>NZ_JAAOLX010000010.1 GCF_011601265.1 Iodobacter violaceini
CAACCATTTACATTCATATTTAAATACTTTGGAATCCCCGTCCCTTTTCGTGGGCCAGAATACATATTTCCATCCTTATCTGAAAATATATCGCTTCTTGAGTTTAACTTTAAATCATTCTTCATATGGTAATCCCCCCACCAAATAATCGTTGTTAGAAGTAGAATTTTCTCCTAATGAATTTGAGGAAGTTTTACATGAAATCATCCCGCTTTACTGACAGCCAAATCATCGCCATTCTTAAGCAAGCCGAAGGCGGTAGCCCGGTAGCTGAACTGTGCCGTGAGCACGGCTTTAGCTCAGCGACGTTTTACAAATGGCGTGCCAAATTTGGTGGCATGGACGCCTCCATGATGGCGCGCCTTAAAGAGCTCGAAGACGAAAATCGCCGCCTCAAAAAGATGTATGCCGAAGAACGCCTGAAGGCTGAAATCGTCCGGGAAGCGCTCGAAAAAAAGTGGTAAAGCCATCTCGGCGGCGCGAGATGGCACGGCGAGTAGTCAAAGAACAACGCGCAACCATTGCTTTGGCCTGCTTGGCGTTCGGCATCAGCCCAACCTGTTATCGCTATGTGAGTCAGCAATCGAGTGTCAATCGAGAGATTGCTGATCAGCTCATCACCTTGACGCAGAATCAGCGTAACTGGGGATTTGGGCTGTGTTTTTTGTATTTGCGGAATGTGAAAGGTCAGCACTGGAATCACAAACGGGTGTATCGAATTTACCGCCAGTTGGCGCTCAATCTGCGAATCAAACCGCATAAACGCTTGATTCGCGCCAAGCCTGAGCCGCTCGCCGTGCCAGCGCAAATCAATGAGTGCTGGTCAATGGATTTTATGCACGATCAGTTGGCCGATGGTCGCAGCTATCGTTTGTTAAATGTGATTGATGACTTTAATCGCGAAGATTTAGCAATGGAAATAGACCTGTCCTTGCCGGCGGAACGCGTGGTACGGACGTTAGAGCAAATCATTGAATGGCGAGGCAAACCGAAAGCCATTCGTAGTGACAATGGCCCTGAATATATTAGCGTCACCTTGCTGAATTGGGCCGCCCAGCAAGGTATTCGGCTGGAGCACATTCAGCCAGGCAATCCACAACAGAATGCCTACGTTGAACGCTACAACCGAACCGTGCGTTACGATTGGCTAAATCAATATTTATTTGATTCAATTGCCGAAGTGCAAGAGTTTGGCACGAGTTGGCTGTGGACTTACAATAACGAAAGACCGAATATGGCTTTGGGTGGCATTACGCCAAAACAAAAATTAGCACTTGCGGCATAGCTCTACTTTTAACCCCGATTAAAAATGGGGGGATTACCATATCATGAGCATCTTTATAGCCATTTTTTTTGCAGGCATTATCAAGTTCACTATCTGACACTCTTACCGCATCTTTAGCCTGTTGCTCACTCGGATTTTGGCCATCATCTGTACAGTTCTGTAAATCAAAACCTGGCATTTTTAATATGGTTTTACATTTGTAGGCAAGGCCTAACGGATCTATATATCCAATAGGATTCCCCCCAACATACCCATAAGTATTAATCCCGCCCGCCAAACCAATCGGGTCAGATTCAATATACCTGCCTGTCGCCGGATCGTAATCCCGGAAGTAGTTGTAGTGCTTGCCGGTTTCTTTATCAAAATACTGGCCGGGGAAGCGCAGGTTGTAGCTGAACTTTTTACCTGTCTTACTTGGGTCTTCGTCAGCCAGGCTGTTGCCGAAGGGCTCGCCATCCCAGCGCCAGAGGATTTGTTTGCTGGCTGGGTCAGTAATCTGGCGGGGCGTGCCGAGGTGATCGGCCCAAATATAGCTGATGTTAGCACTTGCGCCCGTTGTGCTGACCACGGCTACCGGCGTATCGCCCAGCCAAATGATTTCCTGCACCGGCTTGTCATCTGCCTGATATTCACCCAGTAAATGACCCTGAGTATCATTGATACACAAAGCAGGACTAACTCAGCGTATAACTTGGATCAGAAAAAGTTTAATTCCTTTATTTAACATTCTCAGAGCCAAAGAAATTAGATTTAACTTTACTCTGACCCCAGTTATTCAGGTGTATGGCGGGTTAGCCCTAAGCCTAACCCGCCACTATTTTTGCAGTCTGAGAAGTGATTAATGCAGACAGTCTATTTAATGAATATCAGCGCGGGTTGATAAAACTAACCAGAGCCCTGCTGGGCTCCCCCCTTATAACTCCCCTAGTTCAACAAGTCTGAAGGTAAATTGGGTACCAGCCTCATCTAACGAATGTTTAAAATTAAAGTTTTTATGAAAATGATATCCACAAGGGAAATTTCCAAGAGCCAATTCAGCACAGATACGAGCCATATGCAGAAAACCATCAGCATTAGCACTGAGACAAAAATTTCCAGCTTCATCGACTTTCATAAAAATTGTGGCTCCATCAGGGGTATCAGTATTGAACGGAATATATCCATCCAATTGATCATCAACACGGTGGGAGAATTCTTTTCTCATGAGTAGCTCCAAATATTTTCAATTCAATTTTTGTAAGTAAAAAGTCGTTCCACACCCCTCGTGTTTCGAGCGTGGAAGTGTGGACAATTATGATGGGCGGGTCCTGGCTGATCAGGATGAGCAAACGGATGCTCCGTCACTGATGCCCCATCAGGAGTGCCATAACCATAAGGTGGGGCATTATTTTTTCGCATAAAATCCCCAAAAGGCCGCCCTCCCTTACTCATGCCCGCCGGAAAATTAAAGTTACTCCATGGAATGGGATTAGCATCATCACCGGAAGAAGAAATTCCTGCCCAGCTATATGCCGCAGCCATTGCTTCAGCTCGCGACATAGTTGCATCGCACTTATCGTCATCATTCTTTTTGCAAAGATCAGCAATATTTTTAGCAAAATCTTTAAGTACTTTCTGCCCCGGTGGAGACATAAGGATCAACGAACCAACCCCAGCAGCACATCCCCATGGCCCTCCCAAACACCAAGTTAATGTAGCAGCTTCACCTGTCGGGTCCGTAGAACTCAGTGGATTCCCCCCAACATACCCATAAGTATTAATCCCTCCCGCCAAACCAATCGGGTCAGATTGAATATACCGGCCGGTAGCCGGATCGTAATCCCGGAAGTAGTTGTAATGCTTGCCGGTTTCTTTATCAAAATACTGGCCGGGGAAGCGCAGGTTGTAGCTGAGTTTTTTACCTGTTTTACTTGGGTCTTCGTCCGCCAGGCTATTGCCAAATGGCTCGCCATCCCAGCGCCAGAGGATTTGTTTGCTGGCTGGATCAGTAATCTGGCGAGGCGTGCCCAGGTGATCGGCCCAAATATAGCTGATGTTAGTGCTTGCGCCCGTTGTGCTAAGCACTGCCACCGGCGTATCGCCCAGCCAAATTGTTTCCTGCACCGGCTTGCCATCGGCTTGATACTCACCCAGCAAATGCCCCTGAGTATCATAAGCAAACAAGGTAGTGCCGGTTGCTGAGGTTTTTTGTACCCTTTGCCCAAGCGCGTTATAGCTATAGCTGACCGCCACCGTGCCTTTGCTGGATTTAACTAAGCGGCCAGCGTTGTTATAAGTCAGCAGCCAGCCATTATCGTTAGCGCGATTCCCTGCCGCATCGTAAGTGTAAGTGGCTTTGTTCGCCCCGCTGGATGAAAGCAGGCGGTTGCTATTGTCAGCGTGCTTATAATTTGTAGTCCCCGCCCCAACGGTTTGGTCGGTACGGTTGCCGCTTAAATCGTAATAATAGTTAAAAGCTCTGCAGCTTGGGCTGGTGACCGATCAGCCCAACAATTCCATGATGCAAATGTTGGGCTGATAAAGCTTTAGCCCAACCTACCGAGCTGCGACAAGAGAACGCGGGCGTGAAACGCTTAGAACAACTGCAAAGATCAAATGCGCGAATCAAACTGTCTGCTGATTTGAAGGAATGGCTGCTGAGCGAGAATGAGACAAATACCAACACGTGATTTATTCAGTACAAAAGACAAAGCCAGCTCAATGGCGGCACACGGTTTTTAGTGTGCCGCCATTGAGCTGGCCGACAAGCGAAGCGCGGCAGCTTATTACTTATTACAGATACCCGTGATGAGGTTTAATCACGAAATACGAGCACAAGAATAACAAGAAAGAAAGTCACTCCAACGCATACAAAGACCCATGGTTTAATTTTTTCTTTTGTGCCATCACGCTTGTAACCACCAATAAACATAAACCCCCCGGTTTATTTGTCACAACCACATTTTAATGCGGCAGGATCCCAGCTTATTCCTGTTTCGCCTTGATCTTTGGTATATCCACCACCGGGACCTCCAGCTAATTGCGCTGCAGAGCCATAAGCATATCCTACCCCGACACCAACAACTGTTGCAGTGCCACTACCAGGAGAATAAACCAGTCCACCGCCGACTCCTGTATATGCAGCATTTCCTCCACCAGCATAACCAGAAAGAAAACCATTTGTTTGACCTGGTTTTACCGTCCAAGTATTCAGCCAGCCAGCCGAAACGCTGGCATTCAGGTTTAACGGATTTGAATACCCTCTATTAAATCCTCCCCCAGCAAAAGAGTGTCCGTCCCTAGAGAAAGTACCCCAAACACTGAAAACATAAAGATCAAGTTGGAAGTTTACAAAGTCTGGAGCTCTTGGAACCTTACAACCATCCCCTTTATTTGGAACTCCAGACATTGGACCACTAGGACGCACGCCAGCCAATCCATTAGGATCAATAGCGTTCAGCGGATTCCCGCCCACATACCCATAAGTATTAATCCCGCCAGCCAACCCAATCGGGTCTGATTGAATATACCTGCCGGTAGCCGGATCGTAATCCCGGAAGTAGTTGTAGTGCTTGCCGGTTTCTTTATCAAAATACTGGCCGGGGAAGCGCAGGTTGTAGCTGAACTTTTTACCTGTCTTACTTGGGTCTTCGTCAGCCAAGCTATTGCCAAATGGCTCGCCATCCCAGCGCCAGAGGATTTGTTTGCTGGCTGGATCAGTAATCTGGCGGGGTGTGCCGAGGTGATCGGCCCAGATATAGCTGATGTTAGCGCTTGCGCCCGTTGTGCTTAGCACAGCTACCGGCGTATCACCCAGCCAAATGGTTTCCTGCACCGGCTTGCCATCGGCTTGATATTCACCCAGTAAATGGCCTTGCTGATCGTAAACAAACAGGCTAGAGCCGGTTGCTGAGGTTTTTCCTACTCTTTGCCCGAGCGCGTTATAGCTATAGCTGACCGCCACTGTGCCTTTGCTGGATTTAACTAAGCGGCCAGCGTTGTTATAAGTCAGCAGCCAGCCATTATCGTTAGCGCGATTACCTGCCGCATCGTAAGTATAAGTGGCTTTATTGGCCCCGCTGGATGAGAGCAGGCGGTTGCTATTGTCAGCGTGCTTATAATTTGTAGTCCCCGCCCCCACGGTTTGGTCGGTACGGTTGCCGTTAAAGTCATAAAAATAATTAAACGAGCTGTTATTACTGACAGCCAGATTTAGCCGGTCGAGCAGATCGTAGCTATATTCCTGGCTGCGCTGCGGGGCGTTAATGTCTTCGATGTGGCGTAAATTGCTGATGCCGTACTATTTACTCAACATTTATTGGGTATTTGGGCTTTGTAAGCTTTGGCATAAGCTACAAAGCCCACCGTGGAGTATTGCGGGTTAGCTCTAGGCGTAACCCGCCACCATTTTGACAACCTATTTAATGATCGTCAGCACAGATTGATAAAACCAATCTGCCCAGAAGGTAATAACATTATTTTCGAGGTAATAGGTCTATATCTGCTCTGGAATAATAAAGAAATCCGTACTCTTCCGTCTTCACCATAACTCCTCCAGAAAAAATATCGCCATTTGCCAACTTCTCCATGGTTAGCCAGGACTCATACCCTGAAAGGCACAATTGAGACTCATAATCACAAATAACAACCCCCTCCACTCCATCAGCAACAACTTGGTCACCAAGTTTAATTGTACTTCCTGTCCCAAAATATTTCATAAACATGGTTCTCACTATTTAATAAATTGTTCAATTGGAATTGAACCAGGAAGTAGTTGATCAGGCTTAAGTACATAATTTTTCTTTGCCCAAAAACAATTGCAATTTGATGGAATTTGATTAGCTTCAAATATATTATGATGTGAGCCATAAACACCATGCTGCATCTCATTTTCTGGAATAACATCTAATGGCCGATATGCAATTGTTCCAACGGGAACAATTTTGCCTGTAACTGTTTTGCAAGGAGGACATTTATTATCAGTCTTTTCACAAGCATTATAAATTGCTGTACCAACAATGATTGCGACTCCAACTACATCCCCTACAGGCAAAGGCCCGTCCGCGGCAGCCGCAGTACCTGCTGCAGGTAATGCTACATTCCATGGAATAGCAGCAAGACCTCGTGAGTCGGTATAACTAACTGGATTCCCCCCCACATACCCATAAGTATTAATCCCACCCGCCAAACCAATCGGGTCAGATTGAATATACCGGCCGGTAGCCGGATCGTAATCCCGGAAGTAGTTGTAGTGTTTGCCGGTTTCTTTATCAAAATACTGGCCGGGGAAGCGCAGGTTGTAGCTGAACTTTTTACCCGTTTTACTTGGGTCTTCGTCAGCCAGGCTATTGCCAAATGGCTCGCCATCCCAGCGCCAGAGGATTTGTTTGCTGGCTGGATCAGTAATCTGGCGGGGCGTGCCCAGGTGATCGGCCCAGATATAGCTGATGTTAGTGCTGGCACCCGCAATGCTAAGCACAGATACCGGCGTATCGCCCAGCCAAATTGTTTCCTGCACAGGCTTGCCATCTGCCTGATATTCACCCAGTAAATGGCCTTGAGTATCAGTGATACACAGAGCAGGAATAACTCAGCGTATAACTTGGATCAGAACAAGTTTAATTCCTATGTTTAACATTCTCAGAGCCAAAGAAATTAGATTTAACTTTACTCTGTTTCCAGTTACTAAACTGAAATGCAAACAAGCACACCATTTTGGTGTGCTTGTTTCTAAATATCGATTTAATTAATTCAATCTTTACAAGCCAATCGCTACAAAAGCCAGTAATGGATCATCTGTTAGCGCGGCAACAATTAAGCCATCAGGCGTCATGACCAGTTGCCGGTCTTGAAGAGCTCTTCCATAACCGGCAATTTTATAGCTGGCCAGTTGCGCCCCATTTGCAGAGTACACCCAAAAATCAGCTTTTGAATACCAGCCAAATATGCCACAAATCACTCGCCCGTCATTGCTCACTTCAACATTATTCGGATAGGCATCTCCGCCAGGCAATGAACCCGTTTTACTCATGGTATAGAGATCGGCGACCGTGCATTGATAAGGATAACCAGATGCCAGATAGAGACGTGTACCATCCAAGCTTATAGCAATATCCTTTCCGTTTGATCCTCCCAGCCCAGAAGACCTCGACCCAGGCTTGACCATCAACATCCCCCCACCTATGGCAGAGTAAGTAATGTGATATACAGCCGATGATGCTGGGCTCATACCAGAATCTTGAATATACACGGCACTCCCGTCAGCCATTGCGCTCATTGCACCCGCCTGCGAGTAGTAACCCGCACTCATCCCCGTTCTCCCCAGGCTAAGCCCATCGCGTAACGCCATTCCATTGCCCAGCAGCACAAAATCAACATCATTGGAACGCATTGCCAGTAGGGGCATAGTCGAACTATTGGCACCCTTTGTGCTCCAAGTGGCGCTTAGCTTCATAGTGGATAAATCAATCACGGCTAAAGCAGGATTGGCTGTATCCAGCACAAACAAGCGGCTGCCATCTGGCGATACAGCCATGCCTGCTACATTGGCCGCTACATTATTAATGGTAAAGATTTTTTTAGCGGTAAAGGCATGATAAACATCGATCGATGTCCCCCCGTTATGAGCATAAATATACGGACGAATTTTATCTGCAATAATCGTGCTGTAATTTATTGGCAATTTGTTCATCGCCACAGCACCCGCGCTGTCCTTCCAAATAGCGACTTTAATCAGGGCGGGATCCACCCCTGCCACATTGGTTTTCACGGAGATGTTGGCGTAGCTTAGCGATCCATTTGCAAGCTTGCCTGGATTGCCTTCATTACGAGATCGGTAGTTTTACCCGTAGTGCCGCTGGGAGTAACGCTCAACCAAGCACTATCCGATGTGGCCGTCCAAGCGGTATTGCCAGCAAAATTATCGCTAATTTTGATACTTCGGCTCGTCACATCACCAGTTGGTGTACTCGATAAACCAATGCCCCACTCCGATGCCAGTAATTTTTGCTGGTCCCGATTAGCGTTAATCGTAATCGGGACGGAAATTTTATCTCCGTTTACAGTGACTGTAATCATTGCTGCTGCAGAAGAAGAGCCGTAGGGTAGTTTATTGAGATCCAAACCAAAACTAAGTGTTGCCCCTTTTTGACTCACCGTGCCAGATGGTGTTGTTGTAGTTACCCAGTCTGGCAAGTCGCTTAATACCCAGGGAAAAGCGTTACTGCCGGTATTCAGGCGAATATTTAGTGTTTTGACCGAATAATCACGCCCATTATCTCCCCCCAAAAGAATGGACGATTCTGAGACAGTCAAGCTTGCGGGAAGCAATGTTAAGCCCACACTGACTTTACGACTCAAACCTCCAGACGAAGTCAGCAATAAATCGGTTGAGTACGTTCCACTGGCTAACTTTGCAATGCTTGGGTCTGGGCGCAGCATAACGCTGCCTTGAGTTGTGCCAGAGAGAGGGGAGCCTGGCAACCATGAGGCCGTTGTGCTTGCAGACCATTGTGCAAAAGGCCGGTAAGTCAGCACAAAAGAAACCGCCTGCCCTGCAATCGGCTCACCGTTTACAGCAGTAAACTGAGGAATGGCACTCGTAATCCTGATTTCTGCAGGGGGCTCAATAGGTGGGGTGACGCTGCTTGGGCCCGATGCTGTTGGAGTTGATGGTACTGGAGTTGGTGTCGGGGTTGGAAAGTCAACTTGCTTAGGTAAGATAGTAAGATTAAAAGGCAATACATTGGTTTGGCCAGTCGTGTTGCTGACTATGATATTAGCTGAATAATTGCCAGGTGCCAGCCCTGCTGAAACAAAA
Source organism: Iodobacter violaceini (assembly GCF_011601265.1). GTDB lineage: Bacteria > Pseudomonadota > Gammaproteobacteria > Burkholderiales > Chitinibacteraceae > Iodobacter > Iodobacter violaceini. Next base: position 9,084 of record NZ_JAAOLX010000010.1, read on the forward strand.
CTTACAGACATAACTCCTGAGCCGCGTCGTTTTTCTGTGCTCACTTTTAGCCAGGATGCCTCGCTGCGAGCAGACCATTCCTGCCCCTCCGCATTGACGAATACACTCGCATCAGGCGCTGCTCCACCAAGATGCATTGTCGCTTGAGGGCTGGTTTCCATCCTGCTGGTGAGCGAATAGTTATTCACCACTATTTCATACGGCAAGTCCACTGGTGAGCCTGCGTACTGGGCGGCGCACTGTACGTCCTTGCAAATTTGTACCTGTAATGTTCCAGTATGCTGGCCCACTGTAAGATTTGCTGACGTATGAAATGTGGTCGAAAACAGTGTAGGAGTCAGATTAGATAAACCAAAATCTTTGCTTAATACCTGTTTGCTATCAACGATATAAATATAAACAGGGGCAACGCTACCATTTGCAGTGGCAAAGGTCAGCAGATCGTTCACACTTGCCTGCATACTCACCGTCGCCGACACACCTGGCTGAACATTTGCCCGCAATACTGAAGGCGAAAAAGTAAGTGCCGGACTTGGGTTAGCAGGAACAGTTGGCGGCTTTGAACCGGTATTTGATGGGCCTGACCCAGAACTGCTATCCCCCCCACCCCCACCGCATGAAGTTAAAATACTCAAACACAGAATTGCAATCAGTCGACGTAACACGCGGACACTCCATATCCTCTCATGCACCAGGGCTAAGCCATTATTATGAATTGAGGAAATAAATTGAATCGATAGGGGCAGCTTGGTTTTTGCTTAGGCATACCAGCATGCAAACAAAATTCTGCGCATATTGTAAGATAAAAGTCAGCCAGCACCAATATTTAAATGGCATACCCTAAAGATACGCTGCGCTAAATGCAAAAAGGGAGTGCAGTTTCGTGCACTCCCTTTTAAGTTCTTGCCATTAAAATATTTATGCTTTGTTATACCGCTGCGCCATTTTCTCCAGCGATACGGGTTTCATTTTTTCTGCCATCCCGGCTGCGCCAAAGGCGTCGTAGCGGGCTTCGCATACTGAGCGCATGGCGCTGATGGCGGGTTTCAGGTAGGCGCGGGGGTCGAAATCTGCGGGGTTCATGGCTAAATGACGGCGGATGGCGGCGGTCATGGCGAGGCGCAAATCGGTGTCGATATTGATTTTACGTACGCCGTACTGAATGGCGCGGCGGATTTCTTCTACGGGAACTCCCCATGTAGGTTTCAGCTCACCGCCGTATTTACGCATTTCTTCCAGCAATTCTTGCGGCACGCTGGATGAGCCGTGCATCACCAGATGCACATCGGGGATGGCGGCGTTAATTTCACGCACGCGATCAATGGCCAGCACTTCGCCGCAAGGTGGTTTGGTAAATTTATACGCGCCGTGGCTGGTGCCAATGGCAATGGCCAGGGCATCTACGCCGGTGGCTTTTACAAAGGCCAGCGCTTCTTGCGGATCAGTCAGCATTTCGGCGTGGCTTAATACGCGGTTGGCGCCTACGCCGTCTTCTTCTTCGCCCATGCCGGTTTCCAAACTCCCCAGGCAGCCCAGCTCGCCCTCTACTGATACGCCACAGGCATGCGCCATGCGTACCACTTCGGCAGTCACTGCCGCATTGTAGGCGTAGTCAGACGGGGTCTTGCCGTCTTGCAGCAAGGAGCCATCCATCATCACGCTGGTAAAGCCCATTTTAATGGCGGTCATACATACTGCGGGGCTTACGCCGTGATCCTGATGCATCACAACAGGCAGATGCGGGTAGCTGGCTACTGCGCCTTCGATCAGCGTTTTTAAAAACTGCTCGCCTGCATATTTACGCGCACCGGCACTGGCCTGCAGGATCACCGGGCTGGATGTGGCATCGGCGGCTTGCAAAATAGCCTGAACTTGTTCGAGGTTATTGACGTTAAAAGCAGGTACGCCATAACCGTGTTCGGCGGCGTGGTCAAGAACTTGGCGAAGGGATACGAGTGACATGACGAAGATCCGGAATATTGTTGCTGCGATGCAACACATATTAGTATCCCACGCAGCCGCATCCAATCGGGAGTAACGTCATTCGGGAAAACGCTAAAACCACTTTGCAGCCGTTTTAGCGCCTGATTTAAATCTGTTTACCTTAAACTTTCCCTTCCATCAAAAGGGCCCGTTTGATGCGCGCAGCTGATCGGGCAAACCATCGTGATCACCCAGCGGCTGCTTTGGCGCGTCGTGCCAGTGAAAATCGCCATTAGCGAGATTTTTCCTGGCGTCCAGCGGGTAATCCACTTGATTGTCTGCCCGGTTGGTGTCACCCACAACCAGCAGGCGCACATCGCTGCCGGTATTATTAATAAAGGTATGGGCAATGCCTGTGCCTGGCACAAAACCCACGCCATCCCCTGGCGCTAAGCGATGCAGCACCCCATCCACCCAGCAATCCGGGGTGCCTTCAATGACGTAAACAAATTCTTCTTCGGTTTTTTCTGAATGCGGCCACGAGGTGCGGCGGCCTGGCGGCAATACTTCGTGATGAATACCAAGACGGGTCAGGCCAAAAGTGCGGCCAAAAGGCGAGCCTATCGATAGTTTCTCTGAGCTATTGGCATAACAGGCCTTATCTTCCTCCTGGATTTCTTGCCAGTGCTTGATAAAAGGGGGGCGGGTGGTCATAGCGAATCCTCTTGTCAAAGTAGAACAGACGAAAAAAACGCCAGCATGCTTGCTGGCGTTGATCTTACTGATAGAGCTGAACTGCCGTCTACCGATACGTCCTTGTATGGCAATTGTGCTGGCGCAACTTAAGCGCCGCGCTGTTCCAGAATCTCTACGGCTGGCAATACTTTGCCTTCGAGGAATTCAAGGAAGGCACCACCGCCGGTAGAGATATAGCTGACATCATCAGCAATATCATACTTAGCCACAGCGGCCAGGGTGTCGCCACCACCGGCAATCGAGAACGCTGGCGATGCGGCAATGGCGCGGGCCAGCACTTCAGTACCTTTGCCAAACTGGTCAAACTCAAACACGCCAACCGGGCCATTCCAGACAATGGTACCTGCGGTTTTTAATACTTCAGCCAGGCGTGCTGCGGTATCCGGGCCGATATCAAAAATCATATCATCGCTGGCCACATCGGCAATCGCTTTAACAACAGCAGGCTCGGTTGGAGAGAATTGCTTGCCAACCACTACATCTGTTGGCAAAGGCACATCGCCGCCACGGGCGCGGATTTTGGCGATTACGCGCTTGGCGTTATCCACCAGATCGGCTTCGGCTAAGGATTTACCCACTTCACGGCCTTCGGCCAGTAAAAATGTATTGGCAATGCCGCCGCCCACGATCAGGTAGTCCACTTTATCTGACAAAGATTCCAGAATGGTCAGCTTGGTAGATACCTTAGAGCCCGCCACAATGGCCACCAGTGGTGAAGCCGGGGCTTTCAGTGCTTTGCCCAAAGCATCCAGCTCGCCCGCCATCAACAGGCCAGCAGCTGCGACGGGTGCAAATTTAGCCACGGCGTGGGTAGATGCTTCGGCGCGGTGCGCTGTACCAAAGGCATCGTTTACAAATACATCGCACAACGCAGCGTAGGCCTTGCCCAGCTCGTCAGCGTTTTTCTTTTCGCCTTTATTGCAGCGCACGTTTTGCAGCAGTACCAGCTCGCCGGCTTTAACTACAAAACCGTTGAAATCATTCACCACAGCCACGTCCCTGCCCATGAGTTCGCCAAGGCGTTTAGCTACAGGGGCGAGATCATCGGCAGGCTGAAATTCGCCTTCAGTCGGGCGGCCCAGATGGCTCATCACAATCACGCCGGCACCGGCTTGCAAAGCGGCTTCGATCGTTGGGATCGATGCGCGGATACGGGTGTCATCACCAATCACACCGTCTTTTACCGGCACATTCAGATCGGCACGGATCAGTACTTTTTTACCCGCTAATTCAAGCTCGGTCATCTTACGAAAAGCCATGGTGATTTCCTTTTAAAGGATGAAATGTAAAGAGGAATAGTGTGAGGCAAATACGCAAGCAGAGCATAACGCTCTGGCAGCGACTGCGCTTAAGATGTTTGACGCATTTTAACATACTGATTCTGAGATCTATGAAGCAAGCTCCTGCACTATTGCGCAATCGCAATTTCCTTTTGCTCTGGCTGGCCAGCCTGATCAGCAACTTTGCACTCGCCATCGCCATGCTGGCCGAAACATGGCTGGTAATCAAAACCCTGGGGGCAAAAGAACAGCTGGGGCTGGTGATGATCGCCGGATCAGTGCCCCGCATTATGCTGATGGCGGTAGGCGGCGTGCTGGCCGACCGGATGAAGCGCAGCCATATTATTCTGGCCTCGGTGGGCCTGCGGGTGCTGCTGCTGATGGTGCTGGTGGGGATTGTTGCCAGTGATCAGCTCAGCATGGGTGTGATGGTTGGCTTTGCGCTGATTTATGGCGCACTGGATGCTTTTTTCTGGCCTGCACGCGATGCACTTGTCCCCAATATTGTGGCCGACAGTGATTTAACCCGCGCCAACTCCATCATGCTGACGACGAATCAGGCAGGGCTGGTGTTTGGCCCGGTGCTGGGTGGCACTATGCTGGCTTTATTCAGCTATGAAACCGTATTTTCGCTCACCGCCATCATGTTGCTGGCCGGGCTGATTGCCATGGCACTGATCAAAGAGCCCGCCTTACTGGCTGGCCGCAAGCGATTCAGCATGCTCAGCGAGCTGAAAGAAGGCATGCAGTACATGATTCAAACGCCCGTGCTGCGGACCCTGATGCTGGTTTATGCTGCGGCCAATTTACTCTTTATGGGCCCGCTGGGGTTAGGCGTGCCGCTGGTGGTAACGGATCTTTTACAAGGCAGCGCCAGTACGCTTTCCTTTATGCAAAGCGCTTTTGCGGCGGGCATGGTGCTGGGCGGGCTGCTGCTTACCCTCTACCCGCCTACCCAAAAACGCCTGCTGATGATTACCGTGGTGATTGCCATCGAAGGCCTGCTGCTGGCCTCTTTGGCACTCGCTACCTGGCTGCCCGCAGCATTAGCGCTGCAAGTTTTAATCGGGCTGGGCGTTGCAGCCAATAATGTGCCGATGATGTCGCTGATCCAGCATTACACCGACAGGCAAAAGCTGGGGCGGATTATGAGCCTGAACTCAATGGCATCCATGGGCCTCGCCCCGCTCTCCTATGCTCTGGTTACCGCCTTATTTGCGATGCATATCAGCATCCAGTGGGTGCTGCCGGTATTTGGCCTGCTGCTGGCACTGCTGATGGTGGGGATGACGATGAAAATACGGGTGATCAGAGAGATTGATTAGTTATCAACCCTCACTAAAACAGCTTGTCATGGCATCCCGCACATAAAAAAACGCAGCCCACCGCTGCGTTTTTTTATCGCTGACTTCTGAAATCAGAAGTTAAGCTGTGCACCCACATAGAGACCATCAGCTACCGTCACTGAGCGGTTTCCATCTTTACCTTTCATATGGCCATACTGATAGCCCGCATCCAGCGATACCATCTTAGTCATATTCCAGCGCACGCCTGCACGCATTTCTTTGTAATGATCCACGCCATCAGAAGCCAGGCCCGATGGTGCAAAATAGCCCTGGCCATAAATCGTAAATGCACCAACAGGAATATCCACACCGCCACCCAAAGCGGCCGCGTAATGGTTATCCTGATGATTAAAATTCATATAAACCAGCTTGCCGCCTGCTTTAAGCTTGGCAATCCCCAGTGGCGCCTGCACACCCAGGCCCAGCGAGCCGATATTGCCTGTGCCATCATTGGTGAGCCAGTCTGCACTGGTAGTCAATAAAAGCAAGCTGCCTTCATAAGACGCACCAAAAAAACCATCCCCTGCTCTTGCTGTCAGCTCACCCGCTTGTGCTGCCACAGGTAAAGACAGCGCCAGGATTGCGCCCAAAAGTGTTTTTTTCATGTCAGCTCCAGCAAGCAGTTTAAAAATACTTGCCTGATAGTAAGCCTGCGAAACCCACCATGGGTAGGCGATTAATTCCAGTTTTAATGGCTATTTTTTACGAAATTAAATCAATACATCAAGAAATGAGCACTATTTGCTGCAGATGAATAACGCTGCCGGTTCCGCGGATATTTTGGCAAAGCATGACCTTGCCTGCCAGCCTAAAAAAACAAACCACTATCGCAGAGCCGCTGCAGGCAGGCAGCAATTTATCTGTGCCATTTTGAATAAAAACATAAGAGACCTAAAAAAATAAATCCGCTTTAACTATGTACTTCAGCGCCTGTGGATTTCTTTTAATCTGCAAATAAAATATATCTGTAACACCACCAGATTCATCATCCATGCGAATAGGCCTGAATATTATTTAATGAAAAATAATCTGTAAAAAAACTTGAAAAAAGCAACTGTGTCATCTAGCAAGCAACCAATTTCTTACAAAGATCATGTAAGAGAAACAAGTATTAAAGTTATTAACTAATAAACCGATAAATGGCTGATTCATTATTAAACGGCAAAAAACCACCATGTATCTTGTGAGCAGAACAGGGCAAGAATTCCTCTGTATCATAAGAGACTGAATCTCATGTTTTTAAAAGTGCCGGATGTAAGAATGACAGCCCTGCTTTTATCACTTGCAATTGGATAGCATGATGAGCGTCTTTACTGGCATGACCACCAGCCAAATCGCAGAACTGACCACGGCCCAGATAGCCAGTGTGAATACCGCTGCGATTGCCTCTCTGACAACAATCCAATTAGCACAATTTAACACCCGCCAAATTGCAGCATTAAACAGCACACAAATCAGCCAGGGCCTGAGCACTACGCAAATTGCCGCGCTGAGCAGTAATCAGATTCAATCTTTAAGCAGCGCACAAATCAGTGCATTTAGCAGCACACAAATCTCAGCACTGGAAACCGGCGATTTCGCCGCCCTGAGCACGGCAATCATCGCCAGCTTAAATACCAGACAACTTAGCGCACTCAGCAGCAATCAGATTGTGGCACTGTCCAGCGCTCAGGCCGCCGCGCTCAGCCAGGCACAAGTAACATCGCTCTCTACTTTACAACTGGCCTCCTTAGAAACCAGCGATTTTAATGTGCTTAAAACCAGCGCCATCGCGGCGCTGTCCAGCAGCCAGATTACAGCCCTCACAAGCAGCCAGATTGCCGCACTGAACTCCAGCCAGGCAGCAGCGCTCAGCAGTACGCAGCTGGCGGCACTGTCTTCAACACAATTAGCTGCACTTGAAACCACCGATTTAGCTGCAATCAAATCCAGCGCCATTGCCGCACTTTCCAGCCAGCAAATCAGCGTGCTCAGCAGCAGCCAGATCATTGCACTGAGCACCAGTCAGGCGGCAGCGCTGACTTCCGGCCAGGCTGCGGCGCTTTCCAGTACGCAATTGCTGGCGCTGGAAACCAGCGATCTTGCTGTATTTAAAACCAGCGCAATCGCAGCATTATCAAGCGATCAGCTCAATACGCTGAGCACTTTGCAAATAGCCAGCCTGAGCACCAGCCAGATCGCAGCGATCAGCACCACCAATACAGCCAGTGGTTTAAACAGCAGCCAGATTGTGGCGCTCTCAACCCAGCAAGCTGCAGCACTCAGCTCAGCACAAGTGGCCGCCTTATCCACCAGTAATATTGCCGCCCTGGAAACCGCTGATTTAGCCGCACTGAAATCCAGCGCCATTGCCGCGCTCAGCAGTAAGCAGCTGAATGTGCTGAGCACCTTACAAATCAGCAGTCTGAGCAGCAACCAGGTTGCTGCACTCAGCACCAGCAATATCGCCAATGGCTTAAACAGCAATCAGATTGTGGCACTCACCACCAGCCAGGTGGCCACTTTAAGCAGCGCCCAGGTAGCCGCCTTATCAGCAAGCAATCTGGCCGCAATGGAAACGCGTGATTTAATTGTGCTGAAAACCAGCGCTGTTGCCGCTTTAAATACCGCACAGCTCAGCGCCTTAAGCAGCGATCAGATTGCCAGCCTGAGCACCAGCCAGACCAGCGCCTTAAGCACATCCAATATCGCCAGTGGTTTAAACAGCAATCAGGTTGTGGCGCTCACTACCAGCCAGGCGGCCGCTTTAAGCAGCGCACAGGTGGCCGCTTTATCAGCCAGTAATCTGGCGGCAATGGAAACACGTGATTTAATTGCATTAAAAACCAGCGCAATTGCGGCCTTAAACACCTCGCAAATTGGCGCGCTGACTACGGCGCAAATTGCCAGTTTAACTACCAGCCAAATTGCCGCACTCAGCACGTCAGACATTGCTTACGGGCTAAACAGCGCCCAGGTTGCCGCCCTCACCAGCAGCCAGACCACGGTACTGAGCAGCGCCCAGCTGGGGGCGCTGTCCACAACAAATCTGGCCGCGATGGAAACGGCTGATTTTGCAGCACTCAATACCAATGCCCTTGCCGCTCTTTCCAGCAATCAGATGCAGGCGCTCACCTCAGATCAAACCGTTGCCCTGACGACCGCTCAGGCTGCATCGCTGTCTTCCAGGCAAATATCTGCACTCACAAGCAACAATATTGCTGCGCTGGAAACCTCTGATTTAAGCGTTCTTAAAACCAGCGCCATTGCCATTCTTGGCAGCAATCAGATCGCAGCATTAAGCAGCCGCCAGATTGCCAGCTTAACCACTCATCAAATTGCAGCGCTGAATACGGCTGGCATCGCAGGCGGGCTGAACAGTCTTCAGGTAATTGCTTTAAGCAGCAGCCAGATTGCCACCTTAAACTCCAGCCAGGCAGCGGCGCTTTCCGCAACAAATCTGGCGGCCATGGAAACACGAGATTTAATCGCGCTCAAAACCAGCGCCATTGCCGCTTTTAATACCGCGCAGATCAGCGCCTTAAGCACTGATCAGATTGCAAATCTTACTACCAGCCAGATTGTGGCTTTAAGCACCACCCATATTGCCTATGGCCTGAACACCAGCCAGATTGTGGCGCTCACATCCAGTCAAACTGCGGCGTTAACAACGGCCCAGCTTGCTGCGCTTTCCGGCACCAGCCTTGCTGCAATGGAAACCCGCGATCTCATCACCCTTAAAATCAACGCCATTGCCGCCTTAAATACCACGCAGCTCAACGCCTTAAGCTCTGATCAGATTGCCAGTCTCACCACCAGCCAGATTGTGGCTTTAAGCACCAGCAATATTGCCTATGGCCTGAACACCAGCCAGATTGTGGCGCTCACATCCAGTCAAACTGCAGCCTTCACAACGGCTCAGGCCGCCGCGCTTTCAACCAGCAACCTGGCCGCCATGGAGACCAGCGATTTTGCTGCGCTCAAGTCAGCGGCCATCGCCGCTTTTTCTACCAGCCAGATTAAAGCGCTGACATCTGATCAGGCCATTGCACTCAGCACTTTGCAAGCATCGGCACTCAGCTCCTCACAGGTGGCTGCGCTTTCAAGCAGCAGCATTGCTGCTCTTGAAACAAGTGATCTGAGCGTCTTTAAAACCAGTGCCATTTTTGTGCTCAGCAGCGCCCAGCTTGATGCCCTGAGCACCAGCCAGATTGCCAGCCTGAGCAGCAATCAGATTGCGGCTTTAAGCACAGCCAATATTGCAAATGGCTTAAACAGTAACCAAATTGTGGCACTGACCACCAGCCAGGCTGCGGCGCTGACCACCGCACAAATTGCTGCCTTGTCCACCAGCAATCTGGCCGCCATGGAAAGCCGTGACTTAGCGGTGCTGAAAGTGGCCAGCATTGCCGCGCTATCCAGCAAACAAATTAACGTGCTCAGCACCGATCAGTTTGCCAGCCTGAGTACCAGCCAGATTGCCGCACTCAATACCACCGTGATTGCTGGTGGCTTAAGAACCGATCAGATTGCGGCAATGAGCAGCAGCCAGGCCGCCGCTTTAAGTGCGGCGCAAATCGCCGCGCTGTCGGCCAGCAATCTGGCCGCAATGGAAACCACAGATTTTGCTGCACTGAGCGCGGCAGCCATTGCCGGTCTTTCCAGCAATCAGGCCAGCGCCCTGAGCACCAGTCAGCTGGTTGCACTGACCCCCCTTCAGGCAGCAGCGCTCAATACCCGCCAGGCAGCAGCCTTATCCAGCGCACAATTAGCCGTACTGGAAACCAGCGATTTAGCGCTGATACAGGCGGCCTCTATTGCTGTTTTATCCAGCACGCAAATCAGCGGGCTGAGCAATGCTCAGCAAATCAGCCTGAGCAGCAGCCAGATTGCCGCGCTCAATACCCAGGCCATCGCCAGTCTGAGCAGCGATAAAATCGCGGCTTTAACATCAGCTCAGGCCAGCGCCCTGAATACCGCGCAAATTGCAGCGCTATCCACAGCGCAAATTGCAGCCATAGAAACAACGGACTTGGCCTCCCTCAGTAACGCCGCCATTGCCGCGCTTTCTACAGATCAAGTGGGCGCGCTGAGCACCGCACAAACCGTTGCGCTGAGCTCCGGCCAGGCCAGCGCGCTGACTACACGGCAAATTTCGGCATTATCCAGCACGCAACTTCAGGCTTTAGAAACCAGCGACTTAGCTGCACTTTCCAGCACGGGCATTGCCGTTTTATCCAGCAGCCAGATCAGTAATCTGAGCACTTATCAGCTAAGCAGCCTCAGCAGCAGGCAAATTGCGGCGATAAATACCAATGCATTGGCGGGCCTGAGTACAGAGCAAATAGCGGCGCTGACTTCCAGCCAGTCGGCAGCCCTGATCACCAGCCAGATTGCCGCATTGTCAGGCAGCCAGATTGCCGCTTTTGAAACCAGCGATCTGGCTGAGCTTAAAACCAGCGCAATTGCCGCACTGAGCAGTACGCAGCTGCAAGCACTCAGCACACAGCAAATTGCCAGCCTGAAAACAACACAGATTGCCGCCTTAAATACCGCTGAAATGGCAAGTTTAACCAGTGATCAGATTGCAGCCTTAAGCACTCAGCAGGCAGCCACACTGAGCAGCACACAAGCAGCGGCACTTTCTTCCTTGCAAATCAGCACGATGGAAACCAGCGATATCGCGGCACTGGGCACAACAGTGCTTGCCGCTCTGTCTACCCTTCAGATTGCGGCGCTCACCACCGGGCAAATTGGCGCATTAAGCAGCATCAGCAGTTTGACGGCCAGCCAGATTGCAGCGCTCACCTCAAACCAGGCGGCCGTACTCAGCGCCAGCCAGGCAGCCACTTTAAGCACCCAGCAAATAGCCGCCCTGGAAACAACAGACTTAGCTGCCATCGCTGCGGCATCGATTGCCGTGCTGTCCGGCAGCCAGATTGGCGCGCTCAGCACCCAGCAATTTGCCAGCCTTGGCAGCAGCCAGATCGCCAGCTTAAATACTCAGGCCATTGCAGGTTTAAGCAGCGATAAAGTCATTGCCCTCAGCACCAGCCAGGCCGGGGCACTGACAGGCGTGCAGGCCGCAGCCCTGACAAGCACCAATATTGCCGCGCTGGAAACCAGTGATTTAGCCGCACTCACAACCAATGCCATCGCCGCGCTGACAACCAATCAGATTACGGCGCTCAGCACCCGCCATATTGCTGCACTGAGCACAGATGCCATTGCCAATGGCTTAACCATGAATCAGGTGATGGCGCTGACCTCCACCCAGTTTGCTGCGTTTTCCATGGCACAGATTACCGCCCTCTCAGAAAACACCATAGGCGGGCTGGATACCTCTTATCTTGCGCTGATCAGCACCAGCGCCATTGCGGCTTTATCAAGCACACAGACCGGCTCGCTCACGGCGGCACAAATTGCCATGCTCAGCAGCACACAAATTGCCGTGCTGAACACCAGCGCCATCGCCAATTTAAGCGCCGGGCAGGTCATTGCACTCACCACCAATCAGGCATCCGCCCTGACGACCAGCCAGGTTGCCGTGCTTTCAAGCACTGCGATTGCGGCCATGGAGACCAGCGATTTAGCCACCTTTAAAACCACGGCCATTGCGGTACTCAACAGCAATCAGACCAGCGCGCTGACTGTGGAGCAAATCGCCAGCCTGAGCACCAGGCAAATCGCCGCCATCAGCAGTAATGGCATCGCTCATTTAAGTGCCGATCAGGTGATTGCACTCACCACTAATCAAGCCGCAGCCCTCAGTACAAGCCAGATAGCCGCTCTGAGCACGACCAGCATCGCAGCGATGGAGCTTGAAGATTTTGCGGCGCTTAAAACCAATGCCATCGCCGCGCTGACAACAAATCAAATCAGCGCACTGACTGCAGATCAAACCATTGCACTGACCGCACAACAAGCCGCTGCGCTAAGCAGCAGCCAAGTTGCGGCGCTCAGCACCAGCAATATGGCCACAATGGAAACCAGCGATTTGCTGGTGATTAAAACCACGGCCATCGCAGCATTAAATACTGCCCAGATTGCCGCCATGACAGGCGAGCAAATAGCCAGCCTGAGTACCAGCCAGGTACAGGCACTCAACACAGCGGCCATTGCCAGCGGCCTGACGCCGGATCAGATTGTGGCGCTGACCACCAGGCAAGTTGCTGCGCTCAGCACAGCTCAGATCACCGCGTTTTCTGCCTCCGGCCTTGCTGCGATGGAGGCAGAAGATTTTGCCGCGCTGAAAACCAATGCCATTTCTGCGCTGCTGACTCATCAAATCGCCGCGCTGACGGCAGAGCAAACCATTGCCCTGACCACACAACAAGCGGCTGCTCTGAGCGCCAGCCAGATCTCTGCGCTGGGCAGCAGCAATATCGCCGTGATGGAAACCAGCGATCTGGCTGCCCTGCAAACCAGTGCCATTGCCGCCTTAAGCACAGCCCAGGCAGCGGCGATGAATGCCAGCCAGATTGCCAGCCTGACTACAAATCAGCTTATTGCGCTCAGCACCGCCGCTATTGCCAGTGGCTTAAGCAACGCAAAAATTGCGGCGCTCACCTCGCAACAAACAGCCGCCCTCAGCACCGATCAGATCAGCGCGCTTACAAGCACCCAAGTGGCCGCCATAGAGGCCGCTGATTTTGCGGCACTGGGCACGCTATCCATTGCTGCTCTCTCTACCGCGCAAATTAAAGCCTTAAGTGCAGCCCAAACCATTGCGCTGACCACACAACAAGCCGCCGCGCTTAGCACCAGCCAGCTTGCCGCGTTTACCGTCAGCAATCTGGCCACAATGGAAACCAGTGATCTGCAGGCTCTGAGCACTAATGCCGTGGCTGTACTCAATACGGCACAAGTGGCCACCCTGAATGCAGATCAAATCAGCAGCCTGAGCAGCTATCAGATTGCCGCCTTAAATACGGCTGTCATCGCCAGTGGTTTAAATGCAGATCAAATTGTGGCCCTGACAACGAGGCAAGCTGCGGCGCTCAGCAGCGCCCAGCTTGCCGTATTATCAGGCAGCAATCTTGCGGCCATGGAGGTGGAAGACCTTGCCGCGATTAAAACCAGCGCCATTGCTGTTTTATCCAGCGCACAGGCGGGCGCTTTGGGAATTGAGCAAATTGCAGGCCTGAACACAAAGCAAATTGCCGCACTGAATACCACCGCCATAGCAAACTTAAGCGATGATCAGGTCGTGGCCATCACCACCAGCCAGGCCGCTGCCTTAACAACAAGCCAGGCAGCGGCGCTCAGCAGCAACAGCATTGCGGCCATGGAAGCCATTGACTTTGCAGCCCTTAAAACCAGCGCCATTGCGGTGCTCTCTACCGATCAGATAAATGTACTCACCGCTGACCAGACCATCGCCATGAGCACATCCCAGGCCGCAACCCTGAGCGCCAGCCAGATTACCGCCCTCAGCGCCACGAATATGGCATCCCTTGAAACCAGCGATCTGCTGGCACTCAAAACCAATACCATTGCTGCCTTAAATACCGCTCAGGTTGCCGCATTAAGCGCGGAGCAAATTGCCAGCATGAGCAGCGCCCAGATCGCCGCACTTAATACAGCGGCCATTGCCAATGGATTAAGCAATGAGCAAGTCATTGCACTGACAACAAAACAAGCTGCAGCACTCACTACATCGCAAATTGCAGCCCTCTCTGTCAGCAATATTGCCGCGCTGGAAACCGCTGATTTAGCCGCGCTCAAAACCGCAGCCATTGCCACGCTGTCATCGGTGCAGGTTGCCGCCTTAACAGAAGAGCAGGCCGGGGCGCTCAGCGCCAGCCAGATTGCGGCGATTACTCCCAACAGCCTGGCAGCCATGAGCATCAGCGATATCGCCCTGTTAAAAACCAGCGGCATTGCTGCATTAAGCTCAGCGCAAATTACCGCCTTAGGCACATCACAAATCGCCAATCTGAGCAGCAGCCAGATTGCAGCAATCAGCACGGCCAGCATGGCAACAGGCTTTACCGCCGCACAAATCATTGCGCTTACTTCTTTCCAGGCCGCGTCTTTAAGCGCCAGCCAGGTTGCATCGCTGTCAACCAGCCAGATTGCCGCCTTTGAAAGCACTGATTTTGCTGCAATCAGCAGCAGCGCCGTAGCCAGCCTGTCGGCCAGCCAGCTGGGCGCACTCAATACCGCCCAGGTAGCGGGGATGAGCACCAATCAAATCGTGGCGCTGAACTCTGCCAGCCTTGCCACAGGCTTTACCACCGAACAAATCATTGCCCTTACTTCGGTACAGGCTTCTGTCATTAGCGCCGGCCAGTTAGCAGCGCTTTCCACCAGCAATATTGCAGCAATAGAAAACGTCGATTTTGCTGCACTCAATACCAGCGCCATCGCAGCCTTATCAGGCAGCCAGGTGCTTGCCATCACCACCTCACAAGCAGCCGTGCTGACCAACAGCCAGCTGCAAGCCTTCTCAGGCAGCAATCTGGCCGCGCTGGAAACCAGCGATCTGGCAGCGATCAGAAGCAGTGCCATTGCATCGCTCAGCACGCAACAGATCCCAAGCCTCAGCACCACGCAAATCCAAAGCTTAACCACGCTGCAGGTGCAGGCATTTACCACTACCCAAACGATGGCACTTACCGGCGCCCAGCAAGCGGCCTTTACCACCACACAAACGCCTTACCTTGCATCAATCAGCCCGCTGGTTCTGGATTTAGACGGCAACGGTATCAGCACCACCAGCCTGGCCGATGGTGTTGAATTTGATTTACTCGCCAGTGGCAGCAAAATCAAAACCGGCTGGGTGAGCCAGGGCGATGGCTTGCTGGTGATGGACAGAAACCATGATGGCGTGATTAATGACGGGAAAGAATTATTTGGCACCTCCACCCTGCTAAGCGATGGCAGCAAGGCCGCCAATGGCTACGCCGCACTGGCCGGACTGGACAGCAACCACGATGGCGTAATCGATAGCTATGACAGCGATTTTGAAGAGCTGCGTGTCTGGCTGGACGCCAATCAGGACGGCATCAGCGACGCCAGCGAATTAAAACGCCTGATCTCACTGGATATCAGCAAACTCAACCTGGATGTGCGCCAGGCGGCGGAAAAAGACAACGGTAATTTCATTGGGCTTAAATCGACATTTGAAACCACCGATGGCCAAATCCACACCGCCGCCGATGTTTGGTTTACCACCGAAAAACCCGCAGCAGCCACGGATTTGCGCACAAAAGTAGTCAATATGGTGCAAACCATCGCCGCCTTTAACGAAGCCAGCACAAACGCATGGCAAGCACCGGAAAAACTGCCTGTTACCCTCAGCAGCGATGCCATGCTGGCTTCACCAACCGTCAGCAACGTCAGCCAGATGGCATCCCTGCTGAAAAACTTTGACACCAACGGCAGGCTCATCGGTGGCACAGAAGCCCTCGTCTCCAGCGACCAGACACTGCGCCTGAACGGACTGGCCAATACACAGGCTGCGGGGATATTGGCAATAAGCAAGTAAATGTAGCGTGGGCAAGATAAATCACCTTGCCCACCCTGCTGTCTGATTACCCCAGTACCGGGTAATCGGTATAACCCACTTCATTACCACCATAGAATGTCGCCTGATCAGGCGTATTCAATTCGGCACCTTGCTGGTAGCGCGCCACCAAATCCGGGTTAGCAATAAACGGGCGGCCAAAAGCAATGGCGTCAGCGGTGCCTGTGGCTAAACGTGCTTCTGCGGTTTGAGCATCGTAACCACCACAAGTCATAATCACGCCCTGGTATTGCTTGCGTAAATCAGCGCGGAAAGTATCGCTTAAAGGCTGACCACCAGCCCAATCCGGCTCGGCGATATGCAGGTAGGCTACGCCAGCACGGTTAAATTCCTCAGCCAGATACATAGTCATTGCTTCGGATTCGTCGTCCACAATATCGTGCGCTACAAAATTAGGCGATAAGCGCACGCCTACTTTATCTGCACCGACTTTTGCGGCCACTGCATCGATCACTTCCAACAACAGGCGGGCACGGTTTTGCATATTGCCGCCATATTGATCGGTGCGCTTATTGCTGCCCGTGGCTAAGAATTGCTGCAGCAAATAGCCATTGGCCGAGTGGATTTCTACAAAATCAAACCCTGCCCGCATTGCACGCTCTGCCGCGGCGGCATAATCAGCCACAATCCCAGGCAGCTCGGCGGTTTCCAGCGCACGCGGCGCATCGCATGGGGCCCGGCTTGGCGTGCCATCCGGCAGAATCACAAAACTGGTGGAATTGATGGCCTGAATAGCGGAAGGAGCAACAGGCGCTGCGCCGTTTTCCTGTACCAGCCGGTTAGAGATCCGTCCCACATGCCAAAGCTGCAAGGATATCTTGCCCCCCCTGGCGTGCACTGCCTCCACCACTTTTTTCCAGCCCGCTTCCTGGGCGTCGGTATAGATACCAGGCGTCAGAGAATAACCCTTGCCTTGATTTGTAATATTGGTTGCCTCTGAAATAATCAGCCCCGCACCAGCGCGCTGGGCGTAATAGATGGCATTCATTTCCGTTGGCACATCGCCAGGCTGGCTGGCGCGGGAGCGGGTCAGCGGCGCCATGATCATGCGATTAGCAAGTGTGGTTTTGCCGATGGTGACAGGAGTGAGCAATTTATCTGCAGACATAAGATTTCCTTTATCAATAAAATTAAATATAAAAATCAAACTTACTCAGCAACCTTCACGACCAGCTTGCCCGCGTTCTTCCCTTCCAACAGACCAATAAAGGCTTGCGGGGCGTTTTCCAGGCCTTGTACTACGTCTTCGCGGTATTTGATTTTGCCCTCAGTAATCCACTGACTCATGGCGGCAAAGAATTCACCGTAGCGATGGCCAAAATCGTCCCAGATAATAAAGCCTTGCATACGGATACGTTTTCTCAGCAGCGTACCCATCAGAAGTGACAAACGATCAGGGCCATCTGGCAGGCTGGTAGCGTTGTATTGAGAAATCAGGCCGCAAAGCGGTACACGCGCTGCAGGGTTGAGCAGAGGCAGAACCGCATCAAATACCGCGCCGCCTACATTTTCGTAATACACATCGATGCCTTTATCGCAGGCCGCAGCCAGCTGCTCGGCAAAGTCGCTGGCGCGGTGATCGATACAAGCATCAAAACCCAGCTCTTTCACGGCGTAAGCGCATTTATCTGCACCACCGGCAATACCCACTACACGGCAGCCTTTAATTTTGGCGATTTGCCCGACAATCGCGCCTACCGCACCGGTAGCAGCAGCCACCACCACGGTTTCACCCGCCTTAGGCTGGCCAATTTCCAGCAGACCCATATAGGCGGTAAAGCCTGGCATGCCCAACACACCCAGAGCATGTGATGGGGATGCCAAAGCGCCCAGCTTTTGCAGACCTGTGCCATCCGAGATGCTGTAATCCTGCCAGCCACCAAAGTTCACCACTAAATCGCCCACAGCGTAATCGCCATGTTGCGATGCTTCAACGCGGCTAACCGTACCGCCAACCATTACAGCGCCCACTTCAACAGGCGCGGCATAAGAAGGCGCATCGCTCATCCGGCCACGCATATATGGATCGAGCGACAGATACAAGGCGCGCAGTAATACTTCTCCATTAGCAATAGCAGGGACGGCGTGTTCTTCTAAGCGAAAATCGGCGGGTACAGGTGCGCCATGCGGACGGCTGGCTAAAACGATGCTGCGATTCAGTGTTGATGACATAAGTAAGCTCCAGAGTGTTTGATCCCCGCACGCAGGGAAAACGACAGGAAACAAAACCTTTTGCTTCCTGTGTGATTAATTAAACAGCGCGAATTTCGTAATCCATACGTGGGAAATGAAGGTGCAGCAGGCCGCAAACGGTGCTTTGACGGGCAATCACAATCTTTTTCTCGTCCAGATAAACCAGCTCGCCCGCCACGCTTTCCTGCGGATAGCCTTCTGGTTGCACGCTCACTGTTTGACCGGCTTTAAACAGCAAATTTTGCATCTCAGCTAGTGCAACAGGCTTAGCCTGCCTTGCTGCAGCAAACGCATCACCCGCTGAGATACTGCTCATCTCGCCATGGCCAAATGCCGCTATTCTGGCCATCCACGGCAATACAGCCCTGATGTTTGGCGCCAGCGCTTCTAAGGCATGTGCTCCCTGCAAAAACCACAGGGTATGAAACACCGCAAAATCGCCCGCAGAGGGACTGATGCCGCCCAGAAAATCAACCCCGCTTAAAGCCTGATCCAGCTGATAAATCAAGGCACGCAGCTGGATAGCTAATTGCGCCTGATCAGCAATCAATTGCGATTTTTGTAAAGGCAAATGGGGGTGCATAGCAATACGATCATCAAGCAGGGCTTGTGGAATATGCTCCACGCGACTTGCCATCAAATAGCGTGCAGCACGCCAAAAAATATCCACATCAAATAAGCGGCCCAGTAATTCGGCTTGCGCCGCCTGTGGCCCTGAGGCCAAAGCAGGCAAAAGGGAGCGCTGCTCCAGCTCCGCAATAATCAACGCCGAATCACAATAAATATCTGCGCCAATTTGCAATACCGGCGCACGCCGGTATCCACCGGTAAGCTCCATTAAATCGGGTTTAGGCAGCACAGGTGGCATAAGCAGGGATTGCCACGCCAGCCGCTTAAACCCCAGATAGGATCGCACTTTCTCTGAGTAGGGCGAGGCCTGGTAATGATGCAAAATCAGCGCAGCATTCATATCAGTAGCTGCCTTCTAAAACGAGCTTGCTGGTAGCTAAGTCCACATCACCGTGCTCACCCAGGGCCACCATGCCGTGGGCTTTTAGCTGCTCAAGCACTGCATTAATGGCGCTGACTTCCAGACCATAATCACGCATGCGGGTTTTAACGCCCATCTCTTCAAAGAAATCACGGGTTTTGGCAATCGCGGCATCGATACGCACATCATCCGAGCCTTCCGTAATGCCCCAAACACGATCGGCGTATTGCAGCAGTTTTTCACGCTTGGCAGTACGGCGCACATTCAGCATGGATGGCAAGATAACCGCCAGCGTTTGCGCGTGATCGATATTGTATAAAGCAGTCAGCTCATGCCCCAGTAAATGCGTCGCCCAATCTTGTGGCACACCGGCACCAATCAGACCATTGAGCGCCATCGTGGCGGCCCACATTAAATTAGAGCGCACGGTGTAATCATGCGGAGTTGCCAGCGCTTGTGGACCCACTTCGATCAGCGTTTGCAACAGGCTTTCGGCAAAGCGGTCTTGCACGGGGGCATTGGCTGGGTAAGTTAAATATTGCTCAACCACGTGCACAAAGGCATCCACCGCGCCGTTGCCAATTTGCCGTGCCGGCAGGCTGTAGGTTTTAGTTGGATCAAGCACAGCAAACTGCGGGAACACCAAGGGATTCATAAATGCTAATTTAGTCTTGGTTTCGCTGCGGGTAATCACCGAGCCACTATTCATTTCCGAGCCGGTAGCAGGCAGAGTCAGCACAGCGCCCATCGGCAAGGCGGCTTTAATATTCCGGCCGTGCGTAGTCAGAATATCCCAAGGCTCGCCTTCGTAAAGAGCCGCTGCGGCAGCAAATTTAGTGCCATCAATGACCGAACCACCACCCACAGCCAGCAGAAAATCAATTTTCTCTGCCTTAATCTGCGCCACGGCTTTCATCATGGTTTCATAAGTTGGATTGGCTTCAATGCCAGAGAATTCAGCAACGCTGTGGTTTTTTAAGGCATCCATCACTTCGGTGTAAGTGCCATTTTTTTTAATACTGCCGCCGCCGTAGAGCACCAGCACGCGGGCATTTTCAGGCACCAGAGTGGCCAGCTTAGCAATCTGGCCTTCGCCAAAAACGATTTTAACGGGGTTGTAAAATTCGAATTGTTGCATGGTGCATTCCTTATAAAATCATAAAAATAGACCAGTCGTCTAGTCTTGATATCAAAAAAATCGGCAACGTTGCCGAAGTGTTTATTACAAATATGATCGGGAAGGCAAAACTGATCTGCCCTTCCCCATTAGGCGGTGCGCGGGCACAAAAGTGTGCCGCTTCCTACAAATCTTTCACACCTAAAAGGTGGCAAGTGGTTTGCATGGCGGTTTCCAGCGCGCTGCTATCCTGACGTATTTTGGTCAGCAGGCTGGCACCCAGCCACATCTGATACAGCATCAGCGCCACAGCCTGCGGGCTCATTTCTGGCAATACGGCCCCTTCGCAGCGCGGCTCATCCAGCCATTTTGCCAGACGCTCAATCACGCCATCAGTGCCCTGCTTGAACACCTGCCTCATAGGTTCTGACAAATCGGCCACTTCTGCAGAAAGCTTAACCACCATACACTGATTCGCCTGGCTGCAAGCGCCTTGCGTCATCAGCCAGCTGCGCCAGTAATGCATCAGCCGCTCGCTGCCGCAATCGTATTGCGCCTCTAAAGACTGCATATGCAGCTGATAATTGACAAAATAACGCTCTAAAAGCGCACAGCCAAAGTGCTCTTTTGAGGGGAAGTAATGATAGAACGAACCTTTAGGCACTTCGGCAGCCGTTAAAATCTCTGCCAGCCCCACCGCAGTGAACCCCTTCCCCCTGAGGATGGATTCGCCCACTGCCAGTAAATGTTCGCGTGTATCTTCGTGTTTTTTCTTAGCCATGGACGCAGTCTCTCACAAGAATAGACCAGTCGTCTAGTTTTTTATGCAGTGTTGGCAAGGGAATATCTGTGTGGGCACGATAAAGCTTTGTGCCCACTCTGCACGATCTATCCCGCCATCAATCCAGCAAACCTTCAAACAAAGGCGTAGATAAATAACGCTCGCCAAAGGAAGGAATAATCACTGCGATCAGCTTGCCTGCGTTTTCTGGCCGTTTGCCCAGCTCGATGGCAGCCCAGGTTGCGGCGCCTGCGGAAATCCCGGCCAGAATCCCTTCTTGCGTGGCCAGGGCTCGCGCTGTTGCAAATGCATCTTCGCTCTTTACCCGAATCACTTCGTCATAGCTTTCGGTATTCAAAACACCTGGCACAAAACCCGCGCCGATACCCTGAATAGGATGCGGGCCTTTTTGACCGCCGCTCAGTACAGGGCTGGCATCCGGCTCTACTGCCACCGCTTTAAATGAAGGTTTACGCGCTTTTAATACTTCCGAAATCCCTGTGATTGTGCCGCCTGTACCTACACCTGCCACCAGAATATCAATCTGGCCATCGGTATCTTTCCACAGCTCTTCAGCCGTTGTGCGGCGGTGGATTTCCGGATTAGCCGGGTTTTCAAACTGCTGCGGCAAAAAGTAATTACTGTGCTCAATCACCAAGGCTTTTGCCGTGGCAATTGCGCCGCCCATGCCTTCAGCAGCAGGGGTTAACACCAGCGTGGCGCCATAACCGCGTAATAATGCACGGCGCTCTTTAGACATACTTTCTGGCATAGTGAGCACTAATTTATAGCCACGCGCCGCACAAACCATCGCCAAACCAATGCCGGTATTGCCGGAAGTAGGCTCCACAATCACCGTATCCGGCCCGATCAGGCCAGCCGCCTCGGCAGCATCAATCATCGCTACAGCAATGCGGTCTTTCACCGAGTGCGAAGGATTAAAGAACTCCAGCTTTGCTACAATCGTTGCCCCGCTTGCTTGAGCAACACGATTTAACTTTACTAAAGGCGTATTGCCGATCAGATCGGTAATGCTATTGGCGATTTTCATGCGGCATCCTTGTCATCAGTTTCATAAAAGATGGTTGATTGTAGCGGCAATATAATTAACAGATAAAGTGACTAAAAAATCTAAGGAAAGATCAATGAAGGTTTATCGCGTTGGCGGTGCTGTAAGGGACAAATTGCTGGGCCTGCCGGTAAGAGATATTGATTGGGTGGTGGTTGGCAGTACGGCAGAGGCGATGCAGGCACTAGGCTACACGCCTGTTGGCAAAGATTTCCCGGTATTTTTGCACCCTAAAACGCACCAGGAATACGCCCTTGCCCGCACCGAACGCAAATCCGGCCATGGTTACAAAGGCTTTACCGTGTTCGCAAACGAAAAGGTCACTTTAGAAGAAGACTTGCTGCGCCGCGACCTCACCATTAATGCGATGGCCGAAGATGAGCTCGGCCAGATCACCGATCCGTTTAATGGCCAGGCTGATCTGGCCGCCAAACTCTTACGCCATGTTTCCCCCGCTTTTAGCGAAGACCCGGTACGTATCCTGCGCCTCGCCCGCTTCGCCGCACGCTTTGGTTTTGATGTGGCGCCAGAAACACTCACCCTGATGCAGGAGATGGTCGATAGCGGTGAAGCTGATCATCTGGTGGCAGAAAGGGTGTGGCAGGAATTTGCCAAAGGGCTGATGGAAGACACACCATCCCTGATGTTTGAAATGCTGCGCCGCTGTGGAGCATTGGCCCGCATTGCCCCAGAAATCGATGCACTTTGGGGTGTGCCACAGCGTGCCGACTATCATCCAGAAGTCGATACTGGCGTGCATGTGATGATGGTGCTCGACTACACCACAGCCCAAAACTGGCCGCTTGCCACCCGCTTTGCCGCGCTCTGCCACGATTTAGGCAAGGCCACCACGCCAACCGATATTTTGCCAAGACATATCGGCCATGAAGCACGCGGTGTGCCGCTGGTAGAAGCGCTCTGTGAAAGATTGCGCGTACCCAGCGATTGCCGAGATCTGGCCCGCATGGTTTGCCGTGAACACACCCATATCCACACCGCAGAACAGCTGCGCCCCGCCACCGTGCTAGAAGTCTTCCAGCGCTGCGATGCATTCAGAAAACCTGAGCGCTTCCAGCAAATGCTTGACGCCTGCCTCGCCGACGCTCGCGGGCGCACTCATTTTGAAAACTGTGAATACCCGCAGGCCGCCTATTTATTAAAACTACTCGCCGCAGCCAACACCGTAAACAGCGGTGAGATTGCCCAAAGCTGTACAGATAAGGCACAAATCCCGGAGAAAATCAGGCAGGCGAGAATAGCGGCCATTCGTGAAGCGGGCACACACAAGCTTTAAAAAAATAAGACTCTCAAAAAGAAAGCGTGAAGGATGCCGTGCGCAAAAAAGCCCGCCAGTTGCCTGGCGGGCTTCCCACAATACGCTGCACATCCATGAGACAAGCAGTAAACCGATACCTTTTAGAGAGAGAATTGGAGGACACCCGTCTCACTTGCTTGCAGCGAACTGTCAGTACGCGCGAAGGCCACCTTGCAGATGGCCTTAGCGCCTTATCTATATAAGCTACAGATTATATGCCTTTTCACCGTGGCTCGTCACATCCAGGCCTTCGCGCTCTTCTTCTTCCGGTACCCGCAGGCCAATCACCAGATCAACCAGCTTAAAGGCAATAATCGAAACCACAGCAGACCATAACAAAGTTGTGCCTACACCGATAGCCTGAATTTTTACCTGGGCAAGAATCGAATAATCTGCGGCCACTTTATTAGCGACATAATCCCAGATCCCTGTGCCACCCAAATCTGGTGCTGCAAATACACCGGTCAGAATGGCTCCTAAAACACCACCCACGCCATGCACACCAAACACATCCAGAGCATCATCCACACCCAGAAGGCGCTTCAGGCCATGTACGCCCCACAGGCAAATAACGCCTGCCAGCAGGCCTATCACCAAGGCTCCTCCTACCCCTACAAAACCGCAAGCTGGGGTAATCGCCACAAGGCCCGCTACCGCTCCCGATGCAGCACCCAATAATGAAGGCTTACCTTTTAGCATCCACTCGGCCAGTAACCATGACATGGTCGCAGCCGCTGTTGCCAGCCATGTATTAATAAATGCCAGAGCCGCCACACCATTGGCTTCCAGTGCTGATCCGGCGTTAAAACCAAACCAGCCAAACCACAGCAATGATGCACCAATCATGGTCATAGTCAGGCTGTGCGGTGTCATGGCTTCACGTCCAAAACCAATACGCTTGCCCACCATAAACGCCCCGGCAAGCCCTGCAACCGCAGCGTTAATATGCACAACCGTACCACCTGCAAAATCAAGCGCACCTTTTTGGAATAAGAAACCTGCCGTGGCGGTTGCCGCATCAGCCGCAGCTTGCGTCAGATATGCATCAGGGCCGGTCCAGTACCAAACCATATGCGCCATTGGCAGGTAGGAGAAAGTAAACCAGATCGCGCAAAAAGCCAGTACGGCTGCAAATTTAATCCGCTCAGCAAACGCGCCAACAATTAAGCCGCAGGTAATCGCCGCAAATGCCCCCTGGAAAACCACATAAATCAGCTCAGAGATGCCAATGCCTTTACTAAAGGTTGCAGCGATCGAGTCCGGCGTTACCCCTTTAAGCATCACTTTGCTGAACGAACCAAAGAAAGCATTGCCTTCAGTAAAGGCCAGCGAGTAACCGTACACCACCCACAGCACGGAGATCATTGCAAACACAGAAAACACCTGCATCAGCACCGACAGCATATTTTTAGAGCGCACCAAGCCACCATAAAACAGGGCAAGGCCTGGAATAGACATCAAAATCACCAGGGCAGTAGAGATAAACATCCATGCGTTATCCCCCTTATTAATGGTATCCACGATGGCAACGGGGGCAGATGCGGCAGCTTCAACAGCAAAACTATGAGCTGAGGCCGCGCTAAGGACGAAAGCTGCAAATAATTTTTTCATCATCACTCTCTCCGGCAAGTATTAAGTTAAATGGCTGCTTCGCCCGTTTCACCCGTACGAATCCGCACCACGTGCTGCAGATCAAATACAAATATTTTGCCATCGCCAATCTTGCCGGTATTGGCGGCTTTTTCGATGACTTCCAGCGTTTGCTCCAGCTGATCATCACCGATAGCCACCTCCACTTTGACTTTAGGAAGGAAATCCACCACATATTCGGCACCACGATAAAGCTCGGTATGCCCTTTTTGGCGGCCAAAGCCCTTCACTTCAGTCACGGTTAAGCCCTGAACGCCAATTTCCGACAAAGCTTCGCGAACTTCATCGAGCTTGAACGGCTTAATAATCGCAGACACGAATTTCATGGGGTGCTCCTTCTCAAAGGTGGGTACGATCAAAGTTCAGCACAAAGTATGCCAAGCGATAAAACGCACTAAATTCATAGCCTTGAAAATCACTCAGCGGGGTAATGCACCAACAATAGACGTTCCATGGTGCACTGCAACTTAAATTTGCACCAGAGTGGTGCGATCTAAAAATGGCAAGCTTCTGCTAAACTTAAAAGTCAAACCGACACCGTTCAAAAGCAAGTCAGCAACACTTGCCTGTGCAACAACGGAATAAGAATGAACAATCGCCCGCCCCACATGCGGTGCAGCAACAACACCAAGGATATTCACCATGCTTAAAGATAAATTTTTTGACGAAATCGCCAGCAAAATCACCGAAGCGATTGCTGCCAGCCCAGCCAAAGATATGGAAAAAAACGCCCGCGCCATGATGGCCTCGGCCTTTACCAAAATGGATTTAGTCACCCGTGAAGAATTCGAAATTCAACAGGAAGTGCTGGCCCGCACACGTGAAAAAATGCATGAATTAGAAGCCCGGATCAGCGAGCTGGAAACCAAACTCCACGCCAATAACCCGCAAGACGCACTATGATTTTTGGTCGAAAAACGCCAAAAATAGAACAAATCAATACCGGGCGCTTAAAGCTTGTGCTGGCTGAGCCTGCACAGGCGGCGCTTTGGGCCAGCTTCCAGCAAGAAAACCGCAACCATCTTGCCCCCTGGGACCCGCAAAGGGATGAGGATTTTTTCACCCCTTTTGCCTGGCAGCTCAGGCTGGAAAACGCCAGGCTGCAATTTGAGCAGGGCACAGCAATTCACTGGGTATTGCTGGATGCTCACAGCACTGAAATGCTGGGGCAATGTAGTTTTAGTAATATTGTTCAAGGGCCATTTATGGCCTGTCACTTAGGCTATTCACTTGCAGCTTGCGCGCAGGGCAAGGGCCTGATGAAAGAAGCCTTGGATGCGGCGATTGAACACCTGTTTCGCACCCGGGATTTGCACCGCATTATGGCTAACCATCTGCCGCATAATCTGCGCAGCGCCAGGCTGTTGCAAAGCTTAGGTTTTGAGAAAGAAGGCTATGCGCGTTCTTACTTAAAAATCGCCGGACAATGGCAGGATCATGTTTTAAACTCACTAATTAACCCAGCTCATATGTGAGCTTCAACACAAACACCCGCAGCAAACACTGATGCAAGCTACTTTTACCTGTACCCGTACAAGGGCTCAGCTGTATATTCGCCCTCTCAAAATGTAATCTAATTGAAAGGAATGCACAAAATGCAAAAATACGCGGCAGAATTCTTTGGCACTTTCTGGCTGGTACTTGGCGGCTGCGGCAGTGCAGTTTTGGCAGCAGCCTTCCCCGCACTGGGAATTGGCTTTGTGGGTGTTTCCTTAGCTTTTGGTCTGACCGTTCTGACCATGGCCTATGCAATAGGCCATATTTCTGGCTGCCATCTTAACCCTGCGGTTTCTATAGGACTTTGGGCGGCCAAACGCTTCCCTGCGAATCAACTTATCCCTTATATCGTTGCCCAGGTTGCAGGCGGGATTGTGGCAGCAACCGTGCTGTATTTTATTGTGACCGGTAAAGCAGATTTCACAACCCTGGGTGGCTTTGCTTCAAATGGCTACGGCGAGTACTCACCAGGTAAGTTCTCCATGGCCGCAGCACTGATTACCGAAGTGGTCATGACCATGATGTTTCTGATCATTATTCTGGGTGCAACAGACAAACGCGCCCCGCAGGGCTTTGCCCCCATCGCAATTGGTTTGGGCCTCACTCTGATTCACCTGATCAGCATTCCCGTAACCAACACTTCGGTGAACCCGGCCCGCAGTACTGCTGTCGCTCTGTTTGCAGGCGAATTTGCTATCGGCCAGCTATGGTTGTTCTGGCTTGCTCCAATTGCAGGTGCCATCTTAGGTGCCGTGATTTACCGCTTTATTGGTAATGAAGATCAGCCTGCTTAAGCGGGTTGTTAAAGGCGCGACTTAATCCCGAGCGCGCTATGTTGGGCTACTTTTGAACAAGGATGCAGCAATGAAAGCCATACCTCATGGATACCATACCGCAACGCCTTACTTGATAGTCAACAACGCAGTGAGCGCCATTGAGTTTTATAAAAGCGCCTTTAACGCCACCGAAGTCATGCACCTGGCTGACCCAAGCGGCAAAATCGCTCACGCCGAAGTTAAAATTGGCGATTCATCGATTATGCTGGCCGACGAACATCCGGACATGGGCTATGTAAGCCCGGCCGCTCTGGGTAATTCGCCAGTGAGCATCATGCTGTATGTAGAAAATGTTGATGCTGCTTTTGAGCAGGCGATTAAGCACGGTGCTGTTGAGCTGCGCGCCGTCAGCGATCAGTTTTATGGCGATAGGATTGGTACATTAAAAGACCCGTTTGGCCATATCTGGAGCCTTGCTACGCATATTGAAGATGTGTCTCCGGATGAAATCAATAAGCGCTTCGCGGCGTTTTTCACTCAGTAAACACTGTTAATTCAAACGTAAAAAAGCCGATCTGTATCCGGATCGGCTTTTTTACTTATTCGGGTTGCGGAGCCGGCCGATAAGCCGGGTTTTGTAGCCTTGAGTTACCCCAAGGTGACAGTCATTCCTCTAGGCCCAGCATTGCTACTGGGCTCGTGCAACCTACCCGTAGACTCGGCGGGCCACCTCAACGTCTACTGCTTGGTCTTGCTCCGGATGGGGTTTACCCTGCCGTCCGTGTTACCACGTCCGCGGTGCGCTCTTACCGACAAACCTCGCGGCCTGCATCCCTGACGGGAACACCTTTTCACCCTTACCTGATCCCAATCCGGCCTTGTTTCAATAAAGGCTTTCAACTTGGGCCATAGGCGGTTCAGCTCTCTGTTGCACTTTCCGTCGCCTTGCAACGCCCGGTCGTTAACCGGCATCCTGCCCTATGGAGCCCGGACTTTCCTCCCCCATACCCTAAAAGTATGGCAGCGACTGTCTGGCCTGCTCCGCAGCGGCGGATTATCACACCTCTGAGGCCGCTTGTGCAAATGGCAAACCGCTTATTTGTGATAAATCACCTGCCATTTGCTGCGCTTTAGCGATTCCCCGCTGGCTGGCAGGAAAATACGCGAACACAAAACGACGAGTGGTTTCTCCATCTTCGCTCTTAATCAGGCTAAGCCACACGCTATCTTTGCCAAAAACATTCGGCTCTTGCGTCAGCTCTACCCGCTCAAAAGCGCTCACAGGCTCGCTTTTACGCCAAAGTGGCAGCAAACCCAGCAGCATAGTGCGACGCTCAAGAATGGTGCCGTCAGTAAATTGCTCACCCGGCAGGCCCCAAAAGATCAATCCCAAGGCGATCATGGAATACCAGAACACGCCAAAGAAGTGGTTTTCAAAGTGACCCGAATCCACCAGCGGCTGCCCCCACCATGCGGCGGCAAGCATCACCATGCCAAATATCCACCATCCGGGTTTAGCCACAGCCCGGCTGACTAATATCGTTTTCAAACCAGCTTCCAATGGATTTCTTCCCCGGCACGTAATGGCACAACATTGTGCTCACCAAACGGATAGCTGGCTGGCACCTGCCAGCTTTCTTTAACCAGTGTCACCGTACCGGTATTTTCTGGCAGGCCATAAAAAGCCGGACCGTTTTTAGAGGTAAAGGCTTCGAGTGAATCGAGCGCGCCTACCGATTCAAACGCTTCGGCATATAAAGCCAGCGCAGCATGGGCGGAGTAAATCCCTGCACAGCCGCAAGCGGCTTCTTTTGTGTGCTTGGCGTGCGGTGCGCTGTCGGTGCCGAGGAAGAATTTTTTGCTGCCGGATGTCACAGCAGCCAGCAGCGCACGGCGGTGTTCTTCGCGCTTCAATACGGGCAGGCAGTAGTGATGCGGGCGAATTCCGCCAGTAAACAGCGCATTGCGGTTCATTAATAAGTGCTGAGGTGTAACCGTAGCGGCGATATTCGGGCCTGCCTTTAATACATATTCAGCTGCTTGTTTGGTGGTGATATGTTCAAACACAATTTTTAATTTAGGCAGGCGCTGCTGCAATACCATCAGCACGCTGTCAATAAAGGCCGCTTCACGATCGAATACATCCACCTGCGGATCGGTGACTTCGCCGTGCACTAAAAACGGCAGGCCCAGCTCGGCCATTTTTTCTAAGGCTGGCATGACTTTATCGAAGTTAGTCACGCCCGAATCTGAATTCGTTGTAGCCCCGGCAGGGTAAAGCTTTACCGCTTTGACAAAACCACTTTGCTTAGCTTTCACGACTTCTTCAGGAGTCAGATGATCAGTTAAATACAGCACCATCATCGGATCAAACTGCACGCCTGGAGGCAGGGCTTCCAAAATCCGCTGGCGATAGGCAAATGCCGCATCGACGGTTGTTACAGGCGGTTTCAGATTAGGCATCACAATCGCGCGGGCGAATTCTTTAGCAGTATGTGGCAAAACGGCGGCCATTAAATCGCCATCGCGTAAATGCAGATGCCAGTCATCAGGTTGGATAATTGTGATTGATTTGCTCATATATGGATTCTCAATATTTCAGTATTAGTGAATAAGTAAACGTTTTATAGTTTTTCCTGGTCACTTAGCGTTTGCGAATCAAAAACAAAAATTTATCGTCTTGCGGCCAGGTTTCGATCAGCTCGTGCCCGGTCTGACGGCAAAACGCGGTGAAATCGGTCGGCGTGGCCGGGTCGCTACAGATCACATGCAGCACTTCACCACTTTGCATCGTGGCAAGGGCCTTTTTAGTGCGCAGGATAGGCAACGGGCAATTAAGTCCGCTTAAATCGGCGGCTTGCTGGTGCTCCGGGCGGCTGGACATGGATGTCTCCGATAAAAAGAACCATTGTACCAAGCCAGCTCTTCTGCGTATGAACAAGAGCTGACAGTTCTTTCAGATTTATACTCGTCCCAGGCTGACAGCGACTATCTGCACAAGCTTAATTTCTGCTTAATCACGGCATGGTGCAATGCCCACACCTGATTTGCCTATAAATGAGTACCACAAAACAGACGTCACAAAGGATGGATAAGTAATATGAATGGCAAAGTCTCTGCCGAAAATACCCCCGACCGTGCAGCCGCAGCATCGCGCAGCACCTGGGTTAGCGTGGCGGTAAATATTATTCTGGCAAGCGCCCAGATTGTACTGGGCCTGTTTGCGCATTCTCAGGCACTGATTGCTGACGGGATTCATTCCCTCTCTGACCTTGTGGCCGATGGTGTGGTGCTTTTTGCCGGGCACCACAGCAAAAAAGATGCAGATGAAGATCACCCCTATGGCCACCAGCGCTTTGAAACCGCAGCCTCACTGATTATTGGCCTGATTTTGCTGGCAGTGGGCATAGGCATGCTTTGGGCGGCATTTAATAAGCTTGAAGCACCTGAAACCATTCAAAAAGTACACATCATCGCGCTGTGGGTAGCGGGTGCGGCGCTGATTGCTAAAGAGCTGCTGTTCAGATATATGCTGAATGTGGCCAAGCGGGTGAAATCCAGCATGCTGATCGCCAATGCCTGGCACGCCCGCTCGGATGCTGCATCGTCGCTGGTAGTGGGCCTCGGCATTATTGGTAATTTGCTGGGTTATCCGATTCTGGATCCGATTGCGGCGCTCTTAGTGGGCTTTATGATCAGTAAAATGGGCTGGCAATTTAGCTGGGATGCCCTGCACGATTTAATGGACAGAGCGGCGGACGATGATGAAGTGCAGGCCATCAGACAAACCCTCATCAGCACGCCTGGCGTGCTGGGTGTACACGATCTGCGCACACGCAAAATGGGCGACATGATTGTGGTCGATGCGCATATCGAAGTAGAAGCGCTGATTACCGTAGAAGCAGGCCACGATATCGCCGTAGAAGCGCGGCAACGCGTGATGCAGCGGCACCGGGTGCTTAATTTGATGACGCATCTGGATCCATCCCAAAGGCCTGATTTAGATCATCATCCCCTGGCCTGAAACAGCAGGCTGCAATTTTTATTTAATCCTTCAAGCTTAAGTCTCGCTTAATGATGCTGTGTTGAAATGCAAGCTCTTCAACACACACCACGAAGGAAACACCATGAAAATCGCAGCCCTGATTGCAGTTGCCACCCTCGCAACCTCTTCCCTGACCATGGCCAGTGCAAATTGCACACCGCACCCAAAGGCTGAATGGCTAAGCCCAAGTGACGCCCAAAGCAAGATTGTGGCCATGGGTTACAAAATCAAAAAATTCAAAACATCCGGCGAATGCTACGAAATCTATGGCTGGAATAAAGAAGGCAAAAAAGCCGAAGTCTATTTCGACACCAAAACACTGGACATCGTTAAATCTGAGATCGGCGATTAATTTTCGCACCGATAAAATATGAGGAGCAGGCTCAGGCCACTCCTCTTATTTTAAATACATGCCGCAAAGCTTTTAACGCTGGCTGTCTCAGCCAGGTTTTCACGTTAACAACAACGCCTGCCAAAACCAGGCACTGGCGCTGTTAATCATGCCGGGAAGGATTCAATCATGAATCGAGTTAAAGTCTGGGACCCGCTGGTGCGCGTATTCCACTGGAGCCTGGCCATTGCAGTTTTAGGCAATTTTTTGAACGAAGAAGGCGCAATCTGGCACCGCTGGGAAGGCTATACAGCACTGGGCATTGTATGCCTTCGCATTATCTGGGGGTTTATTGGCAGCCGCCATGCCCGCTTTAGCGATTGGTTTCCCAGCCCCAAACGGGTGATTCCCTATGTACAAGCCATGCGCCGTGGCGAGCACCCGCGTTTTTTGGGCCACAATCCGGCAGGAGCCGTGATGATGCTGTTTTTATTGATCATGGTCTTAGCCATGGGCGGCACGGGCTATATGATGGGAACAGACGCATTTTTTGGTGAAGAATGGCTGGAAGAACTGCATGAGGTATTGGCTTACACCTTATTAAGCGGTGCAGGCTTACATATTGCTGCAGCGCTTTTAGAAAGCTGGCGGCATAAAGAAAACCTGCCTGCTGCGATGATTCACGGCTATAAACGAGCAGAAATACCCGACATAAAAGAGGAACACAGCTGAGGCTGCTGTGCCTTATAAAGGATCTCCATGCGCTTACTCCTGGTTGAAGATGATACTCTCCTCGGCGATGGCATTGCCGAGGGCTTAACTGACGCAGGCTTTGTAGTCGACTGGTTAAAAGATGGCGAATCAGCAAAACTGGCGCTGATGACCGAGCACAGCTTTGATGGCGTGGTGCTCGATATTGGCCTGCCACGTATGGATGGCCTGCAGCTTCTGGCATGGATACGCCGTGAACGCGGCCATTTGCCGGTATTGCTGCTCACGGCCAGAGACAGCATTGAAGATCGCATCAAGGGCCTCGATGCAGGCGCGGATGATTATCTGATCAAGCCCTTTGCGCTTGGCGAGCTTTGCGCCAGGGTCAGAGCCCTCGTACGCCGGGGCAAGGGTAAGCATGATGGCGAGCTGTGCTGGCAGGATCTGGTACTTGATCCTGCTCATCAGTCGGTGCAACAAGCAGGCCAGACACTCAACCTGACAGCGATGGAATACCGCCTGCTGCATCTTTTAATGGCGAACCATCCGCACTATTTGTCCCGCCCGCAGCTGGAAGAAAAACTCTATGGCTGGCAGCAGGATATTGAAAGCAACACCCTCGATGTACATCTCTCGCATTTACGCAAAAAACTCAATCATGTCGTGATACGCAATGCCCGTAACCTGGGATGGCGCCTGGAAGAAAAAGAATGAGAAGCTGGCTGCAAAGTGCCTCGCTGGCCACAAGGCTTACCCTGCTGGTGCTCTTACTCACCTCGCTCACCTGGGCTGCATTCAGCGCCGTATTGCTTTACGAAACCCATGATGAAATCAGCGAGCTGCTGGATAAACAGCTTTATGTCTATACCGACCTGCTCTGGCAAAGCCTGGGCGACGACGACGATTTACAGTTTGATCTGCGCCGCAAACCCGATCATCTGCCCCGAGTGGCCTTTAGCCTTTATAACAACAGCGGCAAGCTGCTGGTCTCCAGCAACGAGCATCCACTGCCTTTTCAGACCCTGCCCGAAAAAAAAACGCGCACCATCAACCTCGACGGCAATCATTGGGAAATTGCCATTCGCCAGGATAAGGAGCGCCAGCTTATTGTGGGTGAGCCCCATCAAAAACGCGATAAGCTGATCGACGAAATCGTCGGCTATGTAGGCATGACAGCAGGGCTGGCATTAGCGATTTTATTGCCACTATTATTGCTGGCCATCCGGCACGGCCTGCTCCCCCTTAAAGCGGTCGATGCCGAGCTTGCACGCCGCGCGCCTGATAACCTGGAAGCACTCACCCTGCCAGTGCCGCGCGAAATTGCACCGCTGCGCGACCGGCTTAATACGCTTTTTGCCCAGGTGAATGACACGCTGGAAAAAGAGCGGCGTTTTACTGCAGATGCCGCCCACGAGCTGCGTACCCCGCTAGCCGGATTGCGTGTACAAATCGAGCTGGCCCAGGGCAGCCCGCGCCCCGCTACCCGAGAAAAAGCGCTCACACAAGCCTTGCTCGGTGTAGATCGCAGCACGCATTTGGTCGCACAGCTTTTAGAGCTGGCACGCCTTGACTATGCAACAGTAAAAACCGGACTCAGTATCGATATGGCTCAGCTTGCCCGGCAAGCCTTACAAGATGCCGGACTGCCGCAAACCTGCTTACATACTGGCAATGTTTGGACATGGCATGGCCATGCAGGATTACTGGCGCTGTTACTGCGTAATTTGCTGGATAACGCCAGGCGCTACGCGGGTGAAAATGCGGCCATCACAATTAAGATCCATCAAAACGCCATCAGCATTAGCGACAATGGCCCCGGCGTTCCACCCGAGGTACTGGCCCGCTTAGGTGAGCGCTTTTACCGGCCTCCCGGCCAAAGCCAGACGGGTGCCGGGCTGGGCTTATCCATCGTGCACAGAATTGCAGAATTACACCAGGCCAGCATCACCCTCACCAGCGATCAGGGTTTTCAAGTCACAATCCGTCAGGAAAAATAAATGCCGCATCAACACGAACATCCGCACGATCAGCCCGGCGGGCATAACGAGCACCATGATCACACCTTTGATCACGCCCATCACCATCACGACCATGGCAAGCCCAGCTCGCAAAAGCGGCTGCTGCTGGCACTGATTATTACCGGTGGCTTTGGAGTTGTTGAGTTAGCAGGTGGGGTGATGACCGGCTCGCTGGCCCTGATTTCAGATGCGGGCCATATGTTTACCGACGCCGCTGCGCTGCTCTTAGCGCTGATTGCCAATCTGATTGGCCAGCGGCCCGCCAATGCAGACAACTCCTATGGTTATGCCAGGGCAGAGGTGATTGGCGCGCTGATCAACAGCCTTGTGATGATTGCACTGGTGGTGTGGATTGTGGTGGAAGCGGTCAGCCGCTTGCTCAATCCTCATCCTGTTAACGGCATGGGCGTAATGATTATCGCGGTGATTGGTCTTGTCGTGAACATCATTTCGGCATGGCAGCTATCGCACGACCACGATAATCTGAACAGCCGTGCGGCGATGATTCATGTGCTGGGCGATTTACTGGGATCGGTTGCGGCGATTACCGCTGGTGCGGTGATTTACTTTACCGGCTGGAAGGCAATTGATCCGATTTTATCGGTGGTGGTATCCATGCTGATTCTGCGCTCTACCTGGAATCTGCTACGCCAGGCCACCCATGTTTTAATGGAAGGCGTGCCGCATCACCTGAATCTGGAAGAAATTGGCGCCGCTCTGGCCTCTGAAAAGGGCGTGGTTCAGGTGAATGATCTGCATGTCTGGAATATATCCGGTGGCAAAGTGGCACTTTCAGCGCATATTGTGATCGAAAAACCAGAAACATGGCCCTTGCAGCTGCAACATATCAACCATATGCTGGGCGAACATTACGGCATACAACATATTACCCTGCAGGCCACATGGTTTAGTATTCGTCCCACGCGTAGTATTCCTATTCGCCGGATTCCACACTGACAAGCAGACAAACAATATTTTCAGGATAAATATGCAACGTTTATTTTTTATTACCCTCCTTGCCCTGCCTTGCCTTGCCAGCGCATCTGAATACAGTAATACCACTCCGCCGGGCATAGAGCGGGATAGCGGAACAACATTTTCACGCCTACTCAAAGACGCGCCACTGCCCACGCCTGAAGAAAAAGAATTCACCAAGCCAGATCCAAAGAAACTCGAAAAATGGCAGGAATTCAGCGCAAATTATGATTCCAGAATGAATAAATTTGAAATCGCACTGGATGGCATTGTTGTGGGGCAAGACGATATTGTCCGCTATGCCGTGGCCGTAACCAGCAAGGGCAGCAAGGTCAGAAATGTCAGCTTTGAAGGGATTGATTGCAAAACCAGGCAATACCGCAGCTACGCCTATTTAAGCGGCGATCAGTGGCAAAACCTTAACCGCCCGTGGGAGCTTATTTTTAAAGATAAACGCAATGGCTATCAGTACAAGCTGGCCAAAGAGTTTTGCTGGGGCGAATCGCCCTCATCGGCAGAAAAAATTGTCGATTCAATGACATCGAACGAACCGCTTAAGATTGTTCGCTAACACACACCGCATCAATGCAGGACATAAAAACCACTTATGCCCTGCATCTTTATCCATAAAACAAACAAGGCCTCAGTTAGTCGTCAGGCAGACTTCAAAGCAAGTACTGGCTCAGCACGATAGATACGAAACAACATCGCACCTGACGAAATAGCAATAAACAAATACAGCAAAGCCAGGGGTAATAAACTGTCAATCGGTAATAAGCTGGAAAGATACATCACCAATCCGGCACATAACGTCAGCGAAAAGCCAAGTAAAGAGCTGGCCAAACCCGCCAGAGCAGGGTACATCGACACACTGCGGGCCATCATATTCGGAAAAATAACCCCTGAGAAAAAAGTAATCAGCAGGGTTGGAATAATTAGGCTGAATAGATTCAACCCCCATTGCAATGCAAGCGCCACCATTACAATACTAGTGAAAATATTAATCATAGCAGCGGAGCAACACAGGCGTGCGGCAGCAATACGCCCCGCAATAATCCGGTTACTAAATACCCCGGAGAAATAAGCGCCCCCCATCGCTAAAGCTACATTTCCAAAAAAAACCGGTGAGCGATGCAATACGTCCTGAACCATAAAGGGTGCGCATAAATTAAAACTTAACAAGACGCCATAGCAAAGCCCCATAATTAAAAAACACAATTGAAACTCGCGATTGGCATAAATCATCTGCGAATTTTCAATAATCAATTTTAATTTAAGTGGAACCGTTTTTTTCAGAGACTCTTTCAGCCCGAAAAACACAATTAAAAATAAAATTGCTCCATATGCGAGCAAAAAGTACAGACATGACTGCCAGCCCCAATGAATTTGCAATTGGGCCCCAAGCACAGGCGCAACAATAGGCCCCATCCCCCAGCCAATCACCATATACGTCATCACATGGGCCAGCTCCTTGCCTGCAAAGTGATCTGGTGCAAGCGCCTTCATCACTACAGAACCACAAGCAACGCCTATTCCCTGCACAATCCTTGCGGCAAGGAACAAGGCAAAGTGATCCGTCGAAAGTAAAAGCACACTCCCCAGCAAATAAAGCCCAAGCCCAAATAGTAAAGTGGATCTCCTTCCCCAGGCATCAGCCAGAGGCCCGTAAAATAATTGCCCAATAGCAAAACTCAATAGATAGGCCGTTACACTTAATTGTATTTGCTGTTGGCTGACACCAAAATCGTGCCGCATTGCCGGCAGGGCGGTGACATAAATATCAATCGCCATTTGTCCTATTGGCGACAGCATAATAATCAAGCACATCACAAGAGAAGGATGATTGGGGAGCTGCTTTTGCATATCAGGCCCCTATGCCGCGATCAGACGAAACTGTTGGTTAACAGCCTCACTGTCCGTCATAGTTGCAGAACGCTTACGCCAGACTAAGTGAGTGGTCATTTGCTTTCCACGGAAGGAAGAAGCCTGGCATGTGCTTAATTCAAGCCTGTCCCCCTGCAAATGAAGACGGCGAAGCAACGAGCAGCCAACCCAATTAGGGAAAAGGCTGTTTTGCATATGATGCTTGATTAACCCACTAAAAGATTGCTCCGACATTCCATTCGCAGCGGGCTCAATTTCCACCTCATATAAACCTGAGTATGCAAAATAGCTTGCTGCAGCCAGGCTTAGCTCAGGAGCCGTTTTTTCATGCAGATTATCTGAAGCAAACAGTGCCCGCTCACTATCCATAATTTGCACAGACATATAGCCGTCAGGCGTGTACATAATCATGCCCTGTGGTTGCTCTCCCATCGGAAAGGCAACACTACCATCCTCTGCACGCTTCAGATAAGACTCCAGCACCCATGCACCAGCCAAAATTGCTTTCAAATTAACCAATTAAATCTTTCCCAATTATTTTAAACACCCACGGAATAATGCAAAAAATTCCACGGAACAAGTAAGGAATTGATTATAAGTTGAAGACAAAAGGGACTGGAATCGGCAAAACTGCATGATCGTATTGCATTTTTATAGCCTATCTACAAATATATATGGAATATTAATTACTTATTTATAAAAAAATCAGCACAATAATCCAAAAATACTTGACAATGATAGACGAATAATTTTATTAATGTCCGCGACAATCAATCACCCCTCCCGGCAGCAAGGTATGGACTGGAATAACGTTCGCTACTTCCTGGCAATTTACAAAATGAAGACGCTTGCAGCGGCTGCCAATCTGCTGAATGTGGATCAGGCAACCGCTGGCAGACACCTGAATGCGCTGGAGCGGCAGTTAAACACCCGCTTATTTCTGCGCACTACGGCAGGTATGATGCCAACTCCATTTGCAGACCTGTTATTACCACAGGCACTGCGGCTGGAGGAGGCTGCGCTGTCGATGCAAAAAATGGTACAGGATTCAGACTTGGGATTAGCCGGGCTGATACGCATTGCCACCACCGATACGCTGGCGCAATTTTTTGTAATTCCTGCTGTAAAAGCACTGCAAAAACAAAACCCGGATATAGAAGTTGTGCTTTTAACAGGAGCGGAGTTAGTAAATATGAACCGGCGAGAGGCGGATATAGCCCTGCGCACCATTCGCCCGGAGTCGCCTCTGTTAATTACCCGGAAACTCATGGATCTCACGGTTTCTCTTTATGGGTCGGCTCAATATTGGCGAACACACCCTCAGCCTGTTTGGGGCGAACATTTCAATGGACACACCCTGCTACTGCCCCTGCAGCCTACAGGCTGGTCAGAGCCAGAACAGCTGGCAGGAGAAAGTATTGATCAGGGAAAAATTGGAATGCGCTGCAACACGCTATTTAGTTTGTGCGCCGCAACCCGCTCGGGCCTTGGCATCACAGAATTACCTGATTTTCTTGCCCATGAATACCCTGAGCTGCAAGCCGTCTGGGCAGAACGCCGGCGACGGTATCCGGTATGGCTGGTCGCTCACCCCGATCTATACAAGACAGCAAGGGTGAGAGCTTTGATCGATGCAATTTGCATAGCCGCTGCAGCATACCCATCCTTAGTCCCTGCCTTTACATAAGGCACATCAAGAATAAACAAAGGTTTACAGCGGGCTTGATTAGTCCATCAGCACCATATTATCGCGGTGGATCAGCTCTGATTCATCGATATAACCCAGAGCTGCTTCAATCTGCCCCGTGGGCAAACGCATAATCCGGCGGGTTTCAGCGGCACTATAATTGGCCAGACCACGGGCAATTTCTACTCCGCCCGCATCCACACAGCTCACCACATCACCCCGCAGGAAATCGCCAAGCGCTTCTTTTACGCCAATAGGCAGCAGACTTGAGCCTTGCAAGCGCAGCGCTCTCACCGCACCTGCATCCAGCACCACACTGCCTTTAAGCAGCAAATGATCGGCAATCCATTGTTTTTTGGCCGCGATTGGCGTTGATTGTGCGGTCAGCTGCGTGCCAATCCGCTCGCCACGGGCTAAGCGAGCCAATACTTCATGCTCCCGGCCACTAGCGATCACGGTTGATGCACCACTTCTGGCTGCCCGCTTGGCAGCAATAATCTTGGTATACATGCCGCCTGTGCCCACACTGGAGCCCGCACCGCCCGCCATATCTTCCAGGCGGGCATCCCCTGCTTCGGCTTCTTCAACCAGCCGGGCATCAGGATCAGAGCGCGGATCAGCGGTATAGAGGCCTGTTTGGTCGGTCAGGATAATCAGCGCGTCACCCTCGATCAGATTGGTCACCAAAGCGCCAAGGGTATCGTTATCGCCAAATTTAATTTCGGCAGTGACCACCGTATCGTTTTCATTAATGATGGGAATCACGCCCAGATTCAGCAGCGTCATCAGGGTAGAGCGGGCATTAAGATAGCGGGTGCGATCAGCCAAATCTTCGTGTGTGAGCAAAATTTGCGCCGTTTTTAAACCATAGGCGCGAAAAGCACTCTCATAAGCCTGACACAAGCCCATTTGCCCTACCGCAGCGGCTGCTTGTTTTTCGTGTACCGAAGTCGGCTTTTGCGACCAGCCCAAGCGTGCCACACCCTCGGCAATAGCGCCGGAGGAAACCAGCACCACCTGTTTGCCCATTTTTGAGACTTCGGCAATTTCCTGCGCCCAGCGCAAAAGAGCGGCGTGATCGAGGCCACGGCCTTCATTGGTAACCAAGCTGGAGCCAACTTTCACCACAATACGGTGCGCGGCGTGAATAATGCTCTGCGACATAGCCATTTCCTTATGCGAGGATGGGCATTATACCGGTAAGGCGGCTTATCAGATTAAGCAGTATCAAACGACTAAACCGCTAACCCCACTTAAAGAGTCTGCCGCAATGCGTTTTAGTAAACCTCTGCTTTTTATCGCCTGCCTGCTGCCGCTCGCCTGGATATTATTTGCAACCGGGCAAGCGGTTAATCCGATTGAGTTTTTAACCAGGCAAACGGGCACGTGGACGCTTAACTTTCTGCTGATCACCCTCGCCGTTACCCCGCTGCGCCGCCTGAGTGGCTACGGCAAGCTGCTGCTTTACCGCCGCATGCTGGGGCTTTATGTGTTTTTTTACTCTTTTATCCACGCGCTGACTTTCTTTGTATTCGATCACGGCTTAGACCCGGCCGCAATCTGGCACGACGTGATCAAACGCCCTTTTGTAACCGTTGGATTTTTGGCTTTTGTTTTGCTGATTCCACTGGCAGCCACATCGAATCAAGCAGCGATCCGCAAGCTAAAACGCCAGTGGCAACGCCTGCATAAGCTGGTGTATCTGATTGCCAGCTTAGGCGTACTGCATTATCTGTGGCTGGTAAAACGGGATTTAAGCACCCCGCTTATTTACGCCGCCATCTTAGGGTTGTTGTTCTTAATGCGTACGCCAATGGCAAGGCGGCTTGATGGGATATTGAAACCCAAAGGTCTGTCCAAACCCTAAATCTGCAGGCACAGAAAACACTAAGTTGAAAAGCAGAGCACTGAAAAAACCATAAAGTAAGTATATTTTTTCAGGTATTTAAATCGTCATCCCCTAATGTATTTATCGGGGGCTCAGTTTAAATACTGAGTTCCCGGCAGAGCAAAAATGATGGAACTGAATAAATTAGTTTTTCTCTTTGTACTCTGTGTCTGCAGATCTTTTAGTTTTATTCCCCCCTCAACCCGGTGGAATTAAAAAGCGGGTAACGTCAATTCCCCATTTATCCGGCGATTCATGCCCGGTAATCCGGTCTGCTCCGCCCAGCCCCATAGGTTTGGATAAATCAATTTCTACCGGTGGAATATAAGTATTAGCCTTAGTGCTAAATACAGCCTTCACCCTTGGCATTAATAAATTGCCTTCGTTTTGCTCAAGCACCACAGCCAGGCGCCCAGATTCTAATTTAACCAAAGAGCCCACAGGGTAAATACCCACTGTCCGCATAAAGGCTTGCACAAGAGTAGGGTTAAAATGGAATTTACTCCATTCCCATAATTTTTTTAGTCCTTCTGATGCAGGCATTCCCTTGTGATAACAGCGATCAGAAGTAATGGCATCGTATACATCCACCACCGATGCCATTTGCGTTAATTGTGTAATATTGTCGCCGGGTAATTTATGCGGATAGCCACTGCCATCCATACGCTCGTGATGATGAAGCGTAATTTCCAATGGAATTTCGCCAATTGAATCCACCTGC
This sequence comes from Iodobacter violaceini, assembly GCF_011601265.1. Lineage (GTDB taxonomy): Bacteria > Pseudomonadota > Gammaproteobacteria > Burkholderiales > Chitinibacteraceae > Iodobacter > Iodobacter violaceini. The sequence goes on from NZ_JAAOLX010000010.1 coordinate 50,548, forward strand.
GACAATATTTTAAAACCCTCCATGGGATGAGAGCGCATAACTTCAAATTCTGCTTCCGTCAGTCTGCCGGGTTTATTCAGAATTTCATTGGGCACCATGGTTTTACCGGTATCGTGCAATAAACCACCAATACCAGCCTGCCTGATTAATTCCGCAGGAAAATTCATACTTTTTGCAAAAGTAACCATCAGCGTACACACGCTTACCGAATGCAAAAAAGTATATTCGTCTTTATCTTTAATTCCCGACAAGCCTAATAAAGCGCTGCTATTTCGCAATATAGAATCAGTAATTGCCTCAACAACTTCTTCCACATCATCCATATGAATTGCTTTACCCATACGGGCATCCTGCATCACAGACCGCACCAAATTATGCGCCTGCTTGTGAATCCGCTTGGCACGGCTCATTTCTTCTGTGGTGGAAACCTGAATAACCGGGGCGGGAGCGGTGGCGACTTTAACCATCTCGGCCTCAATTGATGCATTCACTTCATCCACCGTAGGCGCATGGGCATAGTCCAGCCCTCTGTCGGTATCGATATAAACCTCATGCGCCCCGGATGCGATGATTTTTTGTAAATCTTCGTCCGTTTTAACCACAAACTGCTTGCGCAAAAAGGGATGGTCCATCCAGTCCACATTCAGATCATGGATATACATGCCGATCTTTAATACTTCTGTGGGGATTTTCTTGATCATGGCCAGTTACAATGTGGATTGTTCCTTCATCTTAGAACTAAGCTTTGCTCCCCGCTCATGTACAAATTAACTTTCATCAGCTTACAAGACAACCGCCGCCTGGAATGCACAGCCCAAGCGCAAAGCACGCTGATTTCGGCGGTCAGATCATTAGTCAGCGATGGAAAATTACAACTGGCGTGGCGCTGTGGTCAGGGAACCTGTGGTGCCTGCAAAGTGCGCTTAGAGCATGCAGGCAGCGGCAGCATGGTGACGCTGGGCGGTAAAGAAAAAAACGTGATGATCCGCCATGCCGGGCTGGCCGCGGACTCCCCGCTTACCATTCCTGATACACCAGAACTGGTGCGGCTGGCCTGCCATATTCAAATTAAGAGTGATTTAACGATTTATGTTGAATGATGCTTGGGGTGTTGCTTATAAATATGCCCCAAAAATCTGCAGGCACAGAGAAAAACCAAATAACGGGCGCCCTGGTCCCACCTTAAACCGCCCCCATCCTGCGGCTGATCGCTTGTGTGGCAGCTAATAATCTTTTTACCAGCTCGCTTTCAGCACTAGGTTGCAGAGTGGATGAAGAAGAGCCCACTACAGTGATCACACCAATAATCTGATTGCGCGCATCAAAAACCGGGGCAGAGATTGCATCAACGCCGCTGATCAGCAAGCCTTGAATACTGTGCCAGCCCTGGCTGCGTATTCCAGCCAGCAGCGTATTGATTTCCTGAACTTCTGCCCTGGCAAGCGCCGCTTCCTGCAATAAGTGCTTCAGCTCCAGCTCTGGTAAATACGCGCTGAATACCAGGCCCGTGGCCGATTTAAACGCAGGCAATACCGAGCCCACCTGAGTAATCAGGCTGATGGATCTGAGCGCCTGCTCTACTTGCACCACGGTTGCGCCCTTATTGCCCCATACCGCAAAAAACACCGTTTCATTCAGCTGATCGCGCAAATTTAAAAGATAGGGCGTGGCCACTTTGAGTACGTCCATTTTGCCCAGCGCAATCAGGCCCACCCGTAAGGCTTCAGGGCCAAGCGCGTAATGATTGCTGCTGGAATCCTGCTCGGCAAAGCCTGTGGTAATCAGCGCCTGCAAATAGCGATGCACCTTGCTGGCTGGCATTTGCAGAGAGTCAGCCAGCTGAGTCAGCGAGGTGGCCGGGGCCAGATCAGCCAAAGCTTTTAATACTTGTGCAGCCACTTCTGCCGAACCAACGCTTTGCCGCCTGTCATTTTCTGCCATGCTTTTTTACCACTGAAATACAAGGATGGGCGTTTATAGCTTGACGGGTATTTAAAATCAAATTATGTTTTGCGTAAACCAATTACGCATAACGTAAAAAGGACTCGTCATGTCACACGCAGCTTTGTCTTACCTGTCAGGGTTTGGAAATGAATTCGCCAGTGAAGCATTGGCGGGAGCCTTGCCAGAAGGGCAGAATTCGCCGCAAAAAGCCCCCTACGGCTTATATCCTGAGCAGTTTTCTACCAGCGCCTTTACCGTGCCACGCGCCGAAGCCCGCCGCACCTGGATGTATCGTATTTTGCCCTCTGCCGCACATGGCAAATTTGAGCGCTTAGAAAAACAACGCCAGGACTGCAAATTAGGAGCGATCACCCCTAACCGCCTGCGCTGGGATCCGCTGCCCGTTCCTGATGTCCCCACTGATTTTATTGATGGCCTGATCACCATGGCCGCCAATAGCGATGCGCCTGAAGGCATCACCATCCATCTTTACCGCGCCAATAGCTCCATGCAGCGGGCATTTTTTAATGCCGACGGCGAAATGCTGATCATGCCCGAGCAAGGCCGCCTGCGCCTTGTTACTGAGCTGGGCATTTTAGAAATAGAACCCGAAGAAATTGCCGTGATTCCGCGCGGCATGAAATTCCGTGTGGAGCTGCTTGATGCCGCTGCCTGCGGCTATATCAGCGAAAACCACGGCTCGCCTTTCCGTATCCCGGACTTAGGCCCCATCGGCAGCAATGGTCTGGCTAACCCGCGCGACTTTTTAACACCAGTGGCCGCCTACGAAGATGTGGATCAGCCGACACAGTTAGTACAAAAATTTCAGGGTGAATTCTGGGCCACCACCATGAGCCATTCGCCCTTTAATGTAGTGGCCTGGCACGGCAACAGCGTGCCGTATAAATATGATCTGCGCCGCTTTAACACCATAGGCACCGTGAGTTACGACCATCCGGACCCATCTATCTTTACCGTGCTCACCTCGCCCTCTGCGGTGACTGGCCAGGCCAATTGCGACTTTGTGATTTTCCCGCCACGCTGGATGGTTGCTGAAGACACCTTCCGCCCACCTTGGTTTCATCGTAATCTTATGAATGAGTTCATGGGCTTGGTACGTGGCGAGTACGACGCCAAGGCCGGTGGCTTTGTGCCGGGCGGCTGCTCCCTGCACAACGTAATGAGCGCCCACGGCCCGGATGCCCGCACTTTTATTAATGCCAGCAGCGCAGAGCTAAAACCGCAAAAAATCGAGCGCACTATGGCATTTATGTTTGAAACCCACGCCGTAATCCGCCCAACGCAATACGCACTGGAATGCGCACAGCTTCAAACAAACTACGACGACTGCTGGGCAGACATGCCCAAAACATTTAATAAAAACCAGATATAAATTGAAACCCCAAAAGCTGTTAAGACTAAGAACGCAGAAAGGCCAAGTTAAAATCCTAAAATCTGCAGACACAAAGAACACAGAACTAAAAAGCAGCACGCGGAGAAAACCATAGCTGGACGGGGTTTTTCTCTGTGTGCCCTGTGTTCTCCCCGGTCTTTGTGCTTACATATTTTTTACAACCTGTATTTTCCGTTCTCTGTGTCTGCAGAACTTTTTAATAAAACCCAACGGAGCCCCTCATGACTTCCACTACATATCGCCTCAGCTGGGTTACTTCTGCTAATAATCACCGTGATTTCCCATTGCAAAACCTGCCTTTCGGGATTTTTAGCCCGGAAGGCTTGCCGCCGCGCGGTGGGGTGGCGATTGGTGATTTTATTTTTGATTTGCAAACCGCAGTCGAAAACAGCTTATTTACCGGCGAAGCCCTGAGCGCTGCACAAGCCGCCAGCGGTAAATCGCTGAATGCTTTTTTTGCCCTGCCGGTCAGCGCAAGGCTGGCACTGCGTGAGCGGCTGTTAGAGCTGCTTGACGCCGATTATGCTCAGCTGAAAAACCTGCAGGCACAAGGCGAAGCCCTGCTGCGCCCTGCCAGCGTTTGCAAAATGCACTTGCCAGCAAAAGTCGGTGATTACACCGATTTTTATACCGGCATTCATCACGCAGTAAACGTTGGCAAATTATTCCGCCCGGATAATCCGCTGCTGCCAAATTACAAATATGTGCCGATTGGCTATCACGGCCGCTCGTCCACCATTTACCCAAGTGGCTTTGCCGTACGCCGCCCGCTGGGCCAAACACTCAAACCCGGCCAGGAAGTGCCCGCACTCACCCCATCAGCCCGTTTAGATTACGAGCTGGAGCTGGGCATCTGGGTAGCTGGCAGCAATCCGCAGGGCGAGGCCATCAGCATTGCCAACGCCGCCGAGCATATTGCAGGTTTTTGCTTGCTGAACGATTGGTCGGCACGCGATTTACAAGCATGGGAATACCAGCCGCTCGGGCCTTTCCTCGCAAAAAACTTTGCCACCACCGTGTCCCCATGGGTAGTAACAGCCGAAGCCCTCGCGCCCTATCGCAGCGCTCAGCCTGCCCGCCCGGAGGGTGACCCTCAGCCGCTGCCCTATCTGTATGACGCAGCCGATCAGGCCAATGGCGCTTTTGATATCGAGCTGGAAGTACTGCTGCACACTGCAGCGCAAAAAGCCCAGGGCCTGCCGCCACATCGTTTGGGCCTGTCCAACACCCTGAATATGTACTGGACCGTGGCGCAGCTGATTACCCATCACACCGTGAACGGCTGCAGCTTGCGCTCTGGTGATTTGCTCGGCACCGGCACCTTATCCGGCCCAACAGCGGATTCGCTCGGCAGCCTGCTGGAGCTGAGCAATGGCGGCAAACAAGCTATCAGGCTGGATTCCGGCGAAGAGCGCTGCTTTTTAGCCGACGGCGACGAAATCATCATGCTCGCCCGCTGCAAAAAAGAAGGCCACCCAAGCATCGGTTTTGGCGAATGCCGTGGGGTAATTTTAGCTGCTTCGTAGGGTGGGTTAGCCCGGTTGTTTGGGCGTAACCCGCCATGATGCATCCGTAAAATCTGGCGGGTTACGGCCGAAATAAATCAGCGCCCTAATGAGTATCGAGAGCGGCCTAACCCACCCTACGATAGCCATATTCTTGATCAGGAATTGCGTAGATATTTATACCCAAAGACAAATATAAACAAGGTTTAAGCATGGAACTCTACGGCTATTACCGCTCCACCTCGTCTTACCGCGTACGGATTGTACTGGCGCTAAAAGGGCTGGCTTATGAAGCCGTGCCAGTCAACCTGCTCAAGGGCGAGCAAAAGGACGCGGCTTATCTTAGCGTCAACCCACAGGCACGCGTCCCGGCTTTGCTGGATCAGGCACAGGAAGCAATTATCCAGTCGCCCGCAATTATTGAATATCTGGAAGAGCGCTACCCGGAAACGCCTCTGCTGCCCAAAGATTTATTTGAGCGGGCAAAAATTCGCGGCATGGCAGCGCTGATCGCTTGCGATGTGCATCCGCTGCATAACGTCAGCGTGCTCAACTATCTGCGCCAAAACTACCAGTGCAAAGAAAACGATATTACGGCATGGATTAACGAATGGATTGCCCAGGGGCTGGCGGCGGTTGAGCAGCTTATTGGCGGGAGCGGCTATTGCTTTGGCGAAATCAGCCTGGCCGACGCCTACCTGATCCCCCAGCTTTACGCAGCACGCCGCTTTAATGTGCCGCTGGATGCATACCCAAAGATATTAAGAGTAGAAGCCCTCGCCAATGAACACCCGGCCTTTATCGCAGCCCACCCCCAAAATCAGGCCGATAGCCCTGAATAACTCAAAAACCAAAAAGCCCAAGTCTTAAAAAACGGAGAGAAGGAGAACACGGAGAAAAACCAACAAAAATGAAAACAAGCTCGCATATCACTGGGCTAAGAAGTCATTTTTCTCCGTGTCCTCTGTGCCCTCCGTGTTTCAAGATTTGGGTTTGATGTAAGTTAACATAAAGGAATCGACATGCAAGAAGCGCTTTGGACGCCCTCACCTGAGCAGGTTGCTGCTACGCAGATGGATGCGTTTCGCCGCCATATTAACCAGGCGCATGGCCTTGATCTGGCCGATTACGCCCAGCTGCACGCCTGGAGCGTGGCACATCGGGTGGCATTCTGGCTGGCGATTGTCGATTTCTTTGCCATCAAATTCAGCCAGCCCGCCAGCGAAGTGCTGACCGAAGGCTCGGAAATGCCGAGCGCGAATTGGTATCACCAGACCAAGCTCAACTTTGCCGGGCATCTGCTGCGCCGCCGCGATGCACATCCGGCGCTGATTTCTATTGCAGAAGATGGCTCGCGCGAAGTGCTTAGCTATCAGGAACTTGCCGCCCATGTGGCTGGCCTGCAAAAAAGCCTGAGTGATGCAGGTGTAGGCTATGGCGACCGGGTAGCCGCGATGATGCCCAATACCTGGCAAACCATTGTCGGCGCATTGGCAACTGCCAGCCTGGGTGCAATATGGTCTTCCTGCTCGCCCGATTTTGGCACGCAGGGCGTCACCGATCGCTTCGGCCAGATCGGGCCCCGCGTATTAATCGCCTGTGCAGCCTATCGCTACGCAGGTAAAACAATACCGCTATCAGAGAAAATAAAAGAAATCGTCAGCCGGCTTCCTTCGGTTGAGCAGCTGATTATCGTTCCCTACGCCAATGCAGAGGCGCAAGCCGCCAGCTTTAAGGCGGGCAATACCAGGGTTACGCTATGGCAGGATTTCTATCAGGCCGGCGGCGAGCCGGAATTCACCCCAACTGACTTTGCCCACCCGCTTTACATCATGTATTCCAGCGGCACCACGGGCGTGCCCAAGTGCATTGTGCACGGCGCAGGCGGCACACTGCTGCAGCATGTAAAAGAGCTGGGGCTGCACACCGATCTCACCATGAGCGACACGCTTTACTACTACACCACCTGCGGCTGGATGATGTGGAACTGGATGGTGTCCGGCCTCGCCCTTGGCGCAAGCATTGTGCTGTATGACGGCTCGCCGTTTTACCCCAAGGCCGACCGGCTGATTGATCTGATTGATGCCGAGGACATCAGCATCTTTGGTACCAGCGCTAAATATTTAGCTGCGCTTGAAAAAGCGGATTCCAAGCCGATTAACACCCACCGCTTAGATAAGCTGAAAGCGATTCTTTCAACCGGATCGCCGCTCTCGCACGAAAGCTTTGAATACGTTTACCGCGATATTAAACAAAACCTCTGCCTGTCTTCTATTTCAGGCGGCACCGATATTATTTCCTGCTTTGCACTTGGCAACCCGGCCCTGCCAGTCTGGAGCGGCGAGCTGCAATGCAAGGGTTTGGGCATGGCGGTAGAAGTCTGGAATGACGCAGGCCAGGCTGTGGTTGGCGAAAAAGGCGAGCTGGTATGCACCCGCCACTTTACGGCCATGCCAGTCAGCTTTTGGAATGATCCTGATGGTGAGAAGCTGAAAGCCGCTTACTTCAGCCAATACCCCGGCGTATGGGCGCAGGGGGATTATGCAGAAGAAACCATCCACGGCGGCATCATTATTCATGGCCGTTCCGATGCCGTACTTAACCCGGGCGGTGTGCGCATCGGCACGGCAGAGATCTATCGCCAGGTAGAAAAGCTGCCCGAGATTTTAGAATCTATCGCCATCGGCCAGGATTGGGACAACGATGTGCGCGTGGTGCTGTTTGTGCGCTTACGTGAGGGAGCTGAACTGAGTGAGGACTTGCAAAACAGCATCCGCCAGGTGATACGCAGCAACACCACCCCGCGTCATGTACCCGCCAAAATTATTCAGGTGCGGGACATCCCCCGCACCATCAGCGGCAAAATCGTCGAGCTGGCCGTGCGCAATGTGGTGCACGACCGGCCAGTAAAAAACACCGATGCACTGGCTAATCCGGAGGCTTTGGAGGAGTTCAGAAATCGCGTGGAATTAGCCTCTTAAAATAACCGCCGCATGATCAATGCGGCGGCTATTTAATACAGGCTTAAGCCTGCGTGCGGCCTTTAGTTCGGCGCACCGCCAATAAGGCCAATAAACCCATGCCCATCAGTGCATAGGTTTCAGGCTCGGGTACCGGCATCGCAGGCGTGCTCATCATATAAGCGTGCGATTCACCCGTTTTGCTATTTAAAGCATCACCAACAACCCAGCCTGAATTGTTAATACTATTAGCACTTGTTAACTGCCAGCCTGCCGCAATTTCTTCGCTGGATAAATAGCTGTTTAAATCAATGATCTGCTGGCCAGCCCACAATGCCGCGCGATAAGTACCATTGGCCAGGCTGGAAACTCCAACAACCTGACCCGCGTTATTAACTGCACGTGCAAAACTGGTATCTCCGCCAAGACCAGCCAGCTCCAGTAAAGAATCCCCCTGCCATAAAGCCGCACGCGACACTTTATTCATATTATCCAAACCGACAGTACCAGCGATCAAACCATGATCATTTACTGCATTGGCATAACTCATAAAACCATAATCTTTCAATTGTGTGCCCGTTCCTCCATTCCATACTGCAGCATGCCCTATGCCTTTATCTGTTGTATAACCAACCACCTGGCCCGGATTATTAACGCCGATTGCCACGCTGCCCATGGCGCCCAAAATACCCAGGTCTGAGGGCTTTGCTGTATTTTCCCAAACAGCCGCATGAAATAATGAATTAGCAACTAAATCAGAAGAGCCAGCCATTTTCCCTGAATTATTTATGCTGTTAATGGCTCCATTAGGACCGCCTAAGGTCGATAATTCGCTTGCCTGAGTCCCTTGCCACTGTAAAGGGCGAGAAACAGAAAAGCCGCCCCAAGGGCCTGGCAAATTCTTAGACCCCACCACAGTGCCAGAATCGTTGATATCCGTCGCGTAGCTTGGCACATTAAATGCCCCGCCCAGATTAGTAATTTTGTTGTTTTCCCAGAGCGTTGCGCGGCTTAATGTTGAATTTACCTCATAGGAAAAGCCAACCACCTGACCCAGATTATTAATACTGATGGCGCTGCTTTTCGTGCCGCCCAAGGTGCCTAAATCCGTAAATGCCGCCTGTGTTTGAGTACTGGCAATCAGCAAAATAGCCGTAGTTAAAATCCCCTGCCTGAACATCCGCATATAAAATCCTGTTGGGTTAATTAAATGTTACAAAAATGCTGTAACTGCAGACAGTTAACCCAATAAAAATTACTACAAAATTACAATACAAAAAAAATACAAAACTATTTCTTACACAACAATCAATAAACTTCAAATTTAAGTACGCAGCTACGCAAAAATACCAGCCAGCTCTTTATTTCTGAAAAAATATCTGCACAAAAATTAGCAGCACAATATTGAGCAATAAACAGGGTTCTGCGGAATGGCCCGCCACACCATCAGCGGCTAAATCATCGGGCTGGGCCGTGCGCATTGTGCGTGTATGACAAGCCGGTAAAAAACACGGATGCGCTTGCCAGTCCAGAGGTGCAGAAGGAATTCAGAAACCGGGCATAGCTGACGACTTAACCCCCGGTATGCATTTGAAGCGCTGCCAGCGCTGAAGGCGCTTGAAAACCAGGCAGAGCCGGCGAATCATTCAAAGCGGCAGTGTGCCGCCTTTTTCATGCCCCGCAATCCTGTTGATTGCATACAAAATAGCCAGCACCTCAGCCTGACAAATAATGAAAATAAGCATTCAATCAGGCCGTTTAGCAATTTTCTACACTATTACCATCTAATAGCACTAGGCTGACCCGAGCCTAAGCTTCACTGGGTGTTTAAGGTGAATGAAATGTCGCTTAAAAATATGGCGGTTAAACAACAGCTGAGTATTTTACTTGGCAGTGTTTTACTTTGCATTTTGCTGCTGGCCTGCTACTCCTACCAGTCGCTTACCACGGTGATGATAAATGGCCATCTTTATAAGCAAATCACCGAAACAAACAGCTTAACGGCAGATATCCTGCCGCCCCCGCAATATATTATTGAATCATTTCTGATCATCAACCAATTAAGCAACTCGCCGGTTCAGATGCATGATCCGCTGCTCAAACGCTTTAAAGAAACTAAAGAGGCGTTTTACAAAGGACAGGAAAACTGGAAAACCCAAACACTGCCTTCACAGCTGCTGCAAGGGCTTACACAACCCGTTTTTAAACCCGCCCACGCCTTTTATCAGGAAGCAGAAAACCATTTTCTGCCTGCACTGCAAGCAGGCAATACCGATGAAGCCACTCAATCGAAGATAAAACTGGATCAGCTTTACCAAGCTCATCGCCAGGCCGTTGAGGCACTGCTTCCGCTTGCCGGAGCAGAGCAAAAGCGGCTTGAAACAGAAGCGGGCAATGTGGTGAGTCAGGCGCTGACATGGCTCATTGCCGTCACCTCAGTCTTGATTGCCATCATCATTACCCTCGCCTTCTGGATAATACGATCCATATATGCCCGGCTTGGCGGAGAGCCAGTCTATGCGGCCGAAATTGTGCAGCAAATTGCCAATGGAAATTTAACAACAACTATCAAACTCAGCCCTGATGATCACTGCAGCCTGCTCTTTCACATGCAGCAAATGAGTAATAATCTTTCTCAGGTATTAAGCCAGGTCAGCGGCGTTGCCAGCACACTGGCCTCAACATCGGTTGAGCTATCTGCATCTGCACACGCCATCAGCCTGAATGCAGCCGAGCAGGCGGCAAGCGTAGAGGAAACCAGCGCTTCAGTAGAAGAAATCACCTCCATCGTGGCACAAAGCGCAGATAATTCCCGAATCTGCGATGGCATCGCCAGCAAGTCATCGCTGGATACCATTGAAGGCGCAAAGGCCGTCAAACTCACCGCCACAGCCATGTATCAGATTGCTAAAAAAATCAGCATTATTGATGACATCGCTTATCAGACCAATTTATTAGCGCTTAATGCTGCCATCGAAGCTGCCCGCGCTGGGGAGTATGGCAAGGGCTTTGCCGTAGTTGCTGCTGAAGTACGAAAGCTCGCCGAACGCAGCCAGGTTGCCGCACAGGAAATCAGCGAGATTGCCGACAACAGCGTGCTTCTGTCAGAAAGAGCGGGGCAATTACTCGATCAAATGCTGCCCGCAATCACCCAAACCGCCAACCTGGTGCAGGAAATCAGTGCCGCCGGCAATGAACAAACGATAGGCCTTGATCAGATCAATCTGGCAGTCAGCCAGCTGGCCAGATCAACGCAGCTGAATGCAGAATCTTCAGAAGAGCTTTCCTCTGCTTCAGAAGAAATGAGCACCAGGGCCAGCCAGCTTGAAGAAATGATTAGTTTTTTTCAGCTGGATCAGCTGGCTCACAACCTTCAGCCTGCACCACCCCATGACATTAAATTTTCCGCGTTTTCTGAACCATCACATTTGGCGCTGCAGGGAGCCAAATAAGCCCGTTAGGCTGTTTGCCGGTTAAAGTGTGAAATAAATAATTTTTATGCTCAGAGGCAGATGCTGCACATTTTTTTCCAGCCCTGTTTCCCGCCAGAACCTTTGCATCGCAAGCAGATTCGCGGCCTCTGTAAAACAATAATAAAAGGCGAAATAAACCAGCTGCCATTGATTAATATCCCACTGCCCCCATCTATGGCTACGCGGATCTGCCGCTAAAACTGATCAAGGAACATTATGTCCATTTCTATGTACACCGCCAGCGTTCCCGTTTTTAAACAATTACTTACCGCTCTTTCCGATGTTTTAGCCAAGGCAGAAACCCACGCCGAAGCACATAAAATCGACCCGACCGTTTTGCTGCAGACCCGCTTATATCCGGATATGTTTCCGCTGGTACGCCAGGTGCAGATCGCATGTGATTTTGCCAAAAGCGTCCCTGCCCGCTTAGCGAATGTTGAAGTACCGGCATACGAAGACAATGAACAAACCTTTGCCGAGCTACAGGCGCGTATTTCTAAAACCCTGGCCTTTATCAATGGCCTGAGTGCCGCGCAAATTGATGGCAGTGAAGCCTTAGAAATCGTACTGCGCCCCGGAACGCCTAAGGAGAAAAAACTCAGCGGTCAGACCTATCTGCTCTCTTACGGCTTGCCGCAATTTTTCTTCCATGTCACCACCACTTACGCACTGCTGCGCCACAACGGTGTAGAAATTGGTAAACGCGATTTTATGGGCGCATTCTAAGCGGCCAGCCCTGCATCTGAAGATGCAGGGCTTTTAATCAGCGCAATCAATTCCTCATGCCCGCAAAGGGCATTTTTTATATCAGCACACCGCCACTCAATCATGTTCAGCCCCTTTCTGCCGCGCTCAGGCAGCAGCCATCAGGCACGCCATAAATACGCATTAAATATGCTCCCTATTGATCAGCTATCCGCTTTTTCTGATAGCTGACATTTAAAAATGTGAATAGACGATATAAATATTTTTAATTAAAGTTCACTCACTGAATCAGCACACAAAAACCAGCCAATTCATACAACAAAAAAATTATTAAAATAAAACCACACAAACCATTTATTCTTTACCACACCGGAGCAAGCCATGAATCTGCCACAAGATCTGAAGAATTTTGTCGAAAACTCCATTGATGAATTAAATCTGAGAGAACACACTTACTTTAGTAATTTACTAAGTGGCCAATACTCTAAAGAGCAATTTATTCAATCACAGAATCAATTCTCTTATTTAGTTAAACACTTTTCCCGCTCTATGGCATCGGTTATTGCCAATATCCCAAGTGATTTAACACGCACAGCAATTGTGGGCAATTTGTGGGAAGAACATGGCCATGGAGACCCGGCCAAAGTGCACGGCAAAGCTATTCTTACCCTGATTGACCGCTTAGGCGGAGATTCAAATCAATTAAATGAAAAGCACGCATCAGAATCAATCCGAATTTTCAATATTGCCTTACGCGGTATTTCTGTTTTTGAAGACTACAGAATCTCTACCGCCGTATTTGGTGCAATTGAAAGAGTATTCGTCAATATTTCTTCATTAATTTGTGAAGGGATTATTGAGCAAGGCTGGCTGACAGAAGACCGCGTGATTCACTATGCCTTGCATAAAGAAATTGATACCAAACATGCCGAAGAGTTTTTAGAAGTCGTCGTTGACGACTGGAATCATGATGAAGAAAGTAAAGAATTAGTTAAAGTGGGCATACGCCTGGGCCTGCGCTTATTTACCAATGTATACAGCGATTTTGCCCGTGAATTAAATTAAAGGCGAAGGGCGCTCTGATTTTCATTCTGGAATGGATTAAGCGGGAACCGGTACAAAACTGGCTTCCCGCTAATGCATAAATGGAAATAAATCAGAGCATCCCCAACTATTGGGGGATAACGGTGAGGCGCTCTGATGCCTCCCATATATGGCCTTTCAGCCGTCATCTTTCCGGATCGATTTTATGACTGTACGTACTCGTTTTGCCCCTAGTCCTACGGGCTTATTACATATTGGTGGTGTACGCACCGCGCTGTTTTCATGGGCGCATGCCCGCAAAAATGGCGGTGCATTTGTGCTGCGCATTGAAGACACCGATTTAGAGCGCTCCACACCAGAATCTGTGAAAGCCATCATGGATGGCATGCATTGGGCAGGCATCGATTACGATGAAGGCCCGTTTTACCAAATGCAACGCATGGATCGCTACCGCGAAGCCGTTAAGCAACTCTTAGCCAGTGGCCACGCCTACCCTTGTTATATGTCCAAAGAAGAGCTCGATGCCATGCGCGCCGAGCAGGAAGCTTTGGGCTTAAAAGCCAAATACGACCGCCGCTGGAGACCAGAGGAAGGCAAGGTTTTGCCTGAGCCTCCGGCGGGTGTGCAGCCCGTGCTGCGCTTCAGAACGCCACTGGATGGCGTGGTAGCATGGGATGATCTGGTGAAAGGCCGGATCGAGATTGGCAATATCGAGCTGGACGATCTGATCATCGCCCGCCCGGACGGCACACCAACCTATAACTTCTGCGTAGTGGTGGATGACTGGGATATGGGCATCACCCAGGTGATTCGTGGTGATGATCATGTGAATAACACCCCCCGCCAGATTCATATTTTTAACGCGCTGGGTGCGGCGGTGCCGCAATTTGCCCATCTGCCCATGATTCATAACGACCAGGGCCAGAAATTATCCAAGCGCCGCGATGCCGTCAGTGTGGTGGATTACGACCGCGCAGGTTATTTGCCGGAAGCCCTGCTCAACTACCTGGCCCGTTTAGGCTGGGGCCACGGTGACGACGAATGCTTCACCATGGCGCAGTTTGTAGAATGGTTTGATCTGAAAGACGTATCAGCCAGCCCAAGCCGCTTTGATAAAGAAAAACTGCTGTGGCTGAATGCCCAGCATATCAAGGCTGCGGATACGGCCCGCCTGGCTGATCTGGCTAAGCGTTTCCTGGATGAAAAAGGTCTTGATCTGAGCCAGGGGCCTGCCCTTGCTGATGTGGTTGCTCTGTTAAAAGAGCGCGTGCAAACCATCGTTGAGCTGGCTGCCGAAGCAGAATACTTTTACCAACCGCTAACCCCTTCGGACGAGATGGTGGCCAAGCATTTAACGAGCGACGATCTGGCCCGCCTGAGTGCCTTTGCCAGCGAAGCTGCCGCTTTAGAAGTGTGGGATACCGCCAGTATCTCGGCCTTTATTAAAGAATTCTGCAAATCTCAGGGCGTAAAAATGGGCCAGGCAGGCATGCCACTGCGTGCCAAAGTCTGCGGCACCACACATACGCCTTCGGTAGATGCGGTGCTGGCTTTGCTGGGTAAGGAAGAAGTATTAAAACGCCTGGCTTAAACATTGGGCGAATAAAAAAACCGGGCTGCATGGCCCGGTTTTTTTATGCCCGGAACACAAGCAGTAAGGAGCGGCATAGTGCTTTATCTCTTTAAACATCAGCAGCGGCAGGCTTAAACAATGCAAAGTGCTGATGCGCCCGGCATGCAAACTGGCTTTATCGCGTACGCCAAACGCCAGGATCAGCGTGCAAATCGCAACTATTTATCATTTTTTGTACATTCAGACACGCCGAAAGTACAAATTACAAAACAAGCAATTGATTGCTGATCAGCCAAAGAAAACAGACACATCAAAGGCAAAAATAGCGCCTTTCACCTTATAGCGCGCAAAAATGCCAAAGAAGCCGCTGCACACGGCTCTATTCCCCTTAACAAAGCCCTCAAACACTTACATCACTCGCAAATTATTCCAGCAATATATTCTGATATACATGCATTATGCATATAATGCGCTTTCTTGATAATTTTGCTCAACTTGCGAATGTTTGATAAATTTTGTCAGAATAAACAATTCAAGACGATCTGTTCAGATCAGGCTATGCCGGACAGCAGCAGAAAATATGAGCAAAACCAATCCGTTCTATTCAAATAGATCATCACGCTATCTTATGTAATAGTCTTGAACTGCAATGGCTTACTGGCGCAACGCACTGCGTTGTATATTTTCTCTTGCTTATGGACGTTAGCCCAATATTCATGGACCTTACCCAGTTAAAAACATTTGTTACCGTTGCTGAAGAAGCAAGCCTTACACGTGCCTCTGAAGTTTTGTTTTTAAGTCAGCCAGCCGTGAGTGCTCAGATCAAAGCATTAGAAGCCGAACTGGGCGTTACCCTTTTTCAGAGAACCGCGCGTGGCATGACGCTGACCATGGCGGGGAATGTTTTAAAACAAGACGCCATGCGTGCACTTGATGCTGCAAAACATGTCTTTTCCCGCGCACTTTCTTTTCGTGATGGTTTAAGCGGCGAATGCAATATAGGCACCATTTCTGAGCCTGTAATGCTGCGTTTAAGTGAGCTGCTCTCATCACTGATGGATCTGCACCCGGGCTTATCACTCCGCCTTTCACAAAGTATTTCCGGCACGGTCATTGATCAGCTGTTAGAAGGTAAATTGCATGGCGGCTATGTGATTGGCCATATTGATGATGCCCGTATTGCCTCTATTCCGGTACGCCCTATTACCTTACGTATCGTCGCTCCCTTTAACTGGCTGGATAAAATAAGCGGCGCAAAATGGGAAGACATTGCCAGGCTGCCATGGATTTCCATGCCAAAAAAATGCTCATTCCACCAAATTACCGCCAATATGTTTGCAAGGCATGGTTTATCTCCCAGCAGCGTAGTTGCCGTGGATCAGGAAACAACCCTGCGTAAATTAGTGGCCTCAGGAATAGGCCTGGCACTGATGCGGGAAGATGTGGCGCTTGATGCAGAAGCCAAGCAAGAGTTGGTCATCTGGCCTCAGGGCACCGAAACCAGCCAGTTGCATTTTATTTATCTGCGCTCCGAAGCCCAATCCCCCATTGTCCAGGCACTGAGCCAGAGCGTACAAACAGTTTGGCAATTAGCAGAACAGCATGCTGATTCAACGCTTAGCTTAAAAGCATCATAAAAAAACCCCCAAGTCTGGCGAAAATGCCAGCATGGGGGTTACAGGGGTTACTGATAATATTGATGAATCAGGCTTAGCTGTTTGCAATTAATTTCTGCAAATCACTCACCCTCACTTTTCCGCTGGGCGTATAGGGAATATGCGGAATCTGTTTGCATGGCCCGAGCAAAACAGAAGCATCATTAGCCACTTGTTTAATTTTCTCAAGTAAACGCTGCGAATTGCTGCTTTTATTTTTCAGGCTGTAAATACATTGCACTTTATCGCCGGATGAATCATCAACCATCATCATGGCTACATCATCAATGCAGGGCAATTCCCGGATAGCATTTTCTAATTGATATAAATGCGCCACCTGCCGGTTTCCCCCCGAGCGGTTTAATAAAAACAAGCGGCCAAAATCATCCAGATATCCCTGATCAGGGCTGATAAAATACCGGAGGCCGTCATTTAAAATAATAAATTGCCCGCCGCCCTCAACATAATCATCCATGGTCATATAACTGGCAATAGCCACTGTGCCTGTTTGCCCCGCAGGCAATACATCACCATTATTTGAAAGAATAACGATATGATTACCATCATATGCACGGCCAACGCTTTGAGGATGTCTTAACAGATCTTCAGGCTCCGCAATTGCATTAACCCCTGATTCAGTTGTGCCATAATACTCATAAATGACAGGGCCTAAATGATCGAGTGCCCGTTTTTTCTCTACCTCAGTAAAATTACGCCCGCCTACCAAAACCCATTTAAGCGCCTCAGGTTTAGCCCGCTGATTTTGTTGTCTGCAGTTGATTACACTTGCTAACAAAACAGGGCTAAATACGGTTGCCGTAATATTGTAGCGATCCAGATATAAAGCCATCATTTCAGTATCGCTGCTGTCCACTAAATAGAGCGTAGCCCCTAATGACATAAACAATCGGGCCCAGCCATTTCCGGCCGCATGGTACATCGGCATGCTAACCATAAAACGATCACTGCGGTTAAAGCCATAACGCTCTGAGAAATATTGAAAACGCCGCTGATCAAAAGACTTGCTGCGTAATACCGCTTTAGGAAGCCCGGATGTACCCGAGGTAAAACCAATCGCCCGAAAAGCCCGGTCAGAAGGAGGAATCACACAACCCAATTGGTGCTGATTTTCACCAATAGAATCAAGCATAGCCATACTTGGTGAATCTAAATCAAATAATACACTGCCCATTTCATGGCTTTCCCCCATTACGGGCATTTCACCATGCAAATTTAACTGAACGGATGACAGCAATATAATATCAACACCAATTTTTCTGGCCATTTCCTGGATGGTTGTTAATGGCAATGTGTAATCAATCCCCACTACAGGAACAGATAATGTTGCAAATGCGGCTAACCATGGAAATAAATCAATCCGGTTATTACATATATAGCATGCCTGCTTTGGCATACTCCCGCCATAGCGGTTAATTAAATAGGCAACCCGGCGCTCTGTCTGGCTCTTTAGCTGGTTCCAGGTAAGCTGCTCATCATAATGCACAATCGATACCTGATCGCCCTGCTGTTCTGCAATTTCATTAATTTTATTAAGCGTTAACATGATTATTCCTTTAGCAATATGAAGTCAGTTTTTAAATAGTCAGAATGGCAATGCCTGTTTTTTTTATTTCTTCCATCTTTTTAAATATTTCATCTGTAATTTGCTCGCCTGGAACAACTAATGGCACGCCTGGTGGATATGGAATAATGAAACGGTCGGATATTATTTTCTGCACGGATTGAGAAACCTGCTTACGCTGTAAAGCAGCCAGCCCGGCCAGAATGGCAGAAACAGCAGCCGGCTGAATACCGATGTGAAAGTTAAGTAAAATTGAATTCTTGGTAATTCTGTTTACATAAACACCATGTTCATTAAACAAATAGGCCTGAACCTCTGCAGCAGGCATGCCAAGGCCATTAATATCAATGGATACTTTGCAAGGATCTTGCTGGACAAACGCATTCATATCGCCCATATCCGGCATGGCGCACAAATGGTAGCAAGACCATTCAATATTATTTTTCAGCTGCTCTTTAAAGTACTCAGCTAATTGCAGGGCATTGGCCACACATTGCTCACCTTCCCCTTCCATCTGTGCCCGTGCCATATCAAGCGAGGCTAAAATTGGGTAGCTGGGCGAGGTGCTGTGAATGCGGAATTTGGCAATATTTAATCGCTCTCGCAATGCTTCCGGCCCCCGGAAATGAATCATCGAAGCCTGGCGCAAGGTGCTCAGCGATTTATGTGATGACTGGGTGCAAATCACTTCCAGATCAGGATATTCATTCATTAAATCGCTGATATTCATGGCCGTAATTTCTTTTAACTCAGGATTAAAATAATTAGCAGCACCCCATGCCTCATCAATCAGGAACTTGCGGGTACGAATACCGGATTTGAGCAATAAACTCAGAATTTTTGGCACATTGTAAATAACGCCCTCGTAGGACTGAGCGGTTAATACAATCACTTCATAGCTGCGGCCTGATTGCTCCATATTTGCAACTGTTTGCAAGAGTGAATCGATATTCCAGGCGCTGCGCTCACTTTTTTCGCAATGAAACTCTGATCTGATGTAATCAAGAGGCGCGCCCAGCGTATCAAAAATAAAGTGAATAGACTGATGGCAGCTCTTATCAATCAGCACAGGCCCCTGATGCTGATATAAAGCCGTGGCGGCAATTTGATTGCTTGTGGTTGTACCCGTTGTGACATACAGCGTGCCATCCGCACCAAATAAGCGGGCGGCCATATCTTCTGATTCTCTGATCACAGAGCTGGAGAAGAAAAAGCTATCGAACAGTTTTCCTGTTGTTGTCAGCTCACATCCAAGGAAGCGATCGCCATAAATAGATTTATATTTTTCGTTTAATTCACTATTAACAATCGAATTACCATTAAAAACAGGCAGCGCATGAAATGAGTGCTTAGTTTTTTCTCTTAAAGCGAGCAAAGCATCAGCAATCGGTGTTTTGTATTTATCAGCAAACATTTTAAAAATCCCCAGTTAATAAATTATTGTAAGAAAATAGTTACTAATTATTTAACAAGAAAGCAATAAATATTAAGGTGTTAATTGGTTCAGCGCCTGGCGCCGATGTGTGTACTTTATGCCTAAGTGAATTAAAGGACTATTCGTATGTTTTGAGGGCATCTATCAGCTTAACTGATGGGGCAGTAATCAATGATCTGCCCTACTAATCATTAATACAGAGAAAAAAATCATGACGAAAAACAAGCAAGTCATTGTTTTATAAAGACAAACCAAAAACAGACTCAAATGTAAGCAGCTATCAGCACAGGTGATGGCTGCCCTCATAAAATGTGAATAGATTTAAACCAGTTATTTAATTAAAGTTCATCCGTCCTCTGGTGAAACACAAAACAAACTAATTGGAGTTAAATCATGCAAAAGAATAAATACGCAACAGGAATTATGTGCTGCCTGGGTGCAACCCTTTCGTGGGGGGCCATGTTCCCGGTAATGAACGATGCTTTAAAATATATGGATCCATTTACCTTTACGGCATTACGTTATTCAATTGCCGCAATTGCCTTTATTGCCTTGCTTGTTTTTCGTGAAGGGAAACAATCATTATCTTTAAAGGGAGAGCGCTGGGGCTTAGCCTGGTTATTTGGCTCAGCCGGTTTTGCAGGTTTTGGATTTTTAGTCTTTCTGGGGCAGCAGCTGGCGGGTGAAGGCGGTGCACTTACCGCGTCGATTATGATGGCGACCATGCCCATGCTTGGCTTATTTGTAATCTGGGGCTTGCGTAAAGTTCGCCCGCCCTTGTTTTCATTCGGTTTTATTCTGATGTCATTTATTGGCGTACTGCTGGTCATTACCAAGGGTGATATTCATTCGGTATTAGCCGCACCATCCAGCTATAAAGCCAATGTGCCTTTGATCTTGGGTGCTTTATGCTGGGTCTTTTACACTGTTGGCGCTTCTTATTTTCCAAAATGGAGCCCATATCGTTACACCGCAATCACAACCATTCTTGGCCTGACTACTGTTTTTGCTGTGGATATTGTTCTGATGTCGCTGGGTATGATTCCAGCTCCAACCCTTGCCGCAACTTTTAAAGTCGCTCCTCATCTGATCTATATGGCTTTAATTGCTGGTTTTGTAGGCGTGCTGTGCTGGAATATCGGCAACAAGATTATTACCCCGGTAAACGGCGTACTGTTTATGGATGTTGTGCCTATCACCGCATTTACGATCTCTACCATCAGCGGTGTGATTCCTGATTCGATGCAAGTGGCTGGAGCATGCATCACTGCAGTTGCCTTACTCCTGAATAATTTGTATCAGCGCCGGATGTTAAAAAAACAAGCTGCTGCTGCATCATTTACCCCTCAGGCAGGCCTTGCTGCACAAGCTGCACGATAGTTATGTCTGACCATAAAAAAGGCGGCTCCAGCAGGAGCCGCCTTTTTTTATTTTATTTTCAACCATGAAATGGTCCGGCTGTAAGTTTTTATTTTTCAAGCTGATTTTGTAAGAATCTTTTATTTATAAATGGTAAATAAAAGTACAAACCGCACGGAACTTAATCCTCCTTCCCTCCTCAAAACGCAGAGACGCCGATCCTTCTGCCGCGATTTAATTGCTTACTGACAAACAAGACATAAAACATTTAGCAAGGTTACGTTTTGCTTAATATAAAGCACATTTCAATTGAAAAGATGACGTTGTACTTTTAAAAAAACTGAAATAACTATTTTTTTTAAAAATTGTAAGCAAGGCAGCAAAAGCGGTATTAATTTTTACCGCCTTCATATTCAAGAAGTAAATTATTCATAAAATACCACGCCCCCCCCTTGGCTATTTTATTAATGGAGAATTCATATGCCTCCTTTAGTTGCATTAAAACACCGTGATGGCGTAATCAATGTTCCTCAAGGCACATTAAATGACTGGCCAATGGCACAATTTGCCAGCACAAAAGACCGGGGGATCGTTGTTAAAGCCTTGGGTCTGGAGCTGACCAGCGCTTTTCTGGCTGTGTTTGATGCCCACACCCGGCAAATTATTGGTGAAGAGGCATTATTACGGGCCAGTATTCGCCGTAAAGCACTGTCTGCCGCAGATGTATTTAAAAGCGCACAGGGAGGCGATTGCCTGGTTGAATTTGACCGGCTCTGCCGCAGCCTGCACTTAATGAACCACCTGGCAGGCAGCAATACACAGCGCACGCTGTTTTTAAATGTTTACCCGGAGCTGCTGATGTCTTCCGGCACACCGCATATCGAGGCGTTTGAGCGCATTCTGCAAGATCAGGGCTTAAGCCCCGCCGATATTGTGCTGGAGGTATTTGAATCAACGATTCCGCCAGGGCAAACCACCCAGCTGGCGCATGCGATTAAAAACTATCGTGCGCGCGGTTATAAAATTGCGATCGATGACTATGGCTTTTTAAACAGTAATTTAAACCGCCTGCTGACACTCAGCCCGGAAATTGTAAAACTTGATCGCGTGGTGATGGATACCGTCAGTAAAGAAGCCGCTCCCAAAGCACAACAATTGCTATGCCAGTTTGTGGAACGCTTGCACGGTATGGGCAGCCAGGTTGTTATCGAAGGGATTAATAATGCAGAGCAACTGGCACTTGCACAAGATAGCGGAGCCGATATGCTGCAAGGCTATTTTTTAAGCGAACCCCGTTATTTAAATAATGAAAACTTTGTAAATGTTGTGACAGCTCAAAGCTGACAACATAAAAATGGAATATAAAAACAACAAATAATTCTTTTTAAATATATAAAGTCCACCATTAGACTGAGCCTCAACTACTACAGGGGCTCAACCATGAAAATCATCGCCAGCTTAATTCTTAGCCTTGCTGCCAGCAGCGTTTTCGCAGCTTCAGTTGAAATCCTTAATGTTTCCTACGATCCGACCCGAGAGCTTTATCAGGATTACAACAAGGCCTTTGCCAGCTACTGGAAGAAAAAAACTGGCGATGACGTCACTGTACGTCAATCACACGGAGGCTCGGGCAAGCAGGCCCGCTCTGTGATCGATGGTTTACAAGCCGATGTTGTAACTTTGGCCCTGGCTTACGATATTGATGAGCTCAACAGCCAAGGACAATTACTTGCGCCCAACTGGCAGAAAAAATTACCAGACAATGCCTCGCCTTACACTTCAACCATTGTGTTTCTGGTGAAAAAAGGCAACCCAAAGGGCATTAAAGACTGGGCAGATCTGATCAAAGCCGATGTAAAAGTCATCACACCTAACCCTAAAACCAGTGGCGGCGCTCGCTGGAATTACCTGGCCGCATGGGGCTGGGCCAAGAAAACCTACGGCTCGGACGATAAAGCCCGCGACTACGTGCAAAAATTATTCAAAAACGTTCCGGTACTGGATACCGGCGCACGCGGCTCCACCACCACCTTTACCCAGCGCGGTATTGGCGATGTGCTGATTGCATGGGAAAACGAAGCCGAACTCGTTGTAAAAGAAGTGGGCAAAGATAAATTTGAAATCGTAGCCCCAAGCTACTCAATCAAAGCCGAACCACCTGTGGCCGTAGTAGATAAAGTGGTGGATAAAAAAGGCACGCGCAAAGTGGCCGAGGAATATCTGAAATACCTCTACTCCAAAGAGGGGCAGGAAATCATCGCACAAAACTACTACCGTCCTATCGACCCGGCAACCGCAGCCAAATACGCCCATCAGTTCCCGAAAGTAACGCAATTTGATATTGACGATGTATTTGGCGGCTGGACCAAAGCGCAAAAAACCCATTTTAGCGACGGCGGTACGTTTGACCAGATTTATCAGCCGGGTAAGTAAGTACAAGCACGCCAGAGTGGTGCATCTTTTGTCGGGCGGGTGAAACTCCATACCCGCTTAGCAAATTGTTTTTTATTAGCAAATTGCGAAAAGCGCAGTAACCGCGTTCTCTGCATAGGGCTTTTTATACCCCCTTGAAACACGCCGGAGCGAGGAACAAGCGGGGTGGGGTAGTGTCGTCAATTCGTGTTTGAGCGAAGCGAGTCGACACAACGCCGCTGTCCGCAGCGCTGAGGCCTTCGTGTTTCGTGGGGTGGCCTTCTTTCGCTTCCTTTCTTGGCCACACATGAAAGGAAGGTCCAGCGGGACGCCCGCACCTAAATTAATGCGCCGAAGGCACTAACATTGCTTTTAGGTTTGCTTAGCACACACAGGGTTTCACCCGCTCTAAGATGATTCAAAACTTGCAAGCGCACGGTCATTTCCATAACACGCCTCACATTGATATGCATAAGCCCCACTAGAAAAGAGCACACCATGCCAGTCCCAGTCCATCATGCCAGCGGCACTTTGCATGTGCCGGAAGATACCCTCGCCGATTGGCCAAGTGCCCAGTTTGCCTGCACTCAGGAACGCGGCATCGTGGTGAAGGCGCTGGGGCTGGAGCTTACCAGCGTATTTCAGCCTATTTTTTCAGCAGACGCTGAAACCATCATCGGCGAAGAAGGCTTGCTGCGCGCCAGCATTCGCCGCAAAGCCATTTCGCCTGCCGATGTATTTAAAAGCGCCGCCCGTGGCGAATGCTTAGTCGCCTTTGATCGCCTGTGCCGCAGCCTGCATTTAATGAACCACCTGGCAGGGCCGCAAAAAAGCAAAACGTTATTTCTGAATGTTCACCCCGAGCTGCTGATTGCCGTTGAAAAACAGCACGGCGAAGCATTTGAGCGCATTTTGCAGGATCAGGGCTTAAAGCCTGCCGATGTGGTACTGGAAATACTTGAATCAGCCATTCCTGACGCGCAAGAATCCGATCTGACCCACGCAGTACAAAATTACCGCCAGCGTGGCTACCGGATTGCGATTGATGATTACGGCCAGAAAAATGCCAATCTCTGCCGCCTGCTGTCTTTATCGCCAGATATTGTAAAACTGGACAAAGTATTAATTCACGCCACAGATAACAATAGCAAGGCGCAGCGATTGCTTGGCCAGCTGGTTGAAATGCTGCATGGGCTGGATAGTCAGGTTGTAATCGAGGGCATAGAAAGCGCCGGGCAACTGGCCATCGCGCAAGAAAGCGGTGCTGATTTCTTTCAAGGATATTTTCTGGCAGAGCCCAGATATTTACACAGTTTAGTTATTTAAATAACACTCAATAGTCTTTGTGAAACTTAACAAAACCGGTAAAAATCGACGCTATCTGACACACAGCCTGGAAATAGTCATGCGTCTTAAGTCTCTGCTCGCCGCCATTGCCCTCAGCACCACCCTGCCCGCCTTTGCCGACAGCACACTCCTCAATGTGTCTTATGACGTGATGCGGGATTTTTACAAAGATTACAACCCGGCCTTCGCTAAATACTGGAAAGCAAAATCAGGCGAAGACATCACTCTGCAAATGTCACACGGCGGCTCCAGCAAACAAGCCCGCTCAGTGATCGACGGCCTGCAAGCGGATGTGGTGACGATGAATCAGCATAATGATATCGATGCTATCGCGGATAAAGCCAAGCTATTACCCGCCGACTGGGTCAAGCGCCTGCCTGATGACGCCGCACCTTTTACCAGCTTACAAGTGCTGATCGTTCGCAAGGGCAACCCTAAGGGCATTAAAGACTGGAATGATCTGACCAAACCCGGCGTTGGCGTGATCGTGCCTAATCCTAAAACCTCGGGCAATGGCCGCTACACCTATCTGGCCGCATGGGGCTATGCCGCTAAACTGCCGGGTGGAAACGATGCAAAAGCGCGTGAATTTGTAGCCAGCGTATTTAAAAACATTCCTGTACTGGATGCCGGTGGCCGCGCTGCCACCACCACCTTTATGCAGCGCCAGATTGGCGATGTGCTGGTGACCTTTGAAAACGAAGCCGAAATGATTGCCAAAGAGTTTGGCCGTGGCAATTTTGAAGTGGTTTACCCCAGCGTATCCATCGAAGCCGAGCCCCCAGTGGCCATCGTCGATAAAGTGGTGGATAAAAAAGGCACCCGCAAACAGGCAGAGGAATATCTGAAATACCTGTGGAGCCCGGTTGGCCAGGAAATTGCCGCGCAAAATTACCTGCGCCCAAGAGACAAAGCCATCGCCGCCAAATATGCCAAGCAACTCCCGGCCATTAAATTATTCGCCATCGAAGAATTCGGCGGCTGGCAAAAAGCCCAGAAAACTCACTTTGAAGACGGCGCAATTTACGACCAGATCGCAGCAGGCATTGCTAAGCGCTAAGTCATTTTTCAAAAAGATCTGCAGACACAGAGCTAGACGAGCACACAAAGAACACAGAGAAAACATTTTCTAAGGAAACGCTGATCCATTCAGCTTCGTCATTCCCGCTCAGACGGGAATCCGGCATAACCTCTGGATCCCCGATAAAAACATTCGGGGATGACGGTTGAATCAATTTTTTACCTTGGGTTTTCTCTGTGTGCTCTGAGTTCTTACCGCTCTCTGTGTCTGCAGAAGTTTTCTCCCGCTCCTAGCCAACCCCATCGGATTCACCATGCGCTTCAAACAGCCAAGCGTGCTGCCCGGTTTTAATTTAAGCCTTGGCTACACACTATTTTATTTATCGATCATCGTTCTGCTGCCGCTCTCGGCGCTGCTCATCAAAACCAGTGCGCTCAGTTGGGAGCACTTTTGGCAGATTATCAGTGAGCCACGCGTAGTGGCTTCTTATAAACTGACTTTTGGCGCATCCCTGCTGGCAGCACTGATTAATCTGCTTACCGGCCTGCTCGTTGCCTGGGTGCTGGTGCGCTATCATTTTTATGGCAAACGCTTTATTGATGCCATGGTCGATCTGCCTTTTGCCCTGCCAACCGCCGTGGCCGGGATTGCGCTGGCCACCATTTACGCGCCTAACGGCTGGATAGGCCAATATCTGGAGCCATTGGGTTTCAAGATTGCCTTCACCCCCATCGGCATCGTGATTGCGCTGACCTTTGTCACCCTGCCATTTGTGGTGCGCACCGTGCAGCCGGTGCTGCAAGACTTGGAACACGAGCTGGAAGAAGCCGCCTGCAGCCTGGGAGCCACACGCTGGCAGATTTTTTACAAAGTGATCTTTCCTACCATCCTGCCAGCCTTGTTAACCGGCTTTGCGCTGGCCTTTGCCAGGGCAATTGGCGAGTATGGCTCGGTGATTTTTATCGCTGGCAATATGCCTTATGTTTCGGAAATCACCCCGCTGATGATTATTTCCAAGCTGGAACAATACGATTATCTGGGTGCAACCGCGATTGCCGTGGTGATGCTGGTGGTGTCTTTTGCCCTGCTCTTATTAATTAACGGCCTGCAGTGGTGGGCAGCCAAACGACTGGGGAGACGCAAATAATGGCTTCAACAATTCAACGCTCCATTGTCACCACCGAAAGCCGCGCCGTGCGCTATCTGCTCACGGCTCTTGCCCTGCTGTTTATTGGCGTTTTTCTGGTGATTCCGCTGGCTTCGGTTTTTATCGAAGCGTTTCGCCAGGGCTGGCAGCTTTATCTGGCGGCACTTGTAGAGCCTGATGCGGTACAGGCCATTAAGCTCACGCTGATCGTGGCGGCGATTTCTCTGCCGGCCAATCTGATTTTTGGTATTGCGGCCGCATGGTCAATTGCCCGCTTTGATTTTCGCGGTAAAAGCATTTTAACCACGCTGATTGATCTGCCGTTTTCGGTATCCCCTGTTGTAGCTGGGCTAATTTATGTGCTGATGTTTGGAGCACAAGGCTGGTGGGGCCCCTGGCTGATTGAAAACGATTACAAAATTATCTTTGCCGTGCCGGGTATTGTGCTGGCCACGATCTTTGTCACTTTCCCCTTTGTCGCGCGCGAGCTGATTCCTCTGATGGAAGCGCAGGGCTCGGACGAAGAGCAGGCCGCCATCGTGCTGGGCGCATCCAGCTGGCAGATGTTCTGGCGGGTAACGCTGCCTAATATCAAATGGGGCCTGCTCTACGGCGTGATTCTGGCCAATGCCCGCGCCATGGGTGAGTTTGGCGCGGTCTCGGTGGTATCGGGCCATATTCGCGGCATGACCAATACTGTGCCGCTGCATGTAGAGATTCTTTACAACGAATACAACTTTGTCGGCGCATTCGCCTGCGCCTCGATCCTGGCTCTGCTGGCGCTGTTAACCCTTGCGGCAAAAAGCTATGTGGAATGGAAAAGCGAGCAGCAAGCTGCTACAGACCGTCGCCATGCGGTTGAGGAATAAATCGGGGAGTCGGGAGTCGGGAAAGCTTAGCTTCCTGTACCGTCAAGTTAGTCCTTAGGATTTCTCATTGAAACCCCGTGCCCTCAGTGTTTCAAGAGTGGGTTTTGCTACGCAATATCAAAAGGCATTCAATATGAGTATCGAAGTCAAAAACATCGCCAAGCGTTTCGGGGCATTTACCGCGCTGGATAATCTGAATTTAGAAGTGAACTCGGGCGAGCTATTGGCACTGCTTGGGCCTTCGGGCTGCGGTAAAACCACACTGCTGCGGGTGATTGCCGGCTTGGAAACCCCGGATCAGGGGCAGATTTTATTTCATGGTGAAGATGCTACGGATACCCATGTCAGAGAGCGCCAGGTTGGCTTTGTATTCCAGCACTACGCACTGTTCCGACATATGACGGTATTTGAAAATGTCGCCTTTGGCCTGCGTGTTCGCCCGAAGAAAACCCGCCCTTCCGAAGCCGTGATCAAAGAAAAAGTCCATGCCCTGCTCAATATGGTGCAACTGGACTGGCTGGCAGACCGCTTCCCGGCTCAGCTGTCTGGCGGGCAAAGACAACGGATTGCGCTGGCACGCGCGCTGGCGGTAGAGCCTAAAGTATTGCTGCTGGATGAGCCATTTGGCGCGCTGGATACCAAGGTACGCAAAGAGCTGCGCCGCTGGTTACGCCGCCTGCACGATGAGATGCATATCACCAGCGTGTTTGTGACCCACGATCAGGAAGAAGCGCTGGAAGTAGCCGATCGCGTAGTGGTGATGAATAAAGGCCAAATTGAGCAGATTGGCACCCCCGAGCAGGTTTATGACACCCCTGCCACGCCCTTTGTGTATCAGTTCTTAGGCGATGTAAATCTGTTCCACAGCCGTGTGCACGAAGGCTGGGCCGAGGTGGGCGGCGCGCGCTTTGCCGCACCGGATGCCAGCAATTCGGCGGCTACCGTTTATGTGCGCCCGCATGAAATTGATCTTTCCCGGCTGGAAAATTCATCTGCCATCGAAGGCAAAATAATCCATGTGCGCCTGCTGGGGGCAACAGTCAGGCTGGAAGTGGAAGTGGCCAATGCAGATATTGTAGAGGTAGAGCTTACACGGGAGCGGCAGCAAGAAGGACAATGGAAGACAGGTGAAACCGTATTCCTTACACCAAGAGAAGCCAGAGTCTATACACAGGCGGCATAGTTTCACGAGAATAAGCCATTAATTGGCTGACAAAGTAATGACTCCTTGCCCATGGCTTCTGACAGAGCTAGGGTAAAGAGTCATCATGCTTCGTTCAGATCATGCTACTCGAACCTGTTTGGAATACTGAAAATCACTGGGTTGCCCTGCGCGTCCATGCTGATGGCGCGCAGCTTGCTTTGCTGGCCCCTATGCTGGCTGACTCTTCGCTGGCAAAACTACCCTGCTTATGGGAAAGCGCCGATGGCTTACTCCCCCCTGACTTACCCGGGCACCACCCCTATGTGGTGCTCCTCAATAATAATGAGCTGCCACTGCCTTCCCCTCAGACAGGGCGCAGATTACTCACCGCCCCCAGCGAAGACCCAGGCCTGATTTGTGGCATCACCACGTTGCCCAGCCAATTACCCCCCAAAGTATGGCTAACTGGCACCTGGCTGCTTGCGCCACAAAAAACCGATGGTCGCCCCAACCCCAGCAAGCCGGTATTACTTGAATTACTGGGGCTGATCACCAGCGATGCCGATACCCCGGCCATTGAAAAGGTGATTGCCAAAGCACCTCAACTGGTTTTTAGCTTATTAAGGCTGGTAAATTCTGTGGCAGTGGGTGGGGGTGCTCATGCCGAAAGCTTGCGGCAAGCGATTGCTATTTTAGGCAGACGCCAGCTGCAACGCTGGTTGCAGCTTTTGCTCTATGCAGAGCAATTTGGCAGCGACAGCGGCACACCGCCGCTGCTGCTATTGGCCGCCTTGCGCGCCAAGCGGCTGGAAAGCTGGGCGGGCAGCGATGCACTGCCCAATATCAAGCCCGATGCCGCTTTTATGGCGGGAATGCTGTCTTTACTGGACCGCCTGTTTGGCCAGCCGCTTGCTGAGATTCTGAATCCGCTGCCGCTCAGTCCTGAGCTAAGCGCGGGCTTACTCGCTGCAGAAGGCCCCATCGGCAATGCCATTAAAGCCCTTGGCGCTATTGAGGCGGCAGACAACACACTGCTTGCCAGCCTGCTGCCAGATACCCACTCTGCCAACTGGCTGCAATCTGAAACCAACGCCTGCCACTGGGTCAGAAAATTACTGGCGTCAGGTGATGCATGAATAATGAGCTGGACAGCGACTCTGGCATTTATGCGGCGCTTGAAGCGTCGCTGATCACCATGGATCTGGAAGGCTATATCACTGGCTGGAACCATGGAGCCGCCTTGCTGTTTGGCTATAGCGCAGACGAAGTACTCGGTAAGCATATTCTGCTTTTATACGCCGATGCAGAAAGCGAAGGAGAAGAAGACTTCTTTAATGAAGTCATCGCCAATGGCCATGCCGAAATGGATGTGAAGCGGCGGCGCAAAGACGGCAGCGATTTTTGGGCCCATCTGCACCTCACTTTGGTGCGAAATAAAGTTGGCCAGCCAACAAGGCTGATCGGCTATGTGCGGGATATCAGCAGCCAGCTTGCCAATGAAGAACGCAGCCGGCTTTATACCCGCATCATCGAATACGCCCGCGAAGCCATTGTGATTACAGATAGTAATAAGCTGATTGTCAGCGTAAATAACGCTTATTTGAAGATTACCGGCCGCAGCAATGCGGAGGTGATTGGTACCGTTCCCAGCTTTTTAAAAAAGAAATACAGCACAAAAAGCATTGAAGCCACCCTTAAAGCAATGGGGCACTGGGAAGGTGAATTATGGGACAGCCGTGCAGATGGCGAAGTTTTCCCGGCATGGCTCACCATCAGTGCAGTACAAACCAATTACGGCACGGTAAGCCATTATTTTGTGGTTTTTTCTGATCTCACCGAAAAGCGCCTTGCCGAAGAAAAAATCCATAAGCTGGCCTATTACGACACGCTCACAAATCTGCCCAACCGCGCCATGCTGTTTTCCCTGCTCGCGCAATCTTTAGCAGAAGCCAAGCGCAAAAAAAAACACGGCTCTCTGCTCTGCTTTAACATCAATAGCTTTAAACATATTAATGATTCTTTCGGCCATTCTGAAGCCGATACACTGCTTGCAGAGCTGGCCAGAAGAATCAGAACCGCATTACGTGAAGAAGATGTTGTTTCCCGTTTCAGT
Source organism: Iodobacter violaceini (assembly GCF_011601265.1). Lineage (GTDB taxonomy): Bacteria > Pseudomonadota > Gammaproteobacteria > Burkholderiales > Chitinibacteraceae > Iodobacter > Iodobacter violaceini. Next base: position 81,250 of record NZ_JAAOLX010000010.1, read on the forward strand.
GGTGATGAGTTTTATATCGCGCTTTTTGAAATAGAACAAAGAGAAGACGCCATCCTGGTGGCAAGGCGTATTTTGCAAGCGACGGCAGCACCTTTTTATTTAAAAAATCAGGAGATTGTTTTATTAAGCCATATTGGTATCAGCATCTATCCGGACGATGGCTATCATGCCGAAACACTCATTAATAATGCCACCGTAGCCATGCAGCGTGCCAAGAAAAGCAATCAGAATTATCTTTTTTATTCCAGTGAAATGAACCGCCGCTCACTGGACAGAATCAAGCTGGAAGCCGAGCTGCACCACGCACTGGATCTCAATCAATTCGAATTATTTTTTCAGCCGCAAATTGATTTACCCAGTAAAAAAATAATGGGAGCGGAAGCACTGATACGCTGGCGTCATCCACAAAAAGGCATGATTCCGCCTTCAAACTTTATTCCTTTTGCCGAGGAAACAGGGCTGATTGTGGGTATTGGCAGCTGGGTGCTGAATGAAGCGATCAGTCAGATCGCCGAATGGAAAAAAATAGGCATTAAATTAAACCGGCTGGCCATTAATTTATCGGCCTTGCAATTTAAACCTCAGCTGCCTGACGAGCTAAGCGCGATTTTAAGCTATCACAAAATACCTGCAGAATTGGTCGAGCTGGAGCTGACAGAAAGCCTGCTGATGGGAAATGGCCAATCCAGCCTGCTTAATCAATTACACAGCACAGGTTTTAGCCTGGCACTGGATGACTTTGGCACGGGCTATTCTAATTTGGCTTATTTGCAACATTACCCCATTGATTATTTAAAAATCGACCAATCCTTTGTTCAGGCCCTGCCAGATAATCAACATTCGGCCGCAATCGTGCGCTCTATCGTTGATATCGCCACCAATCTGGGTTTAAAACTCATTGCCGAAGGCGTAGAAACCCAGGCCCAGGCCGATTACCTGTCCAAACTGGGCTGCCACTTAATTCAGGGCTATTTCTGCTACAAACCCATGAGCGCTTCAGACTTTACCCAATTGCTGATCGAGCAGCAGGGAAAAGAAAACCAAGCTTAGAGCGGCATCACACGAGTGCTAAGCAATTGGGTTTTTCGTTAGCAAACAACGAAAAAAAGCGATACCCACGCTCATGACACAGGGCTTTTTCCTTTCACTAAAAACACGCTTCGCTCCGAACAAGCGGGGTGGCGTCGTCGTCAATTCGTGCTTGAGCGCAGCGAGTTGACACAACGCCACTGTCCGCAACGAGGGGCTTTCGTGTTCTGGGGTTGTGGCTTCGTTTCTTGGCGACGCAAGAAAGGTCCAGCGGGACGCCCTCACCTAAATCAACGTGCCGAAGGCACTAAAAAGATCTTTTTGACTTTGCTTAGCTCGTTTGGGGTTGCACCACCGCACGCAACAAGGCGTATTTCACTTGCCCGGCCCGGCCTTCTTTGACGATTTCCCAACCATCCCGATCCGGCCAGTTGGCTGTTTCGGCATAGATAACGGCACCTTCATTTAAGATGCGTGGTAGTTTTGGTAATACTTGCGCTAAAAAATCCGATGCAAAAGGCGGGTCTAAAAACACCACGTCAAAACGCTCGGCAGTACTGTCTAAAAAACGCAGAGCATCGCCCCAAATCACTTCAATATTGGCCGCGCCCAGCAAAGCCTGGTTATCTTTTAAGCTGGCAGCCACGTTTTTAGCGCGCTCTACCATCACTACACGCTTGGCATTTCTTGATGCAGCCTCAAAACCCAGCGCGCCGCTGCCGGAAAAAAGATCGAGGCAGGTGAGATTGGTGCACTCCTGGCCCAGCCAGTTAAATAACGTTTCACGCACCCGGTCAGGCGTTGGACGCAGGCCTTCTGCGTCAGGAAACTTCAATAAACGGCGTTTATAGTCACCGCCAATAATACGAACCTGGTTTTTGAACTGTGCGGCCATGTTAAAATCCTAGCAATCTGTAATTAAATAGCCCGGCAGCCTTGTTAAAAAAGCCCAATCAGACTTTTTTAACGCAGACTTATCGACAAGCTGCCCGCATTTTCCGCCATCTTTCGGAATACCCGCAAACTCATGTTCAGTTTTTTTCGCAAAAAAAAGCCGGTTGCACCGGTCACCCCAGAAACACCTCTGGTGGCAGAGCCTGTCCAAACCGACACGGCCCCCATTCATCACGCCGCTGCGCCTGTTATTAACGCAGCTGAAATCACCAATGCAGCGGTACACCCTGAGCCGCTGAAAACCGAAGAGGCAGCTGCTCCTGCTCCTGCTCCTGCTCCTGCTCCTACAGCCATTATTGAAGCCGTACAGCCACAAGCCAAGCTTTCATGGGCAGAGCGCCTTAAAGCAGGGCTGGCTAAAACACGTGATCGCCTGGGTAAAAGCCTCGCGGGGCTGTTTGGCGGCGGCCAAATTGATGAAGATCTGTACGAAGAGCTGGAGTCTGTCCTGCTTACCGCCGATATGGGCATCGATGCAACACAACATTTGCTCAGCGATGTACGAAATCGTGTAAGCCTTGCCGGGCTTAAAAATGGCTCTGAGCTGAAAGGTGCATTACAAAGCTCCCTCACCGATCTCATCAGCCCCTTGCAAAAACCGCTGGATGTTAGCACGCATAAGCCCTTTATCCTGATGGTTGCAGGTGTAAATGGTGCGGGTAAAACCACCAGCATCGGCAAGCTGGCTAAATATTTTCAAGGCCAGGGGCTGAGCGTTTTGCTGGCTGCAGGCGACACTTTCCGCGCAGCTGCGCGTGAGCAGCTGGTGGTATGGGGCGAGCGTAATGGCGTGCAAGTAATTGCCCAGGACGGTGGCGACTCTGCGGCTGTTGCCTTTGATGCGGTCAACGCTGCTAAAGCACGCGGCATTGATGTAGTGATTGTGGATACCGCCGGCCGCCTGCCTACACAGCTGCATTTGATGGAAGAAATCAAAAAAGTAAAACGCGTGGTGCAAAAAGCCGACCCAACAGGCCCGCACGAAATCATGCTGGTGCTGGATGCCAATAATGGCCAGAACGCGCTCAGCCAGGTGAAATCATTTGACGACGCACTGGGCCTGACCGGTTTGATTCTCACCAAGCTCGATGGCACGGCCAAGGGCGGGATTATCGCCGCGATTGCCAAACAACGCCCAATCCCGCTGCGCTTTGTGGGCGTTGGGGAGAGCATCGACGATTTACGCCCCTTTATCGCCAAAGATTATGTGGATGCGCTGTTTGATTAAAAAACCATAAATCTTAGGGCACAAAGGGCACGCAGATATAAAAGCGGGAACACCGGGGAAAAACAAATTATTTCTTAGGGTGTGGAACGACAGCTTGTTCCACATCACCCCGCCGCCGAAGCAAACAGTATCGATCAGAAGATATTTTCTCTGTGTGCTCCGTGTGCTCTTCCTGGCTCTGTGTTGCAGATCTTTTTTTTCACCAAGGAAGTTAATGGATCACTCCCTTGTTTTACGCCCTGCCACCGCTGCGGATGCGCAAAACCTGGCGGCGCTGGCGATTCAGGTTTGGCTGCACACCTATGCCACAGCAGGCATTCGGCAGGATATTTCTGCTTATGTGCTCAGCGAATTTACACCAGATAAATTCACCACCTTGATTAATGATCCCCGCTACCAATTACTGATCGCCGAAATTGATCATCATCTGGTGGCTTTTGCACAAATTGATTTTGCTTCTGAGAAACAAACCGCGCCTTGCTCTGTTGAGCTGCAAACGCTGTATGTTCAGGAAATGTTTACTGGTCAGGGACTGGGCAGCAAATTGCTGGCTTACTGCGAAGAGATAATTGGCTCACATCATTACTGGCTGAGCGCCAATATTAACAATCACCGTGCAATTGCGTTTTATGCCCGCCAGGGTTTTGTTCAGCATGGTGTAACATACTTCGAACTTGGCGGTAATCAGTACGAAAACAAAGTATTAGTGAAAGCGTAAATTATTAAAAAAAGAGGCTACTACCGCAGGTTGGGTTAGCTGGTTTCGCAGCTGATTTGGGCTGCGCAAACCAGCGTAATCCAACATGCCTCGCGGAAAAGGAAGTTGGGTTACGCGATATATCGCTGAGCGAGGTAAACCCCGCACGCAGACCGCTAACCCAAGCTACGGCTAGCGGTATTCCGGGCAGTTATTTCGCTATATACCCTAAGTAATATTTGTCATACCTTTCTCCGCATCACTCAATGTTCTCGGTATTCAAGATTTAAGGTTAAGCGTATTCGTGGAAAACAAAGACAGGGCTTCTATGATCCAATTTCAGCAAGTCAGTAAGCGTTATCCTGGCGGCTTTGATGCCGTTAAGAATTTAAGCTTTGAGATTCCAAGTGGCGAGCTGGTTTTTTTGGCTGGCCATTCCGGCGCGGGCAAATCGACGCTGCTCAAGCTGATTGCAGGCATAGAAAAGCCCAGCGGCGGAGCGGTGATCGTTAACGGGCAGAATATGGCGAAAATGAATCGCAGCTCGCTGCCTTATATCCGCCGCCATCTGGGGCTGATTTTTCAGGATCATAAAATTCTGTTTGATCGCAGCGTGATCGATAATGTCAGCCTGCCGCTGGATATTATTGGCTTTGATCACAGAGAAGGCCGCCGCCGTGTTTTGGCCGCACTCGATAAGGTGGGCCTTGCCGGTAAAGAAAAGCTTAATCCCGTCTCGCTGTCGGGTGGTGAGCAGCAGCGGCTGTGTATAGCCCGTGCGGTGGTGCATCGCCCTGCTATCTTGCTGGCAGACGAGCCAACCGCCAATCTGGATCGCGATTACGCTCACGATATTCTGGAGCTGTTTAAGTCTTTTCATCAGGTTGGCGTCACTATTGTGATTTCTGCCCATGATGAAACCCTGATGGCAGATTACGGACGTCGTATTCTGCGCCTGAAAAATGGTCAATTTACTGCTTGAGGCGCTATGAAACACTGGTTCAGACTCCATCTGCAATCCCTGGCGCGCACCTTAGGTGCTTTGTTTCGCCACCCCTTCTCCAGCACACTGAATTTACTGGTGATTGGCATCACGGCCGCTCTGCCTTTAGCCCTGTGGCTGATCATCAGCAGCTTAAGCAGTGTTGCCAGCCAGATTCATGTAGAACCGCAAATCTCTGTATTTATGCGCGATACCGCCACGGCAGAAGACATTGCCATGCTTAAAACGCAATTAAAGAAAGACCCGCGCATCGCCAGCAGCCGTTTTATCAGCAAAGACGATGCACTTAAAGAAATGCAAATCTCTTCTGGCGCGGCCAATCTTTTAGCCGGGCTAAGCGAAAATCCGCTTCCCGATGCCTTTGTACTGAGCAGTAAAGACGGCCAGGCCAGTACCTTAGAAGCCTTGCAAAAAGACATGATCAGCCGTCCCGGCGTAGAAGAAGTCCAGCTTGATTCGGCTTGGGCACATCGCTTAGAAAGACTACTCGCCCTGGGCCAGACATTATTCGAAGTCATTGTCGTACTGCTGGCAACAGCACTCACGCTGATCACAGGTAATGCCATCCGCATGCAAATTCTGACACGCAAAGAAGAAATCGAAGTAGCAAGGCTGATTGGTGCGACCGATGCCTTTATCCGCAGACCATTCGTCTATTTTGCAATGGTGCAGGGCCTGCTTGGCGGGCTGCTTGCATGCGGTATTGTGGGCAGCATGCTGTCTCACCTCAACCCAGCGGTAAGCGATCTGGCAATGGCATACGGGCAAAAATTCAGCCTGCAATCCCCAGACCTGAGTACGATTGCCATTGTCTGCGGCCTGTGTACCCTGCTTACGTTCATCGGCGCGTGGCTTGCCGTTTGGCGGCATTTACGGCAATTTACCTGAGGCCGAAACAGGAAAACAGGCGGGAAGCAATTTCCGCCTTCCTCTGCGGCAAAGCCAGCCTGGCCGCCATTTTTCCCATTTAGTGATTCATGATTAATTCACTCTATTGAGCAGATAGGAAAAATTGCCGTGCTTCATTGCACCATAGTGTGATTGAATCGAAAGTCTGAATATTTGCTTTTTTTTAGCACTCGGCCAAGTCAAGTGCTAGAATCAGCAAGAGTTTTTGCAAGGAGAGATTGAAACATGGCGTCTGCACTTACACTTCCCGTACTGTCCGGTGGCGACAGCATCGAGAGCTATATCCAGCGTGTAAATACTGTCCCCATGCTCTCGCAGGAAGAAGAATACAGCCTTGCCGAGCGCTACCACCAGGACAACGACTTGGAGGCAGCCAAGCAACTGGTTATGTCCCATCTGCGAGTTGTGGTGTCAATTGCACGCGGCTACTCTGGTTACGGCCTGCCTCAGGCAGACTTAATCCAAGAGGGCAATATCGGCCTGATGAAAGCGGTAAAACGCTTTGAACCCGGCCGTGGCGTACGCTTATTTTCCTTTGCTGTGCATTGGATTAAAGCCGAAATCCACGAATACGTACTGCGCAACTGGCGTCTGGTTCGTGTTGCCACAACCAAAGCCCAGCGTAAATTATTTTTTAATCTGCGCTCCATGAAACCCGGCTTTGCCGCACTCACCACTTCCGAAGCACAAAAAATCGCTGACGATCTGGGTGTAAAACGCGAAGAAGTGCTGGAAATGGAAACGCGGATGAGCGGCCAGGATATTTCGCTGATTGCCGACGACAACGATGACGAAGGCTACGCACCGATCGACTGGCTGGCTGATCACGATAGCGCACCGGATGCCACTCTGGCCCGCCGCGCGACGGATAAGCTGCATACTGAAGGCCTGCAAATGGCTCTCGCCAGCCTGGATGAGCGCAGCCGCCGGATTGTGGAAACACGCTGGCTGGCCGACGAAGGCTCAGCCTTAACGCTGCACGATTTGGCAGCAGAGTTTAATGTTTCTGCCGAGCGCATCCGCCAGATCGAGGCCAAAGCCCTCAGCAAAATGAAGCAGGCCTTACTGCCAGCATAAAAAAACGGAGCCAGTGGCTCCGTTTTTTTATGTCTTCATTTTTCGAAATGAAACTCAAAATATAAAATCCAAATCTTGAACCACGGAGATCACTGAGAAAAACAAGAAATAGAAGTTATGTTGTATTTCGGTTTTCTCCGTAGCCCTCTGTGCTCTCCTTTTCCTCCGTGGATAAAGACTTGGGCTTAGATTGTCATCAAACCATCAAAACAGCTTCTTCAAATCCATTCCCTTATACATTCCCGCCACCTGATCGCCGTAGCCGTTAAACATTAAGGTTTTGCGTTTAAAGAAATCGCCAATCCGCCGCTCGGTGGCCTGGCTCCAGCGGGGGTGATCCACTTCCGGGTTTACATTGGAATAAAAACCGTACTCGTTGGGTGCCGCTTTATTCCATGCAGTTTGCGGCTGTTTTTCGGTCAGACGAATTTTTACGATGGATTTAGCGCTTTTAAAACCGTATTTCCATGGCACAACCAAGCGAACCGGCGCGCCGTTTTGATTGGGCAAGACCTTGCCATAAAGGCCCACCGCCATAATCGCCAGAGGGTGCATGGCTTCATCCATACGCAATCCTTCGGTATATGGCCAATCAAGCACCGAGCGGCCAACACCGGGCATCTGCTCTTTATCGGCCAGCGAAATAAACTCAACGTATTTAGCTTTAGAAGTGGGATTAACCCGTTTAATCAGCTCAGAAAGTGGGAAACCCACCCACGGAATCACCATCGACCAGCCTTCCACACAACGCAGGCGATATATCCGCTCTTCCAATGGCGCAATTTTTAATAATTCGTCGATTGAAAAAGTACGCGGTTTTTCACACTCGCCCTCAATCACAATATTCCATGGCCGTGTTTTTAAGGTATGCGCCGTTTTAGCCGGATCATCTTTGCCCGTACCAAATTCATAGAAATTATTGTATTGAGTGATTTGCTCAAAGCTATTTTTATCGTCTTTAGCAGACAAGGAGCTGGCCCGGTAAGCTAATTCACCAGCCGCTTGTGCAGGCAGTGCAGCCGCCAGCCCAAGTGCCGCAGCTCCCGTCATGATTTGACGGCGGTTTAACCAAAGACCTTCAGGTGTAATTTCAGAAGGTAATATTTCTGTCGATGAGCGGATCAGCATGATGTTCTCCAGAGGCAATAGAGCTTAGTCGGACAGAACAACAAGCGCTGACAACGACACTTAAAGTTTATCTGCAATCAGGCATATAGCAAAAAAGTTTCTTTGAACACAGCGTCACAGTTTTGCCTGGTAAAAAACGCAAGCTCAATAGATGTGCAAAAACAATGCAATAGCGGCCGCAAAGAGTAAAACAACTGAAGCAATCCTCATTGAGCGGTCAATTTCGGAGCGAAGTGAGGGGCTGATTCGCCGCCAAAGCGCCCAAACAAGCAAGGCAAACAAACAGATATTCAGTAATTTTTCTGTCACAAGGCGTAATCAATTTATGAAAAGAGGAAAAGACGTATTATTTAACAATTAAGTTAAAGTTTTACTTTAACTTAATTGTTTTAGCGCTTGCTTATGCAAGATAAAACAAGAGAAAAATGTACATTACATAAATTGCAGCTAAGTGATTGTATCAAAAGAATAATTAAAAAACGGGCGCTTGTGCGCTCTTTTTTTTTACTCTATAGTGGGAAGTAGTGGGTGAAAGTGGGTAAAAGTGCAGCACTAACCCTTACAAAAGAGTAAATCATCATGTTTGGCGGTGTGGCTTCTTTAAATCTCGACAGCAAAGGACGATTGGCAATTCCTGCCAGGCATCGTGACGTGCTGGGGACGCACTGCGCCAACCGCTTAGTGATAACTGCCGAGCCTTCGGGCTGCCTGCTGATTTACCCCGAACCCGACTGGTTGCCCGTTCGCGATCAGCTCAATCGTTTATCTGGCGCTCAGATGCCTATTCGCCGTTTTATCGTCGGCCATGCCGAAGAGATCGAACCCGATAGCGCTGGGCGTATTTTGATTCCGCCACGCTTACGCCAGCTGGCGGGGCTCGATAAAGAAGTCGCCCTTGTTGGCATGGGCAATAAATTCGAACTTTGGGATGAAGCCCGCTGGGCCGCTCAGGTTCAAGCCGTTATGGATATCAGTCCAGACGATTTGGCAAAACAAATGCAGGACATCGTGCTTTGACGCTTATACACACCACCGTTTTACTTGAAGAAGCCGTGCACGCACTGGCGATCAAGCCAAATGGCATTTATGTCGATTGCACTTTTGGCCGGGGCGGTCACTCGCGCCTCATCCTATCCAAACTGGGCCCTGAAGGCCGTTTGATTGCTTTTGATAAAGACCCGATGGCGATTGCTGAGGCAGCCACCATCACCGATCCGCGCTTCACCATCGTTCACGAAGGCTTCGTTAATCTGCAAAAAGAATTAAATCTGCGTGGCATTGCAAGCGTGGACGGTGTGCTGATGGATTTAGGCGTGTCATCTCCTCAGCTTGATGACGCCAGCCGGGGATTTAGTTTTCGCTTTGATGCCCCGCTCGATATGCGCATGGATACCACGCGCGGTATGACGGCGGCCGAATGGCTGAATTTAGCTGATGAGAAAGAAATTGCAGAGGTGGTAAAAGACTATGGCGAAGAGCGGTTTGCTAAACAGGTTGCAGCAGCGATTGTTACGAGTCGAACGGGAGAACCGATTCTCACCACCGGCCAGCTTTCCCAGATCGTGGCAACGGCAGTCCGTAGCCGCGAGCCGGGGCAGAATCCGGCGACACGTACCTTCCAGGCTATACGGATTTACATCAATCGCGAACTTGAGGAGCTTGCGCTGACGCTGCCGCAAGCTTTAGAGATGCTGAATCAGGGCGGCCGCTTCTCAGTGATTGCTTTTCATTCGCTGGAAGACCGTATCGTAAAACGTTTCCTGCAAGATGCAGCCCAGGGCGACAAGCTGCCTTCCCGCCTGCCTGTGCGCGCTGCTGATATTGCCGAGCCACCTGTCAAAATCATTGGCAAGCCGATTCGCGCCAGTGAAAAAGAAGTGGATGAAAACCCGCGCGCCCGCAGCGCTATCTTGCGCACAGCAGAAAGAACAGGAATCGCCCTGTGACACGTTTAAACCTTTTTTTGCTTGTCATTTTAATTGCGTGCGCGCTGGCCTTAATTACCAGCCAGCATAAGGCGCGCAAATTTTATGGCGAACTGCAAAAGGAAGAAGTCTTAAGCCGTAAGCTCGAAGTTGAGTGGGGACAGCTGCAGCTGGAGCAAAGCACCTGGGCCATGCATTCACGCATTGAAGCTGAAGCAACACAAAAATTAGGCATGCAAGTGCCAGGACCAAACCGTACGCAAGTGATCCTGCCGCACGGTGAACGCGTAGCAAAACCGGTGACCGAATGAAATTAGCAAGGCCCCCCCGCCAGGTTGGCGGGCAATCACGTCATCAGCGTTTTGCCGCACCACAGCCAAAGCTGGAGCGCTGGCGGGTATGGGTTGTAGTTGGCTTTTTACTCTCGCTTTTTGCGGTACTGCTTGGCCGTGGCCTGTATTTGCAAGCGTGGAACGAAGGCTTTTTGCAAGAGCAGGGTGATGCGCGCTATATGCGCACCCTTAAGCAAGCTTCGAATCGCGGCATGATTACCGATAGAAATGGCGAACCATTAGCGATTTCTACCCCGGTGCAATCCATCTGGGCCAGCCCGCGTGGAATGACATTACTGCCGGCAGGGCAGGAGCGCCCGGCAGATTGGGAGCCAAAATCAGAGAAAGACCCGGTACCCGTGTCGCGTAGTGAGTTAAAAAAACTGGCGGCAGCATTGCAGTTGCCGGAAGAAGAGTTAAACAAGAAATTAAGTAACTCCAGAAAAAACTCGAAAGGCGAAGAAATCCGCCCCGATTTTCTGTGGTTACGCCGGCATATGTCGCCAAACGATGCCAAGGCCGTGATGGCACTCAATGTACCGGGTGTGTACACGCAAACCGAATACCGCCGCTATTACCCGGCGGGCGATGTGATGGCGCATATCGTGGGCTTTACCGACATTGATGGCAAAGGACAGGAAGGTTTTGAATTAACCCGTGAAGCAATGCTGGCAGGCAAGCCTGGCAGCCGTACTGTGATTCGTGACCGGCGCGGTTATATCGTTGAAGACGTTTCAACCATTGTTCCCGCTAAAGATGGCGAAACCCTGCAGCTGTCGATCGACCGCAAGATCCAGTATCTGGCGTACCGGGAGCTGAAAAAAGGGATTGAAGCGGCAGGTGCTGTAGCAGGTGCTGCCGTTGTACTGGATGCAAAAACGGGCGAAGTACTGGCACTGGCCAATTTGCCCTCATACAACCCCAATAGCCGTGAGCGCGTTGATTTAGCCCGAAAACGTAACCGGGTACTGACTGATACTTACGAGCCTGGCTCAACGATGAAACCATTTGTTGTTGCTGCCGGTTTAGAACAAGGCCTCATTAAGCCATCGACCATTATCCAAACCTCGCCAGGGCGAATGACGATAGGCCCGGCGACTTTTAAAGATACAAGAGATTACGGCGCGCTGAACCCGGAAGGCGTGCTCAAACACTCCAGCAATGTGGGCGCGGCCAAGATTGGCCTGATGCTGAGCCGCGAAGAATTATGGGGATATTTTAATAATTATGGTTTTGGTGCATCAACGCACAGTGGTTTCCCGGGAGAGGCATTTGGCCGGGTTCGCCCATGGAAAACCTGGCGGCCGATTGAACAAGCCACGATGTCATTCGGGCACGGTTTATCGGTCAGCCTGATGCAAATGGCCCGTGGCTACTCGGTGTTTACCAACCACGGCGAAATGAAGCCGATCACCTTTACCAAGATGGTGGCACCAAGCCCGGGTAAACAAGTGATCTCAGCCCAGACGGCTGATTTAGTAAAAAACATGCTGGAAGCCGTAACCCAGGCAGGCGGGACAGCAGTCAGGGCACAGATTGTGGGCTTTCGGGTTGGCGGTAAAACGGGGACGGCACGCAAGATTGTAAATGGCCAATATTCCCGTGAAAAATATGAAGTGTCGTTTATTGGCTTTGCACCGGTTTCCAACCCGCGCTTGATTGTGGCGGTTTTGATTGATGAGCCGTCCACGGTAGGAAATCGTTATTACGGCGGTACAGTTTCCGCCCCCGTGTTTCAGGAAATTATGTCAGGCAGCTTGCGGATGTTAGGTGTTCCGCCCGATGCCCCGATTACTAATATCTTGTTGCCAGGGCTGGATGCACCAGAGTTGAAAGAAGAAACATAAGCGATACTCCGGGCGGCATAGCGCCAGAGAGTCCCGACCCAAAACCACCCTTGTTCCGTGCCTTAAACCAGCCGGACTAAAGGAAGAAATATGAAAGCTGTGAGCTGGAACCTCCCTACTCCCGACCTTCCTGCGATCGATGCCATCGCTGCGGGCGCGCGTCTTGTAGCCGATAGCCGCAGCGTTCAGGCGGGTGACGTCTTCCTTGCCTTTCAGGGTGAATACGCCGATGGCCGCAGCTATATCGCGGAAGCGATCGCAGCTGGCGCAGCAGCCGTGCTGTGGGAAGCGGAAGACTTTGTATGGAATCCAGCGTGGAAAACGCCCAATCTGGCCATTCCGCAACTGCGCGCCCAAGCCGGGATTGTAGCGGCTCATTTATTAGGCAACCCGTCGCAATCGATGTTTGTAACCGGTATTACCGGCACCAATGGCAAAACGTCTATTGCCAACTGGCTGGCACAGGCTTTTAATTTGCTGGGCCATAAAACTGGCGTGCTTGGTACGCTGGGCAACGGTTTTATTGATCGCCTTGAAAGCTCCACCCATACCACTCTTGACCCTGTGACCCTGCAAGGCTGGCTGGCCCGCCTGCAAACAGAGGGCGCAAGCCATATTGCGATGGAAGTCTCATCGCATGGACTGGATCAGGGCCGCGTGCACGGCACCCATTTTGATGTAGCGGTATTTACCAACCTTACCCGCGATCACCTGGATTACCACGGCGATATGGGCAGCTATGGCGCAGCAAAAGCCCGGCTGTTTAACTGGGAAGGCTTAAAGACCGCCGTCATCAATACCGACGATGCTTTTGGCCGCGAGCTGGCCTCTCAATGCAAAGCCCCCCGCGTACTGACCTATGGTCTGGAAAACGGCGGTATTCGCGCCACAAAAATCACCTTAACACTGGCAGGTCTGGAGCTGGAAGTCGCCACGCCTTACGGCCTGTGCAATATCAACTCCCCTATGCTGGGCCGTTTTAACGCCAGCAATTTGCTTGCATGCCTGTCTGTTTTACTCGCTGCCGATGTACCACTGGCGCAAGCCGCCGATGTGCTCAGCAGGATTCAGCCCGCAGCTGGCCGGATGCAAAAGCTGGGCGGCGATGAACGCCCCCTGATTGTGGTGGATTACGCACACACCCCGGATGCGCTGGAAAAAGCGCTGACCACGCTGCGCGAATCCATGCCGGAAAAAAGCCGCCTTTATTGCATCTTTGGCTGCGGTGGTGACCGGGACAAAGGCAAGCGCCCGCTGATGGGCGAAATTGCCTGCCGCCTTGCCGATGCGGTGATTATCACCTCAGACAATCCGCGCAGCGAAACCCCGCAAGCCATTATTCAGGACATCGTCCGGGGCGTTTCCGGCGTGCCTGGCAGCGGTCATGCCAACTACAGCATCGATTCAGACCGCTCTTCAGCCATTAGCGACGCCATTGATGTGGCCACGGCCAAAGACGTTGTGCTGATCGCAGGCAAAGGGCACGAAACTTATCAGGAAATCGCAGGAATTCGTCATCCGTTTGATGATGTCGCCATTGCAAACCGTGCTTTAGCAAGGAAGAAAAAATAATGTTGTCCCTGCAAGAAACCGCACAGGCTCTGAAAGCCTCCTTCACTGGCGCTGGCGAGGCTCGCTTTGCGCGTGTCACCACAGACAGCCGTGATATTCGTGCGGGTGATTTATTTATTGCTTTGCGTGGTGAAAAATTTAACGCAAATGAGTTTGCCGATGCCGCCATTGCCGCTGGTGCTGTTGCCGCCATCGTCGATACACCGATTGCCGGGCCGCATATTTTAGTCAGCGACACCCTGGCTGCCCTTGGGCAACTTGCAGCCTGCTGGCGCGAGCTGCTTAAAAACACAGCGGGCCAGATCGTGATTGGTGTGACTGGCAGCAACGGCAAAACCACGGTGAAAGAAATGATTTCTGCCGTGCTGACTCAGCACCAGGGCCAGGATTCGGTGCATGCCACCCGGGGTAATTTAAACAACCATATTGGCCTGCCGCTTACCCTGCTGGCTGCCCGTGCACAGCACCGCTATGTTGTGGCTGAAATGGGCATGAATCATTTTGATGAGATCAGCTATCTCACCCATATCGCCAAACCCGATATCGCCATCATTACCAATGCGGGCCGCTGTCACCTTGAAGCACTGGGCAGCGTAGCGGGCGTGGCACAGGCCAAGGGTGAAATTTTTGCAGGCCTGGTTGCTGGTGGCTACGCCATTATCAATAACGATGACGACTATGCTCCGCTCTGGCGCGAGCTGGCCAAAGAGCATCCGCAAGTCAGCTTCAGCCTCAGTAATGCCGATGTATATGCACGCAATTTGTGTGCACATATTCATGGCGCGCAATTTACGCTCTGCACCCCTGATGATTCAGCTCAGGTCGATTTACAGATTCCTGGCTTACACAATGTACTCAATGCGCTGGGCGCAGCAGCCGTAGGGCATGCGCTCAAGATTGGCGCGGAAGACATTGCCAGCGGGCTGGCCAGTTATGAAGGCACCAAAGGCCGTTTGCAAAGCAAAAATGCATTTAACGGCGCAAAAGTATTTGATGACACTTACAACGCCAACCCCGATTCAATGAAAGCCGCCATCGATGTTCTGGCAGGCTTTGGCCCTGAAACCCTGCTGGTTTTAGGCGATATGGGTGAAATTGGCAGCGATACAGCAGAGCGGCATCAGGAAATTGGTGCTTACGCCCGCAGCAAAGGCATACGCGCGCTTTACACCCTGGGCGAGCAAATGCAGCTGGCCAGTACGGCCTTTGGCGGAACGGCACAACATTTTGCCGACGTTGCAACATTAATCGCAGCGGTTCGCACTGATTTAACGCCAACGGCCACGCTTTTGGTCAAAGGCTCGCGTTTTATGCGCATGGAACGCGTCGTTGATGGCGTAGTGATGAACACTCTGGAGAAGATGTAAATGTTGTTGCTGTTAACCCAATGGCTGGGCGAATCGATTCGCGCCTTTAATGTTTTTAACTACATCACCCTCAGGGCGGTGCTGGCGACCATGACGGCGCTGGGTATCTCCTGGACGATGGGCCCATGGGTCATTAAAAAATTAACCGATTTAAAAGTAGGCCAGGTTGTCCGTACTGACGGTGTACAGGCTCATTTAATTAAAGCTGGCACCCCAACCATGGGAGGCACGCTGATTTTGCTGGCGATTGGCTTAACCACCCTGCTCTGGGGCGACTTACGCAACAAGTATGTATGGCTGGCGCTGATTGTCACCATGGCAACGGGTGTGATTGGTTTTGTGGATGACTACCGCAAAATTGCGCTGAAAGACCCTAAGGGTTTATCGGCCAAAGCCAAGCTTTTCTGGCAATCGCTGATTGCGATTGGTGCTGGGGTATTTCTGGTCCACGCCGGCGGCAGCCTGCCCGCCAATACCGGCTTTGTGATTCCATTTTTTAAGCAGATTCTCTACCCCTTTGGCGCGATTGGCTTTTGCGTACTGACTTACTTTGTGATTGTGGGCACCAGTAATGCGGTCAACCTCACGGATGGTCTGGACGGGCTGGCGATTATGCCAACGGTGCTGATTTCTTTTGCTTTTTGCATTTTTGCCTATGTTGCGGGCAATGTGGTGTTTTCCAAATATCTGGGCGTGCCACATGTACCCGGCGCAGGCGAGCTGGTGATTTTCTGTGCGGCCATGGCCGGTGCAGGGCTGGGATTTTTATGGTTTAACGCCTATCCAGCCGAAGTCTTTATGGGTGACGTGGGCGCACTGGCCCTTGGCGCAGGCCTCGGTATTGTGGCGGTGATTGTTCGCCAGGAAATCGTCCTGCTGATTATGGGCGGCGTGTTTGTGATGGAAGCGTTGTCGGTAATGATTCAGGTGGCCAGCTTTAAACTGCGCGGCAAACGCGTATTCAGAATGGCACCGATTCACCACCATTACGAATTAAAAGGCTGGAAAGAAACCCAGGTTGTCGTGCGTTTCTGGATTATCACTATGCTGCTGGTTTTGGCTGGCTTAGCCACGCTGAAGCTGCGGTAAGAAGCTTAGGTGGGTGCTTCTTAGTACCCACCTAAGCGTGTTTTTAAGCATTTCACTGAGATAGAAAATGAATTACCAAGGCAAACATTGCATCGTTGTAGGTTTAGGCGAATCAGGCTTTTCTGCTGCTAAATGGCTGGCCGCTCAGGGCGCGCGCGTCACGGTGGCAGACAGCCGCAGCACGCCTCCAAACCTGGAACAGCTGCATGCTGCCCATCCTGATATTGAACTGCGCTTAGGTGCGTTCAGCGATGCCACGTTTGCAGATGCCGGTGCGCTGATTGTCAGCCCGGGTGTGCCACTTGCCACCCCGGCCATTGCGGCAGCGGTGGCCCGTGGCGTGCCTGCTCTGGGCGATGTGGAATTATTTGCTCAGGCCATTGCCGGCACTGCCGTTAAAGTCATTGCCATCACTGGCTCCAACGGTAAATCCACCGTCACCAGCATGGTTGGGCAGATGTGCGAAGCCGCCGGTTTAAAAGCCGTGATGGCTGGCAATATCGGCCTGCCAGTGCTGGATGCGCTCACCGCCAGACCGGATGCCGATGTGTTTGTGCTGGAGCTTTCCAGCTTTCAGCTCGAAACCACCACCTCGCTGAATGCCGATGCCGCCACAGTACTGAATATCAGCGAAGACCATTTAGACCGTTATAAAAATCTGGCGCATTACGCCGCCACCAAGGCTGCTATTTTTGCCGGTACTGGCGTTGTGGTACTCAACCGCGAAGACGCACATTGCCAGGCCATGGCAGCAGCACTGCCATCCCGCCAGATTGTCTGGTTTGGTGCCGATGCGCCGCGTGCCGCTGATGAGTACGGCCTGAAAGGGGCCGAATTCACCTTAAGCCTTGGCGATGAAGCGCTGCTCAATGCGGCAGAGCTGCCCGTGGCAGGCTTACACAATGCAGTGAACGCGCTTTCTGCTATCGCGCTATGCCGCGCCATTGGCTTGGAAACAGCCCCGCTGCTGGCCGCTTTGAAATCATTCAAGGGCCTCGCACATCGGGTGGAATTTGTCGCCACCGTCAATGGCGTGGATTACTTCGATGATTCCAAAGGCACCAATGTAGGCGCAACAGAAGCTGCACTCAAAGGCATGACCCGCCCTGTTGTGCTGATCGCTGGCGGCGATGGCAAGGGGCAGGATTTCCGCCCGCTTAAAGCCGCATGCGAGCGCATTTGCCGCGCGGTGATTCTGATTGGCCGCGACGCCCCCATTCTGGCCGAAGCGCTCAATGAAGCCCAATCACAATTTGTTGATTTTGATAACGAACATCTGCTGCCCATCCTGCAACTGCCCAATATGGAAATGGCCGTGCAGTTTGCCAGCAACTTTGCAGAAAGCGGCGATGTTGTGCTGCTTTCCCCTGCATGCGCCAGCCTCGATATGTACCGCAACTATCACCACCGCGCCGAAGTATTTATCGCTGCGGTTAAAGGTTTAGGGAGCTGATATGCCCCAGCTATTTTCTCAAACCGCCATTCGGGTATGCCCGGCGATGAGTGGGTCTAAAGATACGCTCCCAAAAGGTTTGGAGGCCTGATGCGCCAGCTATTTTCACAAGCTATCAAACGGCTGCGCCCCAATATGGCAGCCTATGATCAGGCGCTGTTCTGGTGCATTACCCTGCTGCTGACGATTGGTTTAGTGATGGTGTATTCCTCATCAATTGCGATGGCCGAAGTGGATAAAGACACTGGCTTTCGCTCTAACTATTTTTTGATTCGCCATGTGATTTTCCTGGTCGTCGGCATTGCAGGTGCATTTATTGCCTTCTCTGTTTCTACCAAAACCTGGCAGCAGTATTCATCCACCCTGTTTTTAATTGGCATGATTTTGCTGCTCCTGGTGCTGATTCCAGGCGTAGGGCGTGAAGTAAACGGCAGCCGCCGCTGGCTGTCTTTGGTGGTGATTAACTTGCAGCCATCCGAGCTGATGAAGCTGTTTGTTGTGCTTTATGCCGCGGATTACACCGTACGCAAAGCCATCAGCATGACAGGCTCATTTATGCAAAGCGTAAGCAAAGTGCTGTTCCCCATGTTTATGGTGATGGCGCTGGTGGGCGCACTTTTACTGCTGGAGCCTGACTTCGGTGCTTTTGCCGTAATTACAGCAATCGCCATGGGCGCACTCTTTTTAGGCGGCTTTAACTGGAAGCTCTTTGCCGGCCTGTTTATGTTCCTGGGCGTGGCCTTTGTGGGGCTGGTGGTCAGCTCGCCATACCGTATGCAACGCGTGCTGGGGTTTTTAGATCCGTGGAAAGATCCGTACGGCAAGGGCTATCAGCTTAGCCATTCACTGATTGCTTTTGGCCGGGGCGAATGGAGCGGCGTGGGCCTTGGGGCCAGCGTAGAAAAACTCTCCTACCTGCCCGAAGCGCATACCGACTTTTTAATGGCGATTATTGCCGAAGAGTTTGGCTTTATCGGTGTAGCCCTTGTGATTTTGCTGTTTGCTTTTCTGATTTTTCGCTCTTTTATGATCGGCGTGCAAGCCGCAAAGCTGGAGCGCCACTGGCAAGCTTTAGCCGCGCAAGGCGTAGGAATCTGGATGGGCGTGCAGTCATTTATCAATATTGGCGTAAATATGGGCCTGATGCCCACCAAGGGTTTAACCCTGCCGCTGCTGTCTTTTGGTGGCTCTGGCGTGGTTGCAAATTTAATTGCTTTAGGCGTTCTGATGCGGATTGATTACGAAAACCGCCAGCTGATCAGGGGATACCGTGCATGAGTAAACGTACCCTTCTCGTGATGGCAGGCGGCACAGGCGGGCATATTTTCCCCGCCCTTGCGGTGGCTGAAGAGCTAAAAACACGCGGCTGGAAGATTATCTGGCTGGGCGCTGCCGGCCGCATGGAAACACGCATCGTGCCGGAACATGGCATTGATCTGATCACCCTCAAAATTGATGGCGTACGCGGCAAAGGGCTGCTGAAAAAACTCAGCCAGCCCTGGGTACAGCTCAAGGCCCTTTGCGGTGCATTTAAAGCCATTTTTGAGCACAGGCCTGATGTGGCCATTGGCTTTGGCGGCTTTACCGGCTTCCCAGGCGGCGTAGCGATGCGCATGCTGTGGCTGCCACTGGTGATCCATGAACAAAACTCGGTTGCAGGGCTCACGAATAAGGTGCTGTCTAAAATTGCCAACCGCGTGCTGTTTGCTTTTCCAAGTGCTTTTCCAGGGATTGAAGGCTGCATTGGCAACCCGGTAAGAGCTGAAATCCAAAATCTGGCGCTGCCAGAAGCCCGCTTTGCAGGGCGCACTGGCCCGCTCAGGCTGCTGGTTGTTGGTGGCAGCTTAGGCGCACAGGTCTTTAACGAAGAAGTACCCAAGGCACTGGCCTTAATGCCTGCTGATCAGCGCCCGGTGGTGATTCATCAGGCAGGCGAAAAACATATCGAAGCCTTGCGGGCCAATTATGCCGCCGCCGGTGTCAGCGCAGATTGCGTGGCTTTTATCAGCGATATGGCAGAGGCCTACGCCAATGCCGACCTTATTTTATGCCGTGCCGGTGCCCTGACCGTGGCCGAGCTGGCCTGTGTAGGCGCCGCATCGGTGCTGGTGCCTTTTCCGCACGCCGTTGATGATCACCAAACCGGCAATGCACGCTATTTAAGTGAGAACGGTGCAGGCCTTTTAATTTCACAAAAAGAATTTAACGCCGCCGCGTTTGCCCAATTACTGACCCAAACCAGCCGCGGGCAATGCTTAAGCATCGCCAAGCTAGCACGCGGTCTGGCAAAACCGGATGCCACGATGCAAGTGGTATCGGTGATTGAAGAATTAGCCAAGTAGAAACGATGATGAAACACAAAGTTAAACGTATCCATTTTGTAGGCATAGGCGGCGTCGGCATGAGCGGTATCGCTGAAGTTTTGCTCAACCTTGGGTTTGAGATCAGTGGCTCAGACCTCGGCAGCAATGCCACCAGCCAGCGCCTTGCTGCAAACGGCGCGCACGTCCATTTGGGCCATGCGGCCGAATATGTGGCCAATGCAGATGTGGTGGTGATTTCCAGCGCGGTAAAAGACGACAACCCGGAAGTGATCGAAGCACGTAATCGTAAAATACCGGTGGTGCCACGGGCACAAATGCTGGCCGAGCTGATGCGCTTAAAGCAAGGCATCGCCATTGCCGGCACGCACGGCAAAACCACTACCACCAGCCTGACTGCCTCGATTTTAGAAGCAGCGGGGCTTGATCCTACCTTTGTAATTGGCGGCAAATTACACGCGGCAGGCAGCAATGCACGCCTTGGCCATGGCGACTTTTTAGTGGCCGAAGCCGATGAAAGCGATGCGTCTTTCCTGCTGCTCACCCCGGTGATCTCGGTAGTGACCAATATCGATCAGGACCATATGGATACCTATGGTCACGACTTTAATAATCTGAAGAAGGCGTTTATTACCTTCTTGCAGCACCTGCCCTTCTATGGCCGCGCCGTACTGTGCATTGATGATCCTTATGTGCGCGAGATCCTGCCGCAGGTCACCAGCCCGATTACCAGCTACGGCATCAGCCCGGATGCCATGCTGCGCGCAGAAAACATTGTGGCGCTCGATGGCCGTATGCAATTTGATGCAGTTTGGGAAAACGGCGAATCACGCCGCCTGCCCATCACACTGAATATGCCAGGCATGCACAATGTGCTCAACGCTCTGGCCGCGATTGCGGTAGGGATTGAAATTGGCGCAGATGAAGCCGCCATTCAGTCAGCATTAGCAAGCTTCCAGGGAGTAGGACGCCGCTTCCAGCGCTATGGCGAAATAGCGCTTGAAACAGGCGGCAGCTTTACGCTGGTGGATGACTACGGCCACCACCCGGTTGAGATGGCCGCCACCATTGCCGCTGCACGGGGTGCGTTTCCGGGCCGCCGCTTAGTGCTGGCATTTCAGCCTCACCGCTACACCCGCACCCGCGATTGCTTTGAAGATTTTGTACAAGTGTTATCCACGGTTGATGGCTTATTGCTTGGCGAAGTGTATGCCGCCGGCGAAACCCCGATTGTGGCCGCAGACAGCCGCAGCCTGGCCCGCGCCGTGCGTGTAGTTGGCAAGGTAGAGCCGCAATTTGTGGCCGATATCCAGGAAATGCCCGCCGCCATTATGGCCGCAGCCAAAGATGGCGATGTGATTATCACCATGGGCGCAGGCACGATAGGCGGCGTTCCGGGCAAGGTTGCTGCATTGTAAAAACAAAAGATCTGCAGACACAAAGGAAGAACACAGAGCGCACAAACCATTACGAATCAAACGATGTTGAACTCGTTTTCTCGCTTGTTTTAATCTCAGTGTTCTCTGTGTCTGCAGAATGTTTTAGTGATGTTTAATTGCCTCTTGATTGAGGGTTGAGTACGCAAAATGAATAAATACGGAAAAGTAGCGGTCGTGATGGGTGGCACTTCAGCAGAGCGTGAAGTGTCATTAATGAGCGGCAAAGGTGTTTTGGAAGCCCTGCAGGCACGCGGCGTGGATGCGCACGCTTTTGATCCGGCAACAACGCCTCTTGAAGCGTTAAAAACAGAAGGTTTTGACCGCGCATTTCTGATTTTGCACGGCCCGTTTGGTGAAGACGGCACTTTGCAGGGCGCGCTTGAAGTGATGGGCATCCCTTACACGGGTTGTGGTGTATTGGCCTCAGCGCTGGGTATGGATAAGCTGCGAAGCAAGTTAATCTGGCAAGCGCTTGGCCTGCCGATTCCAGCTTTTGAAATTTTGAATGCAAACAGCGATTTTGCTGCGATTGAACAAAAACTTGGCCTGCCATTATTTGTAAAACCAGCCTGCGAAGGCTCCAGTATTGGCGTGAGCAAAGTAAAGAATACCGGGGAACTTGCCGCCGCGTTCGAAGAAGCTTACAAGTATGACAAGATTGTGATTGCAGAACAGTTCATTGGTGGGGGAGAATACACCGCCGCTGTACTGGGCGAACAAGTGCTGTCGTTTGTAAAAATCGAACCTGCTACAGAATTCTACGATTACGAAGCCAAATATATCCGCGATGACACGGTTTACCGTTGTCCTGCGGGTTTGTCTGCACAGCTCAACGAGCAAATTACCGCTTACGTGAAACAAGCCTTTTGGGCGCTTGGCGGCCGGGGTTGGGCACGTATTGATTTCTTAATGGATGAAGCGGGCAAACCTTATTTATTAGAAGCCAATACCGCGCCAGGCATGACTTCACATAGTTTATTTCCTATGGCAGCAAGAGAAGCCGGCTTAAGTTATGAGGATTTAGTTTTGCAAGTATTAAACAGCACGCTGGAATAATAAGCGGTGATTTTATTATGCCATTTCAGCCCACAAACCATTGCAGCGAGGTTCGCCCATGTGGGATAAACCTCAGCTTTTAATGTGGTTTGCCAATTTGCTGACTGCATTAGCTTTATTGCTTTTGTTTTACGCCTTGCTGTTTTTAACTGTGCATTCGCCTTTGTTTCCAATTAAAAGAATCAAAGTGGATGGTGATTTAGTTCACGTTACACGCGAGCAATTGCAATACGTTATTAAGCACGAACTGACAGGGACGTTTTTTACCCTGGACTTGGATAAGACACGGCAGGCCTTTGAAAAGCTGCCGTGGGTAAGGCAAGTGACGGTACGCAGGCACTGGCCAGACCGGGTAGAAGTCAGGGTAGAAGAGCACAAGGCAGTTGCACGCTGGGGCTCGGTGGCCCTGCTCAATAGCTATGGTGAGCGTTTTGATGCGGCATCTAACGATCAGCTGCCCATTCTGGAAGGCCCGGAAGGCACAGAAAAGGTCATGATTGATGGCTTTGCAGAGCTGCATAAAACCTTGCAGCCACTGGGGAAAAAAGCCACCCACGTCTGGCTTTCCGAACGAAGAGCATGGCGCTTTGAGCTGGATCACCAGCTGATTATTGAAGTAGGCAGAGATGAACCAGTCGCCAGAACTGCACGGTTTGTAACGGCCTACCCCAATTCGCTGGCTTTGCTGAAACAGCCTTTTGAATATGTAGATTTGCGTTATCCCAATGGCTTTGCAGTCAGATTGCCAGAGTACAAGCCAGCAGAAAGTAAGCCCGTGGTAAAGCCAGCTGTACCGGCCAGGCCTGCAGCAGCAAAACCGGCATAACCATGTCGTTTTTGAAAAATAGTAAGGCGGGTAAAACCTGTCGCAAACAGAAAATTCAGCGATGCGATTTTTTTATCAAATCGTTTTTAAAAAGTAAGCCATTGAGTAAAGAGATTGTCAGGTGACCAGAGATAGCAAAAACATCGTTGTCGGGCTCTGCCATCGCACAAGCTTTAAGCCACTAAATTCAGCGACATGACCGTTATTTCATGTTGTTTTTTAAAGTAATACGCATTGTAAAGAGGTTGTCAGGTGACCAGAGATAGCAAAAACATCATTGTCGGGCTCTGTCATCGCACAAGCTTCAAGCCACTAAATTCAGCGACATGACCGTTATTTCATGTTGTTTTTTAAAGTAATACGCATTGTAAAGAGGTTGTCAGGTGACCAGAGATAGCAAAAACATCATTGTCGGGCTGGACATTGGCACATCCAAGGTGGTGGCTGTTGTCGCCGAAATCAAAGAAGACGGCGCACTCAATGTAATTGGTCTGGGCTCGGCTGCATCACGCGGTTTGAAACGCGGTGTGGTCGTTGATATTGAAAAAACCGTCGCGGCCATCCAGTCCGCACTGGGCGAAGCCGAGCTGATGGCCGATTGTAAAATCAGCCAGGTCTTTACCGGTATTGCAGGCAGCCACATCAAGAGTATTAACTCTGATGGCATGGTGGCGATCAAGGATAAGGAAGTCACCTCGGCCGATGTAGACCGTGTGATTGAAACCGCCAGCGCGGTTAATATCCCCACCGACCATCAGGTTCTGCACATTCTGGCGCAGGAATACATGATAGACGGCCAGGAAGGCGTAAAAGAGCCGATGGGCATGTCGGGTGTGCGTTTGCATGTAAACGTGCATATCGTCAGCGGAGCAGTCAGCGCAGTGCAAAACATCACAAAATGTGTGCGTCGCTGCGGGCTGGAGATCGAAGAAGTGGTATTGCAGCCACTGGCATCCTCGTATTCGGTACTCACCGAAGATGAAAAAGACCTTGGTGTTTGCCTCGTTGATATTGGTGGCGGCACTACCGATCTGGCCATCTTTATTGGCGGCGCAATCCGCCATACCGCCGTCATTCCAATTGCAGGCGATCAGGTGACCAACGATATCGCCATGGCACTGCGTACACCCACCTCAGAAGCCGAAACCATTAAGTTGCAGCATGGTGTGGCGCTGCGTCATATGAGCGATCCGGCACAGATGATTGAAGTGCCGGGCGTAGGCGAGCGCGGTGCACGGCAAATGAGCCGCCATACTCTGGCGGAAGTGATTGAGCCGCGTGTTGAAGAGCTGTATGGCCTGGTTCAGCAGGAATTACGCCGCTCCGGTTTTGAAGGACGCCTGTCCAGCGGCATTGTGATTACCGGCGGCGCCGCAATGATGCCTGGCATGGTTGAGCTTGGCGAAGAGATTTTCCATATGCCACTGCGTATGGGCATGCCGAAATATGTAGGCGGCCTTGCCGAAGTGGTAAAAAACCCGCGTTATTCCACAGCGGTGGGTTTGCTGTTAATTGCACGTGAACAATTACTAAAGAACCCCGTAAACCGGGGCAAAGACGGCGGTGTAGGGGATATTTTTGGCCGTATGAAATCTTGGTTTCAAAACACATTTTAATCATGAAAAAAGTAACGGCTCAGGGGATATTTTGGCTGTTATTACGTTGTGGTTTCAAAACACCTTTTAAATTCGGGTAAGGATCAGCGATAAGGGGAAACATCCCCGCGCTGTTTAAATCGGGCAACGCAAGGAGAGCAACATGGCATTAACTTTTGAAGTGCAAGAAGTTGCACATCACGTCAATATTAAAGTGATCGGCGTGGGCGGCGCAGGCTGCAACGCGATCAACAATATGATCGAGCACGCATTGAGCGGGGTGCAGTTTATTGCTGCCAACACCGATGCTCAGGTACTTAAACTCTCTAAAGCTACGGATGTTGTGCAATTGGGCACGACGGGCTTTGGTGCTGGCTGCGATCCTGAAGTCGCCCGCGAAGCGGCCGAAGCCGATCGTGAGCGCATTGGTGAGCTGATCAATGGCGCCAACCTCTTGTTTATCACGGCAGGTATGGGCGGCGGCACAGGCACGGGCGCATCCCCTGTGATTGCACAAATTGCCCGTGAAAAAGGCATTTTCACCGTTGGGGTTGTAACCAAGCCTGGTCTTGACGAAGGCTCGCGCCAAAAAGTGGCTCAGGCAGGTATTGATGAGCTTTCACGCTCGGTAGATTCACTGATTATTGTTTCCAACCAAAAACTGGAAGAAGTACTTGGTGAAGACGTTACCGTAGACGAAGCCTTCCGCGCTGCTGATGATGTACTGCGTAATGCCGTGGCATCTATCGTAGAAATTATCCAGTATCCTGGCCTGATCAACGTTGACTTTGCCGACGTTAAGACCGTGATGCAGGAAAAAGGGATGGCGATGATGGGTTCGGCTTTTGCTGCTGGCGAAAACCGCGCTATCCGCGCCACCGAAGAAGCGATCAGCTGCCCGCTTCTGGATAACATTAACTTCAAGGGTGCGCGTGGTGTGCTGCTGAATATCAGCGCCAGCCGTGCCAGCCTGAAGAAAAGCGAAATCACCCGCGCCCGTGAAATCATTCAGTCGCATGTTGCTGAAGATGCCATGGTTAAACACGGTGTGGTTTACGACGAAAGCCTGGGTGAACAAATCCGCATTACCATTATTGCTACCGGTATGGGCAATAACGCCAACAAGCCACAGCTGTCTGTCGTACAAACACCGCAGCTTAAAACGGGCACAGACAATCACTCCGGTGAGCCAGACTGGGGCGCTTACGATTTACCACCGGGCTTCCGCCCAAATAACCGCAGCGCTCGTGGCTCTGCAGGCGATGTAGCTACCGTCAGCCGCAGCACAACATCTAATGTGGATATGGATATTCCTGCTTTCTTGCGCCGTCAGGCAGATTAATCATGAATGCAGAGCAGGTCAGGCACAGCAGCACAGCCTGATCTGCCCGCATGGAGTGTTTCAGACGGAGATAAAGGCATTGCCTATTGGCAAGATTGCAAAGATCAATCCAGCACACTACCCGGTGCTGGTAAGATTGAGGTCTGTTGATTAAAGAGACCAATATGTTTCAGCAACGCACTCTGAAGACGACTATCCGCGCCGTTGGCGTGGGCCTGCATTCTGGCGAGCGGGTTACCCTCGTCCTAAAACCGGCCCCGGTTAACAGCGGGATCGTTTTCCAACGCGTCGATTTGCCCGAGTCGACGCCATTCAGAGTTACGCCTGCTCTGGTCAACGACACACGGCTCTCCTCCACGCTCGTCAAAGACGGCGTACGTGTCGGTACGATCGAGCACATCATGTCT
This sequence comes from Iodobacter violaceini, assembly GCF_011601265.1. Classification (GTDB taxonomy): domain Bacteria; phylum Pseudomonadota; class Gammaproteobacteria; order Burkholderiales; family Chitinibacteraceae; genus Iodobacter; species Iodobacter violaceini. Next base: position 107,846 of record NZ_JAAOLX010000010.1, read on the forward strand.
GCATTTGCGGGGCTGGGCATCGACAATGTGATTGTCGAAGTCGACGCCCCGGAAATGCCGATTATGGATGGATCGGCAGCGCCTTTTATCTATCTGTTGCAATCAGCAGGCATTGTGGACCAACACGCGGCCAAGCAATTTGTCCGCGTGCTCAAACCCATCGAAGTCTCAGAAGGCGATAAATGGGTGCGGCTCTTGCCGCACGATGGCTATAAAGTGGCGCTGACCATCGACTTTGCCCACCCCGCATTTAAAAAATCAGCCCAAACCATCACTCTTGATTTTGCTGACACCAATTATGTCAGCGAGATCGCCCGCGCCCGCACCTTTGGCTTTATCCATGAAGTGGAATACCTGCGCATGAACGGCCTGGCCCGTGGCGGCAGTATGGATAACGCGATTGTGATTGACGAATACCGCGTACTGAACGACGGTGGCCTGCGTTTTGAAGACGAATTTGTCCGCCATAAAGTGCTCGATCTGGTTGGCGATTTATACATCCTTGGCCGCCCTTTGATTGCCGCTTTTGAAGGCTATAAATCAGGCCACGCCATGAATAACAAGCTGCTGCGCGCCCTGCTGGAAGATGAATCCTCCTACGAGATTGTCAGCTTCGAAAACCGCGACGATGTACCCAGCTCATTCCACGATCTGCCTGCCTTAGGAATCTGATGTTTATTGTCCTGCGCCTGTTATTTGTACTTACCGTACTTGGCATCGCTTACTGCGCATTCAAATACCAGCGCAGCCAGGACCCGGGCTGGCTGCGCATCATCAAATGGATTCTCTATTCCACGCTGGGCTTGCTGGTGATTTTTTTTGTAGGGCTGGTGATAGAGCGCTTTGGGGTGAGTTAGCAAAAAAAGGCTGGGCTAAAGCCCAACATTTTTGGGCACATCCCCAATCCACCGCGCTGAGCTTTTCCCCGCCCGGCATCACGCCTCCAAAGCCCTCAGCAGCTCTGCCATTCTGGCATCTAATTCTTTAAGCTGATCCGCATCTATCGCCGCCAAAATTCTGTGCTCGTTAGCGACGTGCGCCGTTACGGCCTGATCGATCAAAGTAAAACCCGCCTCACTAAGCTTCACCAGCATGCTGCGGGCATCGCTGCTGCTGGGCAAGCGCTCTATCCAGCCATTTGCCTCTAAACCCTTCAGCCTGTGCGTCATCGTGCCGGACGTAATCATCAGCGATGAAAACAAGGCCGTAGGTGCCAGGCAATAGGGAGCGCCGGATCGCCTTAGCGTAGCCAGCACATCAAACTCCCAGCTTGTCATGCCAAATTCTGCAAATGTGGTATCCATCTTGCGCTGCAGCAGGGTGGCACAGCGCCGGATACGCCCAATCGGCCCCATCGGGCTTACATCCAGATCAGGGCGCTCTTTGTGCCATTGCCCAAGAATAATATCTACCGCATCGGCCTGTTGCGTACTCATATACAACTCCATCTGTCTTTAACTCAAGATTAATTGTCTTGAGTTGAAGATATATGTTATCTTTAATTCAAGACATATTGCTAAGCCTGCAGTTTGCCAGATTTCAGCAAAGGCAGCTTGGGCAAAAGCTGTACCTGCCCAACAATCACCAGCAGCAATATTTTGGCCACAGCAGCCCTAACCCTCATTCAATTGAAGGTATCTCAATGCACAGATCCGCTAAAACCTGGATTGACAGCCTGATCACCGCCCTTGCTCCGGCAATTTGGGGCTCGACTTATATCGTCACCACCCAGCTTCTTCCGCCTGACCGCCCTTTTACCGCCGCATTAATACGCACCCTGCCTGCAGGTTTACTTTTGATTCTGTTCAGCCGTGTATTGCCCCCCAAAGCCATGTGGGGTCGCTTGCTCATTTTGTCTGCGCTTAATATTGGAGCATTTCAGGCCTTGCTTTTTATTGCTGCATACCGGCTGCCGGGAGGACTGGCCGCTGTTGTCGGGGCAACACAACCCCTCATAATTATGGGACTGGTATGGATGCTGGAGCGCCGCCCGCCAGTACACCTTGCACTTTGGGCCAGCCTGGCTGGCATTCTGGGCATGGCCGCCCTGCTCTTAGCGCCGGGAGCAAAATGGGATTCAACCGGTATGGCTGCAGCCCTGGCAGGCGCTGTTTGCATGGCACTGGGCACTTATCTGGCCAGGCAGTGGAAATCACAAATCCCTTTACTGGCTTTTACAGGCTGGCAGCTATTGCTGGGCGGTCTGCTCTTGCTGCCTGTGGCGTTTATGTTTGATGCACCTTTGCCAAGCCTCAATACCACGCAAATCCTTGGCTACGCCTATTTATCTGTCTTTGGGGCGCTGATCGCATATGTGCTGTGGTTTCGTGGCATTGCCCGCCTATCCCCTGTGGCCGCCTCGTCTTTAGGCTTACTCAGCCCCATCACTGCAGTGGCACTGGGCTGGATTTTACTCGGCCAAAACATGACGCCATTGTCCATGGCGGGTTTTGTCACCGTACTGGCCAGCGTTCTGGCCGTGCAATGGAGCGTACTGAGTAAACCCGATACTTCACGTTTTCAGCCATTTCCCACAAAGAAGAGCCCAGCATGAATACCTCACTCCATACCCTGATCGAAAAACGCAGCACCACCAGCCACTTCGATGCCAGCAAGCCATTGAACAACAGCCAGATTACCGAGCTGATGCGCTTAGCCACCCTTGCCCCATCGGCTTATCATTTTCAAAACTGGAAGCTGATCGCCGTATGCTCAAGCAGCGCCAAGGCTCGCTTAAAAGATATCGCCATGGGCCAGGCACAGGTAGAAGAAGCTGCGGTTACTTTTATTATTTGCGGCACCTTAATGCCGCATCAGCAGTTAGCCGCAGCACTGCGCCCATCGCTGGATGCGGGGACTTTACCCCAGGAGATTGCAGATAGCTGGGTGGCCTCTGCCCATGCATCCTATGCAGACAACCCACAATTACAGCGTGACGAAGCCATACGCTCAGCCTCCCTTGCGGCCATGACACTGATTCTTGCTGCCGAAGGCATGGGTTTATCCACAGGAACAATAGGCGGCTTCGATACACCAGCCCTGATTGAAGCGTTTTCTCTTAAAGCCGATGAAATTCCGGTTATCTTAGTCACCGCAGGCTATGCCTCAGCAGAGAAAAGGCCTCAGAAACCACGCCGGCCACTGAGCGAGGTGGCTGAGCTGGTATAAGCTGGCAAGGGCCAGTAGTAGCCCGGCTGGCCCGTGCAATTAGCTCAAATAAACCCTTGGGGTCTTGCCGGTGCGGCTTTTAAAAAAGGCAATAAACGCACTATCACTCGCAAAACCCAAGGCGCTGGCGGTCTCTGATAGTTTCCCATTTTCTGCCAGCATTTCTACGGCACGTAATAAGCGCCATTGCTGCCGCCATTCTTGATAACTCATCCCTGTTTCGCGTTGAAATATGCGGCTTATGGTTTTTTCACTGGCCGCAATTTGCTGTGCGAATAAATGAAGCGCTAAAGGTAATTGTTCTAAGTTTTCCTGCAAACAAGATACGCGCCGATCTAGCGGAAAAACCAGTAATAAAGGCTCTTGCTTAGCCTGATTAATCTCTTCAATACATACCGAAAGCAAATTGGCATGCCGTGCCTGCTGCCAGTCTGTATCAAAATCTGCCATAGCCAGCCGCTCCAGTACGGCTCTTAATAAGGGGTTAACCTCAATCACCTGCACCTTGCCCGGCAAGACAGGGAACTGGCCAAGATCAAAATAGAGCGAGCGGTAATCCACAACCTGCCGCATTTCTGCCCGGTGCTTTACTCCTGGCGGTATCCACGCCGCCCTCGATGAGGGCAATAAGCAAAGTAAGCCATCTAAAGAGATACGAATACAGCCCTTCTTCGCAAAGAGTAATTGCCCCATTTGATGCTGGTGTAGGCCCGAATCATGATTACCCAGCAAAGAAGCAATCCCCACTACGGCAGCCCCAAATTGATCGGGATTAAATTTATCATTCGCGCCCAAGTACGCCATGCTTGTCCGATTTTAGATATTTATTGTCCTTATCATTGTAATACGCCGTTTATGTTTTTTATAAAATCGCAGCAAGTTATAAGAACAAGGAATAAAAAAATGGCTCGTACATTTAGTTTAATACTCGCCACCCTGCTGATGATGTTTCCGCAAATTGCAGAAACCATCTATAGCCCAGCCTTATCGGATATCAGCCACCATTTTGCCGTGAGCCCTGAGCTGGCGGCGCAAACACTCTCACTCTATTTTTTAGCATTTGCTGTAGGTGTGGTTGTTTGGGGAAGAATGTGTGACGTCTATGGCAGACGCCCTACCATGATGGCTGGCCTGTTGATTTATGCCATCGCCTCTTTGATCGCGCTTTGCGTAAACAACTTTAACGCTATTTTATTAGCAAGGATGCTGGCCGCCTTTGGCGCGGCAGTGGGATCTGTGGTGACACAAACCATGCTTAGAGATCTTTTTAAAGGTCTGCAACTTGCTCAGGTGTTTTCATTAATGGGCATTGCATTGGCCATTAGCCCTGCTATTGGGATGTATAGCGGCTCACTACTCAGTAGCCATTTTGGATACCAAGGCGTATTTACCGGTTTATTCGTTTTAGCGCTGGTTTTGCTTATCTGGGCTTTTCTAGCGTTACCAGAGACAAAACAGGCGAAAGAAGCTGCCGCTGCTCCACTGCTAGCCACAGCAAAGATCATGCTTAAAGATCTGCAAATTTGGCAAGTTGCATTCTTAGTAGCTTCATTCAATATCTGCCTGTTTGCTTATTACAGCTTAGCGCCATTTATGTTTGAGCAACTTGGCCTCAGTACGCGCTTATTTGGCTATACGGGGCTAATCTTGGCCATGGGCGCGGGTGTTGGGTCAATCTTGAATAAGCATTTACTCAAGCATGGCGCTCATTCGCATCAGTTGGTGCTATTGGCATCTGTGCTAACAATTTTAGGCGGCATCGGGGTCTCGCTATTACAACACAGCTCCCTATTTGTCTTGCCGATGCTCTTAGTAGTTACAGGATTTGGAATCGCCATTCCAAACATTCTTAGCTCAGCACTACATGCTTATCAAGACCGAACCGGCACAGCAGGGGCACTCTTAGGGCTGCTGTATTACCTACTCATTGGCAGTGGTTTAACGCTAGCAGGATGGAGCCAGAGCCTAGGTAGCGTTATTTTGATCTGCGGATCACTTGCTACGCTGATATCCATGCAAAGAAGTTCAACGTAGATTTTAATTGACGGGCAGCAGGAGCAACCTTGCTGCCCTCTTACTGCATCACCACCCGCCGCATTTTCTGCGCGGTATAGCTCAGGCTTGCCAGCAGTATCAGCACGCAAACCCATACGGGGATGAGCACTTCTGCAAGGCTCAGGGCTTCGCCATTCAGGATTTTGATAATCAGCTGGTTTTGCGCCAGAAGCGGCACCCAGGAAAACCAAGCGGGATCGGCCCCCTGTTTTAACATACCAATCACCAGGGCCAGCGGTGCAAGCAGCATCAGCATGGAGTTTCTGGCCTGCGCTTCCTTATGGCTTTTACCATTAATCGCCACGGCAATTTGCAGGGCGGCAATGGCCAGCGCCAGCGGGCACAGCACGGCCAAAAATACAAAAGCGTCTTTGATTGAGAATTGAAAAGCGATTTTTAATACTTCGTTTTTAATTAAAAATAGCGATGGAAAAATACTCATCACATTAAAAAACAATACGCAAACCGTGAGCGTTCCAACTGCCGCCCATTTACCCAAAGCAAAATGCCAGCTCGATACCGGGTTCATCATTAAAGGCTCTAAAGAGCCACGCTCACGCTCCCCCGCCGAGGTATCAATCGCCGCATACATGCCCACACCTAATAGCGTCATGATAAACATAAAGGGCAGCATTTCTTTTAGGCCCGCACTCTGCTGATTTTTTGCGCGGCTTAAATGGCGCTCTTCTACTTTTAACACCGTTAATATTTCGGCAGAAATGCCACGCAAGCTTAGATTTAAACCGGCCTGCTCCTGCATAAAGCCCTGCAACAGCAGCTTAATTGGCCGCACGCCCATTTGGGTGTCTTTATTAGCTAAATCACTGACAATCTCTACCCTGGGTGCAATTCCTGCGGCATATTGGCTGGCAAAGTTTTGCGGCAACAGCAGCACCGGCTCGGTATATTCTTTGCTGTGTAATTTATTTGCATAATCTGGCCCTGCGGTTTTAATTTCAAAACCTTGCCGGGCAATATAATTGATTAACTCCGGTGCATATTGCGCCCCGACTACGCGAATAAAGCGTTTCTCATTTTGCTCATCCATCCTGGAATAGGCTTCAGAGCTGATAAATAAAAAGAAGGGCATGCCCATTAAAGAAGACAAAATCACCACCAGCATGGTGCGCTTGTCTCTTAATGAATCAACCCATTCTTTTTTAAATATTTCCCAAATCATCATGCGCTCATTTCCAGTTTAATTTGTATTTAAAACCCAAGCCTTAAACCACGGCATTTTGAAGAAAACAGAGAATCACTGAGCAAAACAAAACATAAAATGATTTTCTCCGTGTAACTCTGAGTCCTCTGTGGTTCAAGATTTGGGTTTTGTTCATGCACCTGAGTAGTCAGTATTGAATGTTTCAAGCAAAAGCCAGCTTCACAAAAGCGTCTTCAAAATTGCTTTCTGCGGCCTGATCTAATAGCTGTGCTACCGTGCCCTGTGCAACGGTTGCGCCGCCAGCCACGATCACCACATGATCGCAAAGCCGCTCTACTTCTTGCATGATGTGCGTCGAAAACAGAATGCATTTGCTGCCGCCAGATGGCGATTTCAGCCATGCCAGAAACTCGCGCAGCGCCCTTGTAGCCAGCACATCTAGCCCATTGGTAGGCTCGTCCAGAATAATATTCTGCGGATCATGCACCAGCGCCCTTGCCAGTGCCGTTTTCATTTTTTCACCCTGGCTAAAGCCTTCGCAGCGCCGCTCCATCAAGGCGCGCATATCCAGCGCATCGGCCAGTGCCGTGGCCCGCTCGTTGGCTTCGTCATGGCTCATGCCGTGCAACACCCCGTAGTAAGCAATGTTTTCGCGGGCGCTCAGCCTTGGATACAAGCCCCGTGCATCAGACAACACGCCCATCCGCGCTTGCGTAGCCTGCTTGCCTGCCTCCACCTGCACTCCATCAACCAGCACCCGCCCGGAATCCGCAGGCAGCAGCGCGGCAATCATGCGCAAAGTGGTGGTCTTGCCCGCGCCATTCGCGCCCAACAAGCCCGTTACCACGCCATCTGCCGCGCTAAAGTGAATATCCTTCACGGCCTGAACCACGCTCTTAGAACGCCGCCAGCCCAGGCCCGCTTCACGGACAAATTGCTTAGATAATTGCTCGACAATAATCATGCTGTTTGCACAAACATTGAATCATTCCTTTGAAAACCCAAATCTTGAACCACAGAGAACACAGAATTACACGGAGAAAAGCATTTCAGGCGTTCTCCGTGCCCTCCTTTACTCCGTGTTTCAAGGTTTGGATTTGCACTTGAGTTACCCCTTAGGCAAGACCCATACCACAGGCCTTGGGATAGGTTTTACGCAGCTTAGGTCTACCTTTTGCGCGTCTTCTGCATTTATAAAGCGATACACCAGATCATCCACGCAGCTTTGCATCAGCATGCCGTGGCCGGATTTGCCCAGCACCACGTGCCTCGCCTTAGCGCCCAACGCTTTGGCAACGTGGGTCGCGTGCTGAGGCGGCGTCACCGGATCAAGCCCGCCGCTCAGCAGCAATACCGGGGATGCGCTTTTAGCCAGGGTATAAAAAGCTGCGGGCACAGCGCCGCGTGGCCACTCTCCACAGACTTTTCGATAGGTTTCGCTGCGAAAACGGCCAAAATCATCATCCAGCACCGGCAGGCGGCCAGCCTCCTCAGCGCACCATACCGAATAATGCATGCCTGCAAAAATCTTGCCCGCATTGGGCAAGGCAGTCTGGCCGCTCAGCGCCAGCAGCGGGTTAAAGCGCCCGGCCTTCGCTTCGGTAATGGCAAAAGGCAGGCCTGCACTATTCACTGGCGAATACAAAACGGCCGACACCATGCCCAGCACGCTTTCGCGGCTGATGGTCACATTGGCTTCGGTATTTAAACGGGGGTGTTTTAACACGGTAGTTTTAGGCGTACTGGCCAGCAAATCACGCCAGCTCTGTGCCAGGTTTGGATACGCGCTTTGGCAACGCGCATCACTTTTACAATCAGCAAACAGGCTGTCCAGGGGCTTTTGTATATCGCTGCCCGATATGGCGTAATCAGGTGGCAACACGCCATCGAGCACCACACGCCGCACCGCTTGCGGATATTGGCGTAAGTACTCCAGCCCTACCCGGGTACCGTAGGAAACGCCAACCAGATTAATAGCCGGATAGCCCTCGGCCTTACGCACGGCATTTAAATCCTGCACGGCAATCGAAGTGGTAAAAAAGCGCAGATCGCCATAGGGCAATTTTTGCAGAGTGGACTGGCAGCGTTTGATTTCGCGCAGCGCACCCTCGCTATCAGTCAGCTTGCTTAAATCTTGCGATTCCGGGCATTCCAAAGGCGCAGATCGGCCCGTGCCGCGCTGATCTACAAAAACCATATCACGGCGTAATTGCAATTTATTGAAGAGATGCTCTGCCCAGCCCGCCACATTAATCGCGCTCTGCCCCGGCCCGCCAGCCAGAAAGAAAATCGGATCGGCCAGCTGATTTCTATCCTGCGCACGCAGCACCAGATAATGAATCTGGATTTGCTTACCCTGTGGCTCTGCCGGATTCAGCGGCCTGGCAATCTGCCCGCATTGTACTTCCTGAGGAAATCCATCGATACGGCAGGGCTTGGTGGCAGCTTGCGCAGTGGAAAGTAAGCCAAAAAACAGCAAAAAGACAAAAGCTTGCATCGGCATCTTTAGATTAATAAGACTGATGCAAGCATGTCAAATAAACGGGGGGACGTCTATAGAGCAGTTGCCCGCCGGGGGCTCAGCCGGTATTCCTCCACCCAACATCATCATCCCTGCCCGCCCGGTAAAAGCAGAAATGATGATATGGCCAGAAAAAACCTCTGCGATAAATTTCAGGCCATTCCCTCACAAATCCTTACTTGTAAACCAATACGGCCGAGCCACTTGGTAAAACGGCACTGCCACGGTTACTTAAAGGATGATTATTCTCCCCGCCAGTAGCACCAGGGATATTGGTATTGACCAAGGGTTTTATTAAAAATGGATCGGGGCTGTTGTCAGGCTCTGGCTCTACCGAAATAACCGCCATGCCACCGGGTAGTTTTAATGCGGGGTTAATATAATCTTGCCCCGGGAATGGAGGACCAGAGAGAGGGCCAGCGCCCGGGCCAGCGCCATCACTATCTGCCAAAGCCGGGTTGGTAAACCGGCCCGTAGTCACAGGCTTACCATTCACCACCACCCAGCCCTCATAAACCCAGCCCTTAGGCAGGGCAGGCAGTTTTAATGAAGCTTGGGCCGGGCCACTTGCTGCGCTTAAAAACCAAATTCCCTGGTCATTATCAGTGGTGATCGCCGTGCTTGGCGTCGCCAAAATAAAACTGCCGCTGGCACTGGTGAAATCGGTGTTTAAGGCGGCTGGATGGGAGGTGAGCAAACCAGCGTAGCGGCTGCTATCAAAGCCACCAGCCACCAAATGCTGATCAGATGGCGCAGCCACATCGTTTACGGCTGGCTCAACCGTCAGAATAAAGGCCGTGGCTTTATCAAATTGACTTTGGCTGACGGCAAAACTGCTTTGGCTTAATACCCCATTATCATTCACCGTAAACCGCCCCGTAGTGACCGGTGCACCATCCACCAGCAGCCAGCCTTCATAGACTGCAGCGCTCCCCAGGTTTTCTAAATTTTTAAAATTAAGGTCCAGCATCGGTGTACTGCCAGAACCACCGCCACAGGCAGTCAGACCCGCGCCAAGCAAGATTGAAAGCAACAGGCGTTTAGAACGGAGAGGATTAAGCATCACGATCACCAAATGCAGTTGAGGTAATTCAGTCTGCGCCTGGCTAATTTTTCAAACATCACGAAACTATCACAAGAAGATCAAATTTTGGCAATTTGCGGCAGCATAAAAGAAAACTGTGTGCCCTGGCTGATTTCGGATTGCACTTTAATCGCAACACCATGCAAATCTAAAATACGCTTAACAATCGCCAACCCCAGGCCTGCCCCCTCATGATGTGGAGAAAAAAGCGCCGGGGCGCGCCAATAGCGCTCAAATAGAAAGGGCAAATGCTCATGAGCAATTCCCTGGCCACTATCCCTAATACTCACTCCAACCTGTTGCCCGCTCACTTGCAGGCTAACCACAACAGCCCCCCCTGCGGGGGTATAACGCAGGGCATTCTCGATTAAATTTTGTAAGACCCGCTCAATCAGTGCAATATCAGCCTGCACCAGCATCTGATGCTGAGCCTCCAGCCGCAATTGCACTTGAGCCTGCCTGGCCTGTAGCTGATAGCCCTGCAACACATCATGCAAAAGCTCGGCCAGGCAAAATACTTCTAATTTAGGCAATACATGGCCGGAATCGAGCTTGGAAAGCTCAAATAACTCCATCACCCGCTTTTCCATCAGGCGGATATGCCGCATCGCGGTTTTTAAAAACTCATTACGCTCTGCATGGCTTATTTTATCGGCTTGCAATAAAACCGTTTCTACATAGCCCTGAATGCAAGCCAGCGGTGTGCGTAAATCATGCGAAATATTACTAACCAGCTCGCGGCGCATTTGATCGCTTTCCTCAATACGCTTGAATTGCGCCTCAATTCTGGCATTGAGCGCCAAAATGGCCTGCTCCAAAACACTAATTTCATCATTTGCAGATGATGTGGCAGGCACAGTGAGGCCATTTCCTATCGCTTCATCAAGGCGAATTTTTTGCACTTTTTGCGTAAGCCGCTTCAGCGGCTGAGTCAGTTTAAGCAAGGCCAGCCAGAGCACAAGGCTGGCCAGCAGGCTGGAAATCAGCACGCTCAGCCATAAGCCCTGTAATGCGGCCGAATTTTGCAAGCTGGCATTCAAGTTTTGCCTGGCTTGCCCATCCAGCACGATATACAAATAGCCCAATAGCCCCGTCTGTCCTGTCCTGGAAATTGCTGCTACCGAAATAATATTTTTCTGCCCCTTGCGTCTGGGATCTTCCCCTAAAACAGGCAAGCGTACATTGCGGCGTTTTTCCAGCAATGGGGCCACAGGGCGGAGATCAACCGTTTCCCCCAAGGCAAAATTTGCACTGGCCCCTTCCAGTACATGCCCCAGTATCCGCCCTTGAGCATCGAGTAAATAGACTTCCACAGCAGGATTGATCGCCATCACATGCATCATTAAATCGTGCATTAAGGCTTGATTTACCTTGCCCTGATCATCAATCAAAGGCTGGGGCTGATTAGATAAAATATACTGAGCCATGCCACGATGCATGGCCTGCATGGTTTCACGCGAAGCCTGCTGTCCATAGTGCCGCCCCAAAAATAGCAAAGCGATATTACTGCCAAGCAAGAGCCCAATTACCAGCAGAGCAATTCTAAAATGCAAGCTTTGCCCCAGACGGGCGCAGGATTGCCAAAGGCTGGCTTTCATTGGATCGCCTCATGTAGAAAACCCCAATACTTTTCACTCATTTGGCCGCCTCAAAGCGATAGCCAATTCCCCAAACGGTATGAATAAACTGCTCTGCGCCCTGCTGTTTTTCCAGCTTGGCGCGTAAACGGTTGATATGGCTGTTAACCGTATGCTCATAGCCATCATGACCATAGCCCCACACATGCTTTAATAATTCACTGCGGCTAAAAGCACGCCCGGGGTTTTGGGCAAAAAACCACAGCAAATCAAATTCTCTGGCGGTTAAAGTTAATTCGCATCCAGCCAGCCAGGCCCGTCTTTGTAAACGGCTTAAGCCAAGCTCTCCCGCTTGAATATGATCGGGCACATCCACATCGCCCTGTATCTGGCTGCGACGTAATAAGGCCTTAATTCGCGCCTGTAATTCCAACACGCTAAATGGTTTAGTCAGGTAATCATCCGCGCCCAGCTCCAAGCCTAAAACACGATCAAGCTCGCTATCACGAGCGCTAAGGATCAGGATGGGAATATGCCGGCAACTGCTGCGCAAGCTGCGGCAAAGATCCAGCCCATTCATTCCGGGCAAGCCCAGATCCAGAATCACCGCGTCCCATTTTTGCGCTAAAGCAAGCGCTAAGCCGCTTTTGCCATCGGTGGCGATGCTAATTTCTGCGGGTAATTGCTGTAAATGCAGACAAATCAAGCTGGCAATATCTTGCTCATCTTCAATAATTAATACCTGAGGATCTGATGAATTTTTTTCCACGACAGGCCGCCTTATCTTGCTATTTATCACCATAGCCCGTTTGCAGATATGAAAAAGCCCTGATAATTAATCAGGGCTTTAAAAAGCATATCTTTTTATCGCGTATCCAGCAGCGCAGCTGGATTTTCGGCAAAGGCATGCGGGGATGGCGGTAAAGCCATACAGGGATTTATTTGAACCGTATCGTCAAAGTGCTGATTTACACCATTCAGCTCACCATTTCCCGCGGATAAATCCTCACCAGCACAATCCTTGGGCCATTCATTTTTTTAACTACGGCGTCAAAATGCTCAAACTGGATACGCTGGCCTTCTGTGGGCAAATCGCCCAGCTGCTGCATAATCAGGCCGCCTACCGAATCCACATCGGTGTCTTCGATATCAATGCCTAAGGCTCGCTCCAGGGTAAAGATGGTTAAGCTGCCCTTACCGATCATCGAGCCATCATCCATCTTGGACCATTCATTCTGTGCCTGGCGAAATTCGTCACGAATCTCGCCTACCAAAGCGCCGAGCAAATTATCTAAGGTGATAAAGCCGAGCGGCTGGCCATCCTGATAGGCCACCACGGCAAAGTGCGGTGCGCCGTGCTGAAAGCGTTTAAATAATTCAGACGCAGATAAACGCGGCGAGACGGTTTGCACAGGGCGAGCGAGTTTATCCAAACGCGCCGGCATCTCACCTTTGCGCATGGCAAAGAAAATATCTTTTAAATGGACCACCGACTGCACATGGCCGTTTTCATCCAGCAGGGGGTAGCGGCTGTAACGATGCTGAACAATTTTATCCAGGCTGGTTTCGATATCAGCACCTGCAGACAGAGCCACCGCTTCACTAAACGGGTGCATTAAATCCGCCACATCCAGATCACGGAAATCAAGCGCCTGTGCCAATACGCGCCAATCATCTTCAGTATATTGATCATCCGACTGGGAAGTACGCAGAATCAGCTTAAGCTCTTCAGAAGAATAATGGCTGTCGTGGCCTTTGGCCGCATCCAGCCCTACTTTACGCAGCACCCAGTTGGCACTGTGATTCAGCGTCCAGATTGCGGGATACATCAGCCAGTAAAAAGCATAAAGGGGTACGGCTGTCCACATACTGATTTTGCCAGGCATACGAATCGCCATGGATTTAGGGGCCAGCTCGCCCACCACAATATGCAGATAGGAAATAATAAAGAAGGCAACAGCAAAGGAAATGGAATGCACCAGTGCCTCGTTCATAATGCCCAGCGCACCGAACAGCGGTTGCAGAAGCTGAACAAAAGCAGGCTCGCCAATCCAGCCAAGACCAAGGGATGCGAGGGTAATACCGAGCTGGCAAGCTGAAAGATAGGCATCTAAATCGCCATGAACCTTCAGTAAAATACGCCCGCGCCAGCCCATAGTTTTGGCAATGGCTTTGACACGCGTAGAGCGTAATTTAACTAATCCAAACTCGGCGGCCACAAAAAAGCCGTTAAGAAGTACAAGCAGAAAAGCAAGAACGATCAGTAAGATACTACTACCCATATCCGGAGTTTCAAGAAACTCCTATCCTTTTTTGTTGTTGAGTTAATGCACATTATGCAGCAACAAGGCTACTTTCGCCGCATTGCCCTGGCAAATGGCAAAATTAGGTACAAATCTCCCGAAAATTCAGTTCAATCCTGCAATCAGGCAAATACCTCAGCCAAATCCACGCTGGACGACTTACCTAACTTCTGATGATGGGCTGCCAGCCATTTCTGCCCCGCCTCCCGCCCCAGATCTTTGAGCGTGGAAAAGAATTTCAGATTCACCGCTAATTTAGATTCGGCATCAAATTGCGCTAAATCCGCCTCAATCAGATGAAAATGCGTCCGGGCAATATGCCGGTCTAATTTAGACCATACAAATAAAGGCCGCCGCGCTTTAAGCCGTGTAAACATCTGCATTTCACGCAAAAAACCTGATTGAAAAGTGATATCCAGAATCCTGCTTTGAATCTCTCTGGCAGAATCAGGAGTAGCCTCCAGACACAAAGGCTGCAATAAAATCAGTAAAATATCGCAGGCACTGCAGTAATCAAATAATGGAAACACCGCCGGATTGGCCGAATAAGCACCATCCCAATAAGGCTCGCCATCGATTAATACACTGCGGCAGATCGTAGGCAGGCAGGCGGAAGCCAGAATCACATCTGCACTCATTTCATGATTTTGAAAAACTCTTAACTTGCCTGAATTAGCATGCGTCGTGGCAATAAATAATTTAACCGGGCTATGCGTTTGCAAAGCGGCAAAATCAATCTGATTTACAACCAGATCGCGCAAAGGATTTAAATCAAAAGGATTCATTTGGCTGGGGGATAAAAAACGTGTCCACTGCTGCATTGCCTTGGTGACCGTGCTGATGCCTGCTCCGTCACCCTTGAGCAAATCCCCAGGCATACTGTTTGCCAGTGCATGCCAAAACCGATCCAGCGCCTGCCTTGCACCGATCGCGCCGCCATCCATCAGGCCCTGAGCCAGCACCACGGCATTCATCGCCCCCGCACTGGTGCCACTAACGCCCTCAAACTGAATATGCCCGTCTTCCAGTAAGGCATCGAGCACCCCCCAGGTAAACGCGCCATGCGCACCGCCGCCTTGCAAAGCAAGATTAATCACTTTTTTAGTCATAGCCAGCCCTTTGCAGCGTAAACCTTGCAAATGCAGGATTCAAACCGCCAGTGTTTGATGCAGCTCCATCAGCCGCAGCTTAAAGCAGGCAGATTAAATTTATGCTGCAATGCAGCATAGCAGGAAATACGCTGACAACCGCGTCACAAAGTCACTTACAATCAAGGTCATCCAATAAGAGCGACCTCACTTATGTCATCCATCATTCTGATCGAAGACGAAGCGGCCATCACCGATACGCTGCGCTTTGCGCTGGAGCGGGAAGGCTTTAGCGTGAGCTGCTACAGCCTGGCAAGGGAAGGCGAGGCGGCGATTCAGACACAAAAACCTGATCTGCTGATTTTAGACATCGGCCTGCCGGACGATAGCGGGCTGGAAGTGCTCAAACGCCTGCGCCGCCACAGCGAGCTGCCGGTGCTGCTGCTCACCGCCAGAAGCGAAGAATTCGACCGTATTTTAGGGCTGGAGCTAGGCGCGGATGATTATGTGCTCAAGCCCTTTAGCCCGCGCGAAGTGGCTGCCCGGGTGAAAGCCATCCTGAAACGCAGCAGCCCTACCGCCGCCATCAGCCATTCTGCTATGCACAACGGGCTGTTTGTGCACGATGCCGCGGCCAAACGAGTGCAATATGCGGGCAATAACCTGACCCTTACGCCATCAGAATACCGCCTGCTGATCACCCTGCTTGCCCATCCCGGCCAGGTATTCAGCCGCGCACAATTGCTGGATGCACTTGGAGAGGCCGCTGAAGACAGCTTCGAGCGCACCATTGATAGCCATATCAAAAGCCTGCGCGCCAAATTGCGCCTGGTGCGGGCAGACCTTGACCCCATTGCCACCCACCGTGGCTTTGGCTATGCGCTGGAGCAGGTTTAATGCGCTTTTCCCTGCGGATTTTCTTTGGTTACTTTTTGCTGGTCAGCCTGCTGGCCGCCTATGTGCTTAGTTTGGTCAGAGATGAAATCAAACCGGCAGTGCGCCAATCCAGCGAGGAAGTGCTGGTTGATACCGCCAATCTGCTGGCCGAGCTGATCCAGCCTGATTTTGTGGCCGGGCGGCTCGATGCAGGCCGCTTTGCCAAGGCAATTAAGCTGTTTGCCGAAAGAAATCCGCAAGCCAAAGTGTGGGGCGTGCCACGCGATAAAACCTTTCTGCGCGTGTATGTGACCGATGCCCAGGGCAAGGTGATAATGGATTCCTCCGGCCAGGCGCTGGGGCAGGATTACAGCCAGTGGCGTGATGTTTACCTGACGCTGCGCGGCCAATATGGTGCCCGCAGCTCGCTGGCCGATCCAAAAAATGAGCTATCCACCGTAATGCACGTTGCCGCACCAATTACCAAGGGCACAGAGATTGTGGGCGTGCTCACCGTCGCCCGCCCCAATTGGGCGATGCAGCCCTTTATTGATCGCAGTGAAAACAAACTCTGGCGGGCGGGACTCTTGCTGCTGGCCATTGGTCTTGTTATTGGGGCGCTGTTTTCATGGTGGTTAAGCCGGGGTATTAACAAACTCACCGGTTTTGCGCTGGCCGTGAGCGAGGGTCAGACCGTGCCCGTACCTGCCTTTACCGCCAATCGCGAACTGACCACCCTGGCCACTGCACTGGGCACGATGCGGGAGCGCCTGGAAGGCAAAGCCTATATCGAAAACTATGTGCATGATCTGACCCACGAGCTGAAATCCCCCCTGGCAGGCATACGAGGTGCGGCAGAAATTTTATTTGAAGAAGGCCAGTCACTTAAAGAGAGCGATCACAGCCGTTTTACCAGCCATATCCGCCAGGAAACCGCCCGTATGCAGCAAATTGTCGATCGTCTGCTGCAGCTGGCCACACTGGAAGCAAGGCACGGGTTAAAAGATGCCGCCCCAGTAGATGTCGCCAAACTGCTGAACGAAGTGATCGGCGCACTCAGCCCGCAAGCCGGTACACGGCAAATACTGCACGCCCCATGGCCCGCCGCCATCATTCATGGCGAGGCCTTTTTACTCACCCAGGCCATCAGAAACCTGCTGCAAAATGCACTGGACTTCACTCCGGAGCATGGCCAGATCCATATCGGGCTGACGCTTGAAGCGCAAAACCTGCACATTGCCATCCACAACCAGGGCGAGCCTATCCCCGATTACGCCCTCAGCCGCCTGTTTGAGCGCTTCTACTCCCTGCCCCGCCCCGCCACCGGCCAGAAAAGCACCGGCCTGGGGCTGGCCCTTACCCGCACCATGCTGGAATTGCATGGCGGAAGTGTGAGCCTGGCGAATCATGCGGAGGGAGGCGTAGTGGCGAGGGTTTGTTTGCCAATGAATTAACAAATAGCGGAAACCCAAATCTGGAAGAGGCAGTTAAAGGGTGGGGTTTTACCCCCCATCTCCACACAATCTCCACATTCCCCGCATTCTCCCTCCACATCATCCGTTCAGAATGCCCCCATCACACAAGCGCACAGGGGAATATCATGAAGTTAAAGTGGAAAATCATCACCATCGGCCTGCTGATGCTGGGGATGATTGTGGTTTTAAATATGGTGCGGCATCTGGTTTTTGAGCGGCAGCAGCGTGCTCAGGAAGTGCGGCAGGAGATTTCGCAATTCAGCGCTGGCGAGCAAACGGTGAAAGGGCCCTTCTTGGTGCTGCCGCTCACCGAAACCACCAGCAAACTCGTTGAGCAAACCACGCCTCAGGGAAAAATAAGCGCATGGGAAGACAGTACCAGCAGCCGCAATATCATCATCAGCCCCGAGCAGTTTTCAGCCAAAGGGCAATTAGCGGTAGAAAGCCTGAAACGCGGCATTTTTGAAGCGCCAATTTACCGCAGTGATTTAATCCTTTCCGGCCGCTTTGCCGTTGCACCGCTCAATAGCTACGAGCAGCATCCTGGCTCCAGCCGTGAAAAAATCAGCAGCCGCTGGGGCAAGCCTTATCTGGTACTGAGCCTGTCAGATGTACGCGGGATTCAAAATATGGGTGGCACACTGGCCGCCGATACGCTGAACTTTGAACCAGGCACGGCCCAATCAGCAATCGGGGCAAGTACAGCACACACAGCAGAAGACAGCACTGCAGCAGTGGCAGCACCCGCCTCTGGCTTGGGCAATGGCGTCCATGCCATGGTGACACTACCCGATAATGCACAATCACTGGATTTCAAGCTCAACCTTAAACTGAGCGGCACCACGCAATTACTCATCGAGCCAGTGGGTAAAGAAAGTCATGTCGCCCTTGCTGGCAACTGGCCACACCCCAGCTTTAGCGGCAATTTTGCACCGATCGAACGCAGCGTGACAGCCCAAGGGTTTAGCGCCCGCTGGCAAACCAGCCAGCTGGCTACAGGCGGTGCTCAAACCAGCAAATGCAGCAGCTCCGAATGCTCTTCCGCCTCGCTGGGATTGCGCCTTGTTGATCCTGTAGACAGATACGTCTTAAACGAGCGCACGATTAAATATGCCGAATTATTTGTACTGGTGATTTTTGGCGCAGTATTTTTAATGGCGCTGATGAGACGAATCGAGATTCACCCTGTGCAATATGCTCTGGTTGGCGCAGCACTGGCCCTGTTTTTCCTGCTGACCCTATCACTGTCTGAGCATCTGGGCTTTGCCAAAGCCTATTGGAGCGCCGCAGCAGCATCCGTGTTATTGCTTGGCTATTACGTGAGTTTTGTACTGGCCGCATGGCAACGGGGAGTGGGATTTGCCGTGGTATTAACAGCGCTCTATGGCCTGCTGTATGGCATCTTGCAATCAGAAGATATGGCGCTGCTGATGGGAAGTATCACGCTGTTTGCCTTACTCAGCTGCGTGATGGTGCTTACCCGTAAAATGGACTGGCAGGCATTACGGCCAGCGAGTGCAGAGACTTCTGCTTAAATAATCTAAGCAATATGCAGGGTGGGCAAGGCGCTTTACCTTGCCCACCCAAGGATGACAAAGAGAGCTTTTCACCTGTAGACACATGTGCACGCACACAAGACAACAAATCTTACTGGCATTAATTTTGAGCCGGCAGCAAGGCTTGCTTATTTAAAAATGTACTAATAGCACCAGCGACTTCTTCATGCAGCTCACTACGTGAACGGCCCTGATAATCCAGACAAATAACTTCTTCACCAGGCCCTTCTTCTCTTAGTAAATCCAGCGCTCCTTTCTTACACTCAGCAATAAAGCTAAAATGACTGGCATCTGAATACTCAAAATATTCCACTTTCCTTAATGATTTCACTAGCAAGCGTGATTGATATTGTGAAGGTAAAGAAGGCTCTTGATCCCCTGCAGCTAAGACCAAAATCGGAATCTTAATCTTCTTCAGACTTGACCTATCCATCCCCCCAACAAAGCCTAAATCCAAAGAAACTACTGCGCTAATCCGAGCATCGTGTAAATCAGATTCCATATCTTGCTGACTGCCTGAGGCATGCTGTGCCATATACCAGCGACAATCTGCAAATAAGGGATATTGCTGGCAGCTCTGTAGAAACTGCTCAGTATTGAAGCGTGCTCCGGCCAACGCCAAAGCGGTATAGCCCCCCATAGAATGCCCAATCACTGTGATTTTGTGCTGATCAATCCGTGTTTTCCAGATAGGATCATCTAGCAATAGGCTGATTGCGCGACTGATATCCTTAGGTCGCTCCCAAAGGCGAGGCGTTTCTACATTATTTCGGCTCTTGAACGATGTTCCAGGATGATCTAACGTAAGCACCAGAGCGCCCTTCCCTGCCAAGTTTTCAGCCAACCAGGCAAGATTAACCCAGCTTCCATTCAAACCATGCGACAACAAAATAAGAGGGCGAGTCGCCAAACCATATGGGGCATCTGGCACCGCGTTCGGCGATTTAAAAACTGTGTCGGTTTTTAATAATGGTTCCATCTGTGCCAAACTATCTGTCGGGTACCAAAGCCGCAACAACAAACTGCGTTCGCTATCTTCGAGGTTTTTTTCCTGTATCCCAACGTTAGCAGCCAAGGCATTGGCTGATAAAAAAACAAATAGCATTAAATACTTAACCATCAAAAACACCTCAAGCAAACGCCAATAGACCCGGATTAGCAGATACCTTAGGAATAAGATAACTCACCCCCCCACCGCAGTCGCCACCATCCCCGGCTTGATACCATCCATTTTTCTGGCCAGCACTTTGGCACCGGCATTCAGGCCGGAGGTGATTTCTACTAAGCCACTGCGCTCGTCATTGCTTCCCAGGCTAACCTTTTTTTGAGCGATTTTGCCGTTTTCCAGGCTGTAGACATAGGGATCAGTTGATCCACCCTGTACGGCGCTATTGGGGATGGTGAGTTTAGCCTGCGATTGCCCAAGCGCGAGCAGGCCTTTGGCAAACATGCCGCTGCGTAAAGCGCCAGCCGGGTTTTTTACCGCGATAAACACGGTAATGGCGCGGGAGTTTTTTTCGACTTCCGGATTGATGCGCTGCACCGTGCCATTAAATACCTTGCCGTTAAAGCCATCGACCTGAAACTCGGCCAGCTGCCCTGCCGATACATGGGCAATCTGGCTGGCTGGCACGGCCACTTGCAGCTCCATGGCAGATAAATCGACGATATTAAACAGCTCAGAATTCTGATCGACCTTTTCACCTGGCTGAATAGAGCGCTTACTGATCTGCCCGCCAATAGGCGCACGCAGCACCATATCGTCCATGGCATTTTTGGCCACAGCCACTTGCGCCTGAATCGCTTTTAATTTGGCAAGGCTGACTGCCAGCGTGCTGGAGCTGCTGTCAAAGGCATTACCAGAAATAAAGCCCTGCTTTTGCAAGGTCTGATTTTTGCCATGCGTTTTTTCGGCCAGGCTCAGCTCGGCTTTAGCCATTTCCAGATTGCTTTGCCGCTCGTTTAATTGTGCCGCAATATTGCTGGCATCAAAGCGCGCCAGAATCTGCCCCGCTTTGACTTCCTCGCCTTCACGCACCAGCACCTGATCTACCTGTGCCGATACTTTAGAACGCAGCGATGCATGGTTCACAGCCTGCAAAGCCCCGTTGATAGGAATGGACTGATCCAGTGGGCGCAATGTCACCACAGCCAGATCTGCCGCCGCAAATTCCAGTTTACGCGGGGCGTTTTTGTCTTCAGCTTTAGTCTCTTTCGCCTTGCCCTGAGTAAAAGCCACACCGCCCGCAGCCAGCACCACAAATAATAAGCCAAGGCCAATTGTTCTTTTTTTAAATACAGTCATCGCATTTATTCCTGATTAATGATGAGAGCAATTTCAGGTAAACATCTAAAACGCTACAGAGAAACGGCAGCCAGTTTCACGGCTTTGCGCGCCTTGCGTTTTACGGCCCAGCCATCCAGCCAGGCGTATAAAATCGGCACCACAATCAGCGTCAGCACGGTGGAGGAAATCACCCCGCCGATAATCGCCCGGCCCATGGCAGCCTGTGTTTCCCCGCCTTCGCCAAGGCCCAGCGACATCGGCAACATGCCAAAAATCATCGCCGCGGTGGTCATCAAAATTGGCCGTAAACGCACCTGACCAGCAGAAAGTAAAGCATCTTTCACCGCCAGCCCTTCCCGCTTGGCCGTGTTGGCAAAATCCACCAGAAGAATCGCGTTTTTAACTGCTAAACCGAGCAGCATCATAAAGCCGATCATGGAGAATAAATTAATGGTGGTGCCGGTAAAAAATAAAGCCAGTAAAGCGCCAGTCAGTGAGAATGGCAGGGAAGCCATAATCGCCAGCGGCTGTAAAAAGCTGCCAAATTGCGAAGCTAAAACAAAGTAAATAAAGATCAGCGCCAGGCCAATGGCACCCACGAAGGCTGCAAAGGCTTCTTGCATCTCGGCCTGCTGGCCGCCAGCGCCAAAGTGGTAGCCAGCGGGCAATTCGGTTTTATCCAGCAGTGCCTGCACTTCACCACTTACCGTGCCGCTTGGGCGGCCCTGCACATTGGCGTAAAGCGAAACACGGCGCTGTAAATCAAGCCGCTTTAATTGTTGGGCACTGGTGCTTTTTTCCAAGCTGGCCACCTGGCGCAAAGACACCAGCTTGGGCGAGCCATCGCTATTGGTTTTGCTGCTGCTTAAATACAAATCGCCCAGGTCTGAAGCCGTACGGCGGTCTTGTTCGGCCAGCTGCACCACCACATCATAATTTTGCCCGTCGCTGGCCAGATAATGGCTGATCGTTTCACCCGAAATCAATGAGCGCAGTGCGCTGCCAATCTGGGCATTATTCAGACCCAGATCATTGGCCGCTTCGTTATCAATTTTGATCGCCAGCGTTGGGGTAAAGGCTTTTTCGCTGCTTTCCAGATCGACCACGCCCGGAATTTTGGCAATTTTCTTCATTAAATCGCCGGTGATCTGGGTCAGTTTGCTTGGATCAGGGCCAAATACCGTAATAAAAATTGGCTTCCAGCCGCCCACCGATAACTCTACGCCTGCGATGTGGCCAACCACCTTGCGTATTTCTTTTTCGATATCGTCTTGCGAGCGGCGTTTTTTACGCTCAACCAACTTAAGCGTTATTTCAGCCATATTCTTGCTGCTTTGCACGCCCACCGTTGTTTGCACAGAAGCAATTTCTTTAAATGATTTTAAAGAGACTTCAATCTGCTTCACCTTATCGTCGGTATACGCAAGGCTGGAGCCAATCGGCGTATTCAGCTGCATACGCACTAAGCCCAAATCCTGTTTTGGCTCGAACTCTGTACCAATAAACGGAAGTAAAAACAGGCTACTCAGAAAAAACACGCAGGCCGCGGCTAATACTGTTTTTCTTTTGCCCAATGACCAAGCCAGAAAACGCCCGTAGATCTCATGCAGATACTCGATCTTTTGCTCAAAAGCCGCCATAAACCGGCCCATGCGGGGCCAGCTTTTAAAACGATTTCCTTCTGGATCGTGCCAGATAGAAGACAACATCGGGTCGAGCGTAAAACTGACAAACAGCGAGACCAGCACCGCCACCGTGACGGTAATCCCAAACTGAAAGAAAAACTGCCCGATAATGCCGTGCATAAACGCCACCGGCACAAACACCGCCACAATCGCAAAGGTTGTGGCCATCACCGCCAGGCCAATTTCTTCGGTGCCATCATGGGCGGCCTGGAAATGATTTTTGCCCATGCCTAAATGGCGGACGATGTTTTCCCGCACCACAATTGCATCATCAATCAACAGGCCAATCGATAAGCTGAGTGCCATCAGCGTCAGCATATTTAAAGAAAAGCCGCAGGCATGCACCACAATAAAAGTGGCAATCACCGAGATTGGTAAGGTTAAAGCGGTAATGACCGTACTGCGCCATGAGTGCAAAAACATAAACACGATCAGCGTGGTGAGAATACCGCCTTCTAAAATGGTGGCTTTTGTATGATTCAGCGCACTTTTAATTTCATTAGAATTTGCCTGCACTATGGTCAGCTCGGCGCCTGCGGGTAAGGAAGATTGCATCTTCTCTACCACTGCCTTTACGCCATCGCCCAGCTCAACAATATTGCTGCCCTGAATCGGGAAAATATCGAGGCTGATCACCGGCTGGCCATCAAGGCGAGAGATCGAGCTGCGCTCTTGCTCACCATCAATCACATCGGCAACCTGCTCCAGATAAACCGGGGTATTCGCCTGGCGGGCCACAATAATTTTGCCAAATTGCTTAGGGTCTTTAATCTTGCCTTCAAGGCGCACCAACTGCTCGTGATCACCATTCACAATACGGCCCGCTGGCACGTCCTGATTGGCCTCACGTACCGCATCCATCACCTGATCCACACCCAGGCCATAGCTATTGAGTGCATCGCGGCGCAAACGCAGCTGAATCTGACGATTCACCAAACCATTGCTGTTGATGCTGCCCACGCCCGGGGCTGTGCGTAAACGCTTTACCACCACCTGCTCAGATAACATGCTCAGCTCGCGCAGGCTGAGCGTGCCCGAACGTAACGCCAGCTGCACTACTGGCTCGGCTTCGCCGCTGATATCCGCTTTCAGTACCAGCGGATCTTTAGCTTCCTTAGGGAAATTAGGCTTAATCAAAGCCACTTTATCGCGGATTTCCTGCAAGCCATTGGCCGAGTTTGCATCCATGCGAAACTCGACCGACATAAAGGCCGAGCCTTCACGCGCCGTGGCCCAGATATGCTTAACCCCGTTTACGGTATTGATCTGCTCTTCCAGAGGCTTGATCAGATCGTTTTCAATGGCCTCTGGTGATGCACCCGGATAATTCAGCTGCACAAACACCTGCGGGCTGGCCACAGGCGGCATACGCTCTACCGGCAGCAAACCATACGAGGCCATGCCCAGCACCAGCAACGCCAGCATGACCATGGTTGCAAATACCGGATGTTTGATACTTACCTTGGTTATCCACATACAGAGAGGCTTCTTTCAAAAGGGTTAAACATTGAGCAACAGAATAATGCCACAGTCACAAACGCCACCGGCATATTCTGCTTCAATTTGATGTCATGAGGCTTATAAACATTGTATTAAATTTGTACTTAATCAAAGCGTCATATCCAAACCCAAGGCATGCTCGGGGCGCAGCTTGATTTCCAGCCACTGGCGGGTCAGGCAAAATCCCTGCCAGTACTTGAATCCCCTGCCGCCTTGCGGTATACCAACTCCTCCAATGCACGAGGTGGATATGCCCAGATTTTTCCTTGATATGCCACTGGCCGCTGGCCTTGGCTTTAACCTGCCAGAAAGTGTTGCCCGCCATGTGCAAGTGCTGCGCTTGCAGCCCGATGACGATATTATTTTATTTAATGGCCAGGGCGGTGAATACGCTGCGCGTGTGACCGAAATGGGCAAGCGCCATGTCAGCGTAGAAGTACTCACATGGAATGAGCAGGATCGGGAATCCCCGCTGGATCTCACGCTGGTTCAGGCGATCTCGGCCAGTGATCGTATGGATTACACCATCCAGAAAGCCAGCGAGCTTGGGGTAAGCCGTATTCAGCCGGTGATATCCGAATATTGCCAGCAGCGCCTTAGTGGCGAGCGGGCCGAAAAACGCCTGGCCCACTGGCAGGCCATTGCCGTATCCGCCTGCGAGCAATGCGGGCGCACCCGGGTGCCGCTTATTTTGCCTGCCATTAAATTTGAGCAAGCACTGACACAAGACGCCGAACTTAAACTGCTGCTATCGCCCATTGGTGCAATCCGGCAAAACCAGCTGCCCGCTACCGCCCGCAGCGCCGCCGTTTTAGTCGGCCCGGAAGGGGGATTTTCTGCCGCCGAAGAAACACTTGCAGTGGCCGCTGGCTACACCCCGCTGATCCTCGGCCCCCGAATCTTTCGCACAGAAACGGTAGCGCCGGTGATTGCGGCTATCTTGCAAAGCAGATACGGGGATTTGTGAGTTATAAAATGGCCGGCAGCGCCTGATTCTGCCCACTTAAACGAAGGGTTCTTCGCCGGGCGGGTAAAACCCAATAAGCTTGTTAATAAATACGCGGGCTTCACCCGCCCTGAGATCATGCAATGCAAGCCACAGAGCGGCAGAGCCATATGCCCTGACTTAAGGGATTGAGCTCAGGCTGGGCCCGCCATAAAGGGCATTAATTATCCCCCAAACGGCGCACTCCTTCTGCCCATGAACAGCAAGCGACAGCGTATAATCCGCCCCTTTCTTGTAAAACCCACACCAAGGCATGCCGATGTCAGCGATGAATAATCGAGCTTTATATATGCGCATCCTGGGCGAAATCCGCCCCTACTGGAAAATAGTGGCCATCTCCGTGGTTTGCCTGTCTGTTGCTGCCGCAGTAGATGCAGGCTTAACGCTATTGCTCAAACCCTTGGTTGACCAAAACCTGCAGACATCTGCACTCGCCCGCAGCATGGCGTGGATTTTACCCGCACAAATTTTAGGCCTGGCACTGCTTCGGCTGATCTCCAATTTTGGCAATGAATACACCACGGCCTGGGTTTCATCCAGAGTAATGCATGATCTGCGAGGGAAAATGTTCTCCCGGATGCTTAGCCTGCCCGTTCAATTTTTCGATAAAACGTCAGTGGGTGTTTTGCTATCCCGTGTGACATTTGACGTGAATCAGATCATGGATGCAGGCACAAAAGTGCTGACAGTACTGATCAAAGACTCATTGTTACTATTGTTTCTGCTCGGCTCTATGCTGTATCTGGATTGGCAGCTCACCCTGCTCTGCCTGATTTTATTACCCGGCGTAGCCATCAGCATCAGCGTGGTAGGCAAACGCCAGCGCAGGCTTTCGCGTGAAACACAGGCGGCCATGGGGCAGATGACGCAAATTCTGGATGAGAGCTTGTCGGGCCAGCGCATCATTAAAATCTTCGGCGGTTTTTCATACGAAACCAATCGCTTTGGCAATACCAATAACAATGTGCGTCGCTTATCCATCAAACAAGCCATTACCTCCAGCATTAACTCAGGCCTGATCATGTTTCTGATTGGGATCACACTGGCGGTCATTATTTATTACGCAAGTTTACGTGCTCAGGATGGCGTACTGACCGCAGGTGCATTTGTAGCTTTTATGGTGCAAATGATGGCCTTGCAACAACCCATCAAAAATCTGACCAAAATTAATGAAAGCCTGCATAAAGGCCTTGCTGCAGCAGAATCTGTCTTTGCCATTCTGGATGAAATTCCGGAGGCCAATCAGGGCCGGCACCAATTACCCCGTGTACAGGGCGCGATTTCTTTGCAAGACATTCAGTTTGCCTATGGCGAAGATGGCAAAAGGGCGCTCGACGGCATCTCTCTCGATGTTTTACCGGGAGAAACCATTGCACTCGTGGGCAGCTCCGGCAGTGGCAAAACCACGCTGGCTAATTTATTACCGCGTTTTTATGAGCTGAATGCAGGGCAAATTTTAATCGACCAAGTCCCTCTGGCCGATTACCAGCTTGGCAATCTGCGTCAGCAAATTGCCCTCGTTTCGCAAGATGTGATTCTGTTTAACGACACCGTGATCGCCAATATCGCTTACGGCAGTGAAATCGATATGGCGCGTGTACGTCAGGCGGCCATTGCAGCGCATGCTCTGGAATTTATCGATGCCATGCCGGACGGAATGGACACCCTGCTGGGTGAAAACGGTATGCGCTTGTCTGGCGGCCAGCGCCAGCGCTTAGCCATTGCCCGGGCAATCTACAAAGACGCACCGATTCTGATTCTGGATGAGGCCACCAGCGCGCTGGATACCGAATCCGAGCGCAAGGTTCAGGACGCACTGGAAAACCTGATGCAAGGCCGCACCACGCTGGTGATTGCCCACCGGCTTTCTACCATCGAAAACGCCAGCCGTATCGTTGTCATGCAACAGGGCAGGATTGTTGAAAGTGGCACTCATCAGGCGCTCATGGCCAACAATGGCATGTATTGCAGAATGCATGCCGCACAATTTGCAAATGCTTAGATAAAAAAAAGACGCTGGAAAGCAAGCCTTCCAGCGTTTTAAATTCATTGCGAATTACACGGTACATGCACCGCGGAGCGCAGAATGCCTTAGCAGGCATAAGGGGTCAATCTATTTATTAGTATTTGCTAATGTTTAGATAAAAAGAACGGATTTTCATCCGCAAACAGCCGTTCACACCATGAAGTACAGTACTCTTTGGGCGCAAGGGCTATTGAAACTGTCCCTTATTCTCATTTTTTCGGTAACATTCATTCTTTACTCGGGGGAAACCCATGATTCAAGTCGGCGTTGTAATGGGTAGCAATAGTGACTGGGAAGTCATGCAGCATGCCGCTAAGCAACTAAAAGCCTTTGGCGTGGCATTTGAATGCCGCGTTGTCTCTGCGCACCGCACCCCTGATTTGCTATTTGAATACGCCGAAACTGCCGCCAGCCGCGGCTTGCAATGCATTATTGCAGGCGCAGGCGGCGCAGCACATCTGCCAGGGATGATTGCAGCAAAAACAACGATTCCAGTGCTGGGTGTGCCTGTTCCATCTAAATATCTGCGTGGCGAAGATTCACTGCTTTCCATCGTGCAAATGCCTAAGGGTATTCCGGTGGCTACTTTTGCCATTGGTGAAGCAGGCGCTGCGAATGCAGCACTGTTTGCGATTTCTTTGCTTGCCAATGCCGCTCCAGAGCTGGCCGCTAAGCTGGCTGCTTTCAGAACAGAGCAAAAAGAAACCGTTCTGGCGATGGAATTACCTGAAGTCGTATGAAGCCCGCCAAAGAATTGCTGGCAGAGCTGGAAGAAAAAGGCTTTTTATTCAGCGTTTTTTACCGGGGCGCCTTCTGTTGGGGGCTGCCTTTTGGTCTGCTGTTTTCTTTGGCTGTCAGCTTTTTTGAAAAAAAATCATTTATCACCGCCATGATTCAAATCCTCCCTTTAGCCTTAGTTTTAGGCGCCATTTTTGGCTGGGGGCTCTGGGGTGTTGCTCTGCTGCAGGGCGTAAAACAAAGACAAGACAAGGATTGATAAGATGGCCACTAAGCCAATTCTGCCACCTGCGATGCTGGGTATTCTGGGCGGCGGCCAACTTGGCCGTATGTTTGCGATGGCAGCTAAAACCATGGGCTATGGAGTGACCGTGCTCGACCCTGATCCGGCCGCACCAGCCGCCGAGATCGCCGATATCCATCTTTGCAAACCCTATACCGATCCGGAAGCCCTGGCAGCGCTTGCCAGACAATGCGCGGCAGTCACCACCGAATTTGAAAACGTTAACGCCGACAGCATGCGCTGGCTGGCCAGCCAGGGCGTAAACGTCAGCCCGTCCGGTGATTCGGTCGCTATTGCCCAAGACCGGATGAAAGAGAAAAACTTTATTCGTGATGCAGGCCTCGCCACCGCGCCTTTCCTTGTGATCGAGAATTCCGGCGATCTGGAGCAAGACCTCAGCCCCTATTTGCCAGGCATTTTAAAAACCGCCCGCAATGGCTACGATGGCAAGGGCCAGGTACGGATCAAAAATCTGGAAGAAGCCCGCTACGCCTTATCCGAACTGAAGCATCAGCCCTGTGTGCTGGAAAAAATGCTGCCGCTGAAAGCTGAAGTCTCCGTAATTGTGGCCCGCAGCGCTGCCAATGAAATTGCCTGTTTCCCTCCGGCAGAAAATATCCACACCGATGGCATTTTAGATATTTCCATCGTGCCTGCCCGCATCAGTGCTGAAATCACTGAACGCGCCCGCGATATGGCGATTCAGCTGGTTGAAAAGCTCGATTATATCGGCGTGATTGCTGTTGAATTCTTTGTGCTGGAAGACGATACGCTGGTCATCAACGAAATGGCACCGCGCCCGCACAATAGCGGCCATTACACACTGGACGCCACCTTTAGCAGCCAGTTTGAGCAGCAGGTACGCACCATGTGCGGGCTCTACCCCGGCAAGCCGGATTTACACACGCCGGTAGTGATGGTCAATCTGCTGGGCGATGTCTGGCACGATGACGGCAGTGAGCCGCACTGGGAAATCATGCTGACAGCGCCGAACACCAAGCTGCATCTCTATGGCAAAAAAGAAGCCCGCGCCGGCCGTAAAATGGGCCATTACAATGTGCTGGCCAGCAATGTGGACGCCGCTTTAGAGCAGGCTTTAGCACTAAAAGAAACGCTGTAATTATACAACCCAAGTTTTGAACCACGGAGGCCACAGAGAGCACGAAGTTCCACGGAGAAAACCATTGGAATGACAATTACCAAGGCAATAGCAATGTGTAGCTGAGTTTGCTTATTCCTTATCAATTGATTGTTTGCCTTAAGGTTTTCTCCGTGATCCTCCGTGTTCTCTTTTACTCCGTGGTTCAAGATTTGGGTTTAAAAATCTATATCAGATTCAAATAAAACAAACCGGAGCAAGAGTGAAATGAATTTAATCAGCGATTTACAAGCGCGTGGCCTGATTGCCCAGCTTACCGATGGCGAAGCACTGGAAAAACGGCTGGCTGAAAAATCCATTACCCTCTATTGCGGCTTTGACCCCACTGCAGACAGCCTGCACATCGGCAGCCTGGTACCGATTCTGGTACTGAAACGCTTCCAGGAAGCAGGCCACAAGCCGATTGCTCTGGTGGGTGGTGCCACCGGCATGATTGGCGATCCCAGCTTTAAAGCCACCGAACGCAAGCTCAATACCCTCGATATTATCGATAGCTGGGTGGGTAAAATCCGCAAGCAGGTTGAGCCTTTCCTGAGTTTTGAAGGCAGCAACGCCGCCATTATGGCCAATAACCACGACTGGTTTGGCAAGATGGATGTGCTGACTTTCCTGCGCGATATTGGCAAGCACTTCTCAGTAAACGCCATGATCAAAAAAGAAGCAGTACAACAGCGGATTAACCGTGACGATTCCGGCATTTCTTTCACCGAATTCACCTACAGCCTGCTGCAAGGTTACGACTTTGTAGAGCTGAATAAACAACACGGCTGCGAGCTGCAAATTGGTGGCTCGGATCAGTGGGGCAATATCACTGCGGGAACGGACCTTACCCGCCGCATGAATCAGCAACAGGTGTTTGGCCTGACCATGCCACTGGTGACTAAATCGGACGGCACTAAATTTGGTAAAACTGAGTCAGGCACCATCTGGCTGGACGCGAAAAAAACCTCGCCTTATAAGTTTTACCAATTCTGGCTAACCACTGCCGATGCGGATGTGTATAAATTCCTGCGCTACTTCACCTTCCTCAGCACCACAGAAATTGATGCCATCGAAGCGGCTGATATTGCAGCAGCGGGTAAGCCGGAAGGCCAGCGCATTCTGGCCGAACAAGTGACCACCCTGGTGCATGGTGCAGATGCCGTAGTTGCAGCACAACGCATCAGCCAAAGCCTGTTCTCGGAAGACCAAAATTCACTCACCGAGAGCGATTTTGAGCAGCTGGCACTCGATGGCCTGCCGCATATTGAAATCAATAAAGATCAGACCGGCCTGCTGGATGCGCTGGTAGCGGGCGAGCTGGCTACTTCCAAAAGCCAGGCCCGTGGCTTTATTGAAAGCGGCGCGGTAATTATCAACGGCGCCAAAATCAATGACGTAGCTTATAGCATGAGCGATGCAGACCGCCGCTATGGCCGCTACACCCTGCTGCGCCGTGGTAAGAAAAACCATTGTCTGGTGATCTGGAAATAAGCTGAATAATATTCAGACAATAAAAAACCACGGCAATCAAACCGTGGTTTTTTATTAGGTGCGGGCAATTTACAGCAATCTGGAAATTAATCTGTCGGCCCTGAAGCGTGATAAGCGGGTCAGCAGTTTTTTAACCGGCGGCGGGTAATCCAGCACGGTTTCCAGCTCGCGGTAATAGGCAATACGCGTGGTGTTTTTAGCAATTTCAGCTTTTTCCTGCAGCAATTGATCTTTTAATTCATGTTTTGGATCATGAATTAAGAGTGCATTTTCCAGGTCCAGACTGAAGGCACGCGGGTTCAGATTATTGCCGGTAAGCAAAATATAATCGTCATCAACCCAAATCCCTTTCAAATGGTAGCTATGCCCCGGATCATTCCAGAGCATAAGATTCAGCTGGCCACGGTGTATATCAAGCTGATGCACTTTGGCAAAGCGGCGTAAATGCGTTTCGTATAAATACGGCAACGCACCAATGGTTTTAAATGGCTCGCTTTCCGGGATATAAAAATCATTGGCTTTTTTCTCGCCAACAATAATATCGACCTTTACGCCTTTTTGCAGCAAGCGGTTTATTTCTTTAATCACTGTGCGGGGCAAATTAAAGTAAGGCGTGCAGATTTGCACATGATGTTTTGCCGCACCCAATAATTTAATAATCAGGCGATTAAGCGGATTACGCTTTCCAACCCCCACCACTGGGGTAATACCCAGGCCAGATACCTCATCCTGCGCATGATGCGTTGCATAATGAGCTGATTTAAGCCGCTGACGGAACTGACGAATATCCGGGCTGATTTGCTTTGTACCGGGAATGGGATCTAAATCCAGACGATAAACAGCGCTGCTATTGAGGAATTCGGTCTGCAAATAATTAACCATACTATCGGCTAATGCAGGATTTTTAATTACATGATACCGGTCATATCGATAGCGCTCGCCAACATGCAAATACACATTATTTAAACTGGCTCCGCTATAAACCACGGTATCATCAAAAACAAAGCCTTTCAGATGCAATACGCCAAACAGCTCACGTGTTTGTGCAGGCACGCCATAAATTGGCAGATTAAGATCATGCTTTAATCGCTCTTGCTGGTACCAGGCAGCATTGCCTGCCTGTGCACCCGCACCAATCAGCCCACGCTGCGCTCGGTGCCAGTCCACAAAAATACGGATATCTAATTCAGGGCAGCGCGCACGGGCCGCGTAGAGCGCGTCTAAAATCTGAGCGCCAGCTTCATCCTGCTGCAAATACAACGCAGCAATATAGATCCGGGTTTGTGCCCCGGCGATCAGCTCCAGCAGCTTTTCGCGAAAGCTGTGCGTTGTCAGCAGGGTTTGAAATTGTGCCGGATCCTGAGCAAAACGCGGCAAAGAAGCCAGATATGAACGATTAGTTTCAAAAAGCATAAATGATCTGCAAAAAGCAGAGTGACCTATCAAGCGGATTGAAGCCTGCTATCTTAGCACTATGCTTTATAAGAAAGGAGGTGTATTAATTGCCAGCAAGCATATTTCAATGCATATCGATTACTGGCGGCTTATTTGGAAAACATCACAGAGGTAATTAAGGAAATTTTCATCTTCACACATTCCTTTACCCGCCGTATCACTCACTTTAGCCACAGGCTGTCCATTGCATGAAACCAACTTCATCACAATTTGTAAAGGATTCTGCCCGCAATCATTCGATAAATGCGTGCCTATGCCAAAACCCGTACGTGTGCGCGGCGCAAAATGCCGGTAGAGGGCAATCGATTTATCTAAAGTTAAGCCATCGCTAAATACTAATTGCTTGGTGCCATAATCTATATTCATTTTTTTGTAATGAGCAATCACTTTCTCGCCCCATTCAAACGGATCGCCCGAATCATGGCGCAATCCATCAAATAGTTTGCAAAAATATAAATCAAAATCACGCAAAAAAGCGTCTGTCCCTACCACATCCGTCAGGGCAATACCCAGATCACCCCGGTATTCCCGCACCCAATGCTCCAGCGCATTTGTTTGAAAATCACGCAAACGGGATCCAAAGCATTGAAAGGCCTGCATATATTCGTGTGCCATCGTGCCAATGGGCGTTACACCATATTGCATCGCCAATAAAACATTGCTGGTACCGCGAAAATAGGGGCTGGCCTCTTTAACCAGTAAACCAACCATTTCTGCATGCCATACGCGGGAAAACCGGCGGCGAGTGCCAAAATCAAAAAATACAAACGGGTTAGCTGGCATTGCCTGCTGCGAAAGGTTTTTTAATGTTGCTAATTTTGCCTGCAAATAGGCCCGGCCCGTCGCCAATGCAGGCCCGGCCGGAAACTGCCGGAAATAAACTTCATTCACAATCGACAGCACATAGATTTCAAACAACATGCAATGCAGCATGGGGCCGGCAACACGAATATCCAAAAGATCCGGATCAGTTTCAGAAACAGAAATACTGATAAACCGCCGCTGTAACTGAAACAAGCGCAAGAAATCAACAAAATCAGATTTAATAAACCGCAATTTACCCAGATAGGCTAATTCTGACTCACTAAAGCGTAAAGAGCAGAGATGATCAAGCTGGGCTTCTATTTCATTTTTCAATAATGCCAGAGACGATACCGGTGTATTCCGGCATTTGAATGCGTAAATAGCTTGTGTTTCTGGCTGGTGATGCAGAATTTCTTGCATCATCGTAAATTTGTAAAGATCTGTATCCAATAAGGATTCGATCACCGGCATAAAGCCACGCATGAAAACTCCATTGCAGAAACAAGCCATTTAAATAATATCTAAGGCGCGGGCTTTATCATCAGCCCTGAATGCCACAGTAAACGACGTTACTAAAGCCCGCGTCAAGCATAACCGGCCAACAATAAATCACACTCTTTTTATATTACGGCACAAGAATACACAGTTTAAAGCATACATACTGCTGTCATGTTTTCCATTTAGCTTGTCAGCATCATTATCCTTATTTACTATCTGCCGGGCGTTTCTTTACCTTATTAATCATTAACTTACAAATACTGCCTATTTCAACATTTTCTTACAGCGAGTGGTGCAATGACTCAAACGACCTTTCCGTCCCCTTTGTCCCTGTTGGAACAAGCATGGGAATATTGTGTAGACACCACTCAGCGCTCAGCCCTTTTTCTCGATGTGATGCGGGAGCGGGGCAATATCTCCATTGCCCATGCTCAGAATGGCAAACCTCCGCTGCTCGCTTTTGATTATGAATTACTCATTGATGGGCGGGATCTGAGCCAGCCATGCAACTATATGCTGCTGCGCGTACTTTCCCCGGCAAAAATTAAGGCAGATGAGACAAAACGCCCCTATGTCATTATTGACCCAAGAGCGGGCCATGGTGCGGGGATCGGTGGCTTTAAAGCAGATTCTCAGGTTGGCGTAGCATTACGGGCCGGGCACCCTGTTTATTTTGTGGGCTTTTATCCTGATCCGGTGCCTGGCCAGCGCCTGCAGGACGTTATGCAAGCCGAGGCGCACTTTATTGAAGAGGTAATCAGACGCCACCCCAAAGCAAGCGGTAAACCCTGCATTATTGGTAACTGCCAGGCGGGCTGGGCCGTTGCCGGGCTGGCTGCTTTACGGCCGGAAATCATGGGCCCCATCGTGCTCAACGGGGCACCGCTTTCTTATTGGGCGGGTTCTGATCAGCAAAACCCAATGCGCTATGCAGGCGGCGTAAATGGTGGCTCCTGGCTGGCCGCATTAACTGCGGATCTGGGAGGCGGGGTGTTTGATGGCGCTCACCTGGTTAAAAACTTTGAAAACCTGAACCCGGCCAATACGCTGTGGGGCAAGCCTTACCATTTATACGCAAATATCGATAGCGAAGCTCCGCGCTATTTAGAATTTGAGCGCTGGTGGGGCGGACATTTCCGGATGACGGGCAGTGAAATAGAAGCCATCGTTAATCAACTTTTTATTGGCAATAAACTGGCCAGCGGGCAAATTCAAACGCCCGATGGCAGCAGCCTAGATTTACGCAAAATCACCTCGCCCATTATTGTGTTCGCCTCATGGGGAGATGATATTACCCCGCCAGCGCAGGCTTTAAACTGGATTATCGATATCTATGGCGACGAAAGTGCCATTGTGGAAGAAGGCCAGATTATTGTTTATCTGCTGCATAAAGACGTGGGCCATCTGGGGATTTTTGTAGGCGGGAAAGTGGCCCGCAAGCAGCATGCAGAGCTGGTGAATGTGATGGATATGGTTGAAGCCCTGCCCCCGGGCTTGTACGAAATGGTGATTGATGCAAAAACGGCTGATTTACCCTACTCAGAGCTGGAGCAAGGCGACTACACGGTCAGCTTTGAAACACGAACCATAGAGCAGCTGCGCCAGGTTGACCCGGATACCCGTGAAGATGAAGCCATTTTCAGTACGGTGGCACAGGTTTCTGAAATAAACGATGCCATTTATAAAAACACCCTGCGCCCTGTTTTACAGGCTTTAATCACACCTGAAATGGGCGAATGGTCGCGCAAGCTCAACCCGGATACTTTAAAACGCTACGCTTACTCCGACTTTAACCCGCTGATGGCCGGTGTGGCCTTGCAAGCCAGTCAAATCAGGCAATACCGCCAGCCTGCACCGGCAGATAATATTTTCCTGAATTTAGAAAAACAAACCTCCGGGCTGATTATTGATGCACTGAATACTTACCGTGATTTACGCAATGCCACCACGGTCAGCTTTGTTAAAACAGTTTATGGCCCTCTCGGATTAGGCGCATTCTTTCCGCCTGCAGCCCCTGTTGAAGAAAAAGCGCGGGAAGTTGCAGAGCAACGCTTAGATACCTTAAAAGCAGATGCCGGGCCGCAATTTGAAACGGGCGGGTTTACGGAGGGCCTTGCCCGTCTGTTTGTGCTTGCCATGCACCACAGCGGCGGAATAGAGCGCCGCTCTTTCCTGATTGGTGAATCCATCAAAGCCAGCTTGCAAGAAATCGATCCCGCTCAGTGGCGTAAAGCGGTTGAAGAGCAAACGCTGCTGATTACACTGGATAGCGCACGCAGCCTTGCCACCCTGCCTAAACTATTAAAAACCTTAGCAGAGCGTAAACGCGCACTGGAAATCGTCGGCACAGTCACTATGCTGACACCTGAGCTTGAAGATGAAAACTCCCCTCTCGCCATTAAAGCTAAAGAGTTGCTGGGGGTTAAGACCAGCCGGGCAAAAACAGCTGCAAAGAAAGTTTCATAGAGGCATGAACGCATGATCACCTTACAAAACCGCTGTTTTGATGAGATAGAAATTGGCGACTACGCCGGCATCCAGCACACGCTGGCCATGCGGGATATTCAGCTGTTTGCCACCGTAGCCGGGGATTTCAACCCCACACATCTGGAGGCCGCTTTTGCAAGTAATGCAGGGTTTAGCGGTGCCACAGCCCCTGGTATGTGGCTGGGAGCACAGGTATCCGGCATTTTAGGCAGCCAGTTACCAGGGCCGGGTACGGTTTATGCGGGGCAAAGCCTGCAGTTTCACACTGCCGCTATTTTAGGCGACACGCTGGAAATCAGTATCACCGTCCGGGAAAAATTTCCTGAAGACCATACCATCAGCTTTGATTGCCTCTGTCTGAATCAGCATGGTCAAACGATTATGACCGGCGTCGCCAAAGTCGTCGCCCCCACAGAGAAAATCACCCTGGTTCGCCCTGATGCGGGGCTTGTGAGCGTACAGACTCATAATGCGTTTGAGCTGTTGCTGGAGCGCTGCGACAAGCTGCCAACCTTTAGTGCGGCGATTGCTCATCCATGCGATGAATCCTCACTTAAAGTTGCCATTGATGCCGCTGCACAGGGCCTGTTGCAACCTGTTCTGGTGGGGCCGAAAAACAAAATCCTCGCCGTAGCAGAGCAATATGGTTTAAATATTGCGGGCTTACGTATCGAAGATGTACCACACAGCCACGCCGCCGCCAGCAGGGCCGTTGAGCTGGTCACCAGTGGTGAGGCGCTTATTCTGATGAAGGGCAGCCTGCATACTGACGAGCTGATGAGTGCAGTCGTAAAAAGCAGCCTGCGTACCGAACGCCGTATCAGCCATGTTTTTATTATGGATGTGCCGACTTACCATAAAACACTGCTGGTAACCGATGCCGCAATCAATATCTACCCCGATCTGCTGGATAAGCTCGATATCTGCCAGAACGCCATTGATCTTGCCCATGTGCTTGGCATTGCCAAACCTAAAGTGGCGATTTTATCGGCCGTTGAAACCATTAACCCTAAAATTCTGTCCACGCTGGATGCCGCCAGCCTGTGCAAGATGGCCGACAGAGGGCAAATCACAGGCGCAGTCCTCGATGGCCCGCTCGCCTTAGATAACGCCATTAGCTATGAATCAGCCCGTATCAAAAAAATTGAATCTATAGTGGCAGGTGATGCAGATATTTTGCTTGTACCCGATCTGGAAGCAGGCAATATTCTGGCCAAACAACTTACCTTTATGAGCAATGCCGATGCAGCCGGAATTGTATTAGGGGCAAGAGTGCCAATCATACTGACCAGCCGGGCGGATAACGATCGCACCAAACTCGCCTCGTGTGCCATTGCCTGCATCATCACCAATGCACACAACAGCCCACCCCCTTGCTGATAAGGATGAAAGCGATGACGAAGGCCATTCTGGTTTTGAACGCAGGCTCATCCAGCCTTAAATTTGCTTTGTTTGAATATGAAGCCGCCAGTGATCTGCATCTGATGGCTCAGGGCCAGGTTGAAGGCATAGGAACCAAGCCACACTTTGTGGCTAAAGATCATCACAAACAAATCCTTGCTGATGAGCTATTAACCGCCAGTGATATTGATCATGCCTATTGCCTGCAAACCATCGGCAACCTGCTGCGCAGCAGATACGCCAATCTTAAGCTGCTGGGTGTTGGCCACCGCGTAGTGCATGGCGGCGCTCACTACGCCGCCCCTTTGCGGCTTACCCCCGGCACAATCAGCGCACTGGAGGCACTCACGCCACTAGCCCCCCTGCATCAGCCCCATAATCTGGCAGCCATCCGTGCAGTAGCAGAGATACGCCCGGATTTGCCCCAGGTGGCTTGTTTTGATACGGCCTTTCACCGCAGCCAGAATCAGATTAATCAGCTGTTTGGCCTGCCCTACAATTGTTACGAGCGCGGCATTCGCCGCTATGGCTTTCATGGGCTCTCTTACGAATATGTGTCTTCTGTGCTCATGCAGCAAGAGCCAGAGGTTGCTGCAGGAAAAGTCGTGATTGCTCATCTGGGCAATGGAGCAAGCATGTGTGCCATACAAAATGGCAAAAGCGTAGCCAGCAGCATGGGCTTTACTGCGCTGGATGGCCTGATGATGGGCACACGCACCGGCAATTTAGATGCAGGCGTAGTTTTGTATTTGCTGCAGCAGGAACAACTCAACATTCAGCAGGTAGAAGAGCTATTGTATAAACGCTCCGGCTTGCTGGGGCTTTCCGGCATCAGCAGTGATATGCGTGTACTGCTCGACAGCCCGGAGCCACAAGCGGCACTTGCCATTGATTATTTTGTGCACCGGATCAGCAAGGAGCTGGGCTCCCTGGCTGCGTGTATGAATGGTCTGGATGCGCTGGTTTTTACTGCTGGCATCGGAGAAAACAGCGCGCTTATCCGTCAGCGTGTGTGTGAGCAGGCTCAGTGGCTGGGCATAGAGCTTGATGAGCACGCAAATGAAGCACATGAGTTCTGTATCAGTGCGATAGACAGCCCCGCTACGGCATGGTTAATTCCTAGTAATGAGGAACTCATGATTGCCCGGCATACTCGAACCCAGCTAGGGTTGTGACCGAGCGCCAAAAGCAATTTACCAGAGCCTGCCATCACCTTGGCTCCATCTGAACCAAACTATGAAGGACGCAAGATGACCCAACTCAGTATCTCCCCCCATGAAACACTGGCAGGTAAAAAGGGCATTATCATCGGCATCGCAAACCAGCATTCTATTGCCTACGGTTGCGCAAAAGCTTTTCAGCAAAGAGGTGCTGAGCTGGCCATTACCTATATCAATGAAAAAGGCCGCCCCTTTGTAGAACCACTGGCTACCGGGCTTGGGGCTTCACTCTTTCTGCCTTTGGATGTGCTGCAGCCGGGGCAAATGGACGCCGTCTTTGAAGAAGTCCGCAAAAAATGGGGTCGCCTGGATTTTGCCATCCACTCGATTGCCTTTGCCCCCAAAGAGGCCCTGCATGGCCGTGTCGTCGATGTCACCGAAGCAGACTTCCATACGGCAATGAACGTCTCCTGCTACTCCT
Organism: Iodobacter violaceini; assembly: GCF_011601265.1. Lineage (GTDB taxonomy): Bacteria > Pseudomonadota > Gammaproteobacteria > Burkholderiales > Chitinibacteraceae > Iodobacter > Iodobacter violaceini. Next base: position 147,154 of record NZ_JAAOLX010000010.1, read on the forward strand.
TTATCGAAATGGCCCGTCTTGCTGAACCACTGATGGATAAAGGCGGCACACTGTTTGCCATGAGCTATTACGGCGCAGAAAAAGTAATTAAAAATTACAATATCATGGGCCCTGTAAAGGCTGCCCTGGAATCGGTCTGCCGCTATACGGCAGCAGAGCTTGGCCCAAAGGGGATTCGCGTGCACGCTATCTCCCCCGGCCCGCTAAAAACCCGTGCGGCATCAGGCATCGCAGAGTTTGATGAGCTGCTCGATAAAGCAGCTGCCGAAGCACCAAGCCGCTCACTGATCAGTATCGAAGACGTGGGTGCAGCCTGCGCTGGCCTTGCTTCAGACAGCGCCAAACTGATTACTGGCGGCACCATCTATATTGATGGTGGCTTTCATATTATGGGCTGATGCATACAGGCCCTGTTCCACGTGAAACGGCTTTGCTGCAATAACAGCAAAGCCGTTTTTTTGGGAGCCTGTAAATTTAAGGCTCCCTTTTATCCTGCAAAACAAGTTTAACGCTTCATTTCTTTCAGATAAGCCGCGCGTGCAGCAAAGGCGGTGCCCGAGAAATCAGCAAAAACGCCGTCTGCGCCTGCACGGTAATAAGCCAGAAACTCAGCGGACGGGTCTCCTTTATAAACACCAGCCAAACGCTTCGCTTCATCACGGAAGGTATAAACATGCACAAACAAGCCTGCCTTATGCGCATCTGCAATCACGCTGGTCGGTGCAACATTGGTCACTGCAGCTAAACCACTCTTTTCAAGATATGGCACAACCGTGTGCGCCATCACTTGTGGCTTCCATGGGCCGATGCCATCTGCGTAGGTTTTAATTTCTGCAAGACCCGCTGGCGTGAGCATTTCACCAAAATAACGTGCATCACCTGCGACGGTCCAGCTATACGGGCGGCCATCCACAAAATTATATTCATCAGGCTGCAGATAAATCACTTCACCCGTTCTGTAGTTGATATCGTTACCATCAATCAGCTGTACCGAACGGGCTGACATGCCCGCTGCACGCAGGTATTTAAGCGTACCCGGCTCAAAGCTCTGTACAAAGATCGGGGCGGTTTTGCTATTAAGCTTATTGTCATTGATCAGCTTAAGAAAGGCATCTTCAAATGGCCGCTCACCAGTACCGCAACCATTAGCCTTAGCTTGGGCATTATTCCAAACCGGGTTTTTTAGTTCCGGATAAATACTAATGGCACGGCCACTTGTTTTGGCCTTGGCATTAGCAATATCGATCACTTCCTGCATGGTTAAGATGGGGTACTTTCCATTCTGAGCCGTCGCCTGCACACGTTCAGCCGCATTATCATAGCTTGTACCGCCAAACCATTTTTTCAGCTCAGCAACAGTAAAATCAGTAATCGACCAATCATTTATATGATTTTCACCATCGACCACCAAGGCTTTCAGTACAGATTTCGGATCTTTCGGATCAACTAAATCGCTTAAATATTGAGCAGGCCCGCCAAACTTTGCCACATCATACTTCACATTAACTAAAACACCTGGTGTTGTCCGCTTGCGGGCAGCGACTTCCGGCACGCTTTTAGCTACATCAGCCACATTGGTATTGTCGCTTAGCCAAGGATTATGGCGGGCCACCAAAACACAGTCCTTCGTCATATGCAGATCCAGCTCTAAAGAATCCGCGCCTGCATCTGCAGCACCTTCGTAAGCAGGCTTGGTTTCTTCAGGAAATAAGCCCGGCAAACCTCGGTGACCAATAACCAGAGGCGATTGGCCATCCAGCGTTAATAAAGCAGGCTTTGCTGCTTCAGGAGTTACATCATCGCTGCCACCACAAGCGCTTAATGCCAGAGCAAGACTGCAAGCCAGAATCGAAGGTTTGAACATGGTGTATGGATCTGCTGATAGATAAAACACCCATTTTATAAACCATTAATTGCAGTATTAAGTCATCCGCATGACGTATAGATGAATTATTGTAAAGGTCTGCAAACAAGCTAAACCTCTGAACAGAAAGCCCATTTCATGTTTTTAATGCAATAAATAAAAGCTAATATTTACTAAGGCACCTTCCCCAAACCTGTCTTTATATAAGCGGATGCAATGGCAACTAATCTTGTGGGCAATTATGGGTCTGATCAAACAGGCATGATTTGCGGCTATCTTTTTTTACCCGGCTTGCCCGGCAAGCAAATAGAGTCCGGGCAAATCAAGCAATGCCTTGCCAATGCATGCGATGAAACATCTGAGGAATATTTATGGCTGCATTTTAATCTGAGTAATACCGCAACAGAAAAATGGCTTAAATCAAATCTGGCGCTGTCAGAACAATTTTTTGAAACCTTGCATGAAGGATCTCAATCTACACGCATTGAATGCGCAGATCGCAGCTTAATTGGCGTTGTAAATGATGTGTTATTTGATTTTGCTTTTAATGCATCTGATACATCAACACTCTGGATGAGTGCAGACCGGCATTTGCTGATTACGGCCCGCATCAAACCACTGCGCTCTATTGATAAACTGCGCGACCATGTGCGGGCTGGCATCCTGTTTCGCTCTCCCGTAGATTTAATGGTTAATCTATTACGCGATCAAGCCGATGTCTTAATGCAAATCGTACGGGAGGCCGCCACTAAAGTAGACAAAGAAGAAGATAACCTGCTCACGAACCGTCCCAAAATAAAATTAGGTGATTTGGGCGCACTGCGGCGCGTATTGGTCCGCCTGTGCCGCTTGCTTGCTCCGGAGCCAGCAGCTCTTTTCCGGCTGTTAAACAGGCCTCCGGAGTGGGTCAGCCATCACGACGTACAAGATTTACGCCAGTCAACTGAAGAGTTTTCAGCCGTTCTCAGCGATATTGCAGCACTTGTCGAGCGCATTAAATTACTGCAAGAAGAAATAGCCGCCAAGGTCAATGAACAAACCAACCGCAGCATTTATATTCTCACTGTCGTCACTGTGCTGGCCCTGCCCGTCAATATTATTGCAGGCTTAATGGGGATGAATGTAGGCGGCATCCCGCTTGCTCAGCATCCACATGGATTCTGGATAATCGTAAGTATCATTATATTAATTTTAATTCTGGCGGCAGCCTGGGCCTTTCGGAAAAAAGACTAAAGAGGGCGGCCCTCTGCCATTTACAAAATGGCTTTATTCTCCATGACCAATGTTAACCAGGTATTTTGCGCATTTTCCAGAAACGCCTTTTTAATTTTCTTTTCACCCACAAATTGCGCAATTAACTCTGCATCGTGCAATTTGCCAATTGCTGTTTGTGCCTTTTTAAGTGGCAGCTGTAGCTCACTTATTCTTTGCGGCAACCATTGAGCGGCAAGTAAAGAAAGATAACGCAAATGTTTAACAGTCAGCCTTCTCTCATGCCATTCTTCAAGCGAAGGCCGCTTATTTTTTGCGGCCTTATCCAATAACATTGAATAACTTTTAGCCTGCCGCCTAATTCGGCGTTTTAAAACACCACCATCACAATTCTTTATTCTTAAACGGCACTGCTGCAATGTAATTTGCGAAAGTACCGCAAAATCCGGCCCCGCTAAAGCCTCCCGAATCGAAGCCAGGCCTTCATCCAGACTATCAGCCAACGTGATCCTCTCCACCTCGCTCATTTTTCCATCCAAAAGGACGAGCAATACTTCAGCATCCCGCACAGGGCTGGTAAATTGAGCCAAAGCTTTCCAGGCAGCAAGAACCCTGGCATCCAAACGTTTAGATCGTTTAAGTACAACAGGCAGCAAAGAGCGCAAACTGCGTAATGCGACTCGGAAATCATGCAAAGCATGATGATCCTTGCCGAGCAATAAACACTCACGCCCGGCATTTAGCTTGCTTAACTGCACTGCAATAATCTGCAAAAATTGACGTGCCATACACCCTCCATCTGCCACCATTCAGCATTAAGACAGCTTACACGCTTTTAACCATGCAAATTTCTTCCTGCATCAAAAACCAATACGACAGTAAATAACTATTGGTGACATAGCTTTTGTAGGTCGGGTTAGCAGCTTTATCGCGCAACCCAACAAGCAACCCCACTGCCAGTTGCTGCTCCATTTCTTCCGCGCAAAGCAAAACCCCCGCCTCTTTCGAGTACGGGGGTCTTGTTACGGCTTAGGGTGTCTGGCAATGACCTACTTTCACACAGGTAATCTGCACTATCATCGGCGCTAAGGTGTTT
>NZ_JAAOLX010000011.1 GCF_011601265.1 Iodobacter violaceini
TTGCCAGACACCCTAAGCCGTAACAAGACCCCCGTACTCGAAAGAGGCGGGGGTTTTGCTTTGCGCGGAAGAAATGGAGCAGCAACTGGCAGTGGGGTTGCTTGTTGGGTTGCGCGATAAAGCTGCTGACCCAACTTGTGCGATCTCAACCTCGCACGCAGAACTGTTATTCAATCTGCAAAAATTGTGCCCCTATATCATCAGCGGTTTATTCACCCGTGTTTGCTAGGCTGAGTGCCAGCTCGTTTTGGGCTGTGGGTGTAAATGGGTGCAAGTGTGCCAGAAACTGCTGACTGGCTGCAGCCCATGAGAATTTTTCTGCGTGCTTGCGTACTTCTTCGCGGCTTAATTTTAAAGAGTCTAAGCAGGCTTTTTGCAAATCAGCATTAAGTGCGCCAGGACCATCTGCGCCAATGACATCAATCGGGCCGGTGACTGGATAAGCGGCTACGGGGCAGCCGCAGGCCATTGCTTCGAGCAGAACCAAGCCGAAAGTATCTGTTTTTGATGGGAAAACAAAAGAATCGGCTGCGTTATAAACTTTGGCAAGCTCTTCCTGGCTAAGTACACCCAGCCAGTTGATATCGGGATATTTGGCGCGCAATTGTGCCGCTGCAGGGCCATCTCCGCATACCCACTTAGAGCCGGGTAAATCGAGCTCTAAAAATGCTTCTATGTTTTTTTCTACGGCTACACGGCCTACATAGACAAAAATAGGGTGGCGGGTTTGCAGGCGTTCTCTGTCGCCCGGGCTGAATATTTTGAGATCGACGCCGCGAGACCACATAACTACCTTTTTGAAACCACGGGCTTCTAAGTCTTTTACCACAACGTGAGTAGGGGCCATGACGGCTTCTGCTGCATTATGAAAGCGGGCCAGCCAGGCGTAAGTCCATGAAAGAGGAATGCCAATGCGCAGCTGTACATACTCCGGAAAACGCGAGTGATAGGCGGTGGTAAAGGGGAGCTTGTTGCGGATGCAGTAGCGGCGTGCAGACAGCCCTAAAGGGCCTTCTGTAGCGATATGGATAGCGTCCGGTTTGAATGTTTTGATGCGCTGAGCAATCTTTCTGCCAGGAAACAGGGATAGCTGAATTTCCGGGTAGGTAGGGCAGGGAATGGTTTTGAATTCGAGAGGGGAGAGCACGTCAACGATGTGACCAAGATGCTCCAACTCTTGCCGGGTTTGCTTGAGGGTGCGAACCACGCCGTTTACTTGAGGTTCCCATGCATCAGTCACAATCAAAATATTCATGCTGTCATTCCTTCGAAAAGGGGTGAATTAGGTGCGTACAGGTTGATAAGTTCTGTTTGCTGCTCATGAAAGAATTTTTGCCAGGTAAGGATGCGCAATTCACCTGTTGGTAATTCAACGAGGGCGGTCAGGCTTTCTACCCAGTCGCCATCATTACAGTAGAGCACGCCATCAATTTCGCGCATTTCTGCTTTATGGATATGCCCGCAAATGACGCCATCCAGGCCGAGAGCTTTGGCTTCTGCTGCAACTGCCGTTTCAAAATTGGATACAAAACTCACTGCTGATTTCACTTTATGTTTCAGAAACTGTGACAGAGACCAATAGCCCAGGCCAAACCTTGCACGGGCACGGTTAAACCAATGGTTTAGTTTCAATGTAATGGTATAGAGGCGGTCACCGACAATTGCCAACCATTTTGCGCATTGCACAACGCCATCAAAGCGATCGCCATGCAGTACCAGAAAGCGTTTACCATTGGCCATGGTATGGATGACTTCATCTTCGATGATGATTTCCCCAAACATCAGCCCTAAAAACTGCCTTGCACCTTCATCATGGTTGCCAGGGATATACGTTACCCTGGTGCCTTTGCGGGCTTTTCTGAGAATTTTCTGGATAACGTCATTGTGGCTTTGCTGCCAGAACCATGAGCGTTTTAAGGCCCAGCCATCGATAATGTCGCCAACCAAATAAAGATGATCGGCATCACAATGCTTGAGAAAGTCGAGTAAATAAGCAGTCTGGCAGCCTGATGTACCAAGATGGAGGTCAGAGATCCAAATGCTGCGAAACTTGAGAGTGCTCTCCGGCATACTTGTAGGCTCTGGGAGGGGATTGTTAAATCATGCCGGTTGTTTGTGACAGATCAGTGATAGGGATGTTTGGCAGTAATTAGTGATTACTTTCCACCACAAGGAGATTAAATATTGGAAAAAAATCGCCCTGATTCACCATGTATTGCCGTTTGTTCAACCGCGCTTGGGGATGAAATTTGCCGTGGATGTGGCCGTAGCGTCGTCGAGGTATCGACGTGGGTCATGATGAGTGATGAGGATAAAAATAAAATATGGGCGCGTTTGGAAGAGCAATGGCGACAAGGCGGCAAGGTTGCGCCCTGGCTTAGGGAAGGGTGATACATTTCTGTGCAGGAGGGAGCCCGGCGACTCTGAATTCCCTCCTGCTAAGAGAAAAGTTGCGGCTTAGAAGCGTCGCTCCCAAACGCCAAATTCAACACCGTTTTCTATCACTAAAGCGCGCCATGCATAGTGGGGCTCAAGCTGTGCCTTAAGCTGGGAGAATGCTGCCGGCCCGCGGGTTTGATCAAAGCGGCTCCACACGATATAACGAATGTTCTGGCTGTTGAGCCATGCTTCTGCATTGGGAAGAGATGCATGATAAAAGGCACGGATCTTGCCTGCTTCCGCCTGAATAAAGGGCGCCTGATTACGCCACAGGCTTTCATGATCTGGCCAGCCCAGTGCCGCAGGATGGCCGCTGTGCAGGGCAAAGGCACTTGCCGGTGTGTAAGAGCCTGCATCTAGCCCTTCCAGGACCACACCTTTTTCTGCCGTACGCAGGTGATTCAAAATTGCTCTGTGGGCGAAGTCATTTTTTAACCAGCCATCCCCTGCAAATTGGCCTGCACTGGTTTTGGGGTGGTAGCGCCAGTATTGAGCCTGAGGCAGAGCATAGGCGCAGATGGCGATAAGGGGGATTGCAGCCAGATATTGTTGCCAGCGCTTAGGGCTGCTGAGGGTGATTGATCCCAGTAGTATGAGCGCAGCAGGGTAAAGCCAGGACCACCATTTTAAGGTTGAGTTGAAACGGTTATAGGCGCCTGAGAGCGGATCGTCGATAAACACGAACTCCATCAGCGCCAGCAATAATAAAACGCCTGCTCCGCTCCAGAAGGCCAGCTGGTTTTTGCTTCCCTGACTAAGTGCTAAAACAGCCAGCAACAGTACAGGCCACCAGATGGCCAGGCCCTGGCGCAATGGGGTGTGATCCTCTGCTGCAACTAAGGCAAAGCCAGCAGATAAGGCATTGGGCGCGTAGCTATTGATAAAGGGGTAGAGTAAACCCTGAGCGCAGACGGCCCCGGCGATTAAATATTTTAGGTAATAAGGTTGCCGGCCTGCCCGCCGATAGACGCACCATCCCAAGACCAGCAAGCCCTGCAAGGGCAGATTCCAGGCATTTACCGCAAGCAATAGTGGCACACTTGCGCCTAAAGCAAAGGCGAGTGGCTTTGCTTTAGCTTCATTTTCTAAACGGATGATCAGAGCGAGCGCAAAAAAGAGCAGGGCAAAGCCTGCGAGGGGAGGGTGTAAATCACCGAGGTAGATGTAATAAGACAGCGTTTCCAGAGGTAATTCTCTCGCTGTGACCCCTTCTGTTTTGGGAAAGAGTGCCTGGCCTGCTGCAGTATTGATCTGCTGATCATAGAGCCCCGCAAACCGGGTATTCGCCCACAGCTGGGTAATGGCGGCCTGATCATTGCTTGCTGGCTCAAAAAGCACAGGGAGAAGTGGGGCGACACCTGTGCCACCCACTAAGAGCGCGGCGATGAGCAAGCCTTTTTTCCAACGTTCTGCAATAAAGTGGCTGGTGATGCTCCAGGCCAGGCTGATGGTCAGTGCGATCGTCAGGCAAAACCCAAAGTTCATCGCCCGCCCTGCATCCAGAGCCAATACACGCCCCATTAAGGCGGTGGCGTAGTGCAAAAAGCCGTAGTAAATATCGAACCGGTAAGCGGGTAGCCAGACATCCACCGGGGGCAGCTTTGTGCCACTGATATAGTTAGATACAAAAGCCAGATCAGTAAGGTGCTCGGATTGGCCATCAATATCGGGGAAGACAAAGCGCCAGGCAAATACATAGGCAAAGGGCAGCCAGAATGGCAGCTCATCCCGCCAGCCCCCCGTTTTCCAGTGCTTAAACAAGAGTGGAACACTGAGTAAAGTGCTGATTGGCCAGATCCAGCTTAAGCGCCCAAGACCAATGAAGTGCTCAATAAAGAAGAACCCCGTCAGCAGAGTAAGCGTTCCGGCGGCTCTTGCAAGCTGTGCATCTGCAAAGTAGTTACTAAAGAGGCGGCCAAGAGCGGCTAAGTTCACCAGTAAAATAGCGGCAGTCAGCATCAGGTAAATCAAATGCATCGCTTGCTTCCTTATCAGTCATTTCTGACAGATTGTACATAAGTGCAAGCTTAAAATGATTTAATGCTTAGGAATGGTCTGTTTTTGCTGACAAATCATTCACTGTATTGCTAGGTTGCAGTTAAGCTAAGTGAGTACTGGGTCGCTATAAAGATGAAAAGGGGAAAAAGGCGGCTTGCCAACAGGGCTTGATTCCCGTCCAATTCACATTAAACAGATTATTAGGGGCACTATCTCTGCCAGAGACAGGTCAACCGGAAACATCAAATTAAAAATGCTTAGAGGATCTGCAGTGCAACCGCCTGAGAAGGATGTGGTGCTTTAAGCACTCTGTAATAAATTGAACAAAGAGTACTGAATGGAAAAAATACTGAAATCGATGCAGGCCGCTACGGTGGATCACGCTTTCGGGCTGCTTTGCCAGCTGATAGCTGCATTGCGCCCCGCTAAAGCTGAAAACACCACTCAGGCTGTTAATAATATTCAGGCCTTGTGCTATTTGCTGGAACAGCATATTGAATTGCGCACGGCTTTACGCCGCCATTTACTGCATTTGCTTTCAACAACAAAGCAGGTTCATCTTTATACCGATACCGGCATTCTTTCAAATGAAAGTCTTTATGATGCACTGGTGCGGCGAATTGGCCATAGCCTGCTGCCACCGACGGTTAATTTATCCTCATTAAAAGATTTATTTGGTGCTGCGTTTAATCACCATGATGATTACGTTTGGTTTGGCAATGTGCCGCACGAGGTGTGGCAGGATTTAGGCAATGCATTGCATTTTCATGATGAAACAGACAGAGACAGTATTAATCTGACTTTAGTGCAAATGCTCGAAGCGATTCAGGTTTTATCCTGCCGTGTTTCAGCAATAGGGCTTGAGCCTGAAATTGTAAAAAATCATCCGGATATCGAACGTTTTGAATCGCCTTTTGTGCGGCAAAATGTAGAAACACTGGCCTGGATTGAGCGTTACCGGCAAGATTTAATTCATGATGGCAAGCCTAGTGAAGATGATTTGCAAATCCGTGTATTGCTGGCTCAATGCGAAGAAGTTATTGCCAAAGTACGCAAAAATGCGGCTAAGCAGGGTGTGTCAGTGAGCTTAACATATTTGCTTATCCGCTTACGCCAGCATATTGATCGTTTGAAAACTTTACTGACTCTGGCTAATCCTGATCCATCGCCAGAAAAATCAACAACTTTACTGAATACCCTGCATGCTTTTGTAACTGCAGAAAATCGCAAATATAGTTTAAAAGACCTTTTTGCAGAAAATACCGAATTACTGGCTTTGCAGGTCACAGAGCATGCCAGCCATACCGGCGAGCACTACATCGCTGAAACCCGTCGTGATTGGGTAGGAATGTTTAAATCGGCGGCCGGGGCGGGGATTATTGTTGGCTTTATGGCCATGCTGAAAATTCTGATTACCAAAGCACATCTGCCTTTATTGCTGGAAGCAATTGCATTTAGTTTGAATTATGCATTTGGGTTTATGTTTATTCATATCATGCACTTTACTGTGGCAACCAAGCAGCCCGCAATGACGGCCGCTAAAATTGCAGCATCAATTCATTCTTCTGCAAAGCAAAAAGACAGCCTGGGCGAATTGGTTGAGCTGATTGTTAAAGTCTTCAGAACACAGTTTGTGGCTATTGCGGGCAATGTTTTACTGGCCATGCCCGTGGCATTATTGATTGGTATGGCCTGGCAATGGCAATTAGGCGAGGCTTTTGTAAATACTGATAAAGCGAATCATTTGCTGCAGGATTTAAGCCCAATTGCCAGCCTGGCTATTTTTCATGCCGCTATAGCAGGTGTGTGTTTGTTTATGTCGGGGCTGATTTCTGGTTATTACGACAATAAAGCGATTTATAACGAAATACCTGAGCGAATTGCTGCATTGCCCTGGTTAAACCGCTGGCTTGGAGCTGCCAGAACACAAAGAATAGCAAATTATATTGAGCATAATTTAGGCGCTCTGGCTGGTAATTTTTATTTTGGGATTATGCTGGGGTCAATAGGTACAATTGGTGCATTGCTGGGCTTACCAATTGATATCCGGCATATTACTTTTTCATCGGCGAATTTTTCTTTTGCTTTAGTTGCGCAAAATTTCCAGATGGACTGGTATGTCGTGGTGATCTCGCTGCTGGGCGTGGTGCTGATTGGAATGACTAATCTTGTGATGAGCTTTACTTTAGCGCTTTGGGTTGCACTGCGTTCACGCAAGCTGTCTTTTGGTCAGACCCGGCCATTATTAGGCCAGCTTATGCGCCGTTTTTTGAAACGGCCGGCAGATTTTTTTATCCCAACAAAAGATGTAGTATCGGGCGAAACAAATGGGCATTGATTTAATTCTTGATGATTTGGCAGAACATGGCTTTACGATTGTTCCACAATTTTTAGACAGCAACGAAGTGCAAATTCTGGCTTCGGCAATGCAGGAGCGGCGGGATTTATTTCACAAGGCAGGGATAGGCAGAAAAGAAGGCCATATCGTGCAGGAGCAAATCAGGGGCGATAATATTTGCTGGATTGATGCTAATGATCCGATTGCGGCCAGGGCATTAAGCCAGCTGGATGAATTAAAGCAAAGCCTGAATGCAGCATTGTATTTGGGATTGGATGAGCTGGAATGCCATTTTGCTGCTTATCCGGTGGGCAGTTTTTATGCGCGCCATCTGGATCAGCACCGGGGTGAAGACAGCCGGGTTGTAACGGTTGTTTTATATCTTAATCCGGAATGGACAGAACAGGACGGCGGAGAATTACGTTTATATTTAGATGAGCACCGCCATTTGGATATCCTACCTCAGGGCGGCAAGCTGGTGATTTTTTTATCTAATCGTTTTGAGCATGAAGTATTAATTAGCCAGCGGGAGCGTTTATCTTTAACCGGATGGTTTCGCCGCAGATCTATGTGATTCAGCACATAGCGGTGCCAGGGTGTAAACTTTACAATTGCCGTGGATAAACTTATATCAGTGCTGCCGTAAAGGATGCTGTATCGATGCAAAATAACACTTTTCATTCCTTTATTACTTGGGAGTGATATATGAATTTATGCCGATGTCTTTGTGTTTTGATATTGCTATTAAGCAGCTCATCTTCGTGGGCGATTTCGGTTTTGTTTGTTAATCCAGGCAAAGAAAGTGAAACATTTTGGGTCAGCGTGAGCCAGGCGATGGCTGCAGCGGCTAAAAATCTGGGTATGGAGCTGAGAGTTGTTTATGCGGAGCGCGATCATTTGCGCATGCCTTCTTTGCTGCAGCAAACACTGGATCAGGGCCCGAAACCGGATTATTTAATTGTGGTTAATGAAAGGCAAATGGCGCCGCCTTTACTGGCCATTGCCGAGCGGGCACGCATCCCAGTTTTGCTGGCGCTGAATGATTTAACGCCAGATCAGGTTAAGCAATTTGGTACTCCCCGTACACATTTTAAATATTGGATAGGAAGCTTATTCCCTGATAATCAGCAGGCTGGTTATTTAACAGGTAAAGCATTATTAACCCGGCTGGTGCAGACTAAAAAACCTGCAGCCAACGGGCAATATCAATTACTGGCAATTGCAGGTGATAAGTCCACTCCTGCGTCACAGGATCGTGTACTGGGTTTACAGAGGGCGCTCAAAGAGTTTCCCAATGTGGAATTAAAGCAAATTGTTTATGGCAATTGGGGCCGCGGGCTTGCTGCTGAGCAAATGAATGTGCTGCGTGACCGCTACCCTGATGTTGCGGCTGTCTGGTGCGCTAATGATTTGATGGCTTTTGGTGTGATTGCAAGTTTAGAGCAAAGAAAAAGCCGCAATAAAGAAGTCTTAGTTTCTGCAATTAATTATTCCAATGATGCCATTTCAATGATTAAAAATGGTCGTTTAACCGCTTTATCGGCGGGGCATTTTATGGTGGGGGCATGGAGCATGGTGCTGCTGTATGATTATGCCCATGGTCAGGATTTTAGTGGTCAGCAGGGCGCACAAATGCAATTGCCTTTATTGGGTTTAGTGAGCGCATCGAAAGCTAATTTATTTATGGATCGGTTTAGCGAAGAAGGCGTGCAAAAGATTAATTTTGCCCGTTACAGCAAAGTACTGAATCCCAAAGTAAAGCAGTATGATTTTTCTTTAGAGTCCTTATTACAATGAGCGCACGTAAGCATTTCCAGCCAATAGCACAGCGGCTAAGTAAAATTTTATATCGCATTGGCTTTTTGCTGATGCTGGTGATTGTGATGGTGTATGCGGTGCTTAGTTATTTTGATGTGGCTGAGAATTTGCATGCTCAGCTGGTCAGCCTGGTCCAGGAGCACCGGCCCCGTTTGAGTGCTGCACTGTGGGATATTGATCCCATTGGCATTACCGAAGAGATTGATACCCTTTCTGCAGTAAGCAGTGTGGCTGGCCTTGTTCTGACAACACCCAGTGGTGCCCGTTACTTAAGGGGTGACACTAATGAGACCGCTAAGGAATTAAGCTATACCGTTGAATTAATGCATAAAAGCAGCGTGATTCCTGTGGGAAGCCTGACTTTAATCAGCGATCGCTATGAAATCTGGAAGCAGGTTGCATATCGTGTTTTTCCTTTTGCGCTTGCGCAATTACTTTTTGTAACCGGGCTGCTTTTTGCTTTACAACTTTTCTTGCGAAAAGTGGTATTACGGCGCCTGGATGCCTTGACCATTCATACTCATCTTTTGCGGCCCGATCATTTAGATACCGCTCCCCCTCCGCCTTTATTTGAAAGCCCGGTTCGTGATGAATTAGATAATCTGCTGCAAGGTTTTGCTAATTTACAAAATAATTTATTACATCAGCAGCAGCAGCGTGGCCAGCTGATCCATGCTCTGGCGGAAAGCCGTGATCAGTTAGAAGTTGAAGTGGCCCAGCGTACGGATGAATCATTTTATTTATCCGGGTTTTTACAGTTGTTATCTAAAGATGCAGCTCGTTATTTGAGTATGCCTTTAGATGGTGCCAAAATTGGATTAGAGCAAACATTAAAAGAAACAGGGCAATTGATGGGGCTTGATGCCTTGATTGCTATTCATTTTGCCGATGACAGCCAAAAAGGCGATATCTGTTTTTGGGATAAAGATGATAAAAAAATTCGTACTGATTTTAATTTAGGCAAACGCAGCTTATTTCAGTTAAGCAAGAAAAATCTTGATTCGTTGTCTGCTTTTGTAATGGGCATCGGTGGTGATTTACCTGATGAGAGCGATGAGGCTGCGTTATGCCGTGATTTGCATTTAACGCAATTAGCAGTGCTGCCGCTTGATTTTAATGGCGAGCGTTTAGGGCTTTTATTTGCGGGTGTATCTGACCAGGATCGTGTGTGTTCCGAGCTGGAAATGCGTTTACTGCCTCTCGTGGCGGGCCTCTGCTCCAATGTATTAGCGCATCGCCGTCAGCAATTATCTTTGAAAGAAGCAAAGAATGCTTTGCTGGCCGCCAATACCCAATTAGAACGTTTAACCCGCCATGATGCTTTAACCGGAATTGCAAACCGGCGCGTTTTTGATGAGCGGCTTGAGCAAGAAATGGCGAATGCCATCCGGGATCAGCAACCCTTATTATTAATCGTTCTGGATGTCGATTCATTTAAGCAATATAACGATAGCTTTGGCCGCCATGAGGGCGATATCGCTTTGCAGAAAGTGGCAGCAGTTTTAGCTAAATTTGCGGAACGTACGGGTGATTGCGCAGCGCGGATTGAGGGCAATGAGTTTGTGCTTTTATTGCCCAATACCGATTTGCATGTGGGCAAATTGCTGGCTGAACGTATTCGCCTTGCGATGATAAAGCTTGGGCTGGTGCAGGAAGACGGCTCAGCCCTGACGATCAGCCAGGGCCTTGCCGTTTATTCAGGGGCAGAAGAAATCAGCGCTGCTAACTTCTTACGCATGGTGGATAAGGCTCTTTATCGTGCCAAACGCAGTGGTAATCAGGTGCAGGTGCTTGAATCGATCAGCGACCAAGGCGCTGGCAAACGGTAGAAACTGCGCCGGCTGCATTAAGGGTATAAAAATGCAGCCCCGGCGCACCACCGGCTAATACCCGGTCAGACAGCTCGGTGACAAAATCTAAACCAAAGGCGCGGATCGATGCCGTGTCGTCGCCAAAGGCTTGCAGCCGCAGCCTCAGCCAGCGGGGAATTTCTGCTCCGCACATATCAGAAAAACGCGCCAACTGGCTGAAGTTTTGGATAGGCATAATGCCCGGCACGATAGGAATGGTTACGCCGCGTGCATTCACTTCATCCACAAAACGGAAATAAGCATCCGCATTAAAAAAGTATTGGGTAATGGCCGAATCAGCACCAGCGCGCACTTTATTTACGAAATTGCGAATATCGGCTTCGGCGCTTTGGGCTTGCGGGTGAAACTCCGGATAGGCAGCCACTTCAATATGAAACCAATCGCCAAATTCATCACGTAAAAAACTTACCAATTCATTTGCGTAACGAAACTCGCCAAAATCCCCCATCCCCGAAGGAATATCGCCACGCAAAGCCACAATATGGCGAATGCCGTGGTCTTTATAGTTTTGCACAATCTTGCGGATGCTTTCTTTGGACGAGCCCACACAGGATAGGTGTGGCGCAGCCGCATGGCCTTCGGATTGAATATCCAGCACGGCGTTCAGTGTGCCTTCCTGCGTTGTGCCGCCAGCACCAAAGGTGACTGAGAAAAACTCGGGCTTAAATTGTGCCAACTGCCGGCGAGTGGTGCGTAGTTTTTCTGCGCCTTCTGGCGTTCTCGGAGGGAAAAATTCAAAGCTGATCGGGGAGGGCGTCATTATTTTTTATCCTGGGCGCTAATCGTTTCATCTTAACATTGGCGGTGTATGCATTGCATGCAGGCTTTTCATTAAAAACATGAAAGAAATTAATGTTTTTGCAGTGTAAAAGCTGCGTTATATAGATGACGTTGGGTGAGGTTTCAAGAACTATTTTTTTGAATTCAAAGGCTTAGCTGCTTGCTTACTTGTTGTATGCTGACGCCGTGCTTATAACTGCTTCACAGAAAGTAGTGGGCACTTTCAATATACTTAATAAGGATGGAGTTATGACTAAAAAGACTAGCACTACCCGTGTTGCCATGCTAATTGCCTCGCTGATGCTGAGTATTTCAGCCTTCGCTCTGGATAACTGGCAAGAAGGGAATACCTATAGCAGCGGCACTCAGGTGGTTTACGCAGGTAAAACATATCAGGCCTTGGTAACGCACACTGCCTACGTGGGGGCCAACTGGAATCCTGCGGCAACACCAGCCTTGTGGAAAGAAATTGCAGGCACGCCAACGCCAACGCCAACGCCAACGCCAACGCCAACGCCAACGCCAACGCCAACGCCAACGCCAACGCCAACGCCAACGCCAACGCCAACGCCAACGCCAACGCCAACACCAACACCAACACCAACACCAACACCAACACCAACACCAACACCAACACCAACACCAGGAACGCTGCCCAAGCATGCATTAGTGGGCTACTGGCATAACTTTACCAATCCGGCTGGCGATACTTTCCCGCTGGCTCAGGTCAGTGATGACTGGAATGTGGTGGTGGTCGCTTTTGCAGATAATGCCGGCAGCGGCAATGTGGCGTTTAATCTGGATAAGAATGCTGGTGGTGAGGCGAAATTTATTGCCGATGTGGCGGCGCTGAAGGCCAAGGGCAAGAAAGTGGTGTTGTCTTTAGGCGGGCAGGATGGCTCGATCACATTAAACAGCGCCTCCGATGTCAGCCACTTTGTGGATAGCCTCTACGCCATCATTACTAAATATGGCTTTGACGGGATTGATCTGGATTTGGAGAGTGGCAGCGGAGTTTCGATTGGTGCGCCGATTATTAATAATCTGATTACCGGCGTGAAGCAGCTTAAAGCTAAGGTGGGCCCGGGCTTTTACCTGTCGATGGCTCCCGAGCATCCTTATGTGCAGGGAGGGTACATTTCCTATGGCAGCATTTGGGGCGCTTACCTGCCGATTATTGATGGCTTGCGGGATGAGCTGACGGTGCTGCATGTGCAGTATTACAATAATGGTGGCTTTACCTCGCCATATTCCACCGCCACGCTCAATGAAGGCACGGTAGATGCGCTGGTGGCGGGCAGTATGATGCTGATTGAAGGCTTCTCTGTCAGCTATGGCACGGGCTGGACTTTCAAAGGCTTGCGCCCGGATCAGGTGGCTTTTGGTGTGCCGTCGGGGCCGCAATCAGCAGGGCGCGGTTTTGTTACCGCAAAAGTGGTGGCCGATTCGCTGACTTGCCTGACTAAGCTGCAAAATTGCGGCAGCATTAAACCTGCCAAAGCATATCCCGATTACCGTGGGGTAATGACATGGTCGGTTAACTGGGATAAGCACGACGGGTATAACTTCTCTAAACCTGCAGCCGCTGCATTAAAAACACTGCCTTAGTATTTGCAGGCAGTGTGTTTCAGCTAAGTGAGTGATGGGGCCGGGTCAGGCATCAAGCCGCAGACCCGGCCTTGCTTACAACGCTTGGCAAGGTATGCTTATCAGGCGCAATAATCCGCTGTTTTTCTTTCACTCACAAAATGATTACCATCGCCTTGCAGCTTCACAATGCGCTGATCACGCTTGATTTCCCAATCATCCACCGGGTAGGTTTTGGCCCATGCGCACATCAGCTGCTGGTCTTGTCTGGATAGTTTGAGCTGGTAGCGCTCGTACATATAAAAATGAATGCGGGCAATCCGGCCCCGCACTTCTTCCCGTGGCTGGGCTTTTTTGTTTTTGAAATCAACAATTGTCTTGCACTGGCCATACATAGGCTCGGGATTGCGGGTCCATGCGCTATAGGCAAAGTTGCTGCGGTCGCCGTTGACTTCGCCCACAGACGGCACCAGGTTCACCAGATTGCCTTCGGCGCTTTTAAATTGCGGATCGTTATCACTGCAGTTTTTGCGCCCGCCGTTTTGCCAGCATTGACGCTGATGGCCTAATACCCAGGCCGGGACCACGTGCTCCCACTCCAAACGCGAAGCGCGTGTTTCGCTTTTTCTGGGGGTGTAGCCGCAGCTGGCCAAATCCATTTCTTTGCCCTTATAGGCGCAGCCACAGTAGAAATCGCTTTCCATGCCGCGAAATACATCGGGCAAGACTTGTTTGGCGCGGTTGAAATCCCGCTGGCCCGTGGCGGTGCGGCCAGTGACTAATTCAACCGGCTCGTTCGGGGATGGATTGGATTCGGTCTCATTTTTTTGATTAAGCGCTTTATCAATTGCTATTTCACCCAGTTTGGCCAGTGTTTTGGCCTCCTGGCTATGGGCTATTTTCTCAATTTGAGCCATGCTGCTATCGTCACAAGCGCTTAAACTACAAATCAGAATAATTATGGCAATTGCATAAAGACTGTGTTTTTTATTCGACGACATTGCTTGGGCTTATTCCTGTGCGGATGATTGGGCGATTGGCAAATAAACACAGAGGCGTACAGCCTCTGGCAA
This sequence comes from Iodobacter violaceini, assembly GCF_011601265.1. Taxonomy (GTDB): domain Bacteria; phylum Pseudomonadota; class Gammaproteobacteria; order Burkholderiales; family Chitinibacteraceae; genus Iodobacter; species Iodobacter violaceini. The sequence continues at coordinate 13,905 of NZ_JAAOLX010000011.1, forward strand.
ATGCGGTGCATTTTATGAGATGAAATCCATGGTGTAATGCTTTTACAGGAAGTAAAAGCGGCTTAATAGGTGATTATTTCTTAATTAATTGAATTGATTACATATTTTTATGTCCGCACGCGGATAAATCGCTCTTTAAACAAGAAGCCCTGCACCATATCAACATCCAGCTGGCGGGCGATTTCCAGCTGTTCGATGGTTTCTATTCCTTCTAATACGGTGCGTTTGCCGGTGTCTTTGGCGTAGCGAATCAGGTTTTCTAAGGCCGTACGATGATTTGCCTGATCCAGCTCATTAAACCAGCTTCGGTCAAACTTTAAGCAATCTACGGTAATTAATATGGGCAGCGAAAGCATGGAGTGCGGCGAGCCAATATCGTCCAATGCCAGTTGGATATTCTTTTCATGAAATGCTTTTGCCATATTTGCGCTTTGGCGTGCATCAGAAATATTACTGTTTTCTATGATCTCCAGCACGATATGGGTGCGGCAATGGATCAGCTCCAGCAGGGGATTGATTTCACCGGCTATTTCGGTCACTGCATAGGCATCAGGATCAAGATTTAAAAACAATTCACCGCTGGGGGCATTTTCTAATTGCAATTGCTTCATTTGATATTCCACCTGAAACAAGGTCAGTGGACTTTCATGCAGCGCATTAAAAAAATGATCAGTACGAAGCAGCTGTTCATCTGCCCGATAAAACCGGGCAAGCGCTTCATGGGCAATTGTCTCTAAATTATGTGTATGAATTAATGGTTGATATTCAACGCCAAATCGTTGCTGTTGAATTACATCAAGCAAGAGGATTGGGGATAATTTAGGCATTGATTGTTAAAGGCGAGAATAATTTTCATATCTTATAATGACTATGGAGCTGGCGAATAAGAAAATATTGTCTTTGTTTGTAATCAACACACAGAGATAACCCTGCCTCAGGCAAATAGGGGAGTCAGTAAGGGGGCAATCAGTACCATCACTACGCCTGAAACCATCATGGTGATACAGGCGACTACGCCTTCTTCATTACCAATTTCCCGCGCCTTGGCGGTGCCCACCGCATGGGCGGCTGCGCCAAATAAAGCACCGCGTGCCAGTCTGGAGCGCAGTGGTAGCAGCACCAGCATCAGCTCGCCAAACAGCATGCCCATTAAGCCGGTAATCACCACAAATAAGGCCGTCAGCTCGTGTGATCCGCCCCAGGTATCAGATACGGCCAGGGCAAAAGGTGTGGAGATGGATCTGGGTAACAGGCTGCGGGTAAGCTCTGGCGATAAATGAAATAGTTTTGCCAGCAGAACGCAGCTCAGCAACGCGGTAAAGCAGCCAGCAATGACGCCTGCAGATAAAGCCAGCCAGTGTTTGACCATCAGGGTGCGGTATTCATAGAGGGGCACCGCAAAAGCCACCGTGGCAGGGCCAAGCAGCCATAAGAGCCAGCGGGTATCAGAATAATAAGTTTCGTAAGGGGTATGTGTCAGCAGCATAAACGCCACCAGCAGTACCGGTGTTAACACCAGTGGTGCCAGCCACCAGCGTTGATGGCGCGCATATAAAAACTTAGCCAGTGCGTATGCACCAATGGTCAGTACCAGACAAATAAAGGCAAGTGCAGAGACAGACAGAGTCATGATGCCGATCGCTTTTTGGCTTTTGCCAAACGCAGCTGATGTTCAATTTTAAAAAAACGGTCTACCACTAAGGCGGTCACGCACATCACCAGCGCCGTACCTAAGAAAATCACCACCAATAACTGCCAGCCTTCACTGATAAAGAGTGCTTTGTATTTCACCATGGCAACCACTGCAGGCACAAAAAACAGCAGCATTTCGGCTAATAGCCACTGAGCGCCATCTTTAACCCAGTTAAGCGGTACTCCTGAAAGCAGGAGTGCAAAGACAATACCCAGCCCTAATACGCCGCCAGGTACAGGTAAGCCGGTACGTCGCACAAACCAGTCGGATGCCAGCCAAATGGCAATCAAGAGGCCAATTTGGGCGAGCACACGGAAAAAGGAAAACAGCTTGTCAGACACCACTTCAACTCCTTGTCATAAGCCTTGATATTACGCCCTCTGGATAAATAGCTGAAATGACTTATTATCATGATATCTATTCCAATTTGGCATGTGTCGTGGATATCAAAGCACTGCGCTACTTTATCGAAGTCGTAAATTTACAAAGTTTTACAGCCGCAGCAGAAGCACTGAATGTCACTCAGCCAACCATCAGCAAAATGGTTAAAAATCTGGAAGAAGAGCTGGGCACGCCGCTGCTGCTTCGTGAATACCGCCGTTTTCATCTTACTGACGCAGGGCGTGTGGTGCTGAATCGGGGCCTGGACGTATTAGCTGCAGAGGCTCGTCTGCAAGCCGAGCTGGCCGATTTAAATACCATGGCCGTTGGCGAGCTGACGCTGGGGGTGCCGCCTTTGGCCGGTATGTTATTTATACCGCTGATTGCTAATTTCAAACGGCTACATCCGCAGATCGAGCTGAGCCTGCGTGAAGAAGGCGGCAAAGCCATTGAAGCTGCGCTGGATACTGGGGAGCTGGAGATTGGCGGATTGCTGCTGCCCGTCGATGAAAATCGTTTTGAAACACTGCCGCTGTCGGATGATCGTTTAGTTTTAGTCGCTGCTGCCACATCCAAATGGCAGGGCCGGTCTGAGGTGCGCCTGACCGAGCTGAGTACGGAGCATTTTGTGCTTTATAGTGCTTCCTATTCGCTGAACGACAGAGTGCAGGCAGCCTGCCAGACTCAGGGTTTCAGCCCGCAAATTGCGGGGCGAAGCGGGCAATGGGAGTTTATGGTGGCTCTGGTTGAAAGCGGTCTGGGTGTGGCATTACTGCCCGAATCTGTTGCCCGCCGTATTCCGGCTGGCCGTTGTGTGATTGCCGCTTTAAGCGAGCCTGAAATCCCGTGGCGAATCGCGCTTGGCTGGCGTAAGGATGTGTATTTATCGCGTGCAGCAAGAGCGTGGATTGAGGCTTTGCGCTGAAGGGGATGGCTTAAAAAGTGCGGTGTTTTTGCGATGTGAGGGTGCACAGACGAAAAAAAAGGATTTCAGGCCGATGCCGTGAAATCCTTTATTTATCAGTACTTAACGAGTGGTGCCCGGGGTCGGACTCGAACCGACACACCTTGCGGCGGGGGATTTTGAGTCCCCTGCGTCTACCGATTTCGCCACCCGGGCTCGTTCAGTGCAGGAGTCGAATTATGTAGAAGCCTGCCTTGCTTGGCAAGTATTATCTGCCGTTAATTGCGGATATTTTCTGGAATATTACATAAATTATTGTTATTTAAGGCGGATTTATTATTAGAGGGTTTGCAGATTCATACATCAGGCTGAACATAAATCGTATAGCTTGATGGATTTGTCAGCAAACCTCCTGTGCTTTTTCCGGCAGAAATCGTTTTATGCTTCTTTTTTTAGCGTTAAAGCACGTTCATACAGGGCGTTTTTAGGTGCGCCGGTAATGGAAACGGCCAGCGCCACGGCCTGTTTGAGTGGCAATTCAGCAATTAAGGGCAATAAAACGCTGTCGTAATCAGCGCCATCGGCTTTTTCTGCTCGGGGCGCTGCATTCACCACCACAACCGATTCGCCACGCTCCTGATTACTGTCGCTGGCAACCCATGCGGCCAGCTCGCCAAGTGGCAGGCGGCGGATAGTTTCAAAGGTTTTGGTGATTTCCCGGCAGAGAACTGCCTCACGATCCGGGCCAAATACACTGGCCATATCGTTTAAACAATCCACAATACGGTGTGGTGCTTCATAAAACACGCTGATGAAGCTTTGATCTTTTAGTTCGCTTAGTGCATCGCAGCGTTGCTTGGTCTTGGGCGGTAAAAAGCCATAAAACAAAGCGTGCGGGCAGTTAAAGCCACTGGCCGATAATGCAGTTGTCAGTGCAGATGCGCCAGGAACCGGGATAATCCTGCAGCCCGCTGCGTGTGCTGCTGCAGCAAGCAGGGCTCCGGGATCAGAGACGGCAGGTGTTCCGGCATCGGATACTTGCGCGATTGTTTCCCCGGCCAGTATGCGGGCTACCAGCTTTTCAGCCATGCTGTGTTCGTTGTGCTCTCGCAAAGACACCATTGGTGTCGAAATATTAAAATGTTTAAGCAGCTGCCCGGTAACCCGGGTATCTTCGGCCGCAATCACATCGGCTCCTTTTAGTGCGGCAATGGCGCGGGGCGTCATGTCGTTAAGGTTACCGATTGGAGTGGCTACCACATATAATGCGGACTTAATAATAGGATTGGATTCTGTATGCACGCCAAGGCTCTCCTTTTTGCTTCGGAATGGCGCAGTGCGCTAGGGTCCGTACTATACGGTGCTGTACTGCTTACTGCCATAGCCGGTTGTGCTGCTGCGCCTGTTATTGCTCCTGTGGCCGCTAAACCCGCGTTTACCATTGCCTCACAGGCGGCGGCCTCTGAGGCCAGCCCGGCACAGATCTTACCCCTTGCGCCTGCTGAGGCTAAGCCGGTTAGGCGCGATGGTTTTATTGCGGTATTGCTGCCAGGTAAAAGTAAGGCGATGCGTCCTGCGGTAGATGCGATTAAAGCCGGCGTATTGGCTGCTGAAAAAACCAATGGCAGTGCTGATGTGCCTGCAGTAAAAATTTTTGATACTGATGATGTTCCTGCTGAGGTTTTTGAGCAGTTTCAGCAGCTGCATCAGCAGGGCGCGATAGCGGTTATCGGGCCGCTTACCAAGCCTTCAATTAATTATCTGGCCGATGTGGGCGATTTTGATATCCCAGTCATTGGTTTGAATTCTTTCGATGAAAAAACATTGCGCCGTGCTCAGCTCTATAGTTTTTCCTTGTCTATAGAGCAGGAGGCCCAGCAAATTGCCAGACAAATGTTTGATGATGGCCTGCGTATGCCTTTGGTTTTGCAAGGGGACAGCCCACTGGCTGGCCGGATGGTGCAGGGCTTTGTGGATAGCTGGAAAGAGGCAAATGGCACGCAACCCACGATCTTTTCTTTAAAAGATGCACGCAGCCAGGCGCAGGCTTTGAGGGCTCAGCTGAAAGACGGCGGGCATGACTCGGTCTTTTTTGCCGCTGGCTCCAGGCAAACACGGATCTCCCGCCCATTTATTGGTAACGAGCGGCCGGTTTATGCCACCAGCCAGATTAATCCGGGTGCTTTAAGCCGGACGGCTCGTGTGGATATGAATGGAATCCGTTATTTAGAAACACCGTGGATTTTGCAGCCGGGCAACAGTGAATACGCTTTGCTGAATCGGAATCGTTCAAAGTCGAATGATGTTGAGCGTTTATTTGCACTGGGGGTTGATGCATGGAAGCTGGCTGTTTTATTGAGTAAACAGGCAGAAGTTGATTTTGATGGTTTAAGCGGGCACATCACCTTGGGAAGCGGCGGATTAATTGAGCGGGAGCTCACGCTTAATACTTTTAGCAGCGCAGAAGAGAGCGCTCCGGCAACCCCGATACCATGAACAAGCTGGGCCTTGCCGCAGAAAATGCGGCTGTGATTTTCTTGCAGCAACAGGGTTTAAAAATCATCGGGCGCAACTGGCAATGCCAGCGTGGTGAAATTGACATACTCGCTAAGGACGGTAATACCTTAGTATTTGTGGAAGTGCGGCAGCGGCGCAATGCGCGGTTTGGCGGGGCGGCGGCCAGCATAAGCCCTGCGAAACGCGCTAAACTGCGTGCGACCGCACAATATTACCTAATAAATGTTTCTCCTTTACCGCCTTGCCGCTTCGATGCAATTTGCTTTGAAGGGGAAACGATCAACTGGCTCCAAAACTGTATAGACGCCACTGAGGGATAAAAATGGATTTAGCACAACGTATTCGACAGCATTTTCTGGATAGCATCGACGCCAAGCAAATGGCCATGGAGCTGCTCTCCCCAGGGATTCGTATTGGTGCCGAGAAAATGGTGCAAACCTTTATCTCGGACGGCAAGATTTTAACCTGCGGTAATGGGGGCTCGGCTGCTGATGCGCAGCACTTTGCTGCAGAAATGGTGGGCCGTTTCGAGCGTGAACGCCCAGGCTTGGCCGCAGTCGCTTTGTCTACCGATACTTCGGCGATTACCGCTATTGCCAATGACTACGATTACGATCTGGTTTTCTCTAAGCAAGTGCATGCCCTGGGCCGTCCTGGCGATTTGTTGATTGCGATCTCTACATCGGGTAATTCTGCGAATGTGATTTCAGCAATTCATGCAGCACACGACAGGCAAATGAATGTGATTGCCTTTACCGGGCGGGATGGCGGCCAGATTGGTGAAATCCTGTCGGGTGACGACGTGCATTTGTGTGTGCCGGTGCAGCGCACGGCACGAATCCAGGAAGTACATATCACCATGATTCATGCGCTATGCGACGCAGTTGATTTTATGTTGCTGGGCGGCGAATAATGCGGCTAAAAAGCGCACTACTCACCCTGGGGCTGGCGGCGTCTTTATCTGCCTGCGTCCCCATTCTTCTGGTAGGCGGCGTAGCTGTAGGCGCTATGGTGGGATCGGATCCGCGTAAGTCAGAAGTCATCAAAACAGACTTTGATTTAGGCGCAAAAATTAGCAGCGATATCATCGATACATGGAAAGAAAAAGCCCATATCAATGTCACTGCATTTAATGGCATGGTATTACTCACAGGCGAAGTGCCGGATGAGGCGGCTAAGGCAAAGGTGTATGAAATTGCTCAGCGCCAGTCCAGGGCCCGTAAAATTTACAACGAAACCGTTGTTTCTGTGCCTTCCACTGCCGCTAATCGTCTGTACGATACACAGCTGACCGCCAGAGTGAAGACCGCCTTGCTGGCGGATGCCAACGATGCCGACGCAGTGCATTTGCAAGTCATTACCGAGCGCAGCGTGGTTTATTTAATGGGCGTAAGCAGGCCTGATATTGCCGAATCTGCTGCCCGTGCTGCCAGCCGTGTTTCGGGTGTGCGGCAGGTCGTGAAGCTGGTTGAGCCTTTAGCTGTAAATTAAAGCTTTGGGATGCTTATTAAAAAGCGAGCTTGCAGGCTCGCTTTTTGTTGCACTGCATAAAAATCATGACCGATGGTCGGCAAGATGGGCAAAGTTTTGCGCGTGCAGTGCTTTTGCTTACAAGGAAAAGGCCGTGTGTGGGCCTGACCATGCTAAAATTGCTGGCTGTAAAGTGTGCTTTTAGCGCATTGCCAGCCGTCTTGCTTTCTTACTGTCACCATGCTGTTCAGAGAGCCAGATTGCTTTCACGCCTTCCCAATTACTTTTGCTGGAGTACAGGATGACATCCTCGATTTTTACCGCAGTAGAAATGGCACCTCGTGACCCGATTCTGGGTCTTAATGAAGCCTTCAATGCCGATACACGTGCTGGCAAGGTTAATCTGGGTGTGGGTGTGTATTACGATGACAATGGCAAGATTCCATTGCTGGCTGCGGTAAAAGCGGCAGAAAAAACCCGTATGGAAGCCCAGCCACCACGGGGCTATCAAGCCATCGAAGGCTTGGGTGCATACAATCAGGCGGTACAAAATCTGGTGTTTGGTGCGGACAGCGAGCTGGTTTCATCCGGCCGCGTCGTCACTGCAGAAGCTTTAGGCGGCACGGGCGCTTTGAAAATCGGCGCTGATTTCTTAAAGCGTCTGAATGCAGATGCCAGCGTCTATATCAGCGATCCAAGCTGGGAAAACCACCGCGCATTGTTTGAATCAGCAGGGTTTAAGGTAGAAAACTACCCTTACTACGATGTAGCGACTCGCGGTGTGAATTTCACCGCCATGAAAGCGGCTCTGCTTGGCCTGCCAGCAGGCTCCATCATCGTATTGCACGCCTGCTGTCATAACCCGACTGGCGCAGATATGAGCGATGCACAGTGGGCGGAAGTGGTTGAAGCCTGCCGTGAGCGTAACCTGGTGCCTTTCCTTGATATGGCTTATCAGGGCTTTGCTGATGGCATCGATGCAGATGCCGTTGCTGTGCGTTTATTCTCTGCCTCTGGTTTGCAATTCTTTGTTTCCAGCTCTTTCTCTAAGAGCTTCTCGATGTATGGCGAGCGCGTAGGTGCTTTGTCCATCGTGACAGAAAACCGTGAGGAAGCGGGCCGGGTATTAAGCCAGCTGAAACGCGTGATTCGTACCAACTACTCCAACCCACCTATCCATGGTGGTGCTGTAGTGGCTGCAGTGCTGTCCAACCCAGAGTTGCGTCAGCAGTGGGAGGACGAATTAGCCGGCATGCGTGATCGTATCCGTGCAATGCGTACCAGCCTAGTTGCTAAGCTTGCAGAGCGTGGCGTAGCGCAAGATTTTAGTTTTGTAGCGGCTCAGCGTGGTATGTTCTCCTATACCGGCCTGACTGCGGCGCAGGTTGAAGTGTTGAAAAACGAATACGGTATTTACGCGGTTTCAACTGGCCGGATTTGCCTTGCTGCACTCAATACAAAAAACATTGATTACGTAGCAGATGCGATTGCTAAAGTGCTGTAATTTAGCGGGCACCTAATAAAAAACCCACGAAGCGATTCGTGGGTTTTTTATTGGGAAAATGTAATGGCTTTGGCCTTGTTGCAAGGTTTTTTATTCAGCCGCCGCACCAAGAAAAATACTTTTCACTTTCTTTTTTTCCTGGCTAAAGATGATTCCGCCATAGATGCTGCCCGCTATAAAATGATTGGCGTCACTCTCTTCTTTATTCCAATAGGGTTTGTAGGCTTTCATCACATCCTGCATGCTGCTGCCAATCCTGATGCCACGGCGGGTACTTAAAGTGCTGGGTGCAAATATGGTAATTGCTGCTATTTTTTTTGCGCCGCGTTTTTTCTCTGAAACCATATCAAGCGTAATGCCACAATCGGTATAAAACCACTCCTGATGATAGGCCCCGTCTGCATCCCACAATTTATCAGGCCCGCGTTTTTCCTTGCAGCTGATTGTTTTTATGACTTCTTTTTCAGGAAGACCAATCTGCAGATTGCCTAGTTTTTCTTCCCGCAGCAGAGCAAATTCGTCTGCTGCCGAAGTTGTATGGCCAATCAATCCCAATATCATGCCAATGATGATTGTTCTGAGTGGTTTCATTAAGACCTCTGTTTCGTTTGAAATGAGTATATTTAGCAGGGGAATTTTTTTAAACCTGCCTGATAAGTTATTCACTAATCCGTAATCGCTTTGCGTGAAAAGTCTTTTGGTCTGAAACCGAGGGCAAAGAGTGCCGCAAAGTAAGCTCCTGCACCGGTGACAACCAGAACACTAAGCCAGCCTGCCCTGACCAGCTTATGCATTCCGGCAAAGGCGGGCATAAAGTGCAGCAGCACAAAGAGCAGGGCGCTCATGGTAGCGACGGCCAGTACGATGCGCAGCATAAAACCCTTCCATGCAGCTTGTGGGGCGTAGTAGCCCCGTAAACGCAGCGTGCGGTATAGCAAGCCTGCATTCAGGCACGCACCCAAACTCATCCCCAGCGTCAGCCCGGCATGCTTAAGTGGCAGGGTGTACAAGAAAATCAGGTTGATCGCCAGGGTGGCCAATAGCGTGATAATGCCGATACGCACCACGGTTTTAATATCCTGGCGGGCATAAAACGCCGGGGCGAGGATTTTAATCAGGATCAGCCCGATTAAGCCCACGCTATAGCCCACCAGCGCCTGTTGGGTCATTAAGGCATCGTGCATAGAAAACTTGCCGCCCTGGAACAGGGTGAGCACTAAAGGCTCAGCAAGGATGGCTAAGGCCACGGTGGCCGGCAGGCAAAGCATGATGCACAGGCGCAGTCCCCAATCCAGTAAGCGGTCATAGCTGGCCTGATCACCACTGGCATGGCTGCGGGCCAGGCTGGGCAGCAGAATCGTTCCTAAGGCCACGCCAAGCACGCCCGTTGGGAATTCCATCAGCCGGTCGGCATAGTAAATCCATGAAACACTGCCTGAAGCTAAAAAAGAGGCAAGGTTGGAGTTAATAATCAGGCTGATCTGTGCAACCGATACGCCAAAAATGGCGGGGCCCATTTGCTTGATAACCCGCCAGACACCTTCGTCTTTCATATCCAGCTTGGGCCACATCAGCATTCCCAGTTTAGCCAGGTGGGGCAGTTGGTAACAAAGCTGGGCAACGCCACCAATCAGTACGGCAATAGCCAGTGCAAAAATAGGGCGATCCATTAGCGGGGCCAGCCAGAGTGCGCAGGCAATAAATGAAATATTTAAGAGCGTGGGAACAAAGGCTGGAACAGAAAAACGATTGTAGGTATTTAAAATGCTGCCGACCAAAGAAGATAGCGAAATCAGCAAAATATAGGGAAACATATAGTGGAGCAGCTCGACTGCCAGATTAAATTTATCCGGGTTTTTGGCAAAGCCAGCCGCAGAAAAATAAATAATTGCAGGGGCTGCCAAAACTCCCAGCAAAGTGACTAAAACCAGAACTAAAGTCAGCATGCCGGCAATTTTTGCGACAAAATCTTTGGTGGCTTCCTCTCCTTTGCGCGTTTTGTACTCGGCCAGAGTAGGCACAAAGGCTTGTGAAAATGCACCTTCGGCAAAAATTCTGCGCAGCATATTCGGCAGTTTAAAAGCAGTAAAAAAGACGTCCGTGGCAGCACCTGCGCCAAATACATGGGCAATAATGGTGTCGCGGACAAAGCCTAATATGCGTGAAACCAGCGTCATGGAGCTGACTGCTGCCAGTGTTTTAAGAAGGTTCATGCCGGAGGGTCTGAGTAGTGAGGGCGCAATTATAAGGCCGTATCTTATCCCTGTAGCAAGCCAGGCGGTGACCCACTGAATTTATGGGAAAAATGAGGTTTTTTCGTGCTCTGAGCAGAATCAAGTTGATCATTGCTTGCCAGAACGTAAAAGTGGCGCTATCATCGCCGGTTTCCGAATTAGCCCGCTTTTTGGGCAAGCCCGTCAGGAGTTTCAAAACATGGCTAACAGTGCCCAAGCTCGCAAGCGTGCACGTCAGGCTGAGAAAGCCCGCCAGCACAATACCAGCCAGCGTTCCGCTTTCCGCACCGCGATCAAAAAGGTGCTGAAGGCTGTGGAAGCAGGTGATAAAGCTGCGGCTCAGACTGTCTTCCAACAGTCCGTCAGTATCATTGACCGTATCGCTGACAAAGAAATCTTCCACAAGAACAAAGCAGCTCGTCATAAGAGCCGTTTGTCTGCAGCAATCAAGGCTATGGCCTGATTCTACGGATGTTCGAGTGAAGAAAACCCCAGCCTCGGCTGGGGTTTTTGTTTGCCCGCTATTTACAGATCAGCGGCGTAATGGTGGCATCCGCAGGCGGAAGGCAGGCATAAGGCGTTGGTAGTCTGGTTCTTCAAAGGTAAAAAGATGCTCTGCTGCTTCGGTATCAACAAGACAGCTCAGGCGCACAAACCGGCCTGTTTCTTTCCATACGGCGGCGGCTAAGCGTTCGCTCAGCCACTCTGGGCTTTCAGAGCTTGCACACTCTGCACTTAAATTAAGTAAGCAAGTATCATTACTTAATGGGCGTTGATCTTGCCATAGCGTTACAATGCCTTCTCGCGCAAGCTGAGTGAGGCAGCGCTGAGCTTCAAAGCAAGAAAGCGGTGCAATGCTTAACTGAAGCTGCAAATTTATAGACATAAAGCTCGCTCCTTATTTGGGCTGGCCGCTTGTGAGATGAATACAATGCTTGCGGGAGGACGGAGGATTCGCTTAATTTTATGTGCTTTAGAGGTAGCTTACCGCTGGCAAACGAAAAAACTGCATCAGGTTACAGCAGGGTTTCCTTTTGGGGCCCAATTTAAAACCGGTGGATGCTTGAATATTATCGGATTTATCGCTGCTTACTTGACCGTATATCGGCAGAGCTGACGCGTTTATGCTAAATTTTATCAACGATGCAAGACGAGCATGATTTGATGTCGCAAGTGGATTCAGAACAACTTCATTTACCCCGCATTCTTGTTGTGGATGATTCCCGCATTGTGCGGGCGACAATCAAGAAGCATCTTGCCACCAGCTATGACGTGGTCGAAGCGGCCAATGGCGAAGAGGGCTGGCAGCAACTGCTGGCCGATGAAACAATTCAGCTGCTTATTTCCGATTTAAGTATGCCGGAGCTTGATGGGCTGGGCCTTTTGGCCCGCGCACGGAGTGCCGGGGATGGCCGGCTGTATTTGCTGCCGGTGATTATTATTTCTGGTGAAGAAGACGACGCAATCAAGCAAAAATGCGTTGAATGTGGCGCGACAGATTTTATTTCTAAATCAACTGACAGAACAGAACTGCTGGCGCGTGTCGCTGCGAATATTCATCTTGCTGCCATGCAGCATGAGCTGGCCATCGTTCGTACAGAACAGGCTCAGGTTGCATCCAGAGATCACAGTACAGGGGTGGCCAGCTCGCATTTGCTGATGCTGCAGATGGAGCAATCCATGGCCTACGCCATGCGCCATAATTCTGAAGTGACTCTTTTACTTTTAGAGATCGACCATTATCAGCCGTTAAAGCAAAAGTTAGGCGACAGGCTGGCAGATCAGATGCTCAGCCTGCTGGCAAAGCTGCTGGCGGCAAAATTGCGCCGTGAGGATACGCTGGCCCATGTGGAAGGGCCGCAGTTTGCTATTGTGGCGCCTGGTACTTCATTAAGTGAAGTTCGCGTCATGGCCGAGCGTTTAAGGCAATGCGTATCGGCTGCGCGGATTAATTTCCGTGATGAGCGTTTAGAGGTTAGTGCCAGCGTTGCGGTTGCTAACTCCTGGCATGACGATACGCATCTGGCACCGGCATTATTCAGTAAGGCGATTACACGCCTTTATGGCTCTTCAGGCGAGGGGCGGATTTTAATGCCGGATGAGAACGTCAACCGTCTGCCTTTATTGCCGCTGTCTGATGCGCTGCTGATGCTGCATAAAGGCCATAAGGAAGAAGTGCGGCCGCATCTTCCTGCTTTATTAGCAGGCCTTGCGCCACTGATCCATTTGGCTAATGAAGAGTACGGCCTGGATTGGTCGCTTGATTTTTTGCAGCAGGGCGAAGCGGTCAGTGATCAGGCATAAAGCCTGGCTGAAGTTATGCCAGCAGCGCCTCCTGTTGGGCCAGCCGGCGTTGCTCAACAAATAAGCTGTTCCCCATTTTACTTTTAGCCAGATGCTTGGCATGGGTCGCGGCAGCAGCAACTTCATGATGCGTTAAATACACGCCGGTATGCGCTTCAATTACCCCGATCGATAGGCTGCTTAGTGGAAAATGCTGCAGCTCGCCGCGGCGGTCTGTGCTGCTATAGCCATTTTGCAGCTGGTGCTCGGGTTTAAATAAACTTTGTACCTTAAGCTCAAATTCTTTGAGTAAATTCTGGCAGCGCTGCTTCCAGTCTTCTGAACGAAACAGAATCATAAAATCATCCCCGCCGATATGTCCGACAAAATCCATTTGAGGATCGGCCACGCTGAGGAGCAATTCTCCCAGCATGCGTATCATTCTGTCACCGCAAGCATAGCCATACACATCGTTATAGGGTTTAAAGTGGTCCAGATCGATGTAGGCGGCAGTAAAATTGCGCTGTTCTGTCAGTAAAACTTCTATTTGTTCTTCGATAGGTACATTGCCGGGTAATAAGGTAAGCGGGTTTGCATGGCGTGCGGCCCGAATTTGTAATTCGGTAATGGCACGCATCAAATCATGGCCTGTCCCCATCCCTAAATAATGCCCCTGCCCGGTGATGATAAAGCCATCGGCAAGGTGTCTGTGATCCGCTGCGGTGACGAGCTGTGATAATTCTTGCAGGCTGGTTGAGTGCTCAACAATCAGAGGCGTGCAATCCATTAATGCTTTGCAGGGTTTATTGCCATACAGCTCGTTGGCAAAAGGCCGCCCAAAAAACTCAATGACTTCATGCCGGCGCAAAAGCCCGACAGGCCGGCCTTCATCAATCACTGGCAGGGCATGAATGTGAGGATATTTGCTGAAGATACGGCAGATTTCTGTGCCGCTTTGTTTGGGAACCACGGAGGGCACTTCAACGAGCAGCTGCCCGGCGCTCTGCTCTTTTAGCCCGCCAGGCCGGTGGTCTTTTTCCTGCAGATTAAGATTGAGCTGCCTGGGGGGATGGGTATTAGGTCGCGCAATAAAATAACCCTGTACATAGCCAATACCAATTTTTTGCACAACTTGTAAATCGGCCTGGCTTTCTATGCCTTCTGCAATGACGCGGGTGCCGGTATTGAGCGCGATATGCTGAATGGATCGTACAAACTGTCTTTTTTGCGCATCGTCAGCCAGGCCCTGGATAAAGTATTTATCAATTTTAACAAACTCAGGTTTGAGTTCTGACCACAGACGGAGTGAAGAAAACCCTTCTCCCAGATCATCAAGCGCAATTTTAAAACCCATATTCCGGTAATGCAGCAGCGCTTCTTTAAGCAGATTGTAATCGTGGGTGGGCTGGGTTTCGGTGAGCTCAATGACTACACGTTGTGGTGTAAGACCCGCATCGGTTAATAAGGCCAGCGTTGCGCCTGGCTTAAAGTCTTGCTCGGCAAGACAGGATGGAATCACATTCAGAAACAGCCGCCCTGATAATTCTTCTTTTACAAAGGCCTTAATTACGGCTTTGCGGCAGGCAAAATCCAGTGCATGCAAACAGCCCAGCTCTTCGGCAACGCGGAAAAGATTAATAGGAGAATGCAGAAAACTGGCTGAAGGGCCACGGATAAGCCCTTCATAGCCAAAAATTTCGCCGTCTCGGGTTGATGCAATAGGTTGAAAAAGAGCCGTTAACTGGTTTTGGCTGATAATATTTTCAAGTTCGTGCTTGAGCGACTCAAGGCAGGGTGATTCATTCATATGAAGCCAAATATGCAACGTGAATTGTAAGAATAACAGTGGTGAGTTACGTTCGCGTTACAGATGACTCCAGCCAGTCATCCGGTAATTTAGATGAACTAAATCAATTCGGCGGCTTTAAGCTCTTGTTTTAAGTAAGCATAGAAAATAGGGGCCGCTACCAGGCCGGGTAAGCCAAAGATCGCTTCCATTAACAGCATGGCCAGTAATAGCTCCCAGGCAAATGCATGGATACGCCCGCCAACGATACGGGCATTCAGGAAGTACTCTAATTTATGAATGATTACTAAAAAGGCCAGTGAGCCTGCGGCGACGGATGCCGAAACACTCATGCTGACGGCCACAATGGCGGTATTAGAAAGAAGATTACCAATAACAGGTAATAACCCTGCCAGAAAGGTAATCACAATCAGGGTTTTAGTCAGCGGTAACGATACGCCGAGTGAAGGCAGGATAACGGCCAGATAGATCAGCGTAAAAAAGGTATTCAGCGCGGAAATGCGAACCTGGGCAAAAACAATTTGCCGGAAAGAATTGGCTAAGCGGGAACAACGTGTTTGCAGTGCGCTGAGTAAGGGGGCTTTGTCATCACTATTGTGATGTAAAGACAGCATGGCACCAATCACCATGGCAATCAGCATTTGTGCCAGCGTATGGCCTGTGCGCGCACCAATTTGCTGCAGCTGGGCAATATGCTTATCTGACCATTGATAGAACGCTGTTTTCCATGCACTTACATCTTGTGGAAGGCTTTCCAGCATCCAGGCGGGCAGCCAGTTGGCAAGCTCAAGGTGCAGTGCTTCGGCAATCTCGCCCGATTTTCGCATAATGCTGGGCATGGATGCCGACTCACCATGAAACACCGAAGCCAGGCTAAACCCCATTAACACCAGAAGCAGAATGATGATGGCAGAAAAAATAATCAGGGCCACAGGTTTAGCGTGTTTGGGGGGAAGGCGTGAAACAAGGGGGGCTTGTGCCGCCTGGGCGACTAATTCATAGACTAAAAGACCAATCAGCAAGGCAGGAAGTAAGTGATTGAG
The DNA here is from genome assembly GCF_011601265.1 of Iodobacter violaceini. Classification (GTDB taxonomy): domain Bacteria; phylum Pseudomonadota; class Gammaproteobacteria; order Burkholderiales; family Chitinibacteraceae; genus Iodobacter; species Iodobacter violaceini. The sequence goes on from NZ_JAAOLX010000011.1 coordinate 29,741, forward strand.
CATCACTAAGAGCAGAAATAGCCCGATGATAAAATAACTGGCAATGCGCGAGTAACGGTCGAGCTTGAGCATGATTTAATCCGGGAGTCGGTAGGTCAGGTTATGTGTAAGGGGGTAGGCTTCAGGAGCAGGCCGCCTTAATGACGGCCTGCTTTTTGCTCATCCAAACAGCTACATCGAAAAGCGATTGGTAATCGGCATGCGCCAGTCTTTGCCAAAAGCGCGATGAGTAATGCGTGGCCCAACCGGAGCCTGACGGCGCTTGTATTCATTGATGGTGAGTAAATGCACCACGCGATCCACATCCGCCTTAGCAAAGCCTTTGGCAATAATGTCGGCACGGCTCAGGTTTTCTTCTACATAGGCTTGCAAAATGGCGTCCAGAATTTCATAAGCAGGTAATGAATCCTGATCGGTTTGATCCGGGCGAAGTTCCGCTGATGGCGGGCGGGTGATAATCCGTTCCGGAATCACCACTCCTTGCGTATTGCGCCAGCTGGATAACTGATAAACCAGTGTTTTTGCCACGTCTTTAAGCACAGCAAAGCCACCCGCCATATCGCCATAGAGCGTAGCGTAACCGGTGGTCATTTCGGATTTATTGCCCGTGGTGAGCACCAGCTTGCCTGACTTGTTTGAAAGCGCCATCAGGAGCGTACCCCGGGCGCGGGCTTGCAGGTTTTCTTCGGTGGTATCCGCTGCCAGGCCTTCAAATTCAGCGGAAAGGCCGTTCATAAAGGCTTCGTAGATCGGCCAGATTTCGATTTCTGAATACTTGCAGCCCAGGATTTTAATCATTTCGCGCGAGTCATTTACGCTGATGTCCGCGGTGTAGCGGGAGGGCATCATGACCGCATGCACCTTATCTGCACCTAAGGCATCCACAGCAATGGCGAGCGTGAGCGCAGAATCAATGCCGCCAGATAAGCCAAGCAGCACGCCAGGAAAGCGGTTTTTGCCGATATAGTCCTGTACGCCCAAAACAAGGGCCTGATAGGCGCTGGCTTCGTCGCTTAAATCCGGGGTGATTTCAGCGGTTTGCAGATCGCCTTTTTGATATTCAACGATCGCTACTTGCTCGCTGAATGCGGGTAACTGCGCAACCAGCTCGCCTGATTTATTCAGGGCAAAAGACTGGCCGTCGAAAATCAGCTCATCTTGCCCGCCCACCATATTGCAATACACCATCGCCATGCCTGTTTCGTCCACTCGCTGGCCGACGACTTCGCGGCGGGTGGATTGCTTGGCCTGGTTGTACGGAGATGCATTCAGTATGAGTAATAATTCAGCCCCCTCGTCATCCGCGGCGGAGGCAGGCTCTACATCCCAGATATCTTCACAAATGGCTAAGCCAATCTGCACGCCATCCTGTTCGAATACAAAGGGCGAATAGCCGGGTGAAAAATAACGTACTTCATCAAATACCTGATCATTAGGCAGCAGCAATTTGTCGTAGCGGCCTAATACATTGCCATCCCGAATCACGATGGCGCTGTTAAAACGCTCGTCGCCACTGGCGCGCGGATAGCCCAGCACCAGCGTAATGCCGTCCAGCTCGTCAATAAAGCGGCCAACGCACTGGGCGCACTCGGCTAAAAAGGCCGGGCGCAGCAGCAGGTCTTCCGGTGGATAGCCGCTTAACGCCAGCTCTGGCGTGAGCAAAATATCCGCGCCTTTGGCCTTTGCCTCGGCGGCGGCCGCAAAGATTTTGGTCGTGTTGCCGGCAAGATCGCCGACGATGGAGTTGAGCTGGGCAAGGGCGATTTTCATCGGATGAGTTTCGGCTGGAAGCAAAAAACCTATTTTAAGCCAGAACGCTGCGGGAATGTACGCTGGCCTCAGTTTTATCGCTGCACTGCAGAACGCTCAGATGATCACCTCATCCAGCCGGTAGCGGGAGGCAATGCTTTGCACATCCTGCGCCATATTTTGCAAGGCTGGCTGCGGTGTTTGCGGCTTTATCGATGGCTGTGCTGGTTTATGTCTCCCGGTGCATTAAGTGTGTTGTACACGCGTATGACTTTCTGTATGGCAGCGAATAATTTTCTGTGAGATTGAGTAACGGCACAGAGAATTTGAACCTTTCAAGTTCGTCGCAGGGCTGAATGAAATGATTTATCTGTTATTGGATAGCTAATTCTTTATTTCTTAATTCAAAGCTGTCCTATTCTTGAATGGAGCATTTGGCTCTATGGGGCTTACAGTATGCGCAGTGTAAAAAGCATGTTTTTGGCGTTGGGGTTCTTGGTCGTACTTACCTTGATTTTGCTGGCCAGCGTGGTGATTTTATTAAAGAAAAGCGCCGATGAGCATGGCCAGACCGAGTTTCAGCGATACAACTCTTATTTACTGGCCGATGAGCTAAGGCAAAGCTCTGATGATTTGACCCGTCTTGCCCGTAGTTATGTCATAACCGGCGATGCCAAATATGAAAAGCAATACTGGGATGTGCTGGATATTCGCAATGGAAAAAAGCCCAGGCCTCAGGAGTATCAGCGTATTTATTGGGATTTTAAGGCGGTTAGTGATCGTTTGCCCCGGCCTGATGGGGAGCAAATTGCTTTGCAACAATTAATGCTCAAGGCAGGCTTTACTGAAGCCGAATTTGCCAAATTAAAAGAAGCTCAGGCTAATTCTGATGGTTTGGTGAAAAATGAAACCATTGCAATGAATGCGGTAAAAGGATTTTTTGCTGATGAAGCCGGGGGCTTTACGAAGAAGGGTGAGCCAGATTTAAAACTCGCAGCCGATTTAATGCATAACACGACGTATCACCAGTACAAAGCACAAATTATGCGTCCGGTAGATGACTTTTTTGTCTTGCTGGATAAAAGAACCATGCTTGCCGTGAACAAGGCCGAGCAAAAAGAGCTGTCTTTTTTAAAGCTTTTGCTGGCCATACTTTTTTTATTTGGTCTTGCCATCTTGCTGGCTCTGGGATGGATGTACCACCGTCTTATTCGTTTAATGGGGTGTGAGCCAAGGGAGGCTTTGCAATATGTGCAAGAAATTGCGGCAGGAAACTTAAACTCCCGATTTCATGTGCTTTATGAGCAAAGTTTGTTAGGGGCGCTGGATGGAATGCTGCAGCGTTTCAGGCAGGTGATTGGAGATATCAAAGCTGCGTCGGGCGTGCTGGCTCTGACATCAGAGCGGGTGAATGCCTCGGCTCAACGCTTATCGCAAAATTCATCAGAACAAATGATGAATATTGAAAATACCAGCGTGTCTCTTAAAGAGATTAATTTTACGGTGGGCAAAAATAGCGAAAATGCTCAAATGACCGACAGTATGGCGGGGAAATCAGCTGGTGATGCTGCAAATGGTGGCGAAGCCGTCAGGCAAACAGTTAATGCCATGCGACAAATTGCCAGAAAGATTGGTGTGATTGATGATATTGCTTATCAGACTAATTTATTGGCCCTTAATGCAGCGATTGAAGCGGCCAGAGCCGGTGAAAATGGTAAGGGTTTTGCGGTTGTTGCATCCGAAGTTAGAAAACTGGCTGAGCGCAGCCAGCTGGCCGCACAGGAAATCAGTGATCTGGCCGCAAACAGCGTGAGCCAGGCAGAGGCTGCGGGTAAGCTGCTCGAAGAAATTGTGCCATCTATCCGAAAAACATCTTTGCTGATTCAGGAAATTTCTTTTGCCTCACAAGAGCAGGCGCAGGGGATTGATCACATCAGCTGCGCCGTAGAGCAGCTTACTCAAAGCACTCAGGCCAATGCCAGCGATGCTGATTCACTCAGCTGTGCGGCCCAGGAGCTGGCAGAGCATGCCCGGGTGCTGGAAAAAAATATTGGTTTTTTTCAAGGCAGGTAGATTTTGGGGGAGCAGAGATCAGTGTTAATAAAGGTAATCCCCACTCCCCGCGGCTTATTCCTCAAACGGCATAATGCTTTCTGCATAATCAAACAGGGCGGAAAGGATACTGGCTTGCGCGTCACTGACGTTTTCGGACAAAGTATCTATTGTGTCGCCAAAGGCTTCCAGTGTGCGGGCACCGCCTGCGCCGTCAAATAATCTGGCTGCACGATGCTGCTCCCAGCGGCGCAGTTCGGCTGGGTTCAGGCTGTGCGGGAAGTTTCTGGCACGGTAGCGGAAAAACACTTCTTCAAGGCGGCGGTCTTCAAAGCTCACCCGCTCTTTTGCCAGCTCTTCAGGGCTGAAGTGGCGGAGTTTGGCCAGCAGGCGCTTATCGTTATTGCCGATAAACCCGCCGTATAAATCTTCATCCACATCGGCTTGGGCATGCTCACTGGTAAATACCTGCTGCCAGATTGCGCTCATATCGGGAGCGCTTCCGGCGATTTGGGCGTGGGCTAAGGCCTGTTCTACATCGATATTCCAGTGTGCGGCCCGCTCGCTGCTTAAGGTTTTGAGATTACCGATCACAATCGGGGACTTATTAATATGAATGCTTTTAATTGGCAGGCGGGTGACGCCTTCGGGTAAATCAGCCGTTTTGCTGAACATGCGCAGGCGTATGGTTTCCGCATCTAAAGTGAAAATCTCGCTTGGATCAAAGGCTAAATCCCAAACAATGATTTCGTTTTTATTGCTGGGGTGCATGGCGAGTGGCCAGACCAGCGCGATGCAGCCACGCTCGGCAGAAAACATGCCGCTGATATGCAGAAATGGCTTGCTGTCAGACAGGCCTATTTGCTCCAGTACTTTGTCTTTTTTACGCAGTGAAAAGCAAAAGTCGAAGAGTTTGGGTTGTTTCTCACGGATCAGCCGTGCCAGAGCGATGGTGGCGCGTACATCAGACAGCGCATCGTGAGCCGCTTCGTGGCTGATGCCGTTGGCCCTGGTGAGGTGCTCAAGTTTGAAGGAAGGGCGGCCATCATCGTGTGTGGGCCAGATGATTCCTTCAGGGCGCAGCGCATAGGTGGTGCGTACCACATCGAGTAAATCCCAGCGGCTGCAATCATTTTGCCATTCACGTGAGTAGGGCTCGATCAGATTGCGCCAGAACATAAAGCGTGTGACTTCATCGTCAAAACGAATGGTGTTGTAGCCCAAAGACACGGTTTCGGGCGTGGCCAGCTCGGCCTCAATACGGGCGGCAAATTCAAATTCATCCACGCCATTTTCTAAGCAATGTTGCGGCGTAATGCCGGTCAGCAGGCAGGCTTCCGGGTCGGGCAGGTAGTCGGGGGCGGGTTTACAGAAAATATTGAGCGGCTTGCCGATTTCATTTAATGCTGCATCGGTGCGAATGCCGGCAAATTGCGAAGGGCGATCACGGCGCGGGTTGATGCCAAAGGTTTCGTAATCGTGCCAGTAAAAGGTATGCATATAGATAAAGCCTCAAAGAATCGCTGCCCGATTATAAGGCTTTTGACTTTGCATGGCGCTTTGTAACTATTCAGTAGTACGGAAAAGCAGCGCCGGTTTAAAGGGCAGAATGCTAAATCTTGAAACACAGGGTAAAACGAGGGCGCAGAGAAAACCTTATTTTCCTCTGTGCCCCTCCGTATTCTCCCATTGCCGTGGTTTGTGGCGGAACGTTACCAGGTTATTGCTTGCGCGGGCTAAGGCTGCGAAACGGCGCGGCCAGCGGGTCACCAATAAATACGCCCTGAGCAGGCCATTCCACACTTTTCCAATAGGCTTCAACGGCAGAGGCTCCGGCCAGATAGTGAAAGAGCAAAACCTGCGGGTGAGGGAATTTTTGCGGATATGAATAAGGCTCGCTCACCGTGCCGTAGCTGGCGGTAGCGCCAGCTTCCAGCCATTTTAGGCTGCTCATCTGGCCGCTGTCGGTCAGCATGCCGCCATAAGAAGTCAGGTGATCGGCCAGTGCACCGGGTAAAAACTGCAGGGTTTCCAGCTTATCTACCTTTGCCAGCCCTGTTTGATAAATCAGAACATCTTTTTTATTGCTAAGGGCATCGCTGGCCAGATTTTCTATTCTCACAGGCGGGTGTTGCAGGGTTTGGCTTTTGGGGAATAGGGGCGCTCTGGCGCTGCGCGTTGTATCGCTGGTTGTTAAATAATAAGCAGTACCCCGTGGGAAATTCCCCCATGACTCATTGCCCCGGTCAATCAGCTTTTTTGCCTCTGTCAGATTATTGGCCGCCAGCATCATACTGGGCCGTATACCCAGATCACTGAAAGGCAGGGTGCTGGCGTGGTTAAAGTAAGGGGACGCGGGCGTAGGCTTGCCACTATCCTGGCAAAGCCCCTCTTTATATCCCAGCGTAAAGACATAGGTCATTCCAAGGCAATTGACCCGATAAGGCCTGGCCCATGCGAGCGCCAGTGCCTGAATATGCGCAGGCAGTGCCGCATCCAGCTCAGCCTTAGCTACGGCAAATTCACCTTCACTGACCCAGGTGCGATCAATTGGCAGACTGATCTCAAAAATCTGCTCTGCTTTTAAACCATGTTTTTGTACGTAATAACGGGCAATCTCAGCAGAGAGCGGATCATTACGATTCACCACCACCGCCAGCTGGCTGGCATTGAGCTGATAAAAAGGCAATTTGGGTGGCGCGGCCCAAAGCGATGCAGAAATAAATAAAGGGATAAGGGCAAGCTTCACGAGTCGGGCTCTGGAGACGAGAATGAGCAGCATCGTATGGCAAGTACATGAGCAATGCCACATAAACAATATGGAAGGGAGAGCTGGATGACTGAAATGAAAAAACCCAGCCGAAGCTGGGTTTTTTTTATTACTGGGGTGGCTGATGGGGCTCGAACCCACGACAACAGGAATCACAATCCTGGACTCTACCAACTGAGCTACAGCCACCGCTGAGCGGTGCGTTTTAGACTTAAACTACTACAAGTCTGAAACAAAAATTTTGGTTCGTTTTAATAGTCGATTACACACTTGGCGCACCCGACAGGAATCGAACCTGTAACCTACGGCTTAGAAGGCCGTTGCTCTATCCAGTTGAGCTACGGGCACACTGTACAACCGTACTATAAATCTGCTTATCTGGGCGGATAAGATCTTACTTTAAAACAACTTATCGTATAAGGATAAGTTCTGGTCGGGGCGGTGGGATTCGAACTCACGACCCTCTGCTCCCAAAGCAGATGCGCTACCGGGCTGCGCTACGCCCCGAACAGAGGACGCAATATACTGTGAGGATTTTTTTGCGTCAAGCACCTTCGTGATCTTTTTTCATGATGGAGGGGCAAAAATCATGGGTTAAAGGGGGCTTTTCTTATGCTACTTGTTGTTTTTTAAGATGATTTTAGCTTGGAAAAATATTTTAATATTAGACTAAATTTTTTGATATTTCTTACTTGGTTCAATGAAGCTTAGTTTGAAAAATATGCAGGAAATGTTTGGGCTGGAGGCTTTTGCATGAGAAAATGCGTTTTTTGCGATCGCTACAGCAGGAGTTTTACCCATGACAGCCCAAATTCTCGACGGAAAAATCATTTCGGCCGAAATTGTTAGTGATGTTCGTGCCAAAGTAGATGCCCGTGTGGCAAGTGGCTTGCGTGCTCCTGCACTTGCCGTCATTTTGGTTGGGGCAGATCCTGCATCCCAGGTTTATGTAGGTAATAAGAAGCGTCAGTGTGCCAATGCAGGTATTCGCTCTATTGATATTGATTTACCAGCGGACACTTCAGAAGCAGATTTGCTGGCTCTTGTGGCCAAGTTTAATCAGGATGATGAGATCGACGGTATTCTGGTGCAACTGCCTTTACCTAAACATATCAATGCAGAGAAAGTGATCGAGCTGATTGATCCGGTAAAAGATGTGGATGGCTTCCATCCTTATAATATTGGCCGCCTTGCTTTAAAAATGCCTTTGCTGCGCCCGTGCACCCCTCGTGGCGTGATGACTTTATTAGAGCGCACTGGTATTGATATCGTTGGTAAAGACGCTGTCATTGTTGGCGCATCTAATATCGTAGGTCGCCCGCAGGCTTTAGAGCTGTTGCTGGCGCGCGCTACCGTGACGGTCTGTCATAGCAAAACGCAAGACTTAGAAAGCAAAGTTCGCGGTGCAGATATTGTGGTGGCCGGCGTAGGCATCCCTAATTTTGTGAAGGGGGACTGGATTAAGGCGGGCGCGATTGTGATCGACGTGGGTATTAACCGCTTAGAAAACGGCAAGCTCTGTGGTGATGTTGAATTTGATGTGGCCAAAGAAAAGGCCGCATGGATTACCCCTGTGCCGGGTGGCGTGGGCCTGATGACTGTGGCTACCCTGATGCAAAACACTTTTGATGCTTGCGTCAACCGCAAGGGTTGATTGAGCATTTAGTCTTATCTGTGTAACCCTTTTCCTCTGTGTGATTGCACATTGGAAAAGGGAAGCCAGCAGCGCCTTTAGTGCAGTTTTGCCTATCAATTGCCGGATTTCCTGCCTCATGTCTTATCAGTTAGCTAAACCTTTTCTTTTTTTGCTCGACGCCGAAAAAGCGCACGCTGCAGCATTCACCGGCTTGCATGCCTTACACAGCCTGGGATTTTTGCGCACGTTTACGCCTGCGGTGCCTGAATGCCCTGTGTCTGTGATGGGGCTGGACTTCCCTAATCCTGTTGGTCTGGCCGCAGGCTTAGATAAAAATGGCGATCATATCGATGCGATGGCTGAGCTGGGCTTTGGTTTCCTGGAGATTGGAACCGTCACTCCACGCCCGCAGCCGGGCAATCCCAAGCCACGCCTGTTTCGTCTGCCAGAAGCCGAGGGCATTATTAACCGCATGGGTTTTAATAATGATGGCGTGGATAAGCTGATCGAGAACGTTAAAAACAGTAATTATCAAGGCATTCTGGGCATCAATATTGGTAAAAACTTCGACACTCCGATTGAAAGTGCGGCTGATGATTATCTTATCTGCCTGGATAAAGTGTACGAACACGCCAGCTATGTCACGGTTAATATCTCCAGCCCGAATACAAAAAACTTGCGCCAGCTGCAAGGTGCGGATGAATTGGGGCGGTTACTGAAGGCTTTAAAGCAAAAGCAAACAGAACTTGCGGACCGTCATGGCCGCTATGTACCTCTTGCCCTCAAAATAGCGCCCGATTTAGACAGCAATCAGGTGCAGGATATTGCTGAGCGTCTTGTGGCCAGCGGTATTGATGCCGTGATTGCCAGCAACACCACCTTATCCAGGGTGGGTGTAGAGCACTTAAAACACGGCAATGAAGCGGGCGGTTTGTCAGGCTCGCCGGTCAGGGCCAAATCAACCAAGGTGATCCGTGATCTGGCTGAGGCACTGGATGGTGCTTTGCCTATTATTGGTGTGGGTGGGATTTTCAAGGGCGAGCACGCGGCTGAGAAAATCCGTGCGGGTGCCAGCCTCGTGCAAGTGTACAGCGGCCTGATTTATGAAGGCCCGCAGATGGTCAGTGATTGTGTCGAGGCGATTGCGGCTCTTACGGCTTGATGAATTAAAAGCGTAAAAGGTGAGGGCTTTGAAGCTGCCATAAATTGGCAGGCGGGTAAAAGCCACGGCAGGAAGCCCGCCTGATCAGAAAGCTTTACTGCGGTTTATCCATCATCCTGTCCATTTAAGTAAAAAAGCCGGATTTTTTGCACCCGTGGTACCCGCCTCGTAAGCTTTTTTAAAGTGATCTGGGGCGGATAGCCGCTCCAATGGCGTGTGTACTTAAGCAGATTGGATTTTCACCCGCTCTGAGGAAGGATTTTAAACCATGGATTTTCAACACTACCTGCTGCTGCTTCTGGGCGCGGTGCTGGTAAATAATGCGGTGCTGGTGCGTATTCTGGGCTTATGTCCGTTTATGGGCGTGTCTAAAAAGCTGGAAGCATCGATCGGCATGGGCCTTGCCACGGCCTTTGTGCTGACGCTGGCCTCAGGCACCTCGTGGATGATCGATCAGATCCTGATCTTTTGGCACCTGGAATACCTGCGCACCCTGGCTTTTATTGTGGTGATTGCCGCGATTGTGCAATTTACTGAAATGTTTATTCATAAAGCCAGCCCAGTGTTGTATCAGGCGCTGGGGATTTATCTGCCGCTGATCACCACCAATTGCGCGGTATTGGGCGTGCCTTTGATCAGCTCTGCGCAAAAATATAATTTTGTCGAATCACTGTTATTTGGCTTTGGCTCGGCAGTGGGTTTTAGTTTGGTGCTGATTCTGTTTGCAGCCATGCGCGAAAGGCTGGAAGGAGCAGACATCCCCGAATTCTTTAAAGGCACACCGGTGGCTTTTATCACCGCAGGTTTGATGAGTTTGGCATTTATGGGATTTGCTGGCCTGGTGCGGTAAAACCCAAATCTTGAACCACGGAGGGGCATGGTGAAACCCCGGAAGTTCATGGAGTAATCATAAAAAAAGATCTCCCGAAGCAGGCGCAGATTGAAAATCAAATTCATTGCTAAGTCATGTCTTCAGGTATTGATATCTTGTAGGTTTTCTCCTTGTAACTCTGTGTCCTCCGTGCTTTCTGTGGTTCTGGATTTGGGTTTGTAAGTTGTGATGTGCAATCATTTATAGGAAAACTATGTCTTTTTTACTGGCCATTTTGTTAATGGCTGTTCTTGCTTTGGTGCTGGGTGCGGTGCTGGGCTTTGCTGCGATCAAGTTCAAGGTTGATGAAGACCCGCTGGTGGATAAAATCGATGCGATCCTGCCGCAAACTCAGTGTGGCCAGTGTGGCTTTCCTGGCTGTAAACCCTATGCCACAGCAATTGCCAATGAAGAAGCCGATATCAACTGCTGCCCTCCAGGGGGGGAAGATGGCATTCGTAAACTGGCCGATTTGCTGGGCAAAGAATTTAAGCCGCTTAATGCAGAGAATGGCGTAGAAAAACCCAAATCCGTAGCGCTGATTGATGAAGCCGTATGCATCGGCTGTACGCTCTGTATTCAGGCCTGCCCTGTGGATGCCATTGTGGGTGCGGCCAAGCAGCTGCATACCGTGATTGCGGCTGAATGCACAGGCTGTGAGCTATGCGTAGCGCCTTGCCCTGTGGATTGCATTGATATTGTTCCGCTAGGTACCACGGTGAATAACTGGCGCTGGCGCTATCCTGTTATCCCAATTAAGTTGCAATCATGACCAGGCAAATCATCACCTTTCACGGCGGTGTTCATCCGCCCGAGCATAAAGCCGAATCCAGCCATTATCCGATCAGAACAGCGGCATTACCGGCCAGGCTGATTTTATCCTTGCAACAAAGCATAGGCAGCGCTGCCAAGTCTGTGGTTAAAGTCGGGGAACAAGTCGCTAAGGGCCAGCTGATTGCTGCGGCAGACGGCATGATCTCGGCCGCCTTACATGCGCCAACGTCAGGGCGCATTGAATCTGTTGGTTTATATCCGGTGGCCCATCCTTCGGGCTTAAGCGATAACTGCATTGTGCTGATTCCCGATGGCCAGGATCAGTGGCAGGAGCGCCCGCTGTTTGACTGGCGTAATGCAGAGCCAAATGCAGTGCGCACTTATTTGCGCGATATGGGCGTAGTGGGCCTGGGCGGTGCGGTGTTTCCATCGCATCTTAAATTAAGCAGCAATTTAGATGGAAAAAAGCCACTCGATACCCTGATTGTTAATGGCGCAGAGTGCGAGCCGTATATCACCTGCGACGACAGGCTGATGCAGGAGCGCGCTGCCGAAATCATCGCCGGTATTTTGATGGTGCAGTCTTTGCTCAATGCAAAGCAGGTGTTGATTGGTATTGAAGACAATAAACCTGAAGCTGCAGCAGCGCTGCGGGATGCGATAAAAGCCAGCCGCAGCAAGGCAGTCGCGGCCATTGATGTGGTGCAAGTGCCCACGCTGTATCCATCGGGAGGTGCTAAACAGTTAATCAAGTTATTGTGCAATATCGAAGTGCCAAGTGGCATGCGCTCTACAGACTTGGGCGTGCAGTGCTTTAACGTGGCTACCATCCATAGTATTTACTGCGCCTTGGCCCATGGCGAGCCGGTGATTCGCCGTGTGGTCACGATTACCGGCAATGTAGAGCGCCCAGGCAATTACGAGGCGTTGATTGGTACGCCGCTGGCAGAGCTATTAAAAGCCGCGGGAGATAAAGGCAGCAGCGGGTATATCTATGGCGGCCCGATGATGGGCTTTGAGCTGCCGTCTCTGGCCGCGGGGCTGAGCAAAGCGGGCAATTGTGTGATCGCCAAAACGCCTGCGGATTTCCCCGAAAAACCACGAGAAATGCCTTGTATTCGTTGTAGCAAATGCGCCGAAGCCTGCCCTGCTGAACTGCAACCTATGGATTTATTCTGGTTTGCTAAAAGCAAAAACTTTGGCAAAGCGCAGGAGCGCAATCTGTTTGATTGCATAGAGTGCGGCGCTTGCGCCTATGTGTGCCCCAGCAATATTCGTCTCGTGGATTACTACCGCTTTGCTAAATCTGAAATCTGGGCCGCTGAAAAAACCAAGCACGCCGCCGATTTAGCCCGCGAGCGTTTCGAATTCAGAGAATTCAGGGCCGAGCGCGAGAAACAAGAAAAAGCCGAACGCCTGGCCGCTAAAGCGACACAAAAACTAGCGCAAGCGGTGGAATCGGATGATCCGGAAGACGCCATCCGCGCAGCCAAAATTAAAGCGGCGATGGCTAAGGCTGCGGTGGCCAGCGAAGCGCCTGTAAGTGACAGTACAGCTACACCAGAAGCGGATCAGACCGCGCAATTAGCGGCCGAGAAAAAAGCCAAAATTGCCGCTGCAATGGCCAGAGCCGCCGCGAAAAAAGCCGAGGCCGAAGCCGCTGCACCGGTGGTGCGCAGCGAAGCGCAGCCAATGGCCCCAGCGCAAACCCTGCCAGCCAGCAGCCTGGATAAAACCGACCGCACTAAAGAAATTCTGGATAAGCGGCGGGAAGAGCGCGCTCGTATTGCCGCAATGAGCCCGGAAGAGCGCAGTGCGTGGGGTGCAGCCAAACAAGCCGAAATCGCCGGGGCCAAAGCCGCTGCTGCATTAAGAAAAGCAGAAAACGCTGTGCCTGCAGAAGTGCCAGCGTCTTCTCTTGATGAAGAAAAAGCCGCCAAAATTCGGGCTTCTATGGCCAAAAGAGACGCAGAAAAAGCACGGCTTGCTGCCATGAGCCCAGAGGAAAAAGCAGCACTGGCCGCTGAACGCCAGGCGCGTATTGATGCAGCGATGGCGGCAAAAGCAGCTAAGGCAGCGAAAGATGAATGATCTTGAGGCAATGCGAAAGCAATATCATTTACGTGCATCAGAGCAGGGCTTAAAGGCCTGGGACGTGCACCGGCTGATTAAGCTGAGCGTAAAGTTTGCCGAGATCAGCGTGCCGCTGGAGCAGATTGCTGAGTTAGATCAGAGCTATTGGTTTGATGAGGGCGGAGCCGTGCCCACTTGCCGGGCTATTTCTGAGCACGCCAAATTAATCAATGAAACCGATCTGCGCTTCCCTATTATTTTGTCGCAAGACGGCAGGGTAATGGACGGCATGCACCGGGTGGCTAAAGCCTTAATGCTGGGCCAAACAGAGATACAGGCCGTGCAGTTTAGCCAAGATCCAGAACCTGATTTTATCGGCATTGATGCGGATGATTTGCCATACGATGAGGTGTAAGCGGATTTCCAGCCTTAAACAAGAACCTGATTAGTGGCTTCGCTCAGCTTACTGAAGCGTCATTTCCGCGAAGGCGGAAACCCAGTTACGCTGTGCTCTAAATAGCTGGATCCCCGATAAAAGCACTCGGGGATGACGCTTTTCATATATTTAAAATTTGAAATGATTTTTACTGAGCTATCCCGCTAATCAGGAATAAGAAAAGCATCGTAGCGGCACGGTATGGCGTGCCCAAAAACATAAGGATGTAAATGAACACATCGCCGTTTTTTATTAAACCGACGCCCTTGCAAGTTGTCATGCTCAAAGTGGCGGCGGCTTTGTTGCCGGGGATTATTGCGCTGACCTGGGCTTTTGGCGTGGGTGTGCTGGTGCAAATGACGCTGGCTCTTGGCACCGCTTTGCTGGCCGAGGCGGCTTGTTTAAAGCTGCGCAACTATCCGGTTAAACCATTTATCAGCGATGGCTCGGCAGCGGTGACGGCGGTTTTGCTGGCGCTTTCTATACCGCCACTCGCTCCTTGGTGGATGGTGGTGCTGGCCACATTAATTGCAATTTGCCTGGCCAAGCATCTCTATGGCGGCCTGGGGCAGAATCCGTTTAACCCGGCCATGGTGGGTTTTGCGGTGATGATGGTGTCTTTCCCCGCGCAAATGTCGCGCTGGGCAGCGCCTTTGCCGCTGGATATGCCGCATCTGGACAGCCTGGCTCAGATCTTCACCATTTTTAGCGGCCAGCTGCCGCAGGCGTTTGATGCCATGGCTTCGGCCACACCACTGGATACGGTTAAAACAGCGCTGCTGCAGCAGCATGCTTTAAGCGATATTTTTCAGCAGCCTGTTTTTGGCGCGGTAGCAGGGGTTGGCAGCGAATGGGCTGCGGCGGGATTTTTGCTGGGGGGGCTTTATTTGCTCTGGTCTAAGCTGATTCCATGGCAAATTCCTGTGGGTTTTCTTGGTGCATTTATGCTGACCGCCACATTGTTTTACGGAGTGGACCCCGCCTACTACAGCCCGCCTTGGTTTCATCTGTTTAGCGGCGCGGCCATCTTGGGGGCGTTTTTTATTGTGAGCGACCCGGTTACTGCGCCAACCACACCACGCGGCAGGCTGATCTTTGCCGCTTTAGCAGGCGTGCTGACTTATATGATCCGCGTGTTCGGTGCTTATCCGGATGGTGTGGCATTTGCAGTATTGATCATGAATATCGCTACGCCCTTTATCGACCAATACACCCAGCCGCCGGTCTTTGGGCGTAAGTCTTGATTAAATAGATTCGTAGCTTAGGTTTTCCAGATTTTAGGAGTTGTTTAATGAAGACCATGTTTGCTAATGGGGTGCGAGGTGCGGCGACGCTGTTTTTGTTTGCGGTGGTGTTTACGGCCTTGATGGCAGGCACTTATCAGCTGACCCGCAAGAAAGTCTTGTTTAATGAAGAAAAAGCCAAAGTGGCGCTGATTGCCCAGGTGTTGCCCGCCAAAAGCTTTGATAACAATCTGCTGAAAGACGCCCACGCCTTGTCGGCAGCGGATGGCAAAGCTTTGGGTAACGATGGTGATAGCTCTTTTTATCTGGCAAAAAAAGCCGGTAAAACCGTCGCCGCCGTGTTTGAAGCCACCGCACCGGATGGTTATGCAGGCAAGATCAAATTGCTGGTGGGCGTGGATATTGATGGCCAGGTGCTGGGCGTGCGCGTTGTAGCGCATAAAGAAACGCCTGGGCTGGGGGATTATATCGACGCGGCCAAATCACCCTGGATAGAGCAATTTAAAGGCAAAGAGCTGAACACCCAAAATGCTGCGGCGTGGAAAGTTAAAAAAGACGGTGGTGGTTTTGATTATATGGCCGGCGCCACCATCAGCCCGCGCGCTGTGACAGCAGCGGTAAAACGAGTATTGGAATACGTGGCCAGCAAGCCGCAACTTTGGAGTACGGTAAGCTAAAAAAGCTCTGCAGACACAGAGCTGAATAAGAACACAGAGCCCACTGAGAAACGTTCAAGATACATAGGGTGTGCCAGCCGTTGTACAGCCTGAGAAAAACTGATTTGCTTTACGACGAAAGCTGAAGTGGATGAGTACAGAGCAAGCTCTTAGGCCTGCACTTTCTTAAGGTTTTCTCTGTGTGCTCTGTGTCTGCATATCATGTATTAGAATATTTGCGGTTTTAATTGCATCACGTCATGGAGCAGTAAGTGAGCAAAGAAATTATCAGAAATAGCATCTGGAAGCAGAATGCGGGTTTGGTGCAGGTTTTAGGCATGTGCCCCGTGTTGGTGGTTTCCAGCAATATTGTGAATGGCGTATCGCTGGGGCTGGCAACAAGCTTGGTGATGCTGGTTTCTGGCGCGGCCATTGCAGCCATCAGGCAATTTGTGCCGAATGAATTACGCAGCCCGATTTTTATTCTGATTATCGCTGCGCTGGTGACGGTGGTTGATTTGCTGTTTAACGCCTACGCTCATGGCTTGTATGTGGTGCTGGGGATTTTTATTCCGCTGATTACGACCAACTGCATCGTGCTGGCGCGTGCCGAAGCCTTTGCCTCCCGCAATAGTGTTTGGGATTCAGCCCTCGATGGATTCTTTATGGGCATCGGCCTGACCATGGTGCTGGCGGTGTTGGGCGGGATGCGCGAGCTGGTGGGCAAGGGTACTCTGCTTTCTGGTATCGACTTGGTGTTTGGCCCTGCTGCCAAAGCGTGGACGATTTATATTATCCCCGCCGATATGCATTACCAGTTTTTGCTCGCCATCCTTCCACCCGGCGCATTTATCGGTCTTGGGCTGTTAATTGCAGGCAAAACGGCAATGGATAAAAGAGCAGAAGCCAGAGCACAATCAGTGCGGCTGCCAGATGCTGTGCCGAATCACTGAGCTTTTAGCTTATCTGTTGTTAGCCAGCCTGGTCTGGTGGCTGATGAGCATGGGCTTTTGGGGCAGACTGGCGCTGCTGGTGCTGGGCTCCGTGGCGCTTGTCGTGGCGCTGTATTATTACTTTCAGATAATGAGCATGCCCTGGGATGAGTGGGATGAGATGTCTGATGATGATTTTTCTAAATAAACAGGTCCCTCATGACATTAAAAATATCCAAAGAAGCTGAAGCCTTATTGGTGAAGTCGATTCGCCGTTATTTCGATGAAAATATGGATGAGCCGATTGGTGGCTTGCAGGCCGGGATGCTGCTGGATTTCTTTATGAAAGAAATTGCGCCTAGTGTTTATAACCAGGCCATCGCGGATGCACAGGCCTATATGCAAGACAAAACATTGGATATGCCAGGCACGTGCTTTGAGCCAGAAATGAATTTCTGGAATAAAAAATGAATAAAGAAACCCGGCGTATTTTTTATCAGCGCCTTGCCGGTCTGGACCCTAATCCCACTACCGAGCTGAACTACAGCACACCCTTCGAGCTGCTCACAGCCGTCTTGCTGTCGGCTCAGGCTACCGATGTGGGCGTCAACAAAGCGACTAAGCGTTTGTTTCCTGTTGCGAATACACCCGAAAGTATTCTGGCGCTGGGGCTGGAGGGGCTTGAATCCTATATTGCCACCATCGGCCTATATCACAGCAAGGCCAAACACTTGCTGCAAACCTGTCAGATGCTGATCGATTTGCACGGCAGCGAAGTACCGCAAGACAGAGCGTCACTGGAAGCACTGCCCGGAGTTGGCCGGAAAACTGCCAATGTGGTGATGAATACCGCGTTTGGCATACCGACTATTGCGGTCGACACACATATCTTCCGCGTATCCAACCGCACTGGCTTAGCGCCGGGTAAAGACGTGAAAGTAGTCGAAGAAAAACTGCTTAAAGTCACCCCCGGCGAATTCAAACTCAACGCCCATCACTGGTTGATTCTGCACGGCCGCTACGTATGCAAAGCGCGTAAGCCCGAATGCTGGAGCTGCGTAGTGAATGATGTGTGCGATTACAAATCCAAACAAATCACCCCGCCACCGGGCAGGTGAATCTAATATCCCTTTTAGCGACGAACGTAGCTTTTAAAGCTACGTTCGTCGCTAAAAGGGCGACATCAATCCTTCTGCTTCACCATTTTCTGCCATCTCCAAATCAATAAACAAATGGCAATTGCTGCGTGTATTGCGCTGATTAAAATGCTGGCAATCGCAGATGTGTGGCTGATCGGCATCAGGATAGAGGCCAGGCTTTCCAGCCCGCTGCTGTGGGCTAAGAATGGCAGCAGGCCGTTGATGATAGCCAGACAGAGCAGGCTGCTGGCGAGTATCCGTTTGCTATTGCTGTTTAATGCGATGAATAAGCAGATGGCGCAGTCCCGCAGCAAGATCAGTGAGATGGATATCGGTGTGCTGTCAGCAAAGTCGCCAGTGCCCTGGTTGCCTGCCAGTAGTGCAAAAATACAAGACAGGATCAGTGTCGTTGGCCAGAGCGGCAGATTGATCAGTGCCCCGTGCCAGTTCTGGTTTTGGATGCGGGTGATGACCCGTTGCCAGACGGTGAAGCCATTGGGCTCTGCAAAGAGCATGGCATAAGTCATTACACTGCAAATAATCAGCCCGAGCATTGCCAGCTGATCATGTTTAAAACCAGCAAAGAAAGCGGCCAGCAGGCAGGCAAACAAGGGCCATGCCCAGGGCAGGGTGCGCACTTGCAGGGCATTTTGCATTAGCCGCCATGCAGCAAACACACTGCAAAATGCAAAGAAAGAGCCCGCCAGCAGCTGAAATTGCAGTGGCAGAAAGGAAATATCCCACCAGGTAAGCGGCGTATCGCTCATCTCAAACAGATTGGGCATCATAAAAAAAGCAGGGATGGCCAGCAGCAAATTAAAGCTGCCCCGGCGGTTTTGAGCCAGATCAGATTGGCTCAGTTGCAGATTAATCACCAGCGCCGTGCCATGCAGCAGCAGGCCAATGGCAGCCATTGACAGCGCCTTGCTGATGGCATTGGTTGGATTGCCTGGCAGCTCTGCCACCAGCAGCATCAGCAGGCAGAGTGCGCCGCCGTACCAATTAAACAGCGTTGCGCCAAACAGCTTGCCCCATGCCATTTCCCACGGGCTGAGCGCACTCATCCTTTGCTGGTCCCATGTGTGATCGCGCTGCTCGTCACCAATGGCGGCTGCGGCATTTTTGGTCCCCCACAGCCAGACTATTCCTATAAAGAGCGCTACTGCGGTGCTTCCCAGGTGTCTTAATTCGGTGTTCATTCCTACGGCTAAAAAAATCAGTGCAAGGATGGCAGGCATGCCGATTAAGCGTTGCATGGAAAAACTTAACCACAGATTGCGTTTGAATTCTGGATTCATATCGTTTCCTTCCTGGTGCGCAGGAAAACTTTCTGCAAGTTTTTCCTGCAAAAGCTCAACGCCAAATGATGTTTGAATTCAGGCTTCATTTTGCGTCCTTGCTGGCGATGGTGCGCAAATAAGCTTGTTGCAAGTTCTGTTCGCCAAAGCTGCTGATGGCTAGCCCTGCCTGGATCAGCTCTGCCAGTAATTGGGCCTGCTCATCGCTTGTGCCGCTGAAATCAAACTCGGCGTGATTGTCCTGATTTTTGCCGAGCATCACTTTGGAGTGGCCTGCCAGTATTTCGGCAAGGTGCGGATTGGGGCTGGCCAGGCTGAGCTGCAGGGCTCTGCTGCTGTGTGAGCTGCCCGACAAGGCGCGGTGCTCTAAGATTTTGCCGTCTTTCAGCACCAGCATATGGCTGGAATAGGCTTCCAGCTCGGCCAGAATATGCGATGAAACCAGTAGTGTCATGCCGCTGGCTTGCAGTTGCCTGAATAATATCGCCAGCTCATTACGCGCTTCCGGGTCGAGGCCCGATGCGGGCTCGTCCAGCAGCAATACTTGCGGTGCATGAATTATCGCCTGCCCGATGGCTACCCGCTGGCGCAAGCCTCGCGACAAGCTGCTGGCTTTTTGCCCTAAGCGATCTTGCAAAGACAAGCGCTGCGCGGTGTTATTGATGGCGGCTTCAATCGCATCTTTTGCCAGGCCTTGCGATGCCGCCGCGTATTCCAGGCACTGCGCCACGGTTAAATCCTGGTAGAGGCCAAAGAAATCTGATAAATAGCCCATCTGCCTGTGCACCGCGCGTGGTTCTTCCTGTACATCTAAGCCCGCCACAGCAATCGAGCCGGAAAGCGGTGTTTCAAGGCCGGCAATGCAGCGCATCAAGGTGGTTTTACCTGCTCCATTGGCCCCCACCAGCGCCGTAACGCTGCCAGGCTCTACACTCAGATTCAATTGATTCAACGCCCGGTGGCCGGGGTAATCAAAGGTAAGTCCAGAAATTTGGATCATAGAAGTCTCGGTTGATCTGACTAGATTTGACAGCATCATACTGGATTCTCATATAGCATTGCTGTTGGCGATGCGCTTAGATAGTCATCTGCTTCATTACTAAATAAATGAGCATTAACTGGAACTGTAATGATGAATGGGAAGGATAAAATACTTATTGGAATCACTATTTTACAATTTTGTTGTGTGATTGCTTTTTCCTTGCAAGACATCAATGTGATTCTTGCTTATTTGTTTGGTGTATCAGGCGGCATTAATATGTATGTACTTTGGGAGAGAGTGAAGCTAAATAAGTCACTGGCTAAAAGCTGAGTGAAATGTAGTTTAGATAGCGAATCATCAATATGGATTGGAATAAAAATGGCAGAAAATTTACTGATTCAAGGTAATAGCAAAGAAGAGCTGTATCAAAACCTGATTCCGCAAGCTTTGGCTTTAATTGAGGGCGAGAGCGATTTGATTGCCGCGATGGCCAATGTTTGCGCCGCCATGCATCACACCTTTGGCTGGCTGTGGACGGGCTTTTATATAGTGAAGCAGGATCAGCTGGTGCTGGGGCCATTTCAGGGGCCAATTGCCTGCACCCGTATTCCAAAAGGGCGCGGTGTTTGCGGCAGTGCATGGGCGCAGGCGCAAACGCTGGTGGTGCCGGATGTCGATGCCTTTGCCGGGCATATCGCCTGCTCGTCCTTAGCCCGCTCAGAAATCGTCTTGCCGCTGATAAATCGTGAAGGCGTGGTGCTGGCGGTACTGGATGTGGATTCGGCAGAACTGGCGACGTTTGATGATGTTGATGCCAGGTATCTGGCGCAGGTTTGTGAGGCTTTGGTGAAGTTGTTTTAAGCCGGGCGTTTCGCCCCTCCGATCAGCGGCAGGCCTGCCCATGTTAAACTTCGGCCGCTGTTTCACTACCAGGGTTTCTCATGCTGCATCTCTTAAATACTCCCCAACGCGAGGCTGTCGTTTATCTGGGCGGGCCTTGCCTCGTTCTGGCGGGCGCAGGCTCCGGCAAGACGCGGGTGATTACGCAGAAGATTGCGTATTTAATTGAGAAGGCGGGCATGAATGCCAAAAATATCGCGGCGATTACCTTTACCAATAAGGCCGCGCGCGAGATGCAGGAGCGTGTGGGGGCGCTGCTGCCTAAGGAAATGCTCAAGGGGCTGACGGTTTCTACCTTTCACTCCCTGGGGCTGAAAATGCTGAGGGAAGAAGCGCGGCATCTGGGCTATAAGCCGCAGTTTTCTATTCTGGATTCGGCAGACGCTGCCAAGATTATCAGCGAGCAACTTGTTACCACCGATAAGCAGCTGATTCGCACCAGCATGAGCCAGATTTCCATGCTGAAGAACGATCGCATCTCGCCAGAAAAAGCGCTGAATATGGCGCAATCAGAGGGCGAATTACAGCTGGCCAGGTTGTATACCTCCTATCAGGACACCTTGTTTGCTTATCAGGCTCTGGATTTTGATGATCTGATCCGCCTGCCTGTCGATTTATTCGAGGCTAATCCCGAGGTTTTGGAAAAATGGCAAAACCGCCTGCGCTATTTGCTGGTGGATGAATACCAGGATACCAATACCACCCAGTATCAATTGGTTAAGCTGCTGGCTGGCGTAACAGGTTTGTTTACGGCGGTGGGAGATGACGACCAGTCTATCTATGCCTGGCGTGGTGCAAATGTGGATAATTTGCGCCTATTGCAAGAGGATTTTCCCAAGCTGCAAGTGATTAAGCTGGAGCAAAATTATCGCTCTATGGCGCGTATTTTGCGCTGCGCCAATGCGGTGATCGGCAATAATCCTAAGCTGTTTGAGAAAAAGCTCTGGTCTGATCTTGGGGTGGGCGACCCGATTATGGTGATTGAAACCAAAACCGAGGAAGAAGAAGCGGCGATGGTGCTGGATCATCTGGAATCGAGCCGCTTTTTAAGCAATGGTAAGTATTCCAACTATGCCATTTTGTACCGTGGTAATCATCAGGCCCGGATTATCGAACAACAGATGTGGGGGCGCCGTATTCCCTATGTGATTTCGGGCGGGCAATCGTTTTACGACAAGGCCGAGATTAAAGACGTACTGGCGTATTTGCGGCTGATTGCCAATCAGGACGATGACCCGGCATTTATTCGCTCCGTGACGACGCCTAAGCGTGGCGTGGGCAATGTTACGCTGGAAAAACTGGGCAGCTATGCGGCCACCCGCAATGTCTCTTTTTTTACTGCGGTCTATGAAGAAGGCTTTATTCATCAGGTACAAGCCGCACAGTACGAGCCTTTGCGCCTGTTTTGCGATTTTATCAATCGCATGCAAGACCGGGCAGTTAAAGAGCCAGCCGGGCCTTTATTAAATGAGCTGCTGCTGGGGATTGATTTTGAAACATGGCTGTATGAAAACGACGAGCCGCGCCCGGCCGAAAGCAAGTGGAAAAACGTACAGGATTTAGTGGCCTGGATTACCAAAAAAGGCGAGGAAGACGACAAAAGCCTGATTGATATAGTGCAAACCATCGCGCTGATCACCATGCTGGAAGGGCGTGATGAAGAAGAAGTCGATGCGGTGAAGTTATCTACACTGCATGCATCCAAAGGGCTGGAATATCCGCATGTGTTTTTGATCGGCTGTGAAGAAAACATCCTGCCGCATCAGAATTCGATTGAAAGCAATATGGTGGAAGAAGAGCGGCGGCTGATGTATGTGGGCATTACCCGCGCCCAGCGCACTCTGACCATCAGCTATTGCGGCAAGCGCCGCCGCGCTGGCGAATGGCAAATTACCGAGCCAAGCCGCTTTTTAAAAGAATTACCGCCCGAAGATGTGATCATCAGCGGCCGTCTGGCAGGGGACAAGCCCAAACCCGCCATGACAAAGGAAGAGCGTAAAGCTAAAAATGCTGAGCTGATGGCAAGGATTGGGAAGTAAGTTGTGCCCGGCAGGGCCATACTGGCCTGCAGAAAAAACGGCCACTCACGGCGCGGGTAAAGTGAGCATTTGCTAAGGGGAACCTTGCTCTTGCTCAAGGCTCTGAGCATCCGGGATTGGCGATTTTGCGGTGTGACTTCGTTTGACTAAACACTTACTGATTTACATCTAAGAATTCTTATTCGGAAGGCGTATTCTGCTTGCCACATGCAACAGGATGATCTGTGCATGCGATTTGCCTGGCAGATTGATACTGCCCCAAGTCTTGAATGCAGATAATTTGAGCAAGAGATCCGTACTTTTTAGCGATGAAATATCTTCACTTCTGGCATCCCGCCGGCGGAGTCGGAACTTATTCATGCGGATGGGATAATCGCAATAGGCTAAGACGAAAATGTATGCTTGCACAAAGTAAGCATTTTGTAGGTATGATCGCGAACAAAATCAAGAAATCAGAAAGAAAATTATCCAAGATATTTTTGATTTGAAGATTCCACCTTATTCAGGAGTAAGACCTAATGATCAGAGGCACAAAGATTGTTGCAACCCTCGGCCCCGCTTCCAACGACCCTAAGGTCCTGGAACAGCTGATTCAGGCCGGGGTGAATATGGTTAGGCTGAACTTCTCCCATGGCACCGCACAAGACCATACCGATCGCGCTAATTTAGTGCGTTCTATTGCAGAGCGCCTCGGGCAATCTGTTGCGGTTCTGGCTGATTTGCAAGGCCCCAAGATTCGCGTTGGTAAGTTTGAAAACGGCAAAATTGAGCTGGTAAAAGGCACTGAGTTTATTCTGGATGCGGCATGTGAGCTGGGTAATCAGGATTATGTGGGCCTGGATTACAAAGAATTGCCAAATGATGTGGTGCCGGGCGATATTTTATTGCTGGATGACGGCAAAATTAAGCTGGAAGTTATTTCGGTAACAGGCGTTAAAGTTTTAACTAAAGTACTTGTGGGCGGTACCTTATCTAATAATAAGGGGATCAATCGCCAGGGTGGCGGCTTAACAGCGCCCGCGCTGACCGAAAAAGACATGGCCGATATCAAAACAGCGGCTGCATTGCACGCTGATTATGTGGCTGTTTCATTCCCTAAGAGTGGCAGCGATATGCACCTGGCGCGCACTCTGTTGCTGGCAGAAGGCAGCCATGCAGGCTTGATCGCCAAAATTGAGCGCACCGAAGCCATCACCAATCTGGTAGAAATCCTGGAAGCGTCCGACGGTATTATGGTGGCGCGTGGTGATCTGGCCGTTGAAGTGGGCGATGCGGCAGTACCTGCTTTGCAAAAGCGCATGATTAAGATGGCGCGTCAGATGCGTAAATTGTCGATTACTGCGACGCAAATGATGGAATCCATGATCAGCAGCCCGGTGCCTACACGCGCTGAAGTGTCTGATGTGGCCAATGCGGTGCTTGATGGTACAGATGCGGTGATGTTGTCGGCTGAATCGGCTGCGGGTAAGTACCCTGTAGAATCTGTAGAAGCCATGTTGCGTGTTTGCCAGGAAGTAGAAAAACACGCTGATATGCAAAGCGATAATGATTTTATCAGCGATGCAGTGGTTGAGCGTATTGATCAGGGTATTTCAATGGCGGCAGTGTATGCTGCCAGCCACTTACCTATGAAGGCGATTGTGGCCCTGACTGATTCAGGTACTTCAGTACTGTGGCTGTCACGCTATATCAGCGCCGTGCCTATTATGGCCGTCACACAAAATGTATCAACTTACCGTAAACTTGCGTTATATCGCCATGTTCAGCCCATGCTTATGCCAGAATCCGTAGGTAACGAGCGCGATGCGCAAATTGCCCATGTAAAAATGGCCCTGGTGCGTGATGATCGTGTTGCTGCTGGCGATTGCTTCGCAATGACTTGGGGCTCGCAAGCCGGTCTGGGTGCAAACACCCTGCAAATTGTAAAAATCGACACTCCGCAGGCTTAACACCTCTTGTTAAGGCGCAACGCGCAGATGTAAGTCAAACGGCGTGATACTCTGGCTGCCCGGCGGGCAGTCAGAGCGCGTCGTTTTTTTTGTCCCAAATATGGGCTGCTGGCTGTAATAAGCAAAATCTTTTAAATAGGAAATGATCCCCATGCGTAAAGGGGTATATGCAGGTAGTTTTGATCCGGTGACAAATGGCCATCTGTGGATGATCGAGCATGGCGTGGGTATGTTCGATGAAATGATTGTTGCGATTGGTGATAATCCGGATAAAACATATACCTTTAGCCTGGCTGAGCGTTTGGCCATGCTCAGAGAAACCACCGCACATTTGCCCTCCTTGCGGGTGGAGTCTTTTGAAAATTCATTTCTGGTGAATTATGCCCGCGAGCAAGGGGCTAATTTTATTCTGCGCGGCATCCGTGAAGCTGCCGATTACGAGTTCGAGCGCAAAATGCGTTATGTAAACGCTGATCTTGCCCCGCATATTGATACCGTGTTTCTGATGCCGCCGCGTGAAATCGCAGAGGTGAGCTCTACCATGGTGAAAGGGCTTGTCGGGCCAGCTGGCTGGCAGGGCGTAGTGCGGCAATATGTACCTGAGCCGGTGTTTAACCGCTTTCTGGCGCTGCGGGCAAATCAGGCTCAGCCTTAAGCCAGAGCCTGCTGTATGGCTGGTATTTTAAGCGCGGCGTGGCCTGATATCGGGGCGGTAGTCGATTAGTGCAGGCTGGTTTTTGCTCTGCCTGTTACACTTCTGCTTTTATGTGCTCAAGATTTTATAAAAATGGCTGATATCGCTAGCTTTCGTAACCGCTTTGCCAAAAACGTTAAACATTGGGGCAAATGGGCCCGTCGGCAGGGCATTACTTGCTACCGTGTATACGATAGAGACGTACCTGAATTCCCTGTAATCGTTGATTTCTATGAAGGCCGTGTGCACTTGCAGGAAGTGGCAACCGGCTGGATGGAAAGCGATGAAGATCATGCCGCCTGGCTGGAAGCGATTCGCAGTGCCTGTGCCGAAGTGCTGGATATTGATGAATCTGCCGTAGTGCTGAAATTGCGTCAGCGCCAAAAAGGCCTGCAGCAGTATGAAAAGCTGGAAGGCGAGCTGTCTGAAGACTTTGTGGTGCAGGAAGGTGGCAATCAATTCTGGGTGAATTTAGGTGCTTATCTGGATACCGGCTTATTTCTGGATCACCGCAATACCCGCAAACGGGTGATGGAAGAAGCCAAAGGCAAACGCTTCCTGAATCTGTTCAGCTATACCGGCTCCTTTAGTGTTTACGCTGCAGCCGGTGGGGCCACACATACCACTACTGTGGATATGTCGAATACTTATCTGGAATGGGCCGAGCGCAATTTCGCTTTAAATGGCATGGATCCATCCCGCCATCAGCGCGTGCGTGCTGATGTGTTCGAGTTTTTATCCGAAGCCTTAAGCGAAAGCACCCGCTACGATCTGATCGTGATGGACCCGCCTTCGTTTTCTAATTCCAAAAAAATGAACGGTATTCTGGATATCCAGCGTGATCATTCCTGGCTGTTAGAAAGCGTACTGGCCCTGCTGAAACCGGGTGGCGTGCTGTACTTCTCTAATAATCTGCGCACCTTTACGCTGGATGACTGGCTGAAGCCTATGTGCACCGATATCTCCGGGCAATCCGTGCCGGAAGACTTCCGCAACCGCAAAATCCATCAGTGCTTCAGGTTTGTAAAAGCCTGATTTTAAGCATGGCCAAACTTTAAGCCGCAGAAGTCAAAGAGAGCACAGAGGTTCACAGAGGAAAAAGATGTTTTTACTGTTCTCTGTGGCGCGCTGTGCTTTCCTTTTATTCTGAGGTTTAAGGTTTGGCTTAGCCAGATTTATATTGATGCCCGCTTGTTTGGATTACCCCGTTCATGAACAACCCTTATTTTTCTTTCCCCCTCGTTCTGATTGATTTAGAAACCACCGGTGCGAATCCGAATACGGATCGTGTTACCGAAGTAGGCATTGTGCAGATTGACGGGCAGGGCAGCCGCAGCTGGTCGCAACTGGTGAATCCGGGGAAAGAGATTCCTGAGTTTATTCAGGAGCTGACCGGCATCAGTAATGAAATGGTGGCCGATGCACCGCCCTTTGCTGAGGTGGCGGAGCAGGTACTGGAGCAATTGCAGGGACGGATATTTGTAGCGCATAACGCGCGCTTTGATTACGGTTTTTTAAAACAGGAATTTAAACGCCTTGATATGCGTTTACAGGCGCAGGTGCTGTGTACCGTAAAGCTCTCACGCAAGCTTTATCCGGTGGAGCATAAACACAGCCTGGATGCCCTGATTGCCCGCTACGGGCTGACTTTCTCGGGCGGCCGTCACCGCGCCCTTACCGATGCCGAGCTATTGCAGCAGTTTCTGGATGTGGCACTGAAAGATCATGGCTTTGAGGCGCTGCATCAGGCGATTGCCGAATTATTGCGTCAGCCTGCCTTGCCACCTGCGCTGGACCCTGCCCAGATCGATGAATTGCCAGAGTCGTCCGGCGTTTATATTTTTTATGGCACGGATGATGTGGCGCTTTATATTGGCAAAAATCACAATATCAGAAAGCGCGTGCTGGCCCACTTTAGCGATGCCAATCCTAAAGAAGTGCAGCTGGCCAAGCGCACCCAAAGGCTGGCTTGGCATGAAACATCGGGCGAGCTGGGGGCCGTGCTGCTGGAAACCAGCCTGGTGTCGCAACTGGAGCCAAGCTACAACCCGCCACAGCGCCGGATTAAAGAATTGGGAGCATGGCGTTTAGTATCCAAAGATGATGTGCTGCAGCCCTATTGGACGCCGTGGGCAGAGGTGGGGGCGGAGCCGGTATTTGGCCCTTTCCGTTCACGCCGTGAAGCGGCTAATGTTTTAAATAAAATGATCGATGGTCATGGCTTATGCAGGCAGATTTTGGGGCTGGAGCCAAAGCCCAAATCAATGACGCCTTGTTCCGCGTTTCTGGAAAACCGCTGCCGTGGTGCCTGTGTGGGCCGTGATATTACGCACAACGCTCGTTTTGCTGCGGCTATGGAGCGTTATCGCTTCCCAGTCTGGCCCTATAAAGGCGCAGTTGCACTGGCAGAAGGCCCGGAATGGGCGCCTGTGCTGCAGGTGTTTGATCAGTGGTGCTATCTGGGGGCGATCAACCACCTTGATGAGTTAGCATCTTTGATGGCTAAGCCGCGCAAATTTGAACTCGATGTGTTTAAGCTCATTCAGAAAGAGTTCAAAAAACAGGGGCACAGGTTGCAGAAGCTGGGGTGTGGAGAGTAGGGCGTAGATCTTATTCCCCATTCTCCACTCCCTGCTCTCGTTTTCTTAGGCCGCGTAAATCACAAACACCGTTGGGCGTTTGTGTAGATCTGGCTTAGGCCCGCTTTTCCAGTCTGCTACGGTTTTGCTCAGCATCAGTTCATTTGCTGTAGTGAGATCACAAGCCACAGTCAGCTGGGTGCTTCCTTTTAAGCCTGCGAGCAGGGCATCAAATAATGCGCCGTTGCGGTAAGGCGTTTCAATCATCAGCTCGGCTTGTTTATTGCGGAAAGAGTCGTTTTCCAGCTGGCGAATGGCCTCCAGGCGGGCGGGGTCTTGTGCGGGAATATAGCCGTTAAAGCGGAACTTCTGGCCGTTGGCTCCCGCACCCATCAGGGCAAGTAAGATCGACGATGGCCCAACCAGCGGCGCAACTTTAATGCCCTTGCGGTGGGCTAAACGGATCAGGTTGGCACCGGGGTCGGCGACGCCAGGGCAGCCCGCCTCGCTCATCAGGCCAACATCGTGGCCATCCAGCAGTGGCTTTAGCAGCGCGCCAAGCGCGTCTTCTTTGGTGTGCTCGTTCAGCTCTTCCATCCATAAGCTGCGCAGCTCGTGCGGCGTGCCAAATTCTTTTAAGAAGGCCCGCGCAGTTTTAGGCGCTTCAACAATAAAGTGTGTTAAGCGCTGCGCTGTGGCGAGTACATCTGCCGGAATGACGCTTGCCAGTGTGTCTGTGCCCAGCGGGACAGGAATCAAATACAGGGTGCCGCTCATAGCAGTGGAAATCCTTCATTTTTAAGCATGGTAATAAGTTCAATCAGCGGCAGGCCAATAATGGCGGCAGGATCTTTGCCCTCGATAGCGGCAATCATCACAATGCCCAAGCCTTCGGTTTTGGCGCTGCCTGCACAGTTATAGGGTTTTTCGCGCTGCAGGTAGGATTCGATCTCGGCGTCTGTGTAATCACGCATCGTGACACGGGTAATATCTACACAATGCTGCTCTTTGCCCGTGCCCGTGTTGTACAGGCAAAGTGCGGTATGAAACGCCAGTGTATGGCCGCGCATTTTACTTAACTGATGAACGGCGCGATCGTGCGTGCCGGGTTTTCCCAGTTGTTCGCCATTTAAAAGCGCAACCTGGTCCGAGCCAATAATCAGGCTGTCCGGGTATTGATCAGCAAGCACGCGGGCTTTGGCGATGGCAAGGCGCAGGCTGGTGTCGCCTGCTGTTTCGCCGGGCAGGGCGCTTTCGTCCAGATCGGGTGCTGCAGTTATAAATGGAATACCCAGCCGCTCCAGCAATTCTTTGCGATAGGGCGAGGTCGATGCGAGGACTAATCGAGGTAAGTGCATGGATTTGTTAGACTCTTACGTAAATGACTTTGACAGGGTTAGTTAAGAGATTGTATCATGCGCGGTTTCTTGTATTCGTTCTGGTTCCTTATGACTGTTATTCACAGCGGTCAATTCGCGCTTGAAGGCGAAAAGATTGAAGGTACGATCCCGCTGTCTGAGTTAGGCCGCTTACATGATCTGCTTGCTAGTACTGAGGGCAGCATGGTCTGGAAGTTGTCTGGCGGCATTGATAAGTTAGAGCGGCCGTGGTTATTTGTTGATGTGGAAGGCGAAGTTCAACTCGTTTGCCAGCGTTGCTTAAAGCCCATGCCCTTTTTTGTTAATGTGGGTAGCACTCTCGTACAGTTTCCAGACGAGGCCCATCTTGATGAGGCAGAAAACGCTGACGAAGATCTCGAAGGTATCGTTATCGATCCCGAGCTTGATGTTATTGCGTTGATAGAAGATGAAATTCTGCTTGCCTTGCCCTTCGCGCCCCGGCACGAAGACTGTGGTGCAGATCGCATTGTTTTAAAAGATTCAAAACCGAATCCGTTTGCTGTCCTGGCTCAGTTGAAAACCAGGGAAGCGGAATAAACTGTCAATTAAACTGGTTTTCAAGGAGCTACAATCATGGCTGTTCAACAGAATAAAAAGTCCCCGTCCAAGCGTGGCATGCGTCGTGCACACGACTTCCTTACCGCTCCGGCGCTGGCAGTTGAAGCTACGACTGGTGAAGCACATTTGCGTCACCACATCTCCCCAAATGGCTTTTACCGCGGTCGTCGCGTTATCAAAGCTAAGGGCGAGTAATCCCTTTTACAACCTCAGGGTTGTAATATGCGGCGCAAGCGGGCAACCCTTGCGCCGTTCGCCGTTCTGGATTCCCCAGTCTGTGCCTTTTTTGGAGCCCTGATTGCAGCGTTTTCCCAGCCGCGTACTGAATGGCTGATAAATACTCTCTGGCTCCTTACAGGACTTGTAGCCCCCGATGGATATCACCGTTGCCGTTGATGCAATGGGCGGCGATCATGGCACGCACGTTACAGTGCCTGCAGTGCTTCGCTTCCTAAAAGAATTTCCTCATGTAAATGTCGTGCTGGTTGGTTTGCCCGATGTTCTTGCGGTTGAATTAAAAGCTTGCCATGCCACGGTAGGCCCTCGCTTGCGTGTTCATGCCGCAAGTGAAGTGGTGACCATGGATGAATCGCCTCAGTCGGCGATGAAGAATAAAAAAGATTCTTCGATGCGTGTGGCGATTAATCTGGTTAAATCCGGCGAAGCCAATGCCTGCGTTTCTGCAGGCAATACGGGCGCGCTGATGGCCACTGCACGTTTCGTACTTAAAACCATTCCCGGAATTGATCGCCCGGCGATTGCCAAAATGATGCCATCCAGCCGCAATGAGACTTGCGTGCTGGATCTTGGGGCCAACGCGGTATGTACACCGCATAATATTTTGCAGTTTGCCATTATGGGGTCTTCGCTGGTGGCGGCAACCCGCCATATTGAAAACCCAACCGTGGGCTTGCTCAATATTGGTTCTGAAGACCAGAAAGGAAATGAGACGGTTAAAGAGGCCTCAGAATTATTGAAGGCATCCCGGCTTAATTTTCAGGGCAATGTTGAGGGAAATGACATCTACCGCGGTTCGGTCGATGTGGTTACCTGCGATGGCTTTACCGGAAATGTGGCTTTAAAAGCTTCGGAAGGCCTGGCAAAAATGCTGGCCGATTTCTTAAAACAAGAGTTTACCCGCAGCTGGTGGACGCGCATTATCGCACTCCTTGCGTGGCCGGTATTGGCGCGCTTTAAAGCCAGAGTTGATCCGCGCCGTTATAATGGTGCGTCCTTGCTGGGCTTGAAAGGCATCGTGGTGAAGAGCCATGGTAGTGCAGACAAAGTGGCTTTTTACTGGGCTTTGCGGCAGGCGATGGATGAGGCGCGCTCTGGCGTGATTCAGCGCATCACTGAACAAGTTCAGGATCAGCTCGCAGAATTGGCAGCTCAAGAGACTGCCGTCGAATAAGGGGTTTGGCATGTACGCTCGCATTGTTGGCACTGGTTCATATTTACCGTCTCGTATTCTTTCAAATCAGGAAATCGCTGCGCGCGTTGAAACCAGTGATGAATGGATTGTTTCGCGTACGGGTATCCGTGAGCGTCATATTGCAGCTGAAGGTGAGCTGACATCTGATTTGGCGCTGAAAGCCGTTGAGGCGGCCATTGCCGCTGCGGGTGTAAGCAAAGAAGAAATTGATTTACTGATTGTGGCCACAACAACGGGTGATCAGATTTTTCCGTCAACGGCTTGTATCGTGCAGGATAAATTAGGCTTGCATGGTTTCCCGGCGTTTGATGTGCAGGCGGTATGTGCAGGGTTTATTTACGCGCTGAGTACGGCTGAAAAATTTGTGAAAACGGGTGCAGCAAAATGCGCCGTGGTGGTGGGGGCAGAGACGGTTTCTCACTTGATTAACTGGGAAGACCGCGGCACATGCATCTTATTTGGTGATGGCGCTGGCGCAGTTGTTCTGAAGCCTTCCGTGGAAACCGGTATTCTGGCCACTAATTTACGAGCAGATGGCCGTTACCGCCATATTCTGAAAGCAGATGCAAAGGTGAAATACGGTAGCCTGACAGGCAGCCCGTGGCTGTATATGGAAGGTAATGCTGTATTTAAGTTTGCAGTCAGAGCACTTGCTGATGTGGCTGTAGAAACGCTTGAGGCCGCTGGCCTTGCTCAATCTGAAATTGATTGGCTGGTTCCGCATCAGGCCAATATTCGTATTATTGAATCCACCGCAAAGCATCTTGGTTTAAGTATGGATAAAGTGGTGGTGACTGTGGCTGAGCATGGTAATACTTCTGCTGCATCCATTCCTTTAGCGCTGGACGTAGCAGTGCGTGATGGCCGGATTAAGCCGGGCCAGAAAATTTTAATGGAAGGGATTGGTGGTGGTTTTGCCTGGGGCGCGGTCATCGCTCAGTTTTAATGTTAACGGCGCAGCAATGCGCCGTTTGACTATCCGGCATTAAAATAACTGTTTGAATTTTGCTGAAGCCATGTGCTTCAGCGGCGTGAGAGGAGAAAAAAATGGCATTAGCATTTGTATTCCCGGGCCAAGGCTCTCAATCAATCGGCATGATGAATGGCTGGGCTGATTTGGCGGTAGTAAAAGCAACGTTTGACGAAGCTTCGGCGATTCTGGGTGAAGACTTATGGCAAATGGTCGCTGATGGCCCTGCTGAGCTGTTAAATGCAACCGTCAATACTCAGCCTCTGATGCTGACTGCAGGCGTGGCCGCATGGCGCGCATGGCAGGCACAAGGGGGCGCACAGCCAGAAGTCCTGGCAGGACACAGCCTTGGCGAATACACTGCGCTTGTGGCGGCAGAGGCATTGTCTTTTGGCGATGCGCTGCAATTAGTCCGTTTGCGTGCAACGGCGATGCAGGATGCTGTGCCCGCAGGCACAGGCGCAATGGCGGCTATTCTGGGCCTTGCTGATGATCAGATTATTGCGGCTTGTGAAGAAGCTGCGCAGGGCGAGGTTGTTGCTGCGGTGAATTTTAATTCACCAGGCCAGGTTGTGATTGCGGGAAGCAAGGCTGCAGTTGAGCGCGCTTGCGATGCTTGTAAAGCGCGTGGTGCTAAGCGGGCGATGTTATTACCAGTGTCTGTACCATCGCATTGCGCTTTAATGCGTCCTGCTGCAGAAAAGTTGCAACAAAAGTTAGATACAATCGTCATCAATACGCCTGTGATTCCTGTCTTGCATAATGCAGATGTGGCCGCATATAGCGATGCCGCACAAATTAAAGATGCATTGGTTCGTCAGCTTTATGAGCCAGTACGCTGGGTGGAAACCATCACTAAGATGGCAAATGACGGAATCACCGTGATTGCAGAATGTGGTCCGGGTAAAGTACTGGCAGGCTTGAATAAGCGAATTGCAACTGAAGCGCAGCAGGTGGCGCTGGTTGACGCTGCAGCACTGCAAACATTAAAAGCAATGCTGTAAGCCCTTGCAGGCTGCTTGAATAATCTGGAGATTTTGCATGAGTTTTGAAGGTAAAGTAGCACTGGTAACGGGGGCATCCCGTGGTATTGGTCAGTCGATTGCACTTGAGCTTGCTCGTGCAGGGGCGCTGGTGATTGGTACCGCAACCTCAGACGCGGGCGCAGAAGCGATTACGGCTTACTTAAAAAAAGCTGGTAACGCGGGTTGCGGCTTACGCTTGCAAGTGACCGAAGAGGGCGCTTGTGATGCGATTATTGACTCAATTACCCAACAATTTGGCCCGGTGACCATTCTTGTGAATAATGCAGGGATTACCCGTGATAATCTCCTGATGCGCATGAAGGACGAAGAATGGGATGAGGTGATGGCAACCAATCTGCGTCCGGTGTATAAGCTCTCCAAGGCCGTTATGCGCGGCATGATGAAAGCGCGCTGGGGCCGGATTATTAATATTGCGTCGGTGGTGGGAGCTACAGGTAATCCTGGGCAAGCAAACTACTGCTCGGCAAAAGCGGCTCTGTTTGGTTTTACCAAATCGCTGGCGCGTGAGATTGGCTCCAGAGGGGTGACTGTGAATGCAGTGGCGCCTGGTTTTATTGATACCGACATGACAAAGTCGCTGCCTGATGAACAAAAGGCTAAACTAGTCGAACAAATTGCCTTAGGACGCTTAGGTAATCCGCAGGATATTGCAGATGCGGTGAGTTTTTTGGCGTCAGATAAAGCTGCTTACATTACAGGTAATACCCTGCATGTAAACGGCGGAATGTATATGAATTAAGGCGGTATCTACGCTGATCGCAGATTTAATTTGCCGCTCAGCGTGGTTTTTTGGTTGTGCATTTGACCGAAGTCACTCGACAAACGTTTGCTGTGACTGTTTTTTTGGTAGAATGCCGACGTTTTTTTTAGTAATTAAGACAAGGCTTGGGACATAAATTCATGGAAAACATCGAACAGCGTGTTAAGAAGATCGTTGCCGAGCAACTTGGCGTGCCGGAAACAGACGTTAAGATTGACTCATCGTTTGTAAACGACCTCGGTGCCGATTCTCTCGATACCGTTGAACTCGTCATGGCACTGGAAGAAGAATTCGAGTGCGAAATTCCTGACGAAGAAGCCGAAAAGATTACTACCGTTCAGCAAGCTATTGACTTCGTCAATGCTAATCTGAACAAGTAATTAGTTTTTCTCGAGGCCTCTGCGATAAGCGTGTAAGCGTTTATTGTGGAGGTCTTGTTCCATCTGGTCCTTTATAGGGCCATCTCACGGAGACTGCCCCGTGTCTAAACGCAGAGTAGTTGTCACCGGCTTGGGACATGTCTCGCCGGTAGGCAATGATGTGGCTACCGGTTGGGCAAATTTGCTCGCTGGTCAGTCTGGCATCACCCAAATTACCCGTTTCGACGCCAGCGACCTGGCCTGCACCATTGCTGGTGAAGTCAAAGGTTTCGATATTACCGAGTACATCTCGGCAAAAGACGCACGCCGTATGGATGTGTTTATCCATTACGGTATCGCCGCAGCCCTGCAAGCGATTAAAGATGCAGGTCTCGATGATGTTGCGGATTTAGATAAAACACGCGTTGGCGTGAACATTGGTTCTGGTATCGGTGGCCTTTGGTCTATCGAGCAGACCAGCGCGGCGATGCTTGAAAGCGGCCCGCGCAAAATTGGCCCGTTCTTTATTCCGGGTTGCCTGATTAATCTGGTTGCAGGTCATGTAACCATTTTGAAAGGCTATCAGGGACCAAGTTACGGCATCGTTTCTGCATGTACTACCGGTGCGCATAGTATTGGCGATGCGGCCCGTATAATTCAGTACGGTGATGCAGATGTGATGGTTGCTGGCGGTGCAGAAGGCGCGATTTCCCGCCTTGGCATGGGCGGCTTTGCCGCCATGAAAGCGCTGTCTACCCGCAATGATGATCCGGCTACGGCATCCCGCCCTTGGGATACGGGGCGCGATGGCTTTGTCATGGGTGAAGGCGCGGGTGTGCTGGTACTGGAAGAGTACGAGCATGCTAAAAAACGTGGCGCAACCATTTACGCCGAGCTGATCGGTTTTGGTATGAGCTCGGATGCTTACCATATCACTTCGCCAACGGCAGAAGGCCCGGCGCGTGGCGTAACCAACGCCTTGCGTGATGCTGGCATTAATCCGGATGAAGTGGATTATGTGAATGCTCACGGCACATCAACGCCAGTGGGTGATGCAAATGAAACCAATGCGCTGAAAATTGCCTTTGGTGATCATGCTAAAAAGCTGGTGGTAAATTCTACTAAATCCATGACAGGCCATTTATTGGGCGGCGCGGGTGGTGTGGAAGCGATTTACTCCATCCTGGCTCTGCATCATCAGGTATCCCCGCCCACCATCAATATCTTTGAGCAGGATATTGCGGGTGGTTGTGATCTGGATTATGTGGCTAATACCGCGAGAGATATGAAGATTGGCGTTGCAATCTCTAACTCTTTTGGTTTTGGCGGCACCAACGGTACGCTGGTTTTCCGCAAAATTTAAAGCGGAAAGCAGTAACAAAAAAGGCTGCTCCGGCAGCCTTTTTTACGTCTGTAAATTGCAGTATATATAAATAGTGTTTTTACAAGGTAAAGCCAGGTAAGACAGCAAGCGATTCAGGACTTGGGTAAAGTTGCAGTCATTAGCAAACAGACTACTTGCAGAATATACCCTGGCCAGGCTTGGGGGTTAATCCTCGCGCTGTAATGTGTAATTCAGCTGGCTGATATCAAAGCCCTGCTCTTTGGCAATATCCAGTGCGGTATTTAAATCTTGCCTGCTGATGGTCTGGCTGCGCGAAAGCAGCCACAGATATTTGTGATTAGGGTTGCCTACGAGTGCCCATTGGTAATCATCACCCAGGCCAAAGACCCAGTAATCCGCAGAGAATGGCCAGAAGAAGCTGACTTTTAATTTTGCATTGCCACTGTGGGGTATCACGCTTGCGTGTCCGCTTGCCTCTGCAAAGCTGCCATCTTGTTTGCGGCAGCGATTGAGCACACCAATTTTATCGTCCCCTTGTTTTGTGTATTCCGCGGTGGTATCCGCAACGCACATGCGCTGAAAATACATTGGGAAACTGGCGATTTCGTACCAGCGGCCTAAATAACGGTCTAAATCGAGCGAGGAAACAGTCACGGGTTCGGCACAGGCGGTGCCGCTGATCATCAGGCTGAGAAGTAAGGCGGATAAGCGCATATTTGCCTTCTTTTTTTTAGCGGTGTTTTATATATTCTAGCAGCTTGCCCAAAAGGTGCGATCGCATTCATGGCATGAAATGGGCCTTGTGAACGGATCTGAAGCTATAACAGCAAAGGCATTGCCCCTGCCTGTTTGTATGTTTTCTATGCCTGTACAAAGCATTATTTCTCTGGTGGCTTAGTGATAAGTAAACACAAGGGATTTAATACAATGCTATCGCTTGTTTAAGTGATAAGGTATAAGGCTGCACTTGCCCTGTTAAAATACTGATTATGTTCTGTCTATCTCTTTCCCAAACTCCTGACTTATTAGCGTTGCACGCCAGCGATCCTGTCCGTTTTCCTGCCCTTGCTGAAACAGGTGGCGGTCATGCGGGGTGGGATATTCTCTTTGCCTTGCCGCGGGAAGTACGTGTTTATGCTGCGGGTGAGGGCGATGCTTTTGTCAGTGATCTGCGCAGCTTGCCCCTGAATACCTTGCTGCCCCGCCCGGAAGAGCTGCCGCTTGACGCGCCTTTTGCGGGGGGCTGGTTCACTTACGCGGGCTATGAGCTGCTTTCAGTCTTTGAGCCACATGTGCCGCAACGTGCTGAGGCTGATTTTCCTGTCGCTGCCTTATTACGCATTCCTGCCGCTGTTTTACTTGAGCGCCCATCCGGGCAGGCATGGCTGGTAGCCGAAACACTGGAAGAGTTAGAAATGCTCGCCGGGCGGGTTGCTGATTTGCCCGAATTTAATCCGTCTTTGCCGCAAGTTGCATCCATTACCGAGGATGATCCTGAAGCCTTTTTACACGGGGCAGAGCAGGCTCTTATATATATAAGAGAAGGCGATGTTTTTCAGGTGAATTTATCCCGAGGCTGGGATGTGCAGCTGGCACAAGCTTTAAGCCCTGCCGAGCTTTTTGCCAGCTTGCGGGTTCGCAATCCTGCGCCGTTTTCTACCCTGCTTGATTTAGGCAGCTATGGTGCGGTGGTCAGCTCTTCACCAGAGCGCCTGGTTAAAGTAAAAGGCGATTGTGTTGAAACCCGGCCAATTGCAGGTACTCACCCAAGATCGCTGGATGAAGCTGAAGATGCCCGGCTTAAAGAGCGGCTCTTAGCTACACCTAAAGAGCGTGCTGAGCACATTATGCTGGTAGATTTAGAGCGTAATGACCTGGGGCGTATTTGTCGTCCCGGCACGGTGCAGGTGGACGAGCTGATGGCTGTGGCAACCTATGCTTTTGTGCATCATATTGAATCTAATGTCCGCGGGCAGTTAAGCGCTGGACAAACACCAGCAGATATCCTCAGAGCGCTCTTTCCCGGAGGGACCATTACAGGTTGCCCTAAGGTTCGCTGTATGCAAATTATCAGGGAGCTGGAAGATAGGCCACGATATGCTTACACGGGCAGCATGGGTTATATTAATTTGGATGGGTCAATGGATCTCAACATCCTGATTCGTACTTTCTTACAAAGGCAAAACCAGCTTTATTTCAGAGCAGGCGCTGGTATTGTGATTGATTCAGATCCTGAGCGTGAATTACAAGAAACAAGGCATAAAGCACGTGGCTTATTGCGTGCCATTGGCGTTGAAGGATAAGCCCGTTTGCAGGGCGGGCATGCTTTTAAGTGCATGTGCATCAGCTTAATTCAGGGTGGCAAAGCAAATTGTTTTGTTCACCCTTTTTTTATGGAGTTTTAAATGAGATTGCTTAATGGCCAGCTCCAGGATGCCATCAGTATGGCCGATCGGGCGTTTCAATTTGGTGACGGAGTGTTTCGCACCATGCGCTGCACCGGCGGGGCGATTGAATTTTGGGCCAGACATTACGCACGCTTACAGCAAGATTGTGCTGCAATAGGAATAATGTGCCCGGCTGAGTCTTTGCTGTTAGAAGACTTTCGAAAGCTTACGCCTGTTGACGCTGTGCTTAAGATCATCATTACAAGAGGAGAAACGGCTCGTGGTTATGGCTCGCCGCCGGCGCTGGAGGTCAATCGTATTGTTCAAGTGGCTGCTTTACCTGTATATCCCGATAATTTTTATCAGCAGGGCGTAAAAGTACGGGTTTGCACGACGCGTACAAGCTGGCAGCCCGCTCTGGCAGGGGTTAAGCATTTGAATCGTTTAGAAAATGTTTTAGCGCGGCGGGAATGGAGTGATCCGGATATTTTTGAAGGCCTGATGCTGGACAGAGATGATCAGATTATCGAAGGCGTAATGAGTAATGTGTTGGTTTTAAGCGACAGCATTTTAAGTACCCCAAAACTGGATCAAAGCGGGGTAAATGGGGTGATGTGTGAGGTCGTTTTTGATGCTGCAATGCAGCATGGCTGGAAGGTGGAAAAACGAGTCTGGAAGCTGGATGAGATTAAAAAAGCAGATGCAATTTGGTTAACAAATAGCGTAATGGGATTATTGCCAGTTTCGTCTTTATGTGAGCAGCATTTCGCTCCTCACACCGCGCAAGTACTGCTATTGGCAGCACTTAAGCAGTTGCGCCAAAAGGAAAAATTTGCGATCTTGAAAGAGCCGGCTATGACGAAAGGGTAATTTGTCACAGCGTGGGATAGGGGCTTGGCCTTATATTGGCGCTCCTTCAACGCAAAAACGGCAAGCCTGAGGGCTTGCCGTTTTTGATAAATCTGGAGGAGAGAGGGGGATTCGAACCCCCGATACTCTTGCGAGTACGCCTGATTTCGAGTCAGGTACATTCAACCACTCTGCCACCTCTCCAAAGAGGAGACGAATTCTAGCGCAATTTTTACCTAAGGCAAAGCAGTGTTTGTCATTTTAGGATGAATTAGTGCAGAATGCGGCCGGTATCAACAAACGGGATGCGCATGAAACATTGGCTCATGGCTCTAGCAACAGTTGTCCTAACGGGTTGCGGCGATATGCCGGAACAATCTTCCAACCGGGTTCTTCCTTGGGCAGAATCACAAGAACTCGTCGTACTGGTACAAAACGGTCCGACCACACTCTATGTCGATGCTGAAGGCAATTACGCAGGCTTGGAGTACGACCTCGTTACTCGCTTTGCAGTAGCAAATGGGCTGAAAGTGCGTTTTATCGTGACCAGCAGCTATGCCGAGTTACTTTCCAGGCTAAAGGGAAATGAAGCTCATTTTGCCGTTGGCGTGCAAAATGGCTTTGAAAGCCAGGGGCTTGCATTTGGCCCGGCCTACCAAAGTATCGAGCCTGTGCTGGTTTACCCAAGCAATAAAACAGCAGCCAGTGTTCTGGCAGAGCTGAGCGCGGGAGAGGCAAGTATCAGTACGCTGCCTCAGTACACCATGGCGCTGGATAAGCTAAAGGCCAGCAAGCCTGGTCTGAACTGGCATGTGGTAGAAGATGGCGATAGTGAAGACTTGATTGAGCGCGTTGCCAATGGCCAGCTCACTTACGCCATGGTGGATTCGCATGCTGCGGATGTTGCACAAAATTACTTCCCAAAAATCGCTATTTCGCGTGATATGGGCTCGGTGCAACAGCTGGCTTGGGCTGCTCCGGAAGGAGACAGCGAGCTGTTTACCTTGTTTCAGGGCTTCTTCAGCAAAATGACTCAAAGCGGTGAGCTGCGCAGTCTGCTTGACCGATATTACGGCCATGTGAATCGTCTTGGCCCAATGGATGCCATGGCGTTTTTAGACAAGCGTAAAGCCACTTTGCCACGCTATAAAAAGTGGTTTAAAGAGGCTGAAACGAAAACCGGCCTGGATTGGCGTTTGGTTGCTGCACTGTCTTATCAGGAATCAATGTGGGATCCGGAAGCGGTTTCGATGTCGGGTGTGCGTGGCATGATGATGCTCACCAACGATACGGCAGAACGTTTGGGCGTGAACCGCCTCGACCCCTACCAAAGCATTCAGGGTGGCGCGCGTTATATCCAGACCATGAAAGACAGCCTGGCTGAGAATATTACTGAGCCTGATCGTACCTGGCTGGCGCTGGCCGCCTACAACGTAGGATTAGGCCATCTGCTTGATGCCCGCGCATTGGCTGTGAAGCTGGGCAAAAATCCGGATAGCTGGGTGGATGTAAAAACCACACTGCCACTTTTGCGTAATCCGCAATATTTTAAATCCGCCAAATATGGCTATGCCCGCGGTGGCGAACCCGTGATTTTTGTTGAGCGTTTACGTACTTACTACGATATTTTGGTGCGTTTCGAGAGCCCGGTGCAAAGCACGATGCCGGTGCTAAGCGAGAATATTGTGGTGCAAAACCCCAATAATCTGCCGCTGAATATCAATAACCGCGTGCTGGCGGCCAAGCAGGTGCGTACCGCGGCGCTTTGATCTGAAGTGCTGCAAGCTTTAGCATAAAAGGGCAGGGAGCGGCTTTTGCCGCCAATGACCTTATTTATGCGGAGCTTTCGCGGCTTAAGCCACAGTAATGAGAAGCATCGGATTCCTAAGTGTTTGTTGTGGTGGATAGGGTAGATCCGCTGCGTCTGCGGCGCAGTTTGCTCTTACGCGCTACAATATCGCCTTCCACGCACTATTTCCGGTAGCTTTTTTATGACTGTACGTACTCGTTTTGCCCCTAGTCCTACGGGCTTATTACATATTGGTGGTGTACGCACCGCGCTGTTTTCATGGGCGCATGCCCGCAAAAATGGCGGTGCATTTGTGCTGCGCATTGAAGACACCGATTTAGAGCGCTCCACACCAGAATCTGTGAAAGCCATCATGGATGGCATGCATTGGGTAGGCATCGATTACGATGAAGGCCCGTTTTACCAAATGCAACGCATGGATCGCTACCGCGAAGCCGTTAAGCAACTCTTAGCCAGTGGCCACGCCTACCCTTGTTATATGTCCAAAGAAGAGCTCGATGCCATGCGCGCCGAGCAGGAAGCTTTGGGCTTAAAAGCCAAATACGACCGCCGCTGGAGACCAGAGGAAGGCAAGGTTTTGCCTGAGCCTCCGGCGGGTGTGCAGCCCGTACTGCGCTTCAGAACGCCACTGGATGGCGTAGCAGCATGGGATGATCTGGTGAAAGGCCGGATCGAGATTGGCAATATCGAGCTGGACGATCTGATCATCGCCCGCCCGGACGGCACACCAACCTATAACTTCTGCGTAGTGGTGGATGACTGGGATATGGGCATCACCCAGGTGATTCGTGGTGATGATCATGTGAATAACACCCCCCGCCAGATTCATATTTTTAACGCGCTGGGTGCGGTGGTGCCGCAATTTGCCCATCTGCCCATGATTCATAACGACCAGGGCCAGAAATTATCCAAGCGCCGCGATGCCGTCAGTGTGGTGGATTACGACCGCGCAGGTTATTTGCCGGAAGCCCTGCTCAACTACCTGGCCCGTTTAGGCTGGGGCCACGGTGACGACGAATGCTTCACCATGGCGCAGTTTGTAGAATGGTTTGATCTGAAAGATGTATCAGCCAGCCCAAGCCGCTTTGATAAAGAAAAACTGCTGTGGCTGAATGCTCAGCATATCAAAGCTGCGGATACTGCCCGCCTGGCTGATCTGGCTAAGCGCTTCCTGGATGAAAAAGGGATAGACCTGAGCCAGGGGCCTGCCCTGGTGGATGTCGTCGCTTTGCTTAAAGAGCGCGTGCAAACCATCGTTGAGCTGGCTGCCGAAGCAGAATACTTTTACCAGCCGCTCACGCCTTCTGATGAGATTGTAGCCAAGCATCTGACGAGCGATGATCTGGCCCGCCTGAGCGCCTTTGCCAGCGAAGCTGCAGCACTGGAAGTATGGGATACCGCGAGCATCTCGGCATTTATTAAAGAATTCTGCAAATCGCAGGGCGTAAAAATGGGGCAGGTCGGCATGCCACTGCGGGCCAAAGTCTGCGGCACCACGCATACGCCTTCGGTGGATGCGGTGCTGGCTTTGCTGGGCAAGGCTGAAGTTTTGAAACGCCTGGCTTAAGCATTGGGCTAATTAAAAAAACCGGGCTGCATGGCCCGGTTTTTTTATGCGCCAAAGGAAATAACAATGCAGTTTAAAAAAATAGATCCGCAGCGCGATTTTGATCTTTGCCTGCAGTTTCGCAAAGACGCCTTTTTTTGCAGCTTCCAGAGCTTGGATGGCTTCACTGAGTTTGTGGGCGTTGATGGGGCAGATTACAGAAATAAAATCATCGTCAGAAGCAATGATCCGCAATGGGTTTATGTTCAGGTCTATTTAGCAGATCAAGTTATTGGGCAAATAGAATTAAAAACCTATTCCCATCTTGAGCAAACAGGCTATGTGCATCTGTTCTATCTTGTTCCGGAGTTTCGGGGTAAAGGCTATTTCAAGCGGCTTAATCAGTTTGCAATTACTCAGCTGCAGGCGGCAAATTGCAAAGCTGCCGTGCTTGCTGTTGGCCGGGATAATCAAGCGGCGATGGCGGCTTATCAAAAAAATGGCTGGCTGATGCAGGGCGCTAAAAATGAACGCTCGGATTATTGGGTTCATCATTTAAGCAGCCAAAGTGGTGATGTGTTACAGGTTTGCAGTTATTCGAAGTAACTTTGCCCATCTTGTCAACATTACAAAGCGCGTAGGGCGGGTGAAACCCATCGCATTATAATGGCTGCACACCACCATATCCCCCTGGAGTATTGCCCATGCACGCTGCTGAACTCTTACAATCCCTGACTCTTAGCCAGAAAGTTGCCCAGCTGTTTATGGTAGGGTTTGATGGTCTGGTCCCCAATTCGCATATTGAAGACATGCTAAGGGCACATCAGCTGGGGGGCATCATTTTGTTCCGGCGCAATGTTGAAACTCCTGGCCAGCTTGCTGCCCTGAATTTGCGCTTACAACAAATCAATTCAGAAAATAGCCCTGTGCCATTAATGATTGGTACGGATCAGGAAGGTGGCATGGTGATGCGGATCGAAGCAGGTGTGACACCGCTGCCCTCAGCCATGGCATTTAAACATACAGCGAGCGAAGCAGATTGCGAAGCGCTTACCAGGGTTGGTAATGCTGAGCTGAAATCGCTGGGGATAAATATCAATTTTGCGCCGGTGCTGGATATTAATAATAACCCGCAAAATCCGGTGATTGGTGTGCGGGCTTATGGCGAAACAGTCAGCGACGTTTGCCAGTATGGGCTGGCTGCATTGCGGGGCATACAGTCGGCTGGCATGGCTGCCACGGGGAAGCATTTTCCGGGGCATGGTGATACTGCCGTTGATTCCCATCA
Organism: Iodobacter violaceini; assembly: GCF_011601265.1. Lineage (GTDB taxonomy): Bacteria > Pseudomonadota > Gammaproteobacteria > Burkholderiales > Chitinibacteraceae > Iodobacter > Iodobacter violaceini. Next base: position 73,426 of record NZ_JAAOLX010000011.1, read on the forward strand.
CAGTATGCCGGTGGTTGCCCATAACCGGGCTCGTCTCGATGCCGTAGAGCTGGCTCCGTTTAGTGCCGCTTTTGATGCAGGGCTGGATGCTGTGATGACGGCGCATGTTGCATTTCCGGCTATTGAGCCGGATTTGGCTAAGCCAGCAACGATTTCTCACGCTGTTCTCACTGGCTTATTAAGAAATGAGCTGAATTATCAGGGGGTTGTGATTACTGATTGCCTGGAAATGGATGCAATTGGCAAAGGGGTAGGTACGGTTGAAGGGGCTGTATCAGCGATTGCCGCCGGAGCCGATATTGTGTTGATTTCACATACACCAGCCAAGCAGGCAGCAGCCTTTGCTGAAGTATTGCGGGCCGTTAAAGATGGTGAGATTTCAGAGGCTCGTATTGATGAATCAGTGCTGCGTATTCTTGCATTAAAACAGCGCTATCAGATGTCGGATTGGGCCAGCCTTGTGCCATCGTTATTGGCTCCAGAGTCATTGCAATTGTCAGAGCGCGTTCATCAGGCGGCAATCAGTGGCGAGGCAAGGCAGCTCGATAAAAATAAAGCTGTTTTGTTGATTAGCGCCGAGGTGCGCGTTCATACCGAGATTGATGAAGTCGCTCTTGGCAAAACGCCTGAAGCGCGTAATTCACTGGCGACGCCTTTGCGTGAGCTGGCATTTACAGTGAGTGAAGAGTGGATAGGCTTGCAGCCATCAGCGGCGGAGCTGGACGTGGTTTTAAGCAGGGCCGCACATGCAGAACAAATTATTTTTGTATCGTATAACGCTGCATTATCTAAAGAGCAGCGGGCGCTGATTGATGCCTTACCACACGATAAGCTGTGGCTGATTGCGGGCCGTCTGCCCTATGATTTGGATCTTGCTCTTGATGCTGCAGGGCGGCTAAGTTGCTGTTCTAACCGCCCGGCTGCTTTATCTGCATTAGCACGGAAGCTGGCTGCTGCTGATCGCTGATTCATAAAGGTATTAAATAAGATGCCGGTTTTTCTGTTCAGGAAAAGCCGGTTTTTTTATGCCTGCTGTGCTTTCCCCTGCACCATGCAGTTTTTCTTGTTTACTCCGGACGCCTGGCTGTGTGTAAAAGTGCCATGTGTAAGCAGATCATTGAATGCTTTCTTTGTGAACTGGAACACATTGGCCAATTTTTAGTTAATACCAATCAAACTTTCAAATTCCAAACACTTCCTTTCTCTATGTTTCTCTAGAACTGTTCTATTGCTGTATTGGCGAATGAATGGCTTTGTTTCGAAGGAAATAGCGCTGTAACAGCCTGTGTTTTTATTACAAAGGCAATATGTGATGATTTTCCTTCATTATTTCTATATATCTTGAATACCAGACGTCTGAATGTTGATCTTTCTGTGGATTGAAATGGAAAGTTGTTTCCGGTAAAAATACACATCAGATAAACGGATTGCTGAAATCTAATTAATCTGTTTTCTTAGTTAAATATTTAACTTAACTAATGCATTTATATCTATTGCTGTTTATGAAGCCGTTTTTTAAATCATATGTTTTAAAAATTCAAGGAACAGATATGAATATCAAGAAAAATGCGGCTGCAATTACTATATTGTTCAGCTTATTTAGTTCGGCACATGCGGTAAACGCATATGTTGATCAATTTATCAGCTTCAAAGATGCATTAGGAAATAATGCGGTGGCATATGGCAATAATGGCACGCTGACTGCACCTCCTCCTGAAGTTGTTAATCCAAATATTATTCTTGGTGCGCCTACGGTATCGCAATGGGTTTCTATCCCTACAGATTACTCAGCTGTTTATGGTTTTAATGGTCAGAACGCGACTGAAGGGCTGGATATTTATTATGTGGATGCAGGTGCTTTGTCTAATGTTAGTGTTTGGGGAAAGCTCAATATTGCGGATGCCTGGACTATGATTGGCTCGGTAACTGAAGGAGCACCATTAGGCACAACGTATAATCCGGTCTCTTCATTTCTAAGCTTAGCTGGTACGGGATTAAGCGGTGTCAGCCAGGTGATGATCCGTGGTACAGACGTAGCAGGCTGGTCCCCTGGTTTTGATTTAATGGGGATTCAAGGCCGGGGGATGCTGGCGGCTCCTGTGCCAGAGCCAGAAACATATGCATTAATGGGGTTAGGACTAATTGCCTTGCTGGTTAATCGGCGCAGGCAAGTTGATGCATAGGGCAGATAAAGATGAATTCATCTGCCAATAGCATTCATTTTTAAAATGATAGTGACCTATTTAGTGGTTTCTAATTTTTAAATATAAGGAATAAACATGAAGATAAGAATAAATGCTGCCGCAATCATAGTACTGACTGGCATATTTAGTACGGCGCACGCTGTTGATGCGTATGTTGATCAATTTATTAGTTATAAAAATGCAAGTCAGAATGATGCGAATCTTCTGGGGTTTCAAAATGGTACTCCTGGCACTTTAATTAATGTTTCAGGAGCATTAGCTACTGGTGCCCCAACATACGGTGAATGGGTTGCTGTGCAGAGTGGCTATGAAGCGATTTATTCATTTACGGGGCAAAAAGCGACAACGGGTTTAAATATTTATTCAGTTGCAAATGGCGCAAATGAAAGCGCAGAAATTTATGGGCGCTTAAATTCAACAGATAGTTGGTCGTTTCTTGGAATGGCATATGAGCCTTTAACATCTTCGGGATATTCAGCTCAATCCAGCTTTATTAATTTAAGTGGTTTTAGTAATGGTATTGCCCAGGTTAAAGTAAGGTCACTCAGTGATGGTGGCTGGTCGCCTGGTTATGATCTGATGGGGATTCAGGGGCAAGGTATGGTTGCAGCACCTGTGCCAGAGCCGGAAACTTATGCGTTAATGGGGCTGGGTTTAATTGCCTTGTTGGTGAATCGTCGCAGGAAAATTAATGTTGAGTAAGCAAAATAAAAAAAGGCCATTAAATAATGGCCTTTTTTTATTGATGTATTATTACATGCCGATGTACCGGTCTGGCCGGTGATTAATTGCAATCGCAAGGTTTAAAGCAAAAGCACCTAATACAGATATTAATAGTTGTTTGTGATCAACTACGCCAAAACCAACACACAGAATAAAGAGATCAACCACTAACTGCACATAGCCTGTGCGCCAGCCAAAACGCTTTTGTAAATAAAGAGCCAATACGGTTACGCCACCTAAGCTGGCTTTATGCCTGATCAGCATCAAAATACCTACGCCTGCCAGTAAGCCGCCCATTAAACCTGCAAAAACAGGATCAACATCCCCCAGATTAATCCAGTTTGGCAGCCAGCCACATAGCAGGGCGAGTGTGCCTACGCAGGCAAATGTTTTAAGCGTGAATTCTTTACCCAGCATACGGTAAGAGAAAATATAGATCGGCAGATTAATCAGAAACAATACGGTGCCATATGACCAATGGGCGATGTAGTGCAACAGAAATGCCAGACCCGTTGCCCCGCCTGTGAGCAGACCCGCTTGTTTAAAAAACTGGATCGCCAGCGCCATAAGCAATACGCCGGTCATTAATCCTTGTAAGTCTTCAAGCAGGGAGTGGGAGTGTTTGGGCTGGGGCATATAAAACCGGTGCAGAATGATCAATCAGGAGCGGAGCATAGCCACGAATGCTATTCGGGTAAACGGAAGGATGTCGCAATTTTTACATGTTTTGCGCTAAATCAAGTCGCCTGGCAGCAAACCGTCGATCAGAGGAGGAAAGATAGTCCTGAAGTTAAGTATGTTTCCTGCCGATAATCTGTCGTATACCTTTGTGCGATAGATTGATAAGGAGCTTTATCGTGATTAACTCTGTTTCCACCTCATCGCCAGCCGCCGTCCAAAGCAAGGATGTGAAAGATACGGATAAAAAGCCCGGGCTGAGCGAGGCAAGCATTCGTGCACAAACAAACCAGCAGATTTTGCAAGCATCTTTGCAGGTGTCGATCAGCAGTGGCGATAAGCCAATGCAGCTTTTATTCAGAACAGCTATTGATAAGATAAATGAAGTGCTCAAGCCAGAATTTGGTGACGATGCCATTAAAAATGCGATGGGCCAGGATAACTCGCCCGAAGGCACTGCCGGGCGAATAGTTGCGCTCTCAACGGGGTTTTACGATGCTTTTGCCAAACAAAGGCCCGGACAAGACCCGGATAAAATTGCTGAGGAATTTACCAAGGTGATTCGTGGCGGGGTAGAGCAGGGTTTTAAAGAGGCAAGAGATATTCTTAAGAGTTTGCAGGTGCTCGATGGCAGCATTGCCAGTAATGTGGATAAAACCTACGATTTAGTACAAAAAGGTTTAGATGATTTTTTGGCGGGCAAAAAGCAAACGCCTGCAGAAGCAAAGTAAGGCCATCCTGCTTATTCAGCACTTTCCTTCCTGTGTTTTTCATTGCGATCCCGAAGCTTGATTGTACGGAGCTTCGGGCCAGCGTCTCTTATTTCAATCCTTACATGAAAAATAAATACCTGATGGTTTAGTCAGGTCTGTTTTCTTGCCTTGGCAGGCAGAAAATCTGGCTTTGTTTGTAAATAAGAACTATTACTGTGTTTTTATAGTGTTTTATTGGATTTTTTGGCCATAAAAATGGCGAAAAAAAGCGATTTACAGGGGGGTGTCATATAAAAATCACAAATATAAAAATGGGTCAATCTGTTTGTCTGTGGGGATGAAATATCTAAAAGCTGGCTTTGTTTGCTAAAAATCAAGATAAATTTTATGTTTTTTTACATGTAAAAATATTTTTATAAATAAAATCAATGGTTTAGTTGTTTGCTGTGGTTTTCAATAGCCGTTCACCCCGTGCTGAGCGGCTAATCCTCATTTTGTGATTGCTATCACATTTTTAAATTTAGGGGAGGAGAACAATGCATTTGTCCGTGGCACGATCCATTATGGAAAAGCCCTGGCTTAAAGCTGGACGATAGCTTACACAAACTTTTAGGAGTTCGTAAAATGGCAACTGCAGCAGCACTGACTTATGTACAGAAACTGTATATCGCTTACTATCAACGTCCAGCTGATTACGCTGGCTTACAATACTGGTCTGACCGTGTCGATAAAGAAGGTGTTTCTAATGTTGTAAATGCCTTTGCAACATCACCTGAATCTGTCTCACTTTATGGTTCTTTAGCACTGCAAGCTCAAATTGATGCTGTATATAAAGCAGCCTTTGGCCGTGTTGCTGAAACAGTTGGTCTGCAGTACTACATCAACGAAATCAATTCCGGCCGTTTAACGATTGGTAAAATGGCGCTGGCTATTCTGGATGGTGCAACAGGCTCTGATGCTGCAACGCTGGCATCCAAGCTTGCCGTTGCTGGCGCATATACCGATGCGCTTTCTGATAACGCAGGTATCCTGAAATACGTGGGCGAATCTTCAGCCACTACAGCACGTATTTTCCTGGCTGCAGTTTTACCAAGCACACAGGCTGCGCAAACTGCCGCTATCCCTGCAAATATTGCAACACTGAGTGCTGCAACCTTATTTACCTTAACACCTGGCTTAGATCTGCAAACTGCAGACAGCTTCTTTGCCTCACAAACGATTTTCAATGTGGATGGCAAAGGCCCAACCTTAAACACAGGTGATAAATTATTTGGTACGGCAGGTAAAACCACCAATACCTTAACGATTACTGATTTGTCCCCTGGTACCACCAACGGCAATATTCCTGCCGGCGTTACCCTGACCAATATTCAGAACATTATTTTGAATTCTTCTGGTAATACTGCAGCGGGTACAGGGTTCAGCACTGTTGGCTACGCCGATGTACGCAGCCTGAAAGGCACAACCAACGGCGGTGCAGCCGATGTATTTACGGCAGCGAATGGTGTAAATGGCACAGTAGTTGATGCCACACACAATGGCTTTGCAGGTGCTTTAACCGTGGTTGGCGGTACAGATGTCACTGCTACCTCGGTGGGCGGGAATATTCTGGTGGGTAGCCCTGGTACTGGCCGCGTACCTTTGGCTACGGAAGTGACTACAGGCAAAATTGTTGTTAATCAAAACAACAGTGCTGCAGGTGCCGTGAATGTGTTTGGCGGTACTACCGTTAATGTCACCACCAGCTCTTCTTCAAACAGCGGTGTGATTGAAATTGGTAATACCACAGCCAATACCGGTAACAACACCGCAGGTAAAGTAGCCAATGCATCAGGCAATATCACCGTAAATAGCGCTGGCACAGGCGCTATTACTGTATTTGGCGGTGTGGATGTGTCGATTAACGACACCGCATTAAAAGGTGCAGGCGCAATTACTGTGGGCGATGCAGGCCGGGTTGATTTAACAAACCTGCCTACAGGCAATGTCACTATCAATGAAGTGGCACAAATTGCTTACAACGGCCTGGCTGGCTCTACCAATAACAATACAGCAGCGGGTGCAATTGGTGTGTCTGGCGGTAAAAACGTCACCATCACAACCAATGCAGCCAATGCGGTAAATATCGGTAATTTGGGTGCAGCTAAAGAAAACACACTGAACCCAAGTGGCATCATCAAAGTAACCAACACCGGTATTGTGAATAACGCTGGTGCTACTGGTGCCGTGCTCATTACCGGGGGTACAGACGTTACTGTCAGCACAACAGGTGCAAATGTCACGATTGGCCGTGCAGCCAATGCCGGTGTGGCAGATCAGGTCAGCAATCCAACAGGGAATGTCACGGTTACAGAAACCCTGAATGGCAATGGCTTTGCCCGTGCTGTGGTCATTGATGGCGGCTCCAATGTGACTGTGAATGCTAAAGGTCAGAACGTCACAATTGGTCAGTCTGTTGCCAGCGCACCTACAGGTGCCGTGCTGGTTAATCAGTCTGATATGCTTACAGGTACAGGTGCTTATTTAGCAAGCACCAATGCAGGTAATGTGATTGTGGATGGCGGTACAACAGTTACCGTAAATACCACGGGTGGTGCTGTCACAGTAGGTGAAGTCATTAGCGGGGTGAATACCGTACCAAGCGGTGCAGTTGCAATTACCCGCACCTTCAGCGGCCCGGGTGCTGATACCACTACCGTGCGCGGTGGCTCTACCGTGGCTATTACCACCACTAAAACGTCTGGTGCAATTACTGTGGGTGCTGCTTCTGATGCACTTAATGCGGCAGGTACAGCACTGAAAGACGCTAATCTGGCCCCTACAGGTGATGTAACTATTGCAGATGTGACGTCAGTAGGCAGCATTAACTATCACGGTGTAGGTGTAGTTAATGTAAACACTAATGGTGCAGCCACGGTTTCTGTCCGTGGGGGTAATACTGCAGCGATTAAAGATATTCAGGCTACGCTGGCAACGGGTGGTGGCAATTCAGGTAAAGCAGTGGGTGTCAGCAAGCTGGCTAATGTATCCCTGACTGGTCTGCAAGGTGCTGATGGCGTAGCGATTACATCAGATGCCTTAACAGCGCTGTCGGTGCTCAATACTGAAGGCGGTGCCAACACCATTACTATTACCAACAATACGGCTGCACATGCACTGACGATTACTCAGGGTGCTAATAATAAGAATGTGTGGGATAACGGTGTTGCCACCACAAATAATGTCACTGTGGTTGACAGCAAAGCCGGCACACTGACCATTACAGATAATGGCACAGCTTCCAGCGCCACTCTGCAAGTGGATGCGGCAGCTGCAACGGCGGTTACGGTTAACAATGCGGCAGCGGCTACGCTGAAACTGGGTAACGTTTCTACCGCCATTGCCACCGTAACATTAAAAGGCGCAGGTGCAACCACCTTTGATACCGCCGATGTATTTGGTACAGGTAATTTGGGCAAAGCCATGACGGTAGATGCGTCTGCTGCTACGGGTAATGTCACTTCCTTAATGCAGGCAACCACAACTGCGGCCACTGCACAGAAATATATTGGTGGTAGCGGTGTAGATACGCTCACTGTTAATTCCAATGCATCGGGCTGGGGTAATCTGGTTGCCATTGATGGCGGCGCAGGCACCAGCGATGTACTGGTGGCTAACTATGCTGCAGCTGGTACAGATGTGGCTTTAGGCAGCGCAACTGCGGTGAAAGGCTTTGAAATCTTGCGTCTTGGTGCGCTGGCCAATAGCGCTGGCGGCAGCTACGATGCATCGGGCTTTAATACCGATGTTCAGCTGGGCGCAGTGGCGGGCAATATTACGCTGACTAATCTTGGCGGCGTATTCTCGGTTACAGCCAATACCACAGATAAAACAGTGAGCCTTGCAGGCAGCAACACCACTGCAACAAATAATGCGCTGACGATTAATGTGGGTACGGGTGGTACAACACTGGCAAGCCCAGGTTCGGCAATTCTTGCTGCAGGGGGTGGCTTGGGTACGGGTGCTATTACAGCAAACGCATTCGAAGCGATTACCATCAATGCAAAAGGCGGTTATGTTTCTACAGCCAATGCTACCAGCCTGAATACAGTCACACTGACAGATACAGGTACAGCGGGCGCAGCAACACTGGTGGTAGGTGGCGATCGCGGCCTGGCGCTTACTTCTAACGCGGGCTTTACATCGATCAATGCTTCTACCCATACCGGCACCACAACCAATGACGGCACACTGGTTAATTCCGCCACATCGGTTGATGTCACTGCAGCTAAGGTATCCAATGCAGGTACAACCTTTACGGGGGGTACATCTGTACTGAAAGCCGCTGGTTCTAATGACACCACTAACTTTAAAGCTCTGGTGACATTAACCGGTACAGCAACCAACAACTGGCAAAATGGTGAGACCGCCACAGTAACCATCAATGGTGCAACGTATACCTACACCTCGATTGGTAACAATAGTGCGGCAACTGTTGCAGGCTTACTTGCAGCAGCCATTACTAATGATGCCACTACCAATAATGCACTGGGTAACGTGGTTAAAGGTGGTGCGGGCAGCCCGGCAGTTACGGCTGTTGCAAGTGGTGGCAGTATTGTCTTAACCAAGGCCGCTGCGTTTGAAGTGGGTACAGCAGAAAATGCTGCAAATGCAACGATTGCTGACTCGATTGTGGGCGGACAGCAGCAAATTGTTCTTGAATCCGCTACAGCGATTGGTGGTGCGGGTGCCGGTAATATCACGGTCACCTTTAACGGTGGTGCGGGTGCTATTACTATCGCTGTTGCCAATAACGATACAACAGCACAAATCGCCACTAAAATTGCTGCGGGTATTACCGCCGCAGCGTCTACCGATAAGCCAGGCATTGCTTCGGCCGTGGTGGTGGATTCCACTAAAGTGCTGATTACTGTGCAAGCGGGCGAAATCTCGCAACTGGCAGTAGGCGGTACGGCAGCCTTTGTGGGTGCAGGCGTTGCAACAACAGACAGCACTAACTTTGCTACAGTCGACAATCTGTTTACTTCAGGTGCGGGCGGTGGTGAATACAAAGCTGGCCTGGGTGGCGCATGGAATGCAGTCAGCCATAAGTTCTCCTCAGGTAGTGAAACAGTGAATCTGACTGCTTCAACCGCCAAAGTAGATAAGCTGATCCTGAAAGAAGGCGCAACGCTCACCGACAACGGCAGTAAAGGCGGCGTGACTAAGTTTACCGTTAACAGCCAGTCTGCAAGCGATACCATTACCTTCCGTAATACGGCTGATAATGCTGACCTTGCCAAGACCATTCTGGCTAATTCGGGTACCAATGGGGTGAATAACGTAACGGGTGCCAATACAATGGCAACGGTGCTGGATTCCTCTGGCGCGCTGTTTACCAAGCTGGCTAACTTAACCTACAGCATCAGCAATGGCGTGATTACCTTCGGTGCCACAGGGGGTAATAACCTCTCCCAATTCACTACCAATGAGCTGATCAGCGCAGCGTCTATCCTGGTCAGCAGTGCAACCACGGGTGGTGCAAATAAAGTGGTGGCCTTCTCGTCCAACGGCCGCAGCTATGTAGTGTCGTCTGATAACGGCAATACATTGCAAGCGGGTACTAACAACAACAGCGTGATTGTTGAGCTGAAAGATGTGGCTTCTGTGAAGGGCTTTGGTTCTACCTTCGGTGAAGCCACTGTGGTTGCAACGAATGTAACCAATATCACCGGCTCTGCTGATATTACAACGCTGGCCACAAGCTCCACGCTGGATTACACCGGCTTCTCTAAAGCAACACTGACCGCTGCCGGTACAGCTGCTGCCAATACTAATACCACTAAGTTTACAAACTTAGCCGCCTCAGCCGAGCTGGTATTGAATGCGACAGGTAATACGCATATTGGCTTGCTGGAAACCACGCAAGTGGGCGCGTCTGGCAGCAACAGCCTGACCGTTACACTGCAAACCAATGCCACAACAGTGAATAAGCTGACCGTAACAGGCGACGCTTTAGTGAAATTTGCTGCAAATGGCGCTGCGCACATCGTGCAAGAGCTGTCCGATGCAAGCAATACCGTGAATACCATTCAGGTTACAGGGAATAACGCCTTCACCCTGCTGAAAGAAACCGGTACTGCCTTGAACACCATCGATTCCACTCTGGCTGGTGGCAAGTTTACCTTTGGTAACGGTACCTTCACCAACACCACTACCTTCACTGTTACTGCTGCAGATGCACATAATAATGTGACCTTCAATCTGGCAGCAGGCCAGGCCGCTGATCTCTTCACCAGCGGCTCGGGTCTGAAATTTATTCAGGCTACAGATTCAACTGCTGGTACAGAAGCTGCATCGGTTGGTGCGGGTGTGATTCAGGCAGTGGCTTCAGGCGGCAGCAATACCTTCACTCTGGGTAATGGTGCTAACCAGCTGGTTGCCAACGGTGCAGGTGATGTGATCACAGTGGGTACAGGCTCTAATACCATTGTGGCCACAGGCGCTGGCGATGTATTTAATATCGCTTCGGGTGCGGGTACAACGCAGGTGACTGTGGGTACCGGGGCTACGTTGAATATTGGTACAGCGAGTGTAGCCAATGCGGGTGCTGAAACCGTGGTTGTAACAGGTGCTGTAACAGGCGGTACAACAGCAGCTTACGCAAATACCACGATTAACTTTGCTGCAGGTTCTACAATCACAGGCCATCAAGTCAGCTTTGGTACCACAGCAGATGCCTTCACCTTATTGGGTGCTTCAGTTGCAGCTTCACAAATCAACGTGGCTACAGCGGCTTCTCTGACCGATGCTTTAAACATGGCTGCTAATTACACCTTGCTAACTACTGCACAGGGTACAGACCCAACCGCATCAACTTTAGCTGCTAACACAGGTAAAGTGGATTGGTTCCAATATGGTGGTGACACCTATGTGGTCGCCATGGTGAACAGCACTGGTGCAGCACTGCAGCAAACAGCCCTTGATGCCAACGACATCGTGGTGAAAATCACGGGTCTGGTTGATCTGACTGGCTCTAACTTTGCTGGTGAAGTTTTAACTTTCTAATCTAAGAAAGCCAGGTGGCAGATTCTTTGCCAGCCAACAACCCCGCCCCTTGCAAAGGGGGCGGGGTTTTTTTGCTCTGCTATAAAAAGAGTTACCCTTTTTAAAGGAGAGAATCATGGGCCTGTTGATTACTGCCGCACATTTAAGCGCCATTGCAGGCAAGACCACGCCGCTGATGCCTGGCTTACTTGAATGGATCAATAAGCTGTGCCCGCAGTATGAAATTGACTGCGCTCAGGAATATGCCCATTTTTTAGCGCAAGCCTGCGTTGAGAGCGATCACTTTAAAACGCTGCAAGAATACGCAAGCGGGGCGGCTTATGAAGGCAGGGCAGATTTGGGTAATTGCAAAGCGGGGGATGGTGTTAAATATAAAGGGCGCGGCATCTTTCAAACCACAGGCCGCGCTAATTATTTGCAATTAGGCATTAAAAAAGGCCGCCGGGATCTGTTTATAAATCACCCGGAAATGCTGGAGCAAGCCGAATATGCAGTCTGGAGTGCATGCGAATACTGGGCTGGCCGGCATTTAAATGATGCGGCTAATCATGATGACCAGGATGTTTTAAAGAAAAAATATCATGGCGAAGTATTGGATTTGTCCCCGGTTGAATTTATCAGTATCAGCATTAATGGCGGATACACAGGGATGAAGCAGCGCAAAGCGTATTACCTGAAGGCGCGGCAGGTGTTGCTGAGTTAAGTATTTGATTCTTTTATATTTTAAAAAAATAAGAAGCAGTACACTTATTCCCCGCTTTGAAAAAGGGTGGCCAGGGGGGATTTGCTTTGACGCTGAGCTTAAATAAGCAAAAAACCAAAGGCAAACCCCCCTCAATCCCCCTTTTACCAAGGGGAAAGCGACAGAGCAGAAGTGCCGCCTGAAGTCATCAGGCAACGCCCAGTGCTTTAAGGATTTTTAATTCCTTATCTGCAAAGGTATGAGCCCATTTTCTGAGCTGGCTGAGATTGCCCTCTTCTGAGTCGATGGTTTTACCTTCCAGTAATAATCTTTGCTCCTGCCGCACTAATATCTGCCAGGCATATTGGGCCCATTCTTCGGCCTGATGCATGCCCTCTTGTCTGGCCAGTAAAAAGATTTGCTGAAAGCGGCCAACAGGCACGCCGCCGCCCAGTACCGGGCTGGCCAGGTAGCCTACTTCGTTGCTGGCCCGCGCTTGTTTGCAAAGGTGCAGATTCAGCTGTTCGCACCGGGGTTTGGCTTTGGCAATTTCATCGTCATTCTGAACCGTTACCAGACTGCCGCTGCCGATTAATACATAGATGGCTTGCAAGATTTTCACAAAGCTTTGGCCTGTGATTTGCTCAATGTGCCCCAGTGTCATGATCTGATGATCTGCCAGCGTATCTAAAATAGGGGCATAAACGGCCTCTTGCATATTGGCTTCACCCAGGCTGCCTGTGGCGGTAAGCGACACATCGGGCCGGTGTTGGATCAGGATAATCCGCTGCTGACGCAGTAATTCTGTTTGCTTGATATTGCCCAGCTTGCGCGGGCCACGTACCCAGTAATCACGGCGGAACTGCTGGTTTACCATAAAATCGCGCACTGTTTCGCGGAACATGGCATCGGGGATGTCTTCTAAAAATTGTTGCTGCTCATTGCTTAAATTAATGGAATCAATCTGGTCTAAATAATGAGCGGAGCAGGCAAAGCTCAGCTTGGCTGGCTCCAGCCATTCGGCCATGGTGGAAAAATGCATGGGCAGCCAGTCGCGGTTAAAGTATTCATGCGCTAAATAATGGCGGTTTTGCTCTTTTAGTTTTTTAACCCGCTCGTGCACATGCGGGTTGGCTCTGGCATAGAGCGGCTCGGTAGCCAGCAGTTTTTCAGTGAAATCCAGTGCGCCATTGATGCGGCTGACAATCCCATTGCCTTCAACACCCACCACTTCTGCGTGCTGAGTCATTAAATGCCGCATAGGCGCAAAGTTGGCCCAGCCGGGCTGGGTGTTATAGCTGATGTATAAAACACCGCCCACTTTTAATTTTTTACGAATGAAATCCACAATCGTGCTGCGGTTTTCATCGGAGATCCAGCTCCAGATGCCATGCAGGCCAATGAAATCAAATTCTGGTAAATCATTGCGCGCGGCAAAATCTGCAAACGATTCATCAAACAGCTTTGCTTCTGAATGAGAGGCCCTGGCCAGCTCCTGGGCAAAGCCCGCCTGGGAGGGGTTGAAATCAGTGCCGTACCACTGAATGGTGCTGGCGGCGGCATGCAAATTGGCACTGACGCCCTGACCAAAGCCCAGCTCGCACGCCGTGCCTATTTCGGGGCAGGCCAGCCCGGCACTTAAAAACGCCATTTTCACCCTGTGAGGATTCAGCTCAGCGTAATAGCCATAGGTGTAAGCAATATCTGCAACATAACCTGCCGTCCAGTTACTCATGCTTTATCTCTCTTTTTGAGTGAATCAGGGTGATTTAAATAAAACCAATAAGCGGATTAACTGCGGTCAGGTCTGCACCCGCTTTTGCCCAAGGGCGATGGCCGGGGGCGTGTTTTAGCGTAAGGCCAGGTCCAGGGTGTTTAAGTCTGTTTCCTGCAAAGTGCCTGCATAAAACTTCAGCCGGATATAGCCGCTTAAGTAGGTGTACTGCGCTGCGGTATGTTTTTGCTGTGCTTCAAAAAAGCGGCTTTGGGCGTTGAGTAAATCAACATTGCTGCGCACGCCGGATTGAATTCCTTTGCGGGTTGATTGAATCAGCACATCGCCAGAGCGAACGGCTTCCAGCAGGGCTTTGATTTGTGCCGAGTTTGAGCTGAGATCAAGGTATTGCTGGCGCAGCCCAAGCTCTACCTGCTGCAGCATATTGCGCTGATCTTCACTGGCGGCCGTGTGCTGGGCAACGGCACGCTTGCTGCGGGCATTGATTTCACCGCCTGAAAAAACTGGGATGCTGGCGTAAACCATAATGCTGTTGGATTTGATGACATTATCGACGGTGCTGTAGCTGGGGCTTTCTTCGTAACTGGTGCGTAAGCGCAAATCCACTGTAGGCAGGTGCTGATCATTGCTTTTACTGATTTCCAGCTGAGCCGCATCTACAGAGGCCTGGCGCTCAAACAGCACCGGGTTATATTTTTTTGCCTGCTCCAGCCACTCGTTCAGGGAATAGCGCAGATGCAAATCTGCCTGCATTGCGCTGGGTTTACGGTGGGGCAGATGATTCATCGGCTCGCCCACGGTGACGCTTAGCTCATGCAGCTTGCTGCTGTGTGCGGCCTCTGCCGAAAGGATGTCGGCATCCACAAAATCCAGACGATTCTGGGCTTCATTGACATCGGTGATAGTGCCATAGCCCGCCGCAAACCATTTGCTGGCCTGAGTTTTTTGCTCCTGATACGCCTTTTTTTGCTCGTTTAAGAGCTGCAGCTTATCAAAGGCAAGCTGCACATCCAGGTATTGCTGGGCCAGACGCATAATCAGCTCTTGCTGGCTGCGCTCCAGCGCGTGGTTAGCTTCTTTTTGCTGGAATTCGGCCTGAGATAAATTATCCCATGCCGCCATTTTAAAGAGTGGCTGTACCAGCGTGGCGGCATAAGTCTGGCCGTTATATAAATAGTCTCTTGAAATGGTTTGCGTGTTTTTGCCCACTTCAACATCAAACTCTGTGTTCACCCATTCACGGCTGCCCTGGGCCGAGATTGATAAATTGGGCAGCAGCCCTGCTCTGGCGATGGGGACAATTTCCTGAGCCGCAAGATTCTGAGCTCTGGCGATGGCATAACGGCTGTCGTTTTGTACCGCCTTGGGATAAAGGCTGGCTAATTCTGCCGCATGAAGCGCAGAGCACATAAGCAGTGAGAGTAAGCAGATCCTGGTTCGCATCGAGATCCCCTTATTTTTCTGTGAAGGAAAAGGCAAGGCGGTTAAGCAGTGGGCGCACGATGTAATCAAGCAGGCTGCGCTCGCCTGTTTTAATGATTACTTCGGTGGACATGCCAGGCTGGATGGCGAGTTTTTCCTTACTCAGCTTGGCAAGCCCGTTTTTAGTCACCACTACTTTGGCGCTGAAATAGGCATTGCCACGTGAATCTACAATGCGGTCTGCCGAGATGCTGGTCAGCTCGCCTTCTAAAATGGGGGGCGTGCCTTTATTGCCTAAGGATGAGAAGCGGATATCAGCCAGAAGGCCCGGATGAACCTTATCAATCAGATGGGGAGGCAGCTGAATTTCAATCACTAATTCATCGTTTTCGGGCACGATTTCCATCAGTGTTTCACCGGGGCGGATAATGCCGCCAACGGTATGCACATTCATCCCAACCACGCGGCCCGCAGCGGGGGAGCGTAATACTGAGCGTGACAGATCTTCTTCTTTCGCTTTGATTTCATTGCTCCAGCGATTTAAATCACCCTGGATCTGGCTGTATTGTGTTTCGGCTTCTTTATCAAATTCCTGGGTGCGCTGCAGGATTTTTAAGCTTAATTCACCTTTTTGCCGGCTGGCCTGCTCGATCCGCCCAAGCCCTTCGCCATATTCACCAGAAAGCTGGGCAAATAAGCGCTCCATTTCAAACAGGCGCGAGCGCGGGGCATAGCCATCATTGACCAGCTCTCTTAAACCGGCGATATCTTTTTCTAATAAACTCATTTGCTGTTTACGGCCGTCTTTTAATGCACGCAGCCCGGTGATTTGCTCATTAATCCCTGCAATGCTTTGCTGCAAAATATTGCCTTCATTAATTAATACCGTGCGGCGGGTATCAAATAATTGCATTTGCGTATTCATGATTTCTTTAGCTTGCGGATTTGTGGCTTTAAGCAGCTTTTCATTAAAGCTGATTTTTGGCGCGTGTTTCAGCTCTGCATAAAGCCGGTCTGCCAGGGCCTGTGTTTGCCAGTAATTATTTTGTACTGTGGATAACACCGCATTAATCTGGGTTTGATCGAGTAAAACCAAAGGCTGATTGACTTGTACTTCTGCGCCTTCTTTGACCAGTATTTTAGAAATCATTCCGCCTTGTAAATGTTGAATGGCTTTGCGTTTACTTTCTACAGAGACCACACCATTGGTGGGTACGCCTTCATCTAATGGGGCAAATATCGCCCAAATTAAAAAGCCACCCAAGCCAAATAAAAGAATAAATAAGCCCAGACGGGTGACTGACCTGGTATCTGTTAATGCATCATTCACATCGAGTATGGGTTCGGGTGATTTTTTTGTGGCTAGTTTCAACATGGCTCAACCCTTTTAATCAATAAAGATAAAGTGATTATTTTTTGCTCAGGCCTGCAGCCGGATAAAGCGGGATATCCGGGCTGCGTTCAGGCATCAGGCTGTGGTTTGCTGCTCTGGCTGTGCTGCAACTGCCGGGGTCAGCGCGGCTAATACCTGATCACGCGGCCCGTAATATTTCAGCATGCCATCTGCCATCACCAGCAAGAGGTCTACCACGGCCAGAACATGGGTACGGTGAGTAATCAGCACGACGGTAGCGCCGCTTTCTTTGGCCCGCAGGATGGCCTGCACTAAAGCCCGCTCGCCGGTGTCATCCAGATTGGCATTGGGTTCGTCCAGCACAATCAGGCTGGGCATGCCGTAGAGGGCGCGGGCCAGACCAATACGCTGGCGCTGCCCGCCAGACAGGCCTGCACCGCCTTCACCAATGGCCGTGTCGTAGCCCTGAGGCAGGCGCAATATCATTTCGTGCACATCCGCCATCTGAGCGGCCGCCACTACTTTTTCGCTGTCTATTTCACCAAAGCGGGCAATGTTTTCGGCGATTGTGCCGGAGAACAGTTCGATATCCTGAGGCAGGTAGCCAATATAGGGGCCAAGCTCGGCTTTACTCCATGTATAAACATCCACACCATCCAGCCTGACCTTACCCATAACCGTAGGCCACACCCCGACCAGCAGGCGGGCAAGTGTGGATTTGCCGCAGGCGCTTGGCCCGATAATGCCCAAAATTTGCCCGGCAGCCATGCCGAAATTCATATTCTTGATCACCATATTCTGGGTGCCGGGAATCGCTGCAGAAATATTATCGGCCAGCAGCTGGCCGCTGGGCCGGGGCAGGCTCATGCCGATATTGCGGGCCGGGTAGGCTGTCAGCAGGTCTTGCAGGCGGGAATAGGCCGAGCGCACACCGATAAATTGCTTCCATGAGCCAATGGCCAGCTCAATCGGGGCCAGTGCACGGCCCATCAGAATAGAGCCTGCAATCATTGCGCCCGGTGTGGTGCTGCCCTCAATCACAAGAAGCGCACCTGCCCCCAAAATTAGCGATTGCAAACTGATACGGGTAAATTTGGTAACGGCAGAAATGCCCCCGGCTTTATCGCTGGCTTCCCCCTGCAGGGCCAGAAATTTACCGTGGTGGCGATACCAGCGTTTCATTAAGCCGTCTAACATGCCCATGGCTTCAATCACTTCGGCATTGCGCAAATTATTATTGGCAAAGCGCGTGGCTAAATTGGCATGGGTAGAGGCCTCGGCAAGGGGCTTTTTGCTGACCATTTCAGTGAAATAGGCCAGCGCAGTTAAAAGAATGGCGCCGATCACTGCCAGCCAGCCCAGCAATGCACCCAGCATAAATAAAACAGCCAGATAGATAGGGGCCCATGGGGCATCAAAAAAAGCAAACAGCCCCTGGCCGGTTAAAAATTGGCGGATATTGGTTAAATCGGCCAGAGCTAAACCTGCATCACCATTGCCCTGCTTTAAATTACGCTCAAAGGCGGCAGTAAATACCCTTGAATTAAGCTGTGAATCTAATTTACTGCTGATACGAACTAATAATCTGGAGCGTATCATTTCCAGTAAAGACATCATTCCATACAGACCCAGGGTAATGATGGTAATCATGATTAATGTGGTTTCATTTCTGCTGGCTAATACCCGGTCGTACACCTGCAGCATATAAATGGAAGGAACCAGCATCAGCAAATTAATAAAGAAACTGAATAACCCTGCTGCCCAAAAATGCTGGCGAAGACTATGTAATACAATGGCCAGTTCAGAGCGGGGCTGCATTTGCTTTTTCATGTTATTTCCTTTTAAAAAAGGTTACACGTTTTCTGTATTAGTCTGAGGTGATTCTAAGGTTAATAAATACTCTGGCCATTCATCATCAGTGCTGGATTGGGATTCTTCATCGATATCCAGAAAAATAAAATTCAGCACATACTGCAGATCAATTTGCGTTAAAACAATTTCTCTTAAGCGATGGGAAGCAAAACGTTCGATCACTTCGGCAGGTAATTGCAGCTGAAATCTCAGGCGTCCTTCTAAAGTAAACATCGATAAAATATTGTCTTTAATGCTTAAGGTATGGCGGTCGAAATAAACCGGAGCCGAAGCCAAAAAAAGCAAATTAGGCAGGGGGGATTCGGCAGGAAGGTTTTTCCATTTACTTTGCGGATGTTCATACAGGGTGCGATAGGCACGGCATACGGCATAAATAGCATTACAAGCCATTTGCGCACCTAAACCGGGGTGTTGTTCACGCAGCACTCTGTAGGCCAGATGGTGCAGCGTAACGCGATGCCAGCAGCGGTGTTGCTGCGAGATCGGCGCAACTAAATTGCAGGCATTACAAAACTCTGCCTGCAGTGCCTGCAATCTGAGGCGCTGTGCATCATTTGTAAGAATAGGGACAGAGTATGTGCTGGGCATAATCATCAATCTAGGAAATTTTTCTCCTATATGAAATGCCTATATGAAGTTTTTCCCTACGTTCGTCGGAAAAGATGAATGGCAGATTTGCAAATAATGTACGGCTTTCTTTGCCTGGGCCTTGCCTGGCCTCGTTTCTGAGCACACCAGAGCGTAGTTTTAAGTGAAGCACGTCAATGGCGGGAAAATAGATGTTTGTCCACAAAGCTCCACAAACCTGCCACGATCTTTCGGTATTCTTGCTTTCTTCTATTCTTTCAGTAATCTAGTTGCTGCCTGTTTTGTATTTCCGCCTGTAAAAAAGCACTCGTATCCTTGGTTTTACTTAAAAAAGATTGTTCTTCAATAGGGTGAGGGGGTGGTTTGTGATTTCAATCGTGATCCCGTTTTTTAATGAGGAAGAGGGGCTGTTGCATACTTTGGCAACAATCTCGGATACGCTGCGCAGCCTGGCCCGCCCATGGGAGATTGTGGCCGTGAATGATGGCAGTACGGATAAAACACTGGCTATTTTGCTGGAGCAGCAAAGACTGATGCCCGAGCTGCTGGTGGTGGATTTATCGCGTAATTTTGGTAAAGAGGCCGCGCTGACCGCCGGGCTTGCTCATGCAAGCGGCGATGCAATTATCCCTATGGATGCAGATTTGCAGGACCCGCCGGAGCTGATTGCACCAATGATCAGTAAATGGGAAGAAGGCTACGAGGTTGTTTTAGCAAGACGCAGCGACAGATCAAGCGATAGCGTGGCAAAGCGGCTCAGCGCCCGCTGGTTTTATAAGGCCATCAATAAAATGTCTGAGGTGAATGTGCCGGATAATGTCGGTGATTATCGCTTAATGGACAGATTGGTGGTGGATACGGTGATGTCCTTGCCGGAAAGCAGGCGTTTTATGAAGGGGATTTTTGCCTGGGTTGGCTTTAAAACCACAACGCTTAATTATAAAAGAGCCGAAAGAAACTCTGGCAGCAGTAAATTTAATCTCTGGAAACTCTGGAATTTAGCCATAGAGGGAATTACATCGCTTTCTATTACGCCGCTGCGAATCTGGAGCTATTTAGGGTTTATGGTGGCATCGGTGTCGTTTATCTACGCGCTTTATATTGTAGTTCGCACCATCGTTTATGGGATTGATGTGCCTGGCTATGCATCTTTAATTACCCTTTTTTTGTTTTTCTCTGGTTTGCAGCTGATCGGCCTTGGTATTATGGGCGAATATTTAGGCAGGGCCTATGTCGAGTCAAAGCGCCGCCCGCCCTATATTGTGAGAAAGCTCTATCTTCCCCGCTTAAAGGGTGAATATATCAATCACCCCAGGGCATTTGATGCCGCATCTTCTTAATTAAGATAAATAATGAATATGTTTTTTAAAAGATGGCTGCAAAGTATTAAGCAATTAATGAAATTTGGAATTGTTGGCCTGGCGGCCACCGGCCTGCATTTATTGATTGCTTTTATACTGCTTTACGCGGGAGTGAATGTCTATCTGGCAAATTTGTGTGCTTTTTTGGGCGCTTTTGTTTTGTCATATATTGGGCATAATTATTGGACTTTTGCGATGACTTCCTGGCACCCCAGCACACTGGCAAAGTCTTTTTTGCTCGCAAGTATGGGGTTTCTGGCGAATAATATTTTGCTGACTTTTTTATTAAAAATAGCTTTGTTTAATGAAGCGATGGCCTTGTTTTTTTCCCTGCTGCTGGTGCCCCTGCTGAGTTATTTTGGCAGCCGTATCTGGGTATTTCAAAAAAATAAACAGTTGTAATAAGGGGGTGCTGACGTTTACTTGCTTAGCGCAATTGTGAATGAAACGTCAACAGGGCCTAAGTTAAAACGGGGCGAGGCCTGAATAGATATTGCTGATAATCAGGCCGGAAAATGCCGCACCGATTGTGCAGCTTAAAGCAATAAGTGCCGTGGATTGCTGCTTTAAGCGATCATAACTCAGTATGCCAATAATGCATGGCGCAAGTGAAAGTGAATAGCGCCCGACTGAGTGGATTTCCGGGTTCATTAAAAGCGTGGTGCCTAGTATTAATGCGCCGCTGCCTGCAATCAGTGCTGCTTTATGTTGATGTGTTTTTATACACAATATACAAATATAAATGGCACAGATCATTAGCCCCAGCGCTAACAGCAGAACGGGTAAATACTCCGCAGATTGAATAAGCCTTAAATCAAAGATACGTGTGGCTAATTGCAAAGGCGATATTTTCCATGCTGAGCGAACCAGAAAGGCCGCTAAAGGTTCGCCTGTGGCATGGGCTTTTACTGCCATATCCAGCAAAATACCCAGCGTTGAAATCAGCCCCATTTTAATGATCATGATGCTGCTTTTTTTGATGCCCTGGCTTTGATAATTGATTGAAAGCCAATAGAGCATTAGTAAAAGGATAGCAATTCCCCCTATAAATCGGGATGCCGTCATGGCGCTGATCATGAGGGCCGCGCTGATCCATTTTTCTTTAATGGCTAAAATTAATGCGGCAGAAAAGAGCAGCATAAACAGCGATTCGGAAAACCCGCCAAAAACAAAGAAAGAAAAAGGGTTAAATGCAAACCATGCAGGGGCTAATAAGGCGCTGCAGGTATTTAGTTTTAATAGCTTGCCAAGATAAAACAAGCTGAGCATTGCCAGCAACGAGCAGATCAGATTAAAGCGCAGCATGCTTTTATCAATATCCAGCCCGCTGATGGCATGAAGGGCTTTAACAGAATAGGGATAAAGAAAAGGCCATGCTACGGTTTGCTGGATGGTTCTGTCGCCATTAAAAGCATAATCTTTACTGGCTATTTTGTGATACCAGCCAGCATCGTGGCTGCGGCTTAATATTTCTGTGGTGCTGATCCGGCTGAAGTTTTCTTCCAGCCCATACAGCCCGCTGCTTGTTTTAATTAATGTGGCTAATGAAATATCTTTGCCATTAATTTGCGCCAACCCTAATTGGTAGGAAAGTACGCGGTGGTCCTGCGAGCCGGTTTTATTGGCAGGAATTTGTGAGTAGCTGGATTGAATGGATAATTGGCCATCCGGGCAGCTATTGTTAAAACGATGGCTGAGTGTGAAATAGCCCTGCCTGAATAGCTGGGATTGTAGTGGCTGCTGATTGCATAAAATGCTTAATGTTTGCGCGCCGGGAATATAGCCTTGCAGACTGAGTGACTGGATTGATTGCGACTGCTTGAATAAAAGCTGCGGGGCCGCCCAGCTGAATGTGGGATAGGGTATTCCTTCGTGTGTATCAACTTGTTTTTGTATCTGGCCATAAAGCAATAAATAAGCCACAACCCACAGGCCGATTACGGCGAGTAATTGCCCGGGTACAATAAACCATTGTTTCATGAAAGACCCTCAGCTGATATACACCAGCAATAAGCATATCTGAAGCAGGTATTTACTATATAAAAGGTTTTCTGTTTAAAGATGTGCCGCCTGAAAAATCCGGAATATTTTAACCGCGAAAATTAGAAAGCCGTACTTTTATTGAACGCGGATCACACAGGGTTTTATTCAGGTTTTTTTCTGAGCAGGGTAAAATGATCTTCTTGCTGTATTAAATATTTTTTATTGTTTAGTGATTCAATTAAAGCATTGTCTTTTATAATAAACAATGTTTTATTATCTATGCTGCCGTCTTTTAGCGCCTTTAATACAGTTTTATTTTCAGGCTGTATTCTGGATGCGTCATGACGGGCAAAATAAGCGGTGTTAATGCTCATTTTATGTTGCGCAGCCCAATTGGCCAGATGAATATAATCCGGGTCTGCATGTTGCAGCGGGTAAATTTTAAGTGCATTGATACCTTGTGGAGGCTGCTGCCAGAATGGCGATTTTAATGGCGAGGGGCGGCTCAGGCCAGAGGGAATGCCTTCCTGTTTTAGTGTGGCAATGGTGCAATAGATATCCGCAAATTGTAATATTAAGGCGAGGCTTAAGATAAAGGCGCTCTGCCGCGGTTTAAATCTTTTTAATAGCAATACGGTGCTGAGCAGAATCAGTAAATAACTCAGGGGCCAGGTAAAGCGGCCAACCGCTCTGAAAACCCCGGTTAGAGCGGATATTGCTGCAGGCAATTTTATTTCAATTAAATGATAAGAGCCCAGGGTAATCAGCGGGCTGAGGGCATAGAGGGCCAGCAGGCTGCAGGCTGTTGCGAGCGGCCACCATTGAATATCGGCTGAATCGGACTGATTCTGTGTGGGTTTTATTAATCTGGCAAGGCTGTTTAAAATAAGATTGATATAGATAAACAGTGCACCTGTGCCCATATAATTCATTGCATCATTTTGCTCTGGCCAGGCGGAGGGCAGCTTGTGTAATAAGCCCCAGTTTTTTGAATCAATGACAGAAAGCAAATTGGCGCTATAGTATATTTGCCCTGCGCCAGACAGCCCGCCAGCGATACAAAAATAGCCGCTGCTGTATAAAAGCGCATAAATATAAATTGGTATAAATATCAGCGATTGATATCTGAGCCGGGGATTGGCCCATAAAGAAGCCAGCCATAGGGGTAGCAGCATGGCCAGTAAATAGGCGTGAATGAGTGCTGCCAGCCCCAGAAAGAGATACCAGAGCTTGTTTTGTTTACTGAGATAAGCCCAGAATCCACCCAGAATTAACCAGTGGGCAGACAGGGCAAAGTGACCAACCCCGCCTATTCTTGCCATCATGGGGGCACTTGCCAGCAGTAAAAGACTGCTGGCAAGGCAGTAATAAAATGATTGGGTGGTGTATTTGGCGCATTGCCATGCGAGTGCGCCCTGCAAAATAAAGCAGAGCAGTATCCATATCCCGTGGTATTGGAAATGTTCGCTGAGCAGCGGGGAGAATAATTTAAAAAAAAGAGCAAATAGCGGAATTGAATCGGTAAATACAACAGAGCTGGAAATCACCCCGCCGTATTGTGGATTTAAGCCCAAAGGCCAGTGCCAGGTATTATCCTGGCGAAAAAAAAGCCATCCAAGATAGCTTTGTGCAGGATCTCCCTGTAATAACCATTCAGTATTGGCCGGGGCCAGAATGTTTTTTCCAAAAAGAATAAAAAACATAGCGGCCCCGATCAATGCGGGAATGATCCAGCCCCAATTGGCCTGGGTTTTGCTCACACCAAAACCACGTCAAATATTTCCTGGGAATAGGCGTTTTCTACCTGCAAATAAATCGGCTTTTGAATAAAGTCGGCCAGTTGGGCAAGATTGGCGGATTCTTCATCCAGAAACATATCAATCACGCTTTGCGAGGCAAGAATTCGGTATTCTTTGGCGTTGAACTGGCGGGCTTCGCGCAGGATTTCACGCAGAATTTCATAGCAAATGGTTTGCGCTGTTTTGATTTCACCACGCCCCTGGCAGGTTGGGCAGGTCTGGCAGAGCACATGGGCCAGCGATTCGCGTGTGCGTTTACGGGTGATTTCTACAAGGCCAAGGCTGGTAAATGGGCTGACAGTAACCTTGGTACGGTCGCGGCTCATGGCTTTTTTCAGCTCTTCCATCACGGCTGATTTGTGCTCTTCATTATCCATATCGATAAAATCAACAATGATAATGCCGCCTAAATTGCGCAGGCGCAGCTGGCGGGCAATGACCTGAGTGGCTTCCAGATTGGTTTTGAAAATGGTGTCATCAAAGGAGCGGGTGCCCACAAAGCCGCCGGTATTCACATCCACCGTGGTCATGGCTTCGGTTTGATCGATAATCAGGTAGCCGCCAAATTTAAGATCAACCCGCCGCACCATGGCGTGTTCGATTTCTGCCTCTACCGCAAACAATTCAAACAGGGGCCGCTCGCCAGCGTAATGCTTAACCCGAGGCAAAACATCAGAGACAAAAGCCCCGGCAAATTCGCTCATTTTGGCAAAGTTTTCGCGCGAATCAACCAGCACTTCTTCGGTTTCGCTGTTGACCATATCGCGCAGCACACGCAATTGCAGAGATAAATCTTGAAATAACAGTGATCTGGCGGGCAGGGTGACTGATTTTTGCTGGATATCGGCCCAGATTTTATCCAGATACTGAATATCGGCGGTCAGCTCTTCATCGGTGGCGTGCTCGGCCGAGGTGCGGATGATATAACCCTGATGCTTTGATTCGGCCAGCAGTAATTCAAGGCGTTTTTTCAGCTGGCTGCGTTCAACATCTTTATCAATACGCTGGCTGATGCCGATATGTTTTTCTTGCGGTAAAAAAACTAAAAAGCGCCCTGCAATGCTGATCTGGGTGGAGAGCCGTGCGCCTTTGCTGCCGATAGGGTCTTTGGCAACTTGCACCAGCACCGGCTGGCCTTCGTGCACGATGCGCTCGATCCTTTGCACTTCGTTAGGATGCTGGCGTTGCTCGATCACATCGGCAATATGCAAAAAAGCGGCACGCTCCAGGCCAATTTCAATAAAGGCGCTTTGCATGCCGGGTAAGACGCGTTTCACCACGCCCAAATAAATATTGCCAACCAGGCCGCGGTGGGCTGATCGTTCTATATGAATATCCTGAACCACACCATCTTCAACGGTGGCCACGCGGGTTTCTTGTGGGGTGATGTTGACGAGGATTTGTTCTTTCATTGGAAGGGCCCTGTTTTTTTATATTTGGATGGGTCTGTCTTGGTGGCGTTTGTTCAAATTCAGGGCGGGTGAAACTCGCCGGAGTGCTGCTCACGTAGCTTGGGTTACACGATAAAGCTGCTAACCCAACCTGCGAATTTACTTTAAGCTGATAGGAGCAGGTTTTCCTCACCCTTACCATATTATTTCTTCCTTAACAGCGGCAAGCACATCATCATCAACTCGTCCCACACTTCGCCTTTGCCTATGCCTTTATTCATCTGATCGATGAGGGCGGCGTGGGCGAGGGCGGTTTTTAGCTGGGCGGCTTTGACGCGGGCCAGGGCAGGCTCTGCCAGCTTTTGTTTTTCGCCCCAGATACGTAATTCTTTAAATAATTGTGCGGTGGGCGTGCCGCGTTGTTTGCCAAGGCCCAGCCGGTACAGGGTGCGGATTTCTTCAGCCAGCGACCAAAGCACTAAATGTGGTGCTTCCCCTTCGGCCCGCAGGCCTGCCAGCATACGGGCAAAGCGGGTGGCGTCCCCTGTGAGTAAGGCTGTGCCCAGCTGAAATACATCGTAGCGCGCCACATTCGCAACGCTGGCTTGTAAATCGCTGACGCTGATTTCACCCTCAGGGTGCAGCAGGGCCAGTTTTTGGATTTCCTGAAAGGCGGCGAGCAAATTGCCCTCAACCCGGTCGGCTAAAAATTGCAGTGCTTCCGGGGCGAGTTTTTGCTGCTGGCGTGCCAGCCGCCCGGCTATCCATTCGGGCAATTGGCGGTGTTCGATATTTTTGGCTTCAAGCACTTCGCCTTTGGCCGCCAGAGCCTGAAACCACTTGCTGTTCTGGCCGGTTTTATCAAGGCGCGGGCAGGTGACTAAGGTGATGGTGTCGGGCGGCAGGCGCTGGCAATAGGCTTCAATGGCCTTGCCGCCATCAATGCCGGGCTTGCCGGTGGTGATGCGCAGCTCGATTAGTTTTTTATCTGAAAAGAGCGAAAAAGAATTGCCCTGCATTTCCAGCTCAGACCATGCAAAGCCGGGCTCTGCGGTGAGCACTTCACGCTCTGCATAGCCAGCAGCTCTTGCTGCATCTCTGACTTGCTGCGCGGCTTCGAGCACCAGCAGGGTTTCGTCGCCATGCAGGGTGTAAAGCGCGGCAAGGCCTTTGCTCAGGTGGCGGGGCAGATCATCAGGGCGCATGGTTAATCCTTACGCTGATGGGATGTGGATGATTTACTGCGCATCTTTCAATTTGGCCAGTGCGCTGATGCGGCGCAAAATTTGCTGGGCTGCGTCTTGCTGCATATCGGCTATCAGAAGCCCTGCTTCAGCGTCTTTACCCAGGCTGTTGTTTTCGTCGTAGCTGTAATCGCGGTTGAGCTGCAATTTGCCATTTTCAATCAGTTGCTGCTCACCGGCCTGTACGCTGTAAGTAACGCGATAAAACAAACGGTATTCGCTAACCCGGCCTGCATTATTAACTGTAAGCACTTTTTGCTCGGTGCTATCACTCATAATATTAATTACAACAGCGGGCTTAAGCGCATTGAGCGTAACGCTTGGCAGTGTGGATAAGCTTTGCTTCAGCTGCTGGGCAACTGCGCTTTCGCCGATCACATGGGCTGTGGTGTACGGAAACGTACCCGGCCCGGTGCCGCGCAAATGAAAGCCGCAGCCTGTCAGCAGGCCAAGCAGAAGCAAAGAGATAAAGGCTTTAAGCATAGATTTGCCCATGGTTAGCTGCGGGTTGGATAAATAGCCGGTCATGGCCGCTGAAACCCGCGTATTGCCTGCAGGTTGCAACGGCCATGCCGCTGTGGCCTTTTAAACCACAATACTGACTAAACGGCCAGGTACAACGATGATTTTTTTCGGCGTGCCTTCGATAAACTTCTGCACATGCTCATGGCTCAGCGCCAGCGCTTCAATTTGCTCTTTTGGCGTGTCTTTGGCAACGCGAATGCTGCCACGCAGTTTACCGTTGACCTGAATCATCATTTCAATTTCGTCCTGCACCAGCGCCGTTGCATCCACTACCGGCCAGCTTTGGTTCAGCAAGCTGGTTTGTGGCACCAGGGCCGCCCAGATTGCTTCGCAAATATGCGGCACGATAGGGGCAAGCAGAATAGCCGCAGCTTCCAGCACTTCCTGAGCGATTGCCTTGCCTGCATCATCTGCCAGCTGGCCTTTATTCAGCATGCCGGAGTAAGTATTTAGCAGCTCCATTACGGCTGCAATCACGGTATTAAACTGCTGACGGCGGCTGTAGTCATCGCTGATTTTAGCAATGGCGGTGTGCAGGGCAAAGCGCAGTGCTTTTTGCTCCTTGCTGATTTCACCCGCTGTATATTTAGCCACCACGCCAGAGCTGACATGATCAAACGACAGCTTCCAGAAGCGTTTCAGGAAGCGGTGCGCGCCTTCAGCACCCGCATCAGACCATTCCAGAGATTGCTCTGGTGGCGAGGCAAACATCATAAACAGGCGGGCGGTATCTGCGCCGTACAGCTCGATCAGCTCTTGCGGATCAACACCGTTGTTTTTGGATTTGGACATTTTTTCAACGCCCGCTACCATCACCGGCAGGCCATCTGCCTTGCTGGTGGCCGAAATCATTTTTCCCTTGGCATCGCGCTCGATTTCTACATCGGCAAAGTTAATCCAGTCTTTGCCGCCGTTATCCATATCGCGGTAGAACGTCTCGCACACCACCATGCCTTGGGTGAGCAGTTTTTTAAATGGCTCGTCGCCAGAAACCAGGCCTTCATCACGCATCAGCTTGTGGAAGAAGCGCGCATATAAAAGATGCAGAATGGCGTGCTCAATCCCGCCGATATACTGATCAACCGGCAACCAATGATCGGACGCCGCTTTGTCTACCAGGCCAGTTTCGCATTTTGGCGAGGCGTAGCGGGCGTAATACCATGAAGATTCAACAAAGGTATCCATGGTGTCGGTTTCGCGCTTAGCTGCTGCGCCGCACTTAGGACATGTTGTTTCGTAAAACTCTGGCATACGGGCCAAAGGCGAGCCGGCACCATCCGGAATCACATTTTCTGGCAGTACAACTGGCAAATCTTGCTCTGGTACGGGGACATCACCGCAGGCATCGCAATGGATAATAGGGATTGGGCAGCCCCAGTAGCGCTGACGGCTGATACCCCAGTCGCGCAGGCGGTACTGAGTTTTTGGCGCGCCTGCATTCTGTGCAGACAATTTAGCGGCCATGGCGTCATAGGCTTGTTCAAAATTCAGGCCATCAAACTCGCCGGAATTAAACAAGATACCGTGCTCGCCATAGGCATCCTGCCATGGCTCGGCCACATCACGGCCAGCAGAGGTTTCGATAACGGCTTTCAGTGGCAGATTGTATTTATGCGCAAAGGCGAAATCGCGCTCATCGTGCGCAGGCACGGCCATGACCGCGCCGGTGCCGTAGTTCATCAGCACATAGTTGGCTACCCACACCGGCAGTAAATCGCCTGTCAGCGGATGGCGTACTTTATGGCCGGAATCCATGCCTTTCTTTTCCATGGTTGCCATATCGGCTTCGGCCACAGAGCCGCTTTTGCATTCGGCAATAAAGGCTTGCAAGTCAGCATTGCCCACGGCTGCTGAAGTGGCCAGCGGATGCTCGGCAGCAACGGCCACATAAGTTGCACCCATCAGGGTATCGGGGCGGGTGGTGTAAACGGTGAGTGATTCGATGCCATCCGCAGCCTCTGCCAGCGGAAAGGTCACATCCATACCGCGCGATTTGCCAATCCAGTTGCGCTGCATGGTTTTTACCTGCTCCGGCCAGCCATCCAGCTGATCCAGATCTTGCAGCAATTGCTCGGCGTAATCGGTGATCTTGAAGTAATACATTGGGATTTCGCGCTTTTCTACTACCGCGCCAGAGCGCCAGCCGCGCCCATCCACCACTTGCTCGTTTGCCAGCACGGTCTGATCAACCGGATCCCAGTTTACTGTGCCGCTCTTTTTATAAATCACGCCTTTTTCAAACAGGCGGGTAAACAGCCACTGCTCCCAGCGATAGTAATCTGGCTTGCAGGTGGCAATTTCACGATTCCAATCTACGGCCAGGCCCAAAGATTTGAGCTGGGTTTTCATATATTCGATATTGGAATAAGTCCACTCTGCAGGCGCTACGCTGTTTTTCATGGCTGCGTTTTCAGCGGGCAGGCCAAATGCGTCCCAGCCCATAGGCTGCATCACATTAAAACCATTCAAAGCGTGGAAGCGTGAGAGTACATCGCCTATGGTGTAGTTACGCACATGGCCCATGTGGAGCTTGCCACTTGGGTAAGGGAACATAGACAGGCAATAGTATTTAGGCTGACCGGCCTTTTCGATGGCCGCAAAAACCTGATTTTTTTCCCAATGCTGCTGGGCCGCAGCCTCGATGTCAGACGGTGTATAGAGCTCGATCATGCCGGAAATCCCGTTGTACTTACACAAAGCCGATGATTATATCCCGAATGTTTGGATTTCGGGTTTCAGAAGGAAGCTGATATGCGTTTAGCGCTTTTAATGGGTTTATTACTCGCCTCTCTAGCCCATGCCGGGCCTGCCATTGTGGAATCCGTACAGCTGCCTGCATGGGTGGAGCGCAGCGGGATAAAAAAACCACTCTCACCCCAGCTGCAGCTTTTACCAGGAGACCGGATCACAACCGGGCCAGGGGCAAGGGTTTACTTGCAGCTGCCCGAAGGCAGCCGGGTGAAGCTGGGCGAGAATGCACATTTATCCCTTGATCAGCTTAATGAAGCCAAT
Organism: Iodobacter violaceini; assembly: GCF_011601265.1. Lineage (GTDB taxonomy): Bacteria > Pseudomonadota > Gammaproteobacteria > Burkholderiales > Chitinibacteraceae > Iodobacter > Iodobacter violaceini. The sequence goes on from NZ_JAAOLX010000011.1 coordinate 103,759, forward strand.
GGTAAAGATGGGAGTGTTTTTAAGGCTGCGCTAAAAATGGTGACCGGCGCTTTTCGCTTTACGACCAATGCACTGAATAAAAACAGCCAGCGTGAGGTGAAAGTCACTGTGGCAGCCGTAACAGCGGGGATACGCGGTACCGATTTATGGGGCAAGGCCGATAGTGATAAAGACGTGGTGTGCCTGCTGGAAGGCAAAATATCTGTGGCAGCAGAAGGCAGGCCGCAGGTGGAGCTGAACGAGCCTTTAAGTTTTTATATTGCCCCGCATGATCAGGAGCCTCTGCCCGTTGGGAAAGTAGAGCCTGAAAAACTTAAAAAATGGGCGGCAGAAACCGAAATAGAAGGCCATGCCGGTGCGCTTATAAAAAAAGGACCATGGCGTATTACCTGGGCCAATTACGCCAGTGCTGACGAGGCTTTGGTGCTTTATGACAGCTTGCAGCAGGCGGGGTATCCGGTAAAAATTCGCAGCCAGGCCCGACGCTATCGGGTGGTGCTGGCGGGCCTCACTTCAGAAGCAGATGCCAGGGCCGTGGTGAGTAAAGTGCACGCACAGTTTACTACTCCGCTGGCAGAAATTAGCCATTAGCTTACATTAACAATTTACAATTGTTTCGTGTGTTTTATATGTAAAATACATTGAAGCAATTAATTAATTACTAATTTTGTAAAAAATATTTGTTTTTTTCTTAGAGCTACAGCCGCAATGCACTAGATTGATATAAATCCCGTCTGGGTCGGGGTATCGATTGAGGTGCACTATGTTTTTTAAGCAAAGTCGGCTGATTAGCCAATTAGACAGCGCGGCCGAAGCGGCTTTGCGTGGAGATATGCCACGCTGGACCATGGATGGCGACGAGAAGCTGCGTGCAATTGGCGATAAATTACATCGCATCTGGCATAAAACCAGCGAAGAGCTTTCTGCGGCCCTGCACGAAAAACGGGCTTTGAATGAAGAAGTCAGTGCCTTGCAGGAAGAATTAGCGAGGGAAAAAGCGCAGTACACGGCCTTAGAAACACGTTTTGATCTGGTGAACCGGGCATCAAGCGAAGGCCTTTGGGATATGAGCGTGGTGGCGGGTGATCCGGTTAATCCCGCTAATGTATTCTGGTGGTCGCCTACCTTCAGGCATTTGCTTGGGTTTAGCGATGAGCGTGATTTTCCTAATGTGCTGGGCAGCTGGGCTAACCTTTTGCACCCTGACGATAAAGACACTACGCTGACTGCCTTTGCCGATCACTTAAATGACAGAAGCGGACGCACTCCTTACGATATTGAATATCGCCTGCAATGCAAAGATAAGCAATACCGCTGGTTCAGGGCCAGGGGGGCTACTCAGCGTAATAGCGAAGGCGTGCCGCTCAGAGTGGCCGGCTCTTTAGAGGGAATCTCCCTGCGTAAACAGCACGAGGCCGAGCTGGATAAAACCCTGACCAGGTTCGAGCTAAGCAGCGCAATGCTGTCTGAAGGTCTGTGGGATATGGAAGTCGATGTGGATAACCCGGTTAACCCGCAAAATGCTTTCTGGTGGTCTGAGCAATTCAGGGCTTTATTGGGTTTTCATTCGGTGAACGAGTTTCCGGATGTACTGGAAAGCTGGGCCAGCCGCTTACACCCGGATGAAAAGCAAGGTGTGCTTGATGCATTTGCCGCGCATCTAAACGATAAAACCGGCAAAACGCCTTACGACATCGAATACCGTCTGAAGTGCAAAAACAATGAATATCACTGGTTTCGCGCAAGAGGCAAAACCCGCCGTGACAATAATGGCGCACCGCTGCGCGTAGTGGGTGCATTGGCCGCCATTGATGCCGAAAAGCAATCCGAAGCACTGAGCGGCGAAAGCTCGCAAAGGCAAAGCCTGGAAAAAAGCCTGGCCGAAATCGCCACCATCGTCGGCACGATTAAATCAATTGCTGATCAAACCAATCTGCTGGCGCTGAATGCCGCCATTGAAGCCGCCCGCGCCGGAGAAGCAGGCCGTGGCTTTGCGGTGGTAGCCGATGAAGTCAGAAAACTGGCAGAAAGAACCAGCGCTGCAACGCTGGATGTAGAAAGCTTAGTCAGGCAGAGTAAGTAAGGCTGCCCGTGTGAGAATGGCGTCGGTGGCAGGCGAGCATCGATGCCATAGCAGAGTTTGCCTGATTTTTACATATCGTTGATTGCAGCCAGGCCGCGGTTAACCACTTCCATACATTGTTTTTCGTCCAGAATATTTTCAATTCCGCCTTGCTTATCAAAGCATTTGCAGCTGGTTTTTTTAGCGTTTGTTGCGCAGCCGCTGATACTGGCTAAACGCTGCCTGCGCTTATTATCTTCCGCATATTCTTTAGCTCTTCGTTCGCTGTTTTTTTGAATTTGTTCAAGTGCTTTGGTGGTGCTTTGCACCGCGCCATCCGAGATGCCCCGGCTGATTTCACGCGAGGTATTTTCTATTACACCTGCGTGGGTGTTTAGCGTTATCAGTATCAGGTAGCCAAGTAATAATCGTCGCATATCTTTCATATTGAGTTTTTTATGGTGGGTGTTATCGCTATGATATATGGTTACTAACTGACTTGTTATTTTCATTATTTGTTAATTATGGGGGCTTGGATTGATCAACCCGCGCTGGGTGAGAATGCCAGCGGCTGACAACAAGCTAATTACCACTCAGCTTTTTGAAGCACGGGTTACGGCTGCGGTTAAGCCGCCATACATGGCTTGATGTCGCTCCCTCATACGACAGAGGAATTCCAATGACTTTGCATGTCATTTACTTCATGCGCAGCATCAATCCCGACACACTGGCGGGGCTTCAACATGCCACGCTCTCAGCATTGAAAGAAGGTGCTACCGAGCTTGTTATTCTCATATCGAGTGATGGTGGAAACACGGACCAAGGGTTTGCTGCGTACCATTTTCTACGATCCCTTTCCATTCCCGTTACGATGCACTGCATTGGAAATATTGAGTCTATGGCCGTTGTCATGTTCTTGGCTGGAACCAAACGGCTTATCGTTCCTCACGGCAAGGTCAAAGTTCATCCAATGAACTGGAGTTTCACCGCGGGGGCTGTCGACCATGCCCGGCTTGCTGAGTGCGTTGCAAGTCTTGACTTCGATGCTAAGCGCTATGCAGACATCTTTGAGGAGCGCACCAATGGAGCACGCAAGATCCTACGTGTCCGTTCTCATCTCGAGGGTAAGGCAAAATTATTGGGGGCGGCTGCCTCCGTAGAAGCTGGGATAGCTACTGGAGTTGAGGATGCTTCAATTCCTGCAACGGCACCTTACTGGTGGGTATAGCCCTGTAGGGCGGGTTGGGTTTATCAACCCGCGCTCAGCCATGCCGCCAATTACACGTCACCTACTTGATTACGGCTCCTCAGCTTATTAGCAGCCCTGAATCGAGGTTGCGCCTGCGCTAACCCGCCATACAAGGGCTTTTTAGTGCTTTTGGCACGTTGATCTCGGAGCGGGAATCCCCCGCGAAGTATTTGATTTCTGCTTCGCCAATAAAGTAAGCAAAGAAGGCGACCCCGGCCAGCACGAAACCCCTCACTGCGGATAATCGGCTCGGCGAAAAAGGCTGCGCGCTCGCTGCCTCGCTACCCCCTTTCCGAAACCCCGAGCCGCTTATTCCTCGCTTCGGCGTGCTTCAAGGGGATTCTTAAGCCCCGTGCGATGAGCTAATAAATTAACTGGCTTAACGTTTTCGCAATAAAAACCCCGATTAATTAATACATTAAACTGACAAATTTCTGGCATTTACCTCAATGCTTGGGTGTAGTATGGTGTCATAAATTGGCTTGCCCCTTGCAATCTGTGGGCGTGTATCTTTGCGCTTACTTGGAGAAAATGATGAATATCGTTGAAAAGCAAGTTGTGATTGCCGCTGCACCTGAAACGATTTTTCGTATTTACCAGGATGTTGATAATTGGAAGGGGTGGGATCCGGATACGAAAGCTTCTTCATTAAAAGAGGGCTTAACGCTGGGCTCTAAGGGCAGTTTAACGCCTGCCAAGGGCAATACGGTGCCTATGGAAGTGACCGCCGTTGAGCTAAACCGTAACTTTACGGTTACCAGCAAGACCTTCCTGTATCGAATGGATTTTGATCACGAGCTGGAGGCTGTGGAGGGCGGCACCAGGGTTGTGCATCGGGTGACGTTTGCCGGGCTGCTGAAACCCCTCTTAATCAGAATGCTTGCCCCGCTGGTGGATAAGGGTCTGCCCATTACCCTGCAAAGACTTAAAGCACAGGCAGAAGGCGCTCAGGCTGTGAATATTTAATTGGGTATTCTTAATGGTATAAATGCGGAGATTAAAAAAGGCGATGCCGGTATTGAGCTAATATCGCCTTTTCATATAAATTAATTAGCCATTTTCTGCAGTTTGAGTTTTATCTTTGGCAGACCAAATACGGTAACGTAATTCCACGCCTTCAGGGACATAAACCACCATGGGCAATTTATCGTTATAGCGGTGCAGCTCTTCTGAATAAACGCTGACAAAAGCTTGTTTTTTAGGCGCATTCGGAGGGCACGCCATCATGGTGCTGATGCCTGGCTCAATTTGTGGCAGTACCCAATAATCATATCCCCAGCCCTGTGCGGTTTCCTTTTTTAATTGCCCGCCCAAATTCCTGGTATTGCAATCCACCTCCATCATCTTGCCCGGCAATAATTGCACGCGGTAAAGCTCCGGGTTTTTTACTTTCGGCAGTTGAATCACTTTGCGCACAAAGCCTGCTTCTGGCGCAGGAAAGGGTTTCATAGGATCCGGGCTGGCGGCAAAGGTACTTGCGCAGGTGATGGCGGTAAGGATAGCTAGTTTAATTTTCATTTAATCTTCCTTAAAAGTGAATTGATGCAATCTTTATGGCAAGAGCCGCAGCATATTGATAAGGCATCATATGGATGATCAGCATTAAAGAGTAGCAACTATTTACAGAAAGTTAATGATATTTATCACAATTTTTTTTCCAATAAAATGGAATATAGATTTGTGAGGCCTGTAATTTTAATCAATGGCTGATTTTTTATTTAATTAATATTATTTAATAAGTTTTATAGCTATTTCTTTCTGCACGCATTCTTTGCGTGATCCACCCGCTGTATCCACTTTAAAGCCACAGGCTTTGGCGATGATATAGCCTTTGCCTTCCGGGTTATTGCTTAAAAATGAATTAACCGAAGTTGGCACGCCAGACAGAGAGATATTGTCTTTGTCTTTTTCCCATTTCAGGGTTGCTCTCGTGTTTTTTTCCGGGTTTAGTGTAAAAAACAAATCGGTATCATCACCGCTGACCAGTGCATCTTTGCTGAGGTATAGGTTTAACGTGGCAATGTCGGTGGATTTAGCATCCCATTCCACGCTGAAAAAACCATCATTAATCGGGGTAATGCCGCTGGCGTCTTTTACCCCGGCCAGTACGCGCAGATTATGGATGGCGGGCACGGTATCTACGGCAACAATATTGATGCCATCGCTATTTACGGTGACATCCCCTCCGCCGCAAGCCACTAAAAGCGAGCAGAGGGCGCTGATCAGTAAGATGGATTTCATGGGCGTTTGTCCGGGTTAGGCTCTGATGTGGGCAATATACAGAGGCAATCTCTTGGCATATGTAATGAATTATTTTTTCATCCAGCCATCCCAGGCGGGCGGCTCGCTCATTTGGGCGGGTAAAAAGTCGATAAAGCTGCGGATTTTAGCGGAGAGGTGGCGGTGGCTGGGGTAGACGGCGTAAAGCGCCAGCTCCGGGGCGGTGTAATCGGGCAGCAGGATTTCCAGCGCGCCACTGGCTAAATCTTCACCAATTAAAAAGCTTGGCTCGCAAATAATGCCTTCACCGGCAAGGGCCGCGCGGCGCAACAGATCGCCATTATTGGCTCTGAAATGCCCGGCTACTTTTATCGTGATATCGCCATCCGGCCCGCTAAAATCCCACTCGCCCCGGCGATTGCCATGGGTGTAAATCAGGCAGTTATGGTTGGCTAAATCGGCAGGGGTGAGCGGCCTGCCGTGCCGGGCCAGATAGCCGGGCGCTGCTGCGGTAACAATACGAATGGTCGCTAAACGCCTTGCCACCAGCGTATCGCTGATCTGGCCTGAGATGCGCAGTGCCAGATCAAAGCCTTCTTCAACCAGATCAACACTGCGGTCTGTCAGCTCAACTTCTACGATTACATCGGGATGGGCCTGTTGGTAAGCCGAAATCAGCGGGGAGAGGTGCAGCTGGCCAAAAGACACCGGTACATTAATCCGCAGCAGGCCAAAGGGCCGCTGGCCTTCCTGCCCCAGCTCCGATTCGGCCTCTGCCACATCGCCTAAAATCTGCAAACACCGCGCATGGTAAACGCGGCCTGCCTCGGTGAGGCTAAGCTTGCGGGTGCTGCGCTGCAAGAGGCGGGTATTTAAATGGCTTTCCAGTTCCGCCACTAAACGCGACACAGCACTTGTCGAGATATCCAGCTGATCGGCTGCTTTTACAAAGCTCCCCGCGTCAACTACACGGGTGAAGACTTGCATGGCGGTGAGTTTGTCCATAATGGTGGGCTCGTGTTGGGCGGGATGAGGCCCGCCGTAATCAAACTCAAAAAGATCTTTTGATCTACGGTATTTAACCAGCTCAATCCAGTAATGAGATGCTAGAAAACGGCGGGTTTTACCCATCCTACGTAATTTCATCCTCAAATAATTATCCCATATTAAGGGATAATTATTTGAGGATATCTGTATTTATCCCTCAACCGGCAATCGTCATACTGCACTCCATCGATGCCAAACACATGGCGCAAACCACTGGAGATTCAAAATGATTGATAACAAAACCGCCCCATACGCAGCCCTTTTTCTTCGCACGGCTCTGGCCATTATGTTTCTGGCACACGGCTTAACCAAGGTGTTTGTGTTTACTTTGCCCGGCACGGCACAGTTTTTTGCTTCGGTTGGCTTTCCGGGCTGGATGGCTTATCCGGTGGCGGGGGCTGAGGTGTTTGGTGGCTTGTTTCTGCTGCTGGGTCTTTACCCTCGTTTAGTGGCAGCTGCATTGTTGCCGGTATTGATTGGTGCAAGCACGGTTCACTTTGCTAATGGCTGGTCGTTTGGCAATGCTAATGGCGGCTGGGAATACCCGGTATTCTTGATTGCTGCGGCCCTGGTGCAAGTATTGATGGGCGACGGTGCATTTGCTCTGAAACGCTCACCTCGTTTTGCGGATTAAGATTTAAACCCAAATCTTGAACCACAGAGAATGCTGAAAATACAGAGTTTCACGGAGAAAATCGATTCTCTGTGCGCTCTGTGTCTGCAGATTTCAGGTTCTTAAAATATCGAACACCAAGGAATTCATCATGTTTCCCAGTTTTTATATTTCTCATGGCTCTCCCATGCTGGCTTTGGATGCTGGGAAAACGGGTCTTGCCTGGCAGGCTTTGGTGGCGGATTTGCCTAAGCCTAAGGCGATTTTGATGGTGTCGGCACATTGGGGCTCTTTGCAGCCTGCGGTGGGTGCGGCCAGCCAGCCTGAAACGATTCACGATTTTGGCGGCTTTCCTGCGGCGCTGTTTGATTTGCAATACCCGGCACCCGGCGCGCCGTGGCTGGCAGAAAAAGTGGCCGCTGTATTAGAGGCAGCAGGTTTGCCGGTGGCGGTTCACCCCAGCCGGGGCTTGGATCATGGCGCCTGGGTGCCGCTCAGGGTGATGTATCCGGATGCCGGTGTACCGGTGGTGCAATTGTCGATTCAGCCAAGGCAAGGCCCTGAGCATCATTACCGCTTAGGGCAGGCTTTGGCAGGTTTGCAGCAGGAAGGCGTGATGATTATCGGCTCGGGCAGCCTGACGCATAATCTGTACGAGGTAATGGGCGATATTACTGAGGGCGATCCGCGTGTGCCGGCATACGTGCCCGCATTTCAGGCATGGATGAATGAAAAGCTGCTGGCAAACGATATCAAGGCTCTGCTCGATTACCGCCGTCAGGCACCGGAAGCCAGCCGTGCCCATCCAACTGATGAGCATCTATTGCCTATTTTTGTGGTGATGGGCGCTGCTCAGGGGGAGAAAGTAGAGCGCAGCCATAGTGGAATCACTGGCGGGGTGTTGGCGATGGATGTGTATCGCTGGCAGGATTAAATATGCTTCAGCTTAAAGCTGAGTAAGCAAAATATTGAACCACAGATCTTACTGAGAGCACAGCGTTTCACAGAGAAAATCAATGATTTGATGGTTTTCTCTGTGGCTCTTTGTGTTCTCGTTTTACTCTGTGGTTCAACGTTTAGCGATGTATCAAGGCTAAGAATCTTACTTCTGCAACTGTTTAGTCCATTCCTGCAACGCCACCATTTGTGCCGCTACATTTTTGCTGATGGTTTCATCAATTACATTGCCATTGGCATCAAAGCCGCCCGCAAAGGCGTTGGCAAAGACTTCGGGTTTTGCCAGCGGGTGCAGGTTTACAAATACGCAAACCTGGCGCAAATGATATTGCGAGCGGGAAGAGCCCATGCCACCTGCCGCGCCTAAAATCGCCACAGGCTTGCCGTTCAGTGCTTTGTTATCAGCTTCGCGCGATGCCCAGTCGATGACGTTTTTAAGGGCAGGGGCCAAGGAGTAGTTGTATTCAGGGCAGGCTAATACCAGCGCATCGGCCGCTGCAATTTTAGCCAGCAGCTCTGTCAGTACCGCAGGGCGATCGCCTGCTGCGATATCGCCGTTATAAAAAGGAATCGCCGAGATATCGACGATTTCTAATTCCATACCCGCAGGTAAATTGGCTTTGGCACAACGCAGCAGGCCACTGTTTGTTGATGCTTTACGCAGGCTGCCAGAGATTCCGATTGCTTTGATAGTCATCTTTAATATCCCTTAGTGAATGATGCGGTGCGCCAACAGTTTGTGTTGCTGCCCGCACATAGAGTGATACGCCGCAGCAATCAAATGCGCAAGCGGGTATGGCCAGATTATATGTGCGATTGATTACAACTAATCCGAAAACGTGCCTGGGCTTGAGTAAGCTGTAAGTGCTTAAGCCGCTTGCAGGCTGACATTATTCAGCACCTGATCTGCCGCCGGGTATGCAGTATTCATATAAATTTTTACAAAAGAATGCCCCAGTGTGTCTTGTGCGGGCTGAAAGCCAATGCTGATATTAGATGGCAGTGCGTTTTTTATCATCCTCAGCCCGTTAATCACCTGATCCCAGGATGAGGTGATATAGCTGGAGCCTGGCAACAGATATTGTGCCGGGCTGGCCACTCCCACGCTGCTGATTTTGCCCTGCGCGCTGCGCGGGCCGGAAACCAGCATATTTTGTTCGGCATTGGCGTAGAGATTGCCTTGTGAATGCGCAACCAGTACCAGCTTGCGCCCTTCGGCCAGATACTGGCGGTACATTTTCAAATGCTCAGGCAGCTCGGGCATTGAGCTGGTGCTGAGGCTGTTCAGATATTTATCGTAAATATCCTGGCTCATCCAGCCCGCCTGGGTGGTGCCGCCATCAAGCATGCGCCAGAAGTCTTTGACGTTTTGCGTTTCATGTTTTTTTTGCTGGAATACCTGCCACATATCGCTAAAAAAACCATTGCTGGCGTTATAGGCATTGCCATAGACAAAGTCTTTATCCAGTTTTTTGGCCTTCATATTGGCTTTAAGCACCAGCATGCTGGCAACAGAATCATCAAAAGTGTTTTGAATACCATTTACAAAAACCACGGCAGCGGGCGCGGCAAAGGCCGGGCTGGCTATTAAAGTGGCAAGCAGGATAAGGCGTTTCAGCATGGTTAGCTCCTGTTTTGTGTAGGGGTAAAGCGTGGTTTCAGTTGCTTAAACTGGCAGGCTGGAAATTGCAGGGCTGATTGCCAGGATCAGCAAAATACTGGCCGGCTGCCAGTGTCTGAAAGCGTAAATAGGCCTCGGTACGCTGGGGTGTACCCAGCATTTCGGCGCGGGTTTTGAGCAGCTCGTCATACATGGCGTGTGCTGTTTTGCCCGTTTTTTGCGTGACGTCCTCGCTCATCAGGCAGGCAATGCCACGGGCAATTTTCTCCCCCGCCAGCTTGGCTTGCTCCGGGGTGGATACCTCATAAATGGCGCTGCTCCAGCCTTGGGCCAGCTGGGTAAAGGCGAGCTGGCTGACCTGGGATGTGGCGTAATGCTGCCTGATATAAGCATTAACCTCATCGGGTACGCCATCGTGATTTTGGTCAGTATCTTTTACAGCTTCTGCTGATCCGGCTGTGGATGCTGCACTGAGCCAGGGGGCTTTTACACTGATGATGCCGGAGGGGGAAGGCGGGGTTGCTGCGGGGGTGGATTGCGCGTCTGCAGGCCATTGTGAGTAAGCGCTAAGGGCAATCAGGGAGGCTGCGGCAATTAGATAAGGCCATTTCATGGCGATATACCCGGTCAGTTTAAATGTGAATAAAAGCCATTGTTTGATTGCCTCAGGCAAGGGTTTAAGGGCTTGGCATCCGGTGGGGATCAATCCGGGCTTTACCCGGATTGATACGCTCCGCCTTGGGGTAACGAGATCTTGCCGGTGCAGCTCTTAATAGCCCGATCATCGTTAAAATTACTCATATTGAATATAAGCTATTTGATTTACCTGTTGCGTAAGATACACGCAGGTAATTTATAAGCATTATTTTGCTGAAATAAGGGCTCCATCAATGACTTGCGCCTGGTTGGTCACACCCACTTGTAGTACGGGTGTGCTGCCCGAGCTGATTTTATCTATGCCCTTGGAAATCACTTCGCCAGGCGAGGTGGATGCGTTAATGCCTGCAGATACCGAATACTCCCGGCCGCTGAGCTGATGCGTTTCTACATGGCCAATTGCCGCTTTGCCTGCGGCGGATTCTGCTTTAGCGCCGGTTAAAACCGATTTACCACCAACATCCAGCGTTACACCCTGCTTGCCGCTGATGCCTGATTCGGTTTTTACAAAATCGCTGGCGCTGTGTTTAATGGCTAAATCAAGCGATGGGGTGATCGATGAGCCTTCTTTATCATGGCCAAGCAGCGCTTCTTTTATGCCATTACCTGCTTTACGCGCCAGACCATCCACCTTGCCACCCTCTGATGGCCCGCTGGTCAGCTGCTCCGGCAGGGCAACACTGCCGCCGTCTTTGGCCGAAAAGCTAACACCCTGGGTGGTATCGGTTTTCAGGCCTTTGTTAAAGGCAAAGCTTTCATACTTGTCTGCTACTTTATCGGCGGCCTTATTGACTGCACCGGTGGCTTTGCCTTTTACGGTATCGCCCAGCCCGCCTAATTTATCGGCAACCAGGCCATTTTCACCCTGATGTTTTTCGGCATTCAGGCTAAGGCTGATATCTGCCTTGGTGCTGTGATCGCGATCTTGCTGGCTGCTGACGATTAAATCTCCGCCCACTTTGCCGCTCACCACATCAGCCTTGATATTGCCGCCCTGAATACTCACATCTTTGCCGCTGTTGAGGCTGACCTTGCCTGCTTCAATATTGGCATTCTGGTGTTGCAAGATATCTTGCTTATCCACGCCCACCGCTACTTTAGCGTTAAAGCCATAGGTGTCTTTGCCTTCATCCACCTTGCCATTGCTGTCTTTATTAAAGGATTGGCCTGCTTTTGCGCCACCGCCAATGGCCAGATTCCAGTTATTCACTTCTTTGCCGGATTGGGCAGATTGAATGCTGATGCCACCATGGGCAGCATCCAGCGCCACGTTTTCTGCTTTAACTTGCGTGCCTGTCAGGCTCACCGCATCTTTGGCCGCCGCACCTGCGCTGATCACTACATTGCCCTTGCTGTTAATGCTGCCTGCGGTCTGGCTATGGGCTGATTCATTGACCTTGCCAATATTAAAATCAGCAGTAAAGTTCACATTGCCGGATGATTTCCCGCTGCTTTCGCTTGAGCCGCCGCCAGCGCTGATATTGCCGCCAATCGCAGAGCCAGTTTTGCTGCTGCTATTGCTGCCCGCCTGAAAATCCACTTTACCGGCGGCTTGCAGCATGACATCGCCTGCGGCAGTTTGCTTGCCAATCTGCGTGCCTTGCAGAGTCAAATCTTTACCCGATTTAATCTCTGTGCCGCCCTTGCCATCCAGGCTGCCAACTACAGCCGTACCGGATTTACTTTCGCTGCTGTTGATTTGCCCGCCCACACCCGCGCCGCCGCCGGCTGATTTGCTCACATTTACATTGAGCCTGGCATTGCCAGCCACGCTGTTGCTGCTGGCGCTCTGGCTGTTATTCGCCTGATCAAAGCGGATATCGCCACCGGCATGGATGACGGTTTTGCCTTCGCCTGCATTGATCTGGCTACCCTGATAGCTGGCCGTATCCTGCACATTAATATTGATGCCTTGTTTGGCATTGATGCTGCCGGTAACGGCATCGGACTGGCTGGAGGCGGTGGTTTGATTGCCGCCTTTGCCGCTGGCATTCACATTTACATCTTTGCCGGTTTCGGTATAAACCCGTGCATCTGCCTGGCCCTGCACCGTTTTTTGTGTGGACGATTGTGTATTGGCTGCGGCGCTTAAATCATGGCTGCCCGCCTGAATATGAACGGCAGCATCTGCCTTGTATTGCGTGGCCTGATCGCTCAGTGCGCCCTTGGTATTGATGCTGATATCTTTGCCGCTGATCTGGCTGACAATCGCCTTGCTGCTGTCGCTGCTGCCCTGACCATTGCCCGCTTTAACCTGCACATCGACCCCCACATTGGGCGCGCCAACTTTTCCTGCCACAGAGGCAATGGCAAGGGTATCGCTTACTTTGCCAGTGATCAGCCCATTAACAGCTTTTTCAACCGGGCGGGTCACTTTGCTGTAATCCACATTGGCACCGATATCCACACTCCAGTTGCTGCTCTTGGTATCGGTATGGCTGGTATTGGTGGCGGCTTTGTTATCAATGCTGCCGGCTTTCAGTGCAACATTGCCGCCCGCTGCCAGCTGTGTGCCTTCATTACTGATCTTGCCTGCATTGATATTTAAATCGCCCGCTGTTTTTACCGAAGAGGTGTTGGCGGCAGATTTATTGCTATCGGTTTGCTGGCTGCTCTGGCCCACTTCATAGCCGCTGCCTGCTTTATCAATGCCGCCGGTGTAGTAAAAACCACCGCCCGTGACAGTGCTGCTGGTGCTGGATTTTTCTGTATCTTGCGAAGCGGTAATAGCCACATTTTTGCCGCTGATATCTGCATTGCCTTGGGTGGTTTCAAGGGCAGAGCCTTTAATGGCCACATCATTGCCAGCATTTACGCTGATATTGCCGCCACTGATGGCTGAGCCGGTGTTGCTGGTTTTTTCGATATCGGTTTTGGTTTCGGTGTGCTCAATGCGTACGCCAGCCCGGTATTGCTTATCGCTTTGTTCTTTGGCGTAGCCGTTCACTTCCAGCTTGGTTTCTGTGCCCTTGCTGGTTTCGGTATTTGCGGCGCTGCTGATATCAATATTGCCTTTGGCCGCAAGGCTGAGCTGGTCTTTTGCCTTGATATTGCTGCCAATCACCGCGATATCCTGGGCAGAAACAATGTTTAAATCTGCATCGGATTGCAAAGCAGATGCCAGATTGGTTTCAACGCTGCTTTTAGTTTGATTAGAGCTGCTGGTGATATTAAACACCGTGCCATTACGCTGATCGATGCTGGTTTTGCTTAAATCACGTGCGCTGTCAATGATGACGCCGCCTGCGGTGGCCTGAGCATAAGCGCCCTGGCTGGCTTTTACTGTGCTGCCATTTACGCGTATGCCTTGCCCGCCAATCAGGCTGAGTTTGCCTGCGCTATTAATATTGGAGCGCACATTAATGCTTTGATCTGTGCCATTGTTTTTTTCGCCCCCGCCGCCAATCCCGCCCCAGTATTTTTGCTGGTTTTGAGTCTGGCTGCTGCTGGCAATGGCTTGTGTGGCGATATTAAGCGTGCCTTTGGCGGCAATCTGGCTGTCTGCTCCGGCATTAATCTGTGCGCCTGTGGCATCGATATTGCCTGCTGCATTAATGATCAGCGATTTACCGCTTTGCAATGCCGTGCTCACCAGGCGCCCGGTGCTGCTGCTGTTATCCCATGAGCCGGTTTGCAGGCTGGCACCATCGTTTTTACGATTGCCCTTATCCGATTGGCTATCCCGCTCTGTTAAACCAGCCAGCGCAATATTGCCGCTGGCAGCCAGCTCTAACTGGTTTGCGGCTTGAATGCTGCTGCCTTTCAGATTCAGATCACCTGCGGTAGCGCTGATCTGAACATCATTCCGGGCCTTAATCCGCGTGCCAATTTGCTGCTCTGTGCTGCTGGATTCAGCCTTGTTATACGCCCAGGAGTTTTTCCATTCATTACTGCTGCTGCTTTCGCTATTGCTGAGCAGCTGGCCATCCAAATTAACCCTGGCTGCACTGAGATTCAGGTTATTGCTGTCGATATCAGTCGCTGCAAGCGTTGCGGTATTGCTGGCCTTGATCCGGACCTCTCCGCCCTGAATGCTGCTGCGCTCAATACTACTTTTGCTGCTGGCGGATTTTTTATCGGTTTCGCCGGTTTTCCAGATAAACCAGCTTTCATCATGGCTTTGGTCTTGCGTGTTTTTAGTACTGATTTTGCCGCTGCTTTCAATATCCTGGGCTTGCAGTGCAATGGTCCCGCCTTTGAGCTGAGCCGCGTTAAGCGCCAGCTTGCCCGCACTTTCAATATTAAGCGCTTCCTGCCCCTGAACCTGGCCTGTGATATTGACCCCGGCACCCGCTGCGGTGCTGATCAGATTAACCCGACCCGCCTGAATGGCACCAAGGTAATAGCTGTCTAAAGAGCCGTTTGCGGTTGGGGCGGTGGTGCTGCTCAGCATTTTTCCGCTGATGCTGTCCACAGAATGATCGAAAGGCACGCTGTTAAAGCCAGCCACTGCATTGACGGCATTTTTAGCCTGCACATTGCCACGTACATCAATACGCGGAGCAATTAAATCCAATACCTTTTCGCCATACGCGCCGCCGGTTTTTACCTGCAAAAGATTATTATTTTTTGCGGCTTCCAATGACTGGATCTGGCCATTTTGCACATTGGCATTACCCACTAATAATGAAGCGCGGGGGGTATTGATAAAGCCGCAGCCATCGCAGCTAATGCCATTGGGATTGGCCAATACATAATCGGCAGCCATACCAAAGATTTCTTGCTTGCCTAATAGCAAGGATGGATTGCGGCTGACCACTTCATTTAAAATGACTTTAGCGGCCTGATTGCCCAATTGGCTGTTGGCATTAAGCTGCCCCGCCAATTGTGATTGCCCGGCAATTGTTGAGTTATTTAAAACAGCCCCGGCTGTGCCTACATTAAAGTCTTTAAATTGGTTATGCGATAAACCGCTTGCGCCGGGAGCAACAATATTCACCACCGCTGCGCCATTATTTGCAGTGCTGATTTGCGCCTGCTTAGCGGCATCGCCCCCGGCTACAATCCCGTTGGCTGATACATTCTCTGTCAGCACAAAGGCCATAATGAGTGCGGCAGAAATTTTGCCGCTGATTGATAGATTAAAGTTCATTATTCGTGCCTCTTGAGTTTGTTGAGCAGAGTGCTGATCACCACATGGTTTATCGCAAAAAAATTGTTTTGAAAGTGCTATTAGCAAAGGCTAATACAGCCCTGCAGGGCTTGCCTAATAGGGTATTCACACTAAAAGTCATTTTTTTTTGAAAACAGGCAAAATATGGGGTGATTAAGACTCATTGTTCTTTGCAAACGCTTAGTCGCCGCAAATTTATGCTTCTTGCAGATGTACTTTGTGAATATTGCAGATTGGCTTTTGAGGGGAGGAATTAGATTGATTTAAGGGCGAGTGCCAAAAAGCTGTGTAGGGTGGGCACGTGTGGGACTAAAAACTTGCCCACCCTATCTTTGAGAGAAAAGCCGCTTTAAAACTGCCAGCTTAATCTGGCAATCATCTGGCCTTCTTCATATTTAAATTCATCGGGCATATAAAGTGCCCGGTTGTATTCCAAATCAATATTTATATCCTGCATATTCAGGCTTAAACCCAGCGTCATCCCGGCTAGGTTTTGATAGCCAAGGTTGGTTTGTAAAACCCGCCCGGCATCGATGCCGATTCTTGGGCTTAAATAAGCATCCGCCACAGGCAGGCGGGCAGACAGGGTATTACGCCAATACCAGCCTGTATCGCCAGATAAAGAATTACGTTTAAAGCCATGTATTGCCGACTGGCTGGCCAGCTCTAATTGCTCGATAGCGGGCAGGCGATCACGGCTGCCTTGCCAGTTCCAGCTGCTTTGCAGGCTGAGGGCTTGCTCAGCAATTGCAAAATTGCGATAGAGCCTGATGCCTAACTTGGCCTTGGTGAATTCTGGCGTGGGCCAGTCTGCGATGGGCCGCTCCTGATCTGCACCAAACCAGGTGAGGCCTTTTTCCAGCGATGCATCCAGCACCCAGATGCCGCTGTCGCTGATCAGCATCTGGTTAAAACCCAGCTCCAGCACGGTGAGCTTGGGGCTGCTGATATCCAGCCAGGCATCTGCAAAATAATTATCCGAACGCTTATGGCTGAGCTGCACACTGGCCGTGCTGGTGCCATGCTGGCTGCGGGCCAGCACGCGATCCAGCCGCACGCCGCTCTGGCTGGATTCGCCCGACAGCTCAATGGTGTTGATATTTAACTGCTGAGTATTTAAATAGCGGGATTCACTGGCAAAAGCGCTGAGTGTCCAGTAGCCATAGGGCAGGGAGTAAAACAAAGAGCTGCTGCGGCTATAGCGGGTATTGGGATTATCAGTGGTGCTTTGGGTAGATACGCTGATGAAATCAGACGCCGCAAATGGGCTGTCCCATGATGCATTGATGCCTGCAATCCACTCGCCGGTTGATTCCTGTCCGCCATTATTCATTGATATCCCGCCATGCCAGGCTTGGGATTCAGGATTCCGCAGCAGCAGAACCGAGCCGCCCTGAGCCTCCCCTGGCAGAATATCGGCTGTGGCATGGTTGGATTGCAAGCGATTAGCCTGATCCAGCCCCTGATCAATATCTTTGATATTCAGCGGCTGCCCGATCACATCCGGAAACAAAGTGGCCGTGTTCAGGCGGCGGTCGGTGCTTTGGATGGCTTCAACATGGCCTTCTACGGCCTTGAGCGTTAATACTCCGTCCGCATCTGGCCCGGATGCCAAAATGCGCGCGGCAATATAGCCTTTTTGCACATAAAGTGTGGTGAGCGCCTGAATAAAACGATTGATGTCCTGATTGCTCAGGCATTCGGCATCGGGCCGCTCCAGCGCATTCACCTCTGCATGGCTTAGCAGTGAAATGCCTGCCAGCTTCAGCCCTTTGATGGCAAGGCAGTCAAATTCCTGCATGGCGGAGGCGGGAGGCGCTGGCAGGGGGCTGTCGTCATTTTTAAGCTGACGCATGCGGTGATCATTCACAATGCTGCGAAACCGATCAGCGTTTTCCTGCATCATGCGGCGGGAATGATCTTCCATCGATTGTTGCATCACGGGCGGGGCTGGCTTGGTATCTGCAGCTGTGCCTGCCATGCTAAAGCCAGCAAGCAGGGCAGATAAAAGAGTGCGTTGAGTATTCGTCAATATGGGCTCTTTGCTGATTGATTCGTTTTCCTTTTTTAAATTAGGCAAGTTGTAAATGAATGTCTGTACTTCATAGTGCTTAGTGGAAGATGCCAGGTGTTGCGTATTGCATGGCAAAAGAGGGGATGGGGTTTTAATCAGAGGGAGTGTGAAATGCTGCGCAGTATCGGTCTGGTTTGAGGGCTAAACCTGAATGTTTTTATTGGGAACCCCTGTTGAGTAAGGGATTCCCAGCGGCGCGGAAATGAAAAATCAGGCCTGCCTATGGCGCGATATGGTTTTTATATAATTTATTGTATTCAGATTCACCAAAGTATTTAATATATTCCTGCGTGGCAAAGGCATCCATGGTGCCGGAGATATAATCGGTAATCAGGCGGGTTCTGTTTTCCTTGCCCACGCGGTAGCGTAATTCGGCGGGGAATAATTGCAAGTCCGGGTTGTATTGCTCATCAGAATAAACCTGAAACAAGCCGCGAATAATATTTTCACCGCGTTTTTCATATTGCAGAATGCTTTTCTTTTTAAGAATCATTTTAGACAGAACATTCTTCAGGCCTGCTGCCAGCTTGGCGTGGTGCAGATAGCCAATTTCCTCAACGCCATTATTGTTTACCACGGCAATATCTTTGCATAGTGTGTTGATAATGGTGGATGTCAGTTCTTTAATAAAGATGTAAGAGAATTCTTCTGAGGTGCGCATTAAATAAGCGTCGCCGGCTTCTTTCTGGCAGGATTCAATAATCTCTTTAAAGGTGTCATAAGCATCGCTGTATTTCTCGCTGATTTTAAAAGCGTAAAGCAGCTCGCCCATATCCACCATATCGGCATTAATGGCGTCTTCCAAATCATGCGCAGCATAGGCGATTTCGTCGGCAATATCCATGATTTGCGCGTCTATGCTTTTGGTGTCGGTAATATTGTGTTTATCTAATTGTTCTTTTAAAAAAATGTAATTGTCATCGTAAAGAAATTTATTCGGGTTTTCTGCCGAGGTATGAAAGTATTTAATCGTGCCCCAAATCGTGCGCAGGGTTAAATTCAGGCCAGAGTAATGAATACTCTTGGTTTCTAAATTGTGCACAATTCTGAATGCCTGAGCATTGCCTTCATAGCCGCCAACATCTTTTGCCAGCAAATGTAAAACCCGCTCGCCATGGTGGCCAAATGGCGGGTTGCCAATATCATGGATCAGCGCGCAGGTTTCGGTAACGGCCGGGTGCTTCAGGCCTAAATCCATGGCAATGCTGCGGGCGATCTGGGCCACTTCTAAGCTGTGTGTCAGGCGGTTGCGGCTAAATTTAGTGTTATTTACGCTGAGCAGCTGCATCTTGCCTTGCAGGCGGCGAAAAGATGAACAATACAAAACGCGGGCGTAATCGCGCATATAGTTATCGCGGTCCCGGCCACCCATGCTTTTTTCGGCGTGGAAACGGTAAGCTAATTTTTCTGCTTCATTCTCTTTATGCTGAGCAAATTCCAGTGTTTCGGCTGAGTACATGGGGTTCCTGTTTTTAATCCTTTGTGAGGCATTCACAGCATCAGGTGATCTGCACTGGAGAGGGCAAATGCCCGGCTACGCCAACAGCATTTATCCATTCAGAATGATGCGTTTTAAAATACTTTTATCTTGCAACAATGTGTTAATAAAATCCATCAGTAAATGATGACTCAGGCCGGGGGATTCCAGGTCACTATCATCAAACCAATCTTCTGTTGCTTCTAAATGCGGGCCAATGACGCCCACTTTACCGTGGCCATACTTATTAATTAATGCTGCGCCATTGCCGGTTTTTGTATATATAGCCCAAATATCAGCATTGGGAAGGTGTTTTAAATTAAATGCCGGGCCGGATTGAAAATAAACGGATAGTTTTTTATTTTTCCATTTTATTCTTTCAACTTTAGAATCAGGATCTTCCTGTTCTTCATCAACCGTGGTGGGCAATAAGCTGAAAGAGTTAATGGTGTCTTTATCAACAATATGCCGGCCAGCCAGATACCCGCCAGAGCATATTCCTAAATATTTACCACCATTAAATACAAAACTTTTTAAATTTTTTATTTCATTTTTACTTAGCGCGTTGATGACTTCACTTGCATCATCGCTGCCGCCCGGCTGTACATACATGGCTGTTTTTTCAAAGTTTTTTTTAGTAAGCTGGCCGGGCTTTATATATTGAGTATTAAAACCGGCTTTTTTTAATAAGCTGCTAATGGCTTCCGGGCACCCCTGGCAAGTGCCTGGGCCGTTATAGATAAGTATTTTTTTTGCTTTCGGGGATTGCGCCATTGCACCTGCTGAAATGGCCGCTGTAATCATAAGAATGAATAAATTTATTTTATGCACAATTAAATCCCTGCCATTGGCAATTCTTACTAAGCATATTAAAAATCAGTGGTTTTTTTTACTTCGGTCTGAATCAGTCACGCAGCCTACTGCAGAAGCGTGACACTGTCATTGGTGAAATTTGGCGTTTTTTGCAGGCGGTGCAGCTTGGCCCTGTGTACCTTTATCTGTGCCTGCCTGTGTCTTTGTTTCAGTGGCGTTCCACCGTATAAAGTGGCTTTTGCTGATTGGATTTGTGCCATGTCTGCCAAGCCTGTTAAAGCCATACCCATACAATTTTATCCGCGCCTGACTAAGGGGCGGTTTAATAATTGGCGGGTGCTGATGATCATCATTACCCAGCTTATTTTCTTTGGCCTGCCCTGGTTTAACTGGCAGGGGCAGCAGGCGGTGTGGTTTGATCTGGCGCGGCAGCAGTTTTTTGTGTTTGGTTTTAATTTTTGGCCGCAGGATTTTATCTATTTAATGGCGCTGATGATGGCGGGGGCATTTGCGCTATTTTTCTGGAGTACGCTTTCCGGGCGCATCTGGTGTGGTTATGCCTGCCCGCAAACGGTGTATTCCACCATTATGCTGTGGATAGATCGCCTGACCGAGGGCAGCCATATGCAGCGGGCCAAGCTGGATGCCGCGCCGTGGTCGGCAGAAAAAGTGCTGCGTAAATCAGCCAAGCATGCGCTGATGCTGCTGTTTTGCTTTTGGACCGGCTTTAGTTTTGTTGGTTATTTCAGCCCGATCCGTGAGATGGCGGGCGCTTTGCCTGCGCTGGCGTTTGGGCCAATCGAATGGCTATGGATTTTTAGCTACGGCAGCTTTACCTATGTGCTGGCGGGCTTACTGCGCGAGCAGGTGTGTAAGCATATGTGCCCCTACGCACGCTTCCAAAGTGCGATGTTTGATCAGCAAACCCTGGTGGTGGCTTACGATGCAGTGCGCGGAGAGCCGCGTGGCACTCAGCATAAAGCCGCCGCGCCGCAGGGAGATTGCGTGAACTGTAATATCTGCGTGCAGGTTTGCCCGGTGGGTATTGATATCCGTAAGGGCCTGCAATACGAGTGCATAGGTTGCGCCGCCTGTATTGATGCCTGTGATGTGGTGATGGATAAAATCGAAAAACCACGCGGCCTGATTCGCTTTAGCAATGAGCAAAATATGCACAAGCCCGGCGCGGTGAGTTTGGGCTGGCAGCATCTGCTGCGCCCTAAGGCGGCACTTTATGGCCTGGCTGTGGTGCTGGTATTGGGGCTGACCAGCCTGTCGCTGCTGCAGCGCCAGCCGCTCAAATTAGATATTGCCAGAGACAGAAATATCCTTGCGCGTGAAACGGACAGAGGCTGGCTGGAAAACAGCTATACCCTGCAACTGGGCAACAGCTCGGCCACCGAGCAGCATTTAGAGCTGAGTGTTGAAGGCTTGCCTGGTGTAGAAATCTATAGCGACGAGCCTGTGATTGCCCTGCCCGCAGGCAGCAACCGGCAGGTTACGGTAAGGCTGGAAGTCGCCCAATCCAGCGGCAGCGTGCCTATCGTCTTCACCGCCAAAAGCCGCAACTACCCCGCGTGGAAAGTCAGCGCACCAAGCAGTTTTCTGGCCTTACATTGAAGCTGAATTTACCAATGCTTTACACTATGGCAGAGCGGCCTGTCAGGCCGCAATCCAGCCCTGAGTGTATGAGTAAATTTCAGCAATTAATCGACTTCTTTACCCTTGCCATCGACAGGGGGGATTACCAGCTTGGCGATAAGCTGCCTTCCTTGCGCTCGGTTTGCCAAACGCACCAGGTCAGCATGACCACCGCCAAAAAAGCCTTTTATGAGCTGGAGCGGCTGGCTTATGCAGAGGCCGAGCCGCGTGCGGCGTTTAGGGTGATTGTGGCGGGGCAGGGCAAGAAGGTGGATGCGCTGGCCGCTGGCGAGTTCGATCCGCTCTGCCTGTTAGAAAACGTTGCTGCGCCCTGGGGCTCGCCCTTTATCAATGCCGGGCTGCTCGATACCCGTGCCCTGAATCGTGAATTAATGCGGGCCATGGCGTCTTATCCGCAGGCACTGAATCATCAGCCCATGCTGGGGCTAGATCAGCTGCGCCGCCAGATTGCCCGTATGTATCACAGCGAAGGCGTGCATTTGCATTGGGAAAACCTGATCGTGACCTGTGGCGGTATGGAAGCCTTATCGCTGGCGATTCAAGCCGTAGTGCAAGGCATTAGTAAGCCCTGCCTTGCCGTAGTCACGCCTGCGTTCCCCGGTGTGCTTAGCCTGATTCGCCAGCTGGGGATCAGCGTGATCGAAGTCGCTTCCGAGCCTGATTTAGATTTGCCCGCGCTTGGGGCGCTCTTGCAAGAGCAAGCCATCACCGCCTTGCTGGTGATGCCCAATTTTCAGCACCCCAGCGGGCGCTGTATGCCCGAGGCAGATAAACAGGCGCTGCTCGACTTAGCCTATCAATACCAGTTGGCGATTATCGAAGACGACACTTACCGCGCTTTGCACTTTGCCGATAAAGCCCCGCTGCCACTTAAAGCTTACGACAGGCTGGGCCTGGTGCTGCATTGCTGCTCATTCAGCAAAACCATCGCCCCCGGTTATCGGGTCGGCTGGATAGAGCCGGGCCGCTGGAGCGATCGCATCCGCGCCCTTAAATTTTGCAGCTCACTCAGCTCGCCACTCCCCAGTCAACTGGCGCTGGCCGCCTTACTCGCGGGCGATTTACACAGCCGCAGCATTGCCAAATTACGCACTGAATTACAAAAACGCACTGAAGCCATGCGCACCGACATCCTCGCCTGCTTTCCCGCTGGCACCCATGTAGAAATCCCCGCCGGCGGTTACCTGCTCTGGATCACCCTGCCACAAGCCATCGACCTGAGCACCTTATTAAAAAAAGCCCTGGTCCAAGGAATCCACTTCGCCCCCGGCTGGCTCTGCTACCCCCAAGGCGGGCCGCTTGCTAACCAGCTCAGGCTGAATGCCAGTTTTTATTCGGGGCAAAGGGAGGTGTTGGGGTGGTTGGGGGAGGAGATGTTGATAGCGTGAAGTTGCTCTATTGTTTGTTAGTACAGGTAGCTTAGGCTAGTGATTTACCAGCCCAAAGTTGTTCTGCTCATTGAAATGTTGGGCTGATAAAACTTTAGCCAAGGCTACTGGGCTAATACTGCCAATTAGAATGAAGGCTCTTAATCATATTTGGAGGAAGAAAACTACCAAGCACAATAAGTTTGCATTCGATATCTGATTCAGCATACATATGAGCAGATCCTTCTAATGCTATTTTCAGATATGGCTTGTTTTCGTTAACTTTATTTGATGGAGTTGTTACCCATTTTCCTTTTTTAAATTGGCGATATTCTGCACAATTGTTATCTGAATCACATGTCCATTTTGGTGCGGCTTTAATTTTATTAAGTTGTTCCATTATTTCTTTTTTTGATTTTTTTGATGAAAATCGCCACTCGTAGTATTCTTCTTTTCCATTTTTGACATAATGGTTTTTTGTGCTTTTGAAATGTTTTTCTGTATAGATAAGAGCAGATATTGGTCCTGTTAATGGAAGCTCCGGCGTAAATCCAGCACGTCGTGTTATTTCACTTATACCTTCGCCAAGCTCCCCTAAATCTTTTGCTACATCGTGAGGGGCTCCAAGCTCGAAAGTTGCAAGGTCGCCGTTAGTAACCAGCTTGGCACCATTTGCTGCATCTGGATTCTTTGCTTAATACTGGCTAAAACTATCGTCACATTTGAGGAAGTTTTGCAGCAGCTCATATTCAGAGGCAATAGCGTGTGCGCTAAGGCTGATTAACAATAATGGGATGAATTTCATTTTTTTATCTTTGGTTTTATGGGGGTAATATGGTTTTAATTAATAATCCGGAAATTTTTCTTAAGTTAAATTTTGATTAGCCCAATACTTTAAAGTTCATAATGGTTTTTAACAGGAAAATATCGGACAAGACTTGTTGATTTATTTAGTTAATTTTTTAAAACTTTTTTTGCAGCTTTAATATAAGTTGATCTGCGGCTTATTGCTTTCCATTTGCCTGGCACATAGCGCATATATCCAAGCCACCTGTTTGTAATCGGGTTACCATGCAGGTATTGAATGATGGTCTCTAAATGTTCTTTATTCCAACCCCAAATATGATCCAGACCAACAGAAGCGGAATAGAAAGGCGGGCCAATCTGAACCACCTCAAAGTAATTCAAATTCTTTTTAGAAAAATGACATTTGTTGCATTTTACTGTGAATGATCTGTCCTCTGCTGTCCGTAGCCACCACCCTTCCGGGGTATCTGAGTAGCCTTCTGAATTGACCGGGTGAGTGCAGGTAATTAACCCCCCACACTTGCACGCCAGTTCAATTAGCGGTGGAATGCGTGGGTGTGAGCAAGGTGCTGGATGTGTGCGTTTACCAAGCATTTTGACCTTTAGCGGAAGAGTAAAGCCCGACCGCGGCAGTTAACGGTTGCGGTTAAATAAGCCGATGATACTGCCCAATTCATTTTTGACCACCCAGCCCAGCCAATTTTGCGTGCCATACGGTGATTTTCATGCTGAAAAAA
Organism: Iodobacter violaceini; assembly: GCF_011601265.1. GTDB lineage: Bacteria > Pseudomonadota > Gammaproteobacteria > Burkholderiales > Chitinibacteraceae > Iodobacter > Iodobacter violaceini. The sequence continues at coordinate 128,235 of NZ_JAAOLX010000011.1, forward strand.
GTATCATTCCCCGCGAGTTTTGCTTTAATTTTGTTACAGCAGCAGCGGCAAGCTGTGAATGGCACTAAACGCTTTGCGCAAGATTACAAATGCAGCATACAGTGACGAATCGCTAAGGCCGTTTCCCTGAACAGGAGCTTGCACGATTATGTTTTTACCAACAATGCTAAGGGCTGTCGCTATTTCTGCTTTTTTGACTGCCCTGCCTGTATCAGCAGCAGAGACCGCATCACCAGCTACCACGCCGCTTTTAGCGGATAAGGCCAACTTCACGCTGCCATTCTATTTATTTAACGGCCACATCCTGATTGATGGCGCGGTTAATGGCCGTCAGGGAAAGCTGATGTTTGATACGGGCACTGAGTTTCCTTTCTTTTTAAATAATCACTATTTACCCTTGGCAAAAGATCTGAAAATTGGAGAGGGGCGGGCGGCTTCAGGGCAGAAAATGGTGCTTTATAAGCAACAGAGCCCCATTAAAACGATAGATCTTGCCGGGCAGATACAGCTTAATAATCTGACGGCTGTTTTGCATACAGACTGGAGTTTTATTGAGCAGGCCTATACGCCATTTTTTTTAGGCAGCATTGGTCATGGTTTCAATCGGCAGTATCTGTTTGTGATCGATTATGAAGCGCAGACCATCGCATTTCACGCTTTTAATCAGAGCAAAACCCAGCCCGCCAGCGTGATTGATCCCGCCCGCGTTGCTGCCACGCTTGAATTTACCCCAACCGGGGTTGATGGAAAAATGCCGGAAGTCGTGTTGCGAATCGGCAACAAAACCATCAAAGCATCTTTTGATACCGGCAATCTGGGAAGCTTGGAATTAACAGAAGCAATGAAAAATGAGCTTACTGCTGGTGGTGAGTTGATTCTTACACCCAGAACATACACCTGCGGCCAGCGCGAGCCGCATGTGAGCGCCAGCTTGAATGGGCTAAACTACGGCCCCCAAGCATTACAAGATGCCCGCAATCTGACTTTTAAAATTGGCAAAACTAATCAGCTTGGATTGGGCTACCACTTTCTAAAAAATTACATCTCGGTATGGGATTATCAAAACAGCAGACTAACGTTGCTGAGGCCTTAGGGGATGATGCTGTTCTGTGGATTAAGCTCCTCCCCAAACTGGCATCCAAAGTCAGTTTCAGGCAGACTGCCTGTTCTATTCCTGATTCCCCCGAAGTGACCCCAGCGTGAACAAATACAGCCAGATTTTTGCCGATATCGTTGCGGATATTGATAACCAGCGTTTGCAAAAAGGCGAGAAGATTCCTTCAGAATCTGAGCTGATGAATAGCTATGCGGCAAGCCGGGGTACGGTGCGTAAGGCGGTGGATCAGTTGCAGGAGCGTGGCTATGTGCAAAAAATTCACGGCAAGGGCGTGTTTGTTTTAAAGCCGGGCAATATTGAATTTCAGCTCAGCGGTATTGTTAGCTTTAAAGAATCTTACGAGCGCCTGGGGCGGGCGGTGACCACGCAGATTGCTGATTTTCAATTGATCAGCGCAGATAAATCGCAGGCAAAGCTTTTGCAAGTGCCGGAAAAAACCGAGCTGGTGCGTATTAAACGGGTGCGTAATATTGATGGCGAAAATGTGATTCTGGATATTAATTATTTTGTGGCAGGGCTGATTCCCGGCCTTACTCCGCAAATTGCGCAGAATTCGATTTATGAATATATAGAAAAAGTGCTTAAGCTAAATATCTGTTACGCCCAGCGCGTATTTGAAGCTCAGCCCTGTATTGAAGACGATCGCCGTTATCTGGATTTAAATGGTATGGATCATGTGATTGTGGTGAAAAACCACACCCATTTCTACGATGGCCGCCAGTTTGAATACACGGAATCCCGGCACAGGCTGGATAAATTCTTTTTCTCGGATATTGCGCGGCGTTGATTTTCTTGGCGACACAAGAAAGGAAGGCCCATGCGGGGGCTCCCGCTCCTAAATCAATGTGCCGAAGGCACTAAACCTGCTTCATTATCTCCCCCGCTTTGGCAATAGCAATAAAGGCGCGGCAATGCCAAAGGCCAGCGCTAATACAATCATGATGGCTTTTACGCCGTGCACCCCGGCAGCCACTAAAAGGGCCGTGCCGTCTGCTTCTGCCGACATGGTGGCAATGCCTAATAAGGCTTGCACGGATTGATACATCGATTTGCCGGGTATCATGGGAATAGCAGCGCTAATGGCGTAAATCACGCCGGGCTGATTGTGGCGGTCTGCCCACAGCTCGGCCACAATGCCAATTAATAGTGCCGCTAATAGCGTGCCAAATACAATATCACCATCCATGGTTAAAACCAGCTTGCGTACGGCGTGGCCGGATACGGCCAGAATGCCGCACATCCATAGTGCTTTGGGTGGCACATTAAATAATAGTGCAAAGCCTAATGCGGCAGGCGCAGCCCAAAGTTCGATTAACCAAGGTGAAGACATTTAGATTCCTAAGATGCGTAGCGCTAAGCTAATGCCTATGGCAATGCCCAGAACAATAACGGCGCTCATGGTAAATCTGACAATGCCATTTAAATAATTGGCATTGAGCAAATCGGATGCGCCATTAATTAAGGGTACGCCGGGAATTAAGAATAAGACTGAGGCGGCCATTGCGGTATCGGGCGTGCTGGTGAAATCTCTTAATAAGCCGGTGCAAAGCAAGGCCACAAAGCTGGCTACGCTGGCAAATACAAAGGGCTTGAAGTGCTGCAATACCAGTTGAAACCGCACCGCCATTCCCACTGATGCGCCCAGCGTCGTAATTAAAATTGCTGCTGTGTCGCCACCAAATAAAGCTGCAAATGCGCCGCAGGATAAACCCACAAATAAAGTCACCACGCTGCGCGGGTAATGGCCTTTGGCTTGAGCGATTAAATCTAAAGCGGAGTGGGCCGCATCGGCATCAAGCTGGCCTTGCTCTAATGCAAATAGCCAGCCATCTAATGATGTCAATAAAGAAAAGTTTACCCCCATATGCGGCGCTTTTCTAAAGCCCGTTTCCCGCTCGTGCTCCCGCTCTATGGTGGCGCCGATATTGGTGGATGAAATAATCACCTCTACCTGCACCGCGCCCAGCGCCCTGGCCGTGCGCTGAATAATCAGCGAGGTGCGATGCGTGCCCGCCCCGGATTGATGGGCAAGCAGGCCTGCTTTTAAGGCCAGCGTCAGTATATCGGTGAGTGCGTAGATGGCTTTCATAGGCTCCGCGCAGGATCAGGCAAACGTCAACAGAGCTTTCATCATAAAGTAATTACATTGGAATGCTTTATCTACGATCAAGCCAGCCTTAAAACTGGCTTTTTTATGCATAGGCCTGTGGTTTTTTGTATTGGCCCGCTGCGCAGCACGGGGAAGCGAGGTTTTAAGCCATTTCAGTTCTGAAAATACCCGCCAGACCGGGCATTTACCCCGTATTTTTCTACCCATACTGAGTCTTGCTGTGTTTGATTTAGCTTAAAAGTCAGTGAATTTAAGTGTTTAACTGGTACATACGAGTATTGACACTACTCGTCTGTACGAGTTAAATGCGTTCTGTGAATATTACACAAAGAGGCAAACAGATGAGCTATGACTATCGGCAGATTGCACAGCAGATCCTCGATTCAATAGGCGGGGCAGAGAATATCGAGCAGGCGGCGCACTGTATTACGCGGCTGCGGATTGCTTTAAAAGACGAAGGCAAAATCAATCATGAGGCGCTGAAGGTGGTTGATCTGGTGAAAGGCCAGTTCAGCAACGGCGGAGTGTTTCAGATTGTGATTGGCTCGGGTGATGTGGATAGGGTTTACGCGCAGCTGATCGATCTGGCAGGCAGAAGCGCTGCCACCGTGGCGGATGTAAAAGGTAAGGCTGACAACAAGCTCAATCCTTTGCAGCGTTTGGTCAAAATTTTCTCTGATGTGTTTATGCCGATTTTGCCCGCGATTATTGTCGCAGGCCTTTTAATGGGGATAAACAATCTGCTCGGCGCTAAGGATATGTTTATCCCCGGCAAAAGTTTGCTGGATGCGTATCCGGGCTTGAGTGGCCTGTGGCAGCTGGTCAATATGATGGCCAATACTTCCTTTGTGTTTCTGCCTGCCCTGGTGGGCTGGTCGGCAGCCAAACGTTTTGGCGGCAGCGAAGTTTTGGGGATTGTGCTGGGCTTGTTGCTGGTTCACCCTGATTTACTCAATGCTTGGAATTACGGCAAGGCCGCAGCGGGGCTGGATGGCCAGGTGATTCCTTACTTCGATATTCTGGGCCTGTTTAAGATTGAGCGCGTGGGTTATCAGGGGCAGATCTTGCCTATTCTGGCGGCAACCTGGGTGATGAGTCAGGTAGAAATCTGGCTGAAAGCGCGCGTACCCAATGCGATTCAGCTGCTGGTCGTGCCGATTACCACCATTGTGATCAGCGGCGTGCTGGCGCTGGCGGTGATAGGGCCAGTGGCGCGTGGCCTTGGCGTGTTGATTACCCAAGGCTTGGTGCATATTTTTGAAGTGGCCCCCGTGCTGGGCGCGGCGATTTTTGGTGCGCTGTATGCGCCGCTGGTGATTACCGGCATGCACCATATGTTTATTGCGGTGGATTTGCAGCTGATTACCAGCCACGGCGGCACCTTTATCTGGCCGATTATTGCGCTATCCAATATTGCGCAAGGCAGTGCGGCTTTGGCGATGTTCTGCATTGCAAAAAGCGCCACCGAAAAAAGCATGGCATCAACCTCGGCCATTTCTGCGTTCTCCGGCATTACCGAGCCAGCCATGTTTGGGGTGAATCTGCGCTTTAAATATCCTTTCTACGCCGCATTAATTGGCTCCGCCTGCGCTTCGGTGTTGATTACCCTAAACCATGTTTTAGCTTCCGCGATTGGCGTGGGTGGTTTACCCGCGTTTATCTCGATTGTGCCGGTGCATATTCCTATGTTTCTGCTGGGCACCTTAGTCGCCGTCATTGTGCCGTTTTGTCTGACTTGGCTGTTTGCCAGGCGTATGGCGTGGAAAGCTGAGCCGGTGCTGGCTCAGCAATCTGTGTAGATATCCGGAGCGGCAACGCCCCAGTTTTTCAGTAAGCAGCGCCGTATCAGTGGCGCTGCGCAGGGAGTATTCAAATGCAACAAGACTGGCAATCATCGGTGGTATATCAAATTTATCCTAAAAGCTTTAGCAGCCATCAGGGCAAGGCGACGGGGGATATTCTGGGCATAGCAGACAGGCTGGATTATCTGCAATGGCTGGGCGTGGATTATCTGTGGCTGACGCCCATTTACGCCTCACCGCAAAAAGACAATGGCTACGATGTCAGCGATTACTACGCGATTGATCCGGCTTACGGCAGTATGGCCGACTTTGATTTGCTGCTGAGCGAAGCATCCGCTCGTGGCTTGCGCATCATGCTCGATATCGTGGTGAACCATACATCGGTGCAGCACGCCTGGTTTCAGGAGGCTTTAAAGGGCCGCGATAATCCTTACCGTGATTTTTATATCTGGCGCGATCAGCCAAATAACTGGCAATCCAAATTTGGTGGTTCGGCATGGGCGCTCGATCCGGCCAGTGGCCAGTATTACCTGCATTTATTTGATGAAAGCCAGGCGGATTTAAATTGGGAAAACCCAAAGCTGCGCCGGGCCGTGTTCGAAATGATGCAGTTTTGGGCCGATAAGGGCGTGGCAGGCTTTCGCCTCGATGTGATTAATCTGATCTCCAAGCAGCAGGATTTTAGCGACGATGCTAGCGATGGCCGCCGCTTTTATACCGATGGGCCGCGTGTGCATGAATATCTGCAAGAAATGCACCGCGCCGTATTTGCCGGGCGGGATTTACTGACCGTAGGTGAAATGTCATCGACCACCTTGCCTCACTGCATTCAATACTCGCGGCCGGACCAGCATGAATTATCCATGACGTTTAATTTTCACCATTTGAAAGTGGATTATCCGAATGGCGAGAAATGGGTGGCCGCGCCTTATGACTTTATTGAACTAAAACGCATCTTGTCGGATTGGCAAAGCGGCATGAACGAGGGCGGTGGCTGGAACGCTATTTTCTGGTGCAACCACGATCAGCCGCGCGTGGTTTCACGTTTTGGCGACGATGGCGGGTATCGCGTTGAATCCGCCAAAATGCTCGCCACCACGCTGCACGGCCTGCAAGGCACGCCTTATATTTATCAGGGCGAGGAAATTGGCATGGCCAATCCGGCCTTCACTCAGATCAGCGATTATCGCGATGTGGAAACGCTGAATGCATGGCAAAACCTGAGCGCAGCAGGCGTGCCCGAGGCTGACATCATGGCCGCAATTAAGCAAAAATCCCGCGATAATTCCCGCACTCCAATGCAGTGGAATGATGGCCTGAACGCCGGTTTCTCCAGCGCTGAGCCGTGGATCGGCATCGCCAGCCAGCCAGAAAAAGTGAATGTGGCCGCGGCGATGGCCGATCAAAATTCGGTGCTTTATCACTATCGCCAGCTGATCGCTCTGCGCAAAACATCGGCAGCGCTTAAATACGGCGAATATCAATGCCTGAGCGCAGATGATCCCGCCATCTGGGCGTATAGCCGCAGCTTGCAGGATGAAATCTTGCTGGTGGTGAGTAACTTTACTGCTGGCAGAGCAGAGTTTTCGAATGTCGCCATCCCTGTGGGCTGGTCAGCGGAGCTGATATTGGCGAATTACGCCGATATTGGCGCAGATTTCCGCCTGTTTAATTTGCGGCCATTTGAATCGCTGATGGTGAGGTTTACTCCTGCTTAGTTTTTTTGGGGGGGCGTTTGATTTTGCCAGCGAACTGCAGAGCACGCCAAATACCTCCAGGGCTAATGCTTCCCCCTTTTTAAAAGGGGGATTGCCGCAGCTAAGCACTGTGCCGAAGGTACTAAAAAGATCTTTCTAGCTTCACGGTAGCACGCACCGGGCAGCCTTCGCCGCCCAGTTTTAACACCACCCTCATTCCTGCCCTTAGGCAGTTTTGCCCCCTCCCAATGTGCAGGGCCAGGGACGCTTTTGCTTGTTAGTTTGTTTTTAAAAATAAATAAGGAGTAGAGCAATGTCTCATTCAGCAATAAATACAGTAATTAAAACCACGCTGTTAAGTGGCGTTTTTATGGCTACGGCCATGCCCGCCATAGCCTTCGAATTTCACGGCTATGGCCGGATTGGCTCGGGGGCTTCCACAGGTTCTGGCGGTGCGCAAAGCTGTTTTCAGCTGGCGGGTGCCGAGACCAAATATCGTCTTGGTAACGAGTGCGAGTTATACGGCGAGCTGGAAATCAGCCACGCCTTTTTTAAAAGCGAGCAGGGCAGCACCTTTACCGTAGTGGGAATGGGCAGCCTCTATAACCGTAACGACAGATCGCCCACTTTTCAGCCGGAAGACGGCAGTGCCAGAGCACCACAGATTTATGCCAAATACAGCAATATCCCTGAGTTAAACGGTGCAACACTGTGGGCAGGACGCCGCTATTACAAGCGCCATGATGTGCATATCACTGATTTTTACTACTGGAATCCAAGTGGCACGGGGCTGGGGATTGAGGATTATAAAGTTGGCGATTTAAAACTCAGTTATGCCTTCTCGCGCGAGGACAATATTTATCAGGCTGATTACGCTAATAAGCATGATTTTCAGCTTGGCGGGATTAAGACAAATCAGGGGGGTGAAGTGGCGCTGGGCCTGAGTTATATCCAGGATGCAGGGCAGGTGAGCGGAGCCAATAGCGGCTGGTCGGTCACCGCGCAGCACGAGCAAAAGGGCTGGCTGGGCGGCAGCAATAAATTTGCCATTCAGTATGGCGTTGGCCCCGGTACGGGCTTGGGTTACACCGGATCTTTGCTGGCAGACCAGAGTAATAAACGTCTTCGCTTAGTGGAGTCTTTTGACTGGCAGGCCACAGCAGAATTTGGTGGCCAGCTGACTGCGGTTTATCAGCGGGATCAAAGCGATACAGGCAGGCAAACCTGGTGGTCGGCCGGGGTAAGGCCGGTTTACGCCTTCAGCCCGTATTTTAAATTAGTGGGCGAGGCGGGCCATGATCGGGTGGAGGCTGTTGACGGGCAAACGCGTAATTTGAGTAAGCTGACTATTGCGCCGACCTTTACTCTGGAAAAAGCATTTTGGAGCCGCCCGGAGCTGCGTCTGTTTTATACCTACGCCCGCTGGAATGAAGCGGCCCAAAATGCCGCATCTGCTGGCTCTGCGCTGTCTAAAACCGGCACATTTGGTGCTGATTTAAATGGCTCAACATACGGTGTGCAGCTTGAATACTGGTGGTAAAGCGGTTTTATAAACAGATAACTTAAAAAAAGAGGGGCGCTTTTAGCGCCCCTCTTTTTTCTTGCTGTGATATTTACAGCGATTTTTCAAATTGCTGTACCAGCTGATGCAGCTCGCCAGCTATTTCTGTGAGTTGTGATGCGGTTTGGCCCACACCTGTAATCCGGGAGGCATTTTGTTCGGTAAGCGCATTCATTTTTTCCATGGTTTGCGCGACTTCTTCGGTGGCAGAAGACTGCTGATCCAGCATCCCGGCTACATGGCGTGCGGATTGGTCTACGCCATTGCTGGCCGCTGCAATCTCGCCCAGCGTAAGGGTGCAGGCATCGATCTGCGCAGTGCCGTGGTTTACCGAGGCCACAGCCTCACGCATGGTGGCAAGGGCTTCGCTGGTACGGGCTTCCACGCTGCTGATGGTGCTGGCAATGCTGATGGTGCTGGCACTGGTGCGCTCGGCCAGCTTGCGCACTTCATCGGCCACTACGGCAAAGCCACGGCCAGTCTCACCTGCCCGGGCCGCTTCAATAGCGGCATTCAGTGCAAGCAGATTGGTCTGGTCGGCAATTTCACGGATGGTTTGCGTTACCACGCTGATTTCACGCACCGCATCAGAGAGCAGACCCAGGGTAACGCGGGCCTGATCAACCACATTAACCACTTCTTGCGTGGCTTGCTGTGCCGCACCCATTTCTTCTGCGCCACGCGTGGCCAGCTCATTGGCTTTGGCTGCGTGGTCTGCACTCAGGCGTGTGGCAAGGCTGATTTCACCCACGCTGGCTGCCATTTCCTCTAAGGCGGCGGCAACGGTGCCTACGCCATCTGATTGCTCTCTGCTGCGTTTGAGTAATTCTTCAGCGCTTTTAGCAACGCCCTTTGCACGCTCGTCCACGCGATTACCTGCAAGCACCACGTCGGCAATAATGGCGCGCAAATTAATTCGCATTGATTCCAGCGCAACCAGCAGATGGCTGAATTCTTTAGGTGCACGGGCATCAACATCAAAGCGGAAATTACCTTCGCTGAGTTGTGAAAATGCATATTCGATTTGCTGAATAGGGCGAGTCATCGACTGGCTTAAATACCAGCCGCCCGCAATGGCTGCAATCGCAGATACGGCAAGCAATGGCGTGGCAAAAGGGGAAGCCAGCGCAGGAAGCGCTACTGCAGCCAGTACCAGCCAGATTCTTTTCTTCATTGAGCTTTGCTGTGGCCATTCGGTGGCGGGCAGCCTGGCCTGGCCAGAGTTCACTTTGCTGTAAAGCGCTTCGGCCGCCGAGATTTGCGCCCGGCTGGGTGTGTTGCGCACCGACATATAGCCAATTTTCTGGCCGTTTTCGCGTATCGGCGTGACAAAGGCTTCTACCCAGTAATGATCGCCATTTTTGCAGCGGTTTTTAACAATGCCACGCCAGGGTAAATCTTTTTTTAAGGTTTGCCACATATCGTCGAAGGCACTGGCGGGCATAAAGGGATGACGAACAATATTGTGCGGCTCGCCGATGATTTCTGGCCCGGTAAATCCCGCCACTTCTTTGAAAGAAGAATTGGCGTAGCTGATTCGGCCTTTTAAATCTGTTTTGCTGACAATAGGACGGCGGGGATCAACGCTGACTTCGTGTTCGGTAATTGGTAAGTTGCTGCGCATTACGAAATCCAATAGGGGCTGACAGGCATGGGTTTGCCATGCTTGCGTGTTGCAGGCTGGCGATGTGTATGCAGTTTTGCAGAATGATAAACGAATATTAGAGATTACTACTTAATTATACTGACTGACCATTGATATAAGCCCTATTTCACTTGGGGGTAATCATGTGTGGTTTGGCAAGGAAGGGGGAATGACAGGCAATAAAAAACCTCAGAACCGAAGTTCTGAGGTTTTAATATTTGGTCGGGGCGGTGGGATTCGAACTCACGACCCTCTGCTCCCAAAGCAGATGCGCTACCGGGCTGCGCTACGCCCCGAAATCTCTTCACATTGCTGTGAAGAGGTGCGCATTATTACTTAGGCTGTACCGCTTGTCAACTGTTTCTGTTAATTGATATATCGGCCAGCAAAAGAAGTGATTGCAAATAAGGGTTTAGCATTAAACCTTCGAGGCAATCTTTAGCCAGCTGGGCTTCTTTTGCCGCAACAGCACGCGCATATTCTAATGAGCCACTGGCTTGAACTGCAGTCAGTACGGCAGGCAGCTCATCACGGTTAGCGTGTTGCAATGCAGTGCGGACAATATGGGCGGCTTCTGGCGTACCGTGGCTCATGACATGAATCAGTGGCAAAGTCGCTTTGCCTTCAGCCAGATCATCGCCGAGGGTTTTGCCGATTTCACTGGTTTTGCCAGAGTAATCTAATACATCGTCAATAATCTGGAATGCCGTGCCCAGATGCATGCCAAAACGCGCCATACGATCTTCCGTATCAGGATCGCTTTCGGCAAGAATGGCCCCAAGGCGTGCTGCGGCTTCAAATAATTTAGCTGTTTTGTAGCGAATTACTTTTAAATAAGCGGCTTCATCGATATCGACATTGCCGATATTCATCAGCTGCAGCACTTCGCCTTCAGCAATAATATTGGTGGTATCGGCAAGCACTTGCATAATTCGCAGCGAACCGCAGCTCACCATCATTTGAAACGCGCGCGAGTATAAGAAGTCGCCTACTAAAACGGATGCGGCGTTGCCAAACAGCACATTGGCTGTATCACGGCCACGGCGCAGGTCCGATTCATCGACCACATCGTCATGCAGCAGCGTCGAGGTATGAATAAACTCGATCACGCCAGCCAGCTCGCGGTGATGGGTGCCTTCATATCCTAAGGCTTTTGCAGACAAGAGCACCATCATTGGACGCAAGCGTTTACCGCCCGAGTTCACAATATATTCGGCGACTTGTCGCACTAGAATGACGTCAGAATAGAGGCGATCGCGGACCACCTGGTCCACCGCCTGCATTTCTTCGCCAATAACTGATTTTACGAACTCCATTGCCACGCTTGTGCCCCGTACTGCTCGTGCATGAATTAATCGCGCATGTTAGCAGAAACTTTGGCGCTCCGCTCTGTCTTGGGTACAGGAGTTTGCCGCGATTCCACAGGGATACGGAAGGCTGCGGTGCGTAAGTGCTTGACTTGATTAGCCCTTCAGCGTAGCATCGCGCGTTTCCCGATTCGGGAAGACGTTTTGCTGCTCGCGCTATTTAATAATAGAGGGCGTGACAGGTAGTAAAGCGCAAGACCCAAACTCTCCAATGGAGCTTGTTATGTATGCAGTCGTAAAAACCGGGGGCAAGCAGTATAAAGTTGTCGTCGGCCAAAAACTTAAAGTAGAACAGATTACTGCAGACATCGACAGCCAGATCGTACTGAATGAAGTATTGATGGTGGCAGACGGTGAAGCAGTGGTGATTGGTGCCCCACTGGTAGCTGGTGCATCTATCTCCGCAACCGTGGTAACACACGGTCGTGGCGATAAGGTGACCATTTTTAAAATGCGTCGTCGTAAGCATTATCAGCGCCATCAAGGCCATCGTCAGAATTACACTGAATTGCGTATCGACGCGATCGTTAAGTAATTCCGCCTTTTCGTAATTCAGTAGGAGTGTTGCAACATGGCACACAAGAAAGCTGGCGGTAGTTCACGTAACGGCCGCGACTCACATTCAAAACGACTTGGTATTAAGGTTTACGGCGGCGAATTAATTCCTGCTGGTTCTATCATCGTGCGTCAGCGCGGTACAGAATTCCACCCAGGCGATAACGTTGGCGTTGGTAAGGATCACACCTTGTTCGCGCTGAAAGATGGTTATGTACAGTACGCAATTAAAGGCGCTCTGAAGCGTCGCACTGTTACCATTCTGCCTTACGTTGGTGAAGAAGTAGCTGCTTAATTTATTAAGCGATAGTGGTATATTTTAAAGCCCTGTCCATCATGGATGGGGCTTTTTTTCTATCGGAAGTTTTGGTTCTGTTGCTTATTATTTTTGCACGGCATTTGCTTTATTTTTATGCTTTAAAAATAAATAAGCAACAGTGCCTCGCCCAAAGCACGCGGGCAGTCTTCTAAAGTATTTTGCTGGAGCTCTACGCATGAAATTTATTGATGAAGCAAGAATTGAAGCCATCGCCGGCAAGGGTGGCAGTGGTTCCGCAAGTATGCGCCGTGAGAAATTTATCCCCCGTGGCGGCCCGGATGGCGGCGATGGTGGCCGTGGCGGCAGTGTTTGGGCGGTTGCGGATGAAGACATCAATACATTGGTTGATTATCGTTTTGTAAAAAAATATAAAGCACGCGACGGCGAAAATGGCCGTGGTGCAGATTGCTACGGTAAGGGCGGCGATGATGTCGAATTGCGCATGCCGGTGGGCACGTCGATTGTGGATGCCGAATCTGGCGAGCTGATTGCTGATTTAACCGAAAGCGGCCAGCGGGTTGTGATTGCTAAGGGCGGCAAGGGTGGTTTGGGTAATCTGCACTTTAAATCGTCTGTAAACCGCGCTCCGCGCCAAACTGCACCGGCTGAAGAAGGCGAGCGCCGTGAGCTGCGCTTAGAGCTTAAAGTGCTGGCTGACGTTGGTTTGCTGGGCATGCCTAATGCGGGTAAATCCACCTTTATCCGTGCTGTTTCTGCTGCTAAACCTAAGGTAGCTGATTATCCGTTTACCACTTTATTCCCAAATCTGGGTGTGGTGCGTATCGATGATAACCGCAGCTTTGTTGTGGCCGATATTCCTGGTCTGATCGAAGGCGCGGCTGAAGGGGCTGGTTTGGGTCATCGCTTCCTGAAACACTTGCAGCGTACCGGTATTTTGCTGCACATCGTTGATCTGGCTCCGTTTGATGAGTCAACCGATCCGGTGGCCGAAGCATGTGCCATTGTTGAAGAGCTGCGTAAATATGACGAAGACCTGCATAAAAAACCCCGCTGGCTGGTGCTTAATAAGCTGGATATGATTCCGGAAGACGAACGGGCCGAGCGTGTGGCCAACTTCCTGAAAGCTTACGGCTGGGAAGAAGGTCAGCATGATGCCTATGAAGCATTTGATCCTATGCAGTCTCGTTTATTTACTATTTCTGGCTTAACTGGCGAAGGTTGTCGCGATTTAACTTACGCGATTATGGATTACCTGGAAGCGGCCCGTATTTACGCGCGTAATGAAGATAAAATTCGCGCTGAGCAACTGGAAATAGCCCGTGAAGCTGCAGCGCTTGCAAAAGCGGAAGCCAGTGCCGCGAAAGAAGCTGCAAAAGTAGCCGCTACTCAGGCAGATTTACTGGCTTCAGACGACAGCGCCAGCGCGTAACCAGATTTAACGCTTCGCGAAGTACTGGTCTGAGCATGAAATATTCAGGCTGGCGAGGTAGTTGAAAAACGCAGCAGACGCCCGGGTACAAGATAAAAAATGGCTAAAGATCGTAATTTACAAAGGGTAAATAAGGATTTTGAGCCATTTTTTAACTCAGTATTCGGGGTGCGCAGCCATGTTACAACTACCTCTGGTACTTGGCGGGTGTACGCGTTAAGCTCCTTTCCCTTTTGTACTCATCTGCCGGTCACATGCAGAACGACTCCGCTCTCTTAGAATTTTTTCAGCCTGGCTTTGTGCCGCTCGATCTGCCACCACTGGCAGGGCTGATCCGCGCCCGTCCCTATTTAGACGCTTTTATCACGCTCTTTCGCGGAGGTGAGGAAGAAGTCATGGTGCGCCTCCTGGTGTTGCGGGAAATTGGCGCACGTGCACAGGCTCCGCGCTGGACGCCGCAAGATTTGCAAGCGCACTTTGCCTATATCAACCCTGTAAAGCTTGAAACTGTTTTAAAGCGGATTCGCGATAATGGTCTTCTGGTATGGGATTCGGATGAGCAGCTTTATTCATTATCTGAGCCGGGCCGCATTGCGCTGGCCTCGATTGGCACGCTGGTACAGTTTTCTGATGGCGATGCCGAGCTGGGCTATTTAACCGCGCAAGTTGCGGCGGGGCAGTCGGTTGGGCGGGTGGCGCATGAAGCATTGCAGCACCTTTTAGCCCGCTTGAACGAGCTATACCGCGATTTTGAAGAAGCCCTTGAATCGCAATCCGAGTTCCAAATTCGCAAGGCGCAATCTAAGCTGGAAAGTGTCTGGAAATGGGTAGAAAAAGGCACCGAAGTCATGCATGCCATTTTGGATGATGACACACTGGATTTGCTGACGCTGAATCAGGCTCAAGCCATTGCTACCGCGCAAAGCCGTATGTTGCGTTTAACCAGCGTATTTCAGCGCCGCTTAAGCGAGCTGGCTGCACAGCGCGTGCATTTGGGCGAATCCGGACTGACATCGACGAATGTGGCCGATTGGCTGCGGCGTCTGGATCAGGATGAATTGGCCAATTTGGGGCGGGATTTATTGATTTTCCATCCGGAGCCAGTGTTTGTGACTGCGGATGAATTGTTAGATATTTCCGAGTACGAGCTGGTTAATCGTGAGCGTCTTGAATATATCGAAAGCGCCCTGCCGTCGAGTGAGGTGGCAGAAGACGTTGAGGCGATGGAAGTGGAGCGCCTCCTGGATGCAGAAGCGTTGTTTGAAGAGCTGGGCGCCTTAGCTGCCCGTGGCGGCACGGCCGAGCTGTTTGAGCAGGTGGTGGCTGATACTTACAATGTCACTGCTTATCGCTTATCTTTGCTTTCTTTGCTTGGTGATGCCGATGCTGCACTAGAACAAAGTGTGGTGGCAGATTTAGTCCGTTTGCCTTTATTCCTGGAGGCAGAGGAAGGGGTGGAGCTGCTGGATCACCTGGAAGTAGCAGCAATTAGTCGCGGCAGGTTACGGCCTGTTGACATAAAATAGTTTAAATAAGCGCATGTTGCTTTCTGTATTAGACAGTATTAATAAGGTAGGCTTGGGTCTAATCAAATCGTTGTGGAGTGCATAATGGGTCTTTTGGATGATCTGAAGCAGCAGGCCGCGTCAGTAGAAACAGATAGTGCAGAGCAAAGGCGTGTTTATCTTGCCAATATGGGCCTGATTGATAGTGCAATGCGTGCAGTCCTTGCTTATTTTTACGAGCTGGCAAATCAGCTTAAGGTGGTTAAACCGGCCAGCCCGCATACCTACCGGGTATGGGGAGTGGGTGAGTTTACACAGATGAATATGACTCTGGCAGCGGCGAATTCGCGTAATAAATCGCTGGAGGGTGGGGAGCACCCTGATTACGTTGAGTTTATTGTTGAGTGGCAGGGGCGGGAGCCTTTAAGAACCGTATGTTCATCGCAAAGCGCTGCTAAACACTTGAAAGAGCAGATGTGGCAGTACGGATGTAAATTGGAAGAAAAAATTCAGGCCGCGCCGGATGGTAAATTTATCCGCTCGGCAATGACGATAGCCCCTTTGGTGCCAACGCGCTTTCGCTTTGATGCGGTATATGACACCGGGAAAATTCGTTTAAATATTCGTAATCTGGCTAATTTAGGCGAAGATCAGCATTTATTGGATGCTGCCCAATGCACGCCTGTGCTCTGTGAAGAGTTGGCCAAGGCCATGCTGGGCAAGCCGCATCATTTGGCTGATTTATTAGCTTAGCGTGTACTGCCGTCTGCTGTGCCCGGCCATGATGATATTGGGGTTGGCCACCCCGGCTGGCTTTCCTGCATTCTTTCGGTAAATTTGGCCTTATCTATTTGTGCAGTATGCCGCCATAATCTGTGCGGCATGCCCAAGTTTTGGCTAAGTTTCGCTACCTGCTTGAGTTATTCGTTTAATTTTGGCGTTTTATATCTGTATGGGTGTACATGGATCAAGCTCTTAATATTTTGGTCGCGCGCCTCCTGGCGCATCGCTTTTTACCGCGCAAAGATCCTTTAGCGCGGCGCGCTCTGATTGATGAAGCGTTCCGCGAATCGCTGGACCACCGGCTGGCCGGTTGTGGCTTGCGCCTCTTAGAAAATCCTTACGCAGAATATATTGCCGTGGGCCTTGCCAGCGAGATGGAAGACTGGGTATTTGGCGAGGGCGAAAACTGGTTGTCCAATAATATGGGCATGCCAAGAGACGCGATTGCCCTTTTGATTGTGGTCTGGGCCTTGATTATTTTGCCAAAACGCCAGCGCCAGATTGCCCTGTCTGCATCGGATCCTGACGATATGTTTGGCGAAGCATCGCCGATTGAGTTTGGTGATGAGGTGGCTCCGGGTATTCCTGAAGAAGCGATTTACGCTGATTTTGGTAAAAAGCTCGGCGGTAAGGCTCGCTTTTCGATGAATTTAAGCCAGTTGGCCAAACTCGGCTTTATTAATCGCCGCAATAAAATGGTCTTTGAAGGGCCGCTGCTTGATCTGATGATCGATTATTCACGCCTAGCACCGCGGATTATTAATGGTGCTTTGGCTGATTTACTGAAGATTGATGCCGTTGCGGTTGAATCACCGGTTGAAGATTGATGTGAAGATTCGTGAAGGATCAGCGTTTATTCATTGCTCTGGCGTGCAATTAGTTTGCGGCCGCATGGATTGATGATGACTGCTGTTGAGCCAGCAGGCCCCTTCAAAGCGGCTTCCGGGTTGCGTCAAAATAGTCAGTAAGCAGATAAGCTGTAATGCAGTTTTATCGGGACATAGGTTGAAGATTAATGTTTCAGATTCGTGAAATAGAAATGGTTCATTGGGATTTCTGGCGTGCAATTCGTGTGCCGCTGGATGCCCAGATTGTGACCATTGTCGGGCCAAATGGCTCAGGCAAAACGACTATGCTGGACGCGCTGCGCACCTTGCTGGCTTTGCGCTGCTCGGGCCGCCGTGATTACAAGCGCTATGTTCGCAATAATAAAGAAAACTTTGCCTGGCTGCGTGGTGTGGTTTCCAATCCGCGCCGTGGCGAAGGTGGCTTATTTCCCTATTTGTTTTTCCCTATTACCAGCCCTGAGGTCACGCTGTTTTGCCGTGTAAAAAAACAGGGTGGCGATTGGGTACGCCATTACGCCATCGCCGAAGGCGTGGTTGAGTTAACGCCAGAAACTGAAAGCGGTCTGCAATGGCTGGGGGTGAATGAATACAAGCGCCGTCTTGAGTCGGCGGGCCTGACAGCCGCGATTGCCGAAGTATTGGCGCTGGAGCAGGGCGATACCGATAAGCTGTGCGAGTACAGCCCAAAGGCGCTGCTGGATTTGGTGTTCCAGGTGTTTGGCGACAAGCAGGTTTTGGATAACTATCAGGATGCTAAGCTGCGCTTGAAAGAAACCGAAGGTGAGCTGGGCAAGGTTGAGCAGCAGATGGCCCAGATTGGGCTGGATGTAGAGCGGATGAAGCTGCGCTCTAACAGCTTTCTGGAATGGCAGGCATTGCAACGCGATGTGATTCGTCTGGAAAAAGACGTGGTGCCTGGCCTTAAGTACCTTGAACAGTGGGATGGCTTGCTGGCTGGTTTGCAGCAGTTCCGTCTTGCGCGCACCAATTTACGGGCTAAGAAGCAAGAGCTGGATGAGTTGAATCTGGCGTATTCAGAATTCGATCAGCGCCGTGAAGCTGCTATGGTGGGTGAGCGTGAAGCCAAGCAGGCTTACGATAATCACTTTGCCCTGTTTCAACAGGTGCGTGATGCGGCCCGTGATACTGAAAAACTGCTGAAAGAAGAGACTCGCCTGCGTGAGCTGGCCGAGTCAGAGCATGGCCGTGATGCAGTCAGCATTAATGACCGGTTACTGGCTTTAAAAGAACAGCTTGCCAGCTTAAGACAGTGGCTGCGTACCGCTAAAGAAGAGCGCCAGCAGCTGGCCGATATGCAGAACACCCTGCAAGCGGGCAGAGCGCCATCGCCAGATTATACCCGGAATATGCGCTCAGCCTTGGATGAGGCGGCTATTCCGCACCAGGTGCTGACTGAAATCGTTGAAGTCACCGATGCAAGCTGGCAGCAGGCGGTTGAAGCCTTGCTGGCTCCTTATCGTCACATCGTATTGCTTAAGCGTGCCAGCGATAGAAACCGCGCATGGGAAATTGCCCAGCGCTTACGCTATCGCCACTTTATTGTGCCTGACAGCGAGCCTGTGCCGCGTGCCAATAAAGGCTCGGTGCTGGAAGTGGTTGATTTCAATGGTGATGCGCCAAGCTGGGTGGTGCAATTGCTGAACCGCACTCAGCGCGTTGTCACTGTTGAAGCGGGTGGCAAGGTTGATGGCGACTGGATCACGAAAGAGGGTTATCACAAAGAGCGCCGTGGTGGCCGCGATATTAGCGTACGGCCAGGTGATTTTGCCTTTGGCGAGACTGCGCGGCAATCGCGTTTAGGCGATGCGCTGAGCCGTTTGAAAGTATTAAATCATCAAATTTTAGATGCCGAAGCCCGTGATGTAGATTTAAGCCGCGATATCAGCGCCCATACCGAGCAACTGATGGGTATGCAGGCGGTGGTACAGCTGGCAGCACGTCAGGAAGAATTTGCAGCCGCTGCAGCCCGTTTCCCGGGTGAGCAGGAATCCGTTCAAAACTTGGGTGCCGAGCTGGCCGCAGCACAAGCAGCCTGGGAAGCGGCGCGGGATGCACGTGAAGAATTGCGCGTAGGTTTTGAGCGCAGTAAAGATCAGCGCGAGCGTCTGGCCGGGCAAGTGAATTATCAGCAAGATCAGGCACAGCGTCAGCAGCTGGAAATCCATAAGCAATTACGCCAGTTGCGCGAGCTGAAAACCAGTATGCAGGAGCACTTAAGCGATGTATCCGCACTGAATGCTGTGCGTGAGCAATTTGGCAGCGTGCGCGAAGTGCAGCATTTGCTGGAGCGTCAGCGCCAGCAGCTGGCCAATGGACAGTGGGAAACAGACGAAACAATTCTGGCCCGTCGCGATAAGCTGCAGAATGATTACGACAGCGTGCAGCGTGATGCCGAAGTTCATTACAAAGAAGTGCAGCGCACTGGCGAGCTGACACATGAAGCGCGTGCCGCCTATATTAATAAGCTGCGTGCCACGGTACGTGCTTACTGCCGCAATATTGCCCGCTTGGGTGAGTTGGCAGGGATTGATGTAGAGGCCGAAATGCCGCATCTGGATAACGATGATGCCGTGCTGGCGCAAGCAGGCTTGGCGGCGCGTTTCAATTTTGACCAAAAAGGCATGATGGGCATGAACGACGGTGAGGCGTCGGGCGGTCAGCAGGTGATGAAGTCCTTGATTCTGCTGATTGGTCTGATGATGGATGATGCCAATCCATCGGGCTTTGTATTTATTGATGAGCCGTTTGCCCACCTGGATATCTTTAATATTGATCGCGTTGGCGCTTTCCTGAAAGCCACGCAGGCGCAGTATTTAATTACCACGCCACTGACTCATAACACCAATGTCTACGCGCCATCTGACTTGACGCTGACCACACGTAAAAAGCGCCCGGGGGATACTTGGGCGCCACTTATTCTTCAAACCCGTCGCCGGGTTGAAACTGCACAACAAGAGCTGATCGTATGAAACAAGTATTCCATTTTTTCGCCCCCTGCCCGCGAGGCCTGGAAGGGCCACTCGTTGCTGAATTAGAAGCACTTGGCGCCGATCAGATTAAAGCGACCGATGGCGGCGTAGGTTTCGCTGGTTCCTGGATTTTGATGTATGAGGCCAATCTGCAATCCCGTATTGCCAGCCGTATTCTGTGGCGTGTAGCAGAAAAAAGCTGGAAAACAGAAGACGATCTATACGCTATGGCGCGTGATTTAGATTGGGCCGAATTGTTTTCTGTGGATTGCACCATCAAGGTGGGTGTTACGGCCTATCGTGTACCGCAGATTCGCAGTCCTGAATTTGTTGCGCTGCGGATTAAAGACGGCATCTGTGATCGCTTCCGTCTGAAAGGCGGCAAGCGCCCGAGTGTGGATACCGCCGAGCCAGATATGCGTATCCAGCTTTATCTTACTGATCGTAATGCCACTCTCTATTTAGATACCTCAGGCGATGCCCTGTTTAAGCGTGGCTATCGTATTGAAACCGGCGAAGCACCAATGCGCGAAAATCTCGCTGCAGGTATTTTGGCCTTGATTGGCTGGACACCTGCCGAAGCGCTGTACGATCCAATGTGTGGTTCGGCGACCTTCTTAATTGAAGCGGCTATGATTGCGCGCAAAATTGCACCGGGTGCGCGTCGCGAATTTGCATTTCAGAAAATGCGTTTGCATAGCGAAGACATGTGGCAAGAGCTGGTTGCTGCAGCGCGTGCTGCTGAAACCAAAGAAATCTTCCCTATCTATGGTAGTGATGTATCCGCTGCAGCTATTGCTCATGCCCAGGCCAATTTAGATTACGCCCGTTTTGATGACACCATTCATTTAAAACAACTGAACGCGATGGATGCCAAGCCGCCGGTAGAAATGACGGGGGTCTGGCTTTCCAATCCGCCTTATGGTGTGCGTCTGGATGAGAAAGAAAAACTGGCTGCACTTTATCCGCAGTGGGGCGATGCCTTGAAAAAGCGCTTTTCAGGCTGGAGAGCTTATTTCCTGACAGCGGATATGGACATCACTAAGCATATGGGTCTTAAAGCTTCCAAGCGCACACCTTTGTATAATGGTGGTCTGGAGTGTCGTTTGTTTGAATACATTATGATTTCGGGCGGGATGCGCCGAAAACCTGCTGGTTCAGGCGAATAAATCGCTGAAAATTGAAACAAGCCGCTTTTAAAGCGGCTTGTTTGCTTTGTGCAGCAAGATTTTGCGTGTGAGCAGAACCTGTCAAATAGCATCTTGTTAAAGTTTCTTGTTTGTTTGATTGTTTTAAAATCAACCGTTTACCTTGTTTTTTGTACTTTATTGCTACTAAGGTGTTGACCGGGAGGGGTGTCGCCGGTATAGTTCGGCCTCTCGCTGCAGCACACACGGAAACGAAGTGATGCAAAAGCAGCGAAACGATCTTTAAAAAAATACAGTCGATGAGTGTGAGTGCTTGATTCGGAAGCGAAACAAGTGCTTGCATTAGTAAGGAGTAACCAGCGATGGTTGCTCTGAATAAAGTAAGCCAGTAA
>NZ_JAAOLX010000012.1 GCF_011601265.1 Iodobacter violaceini
GCAAGCACTTGTTTCGCTTCCGAATCAAGCACTCACACTCATCGACTGTATTTTTTTAAAGATCGTTTCGCTGCTTCTGCATCACTTCGTTTCCGTGTGTGCTGCAGCGAGAGGCCGAAATATACGGACCTTGCCGTACCAGGTCAACCACTACCAAGCAATAAAACTGTAGTAATACGCTAAGCCTTTGATTTAAATAAACACAGATTTATTATTCGAGCAGCTAATAAACAAGACACAACAATTTTTCAAATTGATTCAAGTCATTTACGCCGCAAATTAAAGCCCACAAAAAAAACAAAATGAGCAGCATCGCCATACGGTGAACAAAATATTGCATAAAAGAACCAATCCAACCTATGGATTTGTATAAAATAGCCATCGCAGTAAAAAGTACATCAGAATATTATTACTTTCACAGGTACAGCCCCTGTCTATCGAAGCAGATTAACTCAAACGCCTTTTTTATTTTGTAAGTCCAACAAAAACGATCAACCCACTATCCGGCCCTAAATCCTGATACACCCAGGAGCTACCCATGTCTGTCAGTACGCGGCTATTGGCCCTTGCCGTCACCATTAATGCCTTTTGCGCTTTAGCCATTGCGGTGACAACCCCCGTATTTAACTCCGCCCTGCTCTCTTGCCTGCTCTTTATTCCGCCATCTGCCGCATTGCTATATTTTGGCCTGCGTTATCTGCTGCGCCCGCTGACATCCCTCAGCCAGTCTATGCAGCAATTAAGCACGAATGGCGGCAATTTAAATACCCGCATAGCGATTCAATCCCAGGATGAATTTGGTGAGATTGCAAAAGGCTTTAATCTGTTCAGCGAAAAACTGCAAAGCACATTCCGGGAAGTGCAGCGCGATATGGAAGGCCTTTCGCTGGGGCTGCGGGAACTGAGCAGCGTAACCGGCCAGCTGGTTAACGACAGCAATGCACAATCAGACTACGCGGCCTCATCTGCCGCTGGCGTTGAAGAAATCACAGTGAACATTGGCTTAATTGCCAATAATGCTCACAGCGTGGATCAGACCGTTGAGGAAACTCAGTCGCTCTCCAATACCAGCGCCATCGCGGTACAGGGTGTAGCCGACGAAGTCAGCCAGATGAGCCATTCATTTCAGGCGCTGGGCTCAACCATGCATACGCTAAGCCAAAACTCACAAGAAATTGGCAGCATTGTTGGTGTCATCAAAGACATTGCCCAGCAAACCAATCTGTTAGCATTAAACGC
This sequence comes from Iodobacter violaceini, assembly GCF_011601265.1. Taxonomy (GTDB): domain Bacteria; phylum Pseudomonadota; class Gammaproteobacteria; order Burkholderiales; family Chitinibacteraceae; genus Iodobacter; species Iodobacter violaceini. The sequence continues at coordinate 1,240 of NZ_JAAOLX010000012.1, forward strand.
AGCAATTGAAGCCGCGCGTGCCGGGGAGCAAGGCCGGGGCTTTGCCGTGGTAGCAGACGAAGTTCGTAAACTTGCTGAGCGCAGCGCCAATGCCACGGTAGAAATCACCAATCGGATCGAAGCCGTTGACCGCGATACACAAAATGTAGTCAGCACGATGAACGATACCGCCGGGCGCATTGCAGGCAGTGCTGATCGCGCCGACGATGCGCGCAGACAAATGCTGGCGATTGGCGAAAAAATGGCACACGTTGTTGTAGTGGTCAAAGAAATCGCCGAATCAACACGCGAACAAACCGCTGCCAGCAATTCGATGGCACGCTCCATTGAGCAAATCAATAATATGAGCCAGTCCAGCGACTCTGGCCTGCAACAGGCAAAACGCGCCCTGGTTCAATTAGACAACCGCGCCCGTGATCTGATGAAAACGGTCGGGCAATTTCAACTGGGCGATATTGAAGTTTTACACAGCTGGTTTGCCGCCAGCGGCTTTCGCGCCGTAGCGGATATCAAGGCCAGACTCAATCAGATCAATCATCACTGGGCCGACAACCATAGCGGCAAAGATGTACCGGGCATGCTTAAAAAAGCCGTCGACGAGGGTAAGCTTCCAACAGCAGTTGCCATTGGCGGGGTAAAAATTCAAAACTGGACCGGCCGGGGCCTGTTAGCCAATCTTGATGCACAAGCGAATGAGCAGCGCTGGGCGCAGATTTTACCCAAAGTGCTGAATGATCAGATGCAGGCAGAAGGCCATTATGTTGCTGTGCCGCTGGGCGTTGCCCGCGTTAATGTACTTTGGGCAAATGCCAGCATTATGCGCAGAATGAATCAGAGCCGTGCCCCCGCCACTTGGGATGAGTTTTTTCATCTGTGCGACCGGCTTAAAGCAGAAGGGATTACGCCACTGGCCCACAGCGAAGTGAAGTGGCAGGTAGCCACCTTATTTGAAGCTGTCACTCTGGGCGTGTGCGGAGCGGCCCACTATCTGAATGCATTCAGTAAATTAGACCGTGCGGCCCTCACTGGCGCACAAACCATAAAAGCCCTTGAAACTTTCCGCCGCTTAAAACCTTACTGCTCGCCCGACCCTGCCGGGCGCGAGTGGAACCTGGCCACGGCAGATGTGATTAACGGTAAGGCCGCGATGCAATTAATGGGCGACTGGGTAAAAGGGGAGTTTGATACGGCGAATAAGCAGCCCAACACCGATTACCTCTTCTGGGCATCTCCTACGCAAAATGGTGAATACAGCTTTGCGGCCGACACCCTCACCTTTTTCCGCCAGGATGATCCAGCAAGGCAGCAAGCTCAAAATGACTTTGCAACGCTGCTGATGAGCGCCGAAGCACAAATCGCCTACAACAAACATAAAGGCAGCATCCCGGCCCGCACCGATATTGACGTGCATAAACTGGATACTTACGGCAAGGCTTCAGCACAGGACTTTGCACAATCCTCCGGCAAAAACACCCTCGTTCCTTCGTGGGCACATAATATGGCGGTGCAGGATGACCTGAAGAAAACCTGGATTGAAATTGTATTCGAATACTGGAATAACGACAGTATCAACGCCAGCACCACGGCCAATAAACTGGCGGCAGCCATCCGGCGCTAGGCAGATCTGAAACCCGCAAAAAAGCCCCGGTGGACAAATATCCACAGGGGCTTTTTTCCAGCAACTTTTCCCACAAAGAAAATGGCAAAGCTTACATATCAATATGTTTAATTAATTTGGTCGGGCCATATTGATCATCAAAGCCATAGCTATCGACTTCAACTTTGCCACTGGCACGCACTTTGACCAGCGCCCATGCATAAAAACGATCTTCAGGCAGACTGGTTTCGCCCACATCCGCACTAAAGGGGGATCCGCCAGAGCCCACCATCACTTGCCACGCCTTGCCGCCCTTATTTTTTGTGGGCTGCACTGCATTATATATATGCTCGTGCCCGCAGAAATAGCTGGCATCAGCGTCTTCAATCACCTGCCAAAATGCCTGCTGATGCTCAGGAAATTTATCCAAGCCTTCCAGCTCTATGCCTGCTTTATAAAAATAGGTGTAAGCCGGTTTGTGGCCAAACACAAATTGGCGTTTTGCGCCGCGGGCCTTAGCCTGGGCCAGATCATCCCTCAGCCAGGCCACCGGTGCATGGCCATCATGACCCACTGGATCGGTATTGATCACGGCAAAGTGCACGCCTGCAAAATCAAAAGAATAGGAGAGCTGTGACTGATCGGTGCTGATTTTGTCTGCACTGCCAATTTGCGGTGCATTTCTGGGATTAAATGCGCTGAAATGACTGCCAACGGCGTTTTTCCAACGCGCGGCATCCACAATCAAATCCCCCATATTCTCACGCCAGCTGTCTTCATTACTTTGGCGGGCGATTTTTTTAGTTTTGCCGTCTTCTTTGAATTTTTCCTGCACTTCATGATTACCCGGCACCGGCACCACATAAGTACCACTCTCCTGTAAGCCGGTGACCATCCCCCGCCAATAAGCATACTGGCGGTTTAACTCAGCCTTATTGGTGGTGTAGCCCATGATCATATCGCCATTAAAAAACAGCGCATGCGGCTTTTGCTGCTGAATTTCACGCAGTATCCGCGACCATGCTTTAGTATTTTGCAGCCAGATACGATCCTGGCCATTCAGAATATTGGAAGGCTCGGCACGGGAATCCCCAACCGTTGCGAATGACGCCACAACAGGGTCAGCCTCAGCCGAAAAGCTTGCCAGTGGTGAGCAGAACAGTAAGCCCGCAAAAACAGCAGAAAGTTTCATCAGTGATTTTCCTTGTAAGCTTCAGATACTAACCATCGCGAATGACACTGCAGTGACAGCCAGGGCACAGTACCATGCAGATCCGATCTTACCCGTTTAAGAAAAAACACTGCCGGAGCGGCTTTCACCAGCAAAGCCGCTCCTGAAAAAACTTATATTTTCTTGTCTGAGCTTGCGAGATTTACCCCTCGCCCCTTAAGCTGCCGCGCCCAACAAACGCAACACAGCCATTGCACCCAGACGGGTATTGTCCCCAGCCAGCCAAAGCGATACACCCTGGCCGCTGGCGCGCACACGACTCACCCAAACCTTGTCACCACCGATCACATCCTGCGGCGTAACCAAACCAGCTGCGCCTTGTGCTTCTAACAAATAAACGCCTTCTGCATCAGTCAATGCCGCTTTCAGCGTATTTAAAGTGACATCCTCAGCAAAACGCACATTCAGGCTAATGCCATGACCAAAAAACATCGGCACACGGGTGCAAGTCAGCGACATTGGCACATCCACACATACGCTGCCGACCTCTGTAATGATGCGCATCTCTTCAGCCGTGGCACCATATTCATCCACAGCGCCAATTGAAGGATGCAAATTAAACGCCATCCGCTTTGCGTAGTGACCGAGCTGCACTTCACTTTGTGCGAACAAAGCGCGTGTTTGTTCTGACAACTCATCAATACCCTGCTTACCATCTTGCGAAACCGACAACATCGCCGTTACGGTTAAGCCCGAGAAAGGTGCTGCCTTAGCCAGCGCTTTCAGCACCGGCAATAAAATAGTCGTTACTTCATGCGGCATACGTGCCACGCCGCCGCGCTTCAGGCGAGTATCTGGCTCGGCCAAAGGCACATCAGCCCCGCCACTTAAATCAACCACCGCCGCGCCTGCTTCTGCGGCAATTTTGGCGTAGCGAATGGCGCATGCCGGATCTTCACCACAAAACACCACTAAATCAGGCACTTCCCAATTGAATTCATCCACCCCCAGGATAGGGAAATCCTGGCCACGAAACTCGACCATCTCGCCTTCATCTGTCACCGCCAAAGGAAAAAAGGTGGAGAAAGACTGCGATGTTGCACCCAACACCTCTAATAAAGTCTCGCCCGAAGTACTGTTTGCCCCGACAACAGCCAGAGAAAGCGGTTTTACAGCCATGATCAAATCCTTTGAAAATATAAAAATACAAAAACCAAAATCTGCAGACACAACACGCACGGTAAAAAATACAGAGGGTAAACCAGAAAAAATGCACTCATCCCTGGCTGCATGGCGCTTCACATCAGGCTTTAGCCACGTTGTTCGTATTTGCCCTGAACGATAAGCGGTGCTGTCATAAAACAAACAGGGCGCAATATGCGCCCTGCTTATCCATGCGTCCAGCCTAATATTTTACAAAGCGGCGACCACCGCATCGCCCATTTCTGAGCAACTTACCTTTGTGGTACCCGCTTCAAAAATATCAGCGGTACGTAAACCATCAGCAAGTACTTTTTTCACCGCGTTTTCAATCCGCTGTGCAACCGCTTCTAAATTAAAGCTGTAGCGCATCATCATCGCCACAGACAAAATCGTTGCCAGCGGATTCGCCAAATTTTTACCGGCAATATCCGGCGCTGAGCCATGGCTTGGCTCGTACAAGCCTTTATTATTAGCATCCAGGGATGCTGAAGGCAGCATGCCGATCGAGCCGGTCAGCATCGATGCTTCATCACTCAGAATATCGCCAAAGATATTGCCCGTAACCATTACATCAAATTGCTTAGGATTACGTACCAATTGCATGGCCGCGTTATCCACATACATATGGCTGAGCGTCACCTCAGGATATTCCTTAGCCACATCGGTCATGATTTCTTTCCAAAACTCCGTGGTTTCCAGCACATTAGCCTTATCCACCGAACACAATTTTTTATTGCGCTTCATCGCAATACCGAAAGCCACATGGGCAATGCGGCGCACTTCTGATTCGGCGTAGAGCATGGTATTAAAGCCTTCACGCTCACCCGCTGCGTTAACGCGAATACCACGAGGCTGCCCAAAATAGATATCCCCCGTCAGCTCGCGCACGATCATGATATCTAAACCGCTGACCACTTCTGGCTTGAGTGTGGAAGCATTCGCCAGCTCAGGGTACAGAATCGCCGGGCGTAAATTAGCAAACAGGTTTAAATCTTTACGAATCGCCAGCAAACCACGCTCCGGGCGCAGCGGGCGATCCAGGTTATCATAAGCAGGGCCGCCTACCGCACCCAGCAACACCGCATCGGCCTCACGAGCTAATTTTTGCGTGACATCCGGATAAGGCGAGCCATACTGATCGTAAGCAGCACCACCCAAAGGCGCTTCTTCAAGCGTGATCGCCAAGCCTTCTTTTTGCAGCACTTCCAATACTTTACGGGCTTCTCTGATAATTTCCGGGCCAATGCCATCGCCTGGCAATACTGCAATCTTCATACCAATCAACCTTTTGCTAGTCTTTAAATAGAAATACAAGCGCAGCGGACATTTACGCACAAAGCACTGGTGATTTCTGATGCCCATGCTTGCGGCACATAAAAACACACAGGTTTACTTTGGCGAAAGCCTTATAAAGGCTTATTGAACAGACACAATGCGAGTAAAGATTCGCTCCAGATCTTACCTGCTATCGGCAAAGACGCCAACGCAAGCGGGCAGGCTTTTGCTGATATCCGCCCGACACCAAAGCAAAAAACACCATCCCCTGCCATTTATACCTGTAAACAACAGACAAAACGGCACGTAAATCTGTGCTGGCTAAACTGGAGCACGGCAACTCCAAAGCAACAAAAAATGGCAATCACCGACTGGCCCGAAGACGAGCGCCCCAGAGAAAAACTGCTGGCCCATGGAGCAGAATATCTTAGTGATGCTGAACTTCTGGCGCTTTTCCTGCGTGTGGGCGTCAAAGGCAAAAGCGCAGTCGATCTGGCACGGGATCTGCTTCTGTATTTTGGCTCTTTAGAACACCTTTTTCAGGCGCCGCACAATGCACTTTGCCAGGTTCACGGCATGGGCTCAGCTAAATATTGTCAATTACAAGCCGTATTAGAGATGTCCAAGCGTGCACTCCAGGAAGAGCTGCACAAAGCAGATGCGTTTACCTCGCCCGCTTCCGTCAAAGCTTTTTTAAAATTACGGCTTCGTGGTTTAGACCACGAAGAATTTCACGCCCTGTTTTTAAACACAGCCCATCAGCTGATTAGTGCAGAAACTTTATTTAAAGGCTCGCTGTCGGAAACACGAATATATCCGCGCGAAGTGGCAAGGCGTGCTTTGGCCCTGAATGCCGCGGCAGTCATCGTGGCGCACAACCACCCTTCCGGCAGCCCGCAACCATCAGACGCTGACATCCATATCACCCAGCAATTACGCAATACACTGGAAATCATCAATGTAAGCTTACTGGATCACTGCATTATTGCCGCACATCAGGTCATCTCGATGGCAGAACTCGGCTTGGTCTAAAAAAGCTCCGGAGCAAACCGATACAGCGGCATACTCCGGAGCCGCCGCTATGCGTATCACTCAAAGCCAGGTCAGCCTCAGCGCTGAGCGCCAGTTTTCTGCAGAACAATCATCATCAACGCTACGCCTGCAGAGCGCCCCAGCACCCAGCACCGAAGTCACCCTCTCTCCGGCAGCGCATCAGCCACGCTCCTTCAACAACATGGACCAGCGTGTCTCACTGATTAAAAGCTTACTGGAAAGTATTTTGGGCTACGAAATAAAATTCTGGGGTTTTGACGGAGAGCTGACACCACCAGAGACTCCATCTTCATCCCCGCAAGCTGAATCAGCGGGCTTTTCATTAGAAACAAAATACACCTATGCAGAAACTGAAAACGCCCAGTTTCAGGCAAAAGGAAAAGTAAAAACCGCTGCGGGCATGGAAATCCAATTTTCAGCCGAACTCTCTTTAAGCCGCAGCTACCAGTTTTCCAGCCAGACAGAAATCTACTCAGGCAGCATGGCGAGGCCCAAAAAAGACCCGCTTATTCTTAATTACGCCACAGCTGCAGCAACACTCTCTGATCAGAAATTTAGCTTTGACCTGAGCAGTGACGGCAGGCCGCAAGAAATCAGCCTGCTCAGACAAGGCAGCGCCTTTCTTGCTCTGGATCGGAATGAAGACGGAAAAATAAACCAGGGAAGCGAGTTGTTTGGAGCACAAAGCGGTGATGGCTTTGCTGATTTAGCTCAATACGACAACGATCAAAACGGCTGGATCGATGAAGGGGATGCCGTATTTGCGCATTTAAAGCTCTGGATAAAAGACGACAGTGGCCAGGATCAGCTTGTTCCGCTGAGCGATAAGGGAATAGGCGCACTTTTTCTGGGCCATGCCCAGGCCCGCTTTAACTTAAACAATTCAAGCAATGAAACGCTGGGACAGATCCGCGCGTCAGGGATTTATCTGAGAGAAGATGGCAGCGGCGGCAGCATGCAGCAAATCGATCTTGCCGTTTAAGCGTAACAAGATCTTAAACAAAATGGCGCAAACTGTTCTGTTGCGCCTTTGATACAGCTCATCACAGTTTGCGGAAATTCGATTGCGACGGTAATAGTGAATAGCCTCTAATAAGGCAGGCATCGGCCTGCTGAAGCAATAATTCACACCAAGGAATAGAGACATGACTATTGCACGTTACAGCCTTATCGCGGCTGCCATTCTGACTCTTGGCGCCTGTGGAAAACAAGAAGCCCCCAAAGAAGTGGCCAGTCAGGCCGCAGCTGAAACCGCTCAGCCCGCCGCAAGCAACAGCGGTGACACCGTAAAAATAGCTCACTCCGCCCCGCTTACCGGCAATAACGCTCACTTTGGTAAAGACAACGAAAATGGCACACGCATGGCCATCGACGAAGTCAATGCGGAAGGCGGCGCAGATATTGGCGGTAAAAAAGTTAAATTTGAACTGGTTTCAGAAGACGACCAGGCCGACCCCAAAACAGCTACAACAGTGGCACAACGCTTTGTTGACATGAAAGTAGCCGGCATTATTGGCCACATGAATTCCGGCACTACCATTCCAGCATCCAAAATTTATGCAGATGCCGGCATCCCACAAATTTCCCCCTCAGCCACTGCCGTGGCTTACACCGCCCAGGGCTTCAAATCAGCTTTCCGCGTGATGAGCAATGATGCTCAGCAAGGGAAGGTGCTCGGTGACTTTGCGGTTAAAAAACTAGCCGCAAAGAAAGTCGCCATTATCGACGACCGTACAGCTTACGGCCAGGGCTTAGCAGATGAGTTTGAAAAAGCAGCAAAAGCCGCTGGCGCTGAAGTGGTTAAGCGCGAATTTACCACCAATCAGGAAACCGACTTTAATGCCATTCTGACCAGCATTAAGGGAGCAAAACCTGACCTGGTCTTTTATGGCGGGATGGATGCGCAGGCAGCTCCACTGAAAAAGCAAGCCAAAAAACTCGGCATTGCGGCAAAAATCATGGGGGGCGATGGCACGCAAACCCCGGAATTTATCAAACTGGCGGGTGCTGATTCTGAAGGCATGGTGTCTTCAAGCCCTGGTCAGTCTAAAGAAAGCATGCCTGGCGGCGCTGAATTTTTAACTAAATTCAAAGCAAAGTTTGGTGTGGATGTTAACCTTTATGCACCTTACAACTATGACGCTACTAAGGTCATGATTGAAGCCATGAAAAAAGCAGGCTCGGTTGATCCTGCCAAATACCTGCCTGAGCTGCAAAAAATCGAATACAAAGGCGTTACTGGCATCATCAGCTTTGATGAGAAAGGCGACATCAAAAACGGCCCGATTACGGTCTACCAGGTGAAGGGTGGGAAGTGGGAAGTGATCGAAGTCGTTGCAGGCGAAGCAAAGTAAGAGTCATAATGGCGTAATCTAAAAAGGCGACCCTTGCGTCGCCTTTTTTTTAAAACGACAGCCTTGGATTCGCTGGCGGATAGCCCTGCCTTGAACTAGGATAAAGACGGCATTCACATAGAAATGCATGCAATATGGGAGAGCAAGACCATGAAACTTGAAGAAGTCTTCGAACAAACGCACAAGCTGCCGACCATACCCAAGGTTGTTCAAGAGCTCATCGATAGCTTTAGTAAAGACGATATCGACATCGAGACCATCGCTAAAAAAATTGCACTCGATCAGGTTATTACCGCTAAAGTGCTGCGCCTGGCTAACTCTGCTCATTTTGGCGCTTCCAGACAAATTGCATCCGTCAACGAGGCCGTGGTTGTCCTTGGCTTTAACACGGTTCGTACCTTAGTGGTTGCCTCAGGGGTTACCGGTGCTTTTATTACAACACCAGGCTTTGATCGTAAGCGTTTCTGGAAACACAGCCTGCGCGTGGCCACGCTGGCCAAATGGCTGTCCAAACATGCCAAATATAATGGTGAAATCGCTTTTACCACCGGCATGATTCATAGCATCGGCGAAATGCTTATTCATATTGTGGCCCCCGAGCTAGCTGCAAAAATTGATCAGTATGTAGATAATGGTGCTGCAGACCGGGTTGCTTTAGAAACCAATAATATTGGCTTTGATTATGTCATGGTGGGAGAAGAATTAGCCCGCCGCTGGAATTTTCCGGTTGAAATTCAAATGGCCGTCAAATACCAAAACACCCCGGATGATCAGCAGCCCGCATCCAAATTAAGCCATATCCTGCACCTGGCCCTGCATCTGACCAAAAATGAAGAAAGCTGCGAAGATGCAAAAGCACTTGCGGCCAGCCTGCCTGTCTCTTCACTTGATGTACTTGCCCTTGATACGGATGCTCTTGGCGTTCACCTGGCAGAGATTAAAGACCTCGCATCAGGCATGGAAGAAATGATAGGCTGAGGCACCCTGTACAGTATTTACCTGTCATTAAAAAGCCGGCCAATTCGCCGGTTTTTTAATGGTATTTGCGGCGCGCTGATGATGTTTTGAATCATTTAATTCGCAGCTACAAGCTTCTTTTTAATCAAAAAAACTTTGCGTTTAAAATGCGGGATAAGCCTGATATTCAAATCATTAGGCAGCACTTAGTCTTGTCTTGCCGGATGCTTAAAGCAGAGAATCGGTAAACCACCCAAAGCGGAGATTTAACATGTTCAGCAAAAAAAATATAATTCTATTGCTCGCCAGTGCCACGCTGTTTGTTACTCCTGTATATGCTGCAAAAGTTTATCAAGTTGCAACTGATGCAGCTTATGCACCGTTTGAATCCGTAAATGATAAAAAAGAAATTGTCGGCTTCGATATGGATGTGATTAAAGCTGTTGCGCTTAAAGCGGGTATCGAAGTTCAGCTGCACAACACGCCTTGGGAAGGTATTTTTGCGACGCTTAGCTCAGGTGATCGCGATTTAGTCGCATCTGCAGTGACTATCACGCCAGAGCGCAAACAGAGCATGGATTTTTCAGACCCTTACTTTGAAGCCAAACAACTTATTGCAGTGGGTAAAAAAAGTAATATCAATAATTTCTCCGCTTTGAAAGGCAAAAAAGTAGGTGTTCAAACCGGCACAACCGGTGATGAAATTGTGCAAAAGCTGTTGGGTAAGACCAGTCCTAACATCAAACGCTTTGAATCAACCCCTCTTGCCATTAAAGAATTACTCAATGGCGGTGTAGATGCTGTTGTGGCGGATAATGGCGTAGTCATTAACTTTATCGCCAATAACAAGTCTTCCAGCCTGAAAACCATCGATGATGCAACTTTCGCAAAAGAATTCTATGGCTTTGCTGTAAAGAAAGGCAATAAAGAGCTGCTGGAGAAGTTAAACAAAGGCATTGCCGCAATTAAAGCCGATGGTACTTACGACAAAATCCACAAGAAATACTTCGGTAATTAAGCTTAATCATTTAAAATCGAAGCTATATCTTTCAGAAGCGCAATCCTGCTGGGCTTGCGCTTTTTTATTCCGCAATCAGAATATGGCATGACAATGGATTTCATTACCTTTTGGCAACAGATGCAAACCGCCGTTCCCATTCTTTCTAATTTTCAATTACAGATTGTTTGGGAATATCGCTCACTCTTTATCGATGGCATGAAGATGACCATCGGCATTACCCTGATTGCGGTCGTTTTTGGTACGCTGATCGGCTTATTTGCGGGGATGGCCCGCCTGGCAGATGTAAAACACGGCCTGTGGAAATACCCGGTTCGTTTTCTGGTTCGCTGGCCATCTTCGGCCTATGTCACTTTTTTCCGCGGCACACCATTATTTGTGCAAATTTTGCTAACCCACTTTGCCGTCATGCCGATGTTGGTTCACCCAACGGATGGTTTACTGATTAGTGGCGATTTAGCCTCTACGCTTCGCCAGGATTACGGCGCGTTTATGTCAGGTCTTGTGGCACTCACCCTGAATGCCGGTGCCTATATCACCGAAATTTTCCGTGCGGGGATTCAGTCCATCGCCAAAGGCCAGTTTGAAGCATCGCGCTCCCTGGGGATGAATTACTGGCAAACCATGCGTTTTGTGATTATCCCGCAAGCCTTCCGCCGCATGCTGCCACCACTGGGCAATGAAGCCATCATGCTGCTTAAAGACAGCTCGCTGGTCTCAGCCATTGGCCTTGCTGAGCTGGCTTATGCAGCCAGAACGGTGGCGGGTGCATATTCACGCTACTGGGAGCCCTACCTCACCATCTCCTTCCTTTACCTTATCGTAACTTTGCTGATGGCTGCGGGCGTAAACAAGCTGGAGAAACACTTCCAGTCCAGCGGCGGCATTCACTAATGCCTGGTCCAATACAAAAAAGCCTTCCAGCAATGGAAGGCTTTTTTTTACCTATAAAACGCGGTACAAATACGCTCAGCACTACATCTCAATCGGGTCCACATCCAAAATACAGCGCACTTTATTGTTGCGTGCTTCCAGCTTAGGCACGATGCGTTTTAAGGCGTTGACCAGGAGATGACGTGTATCGCTCATCACCAGCAGCTGCCAGCGCTCCATGCCCGCTTTGCGCTGCATGGTGGCGGCAATCGGGTCAAACATCTGCACACCTGGTGCATCGGCGAGCACGGTCTGTAATTGCTGTAAAAACGCCTTAGCCAGCGCGCCATCTTCAGCCTCTGCCCGCAATAGCGCATAAGCTGCAAACGGCGGCAGCTGCATACTGCTGCGCTCGTCCAGCTGCGCATCAGCAAAGGCTGCATAATCCTGTGCCAGCAGCTGACCATAAAAGGGATGATCATGATAAGCAGTCTGGATCAGCACCCTGCCTTGCGTACCTGCCCGCCCCGCTCTGCCTGCCACTTGTAACAGCTGGGCATACATACGCTCTTCACCGCGAAAATCCACGCTAAACAGCCCTGCATCGGCATTTAAAACCACCACTAAATTAAGCGCGGGGAAATCATGGCCCTTGGCCATCATTTGCGTGCCAACCAACAAATTAGCCTCGCCCGCGCTCACCTGACGCAGCATTTCTTGCAAGCTGCCTTTGCGCCGCGTGTTATCCCGGTCTATGCGTAAGATTTTTGCATCAGGAAACAATGTTTCTAATGCCGCTTCAATCCGCTGCGTGCCCTGGCCAAGCGGGCGAATGTCCTGATTACCACAATCCGGGCAGGCAGCAGGGATTACTTCTTCATAACCGCAATGATGGCAGCGTAAACGGCGCTCATTTAAATGCAGCACCAGTTTGGCCGAGCAACGCTTACATTCGCCCAGCCAGCCGCATTCGCCACAAGAGAGCACCGGCGCATAACCACGGCGGTTAATAAACACCAGCACCTGCTGGCCACCCGCCAGATGCTCACGCATGATATTTAAAGTGGCCTGATGCAGGCCTTCCACCACCTTGGCACGATGCATGGGGATAATTTCGATTTGCGGTGGCATCGCACCGCCCACCGCGCGGTGTTGTAAGGAGATCAGGCGATAACGCCCCTGACGCGCGTTATGCCATGTCTCCAGCGCGGGGGTTGCCGAGCCCAGCACAATAGGCACCTGCCGCTGATGCGCCCGATATACCGCGGCGTCCCGGGCCGAATAGCGAAGGCCTTCCTGCTGCTTAAACGAAGCATCATGCTCCTCGTCAACCACAATCATTCCTAAGCGTGGCATCGGTGTAAACACGGCCAGACGGGTGCCAAGCACAATATGCGCCTCACCACGGCTGGCAGACAGCCAGTTAAGCACCCTTTCCTTATCGCTTAAGCCACTATGCAGCGCCACAATGCGGGCACTGGGAAAACGCGCCCTGAAGCGCGCCTCCAGCTGAGGGGTGAGGTTTATCTCCGGCACCAGCACCAGAGCTTGTTTCCCTCTTGCAAGGCAAGCCGCAATTGTTTGCAAATAAACTTCGGTTTTGCCGCTGCCGGTAATACCAAACAATAAAAACGCAGCAAACGATGCATGCTGGCCATCAATCAAGGCAATGGCTGCGGCTTGCTCAGCATTAGCCCCGGCAGCCCCCACGGGCAGAGGAATCGCATCGGGCAGTGTTTCGGTAAAAAACACCCAACCCGCTTCTATCCAGTTTTTCAGCCATTTATTAGCACTGGGCGACACCGCCGCCAGCTCGGCACGTGCCATAGGCTGAGCCAGCATCAGGGCCAGCTGCTTTTGCGCTGTAGCGCGCGCAGACAAGCTTTGCAAAAGCGCATCCAGATTACCGGCCTGGTAAACACCACTTGGCTCCGGCGGCACAAAGACCTTGGGCTGGCGCAACGCAACGGGTAGCGCAGTTGCCAGGACCTGCCCCAGCGGATGTCCATAGTACTCGGCACAAAAGCGGCTCAGCGCCAGCACATCCTCAGCCAGAGGCGGCATATCATCGGGAAGAACAACAACAGGGCGTATTTTTGTCTGATCAAATGCTGTTTCAGTTGCAACACCCAGAATAAGCCCCGCCATGCGGCGCGGACCAAATGGAATGATCACCCGCGCACCGATCACAGGAGCGTACTCAGCAGGGCAGCTATATTCAAAAAGACGTGTAAGCGGAACATCGAGCGCCACCGAAACATAGCAGCAGTTTTTTAATACTCCGGTCATAAACGCCCTGCAAATAGGTGCAAAACAAGACTACCCACAGATTTTGTGGATAACTTTGTGGATTAACTGAAGATAAGTGCACAAACCCCAATAGAATCGGGGCTGTGCTTAGCTTGCCTATTTTTTGAACTCTAAAATACTTCTTTTAAAATCAATGAGTTACAAAAATGCGTAACAAACAATTAATTTTTCCTTAATGCTTGACAAGTCGCATTTAGTATCCATAAGCACTGTGTATAACTCAGGCTTACATTGGAAAAACCCAATGGAATTAGCCCGTAAGCCCTTGTTTTACTTATGAAATTGATGATACTTTCGTGACTGATTGTGTACACTTTCAACCAGGGTGGTGACATGATCAGGATTGGTGAATTGCGAGATACCATGGCCCAAATTAAACACATGCCCCTCACCCTCACCAAAGCTTGCCAGTAAGCGATCTACTTCAGATTCAATTGCAGCGGGATTGGCAAACAAGGCATTCGGGTCAAAATTACCCTGCAAAGCCACTTTATCGCCGATACGGCGGCGTGCATCGGCCAGGTCCACCGTCCAGTCCAGCCCCACTGCATCGCAGCCGCTATTGGCAATATCTTCCAGCCACAGCCCGCCGCCCTTGGTAAACACAATGACCGGCACTTTACGCCCGTCATGCTCGCGCTTAAGGCCCGCAATCACCTGCCTCATATAGTTCAGCGAGAATTCCTGATACTTGCCATAAGCCAAAGCGCCGCCCCATGTATCAAAAATCTGCACGGCCTGCGCACCCGCTTCAATTTGCGCATTCAGGTAATCAATCACGGTACGGGCATTCACATCCAGGATGTGGTGCAAAAGCTCAGGCCGATCGTAAAGCATGGTTTTCACGCGGCTAAACGTCGCCGAGCCCTGGCCTTCAATCATGTAGCAAGCAAGGGTAAACGGGCTGCCAGAGAAGCCAATCAGGGGCACCCGGCCACACAAGGCCTTGCGGATGGATGACACAGCATCGGTTACATAGCGCAGCTCAGTGCCCACATCAGGCACGGTCAGCGCCAGAATGTCGCGTTCATCCCGCAGTGGCCGCTCAAACTTAGGGCCCTCACCTTCAGCAAAATACAAACCCAGCCCCATTGCATCGGGCACAGTCAGGATATCGCTGAATAAAATTGCCGCATCCAATGGATAGCGCTCAAGTGGCTGTAAGGTTACTTCAGTAGCAAGCGCTGTGTTTTTACAAAGCTGCAAGAATGAACCGGCCTCTTTGCGGGTGGCACAATATTCAGGCAAATAACGCCCCGCCTGACGCATCAGCCACACCGGGGTGTATTCCACAGGCTCACGGCAAAGTGCGCGCAAGAAAGTATCGTTTTGTAATTGACTCATTAAGTAGCTTTCCATTTAAAGCAGTATGCCCATTTGCAACGGGCTGCTTGCTTAAAAACGGGGAGAACACCGTTCTCCCCGGAAGTAACGCATACCATTCACCCGCTTAACGGCAAAGCTGTTTGGTATAACCCTTAGCACCACGACGACAGGTATGATCCTGCTGCTGCTCAGTAATCACCCAGGCCGCATCGACAAAAACCATTTTCAAGCGATAGCGCTCGCTGGCCACGCTGTCATCCATCAGGCCTTTGATTTCCACGCTGACTTGGGCATGAGAAAAATCCTCCCCCTGCGAGCGCTGCTGAATATCCAGACGCTGATATTCAAACTGCCCGTCAGAGTTGCTGACTTTATCTTGCAGATAAGCCAAAGCCACTTGCACCGGATGCTGGCCCGCCTCACCCCGATAAACCACGCCAGGCGCAGCCGCAAAAGCTGCACCGCAGCATGCCAGTAAAACCAGAGCCAGCCACTTTTTCAAGACGCACTTTTCCAGGTGTCTTTTAATGTCACCGCACGGTTGAACACAATCTTTTCACCCGCGACATGGTCTTTACGATCGGTAACAAAATAGCCCAGACGTTCAAACTGATAACGGGTTTCAGGTGCTAAATCACGCGCTACGGCTTCTACATAAGCAGTGACCACTTCCAGCGATTCCGGATTAATAAACTGGCGGAAATCGACGTATTCGCCATCTGCACCGCGTACAGCATCCGGGCGGGCCTCAGTAAACAAGCGATCATACAAGCGCACTTCGGCAGGCACAGCGTGCCCGGCAGACAACCAGTGAATCACGCCTTTTACCTTACGGCCAACCGGGTTCTGCCCGAGTGTTGCCATATCCAGGCTGCATTTAAGCTCGATTACATTGCCCGCAGCGTCTTTCACCACTTCATCGCACTTCATCACGTAGGAATAACGCAAACGGACTTCGCTGCCCACGGTCAGGCGTTGCCAGCCTGCTGGTGGCACTTCGGCGAAATCATCCTGCTCCACCCAAATTTCACGCGAAACCGGCACATTACGCTCGCCAAATTCCGGGTGCTGCGGGTGATAAGGCGCAGTACGGGAGGCCGTTACACCTTCTTCATAATTGGTCAGTGTCACTTTGAGCGGACGAACTACGGCCATAATGCGCGGGCAGCTGCTTTCTAATTGCTCGCGTACTGCACCTTCCAGAATACTTAAATCAACCACGTTTTCTGATTTGGACACACCCACGCGCTGGGCAAATAATTTAATCCCCTCTGGCGTATAACCACGGCGGCGCATACCAATCACGGTAGGCATACGCGGATCATCCCAGCCTGACACCAGACCCTCATTCACCAGTGCAGCCAGCTTACGCTTGGAAGTCATGGTGTAGAGCAGCTCAAGACGCGAGAATTCGATCTGCTGAGGATGGCAATCAATGGTGATGTTATCCAGCACCCAGTCATAAAGCGGGCGGTGATCAGCAAATTCGAGCGTACACAGGCTGTGTGTAATACCTTCCAGCGCATCAGAAATGCAATGGGTGTAGTCGTACATCGGGTAGATGCACCATTTGTCGCCAGTACGGATATGATGCGCGCGCTTGATGCGGTAGATCACCGGATCACGCAAATTCAGATTTGGCGCGGCCATATCAATTTTAAGACGCAATGTTTTGCTGCCGTCGGCAAACTCGCCCGCTTTCATGCGGCGGAATAAATCCAGATTCTCTTCAACAGAGCGATCACGGAAAGGGCTGTTTTTACCAGGCACTTCAAAATTGCCACGGTATTCACGCATTTGCTCGGCATCAAGCTCACATACGAAGGCCTTGCCTGCCAGGATAAGCTCTTCTGCGTAAACATAAAGCTGATCAAAGTAATCGGCGGCATGGCGAATCTCGCCCGCCCATTCAAAACCCAGCCATTTCACATCGCTGGCAATAGCTTGCGCGAATTCTTCGTTTTCTTTCTCAGGATTGGTGTCATCCATGCGCAAATTGCACTGGCCCTGGTAATCTTGCGCTACCCCAAAGTTCAGGCAGATCGATTTAGCATGGCCAACGTGCAAATAGCCATTAGGCTCAGGCGGGAAACGCGTTTGAATGCTGGCATGCTTGCCGCTGGCAAGATCGCTTTCAATCGTGCTACGAATAAAATTGCTTACAATCGGGGCTTCATTGCTCATGTCTGAATAGGGTTCTGTAGATACTTAGATACCGTCTATTCTACCGTAACCAAGTGCAGATTGGGGTCTGGCCATGCATTACAGCGATGCGGCAATAAGCACTTGCGTGATATCTTTGCGCCTTTTTTAAAAATGGCCGGTTAACCGAGCAGCCATTCTGGCTCTGAACCACGCCATACAAGCTGACTGATAAGGATGTGAACACTATGTGGAAATGGTTATTTTTAGGCTTTTTACTTCATGTATCCTGGGCAAATGCGACCGACAAATTATCTGTTTATGTATGGAGCAACTCCATGCCCGCCAGCACCATCAAGGCCTTTGAGGCCCGCTGCCATTGCCGTGTTGAGCAAAGTTATTATGGCGACAATGAAGAGCTGCTGGCCAAGCTGGCGGCGGGCGCCAGGGGGTACGATCTGATTTTCCCTTCAACGTTTGTCCTGCCTGCGCTGATCGGCCCTAATAAGCTGATGGCCCTCGACAAAAGCAAGCTTCCGCACAGCAAAGACATCCTGCCCGCCTTTTTACGCGTGCCCTACGACAGTAATAATGCCTATCACCAGCCTTTTATGATTGGGGTAACCCTGCTGGGCTATAACGCAGAAAAATTAAAAGCAGCAGGTGTTGATCCCGGCAGCTGGGCCGCTATTTTTGACCCGGAACAACTCAAAAAAATAAAAAATAAAGTCACCGTTTTAGACAGCTCCCGCGAATTATTTGCTGCAGCGCTGATGTACCTGGGCAAAGACCCTAATTCTGGCAAGCAGGAAGACCTGGCTGCAGCCAGCGAGGTCATCCGCAAAGCCAAGCCTTATTGGGCTGCATTTAATAACGACAGCTATAGCCGCCAGCTTGCCAGCGGCAATATCTGGCTGGCGATGGGCAATAGCTCAGATTTATTTCAGGCACGCCGCGAAGTCAAAGACACTCAACGCAAATTCCATCTGGAATTTACAGCGCAAAAAGAAGGCAATGAATGGTGGATGGATACCGTCACCATCATGCGGGATGCACCAAGGCCTGATCTTGCCCATCAGTTTATTGATTTCTTGCTGGAAGGAAAAACAGCCGCTGCTCAGGCCAAGGCCAGCGGCGGCATCAGCCCGGTCAGCACCGCAGTGCCCTTTTTAGACCCGGAGCTCAGCCAGCACCCGGTGCTAAACCCTAAGCCGCAAGACTTTTCCAAATGGACTTTATTACGGGCTTACGACGCAAAGGAGCGCCGCCTGCTAAGCCGCTACTGGACAGGTATTAAGGTGCAATAAGCCTTCATAAGCAATTCAGCGTTGCTGAAACAATCAGCAACGCTGAATTTTCTGTTTAATGAATTTACAAAGTGTATAAATAAACATATAAGCGAATTGTTGTATTGCCTTTGTGCGCCATGTATAAAACAAGATGCGTTGAATAATGGAGTACACGAAGTGAATCAAGGATTAGAAGCGTTTTTTGAACGATATGGTGAGGCTTATTCAGCCTTAGACGCAAACGCAACGTCATCCATGTTTGCTTTACCCTTTATGACCATCCATCAAGGACAGGGTACGGTCTGGGAAACCATGGATTTGCTCCTGCCCGCAACTGCAAGCTTGCTGGGCTGGTTCGAGCAGCAGGGGTTTCTTGGTGCTACCTATAAAATTAAAGACATCCTGCAAGTTGACTCTCACTTTGCCACCGTCAACCTTGTTTGGTCGGTAACGCGGCTGGAATCAGACCCATGGCAATATGGCACCTGTTATCACCTCAAACGTGACGCTGATGACTGGAAAATCTACGGTGTTGTGCAGTTTGACGCCGTACCCGAGATTGAAGAGGGTATAGATGCTGCGCTCAGGCATAAGCACGCCTCACCCGCCCTGTAAAAAAGGGCTGGCCCATTCATCGCCAGCCCTCCCTCTTTGCACTTCAGACTATATTTTTACGCGGCCGCCTGCTCTGCAGGCAGTAATAAATTTATTGCAATCGCCAGCACGCTCACCAAACCTACACCCGCCAAATTAAAATCACCTATCTTCAGCATCAGACCACCAATCCCGCAGGTCAGCACCACAGAAACAATCACCAGATTGCGCGGGGCCATCAGGTTTACTTTGGCGTCGATCAGCGTTTTCAGACCAATACTGGCAATCGTACCAAACAACAGCACCATGATCCCGCCCATCACGGGCAGCGGAATCGATTGCAGCAAGGCATTAAATTTACCAAAAAAAGCCAGAATAACTGCCAGCACGGCTGCCCAGCTCATAATCACCGGGTTAAAGTTACGGGTAATCATCAGCGCACCTGTGACCTCAGAATAAGTTGTAATCGGCGGGCCGCCAATTAAACCGGCAAAGCACACACCAAAACCGTCACCAGCCAGGGTACGGTGCAAACCAGGCGATTTAGTGTAATCATCCCCGGTTACCTGCCCTACCGCCATGACTGCGCCGATATGCTCAATCGTTGGTGCAATCGCCACTGGCAGCATAAATAAAGCCGCAGCCCAATTCACTTCTGGCGTTACAAAGTGAGGCATTGCAAACCACGGTGCCGCAGCAATTGCAGTAAAATCGATTACGCCCATCAAAATCGCAGCCACATAACCAACAATGACGCCCGACAGGATCGGCACCAGGCGCAGCATCCCTCCGGCAAAAACAGAAACCAGAATCGTTGTGCCCAGAGAAATGGCCGCCAAAAACAATGAAGTATTGTAAGCCACCAACTGCTTACCGCCGCCTTGCCCCATCGCCATACCGGATGCGGCCACTGCAACAGAAAGGCCAATCACCATAATCACAGGGCCAATCACAACAGGCGGCAGCAATTTATGGATAAAGCCCATCCCGCGCCATTTAATCAGGCCTGCAATCACAAAGTACATAAAGCCCGCTGCAAATAAACCAAACTGCGTAGCGGCCTGCCCCCATGTGTGCATGGCAAAAATAATCGGACCAATAAATGCAAAAGACGACCCAAGGAAAATAGGCACCTTACGGCCGGTAATCCATTGAAAAACCAACGTCCCTACACCCGCCCCAAGCAAAGCCATTGCAGGGTTTAAGCCTGTCAGCAAGGGCACCAGAACCAAAGCCCCAAAAGCCACAAACAAGATCTGCGCCCCGGACACAAACTGCTTTAAAGCAAACCACATAAACTGCTCCCCTGACATCATTCAGATATAAAAATCCCCCTTCTTCGAGGGGGATGTTGTACCGCTTATAATTCAGATTACTTTGTCGTACCAAAAATCTTATCGCCTGCATCACCAAGGCCAGGGATAATATAACCATGCTCATTTAAATGGCTGTCTAAGGACGCCGCCACGATTTCAACATCAGGATGCGCGTCATTTACTAATTTCACGCCTTCAGGCGCAGCAACCATCACAATCGCTTTAATATCTTTACAGCCATTACGCTTTAACATATCAATGGTTGCCACCAAAGAGCCACCGGTTGCCAGCATCGGATCAATAATCAAAGCAAGGCGGTCTTCCAGATTGCCTACAAACTTTTCAAAATAAGGCTCGGGCTGCAGCGTTTCTTCATTGCGCGCCAAACCGACCACGCTGATTTTTGCAGAAGGCACCAAATCAAGCACGCCATTTAACATGCCAATCCCTGCACGCAGAATAAGCACCACAGTCAGTTTTTTACCCTTAACCTGCTGTACTTCAACAGGACCACACCAACCAGCGATCATGGTGGTTTCTAATGGCAAATCACGCGTTGCTTCATAAGCCAGTAAGCGCGCTAATTCTTCGGTGAGTAAACGAAATTTATTGGTGCTGACATTTTCTGCACGCAATAGCGCAAGTTTATGTTGAACAAGGGGGTGTTTTACGACGGTAATCTGCATGGCGAGACCCAAAAAACTAAGATAAACATTTCAGTGTAGCGCTCCTTACACAAAAGCGCATCGGTGAAAATACGACTTTTCTGAATCATGCCCGAATTTTTCCCGATTCTCTTTGCTATAAAGCAAGTGAAGGTGCCCGCTTACCCACCCCTGAACATAAAATATACCGCCCCCAACAAACAGAGCCCCGCCCATAAAAAATCAAGTTTAAAAGGCTGATTCATATAAAGCATCGCAAAAGGAATAAACACCGATAAGCTAATGACCTCCTGAATGATCTTAAGCTGCGGCAGGGTAAAGACAGTAAAGCCAATCCGATTAGCCGGCACTTGCAAAAGATATTCAAACAAGGCGATCACCCAACTCAGAAAAGCGGCCAATAACCATGGCTTACTATGTGCAAATTTCAGATGCCCATACCACGCAACGGTCATAAAAACATTTGATGCCACTAAAAGCAGGATGGATAACACGGAAGGAGGGATGTTCATTGCGACAAGAAGGCCTGTTATTTGTTAAACTCGCGCAGTTTAGCGCCTGACCAACTGTTTCGGATATACATATGACACTGCGTCGCATTGCCTTAGCCCTAGTGCCCCTCTTCTTATCCTTTGGCGTTTATGCCGGGGATGCAGAAGATATTCAACAGCTGCTTAAATCCAAACAATTGCCACAGGCGCTTGATCGTGCGGATAAATTTTTAGCAAAATCGCCTAAAGAGCCATCAATCCGCTTTTTACGCGGCATTATTCTGACCGAAATGGGCAGAACAGATGAGGGCATCAAAGCATTTACCCAATTATCCGCCGACAACCCCCAGCTTCCTGAGCCTTACAACAATCTGGCCGTACTTTATGCACAGCAAAATCAGCTGGACAAAGCACGCGCTGCCCTGCTGATGGCCATACAAACCAATCCGTCTTACGCAACAGCCCACGAAAACCTCGGTGATTTATACGCACGACTTGCATCACAGGCTTACGATAAGGCGCTGCAATTAGAAGGCAGCAACCCGGCCGTACAGGGCAAGCTCAAAATGGTGGGCAGCCTTTTTGGCAATCCATCTGCGGCAGCAAGAACCAACACCACCCCTGTTAAAACTGCACAAATTACACCAAGCGCCAAGCCCATACCTGTTGCCACACCAGAGCCTAAACCTGCCGCCACACCAAGCCCTGTACCGACAGCCAAGCCTGTGGCAGTGCCCACTGCGGCCCCGGCTGCGGCAAAGCCCACCCCAACGCCCGCCCCTAAACCTGATGCACGCGACGCTGATAAACAGCAGATCGCCAGCTCGGTAGAAAACTGGGCACAGGCCTGGAGCAAGCAAAATGTAAATGGCTACCTTGGGGCTTACAGCAGCAGCTTCAAAACCCCTGGCGGCCAAAAATTCAGTACATGGAGCGAAGAGCGCCGTCAGCGAATCAACGCACCTAAATCGATTGACGTAAAAATATCGGATATGAAAATTGATGTCGCGGATGATGGCTCGGCCAAAGTCCGCTTTCGCCAGCACTATAAGGCAAGCCATTTGTCCAGCAGCACAGGCAAAACTTTAATTTTAGAAAAATCGGGCAGCCGCTGGCTGATCCGAGAAGAACGAACAGGCTCCTGATCACGTATGAGTAGTTTGTTTATCTGGGGCAAGCGTGGTGCTTGCCTGCTTGCTCTTCTGATGCTTGCACCACCCGCCCGCCCTATTGTCTCTGACCCCGCTAAACCCCGCTTTCTTGAAGAAAAAGCAGGCATAGCGAGCAAAGGCACGCCTGAACAAAGAATTTTGTCAGCGATTGACCACATACGTAACGGCAATCTGGCCGACGCACGCGCCACAGTCGATGCTCTGCTAAAAGAACAACCCAATTACCGGCTTGCCTATTTATTATCGGGCGATCTCTACGCCATGCGCGCGATGCCGCTCAACACAATAGGCGCGGGTGCAGGCAGCACGGCAGCAGCAGAACGAATTGCAGACTTGCGAAAAGAAGCATTGGCACGGATCAGCAGCCGCATGACTCAGGCTCCACAGACACTCCTGCCTGCGCATTTACTGGTTTTTGCTCCACAGCAGCAATACGCTATTCTGGTGGATGCCGAAGCATCCCGTATTTATGTATTCAAGAATGTGGATGGCGTCCCCGTCTATGTCACCGATCATTACGCAACCATCGGCAAGCTGGGGTCAGACAAGTTCAGGGAAGGCGATCAGCGCACCCCGCTGGGGGTTTATTTTGTAAATGGCCATTTATCCAGACCCTACCTGGATAAAACACGCGGTGCTCAGGCCGATCTGTACGGCGTGGGCGCCTGGCCCATTTCATTTCCCAATGAGATAGATAAAAGTGAAGGCCGCACCGGCTCAGGCATCTGGCTGCACGGCGTTCCTGCCAATACCTATGCCCGCGCCCCTTGGGCATCAAATGGCTGCGTAGCAATGAGCAATGAAGAAATGCTCGATATTGCTCAGTATATTCAGGTAGGCCAAACGCCTGTTGTAATTGTTCCTAAGGCCGAATGGGTAACCAAAGTAGAGTGGCAATCAAGACGTGATGCTGCATTAAGCCTTGTGGATGGCTGGCGTGAAGAATGGGAATCACTCAGAACCCAGCCTTACCTTAACCGATACGCCAAACAATTTAAAAGTGATGATGGCCAGGATCTGGCACGCTGGAGCAGCCAGAAAATCAGCGTGAGCGCAGGTAAAAGCTGGAGCAAGATTCGCCTGGATAATCTGAGCATATACGCCAGTGGCGGCCCCAATCCACGCCTGACCACCAGCTTTAAACAGGATTATCGCAGTAATAATTTAGATAACCAGATGAATAAACGTCAGTACTGGCAACAGGAAGACGGCATCTGGAAAATTATTTTTGAAGGTGCAGCAGTTTAAAGGCATAAGGGTATTGGCTATTAAACCTGGCCAATACCCGAATCACTTAAATCGCAGGCCGCCAGCAAGGCACAAGCCCCTGCCCGCCCGCTCTGAAGCCCACATCCACACCCAAACCCGGCACAGCAGCCAGCTCGCCATCCAGATAAATCAGCGGGGTGCTTAACCTCATCCATGGCGGAATGCCCGCCTCCTGATAAAGCTGCTTTAATGTTTTTCGCGGGCCATGTACGGTAAGACGCATGCACTCCCCTCCGATACGCGGCCGCAACTCCAGCCGCCCACGCCTTAGCCGCTCAGGATCAATCCCATCTTCAGCCCCGCACCAGCTCAAACACCCTGATTTTAAATGGATCTCTGCCTGCCAGAGCAAAACCCCGGGCTCAATCACGCCGACTTTTGCCTGCGTAATATACAGGCGCTGCCGGTAACGCCGCACGGCACGCTGACGCCAAACCAGCACAGGCTGAGCATCAATTGCAGAAAAAAGCGCCGTTCTGATTAATTCTTCAAAAGCACGGGCATCCAGCTGCAAACCATTCTGAACCAGCCAGTATCGCAGCACATTGCGCAGACGTAATTCAGATATACCAACCGAGACATCAAACACATTGTCTTGGACACACACAGCAAAATCAGCAATTGCAACTTCCTGCAGCAGAGCATCCGCCTCTGACGCATGCTCTGCCACCCTGGCCAGAGTGGCATTTGCGCCTGGCCAGACTGTATTTAAACGCGGGAAAATTTCATTGCGCAAAAAATTGCGGTCGTAACGCGGGTCAAGATTGCTTTCATCCTCAACCCAGGCCAGACCCTGCTCTGCTGCATAGCTGGTAAGCTCAGCCCGGGTAATGCCCAACAAAGGACGCAAGATCCCCATGTGCTGATTTAAAGGGCGATATTCCGGCATCGCTGCCAGGCCACGCAAACCGCTGCCCCGCAGCATATTGAGCAATACAGTTTCGGCCTGATCATCGCAATGCTGCGCTAACAGCACGACATCACAATCCTGGCGGGCAAACACCGCATAACGCGCAGATCGCGCAGCCCCCTCAACGCCCTGCTTCAGATAGGGGGCAAGAGAGACCCGCTCCACGGCGCATTCCACACCAAGGCCGGCTGCATAATCAAAAGCAAACTGTGCCCAGGCATCCGCATTGGGCGATAAACCATGATGCACATGAATGGCGCGCAGCACAAAAGGCCGGCGTTGCCTTATGGCAGCCAGCAAATGCAGTAACACAACGGAATCAAGCCCCCCCGACAAACCCACACAGAGGGTGGAATGAGGCAAAAAGCGGGAGAGCTTTTGCTCTGCCCGCTCCAGCAAAGAACCAGACTTAAGTGATAATGGCTTATACATTGTTCAGGCTTGCAAAAAAGAATCCGTTAAAGACATGCAAGCTTGTTTTTTTAAGCACAACCATTGTCACACAGCCTTCATCGGCAAGGCATATCAGGAAACCGCTTCTTCCTTGAATTTGCCATAGCTCATCATTCGCTCAAAACGTGCATCAAGAAGCTCATCAATCGTTTTAGACTGCAGCGTTTTCAGGGTATCCGTCAGATTTTTTTTCATCGTAACCATCATCTGCTGATAATCCCGATGCGCGCCGCCTAAGGGCTCGGTAATTACCTTATCGATAATCCCCAGCGTTTTTAAACGATTTGCGGTAATACCCAATGCCTCGGCTGCATCTGGTGCTTTTTCTGCGGTTTTCCACAAAATAGACGCACAACCTTCTGGCGAGATCACCGAATAAGTAGAGTACTGCAGCATCTGCACCACATCACCCACTGCAATCGCCAAAGCTCCGCCAGATCCGCCTTCGCCAATCACCGTGCAAATCACCGGTATCCTGAGCTTAGCCATCTCAAACAGATTACGGCCAATTGCCTCTGACTGCCCGCGTTCCTCCGCACCGATCCCCGGATATGCACCTGGCGTATCAATAAAGGTAATCAGCGGGATGTTAAATTTTTCCGCCAGCTTCATCAGGCGTAAAGCCTTACGATAACCCTCGGGGCGCGGCATACCAAAATTGCGGTATTGCCGGTCTTTGGTATCCCGACCCTTCTGATGCCCGATCACCATCACCGACTGGCCGTTAAAACGAGCCAGGCCGCCGATAATCGCTGCATCATCTGCATAGCTGCGATCGCCATGCAGTTCTTCAAAATCCGTACACAGTGCCTTAATATAATCAAGGGTGTAAGGACGCTGCGGGTGGCGGGCCACCTGCGAAATCTGCCACGATGCTAATTTTGAATAGATCGTTTTTGTTAATTCCTGGCTCTTTTTTTCGAGATGGCCAATCTCTACAGAAATATCAACGGCGGAATCGTCTTGAACGAAGCGCAATTCTTCGATCTTGTTCTCAAGCTCCGCGATTGGCTGCTCGAAATCGAGAAAGGTCGTTTTCATGCTGCTCTCCTGCTGCGCGCGACTAAAGCAGCCCTGAATATAGGCTGCCCGAAAAATTCGTGGATCATACAGCAAGCAGAGCAAGCGCCCAAGATGCGCGCGCACCGAATATTTCCTGAATTCACCACACCCTCGCTAGTCCTTTGTTTCATATAGAAACTTTATTCAAAGCAAAGCATGAATAAAACAGCCGCCTTTCATAAAATCTCTCTACAAATCAAAGCTCTAATAGATAACAGAGGCAGGAAAGAACAATCTGAGCCTCTGCCCAAACACGCTCAGCACGTGCAAAAATCAGCTTCGAAACACGATGTCCGCCCGGATTCCTACTTTCTGCAAGGCCTTGCGGCTCTTAATATTCAGCACCACCGGCGCCTGAGTATTGGCCGTGATTTCACGCCCCTCTTCAAACGGGCGGGACAATAGTAATAATAAAACCGCGTCTTCGGCCTGCTCCAGCTCAATCAAAGCACACTCTTCATCGCTGAGCGACACTTCATACGTCAAACCCAGATGTTCAACCTGTACCAGGCTAAAGCTCAGATCTGCATCATCCAGAGACTGCAGCCAGCGCACACGCGGATTAGGCTGTTCTTCATGCAGCAATTTATAGCGGGTGCAATCTTCAAACCCCGGCATACCTAAAGGAAATGTCAGCACTGTTTCCGGATCAATCTCTATCTCACCAAAACGCGTATTTAATGTTTGCATGATCTATCCACGGGAAAAGTTAAAAACAATCAAAATATAATAAATACAGCCTGAGCCCTGCGCGCCGTAAGCTGACGCAATCAGCGGCGCATCACCTTACAAGACAAGGCAAATAGCCACATAGTATAGATTAAATAAGCGCGTATTTTTCTATTGCACTTTGCAAGATGCGATATTGATCCTGGTTAAAAAAATTAACACTCCCAATCCTGCCTGCTGTATTTGATTGATAATACCGCCCATTCTCAATTCCACCGGCATATTCAAACAATGAACGCATTTCAATAGCAACAGCAATCAATGCCGCTATTACCCAGCAATCACCCTACATTGTTAACCTTAGGGTGATTGGTAAGCAAATGATTAATAAACGTAATCATCCTGCTTTTTTACACGGATAACCGTCCCTTAAACCCTAAGCAAACAAACGCTTGTCGCAGGAACAATATAAATCTTCATTTCTTCAGCAATTAAAGTATAAAATGAGCAATGTTCCTGGCAAATGAGCAAGTCTTTTTCTGAGCGGAACACGGCCTTTATACTTTACAAAGATAAAAGCCATATATTTGCAGTTTACCCATTCATCTTTTGAAAATTATCATCGCCGCTTTAATCAATGGTGATCAAGGTTCTTTATGCTACGTATATTTATTGCAAGCTTATTAAGTGCTCTCAGCCTGATGGCCCACGCTGATTTAGTCGACACCATCAAGACGCGCGGCGTTTTAGTTGTAGGTATCTTGCCTGACAACCCGCCTTTTGCCAGACGCAATGACAATCAGACCTTTTCTGGCTATGACATTGACTATGCATCACTGATTGCCAGAAAAATGGGGGTTAAGCTTAAAGTACAAGATCTCGATCCCGGTGAGCGCATTACCAGCCTGAAATCAGGTAAGGTTGATATCCTGGTGGCCGCCTTCACTAAAACACCTGAGCGTGAGCGTGAAGTCAGCTGCAGCCTTGGTTATTTTGTCGCCGCACAAAAAGCCTTAACACGCAAAGGCCGCTTTACTACATCTGAATCGCTGGCGAATGCGCGTTTAGGTGCATCAAAAGGAACAACAGGCGAAACTGTATCCCGTAAGCTTTATCCTAAAGCCAGCATGACCACCTTTGCCGACATTCCCGATGCCACTCGTGCGCTTGAACAAGGCACAATTGATGCAGTGATGAATGATGAGCCAACTTTGGCCGCAGCATTAAATAAAATGCCAAACAAAGCACAATATGAAATATCAAATTACTCCAACACCACTGAAATTCTGGCTGTAGCAACTAAATTAGGTGAAAAACGCCTGATGGGCCTGATCAATGAATCATTAGTTGAATCAGAACAAAGCGGTGAAGCAGTACAAATCTTTAATCGCTGGTTTGGGCCACAAACAAATACACCATTTCCACGTACATTCCGCATTCAAAACTAAGACCGCTCCGATTAAATCCGCACACCCGAAATGCTTATCGGGGATGCGGATTTAATTCCGGATAATTGCCTGAACCAAAATAATGAAACTAAAAAGCATCATATAAAGCACAGAAAGCCCTGGAGCCACGCTTCATCTTATAAATAATAAAATACGCTCAGCCAACGCGCCCCACATCAACGGTGTTTATGCGATCTTCCCCCTCAGTTCACCAATAGAACCGGCTACTTAATCACAGCAATGCTTTGCTCACTGATTGCATAGCTTAAGCCAGGATCGATAGCAAAAATCTTACTAATGAGCGAATTGTAAATTTCAGCGGCAAAGCCAGCAAGTCACGCAATCCAATCCACGCCCCCTTAGCCCAAAATTGCCCAATCCTGAGCCTGCCATCCCACTGAAGCGCTATAGTCCTGGCATTGGCTGCGATCAAAGCAAATACCTGCCGGCCCCCAAGCAGTGCCCCCGCCCAATAAAAAAACTGCGACGCTGATACGGGCAGGATTAATCAAAGCAGAAAACGCAGAATCAGCATGAATAGTTTCACACCGAAGATAAGCAACCTGGATATTACATTGCGAGCCATCGGGCTTGCTCCGGCCATCACCCCTTAGCAAGTTCACACACAAGAGCAGAAGTGCGAATGGCAATAGCGGGCGGATCGAGAGATTGATCCTGATCGTTTTTAAAACTGAAGAAACAGTACCCCCTCCCCCGCGATCGTTTACTTAACGCTATACCTCGTCACCATCCAAGTATTCCAGCCAAAGCTGAATCCAGATGGGAGCCTGCGGGATGATGTGCCGGGTACGTGCAAGATGGTCTGTTTCAGGACAGAACATAATTTTTCCAAAGAAGATGAGTAAGCACGGCAGCATCCTCTTTTTGCTGCACCGCAACACTGAGAAACATCAATTTGCAAGCAACTACCTGCTGTTTAACAGGTCAAAAACCAATTATTACCAAGGCAAACCATCCAAGTCATTGCTGAGCAATAATATTCAAAAATACCGCGAAAAAGCCAGCAGAAAGAGCATTACTCATCACTTAACCCACGTTCTTCCTCAAAGCACTCTGGAATTTGTATTCTTCCAAACAAACCAATACCTTCGTCACGAGCAAAAAAAATGGCACTAAAGAAATCCTTTAGTGCCTTATTTCAAACCATCCTTACCAGATACGGATACGCTCTTTGCTCGGTTTATACATGCCATCGCCTTCTTTTACGCTAAAGGCTTTATAAAATGCATCGCTATTTACCGCTGCACCATTGGCACGGAATTGGCCGGGGCTGTGGGGGTCGGTCAGCAGCAATTGCAGAGTCATGGGCTCGCGCATTTTGCTGGCCCATACCTGACTCCATCCTAAAAAGAAGCGCTGCTCACCGGTGTGGCCATCTATTTTTTCGGCAGGTTTGCCCCCTAAAGATAATTGATAGGCTTTATATGCCACAGCCAAACCTGATAAATCCGCAATATTCTCGCCAAGAGTAAGTTTGCCATTAACGTGCTTACCCGGAATGGCTTCATAAGCATCATACTGAGCGACTAATTTGCTGGTCAGCGAGGTAAATTCCTTTTTATCCTGCTTTCCCCACCAGTTTTTTAAATTACCGTCGCCATCATACTGGCTGCCCTGGTCATCAAAACCATGGGATATTTCATGGCCAATAACGCCGCCAATTGCACCGTAATTAACGGCATCATCTGCCGCAGGATCAAAGAATGGCGCTTGCAATATCGCTGCGGGGAACACAATTTCATTCATACTGGGATTGTAATAGGCATTAACAGTTTGCGGTGTCATCCCCCATTTTTTGCGATCAATGGGTTTTCCTAATTTATTCAGCTCACGCGCGCTGGAGAATAACTGGGCACGTTGCAAGTTACCTAATAAATCATCTGCCTTAATCTCTAAACTACTGTAATCAATCCATTGCTCCGGATAGCCAATTTTCACAGTAAATTTGGCTAGTTTTTGCTGTGCTTTTACCTTTGTTGCGGCACTCATCCAGCTTAAATCTTTAATTGAGCTGCGATAAGATGCTAATAGGTTATTTACCATCACATCCATTTTAGCTTTTGCTTCGGGCGTAAAATACTTTGCAACATATAATTCGCCCACCGCCTCACCCAAGCTGCCGTTTGTGGCTGCAATTGCTCTTTTCCAGCGCGGCTTTTGCTCTGGCACGCCTGACAAAGCCTTCCCGTGAAAATCGAAAGATAAATCCGTATATACTTTGGGTAAAGCATTAGCGTATTGGTCTAAAACCTTAAATTTAAGCCATACTTTTACCGTAGCTAAGGGTGTTTTAGCCAGGGTTTCACTCATTGATTTGATATAGCCGGGCTGGGAAACAATAACTGGCCCTGCTTTACCTGCTATACCCATCGCCTGCCAATATTCATCCCACGCAAAATCAGGCGCCAGTTTTTTTAATTCGGCCAGTGATTTTTTATTATAGGTTTTTTGCGGATCGCGATTATCTACTTTTGTCCATTGCGCTTTGGCCAGTTCGGTTTCGAATGCCAGCAAGGATGCAACATCGACCTCTTCTTCGCCTGATAGCTTTAATAAACTTTCA
Source organism: Iodobacter violaceini (assembly GCF_011601265.1). Taxonomy (GTDB): domain Bacteria; phylum Pseudomonadota; class Gammaproteobacteria; order Burkholderiales; family Chitinibacteraceae; genus Iodobacter; species Iodobacter violaceini. The sequence goes on from NZ_JAAOLX010000012.1 coordinate 32,441, forward strand.
ACATAAGTGCTTAAGGCTTTACGTGCAGCAATGAATTTTTCATCCGATTTTAAATAATAATCCCGGTCAGGCAAGCTTAAACCCGATTGGTGGACATTCACGATGTAGGCCGTTGAATTCTTATCATCCTGCCCCACATAAATACCCAGAGGGGCATAGAGCCCAGCCTTGCTCAACAGGGCTAATTGCTCTGCCAGCGCCTTGCTATTTTTGATCGCGGCAATATCTGCAAAAATGGATTGCAAAGGCGCTAAACCACGCTGCTCAATCAAGCTTTCATTCATGTAGCTTTGATATAAATCGCCTACTTTTTTTGCGGCCGGGTCAAATGCCGTATTTTGTGCAGCCATTTCTACAATTTCACGCACCTGGGCTTCTGCGCGATCACGCAAAATTAAAAATGCGCCATGCGAGGGCTTATCGCTGGGTATTTCAGTGTTTTTTAACCATGTTCCATTCACGGCCTGATATAAATCATCCTGCACCCGGACACTTTGATCAAAATGCTCAGAATCAAGTCCGGAGCGGGATGCTGCTTGTACACCCATAGCCAAAGAGGCAGCAATCATGGTTAACACGAGCTTTTGTTTCATTCAAACCTCATCAATAAGCAGCAGGCCGCTTAGTCAATTAAAACAATCATTAAGATCAATGAATCCCAGTCTGTGGCATATAATGCCTCAAGGCTGTCCGAACATGAAAGGAAATCAGAGATGAATGATAAAATACATCTAATTTAAATAAATGAAGTACTAAAGTTTTTACGGATCAGGTCGATACTTGGCATAATGACAGTACATAAAGTCACACTGGCCAGTGACGAAGGATGACATACCATGAAAATCGATCAAAACAAGCCTCTGAATACGACGCCCAGCCGCAGCAGCGAGCGTACTGCGAGCACACCCGCCGCAAGTACGGAGCGCGCTAAAACAGACAGCGTAACGATTAATCCACTGGCGGCTAAGCTGAATCAAATCGAGCAGAACTCAAAGCCTGCTTTTGATACTGAGCGTGTTGAATCACTCAAAAAAGCCATCAGCGAAGGGCGGTTCACCGTGCGCACAGAGGCCATCGCCGGCAAAATCATTCAAAGTGCTCAAGAACTACTAGGCAAGTGAAATGACCACAGACTCGCCTTTAAATACCCTGCTGACTGAAGCCATCAGCAGCATGCAAACTTTATTAGACTTACTTCAAAAAGAACAAAGTCATTTAATTGCCAATGAACTGGATCCACTGCTGGTACTCACTACAGAGAAACAGGCCTCAGCAATCGATGCTGAGCACGCCGGACAAGCGCTCAGTCAGTTCTTCAGTGCTCAGGGCATTGATCCGCAGCATGATGCCAATACATGGATCACAGAGCAGCACCCTCATGCACTGAGCCAGTGGCAGACACTTTTAGAAATCACCCGTCAGGCATCCGCATTTAACAGCAGTAATGGCAAATTAATTGAAACCCGCCAGCAGCTGATTAATGGCTTTATGCAGCAAATTTTAGATGCCAGCCACAGCCGTCCGCTTTATGCTCCGGATGGCAAATTTACCTCGCTGCCGCAAGGACAAAGACGCGATTTAGCCTAAGGGTTGAGGGCCATCAGGCTGCGCCCGCCTTCAAAGCGTTGTGCAAAATACGGGGTGGATAACGATTCAACCCTTATTTTTCCTTTAGATGACGGCGCATGAATAAAGCGCCCGTCTCCCAAGTAAATTCCCATATGTGAAAACGCTCTGCCCAGTGTATTAAAAAACACAAGATCTCCTGCCTGCAATTGATCGCTTGCAACAGGCCGGGCCAGGCTGGCAATTTGTGCCGCATTATGCGGCAGCACCGCACCTACAGCATTTTTGTACACAAAGCTCACCATACCACTGCAATCCAGGCCCGCTTCCGGATTACTACCCCCAAACTGATAACTGACATCCAGCAGGCCCAGCGCGTACATGACGATCTCGCGCCCCGCCCCTGCTGCCTGAATATTGCTCAAGGATTTAGATGCCGGGTAAGCCACTTTGGTGCGGGTAGGCGTGGAGCTGCATGCGCTTAACACCAAAATACTCAGCAAAATAATCTTTCTCAATCTGAATCCTTTAACAAACTCAGCCATCCACTGGATTTTCAGGTGTAGGCAAAATCAATTGATAAAAAGCTAAATCCAGCCAGCGGCCAAATTTAAATCCTGATTGTTTAATCGTGCCTGCATGGCTAAAGCCAAGCTGCAGGTGCAGCGCAATGCTCGCGGTGTTTTCAGCATCGATTCCGCCAATTAAGGTGTGATAACCCTGCTCCTGCGCTTTTTCAATAATAAGCAGTAATAGTTTTTTACCCAAACCCTGGCCACGATAATCAGGATGGATATAAATTGAATGTTCAATAGCATATTTATAGGCCGGGCGCACTCTGAATGCACCATAGCTGGCAAAGCCTAATAAAACACCCGCATTATTTTCAAATCCCAGCACAGGTAATTGTCTGGCTTCTTTATCAGCAAACCAATCTACCATACTGGCTAATGGCCTTGGGGTGTAATCATAAAGCGCCGTAGAGTTTTCAATCGCTTCATTGAATATATAGAGAATTTGCTCGGCATGCCGTGCATAAGTACAAGAAACAATCCGCATTATTTACTCTTAGCTTGTTTAATTTAATCAAAAAAAAACACCTCAGGAGCAATCCTTCGGTGTTTTTTTGCAAAAACAGCCCTCTGCAAGAGAAGGCAGCAATCTGTTAAGAGTGCGAACGCTTGTAATCTACATCGCAATCGGTCAGTACAATCACACGAGGATGTGTCTGCAAGAAAGAAGCCGGCACTTGGGTGGTGATTGGGCCATTTAAAGTTCGGTCAAGGATTTCAGCTTTTTCTGCGCCTTTAACCACGAGCAGAATTGATTTTGCGTGCAAAATAGAACCCATGCCCATTGTTAATGCATGCGTTGGCACTTCATCAATGCTGTTAAAAAAGCGTTTATTGGCTTCACGTGTTTCCGGTTTTAAAGTCACTTTATGGGTAAAGCGCGATAAGGCTTCATCAGGTTCATTAAAGCCAATATGGCCATTATGCCCGATCCCCAAGATTTGCATATCAACAAGGCCTTTCTGATAAATCAGCTCATCATAACGACGGCCTTCTTCATCCAGATCTTCGGCATTGCCATTTGGCACATAGGTATTTTCAGTGCGAATGTCGATATGATTAAACAGGTGGCTATTCATAAAGCTGCGATACGATTCCGGATGAGTAACTGGCAAACCAGCATATTCATCCAAATTAAATGTTGTTACTTCTTTAAAGCTCACCAGCCCCTGCTGATACGTCTTTACTATTTCCTGGTAAATGCCAACAGGGGTGCTACCTGTTGCCATACCGAGGATTGCATTAGGCTTGGTGCGGACAATAGACAGTAATAAATCAGCACCTACGCGATTCAGTTCATTTTGATCTTTGAATTTATGTAAAATCATGATTGTGTGAATTCCGAAATAAGTAAAACAACCTAGATACTATACGTCAACTGAATAAGATTTGTTGATGCAAACCACATCCCGCACAAAAAATCAGGAAAATAACCAGGGTTGTCCGATTTTTCGCTGCGCTTCAAAAGCTTTAATCTCTTCTGAGTGATGCAAAGTTAAACCAATTTCATCTAAACCATTTTGCAGGCAATGCTTGCGATGACCGGTAATGTCAAAAGCAAACACCTGGCCTGAAGGCGTTGTAACGGTTTGAGCCCGCAAATCCACATTCAGGCGATAACCTTCAGTGGCTACGCTTTCTGTAAACAGCTGTTCAACAATGGCGCTATCCAAAACAATCGGCAGCAGGCCATTTTTGTAACAATTATTAAAAAAGATATCGGCAAAGCTGGGTGCAATTACCACACGAAAGCCATAATCTTCAATTGCCCACGGTGCATGCTCGCGGCTGGAGCCGCAGCCAAAGTTGTCTCTGGCCAGTAAGACTTCCGCTCCCTGATAACGCGAAAAGTTCAACACAAAATCAGGATTAGGCTTGCGCTGGCTGTTATCCATTCCCGGCTCACCGTGATCCAGATAACGCCATTCATCAAACAGATTCGGGCCAAAACCAGAGCGCTTAATCGACTTTAAAAACTGCTTTGGGATAATGGCATCGGTATCCACATTGGCGCGATCCAGCGGACACACCAAACCATTTAATTGAGTGAATGCTTTCATTTACTGGCCGCCTTTTCGATGGCTTCGCCACCTTTTTTAATATCTTTGCCCATGCCCGACACCGTATTACAGGCCGTAAGCCCCAGCATCAGAACCATCAGAGTCAGCGTTGCAATTTTTTTCATCCTTGATCTCCTTAGGCGGACTGGCGCACATCAACAAAGTGGCCTGCAATCGCCGCAGCCGCAGCCATTTCCGGGCTTAATAAATGTGTGCGCCCGCCCTGGCCCTGACGGCCTTCAAAATTACGGTTACTGGTTGAAGCACAGCGCTCGCCCGGCTCTAAGCGATCCGCATTCATCGCAAGACACATAGAGCAGCCCGGCTCACGCCATTCAAAACCTGCCGCGATAAAGATTTTATCCAGGCCTTCGGCCTCTGCCTGCGCTTTTACAAGACCAGAGCCCGGCACCACCAGCACCAGCTTCACATTAGCGGCCTTGGTTTTGCCCCTGGCAATGCCTGCGGCAGCACGTAAATCTTCGATACGGGAGTTGGTACAGGAGCCGATAAATACTTTATCAATCTGAATATCAGTCAGCGGCGTATTGGCGGTCAGGCCCATATACTGCAACGCGCGCTCATAGCTGCCACGCTTGACCAGATCCGGCTCTGCAGCAGGATCCGGCACCGCGCCAGAGATGCCCAAAACTTGTTCTGGCGATGTGCCCCAAGTGAGCTGCGGCTCGATTTCTGCGGCATCCAGCGTAACCAGTGCATCAAATACCGCGCCTTCATCAGAGACCAGTGTTTTCCAATGCGCGACCGCAGCATCCCATTGCGCGGCATTGGGTGAATAAGGCCGGCCTTTGAGGTAGTCAATGGTTTTTTCATCAACGGCCACCATGCCTGCACGGGCACCCGCCTCAATCGCCATATTACACAGCGTCATCCGCCCTTCGATAGAAAGCGAGCGGATCGCCTCGCCGCCAAATTCAATCGCATAGCCCGTGCCGCCTGCCGTGCCTACTTTGCCAATAATGGCCAGCGCCACATCTTTTGCTGTTACACCCCGGCCCAGAACGCCATCCACGCGAATCAGCATGGCTTTCGACTTTTTGGCAACCAGCGTTTGCGTGGCCATCACATGCTCAACTTCCGAGGTACCAATACCGTGCGCAAGCGCAGCAAATGCGCCATGTGTGGAAGTGTGGCTGTCACCACAGACCACCGTCATTCCTGGCAGGGTTGCGCCATTTTCCGGGCCAACCACGTGCACAATGCCTTGCTTCTGATCTTTAAAGGGATAATAAGCCAGCGCGCCAAATTCTTTGATATTGGCATCCAGTGTTTCTACCTGCAGCCGTGAGATCGGGTCTTGAATACCCTTATCCCAATGATCAGTTGGCGTATTATGATCGGCAGTCGAAACAATCGAAGACTTGCGCCATAGCGTTCTGCCCGCTAACTTCAAGCCTTCAAAAGCTTGCGGGCTGGTGACTTCATGCACCAGGTGACGATCAATATAAATTAGGCAAGTGCCATCGTCTTCAGTACGAATAACGTGGGAATGCCAAAGTTTGTCATAAAGTGTCTGAGCCATGGCGATAGTCTGGAAAAGTCAGGGTCTTCGAAACTAGCATAGAAGGCCTTTTGCCACAACCGTGTAAGCAAGACTTATGCCGATGTAGTTTAAATAAAAGAATTACACACCACTTCAAATACCACAGGAAAGGAAACCTCTATGCACAGACCACTTCTCGCCCTGATGCTGCTTGCCAGCGGCTGGGTTCAGGCCGCATCTTGCCAGAGCGTAGCAGAAGGATTAAACCGTCAGCTGCGCCCTGGCACCAGTGCCAGCGAGCTGACAGAAATACTCAGCAGTCTGAATCAGCAAGGCCGCCTGCCCGCCAAATTTGTCACTAAACGCGAAGCACAGGCCGCAGGCTGGCGCCCTGGCAGCAGCCTCTGGCAAAGCCTGCCCGGCAAATCCATTGGTGGCGATCGTTTTGGCAACCGTGAAAACCGCCTGCCGCGCGGTCAGTATCAGGAAGCAGATTTAGACTACCAGGGCGGAAAACGCGGTGCAAAGCGCATTGTATTCAGCAAAAATGGCCCGCGCTTTATTACAGTCGATCATTATCAAACCTTTACTGAGGTGGCAGCATGTCAATAAGCCAACGCGTCGTACTCCGACATATTTACAAGCTCAATGACGCTTACCAGCAACTGGCCGAGCAACTGGATTTTTCCAGCGATTTCATCAATAACCTGGATGCACTTTACGATGAGCTGAGTGGCAATCTGGAAGGCCCTATCCAGATCACATGGGAAAACACCATGGAAGCGCAAGCCGCGCTGGGCGAGGAAGACTACGCGGCCTTACTTGCAGTATTCAACGATGCGATCGCAGACCGGGATGATTTAAGCATTATCCTGAAGCCATAGGCACTGCAGACGTTTGATTGATGCACGGTGCAAAAACCGTGCACGCCAGTGATGGGGGGCATGGGCTGCACAGCGTAAAAAAACGCTCATCGCACTCGCAGCGCCCTGCGTCATTTAACTTGTTCAGCCCGAAAACTTGCAGCCACTGCAGCCGTAAATGAAACCTGGTGCATTGCAGCAAAACAAACTTGGATCATTGCCTGCTCTTTCCTATACTCAGGCTCTGGCAAAAAAAGCTTAAAAGCACTGCCAGAGCCATGATCTGTTTTCTGCTGCAAAACCCGGGGAGGTCTTATGGATTTTGAATATCAAAATTATCCAAAAAAAATAAATATAGGCTGTGGTTATGATTTAAAAACCGGTTATCTGAATATTGATTTAAATGAATATCACCAGCCTGATTTAGTCGCCGACTGTACCCAGCTCAAATGTCTGCCTTCTGCCTATTACGAATATATTCTGGCTAACGATATACTCGAACACATCCCCAGATTAAAAACCAGCACCACATTAAGAGAATGGAACCGCCTGCTCGCCCATGGTGGCATGCTTGAATTGCAAATCCCCAATGTAATTGGCTTGTTAAGTCTTTTAAAAAAACCAGAAAACCAGACACTGGCCAAACATGAAGAGCTTTTGCGCTGCCTGTTTGGCACGCAATGCTATAACGGCGATTTTCATTTTATTGGTTTTACCGAAATCACCATTAAAAATGCCTTGTATGAAGCTGGCTTCACCATCAAAAGCCTGAATTCCGTTGATGACTGGCTGTTTAATGTAAAAGCCGTTAAAACAGGCGAGCCCCTGCACGATGGCCTGATCGATATTCAGGAAGATGATGATTTTTTATTTGCCGCCTTTATGCACTTACTCAAACGCAAACCAGACAGTGGCGGGTTTGATCATTACAAAGCGCAATTAAGCAAAGGCATGGAAAGAGAAGCCATTGTAGAAAACATCAAGGGCAGCCAGGAATATATTCAGTTAAATAAAACAACTCAGACTCAGATATAAAAAAGCGCCGCCCGAGGGCGGCGCTTTTCATCTTAATCAAAAGAGAAGGTGTAATATGCATCCCCGGTGGTTTCATCCGTGCCAATACGTGAAACCAAAGACCAGCCTTTAGTCAGCTGCCAGGTAAACTTCACCGCATCGCGCAAGCCATTCACGCTTTTTTCCAGTGATACCCGTACATTCTTACTTAACTGCTTACCCACCGAAACCACCTGGGTAGAGCTGCCGTCCTTTTCCTTCAGGCTGCTGAAACCCACATCGTCGAGACCCACTTTACCTAACAGCCCTTCGCTAAAGCTCGAATTATCTCCGGATGTAAGCAACGCATTAGCCACTTGCAGCATCAGAGCACTGTCTGATTTTTCCATGCTGTCCGAGCCATGGCCAAACAAGAGCCAGCTGAGTTTTTCACTATCCGGAACACTGGGTTCGGAGTAGAGCATCACCCGTGGCCGCAAGGCGGTGCCGTTCACCTGCACACCCGCCTCGACTTGCTGGCCCCTGCGCATAGCCAGCACATCCAGCCCGGGGTTATCAATCGGCCCCTGGAATGCCAGCACCCCACGCTCAATATCCAGCTTTTGCCCGTATGCGCTGTAAGTGCTGCGGGCATTGCCTTCATTTTCAGCCACCTGCACCACGCCATGCGCAGTAGGCGGCTGATTGGCTTGTGCGCGCAAACGCAGCAGACCGGCCAGCCTTGCATCTAATCCATACCCCCTGAAACGGAAGTTTTTTCCAAGATCAATATCCATCTGCAAGGCAAGCTTTGGCCCAGCATCAACCGGCGCTTTCCTGCGGCCTTTAATCACCACATCATCTGACAACTTGGGCACATCGTTTGACTGGAAGCGGATATCCCCTTCATCTGCCTTCAGCTGCCCACTGACGCTCAGCGCCTTATCTTTCAGCATAATATTGCCCTGGCCGGACATCACAACCAGCATATCGGCCTTACTGATCAAAGTCAGCTTATTGGCCGTAACCTGGGCTGTGGCACTGGGGCTGGGGCCTGTCAGATCAAACGAACCTTTCGCATCCAAAGTACCCTGCCCGCCTTTAAACTGGAATTGCTGCAAATTAATTAGCTGCTTATCCAGCGTTACCCTGACCTTCCCATCCTGCAAAGCCAGCCCCGTTGCAGCATCCCGCACCGATACGCCATCACCGTAGATAAAGCCGGTCCAGTCGTTTTCTCTGGGTAATCCTGCGTGCCGCACTTCAAAACGCCCGTTCCCGGCCAGCGTTAAATCCGGTCCAAGCAGGGGGCCAAACATTGAAAGCTTTGGCACATCCCCCTTGATAAATACATCAAGCGGCGCGCGCTCTGCCAAGCGCCAATTCACGGCATCCAGCAGCGCAGTACCATTTGCCTGCATCTGACCAAAACGGCCAGAACTTAAATTACCGGTGAAGTTCAGGGCGGATTGTTTCGCCAGCACCTGCAGCCTGAAATCTTGTAAATCAAACTTTTGCGGTGCTGTGTTTTGCGTTACATACTTTAAATCACCAGATTGCCGGTGGATTTCCAGCTGGCCATCTAAGCTGCCTGCAGATTTAAGCGCCCAGCGCCCGCCCAGCATCAGATTACCGCTGACTTCTTTTTGCCCCAGCAACGTCAGCCATTGCCCAACCGACACCTGCTCCAGCTCACCTGTGGTATCCAGATTGCCATCCTGCCAGTTCAGTTTTTCGATATGCACCCGCGTCTCGCCCATCAAAAGTCGCGCATCGCCAAGCCGCACCTGATTAGCACCAGCCTCCAGCAATAATGGCGCAGCCAGGCTCAGGGCCAGCGGCTGATTCACTTGCAGGCCCTGCACGCTGCCGCGCCAGACCCACTGATCATTTATGCCGCCCTCAAAACGGGAGCTGACATCGATCAAACGCTCACCCTGCTTACCTTTTAACTGCAGGCTGGCGTTGTGTTTTTCCCGGCTGCCGTCTGCTTTAAAGTTAAGCGTCTGAACTTGCACACCTGCCGCTTTTGCATCCGTGATGTCGGCAAGAATATACATTGGCCCTTTTAAATCAGACTGCAGCTGAGCATCCAGCACCGCCTGATTGACCGACACGCCAAAAGGCGTTTGTAAACCTGAAACTGCCAGCCGGGTGGCAATTTGCGGGCTAAGCATGGCGCCTTTTAACTGCGCATCCCCGCTGATTTTACCGCTGAACCCCGGGCCAAATTGCTGTAACTGCGGCAGGCTGATTTTCAGTTTCAGCACATCACTGGCAAGGCCAAGTGCACCCTCTGCATCGATGCGATTCGCACCTAATGACAGCCATAAATCTGCATTCGAAACACGGGTTTCTTCTATATTCAGCCGCCCATTACCACTGAGCACTTCACCATTAAAACGGCTGTCACTCAAGCTGTAATCCACACTGGCTTTTATAGCGGGCTGTAAAGCACCGGCTAGTTTAAATTGCCCTGTCAGCGATCCTTTCGGGCTGGCTGTAAATTCAGCAGGGTTAAGACCCGTAAATTCGCCCGACAATTTAAAGTCATTTTTTGCCACGCCTTTTGCATCAAGCAAACCCAGCTCACCCTGTAAGGCAACGCTGCTGTTTGCCCGGGATAAGCGTGCCTCACGCAAAACAATACGCCGCTCATGCTTGGGGTTTAACCAGCCCATATCCAGATCCAGCGCTGCATTACGCTGTGCATCGGCCAGTTTAGCCAGCACATCGGGAGCCAGCCACGGGCCTTTCAACTCAATCGTACCCCCAAGGGATGCAGGAGGCTGACGCGTAAAGAGCTTAGCCGGGTCAATTTTGGCCAGATCAAGCTTTAATTTCAGCTGACCTTTATCTAATTGCCCCGCCCCTTTAATTTGCCCTTGCCCCAGCAAATCCAGCGACATGGATTTAAGCGTAACCGTTTCTTTTAAATACCCCAGCTTGCTGCTGATCTGCGTAAACGGCAGCCCGCCCTGATCAATCGTTAAAGGCATTGCATTACGGATTTCCAGCGCGCCACTGGCCGAGTTTTCACCCAATGGAACAACAGATAAAGACACATCAATCAGCGCCTTGGGCAAACCTTGCATCAGCGCGGCAGGATTAAGCTGCTGCAGCTTAATCTGACCTTCACTCAAAAGCTGATAGGTATAAGGCGCAAACAGATCCAGCCGTGCATTGATCATGGCGTTGAGCTGATTGCTTTTGATATCGCCTTTTAATAGCAATTTACGCAGCTCGCCATCAAGCATGATTTGGGATTGCAAGGGCTGATTTTCCACTTTACCCGCAAGAGAGAGCTGACCCGAAGTCACAAAAGGCTGCGTCCCCACCAGCGCCAGATGACCTTTTAAACTCGCATCCAGCTGAGGCAGCTTTAACTTCAGCTGATCCAATGTGATTTGATGAAAACGCCCATTACTGGCTAATTTAAACCGAACATCATCCAGATCGGGCGAACCCTTGATACTCAGCTTTTTAATCTGTGCCTGATCGATATGCAGACCAATTGGCAAAGTAATGCTTTCAGGCGGAGGCGATGCCGGCTTATCCGGCGGGCTGGGTTTAATGTCTATCTCTAAATGGCCGATACTTAATTCATCCAGCGATAAATCACGCGCCAGCAGGCTGTACGGGCTCCATGCAAGGCTCACTTTATCAATCGCAAGCCCCATATCTTCAGTCTTCAGCACAAGGCCCCGCAGAGCGAAATCAGACCATAAAGAGCCATCAATCGCGCGCAGCTTTGCCACACCACTCTGATTAATTTGCTTTACCAGCCAGTCGCGCCCCATTTGTGAATCAAAAAAGGCCAGCGCAATGGTCAGTAAAAAAACGGGGATAACCAATAAAAACAGCAGCCAGCCCATCAAGCGGCGCATTTTTGAATACCGTGCAACCGGCTTGGCAGCCTGAGTTTCTGCGGCAGCAGGCGTTTGATTTGTCTGCATTTAGAAAGTCACTCCCATGGTGAAATGCACACGGAACTGATTTTCTTCCACGCCTCTCGCCACATCAAAACCAATCACCCCCACCGGGCTTGCCCAACGCGCCCCCACACCCACACCCGTCGAGCCACGCCAGTCTTTCCACTGATCGCCGACGCCTCCGTGATCAACAAACACGGCCCCAAGCCAGTCTTTATATACAGGCTGCTGATATTCTATGGAGCTGACCGCCATAACCCGGCCAGGAATGGTTGAGCCCCCCAGCGATAAACCTAAACTTTGATAATCATATCCACGTACCGACGATGAGCCACCGGTTCGGAACAACCAGTCACTTGGCACATTAAAAGACTCTTTGGTAAAGGTATCACCGGCTTCCAGGCGGGCAACTACGACGCTTTTCTCACCTACAGGCCAAAACTGCACACCACGCCCATAAAGGCGGACAAAGCTTTCATCCGACAACAAGCCCTTCAGTGCCCCCCCGCCTTCCAGAGTAATGACATTACCCGAGCGCGGGTTTCTGATCCGGTCTACATCACGCCGCACCCACTGATATTTTGCGGTTAAAGACTGAGGGGCAGAAACCGTGCCATCGTTTAGCTCGCGGCGCTCCATCTGATATTCAATTGCAATTAATCGGTCAATATTCTTTTCAGTGCTGCTGCGGGATACCCCGGTCTTCCAGGTGCTGGTATCCAGGCCCTGAATATTTTCATTCACATAGCTGGCATAGACCCGGTGCTCATACCCTGATGCAAAGCGGGGAAAGGTAATCCCGGCACTTGCTGACTGCTCTTTTTGTTGCAGACTCACGCCACTATCCAGCACCCAGCCCCGGTCCATCAGATTTAAATAGCGATAATCAAACGAGCCACGCATACCGGTATTGGTGCTATAGCCCAAACCTGTACTGATTTTGCTCAAAGGCGCTTCTTGCACCGTTACTTTTACGGGCGCAATGAAGGGCGCGTCGGGCGGCAGATCAACATCCACCAAAACCAGAGAAAAATGCGGCAGATTCTGTAAATAGGTTTGTAATTCTAATAAATCATTGCGGCGATATTCGGCGCCCTCACGAAACTGAATATTGTTGCGGATTAATTTTTCAGGGTAGCGGGATAAGCCCGTGATACTTACTGGCCCATAAAAATAAGCAGGCCCGCTGTCTATATCAACAGTCAGATCAACAGTATTTGCTTCGGGATCAACACTGGCTTCGGCATGGACTAATTTGGCCGCCGGATAACGGCGATTCAGCAATGAACTGACCGCGCCACGCTTGGCGCTATCCCAATCACTCTGGCGAAAGATACTTCCCTTGGGCAGGGGCCAGTTTTGCTCCTGGCGCTCTTCCAAACGCTTCATCCGCACTTCGTCGGGGATAATATCACCCAGATAATTCACATCCACACTGCGAACCAGGGTTGGCTTTCCGGCATCCACATCCAAAGAAACAATCGCCGGAATGGTCGATTCGTCCATGCTGGCGGTCACCCTGGGCGAAAAATAACCTTCTGTCGCCAGCAGGCCGGCAACGACATCCGGCGCATTATCGATCAGGCGTGAAAGCTGCTCTTTGGTCATTCTTTTTTCAGTTTTCCAGCGAGCAAGATCCAGATGTTTTTCTAAGAGTGCCTGCAAATCACCAGGTGCTTCAATATTCAAAACATAGGGAAAATAGACACTTTGCTCTGCATCCGCAGCAGGCAGCTCTTCGGCCAGCGACAGAAAAGGGAAAGCCATGACCAAAACGAAAAATGACCGAACAATCATAGGGATGATTTTAAAAGAGACAAGGCCGCTACTTTACCGCATGGGAGGCGCAGCGGACAAAAAAGAACCCGGTCTGTATACGCATCCAAAGACGCAGAACACAGAGCCGGGTAACAAGAAAGACCAGATGAAGAGTCAAAACATACTACACACACAACAACTTACTACTTACCACACTTACAAACAGCTAAACCACCAGATCAACGAGTTGCAATAAAACCCTGGGACTTCAACAGCAGGTTTTGAGCAGATTCGATGTTCTTAAAAAGAATTTGCAAGGTACGCATTTGCATCTCCTTAAAAGTTTGGGTCAGAGATCTGTTCCCAATCAAGCAATGACGCTACTTTAGCAAAACTACATATCAATTGCAAGTGTTTTTGTAATAAAACTACCTGTATAAGTACAATAATTTACAGATACAACTACATCATTTAAAAAAATATGTAACGAATTCAATGATATGAAATGTATTAACATCAAAAACAAAACAGACCATTGTGTAATTTAACTACAAACCATCAAACGAAAGCTCGCGGCGGCCTCCGCCCTCTTACGCGAAGCAAGAAAAATCAGGGACCGCCGCAGAAGTCACGCAAAACGCAGGGACGTTTGCAATAAAAAAGCGGCACAAGGCCGCTTGATAAATAAAAGCAAAGGAAAAAACAGTTACACAATGATCAGCTAAAACCCACACTAAAAAAAAGCAGCGTACAAAGGCGCCAGATTGCGCCTCTGTACTACCCGTTTAACTGCTGGCAAGCACCAGACACCTGGTGTGATCCAGATCACTTCCCTAATAAAGCCGCCTTTAATGAATCGTTCACTGGTGCTTTTCCCAGCCAGATTGAAAGCATAGCCGCAGCAAAATCGTCACCAGCAATGGTTGCATAGGTCTTTCCACGCACGGTAACGCGCGTACCCTGGCCCGGCATAAAGTCCAGCACAATCACATCACCTTTAGCGGCGGTTTTAACCAGCTTAAAGATTTGCTCCAGCTCGGCAATTTTCGGCGCAAGAGCTGCCAGCGTGGCCTCACTCTGATTGGACTTCAACCCATCCACAAAACCTTCATGCATGGCGGCAGCGGAAACTTCACGCAGCATGCGCAGCTCCATACGGCGTGGCACGGGCGAATTCACCACGGCGCTGGCATCCTGGCTTTTTACCGGCAGGTAGAGCGCAGCCAGATAAACATCAAAAAATACTTTTTTACGCACACCCGCACCGTTGAGTGCCAAAGACTGGCTGGACAACTCAGCACGATCGGCTAAATTCACCCCAGCCACTTCCAGCGCCATACTGCTCTGTGCTGCCAGCACAAAAGAAGCGCCTATCAGTAATTTTTTCATTTTTTCATTTCCTTGAAAAAAAACCCACGGATTTTAATCCGTGGGCAAAAGCCTTGACCTGTGAATAAAACCTTACAAGGATTGGATAATTCCTGCCGCGCCCATACCGGTGCCGATACACATGGAAATCATGCCGTATTTGCCAGCCATGCCGTGACGGCGCATACCGTGCACGATGGTTGCCGCACGAATCGCGCCGGTTGCACCCAGCGGGTGGCCTAAAGCAATTGCGCCGCCCAGTGGATTAACCTTGGTCATATCCAGATTAAGATCACGCGCCACAGCCAGTGCTTGCGCAGCAAAGGCTTCGTTCAGCTCAATCCAGCCCAAATCATCCAGCGTCAGGCCAGCTAACTTCAGTGCAGCCGGAATCGCTTCTTTCGGGCCAATACCCATGATATGTGCCGGAACGCCTTTTACGGCAAAGGTCACATAACGCGCCAAAGGCACGAGGTTAAATTGCTTCAGAATGCGCTCAGAAACCAGGATCACCGCACCCGCACCGTCGGACATTTGCGAGCTGTTACCTGCAGTAACCGAGCCTTTGGCCGCGAATACAGTCTTGAGCTTAGCCAGGCCTTCCATGGTGGTACCTGCACGAGGGCCTTCGTCGGTATCGCAAATCTTGCTGGTGACTTCAACTTCGCCAGTCGCCAAATTTGGCGTGCGGGCAAATACTTCCAGCGGGCTGATTTCGTCTTTGAATTCGCCGGTAGCAATTGCATGCAGGGCACGGCGATTGGACTCCACAGCGAAAGCATCCTGGTCTTCACGGGATACATTCCACTGCTCGGCTACTTTTTCTGCCGTCAGGCCCATACCAAAAGCAATGCCCAAATTTTCGTTTTTAGTGAAAATTTCTGGGTTCAGGGAAATTTTATTTCCCATCATCGGCACTTGCGACATGCTTTCCGTACCCGCCGCGATCATCACATCGGCTTCGCCCAAACGGATTTTATCTGCAGCCATGGCAATGGCGTTCACGCCTGAGGAGCAGAAACGATTGATGGTGACACCACCTACCGTATCCGGCAAACCCGCCAGCAACACTGCCATACGGGCAATATTCATCCCCTGCTCGGCTTCTGGCATAGCGCAGCCCACAATCACGTCTTCGATCAGCTTAGGATCAAGCTGAGGCACCTGGGCCAGCGCACTTTTTAATACATGGGCCAGCAAATCATCCGGGCGAACGTTACGCAACATACCGCGCGGTGCTTTACCAACCGGGCTGCGCGTCGCAGCAACGATATAAGCTTCTTGAATCTGTCTGCTCATTTTGAGCTCCTAAATTTGGGGTCTTCTGAGCAGGGTAAGCTCGCAACTTATCGCCCCCCCTGCTCCGATGAATTGTTTAGTTACGCAGCGGCTTGTTGTTTTCCAACATATACATAATGCGCTCTTGCGTTTTGCCAGTTTTCAATAGCTTCATAAAGCGCTCACGCTCCAGCTTCAGGATCCACTCTTCATCCACCAGCGTGCCCGCATCTACATCACCACCGGTCATGATTTCGGCGATATGGCCGGCAATCAGGTAGTCGTGCTTAGAGATAAAACCGCCTTCCAGCATATTGATCAGCTGGCCCTTGATGGTTGCAGCGCCTGCGCGGCCCGCTACAGCAAATGCTTTTGGCTTAACCGGTGCTTTGTAGCCTGATTCGCTCATGGCGCGCACTTGCGCTTTAGCCACATAGAGCAATTCATTCGGGTTAAACACAATCACATCAGAGCTGCGCAGATAGCCAATTTGCTGGCCTTCTTCTGCACTGGTACCCACTTTCGCCATCGCAACTGACAAGTAGTAATCTTTCAGAGCAGCAACAATATCGCCCTTTGCTTCTTGCGAGGCACGCAGTGCAAATTCTTTACACCCGCCCCCCGCTGGCAAGAGGCCCACACCGACTTCAACCAGGCCGATATAGGTTTCAAGGCAGGCCACAACGCGTGAGCAGTGCATTAAGAACTCGCAGCCACCACCGAAGGCATAGCCCTGAGCCGCGCCAACCACGGGTACAGCGGCATACTTCAGACGCATGCTGGCTTTTTGGAATTCGGCCACCATGTTTTCGATCGAAGCAAAGTCGCCGGTCATAAAGGCCGGGCCCATGCTCATCAGATCTGCGCCCACCGAGAACGGCGCTTCCGGATGCCAAACCACCAGACCAGCAAAACGCTCTTCAGCGATCGTTACCGCCTGATTTACACCGGCCAGAACATCCGGGCCAATGCAATGCGCTTTCGTTTTAAAGCTCAGCACGGCAACGTCTTCACCAGGCTGCACCCACATGCGCACGCCATCGTTTTCAAAAATCGTTTCGCCATACACAGGCGCTGCATCGCCTACTACGGTTGGCGGATAAAGCTGACGCTTATAAACCGGCAAGCTGGAGCGTTGTTTTAGCGCATTGTCTGCCGCGCTGAACGAGCCTTCTGGCGTGTGCACTGCATCACGCGAAGCCACCCAAGCAGGCAGAGCCACATCGCTCATTGCCTGGCCTGCTGCTGAATCCGCAGCAATGGCCGCTGCGATCTCTTTCCAGCCAGCTGCTTGCCACTGCTCAAACGGGCCCTGATTCCAGCCGAAACCCCAACGAATCGCAAAGTCCACATCACGTGCGTTATCTGCAATGGTATCGAGGTGATAGCTGATGTAATGCCATACATCACGCATGCAGGCCCAGAGGAATTGCGCTTCCGGGTGCGCGGATTCGCGCAATGCTTTAAAGCGTGCTGCAGGATCAGTGATTTTCAGCAGCGCTTTCACTTCATCGCTGCCCTTCTGGCCACCGGCAATATATTCGCCAGTAGCAGGGTCAAGCATCAGTACATCACGGCCTACTTTCTTGAACACGCCCGCCTTGGTTTTTTGGCCCAAAGCACCGTTTTCAATCAGCTTTTGCATCCAGGCCGGAACGTTAAAGTATTTGTGCCATGGGTCTGCTGCCAGTTGCTCAGTCATGGTTTTAACCACATGAGCAAAGGTGTCCAGGCCAACCACGTCAGCAGTACGGAAAGTCGCTGATTTTGGACGGCCCAGGCGCGGGCCAGTCAGATCATCAACCACATCAAAACGGATGCCGAGGCGTTCGGCGTGATAAATCGTCGCCAGCATGGAGAACACACCAATGCGGTTGGCAACAAAGTTAGGGGTGTCTTTAGCGCGTACCACACCCTTGCCCATGCGGGTAGCAAGGAAGCTTTCCAGCGCGTCCATCATCGCAGGGTTAGTCTGGGAATCGGCAATCAACTCAACCAGATACATATAGCGTGGCGGATTAAAGAAATGGATACCGCAGAAACGGCTGCGTAATTGCTCAGGCACACCGCCAGCTAAAGAATTAATCGATAAGCCGGAAGTATTGGACGCCAGAATTGCGTGAGGTGCTACAAAAGGCGCAATTTTTGCGTAAAGATCAAGTTTCCAATCAAGGCGCTCAGCAATGGCCTCAATAATTAAATCGCAATCTTTTAATTTTTCTAAATCAGAGCCGTAATTAGCTGGCTCAATATGATCCGCGCGCATTGCCGAGGCTAATGGCGATGGTTTCATTTTTTTAAGATTTGCAATTGCCTTTGTTGCAATGCCATTTGCATCGCCTTCTTTTGCTGGCAAATCAAATAAAACGGTTTTAATTCCCGCATTGGCAAGATGGGCAGCAATTTGCGCTCCCATAACGCCCGCGCCGAGAACGGCAACCTGACGGATATGCACGGTATTGGCCATGTTTAGCCTCGCTAAAAGGAAAAGGAGGGGTGGCGAAAACCACCCCGGAGTCACGAAAACCCTCCCCGGAGGGAGGGATAAAACGAATTAGAAGCGGTAATTCAATTGCGCGCCAAATACATTGGCGTGGGCGGAAACATCAGCCTTAGTCAGCACTGAATTACTACTATCCACATTACTCATGGATGAATTACTAAATTTCACATAGGTATAAGCCACATCAACTGACATATTTTTATCAATTGCATAGTTAAACCCGGTAGAGAACCAATAACGATCGCTGTCTGGCAAATTAGCAATGCGATATTCTGCCGCATCCGCAGGAGACTGATCGTAAGCCAGACCCACACGCAACTTCAGAGGATCATTGTATTGATAGCTCAGACCCAATGAGAAGCGATCAGTATCACGCCATTTTTGTGCGATATCAGCATTAAAGCCTGCATCTGTTTTCAAAATCAAATCTTGAAACTTAGAGTGCCAGGTATGCGTCCAGTCACCCGTTAATGCAAATTGGCTATTTAATTTTTTATAGAAATTAATGGCCAGTGAATCCGGCGTTTCTAAATCAACTGTACCATTTGAATTAAGCAGCTTTGCCCCAATTGCCACACCCGGAGGAAACACGCCAGGTACAGTAAACTTGGTATCACCCTGCAAGCTGTGGCTTAAGCTGGAGCGATATGCCGCACCAAAGCGCAAGCTATCGTCCACCTTCCAGGTGACACCCAGATTAAAGCCATACGCCCAATCGTCGCCCTCATAATCCATCGATCCATCAAGAGCCGGTGAAGAGTTTCCACCGACAGTGGCTTTACCGCCCAGATCAATCATTTTTTTAAAGCGCGCTTTCATATATTGCGCAGTGACACCTGCGCCAACAGAAAACTGCTCATTTATTTTGTAAGCGACCGAAGGATTTAAAGCCAAGGTCATGAGTTCAAGATCAGTACCGTTGTAACGGCCAATCCATTTATCATCAAAATTGGTTTTGTCACCAAATGGCACAAACATTGCCAGCCCTACAAACAGCTGATCATTCACCTGATGGGTAATATAAGTTTGCGGCACAAACACAGGATCAGTTGGCGAGCCACCATCACTGCCTGATACAGGTTTACCACGGCTATTAGTGGCATTCAGATTAGAGAAGCTGATGTGTGGATCGACCACCACCAAAGCACCCGATATATTGGTGCCCCGCAAATTGGTCATTCCTGCCGGATTGTAAAACAGAACAGAAGCGTCCTCTGCCTCGGCAGCGTTTGAATTGGCAACACCCTGCGAGCTGACACTTTGCACACCAAAGTGATAACCGGATGCAAGCGCATTGCCCGCAAAAAACAAGCTTGCCACACCTAAAGTACGAATTGCCATACGAATAGTTCCAGACATCGTCTATCTCCTACTGTGGCCAGTGGCCTGTGGTTTAGTCCTATGCAGTCAATCTGCAACAAACCCCAAGTACTCTGTTGGTACTTTCAAAGAAGGTAAGATGGCCTTACTCATACCTTTGCTTTTTGGGCCGTTTTAATTAGGTCTTAAATATAACGCAAGCTTATTTTTATTCAAACGTCTGTTTAGGCGCATTAGGGATTTCATCAAAGGATGAAATCCCCCTGCTTTTTATGCCACCGGGCGTGTTTCTGTTGCTATTTTTACACTTTCTTGACCAGCGGCCTTAGCTACAACCGTGTTGTCGCTGACTTTAGGCTGATTCAAAATATCGCGATGAATGGCGTTGTCATCAGAAGTGCTTAAGGTTGAATCAAAATCATCCACCATAATTACTTCACGGCGTAAGCGGCGGGCCCGCTCTACCGCAGCAAATTCAGCGGCGGAGATCAGCCCTGTGCTTTGCGCTTCTGCAAGGCGCTCAGAAGCTGTAATGCTCTTTAAGCTGCCTTTACGCTGTGCATTACGCAACTTGCCTTCCAATGCTTCAGTATCAATCACTGCTTTTAATGCATGCTCCAGCACACCTACAGAATCATTCTCATCTTTAGAGCGATACATATATTGAGTCAGGCGATCACGCGCTACCGATGGCTCCATCAGAAGACGGGCAATCTTAGTGCCATCGCTGTCTGTCGCTGCTTTTAAGCTCAGGCCAAGCGGGAACACCAGGGTACGCATCAGAAACGCCAGTGCACGGCTTGGGTGATTCGCCATAAAGCCATCCATGGCCACCTGGCAATCGTAAAGCGCCGAATCAACTGCCCATGCCACAAGTGGCAAGTCTTCTTTAGGAGCGCCGTCGTCATTAAACTTTTTCAGCGCAGCAGTCGCAATATAAAGTCCTGACAACATATCGCCCAAGCGAGCCGATAGTTTTTCACGGAACTTCAGGCTGCCACCCAATGAAGCCATTCCCATATCTGCCAGGAAAGCAAAGGCAGAAGAGAAACGAACCACATTGCGATAACGCTGAGCCATTGCGCCGGATTTTGGCGAACCAACCAATTTAGCGCCGGTCAGACCCATTACAAAAGCACGCACCGCATTGGATACGGCAAAGCCAATATGGCCAATCACCGCTGTATCAAACGCAGGCAAATCTTTATTCATTGCAGCGCGTAATTCAGTCAGAACAAACGGATGGCAACGAATTGCGCCCTGACCAAAGATAATCATGCTGCGGGTTAAGATGTTCGCACCTTCAACCGTAATTGCGACCGGAATCGCGCCATATGCACCTGCCAGATAGTTACGCGGGCCGGTACATACTGCTTTACCGCCGTGTACATCCATCGCATCGTTAATCACCTTACGCATACGCTCGGTGTTGTGATACTTCAGAATACCCGACAAGACCGATGGCTTTTCGCCCATATCCAGCCCTGATAAAGCCAGGCGCTGTGCTGCATCCATCTGGTAAGTCATCCCACCGATACGGCCCAGTGCTTCATCCACACCTTCAAAGCGGCCAATCGATAAACCAAACTGATTACGAATCCGTGAGTAAGCACCAGTGGTGTAAGAAGACACCATGCCTGACGCTACCGACATCGCTGGCAGAGAAATACAACGCCCTACCGACAAACATTCAACCAGCATGCGCCAGCCCTGGCCCACGTAATCTTTACCACCAATGACCCAATCCAGCGGAATAAAGACATCCTTACCCCAGTTAGGGCCGTTCTGGAACACAGCTGTACCCGGATAATGACGGCGGCCGATATGCACGCCTTCATGCTCAGTCGGGATCAATGCGCAAGTGATACCAATGTCTTCTTTATCGCTTAAGAGGTGCTCAGGATCGTACAGCTTGAATGCCATACCCAGCACGGTAGCAATCGGGCCAAGCGTGATATAGCGCTTTTCCCAGGTCAGACGAATACCTAATACATTGTCGTGATGCACACCGGTACGCGGATCGGTATAGCTGCCACGGCAAACCTTACCAAAATCAGGAATACCACCCGCATCTGAGCCGGCATCAGGACTGGTCAGTGCAAAGCAAGGAATATCAATCCCTTTTGCAAGGCGTGGCAGGTAGTAGTTCTTTTGCTCATCAGTACCGTAATGTTGCAGTAATTCGCCTGGTCCGAGTGAATTTGGCACCATAACAGAAACAGCCGCCGAACCTGAACGCGTAGCGATCTTGGTGACAACGCGAGCGTGAGCAGTATTGCTGAATTCTTTACCGCCGTACTTCTTCTTGATGATCATGCCCAGGAAGCCCTGGTCTTTAATAAATTGCCATGCTTCAGGCGGCAGATCTTTATGCTGGGTGGAAATTTTCCAATCGTCCAGCATCGCGCACAGCTGCTCAGTCGGACCTTCAAGGAAGGCTTGTTCTTCTGGCGTCAGCGTAGCTTGCGGAATGGCATGCAGGCGATCGAAATCAGGCTTACCCGAGAACAAATCGCGATCCCACCAAACCGTACCGGCATCAACCGCTTCTTGCTCGGTTTGCGACATCGCCGGAGTAATCTTACGAAACACACTAAAAATAGGCCCGGTTAAAATGGCGCGGCGAACAGGCTTGATATTAATCAGCGCCAGCAGCACAGCAACCACAACCAAAATACTGACAGGCATCGCCGAGGTTTTAACCCCAATAGCAGTCGCCGCTAAAAACAATAAAGAGCTGAGCCAAAGCGGGGCGCGCCAGTATGCGAAGAGCAAAAACGCGCCAAAAATTGGCAATATATGCAGCAATACGTTAGTCATGACCGTCTCCAGTTATTGGGCAGCTGGCGCATTCAGGCCAGCACGGATAAAAGGCATTAACATTCGAACCACCAATGCAGGATCACGGGCATTGACGAGTGAGCTTTCGGTAAATAAACGTAAAACATTATTACCAGCGAATGCATTAAACATAGCACTGGATAAAAAATGAAAACGCCATTGCACTTCTAATTCAGACAAATGTGGCAAAGCCCGCCCCAATGCCGCTAAATATCGCCGGGTTAATTCACCATATCGTTGTGGCATGGTTGCTTTTAATTCCGGATGCGGCTCAACAAAAGTTCGGGCAACCAAACGAACAAACAACAAACCGCCATATTCCGGATTTCTTCCCATTTCTAAAGAAGCCATTACAAACGCTTCTGCAACCTGATCTGCAGTTGGATTTGCAACGCTTTTTTCTAATTCCTCAAGCTTTCCTAAAAGCAATCGGGCAAATGGTTCTGCACGGCGCTCAAATACCGCCCGGAACAGCCCATCTTTAGAATGGTAATAGTAATTAACCGCTGCAATATTGACCCGGGCCGATTGCGTAATCATGCGCATGGACGTGGCATCAAAGCCGTGTTCAACAAAAAGTGGCTCTGCTGCATCTAAAATGCGGTTTGCTGTATCTTGCGCCTTGACCGATTCGACCACGTTACGACTCCTGCTGGGTGTAGTTGATTTAAAACAATTTCAAACGACCGTTTGAAATTATAAGAAGTTGACGTCAATGTCAAGCCAAGACGTAAAAATAGCGGAAAACCCCTAGGCTTTCCGCCTGTCAATGCAACACATTGCTTGCGTTTAGCTGTCTAAAATATCGCCATCTATGTAATACCAACATCCGTCTTCAAAAACAAAACGGCTTCTTTCATGTAATTTCCAAGCCTTGCCGGCAATTTTATACCGCGCAATAAACTCAACTTCAGCAAGCAGCTCATCAGACTGCGCATCTTTGATTTTCAAGCCCAGCCAGCGCACCGGCTCCTCATCGGCCAGCGATTCAGGGCGGGTGGATACATGCCAGGTTTTCAAAAGGTAATCATGTAAATTTAAAACAAACGCACTGTAGCGTGAGCGCATTAATTGCTCTGCCGTCTTTGCAGCTAGCCCCTGATGAAAAGGGCCGCAACATTTCGCGTAAAGCTGTCCGCTATCACAGGGGCAATTCACTTCTTTCACCTTTACAACTCCCATTTAAAACACTTACATAAAGTTCAGGCGCATCATACTAGCTGCCCGTCAGATTTAAACAGCCGATGCAAAAAAACGCCTGCAACAGAGCCTCTCCCGGCCTGATTTGCAGCGAAAATAGCACGTTGTGGCTCAAAACAACCGCGCAACAAGAGACAATCCGGCTGTTTTACAGCCGGCAGCCACTCTGCCCGGTGGCTCTTTCATGCAAATGTCGCCGTAATAATACACAGCCCGCCCCACTGTGCTCTGGCGTAAAATGAAGCCCTTTTCTGCAAAGGGCTCTCCCATGTATCTGACATCAAAACCGCAAGCTGCCTTGTTTGATATGGACGGGCTGATGCTGGACACAGAAAGTATTGGCATTGAATGCTGGGCCGCTGCAGCGGCGTCGCTAGGGGTAGACATGCCCAGAGCCTTAATGATTGGCATGATTGGCATGCATTCCGGAAAAACAGATGTATATCTGCAAGAGCACTTAGGCCGCCACGCCCCCATTGCAGAATTACGCGCCGCCTGCCACGCACTCTATATGGAGCGCACACAGGAGCCCATCGCGCATCGCCCGGGCCTGCCAGATATTCTGGACTGGCTGGAAGCGCATCACATTCCCAAGGCGGTTTGCACCTCTACCCGCCGCAGCATTGCCGAACACCATTTACGCGCCGCCGGGATCTGGCCGCGGTTTGAATTTGCCATTTGTGGTGACGAAGTCACCCACCCCAAACCCGCCCCTGAAATCTATCAAAAAGCCGCCGCCACATTTCATCTGCCGCCTGAATCCTGCATTGTGCTGGAAGATTCTGATTTTGGCGTACAAGCCGCGCATCAGGCCGGCTGCAAAATCATTATGATTCCTGATTTGCGCCCGCCATCGCGGCATTCACTAACCCTCAATATTCCAATTTTGGGCTCGCTGGCCGAAGCCAGAGATCTGCTTGCACAAGCCGTTTAAAATGTAACAGTCAGCACTGATGCCTTTCCTGCTGAGGCACATAACAATGCCGCCTCAGCTATTTGTGCTGATTTTATATACCCCCCCTGAAACGCCGCCTGCATGCCTCCTGAGCACTCATTGCATCTACCGTTTAAATCAATACATTTTTGGGTACCCCAGCCAGAAATGCGTCAATATTATGGATCAGCTGATCTGCTAATTGCTGCATGGTAAATTGCCCTGCCCATGCAATATGCGGGGTGATAATCAGATTAGGCAGGCTGATATCCAATAGCGCATTTCCATCCTTTGGGGGTTCTGTGATTAAAACATCCAGCCCTGCCCCGCCTAACTGCCCCGTTTGCAATGCATGCAATAAAGCCACTTCATCGACCAGACCGCCTCTTGCCGTATTAATCAGCACCGCATCTTTTTTCATCAGCGCCAATTCTGCTGCACCAATTAAATGGCGGGTTTGCTCATTCAAAGGACAATGCAGGCTCAGCACATCGGCAAGGGAAAGCGCTTCGTTAAAACCGACATAGCCCGGGCGCACTGTTTCAGCGTGTTTTCTTTCTGCAAAAAGCACGTTCATACCTAAGGCACGGGCCAGGCACGCCATCGCCTGTCCCAGCGCGCCTGAGCCGATTAAAGTCAGCGTGCTGCCAGCTAAATCATGGATAGGTGCAGCAATATGGCAAAAACTTTTGGCCCGCTGCCACTGGCCCGCTTCAACATCCGCCCGGTACGCCAATAGCTGGCGGCGTAATGCCAGCATCAGCATCAGGGCATGCTCAGGCACACCAGCAAGCGCGTAATCACGAATATTACACACGCGGATTCCACGCGCTTTGCAAGCGGCCAGATCAATCTGGTTATAGCCGGTGGCCGCGACGGCAATCAGTTTAAGATTTGGGCAAGACGCAATGGTTGCTGCTGAAAGCGGCACTTTATTACTAATTGCAATATCGGCATTGATCAGACGCTCTGCTACTTCATCCTCCCTTGTGTTGGCATATTCCTGCCATTGATGCGGCGCTTTTAAGGGGAGTAAAGTAAGCGGTAAAGAGTCTCTGTCTAAAAACACAATCCGTGGCAGCATATATCACGCTCTCAATTAATTAAAAAGGCAGCAAAATGAATCAAGTCGATCTCTTTCTGGCACCCGGTTTTGAAGAAATAGAATTAGTTACGGTCGTGGATATTTTACGCCGCGCTGATATCAGCACCCGTCTGATCTCGATTCACAGCGCGCTGGCTGTCACGGGTGCACATCAAATCACTATTCAGGCGGATCTGTCCATGGATAAGGCAGATCACCACGCCCAAATGCTGGTTCTGCCCGGTGGCGGACCTGGCACGCAGGCGATGCTGGCCTGCACTGATTTGCATACCCGCCTGCAACAACACCTTGCCCAGGGCAAACCCCTGGCTGCAATTTGCGCTGCCCCCATGGTGCTGGCCAAAGCGGGTTTACTCAAAGGGATCAATGCCATTTGCTACCCAGGCTGCGAAGCGGCTTTAACGGAGGCAGGTGCAAATATTGTGATGAGGGATGTAGTGAAGGATGGCCTGATCACCACCTCACGCGGCCCCGGCACAGCCGCCGTATTTGCTTTCGAGCTGGTACGCCAGCTTAAAGGAGAGGCTATTTCACAGCAGCTGAGTAAAGAAATGCTGTTTGCCTGAATAACACGCATACTACAGACACAAAAAAGCCCGCATTTTTTATGCGGGCTTTTTTGCTGATTTAAACCAGCTCATACACCGTTTTACCGCGCAATTTAAATAATTGCGCTGCGTGGTAAAGATTTTCTGAGTGGCCCACCACCAACAAACCCGAAGATTTCATTTGCGGCGCAAAGCGTTCAAGAATTTTAAGCTGCGTGGGTTTATCAAAATAAATCATCACATTACGGCAAAAAACCACATCAAACGGGCCGCGGATTGTCCAAGTAGCTTCCACCAGATTCAGCCGCTTAAATGTAATTAAATCGCGCAGCTCCTGCTTGGCCTGATAGCGACCATCGGGCAGCTTATCAAAAAAGCGCTTCACTCTTTGCGGGCCCATGCGCTCGACTTCTTCACCCGCATAAATGCCGATGCGGCCGGTTTCCAGCACATTGGTATCCAAATCTGTGGCCGTAATTTTAACCGGCGGCCGCATGCTGTCGAAAGCTTCACACGCTGTCATAGCAATACTGTAAGGCTCTTCCCCGGTACTGGAAGCAGATGACCATACCTGCAATGCACCCGAGCTGCGATGCGCCAGCAGATGTTCTGCCAAAATAGGAAAATGATGCGCTTCCCGAAAAAACGAAGTGAGATTAGTGGTCAGTGAATTGGTAAACAATTCAAATTCTTTGCTATTGCCCCTCTCTAAGAGCTGCAAATAATCATTAAATGATTGCAGGCCTAAGGCGCGCAGGCGTTTGGCTAAACGCCCGTAAACCATATCTTGTTTGGCAGGAGAAAGAGCAATGCCTGCGTAGTTATAAATTAACTTACGCACCTTTTCGAAGTCTTGCTCCGTAAACTGAAATTCACGAGAAGGCGTTGGCAACATGGGGATCCTTTAATCAAATTCTTATCAACAAACATGGCAAATAAAAAACAGCATCTTAATAGTGTTATAGCCCCAAATCTGACCAAATAGCATCTACTCGCGCTTTTACTTCATTATTCATGGCAATGGTTCTGCCCCATTCCCGGCTGGTTTCACCCGGCCATTTGTTAGTGGCATCCAGGCCCATTTTGCCACCCAGCCCGCTGACGGGTGAGGCAAAGTCCAGATAATCAATGGGCGTACTTTCTACAAGGGTAGTGTCCCTTACCGGATCCATTCGCGTTGTAATGGCCCAGATGACTTCTTTCCAATCCCGGATATCAATATCGTCATCGACCACCACAATAAATTTGGTGTACATAAACTGACGCAAAAATGACCACACACCAAACATCACCCGTTTGGCATGGCCAGGGTAGGATTTTTTAATAGAAACAATCGCCATCCGGTAGCTGCAGCCCTCGGGCGGCAAATAAAAATCCACAATTTCACTAAATTGCTTTTGCAAAATAGGCACAAAGACTTCGTTTAATGCCACGCCCAGCACTGCAGGCTCGTCTGGCGGCTTGCCGGTATAGGTACTGTGGTATATCGGATTTTTACGCGTAGTAATGCGCTCCAGAGTAAATACCGGAAACCAGTCTTTCTCGTTGTAATAGCCGGTATGGTCGCCATACGGGCCTTCAAGCGCATACAGATAGCCCCCCGCTTCTTTAAGCGGAATACCTGCTTCACTCACTCCGGTGAAGCCTTTTTCTGCTGGCTGGATATGCCCTTCCAAAATAATCTCGGCACGGGCAGGCACTTGCAAATCAGAGCCAAGGCACTTGACCAGCTCGGTTTTAGAACCGCGTAATAAGCCCGCAAACTGATACTCAGACAGGGTATCCGGCACGGGCGTCACCGCGCCCAGAATGGTGGCAGGATCGCAACCCAAAACCACGGCAATCGGGAAAGGCTGGCCGGGCTTTTGCAATGCGTGCTCTCTGAAATCCAAAGCACCACCACGATGCGCCAGCCAGCGCATAATCACCTGATTGCGGCTGATCACCTGCTGGCGGTAAATCCCCAAATTCTGGCGTTTTTTATTAGGGCCGCGTGTTACCACCAGGCCCCAGGTAATCAGCGGTGCAGCGTCTTCCGGCCAGCAGTGCTGAATAGGAATACGCGCCAGATCCACATCAGCGCCTTCCCAAACAACTTCCTGGCAAGGGCCATTTTTGACTTCTTTGGGCGACATATTCAAGACTTGCTTAAGCAGCGGCAGCTTGCCCCAGGCATCGCGCAAGCCTTTAGGTGGCTCCGGCTCTTTTAAACAGGCCAGTGTCTTGCCGATTTCGCGCAGCGCGCTAATCTCTGCCGCGCCCATGCCATTAGCCACCCTTGTTGGCGTGCCAAAGAGATTAGCCAGTACGGGCATGCTATGGCCAGGCACATTCTCGAATAAAATCGCCGGGCCTTCTGAACGCAAAGTGCGATCACAAATTTCGGTCATTTCGAGATAGGGCGAAACAGGGATTTTCACCCTTTTTAACTCGCCACGTTTTTCCAGCTGCTCAATAAAATCACGCAAATCTTGGTATTGCATAAACAGGACTCAGGCAAAAACAACCATTACTCGGATATAGTCATGCTGGCGCGGTAAATACCACCGGCTGCAATTGTCAATGCATTATCCAGCACGTCCCCACGCTCCAGACAAACAAAGCCCGTATGATTACCCTGGCCCACATCGGCCAGTTTTACAGCGTCTTCCCAAGGATTCCAGACGATGGCAGAGTGGGTATCACTCACGATATGGGTTTGCCCTGAGCCGTGGCTGATCACTTGTTTTGCGGGTACGTTTAAATAAACACGATCAGTCAGCGACTGCACATGCAAATCGCCTTCCTGCTCTTTACGCGGATGACCTTCCAGCAGCGTATTGACATAGGTACAAGCTTCCAGCCCGCTAATCGCAATTTCACTGACATCAGGCACGGCCAGATAGCTGTGAAAAGCTTGCGAAAAGGGAGCAGGCTGATCGCTTAAGTTTTCCACACTCAGCGCCAGCGTTAACTCGCGGCCCACCGTCAATGCCAGACGAAACACAAACGCATGGGGCCATAAGGCCTGAGTTGCCGCTGTATCATGTAGTTCGAGCACGACTTTGATATCACCATTACCCAGAATTTCGGCTTCAGTGACATCCCAATTGCTTGAGCGCGCAAAGCCATGGGCAGGTAAGCCTGCAGGATGACGGCCAAACCAGGGCATACAGAGGGGAATCCCTCCGCGGATTGCTTTACCTGCGGCAAAAACAGCCTTGGGCGACAGCCAGAGCAGCTCCCGCCCACCCGCAGGAATAAATGACAGTAAATGAGCGCCCTGCAAAGCAATTGCAGCACTGCCTGATGCCCCCTGAATTTTCAAAACAGGTAAGCCCGGTTCTTCCCTGCCATATAGATCTGCGGATGAGCACAGGCTGATTTCCGGGACAGTTGCCAGCAGGGTGGCAAGATTTGCTTGCATAGAGAACTCCTTCAACACGTCATCTTTAAATTGCTGTCTTCAGGCCGGGCGATGGGGCACCCAGACCAGTGCATCACCATCAATTACTTTTTCATCTTTTACCCAGCACTCTGTCAGCAAGCGGGCACGCTGTTTATCTGGCAACACTTCACTGACGGTTACCCTTGCAGTGACAGTGTCACCGATTTTAACCGGCTTCAGAAACTTCAGGTTTTGCCCCATATAAATCGCCCCCGGCCCTGGCAGACGGGTACCAATCACGGTAGAAATCAGGCTTGCACTGAGCATGCCATGCACAATCCGCCCGCCAAAGCGCGTAGCCAATGCGTACTCTTCATCAATATGCATGGGGTTATTGTCGCCAGAAATACCGGCAAATAAAACGATATCGGCCTCAGTTAAGGTTTTGCGATATTCAGCAATCAGACCCGGCTGCAAATCTTCAATGTAATAAGCCATTTAATGCACCTCATTAACGCGTTAAGTGATTTAACTTTCAGGCTCCTGTTTTATTGTTTCAATAAACCAGGGTACAAACAGACTCACCAACAATATGCACTTGCAGCGTAAACACGGATGAGCCACAGGTCACGATAAGTTTGCCAATTCATGAAAAATTAATACCAAATACAGCCAGATTAATTAAGTACCGGTGTTTTACCTGCTCCTGTTACACCATGACGCGATACAGGCGGCGCAATGGGAATGCGATTTAAATCAAGCCAGGGTGACAGCCATTTGAAGGTACGCCGGTAAGCATCAGAGCTTGCCTCTGCATTAAACGCAATCGATACGCTGGATGCACCCAGTGTCAGCCGCTTTGTTTCATCTGGTTTTAAGCTGATATTATCAAAATCGTGCATGGCATCCGGATAGGTAATCAAGCGGAATGTTGGCTGATCTGCGCGTGCCACTAAGGCCCGGCAAGACTCTGCAGGCGTCCAGTCATCATCCTCCCCAACCAGCAATAAAAGTGGCGCAGTTACCTGATATTTGTCCCGGAGTAAATAAGAGCTGCAAGATGGAAAAAAACCCACAGCAACTCGCACCGATGGTTGTTTTTGCCCCAGCAAAGCCAGTACTGAAGTGGCACCGTGTGACCAGCCGATCACCCCGATACGGTCTCCATCAATCTCTTTACGCGCTTTCAGCCATTCAAGTGCATGGCGGGCATCTTCTGCACGCATTCTGGGGCTGAGTGTGCGTTTACTTAATGGCACACTGCATATTTCTTGCAAATCACGGGCGCTAAAACTATCCAGCATCAGTACTGCATAGCCCTTTTCCTGCAAAAGAGCCGCCATCCGGTCCGGACGGGGGTTAATCCCGTTACTGTGGCTTAAGCCGTTGCAGCCGTGCAGCAGAAGTACGGCCGCCGCAGGGCCTGCGTCTGGAAAAGGAGGGGGTAAGTATTTTGCAGATAAAATGATCTCAGCGCCGGGAATCAGGACACGCTCGGCCCAGGCAGGCAAAGCAAACACACCAAGCAGGTAAAGCCAGTAAATAATTCGCATCGCATCTAATAAATCAAACGTAGAACAAAACGATAAGTCTTAGTTTGCCCGCTGTCCTCCCGGGCAAACACAAAACACCCTGCCACACACTTAAACACATCCTGCCTGCTCAGGCAGGATTTTCATTCCATACAACTTTTGCCAGAATAAAAAGCGCGCTATCTCAGCACTTTTACACGCCAACATTACAGTAAACTTTTCTAATCCAAAGCATGGGTGAAGTCAATATTTTCACTGCCTTCCATCAGCCCAGAGTGGCGCGCACTCTAACACACAGCACCGGGCTTGACTAAACTGACTCGCAAATTCCTGTCATTCCCCTTGTGGCAATACCTTACCCTGATTTATTGCCCTGATCCTGATTTCAAATCAATGCAAGCCTCATTAAGGTGCGAGTATGAGCGATACATTACACACACACTTTAGCCACGGTATCGCCACAATTACCCTAAACAGACCCGAAATTTGTAACGCCTTCGACGATATGCTGATCGCCGAGCTGACCGCCACCCTCACCGCCTTTGGCCAGAACTCTGATTTAAGGGTTGTTGTCCTCACCGCCGAAGGATCCACATTCAGCGCAGGTGCAGATTTAAGCTGGATGCACCATGCCACCCAATTTGATCAGCACCGCAACTTTGAAGATGCTTTAAAATTAGCCCGGCTGATGCAGACGCTGGAACGACTGCCCGTACCTACCATTGCACGTATACAAGGACCGGCATTAGGCGGAGGAGTGGGATTAATTGCCTGTTGTGATTTAGCCGTAGCCAGCTGCAACACCTGGTTCCGGATCAATGAAGTACGCCTTGGCCTGATCCCTGCTGTAATAGGGCCTTATATCATCAGCAAAATCGGCATCAGTGCTGCCAGACGCTTTATGCTGACGGCAGAACAGTTTGACTGCCACACCGCCCTGCAACTTGGTTTATTGCATGAAGTAAAAGCCGATGAAACCGCAATGGATCATCAGGTGCAAACCTGGATTAACGAGCTGTTACAAAACAGCCCGCATGCGCTTACTGCAGCAAAGCGGCTTATTACTTCGGTTGTCCACCGCCCAATAGATGACGCAATGATCTCTGATACCGCACACCGCATCGCCCATATCAGAACCCATGAGGAGGCCAGAGAGGGGGTAGCCGCCTATTTAGGCAAGCGCCCCCCGTCATGGCATATTAACCGGGCGGTAAAACTAAATGGCGATGAGGCCCCGCAGAACGGCTGACAAACTCAGACTCGGCCACAGTCAGCAGTTGCAAACGCGGCAAAGGATGGTGCAAAACATCATCCTCACCAGTGAGGATATCCACCTTATCCAGCTCTGTGCTTCCGTCTTCCATATTGAATACGGTCATCATGGCAATATCTCCTCGGGGCTAAAACAGAAATCTAGCGTCTCTGCTTATTCTTAATATCGGCATAGCAGTAAGAAAATTCAATCGATAAAATAAAAAATGGCAAGGCACAGGTCCTTGCCATCTTTTTATGCCCCCATCAAAGCTTACTCAGCCGCCATCGCCTTCAGCTTGTAGTCCACTTTAATTTGCGACTTAAGTGCCTGCAAGTAGCTGGCTACTTCAACCTGGCCATACATTTGCACCATATTTTCACTCAGCTGCCGGCGCATTGTGGCATCCAGTGCAGGTGCGGGGGTCGATTTCACCACCTTAAACAATGCAAACCCCTGGCCCTTCACTTCAGCCCCTGCATAAGCAGGTAATTTATCCGCCGCAGCACGGAAGATCTCTTTGACCTGTGCTTCAGGAACTGCAGACTGGCCCATACGCGCCATGGCCTGAGCAGCTGGCCACGTTAAAGTATCTGCACCGCCTTTTTTCAGATCGGCTAATTTCTTAGTCCCTTCTTCAATCGCCAGCTTCAGCGCTTTCTCTTGCTTAAGCTTTGCAGTGATGTCCGCACTGACGGCTTCCAGCTTCTGCGACTGCGCCGGTTTAGATTCAATCACCCTGACCGACACCAGCGTACCGGATGCCACTTCAATGGCTTCGGAGTTATGTTTCTTTTTCAGCACATCGTCGCTAAAAGCAGCTTCACGCAGCTTCTCGTTGTTCAGCAGCTCATCCTTAGCGGCAGTACGCGTAAGCCAGTCACTTTGCTGTACATGCAGTTTAAAGGCCTCTGCTGCAGGCTTCAGGCTGTCTGCCTGCTGATACACCAGCTCGTTAAACCGTTCTGCCTGCTTCTGGAAGCTTTGGCTTACTTTTTCGAGCTTTAATTTTTGCTCAACATCGGGCTGAACTTCTGCAAATGTTTTGCTGCGAACATCATCAAGACGAATAATGTGCAAACCAAAATCGCTGGCCACAATACCGCTGATCTCCCCTTTTTTCAGCTTAAATGCCGCATCATCAAAAGGCTTCACCATTGCACCATGGGCAAAGAAACCCAAATCGCCACCATTTGCTGCTGAACCTGGGTCTTGCGATTCTTTTTTGGCAATATCAGCAAAACGTGCCGGATTTGCTTTCAGCTCCAGTAAAATAGCCTCAGCCTTAGCCTGTGCGGTTTTTTTTGCTTCTGGTTTTGCATCTTTCGCCAAAGCAATCAGAATATGGCTGGCTTTACGCTCTTCCCCTGTCAGCTGAGCCTGATGCGCCTCAAAATATTTTTTCACTTCATCAGGGCTGATTGAAATGTTTTTAGCCAATTCTTGCTGAGAAAAAACCAGATATTCTAAACGGGCCATTTCAGGCAGTTTAAATTCGGCAGTATGCGTGTCGTAGTATTTTTTTACTTCGGCATCAGACACCGTTACCTGTGGCAAAAAAGCTGCAGGCGCGATTTGCAGCATCGCCACATCCCGTTTTTCGCCCAGCAAAGCTGCCATATAGTCAGCCACGGCAGTAGATTGAATGCCGCTGGAGAAAGCTGCAAGCAGATGGCTGCTCGCAATATCGTCACGAACACGCTGCTGAAAATCGAGGGGGGTCATTTGCTGGGCAGCAAGCAGGTCTTTATAGCGCTGAGCACTGAACTTACCGTTTTCCTGAAAATCAGAAATCGCAGCAATCGCATTACGAATCTGATCGTCAGACACATCCAGGTGCAATAAACCGGCTTGCTCAAGTAAAAGCTGCTTTTTAACCAGCTGTTCAAGCACCATAGGCTTCATCTCATTGGGAACGGCGCGGTTACCTATGGCCTGAGCGAGTTCACGGGGTGTGATCTTAGTCTGGCCCACTTTGGCCAGATACGATTCACCACCTTCCATAGCGCTATAGCCAGTCAGGCCAACACCAACAACAAGACCAAGAGACACAAGGCCAAGGACCACCTGAACGGCGGTTTTGTTCTTTTCAACAAAGGAAAACATGAGACAGGCAACTCCGCGAGTGATTCGCGGCATATAATGCCAGATTGACGCCTGCCTGTCTTCCTCAGGCAGCTAATAGACAAACAAAAAGCCAAACATTTCTGTTTGGCTTTTTGTTTTAATCTTTATTGGCGGAGCGGACGGGACTCGAACCCGCGACCCCCGGCGTGACAGGCCGGTATTCTAACCAACTGAACTACCACTCCACAATGCGACCACTTCTTCGTACAGCGAGTGGTGGGTGATGACGGGGTCGAACCGCCGACATTCTGCGTGTAAGGCAGACGCTCTACCAACTGAGCTAATCACCCATTTCCATTTCACACAGGCAATGCAGCATATATAACGTATGCAAATTAACCATGTGAAAGGCAAAAGCTCAGATAACCGAGCGAATCACCTTAAGGACACATTACTGCACTAAAAAAGACTTAGTCAGCAATGCAAGACGATTATTGTACTGCATCTTTCAGAGATTTACCAGCCCTAAATTTAGGCTGTTTCGCTGCTGCAATTGCAATAGTCTCACCGGTACGTGGATTACGGCCACTGCGCTCAGCACGCTCAGACACATAGAAAGAACCAAAGCCGACCAGCGTTACTTCGTCGCCGCCCTTCAGTGCGTTCGTTACGGCTTCTACTGTTGCATCCAGAGCTTTACCTGCATCAGCCTTGGAGAGACCAGCGGATTCTGCGATGGCGTTGATGAGTTCCGATTTATTCACTTACGTCCCCTTACAATTCTGATTGGATTGATACGATTAACTATTGACTACAGCTTTATAGCAAGCCACAAAATCTTGTGTCAACTAATGTTTTGTAAGCTGTCCGGTCACTTCCACCCCAGCTTGCGGCAGAACGGGTTCCACACTCACAACTTCTTCCGGCAAAATCTCCGGCAAACGCTCTAAGGCAAACCCCAACACCTGGTCGATCCACTTAACTGGGTGAATGGTTAGTCCGCGCTTCACATTGTCAGGAATCTCGGCAAGATCCTTAACATTGCCCTCAGGAATTAACACCTGCTTAATGCCACCGCGGTGAGCAGCAAGCAGTTTCTCCTTTAAACCACCAATTGGCAATACTTCGCCACGCAGCGTGATCTCACCGGTCATTGCAACATCGCAGCGAACCGGAATACCCGACAATACCGACACCATTGCGGTTGCAATACCAATCCCTGCAGACGGACCATCTTTCGGTGTAGCACCTTCAGGAAAGTGGATATGCATATCAATTTTCTGATAGAAATCCGGGTCAATTCCCAACGCTTTTGCACGACTTCGCACAACTGATAAAGCCGCCTGGATGGACTCTTGCATCACATCACCGAGCTTACCAGTCTGTATCATCTTGCCCTTGCCTGGGAATTTTACCGCTTCGATGGTGAGTAATTCGCCACCAACTTCGGTCCATGCAAGGCCTGTTACCTGCCCCACCTGGTTGGTTTGCTCGGCCACACCGTAATCAAAACGATGTACACCCAAGTACTTTTCCAAGTTTTTCGGCGTAACAGTAATCTTTTTATCGCTTGGTTTCATCAGAAGACTTTTCACTACCTTACGGCAGATACGGGCAATCTCCCTGTCCAGGCTACGCACACCTGCCTCACGCGTGTAGTAACGCACCACATCACGCACAGCCGTGTCTGAGATCACTAATTCGCCTTCCTGCACCCCATTTGCCTTCACCTGCTTAGGCACCAGATACTTGAGGGCAATATTCACTTTTTCGTCTTCGGTATAGCCCGACAAACGAATAACTTCCATCCGGTCCAGCAAAGCAGGAGGAATATTCAGAGAATTAGCTGTTGCAACAAACATCACATCTGACAAATCAAAATCGACTTCAAGATAATGATCGCTGAATGCATGGTTTTGTTCCGGATCCAACACTTCCAGCAAGGCAGAAGAAGGATCGCCACGGAAATCCGCACCCATCTTATCGACTTCATCGAGTAAAAATAGCGGATTTTTCACGCCAATTTTAGTCATCGACTGCAAAATTTTACCGGGCATAGAGCCAATATAGGTACGGCGGTGACCACGAATCTCAGATTCATCACGCACGCCCCCCAAAGCCATACGCACAAACTTGCGATTTGTTGCGCGGGCAATCGACTCACCCAGAGAAGTTTTACCTACCCCTGGCGGCCCTACAAGGCACAGAATCGGCGCTTTGAGCTTTTCAACACGGCTTTGTACCGCAAGGTACTCAACAATGCGCTCTTTCACCTTTTCAAGGCCGTAATGATCGGTATCAAGCACCAACTCAGCAGCTGGCAATTCCTTGCTGATTTTGGTTTTCTTTTTCCACGGCAGATCAAGCAGCGTATCGATGTAATTACGCACCACCGTGGCTTCTGCCGACATCGGCGACATCATGCGTAATTTTTTAAGCTCGGATTCAGCTTTATCGCGCGCCTCTTTACTCATACCTGCGTTCTTGATTTTTTTATCAAGCTCGTCGATATCGGCGTTTTCGTCTAATTCACCCAGCTCTTTCTGAATTGCCTTAACCTGCTCATTCAGATAGTACTCGCGCTGGCTTTTTTCCATCTGGCGCTTTACGCGGCCACGGATGCGCTTTTCAACCTGCAAGATATCCAGCTCGGATTCCAGCTGTTTTAACAGCTGCTCCATACGGCGGCGCAGATCGAACATTTCGAGAATAGATTGCTTTTGCTCCAGCTTTAAAGGCAGGTGCGCAGCGATGGTATCGGCAAGGCGGTGAGCATCTTCAATCCCGGCAAGAGAGGTCAGAATTTCAGGCGGTATTTTTTTATTAAGCTTAACGAACTGATCAAACTGAGTCAGCAAGGCACGGCGCATAGCTTCAACTTCATGCCCCTGCTCGCCACTGACATCAACCGGATGAGCAATGGCGCTGTAAAAACCTGCCTCTTCATCAATATCAGTTACCTCGGCGCGCTGCCCGCCTTCCACCAGCACTTTAACGGTGCCATCGGGCAGCTTCAGCATCTGCAAGATGCTGGCAATCGTACCTACAGGATAAATATCGGCCAGGCCTGGCTCATCTTTCTGGGCGTTTTTTTGCGCAACCAGCAGGATATGGCGGCCATCTTCCATCGCGGCTTCAAGCGCACGAATCGACTTTGGGCGACCCACAAATAGCGGGATAACCATATGCGGAAACACCACCACATCTCGTAGCGGCAGCAGCGGCAAATGGACATCGTCAGCAAACGCAACAGTTTGGGACATCAACAAGGGTCCTCAATAATGGATTTATCCCCCAGATCATGGGGGTGCAGGCAAGGAAATACAATGCCCAAGAACTAAAATCTGACCTGAATATTTCAAATACCCCCAGGGCATATGAAATATTCTAAATTTAAAAGCACTTGCACGCACTGCATGCAAGTGTCATCACACATTAAGCCGCAGCAGGATCTGCGTAAACAATCGTTGGAGCAGTAGCGTTTTTAATCATAGATTCATCCACAACCACACGCTCAACCCCCTTCAGTGAAGGCAGCTCGTACATGATATCCAGCAGAGATGATTCAACAATCGAGCGCAAACCACGTGCACCAATTTTACGCTCCATAGCCTTGTGTGCAATCGAAGCCAAAGCTTCTTTGCCCACTTCCAGCTCAACCCCTTCCAGCGAGAACAGCTTCTGGTACTGCTTGATCAGCGCATTTTTTGGCTCAGTTAAGATAGATACCAGCGCAGCTTCATCCAGCTCTTCCAGCGTAGCAGTAACCGGCAAACGGCCTACAAACTCTGGAATCAGACCAAAACGAATTAAATCGTCCGGCTCAACCGTGTGTAACATTTTGCCAACACTGGTATTTTCATCTTTACTCATGACTTCAGCACCAAAGCCAATGCCACTCTTCACTGAACGATTACGAATAATCTTGTCGAGGCCTTCAAACGCACCGCCACAAATAAACAGAATATTGGTGGTATCAACCTGCGGCATCTCCTGATTAGGGTGCTTACGCCCCCCCTGAGGCGGCACGGAAGCAACCGTACCCTCAACCAGTTTCAGCAGCGCCTGCTGCACACCCTCACCCGATACATCACGGGTAATCGAAGGGTTTTCAGATTTACGGGCAATTTTATCGATTTCATCGATATAGATAATGCCTCGCTGTGCTTTCTCTACATCGTAATCACACTGAGCCAGCAGCTTGGCGATGATGTGCTCAACATCTTCACCCACATAGCCCGCTTCAGTCAGTGTTGTGGCATCCGCAATCACAAACGGCACATCGAGAAGCTTGGCCATGGTTTGTGCAAGCAAAGTCTTACCCGAGCCAGTAGGCCCGATTAAGAGGATATTTGACTTGGCTAATTCCACATCATTATCACTGGACTTATTGCTGGTCAGCCGCTTGTAATGATTGTAAACCGCAACCGCTAAAATCTTTTTAGCGCGCTCTTGCCCGATTACATAGGAATCCAGCGTGGTCCGAATTTCCATCGGCGTAGGCACACGCTTGCTGTCTGTAACTTGCTCAGTCTCGCCAATCACAGCAGCAGCTTCGTCTTTCAGCACATCACGACAAAGCTCAATGCATTCGTTGCAGATAAAAACTTGTGGACCAGCAATCAGCTTAACCACTTCGTGCTGGCTTTTACCGCAAAAAGAACAATAAAGGAGTTTTTCTGACATCGCCTAACCTACACCCCAAAAAACGGGCCATTGCGGCCTGTCTGATTAAAAACAGTAAACCTGACAGGCCACTAGAATAAAAAACCGCCAGGCACGCTGGCGGCATTGTCACGATCCGACGCAGCCTTATTTAGCGGCTGCCGCGCTGCGAGATTGCAATACATCATCAATCAGACCGTAGTCTTTTGATTCTGCAGCACTCATAAAGTTATCTCTGTCTGTATCACGCTCAACGGCTTCGATACTCTGACCAGTATGTTTTGCCAGCATTTCATTCAGCGAACGTTTAGTTTTAATTAATTCACGCGCATGAATTTCCACATCAGATGCCTGGCCCGACAAACCGCCAATCAAAGGCTGGTGAATCATAATTCGTGAATTAGGCAAAGCGTAACGCTTGCCCTTAGCACCACTGGAAAGCAGGAAAGCCCCCATACTGGCCGCCATCCCCACGCACATTGTCGACACAT
The DNA here is from genome assembly GCF_011601265.1 of Iodobacter violaceini. Classification (GTDB taxonomy): domain Bacteria; phylum Pseudomonadota; class Gammaproteobacteria; order Burkholderiales; family Chitinibacteraceae; genus Iodobacter; species Iodobacter violaceini. The sequence goes on from NZ_JAAOLX010000012.1 coordinate 72,160, forward strand.
CCGGCTTAATAAAATTCATGGTGTCGTAAATGGCCAGGCCTGCAGTGACTGAGCCACCCGGGGAGTTGATATATAAATGAATATCTTTATCTGGATTTTCGGATTCCAAAAACAACATCTGCGCAATAATCAGATTTGCGCTTTGATCGTTTACCGGGCCGACCAAGAAAATAACACGCTCTTTTAAGAGGCGCGAGTAGATATCATAAGAACGCTCGCCCCGGCCGCTTTGTTCAACGACCATCGGGATATACCCAAGGTTTTGCGGATCAAATTCTTGTCTCGACATCTTTTTCTCTCAGAAATTTATGGTCATTCAAACGATAAGGTGTCACCCATGATGACACCTTATCGTAGCACCTCAGTAACCGAGAATGATCAGCCTTGCTGGCCCATCAGCTCTTCAAAGGACATACCTTTTTCAGTTACCTGTGCCTTAGCCAGAACGAACTCAACCACATTGTCTTCCAACGCCATTGATTCCGGGCCAGCCAAACGCTCACGATCTTCAAAGTACCATGCGACAACTTCGCTTGGATCTTCGTAATTCTGCGCCAAATCTTCAACAACCGCTTTTACCTGATCCGCTTTCGCTTCAAGGCCGTTACCCTTAACCAGCTCAGCCAATGCCAAACCAAGGTGAACACGGCGCTGTGCTTGCGCTTCAAACATTTCTGGCGAGAACGGAACATACTTTGGGTCGATACCGCGTGCTTTCAAGTCTGCTAATGCACCTTCAGCCAAACGACCGATTTCCAGCTGAACCAGAGCCTTAGGCAATTCAACCGGCGCAGCAGCAATCAGTGCAGTCATGACGTTTTCTTTAGCACGGGCTTTCAGACGGAAGCGCACTTCACGCTCCAGGTTGCCACGTACTTCAGCGCGCATTTTTTCTACATCGCCATCAACAATACCAAGGCTTTTTGCGAAGTCTGCATCCACTTCCGGCAAGATAGCAGCAGCCACGTTTTTAACCGTGATTTCGAATACTGCAGTTTTGCCTGCAACATCAGCACCATGGTAATCAGCAGGGAATTCAACGCTAACCGATTTGGTTTCGTCTTCTTTCATACCAATCACACCGGCTTCAAAGCCTGGCAACATCTGACCTTTGCCCAGCAGGAAAGCGTGGTTTTCAGCAGAGCCACCATCAAACAATACGCCGTCGATTGAGCCTTTGAAATCTACAATCACGCGATCGCCATCAGCGGCTTCGCGCTCTACGCGCTCAAAACGAGTACGCTGGCGACGCAGGATGTCTACTGTTTTTTCTACTTCAGCATCAGACAATTCCAATACTGGTTTTTCAATTTGAGCAGCAGCTAAATCACCGATCACAACTTCCGGATACACTTCAAAAGTAGCCGAGAACTGGAAATCGCCCGTTTCTTCCGCCGCATCTTTTGGCTCGAAACGTGGGTAACCTGCTACACGCAGCTTTTGCTCTTGTACGGCCTGACCAAAGCTCACTTCAACCGTTTCGCCCAATACTTCTTCCTGAATACGGAAGCCGTAGTTTTGTGCAACGATTTTCATCGGCGCTTTGCCCGGACGAAAACCTGCAATTTTTGCAGTCTTAGCAACATGCTTCAAACGCGCGTTAACTTGCTCGGTAATTTCTGCGCGTGGCACAGAAATAGACAGGCGACGTTCGAGTTGATTCAGGGTTTCTAGTTGTACTTGCATTTCAAACCATTCCTATGGGGGATCAACGCGCGTACACGCATCTTAATAAATAGGGGATAAAGCCAGCTCATCAGCAGTAATATGCAGATCATCAGTCATGATCTTTTACCTTGCCAGCTTCCCCGTCTCAGACCAGCCAAAACAGACAGAAAAACCAGATCAGCACGCAGCACTCACCGCGATTTACCAACAAAGTCGGTAAGTTTAGCGCACAACGGCACGCAAATCCAAACAGAATTATTAACCAGCGCCCATGCGGCCAAAAACACAGCAGCCACAAGGCTTAGACCGCAAGCTCCGGCCAATAAAAAAACGGATGCTTCGCGCGATTTTCCCGCAAGAAAAGAGTTATGCAACCGGAATTTCGGACATAAAAAAAGCCGCAAGAGCAATGCTCTTGCGGCTTTTTTCAGAATATTTGGTGGGGGATAAGAGACTCGAACTCTTACACCTTACGGCGCTGGAACCTAAATCCAGTGCGTCTACCAATTCCGCCAACCCCCCACTTCTCATCGCTGCGTGTTGCTTGTGCACCGAAGGAAGACCCGCATTCTAGTTGAAGGTTTTTACTTTGCCAAGCCTTATTTAGAAAATATTTCAAAATAATTTAAGCAGCCGTCACAACAGGCACGAAAATCTTTAATATAACAGTAAGATAATCGCAATCTATACAGCCCATAAAAAGTTTATGTCATACTCCGCACAGCTTTTCACCCTATACACTCTTACTTCACCCCTCCCGTGAACGATCATATACATACACTCCTGCGTATTCTTCCTGCTTGCGATCTTGCTACGACAGAAGTTCGCTGGTTTGCCGGCCAGCAATCCGGCACGGCACAGCTCAGCGCGCTTCCGCCTTCGCAAAGAACAGAGCTTATTGTTCCTGCAGCGCTCTCAAATATTTATCGCGCAGAGCTGCCAAAGCAATCTTTAGCAAGGCGGCAAAAACTTTTGCCCCATCTTTTAGAGGATCGCCTGCTCAGTCCTGCTGCATCACTGCACTTTGGGCTCAATGACCAGAATAATAAAATTATTGCAGCAGACCGAAAATGGCTGACGCAATACCTGAGCTTACTGGCCGGGCATCAGATTGTTCCTTCAGCGGCGTGGAGTCTTTATGATTTTCTGCCTGATGGCGAAGGCTGGTGCGTTGCTGCGGATCAGCAAACATACCTCGTGCGCACGCCGGAAGGACAATACAGCCAGCTTGATGATGCCCTTATCGTTGAGGCACTGATTGGTGACGCATTAAAACAAGATCTCAACCTTGCTGATTTAATACAAAACAGCGTGCCAGGTACAAATTTACTGCAAGGTGATTTTGCCCAGCGCAGCCAGTGGCGTTTTGACTGGAAAATCCTGCAAACCCCGGCACTACTATTGAGTGCTATTTTTGCACTGGTTTTAGCGGGGCAAATTGGCGACTGGTGGCAATTACGCAGCAGCAAACTGGCTTTACAGCGTGAAATGCGCCAGACCTATGCGGCGGCCTTTCCCGGCGAGCCAGTCTTTGACCCAGTATTACAGCTGCAAAGCAAACTGCGTGATCGAGGTGGGCTTCGCAGCGGTAATGGTGACGGGCTGGACCTGCTCCTGCAAGTGGCCGGCATTGCCGGCAATGGCCTGCAACTGACGCAGCTCGATTACACCAATGGCCAGCTCAGTTTAGAGTTACCAGATTCTCAGGCGGGCAGCCTGCAGTCTCAGCTTAAAGGGGCAGGATTATCAGCAGAAACCCAGCCTGCAACAACAGGGCGCATGAAAGTTCTGATCCGCGCCCAAGCCGTAAAATGAGCAACCTAAGAAAATGAACAAACTGAAAGAATTCTGGCAACAATGCAAACCCCGCGAGCGGCTTTATTTAAGCGGCTGCGGCCTGTTTGCCCTTTTTGCAATCCTCTATGCGGGAGTATGGCAGCCGGTTAACAACTCCCGGGCACAGCTCAGCAAGCAAGTGCCACAGATGCAAATGCAACTTGCAGAGCTGCAAAGACAACTCGCGCAGATCAAATCCACCCCCGCAGGCCCAAGCCGCAATGGCGATTTGCGCGCTGCAGTGCAAGCCAGTCTGGACGCCAGAAACACCAGCGCAGACATTCAGGCACTCACAGCAGATAAACTGCAGATTAAAATCGCACAGATTCGCTTTGCCGATGCACTTCCCCTGCTTTCAGCACTTCGCAGCGAAACCGGCTCGCATATCAATCACCTGCAAATCAGCGGAGCAGAACACAATGGCATTGTGCAGCTGAGCGCAGAGGTAGAACGCCAATGAAGCAATATCTTTATCACCGCAGCAAATTCATTATTCCTTTGCTGATTTTATTTTTGATTTTGCAATTTCCAGCTTCATTTATTTTGAAATTTGTCCCCGCCCCCGTGCAGTTAGGCGGCGTAAGCGGCACCATCTGGTCCGGCAGGCTAACCCCCCTTGGCATCAGTGGCCAGCAGCTGCTGGATGAAGTGCGCTGGCAGTGGCAGCCCCTTAAGCTTTTCAAAGGGCAACTGATGTGGCAGCTGGATACCCGCTATGGCAGCCAGGCTGGCAAAGCATGGTTAGCCCTTGGCGCGGGCGGCAACCGCCTCGAATCGGTCAGCCTCACCCTGCCTGCCGCACCTTTATTTGCGCTCGACAAAAAGCTGGCTCCGTTTCAGCTTGGCGGCCAGCTCACCCTGGAAGCCAGCCGGATAAGCAAGCCACAAACGAGTGAAGTCAGCTTACTCTGGCAAAATGCCAGCTCGCTCGTGACCCCGCAGGCCAATCCCTTTGGCAGCTACCGGATCAAATTACAGCCTGAATTAAACTGGACAATCTCGCCTGAGGGCGGTGCTGCCCTGACCATTTCAGGGCAAGGCAAAGTGGATCCTCAGCGCGGCCCGCAGGGCTCGCTCCAGCTCAAAGCGGCCAGCGGCAAAGAAAGCCTCTTTGCCCCCCTCCTGGATCGCATGCCGTTAAACGGTGATCAGCGCGAACTAAAACTTGGCTTATAAACACCCGCCCTATACTCCAGCAGAAAGCCACCGCGAAAAGGAAGAACGATGAAAAAAATTGAAGCGATTATCAAGCCATTTAAACTGGATGAAGTCCGTGAAGCGCTGTCGGAGCTTGGCATATCCGGCCTCACGGTGACCGAAGTGAAAGGATTTGGCCGCCAGAAAGGCCATACCGAGCTTTACCGGGGAGCAGAATACGTCGTCGATTTTTTACCTAAAGCCAAAATCGAAGTCGTTCTTGAAGATGACAAGGTAGAAACCGCCATTGAAGCCATTATTAAAGCGGCCAATACCGGCAAAATTGGCGACGGGAAAATCTTTGTCACCCCTGTTGAATACGTTGTACGAATTCGTACGGGCGAGATTAACGAACAGGCCATTTAAATCCGCCGCTGTGCAGAATACAACACGGGCTTAAACCGCTCACACTAAAGAAATGCAGCTCCTCTGCTGGCTGCTCAATCAAAAAATGCGGCCTGACAGGCCGCATTTTCTACAAAGACACACGCCACACCTTCCTTTTGCTACTCAGACAAGCCGCACAATCTGCACGGCCTGATCCTGCTTATTGCGGGCGATACGTTACTTTAAGGGTGTAATTTGCTGCGGAATACCCATTCAGCAGTAAATAAACGTCGCCATTTGCGCTTAAGTTTAATGCGCAGGTTTCCGTACTGCTTGGGCCATCAGACTTGCAATCAAACACGGTTGTGCTGGGTGCACTGCCTTTACGCAGATATAAATCAGCATCGCCTGTGCCACTCAGTACAGCAGTAAAATCACCGCCAGCGCCCACTTTAAACGGGCCATAACTTTGCTTTTGCCCCACCGCCAGCTTGCCGGAGAAGTTTTCCACTTTATCCACCGGCCCTGGTCCTACAGGACCATCGCTTCCCAGCTCAACCATAAATGCCAGCGCCATTTTAGAAAACTTCAAAGCATGCTGAGCCTGATTGCCGCTGTTGGCGTAGGTGTCGTTGGCCGTATGGATATAAGGGTTGTCTTGTGTAAATGAGGATTCAAACGGCATAGAGGCAAAATAGCCCTGCCCGCTCCAGGATGCATGATCTGAGCAGGCGTAACCGCATTTATCGTAGCCAATCTTTATCGCTGGCAGATAGGTCGTCAGCAAATTAGCCACAAACTGATTTTGCGCGTTATCGGTGTAATCGGTGTAAAGGTAGATGTCCTTATCCGAGCCTTTATAGTTAGTCATATCCAGCTGCATCACCCCAACCACATTGGTGTTCGCAGCTTTAAAACTTTTGGCAATATCCTGTGAGCCGCGCAGGCCGACTTCTTCTGCGGCATAGCCCATCAGCTTCAGTGTCCGGCGTGGCTTATACCCCCCGGCGACCAACACCCTTAGTACCTCGGTCATGCTGGCAATTCCGGATGCATCATCGTCCGCTCCTGGTGCACGTGTACTCTCGCTGGTTCCCTGACCATTAATTGAATCAAGGTGCCCGCCCAGCACGACCACTTCGGATGGATTATCAGTCCCCTTAATCGTTAAAATCACCGATTTTTGTGCCCAAGAATGGTTAAATTGCTCCACCGTAATATCACTGCGGCCAGCCGCTATTTGCTGCCAGCGCGTTTTCAGCCAGTTGGATGCATTAACACCATGTGTCGTGGTGTAGTAGCGATTGGTAAAAGCAGATAAATCATTAATGGTTTGCGCGATATTGCTGTCCTGCATTTGTGGCAGCAAAGCATTCACGACGCTTTGATTATCCAGCGTATACGAGGGGTGAGCCGCTGCCAGCAAGCTGCTGACGGGCGTTAAGGCCTGACGCCCGGCTGCTTCACTGGCATGAAACATAAAGCCGCCGCAGCGATGCAGCTCTTCATGCACAGATGCAGATAAGCGGGCCAGCTGCTGCTCATCCACTTCAACCAGATGTACCCGCTCAGCCGCCAGTAAACCTACTTGCGGCAAAATAGCGCGGCTCTCTTTTGCAATGGTTTGCGGTGCCAGCTTTTGCAGCTGTAAATAGGCCGCATCACCCAAGGTTATCCAGACTTTTTTAGGTGCAGCATCAGCGGCAGCGCTCAGCAAAACACTGCACAAAAGCAGAGGGATCACTTTTAGTTTCATTTTGACGTTCCTTTGAATTTATTAAATCCAAAAAAAAGCCCTGCTCACATTCGTAGCAGGGCACGCGGCCTGGCACAGCCGCTGAGCTGACTTAATTACTGATAGTTGCCCACCAGAGTGACATTGCTAAAGGCGTTGTACGCTTTCAGCAGCAGGTAATAAGTGCCTGCCTTAGGCGCTGCAACTGTGATGGTTTCTGTATTGGTGCCACCATCGGATTTAGCGTCATAAACAGTCGTTGTTGGTGCTGCGCCAAATTTAGCGTAGATATCCGCATCGCCTGTGCCACCCGATGTTTTGAATGTCAGGTTTCTGGCCCCTGCTGGCACCACAATGGTGTAAGTGACAGTGGCATTGCTGGCAAGCGCAAGCCCTGTTACCGGCACGCCCTTAGTCAGCACTTTGACAACAGGGGGTTTAACGATACAACTTACACCTACTGCTTCAAACGCGGATGTCACATCCGCCACGGTATAACCACGGCTTGCTGCGGCTTTTTCCACGCCGCAAGCGCCCTGGTCAAAGGTGCTGTTTGCTGTCCAGTAAAGGTGATTAGCATCAGCCATAACTTCAAACGCTTTACGAGTATTCCAGCCTGCCTTGGTCGCCAGCAAATAGAAGGCTTTGTTGTACACACCACTGCTTAAGTGCACATCAAGGCTGTCGTTATACTGGCTGGCATGGCCAATAGAGCGGCCATCCTTGGTAGGATCAGCCATATAGCGCAATGCACCGCTGGCCTTAAAGATTTCTGCCCCAACAAGGAAATCATTCGCGCCCTTCATATAAAACTCAGCAGCTTCCCCCGCCATATCAGAGAAAGCCTCGTTCATCCCGCCCGATTGCTTGGCGTAAACCAGACCCGAGTTTTGCTCAGTAAACCCATGGCTGACTTCGTGAGCGGACACATCGAGTGACACCAGGGGATAAAAGGTGTTTGCGCCATCACCAAAGTGCATCGCCGTGCCATCCCAGAAGGCATTTTCATAGTTATTGCTGTAATGGACACGCATCAGCAAGTTCTGGGAAATCGGGCGCAAACTCAGCCAGTCTTTATACATATTGAAAACGACATTACCAAAGTAATGGGCATCATTCAGTGGTGAGAACGCCCCATTTATGGCAATGCCCGGGTTATTTGGGCAAGTAAACTGATAAGGGGTAGAGCCGGTTGTGCCATGATTCAGGTTCACCGTCGTTACATTGCTGCTTACCATTTTGCAATCATCAGTGACCACTAGAGGGCCATAATTTGTGCCATAGGTGTATTTTCCCGTTTTGGCATTACCGCCAGGTCCTGTCGCATCTTTATGAGCAATCCCTTCCCAGCGATCCAAAACCACACCAGTATTGGCATCAATGATGAAGTGCGGACGGCTTGGCTTGGTTGCACTGCCATTCACAAACGACACCACATAAATCAATTGAGCCACATTATTAGAACCCAGCTTCACATAAAGTTTGGCCTGTTCATTTTCGGTTTTAATTGCTTTCGCCTGTGTTTTAGCAATGCTCAAAATCTGAGTTTGCGAGTACGTTGGCTTGGCGCTTGGAAGATCATTACTCAAATCACGCAGCAATGCGCCCGACAAAGCTGGCTGAGCTGCGCCCGCAGCACGGTTTTCAACCACGCCTTCGCCCCAGACAGGTACGCCTTGGTGGAATTGTTGATAGCGGGTAACAACCTTGCCATCTGGGTAAGTCTGGCTGCGTGCAGCTTGTAATTCATCCGCCTTAAGGCCAAGTAAGTTATGTACCCCCTCGTCTGCCAAACCACGCGTTGTAAGCCCGGCAGGGGCAACATAATTTTCCAGATCCACTCGTTCAGCGGCCATGGCATTGAAAGCTCCGGCTAATGAAACGACCATCAGCAGAGGACGTGCTACGCGATTTAATGCTTGCTTCATTATTAGCGACCCTTTTTAAGTTTAGCGGGGATGTTCCCCAATGAACGCCGGTATCTGCCAGGGATAAATGACAGGCACAGACTAGCTAATCAGCAGTGCTTAACTGCGTAATAGCAATTCGGATTAAGTCAACGCTGGATAAATGCGCCCCATAGAACTATTAATTACAAGCCACTTGTTTGGTTTGCGACTTTGTTATTAAAGACTAGAGAATAGTTTGACTAACATCAAGATTTTTTTTCAATTTGATGTTTTTTTAAAAAACCCTAATTATTTTCGTATAGATGACGCAATAAAATTCCAGGATTTTAAGTACAAGCCGGCACGATCAGGGTTTACACATCAGGGAATACACCAATACAAAGCCATTCAAAAAAAATTGCCCACCCGCTATTCACCCGCGTTTAAAACAGTACGAAAAATTGGTTTATAAATTATCTAAATATCGCCTGCAGTTATTAGCAACAAAGTTGCAAATAAACAGCAAAAAAAAACCACCTTTTTTATATATGCCAATAAAAAAGGCCACTTGAAAGTGGCCTTTTTTTTATAAACAGATCAACACCGATTACATTAATGATTCATTAATCACGCGTGGCAGCTCGCTATCCATATCATGGGCATACTCCCAAACCATAATGCCGCCAAGATGTTTCTGTTTAATATACTGAGCTTTGTATTTCAAGCTTTCCTGGTCTTCATAAGTCACCATCAAATCACCATCAAACAACCATGGCGCTTTGGCAACCGGATCCCAATAGCGTGTCGCCCCCCTGGCTTTTAAAGCCTTAATATCCTGCCAGGTGATACCATCATCGTACGCCGCTTTTTTATAGGCATTAAACAGGCCGTTGTTTGCAGCGGCTACCCCTTGCCATGCGCGCCCGTAAAAGGCGCTGCCCATGAGCAGCTTCTCTGGCTTAACCCCTGCATCAAGGTACAAATTCATTGCCTGATCAGTGCTCCAGCCACCGCCTTCAGGATCTGCTTTGTTCTGATACAGATTGGTATGGTGACTGGTTTTTTTGCTCCATGATCCGGCAAAGTCATAAGCCATTACTTTCATAAAATCAACTGATTTGGCTACGCGCGCCACATCAATATTTTGCAAAAACCAGGCTGCTGCCGGTACAGCAACCGACAATTGATATTGCTTGCCTGTTTTTTCGCCGTGCTTATTAAATGCCGCTTTTGTTTCCTCTAAAAGGCGGGGATAGTTTTCTTTATCACCCGGGTCTTTTGCAATTGGCAGCCAATCCGGGCCAACAGGGTATTCCCAATCATAATCAATCCCTGCCAGATTATGCTCATCAATTAACTTAATCACATTCGCAATAAATTTTTCGCGTGATTCTGGTGTTCGGGCTAATTGTGAAAAACCATCTGCTCCCCAGCCACCAATGGAAACATTCACTTTTAAATGCGGATACTGACTTTGCAATTTAGCAACTTCATCCCACATATTTGCAAATGGGGCGATAGTAGCGGTCTTATCCGAATTAGGCTGAGGCTCTAAATCTTTAATATAGACCTCGGTGCCATTACGAATTAAACCAAAACTTAAGTTTAAAGTTGTGAGCTGATTTCCCTGAATATCACTGGCCCGCCAGCGGCGCCCCATATCCATATCTTTTGGCGTAGAGCCAATTGGCCAGGTACGGATATAAGCAACAACCTGCTTATTATGTGATTTAACGGTTGGAATAACAGGCTCTGCCGAGGCTGTTGTATTTTTTGAAGGTGTTGAAGCACATGCGCCAAGTAGTGATGCTGCGGCGAAGGCAATTAGTATTTTTTTCATCCCCACATCCCGATCAAGTGTGAGGATTCAGTTTACGACTTTATTTACTGCAATGTAAATATTTTACAAACAAATGAAATTTATACGACAGTTCTCTTGCGATCTTTTTCAGCCTGCCGCCGTTCGCGGAAAAAAGCCTTTAGTAAGTTTGAAGACTCTTCAGCCATCACCCCATCAAGCAGTTGTGTCTGATGATTTAAACGGCAATCTGCAAAAGGGTTAATCACACTGCCTGCAGCGCCGGTTTTAGGGTCTTTTGCCGCATACACAACCCGGCTGATACGGGAGTGCAAAATAGCCCCGGCGCACATAATACACGGCTCTAAAGTGACATACAGCTCGCACTCAGGCAGCCGGTAATTACCCAGATGACGTGCCGCCTGCCGGATGGCCATCATTTCAGCATGAGAGCTGGGATCATGACGCAAAATAGGCTGATTACATCCCCGGCCAATTATCCCGCCCCGGTAAGTGACAATCGCCCCCACGGGCACCTCACCCAGCTCTTTGGCCCGCTCTGCCTCAAACAGGGCCTGCTGCATAAAACCTGAATCATTCATAAACCAACAATCTTATAAAAGCTCTGTAAGCACAGAGATAAAAAGAACACCGGGCACAGGAAGAAAAACAAGAGCGCCCTTATTAGGCATTGCATCAACTGTATGGCGCCCATAAGAAAACACCATAAACCAAAGTAAAATACGCCAGAGTGATGCTCCAGCAGGTTGGGTTAGCATGCTTGCAAAAACATTACACCGCCACACCCAACATTTCTGCCGCGTGCTGCCGGGTGGTGGAGGTGATTTCCACGCCACCAAGCATACGGGCGATTTCTTCGATGCGCTCTTCCACACTCAGCATATGGATGGTGCTTAATACGCCGGTTTTAGATTGGGTTTTGCTGACCTGCAACTGCTGAAACCCGCATGCGGCAACTTGCGGCAGATGGGTAATACACAGCACCTGCCTCGCCGCGCCCAGATCCGCCAGCATACGCCCGACAATTTCGGCCACTCTGCCGCCAATCCCCACGTCTACCTCGTCAAAAATCAGCGTAGGCACGTTCGCCACCTGGCTGGTAATCACCTGCAGGGCGAGACTAATACGGGATAACTCACCACCCGAAGCAACCTTTGCCATGGCTCTGGCTGGTGTGGTGGGATGATTAGCCACCATAAACTCCACCGTTTCCAGGCCAAAACCAGCAGGTGCTTCATGGGGGTGCAGGGCAATTTCAAAACGGCTGCCCACCAGCGCCAGCAGTTGCAATTCTTTAGTCACCATTTTAGAAAGCTTATCTGCTGCGGCCTTGCGGCCGGCAGAGAGTTGCTTAGCCGCCTTGCGGTAATCTGCTTCCAGCTTTTCTGCACGGCGGCGCACCGCATCCAGCCCTGCGCTGCCGCCTAATTCGGCAAGGCGCTGCTGCCAGGCAGCCAGTTTTTCCGGCAGCTCAGCCGGCTCTACCCGATATTTACGCGCCATACGGAAGATAGCATCCAGACGGCTTTCCACATCGGCAAGGCGCGCCGGATCCAGCTCTAAGTGATCGGCATAGCGGCGCAATGCATACACGGATTCAGTCAGCTGCGCTTCGGCACTGGCTAAGAGCTCCAGTGTTTCTGAGATACCTGCATCAAAATCAGCGAGGCCAGATAAACGCCCCGCTACCGAGCCCAGCCAGGACTGACAGTTTTCATCGCCATCGGCCAGCATCAGCAGGCCGCTTTGCACACCATCAATCAGGCTGGCCGCATGGTGCAGGCGTTTATGCTCCGCTTGCAGCTCAGGCCATTCTGCTGCGGTAAATTGCAAGGCGGCCACTTCATCCACCTGCCATTGCAGGCGTTCACGCTCGGCATCAAAAGCTTCGGCATTATTCTCGGCAATCGCCAGCTCATCAACGACGTTTTTCCAATCTTTAAATAAGCACGCCACGTCTTTTGCAAGGCCGGTGCATTCTGCATAGCCATCAACTAATTCGCGCTGCACTTCTGAGCGCAGCAAGGATTGCGGCGCGTGCTGGCCGTGGATATCCACCAGCTGCTCGCCCAGTGATTTAAGCTGCGTCAGCGTGGCGGCAATACCATTAATCCATGCGCGGGATTTGCCGCTGCTGTCGATGCTGCGGCGGATCAGCAGCTCATCCGGCTCATCCCCCAGTAAAGCTTCTTCTTCCAGCCAGGCCCGTGCATTTTTAGGCGGGGCAAACCGTGCCTGCAAATCGGCTTTTTCAGCACCGTGGCGCACCACCGCGCTTTCTGCCCGCCCTCCCAGGAGCAAACCCAGCGCGTCGATCACGATCGATTTACCCGCTCCCGTTTCACCTGTGAGGGTGGTCAGGCCGGCACGAAAGTCTAGAGACAGCTCTTGTACAATGACAAAGGATTTGAGCGAGATAGAAAGCAGCATGACGCTTTTTTACACCTTGGTTACGGTTGCCACGAAACAAACCTAAATCTTAAAACACGAAGTAAAAAAGAACACGGAGGATCATGGAGAAAAACTTAGTTTGAATGGTTTTCTCTATATAAACTCTGCGTCTTCCGTGCTCTCTGTGGTTCAGGATCTGAGTATTAAATTAAATTGAGAAATGACTTACAAACGCTCACCCCAGCGCAGTTTTTCGCGCAGGGTGTCGTAGTAGTGATAACTATTCGGGTGCAACACTCTTAAGGTATTGCGGTAGCGGCTGATCAGCACCCGGTCTTTTTCTTGTAAATCACAGTGAGACTGATTGTCGTAATACACCCGCGCATCCTGGGCACGGGTCAGTAAAAACTCAACGGCACAGGTGTCATTCACCACAATCGGGCGATTTGATAAGGATTGCGGGCAAATGGGCACCAGTGCAATCGCGGGCAGGCTTGGATGCAAAATCGGCCCGCCGGAGGCAAGGGCGTAAGCCGTAGAACCTGTTGGCGTTGAAATAATCAGGCCATCCGAACGCTGGCTGTATACAAAACGACCATCAATAAAGATTTCAAACTCGATCATGGCGCCGGTATTGCCCCGGCTGAACACCACATCATTAAACGCTAAGGCGTTGTCAATTTCATGACCATCACGCACCACGGTAGTTTCAAGCAGAATGCGCTCTTCGGGGATAAATTCGCCATACAGCATGGCGATCACCAGCTCGTCCATTTCATCAACCGAGATATCGGTCATAAAACCCAGGCGGCCCTGGTTAATCCCCACCAGAGGAATACGATAGGGGGCCAGCAAACGAGCCACCCCCAGCATGGTGCCATCGCCGCCCAGTACAATGACCAGATCGGCCACTTTGCCGATATTATCCCGGCTGACATCCTGATGTTCAGTAATGCCGTGCTCTTCTGCTGTGGCCTGATCGAGCAAAACTTTAACACCTGCTGCCGCTAAAAGTGCAGCCAGGCGGCGAATGGGTTCGTCTAAAGTGGGTGTGCCAGTACGCCCCACAACAGCGATGGTTTTGAACAGTAGACTTTGCATAAGCTCATTAGACCCGATTTTTTAAAAAATAACAGCAGCAGTCAGTTAATTAAAGTGCTTCGCCCGGTGTTTTCACCAGGCAAGTGCTTGCCCGAAAGCGAAACTCCTTGTAAAACGAAGTAAGATTCGAAACATAGCCCACCCTCACCGCCTAATATGCTGAACGATCGTTCTCAAATTCTACTTAAAACCCTCGTCGAGCGCTACATTGCTGAAGGCCAGCCTGTTGGCTCCAAAGCCTTGCAGCATTTTTCCGGGCTGGATATCAGCTCTGCGACGATCAGAAACACCATGGTTGATTTAGAAGCGCTGGGCTTTGTGGCCAGCCCGCACACCTCGGCCGGCCGCATACCCACGGTACTGGGCTACCGGCTTTTTGTTGACTCCTTGCTTACGGTGCAAACTTTAGATACCCCCACCCTGAGCGAATTACAGCTGCCGGTAGACAGCCCCCAACGCAGTGTTGCCGCGGCTTCACAGGTTTTATCGCAGCTGACCCAATTTGCAGGCCTGGTGCAAAGCCCCAGACGCCATGACATTTTGCTTAAGCAAATTGAATTTATGCAGCTGTCAGAACGGCGTGTTTTGCTGATTCTGGTGACCAGCGATGGCGATGTACAAAATCGTATTTTACAAACCGAGCGCATTTATTCCGCCAGTGAGCTGACTGAAGCCGCGCACTTTTTAAATGAATACTGCTCAGGTAAAACGCTGGCGGCATTAAGCCATATTGTACAAAAGGAATTAGTCAGTCTGAAAAGCGATATTGTCAGCCTGATGAATGCCGCCGTTGCAGTAGGCGCAGAATTAAGCAAACGCAGCGATTCTGTGGTGATTGCAGGCGAGCACCAGCTGCTGGGTGTTGGCGATTTATCCTCAAATGTGGCCAGAATGCGTCAGCTGTTTGCCCTTTTCGAACAAAAAACCGCTCTGCTGCAACTGCTGGATTTAGGCAACCATGCCGATGGTGTAAAAATATATATCGGTGGCGAATCAGGCCTGGCGCCACTGGACGAGTGCTCAGTAATCACAGCGCCTTATCGCGTCAATGGCGAAATTGTTGGCACACTAGGCGTAATTGGCCCCACCCGTATGGATTATGAAAGGGTGATTCCCATCGTGGATATCACCGCCCAGCTCTTATCCTCGGCACTCTCTTTGTGACATTTTTGCCTGTTAATCCTGTTTAATATTCCCGCATCATTGCACTGCCTTTCGTAGATAATGTGGGCTACTTTAAGAAAAGCGAAAACCATGCGTAAATTTTTACCCCTGTTATTAGTCAGCCTGATAGGCATGGCCCACGCCGACGAGGCTTTAGTTGCACGGGAAGATGTGCAGGCTTATATCAAGGCTACCGCAGCAACTTATCAATTCAGCGAAGAAGAACTGGTGCAAACGCTTAGCCGGGCCACACATAAAAGCAATGTGCTGGATATTTTAGACCGCCCTTCTACCGCAAGGCCCTGGTATACCTTCCGCGTTAATTTTGTAAATCCTGCACGCAGCCTGGCGGGCGCAAAATTCTGGCGCGAGCACGCGATTGCCATCAAAGAAATCAGCGAGCGCTATGGAGTAGAGCCAGAGGTGATCGTGGCGATTCTGGGGGCCGAAACAAATTATGGCAAAAACACCGGCAGCTTTCATATTCTGGATGTGCTGAGCACCATTGCCTTTGATTACCCGCGCCGCGCCGAATTTTTTCAAAAAGAACTGACTGAATTTCTCTTACTGGCCCGTGAAGAAAAAGAAGATCCGATGGACTTTACCGGCTCCTACGCGGGTGCCATGGGCTGGCCACAATTTATGCCTTCATCGTTTCGCCAGTATGCCGTCGATTATGATCAGAACGGCCATCGTGATATCTGGAATCACCCCAACGACGCTATCGCCAGCGTAGCTAATTACTTAAAAGCGCATGGCTGGGAAAAAGGGCAACAAGCCTATGCCGCAGTCAATATCAACGCCGATATGAGCGATGTTTTTGCCGATAAATTTAATCTGCACTACACCGTGGGCGAGCTGATGCAGAAAGGGGTAGTACCAATCAGCGAAGTGAATACCGAAGATAAAGCCGTGTTATTTGCTCTTGAAACCGAGCCAGGCTTTACCAGCCACTATCTTGGCTTTAATAATTTTTATGTGATTACCCGCTACAACAAAAGCACGCTCTATGCGACAGCGGTATTGCAGCTTTCTGAAAGCATTTTAAAAAGCTACCAGGAAGGCGAAGATTTAAAACCAGCAAAAACGCCTGCCAGGCCCGTTGTTAAGCCGGTTAAGAAATCCGGCGCATGGCGCTAAACAGCAAAAGGGGCACAGTTTAATCACTGCACACCCGTGCGCTATTATCCGCATGGGCACAGGGTGTGCTGCCTTTTCCTTGATTGATCAGAACTAAAGCAACACATTAAATTGATCAGCTGAAGGTGCTGCTTATATTGATGGCCAATGCCGCAACGCAGCCCTTCAGCAGATAAAGCAGAGCCCCCTCCTGACTCAGGCTCTTTTTTATCCTCAATACGCCCAACTCTGAGGCCACTATGAAAGCAAGCATCATTATCCTGATTGCCATGATTTGGGGAGGGCTGCAATTTGGTACTGGCGGGGCCTTGGGCGCCGGGCTGCTGGCTTTTATTACCTATATTTTTTTAAGCAAAAAAAACCCTGCACCGGAGCAAGACTCTGAAACCTCTGCCAGCGGGGATCATTCTCCCCTCCCGCCTGCCCCCGGCAATACGCAGATCAACAGCGCCCCAATGAGCCTTGAGCAAAGAGTGTTGCAACTGGAGCAATCTCTAGCCACCCTGCAAAACGAAATGCAGCAGCTTAAAGCACAAAACAGCAGCCAGATCAGCCCGGCTTTTGAAGCCGGCAGCACGCCCGTATCAGCAGCTCCCCCCGCAGAAAGAAGCCTGCCAGCATCCCGGCAGGAAATCACACCAGAAATCAGCACCGCGCCTTTTAGCCTGGAAATAGACGATCCTTCAACAGCCACGCCTTCTGAAACCAATGCAGCTGATATGGCCGCTGCGCTCAATACCTTCGGGCAAACAGCAAGCAGCCCCATCCTTAGTGAATCGCAAGACTCAGCAGATCTCTCTTCCACCGTGCCACCGGCAGCCGCCGCCACACCCAGCCCGCAAGCCGCGCCAAGCCGCCCTGCACCGCCGCTCCCCCTACAGCCAGCAGAGCCAGACTGGCTCAGCGTGCAATTATCCAAAGCCTTTCAAATGGGCAAAGACTGGCTACTGGGTGGCAATACCGTGGTGCGGGTCGGGATACTGATCCTCTTTTTTGGCCTGGCGTTTTTGCTTAAATTTGCCGCCGACAACAGCATGCTGCCAGTGGAGTTTCGCTTTGCAGGCACCGCCATTGGTGCGATTGTGCTGCTGACTATTGGCTGGCGATTACGGGACAAGCGCCGCGAATATGCTTTGATTATGCAGGGCGGTGGTGTGGGCGTGCTGTATCTCACCGCTTTTACTGCGCTGAAATTTGCTGTGATTCCGGCCGGATTTGCGCTGGCATTTTTGGTACTGGTCGGTGTGTTTTCGGCCATTTTAGCCATCAAACAAGACGCCAGATCTCTGGCAGTGATGGGTATTACCGGTGGCTTTTTAGCGCCGATTCTGACTTCCACCGGCCACGGCAGCCATATCGCCCTGTTCAGCTATTTTGCCCTGCTTAATGCCGGTATTTTTGCGATGGCCTGGTATAAAACATGGCGGCCGCTTAATCTGCTGGGCTTTGTGTTTACCTTTGGGATTGCCACCAGCTGGGGCGCACTTAAATATAAGCCTGAGCTGCTCGCCAGCACCGAGCCTTTTTTAATCTTGTTTTTCTTGTTTTATGTGGGCATTGCCCTGCTCTACGCTCTGCGCCAGCAAGTGGCACTCAAAAGCTATGTTGATGGCACGCTGATTTTTGGTACGCCGCTGGCCGCCTTTGGCCTGCAAGCCGCTCTGGTCCATGATATTGAATTTGCGCTCGCTGGCAGCGCCGTCGTGCTCTCTGCTTTTTATCTGTCGATTGCACAGTTTTTAAGGGCAAAAAAACGCGACGGGCTGCGTTTGCTGTTTGAAGCCTTGCTTGCACTGGGCGTGCTGTTTGCCACACTGGCTATTCCGCTGGCCTTTGATGCCCGCACCACCGCCGCCAGCTGGGCCGTTGAAGCCGCTGCCATTATCTGGGTGAGCCTGCGCCAGCAACGTTTACGCTCGCTCTGCTGCGCCCTGGCTTTGCAAATCATTGCAGGCATCGCCTTCTTTAACCATAGCGGCCCCTTAGCCGACAATGCCTTAGCCATACTGAACAGCGGCTATATCGGCGGCCTGATGCTGGCGCTATCGGGGCTGTTCAGTGGCTATTTAATGCAAAAAGAAGCCGCTCTGGCATGGTTTAAGCCAGGAAAAATGATTTCACCCCTTCTTGCTGCATGGGGATTGCTGTGGTGGACGGGCGCAGGCCTGAATGAAATCTGGCAATTTATTATCCCCACCGAGCAGTCCTCAGCCATCGCCCTGTTTGCCGCATTCAGTGCGCTGCCCGCCAGCTTTGCTTGCAAAAAATGGCAATGGCCGCTGCTGCGCCTGCCCGCTCTGGCACTGTTTCCTGTGCTGGCGCTGATCAGCATGCCGGTATTAGCAACACACCTTCACCCACTGGCGGGCTGGGGCCTGCTGGCATGGCCGCTCACCCTGCCTTTGGCGCTTTATTTATTGTGGCGGCATGAAGACTCCGATCAGCAAGCACTGCCCATTCTGCACACCGCCGGTATTTGGCTGACCAGTATTTTAATTGCCGCCGAACTGGCCTGGCTGATTAGCAAGGCCGCACCCGAAGGCGTTTGGCGAACTACCGCATGGCCCATTATCTGCGCCGCAGTGCTTTGGCTGCTGGCGGGCTACGGCAGTAAAATACGCTGGCCGATTGCGCGTTTTTCCCAAAGCTATTTTATTGCGGGCGCGGCACCGCTGGCGGCAGGTTTGCTGCTGTGGGCACTGTTTGCGCTGGGCAGCGATGGCAATCCTGACCCGCTGCCGTATTTACCGCTGCTTAACCCGCTCGATATTGCCCTTGGATCAGGCGTGGTGGCGCTCTTGGCCTGGAAGCGAAAATTACTGAGCTTACAGTTACTTGATCTATCCAAATGGACTGCCCCTGTTTTGCTGACACTGGGGTTTCTATGGCTTAACGCCGAACTACTCAGAGTATTCCACCATTTTGGCAATGAGGCTTACAGCCTGACGACGCTGATTGATTCGCTCAGGATACAGGCGGTGTTTGCGCTATTTTGGAGCGGCATCTCTGCATTGGCGATCATTGCACTGAAACGCTTTGCAAGAGAAGAATCTTACGCCCCGGTGGCGACTCGCCATGCGCTGCGCGGCTTGCTGCTGGTGCTTTGGGCATGGCTATTGGCGGCTAACTTTAGTGATGGCAGCTTGCTCAATGTTCGCTACCTGCCGCTGCTTAATTTACTGGAGCTGGCACAACTGGCAGTTCTTGGCGCGCTGTATCTGGCGTGGCGTGATTTCAAACCGGCGTCCGCCGATGCCGAACTACCCAACTGGCTGGCTTACGTCGCCCTCGCTACCTTATTTATCTGGTTTAACGGTGCCTTGCTGCGCGGCCTGCATCATCTGCTGGCCTTCCCGTTCTCCCTGCCCGAAGCACTGCATTCCAGCAACTTACAACAGATTCTGATGCTGGCCTGGGGGCTGTTTTCACTGGCTGCGCTGCAATTTGCCAAACGGGCCAGCATGCTGCGCCTGCTGGCCATTGCCTGCGCGCCTGTGATGCTGGTGATGTGGTTATGGACTTTCTACGCCAACCTCAGCCAGGCCGGCAGCCGCTGGCCGCTGATCAATCCGCTCGATTTAATTCAGATCGGCATCTTTGCCCTGCTGGCGCTCTGGCTCTACCGCGTGGACAAACTGCGCGGCGGGCTGCCGGTGCAATGGCTCAAGATCGGCACCGGTGCCACGCTGTTTGTCTGGCTGAACGGCGTATTGCTGCGCACCTTGCATCATTGGGGCGATGTGCCCTATCAGCTGGGGCCACTATTGCAATCAACGCTGGTGCAAGCTTCGCTTTCCATATTCTGGACGGTACTAGCCTTTGGCTTAATGCTCTATGCCACCCGCAAGACCGACCGATCACTCTGGTTTAGCGGTGCTGCACTACTCGTCATCGTGGTCGGCAAGCTCTTTATGCTCGATCTGTCCAGAATCAGCGGCATAGAGCGCATCATCAGCTTTATTGGCGTAGGCGTCTTACTGCTCATCATTGGCTATTTATCGCCGCTGCCGCCTAAAAAGGAAGAGCCATGAGATTAATAATCTGCACGCTGATCTTATGCACCAGCCCCCTGGCTTTCGCAAAAAAAACCACGCCAGCTCCTTTGCCTTCACCTCTGACGCCCGCGGTTTTCAGCCATCAGCAAGCGTTGTTATTAAGCGAATCGTCGCCCTTTTACCGGCTGGATGTGCCTGTCACGGTATACCAGTTCAGCCAGCGGGCCGACTTAGGCGATTTGCGGGTCTTTAACACGGCAGGCGAGCTGGTGCCCTATGCGCTGGAAACAAGCGCAGCGCCGCAGCAAAATCAGCTCAGCCAGACTGCCCTGCGGTTTTTTCCTTACGGCAGCAAGGCCAGCATTGAACAGCGCGATGTCTCTATTGAGATCCGCAGCGACGGGCAGCTGAGCGCGCAGAGTCATACTGTCAGCAGGCAGCAACAGCTCAGCTATCTTGTTGACGCCTCGCAAATCAAAGGGCAGCTTGAGTCGCTGATTCTAAGCTGGCAGGAAGCCAACTATCAGGGCCAGATCAGGCTGGCGGCCAGCGACGATTTGCAACAATGGCGGGCGCTGGGCAGCACTGAAATTATCCAGCTGGATTATCAGGGGCAAACGCTCAGCCAGCCGAAAGTGGAATTGGGTGGCATCCGTGCCAAATACCTGCGCATCAGCAGCGACACCCCGCTCACGCTAAAAGAAGTGCGCCTGCAATCATCCATGTCGCAATCTGCCCCGGTAAAAAGAGCATGGCTGGCCCCTGTCACCGCACAGCTTAAACAAGCCGGAGAATATCAATTTGATCTGGGCGTGCACGCACCGGTTGATAAGCTGGAGCTGGCCTTGCCACAGCTCAACACGGTGGTGCAAGCATCGCTGGCCAGCCGCGCCAATCTTGCCGAGCCATGGCAAAGCGGGCAAAGCACCACGCTTTACCGCTTACAAGGCAAAACAGGCGAAGCCCACAGCCCTGCACTATCCATCAGCCCCAACAACCATCGCTACTGGCGTTTAAGCGTAAATCAAAGCAGTGGCGGACTAGGCCAGGGCCTGCCGCAGCTGAAAGCAGGCTGGACACCCCAGCAAATCGCCTTTGTCGCCCGAGGGCAAGCACCATTTGTATTGGCCTTTGGCAATGCACGAGTCAGCAGCGCGGCACTGAATACTGAAGATTTAATTATTGGCAACGTGGTGGCTTCAGCAACGGCCGGCGCTTTGCTCACTAAAGCCGCCGCTCCGGCCTCAGCCGTCGCCAGCCCACCCTCATCCGCCCGCAGTTACGGACTTTGGGCTGCGCTGGTTTTGGCAGTAGGGGTGTTGGGTGCGATGGCCTGGAAACTGATCCGGCCAGCAGAGGAGTAAGCCATGTCTGATCACTTTTCACAGGTTTCAGCACACTATTTCACAAGCAGGCCACATTACCCCAAAGCTCTTTTTGAGTGGCTGCCAGGTTTATGCCCTGAGCGACAACAGGCATGGGATTGTGGTGCGGGAAGTGGCCAAGCATCCTCTGATTTAGCCTTACACTTTAAATCTGTGCTGGCCAGTGATATCAGCCAGGCACAGCTGGATTTGCTCCCGGAAAATCCAAAGATATTTACCCGGTGCACCAGTGCAGCAAATAGCCAGCTGCCCCCCGATAGCGTGGATCTTATTTGTATTGCCCAGGCACTGCACTGGTTTGATCTGGATGCTTTTTATTTGGAAGCAAAACGAGTTTTAAAAAAAGAGGGCCTGATTGCCGCCTGGTGCTATGGCACGCCCATCATTGGCGATGAGCACATTAATCAATTATTCCAGGACTTTTATCAAAACGGCGTGGGCGCTTATTGGCCGCCAGAGAGAAAACACGTTGAAAATGGCTATACCGGTCTGCCTTTTCCATTTGCCCGGCTAAGCAGCCCCAATTTTGAGCTGAGAGAAAAATGGCAGCTTGAGCAATTAATGGGCTATGTACAAAGCTGGTCGGCCACTGCACGTTTTATTCAGCAGGAAGGCTACAACCCCGTGAATACACTCAGGACTGCTTTAGCTGAGCTGTGGCTGTCGGAAATCACCGTTATCTGGCCGCTTACCTTATTAGCAGGCCGTGCAGCTTCTTAGCCTTTATTTATTTTACGTATTTTATTAACAATTTATTGAGTTCGCCAGAGCGTTTCATTTGCTGTATTTCTTTATTTATTAGATCTCTCAGCGCTTCGCCCAGCGGGTCTTTTTTGGTAAAGATCATATGGAATTTATTTTCTTCCACGCCCGGCAATATCGCCATACCCAGCTGGGCATCACCTATAAAATCGTAGGACCCAACCTCGCCCATTCCTGTAATCGCTTCAATATCCTCGGCAAAAACATCGATGCGGCCAGCATGCAGCATTTTAACTAAAGCAATATAATCTACCGTTCTGCTTATCTTTTCTTTATCCACATCCACCAGCGCAGAATAGGCATAGCCGTTAATACCCCCCATTTTGTAATTATTTAAATCAGCTTGCGATTTAATATTCAGTCCTGTGGGGTGTATTTTTTTAGAGTAAAAATAATAATAATGCGTCTGATAAAATGAATCAGAAAAAAGATATGCCCGCTCACGATCCGGGTTTTTTGTTGCATTTAATATCATCTGATATTGCTTACCCTGCCCCACCTCAAACAAACAGCGTTTCCATGGCAATAATTCAATTTTATATTTAATTCTGTTTTTTGCAAAAACAGCCTGTATAACATCAACAGAAAATCCTTTAACATTCTGAGTTTTAATACCCTCTTCCCGTTTATAGTAGGTATAGGGCGGCCACTCTGCCACATCATCGCAGATATTAATTACGGGCCATTCAGCCGCACAGACGGAAGCAGAAAGAAATAATAAAAGCAGGTGATAGAAGAACATAAGGCCTCCACTGAAATTTATGCCAGTGTAGACCATATATAAATTGAGATAATCATCTCAGACAAATAAGCCCCCCCCAAACCCACAGCAAGGTCCGGGGGAGTTTAAATCTTTATTTATTCATTTCACGCTGACGGCGGCTTTCAGCAAGAATAATCCCGCTGGCAACCGATACATTCAGGCTTTCTACCGAACCAAACATCGGGATAGATACCAGCGTATCGCAGGATTCACGTGTCAGGCGGCGCATGCCTTCGCCTTCGTTACCCAATACCCAGGCCAGCGGGCCGGTTTGGTTGAAGTGGTGCAAGTCGGTTTTGGCATCTGCATCCGTACCGACAATCCAGACATTCTGGTCTTTCAGATCACGCAAAGTACGCGCCAAGTTAGTAACCATAATGTAAGGAATTACTTCGGCAGCACCGCAAGCCACTTTAGATACGGTAGCGTTAATGCTTACCGATTTATCTTTAGGTGCAATCACGGCATGTACACCCATCGCATCGGCCACGCGCAGGCAAGCGCCCAGATTATGCGGATCGGTAATGCCATCCAAAATCAGCAAGAATGGCGGCTCGCTCAGGTCTTCCAGTACGTCTTCCAGCACCACATAGGATTTACCCGCATCGATCATGGCAGCTACCCCCTGGTGGCGGGCGTGACCAGTCATGCCATCCAGGCGGGCGGCATCAACCATAATCACATGCACGCCCTGCTGCTCTGCCAGTTTCAGCAGCTCTTTAGCACGCGGGTCAGCACGGTTACCATTGAAAAACAGCTCTAAAACGCTGTCCGGAAAACGCTTAACGCGTGAAGCAACCGCATGAAAGCCGTGAATTAATTTTTTTTGCATCAGTTCTGTACCTAATAAAACGCCGGCCCTCTTTATAGATCACCATCATCAGCCGCTCTTCAGGCGTTTTTCAAAATGGTTTATAAAATGGAGTCGGCTGTTACCAGCCCTTGCCGGGCCAGATAAATCTCGAGATCATCTGCCGATAATGCACGGGAATATAAATATCCCTGCACACTTTGGCAGCCACTTTTGCGCAAGAATAACATTTGTTGAGTCGTTTCTACGCCTTCACCCACTACAGAAAGACGTAATTTTCGCGCCATGGCAATAATTGCCTCGGTAATGGCCGCATTCTCCGTGTCTTCCGGCAGCCCCTCGACAAAGGAGCGGTCAATTTTCAGGCTATCAATCGGGAAATGTTTCAGGTTTGAAAGCGATGAATAACCCGTACCAAAATCATCAATAGCCAGCATCACGCCCATGGCTTTCAGCTCATTCAGGGTCTGCACGGCGCGTTGCGGATCTTGCATGATCATGCTTTCAGTAATTTCAAGCTCTAAACGGGAAGCAGCAAGGCCCGTATTTGCGAGCGCGGTTTTAACCTGCTGCACCAGATTGGCTTTTTGAAACTGGCGGGGCGATAAATTCACCGCCACATGGGGAATATTAAATCCTGCATCCAGCCAGACACGCATTTGCCGGCAAGCCTCAAACAACACCCATTCGCCAATGGCAACAATCAGGCCATTTTCTTCTGCAAGCGGAATAAAGCTTACGGGCGGCACCAGACCAAGGCTGGGATGATTCCAGCGGATCAGGCATTCCAGACCACTTAAGTGCCCGCTTGCCAGATCAATTTTAGGCTGATAATGCAAACAAAATTGCTTACGCTCTAAAGCATGACGCAAGCCGTTTTCCATCATCAAATGCTCTAAAGCCATATCATTCATATTGGCGGCAAAAAACTGCACATTATTCTTGCCGGTTTCTTTTGCCCTGTACATTGCCACATCTGCATTTTTAAGCAGCGCAGCAGGTGTTTTGCCGTCGCCCGGATAAACGCTGATCCCAATTGAGCAACTGACAAATAATTCCTGACCATTAATCAAACAAGGCTGAATCAAAGCCTGACGCAAACGCTCTGCCACCTGGCCCACCTGCTCAAGGCACACCGTATTTTCAAGTAAGATGGTAAATTCATCACCGCCGATCCGGGCCAGCACATCATTTTCATTTAAAGCATTTTGCAAGCGCTGCGCCACAATCACCAGCATCGCATCGCCCACTTCATGGCCCAGCGTATCATTAATCGTTTTAAAGCGATCCAGATCAATAAAGAGTACCGCAAACGGGTTATCTTTTGCCCGCTGCACCGCGCTGTGCAGCTGATCCTGCAAAGCCATCCGGTTGAATAAGCCAGTCAGCGGGTCATGATTTGCCAGATGAAACAAGCGCTGCTCAGCTTCTTTTCTGTGGGTGTAATCAGAAAAAACACCCACGTAATTACTCATTCCGCCCTGCTCATCCCGCACCGCGCTGATAGACAGCCAGGCAGGATAAGTTTCACCATTTTTCCGCCGGTCTTCCATCTCGCCCTGCCAATGTCCATAAGCCTGCAGCTCGGAGAGCATGGACTGATTAATGGCCCGCCCGCTGCCACGCTGATTAAACATCCGGGAAACACGGCCAATGGCATCCGCAGAATCAAAACCTGTAATCCGGCTGAAAGCGGGATTTACCGCCACAATTCTGGCGTTGGCATCGGTAATCAGAATACCTTCACTTGCATTACCAAACACCTGAGCAGCAAGGCGGGTGCTTTTGGCTGCCACAAATTCTTCCTGATTTGACGCGGCCAGCACCACCCCGGTCACCACCACTGAAAGCAGCAGCAATAAGTTCGATAACAAACCGCCGGGCCACACCGAACCTGAATGGGAAAAAATGGCCAATAAACCGACCACAATCCCAAGCACACCATTGCCCACATGGCCTAAGCGAAGGGCAGACCAAATCATCAGCGGAAACAATAAAAACATCAGCTCCTGATAGCCATGAAACTGCCGCAACAAAATGGCACCAAAGCTGGCAATAGCCACAATCAGCATCATTTCAGGCAAACGACCAGACCAGACCATCGCTTTTTGGTGTAATAAGCCAAGGCAAAGAGGAACAACAATCAGAATAAATAAAGCGTCGCCCAGCCACCATGAAACCCAGTCAGAAAAAAGGGCTACAGAAGGAAGGGGAAAGAAAACACTTTGAATCAAAACGCCACAGCTTGCCCCAAAGAAGGCGCCCACAAGCGGGCCGGCAATGATTAATCGCAAACTGTCTTTAACCCTCAGCTCGCCATCCAGCACAAACCGGGGCAATAAAGAAACAATCAGTAAAGGCTGCAGAACCTCAAGTAAAGAGAGCTGCACCACACCCCACAGAGGGTAACCTTGTAAAGCTGGCAACAGCCACGAAACGGATGCAATCGTCAATAAAGTACGTGAACCGCATAATAATAATGCCGCAACACCTACTCCGGTATGTAAGTTAAATAAATGCTGCCCCGATGACAACTTCCAGCTAAGAAAACTAGACAGGCTATATACTGAAGCAATAAGAAGCTGCTGTAGCCATGGCCTACGCATTAATATTGCTCTCCCCAAAACTAATTATTTTTTAGATACCTAACAGGCAAATCTAATATTTGGTAAGCATCATTAGATAGTTACCCAAAAAAATCAAGCCCCAGCTTTCTCAAACAGATCAGGCAGGACGGGTATAATCCGCCACTACGCTTTCTAAGAATGCCATCTGCCATGACACTACCTGCACTTCCACTTAACGGCCAACGTACCCAAATCAATGCCTTACATGGCTCTGGTGATGCTTTGGCATTAAGCCATTACGCCGATGTTTCGCATCCGCTGGTGGTGTTTACATCCAATGCGCAGGTGGCCAGCCGCTTAAAAGAAGAGCTCAGCTTTCTGGCTCCGCAAAAAAACATCGTACTTTTCCCGGATTGGGAAACGCTGGCCTACGATCATTTCAGCCCTCACCACGATTTAATCTCTGAGCGGCTGGCGGCTTTATGGCAAATTCGCCAAAACCAGGCAGATGTCGTGATTGTGCCGGTACAAACGGCGATGGGTGTTTTGCCCCCTGTAGAATATCTGGCGGCTTACACTTTCTTCCTGAATAAGGGCGAGAAGCTTGATGCAGATCAGCTGCGTGCCGATATGGCCTTTGCAGGCTACAGCCACGTCACCCAGGTTTATGGCCCGGGTGAATTTTCAATTCGTGGCGGGCTGATTGATTTATTCCCCATGGGCTCCACCCTGCCTTATCGGCTGGATTTGTTTGGCGACATCATTGAAACCATCCGCACCTTTGATGTGGATACCCAGCGCAGTCTTTATCCCGTGCCAGAAATTCGCCTTTTGCCCGCACGCGAATTTCCACTGGATGAAAAGGGCCGCAACCAATTCAGGCAGCGTTTTCGGGAAGTGTTTGAAGGCGACCCAAGCAAGGCGCGTATTTATAAAGAAATAGGCAACGGCAGCACCCCGGCCGGGATTGAATACTATCTGCCGCTGTTTTTTGAGCAAACGGCCACATTATTTGATTACCTGCCCAAAGATGCCGTGTTGGTGCAGCATGGCGAGCTATTGCAAGCTGCCGAGCAATTTTGGGCAGAAACCAGTGATCGCTACCGAAATTTATCCGGTGACAAAGAGCGACCGATTCTCCCGCCCAAAGATCTTTACCTCAGCCCTGATGCATTATTCAGCGGTTTAAAAAAACACCGCCGTATCGAATTTATCAGCGGCGAATCAGCCTTTACCACCGCCCTGCCCGCACTAAATGTAGACCGTCGCAGTGACAACCCAATCAGCAAGCTTACCGATTTTATTGCCAGCTACAGCGGGCGTATTTTGCTCTGCGCAGAAAGCCTGGGCCGCCGCGAGACCATGGCGCAGTTTTTTGCCGAATATGGCTTAAAACCTAAGCTGATCGAAAGCTGGGCCGATATCAAAGCCAGCAAAGATAAAGTACTGCTGACTGCCGCACCGTTTTATAACGGCTTTATCTTAAATGACGGCCCTTTAGCCATTATCACCGAAGCCAATCTTTACGAGATGGTGGCGCAAAGCCGTGGCAAGCGTCAGCAAAAACGCAGTAATACTGACGCAATGCTGCGCGATTTATCTGAGCTAAAAATCGGCGATGCCGTGGTACACGAAGGCCACGGTATTGGCCGCTACTCTGGCCTGACCAGCATGGACCTGGGCGAGGGCGAAACCGAGCTGGTGGTAATTGAATACGCAGGCAACGATAAGTTGTATGTACCCGTTAGCCAGCTGCACGTCATCAGCCGTTATTCTGGCGGCAGCGCAGATGCAGCCCCTTTGCACAAGCTGGGCAGCGGCAGCTGGGATAAATCCAAGCGTAAAGCCGCCGAACAAGTCAGAGACACTGCCGCCGAGCTGCTTAACCTTTACGCCCGCCGCGCTGCGCGTAAGGGCCACGCCTTTGAATGGGATTTCCACGATTACGCCGCCTTTGCCGCAGGCTTTGGCTTTGACGAAACCGCCGATCAGGCCGCAGCCATTGAAGCCGTACTGGTGGATATGCGTATTGATAAGCCAATGGATAGATTGGTGTGTGGCGATGTAGGCTTTGGTAAAACCGAAGTAGCGCTGCGTGCCGCCTTTGCCGCCGTAGCAGGTGGCAAGCAGGTGGCTGTGCTGGTGCCGACCACCCTCTTGGCCGAACAGCACTTCCAGACCTTCAGCGATCGCTTTGCTGACTGGCCAATTAAAGTAGCCGAAATCTCCCGCTTCAGAAGCGCCAAAGAAGCCGCCGCAACGATGAAAGGCATGGCGGAAGGCACGGTTGATATTGTGATCGGCACGCATAAACTGGTGCAGCCGGATGTGGAATTCAACAAGCTGGGCCTCGTGATTATCGACGAAGAACACCGTTTTGGTGTGCGGCAGAAAGAGCAGCTTAAAGCGCTGCGCGCCGATGTGGACGTACTCACCCTCACCGCCACACCGATTCCGCGCACCTTAGCCATGAGCCTGGAAGGTTTGCGTGACTTTTCCGTTATTGCCACCGCGCCGAATAAGCGCCTGGCAGTTAAAACCTTCCTCGCCAAATTCAGCGATGGCATCATCCGCGAAGCGGTACTGCGCGAACTAAAGCGCGGTGGCCAGGTGTTCTTTTTGCATAATGAAGTCGACACCATCGACAATATGCGCGAAAAACTCACGGCGCTCTTGCCCGAAGCCCGCGTCGGTGTGGCCCACGGTCAGATGAGGGAGCGCGATCTTGAACATGTGATGCGTGACTTTGCCCAGCAGCGTTTCAATATCCTGCTTTGCACCACCATTATTGAAACCGGGATCGACATCCCTAATGCCAATACCATTTTGATGAACCGCGCCGATAAATTTGGTCTGGCGCAATTGCATCAAATGCGGGGCCGGGTAGGCCGCAGCCATCACCAGGCTTACGCCTACCTGCTGGTCCCTGAGCCAGAGGCGCTCAATGGCGACGCTAAAAAACGCCTTGAAGCCATCCAGATGATGGATGAACTGGGCGCTGGCTTTTACCTGGCCATGCACGATTTGGAAATCCGTGGCGCGGGTGAAGTGCTGGGTGATTCACAATCCGGAGAAATGCAGGAAATTGGCTTCTCGCTCTACAGCCAGATGCTGAAAGAAGCGGTTAAATCGCTCAAAAAAGGCATCGAGCCGGATTTATCCCAGCCCCTTGGCGTCACCACCGAAATCAATCTGCGTGCTCCGGCCCTCTTGCCCGCCGAATACTGCCCGGATGTGAACGAGCGGCTCAGCCTCTATAAGCGGCTGGCCCATTGTGAAAGTAATGAAGATCTGGATGACCTGATGCAAGAGCTGATCGATCGCTTCGGCCTCTTGCCTTCACCTGCCAAAGTACTGCTCGATTGCCACCGCCTGCGTATGATTGCAGGCACACTTGGCATTGCTAAAATCGACGCCGCCGATAATGCCATCGTAATCAGCTTTACCACTAATACCGTGATCGAGCCGATGAAAATCATTAAGCTCATTCAGAACAAAAAGAATTACAAAATGAACGGCCAGGATAAATTGCGCGTAGAAGGCAGCTGGCCGGAAAGCACTCTGCGTGTGGTCAGAGTAAAAGAGCTGCTGCATGAGCTAAGCCATTGATAAACCCGCAGGGCAGGCACAGATGCGTGCCCACCCTGAGATAACTTCTACGAACGCATACAGAGCCCAAATGAACTCAGAATCCAGGACCACACCTCCCAATAACCTGCCCCGCTACCGCTTAATCACCGGCCCGGATGACGCCAGTTTTTGCCACAGAATCAGTGAGGCACTGGCGATGGGCTATCAGCTGTATGGCTCGCCCGCTGCAACTTTCAACGGTCAGAATGTCATCGTTGCCCAGGCTGTGCTCTGGCCTTCACTTTAAGTTTTTATTTGCAACACCCACATCAATAAGCCTCTATGCCTCTGACTGATAAACTCTCTGCCCTTCATTCTGACGATCTGCCCATCCTTTACGCCTTGGCACTGTTTCAAGAGCCCATTCCGCAGGTGCGTCTGATCACGCTGATGCAGCTGCGTAAAGAAAAAAAAGCCAGTGGCGATGCTTATGATCAGCCCGGAGTTAAAGCGAGCCTCGCGCGGCTGATGCTGCAAAAAATGGTGACCTTACAAGCCGGCATGGGTTATACACTGGAAGACGAGTTTGTCTTTCCTGCCCTGTTAAAGCTGAAACAAAGCGGCTGGCTGCCCAGCTGGGTGGGCAGTGCGCGTGATCTGCTGACCCAGCAACACGAATATTCGCCATGGAAAAACTATCCGGAAGATTTTTGTCAGCGCGAAATTATGTTTTCCGCTTTTTGCGGGCAGACAGATCTTGCCAATGAATGGCGGCAGCGTTCGGGTCTGGCCGACAAACTGACACAGCGTTTTTTCGCCCGCGAAAGCGGCCAGATTTTATTCGGACTTTTAGACGAAGAAATCCAATGTCAGTTATTGCTGGATGCCCTGCAAAGCAGCGCTTGGTATCTGACGGATTGCAACGCCATTTATCAGTACACCATCAGTCTGTTTGAACAACGTTTTTATGAGTGGCCCCTGCTATCTGCCCAGCTTGCTGCCCATGCCATGCTGCGTGGTGATTTTGCCCAGCTCAGGCTGATCCAGCAGAAAACCCCATCGCAATTTCTGGCTGAAAACTTAGCCGCTCTCGCCACCCTGCGCGGCGAATACAGCATTGCGGCAGAAATTTATGACACTCTGCTGAAAGCACTTAAACAGGCCAGCGGCAAGCGCAAGTACTTTTTAACGGATACCAACGGCCTGCTCTATACCGTGGCGCTGCTGGGTTTAAACACACAGCCCAGTCTTAAGCTCGCTAAGGCACAAGTGGATGATGGCTATAAACAAAAACACGCTTATTGCTACTATGCCCTGCATCCCCTTGTCGATCACCTGGCCCAAGGTACACCACTGATCAGCGCCCGCCCTGGCTATAACCATCAGCCCAATGATTGCGATGGCCTGTTTGAAGCACTGGCACTGTTTTGGCAAGACGCCGCAGTGGATGATAACTGGTGCCAGAAGCTGATCAGCGCCAGAACAAAAGCCAGCAAAAATGGCTATCAATGGGTTGCCGCCGAACTGGATGTGGTGCTTTTCCAGCAATTTGCCACCCCGCTGCTTTACCCCGGCTGGCATGCAAGCCTGCAGCTCACACCATTAATTTCCGCTATTTCGCGGGAAGAAGGCTGGCAGCGGGCACTGATAGCACTCAGCCAGCTGAAAGCGGGCACCCCCGCCAGCACCAGTGATGCACGAATTGCATGGCTGGTCGATGAAGACCACGGCGAGATCCGCATTGATCCGCGCGAGCAAAAGAAAAGCGCCAAAGGCATCTGGAGCAAGGGCCGCGCCGTGGCGTTGCGCCGCATGCTGCAAGAGCAGGACACCCTGCCGGGCATGACGGATCAGGACAAACGTGTCGCCAGCTGTATCAGAAAATCCTACAACAATTATTACGGCGGCAGTGACTACGAGCTGGATGCCGAAGCCGCGCTCAGCCACCTGATTGGCCACCCCGCGCTATTTTGGTTTGATGCACCCGATGTGCGCATCGATATTGCCAAAGGTGAAGTGGCACTGCTGCTCAAAGAAAAACAAGGCCAGATCACCCTGCAACTTGATCCGGCCATGGATAGCAATGCCGCCATGGTGTGGAAAAAAGAAACCCCAACCCGTTTAGTCATTTACAGCTCCAGCGCCGAAATCAAGCAAATCGCAGGTATTTTAGGCAGCGGGCTGGCTGTGCCGGTGGCCGCCAAAGCACAGCTGGTAGACGTGATCACCGCCATTGCCCCGCATATTGCCATTCATTCCGATTTGCCCGAGCTGGCTGCCCATGTGGAAAGCGTGCCCGCAGATGCCACGCTGTATGCGCATCTTTTACCGCTGCAGGAAGGCCTGCGCATGCAGCTCCTGGTGCGTCCGCTCGCCGGTGGCAGCTGGATGACGCCCAACAAAGGCAGTACCAATGTGCTAGGGGAAATCGAAGGCAAGGCCGTACAAGCCGTCCGCGATCTGGCGGCAGAAAAAAAACAACTTAAACGCGTGGTCGATGGCTCACCGACCCTCAGCCAGGCCGAGCAAAATGGCATTGAGTGGGAGCTGTTCCACCCAGAACTTTGCCTGGAGCTGCTGGCCGAACTAAAAACCTTTGGCGAAGACACCCTGCAACTGGTCTGGCCCGAAGGCGAGCGCTTCCGCTTAAACAGCACGCGTGGCCTTGCGCAAATGTCACTGACCGTTAAGAAACAAGGCGAGTGGTTTATAGCGGGCGGCGAGCTGACGCTGGATGACGGCCGTGTGCTGGCCCTGCGCGAATTGCTGCAGATGATGGACAAAGCCGAAGGCCGCTTCCTGCCGCTGGGCGATGGTGATTATCTGGCCCTTACCGCTGCCTTTAAAAAGCGCCTCGATGAGCTGCGTGTGCTGGCCGAAATCAATAAAGACGGCCTGCGTGTCAGCGCCCTCACCGCACCGCTGCTGGCTGAGCTGGCCGGTGAAGTGGGTGATTTGCAAAGCGATGCCGCCTGGCAAGAGCAAGTGGCCAAGCTCGATGCTTTGGCCGATTTTCAGCCTAAAGTGCCCTCTACCCTGCAAGCCACCCTGCGCGACTATCAGCTGGAAGGCTTTCAATGGTTATCCCGCCTGGCCCGCTGGGGCGTGGGGGCGTGCCTCGCCGATGATATGGGGCTGGGCAAAACCGTGCAGACGCTGGCGCTGCTCTTAACCCGCGCGCCGCAAGGCCCGGCACTGGTCATTGCGCCGCTTTCGGTGGCGCTCAACTGGCAGGCCGAAGCGCTGCGCTTTGCGCCAACGCTGAAAGTACAGACTTATCACAGCAACCGCGATCTCAGCGACTTAGGCCCTTTTGATCTGGTCATCGCCAGCTACGGCATGCTGCAGCAAGACAGCGAAGCTTTTGCTGCCCGGCACTGGCACAGTGTGGTGCTGGATGAAGCCCAAGCCATTAAGAATTCCGCCACAAAACGCAGCCAGGCTGCAATGGCGCTCAATGCCGATTTCAAAATCATTGCCAGCGGCACGCCGGTGGAAAACCACCTTGGCGAACTCTGGAATCTGTTCCGCTTTATCAACCCGGGCCTGTTGGGATCAAAAGAGCGTTTTGCCGTCAAATTCAGCGGCCCGATCGAGCGCGGTGATAAAACCGCCAAACAGCATTTGAAAAAACTGATCCAACCGTTTATCCTGCGCCGCACCAAGACCCAAGTGCTGAGCGAATTACCACCGCGCACCGAGATCACGCTGAAAGTCGAATTATCCAAAGACGAGCGCCATTTATACGAAGCACTACGTCAGGAAGCGGTAGAAAAACTCGATGCCGCAGGCGCAGATGAAAACCGCGCCATGCGTGTGCTGGCCGAAATCACCCGTTTACGCCGCTTTTGCTGCAATCCTAAGCTCACACTTCCCAATTCAACCTTAGAAGGCAGTAAACTCACCGCCTTTGGCGAAATTACCGAAGAGCTGCTGGAGAACAATCACAAGGCGCTGGTGTTCAGCCAGTTTGTCGATCATCTGGCAATTGTGCGTGAATGGCTGGAAGAAAAAGGCATCAGCTACCAATATCTGGATGGCAGCACACCGGTACTGGAGCGCAAAAAACGCGTGGATGATTTTCAGGCCGGAACAGGGGATGTGTTTTTGATCAGCTTAAAAGCCGGTGGCACAGGCTTAAACCTGACCGCCGCCGATTATGTGATTCATCTGGATCCATGGTGGAACCCCGCCGTTGAAGACCAGGCGTCTGACCGGGCGCACCGCATGGGGCAGCAAAGACCGGTAACGATTTATCGCCTCGTGGCGCAAGACACCATCGAAGAGCAAATCCTGGCCCTGCATGCAGAAAAACGCGATCTGGCCGACAGCCTGCTCGAAGGCGGCGACGCCACAGGCAAGATGGATACGGCAGCGTTATTGGGATTGCTGCGAGGTGGGCAGATTTAGGTTTTAATAGCAAGCAACTTTTTTAATTGAATTGGAAATACAGTATGTCAGCACTAAAGCAAGCCGAACTGGAACGCCTGGATGCGTTTTTGATGTCTGAAGCCACCGGCGCAGAGACCATGGATCTGGAAATGATCGATGGTTTTTTTGTTGCACTGGCGATCAGCCCGGAACAAGCGCCGGAAGAAGAATGGCTGCCCCATATCTTTGAAGGCCAGGCACCTGAATTTAAAGATGCGGAAGAAAAAGACGAGATTATTGGTTTAATCCGCCGCCACCACGCTGCCATTCAGGCCGCTTTCTCGCTGAAAGCGCGCAATAAAGAAACCGAAGCGCCTTTATACGTGCCTATCGTGCTGCAAGACGAAGGTATTGATGAAAAATGGCGTGAAACACTCGGCGCGTACTGGGCATCGGGCTTCAGAGCAGGTGTCTTGCTGCGCGAAGACCTCTGGCAGGATACGCTGGATGAAAACGAAGACCTTTACGAAATCGTTGCTAAAATTCTGACCCTGGAACTGGGCCATCATCCTGATGACGAAGAGCTGGTGCTCAGCGTCAACGCCCGCGACGCGCTGATTGACGAGCTGCCATGGCTGATCGAAGACGTGCTGCACTGGTGGCTGAATCAGCAATTTGGCAAGGTAGAAACCATTGTGAACGAAGGCCCAAAAATCGGCCGCAATGATCCTTGCAGCTGTGGCAGCGGCAAAAAATTCAAAAAGTGCTGCGGCGCATAATTAACACAGAATAAGCCAGCAAAGAGGAAGAGGCACACTATGCTAAAGATAGATTTTAGTGAGCTTGCACCATGAAACGCCTCATCCTCCTTGCTTGTCTTTTGGCTTTGCCCTGTGCAGCCAAAGAAACCGTCAGGCTTTGCTTTGATAACGAAGATGCCTACCCCAGCACTTTAAAAAATGGTACGGGGTTCAGCTTTCTGCTGCTCAACACCGTGGCTGATCAGCTTGACATCCACTTTATTTACAACCCACTTCCCTGGAAGCGCTGCCTGAAAGAAGTTCAGGCAGGCAGCTATGACGGCGTAATTGGCATCGCCTATTTGCCCGAGCGGCGCAGCATCGCGGCCTATCCGCTCAATAGCAAAGCAGACCCCCTGCACGAGCAACGCTTACTCACCACCACCCGCTCTGTTTACCGGCGTAAAGACAGCAAAAATGATTGGGATGGGAAACAATTTTTCCCTCTGACCGGCTCAGTGGGTGTGCAAGCTGGCTATATGGCCGCCAGCATTTTAAAAAAGCGACAAATCCCCAATGAAGACAGCTCTCAATCTGTAGATGATTTATTCAGAAAGCTTAGTGTGGGGCTGATTCAAATTGCGGTGGCCGAAGAGCGCCAGGGGGACAGATCACTTAAAACCCATCCTGAATATGCAAAAGAAATTGAAAAACTTCCACAACCTTTTTTAATCAGTGATTTATTTCTGGCTTTCTCTTATTCATTTCAAAACAAAAAAACCAAATTAAGCCAGGCCATATGGCAAAACATCGCCATTGTTCGTGAATCCAGCCAATTTAAAAGCGTGATACAGGAATAAAACCAACACCACCTCTTTCTCGCAGCAGGCCGCAAGTTTCGTTACAATCAAGCCCTTCGCCCCAAGCCCTGCAGAGAATTGATATGTACCGTCTTGTTATCCAAGCACCAGAAATCGCTACGCAAAACTTAAAACAACTCGCCCGTTTATCTGGCGCGCACAGCATAGAAGCGATTCACCAGCAGGCGTTTCGTTTGCAAGGCGCGGATATCGCAAATGAAGAAGCGGTGGCCGATTTTTGTGAATCCAATCAGCTGGATTTTGCTTTTATCCCGGAAGACACCCGCGTGCAGGATATTGGCCTTGTGGTAATGGATATGGATTCCACGCTGATTACCATTGAATGCATCGATGAAATCGCCGGTATGCAGGGCATTAAAGCAGAAGTATCGGCCATTACCGCCAGCGCCATGCGCGGCGAGATTGATTTTAAAGAAAGCCTCAGCCGCCGCGTGGCCCTTCTGGCAGGATTAGATGAAAGCGCACTGGAGCGCGTTTATAGCGAGCGGCTTAAACTCATGCCTGGCGCAGAAGCCATGCTCAAAGGCTTTCATGCAGCAGGCGCCAAAACACTTTTGATTTCGGGCGGATTTACTTTCTTCACCGAGAAACTACAAGCAAAGCTGGGCCTCACACGCACGATTGCCAATGTATTAGAAATTGAAAATGGCAAACTCACAGGCAAAGTGACTGGCGACATTGTGGATGCAGAGCGTAAAAAATCTGAGCTGATCAAATACCGGGCCGAGCTGGGCCTGCGTGCCGATCAGGTGGTTGCCATGGGCGATGGCGCCAATGATTTACCCATGCTTAAAGAAGCAGGCTTTGGCGTAGCCTGCCATGCCAAACCACTGGTGCAACGCGAAGCGCCATATTGCATTAATCAGGTGGGATTAGACGGAGTGTTGAATTACTTTATTTAAGGCCCGGGGACAAAACCCAGGTACTGAGATACGCAGGGCGGGCACAACATCGTGCCCGCCCCTGCATTTAGATCAGTGAATCACCACGCACATCACTCGCATCGCCCTTTACGTGGCAAATAGCGCAGCCAGTCCGCCTTAATTTGCGCTTCCTGAGCCATACCAGAGGCCACCTTCGGCGCATCATGCGTAGCCAGCAAGCGCAAACACCAGCGTGCTCCCGCCTGATCTTTCATCCGCATTTTGCTCAAAAATGGCTGGCTTTTGTCCCCAAGCACTAACAACGCCTTGCCCTCTTTAAACCCCAGCCGCCAGCCATCCTGCACCACGGTGCCAGCGTAGCCACCCGCAATCATTTCCAGCCACGGCTGATCACCATTCAGTAATCGCAAACGGCTGACCGGCCCGGCCGGGTGAAGCGCACGCTCTGCCAGCAGCTGCGTACCTTCAGGCAAGGCGCGCCAGGCCAGCGGCCAAGGCACAACCATGGCCTCGCCCTCAGCCAGCCTGAAGTACGCCGTCCCCGCCTCCAGCCTGGCCGATTCCACTTCGCCAGAAAGAGGCTTCATCGCACTCGCCCCGCTGATCTGCAGCGCAGCCCCCTGAGCAAACCCTGCCACACACAGCAGGGCCCAAACCCAGTCAGCGCGCACGATGGCGCATCGCAGCAAAGAAGGCCGCCGATGGCTTAGCTTCAGCCGCCCAGCGCTGCTTATCGTTCAGAATTGGATTAATCGCCACTTTACTGCTCCTTTGCATGGATACGCCGCTATTGCCACTTTCTACGCGTGCAAAAGCTAAATTTAAATTAGCCCAATCATTGTGATCACGCAAAAGCCCTTTAATACCATCATTATTCAGATCCAAAGCATAATTAACCGTGCTTTGTTTATTGTCTAAATCCCAATCTGCATAGACACCTGCAAACCGGCCACGCCCAATTAAGGCCGCTTCATTCAAGCTGTTTTCATCAAGAGTACTGCCCGTTCCATCGGAATAATCAATCCGGAAACGATTACTGCATGGCCCGCCTTCAAGCTTGCAGAGTGAACCCCAACTAAAACCATTTGCCTCTATTTGAGAAAAATAACGCTCTACAGGCGATATTGATTTGGGTGATGAGCCCAGGCCCTGTAACTGGTACAGATAATTCATCACACTATAGTAATTAGGCTTATTATTTGTGTCCTCATTACCGCCATGTTTCAAGCCTAAATTATGCCCTAACTCATGCATAATCGTACCCGCCTGAAAATTGATTAACTGATTCATTTCCTCAGTGGAATCGGCATTTAAACCCCATCCCCCTAAAGTAACGATAAAGTCATTACCCACAACTTCGGCATAACCAGAAGACCCCATACTGCCATCAGGCTCTTGTGAATTAGCCATTAATAAGTAATGGAAAACCTGCTTGCGGCGAATATCCATACTCAGGTTTTTATAATCATAAATCGATGCGCAGCCTGCAGATGAATTAATCCCCAGGCAAGACTGATACGCCACTTCATTTCTTGAATTTAAAAGGCTACCGCCAAGATTAAAATCCGCCGCACTAAATTTTGTACTATATAAACTGCCTGTATCAAAATGCACCGCTATATTTCGCAATTTAAAAGCATCCACCACTTTTTGCAGCGCTTCTTTCCTGGGGGTAATTCCTAAATCTGCCGACTTCATATGATCAATTTGAATGAAAATATCCGGCTGATTTGCTCTTGCCCCCATTGCAAAATAATCAATCCCCCCAAATGTGCCACCTGCAACTTCAGCGCTATCCGGGATACCGTCTTTATCAGTATCTGTGGCATAAGCAGGCACATCATTAGGGCCACCAGGGGTAGAAAACGGCACAACAGCCCAGTCCTGCGCACTGCGCGTATTGCCTTTAACCAGCTCCGTACGCGCCAGGGAATAGCCATAATCCCAAACAAAGGAAGGAATACTTACAGCATTTCCCCCTGCCCAGGCGCCTGCCGTCAATGGCTGAGCCTGGCTATTACCAAAGCGAACAAAATCAAGCGTTACGCCGCCTTTAACTAATTCGATTGCACCGCTGTCACTCCAATCGGGCACCTTAGACTGATTACTCACATAAGCAATTTGATCCGTACTCTGCATGGCATCATCACTTTTGCCCGCCACAATAAAATACGCACCCGGCTTAATCACCATTGTTGTAGGCAAATCAAACGACGTCCAGCCAGACCATGATGAAGTGCGCAAACTCACCCCATTCAGTGATACATCCTGAACACCGCTATTGTAAATCTCTAACCATGCCCCCTTCCCGGTGTCATAATTACTCGAAACCTCACTAATAAGTAATGTTGAGCTTAAAGTTGGCCCCGGTGCAGGCGTGGGTGTTGGTAACAGGCTTACAGGTGGCAAAGTTGGAACAGGCGTCGGAACCGTCGTCGGCACTAAAGTGGGGGGCTGAGCCGGCACAGATGTCGTAGCAGGAGATGCACTGCCTGAATCTCCCCCTCCGCCCCCACCACCGCAAGCCACTAATATCACACTCAAACTTAAACCCGCCAAACGCACGCCATACTGCTGGAAACGATCGTTATTCATTTACTTTCTCAAAAATGACCTGGTCAAAAAAGGTACTATCCCAATACGTGGCGGCTAAAACACGGCCAGTGTTTAAGGATTTTCTAATGCTTGCGCAGCCTACACCAATGTCATTACCGAACCAATCATTTTCTTGTGTAAAATTACTAAAAACTGACTAAACATAAATAAAAACCCAAATAATGCTTAGTTGCATGGCAGCTAAAGCTAATGATTGATCAATCCTATATACATCAATTAATCCAATGGCATAAAAATCAAACGAATGTGCCTGCTTTACTGCTCAACTGCTATGCAATTTTCGTTTAAAAAATCCCATATTTTTTACATCCCCAGTTTTTATCTATATTCCCCAGCCAGATCTCCCTATGAATCGATGAATAAGGCCAATCAACCGCCTTTGTGACTAACCATGCTTCACCGGATTGAAGTAAATATACGCAACATGTTTTTCTAAATCGTCATCATCTCTAATTAAGTGTTCCCAATAACGGCGCTGCCATATTCCACGCTCACGTTTTAATTTTCTGCTTTGCCGGATAAGCTCAGTTTTTGGTATCGATCTGGAAAAAGCAGCTTTAATCAAAGCCCAACGCAATGGGAAATCAGCATCTCCAACAGGTAAGCGCCAAATAGCATGCAAATGATCTGGCAATACCACACACGCAATAATCCCGAAAGGGTGAGATTGCCGGATTTTTCGCATTGCTTCACGCAGCAAATCAATTTTCTTCACCAATAAAGTGCTTTTTCTATTGGCAAGGTTGACGGTAAAAAATTAAGTAGCACCGCCTATATTTGTTCTTCGATATCGCATGAGGTGTCCATTATTAAATGTTGGGCTGATAAAACTTTAGCCCAACCTACCGTGCTGACATAAGCTGCGTCTGCCAATAATGCGTTGATATATGCGTCATGAATGATGGTCATTTCTGTTCTCCGATTTGTTTAATTGGCGGATCTATTAAATTAATGCCTAATTCTTTAAATGCTTCAATTGAAGATGCGTGCTCTTTAGGTCTACATGTTGATTTAAATGTCACTGGCCCATCACTAGGAGGAACACCCAGCACCCGTAGTAAAATCCCCCCATCTGCACGCAAAGTGTTGTAACTAACAAGCAGCTCTTTTGTGCTTGCATCTATAAATCGCCACGGGTGTAACGCAATAGGCACTGCGGTGCCTTGAACTTTAATCTCTGGCTTAGAATCTAAATACACCGTTTTTCCAACCGCTTCTTTATCAAAATAAGTTGATTCATTCTCTTTACAAAGCTTTTCAAATTGTTTTCTTGCAATTATTTCATCCATTAGTGGCATAGGTAATAATACAAAAAACAATACAGTTGAAATCACACCTCGCCACCATACATCTGGCAGCCAATGGGTAATAAACAGGCTCAGCCGTACAGAGATATAAATCCAAACAAAAAGAATAGAAAAAACAATAATTCCACTCATGCCACCCCCATAAAAAAATTTGTCATAATTTATTAATTTATTTAAAAAATTCATGATTTTAAATAAAACAAATAACTGGGGTCAGAGTACAGTTAAATCCGCTTTCTTTGGCTCTAAGAGCATTAAGCATAGCACGGCAGGTTGGGCTAAAGCTTTATCAGCCCAACGATTTACTCGCCATAATGATCAACACTGACAGAAGACGTGCCCCAATTTTTATCTATATTCCCCTGCCGAATCTCCCTATGGATCGATGAATAAGGCCAGTCAACCGCCTTTGTGACATAACCATGCTTCACCGGATTGAAATAAATATACACGACATGTTTTTCTAAATCGTCATCATCTCTAATTAAGTGTTCCCAATAACGGCGCTGCCATATTCCACGCTCACGTTTTAATTTTCTGCTTTGCCGAATAAGCTCAGTTTTTGGTATCGATCTGGAAAAAGCAGCTTTAATCAAAGCCCAGCGCAATGGGAAATCAGCATCTCCAAGAGGTAAGCGCCAAATAGCATGCAAATGATCTGGCAATACCACACATGCAATAATCCCGAAAGGGTGAGATTGCCGGATTTTTCGCATTGCTTCACGCAGCAAATCAATTTTCTCCACCAATAAAGTGTTTTTTCTATCGGCAAGGTTGACGGTAAAAAAATAAGTAGCACCGCCTATATTTGCTCTTCGATATCGCATGAGGTGTCCACTATTAAATGTTGGGCTGATAAAACTTTAGCCCAACCTACCGTGCTTAACGTCTAAATATTTTTCATACTCATTAAATATATCTAGAACAGCAGTACGCTCAATTGCAGACAATGCACGATAACCACCAGTAACTATAGGAAAAATATCAGGGAACCCTATCTTTAACTCCGCCTTCAATGCGAGGCTCATGTCGTCAGAAAACGAGTAATTTACCGTATTACTTGAGAGTAAAGAAGAAATCGACCCCATTTTTTTTAATATCACTTTCACTAAAATTCATTTAACACCTCTAAATTAAACATCAATTAAAATTAAGAAAACCATCTCACAACAATTTTAATAATTCACTAGCCACAGATGGATTTTGTATAAACTCAAGCAAATCATAATCATACTTCAGCCACCCCTTAGGAACATTTTCATGCCCCATAGGCGTAAAAAACTCACACCCAGCAACAGCTAAAACACCATTCCTATAAGGATAATACCTGTCAACTAAAAATAGTGTATTTACGCCTTCCCTAGAAATAATTGGCAACGCCAATTCACATACACTTGAAATCATGAATGATATGTAAATCGGCCCCTTTCCACTTAATTTTTTATCAGAAGAATGAGCTCTTAAAACTCTATAATTTTTTAATGAAAAATAAACTATAGCGTTAAATTTCCTATTTTTTTATTGCAATATTCACTCAACCCAATAGCAGGAGCAAATTTTTGGTCCGACACTGTTCCTAGCATCTCCTCCACTTCAACCCGACCAACAACACCTTCAATTACGTTCTCCACCCGGCTAATATTCTTAATAAAATCGACAGGGGGTGTATATTCGGATCTTGCTTGAACAATATCCACGAAAAACACCATAAAAACCATCAGAAATTTATTTGACATATCTACTTTTACCCAATATAAAAAAGATAAAATAATACTTTTTAATTAATCTACAACATTATCCTTCAATAGAGCCAACAAATAGAATCACCTCTCCCTTACACTTTCTGAAACATGCGCCATGAGTGGCGATAAGAAATATTCAATAATTCTGCGCTGCCCTGTTTTAATTTCTACCGTTACCGCCATTCCCGGTGCCAGCTTTAGCCATTTGCCATCTATATTCATTTTATTTTTTTTAATTTAATTCTGGCCTGATAAATCAATCCTAATTTTTCATCAGGCACGGCATCAAAAGAGACGTTTCTCACTTGGCCATCAATTAAGCCGTGTTTGGTGTAATTAAAGGTTTCAATTTTAATAGCGGCGGCCTGCCCGGCATTTACAAAGCCAATGTCTTTGTTTTCCAGTACCACTTCGGCCTCAACGGCTTCATCCCTCGGCACAATCACCAGCAGGGCTTGCGCGGGGGTGACTACGCCGCCCACGGTGTGTACGGCTAGTTGCTGCACGATTCCGGCTACGGGCGCGGTTAGGCGGGTTTGCTTTTGTAATTGCCCTGTTTTAACCACATCTTGGGTAAACGAGCGGGCTTGCTCGCTGGCTTGGGTAAGCAGATCGTGCTGAGTGCGGCGAAACTCTGCCTGAATGGCAATTCTTTGCTGGGCATTGCCGCTAATCGCGGCGTCCAACTCTGATCTTTTATGCCGCTGGTTGGCTAAATCTTGCTCGGCCTCTATTCTGGCCTGCTGTTTTTCCAGCACGCCGTGTTTGGAAACAATGTTTTGCAGCGCCAAGTCCTGAAAGTCTTTTTC
The DNA here is from genome assembly GCF_011601265.1 of Iodobacter violaceini. Classification (GTDB taxonomy): domain Bacteria; phylum Pseudomonadota; class Gammaproteobacteria; order Burkholderiales; family Chitinibacteraceae; genus Iodobacter; species Iodobacter violaceini. The sequence goes on from NZ_JAAOLX010000012.1 coordinate 115,630, forward strand.
GCGCTGCTTAATAATCGGTAAGGTTTGCTCAAACTTAGCGATCTGATCTTGCACTCCAGCCCGCTCGGCTTGCTTGCGTGAAGTATCACTATCCAGGGTAGATAGCCTGGCTTGTAATTCCTGCCACTGACTAAGCGCCAGGCGGCTGGCTTCCAAAGATTGCAGCTCCTTACCTGCCACCGCATTAGTAACAACAGGCGCTTGCCCGCTATCTAAAGCGGCGAGCAAGGCTTTAGCGCGCAGGGCGTTTAGCTCTGCATCGTGCAGATTGGTTTGCTGCTTGATGTTTTCTGCACCTGAGACGGTGCCATCCAGCTCGATCAGCAGCTGCCCCGCTTTTACCATTTGCCCGTCTTGCACATGAATCGACTTCACCACCCCTGCCTCTAAGGGCTGAATGGTTTTACTGCGGTCAGACACAATCAACCTGCCAGGTGCCACGGCCACAATATCAATCTTGCCAAGGCAGGCCCATAGCAGGGCGATCAGGATAAAAGCGAGCAAGGGGGTGATACGGGCGGCGGGGTGAGGGGGACTAGCGCGCCAGCAAAAATTTGTCGGTACTTTGTAAGTAACTCGCCGACAACTTGATATTTCATCTTTACTTCACTATATGCATTTCAAAAGCATATAGTAAGCATAGAAAATTAAACGGTCAATTTAAAACAAAGATAAAAAAAGACTAAAATCAAAAAATTTGAAAATAAAGCAATAATTCTGAAAGCAATACGTCATTTTAAGCAATTAAAAACCCACACAAAACAACATTTTATTGCCATTTTCAAGAATGTACCTCGCCTTAATCAGCCTATCAAACTCTTACACAAGTGCAAGCAACTTCCAGCATGGCAATTACTGCGCCCTCTGTTTAAGGCTACTTATCATTTGAATCAGCTCTGCAGCAGGGCGCTGCTCAGTTGCTGTTGTTTGCCTGTCCTGGCTAAGCACACGCAGGGGAATAAATACGCGCCTTGATAACAGGCTGGCCCCGCTATTGCCCGTGCTTTGCCTGGCAAAGGCTATATTGAGATTGGCCCAGTCGTTGTAATCGCTTAATACTGAAAAACTGGCGTCCTGATTAATATCTCTTGCATAGGCATTGGCATTTTGTGTGCTATTGGTATTCCAGTCGGCATAAAACCCGCCATTATTTCCCCGGCCAATGATGGCGGATTCAAGCAGGCTGCTTTCATTTAAGCTGATGCCGCTGCCATCGGAGTAATCCATTTTATATTCTGTGCCGCAGGGACTGGCGTCTATATTGCAAATATTTCCCCAGCTAAAACCCAGCGCATTATTATTTAAGTAATAGCGCTGCACGGCGCTGTTTGTTTTAGGATCAGAGCCCAGGCCTGGTAATTGATACAGATAATTCATAACGCTATAGTAATTAGGCTTGTAATTATTAGATTCATTACCGCCATGCTCTAAGCCAAAATTGTGGCCCAATTCATGCATAATTGTGCTGGCCTGGTAATTAAGCAGTAAGTTGGTATTACTGCCTGAGCCGCTGGATAGCCCCCAGCTGCCTAATGTCACCATGGAATCATTGCCATTAATTTCTGCCAGGCCAGAAGAGCCTGCCGATCCGTCCGATTCCTGAGAATTAGCCATAATCAGATAATGAAATATCGTTTTGCGCCGGATATCTAAACTTGCTGATTTATAGCTGTATAAAGAGGCGCAGCCTGCTTTGCTGTCTAAAGTTAAACATCTGGCATAGCTCACCGCATTAGATCCGCCTGCAAGCCCGCCACCCAGATTAAATAAGGCGGGGTTAAAACTGGCGGAATACAGGCTGCCGGTATCAAAATGAATGCTGAAACCTCTGGCGGCAAAGACATCCACTACTTTTTGCAGTGCTTCTTTGCGCGGGGTAATGCCGGCATCGCTGGAAATCATATGATCAACTTGTACAAAGATATCGCGCTGATTCGCCCTTGCTCCCATCGCAAATAAATCTAAGCCGCCAAATGTGCCGCCCTCAACTTCTGCACTATCAGGGATGCCATCGTTATCACTATCTATTGCTGTGGCGGGCACATCATTGCGCCCGCCGGGCGTGGCGAAAGAAACCTGCAGCCAGTCTGCGGCGCTCTTGCTATTGGCTTGCAACGGAAAAGGCCGTACCAAAGACTTGCCATAATCTTGCGATGTAGCGGGCATGGCGGCCACATTGGCTCCTGCCCATGCACCGCTGCTTAGTGGCGCATGGCTGCTGCTGCCAAAGCGGACAAAATCTAAAGTGGCCCCTGCAAAAGTCAGCTCTGCAGCGCCATTGGCATCCCAAAAGGGCACGGCTTCGCCATTTCTGATATACACCGCCTGGCTGTTATCACTGACGCTGTCGTCAATTTTAGCGATCACCACTAAATACCCGCCTGCTGCCAGCGTAACGGCAGGCAGGCTAAAGCTGACCGGCGCACTGGAAACGGTAAATGGCGATGAGCGCAGGCCAGATCGGGTACGCAAGCTGACACCAATAAGGGAAACGGCACTGCTGCCCGGATTATGGATCTCCACCCACGCCCCGGCATTGGTCAAATCATTGCTGGATACTTCGCTGATAATCAGGCCCGCATTTGCAGCCGTAACCGGCACAGAGGTTGGAACAGGGCTGGGCGAAGGGCTGGGAGCCGGGGCCAGTGTGGGCGTTAATGTAGGGCTGGGGCTTGAGCTGGGTAAAAAAGTGGGCACCGCCGTGGGCTGGGGTGCGGCGGTTGGAATAGCGGTGGGTGTAACACTGGGAATAACAGTAGGCTGCGCGGTGGGGATCGCTGTTGGGAGGGGGGTGGCAGTTACAACTTGCGAAACAGGCGTTGGCGCCACACTGTCTGAAGAGCCGCCGCCCCCCCCTCCGCAGGCCGTTAAACTGATTAAGACCAACAGCAATAAATACCACAAAGTTGGTTTCATTCAGCCAGCCCCTTATTCACACCCAAACACGCTCTGGCACATAGCTGCGCCCCCTCTTTACCATAGCAAACAGACGATGGCCTGGCAGGGAATCATTGGCGAGAATGCTTGGTTGTTAGGCTTATTCGCTGCTTGCTAATGAAAAAACAATTTGGTTAGCGCGTCTGGAGTTGCACCCGCCTGCGATCATTCAGTACTGCTAAGCCGCATCACACACCCAAGCGCTATTCGCTCACATGTTCAATTTGCAGCTGCACTACGCGGTTGCCACGGAACTCGTTTACACCGATGCGGTACACGGCCATGATTTTGGGTGGCAGCGGGTCGGCATGGCCAAAGCGCATGGCGTCCAGCACCAGCCCATGTGGATTGGCGAGTTTAAGCTTTAAATGCCGCTCGCCCACCAGGCGCTGCTCAACCACAGTGAATTCGCCCTGAAACATCGGCGCGGGAAAGCCCTGGCCCCAGACTTGTTTGTCCAGCGTTTCAGCCACGTCCAGTGCAAAAGATTCGGTGGCCAGCTCGCCATCGGTTTCAATTTTTCGCTCCAGCGTGTCGGCATTCATTAGCTCGTGACACGCTAACTCAAACGCAGTTTTAAAGCGTGCAAAGTCAGCCTGGCGCAGGCTTAAACCCGCCGCCATCGCGTGGCCGCCAAATTTCAGGATTAAATCGGGGTGACGCTTGGAGACCAAATCCAGCGCATCGCGCAGATGCAGGCCGGGAATGGAGCGGCCCGAGCCTTTGATTTCATCATCATTGCCATCGGCAAACACGATGGTTGGGCGGTGAAAGCGATCTTTCATTCTGGAAGCAATAATCCCCACTACGCCCTGATGCCAGTCGCCCTGATACAGGCTGATGCTGTAAGCGTCATCTACAGCTATGCCGGCCAAAATGGCTTCGGCCTCGGCGCGCATGCCCACTTCAATCTCGCGCCGCTCGCGGTTCATGCCATCCAGCTCTTTGGCGAGCGGTGTGGCAGCTGCTTCTGAATCCGCCAAAAGGCAGGCGATGCCCAGGCTCATATCATCCAGACGCCCTGCCGCATTCAGCCTTGGCCCCAAGGTAAAGCCCAGATCAAAGCAAGAAGCCTTGTATGGCAAACGCCCCGCCGCCGTAAACAAGGCCAGTACACCGGCACTGGCCCGCCCTGCCCGCATGCGCTTTAAGCCCTGCTCCACCAGAATGCGATTATTGCCATCCAGCCTCACCACATCGGCCACCGTGCCCAGCGCGACTAAATCCAGCAAGGTGGCGAGATTTGGCTCTTTAATACCCGCAAAAACCTGCCGCTCGCGCAGCTCCGCCCGCAGCGCCATCAGCACATAAAACATCACCCCCACACCGGCCAGATTTTTACTAGCAAAAGTGCAGCCCGGCTGATTGGGGTTCACAATCAGCGTGGCGGGCAATTCATCGCCAGGTAAGTGGTGATCGGTAATCAGCACATCGATTCCCCGCGCCTGTGCTGCGGCCACTCCTGCCACACTGGCGATGCCGTTATCTACGGTGAGGATTAAATCGGGTGATTTCTGTGCCGCCAGCTCAACGATTTCCGGCGTAAGGCCATAGCCATATTCAAAGCGATTTGGCACCACAAAATCCACCATCGCGCCCAGCATGGCAAGACCCTTCATCCCCACGGCGCAAGCCGTTGCACCATCGGCATCGTAATCGGCCACGATCAGAATGCGCTCTTTGGCGGCAATCGCATCTGCCAGGCGCTTGCCTGTCCCGGTGATATTTTTTAAGCCATGAAAGGGCAGCAGGTGTGCCAGCTCGTGCTCCAGCTCGGATCGGTTGGCAATGCCGCGAGCAGCATACAAACGCGCCTCTAGCGGTGACAAGCCTTGCTCGCAAAGCAAAGATTCGGCGGCGGATGGAACAATACGGGGGGAAATGATGGTCATGGCTGACTCAAAGTGACGGGTATAAAAACTTCTAAAACGAACTTCTGTGGGCACAGAGAACTTGGCGTTTGAAAGCAGACAGGGAAAAAAACCAAGGGTATCCCTCAGCCAATCCTATTTACTTAAACTGAATTCATAGCTTGGGTTAGCAGCTTTATTGCGTAAGCCAAGCTGCGAAAAATCGTGCCTCACTATTTTGCTTAAGTAAATAGTTTTGTCCCCCTCTAAGACGGAGCTAACCCTTTAAAATCTTTTAAGACTCAAATTAAAATCTAAATAAGTTAAGCCCTTAGATTTTCTCTGTGCTCTTAATTTGTTTTGTGCCTGCAGACTTTTTTAGCCCGAAGCAAAACCCCATGGTAATTTTGGCTTTTGCCAGATTTTCCAGCGTAAGGATCGGTCTGTTTGCAGAGCGAGGCCCAGTTCGGGAAAGGTAATCGCCAGTGATTTACGCTTGCCCGATTTTAAATCTGCCAGGAGCGGCGCAAACCAGTCTTTTTCTAATGCAAGCCAGCCTTCCCGCCAATCGTGGGCATTGCCATAACAGGCCCCAAGGCGAAGGTGATTGAGCATCACTAATGCGTCCCCCCCAGGCAGTGCTGCGGCGCTGGCAGGCAATGGCTGCACATCTGAGCCACCAATATGCATCAGGCCACGCAGCAGTAAATCATCCGCATAAACCGGCACACCAGGCACGACGGGTGTATCCGCAACAGGGTAATCAGAGCCACCCCACAGCCAGAGGCTATTGATGGTTTGTGCGTCGCTGCGTTTATCGTTCACCGCATGGGTATAGAGATACATCTGAATTTCATTCAGCAGACGGTGCCACTGCAGCGCGTCCTTGCCCTTGGGCAAAAGCGTATTGATATCGCGGCCAATGGCAGCATCAAGCGATGTCCATGTCAGCTGCGGATCGCTTGGCAAGCGCAGATACCAGCGTGTTGGCGTGGCAGCCACAAACAGCATGCCATCGTCCTTAAATACGCTATTTAAGCCCGCCACCAGCGCATCAGCCTCGGCCTGAGTAATTTGAAAATGGTGTGCATCAAACAGCAGCAGCCCATCCCGCTCAATTTTTAGATGCACCGGATCGGCTCTGAGCCAAAAGCCCGCCTTAGCTGCTGGCTGATCTAAACCCAGCGTTAAAGCTGCCGCAGGCAAATGATCCATACCAAACCGCCCTGCCAGCCACGCCTCTACTGTTTGCTTGTGCGCAGGCAGGCGTTCACCCCGGCCGCACAGCAGCGCCGCTGCGGGCAAATCCAGGCCGGTGGTAATAAAGCGGCACTGATCCGAATCGGGCCAGTCGGCGTAAGAAATAACAAAATGAAGTGACATAAGGGGATTTTACGACAAGATGTGAGCAGGAGGCACTGAGGGCGGTGAGCAGCCACCCTAAAAATAAAAACGCCAGATTGAATAATCAGACCTGAATGCTCGTTGCAAAAACATACTCAAGCACTTCATCACCATATTCATCACACTGACCTGTGGAGCGCCAGCCCAAATGCCTGTAAAAGCCAAAGGACCTTACTTCAGGATCGGCAGCGCAGCCAAGAAAAAGCCGGGCGTGACCCAGTGCTTTCAAATCTGACATCACGCTTTGCAACAGCGCTTTGCCCATTCCCTGGTTTTCATAATCTGGCAACAGCGCTAAGACCACAATTTCGCCTGTACTTACGGAACCAAAACAATAGCCAGCCATCTGCCCTTCAACAAGACAAATGCGACCCGGCAATTCGCCGGATTCGACTTGAGCAGCCCATGACGCTTCGGTAATGCCAAGCTCAGCTAAGCGGGTTTTAGAAATCGCGTTTTCCCGCGTCTTGCCTCTGATGACAATACACTCTGCAATATCAGAGGGCACTGCCGGGCGGGTATTCAAAAGCATTTTTTTCAATCTTAATCTTCTTCCAGCTGAAAGCGGCGGCGGTTGAGTTCTTCTTCTTTCACACTGTCAATTTCACGCATCAGGCCACGTACATCGGCTTTTTTCTCGCTGCGGCGGGCGCGGCCAGTCAGCACAACATCAGGATGCAGCTCGCCTTTCTCGTAGTGGCTCCAGATCTCAAATGCGTAATCTGTATTCAGTAACTCCGGAGCAAACTGGCCAAAGTAAGTGGCCAGATTACCCACATCGCGCTCCAGCATGCTAAAGGCGCTGTTATTGCCTGCCGCATCTACGGCCTGTGGCAAATCAATAATCACCGGGCCATCTGCATCAACCAGAATATTGTATTCGGATAAGTCGCCATGAATCACACCAGCGCAAAGCATTAATACCACTTGCTTAATCAGCATGGCGTGATAAGCCAAAGCCACTGAATGGCTCAGCACAACATCATTTAATCGTGGGGCAGCATGGCCTGCGGCATCGGTAACCAGCTCCATCAGGAGCACGCCTTCAAAGCAGTTATATGGGGTGGGCACGCGCACGCCTGCTGCGGCTAAGCGGTGCAAGGCATCCACTTCAGCAGTTTGCCAGACTTCTTCAGCCATTTTGCGGCCATAACGGCTGCCTTTTTCCATCGCACGGGCATCACGTGAGCCCCGAACCTTACGCCCTTCCTGGTAAGCCGCATTTTGTTTAAAGCTACGCTGATTCGCTTCTTTGTAAACCTTGGCGCAGCGAACATCGTCGCCACAGCGCACTACGTAAACCACGGCTTCTTTGCCACTCATCAGCTGGCGGAGTACTTCATCAACAAGTCCATTCTGAACAAGCGGTTCTAATCTTTTCGGGGTTTTCATTTTCCAAAGTCCGGTATAAGCAAACAGCAGTGTGCCTTATGCCATAAATTCGCTTTTAGCGCAAAGATCGGGGCCAAAAAGGTTTTTTAACATGTGAATATCCAACACTAAGCTGACACAAAACATGCACATCAAAAAAGATTACGCCATGATTAAGCATCTTGCAATCGGCCTTATTCTCATCGTGGGCAAAATCACTCAGATATAATGCGCACATTCCATAAAGCAACGAGAACACTATGTATCTGGGCCATTTGCATCAAGCTGGCTTGCCCCTGCCCGCCGCTATAGAAACCGCACTCCAATATCTGCGCAACACAGATTTTTCCTGTATGGAAACCGGCCGCTATCCTATTGATGGCGAACGGATGTTTGCTTTGGTACAAACACCGCTTACGCAGCCATGGGATGGCGGCAAGCCCGAGTTTCATGCCCGCTATATTGATATTCAGTATTTATATGAAGGCGAAGAGCTGATCGGCTACGCCCCGGCCAATGAGGCGCTGGCCAAAACCCACGATCAGCTTTTAGAAAGAGATATTGCCTTTGTGGCGCCTATAGAAGGCGAATCCCGGCTTTATCTCACACCGGGCATGTTTGCCATTTTCTACCCAGGCGAGCTGCACAAACCTTGCCGCGCAAGCCATCAGCCCGTGGCCATAAAAAAAGTAGTCATCAAGATCGCTAAAGAGCTAATCACTGAGGCTTAAGCACAGATCACCACCAGGGCAGAGATCAAGTCAGGATGCTCTGCTTAATTTACCCCCAGCGGCCCTACACTTACAAACAGCAGACAACCCCGCTAAATCACTTATAAAAACAGTAACTTACAAAACAAAAGCCTTATAAAAAATGGCATAACTATCGTTATTTCTAATCAATTAATGCCAAATAATCACCGTTCATGAGTGATATCAGCCACAGCGACCCAAGACACTGTACTTCAGTACAGTATTAGAGCTTACTAAAGCTCTATATGCTGGCTCAATTCCCTCATTTTCTGGTTAATACCTCATGGCCGAACAGACTAATACCACTAAAGCGCACGCTACAATCGTTCATATTGACGGTAAAGCTTACCTTCGCGACGAAAGTGGAAAAACTGTCCCACTCCAGCCCGGCCAGAAAATTGATGAACAGCAGGTTTTAGTGACCTCCAATGATGGCCATGTTCAGCTGCAGCTGCCTGATGGCGAGCTCGTTGATATCGGCCCGGCCCGCACAGTGCAAATCGATGCGCAGATACTGAATACCGCTCCGGCGGATTCCGCCAACGCAGCCATCAGTGATTTAGCCGAATCCACTGCAAAAATTGCCGCTGCAATTGCAAATGGTCAAGACTTAAGCACTGAATTAGAGGCCACCGCAGCAGGTTTAAATGGCACAGGCGCAAGTGAAGGCCACTCGTTCGTACAGCTGTTACGGATTGCTGAAGGAGTTGAACCACTGGCCTTTAATTTTGGCAACAACAACTTTGCAGCAACAGACTTACCCGTAAATCCGGGCACGGTTCAGCCGGGCATTCAAGCCGTAAATGATGCAGTTACTCTTGAAGAAGACGGCGAAAGCCGCATCAATGTGCTGGGCAATGACATTGGCAACAACTTAAAAGTAAATACCGCCGTTGCTAATAATGGTACGGTCAGTATTAATCCGGACGGTACTTTAAGCTACAAACCCAATGCCAATTTCAACGGCAATGACCAAATTACTTACACGATTACCGATGCAAATGGCACAAGCAGCACGGCCACCGTTGCAGTTACCGTTACCCCGGTTAATGATTTACCTCAGCCTACAGACAGCAATGGCAATCCGCTGACTGTACCGGTTCAAATCAGCACCAAAGAAGACACCCCGATTGCAGGCAAAGTAAGCGCTACCGACCCCGATGGCGACACCCTGACCTTTACTCCCAAAGATCAGCCTACCCATGGCACAGTCACCGTCAACCCTGATGGCAGCTATATCTACACCCCTGCCCCGGATTACAACGGCAAAGACAGCTTTACGGTTACCGTAAACGACGGCAAAGGCGGCACGGCCATTATCACTGTAAATGTCACAGTTGACCCGGTAAACGACGCGCCCGTTGGCACCAATCAGGCCATCACCACACCTGAAGACACCCCCATCACTGGCAAGCTGGTGGCTACAGATAAAGATGGCGATCCGCTCACCTTTACTGCCAAAGATCAGCCTGCACACGGCACAGTTACCGTAAAACCTGACGGCAGCTACGAATACACTCCTGCGCCTGATTACAACGGTCAAGACAGCTTTACTGTTACCGTGAGCGATGGCAAAGGCGGCACAGCCGTCATCACAGTCGATGTAGGCATCACCCCTGCTGACGACCCGGCAAATATCAGCGGCAATGACCAGGGCACCGTGCAGGAAGACGGTGTACTGATTGCCAACGGCAAGCTGACGGTTATTGATAAAGATGCCGGCCAGTCAGAAATGAAGCCACAAACGGTGACCAACGAATACGGCACCTTCAGCATTGCAAAAGATGGCACTTGGTCGTTCACACTGGATAACTCCGCCAATGAAGTGCAGAGCCTGAGCGACAAAGACAGCCTGAATAAAACATACGTTGTAGAGTCGCTTGACGGCACCAAGCACAATGTCGTCATCACCATCAATGGTAAAGATGATGCAGCGGAAATCACCCCAAGCAAACCAGGCGATGACGCAGGCCAGGTTAAAGAAGACACCGTTCTGACTACCAGCGGCACGCTGCTGGTTAACGACAAAGATGCTGGCCAATCCAGCTTCCAGGCGCAGACGGATACCGATGGTACTTACGGGAAGTTCAGCATTGGCACGGATGGTAAGTGGACTTACGTGCTGAACAACGCAGCAGCTAATGTTCAGGCCTTGGCTGAGGGCGAAACCAAGACCGAGACCTTTACCGTTAAATCGGCTGATGGCACAACTTCAAGTGTTGTTGTGACTGTTGTCGGCACGAATGATGCAGCAGTGATCACACCGAATCAGCCAGGCGATGATGCAGGCTCTGTCAAAGAAGATACGACGCTGACTACCGGCGGCACGCTGCTTGTTAATGACAAGGATGCTGGCCAATCCAGCTTCCAGGCGCAGACGGATACCGATGGTACTTACGGTAAGTTCAGCATTGGTACCGATGGCAAGTGGACTTACACGCTGAACAATAACGATCCAGTTGTTCAGGCATTGAAAGACGGCGATGTGAAGACTGAAACCTTCACCGTTAAATCGGCGGATGGTACGGAAAGCACGATTACCGTCGCCGTTAACGGCACAAATGAAACCGCCACCGTCGGCCACGGCGCGGTGCAAGAAGACACCGTGCAAAGCAGCAGCGGCACGCTGACTGCCACCGGCGGCGCGAGCTTTGTGGCTCAAACCGATGCAGCGGGCACTTACGGCAAGTTGACGCTGGGCAGCGATGGCAAGTGGACTTACACGCTGAATAACGATGCGGATAATGTGCAAGCCCTTAAAACCGGCGAAACCAAAACCGAATCCTTCGATGTTGTACTGAGCGACGGCACCAAAACCACCATCACCATCGATGTGCAGGGTCTGGACGACAAGGCCGTGATCACCCCAAGCAAACCGGGTGACGATGCTGGCTCTGTCAAAGAAGATACAACGCTGACGACCGGCGGCACATTGCTGGTGAATGATAAAGACGCAGGTCAGTCCAGCTTCCAGGCACAGACAGACACCAACGGTACTTACGGTAAGTTCAGCATTGGCACCGATGGTAAGTGGACTTATGTTCTGAACAACGCTGCGGCCAATGTTCAGGCCTTGGCAGAAGGCGAAACTAAGACTGAAACCTTTACCGTTAAATCGGCTGATGGCACGACTTCCAGTGTTGTGGTGACGGTTGTCGGCACGAATGATGCTGCAGTGATCACACCGAATAAGCCAGGTGACGATGCGGGCCAGGTTAAAGAAGACACCGTTCTGACTACCAGCGGCACCCTGCTGGTGAATGATAAGGACGCAGGCCAATCCAGCTTCCAGGCTCAGACTGACACTGACGGCACTTACGGTAAGTTCAGCATTAGCACGGATGGAAAGTGGACTTATGTTCTGAACAACGCTGCAGCCAACGTTCAGGCCTTGGCAGAAGGCGAAACTAAGACTGAAACCTTTACCGTTAAGTCTGCCGATGGCACGACTTCGAACGTGGTTGTAACTGTGGTCGGCACAAATGATGCAGCAGTGATCACACCTAATAAGCCAGGTGACGATGCGGGCCAGGTCAAAGAAGATACAACGCTGACGACCGGCGGCACATTGCTGGTGAATGATAAGGACGCAGGCCAATCCAGCTTCCAGGCTCAGACTGACACTGACGGCACTTACGGTAAGTTCAGCATTGGCACCGATGGAAAGTGGACTTATGTTCTGAACAACGCTGCAGCCAACGTTCAGGCCTTGGCAGAAGGCGAAACTAAGACTGAAACCTTTACCGTTAAGTCTGCCGATGGCACGACTTCGAACGTGGTTGTAA
>NZ_JAAOLX010000013.1 GCF_011601265.1 Iodobacter violaceini
TGGGTGAATATCAGGCAGATAACAAGCCGGTGCAGGAAATCATTTGGCTGGGCGATACACCGGTAGCCGTGGTCAGTACAACGGGCGCAAGCGCTAACATCAGCTATATTTGGGCTGATCACCTTGGTACGCCTCGCCAGATTACTGACCCAGCCAGCAAACAAATCCTCTGGCGCTGGGATGGTGAAGCCTTTGGTAACAGCCTAGCAGATGAAGACCCAAGCAATACGGGTAAGAAATTCAGCTACAGCCTACGCTTCCCCGGCCAGTATTTTGATAAAGAAACCGGCAAGCACTACAACTACTTCCGGGATTACGACCCGGCTACCGGCAGGTATATTCAATCAGACCCGATTGGTTTGGCTGGCGGGATTAATACTTATGGCTATGTGGGTGGGAATCCGGTTTCAGCGATTGATCCTGTGGGATTAGCGGGCATAATTCCAGGGCCAGTTCCGCTGCTAATTCCGATTCAAAATAATATGAATAATAAGAATGAATATGGGCAGCCTCAAGCTGATTCGCCGGATGATATTGTACTAAAGGCGAAAAAATGGTGGAAAGAGACTTGTGGAAATGACGGTAAGTATGCTGGTGATGGAGTTGATCCACCTGGTGATTGTTCAAAAGGAAATTATGATTATTTAAAAAATAGAAAAGATCAAATGTGTAATGTTTCTGGAGGAAGAGGCTGCGGTGGTTTAGATAGCTGTGCTGTAATTAAAGATAAGATGGTTATGAATAATGCCTGCATAAATGCAAGAAATGATGTAATGAATATGTGTTTCCATGGTGGTGATTTACGACATCAGTTAGAAAGGGAAAATGCTCGTAATAGCTTGAACAAATGTATTGTTTATTCTGCGATTAAAGGGTGTTAGGGGGTGGTATGGATAAGTTTGAATTGTTACATATGCTTGAATCTGCCTTTGATGATGCACATACTATTCGTAGTGTTGATTTATTGTTTGATAATAAATGCCAGTTGGAAGATTGCAGGCGTGCAATTAATATATTTAATAATAAGCGATGGGGAGAAGTAAAAGATAGTGACCTTTTATTTACAGAGGGGGTTGTTTATCGATTGTCTGATAAGGCGTTTTCTTATTATGTTGCCTCATATTTACGATGGTTTGTGCAGGATTATGCTAATGCAGATGTTATGGTTGATTGTGTTTTGTCAATGCTAACTCCTCCGTTTAGTAATGGTGAGGTTAGGTTGTCTTGGGTTGAAAAACGGATTAATTATTGGTCTATTAGCCAGAATAATGCAATTGCTAAGGTACTTGATTATCTTGCTGATAAACAAGGCTGCTATTTGTCAAGTCAAGCGTTGGATGTTTTTTGGGAGCAGTATTTAACCAAGTAAGGCGGGTTAGTTTTATCAACCTGAGCTAACGGCCGTCAAATTGGCTGCTTTTAATTCATCACCACTCTGGCTATTCAAAATAGTGGCGGGTTATCTCTATCGCTAACCCGCCATACACCACATTGGGCTTTTGTAGTGTGTGGCTGAGTCTACAACGCCCAACACTCAAGTAATGTTGAGTAAATAACAATGACGCCGCCAGCAATTTACGCCGCATTGAAGACATTAATGCCTCGCTGTGCAGCCAGGAATATAGTTATGATCTGCTCGATCGGCTAAATCTGGCCATTAGTCATAACAGCTCGTAAGCTGAAGTTTTTTTTGTCAGTGCAGCTAGAGTCAGAGGTTGTCCATATAATCAAGATGCAGATCGAGAAATTACTCTTGGTCCTAAATCACCAACAGCGAAATATTAAAAATGCGATACTTGATTTCTAAAAAATATACTATTTATTTTGAAGTTAATGTAGGCGATGAAGAAATTGAGATTGCAGCTTACGCTAAGGGTATCCAAGGTGGGGATGTAAAAAAAATAGCAAATTCAGAGTCCGCTGGTTTTTATGATGTTTATAATAAAATTGGCCTATTCCTTGACAAGGGTAGAGAGGAATATGCTGGCAATAGTTATTTCAAAGTTGCGCTAGCTCATGTTCAACAATATAAAGATAATCTATATGGGTTTTCAATTTTTGAAGGATCTGTCTTTAATCTCGAAAAGCTGCTGTTTATCCAAGAGGCATATGTACAATTTTTTTCGTTAGAAATAGCTTCATTTTTTTATGAGCTAAATGAAAGTGATTGGGCCATGTTTTATCAAGAGCTAACAGTATGTTCAGATAGTAAAAATGAACACTATTCTGAAGTGATTGAACTTGAGAGGCTTGTACAGTGCTGGAAACGTATTAGCTCCTAAATTGAACGTATACGTTGGGCTTTGGTATTTTTCCTTAAGCCTACAAAGCCCAACTTCCAATCAATGTTTACTAAATAACAACGATGCCGCCAGCAATTTCGCCGTATTGATGACATTAACGCCCCGCAGCGCAGAAAAGAATATAGCTACGATCTGCTCGACCGGCTAAATCTGGCCGTCAGCAATAACAGCTCGTTTAATTATTTTTATGATTTTAACGGCAACCGTACTGACCAAACCGTTGGAATAACTGGGGTCAGAGTAAAGTTAAATCTAATTTCTTTGGCTCTGAGAATGTTAAACAAAGGAATTAAACTTTTTCTGATCCAAGTTATACGCTGAGTTATTCCTGCTCTGTGTATCAATGATACTCAGGGCCATTTACTGGGTGAATATCAGGCTGATGGCAAGCCTGTGCAGGAAATCATTTGGCTGGGCGATACGCCGGTAGCTGTGCTTAGCACTGCGGGTGCCAGCACTAACATCAGCTATATCTGGGCCGATCACCTTGGCACACCTCGCCAGATTACTGATCCAGCCAGCAAGCAAACCCTCTGGCGCTGGGATGGCGAGCCATTTGGCAATAGCCTGGCTGACGAAGACCCAAGTAAAACGGGTAAAAAGTTCAGCTACAACCTGCGCTTCCCCGGCCAGTATTTTGATAAAGAAACCGGCAAGCTCTACAACTACTTCCGGGATTACGATCCTGCGACAGGGCGATATATTGAATCTGATCCGATTGGTTTAGCGGGAGGGATTAATACTTACTTATGGATATGTGGGAGGAGATCCGCTGAGTTACACCGATCCGTCAGGCTTAGTGCCGAATTTTATGGTTCCACATCAGGTAGGAAGAATACTCAGCAATTGGTTCAAAAGGCTTGCAATAATGTATTCAACAAGGATGAGTTGGAAGGTTTGACCGAAAAGGTCATAAACGATATTTCCTTGTCAGATGCTGTTAAGTTCAAAGATATTGATCCGAATAGCACTCCGGTGGTTCTGACGTCAGAGCAGAAAAAAATACTTGACGGCGTCATGAAGGGGCTTCAGGGCGATGCGCTTGGTGATAAAGCCAACAAGCAATATCAGAAGGCCATGCAGAATGGCGTCATTAAGGTGCGATAAAACAATGACTGACAAGTCGAACTTCTTATCAGGACTGCAGGCTGGCAGTATGGTTTATGCTGTTGGCGTTATCCTGTACGTTGGATTATGCCTAACCTTAGTGGTGGCGAACCTTTTGCTCGGGTACGAGGAATGGCATACGGCAAGAAGGGTAGTATTGATGCTATCTGACGGATTGTTGTTTCCGTTTCCCAACGATTTGCTCCCGCTATTTTATGGGTTGTTTGATAGTTGGCCCGGGGCAATTGGGATGGTTGGCGGCCTAAATCTGGCATTTTTTTGGCTGGCCGGGAGGTTTGTTCATGCGCGCAGATCAAACAGTGCGATAATTTTTGCATTTATTGGATATTTATTGCTTTCCGTACTTATCTATTTTTTTGCTAATTATTTATTTTTCTCTGTTTTTTTTATGCAGCCACACCCATAGGCAGCCACATTTCCGAGACTGACCACCAACAATCTATGGGTATGTGGGTGGGATCCGTAATAGTTAAAATAGATCTCAAGGACATTTTTATGCGAAGTAATGCACTTGTTCTTTCTGCTTTTTTTTGAGTTTAATTTTTTTTTTTTTTTCAGTTTTTTGTACTACATATTTTTTGCATTGGCATGATCAAGGTGTTGCGCAGTCATATATTTACCATGCTATGAATGATAAAAATTTATCAAGCATTAAGAAAATTGAATTATTTAATAGAGCTATTGCGCTTAATGAAAGCTCTGTCGAGGCTAGGCTAGGGTTAGCTGCAGCGTATGAGAATTCAGGTTTTGAAGCCATGGCTAAAAATGAATATGAAATTGCTATTTTACTAACTAGTCCCAGTGATATTGGGGTAAAAAAAATGATAGCGCATAAAATTGATAAGATTCAAAGGAAGTAAGAACAATGGAATTAGCCGGGATAGCTATTGAGACTTTGTTTGTGTTTTGGATCGTTTTTATGAGGGGAGCAGACGAAATAAAAGAAAATTCGTTCTGGTGTCAATTTGTACATCCTCTTGCTGGAAGATGGAATGCGGACGGTATAAAGATTTATGTAATCGGAGGCTGGATTGCAACTATTCTCATATATTTTATCCTTAATTAGGGGCTCGTAGAGCACGATATGCTTATGGCTCTGCAGGGCAATTAGCTGGAGGTCCTGGTGGTGGATAACCAAGGATCAAGGTGAAACAGGAATAAGTTGGGATCCTGCAGCATCAAAATGCAGTTGTGAGAAATAAACCGGGGATTTTATGCTTATTGGTGGTTACAAACGCGATGGCACAAAAGATAAAATTAAACCTTGGGTATTTATATGTGTTGGAATAACTTTCTTCCTTGTTCTTCTTGTGCTTGTATTTCTTGATTAAACTTCATCACGGGTATCTTTTATAAGCTGCCGTGCTTCGCTTGTCGGCCAGCTAAATAGCAACACACTAAACACCGTGTGCCGCCATTGAGTTGGCTTTGTCTTTTGGGTTAAATTTATTATGCGGGGGTTAGATTGAATCGCCCCCTGTTTTGTCGACAATTTTTGTCCGCTTAGCTCGGTAGGTTGGGCTAAAGCTTTATCAGCCCAACATTTGCATCATGGAATTGTTGGGCTGATCGGTCACCAGCCCAAGCTGCAGAGCTTTTAACTATTATTACGATTTCAGCGGTAACCGTACCGACCAAACCGTTGGGGCGGGGACTACAAATTATAAGCACGCTGACAATAGCAACCGCCTGTTCTCATCCAGCGGGGCCAATAAAGCCACTTACACTTACGAGGCTTGAGTAAAGTGTCATGAAATAAGGGCATCCCACCTATTTGACCATCCGAAATAGCTATGTTGGGCAAGCAGCTAAATCAAGGGTTCCGGAGCAAGAGACATAATTAGGCATAAAATTAAACCTGATTATGTTTTTTGCTCAATAGCATCTGCATAGATGGTTTTTGTGAGTGTGTAGAATGGGGGCTTATCTGAGAGTAGTGCTGAATAAATACTCGGATGAGCACTCGCTTTACCATATTGTAGTTTGAATAAAGGCATAATCAGAAAATGAAAAGAGTAGCAAAAAATCAATTCTATTTGGCTCTTGGGCAAGCAGACCCTCGGTTCACAGACGAATTTTCTATTAATATTGTTCGCAGAGATACATTTGAATTGGTGTTGGTAAAAAAGTCTATTGAACATAATATGGATCAGTTGAATCATTTTGCTGTAAGTTTATTGAGTAATCTTCCTTGTCCAGAAGATTGGATGCTTGCAAGTAGGAAATGCCTTGCCATTTATTTAAAGGCAAGAAGAAAAAAAGAATGCTTTATTACTGAGCTTTTAGGTAAAGATAAAACTGTGATTGATGTTGCTAAATATCTAAAAACACTTGAAAGTCACGTTGCCTACATAACACAATGTTACAACTTATTAAATGAGAAAGAGCTTGTTTTTTTACTGACTCCCACAAAAGTGGAAATTGAAACATATGCATCAGCTGACACAAGTGATTTGTTTTATGGGAGAGTGGCTTCTTATAAATTTATTACAAAAAAAACGCCTGAAATAGACAAGGCATATAAAATATTGCTGAATATTATTTCAACTATATATCCAGATTGTGATTTGGAGAGTATATCTACTAGCTTATAAAAAAATTAAATTAAAACCTTGTAGAAAGGATTGATTTTATCAACCCGCGCTGACGGCCATAAAATAGGCGGTCTGTATTTATCGCCATTCTGGCGGTAATAAATATTTGTGGGTTAGGCTTATGGCTAACCCGCCATACACCTCATTGGGATTTTGTAGTTTGTTACTAAGCCTGCAAAGCCCAACTTCCAATCAATGTTTATTAAATAACAACGATGCAAAAAGTAATTTATGCTGTTTCTATAAAAATAACGCCCCGTAATGCAGTCAGGAAGATAGTGATGATCTGCTTGATTGATTAAATCTGATCGTCATTAATAAATGGTTTAATTCGATATTTTAAGGCTTTAACAGCGTAATTCTAATTAATACAAATAATCAGCGCCCTGCTATTTAGCTGAAGTTCTGAGCTTTTATCCCCGGCTTTTTATCTCTGTGCATTTTGTAAAGAAACACCCAAGCCACAGGCTGCGCTTGGCTTTATGATGGTGTTTTTTGCCGGTTGGTTGCCATGCTGCATAAACTTGCGATTGCCAATTACCGTTCCCTGCGCGATTTAATTATTCCTTTGGCTCAGCTCAATGTTATCAGTGGAGCTAATGGTTGCGGGAAATCGAGTTTATATCGCGCTTTACGCCTGATTGCGGAATCTGCGGCGGGGCGTTTGATTGGGTCTTTGGCGCAGGAAGGGGGCTTTGCTTCTACTTTGTGGGCGGGGCCGGAGAGTATTTCTGCTGCAATGCGCCGTGGTGAGGTGCCGATTCAGGCAACGGTCAGAAAAGCGGCGGTTTCACTGAAGCTGGGTTTTGCTGGCGATGATTTTTCTTATGCGATCGATTTGGGTTTGCCCACACCCAGCTCATCGTTATTTGCGGCCGATCCTGAAATAAAGCGTGAGAAAATCTGGGCGGGCAATGTTCAGCGTGATGTGGCCTTGCTGATGGACAGGCGTAATGCCGTAGCCAAAACACGCGTGGGGCGCAGCTGGCAGGTGGTCAGCCAGCATGTGCCTGCTTACGACAGTATTTTTAGCCAGTGTGCCGATCCGGTGAATGCGCCCGAGGTTTTGCAGCTGCGCGAGGCGATGCGCCGCTGGCGTTTTTATGATCATTTACGTACCGATGCCAGCGCGCCCGCCAGGCAGGGGCAGATTGGTACTTACACGCCTATTCTGGCGAATGATGGTGGCGATCTGGCTGCGGCGCTGCAAACCATCATTGAGATTGGCGATGCCGCTGCACTCATGGCGGCGGTTGACGACGCTTTCCCCGGTGCACGAATCGAGATTACCGTGAATGATGGGCGCTTCAGCGTTTTGATGTGGCAGCGTGGCCTGTTGCGCCCTTTGGCGGCAAGGGAGTTATCGGACGGTACGCTGCGCTATTTATTGCTGATTGCCGCTTTGCTTAGCCCGCGCCCGCCGGAGCTTTTGGTACTGAACGAGCCTGAAACCAGTTTGCATCCGGATTTATTGCCTGCTTTAGCCCGCTTAATTTCTGCTGCGTCGGCGCACAGCCAGGTAATTGTGGTCAGCCATGCCAGCCGTCTGGTTGCTGCGCTTGAGCGTGAGGCAGATTGCAATTCGATTATTTTGCAAAAAGACTGTGGCGAGACGTCGGTTTTAGGGCTGCATGATTTAGATAAGCCGGTATGGTCGTGGTCAAACAGATAGGTTTTGTATTTGGGAAGGCCTGTTTTGTTCTTGATTACGTTTTTTGATTCGGGATTCAGCGCTTAGCGGCGTTGATTTTTGTATGCCTCTTTTTATTGGTTCTGAATGCTGAAGCTTCTAAGTTCTCCCGCTTATGTGTTTTTAATGCTGGCCATTGTATGTGTGTGGCTGCCTGCGGTGCGATGGGGCAGGTTTGCTGTATTGCCTTATTGGGTCTTTTTTGGGCTGGCGCTTTGCGCCGGGCTGGCAACAGGTGTGCTGGGACTGGTTGGCGTATTGGCGGTGTTTTTGCTTGCTTTAAGCTTGCTGGTGGCGGAGTGCAACCGGCTGCCAGGGGTTTTACGGCTGGCTTTGGGCGTGATTGCGGCGGTGCTGGCGCTGGCTTTGGCGGTGCATCGCGTGCCGGGTTTTAATAATTTGCTGCTTTTTAATGGCGTGCAATTAAGCGCTGATTCGCCGCCATTTACGCTGTATGCCAATTTAGATAAAGGGCTGGCTGGCTTCTTATTGCTTGCCATTTTTTGCCGCAAGGCCGCAAGCCGGGCGGAGTTGAAAGAGGGCTTGCAGCGTTCATGGCGGCTGGCTTTGGCAAGCATTGCAATCCTGATAATGCTTGGGCTGCTAAGCCAGTTTTTCCGTGTGGATTTAAAGTTGCCAGCGCATACGGCGGTGTTTTTGCTGGTGAATTTACTGCTGACTTGCGTTGCCGAAGAGGCTTTTTTTCGCGGCTTTGTGCAGGAGTCTTTGCACCGCTTAAGCAGCAAGCCTTTAGGCACGGCACTGGCGGTGGGGGCTTCGGCGCTGTTGTTTGGGCTGGCCCATTTTTCAGGCGGAGCAATATATATGGCTTTAGCTTGCCTGGCGGGGCTGGGCTATGCCTTGGTGTATCAGCAGAGCCGGCGTATAGAAATGGCGGTTTTGCTGCACTTTGGATTTAATCTGATCCACTATTTGTGCTTTTCTTACCCAAAGTATGCGGGCGTTTAAGCCTGATCTTCAGCTCTGGCTTACAGGAATGCTGGCGGGTTGTGCATGTGCCACTTTAGGCGCAGTGCTGGATTTTACTTCGGCCACTACAGTGCTGCTATCGCACGCGTCCCCTGCGTTTTCTACCCAGCATTCACACTGATCAATATTGCCTTTGCTGTCTATTTGTACTTTTAGCGGGCCAATTTTGCACCAGTTGTTATTCTGGCTGGAATACAGATGATCTACATCCAGTGCTTTGGGGCTAAAGCTGTGAGCAGGCAGGGTGTAAATGCCGTGTTCGCCATCCCAAACGGCAACGGGCAGGCTGCTTTGATTTACCACTTTGCCATTTAAGGGCCATGGCCAGTATATGGCAGAGGCATAGGTGCTGAGGCAGCTGATAGTAAGGAAAAGCAGGGTATAGAGAATTCGGGTCGTGCGGGTCATGTGTCTGCGCGCTGAAAAGTCAGCCGTCTATCATGCCGCTATTCGCTTGCCTGTGGCTGTGATCTATTGCCGCTTCTGAGCGTTAAAATTGAATACACGCCCGGCCTGCTTCAAGCGAGAAACAAGGGCAGTTTTCCAGATAGCCATCAGCTTTCAGCGTAACAGTCTTCATGCCTAATTTGCACCAGCGCCCGGATGCGGTTTCTTGAACATGATCGATATCCTGGTGATCCCCGGAGCGGGTTTTTGCGGCAATTGTGTAGTAAAGATGGTCATCATCCCAAACTTTGGCAGGCTGGGCGGATTGATTGATCAGCACGCCATTCAAAGGCCATGGCCAGTGCCCGTCCTGCTCTTTTTCTTGCATGATGGCAAAGTAAGCGACGGCGCTGGCGCTTATGGCAAGGAAGAGGCCAAGGGCAATTAACCTTGCTGGGGTGAATATTTTCAGCATCGTTGGCACAGGCTCTCTGGGGGGTAAAAAATTAATTGCGTTTAAATAAAGCCAGTGCAGCCAGGCGCTGTGCTGCGTGATCCACAATCGGCTCAGGATAATCATAGTTGGCTTTTTGCCCGAAAATAGCTTTAGCCAGCCATGGCGCGTGGATTTCTTTATTGCTGAGCGCGGCAAGCTCGGGGCAATAGCGGCGGATAAACTTACCCTGAGGATCAAAGCGCTCTGATTGCGTAACCGGGTTAAATATCCTGAAATAAGGTTGGGCATCGCAGCCGGTGGAGGCGGCCCATTGCCAGCCACCGTTATTTGCAGCTAAGTCAAAATCATTGAGTTTTTCGGCGAAATAGCGCTCGCCCCAGCGCCAGTCAATCAGCAGGTCTTTGACTAAAAAGCTGGCGGCAATCATGCGCAGGCGGTTATGCATAAAGCCGGTTTGATTCAGCTGGCGCATGGCGGCATCCACAATCGGAAAGCCCGTGCGGCCTTCGCACCATGCGGCAAAGTAATCCGGCTTATTCGGGAAGGGCAGCGTGTCGTATTCTGGCTTAAATGCGTGCTGAACAACTTCAGGCCTGTGCCAGAGGATTTGCTGATAAAACTCGCGCCAGATCAGCTCGGAAAGCCATGTTTCTGCACCTGCGCCACCAATCTGCCAGGCTCTTTTTGCTAATTCTCTGATCGATACCGTGCCAAAGCGCAGATGCACAGATAAATAAGACACGCCCTTTACTGCCGGAAAATCTCTTGCCTCATGGTAATCCGTGATGCGTTGGCAAAAGTCATCAAACAGTGCCTCGCCGCCGTCCATGCCGGGTTTGAGTATGCTTACGTCTGTATCATCAAAACCCAGCTCTGCCAGTGTGGGCATTGCTTCGCCACTCAGCGGCGCAAGGCTGCTTAAATAAGGGCGTATGGGGTAGGACTTCAGATAAAAGTCATTTACTTTTGCCAGCCATGCGCGTTTATACGGAGTAAATACGCTGTACATGCCGCCGGTTTTTGTGAGCACTTCGTCTTTTTCAAAAATCACTTGGTCTTTGAAGCTGTAAAAGCGGCAGCCCATGGTGGCTAATTGCCCGGCTACACTGAGATCTCTGGCAATGGCTGCGGGCTCGTAATCGTGGTTGCAGTAAAGTGCTGTGGCTTTGAATTCTTTAACCAGGCTGGGGATTTCATCACTGGCCACGCCATGGCGAATGATTAAATCCGATCCTTGCTCTATTAAGCTCTTTTTTAATTGCTGCAGGCTGTGCCAGATAAATGCCACGCGCCGGTCATCTTTTGATAATCCATCTAAAATGGCAGTATCAAAGATAAAAACGGCAATCACACTTTTGGATGCTTTCAGTGCGTGGTACAGGGCGGCGTGATCAAATAAGCGCAGATCGCGTCGAAACCAAACAAGTGATGTCATGGACTAAGGCAGTGAAGTGGGATGCGGTATTGTGCCATTGGTCCGAGGCGTTGTTGAATGATTTGTCACCAAGCTGATGCGCCCATTTTTAGCGCCTTGTGCGATAATTACAGGCATGGATAACGCAATGAACTTTTCTCGTCATTTTTTGATTGCGATGCCTAGCCTCGTTGATCCCATTTTCTCCCGGGCCCTGACCTTTGTGTGTGAGCACAATGAGCGGGGCGCTATGGGGGTGATTGTGAATCGGCCGCTGGGCATGACGCTGTCGTCGCTGTTTGAGCAGATTGATATCGAGCTGCACCGCCCCGACATGGCCGCGCTGTCGGTGCATTTTGGCGGGCCGGTACAAACTGATCGAGGCTTTGTGCTGCACACGCCCTTGGGCAGCTGGCAATCCAGCCTGGCCGTTTCAGATGAAATGGGGCTGTCTACTTCCAGAGATGTTTTGCAGGCGCTGGGGGACGGCGAGGGGCCGGATCAGGTGTTTCTGACTTTGGGCTATGCGGGCTGGGATGCCGGCCAGTTAGAAAACGAGATCGCTCAGAATTCCTGGCTTACGGTAGAAGCCGATCCCAAAATTATTTTTGATTTACCGCCCGAAGCGCGTTATGCCGCAGCCTTGGGTTTGCTGGGTATTGATATTGCCATGTTGTCTAAAGAAGCAGGCCACGCTTAGCAGCGGCTTTGTTTGGGCATACCACATTTTGAAATAGCCCGAAGCATCCGGGCTGTCATCTGGAAAATAATGAGTACTCTCCTGGCTTTTGATTTTGGTGAAGTGCGGATAGGCGTAGCAGTTGGCTCATCCGAGCTGGGCATTGCCCACCCGGTAGAAACCATCACCGCAGAAGAAAACGAGCGCCGTTTTGCGCGGGTTGAGCAGCTGATTCGTGAATGGCAGCCTGCAAGTTTAATCGTTGGCCTGCCCAGCCATTTAGATGGCACGCCACATGAGATGACGCGCCTTTCGCGCAAATTTGCCAATCGCCTGCACGGGCGTTTTGGCCTGCCGGTATTTCTGGTGGATGAGCGCTTATCCAGCGCCGCTGCCTGTAGTGCATTAAACGAAGCGGGTGTTCGTGGGCGCCGCCAAAAGCCAGCTTTAGATCAAGTGGCTGCCATGCAGATTTTACAAACTTATCTGGATTCACCGGCTACGGGCGAGGCGCTCAGCCACCGCTCACCGGAGGCTTCAGCTGATCGTTCCGACGAGGATGCCGATGTATAACCCGCAGTTAAATGCTCAAGGTGAGCTGATCCACCTGTTAACGACCGAAGGCCTGCCTAAGCGCATCCTGACCCAAATCCTTGATCAGGCTGCCGAATATGTTGAGAACGGCGAATTACTGAATAATAAATGGCAGGATCTGGCTGGCACTTCTGTTTTTAATTTGTTTTTTGAAAATTCTACCCGCACCCGCACCACCTTTGAGCTGGCCGCAAAACGCCTGAGCGGCGATGTATCCAGCCTCAATATTCAAGCCTCCAGCACCGCCAAGGGCGAAACTCTGCTCGATACCATCCACAATCTGGAAGCGATGGGCGCTAATTTATTTGTGGTGCGCCATTCAGAATCGGGCGCGGCGCATTTAATTGCTAAGCACGTTAAAAAAGGCGTCGCGGTGGTGAATGCAGGCGATGGCCGCCATGCTCACCCTACGCAAGCCATGCTGGATATGTTTACTATCCGCCACTTTAAGGGCGACTTTACCAAGCTGCGCGTAGCGATTGTTGGCGATGTTTTGCATTCGCGCGTGGCGCGCTCGCAAATCCATGCGCTGAGTACTTTAGGCTGCCCGGAAATCCGTGTGATTGCGCCAAAAACGCTCTTGCCGACCGGCATTGAGCAGCTGGGCGTGCATGTATACCACGATATGGCCGAAGGCCTGAAAGACGTGGATGTGATTGCCATGCTGCGTTTGCAAAATGAGCGGATGGCGGGGGCTTTTCTGCCATCGACTCAGGAATTCTTTAAGTATTACGGCCTTACCCCGGAAAAACTGGCGCTGGCGAAACCGGATGCCATCGTGATGCACCCCGGCCCGATGAATCGTGGCGTAGAAATCGATTCGGCCGTGGCCGATGGCCCGCAGGCGGTGATCTTGCCGCAAGTGACTTTCGGTATCGCTGTGCGCATGGCTGTGCTGGCGATTGTGGCCCGTAATCAGAAAGCGAATAAATAATATGAAAAATGTTCTTTCGGTATTGACCCGCGTATGGCCGTATTCAGAGTGTTTCGCCAGCAAAGTGGGTAAACAAAAATGAAAAACATCGCAATTCTTGGCGGGCGATTAATTGATCCGCTGAATAACACCGATCAGATTGCTGATTTATACCTGGCTGGCGGCAAAATTGTTGGAGTAGGCGCGGCTCCTGCTGGCTTTGTGGCGGATGAAACCATAGATGCCAGTGGCTTATTAGTCTGCCCCGGTCTGGTTGATTTAGCCGCACGTTTGCGCGAGCCTGGCTTTGAATATAAAGCCACTTTGGCATCCGAAATGGCCGCTGCGGTGGCCGGCGGGGTGACCAGTATTGTGTGCCCGCCAGACACTGATCCGCCGCTCGACGAGCCCAGCCTTGTAACCATGCTGCGCCAGCGCGCTAAAAATCTGGATTTGGCCCGTCTCTATCCTGTGGGCGCTTTAAGCCGCCAGCTTAAAGGCGAAGAGCTCACCGAAATGGCCGAGCTGCGTGATGCCGGTTGTGTGGCGTTTTCGCAAGGCGATCAGCCTATCAGCGATTTACAAATTATGTATCGCGCCATGCAATACGCCGCTACTTTTGGCGCAGAGCTGCGTCTGCGTGCGCAGGATGCCGGTTTAGGCAAGGGTGTGGCCCACGATGGTGATTACGCTACCC
The DNA here is from genome assembly GCF_011601265.1 of Iodobacter violaceini. Taxonomy (GTDB): domain Bacteria; phylum Pseudomonadota; class Gammaproteobacteria; order Burkholderiales; family Chitinibacteraceae; genus Iodobacter; species Iodobacter violaceini. Next base: position 13,847 of record NZ_JAAOLX010000013.1, read on the forward strand.
GCCTTGGGCTGACGGGCATTCCAGTGCTGGCCGAAACCGTGGCGATTTCTAATATTCTGCTGCTCATGAAAGAAACCGGCGCGCGCGTGCATTTGTGCCGACTTTCATCCATGGCCGGGCTGGATCTGGTGCGTAAGGCTAAAAAACAAGGCCTGCCGGTGACTTGTGATGTGAGCATTAATCATGTTCATCTGGCCGATGTGGATATTGGCTTTTTTGACAGCAATTTCCGTTTTGATCCGCCATTACGCTCGGTTCGTGACCGGGATGCCATTGTGGCCGCGCTGGCGGATGGCACAATTGACGCCATTTGCTCCGATCACAGCCCTGTGGATGACGACGGTAAATTACTGCCGTTTGCTGAGGCAGAATCAGGTGCCACAGGGCTTGAGCTGCTCTTGCCGCTGACCCTTGCATGGGCAGAGCGCCAGCATATTTCATTGCCGCAAGCGCTGGCTAAAATCACCGCTGTGCCTGCTAAAATGCTGGGTTTTGCTGCGGGTTTAGAAGTGGGCCATCGTGCAGACATGGTGATTTTTGATCCGGAAGCGCATTGGCAAGTCACGCCTGCTGCATTAAAGAGCCAAGGCAAAAACACGCCGTTTGTGGGCATGGAAATGAAAGGCCGGGTGGTGCATACGCTGGTGAAAGGAAAGCGTGTGTATCAGTTAGCCGACTAAGGGATATCAACAAGCCCGTGTTGCTTGGTTTATCCAGGCGCACGGGCTATACTTTTGCCTTATTAAAACGATCGTTTTATCCCTCTTTGGAGAACACAATGTCTGATCTCGCTTCCCTGTTTCAAACCGCTCAGGATGATGTGGTTAAATTAAACGATGCGCCTGATGTGGCAACGAAGCTCAAGCTTTATTCTTTGTTTAAGCAAGCAGCGGAAGGTGATGCAACAGGCGATCGCCCGTCTGCAATTCAGTTTGTGGCCCGTGCCAAGTTTGATGCATGGTCAGAATTAAAAGGTATGACTGGCGACGAAGCCAAACAAAAATATATTGATCTGGTTACAGAATTAAAAGCAAACGACGAATAAAAAAATGCCGGGTGATTAAGCCCGGCTTTTTTTACAGCGCTAATTTTTTGCTGCTTATCAGCATTTCTTCAAACGCCGCTGCAGTAACAGGTTTACTAAATAAGAAACCCTGAATTGATGCAGTTTGTGTTTGTTTTAAAAATGCCAGTTGTTCGCGTGTTTCTACGCCTTCTGCCAGTACATCCATTCCCAGTGTTTGCCCCAGACCAATAATGGCCAATACAATTGCAGCATCATTATTATTACTGCAGGCATCCCTTACAAAGCTCTGGTCTATTTTTAGCTTATTAAAAGCAAATTGTTTTAAATAGCTCAGGCTGGAATAACCCGTTCCAAAATCATCTAAAGACAGTTTTACGCCAAGCTGTTTAATACCATGCAGGGTAGACATCACTTGTTTAACCTCCTGCATAATCACCGATTCGGTTACTTCTAATTCCAGATGGCGGGCATCGAGTGCGGCATCATTTAAGGCCGAGGTAATGATTTCTAAGAAATTAGCCTGGTGTAACTGGTGGGGGGATAAATTCACCGCCATATTAATCGGAGCTAATCCCATTGATTGCCATGCAGCAGCCTGGCGGCAGGCTTCTTTTAACACCCAATTGCCAATCGGGATAATTAAACGGCTTTCTTCTGCAATGGGTATAAATTTAGTGGGCGATATCAGCCCATGCTTAGGGTGATTCCAGCGAATAAGTGCTTCTGCACCAATGATTGTTCCGTCTTTAAGGCTGAGCTGCGGCTGGTAATAAAGAATAAACTCATTATTAAGCAGCGCGGTGCGCATGCTGGTTTCCAGTTCCAGCCTTTCTGAAGCACGGGCATTCATTTCAGGCGTGAAATATTGAAAATTGCTGCGCCCCTGTGCTTTTGCCTGAAACATAGCCACATCGGCGTTGCGAATTAAATCATCTGCTGTTGTGCCGTCTTCAGGATAAATACTGATACCAATTGAAGTAGAGGTTGAGAAATGCCCGGCCTCTAATTCAAAGGGTTTGGCAAAGGAAGCCAAAATAGCTTCTGCAATGGACCCCGCAATCAGGGAATGGGAGATATTGGTCAGCACAATGACAAATTCATCCCCTCCTAATCTCGCCAGAATATCTCCCGGGCTGATTAGTTTTTTAAAGCGGTTCGCTACCTGAGCCAAAACGGCATCTCCTGCGGCATGGCCCAGGGAGTCATTAATCGTTTTAAAACGATCTAAATCCAAAAAGAAAACCGCTAAGTTTTGCTGATTGCGCTCTGCTGAGGCAAGCGCAAGCCTGAGTTCATCACGCAGTAAATTGCGATTAGCCAAGCCTGTAACAGAATCGAAATTCGCTAATTCAACGATGCGCTCCTGGGCTTCTTTGCGCTCAGTAATATCGGTCATGGTGCCAATAATGCGGGTGGGTTTGCCACTGGAATCAAATGCGACAAATTTACCGCGCGATTGAAACCAGCGGTATTCTCCTGACTGTGTTTTACGGCGATATTCGCTGATTAATTGCGGCGCTTCCCCTTTCAAGTATTGCTGAAAATGGGCAAGCGATTGTTCTTTATCATCAGGATGAACCTGTGCCTGCCATTTTTTAAAGCTTTCATCTCCGGGCTTTAAGCCCAGCAGCCTGTCATATTCAGGGCTGGTAATGGCAGTTTGATCGCCAGTCATCTGCATATCAAATAAGCCAGTATTTGAGGCTTCCAGGGCCAGCCGCAGCTGTTGCTCACTTTTAATAATGGCAAGCTCAGCCAGACGGCGCTCGGAGATATCCCGGACGACAGCGCAATTGAATTCCAGCTTTTTAAAGACAATAAAATTAGAGTTGATCTCGGTAGGAATGCTGCTTCCATTACGCGCTTTAAGTGAAATTTCATCTCTTAAATGTTTATGGGTTTTTAATTTCTGCCAGAATTTAAGCCAGTAATCCGGGTTGAATGTGGGGTTAATATCGCGCAATTGCATAGAAAGCAGCTCTGATTCGCTATAACCCAGCCGGGTACATGCAGTGGTATTCACATAGCGGATGCGGCCCATGGCGTCCAGCCAGATGGCCATATCCGCACCATGCTCTACTGCAACTTTGGTGAGATAAAGATCCGCTTCGGTTTTTTCTAAACGAGATAACTGGCGAAATACATAAACGAGCAGAAGCGCGCCAAAGAGCAGCATTAAAAAAGTAATGCCAATATTAAGCAGGCTTTCGTTTTTCCATGAGCGTAATGCTTCGTCTTTATCTATGCCTACCGAAATACCAAGATGCCATTGCTCCAGATATCGCCAGCCAAAAATGCGTGTCATTTGCTCAACCTGGCTGTGCTCAGTAAAGAGGCCACTTTCTTTACGCGCAAAATGATCGCCAAAAAATTCTTTGCCTGATATATCCCGGCCAACATCCCGATCGTTATGCGGAAAGCTGGCAAGAGAAATGCCATCATCCCTGAATAAACGAATAACAATGCCTTTTCTCTGGCTGAGTGAAGAATAGAAGCGCTCAAAATAGCCAGGGTTAATGCCTGCAATTAATACGCCATTAAATTGGCCTTGTTTATCAATTAAGGGGCGAACCAGAGGAATAATATCGAGGTTACCGCTGGGGTCTGCCTGCTGCTCAGCAATATAAAAGCGCGCCTGTGGCTGCATTTTTGGGGCGCTAAAGCTCATTGACTGAGAAATATTATGCTCGGGAGCGGGGTGTTGCAGGGTGGAGGCCGTGATATTGCCTTGCGAATCGGCCGCTGCAAAGGTGCTGAGCTGGGGGTACTGGCTCAGCTGGCGGCTTAGAAATGCGTACAGGCAAGGCTCATTTCTGGCGGCAAGGCAGCTTTGAAAAATATCATCGTTTTGAATCTTATACAGCCCCTGCAGGCTGTTTTCCATGCTGCGGCTTAAGTGCTCATCAATGGCCCGCGCCATGGTCAGAATTTCTTTTTCGCTGCTGTGTAAAGTGTCTTTATAGTCCCGGTAAACAGACCAGCTGACTGCGGCAATCGTAAAAATAAAGATAGAGCTGGAAAGCACAATCAATAAGCGGCGAATCTGCTCAAAAGAGTGTTCGGCATCGGGAGAGGATGCCGCTTGAGGATGAGACACACAGTCACCTTAAATAAATACAAAATAAAAATTAAAGCGCTGAGCTTAAGGGAGAAATCGCGGCACATTATCCCATCGGTTAAAACAGGCTTAATGTAATGTGATCTACTTAAGCTTGGGCTGGGTAATGACTTTGTTATAGGCAATATAAATCAGCCTGTGCAGGGCAGACGGAGCCAGCGCGCTGTGCGCTGGTCCTTTTGAATTTGCTGATGCAGCCAGCGCAGTGCGCCGGCTGGTTTAGTGGCTGAGTACGGCGGGCAGCTGGTAATCGCCACTGATTCTGGCGGCTGCCAGCTCGGCACTTTTTCTGTCAGGGTAGGGGCCAAGCCTTACCCGGTGAAGCTGGCCTATGGTCTGAATCAGCAGCTTGCTTGAGTCGCTGTCCAGCTGGCTGGATAAGTGATTGCGGAAGTTTTCGGCATTGGCTAAAGAGCCAAATGCGCCCAGTTGCAAGTAGATTGCACCATTACCTGCATCGGCCAGCGGAATGCTGACGGGTTTGGGTTTGGCTGCAATTACGGGCTGAACGGCTGCGGCCACACTGCCTGGCGTGTCGCTGGCGAGTAAGCTTTCAACCTCTACTTCGGCACTGCCTTCCATGGTGTAGCCCAGGCGGCAGGCGGCCAGAAAAGACAGATCCATCACGCGGCCATGCAAAAACGGCCCTCTGTCATTGACGCGCACAATAATGCTGCGGCCATTTTTTACATTGGTGACGCGGGCATACGATGGGATGGGCAAGGTAGGATGCGCTGCCGTAATGGCGAACATATCGTAGATTTCACCAGTCGATGTTTTTTGCCCGTGAAATTTGCGCCCGTACCATGATGCAGTGCCACGTTGTTTTAATTCGCCAGGCCGTGGCAGCGGGGTGAAATTTTGTCCCAGCACGGTATAAGGATTATTTGCCCAGCGGTGCAGCGGCTCCCAGCGTGGCAAAGGCTCAGGGATCTGATCTATCCCTGAGGGAAATGAATCCATCGGGCCATCATCTTTGTAAAAAGCGCCGCCCCCTTTGGCCGAGTAGTTGCAGCTGTACTGCGGCGGCGTAGTCGGGCCTGGTGGTAAATTAGCTGGTAAGGGCTTGCCAGGCTGAGCCGGGGGCAGAGGTGTGGTGCTGCAGGCTGCCAGCAGGAGGGCGGCGATCAGCGGTGAATAATGTGTTAGCTTCATGATTTCATCAACTTACGATCACCCTGCACACTCATTAAAAGGCCAAAGCCGGTCAGCAGCGACACCATCGATGTGCCGCCATAAGAGACCAGTGGCAGCGGAACGCCTACTACGGGCAGAATTCCGGAAACCATACCCATATTAACGAAAGCGTAGGTAAAAAATGTCAGCGTAATCGCCCCGGCTAATAAACGCCCAAACTGGGTTGAGGCGTTATTGGCAATAATTAAACCGCGGCCAATCAGCAGCAAATATAAAATTAACAGGATGGCATTGCCCAAAAGGCCGAATTCCTCGCCAAACACGGCAAAGATAAAGTCTGTGGTGCGCTCCGGAATAAAATCCAGATGGGTTTGTGTGCCGTTTAGCCAGCCCTTACCAAAGATTCCACCTGAGCCAATTGCAATTGTGCCCTGAATAATATGGTAGCCGGCGCCCAGCGGATCTTGCATGGGATCAAGCATGGTGGCAATACGGCGGCATTGGTATTCGTGCAGAATATTAATGCAGGAGTTCCAGTGCATGACTATATAGGCCAGCCCGCCGCCCGCCGCCCCCATCAGGCCGATAAACTTCCATGATAAGCCGGCAAAAAACAGCACATAAAAGCCGGATGATGCAATCAGCAGGCTGGTGCCCAAGTCGGGCTGTTTCATAATCAGGCCAACCGGCACAATCATCAGCAAGGCCGCAAACAGGTAGTGTTTCCAGCGGATGCTGGTTTCAAAGTGATGAAAGTACCATGCCAGCATCATAGGCAAGGCCAGCTTCATCAGCTCTGAAGGCTGAATTTTTGTGACCCCAATATGCAGCCAGCGGCGTGCGCCGTGGCTGATATCACCAAAGAGCGCCACGGCAATCAGCAGCAGTAAACCCACCACATAAGCCGGTACGGCGAGGCGGATCAGGGTTTGCTGGGAGGTATTAGCGACCAGCCACATCACCGTCAGGGCGATGCCCATAAAGGTAATTTTGTTGATGATCATGTCCAGATCGCGGTTGGACGCAGAAAACAACAAAATCGTGGAAAGCACAAGCACCAAAATGGTAAACAGTAAAAGCCAGGGATCAATTGGCCGGATAAAGCGGCCCCAAAGATGCTTAATCACCGATGATCTCCTCTGTGCTGCTTGCTGCCTGAGGAGCCGCGCTGCTGGCTGCCGCTTTAGGGATGGCAGGCATTTTGCCGGTAAGATAAAAATCCAGCGCCTGTCTTGCAATCGGAGCTGCCGCCTGTGCGCCAAACCCCCCGTTTTCTACAATAACGGCGAGTGCAATGGTCGGCTTGTCTGCCGGGGCAAAAACAATAAACCAAGAGTGATCGCGTAAACGCTCGCTGATGTTTTTATTATATTTACTGCCTTTCAGGCTATACACCTGCGCCGTACCGGTTTTACCCGCGGCAACATAAGTAGCACCAGCAAAAGTACGTGCTCCGGTTCCTTCGCGGATCACCCCTTCCATACCCCGGATCACCCGCTCTGTATTTTCACTTTTCCAGTTCATGGTTTTAACGGGCTGTGGCTCCACAATTTTTACAATCCCGGTGATGGGATCAATGATTTTGCCAACGGCGTGCGGGCGGAACATTACGCCGCGATTAGCCAGCGTGGCGGTTGCATGGGCCATTTGCATCGGCGTGTAGCTGTTATATCCCTGGCCAATCCCAATCGAAACGGTTTCGCCTGAATACCATTTTTGCGTGGCGGGTGTTTTAAAGCGTTTTTTCTTCCATTCCGGGCTGGGCAAAACGCCTGGACGTTCGCCATTCAGGTCGACACCGGTAGGGCTGCCAAAATCGAGCGTGCTCATAAATCTGGCGATATTGTCGATGCCCATTTGTACGGCAAGCTGGTAGAAATAGGTGTCGCTGGATACCACAATCGAGCGGTCAAAGCTCATTGAGCCATAACCACCGGCATGTGAATCGCGGAATTTATTATTGCCATACATAAAATAGCCGGGATCGCTGATGGTTTGCCGTGTCAGCGGGAAATCCCCTTCGAGGGCCGCTAAAGCCATAAATGGTTTAAAGGTTGATCCGGGAGGATATTCGCCGCGAATCGCCCGGTTGAGCAAAGGCTTATCAATCGAGGTATTGAGCTCATTCCAGTTTAATGGATCAATTCCATCCACAAATAAATTGGGATCAAAGCCCGGCTTGGAAACCATGGCTAATAAGCCGCCGGTTTTAGGATCAATAGCGACTAATGAGCCACGGCGCTTATCAAATAAATCTTCTACTACTTTTTGCAATTTAATATCGACAGACAGCGTGAGATCACTGCCGGGCACAGGCGGCGTGCGGCGTAAGGTGCGCACGGCCCGTCCGCCGGAATCAATTTCAACTTCTTCAAAGCCGGTTTTGCCATGCAATTGCTGCTCGTAGCTTTGCTCAATCCCAATTTTGCCTAAATGATCGGTGCCACGGTAATTGGCGGCAACACCGTCTTCGTCGAGTTGTTCTAAATCTTTGGTATTGATACGGCCAATATAGCCAATTAAATGGCTGGCGATTTCGCCTAATGGGTAATGTCTGAATAAACGCGCTTTAATTTCTACGCCGGGAAAGCGGTAGCTGTTGGCCGCAAAGCGGGCGACTTCTTCATCGCTTAAACGGGTGCGGATAGGCAGCGTTTCAAAATCACGTGTTTCATCACGCAGCTTTTTAAAGCGGCGTTTATCTTTGGCCGTGATTTCGATAATGCCGGATAGCTGCTCGATTGTTTCTTCCAGATTGGCCTGCTTGGAAGGGGTGATTTCCAGCGTATAAGCAGAAAAATTATGCGCCAGAATAACGCCGTTTCTGTCCCGGATAATGCCGCGCGATGGCGGAATCGGCACGAGAGAAATTCGGTTTTGCTCGGCCAGCGTCATGTATTTATCGTGCTGAACAGCTTGCAGCCAAAAAAAACGGCCAAACAGCAGGGAAAAAAGAGATAAAACAAAAAGAGCAGCCGCGATGATTCGCAGCTGGAAAGCGTATCGCTCTCTATGCTGATTTTTAAGTTCGCCGCGGCTCATAGTTCTTCAGTCGTCGGTCTGCGTTGATGAGAGAGCAGAATATTTGAAAGGGGGGGCCAGATAAATGCAGCAACAAAACATCCTGCAAAATAGGCCCAGCCAGGGAAAGGTGCACCCATTGCAGTACGCAGGGCCAGCATCAGCGCCTGCCCGGACAGCATCAGTGCTAAAGCAACAAAAGCCTGCTGCCAAAATGGGAAAACGGCCAGCTGGCGCTGACGTGCCAGTGTAAGGTAGGCGATCACGGTATAGGCAAGTGCATGCTGGCCAAGAATATTCCCGTCGGCCACATCCATTAATAGCCCCAGAAAAAAGGCCCAGCCCACACCCACACGACGGGGCTGGTTGAGTGTCCAGTAGATAATAAATAAAGCGACAAAATCCGGTGCAAAGCCGATCAGGCCTGCCTGCCAGGGCAACAGATTAATGGCAAGCGACAGAACAAAGGTCAGCAGGATGAAACCACTGCTGACCGGGCGAAGTAATTGACGTGAAACAGGCATTAGCGACCCTTCTTTTTCTTGGCCCCAGCCGTTTCCGAAGCATTGGCTGGATAAGGGGCAGCGGCTTGATTGTGATCTAAAATAAGTAAGAAGCGATGTTGCTCAATACCTGCCAGAGGGGTGCAATAAATTCGGGCAAAGGCATTGCCGGTATTGCGTTCGATTTTTTGCACTTTGGCTACAGGTAATCCTTGCGGATATAAACCATCAATACCTGAAGTAATCAGAATATCGCCTTCTTTAATTTCTGAATTAGATGACATATTGCGAATTTCAAGCGGTAAACCACGCCCCATTCCATAAATCACCGTACGCAACTGATTGCGCTCAATCTGTACCGGCACCATATGATTACGATCAGAAATCAGCCGCACTTCACTGGTCATTGATTGCACCCGGACCACCTGACCTACCACGCCGCTGGCATCTACAACAATTTGCCCTTCACTGATCTTGGCTCTTTCACCCCGATCGACAATCAGGCGGGCGGTAAACGGATCGCGGCCATTGTAGAGGATTTCTGTAAGCTGGCTGGGCTGGCTGGCCTGAACACTATTGAGCTGCCTCAGGCGGGCGTTTTCTGCTTCCAGTGATTTTAATTTCATCGCGTTAACACTGGCTAAGAGCTGGGCATCGTGCAGTTTACGGTTTTCCCCCAGTAGCTCAGCTTGCCTTGATAAAAAGGTGCTGGTGTCTCTGAGTACCTCGAATGGCGCGGTGACCAGCCATTGCAAAGGGTAAAGCAGGATAGAGAGCTGCTGGCGGACAGGCCCGAGCATCTGATAGTTGGCGTCCCCTACTATCAAACTAACAGACAGGACAGAAAACAGGAAAAACCGCGTCAGCGGTTTTGGTCCCTGCTTAAAAAAGGCGGGCTGAGAGGCTTGCATGAAAGACGGCCGATGTTTCTCAAAAGCTAAGTAAAACGCAAACCACCTCTTTAAGCGGGTGGTTTGCGTGTGTTTTATCGCAAATCGTTATTTCATACGACTTGCCGCCTCACGATGAGCGCTTAATCGTAAGTAAAGATGCTGCCCGCTTTGTCCAGCTTCTCCAGTGCCTTGCCTGAGCCACGCACCACGCATGTCAGCGGATCTTCAGCTACGAATACCGGCAGGCCGGTTTCTTCCATGAGTAAGCGGTCCAGATCGCGCAGCAGTGCGCCGCCGCCTGTGAGTACCATGCCTTTTTCGGCGATATCCGCACCTAATTCCGGCGGGGTTTGTTCCAGGGCTTGTTTTACTGCCGAAACGATCTGGTTAAGTGGTTCTGTCAGCGCTTCCAGAATTTCATTGGAAGAAATCGTGAATGAGCGCGGGATCCCTTCGGCCAGATTACGGCCTTTTACTTCCATCTCGCGCACTTCTGCACCCGGGAAGGCGCTGCCGATGCGTTTTTTGATTTCTTCTGCAGTGGCTTCACCAATCAGCATGCCGTAGTTGCGACGGATGTAATTGATAATGGCTTCGTCAAACTTATCGCCGCCTACGCGTACGCTGGATGCGTAAACAATACCGCCAAGCGAGATCACGCCCACTTCGGTGGTACCGCCGCCGATATCCACAACCATCGAGCCGGTTGCTTCTTCAACCGGCATACCTGCACCAATTGCAGCAGCCATTGGTTCTTCGATCAGCTCTACCTTACGTGCGCCTGCACCCAGAGCAGATTCGCGAATCGCACGGCGCTCAACCTGAGTAGAGCCACATGGCACGCAAATAACGATGCGGGGAGGGGACGAGAACATGCGGCTTGGGTTCACTTTTTTAATGAACTGTTTGAGCATTTGTTCGGTGATGGTGAAATCGGCGATCACGCCGTCTTTCATCGGGCGGATGGCGTTAATGCTGCCAGGGGTTCTGCCCAGCATTTTTTTTGCTTCTGCGCCAACGGCTAAAATGGTTTTCTTGCCTGATGGGCCGCCTTCTTGCTGAATGGCTACCACGGATGGTTCATCAAGCACGATGCCCTTGCCCTGCATATAAATCAGCGTGTTGGCAGTGCCCAGGTCAATGGCGATGTCGTTGGCAAAGTAGCCGGAAAGAAGTCCAAACATTCGGGTCTCACACTTTTATAGAGGTGTTGAAGGCCGCCGGTAAAATACCCACGGGCTATTAAGTTTTGCTGTTTAGTTTTGCCTTTCAGGCAAAATATTTTTTACGTCTGCTCTAAGCGGGCTTGTCATGGACAACGCCCTATACAAAAAAAGCCCAAATATCTGGCTTTTTCGCATGCAATTTATTTTTGCTGTCCGCCGGCATTGTATTGCCACGGCACGATATCGGGTTTTTCCACCCGGCTTTGTCTTGCGCTTAATTGACAAGAACAGCCTGTTAAGGCGGCGGTGCAAGCGAAAAAGTTCCGCGGCACATTTGAACGTTACAGCCTCCGCCCTAGTGTACTGACGGGTGGTGGTAATCAAACCCTGTATGATACCCTATCGAGTTGACGTTAATAAATGTTTACGGGGTAAATCCGACATGTCCCTGTCTATTGAAGATGTAGCGCGCATCGCCCGCTTGTCCCGCATCGCGGTGACCGGTGATGAATTAGCGGCTACCCAAGGCCAGTTAAACCAAATTCTTACTTTGATTGAAGAAATGCGTGCCGTCGATACCACAGGTATCGAGCCGATGGCGCATGCGCAGGATGTGATGCTGCGTTTGCGTGACGATGTGGCGCGTGAGCCCGATCGTCGCGAAGCATGGCAGGCGGTGGCGCCAGCAGTTGAAGCTGGCTTATATCTTGTTCCGCAAGTGATTGAGTGAGGGGCAGGGGTTATCCCCGCTAAAAAATAATGATAGAAAAATCAGTAAAACAACTGTCGGCCATGCTGGCCGCCAAAGAAATTTCTGCGGTAGAAATGGCCAGCGAATATTTAGCACGCGCTAAAGCCATGCAGGACTTGAATGCCTTTATTACTTTGGATGAGGATAAAACCCTTGCCGAAGCAAAAGCCGCTGATGCGCTGCTGGCCAATGGCCAGGCGGGTGTTCTGACTGGTGTGCCGATTGCGCAAAAAGATATTTTTTGCCAGCAGGGCTGGAAAACCAGCTGTGGCTCCAAAATGCTGGATAACTTTGTTGCGCCTTACGACGCCAATGTGATCGAGCTTTGCCGCAAGGCAGGTTTGGTGAGCTTAGGCCGCACCAATATGGATGAGTTTGCCATGGGCTCATCCAATGAAAACAGCTTTTACGGCGCGGTTAAAAATCCATGGGATAAATTAGCTGTGCCAGGTGGCTCATCGGGTGGCTCGGCTGCTGCAGTGGCTGCGCGTCTGGCTCCGATTGCTACGGCAACCGATACCGGTGGCTCGATTCGCCAGCCTGCGGCATTTTGTGGCGTAACAGGGATTAAGCCTACTTACGGTATTGTCAGCCGCTTTGGGATGATTGCTTTTGCCAGCTCGCTGGACCAGGGTGGCCCGATCGGTAAAAGCGCTGAAGACTGTGCACTGCTTCTGAATGTGATGGCGGGCTTTGATGAGCGTGATTCCACTTCGCTCGAGCATGCCAAAGAAGATTACAGCCGTGATTTAAACGCACCGCTGGCTGGTTTAAGAATTGGCCTGCCTAAGGAATATTTTGCTGAAGGTTTGGCTAGCGATGTGGCTGCCGCAGTAGATGCGGCGATCAGCGAATATAAAAAGCTGGGTGCTAGCGTTGTTGAAGTCAGCTTGCCGAATACCAAACTGTCGATTCCAGCTTATTACGTGATTGCCCCGGCAGAAGCTTCGAGTAATCTGAGCCGCTTTGATGGCGTGCGTTATGGCCATCGCGCTGCGGAATACTCTGGCCTTGCGGATATGTATGAGAAAAGCCGTGCAGAGGGCTTTGGTGCAGAGGTTAAACGCCGCATTCTGACCGGTACTTATGTACTCAGCCATGGTTATTACGACGCTTATTATCTGCAAGCGCAAAAGATCCGCCGCATTATCGCCAACGATTTCCAGGCTGCGTTTGAGCACTGCGATCTGATAGCAGGCCCTGTTGCACCAACGGCTGCCTGGAACCTGGGCGAGAAAAATGCCGATCCAACTGCAATGTATTTGGAAGACATCTACACACTGGCTGTGAATCTGGCAGGTTTGCCAGGCATGAGCCTGCCTGCGGGCTTTGCTGCCAATGGCCGCCCGGTTGGCTTGCAGCTGATTGGTAATTATTTTTCTGAAGCCAAAATGCTGAATGCGGCGCATCAGTTGCAGCAAGTCACCGATTGGCACACCCGTGCGCCCAGCCTTTAAGCAGCCATAGGAATCACCAAAATGAAATGGGAAGTAGTGATCGGGCTGGAAGTGCATACCCAGCTCTCGACTCAGTCGAAAATTTTCTCCAGCGCCAGCACCGCTTACGGCGCTGAGCCAAATACACAAACCGCCGTGGTCGATGTGGCCATGCCGGGTGCCTTGCCGGTAATGAACCGTGGCGCGGTAGAGCGTGCGATTCAGCTTGGCCTGGCGATTGGCGGCAAGATTAATCGCAAGTCGGTTTTTGCGCGTAAAAACTATTTTTATCCTGATTTGCCTAAGGGCTATCAGATCAGCCAGTTTGAACTGCCTGTGGTTGAGGGGGGTGCGATCGAGATTCAGGTTGGCGATGTCACAAAAACAATTAATGTGACCCGTGCTCACCTGGAAGAAGACGCGGGGAAATCGGTGCATGAAGACTTCCACGGCATGACCGGGATTGATCTGAACCGCGCCGGTACACCGTTGCTGGAAATCGTTTCCGAGCCGGAAATGCGTTCCGCAGCCGAGGCGGTTGCTTACGCCAAAGCCCTGCATAGCCTCGTGACCTGGATCGGTATTTGCGATGGCAATATGCAGGAAGGCAGCTTTCGCTGTGACGTGAACGTTTCTGTGCGCCCGGAAGGTCAGAAAGAATTTGGTACGCGCCGCGAAATTAAAAACTTGAATAGCTTTAAGTTTATGGAACAGGCGATCAAGTTTGAAACACAGTGGCAGATTGAGCAGATCGAAGACGGCCATAAGATTCAGCAGGCAACTATCTTGTTTGACCCGGACAGCGGCGAAACCCGCATGATGCGCAGTAAGGAAGACGCGCATGATTATCGCTATTTCCCGGATCCGGATCTGCCGCCACTTCGCATCTCGGAAGACTGGATTGAGCGTGTGCGCGGCGAAATGACCGAGCTGCCTCAGCTGATGCGCGAGCGTTTTAGCAAAGAGTACGGTTTGTCGGCTTATGATGCCAGCACGCTGACCAGCTCTAAAGAGATGGCTGTGTACTTTGAAGCCATGGTTGCTGCAGGCGCGGATGCCAAGCTCGCTGCTAACTGGATCATGGGCGATGTTTCAGCCACACTGAACCGTGAAGAAAAATCGATCGGCGACAGCCCTGTTTCTGCCGCAGCTTTAGCTGGTTTAGTGAAGCGGGTGATGGATAACACCATCAACAATAAAACCGCTAAAGACGTGCTGAAAAAGATGTGGGAATCTGGTGATGCAGCGGATGCGATTATCGAGCGTGATGGCCTGAAGCAAACCACGGATACCGGCGCAATCGAAGCGATTATCGACGAAGTGCTGGCCGCCAATGCCAAGGCCGTTGAAGAGTATAAGAGCGGAAAACTGGCTGCGATTAACTCCTTAATGGGCCAGTGTATGAAAGCCAGCAAGGGTAAAGCCAACCCGGCTATGGTGACTGAGATTCTGACTAAGAAGCTAAGCTGATCATTGCTTAATCATCAGAAATAGCGAGCCTGCGGGTTCGCTATTTTTTTGCAAAAATGCAGGGCGGGTGAAAGCCCAAGTGCGCTAAGCAATTTGTTTTTACATCAATAAACAACGAAAAAACGTAATAACCACGATCTTGGCATAGGGCTTAAAAGTCCCCTTGAAGCACGCCGAAGCGAGGAACAAGCGGGGCGGGGGATCGCTTGGGAGCGAGGAACGAGCTAATCCCGCCCGCCGCCGACTCGATTGTCCGCAGCTGAGGGGCTTTCGTGCTGGTCGGGGCGGCCTTCTTTGCGTACCAGGATTTCTGGCCGTTCAAGAAAGTGAGTTCCCGCGGGGATGCCGCACCTGAATCAGCGTGCCGAAGGCACTAAAAAGATCTTTTTGACTTTGCTTAGCGCACATGGGGTGCGCACCTAGCCTACGAACAATGCGATGCTTGTAAAGCCACCCAAGCGTTGTATACCGCCTTTGTGATCAGGCGCGCTTTCTCTGTGCACTGCTTTTTAAATTCTGTGTTCTCTGTGCCTGCAGATTTAAGGATATTTCATAAAAATCCGCCTGAAGGCTGTTGCTTAAAAATTAGGCAGGCGTTAGAATGCGCGGCCTTTTACTGCGCCAGCAGCATATGCATATCGGCCCCTATCCCCTTGTAAATAATCTGATTGTCGCTCCCATGGCGGGGGTGACCGATCGTCCTTTCCGTATGCTTTGCAAGCGTTTTGGCGCCGGGCATGCGGTGAGCGAGATGATTACGGCCGACAGCAGCATGCGCTCGCACAAGAAGACCCTGAATCGCGCTAATTTTGAAGGTGAGCTTGCGCCGGTTTCTGCGCAGATTGCCGGCTCTGATCCGGAATTACTCGCAGCTGCAGCCCGGCATAATGTGGCGCACGGTGCGCAGATCATTGATATCAATATGGGGTGCCCGGTTAAAAAGGTGTGCAATAAGCTGGCTGGCTCCGCCCTGTTGCAAAATGAAGACTTAGTTGCAAAGATTCTGCATGCCGTGGTGCGTGCCGTAGACGTGCCGGTTACACTGAAAACCCGCTTGGGCTTTGCCAATGGCGAAGAAAATATTATGCGTGTGGCCAAAATAGCTGAAGAGGCAGGGATTGCCGCGCTGGCTATTCATGGCCGAACGCGTGAAGATATGTACTTGGGTCATGCGCGCTATGCCTTGATTGCCCAGGTAAAACAATCGATTCAGATTCCTGTGATCGCCAATGGCGATATCGACAGCCCGCAAAAAGCGGCACTGGTGCTTAAAGAAACCGGTGCGGACGCGATTATGATTGGGCGGGCTGCACAGGGCAGGCCGTGGATTTTCCGTGAAATTGCCCACTATCTGGCCAGCGGTGAGTTACTTCCCCCGCCGGAAGTGGTAGAAGTTCGCGATGTATTGCTCGGCCATCTGGATGATCTCTACGCCTTTTATGGCGAGTATTCTGGTTGCCGTATCGCTCGCAAGCATATCGCCTGGTACACCAGGGGCTTACGTGGCAGCAATGAATTTCGTCAGGCTATGTATGCTCAGGAATCAACGGCAGGGCAAGCGGATACCACCCGCCAGTATTTTGATGGCTTGCTTACTTTAGGTGAGCGGCTGCAGTACGAAGATTTACCAAAAGAAACAAAATCACAAAAAGATGAATCGGGAGATTTATGAGTACTCAAACCGATCTGATCGCCGAGGCGATTTACGCTTCTCTCGACCAGTATTTCCAGGACCTGGACGGCGAACCGCCGTGTGCAATGTACGATATGGTCCTGGCTCGTGTTGAAAAGCCACTGTTAGAATTGATTTTAGAGCGCGTAGAGGGCAATCAGACCCGAGCGGCCGATATGCTGGGTATTAACCGCAATACCTTGCGTAAGAAATTACAGATTTACGATTTGCTGTAATGCGCAGACGCGCAGTTTTCACAAGAAACGAGTTTGTATCTTTATATACAGGGAAGCTGAAATCATGACCAAAATTACCCGTGCGCTAATCAGCGTATCCGATAAAACCGGTGTACTCGATTTTGCCAAAGCACTGGCAGCGCAAGGCGTCGAAATTTTGTCGACCGGTGGGACCGCTAAATTGTTTGCTGACAATGGCGTGCCTGTGATCGAAGTGGCTGATTACACCGGCTTTCCTGAAATGCTTGATGGGCGTGTAAAAACGCTGCATCCAAAAATCCACGGCGGTATTTTGGGCCGGCGCGATTTACCTGCACACGTTGCCACCATGGCAGAACACCAAATTGGCAATATTGATCTGGTCTGTGTGAATCTCTACCCATTTGAAGCCACTATTGCCCGCCCTGATTGCAATTATGAAGATGCGATCGAAAATATCGATATCGGCGGCCCGGCCATGGTGCGCTCTGCTGCTAAAAATCATGCCCATGTGGCGATTGTGACCGATGCCAGTGATTACGCAGATCTGATTAAAGAAATGCAGACCAATGACGGCGCTTTATTACTGGCTACACGCAAAGTGTTGGCTAAAAAAGCCTTCAGCCACACCGCTGCTTACGATGGTGCAATTTCTAATTACCTGACTGCACTGACTGCAGAGGGCGAGAAAAAATCCTACCCGGATCGCCTGAATATGCAATTCGTTAAAGTGCAGGATATGCGCTACGGCGAAAACCCGCATCAAAGTGCTGCTTTCTACCGTGATATTGATCCGGCCATGGGCAGCCTCGCTGCTTATAAACAATTGCAAGGCAAGGAATTAAGCTACAACAATGTGGCCGATTCCGATGCAGCATGGGAATGTGTGAAACAGTTTGCAGAGCCTGCTTGTGTGATCGTTAAACACGCCAACCCGTGTGGCGTGGCTGTTGGCGTAGATAGCTACTCGGCTTACCGCCTGGCTTTTGCCACCGATACCACCAGCGCGTTTGGCGGCATTATTGCGTTTAATCAGACTGTTGATGCAGATACGGCAGAAGCGGTTTCCAAGCAGTTTATGGAAGTGCTGATTGCCCCTGCCTATACCGCAGAAGCCTTGGCATTGCTGGCTAAAAAGCAAAATGTTCGCGTACTGGAAGTCCCGGTAGAGCAGGGAGCTAATCGTTTTGATCTGAAACGCGTGGGCGGTGGCTTGCTGGTGCAAACGCCTGATTCGCATGAGCTGACCTTGAATGACTTGAAAGTGGTTACCAAACTGCAACCAACCGAAGCCCAGCTTAAAGATCTGTTGTTTGCCTGGAATGTGGCTAAATTTGTTAAATCAAACGCCATCGTATTCTGCGGCAAGGGCCAGACACTGGGCGTGGGTGCAGGGCAGATGAGCCGTGTGGATTCCACTAAAATTGCGGCTATTAAAGCCAAGGCTGCGGGTCTCGATTTACGTGGCTCGGTGGCAGCGTCTGATGCTTTCTTCCCATTCCGTGATGGCGTGGATGTCATTGCAGAGAACGGTGTTTCGGCCATTATTCAGCCAGGTGGTTCGGTGCGCGATGATGAAGTGATTGCTGCTGCGGACGAGCATGGTATTGCGATGGTGGTGACAGGGATTCGTCACTTCCGTCATTAATCAAGTGATTTGACTATTTAAAAGCGGGGAAGAGATTCCCCGCTTATTGTGTTTATGGTGTTGTGTTTAATTGAGAAGCTGGCGGAGCTGCCGGTGCTTTGAAATATTTTGGTTGAGATAATGAAAAAACTGTTTGCCACCCTTTGCTTGCTGATTGCCTTACCCGCATCTGCAATGGATTGCTCCAATATGTGGGATTGGGCGACGGCTGCTTGTCAGCGTGTGGATAAAATAAACCGGGAAGGTAAGAATGATTTATTGCTGTCGGGGTATTCCTGGCACGATCGTTCAACCTATACCGCTGAGAAACTCGAAGACTTTCAAGAGTTTGCTTACGGTGGTGGCCTGGGTAAGCGTATTAGTGATGAAAATAATAACCAGGAATTTATCTACGGAATGATTTTTGCCGATTCGCATAATCAGCCGCAGCTTCAGATTGGATATATGCATCTTTGGTATTGGCCGATTGTTGGTGAGTTATCAGCTGGTCTTGGTGTGTCGTTACAGCTTATTTCACGCCAGGATGTTATCGGCGGCGTTCCTTTTCCTGCTCCTTTGCCTGTTGCATCGGTTCGCTATGGCAAGGCGTCTTTGATTGGTACCTTTATCCCAAGGCTGAATGGTCAGTTAAATAATGGCAATGTGGCTTATGTGTTTGGCCGCTACGAATTCGATTAACAGGAAACAGATTCATGAATATTTTGGTGATTGGTTCGGGTGGTCGTGAGCATGCACTGGCTTGGAAAATTGCTCAGTCAGAGCGCGTAGGTAAAGTGTTTGTAGCGCCTGGTAATGCGGGTACTGCACTTGAAAAAGATTTAATTAATGTTGATATCTCGGCCATTGATGAGCTGATTGAATTTGCAAAAGCAGAAAATATTGCCATTACCGTGGTTGGCCCGGAAGCACCATTGTCGCAAGGCGTGGTTGATGCATTTCGCGACGCAGGTTTAAAAATCTTTGGCCCAACCCGCGCCGCAGCGCAGCTGGAATGGTCTAAAGACTTTGCCAAAGCCTTTATGCAGCGCCATGGTATCCCTACTGCGGCTTACCAAACTTTTGCCAATGCGGATGAAGCGCATGCTTATATCAAGGCTCAAGGCGCACCGATTGTGATTAAGGCTGATGGCCTGGCTGCGGGCAAGGGTGTGGTTGTAGCGATGACGCTGGATGAAGCGCACGCTGCGGTGGATTCCATGTTGTCTGATAATAAATTTGGCGATGCGGGCGCTCGCGTGGTGATTGAAGAGTGCCTCTTGGGTGAAGAAGCCAGCTTTATTGTGATGGTTGATGGCAAAAATGTGCTGGCCATGGCTTCCAGCCAGGATCATAAACGCCTCCTGGATGGCGATGAAGGCCCGAACACTGGCGGCATGGGCGCGTACAGCCCGGCACCTGTGGTCACCCCTGATGTGCATGCCAAAGTGATGCGCGAAGTGATTTTGCCTACCGTGCAAGGGATGGCTAAAGACGGCACTGTATTCACCGGCTTTTTGTATGCAGGCCTGATGATCGATGCTTTGGGTAACCCTAAAGTGATCGAATACAATTGCCGCTTTGGTGACCCGGAAACCCAGCCGATTATGCTGCGTTTAAAGAGCGATTTTGTCACCCTGCTTGAGCATGGCGTGAATGGCACGCTGGATCAGGTTGAAGCTGAATGGGACAGGCGCGTGGCAATGGGCGTGGTGATGGCTGCGGCCAATTACCCGGAAACCCCGCGTAAAGGCGATTTAATTTCCGGCCTGCCAACAGCGGCTTTAGAAGATGGTCATGTTTTCCATGCGGGGACTACGCTCAATGAGCAAGGCGAAGCCATCACTGCTGGTGGCCGTGCTTTGTGTGACCGCTTTTGGCGACAGCTTTAAAATGGCGCAAAAACGTGCTTATCAAATTCTGGCAGGCGTTTCATTTGCGGGTGCGCAATACCGCAGCGATATCGGCTGGCGGGCGATTAGCCGTAAGTAATAGCCTGACGGGCTGAAAAAAAGCCATGCATTGATTGCATGGCTTTTTTATTACGTGAAAATAGTGTACTGATGTAAGTCAATAAACCAAGGGGCTCGCATTGACTCTTGTTGATGTAAGGTAGAATATGAAGTTAACAAAAACCGTTCTCATTGCTAAAACCATGACACTTGCTGATCTTCCTCTGAACACCCTTGCCAGAATTCTCTCCACTCAGCTTCCACCAGATTTAACGCAGCGCCTTGCCGCCTTAGGTTTGCATGTAGAGCGCGATATCGAGGTGATACGCCGTGGTTTTCTTGGCGGACCTTTGCAGCTGCGCGTTGCGAGCACCGACTTTATGCTTAGAAGGGAAGATGCGCGGCAAATTCTGGTCGATATTCTGCCGCAAGCGGATAGTAACCTGATCGCGGTGGCGGTATGAAGCGTGTTGCCCTAGTGGGCATGCCTAATACCGGTAAATCGACCTTATTTAATCGCATCACAGGTGGCACTGCCCGCACGGCTAACTGGCCAGGGCTGACAGTAGATCTGGCTTCCAGCCGTATTTTGCTGGGCGGATCTATGGTGCAGATGGTCGATCTGCCGGGGATTTATGATCTGAGTGGCGGGGCAGAAGACGAGCGTATTACTCAGGCGTTTCTAAATAAAACCGAGCTGGATGCCGTTCTCCTGGTGCTGAATGCCACGCAGCTGGACAGGCAGCTGGTGCTGGCTCTGCAGCTAAAGGCACTGGGCGCGCCGCTGATTATTGCGCTCAATATGAGCGATGAAGCCAGGCAGGCCGGGGTGCAAATTAATCTGGAAGGGCTGTCTGCAGAGCTGGCCTGCCCGGTGCTGAAAATCAGTGCCAAGCATGGCCAGGGTGTGCCTGAGTTAAAAGAGGCGCTCAATCGTCTGATCAGCCAGCAAGCGCCTAAGCAAATTACGCTGGTCAATGCGCCTGCATCAAATACCCTGCATCAGGACGAAGCCCGGCTGTATAGCCGTTTTATTCAGCGCCCCTCTGTTTTGCCCCCTGGCCCCACCGCTTTGCTGGATCGCTGGGTTCTGCATCCGGTGCTGGGTTTGCCGCTGTTTGTGCTGATGATGTTTTGCCTGTTTCAACTGACTTACGCCATTGGCGTGCCTTTGCAAGATCTGGCAAAAGATGGGCTGGAATGGTTTAAAACCGATATTTTAAAAACGGCCGCTGCTTCCTGGCCGCCATTTTGGTCAGGTTTTTTAGTCGATGGTGTGTTTGATGGCCTGAGCACGGTACTAACGTTTATCCCAATTATTTTTCTGTTCTTTTGCCTGATGGCCATTATCGAAGACTCAGGTTATTTCTCGCGCGCCGCTTTTATGATGGACGGGCTGATGGCGCGTCTGGGTATGGATGGTCGTGGCTTTGTAATGCTGATGATGGGCTTTGGTTGTAATGTGCCAGCGCTGATGGGCACACGAGTGATTCGGGATAGAAAGGCCAGGCTATTAACCATGCTGGCGATTCCTTTTTCGCTTTGCTCGGCGCGTTTACAGATTTTTCTCTTTTTAACCGGCGCGCTCTTTAGTCCTTTGCAAGCACCCTGGGTGCTGTTGTCACTCTATTTTGCGAGTATTTTTATTTCTATGGGCACGGCGCTTTTGCTGCGTGGCCGCTTTAAATCGACCGAGCCATTTACGCTGGAGCTGCCGCCTTATCGCTTTCCTGTGCTGCGGCAAATCTTTTTACGTGGCTGGGGAGAGGCGGCGGGCTTTGTGCGCCTGGCGTCTACCATGATTGTGATTGGTGTGGTCCTGGTTTGGCTGTTGAGTAATTACCCAAGCTCACAACACAGTTACTCCACCATGATTGCCGGATTCTTTCAGCCCGTACTATCGCCGATTGGTATTCAGGCCGAGCTGTCGATTGCTTTGATGTTTGGCTTTGTGGCTAAAGAAGTGGTGCTTGGCGCGCTGGCGGTGATTGCCGGGCAGGATGGCCCGGCTTTGGCGCATCATTTATCTGTCGTGCTTGATCCGGTCTCGGCTTATAGCTTTATGCTGTTTTCATTGACCTATGTGCCCTGTGTTTCTACTATTGCGGCCATGCGCAAGGAATCGAACAGCGTAGCGCTGACGACATTCTCTGTGGTCTATTCTTTATTACTTGCCTGGGTGCTGTCGTTTATCTTTTACCAGGGGGCGCGAGCCTTAGGTTTTTGATTCGTAAACAGGGGCAGCAATGCCCCTGTTTTGCATCCATCTTACAAAGGTTAATAATGAGCGATTTATTGTTTCCGGACATTCAGCCCCACCGCAGCGGCCGCCTGGCCGTGGATGATGTGCATACCCTTTACTGGGAGGAATGCGGTAATCCTGATGGCGTGCCGGTGCTGTTTTTGCATGGTGGCCCCGGTGGCGGTATTTCGCCCATGCATCGCCGTTTTTTTGACCCTGGCTACTACCGCATTGTGTTGTTTGATCAGCGCGGCGCAGGGCAATCGACGCCCTTGGGTGAGTATCGCAATAACACCACCGCTCATTTAATCGCCGATATCGAAGTCTTGCGTCAGATGCTGGATATAGAGCAGTGGCTGGTGTTTGGCGGCTCCTGGGGCTCTACCCTGGCGCTGGCTTATGGCGAAGCGCATCCTGAGGCGTGTTCAGGCTTTATCCTGCGTGGGATTTTTCTCTGTACTAAGGCTGAGGTGGATTGGTTTGTGAATGGCATCGGGCATTTTTATCCGGAAGTTCACGCCGAATTCGCCGCGCAAATTCCTGCTGCCGAGCGGGACAATTTGCTCGAAGCCTATAGCCAGCGCCTGTTTAATGATGATCCGGAAGTCTATCTGCCTGCTGCCCGCAGCTGGAGCCGCTATGAAGGCAGTTGCCTGTTTTTAGAGCCGCAAAGCAGTGCCATTGCTCAGTTTGAAACCGACGCTGTTTGCACAAGTCTGGGCCGCTTAGAGGCGCACTATATGCGTTACGGTGCTTTTATGGATGAAGACCAGCTGGTGCAACAGGTGGGCAAGATTCGCCATCTGCCTGCGGTGATGATCCAGGGCCGCTACGATGTGATTTGCCCGCCAAAATCGGCTTATCGCCTGCATCAGGCCTGGCCTGAATCCACTTTGCACATCATCCCTGATGCGGGACATGCGGCGATGGAGCCGGGGATTGCTGCGGCTTTAATTAAAGCGACTGAGGAATATAAATTGCAGGGTAGGTTTTCTTAATAGGGATGGTGCTTTGGGGTGAGTTTTTTGTTCGTAGTAGTGAATCAAAGGCAAAAAGAGCTTAAGACCTTTTTAGTGCCTTCGGCACGCTGATTTTGGTGCGGGCGTCCCGCTGGACCTTCCTTTCTTGCGCGGCCAAGAAAGGAAGCGAAAGAAGGCCGCCCCTAAAACACGAAGGCCCCTCGCTGCGGACAATCGAGGCGGCGGCTGCGGAACTCGCTTCGCTCAGACAGTCCTCGCCGAAACCCCGCCCCGCTTGTTCCTCACTTCGGCGTGCTTCAAGGGGGCTTTAAAAAGCCCCATGCCATGAGTCGCGATGTAAATCCAGTCGTTTGAATTTGAAAATACTCAAGCCTCAAAGCTGATCGCTTGTTCTCCCTTTGTTTTTCTCTGTGAAACTCCGCGTTCTCCGTGCCCTTCGTGTTTCAAGGTTTGGGTTTGTGCTTACCCAACAACAAAACTACTTACTCTCTTCGTCTTCAGGCTTTTTAGCCCTTGGGTGAGTTCGGTCGTATTCTTGTGCCAGGTGTTGGTAATCGAGATGGGTATAGACTTGGGTGGTGGCGATGCTGGCGTGGCCGAGGAGTTCTTGCACGGCGCGCAGGTCACGGGAGCTTTGGAGTAAGTGGCTGGCGCAGCTGTGGCGCAGTTTGTGCGGGTAGAGTGGTTCTTTTATATTGAGTTTGGTTTCCCAATATTTAATACGTAATTGCACCGCGCGGGTGCTGAGTGAGCCGCCGTTTTTGCCGATAAATACCGTGTTATCCCTCGGTGCCAGTTTGGGGCGTTCTACCAGCCAGCGGCGGATGGCTTCGCAGGCTACGCTGCCAACGGGCAGTTGCCGCGTTTTGCCACCCTTACCTGTAACCACTGCCATGCCGTGGTTGAGGTCTAAATCCGGCAAGGTAATCGAAACCAATTCAGCCACGCGCAGGCCCGAAGAATAAGCGAGTTCAAAAATCGCTTTATCGCGGCAGCCCAGAATTTCGTCATCTGGCATGTTTTCTAAGAAGCCGCTGGCGTCATCAATGGTCATTGCCGCCGGCAGCTTTTTGCTGGATTTAGGCGGTTTTACCCCATCAGCGGGGTTCATCGGCCAGTGATAATCACGGCACATCAGGCGATAAAATGTGCGCCAAGTGGAAAGCGTGCGGGCGATACTGCGGGCCGACAGGCTTTGGCCGGTGAGCTTTCGCACATAGCCGCGAATTTCTTTGGGCGTGAGCGCCGGTAAATCCTGGCCGGCAGCGCATTCCAGCAGGGTGGCCATATCGCGGGCATAAGCCGCACGAGTGTGCTCCCCTGCGCCTTTTTCGCCTTCCAGATATTGTACAAAATGAGCAAGCATGGCTTGTTTTGCGCTGATTTGCTCCGGGCTGTCGTCTTCAGCCGCAGTGGTCAGTTTTTTACTGACCGCTTTGTCTTCCCCGCTGGAAGGGATTAAACGCTCTGTTGCTGCTTGCATCACACTTCTTCGGTTAGCAGCAAGGGCTCGTCATCGGGGGTAATCACAGGAACGGCGCGGCGAATTGATGCGGATACTAAATCAGATAAGCGCTGCAAATACAGCGTGCCCATATCAGGATAGAATCGCTCGATATCTTCGCTGGCCATGACGAGGACACCAAAGGGCTCGCCGCCGGTACGCAGGGCAAACTGGGCGAAAGATTTCAGCGTATTGGCTTCAACATCAAACCACGACAGTACTTCATCGGTGACATAAGGGCCGCAGTAAGGGGATACTAAGTTTTGCGCTAGTTTTTGTACTGCTTCTCCCACGGGGGCAAATTCGCGCAGATTACAATCACTGTTCAGCCACAGCCTTAATGCGATATGCGGCACGCCAAAGCGGTGCTGCAAATGGTATTCCAAGGTACCTATCATGCTGGCTAAGTCATCTGCCTGCATCAGGCTGACGCTCAGTTGGTGCAGCTTTTCTGAGATATGGTCGTTCTCCTCACCAAATTGCAGCAAATCGCCCAGGCGCAGCTCCAGCGAGCGGTTTTTTTCGCGCAGGGTGAGCAGTTGCCGCTCTGCGAGAGAAATAGCCTGGCCGCGGTGTGAGTGTGGTACATAAATTTCGGCCAGCTCATCGGCGTATTGGTCAAAAAATTCTGGGTTGTCCCTAAGCCAGGTGACGATTTCATCAGGCTGCATATTCTTCTCCCTGGAGATTGATAGTGCCGTCAAATACGCTGACGGCCGGGCCGGTCATCCAAACTGCGGCTGAGCCACCTGCCCAGGTAATGGTCAGCTCTCCGCCATGTGTATGCACACGAACACGCGGGTTTAGTAAGCCACGGCGGATTCCTGCTACTACTGCTGCACAAGCGCCGGTGCCACACGCCAGTGTTTCACCCGCAGCACGTTCAAACACGCGCAGCCTGATTTCATCACGGCTGATAATTTGCATAAAGCCAGCATTCACTTTAGCCGGAAAGCGCGGGTGGGTCTCAATTTTTGGCCCAATGCTGGCAACAGGGGCGACATCAACATCGGCAACAATTTGCACGGCGTGCGGGTTGCCCATTGATACCACGCTGATTGCAAAGCTGGCTCCGTCCACATCCAGCGGGTGAATAATAAGATCGCTGTCAGCAATAAATGGGATTTCCTGCGGGGCAAATTGCGGTACGCCCATATTCACGCTGACATTGCCGTCGTCTTCCAGCCGGGGATAAATCACGCCTCTTGCTGTTTCAACGGCAATTTCTTTTTTAAGGCTCAGGCCTTTATCGTGCACAAAACGTGCAAAGCAGCGGGCGCCATTGCCGCATTGCTCCACTTCACCGCCATCATTATTAAAAATGCGGTAGCTAAAATCGATATCGGCACGCGAGGCGGGCTCTACCAGTAAAAGCTGGTCAAAACCAATACCAAAATGCCGGTCTCCAAGCTGGCGTATGGTGCTGGTGCTCAGCCTGACCTGCTGATTTACCCCATCAATCACCATAAAATCATTACCCAGGCCTTGCATCTTTGTGAACTGAAGTTTCATATATCTGGCGCCGCTGAAGAGTTTGACTAAAGGTAAACGCAGCTACAGTTTAAGGCAATGCGTTAGCCCATATTTTCTGTGTTTTTGGGGTAAATTCCTCACTGGGGGGCTGAGGAGGGCGGGTATTATTTCTTCCGTACTTTAAAAGCGAATAAATCGTGCTGATCCGGGTGGCTTTCCATTTCGATTTTGCCTTGTGCCGCCAAGCTGCGTAAGCGCCACATGGCTAAGACATCACTGCGAAAAAAGCCTTTGGCAGACTGCATCCAAAGTAGCGCAATCTGGCGGCAAGGCAAGTAATCAGCGGAGATTAAATCCAGCATTTCGCTGTCAAGCGTGCTTGCATCCAGATGCTGGAATGTCTCTCCATTCCAGCCGCGAAACATGCTGGTTTGCTGGGTCAGCGCTTGCCATTCTTGCGCTAATTTGTGTAATTGGGCGGGAGGAATCAGTTCGCTGCTGGCCGATTCGATTTGTTCCGGGCCAATCAGGCTGAGTGGCACCTGGCCTGCAATATAGCTGTCAGCGCCTGTGGTATCAGGCATAGTCAGTTTAAAGCTTTGCCCTTTCTGATAGCGCCACCATGCTAAGCGGCGCAGCAGCAGTGCCTCGCCACAGGAGGTGCCTGCCCAGAAAGTAAGATCTTCCGGCAGCGCCGCAAGCTGGGCATTGCCCGCGGGGAGTGCATCGCTAAAGTCAAAACTGGAGAGCGGGAAGACTTCATTCCAAAATTGGATTCTGGCTGCAGGATAAACGTGGTCGATATCGTTGAGCGGGCCAAGCGCTAAGTCATCCTGGTGAATGCGGATATCGGCATAGGGGCCAAGCGACTGACGCAACAGATCGGCTGCAAAATCCCCTAAAACCAGATGGCAGCTCACAGACAAAGCCTCAGATAATCAATTTTGATACATCTGTCCATCACCACAAACAGTCCTGCCGCCTGGGCGCGCTCTGCTGCAGCCTTATTAATAATGCCCTGCTGAATCCAGATTGCCGGAATATTCAGCGCAATCGCTTCATCCACAATAGCGTCGATCTGATCGGCGGCCCGGAACACATTCACCAAATCCACCTTGCCCGGCACATCGCTGAGGCTGGCAAAGGCTGGCTCGCCAAGTACGCTTTCGGTAAACGGGCGCACCGGCACAATTTTCATGCCCGCCTGTTGCATCACCTTGGCTACAGCAAAACTGGGCCGGTCGGGCTTGGGCGAGAGGCCAACCACCGCGATGCGGTGGATGCTGAGCAAAAACTGGCGGATGGCTTCGTCATCAGGATTTTGGAAGGACATTATTATGATTCGCTTAAAACCATCACGCCATCGGCCTCAACCAGCGCACCCTTAGGCAGGGCTGCGGCCTGAATGGCGGCCCGGGCAGGGTAGGGCTCGGTGAAATATTGCCCCATGATGTCGTTGAGTGCGGCAAAGTTGCTCAGGTCGGTAACAAATACACCTAGCTTAGCTATATTTTGCAAATCACCGCCTGCGGCCTGACATACTGCGCGCAGATTTTGAAAGACTTGATGCGCCTGAGCATTAAAGCCTTCTGCCAGAATGCCAGTGCCAGGGTCGAGGCCGATCTGGCCGGATAAATACACGGTATCGCCCATTTTAACGGCTTGCGAGTAAGTGCCGACGGCTTTGGGTGCGTTATCACTATGAATAATCGATTTGTTTATTGTGTTCATTTATTTAGGCCTTTGAATAATAAAACGCTCGCCTACAACGGCGTAATCCGGCCCGCCCAGGCGGGACAGCGGGTCGAGTGGCTCGGGGTGGATACGCCCGTCTCTGAGTAAATCGTCGGCCACACCAAGGTGGATGACTTCCAGCAGCATTAAATCAGCAACCACAGGATCACCTACTTCTACGTGCATATGCAGACGGCATTCCAGCGCAATGCCGCAATCGGCAAGGCGGGGTGGTTTCACGGCAGCGGAGGGCGACAGTGCCAGCCCAAGTGCAGTGGCTTCGCTTTCATTGGGGGCAAAAGATGCTGCAGAAGCGTTCACTTGCGGAGCATGCCCGCGCGAGGGCAGATGCACAACGCATTCGCCCGTTTGTAAAATATTACGCGCAGTATCTTTAAGCAGGGCATTATCGTGGCGGCGATTAATACTCACCGACACAATCATGGGCTCATTCGAAACAATATTAAAATAAGAAAAAGGCGCTACATTGACTATGCCGCTGGTGCTTTGGGTGTTAATCCAGGCAATCGGGCGTGGTACAACACAATCGCTGATCAGCGCGTATTTTTCATCGGGCGAGAGCGCCGAGATTGTTAATTCCATGCTTGTGCTGCCCATTCTGGCTTAAGTATTAATCGTAAATGGGGGCAAAACCGATTAACTCAATACAAATAAGCAAAGATAAGATAATGATTCAAAATTGTTTTGTTCGCCTTTGGCGGGTAGAATTACGCCCCTTTTTGCCGCCCGGAACAGGCCTGTGACTACTCCTAATTTTGCTCGTGCCTGCGGCATCGATTTTGGTACATCCAATTCTACGGTGGGTTGGGTTCGCCCCGGCCACAGCACGCTGATTTCCCTGGAAGATGGCAAGGCCACGCTGCCTTCGATGGTGTTTTTTAATGCTGAAGAAGATTCGGTTTGCTTTGGCCGCGCGGCCATGGGCGAGTATCTGGAAGGCTATGAAGGCCGTCTGATGCGCTCTCTTAAAAGCCTTTTGGGCAGCAGCCTGATTGACGCACAAACCGAAGTAAATGGCCGTGCTTTGCCATTGCGCGGGCTATTGGCTAAATATATTGGCGAATTAAAGCTGCGTGCAGAAAATGCCGCTGGCCGCCCTTTCGAGCAGGCGGTATTTGGCCGCCCCGTCCATTTTGTTGATGACGATACGGCGGCAGATGCGCAGGCCGAGAAAACGCTGGCCGAGATTGCCTATCAGGTTGGCTTTAAAGAAATCAGCTTTCAGTTTGAGCCGATTGCCGCCGCTTTTCATTACGAGTGCAGCATTCAAAAAGAAGAGCTGGTGCTGATCGTGGATATTGGCGGGGGTACTTCAGACTTCTCGCTGGTGCGTTTATCCCCAGAGCGCGCTAAGGTTTTAGACCGCCGGGAAGATTTATTGGCCAGCGCCGGTGTGCATATTGGTGGTACGGATTTTGATAAAGCACTGAGCCTTGCTGGTGTAATGCCACTACTTGGCTATAAAACGCGGCTGAAGAATAACTCGGAAGTTCCATCAGGCACCTTCTTTAATCTGGCCACCTGGCACACGATT
Organism: Iodobacter violaceini; assembly: GCF_011601265.1. Lineage (GTDB taxonomy): Bacteria > Pseudomonadota > Gammaproteobacteria > Burkholderiales > Chitinibacteraceae > Iodobacter > Iodobacter violaceini. The sequence continues at coordinate 43,320 of NZ_JAAOLX010000013.1, forward strand.
AACTTTGCCTATACCCGCCGCTCCTGGAGCGATCTGGCCGATGTTTACCGCGATGCAATGGAGCGCGATAAGCTGGATCGCTTGATGAGCCTGATCGAGCAGCGCGCCGGTCACTGGCTGGCCCTGCAAGTTGAAGACGCCAAAATTGCGCTCTCTGCCAGTGACAAAACCACCATCTCTTTGGATCGCTTAGAAGACGATCTGACCCACGATCTGACCCGTGCCGATTTTGACAACTCAATCTCACGTCTTGTCGATACGGTGGAAAAAACCGTGACCGGCTTATTAAGCAGTGCTGGTATCGGTGTGGAGCAGGTCGACACCGTATTCTTTACCGGCGGCTCCAGCGGCGTGCCGCTGCTGCGCGCGCAGGTCGGCGCATTACTGCCCAATGCCCGCCATGTAGAAGGCGATTTATTCGGCAGTATTGGCACAGGTTTGGCTGTGGAAGCGGCAAGACGGTTTGGCTGATCATCCTTTGCGGGGTGGGGGCACAGCCAGATCGTGCCCATGTTTGCGGGTGTGGTGCTATTCGCAGGGCGGGTGAAACCCGGCGGGCTTTACCTATAGGCGCTAAGCAAAGTCAAAAAGACCTTTTTAGTGCCTTCGGCACGTTGATTTTGGTGCGGTTAGCCACCGCAGGGGCGTTCTTTTCTTGAACAGCCAAGAAAAGAACCAAAAGAAGGCCGCCCCACGAAACACGAAGGCCCCTCATCTGCGGACAATCGAGCGGCGGCTGCGGAACTCGCTTCGCTCAAACAGTCCTCGCCGAAACCCCGCACGCTTGTTCCTCGCTTCGGCGTGTTTCAAGGGGACTCAAAAAGCTCCGTGCAAAGAGCGCGGCCATTACGTTTTTTTGCTGCTCGCTAATGAAAGAAAACTTGGTTAACACGTATGAGGTTTCACCCGCCCTTAAGGTTTTCTCCGTGTTCTCTGTGTCTACAGATCTTAGGTTTGCCTTCCTTTCACCGCTTCGCTTTGATAATCACAAATTTTGCATTCTGAGCGATGAGCTCGATCTGTCTGAAGTGTTTCTTTAGCGCTGCCTGGTAGTTTAAGTGCCGGTTTGCCACTATCCATAATTCGCTGGTGGCTGCCATGCATTGCCAGGCTTGGGCAAACATGCTGAGTGCAATATCGGTGGTGACAGTGTTTTGCTGATGAAATGGCGGGTTGATCAGAATTAAGTCAAAAGTTTGCCCGTTTGCCACTGCAGCAGAGAGGCCATCGCTGTGCTGAATCTGGTAAGCCGCTTCAGGAAAGCTGGCAGCAAAGCTGAGTTGGGCGGATTCTACCGCTGCTAAAGACTCATCAAATAAATGTAACTCAGCCTTGGGGTGCAGGCGGTGGTAGGCAAGGGATAGTAAGCCATTGCCACAGCCCACATCGGCTATGGTCTCTGCGCTTGGCAGGCGATCAAAATGCTCGATAAAAAAGCGCGAGCCTATATCTATTTTTTGCCCGGCAAAAACACCTGGCATATTGTGAAGTGTAAGGCTCAGCTCAGGCATAGCCTGCAGATAGGGTGTGGCGATTTGTTGGCCTGGCCGCAGGCGGGCAGTGTACATACGCGCCTTGCGCTGCGTGGGCAGGTATTCAACCTCGTCGCAATAAGACTTAATGATATCCAAGTGCCCGCTGCTGACATGCTTTTGCATGCCTGAGAAATATAAGGTCAGCGGCGCGCTTAAATATCTTGCTGCCTCTTGCAGCTGAGCTTCAAATAAAGACAAAGACTTGGGCAGCTTAACAAGGCCATAGGCCAGCGCCTGGCCGGAGTAGGGCGTAAAGCTTTGCTGGCTGTTGATTTCAATCGCGTGGCGCGAGCACCAGGAATCATTGATATGAAACGCGTTTACACCCACGGCACAATGCAGCGCGCCAAAAGCATCGTTGATTAACAGCGCTGGTGCATCTGCACGGATAAATTCTGCAAGGTATTCATCACTGGCATCCCATGCACGTAAATCTTTAGCGTGCTTTGCCGGGTAGCGCAGCAAATTCAGCGCGGCAAAATCAATCAACTTTTTGGGGCTTGCAGACATATATTTCTTTATTTGATAAGGCCAAAGCTTTGGCTAAGGGGGCGATTCTACCAGTTGCCTGCTCTTCTGTAGACAGATCCACGCCCGGAACCCTCACCCTTGATGAGGGTTTTTTTACGCCCTCAGCTTTGGATGCAATCGCTGGGCAGGCGCACTCTTTGGGTGGGATTCTTACAAATTAAGCGCAGTGTTGCCATGGTTTGTTTTTTGGTGTCTCTTTATAAGTCATTGTATTTAAATTGATTTGTGTTTTTTGTAAGAAGAATTCAGCCATCTCGCGCCTGATACGCCGATTTAATCAGCCCGGCAAGGCATTAGTTGCTTACAGCATATTGATTTTTATCAAACCTCTTTTTAGTCGAAAATATACAATATTTCGAAATTATTTAAATATTCGACAAAGAGGCCGAGCATGTCTGGTAGTGAAACCAGCCCCAAAATTGGGGTGTCAACTTTTGTCATGATTACCGCTGCCGTTGTAGTGAGCGTTCGCACGCTGCCTATGACTGCTCAGCCGGGGATGATGACCATTTTTCTAACTCTGGCTGCGGCCTTGTTATTTTTAGTTCCTACCGCCTTGGTGGCGGCCGAGCTGGCCACTGCCTGGCCGCAGGATGGCGGGATTTTTATCTGGGTGCGTGAGGCATTTGGTGAGCGTTTAGGTTTTGTCGCCGTGTGGATGCAATGGATTCAAATGGTGTTTGGTATGACATCCATCATCATGATCATTGCCGCAACAATTGCCTATGTGGTTGATCCGGTACTGGCAACCAATAAGTACTTTATGTTGGGAATGATTCTGGCGGTGTGGTGGGGCTGCACACTGGTGAATCTGCAAGGGGTTAAAACCCTTGGCTGGGTTTCTACGATTTGTGTGAGCTTGGGTGTGTTCTTGCCGGGTATTGTGCTGATTGTGGCGGGTGTTGCTTATGTGGCTGGCGGCAATCCCATTATGACCGATGTGTCATTCAGTATGGCCAATATGGTGCCCAGCTTTAGCGATGCTGGTACTTTAGGGTTGTTTATTGGCTTTATCTTCGTTGTGATGGGGATGGAAGTCTCGGCTTCAAATGTGTCTTCAATTAAAGACGCAAAACGTAATTATCCGATTGCCATCGTTCTGGTGTCGATCATCATGGTTTTCCTCTCTGTTGTTGGCTCTGCCGCCATTTTCGTAGCGATTCCTAAAGAAGAAATCTCAATGACTGCCGGTTTGATGCAGGCGTTTGAGCTCTACTTCACTAAATGGGGCATGCCCTGGCTTGCGCCTGTGATGGGCTTATCCATTGCTTTGGGTTTAATTGGTCAGGTTAATTCCTGGGTGCTTGGTCCTGTACGTGGCCTGCAAGCTACGGCTAATTCAGGTGCTTTACCTGCCTTCTTGCAAAAATCAAATAAACACGGTGTGCCCGTCACCCTGGTCATTATCCAGGCGCTTGCAATCAGCCTGGTGGGCGTGCTGATCACCGTGATCCCGGATGTAGATAACTTCTACTTTATGTTGATGGGCTTAACTGGCCTGGTTTACCTCGTGGCCTACCTGTTTATGTTTGCCGCAGCCATCTGGCTTCGTTACAAACGCCCTGAAGTAGAACGCAGTTTCAAAGTGCCTGGTGGCAAGCTGGGGATGTGGATTTTCTCCGGTATGGGGTTTGCGATGTCTCTCCTGGCAGCTTATCTGGCCTTTATTCCACCCGGCAGCTTTAAAGGCTCCGCGTCAGGTTACTTCATGTTCCAGCTGATCGGTCTCATCGTGATGCTTGTGATTCCCTTCCTTGTCTATGCCTACGGCCAGAAAGACAAATTACGTCAGGCGAAAAAACTGCAGGTTGTGGCCGCCACTAAGACCACTAAGCAAGAAGCCCTTGACGAGCAACACGCTGCTGCGCACTAAGCGCCGGCTCAAAATTAATTAATCAGGAGTTCAAAATGTTTAAAACCACAATGAATGTTGATGCGCTGTTTCTGGGCCCAAAATCAGAAAATCGTGAATTCTTTAAAGAAATGGTTGAATACGCGGTGGACGAGCATATTCACTGGCGTGCAGATTTTCACCCGGAAGATGAGCCACTGCTCTCGCCTATGGAGCAACATCAGCCTGATTTCCGTAATACGCTTTATCGCACCGAAGGCATCTTGCGTCAGCTTTCATCCAAGCTGAAAACCACTTCAGTGCCTTGGTTCTCGCCGCGTTATTTAGGCCATATGAATGCCGATACGCTGATGGTTTCCAATATCGCCTATGTGATGACTATGCTTTACAACCCAAACAACTGTGCGCATGAAGCGTCTCCAACCACCACCGAGCTTGAATTAGAAGCGGGCCGTGATCTGTGTGCGATGTTTGGTTACGACGTACAAAAATCATGGGGCCATATTACTTCTGGCGGTACGGTTGCAAATTACGAAGGCGTTTGGGTTGCCCGCAATCTGAAATCTCTGCCATTAGCCATTGTTCAGCATGAACAAGCCAAAGATTTAGTGGCTGGCATGAGCGAAAAGCAATTACTGAATATGTCACCCACAGCCATTCTGGATTTATCTGATGAACTGAAAAAACGTGGTCTGTTCGAAGAAGTGCGTGCGCTGACTGTACGTGGTGTGGGTGTTAAACAAGGCCAGCTGGGTAAATTCCTCGTGCCAATGTCCAAGCATTATTCATGGATGAAAGCCATGGATGTGATGGGTATTGGTCAGGAGCATATTGTGCCGCTGCCAGTCGATGAAAACTATCGCACTGACGTTGAAACAATGCGCGCTATTACCTTTAAATTGATCGAAGAAGGTACGCCTGTCCTCGGTATGGTGGCCGTAGTGGGCACAACAGAAGAAGGCTCGATCGATCACGTGGATGAAGTGATCAAGCTGCGCCGCGAATGTGAAGAAAAATACGGCGTGTCTTTCTATGTACACGTTGATGCGGCTTATGGTGGTTATGTACGTTCGATGTTCCTTGATGAAAACAGTAAATTCATGGAATACGACGCACTCGTTGCCCGTTATCGCGCCGAAGATATTATCCCTGAAGGCGTAACCTGGCCTAAGCGTGCAGTGTATGAAGGCTTTAAAGCGATGTCTGAAGCCGATTCGATTACGGTTGATCCGCACAAAGCAGGCTTTATTCAATACGCAGCCGGTGCGGTATGTATGAAAGACAAGCGCATTGTTGATCTGATCTCCTACCACGCAGCTTATGTATTTGAAGAAGCCGATGATGCGGGTGAAGAACAAAATGTGGTGCTGGGTTCGTCCATTATGGAAGGCTCTAAAGCCGGTGCAACCGCTGCGGCAGTATGGGCGGCGCATCGCTTAGTACCACTGAATATTTCAGGCTACGGCAAAGTAATTGGCCGGGGTATTGTGACTGCAGATTGGTTTGCACAAAAATTGTCGATGGCAAAGCCAATTGTGGTGGGTAATCGCCGCTTTGAATTGCGCCCATTGATGCACCCGGATTTTCATATGGTGAACTTCACCTTTAAGGAAATCGGCAATCCAAGCCTGGAAGACCATAACCGTTTGAATCAGCGCATGTACGAAGTGTGCTCTTACTCATCAGGGCGCACTTATAGCAATGATTTCCTGACTTCATCCACTTCGCTCGCCTTTGACGAATACGGGGATACCCCCTGGATGTACGCAGAAAGCCGTGGCTTTAGCCGTAAAGAGTGGGATAAGACCCGCAGCGTTTATATCCTGCGTTCTGCTGTGATGACTCACTTTCTGCGTGATCCGCAAGGCTTTGAAGATTACTGGACTAATCTGCGCGCCATTTTTGCAGAAAAACTAGGCCATATCATCGATATGGAAGCCAAAGAAGCCAATCAATTAAAAGCTGCTTAATGCAATAAAACCCGCCTCAGCTGAGGTGGGTTTTTTGCCATCGAAGAGATCAATGTTTCTATTTAAGTTAATTATCAGATCAATCCGCCTGTTTGTGCGGGATGATTAAAAGGTTGGGCTATGTTTGCGATTAACTACAAAGCGGTGGGCGCTACATTGCTGATTTCCGGCACTATGCTGGGAGCAGGAATGCTGGCTTTACCTCTGGTTTCCTCTGGAATGGGCTACACCTGTGCCAGCCTTGCACTCGTTTGTATCTGGCTGCTGATGACCTATACCGCGCTGATGCTATTGGAAGTTTCGCTGGCTTTTCCGGCAGGCAGCGGTTTTGATGTAATGGCACAAAGTTTGTTTGGCAACAAAGGTTTGTGGATTATCAACGCATCCTTGTTACTTCTTTTATATGCGCTTTCTGGCGCTTATATCTCTGGTGCGGCTTCATCTTATACCTCAAATATTAAACAGTATTTGGGAATAGATGTTCCTCCTGCTGTGGTTGCTGCGATCTTTACCCTGTTGATTGGCTCTATCGTTTATATGAGCACGGGGGCCGTAGACCGTGTTAATCGTGTTTTATTCAGTTTGAATGTTTTTATCTTCTTTGCAATGGCGATCACCATTCAGCCTTATGTTAATCAGGGTAATTTAAATAGCGCGCAAGATTCCAGCCGCTATATCTATGCGGCATTTCCGGTGTTTATTACGGCATTTGGTTTTCATGGCAGCATTCCCAGCATGGTGAAATATATTGGCCGCGATAAGCCACAAACACTGCGCAATATATTTATCCTTGGCGGCTTAATTCCGCTCCTGGTTTACGCGATTTGGGAATATTGCAGTCTCGGCCTTGTGCCCAGAATAGGGGAGAATAGCTTTCTGACCCTTGCAGAAAACCAGGGCTCGGTGGGAATGTTTCTTGATTATATTCATGCCAGTACCAGTAATCATTGGATACCCAGCCTGATTAGCTTGTTTTCATCGATCGCATTATTTACCTCCTATTTATGTGTGTCCTTAGGATTGTTTGATTCGGTGGCAAGCAGCATAGGCTGGAAAGATTCTAAGCATGAACGCTTAATTACAGCGCTGGCCACTTATCTTCCCCCCTTTGTTTTTGCATGGATTTATCCGGAAGGTTTTGTTTTAGCCCTTGGGGCCGCCGCTATTTTCTTATCGATTCTGGCGATTTTATTTCCCGCTCTGGCGCTTTATAAATTACGCGCACGGGACAGTTATCAGGCTGGTTGGCGCGTGCCGTGCAATACCTGCTCGTTTTGTACCGTAACGATGATGGGCGGGTGCATTATCGTTTTCCAAATTATGAAAATGCAGAATTTATTACCGATTTGCTAGGAGATCGTAATGAAAGAATCAAATTTAATCAGCCAGCTACAAGAGCGCGGGCTGATTGCGCAAGTAACTGACGCTGCGGCGCTCGATGCCATCCTCGCCCGGAAATCCGTTACGCTCTATTGTGGTTTTGATCCAACGGCAGACAGCCTGCATCTGGGCCACCTTGTTCCATTATTGGCTTTAAAGCGTTTTCAGATGGCAGGCCATCGCCCCTTGGCTTTGGTGGGCGGCGCGACCGGTATGATCGGCGATCCCAGCTTTAAAGCCACCGAGCGTTCACTCAATACCCCTGATGTGGTGGCAGGCTGGGTAGAAAAAATTCGCAAGCAAGTCTCGCCATTCTTAGATTTTGACTGTGGTGCCAATAGTGCAGCCATGGTGAATAACAACGACTGGTTTGCGGGCATGGATGTGCTGAGCTTCTTGCGAGATATCGGCAAGCATTTCTCAGTGAATGCCATGATTAATAAAGAATCAGTGAAGCAAAGGCTGAACCGTGATGAAGTGGGTATTTCATTTACCGAGTTCGCTTACAGCCTGCTGCAAAGTTATGACTTTGCGGTATTAAATAAGAGCCATGATTGCCAGCTGCAATTGGGCGGCTCGGATCAGTGGGGCAATATCACGGCAGGGGTTGATCTGACCCGCCGCATGAATCAGCAGCAGGTGTTTGGTATTACCATGCCGCTGATTACTAAATCGGATGGTACTAAGTTTGGTAAGAGCGAAGGCAATGCGATCTGGCTGGATCCAAGCAAATGCTCGCCTTATAAGTTTTACCAGTTCTGGCTGACCACATCGGATGACGATGTATACCGCTTTATGAAGTACTTTACCTTTATGACTCTGGCTGAAATCGATGCGATTGAAGCGGCAGATCGTGCCAGCGGCGCAGCGCCAACAGCGCAGCGTATCCTGGCCGAACATGCAACAGAGCTGGTGCATGGTAAGGAGGCTTTGGAAGCGGCAAAGCGCATCAGCCAGAATCTGTTTGCAGAAGATCAAAGTGCTTTAACTGAAAGTGATTTCCAGCAATTAGCACTGGATGGCGTACATCATATTGAGCTGGGTTATACCGAAACCAGCCTTGTCGATGCGCTGGTTCAATCTGAATTAGCCAGCTCAAAAAGCCAGGCGCGTGGCTTTATTGAAAGCGGTGCGGTGAGTATTAACGGCCAGAAGATCAACGATCTTACTTACCATATGGGCATGGTTGATCACCGTTTCAGCCGTTACACTCTGCTGAGACGTGGTAAAAAGAATCATTGCCTGATTATCTGGAAGTAATCGTTTTCAGAAGGTCCGTGCCGGGCAGGGGGTAATGCATGTTTATTTCTGTGTTACTGCTGACTGGCCCATTAAATCATCACTTTCACTGAGCCCGGAAGTGGTGATTTTTTTATGCAGCTATTTCACTATTGGATCTCATATGAATATTTTATCTATTCAGTCACATGTGGTATTTGGCCATGCAGGAAATAGTGCTGCGGTGTTTCCTATGCAATGCATGGGGGCGAATGTCTGGCCATTGCATACCGTACAGTTTTCTAATCATACGCAATACGGGCATTGGGCAGGCATGGTGATGCCAGAGGCGCAGATTAGCGGGCTGACAGCAGGCATTGCCCAAACGGGGCAGCTGGCTCAGTGCAATGCAGTATTGTCCGGCTATATTGGTAGCGCGGCTCAGGGGGAGCATATTCTGGCTGCTTTGCAATTGGTGAGAGCGGCCAACCCATTGGCGATTTATCACTGTGATCCCGTGATGGGCCACCCGCTTAAAGGCTGCATTGTGGCGCCCGGTGTGGCGGAGTTTCTGATCGAAAAAGCGATTCCGGCTGCAAATATCGTGTCGCCTAATCAGCTTGAGCTTGAAATGATAGCAGGCCGCTCATTAAGCAGCCTGCCTGAGATTGTGGCGGCTTGCCACGAGGTGCTGGCCAGAGGGCCACAAACCATCCTGATTAAACATCTGCATTATCAGAGCAAGGATCCAGCCAGCTTTGAAATGCTGGCGCTCAGCAATGATGAAGCCTGGCTGATTCGCCGCCCGATTCTTGCTTTTGATAAAGAGCCGGTTGGGGTAGGGGATATGACTTCGGCGCTGTTTTTAGCCTGCCTGCTGACTGGTAAAACGATTGCAGCTGCACTGGAGCACACTACGGCAGCGGTGTATGGCGTGCTGCTGGAAACCGCCAGCCAGTCGCGTTATGAGCTGGCCGTGGTTGACGCAAGGCAGGAGTACACAAAGCCAAGTCATGCTCTGCAGGCCATAAGGCTCAGGCCTGAGTAAACTGTCTTAAGCAGAAGCTTCCTGTGGCAGGAAGCTTCAGGCTCTGATGTTTAATTGAATGAATTGATTTTTCTAAGCATGACCAAAGCGTTTTCTTCTTCCTTGCCGCCCGCCGCAATGCAGTTCTCCAGCCCGCCGTTTTCCTGCCAGTGATTGCTGCCGTCTTCTGTGTAAAACGACACATATTTGCACTCGTTTATAACATCGTTAAATCCATTCATTGCGGTGTATTTAACTTTAACGATAAACGCGGTTTGTTTGCTCTTCAGCTTACCTTGCCAGATGACATCACCTTTTTTGAGTGTGAAGCTCTCAGGTTTTTTAAGGGTCTGTTTAATGATGGCGCTGGCGTCATCTACTTCAGATGAGCCACAGGCAGACAAAAATAAAGCCAGGCATAAAGCAATCTTTCTCATTTCAAATCTTTATATTTTGTGTAGACAAATAGCGTGTGTGCTAAAGCTTAAACGCTGGATGGGCTGTGTTTAACGCGCTCCGAAAACTTTTCCGGGCTTAAAGTTTCAGCTAAATCAATCACGTGCTGGTAGTGTGCTTCTATCAGTACCAATGCTTTTTGCAAGTCTCTGGCAAGCACGGCATCCATGATTGCTTTGTGTTCCCCGTGATCGTGATAACGCGTGACCTCGTCCAATTCAACATTGAGCCAGATATGGCGATAGCGTTCCAGTTGGTTATAAATATTTTCTAAAGTAGAAAGCATCATCGGCGAGTTGCATGCCTTGATGAGGGCCATATGAAAATCCATATGACGCTCGCCCCATTCTTCGTAATCGACGCCTGGCTGATCTAACTGAATACGCTCCATGCGGTGGAAGGCTGTAATAATGCTCAGCTCCCATTCTTCACTGCCACGTTGCATGGCTTTTTCCAGTGCAAGGCCTGCGATAGCCCGCCGGGTAGCCAGAATATCGCGTAACTCATTCAGAGAGACGGGCGCAACCCTAAACCCTTTTTGTGGCTCCATAACCACAAAATGCTGCCAGACCAATTGTACTAAAGCTTCACGAATAGGCGTGCCACCAACCTGATAATGCTGCTTTAATTCATTCATCTGCAGCTTTTCACCGGGTAAAAAAGTGCCCAGCAAAATATCACGGCGTATGGCCTTAACCATTTGATCTGAAAGGGTTGTACTGTTTGACATGGGGGTTTATGACTTCGCTCTTTGCTTTAAGACAGCGCAATGACAGCCATTGCAAGAAGCGGACATGATAGCGTAATCACGGAGCATGCCACAGGCAATAACCACAAATAAAAGAGGGGAACTATTTAAAAGCAGGAATGAAAAACGGCCCCAATTTGCATTGGAGCCGTTCTTTTTAAACTGGTGGCCCGTCTCGGAATCGAACCAAGGACACGCGGATTTTCAATCCGCTGCTCTACCAACTGAGCTAACGGGCCGCATAAAGCGGTTTAAAGCCAACCAGATTATAAAAATCTGATCTTATAAAAACTTGGTGGCCTGTCTCGGAATCGAACCAAGGACACGCGGATTTTCAATCCGCTGCTCTACCAACTGAGCTAACAGGCCGCTGAGAGGTCGCTATTAAAGCCCATTTGTAATGAGTCGTCAACCTTTATTATGAATATTTCTTGAAAACAGCTTTATTTTTATATTTCGCTATATAAGATTAGTTGGCTTGAAAACAGCGCTTTTTTAGGTGCAAAGGCGATGTTCAGAGTAATAGAGGAGGGGGAAAGTTAAAAATTTTGCTTTCCTGCTTCAAATTTAGTGTTTTTTTGCAAATTGGGTGTATGAAATATCAGGCGCATTAAAAAATGAAAAGAAAAAACAGCCAGCTTGTGTTTGCTTAATCCCTGTTTTTAAATGATATTCGCTTGTTTTCGTAAGCCGCTTCGTCATTAATTTTGAAAATGTTCTATTTTCGGGCTTGACGCAAGAAAGAACCTTGCCTAGAATGCGCTTCTCTTGTCGGGGGGGTTACCCCAGCGGTCAACGGGTCCGGACTGTAAATCCGGCGGCTTAGCCTTCGAAGGTTCGAATCCTTCCCCCCCCACCAGAATACTGTATGCGTAGTGAAGAATCTGCGTAAAGGTTGTAAGGTTGGATTAAAATAATGCGGGTGTAGCTCAATGGTAGAGCAGAAGCCTTCCAAGCTTACGACGAGGGTTCGATTCCCTTCACCCGCTCCAAAAAAGATTAGTGTGCCGTTGTAGCTCAGGGGTAGAGCACTCCCTTGGTAAGGGAGAGGTCGCGGGTTCAATTCCCGCCAACGGCTCCAATCGCTTGGTATATTTTCAAGTTCTCGAGATAGGAAATATCATGGCAAAAGAAAAATTTACGCGCACGAAGCCACACGTAAACGTTGGTACTATTGGTCACGTTGACCATGGTAAAACTACGCTGACAGCGGCAATTTCGACAATCCTGTCGAAGAAATTCGGCGGCGAAGCTAAAGATTACTCTCAGATTGACAGTGCGCCGGAAGAGAAGGCTCGTGGTATTACAATTAATACCTCGCACGTTGAATATGAAACAGAAACTCGTCACTACGCACACGTAGATTGCCCGGGTCACGCGGATTACATCAAGAACATGATTACCGGTGCTGCGCAGATGGATGGCGCGATCCTGGTTTGTTCGGCTGCTGATGGTCCGATGCCGCAAACACGTGAGCACATCTTGCTGGCTCGTCAGGTTGGTGTTCCTTACATCGTTGTTTACCTGAACAAAGCTGACTTAGTTGATGATGCAGAGTTGCTTGAATTGGTAGACATGGAAGTTCGTGAGCTGCTGAGTAAATATGATTTCCCAGGTGACGATACCCCTATCGTTGTGGGTTCTGCTCGTTTGGCGCTGGAAGGTGACCAATCTGAGCACGGCGAGCCATCGATCTACCGTCTTGCTGAGGCACTTGATTCGTACATTCCATTGCCAGAGCGTGCTGTAGACGGCGCGTTCCTGATGCCAGTTGAGGACGTATTCTCGATCTCTGGTCGCGGTACAGTAGTAACAGGTCGTGTAGAGCGCGGTGTAGTTAAAGTTGGTGAAGAAATCGAAATCGTTGGTATCACTACAACGGTTAAGACAACATGTACTGGTGTTGAAATGTTCCGTAAGCTGCTGGATCAAGGTCAGGCTGGCGATAACATCGGTGCATTGCTGCGTGGTACTAAGCGTGAAGATGTTCAGCGTGGTCAGGTTCTGGCAAAGCCAGGTTCGATTACTCCGCACACAAAATTCACGGGTTCTGTGTATGTGTTGTCTAAAGATGAGGGTGGTCGTCATACTCCATTCTTTAACGGCTACCGTCCACAGTTCTTCTTCCGTACAACTGATGTAACAGGTTCGGTTGATTTGCCAGAAGGCACTGAAATGGTGATGCCTGGTGACAACGTTGAAGTAACCGTTAGTCTGATTGCTCCTGTTGCGATGGAGCAGGGTCTGCGTTTCGCGATTCGCGAAGGTGGCCGTACAGTTGGCGCGGGTGTTGTTGCAAAAGTTATTGAATAAATAGGTTTACAAAAGAGGGTTGAGTTGTTATAGTTCTGCCCTCCCGTAGGCGAGTAGCTCAATTGGTAGAGCACCGGTCTCCAAAACCGGGGGTTGGGGGTTCGACACCCTCCTCGCCTGCCACGGTTTAGACATCAGAGCCGTTTCCGTAGGGAACGGCTCTGTTTTATCCAAGTTTCCGAATCGGACAAATGGTTAGCATCGACAAAATCAAGATCGCAGCATCATTGCTGTTGGTTGCATTGGGCGTTACTGGGTTTTATCTGGTTCCGGCCGATCAAGGAATTGTTCGCTCATTGCCTGTAGTGCTTAGTTTGGCGCTTGCAGGCTTTGTGCTATGGTTTTCGAATCCTGGTCGCGCGTTTGTAGATTACGCGCGCGACTCGATTAAAGAAGCGCAGAAAGTTGTGTTTCCTACACGAAAAGAAACCTGGCAGATGACGGGCGTTGTGTTCCTGTTCGTTGGGGTGTTGTCCCTCTTTATGTGGGGCGTAGACTCCGGTCTGACATGGGTGTTCTATGATCTGATCTTAGGTCGTGGCTAAAGTAAACAGGAATGCGGAGTATCTGAATGTCTATGCGTTGGTATGTGGTACACGCCTATTCCGGCTTTGAAAAAAGTGTGCAAAAGGCGCTGATTGAGCGGATTGAACGTGCTGATATGCAGCACTTGTTTGGTCAGATCTTGGTGCCAGTTGAAGAAGTGATGGAAGTGAAGGCCGGCACCCGTAAGCTGACCGAGCGGAAACTCTTCCCGGGTTATGTATTTGTTGAAATGGAAATGGGTGATGAAACCTGGCACTTAGTTAAGAGTACAGCTAAGGTGAGTGGTTTCATTGGTGGTGTGGGTAATCGTCCTACTCCTTTGCCTGAGCGTGAAGTTAAATCCATGTTGCAACAAGTTCAGGAAGGGGTTGAAAAACCTCGTCCTAAAATCTTGTTTGAAGTGGGTGAAGAGCTTCGCGTTACAGAAGGCCCGTTTGCTGATTTCAATGCAACTGTTGTTGATGTTGATTACGACAAGAGCCGGATTAAAGTGTCTGTGCTTATTTTTGGTCGCGCAACACCAGTTGAAGTCGATTTTGCACAGGTCGAAAAAACCTGATCTGTGTAGTGTAATGCCCTAGGGCATTTTGGTAGGGGAGCGAGTTTTTGCTCGCGTTTGACCCGAATTCAGGAGTTTTAAATGGCTAAGAAAATTATTGGCTATATCAAGCTGCAAGTTCCAGCTGGTAAAGCAAATCCATCGCCACCGATTGGTCCAGCATTGGGTCAGCGTGGTCTGAATATTATGAATTTCTGCAAGGAATTCAATGCGGCTACTCAAGGTATCGAGCCAGGTCTGCCAATCCCTGTAGTTATTACTGCTTTTGCAGACAAATCATTCACCTTCGTGATGAAGAGCCCGCCAGCAACGATCTTGCTGAAAAAGGCTGCTGGTATCACTAAGGGTAGCGCTAAGCCACATACTGACAAAGTTGGTGTTGTGACTCGTGCTCAGCTTGAAGAAATCGTTAAGACCAAGAATGCTGACTTAACTGGCTCTGATATCGACGCAGCAGTGCGTACTATCGCTGGTTCAGCTCGTTCGATGGGTCTGACCGTGGAGGGTGTGTAAATGGCTAAGCTATCTAAACGCCTGAAGGCTCTGAACGCAACTGTTGACTCTAACAAGCTGTACGCTGTTGATGAAGCCATTGCGCTTGTTAAGGCCGCTGCAACTGCTAAATTCAACGAATCGATCGATGTGTCTGTAAATTTAGGTATTGACGCACGTAAGTCGGACCAAGTGGTTCGCGGCGCTGTTGTATTACCTAAAGGTACTGGTAAGTCAGTTCGCGTAGCTGTATTTGCACAAGGTGCAAATGCTGAAGCTGCTCGTGCTGCTGGTGCAGAAATCGTTGGTTTTGATGATTTAGCTGAATCGATCAAGGCCGGTAATATGGACTTCGACGTTGTTATTGCTTCTCCGGATGCGATGCGCGTTGTTGGTCAGTTAGGTCAGATTCTGGGCCCGCGCGGCCTGATGCCTAACCCGAAAGTCGGTACTGTGACTCCTAACGTTGCTGAAGCAGTTAAAAATGCTAAAGCCGGTCAGGTTCAATACCGTACTGATAAAGGTGGTATCGTTCACGCTACAGTAGGTCGCGCAACTTTTGAAGCTGCTGATCTGAAAGAAAACTTGTTAGCGCTGGTTGATGCGCTGCAAAAAGCTAAACCAGCTTCTTCAAAAGGTGTATACCTTAAGAAGATCGCTGTATCGAGCACAATGGGTGTCGGCGTTCGCGTTGAAACCGCTTCGGTAGTAGCTTAAGTATTTAATGGAGTCAGCCTTTGTGCTGACTCAGTCGACTTTGGGCTTGGCGGAATATTGCCAAGGTTGTCAAAGACCGTAGGTGCCATAAGATTTCTTGTGGCTTAATCCGGCTCCCAAAAGCCAGCCTACGCAGACGGTGCGCCCGAATCTATAGGCTCTAGTGGCATCACCTTTAAGGTGGTGTTGTTTTAAGTCTCCTGAAGCAAAGGTCGCCGTTTGATTGGGTGGTGTGATTTATTCGCACTGAACTACTAACCAATGGAGGTAGACCTTGAGTCTCAATCTTGAAGACAAAAAGGCGGTAGTCGCTGAGATTACAGCAGAAGTTGCTAAAGCTCAGACGGTTATTATCGCTGAATACCGAGGTATCGGCGTTGCAAGCATGACTACACTGCGCAAACAAGCGCGTGAGTCAGGTGTGTACCTGCGTGTTCTGAAGAACACACTGGCACGCCGTGCGGTTGCAGGAACTCCGTTCGCTGAGCTGGCTGACCAAATGGTTGGCCCGCTGGTGTACGGTATTTCTGAAGACCCGGTTGCTGCGGCAAAAGTCCTGAACACATTCTCAAAGAAAGACGAGAAAATCGTGATCAAGGCTGGTTCTTATGATGGTAAGGTAATGAATGCAGCAGAAGTAGCAGTGCTTGCATCTATTCCAGGTCGTGAAGAACTGTTGTCCAAGCTGCTGTACGTTATGCAAGCACCGATGGCTGGTTTCGCACGTGGCCTTGCCGCGCTGGCAGAGAAGAAGTCCGAAGGCGTTGCCGCACCGGTGGAGGCTGCAGAAGCCCCAGCCGAAGAAGCAACCGCATAAACGATTACTTAAACACGATTGTTGTATTAAAACAGACAAGATTTTCAGGAGTATTAATAAATGGCTCTGACTAAAGACGATATCCTCGAAGCAGTATCTGCTTTAACCGTAATGGAATTGAATGAGCTGGTTAAGGCATTCGAAGAAAAGTTTGGCGTTTCTGCTGCTGCTGTTGCAGTTGCAGGCCCAGCTGCTGCTGGTGCTGCTGTTGAAGAAAAAACAGAATTCGACGTAATTCTGACTGGCGCTGGCGCTAACAAAGTGGGCACGATCAAGATCGTTCGCGAACTGACAGGTCTTGGCCTGAAAGAAGCGAAGGACCTGGTTGACGGCGCTCCTAAGTCTCTGAAAGAAGGCATTTCTAAGGCTGATGCAGAAGCTATGGTTAAGAAACTCGTTGAAGCTGGTGCAACAGCTGAGATGAAGTAAGCATCCTTTAGGATGTAGTGAAGGCAGGCGGAGGAATCCGCCTGCCCTTTTGCGTTTGTGTCTATTGCTTAGCTTACAGCTGATCCCGATATTTGTCGGTTAGCGGAATCCAGCTTGTGTTCTTTGCAAGCAGTTGTCAAACCGGAAACCGCTCACAAACACGTTGGCGGGCGTTTGCGGTTTGTCCTTTGCGCCCCACTCCATGGAGAGTTTATGAGTATGAAATACTCGTTCACTGAGAAAAAACGCATTCGTAAAAGTTTTGCGAAACGGAAGAGCGTCCTTGAGGTGCCGTTCCTGCTCGCAACACAGATCGATTCTTATAGCGAATACCTGCAACTAGGGGTTCCGGCCGATTCGCGCCGGATGATCGGTTTACAGGCAGCGTTTAATTCGATTTTCCCTATCGTCTCTCATAACGAAAACGCTCGATTGGAGTTTGTGCATTACTCCCTCGGCGATCCTGCTTTTGATGTGCTTGAGTGCCAGCAGCGAGGAATTACCTTCGCTGCCCCACTGCGCGCACGCGTACGTCTCGTGATCATGGATCGCGAAGCGTCTAAACCAACGATCAAAGAAGTAAAAGAACAAGACGTGTACTTTGGCGAAGTGCCATTGATGACACGTACCGGTTCTTTTGTGATCAACGGTACAGAGCGGGTTATTGTTAGCCAGTTACACCGCTCTCCTGGCGTGTTCTTTGAGCACGACAAGGGTAAGACTCACTCTTCAGGCAAGCTCTTGTTCTCGGCACGGATTATTCCGTACCGCGGCTCCTGGCTGGATTTTGAGTTTGATCCAAAAGATCTGTTGTTCTTCCGTATCGACCGTCGTCGCAAGATGCCGGTAACTACCCTGCTGAAAGCTCTGGGTTACAACCCGGAACAAATCCTGGCTGGTTTCTTCGATACCGATACTTTCCTGATGGACGAAGATGGCCTGTGCTTAGAGCTGGTGTCAGAACGCCTGAAAGGTGAAGTTGCGAAGTTCGATATCGTTGCTGATGACGGCAAAGTACTCGTTCAAAAAGATAAGCGTATTACAGCTAAAACTATTCGCGATATTAACGCGTCTGGTTTGCAAAAGATTCCAGTGCCACTGGACTTCTTCTATGGCCGTATTCTGGCGCACAACGTTGTTGACCCTATTACCGGCGAAGTGCTGGCTAAGGCCAATGAAGAAGTGACCGAAGATCTGGCTGTTAAGCTGGATATGGCAGATGTGAAGTCTGTGAAAGTGCTGTACGTGAATGATCTGGATCAGGGCGCGTTCCTGTCGCAGACACTGCGTTCAGACGATGTGGCTGATCAGTATGGTGCCCGTGTTGCAATCTATCGCATGATGCGCCCTGGTGAGCCGCCAACCGAAGATTCAGTTGAAGCGCTGTTCAAGGGCCTGTTCTTCGCCCCAGAGCGTTACGATTTGTCTGCTGTTGGCCGCATGAAGTTTAACCGCCGTGCTTATCCGGATCGCTTAGAAGAAAAAGCACCGGGCTGGCAGCGTCGTTTCTACGAAGAAGCGGGTCCGCGTGGTGTTGAAGGCGCAGGTATTCTGTGCACAGAAGACATCATTGCCGTGATCGGTATTCTCTTAGAATTGCGTAACGGCCGTGGCGATATCGATGATATCGATCACTTGGGTAATCGTCGTGTGCGCTCGGTGGGTGAGTTGGCTGAAAACCAATTCCGCGCTGGCTTGGTTCGTGTAGAACGCGCTGTTAAAGAGCGTTTGTCACAAGCTGAATCAGACAACCTGATGCCGCATGACCTGATTAATGCCAAGCCTGTTTCGGCTGCAATCAAAGAGTTCTTTGGTTCATCCCAGTTGTCGCAGTTTATGGATCAGACCAACCCATTGTCAGAAATCACGCACAAGCGTCGTGTTTCTGCTCTGGGACCAGGCGGTTTGACTCGTGAGCGCGCTGGCTTTGAAGTTCGTGACGTGCATCCGACGCATTACGGTCGTGTTTGCCCGATCGAAACACCGGAAGGTCCAAACATTGGTCTGATCAACTCGCTCTCTTGCTATGCGCGTACCAACAGCTACGGCTTCCTGGAAACGCCTTACCGCAAAGTGATCGATTGTAAGGTTACTGATGAAATTGAATACTTGTCTGCGATTGAAGAGGGCAAGTACGTTGTAGCTCAGGCGAATGCCGAGTTCGACGAAGAAGGCCGTTTGACCGACGAGTTAGTGACTTGCCGTTCTAATGGCGACACGATCGTGGCTACGCCAGATCGCGTGCAGTACATGGATGTGGCGCCTAGCCAGATCGTATCGGTTGCTGCTTCCCTGATTCCGTTCCTGGAACACGATGACGCCAACCGTGCGCTGATGGGTGCCAACATGCAGCGTCAGGCTGTTCCTTGCTTACGTGCACAAGCACCGTATGTAGGTACAGGTATTGAACGCACATGTGCAACTGACTCGGGTACTGCAGTGACTGCATTACGCGGCGGTGTGGTTGATTATGTTGATGCAGCGCGTGTTGTTATTCGTGTAAACGATGACGAAGCGATTGCGGGTGAAACAGGTGTCGATATTTACAACCTGATTAAATTTACCCGTTCTAACCAGAACACCAACACTAATCAGAAACCAGTTGTTGTTCGTGGCAGCATTATTGCCAAGGGCGATGTGATTGCGGATGGTGCGTCAACTGACTTGGGCGAAATGGCTCTGGGTCAGAACATGACCATCGCGTTTATGCCATGGAACGGCTTCAACTTCGAAGATTCGATTCTGATCTCTGAAGATGTGGTTGCCAACGATCGCTACACTTCGATTCACATCGAAGAGCTGAACGTGATGGCGCGTGACACCAAGCTGGGCGCTGAAGAAATTACCCGTGATATTTCCAATCTGTCCGAGCGCATGCTGGGCCGTCTGGATGAATCCGGCGTGGTTTACATCGGTGCTGAAGTAGAAGCCGGCGATGTATTGTGCGGTAAGGTGACACCTAAGGGTGAAACCCAGCTGACTCCTGAAGAAAAGCTCTTGCGGGCGATTTTCGGTGAAAAAGCATCCGACGTTAAAGATACTTCGCTGCGCGTGCCGTCAGGCATGGTGGGTACCGTTATCGACGTGCAAGTGTTCACTCGTGAAGGCGTGGAGCGCGATCGTCGTGCCCAGTCCATTATTGATGATCAACTGCGTCGTTATCGCCAGGATCTGAACGATCAGTTGCGTATTGTACAAAGCGATTTGTTTGAACGTATTGAACGTATGATCGTGGGTAAAGTAGCCAACGGCGGCCCGATGCGTCTGGCTAAGGGCGTTGAAATCACCAAAGAATATTTGCTTGGTTTACCAGCAAAAATTGATTGGTTTGATATCCGCCTGGCAGACGAAGAATCTGCCCGCCAGCTGGAAGCCATGAAAGACCTGATTGGCCAGATGCGTACTGAGTTTGACCTGCGTTTCGAAGATAAAAAACGCAAGCTGACTCAAGGTGACGAATTGCCACCTGGCGTGATCAAAATGGTTAAGGTATATGTGGCCGTTAAACGCCGCCTGCAGCCTGGCGATAAGATGGCCGGCCGTCACGGTAACAAGGGTGTGGTTTCCAAGATTCTGCCGATTGAAGATCTGCCATACATGGCAGATGGTAAAACGGTAGATATCGTTCTGAACCCATTGGGCGTACCTTCGCGTATGAACATTGGTCAGATTCTGGAAATGCACTTGGGTTGGGCAGCTAAGGGTATTGGTCAGCGCATTGATGCGATGCTCCGTGAGCAACGTAACGGCATGCTGGTTGATATGCGTGCTTACTTGAACAAGATCTATAACACCAGTGGTAAGACCGAAGATATCGACGGTCTCTCTGATGAAGAGCTGATCGAGTTGGCTAATGGTCTGCGCAACGGTATGACTTTTGCAAGCCCGGTATTTGACGGCGCGAAAGAGTCTGAAATCTATCAGATGCTGGACTTGGCTTACCCAAGCGAAGATCCGCATACCCAGTTACTGGACTTCAACAGCAGCAAGACACAAATGCAGCTGTTTGATGGCCGTAACGGTGAGCCATTTGAGCGCAAGGTAACGGTTGGTGTAATGCACTACCTGAAGCTGCATCACCTGGTTGACGATAAGATGCATGCTCGTTCCACCGGTCCTTACTCACTTGTTACGCAACAACCACTGGGCGGTAAAGCTCAGTTTGGTGGTCAGCGCTTCGGGGAGATGGAGGTTTGGGCGTTGGAAGCATACGGTGCAGCTTACACCTTGCAAGAAATGCTGACTGTGAAGTCGGATGATGTAAATGGTCGTACTAAGGTGTATGAAAACATCGTGAAGGGCGATCACCGGATTGATGCGGGCATGCCGGAATCCTTCAATGTGCTTGTGAAGGAAATCCGCTCACTCGGTATCGATATCGATCTGGAAACGTATTGATTCGTGGGGTAGCAGATGGCGGGCACAGTGCCCGCCATACCCCGAACGCCTCACTGGAGTCAAAGAATGAAAGGCTTACTCGAACTCTTCAAGCAAGTAGCTGCAAATGAAGAATTTGATGCGATTAAGATCGGTCTGGCATCGCCGGAAAAAATCCGCTCTTGGTCGTTCGGCGAAGTAAAAAAGCCGGAAACCATTAACTACCGTACATTTAAGCCAGAACGTGATGGCTTATTTTGCGCGCGTATTTTTGGCCCAATCAAAGATTACGAATGCCTGTGCGGTAAGTACAAACGCCTGAAGCACCGTGGTGTGATCTGTGAGAAGTGCGGTGTGGAAGTGACCCTGTCCAAGGTTCGTCGCGACCGCATGGGGCACATCGAGCTGGCCAGCCCGGTTGCACACATCTGGTTCCTGAAATCCCTGCCATCGCGTCTGGGTATGGTGCTTGATATTCCATTGCGTGATATCGAACGCGTACTTTACTTCGAAGGTTTTGTGGTGATCGAGCCAGGCATGACGCCGCTGACCCGTGGCCAGTTGCTGACTGAAGAAGATTACTTCAACAAAGTTGAAGAGTACGGTGACGAATTCGTAGCCCTGATGGGTGCGGAAGCGGTGCGTGAACTCCTGAAGAGCATGGATGTAGAAGACCAAATCACCACCTTGCGTGCTGAATTGTCCTCCACCGGCTCTGAAACCAAAATCAAGAAGATTTCCAAGCGCCTGAAAGTGCTGGAAGCCTTCCAGCGTTCCGGCATCAAGCCAGAATGGATGGTTCTGGAAGTTCTGCCTGTATTGCCGCCAGAATTACGTCCTTTAGTACCATTGGATGGTGGTCGTTTCGCGACTTCAGATCTGAATGATCTGTATCGTCGCGTGATTAACCGTAATAACCGTCTGAAACGTCTTTTAGAATTGCGCGCGCCTGAAATTATCGTGCGTAATGAAAAGCGTATGTTGCAGGAAGCGGTTGATTCCTTGCTCGATAACGGTCGTCGCGGCAAAGCGATGACTGGTGCGAACAAGCGTCCTCTGAAATCCCTGGCCGATATGATCAAGGGTAAGGGCGGTCGTTTCCGTCAGAACTTGTTGGGTAAGCGCGTAGATTATTCTGGTCGTTCGGTTATTACCGTTGGCCCGACACTGCGTCTGCATCAGTGCGGCTTGCCAAAACTGATGGGTCTGGAGCTGTTTAAGCCATTTATTTTCCATAAGCTTGAAGTGCTTGGTCTTGCGACCACCATTAAAGCGGCTAAGAAAATGGTTGAAGCTCAGGATCCGGTAGTTTGGGACATCCTGGAAGACGTGATTCGCGAACATCCGATTCTTCTGAACCGTGCGCCAACGCTTCACCGCTTGGGTATTCAAGCGTTTGAGCCTGTGTTGATCGAAGGTAAGGCGATTCAACTGCACCCACTCGTCTGCGCGGCATTCAATGCCGACTTCGACGGTGACCAGATGGCTGTTCACGTTCCGCTGAGCCTTGAGGCACAGATGGAAGCACGCACGCTGATGCTGGCTTCTAACAACGTATTGTCGCCAGCTAATGGCGAGCCAATTATCGTTCCTTCGCAGGATATCGTGCTGGGTCTGTACTACATGACTCGTGAACGTATCAATGCCAAGGGCGAGGGCATGAACCTGATCGACGTAAGCGAAGCAATGCGCGCTTATGCGAGCAAGGAAGTGACCCTGCAAACACGCGTTGATATCCGCTTGAAAGAATGGGTAAAAGACGAAGACGGCGAATGGCAAGCTCAGATGGTGCGCCGCAGCACTACAGTAGGCCGTGCGATCCTGTCTGAAATCCTGCCTAAGGGCCTCGATTTCAGCCATATCGACAAAGCGCTGAAAAAGAAAGAAATTGGTAAGCTGATTAACGCCTCATTCCGCCGCTGCGGTTTGAAAGATACTGTTATTTTTGCTGACCAGCTGATGTACACCGGTTTTGCCTATTCGACACGCGGCGGTATCTCGATTTGCGTTGACGATATGGTTGTGCCGGATAAAAAGGTTCAGCTGCTGGCTGAATCCTACGCTGAAGTACGCGAGATCGAGCATCAGTACAGCTCCGGTCTGGTGACTCAGGGTGAGCGTTATAACAAGGTTGTGGATATCTGGGGCCGTGCCGGTGATCAGATTGCCAAGGCGATGATGGATCAGCTCGGTAAAGAGAAGGTCATTAACCGCGAAGGCAAAGAAGTTGATCAGGACTCGTTCAACTCAGTGTTTATGATGGCCGATTCCGGTGCCCGCGGTTCTGCAGCGCAGATTCGCCAGCTGGCCGGTATGCGGGGTTTGATGGCTAAACCGGACGGTTCGATTATTGAAACGCCGATTACCACTAACTTCCGTGAAGGTCTGACCGTTCTTCAGTACTTTATCTCGACTCACGGTGCACGTAAGGGTCTGGCAGATACGGCGCTGAAAACAGCGAACTCCGGTTACCTGACTCGTCGTCTGGTTGACGTTACACAAGACTTGGTTGTAATCGAAGACGATTGCGGCACCAAGAACGGTGTGGTCATGAAGGCGGTTGTACAGGGTGGTGATGTGATTGAAGCCCTGCGTGACCGTATTCTGGGTCGCGTTGTTGTGCTTGATGTGATCGATCCTGTTACGCATGAAACAGTGTTCCCGGTGGGTACATTGCTTGGTGAAGACGAAGTAGACGAAATCGAACACCTTGGTGTTGATGAAGTTAAAGTTCGCACACCACTTTCATGCGAAACACGCTACGGCCTGTGCGCTAAGTGTTATGGTCGTGACTTGGGTCGTGGTCACCTTGTAAATACAGGTGAAGCTGTTGGTGTTATTGCAGCTCAGTCGATTGGTGAGCCGGGTACCCAGCTGACCATGCGTACTTTCCACATCGGGGGTGCGGCTTCTCGTGCTGCGGCTGCAACGCAAGTTGAAGCTAAGTCCAGCGGTAATATCGCGTACAGCCCTAATATGCGCTACGTGACCAATGCCAAGGGCGATCCGGTTGTAATTGCGCGCTCTGCTGAAGTGATTGTTGTTGATGACAACGGTCGTGAACGTGAGCGTCACAAAGTACCGTACGGTGCAACGCTGACAGTCAAAGATGGCGACAGCATCAAAGCCGGTGGCGTACTGGGTACGTGGGATCCGCACACTCGTCCAATTATTTCTGAATACGCCGGTCAGGTGAAATTCGATAATGTGGAAGAGGGTATTACCGTAATGAAGCAGGTCGATGATGTGACCGGTCTTTCGACCCTGGTTGTTATCGATCCTAAGCGTAAAGGCGGTAAGGCAACTGGCGTACGTCCAATGGTTAAGCTGCTGAATGAGCGTGGTGGCGAAGTTAAAATGGCGGGTACTGATACCACCGTTATGATCGGTTTCCAAGTGGGTTGTATTATCACGGTGAAAGACGGTCAGGTTGTTGGTGTTGGTGATGTATTGGCACGTATTCCACAAGAATCTGCTAAAACCCGCGATATTACCGGGGGTCTGCCTCGCGTTGCTGAGTTGTTTGAAGCGCGTATTCCGAAAGATCCTGGTATGCTGGCTGAAATTACTGGTACAGTTTCCTTCGGTAAAGAAACTAAGGGTAAACAGCGTTTAGTCTTAACGGATCTGGAAGGTGCTCCGCACGAATATCTGATTCTGAAAGAAAAACATGTGCTGGTTCACGATGGTCAGGTTGTTAACCGTGGTGAAAGTATTGTTGACGGTGCGATTGATCCGCACGACATCTTGCGCCTGCAAGGTATCGAAGCGTTGTCACGTTACGTTGTGCAAGAAGTGCAGGAAGTTTACCGTCTGCAGGGTGTGAAGATTAACGATAAGCACATTGAAGTAATTCTTCGTCAAATGTTGCGTCGTGTTGTTATCACAGATTCTGCTGATTCTGCCTTCATCCAGGGCGAGCAAGTTGAGCGTGCTGAAGTACTTACAGTGAACGATAAGTTGATTGCAGAGGGTAAGTTACCTGCAAGCTACGATAATGTTCTGTTAGGTATTACTAAGGCATCTCTGTCGACAGATTCGTTTATTTCAGCGGCTTCCTTCCAGGAAACCACGCGGGTACTGACTGAAGCAGCCATCATGGGTAAAGTTGATGACTTGCGCGGTCTGAAAGAAAACGTCATCGTTGGTCGTCTGATTCCGGCAGGTACTGGTTTAGCTTACCATCGCAGCCGTAAGCGTCAGGCTCCGGTGAGTGATCAGTTGTCTGACATTTTTGCACCAGCTGCAGAGGCTGAAACCGCTGCAAGTGGTGAAGTTGGGGTCTGACGATCATCAGCTTGTCTTGACGACAAGCACTTGATTTCAATAGAATCCTGTACTTTTACACAACGCTCAGCTTAGCTGGGCGTTGTGTACTTCTTTTGTGCAGTCAGTATTTAAGTTTTTTTTCGCACTAAAAAAGAAGAAACAAGCCGGTGGTGGTCGGCAAAAGCCTGACTGATAATTGGCTTAATGCTTTGATTTTAATTGCGAAAATTTATTTTTTGCCGTTGCTTGAAAGAAGTGGTTGTGAGTAGTGCCGCAGTAAAACAAAGAAACAAACATGTGGTGGTCAGCGTAAGCAGGACTGATAATGTGTTTAATGCTTTGTATGAAATGATAAGACGCAAGTGCCCTAAAAGGGCTTTTTAACCTAAGGAAGTAATCAATGCCAACGATTAACCAGCTCGTCCGTAAAGGTCGTGTGCAGGAAAAAGCAAAGAGCAAGGTTCCAGCTCTTGAGTCTTGCCCGCAAAAACGTGGCGTATGCACTCGTGTATACACAACCACTCCTAAGAAGCCAAACTCCGCGCTTCGTAAAGTTTGTAAAGTTCGCTTAACTAATGGTTTCGAAGTTATTTCGTACATTGGTGGTGAAGGCCATAACCTGCAGGAACACAGCGTTGTGCTGATCCGCGGCGGTCGTGTTAAGGATTTGCCGGGTGTGCGTTACCACACAGTACGCGGCTCTCTGGATACCGCCGGCGTTAAAGATCGCAAACAATCGCGCTCCAAGTACGGTACTAAGCGTCCTAAGGCTTAACTGCCACTGGACGGTCGGCGAGACCCATTCGGGCCGTCGAGTAAGTGGTCGTCTTGATGGGCGGCCGAGGGGGAAACCCCGACTGAATGAAATATTAAGGATAGAGAATTATGCCTAGACGCAGAGAAGTACCGAAACGTGACGTTTTACCGGATCCAAAATTCGGTAGCCAAGAACTGACCAAGTTCATGAACGTTGTCATGATGGATGGCAAGAAAGCGGTTGCAGAGCGTATCGTTTACGGTGCACTTGTGCAGATCGAGAAAAAAACTGGCAAATCACCGCTGGAAGTATTCTCCGCTGCAATCGGTAACGCCAAGCCAATGGTTGAAGTTAAAAGCCGTCGTGTTGGTGGTGCAAACTATCAAGTACCAGTCGAAGTCCGTCCTAGCCGTCGTTTGGCATTGGCGATGCGTTGGGTTCGTGATGCGGCTCGTAAACGTGGTGAAAAATCGATGGATCTGCGTCTGGCAGGCGAACTCCTCGATGCGGCTGAAGGCCGTGGTGGCGCGATGAAGAAGCGCGACGAAGTACACCGTATGGCAGAAGCGAATAAAGCATTCGCTCACTACCGCTTCTAATCGCGTAACCCGGATAAGGAATCTCCCGTGGCACGTAAGACTTCTATTGAGCGCTACCGTAATATTGGTATTTCTGCTCACATCGACGCCGGTAAAACGACGACGACCGAACGCGTTCTGTTCTACACCGGTGTAAACCACAAGATCGGTGAAGTGCATGATGGCGCCGCAACAATGGACTGGATGGAGCAAGAGCAGGAGCGTGGTATTACCATTACTTCTGCTGCTACAACTACGTTCTGGAAAGGCATGGCGCAACAGTACCCGGAACACCGCATTAACATCATCGACACCCCAGGTCACGTTGACTTCACTATTGAAGTTGAGCGCTCTATGCGCGTTCTGGACGGTGCATGCATGGTTTATTGCGCTGTGGGTGGTGTTCAGCCTCAGTCTGAAACCGTATGGCGTCAAGCTAATAAATACAAAGTTCCACGTCTTGCTTTCGTAAACAAGATGGACCGTCAGGGTGCTAACTTCTTCCGCGTTGTAGAGCAGATGAAGATTCGCCTGAAAGCTAATCCAGTGCCAGTTGTAATTCCAGTTGGCGCTGAAGATGGCTTTACCGGCGTGGTTGATCTGATCAAGATGAAATCTATCTTGTGGGATGAAGCATCGCAAGGTATGAAGTTTGAGTATGGTGATATCCCTGCTGAATTAGCAGAGATCGCTCAAACTTGGCGTGAAAACATGGTTGAAGCCGCTGCTGAGTCATCTGAAGAGATGATGAACAAATACCTTGAAGAAGGTGATTTGAGCGAAGCTGAAATCATTGAAGGTTTGCGCATTCGTACTTTAGCGTGCGAAATTCAGCCTATGCTGTGTGGCAGTGCGTTCAAGAACAAGGGCGTACAACGTATGCTCGACGCTGTGATCGATTTCATGCCTTCACCGGTTGAAGTTGCTGCGATTACTGGCGTGGATGAAAAAGAACAACCGATTACTCGTGAAGCTTCAGATACGGCTCCGTTCTCGGCGCTGGCATTTAAGCTGATGAGCGATCCTTATGTTGGTCAGCTGACCTTCTTCCGTGTTTACTCTGGTGTTGTGAAGTCTGGCGATACCGTGCTGAACTCGGTTAAGGATAAGAAAGAGCGTATCGGCCGTATCGTGCAAATGCATGCAAACGATCGTCAGGAAATTGATGAAGTTTATGCTGGCGATATCGCTGCTGCGATTGGCTTGAAAGAAGTTACAACAGGTGAAACATTATGTGCACCAAGTGACTTCATTATCTTGGAACGCATGATATTCCCAGAGCCAGTAATTCACGTTGCTGTTGAGCCAAAAACAAAGCAAGACCAGGAAAAAATGGGTATTGCTCTGAATCGTCTTGCTAAGGAAGATCCGTCTTTCCGTGTGCGTACAGACGAAGAAACCGGCCAGACAATTATGTCTGGTATGGGTGAGCTGCACTTAGAAATTCTGGTTGACCGTATGCGCCGTGAGTTTGGTGTTGAGGCAAACGTGGGTGCTCCGCAAGTTGCATACCGCGAAACAATTACCCGTATCGCTACCGATATCGAAGGTAAGCATGCTAAACAGTCTGGCGGTAAAGGTCAGTACGGTCATTGCGTGATTACTGTTGAGCCTTCGGGTGAAGGTAATGGCTACGAGTTTATCGACGAAATCAAGGGTGGTACAATTCCTCGTGAATTTATCCCTTCGGTGGATAAAGGTATCCAGAACACATTGAAAGCTGGTGTGTTGGCAGGCTTCCCGGTTGTTGACGTTAAGGTTCGCCTGACGTTTGGTTCGTACCACGATGTTGACTCTTCACAAATTGCGTTTGAACTTGCGGGTTCGATTGCATTTAAGGAAGCGATGCGTCGTGCTGGTGCCGTTATTCTTGAGCCTATGATGGCCGTAGAAGTCGAAACACCAGAAGAGTACATGGGCGACATCATGGGCGATATCTCGTCCCGCCGTGGTATCTTGCAAGGTATGGATGATAATCCTGCCGGTGGCAAGATGGTTAAGGCAGAGTTGCCTCTTTCCGAGATGTTTGGTTACTCGACACGCTTGCGTTCTATGTCGCAAGGTCGTGCAACTTACTCTATGGAATTCAAGCACTACTCCGAAGCGCCGAAGCATGTGGCTGACGCGATTATTGCGAACAAAAAATAATCAAATAATTTAAAGGATCTATAGCAATGGCAAAAGAAAAATTTACGCGCACAAAGCCACACGTTAACGTTGGTACAATTGGTCACGTTGACCATGGTAAGACCACACTGACAGCGGCTATTTCGACAATCTTGTCGAAAAAATTCGGTGGTGAAGCGAAAGACTACTCACAAATCGACAGCGCACCTGAAGAAAAAGCACGCGGTATTACTATTAATACTTCACACGTTGAGTATGAGACAGAAACTCGTCACTACGCTCACGTTGACTGCCCGGGTCACGCGGATTACATCAAGAACATGATTACCGGTGCTGCGCAGATGGATGGCGCGATCCTGGTTTGTTCCGCTGCTGATGGTCCTATGCCACAAACTCGCGAGCACATCTTGCTGGCTCGTCAGGTTGGTGTTCCGTACATCGTTGTTTACCTGAACAAAGCTGACTTGGTTGATGATGCAGAGTTGCTTGAGCTGGTTGACATGGAAGTTCGTGAGCTGCTGAGCAAATATGATTTCCCAGGTGACGATACTCCTATCGTTGTGGGTTCTGCCCGTCTGGCGCTGGAAGGTGACCAATCTGAGCACGGCGAGCCATCGATCTACCGTCTTGCTGAAGCGCTTGATTCGTACATTCCATTGCCAGAGCGTGCTGTAGACGGCGCGTTCCTGATGCCAGTTGAAGACGTATTCTCGATCTCTGGTCGCGGTACTGTAGTAACAGGTCGTGTAGAGCGCGGTGTAGTTAAAGTTGGTGAAGAAATCGAAATCGTTGGTATCACTACAACGGTTAAGACTACATGTACTGGTGTTGAAATGTTCCGTAAGCTGCTGGACCAAGGTCAGGCTGGCGATAACATCGGTGCATTGCTGCGTGGTACTAAGCGTGAAGATGTTCAGCGTGGTCAAGTTCTGGCAAAACCAGGTTCGATTACTCCGCACACAAAGTTCGAAGGCTCTGTGTACGTTCTGTCGAAAGATGAAGGTGGTCGTCACACTCCATTCTTTAACGGCTACCGTCCACAGTTCTTCTTCCGTACAACTGACGTAACAGGTTCGGTTGATTTGCCAGCAGGTACAGAAATGGTGATGCCAGGTGATAACGTTGAAGTAACCGTTACCCTGATCGCTCCAGTTGCAATGGAACAAGGTCTGCGCTTCGCGATTCGCGAAGGTGGTCGTACTGTTGGTGCTGGTGTTGTTGCCAAAGTCCTCGTTTAAGCCAGGTAACTAAAATGCAAAACCAAAAAATTCGTATCCGTCTGAAAGCTTTTGACTACGCTTTGATCGATCGTTCGGCGCAGGAAATTGTTGATACGGCTAAGCGTACTGGTGCTGTTGTTAAAGGCCCGGTTCCGCTACCTACTAAAATTGAGCGTTTTGACATTCTGAGCTCCCCACACGTTAATAAAATGGCGCGTGATCAGATGGAAATTCGCACACATTTGCGTTTAATGGATATCGTTAATCCAACAGATAAAACTGTTGATGCACTGATGAAGCTGGATTTACCAGCTGGTGTAGACGTAGAAATTAAACTGCAGTAATCGGCAAACAAGATTTTTTTTGCTGTGATGTGCGCTAAGTACTTGCGGTAAAAGAAAAATCTTGCTAAAGTCGCGGGCTTGCTACTTAAGGGTGGCAAGCCTTTTTTACTTTAGGTTTAGCCGGTCAATCGTAATCGGCCCTGAAAGGGATATAACTATGAGCTTAGGACTTGTCGGACGTAAAGTCGGCATGACCCGCGTATTTGCTGAGGATGGTGCTTCCATTCCGGTAACTGTGCTGGACATGTCTGCTAATCGCGTTACGCAAATCAAGACGCCGGAAACTGATGGCTATGCAGCTGTTCAGGTTACTTTCGGTGCAAAGAAAGCTAGTCGTGTTAACAAGGCTCAGGCAGGCCACTTTGCGAAAGCAGGCGTGGAAGCTGGTTTGGGTTTGGTTGAATTTAACGTTACTGCTGAGAAATTAGCAGAATTGAAGGCTGGCGATCAGCTTTCAGTTGAGATGTTTGCGGCTGGTTCTTATGTTGATGTTACTGGTACAACTCTTGGTAAGGGTTTTGCTGGTGTAATTAAACGTCACCACTTCTCTTCCAACCGTGCCTCACACGGTAACTCGCGCTCGCACAATACGCCGGGTTCCATTGGTCAGGCGCAAGATCCTGGTCGTGTTTTGCCGGGTAAGCGCATGGCGGGTCAACTGGGTAACGTTCAGCGTACAACCCAGAACTTGGAAATCGTCCGTGTCGACGCCGAACGTCAATTGCTGTTGGTTAAGGGCGCAGTCCCTGGCTGCAAGGGCAATGACGTAGTTGTTCGTCCGAGTGTGAAGGCAGGTGCGTAATGGATCTTAAAGTCATCAATGCTGCCGGCGAGGCGCAAGCCGCTGTTGCTGGTTCAGATGCACTGTTCGCACGCGAATTCAACGAAGCGCTGGTTCACCAAGTTGTGACAGCTTACTTCGCGAATGCTCGTAGCGGCAATCGTGCTCAAAAGGGTCGTGATAACGTAAGTCACACGACCAAAAAGCCTTGGAAGCAGAAAGGTACTGGCCGTGCTCGTGCTGGTATGAGCTCCTCCCCGCTTTGGCGTGGTGGTGGTCGTGCTTTCCCGAATAGCCCGGACGAGAACTTCTCGCAAAAGGTTAACCGTAAGATGTTCCGTGCTGGTATTGCGACCATTCTGTCGCAACTGGTTCGTGAAGAGCGTCTTGTGGTGGTGGAAAGCTTTACCGCTGAAACACCAAAAACTAAGGCTTTCGCGCAGAAACTTGCTGCTATGCAGTTGGATTCCGTGCTGATTATCACCAAAGAGCTGGATGAGAACTTGTACCTCGCGTCGCGCAATCTGGCGCACGTTCTGGTGCTTGAGCCATCGCAAGCTGATCCAGTGAGCCTCGTTCGTTTTAAGAAAGTGGTTATCACTCGCGAAGCACTGCAAGCTTTTGAGGAGTTGTACGCATGATGCAATTCTCTGAAAATCGTCTGCTTCAAGTTCTTCTGGCACCTATCGTGTCGGAAAAGACCACTTTTGTGGCTGAAAAGAATGACCAGGTTGTTTTTCGTGTATCCACGGACGCTACTAAGGCAGAAATCAAGGCCGCTGTTGAGCTTCTCTTTAAAGTGAAGGTTGAAGGCGTGTCGACATTGAATGTCAAGGGCAAGGGCAAGAAATTTGGTCGTACCGTAGGTCGTCGCAAGGACTGGAAAAAGGCTTATATTAGCCTTGCTGCTGGCCAAGAACTCGACCTCGCGGCAGCGCAGTAAAGGAGACTGAAAATGGCATTGGTAAAAGTAAAACCGACGTCCCCCGGTCGCCGCGCCGTCGTCAAGGTTGTGACCCCAGATCTACACAAGGGTGCGCCATACGCTCCTTTGCTCGAGTCGCAAAGCAAGACAGCTGGTCGTAACAACCGTGGTGTGATTACAACCCGTCATATGGGTGGTGGTCACAAGCAGCATTATCGTCTTATCGACTTTAAGCGCAATGACAAGGATGGTATCGTAGCGCGCGTTGAGCGCCTTGAGTACGATCCTAACCGTACCGCTAACATTGCGTTGCTTTGCTACGCAGATGGTGAGCGTCGCTATATCGTTGCTCCTAAAGGCCTGAAGGCTGATATGACCGTGATTTCTGGCTCGGATGCGCCGATTAAGGTGGGTAACACCCTCCCAATCCGCAATATCCCAGTTGGTTCCACAATCCATTGCATTGAACTGCAACCGGGCAAAGGCGCTCAGTTGGCACGTTCTGCAGGTGCAGCAGTTCAGTTGCTGGCTCGCGAAGGTGCTTACGCTCAATTGCGTTTGCGCTCTGGCGAAATCCGCAAGGTTCATGTTGACTGCCGCGCAACAATCGGTGAAGTAGGTAACGAAGAGCATAATCTTCGCTCCTACGGTAAAGCAGGTGCTAAGCGTTGGTTGGGTATTCGTCCAACTGTACGTGGTACTGCAATGAACCCGGTTGATCACCCGCACGGTGGTGGTGAAGGTCGTACTGGTGAAGGTCGTGTTCCAGTAAGTCCATGGGGCCAGCCTGCTAAGGGCTATCGCACTCGTCGCAACAAACGCACAAGCAATATGATCGTGCGTCGTCGTCCCGCGAACAAGAGGTAATGTAAATGGCACGTTCTATTAAAAAAGGCCCATTCGTTGACCTGCACCTGATTAAAAAGGTGGAAACTGCCCGCGCGGCGAACGACAAGCGTCCAGTGAAAACTTGGTCACGCCGTTCTACTGTGTTGCCAGACTTCGTTGGTCTGACAATTGCGGTTCACAATGGTAAGCAGCACGTTCCAGTATATGTGAACGAAAATATGGTTGGACACAAGTTGGGTGAGTTCGCACTTACCCGCACGTTCAAAGGCCATGCTGCGGACAAAAAAGCCAAGCGATAAGGTGAAGACATGCAAGTATCTGCTGTATTAAGCAACACTCGCCTCTCCGCCCAAAAAGCGCGGCTGGTCGCTGACCTAGTCCGTGGCAAGCCGGTAGAGCAGGCGTTGAACATCCTGGCCTTCTGCCCTAAAAAGGGTGCAGTTTTAATTAAGAAGGTTCTGGAATCCGCTATTGCCAATGCTGAGCACAATGAAGGCGCCGATATCGACGCACTCAAAGTGACCACAATTTTTGTGGATAAGGGACCTTCTCTTAAGCGTTTCAGCGCACGTGCCAAAGGCCGTGGCAATCGTATCGAGAAGCAAACTTGCCATATCACATTGATTGTTGGCGATTAAGGAGCGACTATGGGTCAGAAAGTTCATCCGACGGGTTTTCGTCTCGCCGTCACTAAGAACTGGGCTTCGCGTTGGTACGCCAACAGTAGCAATTTTGCCGGTATGCTCAATGAAGATATCGCAGTACGCGATTATCTGAAAAAGAAACTGGCCAGTGCTTCAGTGAGTCGTGTCGTAATCGAGCGTCCGGCTAAGAATGCCAAAATCACTATTTTCACGGCTCGTCCTGGTGTAGTGATTGGTAAAAAGGGTGAGGATATTGAGCAGCTCAAAAAAGCGCTGCAAAAGATCCTGAATGTGCCCGTGCATGTAAATATCGAAGAAGTGCGTAAGCCTGAAATCGATGCACAAATTATTGCTGACAGCATTTCTGCGCAACTTGAAAAGCGCGTAATGTTCCGTCGTGCGATGAAGCGTGCAATGCAAAACGCAATGCGTCTTGGTGCTCAAGGTATCAAGATCATGTCGTCAGGTCGTTTGAACGGCATCGAAATTGCGCGTACAGAATGGTATCGTGAAGGTCGTGTGCCTTTGCATACTCTGCGTGCAGATATTGATTACGCAACTTCTGAAGCCAAAACCACCTACGGTATCATTGGTATCAAGGTTTGGGTTTATAAAGGCGAAATGAAGCCGGGCGAAAAGGCTGCTGAACCAGCACCTGAAGCTCAGAAGAAAAACGCACGGAAGGGGCCTCGCAATGCTGCAGCCAACTAGACTTAAGTATCGCAAGGTCCAGAAGGGCCGTAACACGGGTATCGCTACTCGTGGTAATAGCGTTGCTTTTGGTGTGTTTGGGCTCAAGGCCACAAGTCGTGGTCGTCTGACAGCTCGTCAGATCGAATCCGCACGTCGTGCGATTACCCGTTATATTAAACGTGGTGGTCGCGTATGGATTCGTACGTTCCCAGATAAGCCAATCTCTACCAAGCCCGCTGAAGTGCGTATGGGTAATGGTAAGGGTAGCCCGGATTACTGGGTTGCTGAGATTCAACCAGGCAAAGTTTTGTATGAGCTGGATGGTGTAGATGAAGCGGTTGCACGTGAGGCTTTCCGCCTTGCATCTGCTAAATTGCCATTCGCGACTACCTTTGTCACTCGTCAGGCGGGACAACGATGAAAGCTGCTGAACTACATCAGAAATCTGTTGAAGAGCTGAAGGCTGAGTTGACCGCATTGTTGAAGGCGCAGTTTAGCTTGCGTATGCAGCATGCGACGGGTCAACTGGCAAAGCCAAGCGAACTCAACCGTGTGCGCAAAGATATTGCGCGCGTTCATACCATCATGGCTCAGAAGGCGGCTTAACGATGTCTGAAGCTAAACTGAAGCGCGAACTGACAGGCCGTATCGTCAGCGACAAAATGGATAAGACTGTTACCGTGTTGGTAGAGCGTCTGGTTAAACACCCGCTCTACGGCAAGATGATGCGTCGTTCCAAAAAATACCATGCACACGACGAAAGCAATCAGTATCACGAAGGTGATTTGGTTACAATCCAAGAAATTCGTCCACTGTCCAAGACTAAAAACTGGGCTGTGACGACGCTGGTAGAAAAAGCTCGTAATTAATATTTAATACGTGCTTGCGCGGGTATTGTGCTTTATGTACAATGCCCGCTTTCTTATCCATATATAACATCTTGTTGTGTATGGAGTTCTTCCCTACGGGATCCAAAACTAGCTGCTAATGCTCGGTTTTGCCGAGCGACTCGGTCTTGCCGAGATTATAGGCGGAAAAAGTTGGAGGTTTGTTTCAATGATTCAAATGCAAACTAGGCTTGAAGTTGCTGATAACACTGGTGCACGTTCAGTAATGTGCATTAAGGTTCTTGGTGGTTCCAAGCGTCGCTACGCTTCGGTGGGCGATATTATTAAGGTTGCCATTAAAGATGCTGCCCCTCGTGGCCGTGTTAAAAAAGGTGACGTATATAGCGCCGTAGTGGTTCGCACCGCTAAGGGCGTACGCCGTGCTGATGGTTCGCTTATCAAGTTTGATGGCAACGCTGCAGTTCTCCTTAACGCCAAGCTTGAGCCTATTGGTACCCGTATTTTCGGGCCAGTGACTCGTGAGCTGCGCAATGAACGATTCATGAAAATCGTTTCACTTGCGCCAGAAGTGTTGTAAGGGGACGGGCATGAACAAGATTCGCAAAGGCGATGAAATCATCGTTATCACAGGCAAGGACAACGGCAAGCGCGGTACAGTGCTGCGCGTAATCCCGGCTGAAGATCGTGTCGTGGTTGAAGGCGTTAATGTGGTGAAAAAACACCAAAAGCCTAATCCAATGCGCGGTGTACAGGGCGGTATTGTCGAAAAGACTATGCCGGTTCACATTTCTAATGTTGCCTTGTTTAACACTGCAACGGGCAAGGCTGATCGCGTTGGCTTCAAGACTTTAGAGGATGGCCGTAAGGTTCGTTTCTTTAAGTCTAGTGGCGAAGTGGTTGGCGGCTAAGGGGTGATGAAAAATGGCTCGTCTGCAAGAGTTTTATAAAGAACAAGTAGTGCCAAAACTGGTTGAACAGTTTGGCTACAAATCCATCATGCAAGTTCCACGCATCGACAAAATCACCATTAACATGGGTGTTGGCGAAGCGATCGCGGATAAGAAAGTGATGGATCATGCTGTTGGTGATTTGGTGAAGATTGCTGGTCAAAAGCCGGTTGTTACTGTAGCTAAAAAGTCGATTGCTGGTTTCAAAATTCGTGAAGGTTATCCGGTTGGCTGCAAAGTGACTTTGCGCCGCGAACGTATGTTCGAATTTCTGGATCGTCTGGTAACGATTGCTCTTCCACGTGTGCGCGACTTCCGCGGCGTGAGCGGTAAATCGTTTGACGGTCGTGGTAATTTCAATATGGGTGTTCGTGAGCAAATCATTTTCCCAGAAATCGAATACGACAAGATTGACGCTTTGCGTGGTATGAATATTACGATTACCACTACAGCTAAATCCGATGAAGAAGCGCGTGCTTTACTCGCTTGCTTCAAGTTCCCATTCAAGAGTTGAGGCAACCATGGCTAAAGTCGCAGTGATTAAGCGTGAGGAAAAGCGTCGTGCAACCGTCGCCAAGTACGCCGCCAAGCGTGAAAAGCTGATGGCGGTCATCAATGACCAGAATGCATCTGACGAAGAGCGTTTTGCTGCTCGTTTGCAATTCCAGCAGCTTCCGCGTAATGCAAGTCCGGTACGTCTAGTAAATCGTTGTTCGATTACTGGTCGTGGTCGTGGCGTGTATCGCAAATTCGGACTCGGCCGTATCAAGCTACGTGAACTCGCCTTCAAGGGTGAAGTTCCTGGCATGGTCAAGGCTAGCTGGTAATAGGAGAGATAAAACATGGCAATGCATGATCCTATCGCCGATATGCTAACCCGTATTCGCAACGCACAACGCGCGGACAAGGCACAAGTTACAATGCCATCGTCCACGCTGAAGTTAGCAATTGCTGGCGTGTTGCAAGATGAAGGTTATATCGAATCGTTTGAAGTCGCAGGTGAAGTTAAACCTGTTTTGACCATCGAACTCAAGTACTACGCTGGTCGTCCGGTTATCGAGCGTTTGGACCGCGTGTCCAAGCCGGGTCTGCGCATCTATAAGGGTGCTACAGAAATCCCAACGGTGATGAACGGTCTGGGTGTGGCTATTTTGTCCACCTCCAAAGGCGTAATGACAGATCGCAAAGCACGTGCCAATGGTATTGGTGGCGAGCTTCTGTGCGTCGTCGCTTAAAGAGGTGAATCGATGTCTCGCGTAGCAAAAAACCCAGTAGTTATCCCAGCAGGCGTTGAAGTAAAGTTCGCTGCTGGTGAGATCGTTGTGAAGGGCCCACATGGCACAATGACGCAAACTCTTTGCGTTGATGTGGATGTTAAGGTTGAGGACAATGCAGTTCAATTTGCCGCTAAGGGCGCATCTAAGCATGCCCGCTCTATGTCCGGTACTTTGCGCGCATTGGTAAACAACATGGTAACAGGCGTTTCTAAAGGCTTTGAGCGTAAGCTCTTGCTGGTGGGCGTTGGTTACCGTGCTCAGGCTCAAGGCGATGTCTTGAACCTGACTCTCGGCTTTTCCCACCCCGTTGCGCATGCAATGCCAGCGGGTGTGAAGGTGGAAACTCCGACACAAACCGAAATCGTCCTCAAGGGCGCCGACAAGCAACTGGTTGGTCAGGTTGCAGCCGAAATTCGTGAATACCGTAAACCAGAGCCATATAAAGGCAAGGGCGTACGTTATTCCGATGAGGTTGTCGTATTGAAAGAAACCAAGAAGAAGTAATCGAGGCTGAATCATGGACAAGAACCAAGCTCGACTCCGCCGCGCACGTAAAACCCGTGCAAAGATTTCGGAGCTCAAGATGTTGCGTCTGTCGGTGCACCGCACCAACAGTCACATCTACGCCCAGATCATCGACGAAACCGGTAGTAAAGTACTGGTTTCTGCTTCAACTCTTGAAGCTGATGTTCGTGGCCAAATCAAGAATGGCGGCTCTGTTGATGCCGCAGTCGTGATTGGCAAGCGTATCGCTGAAAAAGCGAAAGCTGCAGGTGTCGAAACGGTTGCATTTGACCGTTCCGGCTTCAAATATCACGGCCGTGTTAAGGCCTTAGCTGATGCTGCCCGTGAGGGCGGCCTCGTCTTCTAATTGAGTTTGGAGTTGATATAATGGCTAAGAACGATATGGAAGAACGCGGCGACGGCCTTCGTGAAAAGATGGTCGCTGTAAATCGCGTAACCAAGGTCGTCAAGGGTGGTCGTATCCTTGGTTTTGCCGCACTGACAGTAGTTGGTGATGGTGATGGCGGCGTTGGTATGGGTAAGGGCAAATCGAAAGAAGTGCCTGTAGCCGTACAAAAAGCAATGGAAGAAGCCCGTCGTAAGTTGCAAAAAGTTACTTTGCGCAACGGTACGATTCACCACACAGTATTCGGCAAACATGGCGCTACTACAGTGTTCATGCAGCCTGCTGCTGATGGTAAGGGTATTATTGCTGGTGGTCCAATGCGTGCTGTGTTTGAAGTTATGGGTATCCATAATATTTCAGCAAAGTGCCACGGTTCGACCAACCCGTACAACATTGTACGTGCAACATTAGATGGTCTTTCTAAGCTTCACACACCAGCAGATATTGCTGCGAAGCGTGGTAAGTCTGTTGAAGAGATTCTGGGAGCTGCTAAATGAGCGACTCTAAGAAATTCAAAGTAACTTTAGTTAAAAGTCTGATTGGTCGCCTGGAAGCTCACAAAGCATGTGCCCGTGGCTTAGGTCTCCGTCGTCTTAATAGTAGCTCTGAAGTGATCGATACCCCGGAAAACCGTGGTATGGCTAACAAGATCAGCTACCTACTGAAGGTGGAAGGCTAAATGGAACTTAATAACCTGAAACCAGCTGCTGGTTCTACTCACGCCAAGCGTCGTGTAGGCCGCGGTATTGGCTCTGGCTTAGGCAAAACGTCTGGTCGTGGTCACAAAGGTCAGAAATCACGTACTGGTGGTTTTCATAAGGTCGGTTTTGAAGGCGGTCAAATGCCTTTGCAACGCCGTCTGCCAAAACGTGGTTTTGTTTCACTCACACGTGGTGATACCGCTGAAGTTCGCTTGTCGGACATCAACGATTTGCCATTGAGCGAAATTACCTTTGAAGCACTGCTTCAAGCTGGTGTGGTATCTCAGCATGCTCTGCGCGGTAAAGTTGTACTTTCCGGCACTATTGAGCGTGCAGTTGTACTCAAGGGCTTGGCTGTAACTAAGGGTGCCCGTGCTGCTATTGAAGCAGCTGGCGGCAGCATCACCGAGTAATTCGGTAAACTGAGGATAAGGCAGTAATGGCAAATCCCGCTCTGGCTAGTTCTGCAAACAAGTTTGCGGACCTTAAAAGTCGGATTTGGTTCCTCATCGGGGCACTGATCGTATATCGAATTGGTGCACACATCCCGGTGCCAGGCATCAATCCGGCCGAACTGGCAAAATTGTTTGAGTCGTCGCAAACCGGTTTATTGAACATGTTCAATATGTTTTCCGGTGGTGCTCTCTCTCGCTTTACCGTGTTCGCTATCGGGATCATGCCTTACATCTCGGCGTCGATTATTTTACAGCTCGCTGCCGAGGTGCTGCCATCTCTGAAGCAGATGAAAAAAGAGGGAGAGGCAGGTCGTCGTAAAATTACGCAATATACGCGTTATGCGACGCTGCTTCTTGCTACTGCACAGAGCTTTGGTATTGCAATGATGCTGTTCAAGCAGCCGAATCTGGTAGTTGTAGCGCAAGCTCAGTTTGTGTTTACTACTATTGTGACGCTGGTTACAGGCACCATGTTCCTGATGTGGTTGGGTGAGCAGATCACTGAACGGGGTATCGGTAACGGTATCTCAATCTTGATCTGTTCTGGTATTGCTTCTGGTCTGCCTTCGGCAATCGGTAAGACATTATCACTGGCTAATCAGGGTGCTTTACCTATTTTGCTTGTGTTGTTTCTCTTTGTTGGTGTTGTGCTGTTAACTGCGGCGGTTGTGTTTGTAGAACGCGGCCAGCGCAAAGTTCCTGTCCATTATGCGAAGCGCCAGGTTGGCAACCGCATGATGCAGGCACAAAGCACTCACCTTCCACTGAAACTGAATATGGCGGGCGTGATCCCTCCGATTTTTGCTTCGTCAATTATCTTATTCCCTGCGACTTTATTGTCGTGGACCGGTAATAGCGATAAATTGTCTTGGTTAAAATCGATCGGTGACATGCTGCATCCTGGTCAGCCGCTCTATGTGCTGTTGTATGCGACTGCGATCATTTTCTTTTGCTACTTCTATACTGCTTTGGTCTTCAACCCGAAGGAAACAGCAGATAATTTGAAGAAAAGCGGAGCGATGATTCCGGGCTATCGCCCGGGAGACCACACTGCGAAATACATCGAGAAGTTGATTTTAAAACTCACATTAATCGGTGCTGTTTATATTACGGTCATCTGCTTGATTCCGGAGTTTTTGATTCTGAAGTGGAATGTTCCATTCTATTTTGGCGGGACATCTCTGTTGATTCTTGTAGTCGTAACAATGGACTTTATGTCGCAGATGCAGTCTTACGTGCTCTCACATCAGTACGAGAGTCTGCTCAAGAAAGCTAACTTCAAGGGCTAGGCGTAACAGGCTATGGCGAAAGACGAAGTCATTCAGATGCAGGGCGAAGTCCTTGAAACGTTGCCTAATGCAACGTTTAAGGTCAAGCTCGAAAACGGACATGTGGTTCTTGGTCATATTTCTGGTAAGATGCGGATGCATTACATCCGCATCCTGCCCGGAGATAAGGTTACAGTGGAGTTGACTCCCTATGATCTGACTAAGGCTCGCATTGTATTCCGGGCTAAGTAACAGCCCGGATTTAATTTTGATCGAAAGGAAAGACGATGAGAGTTCAAGCGTCGGTCAAGAAAATTTGCCGCAATTGTAAAATCGTACGCCGCAACCGTGTTGTGCGTGTGATTTGCACCGACCCGCGGCACAAGCAGCGTCAAGGCTGATTGTTGCGACAATCAGTTCATGATGTTAATATGCAAAGCTTTTTGAACCTGGGGTAAGAAAAGTATGGCCCGTATTG
The DNA here is from genome assembly GCF_011601265.1 of Iodobacter violaceini. Taxonomy (GTDB): domain Bacteria; phylum Pseudomonadota; class Gammaproteobacteria; order Burkholderiales; family Chitinibacteraceae; genus Iodobacter; species Iodobacter violaceini. The sequence continues at coordinate 84,358 of NZ_JAAOLX010000013.1, forward strand.
CTGGGGTTAATATCCCGAATCATCAGCATACTGTGATCGGCCTTCAGGCTATTTTCGGTATTGGTCGCACACGCGCCTATGCCGTCTGCGCTGCAACCAGCGTTGAGCCTACAAAAAAGGTTAAAGATCTCAGTGATGCTGAACTAGATCTGCTGCGTGAAGAACTTGGCAAGTATGTTGTCGAGGGTGATTTGCGCCGCGAAGTGACCATGAGCATCAAGCGTCTTATGGACCTTGGTTGCTACCGTGGTTTCCGTCACCGCAGAGGACTTCCGTGCCGCGGTCAGCGTACTCGTACCAATGCGCGTACTCGCAAGGGTCCGCGTAAGTCCATCGCTGGCAAGAAGTAATCCAAGGAATTAAAGAATGGCTAAAGCAAACACAGTACGTGTACGGAAGAAAGTCAAAAAGAGTGTGTCAGAAGGTGTTGTGCACGTGCACGCGTCTTTCAATAACACAATCATAACCATCACTGATCGCCAAGGGAATGCACTGTCTTGGGCTACCTCGGGCGGTGCTGGTTTTAAAGGCTCTCGGAAAAGTACACCTTTTGCGGCTCAGGTAGCTGCAGAGGCTGCTGGTAAAGTTGCCCAAGAATACGGTGTAAAGAACCTCGAAGTTCGCATCAAGGGTCCGGGTCCGGGTCGTGAGTCCGCTGTGCGTGCATTAAACGCACTCGGTTTCAAGATCACGAGTATTTCGGATGTTACGCCGATTCCGCATAACGGTTGTCGTCCGCCGAAGAAGCGTCGTATCTAATCCCGGAGTAAGTTATGGCTCGTTATATTGGACCCAAGTGCAAACTTGCACGTCGTGAGGGTACGGATCTTTTCCTGAAGAGCGCTCGTCGTTCTTTGGATAGTAAGTGCAAACTGGAACAAGCTCCTGGTCAGCACGGTGTGAGTGGCGGTAAAAAGCCTTCGCGTCTGTCAGACTACGGCGTTCATTTGCGCGAAAAGCAAAAGATTCGCCGCATTTACGGCGTATTGGAACGTCAGTTCCGTCGTTATTTTGAAGAAGCTAGCCGACGTAAAGGTTCTACAGGTGAAAACCTGCTGAAACTTCTTGAATGTCGTCTGGATAACGTTGTTTATCGTATGGGTTTTGGCTCTACACGTGCTGAAGCTCGTCAACTTGTTTCCCACAAAGCTATTGTGGTAAACGGTAGTGTTGTGAATATTCCTTCCTACTTGGTTAAGGCTGGCGACGTTGTTTCTGTTCGCGATAAATCGAAAACTCAGGCTCGTATCCAGGAAGCTGTTTCCCTGGCTGAGGGTATCGGTTTTCCGAGCTGGGTTCAGGTAGATTCCAAGAAGCTTGAAGGTATGTTTAAAAACATGCCAGAGCGTTCCGATCTGTCCAGCGACATCAACGAAGCGCTGGTTGTGGAATTCTACTCCAAGTAATATTCTGACCCGGCTAGCCAAGGGATACTGACTTATGCAAATCAACGCGAATGAGTTGCTCAAGCCGCGCATCATTGATGTGCAGGCTTTAAACGCTGCCCAGGCGAAAGTCGTGATGGAGCCGTTCGAGCGCGGTTACGGCCATACGCTCGGCAATGCTCTACGTCGCATTCTTCTTTCTTCGATGTCTGGTTTTGCGCCGACTGAAGTGAAAATTGAAGGTGTGGTTCACGAGTATTCCGCACTGGATGGCGTGCAGGAAGATGTAGTCGATATCTTGCTGAACCTCAAAGGCGTTGTGCTCAAGCTGCATGGTCGGGACTCGGTCGTTCTCACCCTCTCAAAAGAGGGTGAGGGCGTCGTTAAAGCGTCCGATATTCAGCTGTCTCACGATGTTGAGGTGATCAATCCAGATCATGTGATTGCCCATCTGTCTGCTGGTGGCAAGCTTAATATGGAAATTACGGTTGAAAAAGGTCGTGGCTATCAGCCTGCACCTAACCGTTTGGCTAAAGATGAAAGCCGTACTATCGGCAACATCATGCTTGACGCGTCTTTCAGCCCGATTCGCCGTGTTAGCTACCACGTAGAAAGCGCCCGTGTAGAGCAACGTACTGATCTTGATCGTTTGATTATTGACATTGAAACCAATGGCGTAATCGAACCTGAAGAAGCAGTGCGTCAGGCTGCACGTATGCTAATTGACCAGCTCGCCGTGTTCGCTGATCTTGAAGGCACTCCCGTAGAGGAAGAGCAACCACAGGCACCGCAGATCGATCCGATTCTGTTGCGTCCGGTTGATGACCTCGAACTGACTGTCCGTTCGGCTAACTGCCTGAAGGCAGAGAACATTTATTATATCGGCGACCTGATCCAGCGTACCGAGACTGAGCTTTTGAAGGCACCTAATCTTGGGCGTAAATCGCTTAATGAGATCAAGGAAGTTCTTGCCTCTAAAGGCCTCTCGCTGGGCATGCGCCTTGAAAACTGGCCGCCTGCTGGCTTAGAAAAGCCGTAATAGCGGGCAAAAGGAAATCGACAAATGCGTCACCGTCAATCTAATCGCAAATTAAATCGCACGACAAGTCACCGTCTGGCGATGTTGCGCAATCTTGCGAATTCGTTGCTCCGTCACGAAGTCATCAAGACCACTTTACCTAAAGCAAAAGAGCTGCGCCGTGTTGCTGAGCCTTTGATCACTTTAGGCAAAAAGCCTTCACTTGCGAACCGCCGTCTGGCGTTCAATCGCACGCGTGATCGCGATATGGTGGTTAAGTTGTTCGATGTGCTCGGCCCGCGTTATGCTGCCCGTAATGGTGGCTACCTTCGCATTCTGAAGTGCGGTTTCCGTCAAGGCGACAATGCTCCTATGGCATTCGTTGAGCTTGTAGACCGTCCTGAAGAAGCGGAAGCGGTTGAAGCAGCTGAGTAATCAGTTGTTTTGCAGCTATTCGTTGTAATGTAAAAAAGCCAACCGCAAGGTTGGCTTTTTTATTGCCTAGTTAAAACTGAGGAATTTGGGTGGCAACGGGGAGTACCGAAAACCACTCCCATTCATGCCCTGCTTTTATACAGACGTTTCGTACCAGGGCATATGCATGTTCTGGCTCAATTGATAATAAATCAGCAATGTTTTGATAATCATCTGGTAAAGCAGGGTCTTGCCAGTGGTTGGCTAAGTGGCGCGCTGCAGACGTTGCAATGGACACGGTTCTGACTCTTGGTTCATCGGTATGCCTTTCGTCCATTAAGTGAGTCAGAAGGCTCGGTAAGTGCCAGTGTAGTGCTAATTCAGTTTGCAATTCATTGATAGTAAATCCAAGTATTAACTTTTGGGCTTCATGGCTTCTGCTGCCTGGGTTTTTTAGTAAATAGTGTGTAATTTTCTGAGCAAGTGCCGGGGCTGATAACCAAAGTAATATTTCAGCTAAATCATGCAGCAAGGATGCAGTAGTTACTTCTATTGGATCAACATCATGTCTTTGGCTGCTGAGGCTTTCGGCAATTCTGGCCGCAAGATAAGATCGGGAAATGATTTTTCTTATCCCCACTAATGCATCCGGTTGTTGTTGCAGTTGAGTTTCAACCGCTTGCGTGGAACCAAACTCACGGAAGAAACCTCCCATGCCGATCATTAGCAGTACATGCTCGATGGTGTTTACATCTTTCATTTGTACTGCTCTTCGTTGCCTCTGCTGATAGCGAATTAGTTTTAGAGTAAGCAGCGGATCATGGCGAATAAGTAATGACAGGTCTCTGATGCTTATATCATCACTTTTTGAGTGTAAATGCGACATTTGATCCAAGGTATACTGCATTGCAGGGATTTCTATATTGCTCAGTTTAATGAGCCAGTCATTCAGGCTGAGATGCGTGTTAGTGGTCATGGTCATTAATCTGCTGCATCAGTGGTAATGTTTTCATTTTAGCTGCTAAATGGATGAGTTATGTCGAGATATGCGATTGGTGATATCCAAGGGTGTTTTACAGAGTTAATGGCTGTGGTTGAAAATTTGGCATTTAATCCACAAAACGATCAGATCTATTTACTCGGAGATTTGGTAAACAGGGGGCCATCTTCACTTGCGACATTACGCTGGGCTTCCAAAACTCAGGGCGTATCTGTTGTATTGGGTAATCACGATCTTCATCTCCTTGCGATGTTTGCAGGCTTAGCGCAGGGAAAGCCTGGCGATACGCTTCAGGAGGTGATTGATGCACCTGATGCTGCAAACTTGTTACTTTGGTTGCGTCAGCAGCCTTTGCTTATTGATTTAGGGGATGTCTTGCTGGTGCATGCTGGGATTAGCCCTCAATGGTCACTTGAGACTGCAAAGCTTGCTGCAAAAGAGGTCGAAAACGCCTTGCAAAGTGAACAGTGGAAAGACTTTATGGCCGTGATGTATGGTAATCAACCCGCTGAATGGTCTGATGATATGAGTGCCGCCGATCGAATGCGGTATAGCGTAAATTGCCTGACGCGCATGCGCTTTGTAACAACCGACGGAGCTTTGCAATTAAAGTACAAAGGTGAGCGTGAACAAGCGCCTGCAGGGATCAAACCCTGGTTTGAATTGGGCAATCGCCAGCCTTTGAATCGCCGGGTTATATGTGGACACTGGTCAGCATTAGGGCTGATGCTTAAAGAAGATGTATGGGCCTTAGACACAGGGTGTGTCTGGGGTGGTGCACTGACTGCAATCAGTATAGATAACGGGCAGCTTTATCAGACAGCTGCCCGGTCAGAGTATCAGGCATTACTGGATTGAGTATTTAGTGCGTGATGAGCTGTACATATGCGCGCTTCAATAAATTGCGTCAGAGTGCGCCGGTTTTTGTGATCTGTTGGAAATGGCGCTAAAAAGTTTATTTCGGCATGCAATGATCGGGTGCCCAAAATACGCCATAAAGATTGGGCTAAGGTCATATCACCAATGTAGGTCGCGGCATCAGAATATTGGCCTTCTGCATCTGTGTAGCGCAGGTAAACAGGTTGTATGGTGGCATTACCATCAATTGCTGCTTGTAAAAGTGAAGAGCGAAAAGGTAAAAGCTGCCTTCCGCACCCTGTTGTACCTTCAGGAAATACAGTTACGCAGTGACCTTCACTCAGAGCCGTCACAATGGCCTCATTCACCCTGGCAGTGTCTCTTTTTCGCTCTCTTTCAATAAACAGCGTACCTGTACCTATGCAGAGCCTGCCAATGATTGGCCATGATCTTAGTTCTGATTTTGCAACAAATCGGGAAACAGTGACCGAATCCAGGATAAATATATCAAGCCATGAAATGTGATTGGCTAACAGCATATGTTGCTCTGGGTACTTTCCAGGCTCAATACCCTGCACACGCAAGCTAACACCCAGTATTTTCGTTAATTGCTTCGACCACTGTTGTATATAGTCCACTCTTTCCGCAAGCATTAAGCGGGGAAAACGGTAGGTAACGTTAAACAATCCCTTGGCAAAATGCATTATTAAGCGGCATAAGCGACAAAGACGTAGGCATAACAATGGAGTGCGCATGCAGCTAAAATTCTGTATGGAAATTCGTAATGCTGTGAGTTTAGCTGTTTCTTCACTGTTCAGCCAACTACCTTGAGTGTGAAGATCACCGCATGAAGTGTCTGGCATAGCGCATATCTAAATTTTGCATCGGCAAGATAATAAAAAGGTCGGCCGTATTAAAGTCAGGATCCCATGCCGGCTCGCCACAAATTAATGCGCCAGCGCGAAGATATCCTTTAATCAGCGGAGGGATTTCAGTTTCAAGTCTTTGGTTGAGTGTCGAAATAGGCAACGGGCAGCGTGGGAATACACGCCATTCAACAGGGGCCAGTTTATCTTTAGCCAGTTTGCGGTAAAGGCTGGCTGCAACATGCCCTCCATCGCCGATGGAGACACTGGCGCAGCCAATGAGGTAGTTGTACTGGTTCTTGCTCATATACTCAGCAAGACCAGCCCACAGCAGTGTAATTGTGGCACCAGAGCGGTAGTCCGGGTGCACGCAGGAGCGACCAATTTCAACCAGTTGTTCGCGCAAATGACCTAACCTCGTCAGATCAAACTCGGTGTCGGAGTAATAACTGCCTAATTTACGTGCCTGGTGGGGGGGGAGAATACGATAAGTGCCGACAACCTCACCGGTTTCATCGTCCTGGACCAGCAGATGGTCACAGTAGGCATCAAACAGATCCCGGTCGATGCCTGGCTCACGGCATACAATATGCGCGCCCATTTCTTCAACGAAAACCCGGTATCGTAAAGCTTGTGCAGCACGGATCAGCTCTTCATTGTCCGCAATACATACAGAGAGTTTACGTTTACGGCTTGGGGTAATCTGAGTTTGAAGCATTGGTTTCCTCCTGTGTATGAGGAAACTTAAAGCTTGCAGATGACGCTGCTATGACGTTGAGATGAAGCTGAAATGACAGCTTAAAAAATTTTAATCAGGGAGAGAATCAGAGTCTTCGGCGTGGCTGGCTGGCACCGGGATTGCGTATTCTTCATTGGCCCAGCGGCCTAAATCGATTAATTTACAGCGTTCAGAGCAAAATGGGCGGCTGGGATTGTCGGTTGAATATGTATGTTGTTTACCACAACTTGGGCATTTAGTTTGAAAAGCAGGTGTGTTCATAAGTTGCAGTAGCCAAGACCAAAGTCGACATCTGTATCGACAACCTTAGCGCGTTCTCCACTGGTTGATGGCACAACAAAACGAATATTAATGGCATAACGGTTTGCTGAGAGCTCAGGCACGGCTGCTAAATGTTCAGGCAGGCTGACTCTTAATAGCTGAACCGTTTTTCCACCAGACATTTGCTGGAAATTGCCATTTTTTGCGGTGTAATTGTTTTCACGCATGCTGTCCCTGAGCAGGCGGAGCACTATGTCTAACCCTTGTTTGATGGGAAGCAGCGGGTTAAACCAGCCATCAATGTCTGCTCTGCGGTATTCAGCGCTTTGTTGTTGCCAGTAATGGTAGGAAGGAAGGTCAAAAGCACAGGCTCCGCCAGGAATCGTAACGCGCTGTTTGATGGCCATCAGCCATTCATTTTCTCTTAGTGCCTGGCCAAACTTTCCTGTCATATTCAGCATTTTGCAATGCGTTTCTTCTATATCTACTAATACTCGTTCGAGAGCATCTTCTGATATCTGCGGATTATTTCGAAGAGCTGACAGAGCTTGTCGCTGACGCTCTAATTCCTGAAGCAGATCTGACTTCATGTCGGCACGACTGGCTACTTCCATGATTTCAAATATACCAAGCAATGCTGCATGATGGTCTGCAGCAGAGTCGCGTGCCACATACTGAATGGTGCGGTTGTATAAGTTTTCGAGGCGCAAGAGGGTGCGAATGCGCTCGTTGATAGGGAATTCGTAGCTAATCACGATGCGTCTAACCGGCGAAGATATTCGATTTTGCAGCAAAAAATGGTTTATGAAAATCAATTACGTAAACCGACATGTTTGATCCTGATATCGCTGGTGGAGAGTGCTAACGCTGGATTGTAAATGAGCAAGAGAGCTTTCATTCAAAATAATATCATTTGCGCGTTGTATTCGTGCTTTTCTTGGCAGTTGATTGGCAATAATCGCTGTAATTTCTGAATTTTTCAGGCCACTGCGTAATTTTACCCGCTCAATTTGATGTTCTTCAGAGCAATCTACAAGAAGGCTGCTGTCTATGATGCTGCTGTAAGTATTCGTTTCGAATAATAACGGAACAACCAATAAAACATAAGGTGTATGGGGTGATTGTTTGTCCAGCTGTTGCATCACAATCGCCTTGATGCGCGGATGGAAGATATTTTCAAGTTTTACTTTTGCATCAGCGTCGGCAAAAATGAGTTCGCGCATCCGGGAGCGGTTAAGGCCACCCTCTTTCTCTATAAAATCTGTGCCAAATTCTAAGGCAATTTGTTCTAAGGCTTCCGAGGGTGGGCGGCTCAGTTGGTGCGCTATCTCATCAGTATCAATGACAGGCACCCCCAGCTCAGCAAAAAGACGGGCAACGGTTGATTTGCCACTGCCTATCCCTCCGGTCAGCCCGATAATTTTCATCCCGTCTGCACGCATTATGCGGGTACACCATTAAATATCAGCTGCTGCAATGAGCTGCCAAGTAACAAAGTCAGCCAGCCTGCAATCCCTAAATAAGGACCAAAAGGCATGGGTTTGCCCATGCCTCGTTTGGCCAGAATGGCCAGAGCAATGCCGATGACTGCGCCGCTGATGGATGATAGCAAAATAATACTTGGTAAAGCCTGCCATCCAAACCATGCGCCCAATGCTGCCAGCAGTTTAAAGTCGCCGTAGCCCATGCCTTCTTTTTTTGTGATTAGCTTAAACAGCCAGTACACGCTCCAGAGTACCAGGTAGCCTGCTACTGCACCGATAACGGCCTGATCTAAGGGCACAAAGACATTATTTAAATTGAAAAGCAGTCCCAGCCAGAGCAGGGGCAGGGTGATGTTGTCGGGCAGCAGATAGGTGTCTGCGTCAATAAAGACCAGTGAAATCAGCGACCATGTCAGCATAATTGCTGCAATCGCCGCTATGGTCACACCAAAATGCAACCCCACAATTGTCGTCAGTGCTGCACAAAGCAGCTCAATCAGAGGATAACGCGGGCTGATGGAAGTTTTACACGCATTACAGCGCCCGCGTAAAACTAAATAACTAATAACAGGAATATTCTCTAAAGCACTGATGGCATGTCCGCAGCCGGGGCAGGCTGAGCGTGGAATAATCAAATTATAGGTGGGCACTTTGGGCATTGGAGCATCGACAGGAGCGTCGATCATCTGACACTGCTGCCTGAATTCTTGCTCCATTATTTTTGGAATGCGGTGAATCACTACATTCAGAAAACTGCCAACTAATAAGCCAAGTACAAATAAAAAGCCACCAAATACAGCCGGGCTGTCTAAAAACAACTCAATCATTAACCGACAACCTCGCCCATTTTGAAAATTGGTAAGTACATGGCTACAACTAAACCGCCGATCAGTGTGCCCAGGACCACCATGATGATGGGTTCCATTAAGCTGGATAAGGCCTCTACAGCGTTATCCACTTCTTCTTCGTAATAATCTGCAACTTTACTCAGCATTGAATCCAGTGCACCCGATTCTTCGCCAATTGCAACCATCTGCATCACCATATTGGGGAACATATTGGTGCTTTGCATAGATAAAGTCAGGCTGGTACCGGTGCTCACTTCGGTTTGGATTTTTTTTGTAGCAATCTTGTAGAGATAATTCCCTGCTGCTCCGCCAACAGAATCAAGTGAGTCTACTAAAGGTACACCCGCTGCAAACATGGTGGAGAGGGTACGGCACCAGCGTGCAATAGTTGCATCCAGCATGATTTTGCCAATAATCGGCACTTTAAGCAGTAAACGATCCATTACGATTTGAATCGCTTCTGATTTTTTCCATGCTTTTAAAAAGCCCCAAATCCCGCCGAATATCCCGCCAAATATGAGCCACCAATATGTAACGAAGACATCAGAGATTGCCATGACCACTAAGGTGGGCGTTGGTAAGTTGGCGCCAAAGCTGGAAAATAACTCTTTAAACGCGGGAATAACAAAAATCATAATCACCGCAGTAATCACAAAAGCCGCAACGATAACGGCGGTTGGATAAAACAGAGCAGATTTAATTTTCTTTTTAACGCCCAGCGTTTTCTCTTTGTAGGTGGCAAGCCTTGCCAGCAGGGCATCTAAAATACCTGCTTGTTCACCTGCCTGAATCAGATTGCAATACAGTGCATCAAATTCATTGGGGTGTTTTCGGAATGCCTGTGTAAGTGAAGAGCCGGTTTCAATATCATTTTTGATATCCATCAGCAGCTTGGTCACAGATGGATTGCTGTGGCCTTTGGCCACAATATCAAATGAAGTGAGCAGTGGCACGCCAGATTTAAGCATGGTGGCCAGTTGCCGGGTAAACATGGTGATGTCTTCCTCGGTAATCTTTTTGCCAGTCCCCATTCTTTGTTTTTTGACTTTTAAGACATTGATGCCCTGGCGGCGAAGCGTGTTTTTGACCACGTGCTCACCACTTGCCCGTACTTCGCCTTTGACAATCTTGCCACTGCGATCTTTTCCTTCCCAGATAAAAGTAAATTCTTTTACTTTTAGTGTTTTGGGTGCTAGCGCCATGACGCCCCTCTTTGGATATTATTCATTGGTTACCGCCATGACTTCTTCTAATGAGGTCAGGCCTTGTTTTACTTTACGCAAGCCAGAACCTCGTAAATCACGAACGCCGTCACGCTTAGCCTGGTCAGCAATATCAATCGCATTGCCATTGGTCATGATGATGCGATTCATTGCATCAGTAATGGGCATGACCTGATAAATGCCAACGCGGCCTTTATAGCCTGAACCCTTGCAAATATCGCAGCCTACGGGCTTATAAGGGGTCCAGGTCCCATCAAGTTCTTCTTCTTCAAAACCTGCATCGAGCAGGGCCTGATGTGGAATATCAATGGGCGTTTTGCAACTGCACAGTTTTCTGGCCAGTCGCTGTGCGGTAATTAAAATCACTGACGATGCAATATTAAATGGGGCAATCCCCATATTCAGCATCCGTGTCAGTGTGGTGGGCGCATCGTTTGTGTGCAGGGTAGAAAACACCATATGCCCTGTTTGCGCGGCTTTAATCGAGATATCGGCAGTGCCTAAATCCCGGATTTCCCCCACCATGATGATGTCCGGATCCTGGCGCAAGAAGGCTTTCAGGGCGACTGCAAAAGTCAGACCAGATTTTTCATTCACGTTCACCTGATTAACGCCAGGTAAGTTAATTTCACATGGATCTTCGGCCGTGGAAATATTGATGCCTGGCTGATTTAAAATATTTAAGCAGGTGTAGAGCGAAACGGTCTTTCCAGACCCAGTTGGACCCGTGACCAAAATCATGCCGTAGGGCCGCTGAATGGCTTCCAGCAGGATTTCTTTCTGATCCGGCTCGTAGCCCAAGGCATCAATACCTAAGGTGGCAGAGGAGGGATCCAGAATCCGCATACAAATCTTCTCACCGTGCATGGTGGGCATGGTGGATACCCGGAAATCGATGGCCCGGCTTTTGGAAAGCACCAGCTTCATCCGGCCATCTTGTGGTACGCGTTTTTCAGAGATATCCAGTTTTGAGATAACTTTAATACGCGAAGCAAGTTTGTCTTTAATTGCCAGCGGAGGCTGCGCTACTTCACGCAATACACCATCCAGGCGGTAGCGAATGCGGAAGAATTTCTCGTAAGGCTCAAAGTGAATATCCGAAACGCCTGCATTAATGGCATCGAGCAGAATCTTTTGCAGGTATTTTACGATGGGGGCATCGTCAACTTCCAGCGCGGCAGTCTCGTTTTGAGTGGTGTCTTCTTCCCCACCGCCCATTTCCAAATCGACATCATCCAGCGCCATATTGCTTAGATTGGCCCCGGTAGACTCGATGAGTTTATCCAGCAGACTAACGAGTTTACTGTCTTCCACCACCAGTGGCTGTACTTGCAGTCCGGTTTGAAAGCGCACTTCTTCCAGCGCTTGCAGGTTAGTGATATCCGATAGCCCGATAAACAATTTGGTGCCGCGCTTAAAGAGCGGCACGATGCGTTGAATCTGCATCACTTTATTGTCTAGCACGCCTTGGGGGATGTAGCTTGGATCAATATGGTCCAGATCAAGAAGAGGATAGCCAAACGCCTGAGATGAAAATTCAGCAACATCTCTCGCGGTCATTTTGTGACTGCGTATCAGTTGCTCAATAAACGGCGTTTTACTGCTGTTCGCTGTAGATTGCAGCGCTTCAGCGTCCGCTTCAATTAATCTGCCATGCTGAACAAGCAGGCGGGCGAGACCAGATACAGGTGAGTTAGGTGCTGACATGGTCTTCAATATGTAATCGAAAAGAGGAGAAACTGTCGGTATTGCCTTACGTTTTTAGTTTAGCAAATACCTTTTAATCTTGCGCTTTCTTTCCCTTTAAAACCTTGATAGATCAAGAACATAATTAAGTATCTTGGGCATAAAGGCGAATAACGCGAATACTTCGGTCTTGTGTTTGAACAATTTCAATTCGCTGCCCTGCTAAAACAAGGCAAGTACCCGCATCAGGGATATCTTCAAAGTGTTCAAGTATCAGTCCATTTAATGTTTTAGGCCCATCTACAGGAAATGCCAGACGTAATTTTCTATTGAGCTCCCGAAGGCTGGATGCGCCATCGAGCAGTACACTGCCATCGGGTTGTCTTAATGCTTTGCCCTGAGCCGGAGCATTGGTGGTGAATTCTCCAACAACTTGCTCCAGAATATCTTCCAGGGTAACAAGACCTTGCATTTCTCCATATTCATCAACGACTACGGCCATTCTGCGTTTATTTTCTTGAAAATTTTGCAGCTGGGTAAATAACGGCGTACTTGAAGGAATAAAGTAAGGCGGCCGCATCATTTCACTCAGTCTTGCCTGGTCTATTTCGTCCTCTTTTAAGGATAAAATTTTTCGAATATGCAAAATTCCCGTGATGTTGTCCGGGTTACTTGAGTAAACGGGGAGACGGGTATGGTGGCAGGTGAAAATTTGTTTACGAATCTCATCCGTTGGTGCATCTAAATCTATGCTCTCAATTTGATGACGTGGAGTCATTACATCGTCTACTGTAATGCTCGCCAGTTCAAATAAATTCAGAAGAATTGTATGGTGTTTTTTTTCCATATAACGCCCTGATTCTAATACTAACAGGCGTAATTCTTCAGGTGAAAGTGCGTGCTGATTGTTCTGGTTTTTTTTTAAGCGTAAAACTTTAATGAGCGCACTGACAAACAGATTGACCAGCCAGACTGCCGGATAAAAAATGCGAAGCAGGATAAGCAGCGGATAAGACGCTGCATAGGCAAAAGATTCTGCATAGTTGGCGGCTAATACTTTGGGCGTTGCTTCGGAAAAAATAAGAATTGCAAAGGCCACCAACAACGTGGCCGTACCTAGTGCAAAATCATTCCCGGCAAACAGCTTGCTTGCAATCAGAGTGGAAAGCGTTGCTGATGCGGTGTTGATAAGCGTATTGCCAATTAAAATAACGGAAAGTAGCTTATCGGTTTGGTTCAGTAGTTTTTGTGTTCGTGCTGCCGCTAAATGTCCCTGGCGTGCTTTACTGGCAATTTTATAGCGGTTAACCGCCATCATTGCTGTTTCCGCTGCAGAAAAGAATGCGGAAGTTGCTAAGCATAGGCCAAGAGCAAGATATAGATAAGATAATGAAATGTGTTCCAATGTCGTTGCTATGTCCGTAATTTGTATGGCTTAAGCCGTATTTTTTAAAAGGCCTAAAAAGGGCGGTGTAGTAGCGCCTCAAGAACAAAACGGCTCCCTATATAGCCCAGAAAAAGCAGAGCAAAGCCAAAAAGTGTCCAGTTAGCCGCAAAGCGCCCACGCCAGCCATTTTTCCATCGCCCCAGAAGCAAAGTGCCAAAAACCAGCCATGCTGCAATGGAAAGGATAATTTTGTGTGAAAATACTAAGCCGTGTCCGAATACTTGTTCAGCAAAAAAGATTCCGGAGAGTAGCGCTAAAGTCAGTAAAATAAAGCCGAGGCCTACACAAGCAAACATGAGTCGCTCAAGTGTCATCAGCGGCGGCAGTGTCCGAATGAGAGAGCCTGCCTGAGCTTTGTGTAATGTTCTATCAGCAAAACGCATTAGAATGGCAACACCAGCAGCATTTAGCAGCATTCCATGGGCAAACATTGCCAGCAAAAAGTGGCCTCGCGACAGCAGGCTGAGGGGGTAAGTTATTGAATGCCCAATCGGTAATAGCTGGGAAATAAATAAAAATATTGCCGCTATACCCAGCATAGGGGGCTGCAGGCCGTCCATTTTCCAGAACAGCTGGCCACACAGATAAATGCACAGGGTGGAAAATGCACTCAATGAGAGTGCCTCTGCCGCACCAAAATGCAGATTACTTGACCATAGTAAAGGTGGGAAAAGTGCCAGGGCGTGTAAAACCAAGCCTGAGGCTAACAAAACCAGCTCAAGTGCAGGGCTAAGCAGCCGCTTGGGGCGTGATGAGGCAAGCCGGCTGCGGCAAAAATGCCAGCCTAATAGCAGATAAATGGTTAAAGCCAGCAGTGCGAAATAAGTTGCCGGGCTAACTTCAGGTAAAATGGTCATCATATAAGTCTATCAGAGCGAGGTCCCTCTTGGGGCAGTCGCCAAGCAAAGGATACGCATGTTTGAAAATCTTTCTAGTCGTCTTTCTGGTGTTGTCAAAAACCTGCGGGGTCAGTCTCGCCTGACTGAGGATAATATTCAAGACGCAATGCGTGAAGTACGCATGGCTTTGCTTGAGGCTGATGTGGCTTTGCCTGTCGTTAAGCAGTTTATTAATGACGTGAAAGTTCGCGCTCAGGGGCAAGAAGTTATTGGTAGTCTTACACCGGGTCAAGCAGTAATCGGTGTTGTGCACGAAGAACTGACTAAGCTGATGGGGGCGCAAAATGATGCTCTGAACTTGGCCGCAGTTCCGCCTGCTGTGATTTTAATGGCAGGTTTGCAAGGTGCAGGTAAGACAACGACTTCGGGTAAATTAGCAAAACTTCTGAAAGAAACACAAAAGAAAAAAGTTTTATTGGTTTCAACAGACGTTTATCGCCCGGCTGCAATTGAACAGCTGAAAATGCTGGCTGGTCAATTAGAGGTGGAGTGGTTTCCTTCTGATGTAGGGCAAAAGCCGGTTGAGATTGCATTTGCCGCCCATGATTATGCGAAAAAACATTTCCATGATGTGCTGATTGTCGATACGGCGGGGCGTCTGGCTATTGATGAGGCCTTGATGGCCGAAATTAAAGCGCTGCATGGGGCCGTAAATCCCGTTGAAACGCTGTTTGTGGTTGATGCCATGCAGGGGCAGGATGCGGTTAATACTGCAAAAGCCTTTAATGAGGCACTTCCTTTAACAGGTGTGATCCTTACCAAAATGGACGGTGATTCACGTGGTGGTGCTGCTCTGTCGGTGCGGCATATTACGGGGAAGCCAATTAAATTTTTAGGTACGGGTGAGAAGCTGACAGGGCTGGAGCCATTCCATCCTGATCGCATGGCTGGCCGTATTTTGGGCATGGGCGATGTACTTTCTCTGATTGAAGACGTGCAAAACAGCGTCGATCAGGAAGAGGCGCTCAAAATGATGAAAAAAGTTAAATCCGGCAAAGGGTTTGACTTGGAAGATTTTAAAACGCAAATCCAGCAAATGAAAAAAATGGGCGGGATGAGCGCACTGATGGATAAGTTACCAGGGCAAGTGAGCCAGATGGCCAATAGCCAGGTAACAGATAAATCGGTGGCACGTATTGAAGGCATTATCAACTCAATGACACCGGAAGAGCGTCGTAAACCAGAGTTGTTAAAAGCCAGCCGAAAGCGCCGCATTGCAGCCGGGGCAGGAGTACAAGTGCAAGAAGTGAATCGTCTTTTGAAGCAGTTTGAAGAAACGCAAAAAATGATGAAGCAATTCTCCAAGGGGGGCATGGCTAAATTGATGCGAGGCATGAGCGGCATGAAGGGAATGCTGCCCGGCATGTGATTAAAAATGCGGGTGCCGGGCTACTTGAGGTTTGCCTTGCATCTGCTGTATTGCTTGCCCGCCTTGTGGGGAAAGCTTTCATTTTGTACTGACATTTTTAAAATATTCGAACCTGACCGGCAGCCGAATATCACGTTAGGCTTTACAACGTGATTGTTTTTGCTGTACTTTTGCCGGTTATTCTTGCGGGGTTTGGTGTTTTGTTTCATAATCGAACCCCTTTAAATTAATCTCCATTATTGGGTTTAATGCCATGGTTGTTATTCGTCTTTCCCGCGGCGGTGCTAAAAACCGTCCGTTTTACAACGTTGTTGTAACCGACTCCCGTAATCGTCGTGATGGTCGCTTTGTTGAGCGTCTTGGCTTTTACAATCCACTCGCCAAAGATGGCGAAGAAGGCGTGCGTCTAGCTATGGACCGCGTTAGCTACTGGGTAGGCGTTGGTGCACAAGCTTCTGACTCCGTTGCCAAGCTGCTGAAAAACTACAAGCCAGCTGCTGTTGCTGCTGCTTGATTCAAGCCGTGACTATGCAAAAACGGGCTTCGCTGCCGGTGCCTGATGATCTTTTGATCATGGGCTATGTAAGTGGGGCTTTTGGTGTACATGGCTGGATCAACCTGGTTGGTGATACTGAAGATGCCGATAGTCTTTTTGACTACGACACTTGGTGGATCGGCCGTGATGGTCAATGGCAGGCTTTTAAGCTTGTTGAAGGCCAGGTTCACACAAAGAAATTAGCAGCTCAGCTTGATGGTGTTAATGATCGCGATGCGGCATTTGCACTTAAAGGCAGTAAAATTGCAGTTTCCCGTAGCCTGTTACCAGCCCCTGCTGCTGATGAGTATTACTGGGTCGATTTAATCGGCCTCGATGTCATCAATGTGCAAGGTGAAAAGCTTGGTGTTGTGGATAACTTGTTTGAAACCGGTGCTAACGATGTGATCGTTGTAAAAGACGGACAGACCGAGCGTCTGCTGCCTTTTGTAGCTCATGTTGTGCTCAGGGTTGATCTTGCTGCTAAAACAATCTCTGTGGATTGGGGCCTTGATTACTAAGGCTGAGGTGTATCACTTCGATGTGGTCACTTTGTTTCCTGAGATGTTTGAGGCGATCACTCGTCATGGCATCACAAGACGAGCGGTTGAATTAGGTCTTTTTGGACTTAACAGCTGGAATCCACGTGATTTCACCGCAGACAAACATCGTACTGTGGACGACCGGCCATATGGTGGCGGCCCCGGTATGGTGATGTTGCCAGAGCCTCTTGAAAGTGCGCTTGAAGCAGCTAAAAATAGGCAGCGTAAAGAGGGTGTTGCTGCTACGCATACCGTCTATTTATCTCCCCAAGGGGCGGCATTAACGCACGATAAAGTCTTGGAACTGGCTCAAAAGCCGGGTTTGGTCTTGTTATGTGGTCGTTATGAGGGGGTGGATGAGCGTTTGCTGGATCGTCAGATTGATGAGGAAATCTCAGTCGGCGATTATGTGCTCTCAGGTGGAGAGTTGCCTGCAATGGTGCTGATGGATGCCATCATTCGCCAATTGCCTGGTGTACTTAATACTGCAGCGAGCGCAGAAGAAGATTCATTTGTGGATGGGTTGCTGGATTGCCCGCATTACACCCGTCCCGAAAATTATCTGGGCATGAGCGTACCGGAAGTCTTACTTTCAGGAAACCATGCGCTGATACGGCGCTGGCGCTTAAAACAGTCTTTAGGCCGAACATTTTTGCGTAGGCCTGACTTGTTAACAAAGCGACAGCTATCAAAAGAGGAAGCTCGTCTTCTGGCCGAATTTAAGGCGGATCTGGTGATAAACCAAGATCAGGTGGTTTGACCACCTTTGAAGGAACAAGCTTCACATTGGAGTTATACCCATGAATTTGATTCAACAACTTGAGCAAGAAGAAATCGCTCGCTTAGCTAAGACTCTTCCTGAATTCGCTCCTGGCGATACCGTGATCGTTCAGGTCAAGGTTAAGGAAGGTACACGTGAGCGTCTGCAGGCTTATGAAGGCGTTGTGATTGCTAAGCGTAATCGTGGCCTGAATAGCTCCTTTATCGTGCGTAAAATTTCCGCCGGTATGGGTGTTGAGCGTACTTTCCAAACTTACTCTCCGCTGGTTGCTGGTGTTGAAGTGAAACGTCGCGGCGATGTACGTCGTGCTAAGCTTTACTACCTCCGTGATCGTTCAGGCAAGTCCGCACGTATCAAGGAAAAATTGCCAGCTCGTAAGGTTGTTGCAAAAGCTGCTGCTTAATTTTTTTAAGCAATACAGTATTCAAACGCGGGCCAGGTGCCCGCGTTTTCGTTTCCATAACATCTGGGTTTGTTATGCGTATCGAAAGTACAGATCGTTATGCCGTTATTTCCAGCTCTGTTGGCCCAATTGGGCTGGCCGAGCGTAATGAGCGTCTTGTTTTAGTCGAGTTTCTTCCCTCCTCCTCTCCTTTGCAGATGGCTCATGGCACTTTGCTGCAGGAGGCTGCTTATCAGCTGGCAGCTTATTTTCAGGATCCTTTTTTTATCTTTGATTTACCTTGGGCTTTGTCTGTAAGTGAGCATCAAAGTAAGGTTTTGGATGAAATAGCGATGATTCCTATTGGGCAGCTGACAACCTATGCAGAAATTGCTAAGCGAATTTATTCAAGCCCCCGTGCTGTTGGCGGTGCTTGCGGGCGTAATCCTTTACCTTTACTGATTCCTTGTCATCGGGTTGTGGCCGCTGCAGGCTTGGGTGGTTTTAACGCTGGTCGCAATGGTGTGGACTGGTTGCCAATTAAGCGCTGGTTGCTGAAGCATGAGGGTGTTGAAATATGAGCGAAGCCCTTATGGATGAACAGCTGGTATTGATTGATGAGTTTTTGGATGGCGTATGGCTTAGTGATCAGTTATCTAAGAATACAATTGACAGCTATCGTCGTGATTTGCTGATTTGGGCTCATTGGTTGATTACAGAGCGTAAATGCAATTTGCTGGCTGCAGACCGGGAGTGCGTTCAGGCATTTTTGGCGAGGCAGGCACGTGATATGAAAGCTGCAACTTTGGCCAGGCGTATGGCCAGTTTGCGAAAATTTTACCGCCACTGGATCTTATCCGGGCAAGCTGGCTTTGATCCAACTGCAGAGCTGACTGCTCCTAAGCGAGTGCGCCCTTTGCCAAAAGCGTTGGATGAAGCAAGGATTGAATCTCTGTTGCAAGCGCCGGAGCTTGATCAGGCCAGTGGCCTGAGAGACAGAGCCATGCTGGAGTTGATGTATGCAACCGGTTTACGTGTTACTGAGCTGGTAACTTTGCCTTTGGGGCAGATTAAATTACGTGAACGCTATGTGCAGATATTGGCTGGTAAAGGTGGTAAACAGCGTTTAGTGCCGATGGGGGAGGTTGCTGCTGATTGGGTTGAGCAATATTTGGCGCATTCCCGCCCTGCTCTGGTGGGGGGGCATCAAGTGGCAGAGGCGTTTGTAAATCAGCGGGGGCATGCATTAACCCGCCAAGGGTTTTGGTACATTATTAAACAATATGCAGCAGCGGCTGGAATTGATAACAAACATTTAAGCCCTCATGTTTTGCGGCATGCATTTGCCACTCACTTGTTAAATCATGGTGCGGATTTACGTGTAGTGCAGATGCTATTAGGGCATGCAGATATTACAACGACACAAATTTATACTCATGTAGCGACAGCCCGTTTGAAATCGTTGCATAAAGAACACCATCCGCGTGGTTCTCGTTCATAAGCGCAATCGCAATATGCTAATCTCATAATTAACCCGCCGTCTGGCGGCTTTGGGGGATAGAGAATGGACGCAACGTGGGCGCAAAAATACCAGGATCTTGCCATGGGCTATGTGGCTGAGTTTGGTGTAAAAATCATTGCTGCAATTGCTTTTTGGGTAATCGGCAGATGGTTAATTGGCTTGGCAGTACGTTTAGTACAAAGTTCTTTAGGTAAGCAGAAGGTAGATCCAACCGTTTTGCGTTATGTGGGCTCTGTCATTACTGTTACGCTGAACATACTTTTAGTCATCGGCATTCTGGGGTATTGCGGTATTCAAACCACGACCTTTGCAGCTTTAATTGCTGCCGGTGGTATCGCGATTGGGATGGCGTGGTCTGGCTTGCTGGCCAATTTTGCGGCAGGTGCATTTATTATTGTTTTGCGTCCATTTAAAGTTGGGGATTTTGTTGCCGTAGCAGGAGTAGTAGGCACAGTCAGTGAGATTGGCTTGTTTTCTACTATGCTGAATACGCCAGACAATGTAATGACTTTAATCGGAAACAATAAAATTTTTTCCGATAACATTCAAAACTTCACCTTAAATCCATTTCGTCGCGTTGATTTAAAAGCACAATTGGCTGGAAGTACAGATCATGCAGCGGCTATGCAGGTTTTGCGCGAAAAGATTGCTGCGATTCCGAACGTGCTTGCTGATCCTAAGGTTGATGTAGAAATTCTTGAATTTAATTTGGTTGGACCGGTCCTGGTGGTGCGCCCGTATTGCCATAATGATCATTATTGGCAGGTTTACTTTGATACCAATCGCACTATTAAAGAGAGTCTGGCAGCTGCTGGGTTTCCGGTGCCTATGCCTGCGCAAACAGTTGTGGTGCAACAACAGGCTTAATTAATTCTTATTGGTCTTGGAATAAAAAAAGCCCCTTCTTAAATGAGAAGGGGCTTTTTGTTTGGGAGAATCAGGCTGGTATCGCTATTTTATTAGGAATTTCCAAGCTGACTTTTCCATCGTCATCAATATCAATCGTGACTTCACCGCCATGAATTAAACGGCCAAAGAGTAATTCATCGGCCAGCGCCTTGCGGATGGTGTCCTGAATTAATCTGGCCATTGGCCTTGCTCCCATCAATGGATCAAAGCCTTCAGCAGCGAGGTGTGTTTTCAAAGCCGGGGTAAAATGTGCTTCTACTTTCTTTTCCTGTAGCTGGACTTCGAGCTGAATCAGGAATTTATCCACAACTTGCATAATAATTTCATGCGAAAGTGGGGCGAAAGGAATAATTGCATCCAGACGGTTGCGGAACTCTGGTGTGAACATGCGCTTAATTTCCTGCATCTCATCGCCGGTCTGTTTGCTGTTGGTAAAGCCAATGACTGATTTTGTGAGCGTTTCTGCTCCCGTATTCGTTGTCATGACGATAACTACATTTCTGAAATCAGCCTTGCGCCCGTTATTATCTGTAAGCGTGCCATGATCCATCACTTGCAACAGCACATTAAAGATATCCGGATGAGCTTTTTCGATTTCATCCAGCAGCAATACTGCGTAAGGGTGCTTGGTAATAGCTTCCGTCAGTAAACCTCCCTGTTCAAAGCCAACATATCCCGGAGGTGCACCAATCAGGCGGCTTACTGCATGGCGTTCCATATACTCGGACATATCAAAGCGCAGCAATTCAATGCCCATCGTATAGGCAAGCTGACGGGCTACCTCGGTTTTGCCAACCCCTGTAGGGCCGCTAAATAAGAATGCACCAATTGGTTTTTGTGGGTTGCCTAAGCCCGCACGAGCCATCTTGATAGAGGTGGCCACAGATTCAATCGCTTTTTCCTGGCCAAACACAACGTGTTTAAGATCGCTCTCAAGTGTTTTTAGCGTGTTACGGTCATCTGTAGAGACACTCTTTGGCGGAATCCGTGCAATCTTTGCAACGATTTCTTCGATCTCGTGCTTGTTAATGGTTTTCTTTTGTTTCGATTTTGGCAGGATTTTTTGCGCAGCGCCGGCCTCATCGATGACGTCAATGGCTTTGTCAGGCAAATGACGATCATTGATATATTTCGCAGAAAGTTCGGCTGCCGTTGTGAGTGCCGCCAAGGTGTATTTCACGCCATGGTGCTGCTCAAATTTATCTTTCAGGCCCTTAAGAATTTCAATCGTTTGCTCTACCGTTGGCTCAGGCACATCGATTTTCTGGAAGCGGCGTGATAAGGCGTTATCTTTCTCAAAAATGCCGCGGTACTCAGTGTAGGTTGTTGCGCCTATGCATTTCAAAGAGCCATTAGATAAGGCTGGTTTCAGCAGGTTAGACGCATCCAGCGTACCTCCTGAGGCTGCGCCAGCACCCACCAGCGTGTGAATCTCATCGATGAACAGCACCGCATTGCGCTCTTCCTGCAGCTGTTTGATTACTGCTTTTAAGCGTTGCTCAAAATCGCCACGGTATTTGGTGCCAGCCAGAAGCGCGCCCATGTCCAGCCCGTAAACAGTGGCATCTTTAAGAACGTCCGGTACATTGCCTTCAACAATCCGGCGGGCCAGCCCTTCTGCAATCGCCGTTTTGCCTACGCCAGCTTCCCCCACGAGGAGTGGGTTGTTTTTGCGGCGGCGGCAGAGCGTTTGAATCACGCGTTCTAATTCATGCTCACGACCAATCAGAGGATCAATACGCCCGGATAGGGCTTGTTGGTTTAAGTTTTCTGTAAAGCTGCTGAGCGCTCCCCCTGTTGTTGTTTCTTCTTCATGTTCTTCATTTTGCTCTGTGCGCGGGATTGGTTGCTGGGCGTTTGCCGATTTTGCAATACCATGAGCAATAAAGTTCACTACATCCAGGCGGGTGATGGCTTGTTGATGCAGGTAATAAACAGCGTGGCTGTCTTTTTCGCCAAAAATGGCGACGAGTACATTGGCTCCGGTCACTTCTTTTTTACCCGAAGACTGTACATGCAGAATGGCGCGCTGGATGACACGCTGAAAGCCAATGGTTGGCTGTGTTTCAACTTCACCATCGCCTGACACAACCGGGGTGTGTTCTTTTACAAAATCACCCAGCTGGCGGCGCAGCTCGTCCATATGTGCACCGCAAGCGCGTAACACTTCAGCTGCTGAAGGGTTATCAAGCAGTGCAAGTAAAAGATGTTCCACGGTAATGTATTCGTGGCGCTTTTGCCTCGCATCCGTAAAGGCCATGTGGAGGCTGACTTCTAGTTCTTGGGCAATCATTCGTTCACCTCCATTGTGCATTGCAGTGGTTGCTGATGTTGCCTTGAATACTGGCTGACCTCTGCGACCTTGGTGGACGCAATGTCCTTGGGGAATACCCCGCACATTCCGCGTCCCTCTGTGTGAACTTTAAGCATAACCTGCGTTGCCCGTTCACGGTTCATTCCGAAAAATTTTTCTAACACATTGATGACAAAATCCATCGGTGTAAAGTCATCGTTTAGCAGAAGTACACGCCACAAAGCGGGTGGTGGTGAGAGTGTCGATTGCTGATTAAGTTCGGCATCGGTTTGATGCTGTGCAGGCATTTTTCTACCATATCGTGTGGTTTATAATCATTTTGGTCCGCCCCCGTTCTTTTTCAAGCTCTGATCTGCATGAAGATGGGTGGATGGCGTGCCTGCTCTTTTTATTGTGGTTTTTTTATTGGGCATAAGCATCTATTTTTAGAATTTTACTTGACCTCCGGTGTAAAAGTCGCGTAAAAAGGTGGCTCGAGTTTGATGTACAAGTTTCTGCAGTACCGGTTTGGCCGTTTTGCTGGTCTTGGACCTCAAACCTCATGGTGCCTCTTCGAGGCGGTTCATGTTTTACAAGTTGATAGGAAAGACCCCAAATGGCTCTGGGCACTGTTAAGTGGTTCAATGATTCTAAAGGCTTCGGCTTTGTTACTCCAGACGAAGGCGGCGAAGACATCTTCGCTCACTTCTCCGCGATCAACATGCCAGGCTTCAAAACCTTGAAAGAAGGCCAACGCGTTTCTTTCGAGATCACCAATGGTGCTAAAGGCAAACAAGCCTCTAACATCCAGGCTGCTTAATCCCAGTCAGGTGATATGGTATCCCGCTCATGCGGGTTTTTTCGGACCAACCCCTTAATCGGGCCTCATTTTGAGGTGGTCCATGTTTCATCGTTTAGATAGGAAGTGCCAAAATGGCTCTAGGTACCGTAAAGTGGTTCAATGATTCTAAAGGCTTCGGCTTTGTTACTCCAGACGAAGGCGGCGAAGACATTTTCGCTCACTTCTCAGCGATCAACATGCCAGGCTTCAAAACTCTGAAAGAAGGCCAACGCGTTTCTTTCGACATCACCAATGGTGCTAAAGGCAAACAAGCCTCTAACATCCAAGCTGCTTAATTAGCCGCTGGTGATCAAAAACCCCGCCAAGGCGGGGTTTTTTCACGTCTGGGGTTTGTGCATCATGGTTTTGATCAAATAAAAACCCCGCCGAAGCGGGGTCAGATCTGGCTGATTTGCCGGAGTCAGTATTACATACGTTCAATAATTGCTTTACCAAAGCCAGAGCAGCTTACTTCTGTAGGATTGTCCATCAGGCGGGCAAAATCGTAAGTAACAATTTTGTCTGCAATGGTTTTTTCCATCGCTGCGATGATCAGGTCGGCAGCTTCTTTCCAGCCCATATGACGCAGCATCATTTCAGCAGAAAGCAGTAGTGAGCCAGGGTTTACTTTGTCTTGGCCGGAATACTTTGGTGCTGTGCCGTGCGTTGCTTCAAACATGGCAACGCTATCAGATAAGTTTGCGCCCGGAGCAATCCCAATCCCGCCTACCTGTGCTGCCAGGGCGTCAGAAATATAATCGCCATTCAGGTTGAGTGTTGCAATTACATCGTATTCAGCTGGGCGTAAGAGGATTTGCTGCAAGAATGCATCAGCAATCACATCTTTAATGACGATACCGTTTGGCAGTTCAAGGTATGGGCCGCCATCAATTTCTATTCCGCCAAATTCTTTCTTGGCTAATTCGTAGCCCCAAGTACGGAACATGCCTTCGGTGTATTTCATGATGTTGCCCTTGTGAACAAGGGTAACGCTCTTGCGGTTGTTGTCGATTGCGTACTGGATTGCACGACGTACTAAGCGTTCGGTACCTTCTTTGCTAACGGGTTTGATGCCGATGCTTGAGGATTCCGGGAAGCGAATTTTCTTCACGCCCATTTCATTTTGCAAGAAATCAATGACTTTTTTAGCGCCTTCCGATTGTGCGTCCCACTCGATACCCGCGTAGATGTCTTCGGTATTTTCACGGAAAATAACCATTTCGATCTGTTCCGGGTGCTTAACAGGGGAGGGAACACCCTGGAAGTAACGAACCGGGCGCAGACAAACATAAAGATCAAGTTGTTGACGCAGTGCTACGTTCAGTGAGCGGATGCCACCCCCTACTGGTGTTGCCAGCGGGCCTTTGATTGATACAACATATTCTTGCAGTGCAGCTAGTGTTTCTTCGGGCAGGTAAGTGCCATCCGGATACAATTTGGAGGCTTTTTCACCACAATAGATTTCCATCCAGTGGATTTTACGGCCGCCACCGTAGCATTTCTTTACCGCAGCGTCGACAACGTCGATCATGACTGGGGTGATATCTACACCAATGCCGTCGCCTTCGATGAACGGGATAATCGGATTATCTGGAGTCGCAAGGTTTTGGACGATTTTCGCGCCATCTTGCGGAACTTTGATCAGGCTCATCTGTGTATTCCTGTTGTGTCGAGTGGTTTGTCGCATTTCGTCGGCTGGTATTGTGAATTTCTTGTGGGGCGCCGACGAAAAAACAGCCTATTATCGCTGTTTTGTAGCAATACTGCCAAGCCGCTATGCCTCAGCTTATACTTTTAAATAAACCTTACGGGGTGATCTGTCAGTTCTCCCCTTCGCCACCGCATGCTTCGCTGGCTGATTTTGTTCCTATTAAGGATGTTTATCCAGCAGGGCGTTTGGATACTGACTCAGAAGGCTTGCTGCTTTTAACGGATTCAGGGTCTTTGCAGGCGAAAATTGCCGATCCCAAGCATAAATTGCCTAAAACATATTGGGTGCAGGTAGAGGGTAGCCCGAGTTTGTCAGATTTACAGCCTTTGCTGACAGGCGTGGATTTGGGCGATTTTATTACTCAGCCGGCGCAGGTCAGGATCATTGAGGAGCCTTCTGGCCTGTGGCCACGTGTGCCACCTGTACGCTTCCGGGCCAGCGTACCCACAACCTGGCTGGAGATTATTATTCGGGAGGGCAAAAATCGCCAGGTGCGGCGTATGACAGCCAAAGTGGGCTTTCCAACCTTAAGATTGGTTCGCTATGCAATTGGGGAGTGGTCTTTGGATGGGTTATCTCCGGGGGCTTGGAAGGCTGAGACAGTTGATGCTCCCCGGCTTGTCAAGCCTGGTGCTTTGCCGGCAAAACCTAAGCAGCGCGGCCGTCGCGGGCCAAATAAAACGCGTTAAACATTATGAGTTGGCTTTATTTTTAAGGAAAATTCAATGTGGAAGCCTAATGCAACAGTTGCTGCTGTTATTGAAGAGAACGGGCGTTTTTTGCTGGTTGAAGAGCGAATTGCAGGTCAGTTAAAGCTTAATCAACCTGCTGGCCATATTGAGCATGGGGAGAGTATTGTTGAAGCGGCGATACGTGAAACATTAGAAGAAACCGCACACCATTTTGTGCCACGTTCTTTAATTGGCGTGTATCAATGGTCACCGCCGGAGCGGCCAGAGTTAACTTATCTTCGCTTTGCATTTATGGGCGATCTTGCCGGGATTGCAGTTGGGCGCGTTTTGGATGCGGATATTGAGCGGGCTGTGTGGTTAACCCGTGATGAAATTATGGCACGCGCTGAGCAGCACCGCAGTCCCTTGCTGCTGGCATGTATCGATGATTATTTGGCGGGGCGTCGTTACCCGCTGGAGATTTTGCGTGATTTTGATCGCTGAGGCGATATTATTACGTTTACTGGAATATAAGTATGTCTGACAAAATTGTAGTGGGCCTTTCTGGCGGGGTAGATTCCTCGGTGACCGCGTGGCTATTAAAGGAGCAGGGCTTCGACGTGGTTGGTGTCTTCATGCAAAACTGGGAAGATGATAATACCGATGAGTATTGTTCTATTAAAGAAGACAGCCTGGATGCGATCTCGGTGGCAGATAAAGTAGGGGTTGAGATCGAGCTGGTTAATTTTGCTCAAGAATATAAAGAACGAGTGTTCAGCTATTTCTTGGCCGAGTACTCGGCGGGCCGAACGCCCAATCCAGATATTTTGTGCAATAGCGAAATTAAATTTAAGTGCTTTCTTGATTATGCGATCAAATTGGGAGGCACTAAGCTTGCAACGGGGCATTACGCTTCAAATCGGGTGCGTCCGGATGGCCGGACAGAGCTGCTTCGTGCTAAAGACGCTAGTAAGGATCAAAGCTACTTTCTATATAAGCTTAGCCAAGAGCAAGTTGCCCACGCAGTCTTCCCATTGGGCAATATGCTGAAAACAGAAGTGCGTGAGCTGGCAGAGAAAATTGGCCTTCATAACGCCAGGAAAAAAGACAGCACCGGGATCTGCTTTATTGGTGAGCGCCCGTTCCGTGAGTTTCTTAATCGCTACTTGCCTAAAGTACCAGGGCCGATGGTTACGCCTGAAGGTAAGCTTATGGGGGAGCATATGGGGTTAATGTACCACACCATCGGTCAGCGTCAGGGCTTGGGGATTGGGGGAGAGGGAGCGCCTTGGTTTGTTGCAGGTAAGGACATGGCTAAAAATGAGCTGATCGTGGTGCAGGGGCATAATCATCCTTTGCTGCTTAAAGGCACTTTGCAGGCACAAGATCTTTCCTGGGTGTTGGGTGAGCAGCCTGCACTGGGGCGCTACACTGCGAAAACACGTTACCGCCAGCAAGATGCTGCATGTGAGCTGGTTTGGATAGAAGATGGGCGTTGTGAGTTACGCTTTGATGAGCCGCAGTGGGCCGTTACACCGGGGCAATCTGTGGTGCTGTATGACGGAGAAGTCTGCTTGGGCGGCGGAATCATCATATAAAGCGCTATATGTCATAGTTATATTGCTTCTGTTTTAAACAAGCCGCAGGAAAATGCGGCTTGTTTGCTTTTTTAATACAGATTTGTGTTTTATACAAATCAATAACTTAGCGTATTACTACGGTTTTATTGCTTGGTAGTGGTTGACCCGGTACGGCAAGGTCCGTATATTTCGGCCTCTCGCTGCAGCACACACGGAAACGAAGTGATGCAGAAGCAGCGAAACGATCTTTAAAAAAATACAGTCGATGAGTGTGAGTGCTTGATTCGGAAGCGA
>NZ_JAAOLX010000014.1 GCF_011601265.1 Iodobacter violaceini
CTGCATGGCGAGGACGGCGTAGCGATCACCAGCCCGCAAAGCCAGACCATCGCCGCAGGCACAAACCTCGATCTGGTCGCCCAAAGAGACACCAACCAAACCTCCGGCCGCCGCTGGATACACAATGCTGGATCACACATCAGCCTGTTTGTAGCCGGGGTAAAAGACCAAGTTTCGCTCAAACTGATCGCAGCCAAAGGCAAAATCTAGCTGCAGGCGCAGAGCGACGATATTGAAATCACCGGCGACAAAGATTTAAAAGTCACCGCCTGCAAAGAAAGCATCACCGTGGTGGCTAAAGATGAAATTCTGGTCACCGCTGGGGGCGGCTATATCCGGCTGAAAGGCGGCAATATCGAAATCCACTGCCCGGGAACGGTTACGGTGAAAGGTGCAAACCACGATGTGAGCGGGCCTGCGCAAATGATGCCAACTTTGCCTTTTTTTCCAGATTCATTTTGTAAATCCTGCATGCTAAAAGCGAAAGCTGCAGGTAGCCCATTTGCGAAGAAATCATGATGATGATGGATGCTTATCCTCAAGACAGTGACCAAGTATTGTTTGCACAATTGGCCACTTACCTTTCTGAATCAATACAAGTCTATGCTTTGCTGGATCATAGTTTCGATCCTCGTTTGTTAAAGAAAATGAGAGATCGGATTGTATGGACTTCGCTTTATCAAGATCATGGGGCTGAGACAGATGTTTCTCCATTGCTTTGCGTGCTCAATAGTGAGAATGAAGCGGAGCTTATGGAGCAAATTAAGTTGCTGCTCAAAATCACCAATGGGCAGCCTATGCTTAGTTTTTATCTAAGCACACTGGATAGAGAAGCAATCTTTAGCCATTTTGATCACTATTTTGATGTCAGTATTCTTCCTGAAAAATTGAGTTATATATTGCGCTATGCGGACACGCGTATTTTGCCCAATTTGCTTGCGCAACTTAGCCCTGAGCAAAAAGCGGCATTTTTATCTCCATTCAGCAGCGTGGTTTATTTTGATCGGGCCGCGCAAATCATACAGCTTGAAGGTGGCGGACAAACTAAAATTACCAATCAGGCGTTGGTACTGACTGAAGTACAATTTATAAGCATGATGGATAAGGCTTTACCTGATCAAATTTTGCAAAATATCCAATTGCTTGGGCTTCAGTCGTTATTACCTATAGAGCCTTCAAAAGCCTATGCGCAAATAAGGGAGCTTTGCGATATCGCATTGGCTCAGGGGAGTAGTGATGATGAGATTCTTAGCTTTTGTGTTGAACATTTACGCGGCGAAGCAGGATGATTTCTGAATGAGTTGAGAAAGATATTCTAAGAGATGCATTATTAAATATATAAAAATACTTTCTTACTTAATTTTAATTATTTTCATAAAGGTTTATCAATGGAATTACCAGAAGAAACGCCGGATAAAACTGAGATTACAGATACTGAGCATGGATTTAATTTGTTTATGATTGTGGTGTCTGGTTTGAATGCTTATGCCCTGTATCAAAGCATGACCGGCTCTGGCTATGGAGCTGCTTACTTGATGATCCTTTCTCTTTTTGGATTATTCCTGAGTTATATCGTGGTGCTAATTTGGGCAGGTAAAGTAAAAGCAAGACTATGGCTTGTGTTTAAGCATTCACTCATGATTAACGGCCTTGTTTTTATTGCAATGGGGATTGCAATGAACGGGCCATCTGCTCAGACTGAAAATGATACGGTGAATAAGCCTGGTAATACGATTTCGGCCTCTGTTGATTCGGTTAATTATATGCATGATTGGGCTGTGAAATATACATTAACCGATTTGCGCAGTAATCAGGCCATAGGCGGCAGTATTGTTAATTTTCTGGAAGGTCCAGGAGGAAAAAATTGCTGTATCAGCTTGCCAAAACAATGGCAGCCGGGAATGTACGTGAGTGTTGATTGGCAAGAGGCGGATAAAATACGTACTAAACCCGATAAATATCATCGTGAATTAGAAATACCCAGCTATCAGCAGGCCGGTGATCTTTATGTATTGTTTCATCCTGGGCAGGAAGTGGAGTTGGTCGTATCCAAAGTGGAGCCAGGTTATCCGGCTTGGCCGGGAAGAATTAAAAAAGATGCAATGGCCGCATGTGTTGAACGGCTTTCGGAAAAGGAGTGTAAGAGGAATTTGCCGAAATACCTTTCAAACTCTTCAGAACAAATTGCGGCTGACTATAGAAGGTATTGTCAGCCAAAAAATATTAAGCCAGATGGTGACTCAACGGGATGGGATAAAAAAGGATGTTCGGAAATGAGAGAGTACTGCATGAAGGAATTGGATATTGATAAGCGCATGTGCGAAATAGATTATAAAGAGGACTAATAATGACAGCTCGATTTACTGAGGCATGCAGAGCTTCACCGCTGGATTTATTCAAAGATGAGCTTACAGCCAGATCAAAAACTCAAAATCGTCCCAAATGCCTGCCCTGTGAGCAAGACATTTATCTTGGTTTCTTTTTTGATGGCACAAATAATAATAAATACCGTGATACAGAGGCTTTTGCCCATAGCAATGTGGCGCGTTTATACGAGGTTTACTCGGGCGAACCCACCGTAACTCAATTGAAAATCCTTAAAAAGGCCGGTAAACCTGATGCCAAAGCTGTATGGTCTTCAGCGGTACCTAAGGGTGAAGAAAAGTATTACCGTAAAACGTATATTCCTGGGGTCGGGACACCCTTTATTGAACTGGGTGACTCAGGGGAAGGCATGGACAACACCCTGGGGCTGGCCATGTCAAAGCATGGCGAGGTTCGTATTAACTGGGCTTTGCTGCAGCTGGGCAACCATATTCATGCTGCGCTGATGGGGAAGGCATTGAGCGAGCCGCTGGAGGATGATGGCAAGCTGGCCGGAGAAATGTTGGAAAAATCGGTAGGGAGCGCTGTGCCCAATAGGGGCAGGAGCGCAATTTTGCAGGAAAGGACGCGGCTATTGAGTAAGGCCATTGCACCTATTATCCGGGGCTCTCCCACTATTCGTTCTGTTCGTATTTCCGTGTTTGGTTTTTCACGCGGTGCGGCCGAGGCCAGGGTTTTCTGCAGCTGGCTGCAAAAATATTACAGCGATGGCATTGCAGGTATTCCTTTAAAAATCGATTTTTTGGGCATTTTTGATACAGTTGCCTCGGTTGGTTTGGCCAACTCTATGCCTATTGGCGGTGTTGAAGGGCACTATGCCTGGGCTAGTGTGGAGAACTTGCAGGTGAGCTCTGCGGTTAAGCGTTGTGTGCATCTGGTATCAGCACATGAAGTGCGTGGCTCGTTTCCACTTGATTCAATTGGCAGTGGTGCACACTGTAAAGAGGTGGTCTACCCCGGTGTGCATTCGGATGTAGGTGGTGGCTACCCGCCAAATGATCAGGGGCGCTCTATTGGTGCGGGTGCGGCGGGGGATGCAAAAAAGCTTTCGCAGATTCCATTGGCACAAATGTACCGCGAAGCCCTTATTGCCAGTGTGCCCTTGCTGGCCCCAATAGATTTTAATGATTTTCATAAAAGCAATTTCAAAATTGATCCGGGCACGGTCAAAGCCTTTAACGATTATATTGCGGCCACGCGCTTTGGCAGCGGCAAGCCGTCTGGCGTGATGTGGCTGACAGAAACACAGGCTGAAGAGCCTTTACTGCAGATTATTCACCGCCACTATGGCATTTTCTTGCGCTGGCGAAAAAGCATGCTGGGTAAGATTCATTTGCTGCCCGGTATTGCAGCTTCGCTGGATAGTGCAGCGAAAAAAACGCAGGACCGGCATGACATACAAACAACGGATCAGGCTTTACAGCAGGAATTAAATATGCTGGAAAAATACACGTCCCTTGTTTCTGAGCTTTCAATCTGGCCGGCTAAAGTGGGGGATTGGAATGGGGGTGTTTATGCGGAATGGATTAAGCAGGAGGCGGTGCTATTTGCAAGTAAGGTGTTATTTGAAACGCTGGTTCATGATTCCAGGGCATGGTTTAAACCTGGTAATTTTAGTGACGATGATCAGGCTTGGTTTAATGAAGGCGGCATGGAAAAATCACGACGAGTAATGATTAAAAGTATTGAAGCGGAACAAGAAAGGATTCGCTCACCCTATCGTTTAAGTGATGAGCAAATGAAGTCGGTTGATAATAAAGATTACAAAAAGAATGTTGAGCGAATTGAAAATCTGAAAACCAATAAAACGTATATGGTAAGAAGCGGGGGCCAGGAGCCGATCAGGCTTTATGGCTATCTGCGCTGGCGGCATGTTTTTGGTGCGGCGGCTCTGTCTGCTCCGCTGCAAGAGCCTGTCAGCAAAGAAATCATGCGCCGCAGAGAGCTTGAAAATCAGCAGTATGAGAATAATCTGCAAAGCTTAAATCAGCAAAACATCAATGCCAGAAAGCGTTATCAGGAAGGGCAAATAAATGCCCAAAGTTATGGAGAAGCTTTGCGGGATAATAGCTTACGTATGAGTACTGAGCATCAGAGGCATGCTGCTGCAATGGCAGCAATAAAATAATATTTAAGTGTTTAGCTTTGCATAAATAAGGCCTGCATTTTTGAATTTTTCCCTTTGTCTTGTTCTGTATTGTTGCAGGCACTGCATGAAAGGCGGCAATAATTGCCGAAGGTTTGTGCCGGTATGTTTCAAAGCCCGCTGAATGCGGGCTTTTTGCTTGGCACGCTTCCTGCTTACAATAACGG
The DNA here is from genome assembly GCF_011601265.1 of Iodobacter violaceini. Lineage (GTDB taxonomy): Bacteria > Pseudomonadota > Gammaproteobacteria > Burkholderiales > Chitinibacteraceae > Iodobacter > Iodobacter violaceini. Next base: position 4,699 of record NZ_JAAOLX010000014.1, read on the forward strand.
GGAAAGCGCGTATTGTGTGGCGTGATGAGATAAACAGGAGTTTGGCTATGTTAGGTCGTTTGGACGATTACTTCCGCCCGCAGGAAACTGCGCTGTCGCTGCGCAGCCAGCGGCAAGAGGTATTGGCTTCAAATATTGCTAACAATGACACGCCGGGCTACAAGGCGCGCGATTTTGATTTCAAAAAAACATTTGAAGCGGCTTTACAAAAAAATCCGGTGAAACCACTGCAAAGCACCGATCCGCGCCATCTGCAGCCTAAAGATAATCTTGATCCTTTATCAAAGGCATTGCTCTATCGCAATCCAAGGCAATCGGGTATTGATGGCAATACGGTGGATATGAATGCTGAGATGGCGGCGTTTTCAGATAATGCGATTCGCTATCAGGCAGGGATTACTTTTATGCAAAAGCGGATTGAAGGCATGCGCACTGCGCTGACTGGCCAATAAGGGATAAATGATGTCGATGTTCAGAGTTTTTGATATTGCGTCTACTGCGATGCATGCGCAGACCACTCGTCTGAATACGGTGGCATCTAATTTAGCCAATGCTGAATCAATTACCAGCTCTAATGGCCAGCCTTATCGTGCCAGGCAGGTGGTTTTTCAGGCCGCGCCGATTGCGGGGGGCGGCAAGGGGGCAGTAGGGGTGCAGGTTTCTGATGTGATTGAAGATCAATCCCCGCCTAAGCTGGTGTATGACCCTAAAAATGTATTGGCCGATGCCAATGGTTATGTAGCGATGCCCAATGTCAATGTGGTTGAAGAAATGACCAATATGATATCCGCTTCGCGCTCTTATCAAACCAATGCCGATGTAATGAATACGGCTAAAACCCTGCTGCTGAGAACTCTGGCACTTGGTCAGTCATAAGGATAATCATCATGATCCCTCGTACAACGATTAATTCGACTACTGATTACTCCACCATTAATAAAAAGGCGGATACCAAAGCTTCGGCGGCAGATCAGCAGCAGGATCGCTTTTTAAAGCTGCTGGTGAAGCAGCTGCAGAGCCAGGATCCGATGAATCCTATGGATAACGCGGCTACAACCAGCCAGATGGCTCAGATCAGCAGTGTAACGGGGATTGAAAAGCTCAATACCACGATGCAATCGATGATGGCAAGTTTTGCCTCTGCGCAAAGTTTTCAGGCGGCCGCTCTGATCGGTAAAGAGGTGCTGACTCAGGGCAATCAGATGAAGTTTGATGGCACAAAGCCGATTGATGCCCGGGTGGATTTGCCTGCCAATGTCAGCAATATCAAAGTGACCATTACCGATAAAAATGGCGCGGTGGTGGATAAAATCACTTTGCCACAGCAGGCCGCCGGGGCCGCTGGTGTGGTTTGGGATGGCAAGTTAGAGGGTGACAAGCTGGCAGCGGCCGGTGATTACTATATTTCTGCGACTGGTGTGAAAGATGGCAAGGAAATTGCTTTAAATACTCTGACCTGGCAAACGGCAAGTAGCGTTGAGCTGGCAAAAACGGGTGTGAATGTCATGTTGGGCAATCAAAAAACCGTTGCATTTAGCGATGTGAAACAAATCCGCTAGTCGTGGATAGAACAAGGTGAGGTTAGGGTTATGGGTTTCCAGCAGGGCTTGAGTGGTTTAAGTGCGTCGTCCAAGAGCCTGGACGCAATCGGTAATAATATCGCCAACTCGAGCACGGTCGGTTTTAAGCAGTCGCGCTCAGAGTTTGCGGATATGTACGCCAACTCTTTTGCCAGCTCCTCAACGATTTCCGGGATGGGCGGGCGCACGGTTGCGGTGACTCAGCAGTTTGGTCAGGGCAATATTACGTCGACCAATAATCCGCTGGATATTGCCATTACAGGGAATGGTTATTTCCGCATGGTGGATGGCGAAGCCGTGAGCTACACCCGTAATGGCCAGTTTCAGGTCGATAAAGAAGGTTTTATTGTGGGCAATACCGGCCAGAAATTAACCGGCTGGCCCTTTGATCTGAACGCCAATGCCTTACAAAAGGGCGGTACACCTACCCCTTTACAACTGGCAAATGGCAATATCGGTGCCAAAACAACGGGCTGGACTGAAGTTGCTGGCGGAGGGGTGAGTGCAGGCCTGCAGTTTGGGATGAATCTGGATGCCAGCCAGCTGACTAAAGACAGAACCAATCCGCTGGCGGCTAATTATGTAGGGGCATTAAACCCTGCAGACGTAAAAACTTTTACCAATTCAACCTCGGCGCAGGTCTATGACTCGCAAGGGGTTGCTCATACGCTGACGATGTATTTTACAAAGACAGCACCTAATACCTGGGAAGTAAGAACCCGCTTCGACAGCGATCCGGTATCGCCTCCTAATGATCCGGTTACCAATTTACCCTACCCTAATGTGACTTTTGATTCAAATGGTAAGTTGGTTGATAACACGCCGCTTTCATTCAGTACCACTTTAACTTCCGGGGCCACAACGCCGTTTGCGTTTCATGTGGGCCTTGAAGGTACAACGCAATATGGCAGCCCGTTTGGTGTAAATACGATCAAGCAGGACGGCTACCCGGACGGGGTGTTAACAGGCGTTGCGGTAGACCGGGAAGGCGTTATTCTGGGTAAGTATTCTAATGGCCAGAACAGGGCGATTGGCCAGGTTACGCTGACTAACTTTACCAATTCTCAGGGGCTGCAAAATCTGGGTGATAATCGCTGGGGCGAAACCTTTGCTTCGGGGCAGCCCAGAACCAATGATCCGGGCACCAGTGATCTGGGCTCGCTTCAGTCTGCTTCTGTAGAAGACGCTAACGTTGATTTAACGGGTGAGCTGGTTAATCTGATTACGGCTCAGCGTACCTATCAGGCCAACGCGCAAACGATTAAGGCCCAGGATACGATCCTGCAAACGATTGTGAACTTGCGTTAATCAATTTCTGCGTGGGCCTGTTTTTTATGCCCACGCTGTCTTTCTGATCGTCCTGCCTTTGAGTAAAAATCAATGGATCGAATGTTGTACATTGCAATGACCGGGGCAAAGCAAACCATGCTGCGCCAGGCGTCTGTTGCCAATAATCTGGCCAACGTGGCCACGCCGGGTTTCAGGGCAGAGCTGACTGCTGCACGTGCAGTGCCGGTCATTGGCGGCACTGGCGTGCCAAGCCGTGCTTATGTGGTTGAGCAGACCACCGGCGCAGATTTTACGCCCGGGATTGTGCAGCAGACTGGCCGGGTTTTGGATGTGGCGGTGAATGGTGAAGGCTGGCTTTCCGTGCAAACACCGACGGGCGAGGCTTATACCCGTAATGGCGGCTTTGAAATTGATGCGGCCGGGCTGTTGAAAACACGCAGCGGTCTGGTGGTGCAGGGTGAGAATGGCCCGCTGACTATTCCTGAAAATACCCGCATTACGATTGCAAAAGACGGCACTATTTCAGGAGCGCCGTTTGATAATCCGGCTCAGGCAGTAGAAATTGGCCGGCTTAAACTGGTGAATCCTTCTGAGCGTGAGCTCGAGAAAGGCAGTGATGGTTTGTTTCGCCAAAGAAACGGCGAAGTGGCGCAGGCGGATGCTGGCGTGAAACTTGCTTCGGAGTCTTTAGAGGTGAGTAATGTGAACCCGGTTGATCAGCTGGTGCAAATGATCGGATCGCAGCGCCAATATGATTTACAGATCAAAATGATGCAAACCGTTGATCAGAACGCCAGAAGTGCGGCGCAGCTGTTAACACTGACAGGCTGATCAGCGTGAGCAGCGGGCTGGATAGTTAAAGTTTTATATTCATTCAGCCCTCTGAAGAAGACAAATTGTGTGGCTGAATAAGCAAGGGCCGCCTTGCGCGCCCGGCAGTAATCAAACCAAAAAATAGGAAGTACGCATCATGATGCGCTCGCTGTGGATTGCCAAAACCGGCATGGATGCCATGCAGATGAATGTAGACGTCATCTCGCATAATCTGGCTAACGTCAGCACGAATGGTTTTAAGCGGGAACGTGCGGTATTTGAAGATTTGCTTTACCAGAATTTACGTCAGCCCGGCGGTTCAACCAGCGCGCAAACCCAGCAGCCAACAGGTTTGCAATTGGGAACCGGTGTGCGGCCCGTGGCCACGGCAAGAATTCATATGCAGGGTAATTTGCAGCTTACAGATGGCCCGCTGGATGTGGCGATTAATGGTCAGGGCTTTTTGCAAATTGCCATGCCCGATGGCACGACGGCATATACCCGGGATGGCTCGTTTCAGGTAGACAGCCAGGGCGCGGTGGTAACTGCAAGTGGCTATGCCCTGCAGCCTGCTTTACAAGTTCCTCAGGGAACAACCAAGTTAACGATTGCTAAAGATGGTACGGTCACGGCGATTGTGAATAATGACTCAGCCGCACCAGTACAGCTGGGCAATATTCAGCTGGCTACATTTATTAACCCGCCGGGCTTGCAGTCTGTGGGTGAAAACTTATACATGGAAACCACCGCTTCGGGCGCGCCAACGGTGGGTACACCGGGCACCAATGGTCTGGGTGCGCTGAATCAGGGCTATGTAGAAACATCTAATGTGAATGTGACTGAAGAGTTGATCAATATGATTCAGGCGCAACGCTCTTTTGAAATTAACTCAAAGGCGATTAAAACGTCTGACGAAATGCTGCAGAAGCTGACGCAGCTTTAGTCTTAAAGGGGGTCGAATGATGATGCGCCTTGCCGTTACGGCAATGATTGCCGTTTTGCTTGCCGCTTGCAGTACCACGCCGCCATCGGTGGTGACGCTGCCTACAACGGCCAGACCCGTGCAGCCTGTGGTGGCAAGTATCAATAATGGCTCTATTTTTCAGCCCAATAGCTCGCGCTTGTTGTTTGAAGAGCGCGTGGCCCGGAATATCGGTGATTTGCTGAATATCACGATTGAAGAAAACCTTTCTGCCGTGAATACGTCTAACAGCAGCAGTAACAAGGCCGGATCGCTCGATTACAGTACCACCGGCAATATTCCTTTAGTGCCGTGGGATATTGAAAAATACTTCTCGCGGGAAGGGGCTGCTGCTGTGAAGCTGGCAGGAACCAATAAATTTGAAGGGAAAGGGGCGACCAATAGCACTAATACCTTTAAAGGTACGATTTCGGTCACGGTAACTGATTTGCTGGCCAATGGTAATTTGATTGTGGGTGGCGAAAAGCAAGTTGCCGTCAATAATCAAATTAATACCCTGCGTTTTACCGGCGTGGTTAACCCGCTGGATATCAAGGCAGGGAATACGATTTCATCGAATAAAGTGGCCGATGCGCGCATCGAGCAACTGGGTGTGGGCTCTATGGCAGATGCTAATACCATAGGCTGGTTGCAGCGGTTTTTCTTAAATGTCATGCCATTTTAAGTGTGTAGCCTGATGTTTTTAAATGTGATTTAAATAGGTTGTGTGTATGTCTCGCTTTGCCCTGATTTGCTGTTTGTTATTTGTGCTTTCGCCCGCCCGTGCTGAAAAGCTGAAAGAGCTGGCGTCCGTTGCAGGCGTGCGTAATAACCAGCTGGTGGGCTATGGTTTGGTGGTGGGCCTCGATGGCAGCGGGGATCAGACCACGCAAACGCCGTTTACTGTGCAATCGGTTGTGAATATGCTGACCAACCTGGGGATTCAGGTGCCCAGTGGTGGTAATTTGCAGCTCAAAAACGTGGCAGCGGTAACGGTTACATCGACTTTGCCTGCTTTTGCAAGACCCGGTCAGCCTCTGGATGTGACGATCGCCTCGATTGGTAATGCCAAGTCTTTGCGTGGCGGCACGCTCCTGATGGCCCCGCTGAAAGGGGCCGACGGGCAAATTTATGCCATGGCTCAGGGTAATATTATTGTGGCCGGAGCCGGTGCATCGGCAGGTGGCTCGAGTACACAGGTGAATCAGCTGGCGACAGGGCGTATCCCTGCTGGTGCGACAGTCGAGAAATCGGTGCCTACTCTTTTAGGTAATGGTGAGTTTATTCAGCTGGAGCTGCTGGCAACCGATTTTACTACCGCTAATCGTGTGGTGAATGCAGTGAATTCGCAGTATCCGGGTACGGCAGTGGCTTTGGATGGCCGGGTGATTCAGGTTCGTGCGCCGCAGGATAATAATTTGCGCGTGGCATTTTTATCCCGGCTGGAAAACATTGATGTTACCCCGGCAGAATCCGGGCCTAAGGTCATTATTAACGCCCGCACAGGCTCGATTGTGATGAATCAGGCCGTGAAGCTGGATAGTTGCGCAATTGCGCATGGCAATTTAACCGTGACTATCACTGCAGATAATGCGGTTTCTCAGCCCAATCCTCTTGCGGGTGGCAAAACGACTAAAGTGCAAAACGCGGATATCCAGATTCAGGCGGATAAAGGCCCTATCGTGCGTTTGCCTAAATCCAGCACCTTGCGCGATGTGGTGCGGGCGCTGAATGCTGTGGGTGCAACGCCCCAGGATTTGCTGGCTATTTTGCAGGCAATGAAAGCTGCGGGCAGCTTAAAAGCGGAGCTTGAAGTAATCTGATTTTTTTATAGGGGCTGATGATTTTGGCTCCTTATTTCTATCTGCCACCCCCTCTTTTTTCCTCGGCACGCTTATTGCTTGATATAAGCATATATTTTATCTGAGCTGCCCGGAATGATCTCTTCAGCTAATCCATCCAGTAATGATCTTGCCATTGATGTTCGTGGCGTGGATAGCCTGCGTCAGCTGGCACGCAAAGATCCCAATAAAGCAGCGCTGGCCGTGGCGCGTGAATTTGAAGCTTTGCTGACCAGCCAGATGCTGAAATCGATGCGCGAAGCCACACCTAAATATGATGAGATGGAATCCGGTACGGCTGATATGTTTCGCGGTATGCACGATCAGCAGCTGACCCAGATGTGGTCTAAGCAGGGTGGCGTAGGATTTGCTGAATCGATTGTGCGACAGATTGAGTTGCAACGGGACCCTTCGCTTTATCAGAAGCTTTCGCCTTCATTTCATAACAGCTTGCCAGCGGCAAAAGCGGCAGGGGCTTCGGCAAAAGATGCCGTTTTGAGCGGTGATTCTTTTGCTTCAAAATTAGCCTCTCACGCTGAAGGCGCAGCCGCATCGCTGGGAGTGTCCCCGCATGTGCTGGTGGCGCACGCCGCTTTAGAATCGGGTTGGGGTAAAAAACCGATCAAAGATGCTGCAGGCGCTGATAGCCATAATGTATTTGGTATTAAAGCGACTAAAGACTGGAAAGGTAAAACCAGCGATATCACCACTACAGAGTTTGTGGGCGGGCAAGCACAAAAACGGGTAGAAAGTTTCCGGGTTTATGATTCCTATGCGGATGCTTTTAATGATTACGCCAGTCTGATTAAGCGCCGCTATAGCGATGCAGTCGGGCAGGGGGCAGATGCTAAGGGCTATGCCAGGGCATTGCAATCAGGCGGCTATGCCACTGACCCGCAATATGCCAATAAATTAGCGCAAGTGGCCGAACAATTACGACGTCAGCTGACGTAATGAACTGTGGCAACTGAATATCCGCCAGGGTTTTGAGTTGCCTTCAAGTATTGGCCATTTGTGCCGATAAATAGCAGCAAAGGAGTTGCATCATGGGCGCCAGTGTTTTTGGTATTGGTTTAAGTGGCTTAAACGCAGCAAGTTTAGGTTTAAGCACAACAGGTCATAATATTGCGAATGCCAATACGCAGGGCTATTCACGCCAGAGCATCAAGCAAAGTGCGCCTTATCCCCAGTACACGGGGAATGGTTTTACAGGCTTGGGTGTGCGTGTTGATACGGTGCAGCGCTCTTATGATGAGTTTCTGACTAAACAAGTGCAGGCCGCCACCTCGCAAGATAGTTATTACGGCACCTATCTGGCAGAAATTAAGCAGGTAGATAATTTGGTGGCAGATCCTGCAGCGGGTGTCTCGCCTGTCTTGCAGTCATTTTTTAGTGCCGTGCAAGGCATATCAACCAATCCGGCATCATTGCCGGCCCGGCAATCTTTGATGAGTAACGCTCAGGGACTGGTGAATCGTTTTCAGGTGTTTGATCAGCGTCTTTCTGAAATGCGCGCAGGCGTAAATGGCAATTTAGTGAGTGCTGCAGACCATGTTACGGCTTTGTCCAAGCAAATTGCCCAGATTAACGGCCAAATTGCGGTGTCAAGCAGTGGCGGGCAGCTGCCCAATGACTTGCTGGATCAGCGCGATCAGATGGTGCTGGATTTAAATGGTCTCGTTAAAGCGACATCCATTAAACAAAGTGATGGCACCATTAATGTATTTATCGGTAATGGGCAAAATCTGGTTGTAGGCGGTACGGCGTATTCGATTGCGGCCAAGCCTTCGATTAGTGACCCGCAGCGGCTTTCCATTGTGTATACCCAGGGGGCTGTTGACGCGGAAATCCCTGAAAATATGCTGACCGGCGGGCAACTGGGCGGATTACTCGAATACCGGAGTAAAACGCTGGATTCCGCGCAAAATTCGATTGAGCGTATGGCTCTGGTGCTGGGGCAAACCTTTAACGCACAGATGCGCCAGGGGCAGGATTTGTACGGCAATATGGGTACAAACTTTTTTGATTATCAGCAGAGCAGCGTGTCGTTTAATCATACCGTTGCGGGTGTGAGTACGGTGGCTGTAACGGCCAGCCTGCCTGCCGGGGTAAAAAGTGTGGCGAGTGATTATTCGCTTACTTTTACCGGAACAATCGGAGCCGAATACAGTATTACGCGGCTTTCCGATAATGTGAGTCAGACCGTAAATTTTGCCACAATGGCAACAAATCCAACCGTGCTCGGGCTGACATGGAGTGTGCCGGGTGTGATGACTGCGGGGGAAAAGATTGGCGTGAGCATGCCGCCTGCCATCGGTAATGTCTTATCTAACCGTAATAACACGGCGGCTGTGCCGCCTGCTGTGGCGCCTTTATTGGGGGGGTATATTGAGGATGTGAGCAAGGCGCAGCCCAGCGATTATGAGGTGTTTTTTGATGGCACGGATTATCAGGTCACCCGGCAGTCTGACGGGCAGCGTACGCAGATTACAGGCGCACAATTTGTTAACAATGCCAATGCTATCAGTGTGGATGGATTGCATCTGAGTTTTTCACAGGGCACGCCAACGGCAGGAGACCGGTTTACTGTTCAGCCTTATGTGGGGTTTAGCCGTGGCCTGAGTATCAAGCCGACAGATCCCAGAGTGATTGCAGCAGGCGTTCCGATTATCTCGGATACACAGCGCAGTAATACGGGTACCGGGAAGATCGGGCAAGTTGCCATCGATCCGGCCTCCACTGTGACTTCGCAATCTGCCGTCAATCCTCAGTTAAAAAACCAGGTTGATATTACGTTTTCGGTACCCACAGCGGGCCCGCAGACTGGCATTTTATCGTACAGCCTTGCAGACACCGTGTCTGGTGCAACGGTAGGTCCTTTAACCTATGTGGCGGGGCAAACCATTTCGTATAACGGCTGGAATGTGAAAATTGATGGGCAGCCGGCTCAGGGAGATAAATTTTCAGTTAAAGCGGGGACCTCTCAGGATGCGGATGGCCGCAATGCGCTGAAGCTGGGCGAATTGCAATCCAAAAAAATATTGGATGGGGGCAAGGCCAATTATCAGGAGGCCTATGGGCAAATGGTGGCCGTTATTGGTGCAAAAACCAATGAGGTGACGATTATGTCTGCCGCGCAAACGGAAGTGCTTAAACAGGCTGAGATTTCGCGTGATTCTGTCTCAGCAGTTAATCTGGATGAAGAAGCCGCAAACTTATTGCGCTATCAGCAGGCTTATCAGGCATCCAGCAAAGTGATTCAAATTGCACAACAAGCATTTGATGCCATTGTGCGAATTGGTGGCTGACAGCCCTGACAGGCTGCGGCTCAGTATTTATAAGGAATAATTAGCATGCGTATCGCAACCACGACAATTTATAAGCAAGGGGCTGCTGAATTACAGCGCCATTCCAGCGTGCAAGCGAAGTTGCAAAATCAATTGTCCACCGGTCGCCGGGTATTAACGCCTGCTGATGATCCTATCTCATCAGCAAAAATACTGGATGTTACCCAGGCCCAGGAGCTGAACAAGCAATATGCGGTAAACAGCCAGACTGCTGATTCTGCAATGCGCCTTTCCGAATCGACCTTGCAGCAGGTGACCGATCTGCTGCACGATATTTATTCGCTGGCAGTAAAGGCGGGCAACCCTTCGCAGACCCTGGCCGAAAAAAAGCTGCTGGATTCGGAATTACAAGGTCAGTACCAGGAAATGATGAGCCTTGCCAATGCAACCGATGGCGGCGGATCGTATTTGTTTTCGGGTTTTAAAGGCTCCACTAAGCCATTCAGCGAAACATCCTTTGGCAATGTGACATACGCAGGTGATGACGGTCAGCGCCAGATGCAAATATCGGGATCCAGACAGATTCCGGTATCCGAATCGGGCTATCAGATTTTTCAGGCTGGCCGTACCGGTAACGGTAATTTTGTGAGCTCTGCTAACGCTGTGGCGCCTGGCAATTCAGGGAGTGGGGTGATCAGCCCAGGCGAAGTGGTTGATATTACAAAGTGGAATAATCCGGCTCATTCACAAAAATTTAAAATTGAATTTAAATCGGTTGATGATCCGGCTCAGCCGGGTAAGCCAGTAATTGCTTACGATATTATCGATAATCAGGCGATGCTGGCCGACGGGGTGACCGCCAATCCCAATTTTAATAAATCAGCAATCGATGGCTACAATTACACGGCCGGTGCGAGGCCTGCTGTGCCGGGCGCGCTGAATAACTACCCGCGTGCCTACGTGCCGGGTGGTGACATTGTGTTTAAAAACCTGGCCAGCGACCCTGTTGGGGTTCCGCCGGTTGCCCCTTGGGATTACGGTATAAAAATGAATGTGACCGGGCAGCCAAGCGTGGTGATTGGGCCGCTTGGTGCTAACCCAACACCCGCAGGGCCGGTTTCCAGTGGCGTAACGGATTCATTTAATGTAGATCCAAGCCGCAGTAATGGTGATATTTTTCAAACCATGAAGGTCTTTTCTGATGCTTTAAATTCTTATCAGACCAGCCCGACCGGAATGGCTAATTTCCAGAATCAGTTAAATACTGTTTTGCAAAATACCAGCAATATGCTGACCAATGTATTGTCATCCCAGGGGAATCTTGGAGCCAGAATGATTGAAACTCAGTCTGTGCAGGATACGAATGGCGATTTGAAAGTGCAATATGGACAAACATTGTCGCAATTGCAGGATCTGGATTATTCAACCGCCCTGAGTGATTTTTCTTTAACGCAAACTCTGCTTGAGGCATCACGAAAATCGTTTTCCCAGGTGCAGGGCTTAAGTTTATTTCAATATATTAGCTAATCTGAAAAGCGGCCATATCTGGCCGCTTTTTTTATAACTGGCAGCGGGCCCTTTGTAATATCGGCCGGGCTGCCCGGTGCTGACTCCTGTATTATCCGGCCTATGGCTAAAATTCGATCCTCTTTTGTTTGTCAGCTCTGCGGTGCTGCATCTTCTAAATGGCAGGGGCAATGCCCCGGTTGTGGTGAATGGAATACCCTGCAGGAAGGTGTGGCAGAAACTGCAGCAAGCACCCGCTTTCAGTCATTGGCTGCCGATGGTGCAATCCGCCAGCTAAGCGATGTGGAGGCGGCGGAAATCCCTCGTATCGCAACGGGTATGGCCGAGCTTGACCGCGTATTGGGCGGTGGCCTGGTGCCCGGTGGTGTGGTGCTGATTGGCGGGGACCCGGGAATTGGTAAATCCACGCTGCTGCTGCAGGCCATGACCCTGCTGGCTGCAGAGCGCCCTGTTTTGTATGTATCCGGTGAGGAATCCCCTCAGCAAATTGCTTTACGCGCTAAACGCCTTGGCTTGCCTGCGGGCAAAGTGGCGCTTTACGCCGAAATTGGTTTGGATAAAATTCTGCTTGCACTGGAAAAGGTGGGCCCGCAGGTTGCGGTTATTGACTCGATTCAAACGGTTTATTCAGAAGCACTTACATCGGCTCCAGGTAGTGTGGCACAGGTCCGGGAGTGTGCCGCGCAGCTTACACGCTATGCCAAACGTACCGGGACCACTATTTTTCTGGTGGGCCACGTTACAAAAGATGGCGCAATTGCCGGGCCGCGGGTGCTGGAGCATATTGTGGATGCGGTGCTGTATTTCGAAGGGGATACGCATTCCAGCTTCAGGCTGATCCGTGCGATTAAAAATCGCTTTGGTGCAGTTAACGAGCTGGGCGTCTTTGCCATGACTGATAAAGGTCTGCGTGAAGTCTCCAACCCCTCCGCACTCTTTTTGTCTCAGCATAAAGAACCTGTGCCGGGGAGCTGTGTTCTGGTCACACAGGAGGGGACCCGGCCGCTGCTGGTAGAAATTCAGGCGCTGGTTGATGATTCGCACTCCCCTCAGCCTAAGCGCCTTGCTGTTGGGGTTGAGCAGAATCGTCTGGCTTTGCTGCTTGCTGTTTTGCATCGGCATGCGGGCATTGCGGCATTTGATCAGGATGTGTTTATTAACGCCGTGGGTGGTGTGCGGATCGCCGAGCCCGCTGCAGACCTTGCCGTTTTACTGGCGATTGTGTCTTCTTTAAAAAACCGGCCTTTGCCGGAAAAACTGGTGGTGTTTGGTGAGGTAGGGCTGGCGGGTGAAGTGAGGCCGGTACAGCGGGGGCAGGAGCGCCTGCGTGAGGCCGCCAAACTGGGGTTTACACATGCCATTGTGCCCAAAGGGAACCGGCCACGCCAAAGTATTGAGGGGATGACGGTGACTCTGGTTGAGCGTCTTGAAGAGGCTGTTAACGCGGCCATGTAAGTTTTCGAGTACAATGGGCTTGAAAAATAAGCATACGCCCACATCAATAAAACATTGCTGGCTGCTTCATCCTTCGTCTAGGATTTGATGAGCCAATTGATTACCCCCATGCTGGAGATTAAATATGAGTGAACATATCGCACAGGTTACAGATGCCACTTTTGAAGCAGAAGTGTTGCAGGCCCAGGGCCCTGTTTTGGTTGATTATTGGGCAGAATGGTGCGGCCCGTGCAAAATGATTACTCCGATTCTGGAAGAAGTTGGTGCCGAATACGCAGGCCGTTTGAAAGTGGCTAAGCTGAATATTGATGATAATCAGGCGACTCCGCCTAAATATGGTATTCGTGGTATTCCAACACTGATGCTGTTTGTGGCAGGTGAAGTGAAAGCCACTAAGGTTGGTGCGTTGTCAAAATCGCAATTAACCGCATTTCTTGATAGTAATATTTGACAGCACTGAGTAAATCCATATAGGCTTATGGATATTCAACTGGGCCAGCCGGATATTCTTTTCGGCCCGCCCGGATTATTTAATTTCTATTTTTTCCCTTCCCGATTTATTCAAGCGCGCCCTCCCTATGCACCTGTCTGATTTAAAACACCTCCATGTTTCCGAACTTGTTGATATGGCTACGTCCTGCGAGATCGACGGTGCAAACCGGCTGCGTAAGCAAGATCTTGTTTTTGCCATTCTGAAAACAAAAGCCAAAAAAGGCGAGAGCATTTACGGCGATGGTACGCTGGAAGTGTTGCCCGATGGCTTTGGTTTTTTGCGAAGCCCGGATACTTCCTATCTGGCCGGCCCTGACGATATTTATGTCAGCCCCAGCCAAATCCGCCGCTTTAACCTGCATACCGGCGATACCATTGATGGCGAAATCCGAACGCCTAAAGATGGCGAACGCTACTTCGCTCTGGTTAAGGTTGATAAAGTAAATGGCGAGCCACCAGAAAACGCCAAGCACAAAATTCTGTTTGAAAATTTAACTCCATTATTCCCCAATAAGCGTTTACATCTTGAGCGTGATATTCGTGCCGAAGAAAATGTTACCGGCCGTATCATTGATTTGATCGCGCCTATTGGTAAAGGCCAGCGCGCACTCTTAGTGGCGCCGCCTAAAACCGGTAAAACGGTGATGTTGCAGCATATTGCCCACGCAATCAGTGCGAATCACCCTGAAGTGATGCTGATTGTGCTGCTGATTGACGAACGCCCTGAAGAAGTAACCGAAATGCAGCGCTCCGTGAAGGGCGAAGTGGTTTCTTCTACCTTTGATGAGCCGGCAACACGTCACGTGCAAGTGGCCGAAATGGTCATTGAAAAAGCCAAGCGCCTTGTTGAGCACAAAAAAGACGTGGTGATTCTGCTGGATTCGATTACCCGATTAGCCCGTGCCTACAACACCGTAGTACCTGCCTCTGGCAAGGTATTGACGGGTGGTGTGGATGCAAACGCATTGCAGCGTCCTAAGCGCTTCTTTGGTGCTGCGCGTAATATTGAAGAGGGTGGCAGCTTAACGATTATTGCCACTGCGCTGATTGATACCGGCAGCCGTATGGATGATGTGATTTACGAAGAATTCAAGGGAACGGGTAATAATGAAATCCACCTTGATCGTCGTATGGCAGAAAAACGTACTTATCCTGCATTAAATGTAAATCGCTCCGGCACACGCCGTGAAGAATTGCTGATTCAGCAGGATCAATTGCAAAAGATTTGGGTTCTGCGCAAATTACTTTATCCAATGGATGATTTGGATGCGATGGAGTTCCTGCTTGATAAAATCAAAGGCACCAAAAATAATATGGATTTCTTTGATTCAATGCGCCGATAAACACATACAGCGCAGCTTGTTCTCAGTGCGCTTTTGTGCGATGATCTCGTTTTTATGGCTAGTGTTGGCACAACCCCAGCACGCTAAATGTAAAGGGAAGTAAAATGAAAGACGGTATTCACCCAGAATATAAAGATGTTGTATTCCAAGACGTAGCTGCTGATTTCACATTTATGAGCCGCTCTACTCTGACTGCTAAACAAACTATCGTTTGGACTGACGGCAAAGAATATCCACTGGTTAAGCTGGATATTTCTTCGGAATCACACCCATTCTACACCGGCAAACAAAAGATCGTGGACACTGCTGGTCGTATCGACAAGTTCCGTCAAAAATACAGCATGTACGGCAGCAAGGAATAATTGTTCCTGCGCAGTATCTGAAAAAGGCAGCCGCGCGCTGCCTTTTTTGCATTTTTAAGTTGTCTTTAAAAATCTGATCGTCATTTTCAGATTCCTGTAGGCCCCGGGCAAATACCATGTTGACTTATATTCCTCCTCTAGAGCGTGAGCCGCAGGCTGCAGCTGCTGAAAAGCCCTGGCTGCTGTTGCTGCTTTGTTTGGTCTGGCTGCTGCCGGGCCTGATTGGGCATGATCCATGGAAGCCCGATGAAGTTGAAACTGCAGCCGTGATTCAGCAGTTTATGCATGGAGCGTATTGGTCTGTGCCCCAGTTTGCAGGGCAGCCTTATTTGGAGCACGCCCCTTTATATTATTGGAGCGCGGCGCTGCTTGCGTGGCCTTTGCAAAAATTAGGTATGGCAGTGCACGATGCGGCACGGTTAACAACAGGCATCTGGATGGCGCTGGCTTTATGGGGCTTGGGTCTGGCAGGGCGTGAGTTATACGGGCGCCGTTATGGCAGGGTTGCTGTTATTACGCTGATAGGCTGCATTGGGCTGATCATCTGGGGGCATCATTTGTCCCCTCAGGTTTTGGTTTTGACTGGGTTTGCCTGGCATATTTATGGATTAGCCTATGCCCTGCGCCAGCCTTTACGTGCGGGCTTAATACTGGGGCTTGCATGGTTGCTGCTGCTTTTAGGGGGGAATTGGGCTGAGTTTTTGCTGGCACTTACTTCAGCATTGTTGTTGTTTTTATTCAGACCATGGCGAAACACCTCTTTTGGGGTGAGTTTGCTTTCTGCCCTGGTGATTGCTGTGCCGCTTAGTGCAATTTGGCCTATCGATCTTTATCAGCATGCGCGCCCGGTATTTAATTTGTGGATTGATCAATATGCTCTGGGGCCATTTGGCGGCATGGCGGATTTTAAAGCATTTCATGCATTTGGCTTTTTCTCCTCGATTGTATTGTGGTTTGCCTGGCCAGCTTTGCCTCTGGCTATTTGGGGTTTATGGGCAAACCGCCGGCAGCTCATTCATCCTAAAATGCTTTTGCCTAGTGTTTTGCTGCTTTTGCATGTGCTTTGGTTTGTGATGGCAGGCGATGCGCGTGAGTCTCATGCGCTGATCGTGTTGCTGCCTTTGTCTATTCTTGGGGCCAGCGGAGTGGATGATTTACGCCGTGGTGCAGCTCAGGCTCTGAATTGGTTTGGCCTGATGACTTTTGGCCTGTTCACTGCTTTGCTATGGCTGGGCTGGCTGGCGGTACACACGGGCGCACCTGCCGGCCTGGCAAGGACCTTGCGTGAAGCAAGCCCTGCCTATCTGGAGCAATGGGATGTGCCGGGCATTATTTTTGCGATTGGCCTGACTGTTATCTGGGGCATTGTTATTGCCCGTAAACGTCCGCCAGGGCGGCTGGCGGTAACTAATTGGGCGTGCGGGGTAACTTTGATCTGGGGCGTCTTAATCAGCCTCTGGCAGCCATGGCTGGATGCTCAGAAAAGCTATCGTGCGGTTTCATATTCTTTGCTGGGTGCAATGAAGGAGCAAAAAGGGTGTATCGACGGGCGAAATATTCCTTCTGCGCCGCTGGCTTCGTTTGAATATTTTGCGGGTATTACTTTGCAGCAGGGCACGAAGGCAGAGTCTTGCGGTTTGCGGATGACCATTGGAGGCGAGCCGCTTGGGAGTACCGTTTTATGGCGTGGAAACCGGGCGGGTGAGCGTAAAGAATCTTTTGCACTCATTGTGGTTCAATAATTAAAAAGGATCGCCCCGGCGATCCTTTTTAACAGCTTCAATTATATTATTTATTGTTTACTGGTGTTTTTATCCAGTGTTTTTAAATGCGCTACAGTGTCTTCACTTACTTTACGGCGTACATAGAAAAAAATATAGATAGCCATACCCAGGACGAAGAATATAGTAAATAAGCTTAATAAGCCGATATCGGAAGTAAACAGCGCTTGAAGTGGTGTATTTTCCATGATGACCGCCATATATTTATATATATGATATATAAATACAAACTGGGCCTGTGGGTATTGATGCATATCAATTTTTATATGTCATTACTTATTAAAAATAACGGTTTGATTTCTTCCATCGTGTTTAGCCTGATACAGTGCCTGATCGGCGCGTTTAAGTATCCGGTCAATTTTTTGATCATCGGCTTCTAAAATAGTCAGCCCAAGACTGGCTGTGAATTGTAAGGTTTGCTTGTCAGTTAATGAAATACGCTGTGCTTCAATTCTTTGTCTTAAGCGCTCCGCAACCGGGAAACCTTTTTCTAAATCGGTTTCTGGCAACAAAATAGCAAATTCTTCACCGCCAATACGGCCAATAATATCAATGTCTCTGAGAGTAGACTGGCAAAGCCCGGCTAAACTTTGAATTGCTATATCGCCCGTATCATGTCCCCAGTTATCATTAATTTTTTTGAAATGGTCAATATCGAGCATGATCACAATAAGGGGCTGCTGGTTGCGTTTAGCACGTGCAATTTCATGGTTAGCACGCTCGGTAAAATAAGCACGGTTAAATAAACCGGATAAGCTGTCTATGGTTGCCCTGTGCTGAAGATCGGCCTCCAGCTGTTTTTTACTGGTGATATCACTAATACCAATCATGATGGTGGTTGATTGATTGGTTTCATGCACAGACATAGATAAATTACCCCAGAAGGGCTGTCCGTCTTTGCGTTGCAGCAAGACCTCTATATTGTGCTGGGCATCGCCTTGATGAATTCTTTGCACCTGTTCCATGAAGGTCAGTTTAGATTTATATAGTTCGAATGCACGCTGAGAAAGTGCCCCTGCCTGAGTCTGGTCAAATAATTCAGCGGCCTGATGATTGATATAGGTAATAAAATAATCAGGCATGCGCGCTAATACAATAGCGACTGGGCTGGTTTCAATCATCTGGCGAAAACGGGCTTCACTTGCATTTAAATATTTTTCTTTTTTATGCAGGTTTTGCGTGAGCCGGTGCGAGCGCCAGAAGAAATAGCACATCAGCAGGGCCATGATCAGTAATATGCCCCCGCCAAATAAATAATAAAGTGTGTTTTTGTGCCAGAGAAGTAAATAGTCTTCTGATGACACATTCACTACAACAATAAATGGGGTGTCTTTGATCGGGTGATAACTGCTGATGCTTTGTGTTGGCTCGGTATGGCTAATTAATGCACTGCTTTCTTTGCCGTTCATTAAATTTTGAATAACGAGGTCATCAAATACAGGTGCAGAGGCGTGAGAAGGGTATTTAGCTAATACGCCTTTGTTCTGGTCTATAAGATGGATGCTGGCATGCTTGCCAATATTTTGGTTGCTGAGCAGATTGTCTAAATAATTGCGGGTAACACTGGCAACAATCAGGCCGGAAAAATCGGCCATCAGCGATTCCACTCTGCGCGCAACAATTATGCCTGTGTTTTCACTGCGGTTTGAAAGACGGGCATAAATTTTTTCCTGGTAACGATTATTGCGGACAAGTTGAAAGTAATCGTTATTGATAAGCTGGCCGCTGCCTGGCGTATCTAATGCACGGTGACTGATATTACTATTGCTGCTGACCAGCATAATGTTGTCGGCCTGATGAATTTGCAGCAGTTTATCTAATAAAATATTTTGCAATTCCTGATTGCGGGCGCTGCTTTTTTCGGTATTGCTTAAATCATCCGGGCTGATTTTATCACTCAGATCTTTGAGGATAATGTCGATTTCTCTTAACGAGCTGCTAATCTGGCTGGCAATTGTGCTGGATTGATGGGCAGCTTCAAGGCGTGTGCGCTGTACTTCTACTTGATAAGAGCTATTCACCTGATAGGCAAGAATAAATATCATCCCCAGACCAAAAAGCATGGCAAGCAGGGTTATAAAAGCAGATTGGCGAGTGGTCCAGTTCATGGTGTGGGCGGCAGAAACTCTGCCGCCCTGATCCTAAGTATTAGTCGCGGAAGTTTTGATATTGTAATGGGAAGTCAGTAATGGATTTTCTCATTAATGCAATCACTTCCTGCAGGATGTCGCGCTTGGCACCTGTTACACGCACGGTATCACCCTGAATCGCTGTTTGCACTTTCAGCTTTTCATCTTTAATCAGTTTGATGATTCTTTTGGCTAAATCCTGATCAATCCCCGCCTTGATTTTCATTTCTACTTTGACTTTGTTGCCGGATACTTTTTGTACATCACCGCTTTCCAGGCGTTTGCTGCTGTCAGCTTCTTTTTTTTCCAGTGCAGGAAATAAAATGTCTTTAATCTGATCGAGCTGAGCGTTTGAATCACCATGCAAAGTGATGGTTTCATCTTTTTCGTTTAAATCGACTTTGGCGCTGGTGCCTTTAAAATCAAAGCGATTATTGATGACGCGTTCAACAGCATCAATCGCGTTTTTAAGGGCGACCATATCGAGTTCGGAGCTGATATCGAAAGAAGGCATGGGCTTCTCCTTTATAGTAAGTAGTGAATTAAAGCTATTTGGGCCGTTTGCTGTTTAAGCAAAATGGCAAACATAATGCAGTGTTTCTATCGTTTCAATGTCAAAACTGGAGTTAGCAGGTACATTGAAGCTTTGGCCTGCAGTATAGGGGGTGGCTGCAGATTCACCGGCCAGTTTTACATGGCAGAGGCCATCAATGATTTCCATGATCTCTGCAGCGCCGGTGTTAAAAGTTAAAGCAGATGGCAAAATAACGCCGACGGTTTTCTTTTCGCCGCTTGCTAATATGAGGGTGTGAGATACACAGCGCCCGTCAAAATAGACATTGCCTTTTTTTAATACAGATACATTATCGAATTGCGACATGATTTACTCTTTATTTTTGAATGATTTCGGTCAGTACGGTTTTAACAATAAAGCCAAATACACCGAAGCCTAAGGTGAAAAATAGGACGAGTGAGCCATAGCGGCCGGCTTTAGAGTCAGCTGCTAAGCGATAAATAATAAAACCCATATAAATGATGAGGCCGGTGCAGAGAATGGATACCGATAAAGTGGTAAATGTTTCCTCTGAAATGTTTTTAAATGCCTCAAGCATGGCGTTTCCCTTGGTTCTGTTGACGAACAAAGCCGGCAGTAAGCCGGCTTTGTTTTAATCATATCTAAACTTACGAGCGTAATTTAGCGGCAATTCTCATACGCAATGCATTCAGTTTGATAAAGCCTGCAGCATCAGCCTGATTATAAGCCCCGCCATCGTCTTCAAAGGTAGCAATATTGGCATCAAACAGCGATTCTTTAGAATCACGTCCCACCACAATCACATTGCCTTTATAGAGCTTCACGCGCACCCAGCCATTTACATGGGCCTGGCTGGCGTCAATCATGCTTTGCAGCATCAGACGCTCAGGTGCCCACCAGTAACCGTTGTAAATCAGGCTGGCATATTTAGGCATCAGCTCGTCTTTCAGGTGAGCCACTTCGCGGTCAAGACAGATGGATTCAATAGCACGGTGCGCTTTAAGCATAATCGTGCCGCCTGGGGTTTCGTAGCAGCCGCGGCTCTTCATACCCACAAAGCGGTTTTCAACCAGATCAAGACGGCCAATGCCGTGCTTACCACCCAGCTGATTGAGTGTGGCCAGTACGGTAGCCGGGCTCATTTTTACGCCGTTGATGCCGGTGATATCGCCTTTTTCATATTCAAGCTCTACATATTCTGCAGCATCAGGTGCTTTTTCCGGGCTGACAGACCATAGCCACATATCTTCTTCCGGCTCATCGGCAGGGTTTTCTAATACCTGGCCTTCGTAAGAGATATGCAGCAGGTTGGCATCCATAGAATAAGGGCTGCCGCCATTCTTTTTCTTGGCGATATCTATGCCGTGTTTTTCAGCGTAATCCAGCAGTTTCTCACGGCTGTTTAAATCCCACTCACGCCATGGCGCAATCACTTTGATGTCCGGGCGCAGGGCGTAATAGCCCAGCTCGAAGCGAACCTGATCATTGCCCTTGCCTGTAGCGCCGTGGCTGACTGCATCTGCCCCGGTTAAGTTCGCGATTTCAATCTGACGCTTGGCAATCAGCGGGCGGGCAATGGATGTACCCAGCAGGTATTCGCCTTCGTAAACGGTGTTGGCGCGAAACATGGGGAAGACAAAGTCACGAACGAATTCTTCGCGTAAATCATCAATAAAAATATTCTCTGGCTTAATGCCAAAATTCACTGCTTTTTGGCGGGCAGGCTCCAGCTCTTCACCCTGGCCCAGGTCTGCGGTAAAAGTCACCACTTCGCATTGATATGTATCTTGCAACCACTTCAGAATTACCGAGGTATCGAGGCCACCAGAGTAGGCAAGAACCGCTTTTTTTACGTCAGACATGAGAACTCCAAGAGGGGGAGAAAGGCAAGGATTAGTGAAAGAGAGCAAGCCGCGCACCAAAACTGATGAAAAGTACACCGGTCAGGCGAGCCAGCCAACGGCCCAGCCACTGTTTGCCTGCTAGTCGCCTGGAAAGGCCAGCACCAGCAAAAATTAAAAAGGTCAGATAAGCCAGACTTACGGCTTGTACGATCATGCCAAGTACTACAAAAGTGAGCGGAATCCGGTCATAAGTCGGGTCCACAAACTGGGGGAAGAATGCCATAAAAAACAAAATTGCTTTCACATTTACAAGCGAAATAGACAGTGCCTGCTTATAAATATGGCCGGACGGTATTTCAACCGCTTTTTGATTGCCTGCCTGAGGTTTTGGCAGCAGCATTTTGATGCCCATCCATGCTAAATAGGCGGCTCCGGCGTAGCGAACCATATCAAATGCTGCAGGATGAGTACGCATCAAAGATGCAACACCCACACTGGCGAGTAACATCAGGATTAAATCGCCGGTCACAATGCCTGCGGCGGCAGCATAACCTGCACGTACGCCTTGTTTGGCTGCAACAGACAAAGCGAAAATCGAGTTTGGCCCCGGCAATAAAATGATAAATATAGTGCCGAGCAAATAACTGCTTAAATCGGTAATGCCAAACATGAAGTGCGATCCTGTATTACTGGGCTATCCGGCGCTGAAAATGCGTCATTTTTTAAATCTTGGTGCTCTAAACGAGGGTAAATGACCAGTTTTGCTTATTTTTGAGCGTTTAGCCCTCTACTTTACCCAGTAATAGATATTCAATCACTGCTTTTTGCGTATGCATGCGATTTTCTGCTTCATCCCACACGACAGATTGCGGGCCATCGATCACTTCAGGATCAACTTCTTCACCGCGATGAGCAGGCAGACAGTGCATAAACATGGCGTTGGCCTTGGCTTGCAGCATCACTTTTTCGCTGACCTTGTAGTGCAAAAAGTCTTTTCTGCGCTGCAGTGTTTCACGCTCAAATCCCATTGAGGTGCAAACGTCAGTGGTGACGATGTCGGCATCTCTGGCGGCCTGATAAGGATCGTAAAAGGTTTCAAAATGCTCAGCGCCGTATTTTTGTCCATCCAGGATGGTCATTTCATAGCCACGCGGGCAGGCCTGATTGAGCTTAAAGTTAAAAATTTTGGCAGCTTGCAGCCAGGTGCGGGAGATATTATTGCTGTCGCCGATCCATGCCACGGTTTTGCCTTCGATCGAGCCATTTTTTTCGATATAGGTAAAAATATCGGCCAGAATCTGGCATGGGTGGTATTCATTAGTCAGCCCGTTAATCACAGGGACTAAAGAATTATCGGCAAAGCGCTCAACAATGCTTTGCTCAAAAGTGCGCACCATCACAATATTGGTCATGCGGCTAATGACTTTTGCCACATCTTCGATCGGCTCGCCACGGCCCAGCTGGGTGTCTTTTGATTGCAAAAACATCGCATGACCACCGAATTGCGCCATGCCGGCTTCAAAAGAAACGCGGGTGCGGGTCGATGATTTTTCAAAGATCATGGCTAAAACTTTGCCAATCAGCGGCTGGTAAAGCTCGCCTGCGGCTAGTTTTGCTTTAAGAATGGCGGCGCGTTTGAACAGGTAATCGTATTCTTCGCGGGTGAAATCAGTAAATTGCAGATAATGGCGCATAGGGAACAGTCCGAATGGGCTGCCGGTTCAAAAAAGGATTAACCGTGGTGTGCCCGAAGCTGTGATCTGCTGTGCTGTGCACAATTTCTTACAGGTTTTCAAGGCGATGCCAAGGTTATTCATGCAGACCATGCGGCCTTCATTTTTGAAACGGTGTGAGCCACTTTGAGAAAAAAACAACCATTATTCAACCGTTTGCAGGCAGCTGGCAAGCTCTGTCAGCTGCTTTTTTTATTATTGGCCAGATATGATCAGTAAGAGTTTGAGAATTTCTAAGGCAGCAGTTTGGCCTGCGATGGTATAATCTGGTAGATATTCCACCATTAAATACGCTGTTGTTAAAATGATCTGCAATCCATACGAAATCATTATTCAGGGCATTACCAGTAATGGGCGTGAATTTCGGCCCAGCGACTGGGCTGATCGCTTGTCTGGCATCCTCAGTACTTTTGGCGTTGATCAGAAACTTTCTTATGCTCCTTTTGTTCGCCCGATGGTGCACGATAATGTGCGTTGTGTGGCGGTTGATAAGCAGCTTGAGAAAATCGACCCGCGTGTCTTTGAGTTCCTTATGACCTTTGCCCGCGACAATGACTTGCGCATTGTTGATTGCCGCTCCTTGCTGAGCGAGCATTACGCGGACAAGCCCGCAGAATAAACATTCTGCTTATCGCTGGCCGGACATTGTCTGGCGGCGAATCTTCATTTTCCCCCTCTATTTAGTCCGGTTTGCTGTGCATTGTGCTGCGCAGGTATGGGCTGTTTGATCCATTCACAAAATGTGTGAATCTTTTGATTCTTGCGATTATTGGCTTGTTGCGTTGCACCAAGTACGTCTATGCTGGAATTAATTGCTTGTTTGCTGTTGATGCACAGGCTTATAAGTCAGCGGGCTTGCGTAATCAGCACATTTCGGGCGTGGCCATTTTCAATTGATATGAAAGGTGTGTTATGAGACTTAAAGATAAAGTTGCGATTATCACAGGTTCCGCCAGCGGGATTGGTCAGGCCACAGCGGTTAAGTTTGCAGCAGAAGGCGCTAAAGTGGTGGTTTGTGATGTAAACCAGAGTGGGATTGATGCGGTTGTTTCCAGCCTGGTACAAAGCGGCGCTGTGGCAGTAGGCCATGTGGTGGATGTCACTAATAAAACCCAGATTGCCGAAATGGTGGCGGCGGTTAAGGCTCAGTTTGGCCGCATTGATGTGCTGGTGAATAACGCCGGTATTGTGCAGGACGCACAGCTGATCAAAATGACGGAAGAGCAGTTTGACCGCGTCATTGATATCAATCTGAAAGGCGTTTACAACTGTGCCCGTGCTGTGGTCGATACCATGGTGGAGCAGGGCAGCGGCGTGATATTGAATGCCTCTTCCGTCGTTGGCGTATATGGCAACTTTGGACAGACCAATTATGCTGCGGCCAAATTTGGTGTGGTTGGCTTTGTCAAAACATGGGCCAAAGAGCTGGGTAAAAAAGGCATTCGTGCCAATGCAGTCTGCCCTGGCTTTGTTGCCACCCCTATCCTGAAAGCTATGCCAGAAAAAGTGATCCAGGCCATGGAAGAGCGTGTTCCCATGAAACGCATGGCAGCCCCTGAAGAAATTGCCAATGTATATGCGTTTTTAGCCAGCGATGAAGCTAGCTATATCAACGGCGCCGCGATTGAAGTGACGGGTGGTTTGACGTTGTAAGTTTGGATGCTTGAATTCCCTGAAATCTGCAGACACAGAGCTAAAGGGAGAATACAAAGGGCACTGAGAAAACCTGATATTGGTTTTCTCAGTGCCCTCTTTTTTGAGCTGCTAATGCAGGGTGGGGCAGGCAGCCCGTGGTGCTGATTAGAGGGCTGAGCTGTTTCGGCCGTAACCCGCTATTGTGCCGCGGCGGATTACGGCGGGGAAGCTGTTCTTTCTTGATTCGAATTTCAATTGGCCTAAGCTACCCTGTACGTTTTACCCCAGTGTTTTTCCACTGAGCTTTTTAACCACCATCATCAGCTCATCAATCGCCGCATCTCCTTTCCCGTCTTTAATGGCCTGTGCCACACAGCCATGGGCGTGGTTTTCCAGTAACTGCATGGCGACGGAATCCATGGCGGATTTTATTGCCGAGATTTGCGTCAGCACATCCACGCAGTATCTGTCTTCATCAACCATTTTAATCACGCCACGCACCTGGCCTTCGATGCGATTCAGGCGGGAGAGCAGTTTTTGCTTGCCTGGCTGAACCACTTTTGGCCCTTCATCCGGGCAGCAATCAGGCAAGCTCAAAGCCCGCTCCTTCAATGGCCTCACTTAATGTGTCGGTCGTAGTCAGGGCGGCGTTGTGATCGACTTTAGCGATGCCGCTTTCCAAATCAATCGCCACATGGCTAACGCCGGGCAGGGCGTTTAATACGCCGGTTAAAGTACGTACACAACCCATGCAGGTCATGCCTTCGATTTTAAGTGTGCTGTGTTCCATTTTTTGCTCCTTTAAATGTTTCATGATCTGAATTCTTACTCTGAAATCCCCGCACTTCTCCACCGTCTCAGCAGCAGAGAATTACTCACTACCGAAACCGAGCTCAGCGCCATCGCAGCTCCTGCCAGTACCGGGTTGAGCAGGCCGATGGCCGCCATTGGTATACCCAGCGTGTTATAGAAAAACGCGAAGAATAGATTCTGGCGGATTTTTTTGATGGTGGCGCGGGAGAGGGCAATCGCGTCGCTCACCGCCAGTAAATCGTTATGCAGCAGGGTGATGTCGGCAGCTTCAATCGCCACATCGCTGCCCGCACCCATGGCAAAGCTGACCCCGGCTGCGGCGAGTGCAGGGGCGTCGTTTACACCATCGCCAACCATCGCTACTACCTTATTTTGCTGCTGAATAAACGCAGCCTTGTCTTGCGGGCGCATTAGGGCCTGATGCTGACGGATGCCGCTGGCCTTGGCAATGGCGGCGGCCGTGGCGGGCTGATCACCAGTCAGCATAACTACTTCTATCCCCATTTTGTGCAAGCGTTTGACGGCTTCTGCCGAGCTGGCTCGTAGCGTATCAGCCAGTGCCAATTGTCCAAGCAAAAGGCCATTCTTGGCGATGCTGACCAAGGTGTACGGCTGGGTATTTTTTTCTGGCATTTCGCCAGCCCAGCTTGGGATGCCGGCCTTGATTTCACTGCCATCGCCAAGCTTTCCCATCACGCCTTGCCCGGGTACAGCTACAAAGTCACTGACAGGCAAGAGTGGCAGAGTGTTGGCGGCCAGGATGGCGTGGGCTAATGGGTGTTCTGAGCCTTGCTCTAAGCTGGCTGCCAGCTGCAGCAATTCATCTTTGGAGATATCACTTTGTAAACTGATGATCTCCACCACCTTGGCCTGCCCTGTGGTGAGCGTGCCGGTTTTATCGACCACCAGCATTTCAATTTTGCCCGCATGCTCCAGCGCCGTGGCATTCCTGAATAAAATACCCTGCTTCGCTGCACGGCCTATGCCGACTGAGATTGCCGTTGGCGTGGCCAGCCCCAAGGCGCAAGGGCAGGCGATGACCAGGACAGCAACCGCGTGGATCAGTGCGGTAACGGCGCTATCCCAATACCAAAAACTCCCCAAAAAGGTCAGCACGGCAATCGCCGCTACGATGGGCACAAAGATGCCGGAAATCTGGTCGGCAAGTCGCTGGATAGGTGCTTTAGAGCCCTGGGCATGGGCCACCAGCCGCACAATTTCTGCTAACTGTGTTTTGCTGCCCACGCTGCTGGCGCGGATTTTGAGCATGCCGCTGCTGTTTTTTGTGGCAGCAAATACTTTACTGTCGATATTTTTTTCGACCGGCAGGCTTTCGCCGGTCAGCATGCTTTCATCGACTGCAGCCTGGCCCTCGATGACTACACCATCGACGGGAATCACTTCGCCGTGGCGCACGATCACGATATCGCCGGGCTTGAGCTGGCCGATGGCTACGTCAATGAGTCCTTCAGCCGTTTCTACTCTTGCAGTTTTAGGTTGCAGCTTTAAAAGCTCGCTAATCGCCCCAGATGTCTTCTTTTTGGCGCGGCTTTCCAGCCATTTTCCTGCCAGTACCAGCGTAATAATCACCGCGCTGGCTTCAAAATAAACGTGCTGCTCGTGCAGGCCCAGCAAGGTAACGGAGGCGGACAGGCCATAAGCCATGCTTGTGCCCAGCGCCACCAGCACATCCATATTTGCTCCGCCATTTTTCAGCGCAAAAAATGCCCCGCGATAAAAGCGCCAGCCCAAAATAAATTGCACTGGTGTAGCCAGCAGCATCTGCAGCCAGCGCGGCAATAGCTCGGCGTGATCTGTGCTAAACATGCTGGCCATCAGTGGCAGGCTGAGCAGGGCGGCAATAAGCAGCGGCCAGCGCTCGTCTTTCTCTGCCGCAGCTGGCGTGCTGGCCAGCTCGGCGGTGAACCCTGCGCGGCTGATGGTGGCAATCAGCGATTCGGCGGTGATAGTCGTGTCGCTACGGCTGATATGCGCAGTTTCAGTCGCAAAGTTAACCTCCGCAGCCACACCTGCCTGGCGATTAAGGATTTTCTCAATCCGAGCCGCACAAGCCGCACAAGTCATGCCACCAAGACGAAGTTGGATTTCTGTAGTCATTTTTCCTCTCCAGTTCGGAATAATAATATACCCATGTAGGGTATATTGAAAGCCTTAGAAAGCACGGGCTGGCTCATACTGGAAAAATAAATTGATTAGGAGTCCTTTACAATTCGCACTTCATGTTTTAGGATGTAGGGATGGATACAGAACTTTCAACACTTTGGAGTGATACCCCGGCGGGCAGCGAGCGCATTGTCAGTGCCATCTCTCGCATTGCTTCGGTATTGCGCACGGGGGTGTGGCAGTTTGCGACGGCTGAGGGCTTAAACCACGCTCAAGTGGAAGTCTTAGAAATCTTGCGCTCACGCAGCGAGGGTGTTCGGTTATCGTGGATTGCGCAGCAGCTGGGCGTAACGGCAGCCAGTGCCAGCGATTCGATTGCCGCTTTGGTGGCCAAAGGGCTGATCGAAAAAGGGCGTGCTGTCGGGGACGGGCGGGCCGTGGCTTTGCGGCTCACTTCAGCAGGGCAGGCGCTGGCTTTAAAAATTGTGGATGCTACGGGTTTTGCGCTGGAGGCTGTCGGGCGTTTACCTCCGCCTAAGCAAGAGCAATTGTTTTCATCCCTGCTGGCTTTGATTGGGCAGCTGCAGCAAACAGAGCGTTTTCCTGAATTACGCGCCTGCCTTAGCTGCCAGCATTTTGCGGCCAATGTGCATGCAAATAGCATTGCGCCGCATCATTGCCGCTTGGTTGATGCACCATTGTCAGTGGCCTTGCTGCGGCTTGATTGCCCTGAGCATATTCAGGCAGAGCCTGTGATTGCCCGGCAAAATTGGGAAAAAATGGAATAGCAGCAGTAGCGCTATTTTTTTTAATCTAAATAGTTAGGAGTCCTATGTATATGTGCGATAACTGAATTAAAACGTGCTAAGCAGCTCTTGTTTTACCCCTCTCTCATTTCTATCTATGCAAAGGAATTAAAATGTCTCACCTTCACTTAATTGACACCCAATCCACCACCGCAAATCGTCAGGCCGTTTTGTCACAAATTCATGCTGCATTTGGGGCCACGCCAAATATGTTTCGCGTTGTTGCCCATTCGCCTGCGGCGCTTAAAAGTATGTGGGGCTCTTTTGCTGCGCTGGGTGCAGGGGTGATTGCCCCTAAGCTGGGCGAGCAAATTGCGGTAGCCGTTGCCAATCGTAATCGCTGCGAATACTGCCTGGCCGCGCATACCGCCTTAGGAAAAAATGCAGGGGCAACTGCCGATGAAATGCGGGCGGCCCAGGCGGGTGAAGCTGGCGATCCGCAGACCAGCGCTGCGCTGCAGTTTGCTTTGAAGCTTGTGGGAAACCGCGGGCAAGTCTCAGCGGACGACATTGCCCGGCTGCGGGAGCATGGTTTTAACGACGAGCATATCGTTGAGATTCTTGCCCATGTTGCTCTTAATTTATTCACCAACTATGTCAATGTGGCATTTGATGTGCCGGTGGATTTTCCTGAAGTAGCGCTGCTTGCTTAATGGATAAGGGGGCAGCGCGCTGCCCCTCTGTCGTAACAGGAAAAATAATCATGAATTCATCCATTTGCCTGGCGCCAGCTCTGCAGACCTCTCAATGGCTTAATAGCGATCAGCCCGTGGTCTTAAATGATCTTTTGGGTAAAGTGGTGCTGATCTATGTGTTTCAAATGCTATGCCCGGCCTGCGTGAGCCATGGCTTGCCACAAGCCAGAGCCATCCGTGGTGCTTTTGTCAAATCGGATGTTGTGGTGCTGGGGCTGCATTCGGTTTTTGAGCATCATTCGGTGATGGGTGCTGAGGCTTTACGGGTATTTTTGCACGAATATCGCATTGGCTTTCCCGTAGGAATCGATCAGGCCTCCTTGCAGGGGCCTATCCCGCAGACTATGCAATACTATGGGCTACAAGGCACACCCAGCCTTATTTTAATCGACCGGCAAGGCCAGCTGCGCTTGCAGCACTTTGGCCATCTGGATGATTTACGCCTGGGGGCAAAGTTGGGTGGTTTGCTGGCAGAGGCAGTGGTGGATCCTGTGGCAAATACGCCAGAAGGCGCTTGCGATGCCAATGGTTGCCGCATTGCTTAGAATGGGCCTGAAGGAAGAAAACCCAAATCTTAAATCCTCGATGCCCCAGAGAGCATAGAGTTGCACAGAGAAAACCAAAGAATTGCTGCTTGTGTGCTCTGTGTTCCCGCTTACTTTGTGGTTTTAGGTTTAGTCGCCTCTTTTAATCAGCGTGTTTTATTCCTTTTTATCTTCCGCATTCACACCATCCCCTAGCGATGTCCAAAGATGCTGCGCAGCATAGGCTCGCCAAGGCTGCCATGCTTCGGCTCTGGCGCTGAGCTTGCAAGGCCCTTCTAATTGGGTGATGGCTTTGATCAGGGCAACGTCGCTGGCGGGAAAGGCGTCGGGCTCCCGCAATTGGCGCATGGCAATATATTGGGTGGTCCAGTCGCCGATGCCGGAGATGGCGAGCAGTTTGGCGCTGGTTTCTGCAAAATCACTGCCGCTGGCTAATAAATCAGGATCGGCCCCAAAAACAGCGGAAAGCGCCGATAGTGTTTTGGCGCGGCTCTGCGGCATGCCGGTGAAATTTGCCTTACTCAATACGGCAGGCGTGGGGAATACATGGCTTAAAGAGGGATGTTGTGTATCGGTGGTGAGCAAGGGCTCGCCATATTGTGCCACCATTTTTCCCGCGAGTTTAATCGCGGCGGCGACGGTGATTTGCTGGCCCAGGATGGCGCGAATCGCCAGCTCAAAACCATCCCAGGCACCGGGTACGCGCAGGCCAGGGTGTCTTGTGGTGAGTTTTGCCATCAGCGGGTCACTGGCTAATTGTTGATTAATGATGTCCGGGTCGGCAGCTAAATCAAACATGGCTCTCAGGCGGGCAATAATTTGTGGCAGGGCGGCTAAGTTGGGAAAACAGATGGTGGCTGCCAGCGCATGGTGCTGGCTCTGTTGCACCGATACCGTGCCTTGCACGCCGTTGATGCAGATCGTTCTGGTGTAAATGCCGCTCTCTACGATCTCTAGCCCAGTTATGGCGCGAGCCGATAAATAGGCCAGCATCGCTTGCCAATCATAAGGCGGGTGGTAGCGCAGCAGCAGGGTGACGCCGGCCGATGATCCGGCCTGCTTATCTCTGCGCAAATCACTGGGCGGGCGCTGGTAAAGCTGCTGAAAGACTTCGTTAAAGCGGCGCACACTGCCAAAGCCTGCGGCAAAAGCAATATCGGTGATGGGCATTGCGGTTTCGTGGATCAGCTGCTTGGCCAGCAACACCCGGCGCGTTTGTGCCACGCCCTGTGGCGATGCGCCCACAAATTGCTCAAATAGTCGGCGCAACTGGCGCTCGCCTACGCCCAATTTATCGGCAAGTGAGGCCAGCGAGCCTTCGTCCAATGCCCCCATCTCAATCAGCCTGAGCGCACGGCTTACCGTGTTGGAAAATCCAGAGTTAGATACGCCACGCCAGGCGCCAGAATGGGGGGCGGCTTCTGGCCGGCAGCGTAAGCAGGGGCGAAAGCCAAGCTCTTGCGCCTCGGCCGCGGTATGAAAAAATAAAACATTTTCTTGCCTGGCCGTGCGGGCAGGGCAGATGGGCCGGCAATAGATACGGGTGGTTTTGACGGCAATAAAAAATCGCCCGTCAAAGCGCGCATCGCGGCTGGCCAGTGCCCTGTAGCAAATATCGTGATCGAGTTTCATAGGTGAAATCATGACAGGCAAGGCAGACGCAGGCTAGCGGTTTTCGGACGTGGCTGGCATGTAAAACCCAAATCTTAAAACACTGAGGACACAGAGAACACGGAGTTTCACGGAGAAGCCCCGTCTGTGTTTTCCTCCGTGACTCTCTGTGTTCTCCTTTTACTCCGAGGTTCAAATATTTGGTTTTGTGTCTGCAGAACTTTTTAGCCTCAGCCATGGCCGTGTCCGAAAAGCGCCAGCCTTGTCTTTGCTATCACGGCAAGATGCGATTTTTTCGGGAGACACACTATGCAGCTTGCTCAGCAATTTCGCACACTTAACGAACAGGGCCAGTTTTTACTTGCTAATGCCTGGGATGCAGGCAGCGCGCGGGTTTTTGCCGCAGCGGGCTTTGCAGCCATCGGTACAACGAGTGGCGGTATCGCCTATTCGCGTGGGTTTAAAGACGGCGAGCAAATGGATCCACAGATCATGTTCAGCGAGCTGGCTGCCATCTGCCGCTCGGTAGACGTGCCGGTGACTGCCGATATTGAAGCAGGTTACGGCAGCCCGCCCGAAGCGGTGGCAGAAACCATTAAGGCGGTGATTGCGGCGGGGGCCGTAGGGGTGAATTTAGAAGATAGACAGCATGGCGCAGCGGGGCTGTTTGATTTAAGCGCCCAAGCGGCCCGAATAAGTGCCGCCCGAAGGGTGGCGGGGGATTTACTCTGGATCAATGCCCGCACCGACACCTATTTGCTGGGCTTGGGTGTGAATGAGGAAGCGCGTTTAAGCATCACGGCAGAGCGGGCCAATGCGTATTTAGCCGCAGGGGCCGATATGGTGTTTGTGCCGGGCCTCGTTGATTTACCCACACTGACGCGTCTTTGTACGTTGGTAAACGGCCCCGTCAGCGTGATGGCCATGCCCGGCGCGCCTTCCGCTGCTGCACTGTTTGCGACCGGCGTGCGCCGGGTGAGCTTGGGTGTTTGTCCGATGTTGGCGGTGATGGGCGTCTTGCGTGATATTGCCCATGAGGCGCGTGAAGCAGGAACCTGGCAATTGATGGGTGAGCGCTTTTATGGTTTTGCAGAGGCAGAATCGCTAGGGCGCTCAGCAGCGGGCAGAGCCTGATGTTTTTTCCATCTGCGCAGTTTTGAGCACGCACTTTGCCATGGGGCGATGGTGTTGACTTGTATCCATTTTACGATCGGCCATTTGTCCCTCGCCCAGTTTCTTTTACCCTGTTCAAAAAGCGTGCTTTCTTCATTATCCAGAATAAATTGCCGAATTTTCCCGGCTAATTCGGCAAATTCTGCATTTAATTGGCTGAATGATGAATTGCAATGACGGGTGTAAAAGCTTTGGGCGAGCAGCCCAAGCTGATTCCATTTAAAACCCGGTGCAGGCATTTGTGCAGGCTTCCCTTGTAACTCGTCTTTATCCCATTGCAATAAAAGTTGCCCCCAGCCTATTTGATAGGCAAGCAGATCGCACGCCGATATTTCTCCTTCTATTTCAGGCAATCTTGTATCTTGTGGCGCTATGGTGGCTAGCTCTTTTATAAGTCTGGAATAAGCACTGTCGAAGTTCAGAAGCAGCTCTGCTTTATTGCATGGAAGTGGCATGGCATAAGCCCTGTTATCTATTGGCTGGCATAAATAGATTTTACTTAAAATATGTAAATAATCTGGGTATCTGCTCTGCCGTATTCAGGTTAACTTGAGTATCCATCATCCTGAGCAGAGTCATTATGCTAAGCCGGTTTCTCAGTTTTACGCTGGTTTTATCTGTTATGAGTTCGCCGGCTTTTGCTGCCGCGCCGACTCTGCAGCACTTTATTTACATCAATCACCGCGAGGCAGATGGTGTAAATATTAAGGCAGATAAAGGCCTGCTTGATCCGCGCTTTAGTGGCGCGCAAATTGTTTATAAATGGCGGGATCTTGAGCCGACTAAAGATAACTATGATTTTAGCGCCATTAAAGCAGATATCGCCTATTTGAATTCGATGAATAAAAAACTTTGGATTCAGCTGCAGGAAAAGTCTTTTTCGCCCCGCCCCAATGTGCCTGCCTATCTTTTGCAAGACCCTGTTTATAAGGGCGGAGCGATTAAGCAAAGTATGCTGAGTGCGCCAGAGCGCGATCCAAATAAGCCGGTTACTGATGATGAATATGGCTGGTCGCCTAAAATGTGGGAGCCACCAGTACGTGAACGTTATCAAAAACTCATCCGGCAATTGGGGCGTGAATTTGATGGCAAAATTGCAGGGATAAATTTTAGCGAAAGCTCGATTGATATTGGCACTGAAAATGCCGATGGCACAACGACTTTTCCTGAAGATTTTAGTTCTAAAGCCTATGTGGATGCGATTGGTGACAATATGCGTGTATTGGCAGGGGCATTTAAGAAATCCACTGCCATGGTTTATTTAAATTTCCTGCCGGATGAATGGCTGCCAGACGATGATAAGGGCTATATGCGCGGGCTGTTTGCCCTGGCTAAATCGCTGAAAATGGGCGTGGGCGGGCCAGATTTAATGCCTTACCGCAAAGCTCATATGGCCCAGAGTTATGGTTTTTTTAAAGACTATCCTCATCGCTTAATCAAAGGCATGGCGGTGCAGGATGGTAATCTTCGCCAGATTAATCCAAAGACCGGCAAAAAAAATACGGTGGATGATATTCTGAAATTTGGTCAGAATTATCTCGGCCTGGATTATATATTCTGGGTAGAAGACGAGCCCTATTTTACGAATGAAGTATTAAAACAGCTGCCTGCGGCAAGGCATTAAAACCTGAATAAAAAAGGTTTGTGAAGGCCGCAATGGTATTGCGGCCTTTTTGCTGCGGATGATGTTTTTTATGTGCATTTGCTTACATTGCGGGCGAATGTACCGGAACCGGATAAGCGCCTGAACGGGATGAAGCTAAGCAGATCAGAGCCACTGTGGCGGCCAGGGTGGCTTGTGATTTCCCTTAAATATCTGTAAACCCGTAAAATATGTTTATTCACTCAGTTTTTATGCATTGTTGATTTATTAATTAAATTGGATACGCTGTGGAATTATTAAATATTAATTGCCTCGGAAAATCGCTCAGGCTTGAGGGCACGCCTGCGGGCTGGCAGCAGCTATTTTGGGATAATACCCTCGTTGCCGAAAAAAATGCCTCGGCTGAGCGCGAAGGCTTAAGTGTTTTGCAATTTGAGCTTTCGGCAGTCAGCCCGGATGGCACTATGGCAACGACGCGTGTTCATCTTGAAACAGATTTGCAATGGCAGCCTTTTATTCTCAAATATCGCTTATTGATTGATGAAAAAGAGGCGCTTAAAGGCATGCGTAATACACAGGATATTGAGCGCCAAACCCCGGTAAAGCAAAATATAAAGCCAAATAAACTCAGTATTTTGGGTTTGGGCGCGCTGGCGCTGAAACTGCTGAAAAGTGCCAAGCTGGTTAAGGTGGCATTGGCCGGGGCCAGTGTTGCCGCCTATTCATGGCTGTTTTCTTTCCAGTTTGCCATTGCGCTGATTGTCTGCCTGGTTTTCCATGAATATGGGCATATTAGGGCGATGAAATACTTTGGTTTAAAAACCAAGGGCATTTACTTAATCCCCTTTATGGGCGGTTTAGCTATGACGGATGATAAAATCAATACCCGCTGGCAGGATGTGGTGATTTCAATTATGGGGCCAAGCTTTGGTCTGTTGCTATCGATTGCCTGCCTGATTATTTATTGGCTGACAGGCTCGATGCTGTTTGCGGGTTTGGCTGCCTTTAATGCCCTGCTTAATCTGTTTAATTTATTACCCATTTTGCCGCTGGATGGCGGGCATATCTTAAAAAGTATCAGTTTTTCAATGAACAGCAAATTAGGGCTCATCGCCTGCGTGGTTGGTGCGGCGCTGGGTGTGTTTATCAGCTATTCACTGGGTCTGGCATTACTTGGGTTTTTACTATTGATTGGCAGTGTGGAAATTATTTTTGAATGGCGCGGCCGGCATCAAAGCCATCTGTTGCCGCTGGATCGTTACGGGCAAATCTTTTCCACTGTTTGGTATTTAATCACCGTTGGCGCTTTGATTGGCATCATCTGGTATTTTGCAGGCCATGGCGACGAAATGCTGCGTATGCCTTTGCAGGTTTTAAAAAGTTAAGGCGCTGCATAGTTTGTAAATTTTAAAAGCCAGATTGGATGATCTGGCTTTTTTATAGGGTAAAGGTTAATAAGCTTTTAAAACAATAGATTTGTTACGCTTTTGTAGTTGCTGAATATGATAGACAGGATTAAATCCAATGAAAATAGTGCAAGTAATAATGAAATAGCCGCTAGTAATAGCATAAGTTTTGCGTATGTGTGTTTTTGGTCTTCTGCATTCTTTTTGTGTAGTCTTAGAGAGATACTTACGGCCAAAAGTAAAGGAGCTAAAAGTACGGCGGAGCACATAGTGGCAGGAAAAAGGCTGCCCCAGCCACCCGGCCCCCCATGGCCGCTATTGCCAAAAGTATATGCTGTCAGTATTGATAGTGGAACACAAGCAAAGCTGCTGATAAGAAAAAAACGAATTAAATTGTTATGCATTTGGATCGCCTAAGATGCACATCTTATTGCATTTAAAACAGAGAGAGGCTAGTTGCTAAGTGATGGCTTTATTTTCTCTTGATTGATCTCTGTAAGCTGTTTAAGAAGGCCGTTATACCCTTCAGTGCGAATTGTTTTGCCAAACTTATTGCGATATCTCTCTTCAAGCGAATCGTTTCCAGAGATGATGTCGGCGATCAGCCAATGATCCCAGCCCCTGAGAAGAAAAAAATCGACACGTTTTGATTTTTTACTAGCTAATTTTACTGATGTGACTACATAGCTAACCGTAAAGTCAACATTGCTTTTTTGGGTTTTTAAATTTGTTGCTGAGCAGAATGATTTAATGGAATTTAAATTATCCTGGATGATATATTTTTTAAATTCTGTATTTAGCTGGTTTTTAAAATCATCTGGCAATCCGGAAAGAGACTCTTCTGTTTGCTTAAATCCAATATTGTGCAGTAAATTGTGCGTGCTTAAAAATATATCGAATTTGGTCAGTAAATAATCTTTGATTGCCCATTCGTTGCAGCTTTTTAGCTGCTCGTTGGCCGATAAATCATGAAGAAACTCTTGATAAACATGCTGGATATGTTTTTCGGGGTTCTCAAAGTCTTCAGCAAAAGCCATGTTTGATATGAAAATCAATAAGAGCAAGTTTGCGCTGGTAAAGTGTTTCATTAGTCGGGAAAGCGTGTTGTGTGTGTGCATAAGGCTGCTCTGCTTGTATTCACAGGGAGGTTTGAAGTATACAAAATAGTAGAAAGTGTGCTTCGTTGCTTGAAATTTGTCAGTTCAGTGTTTTGCTTACGGCTCTTTTTCTTGATGGCGGCACTGGTTTTTTTGAAAGGGTTGATCTTGTACAAGCACAGCAGGCGAGGCATAGCCTTGAATGTATTCCCTGTATTTGATCGCCTCCAGTATCCTTTAGACCGTAAAATACCCCCCTTTGCCTCAGCCAGATATCTGCCATGTCGATTATTCTTTCTACTCTCAACGCCCGCTACACCCATGCATCCCTTGGGCTGCGCTATTTGCTGGCCAATATGGGCGATTTACAGGGTGAGACGCAGCTGGCGGAGTTTGTGATTGGCACCAAAACCACCGAAATCGTTGAACAATTACTGGCTAAGCAGCCCAAGATCATTGGCTTTGGGGTGTATATCTGGAA
The DNA here is from genome assembly GCF_011601265.1 of Iodobacter violaceini. Taxonomy (GTDB): domain Bacteria; phylum Pseudomonadota; class Gammaproteobacteria; order Burkholderiales; family Chitinibacteraceae; genus Iodobacter; species Iodobacter violaceini. Next base: position 41,661 of record NZ_JAAOLX010000014.1, read on the forward strand.
TGTTGAGGAAACCGAGCGGGTGGTGGCGATGCTCAAACGCGTTGCGCCGCAAATTAAGATTATCCTCGGCGGGCCAGAGGTGTCTTATGAAAGCGCCGGGCAAAGTATTGTTAAGCAGGCGGATTATTTAATTACTGGCTGGGGCGAGGTGACACTGCCGCAGCTTTGTAAGCAGATTTTGAACGGCCCGCAGCCGCTGATGAAAACCCATGTTGGGGTGCAGCCGCCACTCAATGACCTGGTGCTGCCTTATTCCCTTTATACCGATGAAGATATCGCCCACCGCACCCTGTATGTGGAGGCTTCCCGAGGTTGCCCGTTTAAGTGCGAGTTCTGTTTGTCGGCGCTGGATAAAACCGCCTGGCCCTTTGATCTGGATGTGTTTCTGGCAGAGATGGAAACGCTGTATCAGCGCGGCGCGCGTTTATTTAAATTTGTGGACCGCACGTTTAATCTGAATATCAAATCCAGCTTAAAAATTATGCAGTTCTTTCTGGATAAAATTGCCGCCCACCCGGATGACCCGGTCTTCGCGCACTTTGAAGTGGTGCCGGATCATTTGCCCGAGGCCTTAAAGGCGGGCATCAGCCAGTTTCCTGCCGGAGCTTTGCAATTTGAGATCGGCATTCAAAGCTTTAATCCTGAGGTGCAAGCGCTGGTTAGCCGTAAGCAAAATAATGAAAAGGCGGCGGATAATATTTCCTGGCTGATCAATCATTCGCACGCGCATTTGCATGTGGATTTAATTGCGGGTTTGCCGGGGGAAGATATGGCGAGTTTTGGCCGTGGCTTTGATCAGCTCTATGCCCTGCGCCCGCATGAAATTCAATTTGGTATTTTAAAACGCCTGCGCGGCACGCCGATTATTCGCCATACCGGGGATTTTGGCATGGTGTATGACAGCTTCCCGCCGTACACCATTCTTGCAAATAATGTGATTGATTTTGCCACCATGCAGCGCCTGGTGCGCTTTTCACGCTATTGGGATTTAGTCGCCAATTCAGGCCGTTTTGCCCATACCCTGCCGGTATTACTGGGCGATTCGCCATTTAATCGTTTTATGGCCTTTAGCGACTGGCTGTATCAGAACACCGATGCTACGCACCGGATTGCATTAGACAGGCTGGCGAAAATGGTGGTGCAGTATTTGGTGCAAGAGCAGGGCCTTACCCAGGATGCCGCGCAAAGCCTGATTGCAAGTGATTATGCGGGCAAGCAGGCTAAGGGGAAAACGACGGCTGCACCGCAAAGGCAGGCGGTGCATCTGGGCGCTTAGTCCGCTGTGATTATGTGTTTGATGGTTTTTTTACAGGCAATACTTTACGCAGGTAAAGTTTGCCTTCTAATTCTGGCCCATAAAAATCGGGGACCAGCCCTACAGGCATAAAACCATTCTTTCCATAAAAAGCGATCACATCATAATCAGCGGGGTAGGTGTGCAAATACAGGCAATAGACGGAATCTAATTGTGATTCAATATATTGCAATAATTGCGTGCCATAGCCCTTGTGTTTTAAATCGGCGCGAACACCGATTTGCATAATTTCGGCACTTTGCCAGTTATCACAGATGCCGGGCGGGCGCTTATCTATTCGCACGGATACAATACCGGCTGCTGTTTTATCCACTGTATAAATCCCAAAAAAACGGGTTTTACAATAGAGTAACTGATCGGTTTTTTGTTGCAGCCAATCATGGTGCTCTGGAATTTTCTCATTGAATAATTCGAACTCTGCATTGCCCAGAATCGCAAAAAATGGCGCAATATCATCTTGATTGAATAGCTCTTTAATCATAAAGTTCCCCGGCGAATGATGCAGATCAAATCATAAATGCAGCCTTCTACTGTAATAATCTGCACAAATTGGCGCTTTGCTGTGGATCAATACGATTGCATGTTTCAGGTTATGGGTAATGCCAGTTTTTTATCATTACTTGCCGGGATAAAAATCAGGCAGGCATGATTCTTTTTCCCTCTTTTTAAATGGATTCCTTAGCCGCTGTGCCTTGTATCAAATATGTGCGGATTTGATTTTTTGGGTGCCATTATTTTTGTGCTCAATTCTGGGGGGGGGGGGGGCTGTTTTGAAGAGATGGGGTCTGCAGAAGTATTACTTAATGCGATGAGGGCATGGTCTTGCCGGGTGTTTAGTTTTGATTTTTTAAGCAAAAAAATACCTCCGTTATTGCCGGAGGTATTTCGTTGTGGCAGGGGCTTTAAAAAATGTCTGCTGATTAGCTTAAAGCTTTATTCACAATCTCAGCCAGGTCACTGGACAGCTCGCTTTGCTGGGCAATGCGTTGCAGCTCGGCCTGCATCATTTGCTTGCGTTGCGGCTCCATTTTTTTCCAGCGGTTAAAGCTGGAAGCCAGGCGGGCAGCGACTTGCGGGTTGATTTTGTCGAGTTCAATAATCCGGTCTGCGGCAAAAGCGTAGCCATAGCCATCTGCGGCATGGAAATGCACTGCATTTTGCAGGCAGAAACCCATGACCAGCGAGCGCACTTTATTCGGGTTTTTAATCGAAAACGCCGGATGATCCATCAGAGCCTGCACACGGCTGAGTGCGCCGGGGCGGCGGCTGGTGGATTGCAGGGCAAACCATTTATCCATCACCAGCGCATCGTCGTGCCATTGCACTGCAAAATCAGCCAGCTGTGCTTCGCCGCCATCGCGGTTGACCAGTGCTTTAAGCGCGGCAAGGCGATCTGTCATATTGTCGGAAAGACGATATTGCTTAGTGAGCAGCTCGGTGACTAAGGGCTCATCCAGCTCGGCTAAGTAATCCAGGCAGATGTTTTTCAGGCTGCGTTTACCGGCGTTTTCATACAGGTAGGCGCTGCCATCATTGAGCTTATTGTATGTTGCAATCAGCTCGGCGCGTAATTCACGGGCGATCTGCGCTTTAATACTGCGATGCACCAGATGCAGGCGGGCCGGGTTGACTTCATCCAGCTGCTCCAGCAGATAGTTTTCGCGTGGCAGCTCCAGCATCAGGGCAATCAGCGAAGGATCAAGCTTTTCACTTAATACTTTACGCAGTGCATTGATAAAGCTTGCAGGGGCTAAAGGCTGCTCTTCATTGCTGGCGTAAAGCGCCAGCAGCAGATTTTTGGCGAAGGTATTGGCCGCTTCCCAGCGATTAAAGGCATCGCTGTCGTTGGCCATCAGAAACACCAGCTCTTCATCACTGTAAGCGTAGTTGAGTTTTACAGGCGCAGAGAAATCACGCAGCAAGGATGGCGTTGGCGCTTCGTCAATATTGATAAAGCTAAAGCTGTGGCTGTCTGCTGTCAGCTCCAGTACACGGGTTGTGCCCTGTGCAACTGCTTCGCCTGCTAATTGCAGTGGCAAGTCTTTGCCATGCTTATCCAAAAGGCCCAGTGCCAGTGGAATATGGAAAGGGCGCTTTTCGGCCTGGCCCGGTGTGGCCGGGCAGCTTTGCTTGATATTCAGGGTGTAAGTTTTGCTTGCAGCGTCATACTGGCTGGTGATGGCCAGTTCCGGTGTGCCTGCTTGCTTATACCATTCTTCAAACTGAGTGAGATCTGCGCCGTTGGCGTCAGACATTGCCGCACGGAAATCATCACAGGTCACGGCCTGGCCATCGTGGCGCTTAAAGTAGAGATCCATCCCTTTACGGAAACCTTCACGCCCCAAAAGGGTGGCATACATGCGCACCACTTCCGAGCCTTTCTCGTAAATGGTCATGGTGTAGAAATTATTAATTTCTGAGTAAGCCTCAGGACGAACCGAGTGCGCTTGCGGGCCTGCATCTTCGGCAAATTGCATTTCGCGCAGGGCTTTCACATTATTAATACGCTCAACCGAGCGGCTGCCGATATCGCTGGAGAATTCCTGATCGCGATAGACAGTCAGCCCTTCTTTAAGACTGAGCTGGAACCAGTCGCGGCAGGTCACACGATTGCCGGTCCAGTTATGAAAGTATTCGTGCGCAACTACGGCATCGATGCCGTCAAAGTCAACGTCGGTCGCCGTTTCAGGCTTGGCCAGCACGTATTTTGTGTTGAAAATATTCAGGCCTTTGTTTTCCATCGCGCCCATATTGAAGTCGCTGGTGGCAACGATCATATAGGTGTCCAGATCGTATTCCAGGCCAAAGCGTTCTTCATCCCAGCGCATGGCTTTTTTAATGGCGGCCATGGCGTGGTGGCATTTATCCAGGTTGCCCGGCTCTACAAAAATCTCCAGCGCTACCTGGCGGCCACTTGGCGTGGTGTGCTGATCGGCCAGCATGACTAATTTACCGGCAACCAGCGCAAACAGATAAGCCGGCTTTTTAAACGGATCAACCCATTTTACCCAGTGGCGGTTTTTATCCATCTGGCCGCTGTCTACGCGATTGCCGTTAGATAGCAGCACTGGGTAGCGGGTTTTATCGGCAATGATGGTGGTGGTGAACTTAGCCATCACATCAGGGCGATCTAAATAATAAGTAATCTTGCGAAAGCCTTCGGCCTCACATTGGGTAATAAAATTACCGCTCGAAACATACAGCCCGTTTAAGCTGGTGTTGGTGAGCGGGTTGATAATCGTGACGATTTCCAGAATGGCTTCATCGGGCATGGCCGCGATGACCAGGCCTTTGGCCGTAACTGTATAAGCATCGCTCTTCAGTGGCGCGCCGTCTAACTTGATCGATTCAAGTGTCAGCTCTTCGCCTGCCAGCTCCAGCGGTAACAGGGGAGCGGCCTCGGGGTTACGTTTGAGCACCAGGCGGGATTTCACCCGGGTCTGGCTCTCTTCCAGTTCAAAAGTAAGATCCACCCGGTCGATCAAAAAGGCTGGCGGGGTGTAATCGAGGCGATTAATTGGGGTGCTTTGGAGTGTCATGCTATGGATTCAAAGTTCGATTGAAATGCGAGGATACTCTTCGTGCAAGAGCCGTGTAAATAAAACACCGTTGTGGATATCCCATATGATTGGCCCGCGCCAGAAAATAGCAAGGTAAATACTTATCTTAAATTCTTCTTATTACTGTAAGGCGCAGTGGGCTCAGTGCTCAGCGGGCTTTATGTTTTTGTTTTCCTGTCTGATCTGCCTTGTCTGAAGGGGGGATTTCTTTGCAAGGCCCCAGTGTATATGCCGATTGCAGCCTAACCTTATTCAAAAATAGTCATTTAGTTTGCAAAGTGCCGCTGGTATAGTCCTACGGATAAATTGGTTTTAATGGTTTTAAGCTAAGCACACTCGGGTAGACAATCTCTGCAGGTAGTGAGATTTTCTGCCCTTTTTATTGCAGCTTTAATAGCAGCGAATAGCCCGATCTCTTTTTTGGATGATTCAGATGTATATCTACGACGACTACGACCAACGCATCGTAGACCAGCGTGTGGTTCAGTACCGTGATCAAACTCGCCGCTTTTTGGCTGGCGAGCTGAGTGATGAGGAGTTTCGCCCGCTACGTTTGCAAAACGGCCTGTATATCCAGCGCCATGCCCCTATGCTGCGCGTTGCCATTCCCTATGGCCATTTAAGCAGTACGCAATTGCGTAAACTGGCCGAAATTGCGCGTAAATATGATAAAGATTATGCGCACTTTACCACCCGCCAAAATGTGCAATATAACTGGCCAAAATTAGAAGATGTGCCTGATATTCTGGCTGAATTAGCTACGGTGCAAATGCACGCTATTCAGACTTCGGGCAATTGTATTCGTAATACCACCTCGGATCAGTTTGCCGGTGTGGCACATGATGAAATACTTGATCCGCGCCCATGGTGCGAAATTATTCGTCAGTGGTCTACTTTCCACCCGGAATTTGCTCATTTACCGCGTAAATTTAAAATTGCCGTCAATGGTGCAGTGGAAGATCGCGCGGCAATCTGGGTGCACGATATTGGTTTAAATGTTGTAAAAAATGAAGCAGGTGAAATTGGCTTTAAAGTGATTGTGGGTGGTGGCCTTGGCCGCACGCCGATTATTGGCAGCGTGATTCGTGAGTTTTTGCCCTGTGTTCATTTGCTGACCTATCTGGACGCGGTATTGCGTGTGTATAACCGCTATGGCCGGCGTGATAATAAATATAAGGCGCGAATTAAAATTCTGGTTAAAGCCATGACACCCGAAGCTTTTGCCAGCAAAGTTGAAACAGAATGGGCTTTTGTAAAAGATGGCCCGCAAACTTTAACGGCGGCTGAAATCGACAGAATGAAAGGCTTCTTTACCGTGCCGGATTACACTGCTTTTGCAGGGGATGATGCGGCTTATGTTCAGCAGCAAATAGAAAATAAAGCCTTTTCCCGCTGGGCAGAGCGCAATGTGTTTAAGCATAAACAAGCGGGCTATGCCGCTGTAACGCTCAGCCTTAAAAAGCATGGTGTTGCACCTGGCGATGCATCAGGCGATCAGCTGGCTGCTGTGGCTGATTTGGCCGATGCTTATTCTTTTGGTGAATTGCGTGTTTCGCATGAGCAGAATTTAATTCTGGCCGATGTAAAGCAAGCAGATTTATTCGAGCTTTGGGAAAAAGCCAAAGCAATTGGTTTTGCAACCCCAAATATCGGCTTAATGACCGATGTGATTTGCTGCCCTGGCGGCGATTTCTGTTCGCTTGCAAATGCTAAATCAATCCCGATTGCCATTGCCATTCAGGAGCGCTTTGATAATTTAGATTATCTGCATGATCTGGGTGAAATTGATTTAAATATGTCGGGCTGTATGAATGCCTGTGGCCATCATCATGTGGGCAATATCGGTATTTTAGGCGTCGATAAAAATGGCTCCGAATGGTATCAGGTGTCTTTAGGCGGGCGTCAGGGTAATGGCGCGGCATTGGCTAAAGTGGTCGGGCCTTCTTTTGCCCAGGAACAAATGCCGGACGTGATCGAAAAAATCATCGCAGTATTTGTTGAAAACCGCTCAGGTGAAGAGCGCTTTATTGATGTATTTGACCGCATTGGTATGCAGCCCTTTAAGACCCGTGTTTATGCAAAGGAGATTGCATAATGACACGCATGATTAAAGACGCTGAAATTATCAGCTGTGATGCGCAGCTTTTGCGCCTTGCGGAAGACGGCAGCTTTGCTGAGCTGCCAGCCAGCGGGCTGGTGATTGTGCCGCTGGCTCAGTATTTGGCGCAGAAATCAGCGCTGATCAGCCGCGGTGATTTTGGGGTATGGTTTGCACCTGATGATGAGCCGGAAAGCCTGGGGGAAGATGCAGCCAGCCTTGCGCTGATTGCTGTGGAGTTTCCTGCTTTTACCGATGGACGCGGTTTTTCTATTGGCCGTTTATTGCGGGAGCGTTTTGGGTTTGTGGGTGAATTACGCGCATTTGGTGATGTATTTAAAGACACCATGGGTTATTTAAAGCGCTGTGGTTTTAATGCCTTTGTCGTTAAAAGTGATAAAAACCTGGAAGATGCCCTCTTGGGTTTAAATGATTTTCCAGAGGCCTATCAAACAGGCCTTGATCAGCAGCAGCCATTATTCAGACGCCGCTCTTAAATCATCACTGATATTTGTTTTTAAAACCCCTTTTTGATAAAGGGGTTTTTTTACATCAAAAATAGGGCAGGGGAACTACTTTTTATGAATAGCGTCTAATCGCTATTATTCTATTAATGCCTGCTTTACAGGCGGGTTTGGAGATCTGGATGAGTGCATTGCCCCCCATTACGGTGTCGGTTTTAGATAGCGATCGTCTTTATGCTTTGCTGGATAAATTGCCTGCAGGTGCTTTTCCTGATGCTGATGCATTAGAGGCCGAGCTGGGCCGTGCCACGGTGCTGGAGCAATCTGATATGCCGGATGATGTGGTGACGATGCACTCTACTGCGCGCTTTTTAATGACGCCAGGTAATAAAGAGTTTGAGCTGACTTTATGTTTCCCACATGAAATTGATGGTGCTGCGGGCAAGGTATCCGTGACGGCGCCGGTAGGGAGCGCTTTATTGGGTTTATCTGTGGGGCAGAGTATTGATTGGCCTGCACCGGGTGGTAATGAAGTAAAAGTAAAAATATTAAGTGTCAGCAGGTAATATCGGATAAGTAAAATAACACCGGCATATTTATATATGTGCGGTGTTTTTTTTGTTCAGCCTAATTCATTGGCCCAGCTCATGGCGCTGAGCAGGGCATCAAAATCGCAGGGTATTTCATTATTGATCTGAGGATCGTTATCCTCAGCAAGTAATGCCTGATTGAGTAATTCCCCCAGAGCATTGTTTCTGCCTGTGAGTGCATCCCTCACATCATCATTTAAATTAAGGGGTTCAATCAGCTCCTGAAGCGGCGCATTAAAAAGCACATCAATTAATGAAAACATCCCCACCATAAAGGCCTGGTCTGCAAAGCTCTGGTCGCGTGGTTTTTTCTTTAATGCGAGCAGCTCCATAAATTTGCCGCGAATTGCTGCGGTTTGAACCAGCGGATTGCTGCCTATGTTTTTTCCGGATTGCTGCACATAGGCCAAAAGATGAATCCAGCGGCCCAGCTGGCGGCGGCCTAATACGGTAATTGCGGCAGCCAGGCTGTCTATTTTCTTGGGCGTGCCCGAGCCGACTGAATTAACGAGTTTAAGTAAATTAATAGTCAGATCAGGGGAATGCTTAAATGACAATTCAATATCGTGATTATCCGCATTGCTGTTAATCAGCCCCAATAAACGCAATAAAGCCATTTGTGAGGGCTGGGGTTTGCTGCCAGATAATATAGTTGGTTTGGCAAAGTAATAGCCCTGGAATAAATCAAACCCCAGCTGCATGCAAAGCTGGTGCTGATCGGGGTTATCTACTTTTTCTGCCAGAATTTGCAAAGGATAGGGGCGAAGCTCTTTGATCAGGGCGCTCATTTGCGCGGCCTGCATATCCATGACTTCCAGTTTTGCAAAGCTTAAATGCGGCAGGAGTGATTTTTGTGTGTCATCCAGATGAATGATGTCATCAAGGGCAAGCTTAAAGCCTTTCTTTTTCAGTGCAAGGCAGCGCTCAATAATGGTTGGCGTGATGTCTACGGTTTCCAGAATTTCTAAAACAACTTGTTGTGGCGGGAGTAATTCTAAAACGTCAGACATGAGTAAATCTGCGCTGACATTTATAAACCCCAGTTTGTCCCCCAGCACACTGCTTGCCCCTAATGTGCTGAAAGCATGCTGAATGACGTCCAGAGTGGCCAGAAAATCATCGGGAACGATGGCCTCATTGCGGTGGCTGCTGTTTCTGAAGAGTAATTCATAAGCCACCAGCTCTTGCTGGCGGTTAAGAATGGGCTGTCGTCCCAGATGATATGAGTTTTGCATGGCAGTCTGAGCAGAGAGAGGTGAGTAATGCAGTCTAGTCGCTAATTTTTAAGACTGGAGAGATCACTTTTACTTTGTTGCTGCCCGACAAGATAATCGGTTTAAAGCGAGGGCTTGTTGAGTGTGGCTTTCAGCCTGAGCAGGTCATGCCATGCGCGGGATTTATCCGGTAAGTTGCGAAGCAGGTAGCTTGGGTTGTAGCTGACTACCAGCGGAATCTGCTTGTAGTGCTGGAGTTTTTCTCTTAATACGCTGACCGGCTCGTCGCTTTCCAGCAAAGTTTTAAGCGCGAAGCGGCCCACAACAAATAATGATTTGGGCTGAAGCAGCTCAATCTGGCGCTTTAAAAATGGGGCGCATTGTTCCGCTTCGGCGGCCTGCGGGTTGCGTTTGCCGGGGGTGCGGCATTTTAGAATATTGGCTTTGTAAACCAGCGGGTTCTCGCCAATGGCGGCCAGCATATTGTCCAGCAGCCTGCCTGCCTCAGCCGGAAACGGGGTGAGTTGTGCTTCGTCGTCGTGATCGGGGGCTTCGCCCAGTACCATAATATTGGGCTGCATCGGCCCGGTGCCAAATACGGGCTGCTCATTGTTTTTCTGACGGCTCTGGCACAGCGGGCAGGCGGTGCAGCTGCTGACTGCGCTCTGCAGCTCATCCCAATTCATTATGGCAATGCGTTTTGAGCGCTCGTCTTCGGGCTTATCGATGGCGGGAGCCGTGACTGGCGGGGGCGTGAACTTGGGTGTGCTCACCAGGGGGGCAAGGGCCTGATGCGCTGCGACGGCGACAGGAGACAAGCCTTGCGGCCGTACGATGGCAACTGGCGCTGCAGCTGGCGCGGCGGGGGCTGCAGCTGCACGTATTTGCAGCTCAGGCAGGATGGCTGTGCGTACCCATACCGGGTTCAGGCCCAGTTCTTCCAGTATCAGCGCCCGGCGGCTCATCAGGCTTTACTCATCATCATTGCAAAAATCAGGGCGTCTTCCCGGCCCGCACCACAGGCTGCAGGGTAGTAGGCAGGGCGAATGCCGGTTTCGGCAAAGCCTGCTGATTCATAAAAACGCCGGGCTTTGCTGTTGGATTCGCGAACTTCTAAAAACAGGCTTTGCGCACCGTTTTTTGTCAGCTTTTGAGTCAGTGTGTTAAAGATGATTTGCCCAACGCCTTTCCCTTGCAGGTTAGGCTGCACCGCGATGAGCAGTAATTCGGCCTCATCAACCATTTTCATGGCAACGGCAAAGGCTGCAAGCTCGGTGCTGCCGTCGATGCCAAGGCAGACATCGGCTTTTAATGAGTGCTGCCAGTGGCTGATATCCCACGGGTGCGAATTAGTCGCGGCATCCAGCGCCATCAGTTGTGGAATATCGCTGGCATTTAAATCACGCACTTTCATTTTTTAATCCGCTCGTGTGTCTTAAGGGCTACTTTATTGCGCAGGTAGACCAGCTCTGCATCTTGTGCGGCCAGTCCTTTTCCGGCTGAAAAATCAGCCAGAGCCAGTTTCAGAATGTCTTTGGCGTGCGGGAAACGTTCTGCATTGGCACCATTGAGCTGAGTGCCAAGGCGTTGCCTGAGCGTTTCGCCATAAGCCGCAAACCCGCTGCCTGCGCCCAGCCAGTTGCTGCCATCTGGCAGCGGTATGTTGTCCGGATCGCTAAGACAAGGCTCGATGATGGTTTGCCAGACGTCTGCTTCCTTGCGATAAGCCGCGCAATAAACTTGATTCATGCGGGCATCAAGGCACACATACACCTGATCGGCATGGCAGCCTTCGGCCAGTGCCGCTAAGGTGGAAACGCCCAATACCGGCACATTACGAGCAAAGGCGAGGCCCTGGGTAATGCCCGCTGCGATACGCAGGCCGGTAAATGAACCAGGGCCATTACCAAAGGCCACGCCTTCGATGTCTTCCATGCTGAGCTGGCATTCTTGCAGCAGGGAGGCAAGCGCAGGAAGAATCATTTCCGCGTGCTTTTGCCCTGCAGGCCAGTCACGGGCAACGATGCCCTCTGCGGTACTGATGGCGAGGGAAAGATATTCGGTCGAGGTGTCGAGTGCTAGATAGGGCATGGGAGGGCAGAAAAACAGATAAGGCCTGATTCTACCATGTACGCTGGTATTGCAGGCTTTGTGAATAGGGCGCTTAAGGCTTAAAGCACCACTTTGTGTTGTTCGGGCTGTTTGCAGCGCCAATGTAAAAAGCCCACGTTGTCGTGGGCTTTTGAATGAACTGCTTAGCTTAGATTGCAGAATCAGTGAAATTGCACTTGAATCTGCTGTTTGGCTAAAGCTGCGGCGCTGTTTAAAACGCTGTGCAACTTATTGTCGTGTGCCTGGGGGGCCGCTTGCCAGTCTGTGACTGGTTTTTTTTGCTTGCCGTGACAAACGACGATTTGGTACCAACCTTCCATGCCTGTGTGGCGGGTGGACGGACGTGCTTCTACGATAAAATCAAATTGTGCCATGATGGCTCCTAGTAAATGGCCATCCAGACATTGGATGGCAAAGCACCAAAAGAAGAGCACCTGGTTCGGGGAGAACTTGCAGAAAAGCTGAGAAGGCTTGCTGGATAGTACTGCTACAAACACATTGCGAATGAAGATATTCGCTTTACAAGGTTATGCTCAATCAAATTAGTGAGGTGATTGTTGCTGTCTTCTTGTGTCTTGTCAATGGTTTTTTGGTTTTTTTGATAAAAAAGTGCAAATTGCAGGGTTTTTTTATGTCATTATTCTGTAATAATTTGTTTTTAAAGCATAAATTCATATGGGCTGCATGTAGTGCAAAGTGTGGCTGGTATGAGAAAACCTGCAAAACAGTTTTTTACTTTCATTTGTTTTTACTGTTTTGACAGGTTTTGATGGTATGCCCGAAGATTGATGTTAATTTTCTGTCAGAACTTCATCCATGATGCGGTGTCGCTCGTCATGGTAGGCCTCTTCGCTGTGCTGGTGTTTCCAGTAGGGCACGGCGTAGCAATTGCTTACGCTTAGCCTTTTATTAATACGCAAATATTTGCGTATTTGCACCACGGCATCTGTTTCACCCGCAATCGTCGCTGAGACTGATCCTTGCGGCCAGGGCAGATCAAACACAGCTTGTGGCAGCAGGGCGCCTGGCATGCTGCTGACCAGCCATACAATCTTTACACCCGCAGGATGATGCAGTTTGTGTTGATCTGCCTCGCTGGGGATCTCTATAAAAGCAGTGCCAGCGGCATTTTCAGGCAGGGCTTCAAGCACGGCGCTGATTGCAGGCAGGGCGGATAAGTCACCTGCTAATAAAAAATAATTTGCATCCGGATTAAAGCGTGCCGGGCCACTGGGGCCGGCTAAACCAACATCATCGCCTGTTTGTGCATGCTGCGCCCAGTATGAGGCGGGGCCATATTCATCATGAATCACAAAATCAACGGTCAGCGTTTGTTGCAGGGCGTCAAAATGGCGGACGGTATAGGTGCGTACTACTGGCCGGTTTTGTGCCGGAGGCCAGATTAATCCTTTTGGCCCCGCCGTGGGCAGCGTCAGTGCCTGGCCTCGCTGGGGTAAAAGCAGTTTGATATGTGCGCCATCACAGTGGCTGGGAAAGCCGTTCAGCCCGGGGCCGCCCAATGTGAGCCGTTGGAGGTGAGGCGTAAGCCGCAGGCTTTGCAGCACTTGCAGTTTGCGCGGTGCTTGTTTGGGCGAGGATTCCTGACTCATGGCAGCTCACTTTTTCTACGGCTTCTGAAAAAGCTACATTATCATTAATGATAATTATTATCAATTATTTGAAGGGGGTTTGTTCTTGTTAAAACGGCCACCACGGGTGGGGTGGCCGTATGCTTTTTACAGCGCCGGGGCGCTTAAGTGGCGGGCGATATCGTCTTGCGAGATTTCACCCTGATAGTTGTTGTCATCATCCACAATCGGCATCCACACCAGATTGTGTTCATAAAGCTTGGAAAGAATCACCCGCAAATTATCGCTGGCCTGAGCAGTAACTTCGAAGGGGTGAAGCTTATCGAGACACACACCGCTGGCGTTGCGGATTTCCCGCCGGGATACATAGCCCATTGGGGTGGCTTTATCGTCCACAATGGTTAAAAAGCGCTGCTCGTTTTCATCCATCAGGTTAAACGCTTCTTTTAAATCGGTAGAAGGTTGAGCGGTTAGGGTGGTTTGGCCATCGCAGACCTGGCCGGCATTAATGAGCAACAGACGTTTTAAGGTGCGGTCCTGGCCTACAAAAGAGCCTACAAAATCGTCTTTAGGGGCGGCCAGCAGCTGATCCGGCGTGGCGTGCTGCACAATCTGCCCCTGCCTGAAGATGGCAATGCGATCGCCCAGCTTAATGGCTTCGTCAATATCGTGGCTGACCATCAGCACGGTTTTATTGAGCTTGCGCTGCATCAGTAAAAATTCATTCTGAATGGATTCGCGGTTGATCGGATCGACTGCACCGAAGGGCTCGTCCATCAGCAGCACAGGGGCATCCGCTGCCAGTGCGCGAATCACACCAATACGCTGCTGTTGCCCGCCTGACATTTCACGCGGGTAGCGGCTCAGAAAACGCTTGGGGTCGAGTGCCACCATATCCATCAGCTCTCTGGCCCGCTCGCGGCTTTTCTTTTTATCCCAGCCCAACAGGCGCGGCACGATGCAGATGTTTTCTTCGATGGTCATGTTCGGGAACAGGCCAATCTGCTGAATGACGTAGCCAATCTGGCGGCGCAGTGCCACCACATCCATTTCTTGCGTATCCTGGCCATTAATAAAAATGCGGCCAGAAGTAGGATTAATCAGGCGGTTTACCATTTTAAGTGTGGTGGTTTTGCCGCAGCCTGATGGCCCGAGTAAGACGCAAATTTTGCCTTCTTCAACCTGCAGATTAACGTCTTTAACCGCAGTAACGGTTTGGCCGTTTTTTTGGGTAAATGTTTTACTTAGATTTTCTAGCTTAATCATGAGCTGGCCCCTTGTGAGGTGGTGCTGAATGAGCGATTCGGTTTGCCATTACATTGTCGTGGGGCTGATTGCACTCACGCCGGTGAAATGGCCTTATGTTTTTTTCGCGAGAAATTATGAGCGGATACCTTTAGGTGTAAGGTAGTGCTGGATACGATTGAGGATCAGATCCATCACAATGGCGAGCAGGCTGATCATCATTGCACCTGCGATCAGCTGGCGGATATCGCTCTGACTGATGCCGTGTAAAATCAAGAGGCCAAGGCCGCCTGCACCGATGGTGCTGGCAATCGCCATCACACCAATATTCATCACCACAGCGGTACGGATACCACCAAAGATAAGTGGTACGGCGAGTGGCAGCTCTACCTGGCTCAGGCGCTGGAAGAAGCTCATACCCAGCCCTTTGCAGGCTTCTCGGATGCCCGGATCAATTTGCAGCAATGCGGTGTGGGTATTGCGGATAATCGGCAGGAGTGAATATAAAAACACCGCCGAAATTGCCGGTACATAACCGATGCCCTGGTTGATCATCGAAAACAGCGGGATCATCAAGCCAAACAATGCAATCGATGGTGTGGCCAGTACGACCGTAGCAAGGCCGAGTACCCAGGGGGCCAGCGAGGGGATGCGCACAATCAGCACGCCGGCTGGCACGCCCAGAAATATGGCAAAGCCAACGGCAATGGAGACCAGCATCATGTGCTCTCGGGTTAATCCCAGAATAAAGCTGCTGTTTTCCCAAATATAGTGAATGGTTTCCATCTTATTTTCCTTGCAGTAAGCCTTTGTCTTTCAGAAACTGAGTGGCCACTTCGTCCACTGGCAGGTGATCAACATCTACTTTGGCGTTAAGCGCAGAGATTGTGTCGTTGTCGAGCAGCGCAGACAGGGTGTTGAGGGCTTCTTCAAGGCCGGGGTTAGCATCCAGTGCGGATTTTTCTGCGACAGGTGTTGCTGCGTAGCTGGGGAAAAAGTGCAGATCGTCTTCGAGGATAATTAAATCAAAGCCTTTTACCCGGCCGTCTGTGGCGTAGACGAGACCCACTTCTACAAAGCCATCACGAATGGCGTTGTAAACCAGGCCTGAATTCATCTGCTTCATTTGCGGGCGATCAAGCGTGAGCTGATATTTCTCTTTCATCGGCGCTAAGCCATCAGGGCGGCCTGCAAACTCGATATCCAGCCCGAGTTTCCAATCTTTATGCTGGTTAAATTCTTTGGCCATGCCACTCATGCTGGTGATGCCCAGCTCCTCTGCCCGTTTGCGCTGCATGGCAAAGGCGTAGGTATTGTTCATGGCGGCGGGTTTAAGCCAGACGAGGCCATTAGGAATATCCAGCTCCTTCACTTTTGCATAGCTTTGCCCGGGATTTACTTTGGTAAGCTTGTGATAAACGATCAGCGCCGTGCCGGTGTAATCCCAAACCAGATCCAGCTGTTTATTGATCAGCGCGCTGCGCATGATCACGCTGGGCAAATCGGTGGTGGTGGTGACTTCAAAGCCTTTACTGATCAGGTATTGCTTGCTCATGGCCGAGAGCAAATGTTGCTCGGTAAAGTCTTTGCTGCCCAGACGAATGGGCGCTGCGCTGGCCAGACTGACGATCAGCATCAGGCTGACAGAGCGTAAAAATCGTTGCATGACTCGCTCCTTTTAGTTTGATGCACGTTTGGCAAAAATATGGCCAATACGGGCAATGGCTTGATCGAGTGCCAGCGCCACAATGGCGGTAGCACCTGCCCCCACTAAGAGCTGGGTTTGATTATTCAAAAAGATGCCGGGGAAAATCAGCTCACCATAGCTGCTGGCGCCGATCAGGAAGGTCAGCGGCACTGTGCCCACATTGATCACCAGGGCCAGACGGACACCCGCCAGAATAACGGGAGCAGCATTGGGCAGCTCCACATACCAAAGGCTTTGTTTGGGCGTCATGCCAAGGTCTTTGGCGGCTTCAAGCAGGGCGGGCGATACACCGCAAAGACCGGTGTAAGTGTTGCGGACGATAGGGAGAAGCGAGGCTAAAAACAGAGCAATAATGGCAGGCTTGTCGCCAATTCCGACCAATACCATGGCCAGAGCCAGTACGGCGAGCGGGGGCAGGGTGTTAGCAATATTAAAAATCTGCAATATGGGCCCGGCGAAGCGTCTGGCCCTGCTCCGGCTGAGCAAAATGCCCGCAGGCAGGCCAACAATCAGGGCTAAGAACATCGAATAGCCAGCAAGGCGAAGATGCTGCTGGCCAAGGTAGATAAGATCGCTTTGGCAGGTTTTTAGCCACATAGGTTGCGACTGAATCAGAGCGAAGATCGCTGCCAAAAAGGCAATAAACAGGCCGTGTTTAAAGTGCACAGACATGTGCTGACTCCTTTCTTATAGAGCGTAAAAATCCGCTCGCAATGATGAGAGTGACAACTTAAATGTTGAGGGTTGCCTTGCTTAGGGATGTTTGAAGCATGTTTTGCGCTATGCAGAAACACACAACATCCCGGCGATTTTGAAAAATCGCAAAGTGAGTGCACTGGCTGAAGCCGCGATGATGTTTCGCAGCTTGTTTCGAAAAATACTAAGGGATTAGCGCCACAGTATCGGCAGTGCAATAAAGAGAGGTTTTTAGGCCTTGATCACCGCTTTCTAAGGGTGATTTTTAATAGAAGAGGGGAGTTTTTATCATGATGCTAAGTGATATTGCAATGTAAATGTAAGGCATTGTAATTAATTGTGACGCTTGTTTTCAGTGCAATGTGATGGCCTTTTTTGTCATGCTGCGTCCATTTGCACAGCATAAAGCAAGCGGGGTATATGTTTTTGCAGTTTATTGTTTTATCAGTGTTTTTTCATGATTAATAAAGCAATTGTGCCTGCAGCTAAACCCCAGAATGCCGCGCCTATTCCTAAGAGTGAAATACCTGAGAGTGTGACTAAAAAGGTGACTAAAGCAGGCTCGCGAATTTGCTCATCACTCATCGCCGCGCTCAGCCCATTGGCGATCGTGCCCAGCAGGGCGAGGCCGGCAATGGCCAAAACCAAGGCTTTAGGAAAGGCGGTAAAGAGTGCCCCAATCGTTGCGCCAAAAACTCCCAGTAATAAATAAAACCCGCCGGCAGCAATACTGGCTTTATAGCGCTGAGCGGGGTCTTCATGTGCCTCTTTGCCCATACAAATGGCTGCGGTGATGGCGGCTAAGTTGAGCGAGAAGCAGCCAAAGGGCGCAAGGATTAAAGTGGTGATGCCCGTCCAGCTGATTAAAGGTGAAATCGGCGTGTTGTAGCCATTGGCCCGAATCACCGCGACTCCCGGCATATTTTGGGAGGCCATCGTCACTACAAACAAGGGCACGCCAATGCTGAGCATGGTTTGCCAGTTGAAAACCGGCATCATGAACTCTGGCCTGGCAAAGGCGATCTCTACTTGTTTTATATGTAATAAGTCCTGCCCCGCAGCAATTGCAATGCCCAGCAGCAACACCAGCATGATGGCGTAACGTGGCCAAAGCCTTTTGCAGATTAAATAAGCAATGAACATGGCAAAGACAAGGGCGAACTGGCTTTGCATTTCGGTGAAGATGTTGATACCAAAACGCGCTAAAACTCCTGCCAGCATGGCGGCAGCAATGGGCAGCGGAATTCGCCCCATGATGCGTTCAAACCAGCCTGTGATGCCGCTCAGGGTAATCAGCGCGGCACAAAACATAAATGCCGCAATCGCTTCCCCCATGGGAATACCCTGCAAACTGCCCGCCAGCAACGCGGCTCCCGGCGTGGACCATGCGGTAACGATTGGGTTTTTATAACGTAGCGATAAACCAATACAGCTGATCCCCATGCCCATCCCAAGTGCCCACATCCAGGAGGCCAGCTGTCCTGGCGTTGCGCCTGCAGCCGTGGCGGCCTGAAAAACAATCGCAGCTGAGCTGGTAAAGCCCACTAAAACCGTGACAAAACCGGCGGTTAAAAGCGGCAGGGAGCTGGAGGTTTTTTGCATGGCTTTCACTCAGCAAGAGGGAGAGCATGGATCATGCCGCCGGGCGGAGTGTTTGACCAGAAAATATGGGTGGTAAGTGCTGGTGTTGCAATTTTTAGACTGAAATTTGAAAAAATTGCACCTCGCATATGATAGTTAGCTAATATGCGGCTCCGCTCGATTTGGGTAGCGGAAAATCATCACAATTAATGAGTATTTTATGACTTCCCCATTACGGCAATTCTCTGCCGCCTTGCTGTGCTTTGCTCTTTTTTTTCTGCCCGTGAAAGCTTGGGCCATGCAAATTTTTGTAAAGACGCTGACAAGTAAATTGATCACGCTTGATGTTGAGGCCAGTGATTTAATCGAAAATGTAAAAGCCAAAATTCAGGATAAAGAGGGTATTCCGCCTGATCAGCAAATTTTGAAATTTGCCGGTCTGGAGCTGGAAGAGGGTCGCAGTTTATCTGATTACAATATTCAGAAAGAATCGACGCTTATTTTATCTTTGCCTCCAGCGCCAGTGCCAACAGGCTCGCTGACTTTTGCACTTTCGGGCAAGGTCAGCGTGGTCGTGGGAAACAGCTTTAATAACGCCGCTGTACCCTCATTAAGCGGGGGCGGCTATGGCGCTGTGATCTACAGCAGTGACAATCCGGCGTTTGCATCGGTTGATGCAGCAGGGCAAGTGACCGCGCATCGTGAGGGCCTGGTGGTGATTACGGCCAGCCAGATGGCTGTTGCAGGGGTCAATGCGGCCGTCAGCCTGTCTTATACATTAGATATTCAGCCGCTGCCGGTGCCCGCCCTGACCTTTGCTGTTCCTGATAAGGCAAGCGTATTGGCGGGCCGCCTGTTTAATAATGCAGCGATTTCCAGCTTAAGCGGCGGCCGCTATGGGATGATTTCTTATCAGAGCGCAAACACTGATATTGCCTCAGTGGATGCCAGCAGCGGTGCCGTGACTGCGCTTCGTGCCGGAAACACTGTCATTACCGCAAGCCAGGCCGCAGTGGCCGGAGTCAATGCACAGGCGATGCAGTCTTATGTACTGACGGTTGCTCCCCTGCCTGTTGCCACATTAACCTTTGCCATACCGGGCGCGGCCTCAGTCGTGCAGGGCCAGACCCTGCTGAACAGGGCCACCTCAAACGGCGAAGGCGTGATCAGTTATCAGAGTGCCAATCCTGAGATTGCAACAGTGAACGCCAGCACGGGAGAGGTGAATGCGCTGGCTGCGGGCGTTGTGGTGATTACCGCAAGCCAGGCGGCGGTGCCGGGGGTGAGTGCAGCAACCGCACAAAGTTACACCCTGACTGTGACGCTGCGCCCGGTTCTGACCTTTGCCAGCCCGGATGCCGCCACTGTGGTGCTGGGCGGCACATTCAAAAATGTGGCCAGGTCATCGGCCGCTGCCGCTGATATTTCATACCGTAGTGCTCGCCCTGATATCGCAATGGTTGATCCTGTGAGCGGAGAGGTCACCCCTGTTCGTGCCGGAACCGTTGTGATTACGGCGGCTCAGGCGGCTGTGCCGGGTGTTAGTGCTGCCGCCGAGCAGAGTTATCTGCTGACGGTTAAGCCGATTCCTGAAGTATCCAAAGTAGTTCAGGCGGTGGTGCAAAGTAATAGCAGCCAGAACACCATTGCTCTTGTGAGTGGTGTGGGCGTGGTTCGCAGTATTGAGCTGCTGAGCCAGCCACAGCATGGCGTGTTAACGATCAGCAGGAGCGGGGGCAGCGCAGAAGGCGGCATTGTTCCAAGCCTTCGGTATACCCCGCATGCCGCTTATGCGGGGGCAGATCAGTTTACTTATTTGCTCAGTGATTTCCAAGGCGGCGTCACCGTGGTGTCTGTTGCCTTGCAAGTGAATCCGCCACCGCCGGTATTAAAAAACCTTGTGGCAAGCAGCACTTCGGGAACGCCCGTTTTAGTGGATGCAGGGGCTGAGGCCAGTGGCGGGCCGTTTACTTCACTGACTTTACAGTCGGTACCTGCGCACTGCCGTGTTGAGGTGCAGGGCACCCGCTTGCTGATTACACCTGATGCGCAATTCACGGGTGTGTTATCAGTTGATTATCTGCTGAGCAATGCTTATGGCTCCTCGCCCGGGCAGCTGACAGTGAATGTAGCGGCACGGATTGATCCGGCTAAAGATCAGGAAGTATTAGGCTTGCTGGCCGCGCAGGCGGATGCGGTTCGCCGTATGGCAAGCTCTCAGCTGAGTCATTTTAACCGCCGCCTTGAGCGCTTACACAATCAGACGGGAAATGAGTTTGATGTGGCCATCAGGCATAAGTCGCTGAATGTTACGCCTTACTTAAAAGCGGCTGCAGATGCCTGCGCTTTAAGCGTGGCTCAGGAAGACGGTAAAGAGGCTTGCGCGGAGCAATCTTCTGCCCGCGAGCAAACTGCATTCTGGCTGGCTGGTTCAGTGGGGTTTGGGCAGCAAAATGAGGCGGATATTCGCTTTCAGAGCGACAGCATCAGCATGGGGGCAGATTTTCAGCTGAATGAGCAGTTAACCGCGGGGCTGGGTGCTGGTTTTAATGTGGAGCGCAGTGAGACTGGCCGTCAGGGCAGCCTGAGCAAGCATCGTGGCCGGGTATTGGCTGTGTATGGCTCTTTACGCCCGGGCAGCAATATATTTATTGATGGCGTTGCAGCATATGGTCAGCTGGATTTCGAGCTGAATCGTTACATCACGGCAACAGGCAGTATGGCCAATGGCCAGCGTGATGGTGAGCAGGCTTTTGGCTCGCTTTCGGCGGGCTATGAATATCGGGATGAGGCGCTGATGATCTCGCCTTATGGCCGGCTGGAGCTGATGTCGTCTAAATTGGCCGCATATAACGAGTCCGCTGCGGGCCGCCAGGGTTTAAGTTTTGATGCGCAAACCATCCGCATGTTTACCGCTAAAGCAGGCGTACAGGGCGAGCGGCGTTTTCAGTGGGGCACAGCTAAGCTGCTGCCGCGTTTTAAGCTTGAATATCAGCGCCGTTTTGAAGCGGCGGATGAGGCTGGGATCCGTTATGGCGATTTAGGCCTGGCCGGCCAGCGCTATGCCGCCTCACTGGGCTCAGCCAGCCAGCATCAGGGTCTGATTGAGCTTGGAAACCGTTTTGTGCTCACAAAAAATATGGATTTAAATTTTTCTTATGGCCGTTTGCTGAACCGCCAGCAGGGAGATGAGCAAACACTAAGCCTTGATGCAGTATTCAGGTTTTAGCTGCCTGTCAGAGGCATACTGAGGGGCCGGACTGATTGCACAGGCAATTAATCCGGCCCCTTGGTGTTTGGATTGACCAAACGCGGCTGAACTCCAGCGTTTCCTGATTGCTGTGCCTGCTTTATGAAGGGCTTTATTTTTAATTAATTAAATTGCAAGTATGTTGGTGTAAGTAGCTATTTATGCCATTAAGAAAGCTGATCTGAATCAATATCTGCAGAGTTGTTAGGGATTTCCAGGGTATGAAACCCTGTGGCTGCGCGGGACGCAGCTAAATGAGGACTGTTACAATTTAACTTTATTTGCCGGAGTCACGGCCTTGCTTGCTGAATTTTGTCTGCCTGTTGATTTGGTCCGGTTGCGTAAACGCTTTAAAACAGATGGTGTGGTGTTGTTGCGTGGCTTTGTCTCCGGCGCGCGTGTGAATAAAATTCGCACAGTGGCCATGGCCGCAGTAGAGCAGCGCCTGCCTCCGTTTGAGCTGGAGGCCGAGCTGGGCTACCCAGGTGCGCCTGAATCAACCGGGGTTGAGGGTGGCGGCACAATAAGGCGCTTAAGAAATATGGCAGGGCGGGGCCCTGTGTTTGCAGAGTGGGCAGGGGATGCTCAGCTGCTTTCGCTGATAAGTGCTTTGCTGGATACACCGCACATCACCCTCACTCAGGCGCATCACAATAGTTTAATGAGTAAGCAGCCCAGCTTTAGCAGCGACACACGCTGGCACCGCGATGTGCGCTACTGGCGTTTTGACCGGCCGGAATTAGTTTCTGCATGGTTGTCTTTGGGTAAAGAAACCACTGAAAACGGAGGTTTGGGCTTTATTGCCGGATCGCATCGGGTCGATTTTCCTGAAGATGCTTATGACGAGCGTGAATTCTTAATGGCTGATCATCCAGAAGCCGCGCCTTGGGTGGATCTTGCTGTGTTCCCTGAGCTTGAAGCAGGCGATGTTGTGTTATTTGACGCGCGCACTTTTCATGCTGCCAGCAGGAATCGTACGGCTCTGACTAAATATTCTTTGGTGTACAGCTATCACGCCAGCAACAATTTGCCTCAGGAAGGTTCGCGCTCTGCCAGTCTGCCAGGGCTTGCTTTTGATGTGGCAGAGCAGCAGCCGGAGGGCGTAAATCTGTAAGCAAGGGTGGTTTTTCTGCAGAAAATGCGTGGTGTGGAAATATTTCAGACCAGTAATCGCCTGATTTATATGAATTATTTCCTAAAGTATCGGAACTTAGTCGCGAAATCCACTTCGCGTGGTACAATCGCGCACTTTTTTAAAATCTGCAGCCCAGACAATGACAACCCGCGCCATTCGTAATATTGCAATTATTGCCCACGTTGACCACGGTAAGACTACCCTCGTTGACAAACTCCTCCGCCAATCCGGCACCTTCCGCGACAACCAGCAAGTTGCTGAGCGCGTGATGGACAGTAATGATATCGAAAAAGAGCGCGGTATCACGATTCTGGCTAAAAACACCGCCCTTGAATACGAAGGCTACCATATCAATGTGGTTGACACTCCAGGTCACGCCGATTTCGGTGGTGAAGTGGAACGTGTTCTGGGTATGGTTGATGGCGTATTGCTGCTCGTTGATGCTGTTGATGGCCCGATGCCACAAACTCGCTTTGTAACCAAAAAAGCTTTGGCACTTGGTTTGAAGCCTATTGTTGTTATTAATAAAGTTGACCGTCCTGGCGCACGTCCGGATTGGGTTGTAGACCAGACTTTCGATTTGTTCGATAAACTTGGCGCAACTGATGAACAACTTGATTTCCCGGTTATCTACGCTTCTGCACTGAATGGCTACGCTAAGCTCGAACTCGAAACCGAGACCGATAATATGCGTGCGCTGTTTGATACCGTACTGAGCCATGTGCACGCTCCTGCTGGTGATCCTGAAGCGCCATTGCAATTGCAAATTTCTGCGCTGGATTACTCCACCTACACCGGTCGTCTTGGGATTGGCCGTGTATTGAATGGTCGTATCAAGCCAGGTCAGGCTGTTGTGGTAATGAACCACGAAAATCAAGTGGGTCAGGGCCGTATCAATCAGGTTCTGGGCTTCCAGGGGCTGGAGCGTGTAGCTGTTGAAGAAGCACAGGCTGGCGACATCATTATTATTTCTGGTCTGGATGAGATCGGTATTGGTGTAACCATCTGTGATAAAGAGCAGCCAGTTGGCATGCCTATGCTGACAATTGATGAGCCAACACTGACTATGGACTTTATGGTGAACACTTCACCATTAGCCGGTACTGAAGGTAAGTTTGTGACCAGCCGTCAGATTCGTGACCGCCTGACCAAAGAGCTGCTGACTAACGTTGCTCTGAAAGTTGAAGAAACCGAAGACGCTGATATCTTCCGTGTTTCAGGCCGTGGTGAATTGCACCTGACTATTCTGCTGGAAAACATGCGTCGTGAAGGTTTTGAAATGGCCGTGGCTAAACCACGTGTTGTTTACAAAGACATCGATGGCGTTAAATGCGAGCCTTACGAAAATCTGTCTATCGACCTTGAAGATGAACACCAAGGTGCGGTAATGGAAGAAATTGGTCGCCGCCGTGGCGAGCTGACCAATATGGAATCCGATGGTAATGGCCGTACCCGTCTGGAATACCATATTCCAGCGCGTGGCCTGATTGGCTTCCAGGGCGATTTCATGACCATGACTCGTGGTACTGGCTTGATTGGCCACGTGTTTGATGACTACGCACCGGCTAAAGCCGACATGCCAGGCCGTCATAACGGCGTATTGGTTTCACAAGAAAATGGTGAAGCTGTTGCCTACGCATTGTGGAAGCTGGAAGACCGTGGTCGTATGTTTGTAGCCCCTGGTGACAAATTGTACGAAGGCATGGTAATCGGTATTCACACACGTGATAACGATCTGGTAGTTAACCCGGTTAAGGGTAAGCAACTGACTAACGTTCGCGCTTCCGGTACTGATGAAGCGGTTCGTTTGACTACAGCGATCAAAATGACGCTGGAATCGGCTGTTGAGTTTATTGATGATGATGAATTGGTAGAAATCACACCAACAAGCATCCGTATTCGTAAGCGTTACTTAAACGAAACAGAACGTCGTCGTCACTTTAAAGCTAAAACACACTAAGCTTTTATTCCGGTTTTCGGGATACACAACACCCCGCTGATGCGGGGTGTTTTTGTTTCAGGAGCATCAAATGGATAGCGGTGTTCGTATTGATAAATGGTTATGGGCTGCCCGTTTTTTTAAGACACGCTCTCTCGCCAGTGCAGCGATTGATGCTGGGCATGTGCATTTAAATCAACAAAGAGTTAAGCCTGCCCGATTGCTTAAAGCAGGCGATACTTTGCGAGTGCGTACGGAGCAGGGCGAGTATGAAATCGCTGTGCTTGCACTCTCTGAGCAGCGCGGCCCCGCCCCGGCGGCACGTATGCTTTATCAGGAAAACGCAGAAAGTATGCTGAAGCGTGAACGGGATAAAGAGGCCCGTCAGCTTGCTCCAAGGTTTGAACATCCGGCGGGGGAAGGGCGCCCAAGTAAAAAATGGCGGCGGCAACTGCATCAGTTTGAACAAAAAAATAGTATGGGTGACAGGGCGCTCTGATAAACAGTCTGAAGGCTGATACTCTAAAGGTTATGTTTTTGCCCCGCTGCAGCTAAAAGCACGCGAAAAGCTGTTTTTGTGCTTATATTTGCAGAGGACTGATTTTAATAAACACCAGGCTGTCGATATGAATTCGGATCAAAAAAAACCAATTGTGTATTTATCTGCACAGCAAATTCAGGGCAGTGCCGAATTAGCAAAACAGCTGTCTTTCTTTGGTTTTGAATGCCGCTCTTATACGAAGCAGAGTGCCTTGCTGGCGGCCATGCATACAGAGCCGCCATTTGCAGTATTGCTTGGAGAGGAAGGGCTGGAAGATGGCTCTGCAGAGCAAATATTGCCCCGCCTGCAGAAGCTGTCCCGCGGGCCGGTTTTATTTCTGACTTCTGAGCTCACCGTCGTAGAGCAAATTCATTATGTGAAATTGGGCGTTACTGATTTTGTTTATATTCCGCTTGATATTCAAAAGCTTATTGACCGTCTTGATGTTTTGCTGGAAAAAACACAAAACACTCCTTACCGAGTGCTGATAGTCGATGATTCTGAAGCAATGGGTAAGGCAAGTGGCAATATTCTGCAGCAGGCCGATATGCAGGTTCAGCAGATTAAAAATCCATTGGATGTATTTGTCTCGCTTGAGCGGTTTATGCCCGACATTGTGCTGATGGATGTATATATGCCTCAGTGCTCTGGCGATGAAATGGCAAAAGTCATCCGCCAGCAAACACAGTTTGACAGCGTTCCCATTGTCTTTTTGTCTACAGAAACAAATAGAAATAAGCAATTAATGGCGCGCAGTATGGGCGGCGATGATTTCTGGGTGAAAAATATGCCGGCTGAAGAGCTGGTGGCGTCAGTAGCAATGACCTGTGCACGCTATCGCTCATTACGGCGCTGGATGAGCTGTGATAGTCTTACGGCATTATTAAACCATACGCATATTA
This sequence comes from Iodobacter violaceini, assembly GCF_011601265.1. Lineage (GTDB taxonomy): Bacteria > Pseudomonadota > Gammaproteobacteria > Burkholderiales > Chitinibacteraceae > Iodobacter > Iodobacter violaceini. The sequence continues at coordinate 67,600 of NZ_JAAOLX010000014.1, forward strand.
TTGAGTGGCTGGAGCGGGAAGTAAAACGCTCACAAAAAGAAGCGCTTTCTTTGTCTTTTGCCATGGTTGATATTGATCATTTTAAAAGAATTAATGATAGTTACGGCCATGCTGTCGGCGATAAAGTGATTAAAATTCTGGCGCGTTTATTACGTCAGTCCATTAATGGTGAAGGGGCTGTCGGGCGATATGGCGGCGAAGAATTTGCGGTGGTTTTTTCAGAAACCAGTATGATTCGTGCCGCGCAAAAAATTGATAATTGGCGGCTTCGTTTTACTGAGCTGATTCAATTATCAGGCGATATTCAATTTCCGGTCACATTCAGCGCGGGCGTTGCCCTTTTAAAACACGGCATGGATGCGCAGCAATTAATTGATGCCGCTGATAAGGCTCTTTATCAGGCCAAGCATGCAGGACGTAATCAGGTTGGTTTATATCAGGGTTGATTTTCTATCTATCATCAGTGCTTAAAATAATGTACCCATTGCCTTTGTTTTATCCTGGTCATCTTTCGGCAAAGGTTTATGGGTGCGTTTATGCCGGGGTGCTGTATCGCCAGGTTTGTTTATAGGCGTAAATTGCACGTGTAATTGCTGTTTTTATCGACTTTTGCTCAAAGATAATCCATGACAATATCCTATAAAATTTCACCTGCGTCTTTGCACGCACATCTTTTTCATGTTTCTATTTCTATTAAAAATCCAGATCCGGCAGGGCAGTGTGTCTGTTTGCCTGCCTGGATTCCTGGCAGTTATTTAATTCGGGAATTTGCCAGAAATATTGTTGAAATCAGAGCCGAATCAGCAGGTAATGCGCTGGCGCTGACTAAAAGCGATAAGCATACCTGGCAGGCGGAGCCCGTGATTGGCCCATTAGAAATTCACTACAGCGTATATGCATGGGATTTATCGGTCAGGGGGGCGTATTTAGATCAGACACGAGGCTTTTTTAATGGCACCAGCGTTTTTCTGGCAGTGAAGGGGCAGGAAAAAAACAGCTGCAATGTAGAAATCATTGCTCCGGAAGGAAAAGAATATAAAAACTGGAAAATAGCCACGACGCTGCCCGCGCATGGCGCTAAACAGGGTCAGTTTGGCCGCTATCAGGCGGCAGATTACGATGAGCTGATTGATCATCCGGTTGAAATGGGTGAATTCAGCCAAATCAGCTTTAAAGCCTGCGGTATTCCCCACGATATTGTGATTGCCGGGCGGCATAATGCTGATTTAAAGCGTTTGAAAAAAGATTTAAAACAAATTTGCGAATACCAGATTCGTTTATTTGGCGAGCCTGCGCCTTTTGATCGCTATCTGTTTATGACTATGGCACTGGGTGATGGCTATGGTGGATTAGAGCATCGCTCATCCACTGCGCTGATGTGCAATCGCGATGATTTGCCATTTGCGCATGAAACACAAATTAAAACGGGCTATCGCCAGTTTCTGGGTCTGTGCAGTCATGAGTATTTTCACAGCTGGAATGTCAAAAGAATCAAACCGGCAGCCTATGCGCCCTATGACTTAAGCCAGGAAAACTACACACGTTTATTGTGGGCTTTTGAAGGGGTGACTTCTTATTACGATGATTTAACACTGGTGCGCACTGGTTTAATCAGCCCGCAGGAGTATTTGGATTTATTGGCACAAACCGTGACAGGCGTGCAAAGAGGTCACGGTCGGACCAAACAAACTTTAGCCGAATCCAGCTTTGATACGTGGGTGAAATTTTATCGCCAGGATGAAAACAGCCCCAATAGTCTGGTCAGCTATTATGCCAAAGGCGCATTAACTGCACTCTGCCTTGATTTACTGATTCGTCAGCAAACATCTGGGCAGAAATCGCTTGATGATGTGATGCGGGCGCTCTGGCAGCGTTATGGCAAAGATTTTGCCACTCATGGCGAAGGCGTGGCCGAGGAAGCATGGGAAGCGCTGGCCAGTGAAGTGAGCGGCCTGGATTTGAAGCCCTTCTTTGATCTGGCGATACGCTCAACAGCCGAGCTGCCTCTGCAGGCATTACTGGCCGATTTTGGTGTTGACTGGCAATTGCGTGCTGCCGTGGGTGCAGCGGATAAAGGCGGCTGGCTGGATAAAGAATTGCAAGCGGTGAACAGCCTTGGCGTACGTACCAGTATTGAAGGGAGTTTTGTAAAGTTAAGCCATGTGCTGGATGGTGGTGCGGCGCAACAGTCGGGCTTGTCCGCCGGTGATTTATTGATTGCAATGAATCACTTACGTGTGACCAGCGGTAATTTGGATGGCTTGCTGGCCAGCCAGCCGACTAATGGCAAAGTAGAAGTTTTAGCCTTTCGTCGCGATGAATTGATGCAGTTTGATGTGCATTTGCAGCATGCTGAAGCAAATACTTGCGGTCTGAGACTTAACCCCCTTGAGGATAACTTCAGTATTACACGAAACGCATGGCTGAAAGGGTAATATTCTGATGTTGCCTTGCTAAGATCTGACTGCTATCACATTGGAATGACAAGGATTATAAAATATGTCGTTTCATATGATGGCTCAATCGATTCAGCGTTGGTTTCGTCAGCTAAGCAGTGCCCGAATTAAAATTTTACTGGTGCTGCTGGTACTCAACCTGCTGCTTATGGTGGTCTTTACATTACTCATGCAATGGGTGATGTGTAATGGGGTGCGCCGCGATGCAGATACACGCTTGTCTGCTGCGGTGCGTACCCTCCCTATGCTTTTGCCTGCAGATTATCTTCCCCGTGCCCTTTCGGGCGCCGCAATCACTCAGGATGAATATCTGCGCCATGTGGCCAGCCTGAATCGCTATTGTCAGGTTGCGGGCTTGCGCTATCTTTACGCATTCAAGCGTGAGGGTGACAAAGTCTCGTATTTGGTGGATAGCGCTTCGCCTGCCGAGCTTGTAAAGGGCAGTTACGGGCCTTATCAGACTTTCTACGCTGATCCTGGCGGCAATGCCTTAGCCGCTTTAAAAGATGGTTTGCCACGCACGGTTACTTTGCACGATGCATGGGGTGAATTTCGCACCTTTTTACTGCCGGTGCAGTTTACCGATGGCTCTTATTATTTACTGGCCGCAGATATTGATAATCAGCTCTTTAATGAAGCACTTGCCCAAGCCCGCTGGCAGGCGGTCTGGATGGGGCTTGTTTTGTTTGCTGTGGCGTGTGCCGTATGTTTTGTGGTTGCACATCATTTTTCTGCGCCTCTTGCGACTTTATCAAGGGCTGTGCGCAGAATGGCCTCCGGGGATTTTGGCGTGCGTATTCATGCGGGCCGGCAGGATGAGCTGGGCAGCCTTGCGCGGGCATTTAATGCTTTGGGTGAGCTGATTTTAGCCAGAGATAAGTCTTTGCGTGAGCTGGCTTTTGTGGATTCATTGTCTGGCCTTGCCAATCGGGCAGGGTTTTTATTGTATGTGGAGGAGCATTTGCGCCCCGGGTGTGGTGCTTATGCCTTAGTTGTTCTGAATGTAAATGATTTTCACTTTATTAATGAATATCTTGGATATCAGGATGGGGATACGGCGCTGCGCTTTGTTGCAGGGCGTCTGAATCTTTTTCAGCGTCCCGTCACAAAGGTGGCCCGCCTGGGAGGAAATACCTTTGCTTTGCTGCTGGAACGGGTTTTGCACGACGATGTGCTCAAAGTACTGGAGCGGGTTGATATCTGTATGGCGGAGCCGCTGCTGATCGGCAAAGAGCGCCTAGATATCAGCGCAACCTCCGGGGTGGCTTTGTTTCCCGAGCATGGATTCAGCGCCGACAGCCTGTTACGCAATGCAGAAGTGGCGCTGTGCGATGCCAAAAGAGCCAGGCGCAGCTTTGCGTTTTATGATCCCGAGCAAGAGGCCTATTCACGTAATCAGCTTACCTTAATGGGGGATTTGCGCGAGGCTCTGGCAGAGGGGCATTTACTGGTTTATTACCAGCCTAAAGTAAAAATGGTTGATGGCGTAGTCCATGAGGCTGAGGCGCTTGTGAGATGGCAGCATCCGGAGCGCGGGTTTATATCGCCCGGCGTATTTATTCCTTTTGCAGAGCAAACGGGCAAATTGCGGGCGATTACAGAATGGGTTGTTCATGATGTGCTTACCCAGGCCGCGGTGTGGCTGAATGAAGGCCTAGAGCTTTGTATATCGGTTAATGTGGGTGTCAGTGATGTGGAAGACGCTAGTTTTGTGTCTTTTTTGGAAATGCAGCTGGCCGGGTGCCAGGTGCCGCCACAAAATTTATGCCTGGAAATTACCGAAACGGGGGTGATGCGCAACCCCAAGGAGTTAATGCGTAATTTAGAATACCTGCGGGCCATGGGCGTTAAATTATCGATTGATGACTTTGGTACGGGTTATTCCTCTTTTGCCTACTTAGCCAAAATGCCGGTTCATGAATTAAAAATTGATCAGAGTTTTGTCATGTCGATGAATGAGCGCTTCGAAAATGTGTCTATAGTGCGTTCGATTATTGAGCTTGGGCATATTCTGGGTTTGTCTGTGATTGCTGAAGGGGTGGAAACTGAAGCAGTCTGGCAGGCGCTGGCGGTTATGGGCTGCGATGAGGCTCAGGGCTATCTGATTGCAGCCCCTATGCCTGCCAAAGCGTTTTCGCTCTGGTGCCGGTCTGATTCAAGGCTGCATTTGCCGATTCCATTACCCAATATGGCTGAGGGTAATTATACGGTCCGTCATTTTTCCTGATAGCTTTTGATCAAGGCCTCACAGGCCCTGATGATTTGCCCGTTACTCAATGAGGCGTAGCCCATCAGCCAGCCTTCAGTTTTTGCTTCTTCCTGATAAAAGGCCGATAAAGGCCTGAGTGCTAAACCCGCTGTTGTTCCGCTTGCTGTCCATGGTTTTTCTAAGCCCTTGGGAAGTTGCAATGCAAATTGCAAGCCTGCTGCCGTGTTGATGGGGTGGGTGATATCTGATATGGGCTGCAGTTTTTCCAGCAGCAAATCCCGGCGGCTGCGGTAAAGCAGGCGCATATGGCGTAAATGCGCGGCAAAGTGGCCCTGCGATATAAAGTCCGCCGTAACGGCCTGCAAAAACTGCGCGCTATGCCCGTCAAATGCAATTCTTGCGGTAGTAAACGCAGGGACTAAGGCTGGCGGCAAGACGACATAGGCGAGACGCAGGGAGGGAAACAAGACCTTGCTGAAGGTGCCCACATAAATCACTCTCCCTTGCTGATCCAGCCCCTGCAGCGCAGGCAGCGGGCGCTGGTCGTAATAAAATTCGCTATCGTAATCATCCTCGATAATCCACGCCTGATGAGCCGCGGCTTGCGCAATCAGCGCCATTCGCCGGGGCAAACTCATGGCAATCCCGAGCGGATATTGATGCGATGGCGTGGTGTAAATCAGCCGGGGCGCAGCCAGTGTCTGGCTGATGCCGGTGTTAAAGCCTTCCTCATCAACCGGCACCGGCACAATTTGCGCGCCCGCCGCCAGCATGGCATTTCTGGCCCCCAAATATCCCGGGTCTTCCAGCCAGACGGTGTCGGCCGGATCAATCAGCAACTGGGCAATCATCTGTAACGCCTGCTGAGAGCTATTCAAAATAAGAATCTGCTCTGGCTGGCAATCTACGCCACGGGCTTGCGCAAGATAGCCTGCAATAGCCGATTGCAACTCCGGCAAGCCTTGTGCCGGGCCATAGCTGGCGAGTGCCGCGCCACTTTTGCCCCAGCGCTGCTGCATCAGCTTTTGCCACAAGGCATGCGGAAACGCGCGGGTATCGGGCTGCCCTGCATTAAATGCCATGCTGGGCAGCGCGCTGTCCCGGCAGCCGCCCGCATTCACAATTCCTTGCCCCCTCTGAGAGAGCTGCGCCGACGCGCTGGCCGCTTTTTTTGACGGGCGTAGCTGCGGTGTAAAAGCCACAAAACTTCCTGCTCCTGTCCGCCGGTGGAGATAACCTTCGGCCTCCAGCTGTGCATAAGCGGCCTCTACGCTGCTGCGTGAAATGGCTAAATCTTTGGCGAGCATCCGGCTGGCAGGCAAGCGGCTGCCATGGGGTAATCGCCCCGCAAGCAAGGCTTTACGCAGGGTGTGGATCAGCTGGGCCTGAATTCCCATACCAATACTGGCGCTTGCAGCAAATAGAGTAGGCCATACAGGTGCAGAAAGTGGTTTGCTCATTTTTGTAGAATTGGCAGGTAGCAGCAGGCCAATTTACCTTTAAATTAGCGTTGTGAACACCTTGTTGGAGATGAGAATGAGCGATCAATCCGCAGTAAAAAACAGTGGTCTGGCCAGCCCAGCCGACTCGGCAGCATATTTGGCAGAAAAACTGCGTTTTCATACCGATGCAGCCGATTTAGCCAGCGATTTGTATGCAAAGCACCCGGAAGTTATTGCGCTGGATACCCGCAGCAGTGAGGCTTATGAGCGCGGCCATATCCCCGGTGCCATCTCGTTTCCGCATCGCTTAATGGACGAGGCAAGCACGGCATGGCTGGATCGCAACAAAGTGTATGTGTGTTATTGCGATGGCATAGGCTGCAATGGTTCGACATGGGGTAGCTATAAGCTTGCAAAGCTTGGTTTTACGGTGAAAGAGCTGATTGGTGGTCTGGATTTTTGGCAGCGGGATGGCTTGCCGGTTGCCGTTGGAGCAGAGGCGGGCGGGCTGGCGGGCGGGAAGATTGAGTGTGATTGTTGAGGGCGGGGGCTTAATGTGTGCAGAGGCTAACCAGAAAGATTTTTTAGTGCTTTCGGCCAGGTGAGTTAAGTGCGGTAGTCACCGCAGGGTCTTTCTTGCTTCGCCAGGACAGGACGCGAAAGACACCACGAAACACGAAAGCCCCTGCGCTGTGGACAGCGGCGGCGGGCGGGATGGGCTTTTTTCCCGCTCTGGCGTGTTTCAAGGGGAAATTTAAGCCCCGTGCTATTAGCAGCGACACGAATCCAGATTTCAAAGGTTTTTAAATACTTAAAACTTACAAAACAACTTAACTCAAGCCTTGTTTTTCTCCGTGATGCGCCGTGTTCTCTGGGGCCGAAGTGTTTCATGATTTGGGTTTTCGTTTCGAAGTATCTGTTTTTAATTTAAGGAGCTTATATGGACTACGAACTAAACCAATTCGGCCAGCCGGTTGGCCTGCCGCTGCAAAACTGGGTTGCCCCTGTTTTTCCTCCTGCTAAGGTACTTAATGGCTGGGGCTGTAAGGTGGAGCCTTTGTCTTTGGCACGGCATAGCGATGATTTATGGCAGGCTTTTTCGGCGGATGATGGCCGGATGTGGACTTATTTAACTTCCGGGCCTTTTGCAGAAGTACAGGCTTTTCATGCCTGGCTGGACAGGGTAAGCAGCGGGGTTGACCCACAGTTTTACGCTATTGTGGATGAGGCCAGTGGCAAGGCATTGGGGCTGGCTGCTTATCTGCGGATTGATCCGGCCGCGGCGGCCATTGAAGTGGGCTGGCTGCATTTCTCTCCTGCATTGCAAGGTACGCGTCTCGCGACAGCGGCAATGGTGCTGATGATGAAAAATGCGTTTGAGCTGGGTTATCGGCGTTATGAATGGAAGTGCAATGCGCTGAACTTGCCTTCACGCAAGGCGGCGCAGCGTTTTGGCTTTAGCTTTGAAGGTGTGTTTCGTCAGGCCACGGTAAATAGGGGGCGTAATCGCGATACGGCGTGGTTTTCTGTGCTGGATAAGGAATGGCCAGCGCTTGAAGAGGCGTACATTCAATGGTTGTCGCCGGATAATTTTGATGGAGCAGGGCGGCAGCGGCTGGCTTTGTCTGATTTAACAAGGCCTTTGCTGGCGATGAAAGATGTGGCCCCGCCGCGTTTGTGAATTAGATTTGCAGGTGTGGTTTCGCGGCTGAAGCCACTCCTGCTAAGTGTTTGCTATGCCGCCCGCCATCACCTTTTCTTATCGTCACATAAGATTCGTCTAGACGTCATGCCTGTGTAATGTTGTTTTCCTAAAATTCTTCACGCTCCCTTGCTACTTTACCGAACGTGAAAGGATAGAAGAATGACACGTATTGCTGTATTGCTCTCCGCGCTGCTTGCCGGCCACGCTTTTGCTGAAACCTCCCTGACTGTATATACCGCGCTTGAAGCCGATCAGCTCAAGCCTTATCAGACGCAATTTGAAGAACAAAACCCTGGCATCAAGCTGAAATGGGTGAGGGATTCAACCGGCATTATCACGGCTAAATTGCTGGCAGAAAAAAATGCCCCGCAAGCTGATGTGGTGTTGGGTGTGGCGGCATCCAGCCTGCTGGTAATGGAAAAAGAAGGCATGTTGCAGCCTTACGCGGCCAAGGGCGTTGAAAAACTTTCCAGGCAATACGTTGACGACAGCAATCCACCTGCATGGGCAGGGATGGATGTTTGGGGTGCGACGGTTTGTTTTAACACGGCAGAAGCCGCCAAACTGGGTCTGAAAAAACCAGAAAGCTGGCGCGATCTGACCAAGCCTGAATACAAGGGCAAAATTGTGATGCCTAATCCGGCATCCAGCGGCACAGGTTATTTTGATGTAACCGCATGGCTGAAAGTGTTCGGCGGCGAGAAAGAAGGCTGGGCCTTTATGGACAAGCTGCACGAAAACATGGCGCAGTACACGCACTCAGGCTCCAAGCCTTGCAAGCAAGCCGCTGCAGGCGAATTTCCAATTGGTATTTCATTTGAATACCGTGCCGCCAAGCTAAAAGAAGGCGGCGCGCCGATCGATCTGGTCTTTCCTAAGGAAGGCTTGGGCTGGGATGTAGAAGCCACTGCCATTATGAAGGGCACCAAAAATCTGGACGCAGCTAAAAAGCTGGCAGATTGGGCTGCATCAAAAAGCGCGAATGAGCTTTACGAAAAGAACTTCGCCGTGGTGGCTTACCCCGGCGTGGCTAAACCTAACGCGCATATTCCTGCTAACTACGAGCAATTGCTGATCAAGCAAGACCTGCGCTGGTCCGCTCAAAACCGCGACAAAATCCTGGCCGAATGGACACGTCGTTACGACGCTAAGTCTGAAGCAAAGAAATAAAAAACGCTGAACAGACCGGCTCGCCTCCTGAGGTGGCCGGTTTTTGGTGTTTCAAGATTAATGTTCCAAAACGTTTACCGCTTCAGGCCTGATTAATGAATAGAAATATTGAATTGTCCCTTGTCGCCAGCGCAGATTACTTATCGATAGAAGGCCTGGCGAAGCGCTTTGGTGCTTTTGTGGCCTTAAAGCAAATCTCGCTGAATGTTAAAAAAGGCGAGCTGCTTTGCCTGCTTGGGCCGTCGGGCTGCGGCAAAACCACCTTGCTGCGCATGATTGCGGGGCTGGAGTTTGCCGATGCGGGCGCAATCACAGTGGAGGGCAAAGACATTACCCGTTTGCCAGCTGCCAGGCGTGATTACGGCATTGTGTTTCAGTCCTATGCTTTATTCCCTAATTTAAATGTGGCAGACAATATTGCTTACGGCTTGAAAGGGCGAAGCAGCGATAAGGCCGCGCGCGTCACCAGCTTGCTTGAGCTGATTGGCCTTGCCGGTATCGAAGACAAATACCCTGCCCAATTATCCGGTGGCCAGCAGCAGCGGGTGGCTTTGGCGCGCGCCCTGGCTACGTCTCCCGGGCTTTTATTATTAGACGAGCCGTTGTCTGCGCTGGATGCCCGCGTGCGCGAACACTTACGCCGCGAAATTCGCAATTTGCAACAGCGCCTGGGCATTACCACGATTTTGGTGACGCACGATCAGGATGAGGCGCTCACGATGGCCGATCGCATTGTGGTGATGAACCACGGCGTGATTGAGCAAGTGGGCACGCCTGAAGAAATCTACAGCCATCCGCAAAGCCGTTTTGTAGCCGAATTTGTTGGCAAATCGAATTGGATTAAGGCCCGTGTGACTGGTAATCAATGCCTGAGTGTTGCCGATGCCGAGCTTTACGCCCTGCATTTGCCACCTTTGCCACCGGGGCAGGAGGTGGAACTTTTTATCCGCCCGGAAGCGGTGCGCCTGCACGCCACCTGGGATGCGGCTCTCTTGAGGGAGCCTAATACTGCACTGGCCGATGTCAGCAAGATTGAGCTATTAGGCAGTTTTTATCGTATCAGCCTGCATGTGCCGGCGTGGAACAGCGATTTAATGGTTGATCTCAGCCGGGATCAGCTCGCCCTTTATCAGCCTTCCTTAGCGCAGCGCATCCCTGTTTCCCTGCCGCACGATCAGCTGCGGGTTTTTTGTAGTAAGGATGCAGAATGAGCGCGGGTCTTACTTTAAAGCTTGATATTCGGGAAAGATTGGCCGGCAGTATCAGCTATCTGATTGCGGCCTTTTTGCTGATTGGCGTGGCTGGCCCGCTGCTGGCGATTCTGGGCAAATCGTTACTCGCACAAAGCGGTGAGTTCACTGGCTTAAGTAACTTTATTGAAATCACCAATGTGGCAGGGTTTTGGCCTGCGGTGGGCAATAGCCTGTGGGTGTCGGCGCTGACTACGGTGATTGTGTTGCCGCTGGCCTATGTTTTTGCCGCAGCACTTAGCCGCAGCGCCATGCCAGGCAAGGCGGTGTTTCGTTATCTGGCCTTGATTCCGCTCTTAGCACCTTCCCTTTTGCCAGGGATTTCTCTGGTTTATTTATTTGGCAACCAAGGGCTGATTAAAAGCTGGCTGCCGCTGGGGGTCGGCATTTATGGCCCGCTGGGTATTGTACTGGGCGAGGTGTTTTATACCTTTCCGCACGCCCTGATGATTTTGCTTACTGCGCTGGCGATTGCCGATGCGCGGCTTTATGAAGCAGCCACCGCGCTGGGGGCAGGGCGGGTGCGGCAATGGTTTACCGTGACTTTGCCTGCGGTGCGTTACGGGCTGATCTCGGCGGCGTTTGTGGTGTTTACGCTGGTGATGACCGATTTTGGTGTGCCAAAGCTGATTGGCGGGCAGTTTAATGTGCTGGCGGTAGAGGCGTATAAACAGGTGATTGGCCAGCAAAATTTCCCTAAGGGCGCGGTGATTGGCCTCTTGCTGCTTTTTCCGGCTTTGCTGTCTTTTGTGGTTGATTACTTTGTGCAAAAAAAACAGAAAGCCCTGCTCACCGCGCGTGCTCAGCCTTTATTGGCAAAGCCTGCTGCGCTCAGAGATGCCGCCGCTTTTCTGTGTTGCAGCACGATCTCTTTGTGGCTGTTGGTGATGCTGGGCGTGGCCGTGGCGGCGTCTTTAATCACGCTCTGGCCGTATAACTTAAGCCTGACTCTGGCGCATTTTGATTTTGAGCAAATGGATGGCGGGGGCTGGCTGGCTTATTTTAATAGCTTAAAGCTCGCATTCTGGACGGCGATCTGCGGCGTGTTGTTGGTATTTATCGGCGCGTATTTAAATGAAAAGCTAAAAGTCGCACCGCTGGCCCAGGCTATCCTGCGCGTATTGGCCATGCTGCCGATGGCGGTGCCGGGTTTGGTGCTCGGCTTGGGCTATGTGTTCTTTTTTAATTACCCGCAAAACCCGATGCACAGCCTGTACGGCACGATGGGTATTTTGGTGCTCTGTACCGTGACGCACTTTTATACCACGGCGCATCTCACCGCCACCACTGCGCTTAAGCAGATGGATGCAGAATTTGAAGCCGTTGCCGCCTCGCTCAAAGTGCCGTTCTGGACTACCTTCAGCCGCGTCACCGTACCGGTTTGCCTGCCCGCAATTTTAGATATCGCCCGCTATTATTTTGTCTCTGCCATGACCACCGTCTCTGCCGTGATTTTCCTCTATACGCCAGACACCGTGCTCTCTTCCCTGGCCGTGCTGAATATGGACGACGCAGGCGACACCGCCGCTGCAGCTGCAATGGCTACCCTAGTTGTTATGACTTCAGCCCTGGTGTGCCTGCTCTTCGCCATCGCCTCGGCCCTGTTGGGCAAGCGTTCGCAAGCGTGGAGAAAGTAGTGGGTTTGATTGGCGAGAGACTGCTGAAAACCCAAATTTTGAACCACGGAGGCCACAGAGAGCACGGAGTTTCACGGAGAAAAGCATTTTGAACTGAGCCATTTATTGGGTTTTGAGTCGTTTCAACCTAAACAAAATAAATTTATATCGCAACTCATAGCACGGGGCTTAAATCCCCCTGAAGCACGCTGAAGCGAGGAATAAGCAGCTCGGGGTTTCGAAAAAGGGGTGGCGAGGCAGCGAGCGAGCAGCCTTTTTCGCCGGGCTGATTATCCGCAGTCAGGGGCCTTCGTGCTGTTCGGGGTGGCCTTCTTTGCTTTCTTTCCTGGCCGTTCAAGAAAGTGAGTCCCGGCGGGAATACCGCACCAAAATCAATGTGCCGAAGGCACTTAATAAATTCAGGCCTCGGCCATTTTTTTGTATCAAAAAATTCATCTAGACGATTGGAGTAATCATGCGTGAACCGATCTTATTAACGCCAGGCCCCTTGACCACCTCGCTGGCCACTAAAACCGCCATGCTGGTTGATTGGGGTTCATGGGATGCCAAATTTAATGCGCTGACGGCCAGTGTGTGCGCCGATCTGCTGCGTATCGCCAATCTGGGGGAAGGTTATGTTTGCGTGCCTTTGCAAGGGTCGGGCACCTTTGCGGTGGAGGCCGCTATTGGCAGCCTGGTGCCCAAAGATCGCGAAATATTGGTGCTGGTAAATGGTGCTTATGGGCAAAGGATGGCCAAAATCGCCACCGTGATGGGGCGCAAGGTTAGCGTGCTGGCGGTGAGCGATGGCACGCCCGTCAGCGCGGCAGCTGTTCGCGAGGCGCTGGCGGGCAATCCGGCTATTTCGCATGTGGGCATGATTCATTGCGAAACGGCGACGGGCCTGCTTAACCCCGTAGAAGAAGTGGCTGCCGTGGTGCAGGCCGCAGGGCGGGCGTTAATTCTGGATTCGATGTCGGCATTTGGTGCATTGCCGGTCGATGGTTTGCCAGTGGATGCGGTGATTTCTTCGGCCAATAAATGCCTGGAAGGCGTGCCGGGCATGGGCTTTGTGATTGTGAAGCAAGCGGCCCTGGTGCAGGGGCAAAGCCCATCCTTATCGCTGGATTTATGCGATCAGTTTGAATATATGCAAAAAACCGGCCAATGGCGCTTTACCCCGCCCACCCATGTGGTGGCGGCTTTCAGGACAGCGCTTGATCAGTATTGGGCAGAAGGCGGCCAGCCTGCACGCCTGGCCCGCTATCAGGCGAATGGCGATGCGCTGCTTGCCGGGATGAAAAAACTCGGCCTGCAATCCTTTTTACCCGCCGATTTGCAAGCGCCGGTTATCTATACCTTTTTGGCACCGAATCACCCTGAGTACGACTTTCAGCGTTTCTACCAGGCGGTTCGCGTCCGTGGCTTCTTGCTTTATCCCGGCAAACTCACCGAAGTAGAAACCTTCCGCGTGGGCTGCATCGGGGCGATTGATCAGGCTGAAATCCAGCAAGCCATTGCGGTGATTGCCGGGGTGCTGGCGGAGCTGGGGTGGGCTGATTAATGGATTTTTGCAGCGTATTAACAATTAAAAACAGTTAAATAATCAAGGAACAACCATGAACTATCGCTACACCCGTGCTTATCTTGGCCCCATTCAGGCTGTTATTTTTGACTGGGCTGGCACTGTGCTGGATTTTGGCTCTTTTGCGCCGACTCAGGTTTTGATCGAGGCTTTTGCGGGCTTTGGTATCGATATTTCTCTTGCCGAGGCTCGCGTGCCGATGGGAATGGCTAAATGGGATCATATCAAGGCGCTGGGCCAGTTGCCGGCGGTGGCCGCTCGCTGGCAGGCGAAGTTTGATCGCAGCATGACAGATGCCGATGTGGATGCACTGTATGCAGCGTTTATGCCTTTGCAGATTGCCAAAGTGGGCCAGTATTCCCTGCCGATTAATGGTGCGCTTGATGTAATGGCCGCGCTGAGAGTGAAAGGCATCAAAATTGGCAGTTGCACCGGCTACCCGCGCCAGGTCATGAATGCCTTGCTGCCGATTGCCCGTGAGCGCGGCTACGCGCCAGATTGCGTTGTGGCGGCTGATGATCTGAAAGCAGGCGCGCGCCCGGGGCCGTGGATGGCTTTGCAAAATGTAATCGATCTGGCGGTAAGTGATGTAGCCGCCTGCGTGAAAGTGGACGATACGGCCGTGGGGATTGATGAGGGCTTAAATGCCGGTATGTGGACTGTAGGTTTATCCGTGACTGGGAATGAAGTCGGGCTGACCGCTGCAGAGTGGGCCGATTTAAGCCCTGCTGAGCAAGCTAAAAAACGCGCCGTGGCGGTAGAAAAGTTATCACGAGCGGGGGCGCATTATGTGATCGACAGCATTGCGGACCTGCTGCCGGTGTTGGCCGATATTGAAGCACGCATGGCCCGGTCTGAGCGTCCCTGATCTTCATTTGCGACATCTTTTATTTTATATATTGGGAAGGCTCTGATGAGTGAATTTCGCCCCTGGTGGTTTGAGCAGGCCTTGCTAAAAGAAACCCCGCCAGCTGCCGCGCCGCTCAGGCAGGATTTACAGGCCGATGTGTGCATTGTGGGAGGGGGGTATACCGGCTTATGGACGGCGATTTCGCTCAAAATAGCGAAGCCGGAATTAAGCGTGGTGATGATCGAGAAAGATCTCTGCGGCAGCGGGGCGTCTGGCCGCAATGGTGGCTGCCTGCTGACATTGGCGACAAAGTTTTTGACGTTGAAAAGGCTGTTTGGTGAGGCAGAAGCACTGCGTATCGTTAAAGCCTCGGAAGACGCGGTTTATCAGATTGCACAATTTTGCCGCGATCATCAGATCGATGCCGAAGTGCGCGTCGATGGCACACTTTATACCGCCACCAATACCGCGCAGCTGGGCAGTATGGATGGCGTGATGAACGAGCTGGCGCGGCATGGCGCGTCAACTTGGGTGGGCTTGCCCGGGCACGAAGTTAAACTGATGGCAGGTTCGGATCTGCATATTGCAGGTGCTTTTTCACCCGTGGGGGGCAGTGTGCAGCCGGGCTTGCTGGTGCGGGGGCTGGCGCGGGTAGCAAGGGCAATGGGCGTTCAGATTTTTGAAGCCACACCGATGGAGCGCCTGATTGAAGGCGCCAGACCGGTAGTAGTGACGGCGCATGGCAAGATCAGTGCGGGCAGGGTGGTGCTGGCGCTGAATGCCTCGATGGCGACGATGTTTCCGGCCTTATCGCGCAGCATTGCGGTGGTTTCGTCCGATATGATCATCACCGAGCCTTGCCCCGATCTTTTGCAGCGCACCGGCCTTACACGCGGTGTGGCGGTGTGCGATTCACGTATTTTTGTGAATTACTATCGCAGCACCGCAGAAGGGCGATTAATGCTGGGCAAGGGCGGTAATACTTTTTCCTATGGCAACCGGATGCTGGCCGGGTTTGATCAGCCGAGTACTTATCAGCAGTCGCTTACGGATGCCTTCAGACGATTCTTTCCCGCCCTGCAAGACGTGGCGATTGCCGCCTCATGGAATGGCCCTTCTGACCGGTCGGTAACGGGTATTCCATTTTTTGGCAGGCTTAATCAGCATCCGGGTATTTTTTATGGCTTTGGCTATTCGGGTAATGGCGTGGGGCCGGCTTATTTGGGCGGGCAGATTTTATCTTCCCTTGTGCTGGGTGCAGATAATGAATGGACGCGCAGCCCGCTGGTCACGGGCCCAAGAGGCTTTTTTCCTCCTGAACCGATACGCTGGCTGGGTGCCAATATGGTGAGAAACGCCATTCGGCGTAAAGAAAACGCGGAAGACAAAGGCGCACAGCCCTGGCTTTGGGATTGCAAGCTGGCGGGCTTTGCCGCTGCGGCTGGTAAGTCTGATAAAGCCTGAGTAGTTGATATTTAATTTGAGCGCGATGCAGGGCTTGCCCGGCGTTTTTGCCTGCGTTGGTTTTGGGCCGCAGGTGAAAGCGCATATGCAAGCCATAAACCATCACCAATCATCCCAGACCTGTCTGAGGCGAAGCAAGGATAAGTAATGGCATTAGCAATTTTTGATTTAGACGACACATTGATTAATGGTGATAGCGCCAGCCTGTTTTTGCAATTTTTAGTGAATAAAGGTCTGGCTGACGCCAGTATGCTGGCCAAAGAAGCGGAGCTGATGCGGGCCTATCACCAGGGGCTTTTGCAAATGGAAGACTATATGTCTTTTACGCTGCAAGCTTTAAAAGGGCGTCCGGTTGAGGGGGTGGGGCAGTGGGTGGTTGTTTTTATTGAGCAAATGATTGCCCCTGTCGTGTTTGCAGAGGCGCGGCAGGTGATTGAAAAGCACCGCGCCAGGGGCGACAGAGTGCTGATTATTTCTGCAACCGGGGATCATATTGTTGGCCCTGTGGCCCGCTTTCTGGGCGTGGCTGATTATCTTGCTATCGGCCTGGAGAGTGAAGCGGGTGTGTATACGGGGCAGACTAAGGGCGTGTTGACTTACCAGCAGGGCAAGGTGCTGCGATTGCATGACTGGCTGCAAAAAGAGGGTGAAGCTCTGGCGGGCAGTACGGGCTATAGCGACTCAATAAATGATGTGCCATTGCTGCTGGCGGTTGAGCATGCTTGTGTGGTGAATCCAGATTCTGTGCTGTGCGATCAGGCAGCGCAAAAAGGATGGAAAATCTTACATTGGTGTAATGTATTGTAAGTAAGTTGGCTGTGGTGTGGTTTTTTGTGATTATGGTCACATTTTAACCATTGATCTGTTTGCTGAGGTGTTTTTGTTGAATGTTTGGTGATTTTTGGCGCAAAATCAGAAGCATAGCGGGGGTTTGTAGTTTTTTTGCCGATTAAATCATGTAAGAAAATAAGCATTTAATTGTGCTAAAGTTACCTTTATTTTTGTCGATAGATGTGGTTCATGATGGTATTTGCTGCTTATTTAAATAAAAATCACATTTTTACAAATAAGTAAACAATATTTCTTGTAAGCTTTTGTGGAAGATTAGAGCGTAAATCAGTGCCTAAGTCTGCAATTGTGGTTTGAAGTTACTCTTCAGGAAGAAAAAAATGAGCTATATCACTGCACTGTCGACGGCACAGGTTGCTGCACTGACAACCCAGCAAATCGCTGGATTTACGACCGCAGATATAGCGGAATTTTCTACCAGCCAGTTTGCAGCATTAACTACAGCGCAGATTGTGGTGCTGACCACTTCGCAAATCAGCCGTGGCTTAACCACTGATCAGGTCGTGGCGCTCACCACCGCTCAGGCGCAAGTCTTAACCACACGCCAGATTGCCGCCCTGACCAGCACAAGTCTTGCGGCCCTTGAGACACGCGATCTTGTTGTGCTGAGTACTTCCGGTATTGCCACGCTCTCCAGCACGCAAGCCAGAGCGCTGACCACCGCTCAGGTTAATAATCTGACTACCGATCAGGTGCTTGCCCTGACTACCACGGTTGTGGGAAGTGGGTTCAGCACAGATCAGATCGTTGCATTGACCACGGCACAGGCTGCGGTGCTGACATCCCGCCAGGTGGCCGCACTTTCTACTACTAATATCGCCGCACTTGAAACACGTGATTTAGCCGTGATCAGCACTCAGGGCGTGGCGGTGCTGTCCAGTGCACAAATCAGAGCACTGACAACTGATCAGGTTGCGCATTTAACAACGGATCAGGTGGTTAACCTGAATACGTCATCTTTAAGTGGCCTAACGACGGATCAGGTTGTTGCTTTCACCACGGCACAGGTGACCGAGCTGACTTCCCGCCAGGTAGCCGCACTTTCAACAACAAATATTGCTGCACTTGAAACCCGTGATGTGGCTGTGCTGACGACGACATCCGTAGCCGCAATGACCACCAGCCAGGTCAGGGCGCTGACCAGCGATCAGGCGGTTGCGCTGACCACAGATCAGGCCGCAACGCTGTCTTCATCACAAATTGCTGCACTCTCCACCACTAGTGTTGCCGCTCTGGAAACACGTGATGTGGTGGTGCTTAATACCAGTGGTATCGCTGCTTTAAGTACCGCTCAGGTCAACGCAATGACCACCGCACAAGTGACTAATCTGACCACGGATCAGGTGGTGGCGTTAAATACCGCGGCGCTGGCAAGTGGCTTAACAACAGATCAGATTGTTGCTTTGAATACAGCCCAGGCCGCTGTGCTGACCACCCGCCAGGTGGCCGCGTTGTCCACCAATAATGTGGCCGCGCTGGAAACGCGAGATCTGGTGGTGCTGAGCACCGCGGGTGTTGCAGTATTATCCAGCACGCAAGCCAGAGCGCTGACCACTGCTCAGGTTAATAACCTGACCACCGATCAGGTGGTTGCCCTGACGACCACGGCAGTAGGCAGTGGCTTAACTTCAGATCAGGTGGTTGCATTAAATACGGCCCAGGCTGCCGTTTTAACCACACGCCAGGTCGCGGCGCTTTCTACTACTAATGTTGCCGCACTCGAAACCCGTGATTTAGCCGTGGTCAGTACGCAAGGCGTGGCTGTATTGTCCAGTGCGCAAGTCAGAGCGCTGACGACCGATCAGGTCGCTCACTTAACAACTGATCAGGCCGTCAATATCAGTACCACCGCCCTGGGCGGTTTGACGACTGATCAGGTTGTGGCGCTGACTACTGCACAGGCCACAGAGCTGACTTCCCGCCAGGTGGCCGCACTTTCAACAACAAATATTGCGGCACTTGAAACCCGTGATGTGGCTGTGCTGACGACGACATCCGTAGCAGGAATGACCACCAGCCAGGTCAGGGCGCTGACCAGTGATCAGGCGGTTGCGCTGACCACAGATCAGGCTTCAACGCTGTCTTCATCACAAATTGCCGCACTCTCCACCGGCAGCGTTGCCGCACTGGAAACACGCGATGTAGTCGTGCTCAGAACCAGCGGTATTGCCGTATTAAATACGGCCCAAGTGAATGTCATGACCACCGCCCAGGTGGCGAATCTGACGACCGATCAGGTTGTGGCGCTGAATACAGCTGCATTTTCAAGCGGGCTGACCACTGATCAGGTTGTCGCCCTGACTACGGCCCAGGCCGCTGTGCTGACCACCCGCCAGGTGGCCGCGTTGTCCACCAATAATGTGGCCGCACTGGAAACCCGTGATCTGGTGGTGATCAGCACGGCTGATGTTGCTGTTTTGTCCAGCACGCAAGCCAGAGCGCTGACCACTGCTCAGGTTAATAACCTGACCACCGATCAGGTGGTTGCCCTGACGACCACGGCAGTAGGCGGTGGCTTAACTTCAGATCAGGTGGTTGCATTAAATACGGCCCAGGCTGCCGTTTTAACCACACGCCAGGTCGCGGCGCTTTCTACTGCTAATGTTGCCGCACTCGAAACCCGTGATTTAGCCGTGGTCAGTACGCAAGGCGTGGCGGTATTGTCCAGTGCGCAAGTCAGAGCGCTGACGACCGATCAGGTCGCTCACTTAACAACTGATCAGGCCATCAATATCAGTACCACCGCCCTGGGCGGTTTGACGACTGATCAGGTGGTGGCGCTGACTACTGCACAGGCCACAGAGCTGACTTCCCGCCAGGTGGCCGCACTTTCAACAACAAATATTGCGGCACTTGAAACCCGTGATGTGGCTGTGCTGACGACGACATCCGTAGCAGGAATGACCACCAGCCAGGTCAGGGCGCTGACCAGCGATCAGGCGGTTGCGCTGACCACAGATCAGGCCTCAACGCTGTCTTCATCACAAATTGCCGCACTTTCCACCGGCAGCGTTGCCGCACTGGAAACACGCGATGTAGTCGTACTCAGAACCAGCGGTATTGCCGTATTAAATACGGCCCAAGTGAATGTCATGACCACCGCCCAGGTGGCGAATCTGACGACCGATCAGGTTGTGGCGCTGAATACAGCTGCGTTTTCAAGCGGGCTGACCACTGATCAGGTTGTCGCCCTGACTACAGCCCAGACCGCCGTTCTGACCACCCGTCAGGTGGCCGCGTTGTCCACCAATAATGTGGCCGCACTGGAAACGCGTGACCTGGCCGTTGTCACCACCTTGCCGGTTGCCGTTCTTTCAAGTAACCAAGTTCGGGCATTAACGACAGCGCAAGTGGCTAATTTAACGACCGATCAGGCGGTTCAGTTAACAACCGCGTCGCTCTTGGGGCTGACTACAGATCAAATTGCTGCACTGACTACTGCACAGGCTGCCGCTCTGACCTCAAGCCAGGTTGCTGCCTTCACTACCACTAATATCGCAGCACTCGAAACGCGCGATCTGGCCGTGATCAGCACGCTGGCGATTGCTGCACTTTCCAGCGCTCAGATCAGAGCACTGACCACCGATCAAGTGGCGCATCTGACCACGGATCAGGTTGTCAATATCAAGACCAGCTCGCTGGCGGGCTTAACCACCGATCAGGCGGTGGCGCTGACCACGGCACAGGCTGTCGAGCTGACC
>NZ_JAAOLX010000015.1 GCF_011601265.1 Iodobacter violaceini
TATAAGAGACAGACCCCCGCCCGCCCCTACAAAGACGGCCTGAAACCCGCCGGTGCGAAATACCGCATAGGCCGATGCTTTAGCAATCTGCGATTTTGCACTTGGGAATTTTTTATAAACCTGAGCCAGCGTGTCTTGCGCTGCCTGATCAATTGCTGCCCGGCGCTCTGCAGGTGTTTTTTGCTCAACAGATGATGCGGCACTGTTTTGTTTTACGGCTGAATCGGCCAGCACAGGTAAAGCAAGCAGTGAGCTTGCGGCAAATATAATTGATTTTAATTGCATAATTAAACTCCTGATTTCATAAAATTTAGAAACTTACTTACAAAAATCAATCGTATTTAAGTATTTAATAATGATTCAGTTTTTAACTATTTTCCCCGGCTTCAGCAGGCAGGTACGCTGACATGTTTAAAGCTATTACCAGTTAATCACAAAAAATTAAAAAGGTATGTCGGTTAATCCCTGCACAGCACGTAAATATGTCACAAAGCGTTCAATCTTCACAGCCATTAATCGCACAAAAAATATATAGCTTATTTTATTTATCAGAAAGAAAAAAGGAAGGGAATCATCTTAAATCAATCACAGATATAGCACCATTAAGATCAGAATAGCAATCCAGAACATACTCATTCTGATTGAAATATTCTGATCATGAAACCATCCGCCTGACGGATATATTTTAAAAAACCAGATTTATTCATCCATTTAAAAAAATGGAATTAACCTTAAAACACACTATCCCCGGTTATTTTGGTGATTGCGGGGGATCATGTAAACCCTTAATTTCCCGCGATTAGACGATAAATCACAAACAAGCGGAACGCTTGATCTGGAAAGAGAACTGCAGCGCTTTACAGAGATTGCATCAATACGCGCCGATTTAGCATGATGCCCGTTTGGGCAAAAATCCGGGCCACGGCATTTTGCCCAAACAAAAAAACGGCGCGGAATAAGAATTCTATATTCCCGCCCCTGCCGGCCCGGAAACATGGCAGCTATACGATCTGGATATCGATCCGGGCGAAATCCACGATCAGGCCCAAGCCCGCCCCGATATCCTCGCCGAGCTGATGCAAGAGTGGCAGCAATATGTGAACGAAACCAGCGTACTGGAAGACATCCCCACACCGCCTCTGCTGTAGTACACCGGGCTTTGCCGGGGTTTTATCGCCCGGCGAAGCCCTCTGCCCTTTGGACAAATATCCTCAGGGCGATCAGCGCAGCCTTTACCATGAGCAGCCCGGGGCGCTGCTTTACACAAAAAACTGCATCAAACGCCCTGAGGCGCAATCTGTTCAACTATGGGCATAGTCATTTCGATAATGCGCTCAAAGCTAACGGCTCGCGTATTGCAGGTGCCATACAGCACATTGCTGCCCTCCATCACAATGGCTAATAAATGGATCAGCTCATTGATCGCAAGGGTATTGGCTGCGGGGTATCTGAGACTGACTAAGGCGGCTGATCTTTCGATCATGGCATCATAAAACGCATCCACTGTCTGGCAAATTTGCTCATCATGCAGCGCCATCGCCCATAGCTCACGGAAAGTGCGCGTCGTTTCATTTTGAATGGCATCCATCATCATCCAGCGCACCAGCCCCCTCAGGCCTTCTGCATAGAGTTGCCCTTCCGGGGAAAGCGATTCTTCCAAATGAAGAAAGTATTTCTCCAGTATTTTCGCAACCATCGCGTTGATCAGCTCGTTTTTACTAGGGAAATGATAAGTCAGATTGCCCGGTGAAATTCCCGCCGCTTCGGCCACCCTTCTGGTTGTAAATTTGGCATTGCCAAACTCAATCAGCACCTGCTGCGCGCACTCAAGAATATGGTTAATCGTATTTTGCGAAACACTGCTTTTGGCCGCATCGCCTGGCAGATCCGGCGACCTGGATTTTCTTTGTATTGACATCAAACAGCCTCTTTATTCGGTACTTTTTTGCATTGACCTAATTAGTTCAAGTGTACTAAATTAGCGACAAATAGTTCATCTGTACTAATTTTATCGCTAAGCTTTTTGTTTGGCTAGGTGAATTGCTTTGCTTGACTACTCCACAGCTGATGAAGAAGGCTGCCCGGAGTTAAAAAATGACTTTCCAGAGGATAAATATCATGCGAATCAAAACACTATCACTTGTACTGTCTATGGCACTCATGGGTGGGGTCAGCGCTGTTTCTATTGCAGCTGGCGGTGGCGGGGTGGCAGCAACAGACCCAAATGCAGCGCTGGGCAAGCACTTTGATGCAAAAGGCAAGATGCCTTCCCAGTACACCAAAGCGCTGATCGAAGCGCAACGCAGCAGCCTGCCATTTGAAGATACGCGTGATTTTGAAGAATCCAAAAAAGGCTTTATTGCCGCCCCTTCTTACAAAGAAATCATGGCAGATGCCGGCCACGTCGCATGGAATATAGGCAGCTATGACTATCTGCTGCAGGGCAAAGACTTTGACAGCATTCACCCTTCCCTTCAGCGCCAGGCCATTTTAAATATGGGCTACGGCCTGTATGAAGTTGTGCCGGGTAAGATTTATCAGGTACGCGGTTTTGACCTCGCGAATATGACCATTATTAAGGGTGACACCGGCTGGATTTTATTTGATGTGCTAACAGCCAAAGAAACCGCCCGTGCCGCGCTGGCCTTTGTGAATGAAAAACTGGGCCAAAGGCCGGTTGTGGCTGTGGTTTATTCACATTCACATGGCGATCACTTTGGCGGCGCTCGTGGTGTGGTTGATGAAAAAGATGTCATCAGCGGCAAAGTTCAAATTATTGCTCCTGAAGGCTTTATGGAACATGCCATCTCTGAAAACGTGTATGCCGGCAATGCGATGACACGGCGCATGCTGCTGACCTACGGCACGCTGTTACCACGCAGCCCATTTGGTCACGTTGATCAGGCGATTGGTAAGAATGTTGCCGCAGGCGATTTGGGTTTGATTCCGCCAACCCGTACTGTAAGCCAGGATATTGAAGAGATCACCGTTGATGGCGTGCAAATGGTGTTCCAGAACACACCGGGTACCGAAGCACCTTCAGAAATGAATACCTACTTCCCACAATTTAAAGCGTTCTGGGCGGCTGAAAATATCACCGGCACCGTACACAATATCTACACCCTGCGCGGCGCTTTGGTGCGGGATGCGCTGGCATGGTCCAAAAACATCAATAACGCCTTGTATTTGTTTGGCGATAAAACCGATGTGATGTTTGCATCGCACAGCTGGCCGCGCTGGGGTAAAGAGCGTGTGCAGGAAGTCATGCGCACCCAGCGTGATATTTACGCCAATCTGAATAATGAAGTGCTGCATCAGGCTAATAAAGGCGTCACCATTAATGAAATTCATAATGTGTACAAACCGCCGCAATCGCTGCAAAACCAGTGGGCGGCCCACTCTTATCATGGCTCTGAAGAGCACAACAGCCGTGCGGTGCTCAACCGCTACCTTGGCTATTGGGATGCCAACCCGGCTACTTTAATGCCTTTATCGCCGCGTGATTCCGCCCCTCTTTATGTGGAAATGATGGGCGGCAGTAAAAAGATTATGGCCAAGGCCAAAAAACTGCATGACCAGGGCAAGTATCTGGAAGCCGTTGAAATCTTGAATAAGCTGACACTGGCAGAGCCAAAGAATACTGCGGCTAAAGATTTGCTGGCCGATGTATATGAGCAGCTGGGCTACCAGAAAGAAAGTGTTGCCTTAAGAAACAGCTTCCTTGCTGGCGCCTATGAGCTGCGTAATGGCATTCCGGAAGGGGCTTCTCCAAGTGCAACCAGCCCGGATATGGCGCGTGCTATGTCCACTGATCTGCTGCTGGATTATCTGGCCGTCACCATGAACAGCAAAAAAGCAGACGGCATGAAGTTCAAGATCAACTTTATCACTCCGGATAATGGTGAGAAATACGTGCTGGAAATGAGCAACTCCACACTCAGCAATATTAAAGGCTTCATCGCCAAAGATGCGGATCTGACCATCACCATCAATCGCAGTGATCTGGAAACCTTTATCTCTGGCAGAGCCACTTTTGAGCAGCTCACCCAAAATGGCAAAGTACAGCTGACTGGTAATACAGCGGTACTGAAGCAATTGATGAGCACCCAGGAAAAATTTGACCCTCGCTTTGAAATTCTGCCGGGCACTAAAAAAGCCAAATAAAGCAGCAGGCTGATTGATGTGAAATGAGTACGCAACCGCCGTTCTCAGCCCAGGCTGAAGCGGCGGTTTTAATTGAGTGCGCAGGTAAACCCTGCAATCAGGAGTTGTTTGATGAAACCCCAATTATTAGCATTATTACTGGCCGGATTAAGCGGCAGCAGCTGGGCTGGCGGGCTGTATTTGTATGAGCTGGGCACCGAAGATGTGGGCCTTGCCGGGGCGGGCAGCGCCGCCCGTGCACAGGATGCCACAACGATTGCCACCAATCCGGCGGGCATGACCATGCTGGAAGGCGATCAGCTGACGATTGGCCTGCAAGGTTTGTATGGCGATGCCAAATATCAGCAGGACGGCCGCGGGGCATTCAGTGGCAATGAAGCGGGCAATGTTGTGGGCTGGTTTCCTGGCATGAGTGTTTTTTACAGCCACAGCGTGGATGAGCAGCTGAAAGTGGGGATTGGCGTGTATGGCAACTTTGGCCTTGGGCTTGATTTTGGTGACTGGGCGGGCAGCCGCTTAATTAAAAGAAGCACTTTGCTCGGCATGACCATTCAGCCCACAGTGGCTTATAAAATCAATGATCAATGGTCTGTTGGCGGAAGTATTAACGCCAATTATGGTGTCTTTTCATTAACCCGCAGCACACCCGGCGGCGATGTAGAGCTGAACGACACCGACTGGTCCGCCAGCATCAAACTGGGGGTTTTATATCAGCCTGATCACGCCACCCGCCTTGGCCTCTCTTACACCAGCGAAACTGAATACAATTTCAACAGCAGTGTAAATCATCCGCTGGGCGGGCAAATCCCGGCGAGTGGCAGCATCAATGCGCCTCAGCAACTAATGTTCAGTGCCTTTCACCAGCTGGCACCCCAATGGGCTGTGATGGCCAATCTGGGCTGGCAAAACTGGGAAGCGTATAACGATAATCAGCTTTGGCTCGGCAATAATGAAGCGCCCAATGCAGACCGTATGCAAGACACCTGGCATACCGCGCTGGGCCTGCAATATCAGGCCACGCCCGCTTTACGCTTAAATACCGGTATTGCCTATGACAGCAGTTTTTACAAAGACCAGCAAAACACCTCAATGACCATGCCATCCGGTGAGGCATGGCGCTTTGGCTTGGGCGGGCAATATCAGCTGAATAAAACTGATAGCTTAGGCGTGGCATTTGAGTATGTGCATTTTGATAGCGCTTATGTACCAAGCCCACTGTTAAGTGGCGCTTATCATTCCCCCAAAATGTATTTCATCACTGCAAATTACAGCAAAAAATTCTGAGCGAATCATTCTTTTGCTCAATAAAGCCAAATCTGTAAACGCACAGATTTAAAGCATCAGCCGGGCCTGTCATTTAAATTAGGTATATCTATGTGCCTGATGTGTTCCGCCAGAAAAATACCCATTTCGTTAAAAATAACAGGCTCGTTCTGCTCAGCGCTGTATTGATCTAAGCCCATTTTTCATAAGCTGATTGTTTTAGAAACGCCGCGATATCGGGCACATAATAAAACCATCCTGCTATTCCTATTACAAAATCGCAGCGTGCTGCTGGTGCAGCAGCACGAGTGCATGCACGCGCTTTTTTGTCATTTGAAGACTGACTGCAAATTCTTATCAATTTATCCAGAAGGCATGAGTGACAGCACCCGACCCTTAGCGGACATTTTCGTGAAACTTGGAATTGTCTATCAAGCCAAGGACTGGCCACGAACGGCTCGGAAGCGTCTATAAAACCCAGGGCGATTCATTTCTCCGATTACGCTTCTCTAATCGGAGCTACGATACTAGCTAACTGGCCCCCCCCTTAATGACATTATTGTTCCCGCAGTAATCAAGCCCGATGCCAGTATGCCTTGAAACAATTTTCCAATTTTTGACTCACATTTAAATGAAAAAACGATGAATAGTATAGGCAGAACCAAAAATCCACCTATCGGTGAAACCCAACGTCCTGACTCCGGTCCATAGTTGTACAACTCAGTACTAAGCGGTAGTAGCATCGGAATTCCGATAAAGGATAGTAAGGAAACTATGACGAGTAGTGCATAACTCTTTTGTCTTTGACGAGAGCGAAACAGTAGCGCAGATAAGATTAGCAAGTAGAGTGTTTGAAAAATCAGATATGACATTAGCCCGCCGATTGGGAGGTATTCCATGATGGCATTCACAAATAGAAATAGAAATGCAGACTAACGCTTGCTGTGATTGTTGGGCTTCGCAAGCTCAGCACCAACCTACAAAATTCAATTTCCGCTTCTGGCCGTAATCAGCCATTTAGGGACAGTAGCTGAGAGGCAACATCCGCCCTGAAGCGGATAATAATAAAATCCAATTGAATTTCTAACTTATATTTTTTGTTCGATTGAAAATCGATTTGGCCAGATTCATTACGAAATAGTAAGCGTCACCTGCAATCGTGTCCGATATGGTGTTATCGTAATACGGAGAAGTTCTGTCCTCATTAAAACGAGCAATTGCCTCCGTTTCATTCGATGCGTATATCAGATAGCCCACAACTTCAAAGCCCTGAGCCAGCAAGTGCTCTCTATTAGCAAGAAATTGATCTTGATCGGTGCACAAACAGCTAAACTCGCTCTGCGCCCCGATCATTCTTTTATAAAACTGATATGCTGGCATTTTAGATTCCTCGGCATTTTAAATACTGATCGTTTCTGCAATATCAAACTAATGGAGAAGATTGCTGGATTACTCTACTGCCCGTTAGAAGAAATGTCTGCACTTGGCCGCATCCAGCCTGTGAAGCACATCATGCTTGAAATGAGCCCGTACTTGCAACCACAGGCGGCACCTGACCCAAAGCGGGAGTACTTGAAATATGATATAAAAACAACTAACAAAGAAAAAATTGCACGTTATAGGGCTTGATGAGTAATCAATTTAAATTTCACTGGTCAGGCATACTTCAAAATAGTCACTCTGGGACACGAACTTTTAGAAATTTGACATTGTTACTTACTTTATCGAACAGTAGCAGCATGGTATCAAGGGTTTTTGAATTTCTTGCACGTTCAAGCTTATTAGCCATTTCAGATTGATTTTTGTCTAACTTCAAACTTTGAATTACTGCGGACAACCATAATGGTGATAACTGAACAAAGGAACCCATAGACATTTGGTCAAGTTGTAAATTCCCCTCTGGGCTGGTTAATTTTAAGCCCAATAGAAGTAATGTTCTACCATCTTGCTCTTTGAGGGCAAGGTGGTCGTTATTGAACTCACCGCCCCACCGGCCGTTAATTAAATTAAATCCATTTCGTTTTGAAATGGATTCAAATAATTCAGTACGAATCTTTGCTTCCTGTGAAAAGATATTCATTGCAATGCTAGGAATATTTTGTGCTTGTTCAATATTTGCGTCAATTTCGGCTACAGCAACAGATGGTATCGATATGGACAACGCCATGGCGATTAAATTTATTATTCGGTTGTTCATATCAGGCCTCTAACAGTCGAAGATTTAAAAATAACTACTAAGAAGTCAATTAGTTCTGGTTTTGTGATTACAATTAACTTCAAACACAGTGAGATTAACAATCTATCCTAAACGTGTACATTTTTAAATAGAACAGGCCACTATCGATCCAAAACAGACTTTTTGTTTAAAGTGAAAGAAAAGTCCACTGTATTAACCCCAGAGCGCCAGCAATAGCCACGGCTTCAACTGTCCCATTCGGAAAGTATAAAGAGACCAGTGCTAATGGAAATCCCGTTATGCACAGCATAATGTGGGCTGATATTGACGTTTCTGCATTGTTATAAATAAAAGAACACGCAGCAGACAAACAAAACCAAAGCGTCGACCAGCAAAAATAATAAATAAATATTTCTTGAGTTCTTAATTTTAATCTCACGTCATTACCTTTTCATTGCCTGACATCGCCCTAAATCGGAAGTAAATCGTTTAAATGGGTGGCCTTCCATGAAAAGCTAAATAGAGACATTTTATTGACTCAGGAAGATCAATCCAATACTGGCCCGACTTGTCTTCTGGCAATTGCCAAAACAGATTTTCTGTAAATGCAACATCTATGCAGGTATTTATTTCGTCATTTGCATTTTGCAAAATGGCATTAAAAAAGTAAAACAAAGGCTTGTAAACTAAAAAAGACACTCTATTGTTCATTTCTGAATTCAAGGCGTAAGCAAGTTTTTCAAACCAAGAGTATGCGTACTCTGGAAGAAATTTCCCCCAATCATTCATAAACAATAAATCTGTTTTTTTTGATATATCTGGAAATTTATGATGAATAGCTTGATAAAATTCCACGACTGAATGCATCTAAAACACCCGCAAATGAATGTTTTTTTTTATTGCCAATCAATATAACTATTTAACTTCAAATTTCTCTATAAGCGAATAATATTGCTTAAGTACTGAATCTTGTGCCTCAACACCTTCAAGTGCATCCACCTCACTGCGTATTAAGTAATATTCAGGCTCATTTTTTATGTGGCCTCTGATTAATATCCTTGCAATTTTTTCTTTGCTTTTTTCTGCAAATTCTGGAAATTCTTTTTGAATTGACGCGTTCCATGCATTAAGGGCACTCAGTCGGGCAGCAGGCTTTAAATTCGAAAAAATTTCTGGCACCTCTCGAAGCGCTTGCTCTAATCCAGTCGCCATTTTTGACTTGGTTAAACCTCTGTTTGACGCTAGCATTTGATTAAATTGCTCAGGCATCTGAATTAAAAAGCCGACGTAAACCTGAAGCTTTTCATCTGGAATTAACTGAAGCTGCTTAGTTAACTCCTCAAACACAGCAAATAGCTTGTCATACTTTGTGACCTTCACATTTTTTGATTGAACGTGCGTGTTCACTATTCATGCCTTCCTATATGACACTTCCGCTTCTGGCCGATTGCGGTCAGTAAACTACATCATGCTCGAAATGTGCCCATAGTTACAACCACAGGCAGCTCCCGCCCCTTAGCGGACACTAAATAAATCGTATTAAATAAATCGCTAAGAAGAATAGTTTTGTCGTTTATGAATTTACTTCATCTTTTTAAGTATGCCTCGATGGCATTGTTAAAATTATTCGGCTTGGTAATTTCTTGCAGCAATTGCTGACCGGCATTAACTTGATGGATTGTCATCTTTCGCGAAAAATCTGCTTTAGCTTTAGCGCCATTACTTGTTGCATCTGACGCGGCGAGGCTAAACAGTGCGTAAGCTACCACAATATTTTTTGGTACACCTTTCCCTTCCGCGTACATCACACCAAGGCTGACTTGTGCCACGGCATGCCCTTGCTCAGCAGATTTGCGATACCAACTAACTGCTTGAGCGTAGTCCTGTTGCACGCCTCTACCATCTTCATACATCATGCCGAGATAAGATTGAGCCATTGGCTGACCTTGTTCTGCAGCTTTACGATACCAACTAATTGCACGGTCGTAGTTTTTCGTTACGCCTGAACCAAACTCATACATTGTGCCTAAATTGGCTTGCGCGGAGATATCGCCTAACTCTGCAGCCTTGTGAAACCAATGTGCTGCATGGGAGTCATCCTTTGCCACACCTTGACCGCTGTAATACATTGCGCCGAGATTCGTTTGTGCTTCTGCTTTTCCTTGTTCAGCAGCCTTTCTATACCAATACACGGCTTGAATGTAATCCTTAGGTACGTCCTGGCCTTCCGAGTACATCACACCGAGATTATATTGCGCGTCGGCAATATCTTGTTCTGCAGCCTTACGATACCAATACATGGCTTGAACGAAATCCTGTGATATGCCCCATCCTTTTGCATACATTAAGCCAAGGTTATACTGAGCTTGAGGCATTCCTTGCTCAGCAGCTTTGTGAAACCAACTCACAGCTTGGTTATTGTCCTGTGGAACACCCCGCCCATTTTTGTACATCACGCCGACATTGAACTGTGCAGTAGCATAGTTTTGTTCTGCTGCTTTACGCCACCAACTCAAAGCGCGATTATTATTTTTCGGGACCCCACGCCCTTTTTCATACATCACACCTAGATTAAATTGTGCAGCAGCAAAGTTTTGTTCGGCAGACTTGCGATACCACACAACAGCTTGAAGTTCGTCTTGCTGTATGCCTAATCCCTTGCTTAGCATGACGCCTAGTTTAAATTCGGCCTCCGCATAATCTTGCTCTGAGGCTTTACGAAACCAACTAAATGCTTGAGCATAATCTTTTTCTACGCCGAAACCATTCTCATAGGCTATTCCAAGGATGGTTTGGGCTGCGGCATCGCCCTGCTCAGCAAGTGGTGCGAATACTTCGATTGCCTGTGCTATTTTTTCAGCATCATAAGCAACTAATCCTTCGTTATTTTCCGCATTGGCTGTCGCAATAAAACCTATCAATGCACTGATTAGAATTGTTTTTTTCATTTAGTCAAATAGGTAAAGGAATCGAAAGATTTTTATGCGTGAATAGACTGCGAACTACAAGCTGCAGTTTATTTTGATAGTCTACTAATGGCCGCAAGTTGACAGATGTTGCAGCAGGCCACACATAACACTTTTTTCCATTGCAGAGAATTCTGCTCTTGCCAGAATAAGGAAAACTTATGGATTACTTTGCAAAATATCTTCCGCCCATTTGGCAAGCCTAGACAACCCAATATCACTCTCGGTGGCATCCACATCACCCGCCACATCAACAAATACTAACTTCCCTTTTATTAGCAAATATCCCCCACCAGAAAATGCCTGCTGTTCTTGCGGCTCCTTTCCATCTTCGAATTTAAGGTTCCTAACGGTGTATGTGCCAATGAAATGCGGATTGTCAGCAAATACGCCATTTTTCGTGATTGAACCAAGGGATAACTTTACGGCATACCTCTTGTCGGAGGGTGCTAACTTTTTACCAGCAGCATCGATTTGTGATTGAAGTTGTCTGTGATAATTATCACTTTCACCCCATTTTTTTTCAACAGAGGCTTTAATTGTCTTTTTCAACGATTCAAAATCTGCCTCTGAAAAATAAACAGTCTCCATCATATCTGGGGCAGAAATCTTGTACTGAAATCTTACTCGCTTTTTTGGGGTCTTATTTCCACCTGACGTCGGAACGTAATCATACATGACGGCTATTAGATGAGCACCAGATGGCATGTGTGCTTTGGCACTCTCATAATCTGGCGCCCCCTCCGAAGCTCGTTTCGAGGCGAGTGGAAGTGGAATTACTATAGACTCGTGCCCGACATGTCCTATGAATGGCTCACCTGAAAAAGCGTTATCTGACATGAGTGAACAGAGAAACAAAATCATAAATTTTGCGATAAGTATTTCTGATTTTTTGCAAAAAAACATAAAGAATCCATTAAAGTATAAGTTGGTGTTTCTTGACCCAAAGCGGAATTCCAACTGCTTATGCATTTCGTATTGGAAATGAGTTAACAATAGTGGCTAGCTCACCCAATATTTTTGGGAGATACGTTTGGTCTAATTGAAATTGAAAATTTAGCTGATTTCCTACTCCCGCTTCATCCATGGCAAAACCACTAACCTCTAAATTGCCAAGTACATTACAAGTAATAGAAATTTCGAGCTGCCCCTCAAGGGTAGAAAAGATTGCTTTACCCTTTAAGGTATCGTATAGCAGCTGCAATTGATCGTAAAAATCGCTAAATTCAAATACCTGAAACGAAGCAAAAAACCGGCCTCTGAATGCTCCTGAATTTATCTCAACGACAACGTTTAGCCAATTGTCATCGTAAAACTCACCTATTGCAGCACGTTCATAGCCTTGAACTGTCACTGCAATATAGTCTTTGTTTGAGCTACAGATTTCAAAAGTAAGCACAAAATCCCTTATTCAGAATTACTTATTGCGAGCATCCCCTTCTGGCCGACTGCAGAAGTCAATTGCGCAATAACTATTGGTTTTATTTCAATCCAATTTCATCTATCCACTTTGATAAATTCATTTCATTTGCAACTTTCTCTAAACATAGCTTTTCATTGTTCGACACGAGAGATAGCTAATGTGATATTTCTTCGAGGACTTTCACGTCATCATCGAAATCTGTACTATTTAAACGTTCAATATATTGGCAGGCAATAATCAAGGCTCGTGCAATATTTTCCATGTGAGACTTTTTTGTCTCAGTTTAAGTTATTTGTACAGTCTGCTCTTGGCCGTCTTGAGCTACTGCTCCCGACCCAAAGCGGAAACTTCCTTAAAACTAGCCGAGTCTATATTCCTTTACGTGGTTTCTTAAGTCACCAGTTATCGGTACAAAATTCAATATTTCTGCAAGAGGTAAACGATCATTATTAAGTCGCACGATATTGAGTCTGCGCACTGGAATGCCAGCTATACGATAAGCGGGTAATTTATGGTGGCCGTCAATAATGAACTCTCCCCACGCGCCATCGGTACACAAAGTAATAACCGTTGGCCTTGCTCCATTTTGTATGTCTTGCGCTAGATGATTAACATGAGCAGCAGAAAGTGAGCTGAGAGGTTGTGTTGCTATCAAAGCACCAAAACCTGGATAGAAACTCGTGACTTCCAAACCATTTTCTGACTTATCAGTTAGGTCGACCACGTAAGCGTCAGCCGGAATTTCTTCTAATACAAGAGCATATTCACCTATAGCAAGTACATTTAATATCTCAGAAAAATGTACTCCTAGCGGATAATCCCCACTGACCTCCACTTCAACAGATTTACGAAATGACAGCTCGGACCGCGTTTTATCCGTAGAAATTTTGCGAACTAAGTTTTGTCCTACACTCCCACGACAATCGCTCCATTGAAAAACGCGAATTTTCCCACCAACGAGCAAGGCAGCTTCAAAATCATCGCCTCTTACATCTAAAAGACCGCCCATTGAAGTAACTGTAAATGCTTCACGGCGAATTTCAGTGGAAATTCCTTCGGTCCAATCTATTTTTCCATGCCAACCTAAAGTATCTGTTGTTGAAGTCGAGGCAGTCAAAATATCTCCAATTATTGAATCGTGTTAAGCCTTTTCGTCTGCTCATGGCCGACTGCGGTCAGTAAACTACATCATGCTCGAAATGTGCCCGTAATTACAACCACAGGCGGCACCCGCCCCACTGCTAATATTCAACCATTAGCATAATAAATA
Source organism: Iodobacter violaceini (assembly GCF_011601265.1). Taxonomy (GTDB): domain Bacteria; phylum Pseudomonadota; class Gammaproteobacteria; order Burkholderiales; family Chitinibacteraceae; genus Iodobacter; species Iodobacter violaceini. Next base: position 13,263 of record NZ_JAAOLX010000015.1, read on the forward strand.
TTCTGACATGAAGCTGCTGCATCCCAGCCTGTCAGGTTGAATTTTTTATTAAGAAAATTATTCAGTCGGCTTTAAATTAATGCCTTCAATATTTTGTTCAATGTTTTTTCCAGAGCATTTCACTATTGCTACGCTTTTTTTATTGGTTTCAACATTAACGCCAGCCTTAATTTCGTCATCCTCCGAAAACCGGTCAAAGATCCAGAAAACTGAATAAACCGTGTTTCCATTTGGAATATTTACAGAATACGATATGTGTCCTCCCACTCCATTCCATTGATATGTCGATGCTTGATTACGCGGAATATTAACAACAATTTCGGGCTTATCATGCAATTTACCGAATGAGTATGAAATGGTTTTCTCTGCGTCGCAGACTTCAATTTTTTTTCCTTTTGCAGTCATGCAAGAAAATATGGTTTCGCTACCGGCCTGACATTTTGCATATATGCTCGAACTGAATAATGCGATTACTATACTGAGGGTAGTAGTAATTAATTTCATTAATGTTTCCTTTATGTGGATTAGCTTATCTAAGTTGGCCGTATTCAAGTTATCTGCAGAGTTCGAAGTTAAGCAATTAAAGTCTCTCTCATGCTGTACTTCGTAAGACAGAGTTACAAGTACCTGCTATAGAAGAAAAGGTGAAGCTCATTCGGCATTTAAACCATAGCGGAATTACTTCTGCTGTTAGCCACTAACGCATCGTCGCACAGTCTAACCCAATCGTTTCAACAGCGCGTTAGCCCTTATGTAATTATCGCGCAATTTGTAAGCGGAGTAATAATATTCAAAAAGTTTTGATGGGTAAATTGGGCAAGATTTTGAAAATGTCTGTAAAGCTAGTGTATAGCCGTCTTTTAAACCTGCCGAGTATAAGACGCTTACTTAATTCAGGCGACTTCTCTCATTCATATTGCAATTAGCTACTTAGATATAAAAACACCCCAAACCTGGGACTGGCGTCCAAATTTGGGGTGTGTTTTTAATACGCCAGGGCAGGCTCTGCACGAATCAAATGACCGGATTGGCATTCAATGCAATCAACAATATATGAATAGCGATGATGCGAGCATTCGATTTGTGCAGATATGCCCCGGATTGATTTAGCCACTAGACGGGATAAATCCCTCCTAATGCCAGGTGGAGATTAACGCGCTGAATCAGGCGCTCGTTTTGTATACGCAGCATCGACATCTGACTGTTTGCCAGATTAAGTTGCAATTGCTGTAACTGATAGCGATCTCCCTTGCCTACTTTAATCATCACGCCTTGCAAATCGATCAGCTTTTGCTGATCGGCCAGTAAAGCAGCCAGTAAATCACCGCGTTCAAGCAGCTTTTGCTCGGCATACAGGCCCCCTTCAATTTCAGCCAGGGCATTGAGTACCGTCTTGGCGTAATTCACCGTGCTTTCCTGCTGCTGTGCCGTTTTAACTTCTACCTGCGCATCCAGTGCGCCACCGGTAAAGATGGGGGCAAGCAGACGGCTATTCACGCCCCAAAGCGGGTTGCTTAAGTCTTTTTGCAGCACCAGCAGGCTGTTATCCAGTACGCCTAAACCCGCCATTAAGCTGACTGAAGGAAGTTTGGCTTTTTTAGCTGCTTCCACCTGATAAAAAGCAGCACGAAAGCGGCTTTCGGCGGCACGGATATCAGGGCGTCTTTCGGCTAAATCAGAAGGCAGGCCCACTGGAATCGGCTGCAGCTCACGGGGCAGTGAATGAGCCACCGCCACTTCTGCCGCTGGATAACGGCCCAGCAATACTTCCAGAGCTCGCCTCGCCGAGCTGAATGCCTGCTCGCTTTGCAATAATTGCTGGCGATAATTTTTCAGCAGAATCTGGTTATTCAACACATCCTGCTGAGTATTGCGGCCAATTTTTCTTGCGCTTTCAATCAATGCCAGCTGCTTTTCTGCCAGCACCACCATAGACTGCACCAGCTGAATCTGCTGCTGGGCTTCGGCGGCAGCCAGCCAGGCTTTCACCACAGCCGCAGCAACAGACTGGCGGGCATAGAGGGTATCGAGCTCTGCAGCCACTGATAATTCACGGCTTGCTGCCTGACTGCTGCGTGTTTTGCCCCAAACATCAATCTCCCAATTGGTGACCAGCGCAAGGCCATTCAGTGCCAGCGACGAGCTGGGAATCGTTGCATCCCCTGCCTGCCCGCCCAAACCTAAGGTTGGATAAAGTGCGGCTCCGGCGGCTTTTACTGCACTGTGCGATTGCTCCACACGTAAAGCCGCCAGACGCAGATCAGGATTATTCAGCTGAGCTTCACGGATCAGCTGCAACACTTCAGTGGGTAATGCAAAACCAAGAGCCGCTGCATCAAATTCACCAGCACTGCGGGCAAATTTCCAATTCGCCGGAAACTGCAGCTCTGCCAGAGCAGCCTGCTTCAGGGCGGCGTGATCGGGGGCCGGGGTAATCGCGCAAGCCGCAAGTGTTAAAGCACAAAATCCGGCCAGCCCTAATTTAATCATTTCTTTTTTCATCAGGCGCATTCCTTAGTGCAGCTTCAGCACAAGATAATTCACCTTAGATTGCGCACGAATCATCACCATTCTTAACAAATGCAGCGCAGCCAGCTTATCGGTATAAATGGCCGCACCGCCGCGCGCACCCATCGGTATAAACAGGTTTTCATCGCCTTCACGTGGCTCTATCGTCAGCTTTACCGCATATTTTTGCGGCAAAGGTGCAGAGAGATATTCAGCAGGCGTATTAGGAACAACGCCTCCCTGAACCAGCTGCCCCTGACCATTTGCCCAGACAATTGAATCCACCCTGGCATGCACAACATCGCCTGGCAGGCTTTTGAAAGCTATTTCAGCCTTATCGCCCGGATTAACATAGCGCAGCTCGTTCTGCTCAAAAAACGCCAAGATGCGCTGCTCATGCTCAACAAAGCTCAGCGCAGGTTTAAAGGGCATGCTCACCAGATAATTACCTGGCCGCACGGATACATTCACGGCATAGCCATCAGCGGGCGCACGCACCACCGTAGATTGCAAATCATAACGCGCCGCTTCCAGCTGAGCCTTGATTTGCGCCACGCTGGCCAGATCAGGGCCAACCACACCTTCCAGCCTGGTCTGAATCTTAGCTTCACCTGCTTTGGCGTTGGCCACTGCAGATTCGGCTTTTTTAACTTCGGTTGTAAAGCTTTCAACATCAAATTGCGGGCCTGCCCCATGCTTAGCCAGCTCGCGCGATTCGCCAAGGCGTTTACTCATCAGATCAAGATGTGCCTGTGCTGCAATCAGATTGCTTTTGGCGCTATCCAGATCCTGCCACAGCGTTTTCGAAGTTGCCGTTGCATCGGCCAGCTTGGCCTCGAGTTCTTTGACTTTTAAGCGATAAGGCGTGTTATCGATTTCCAGCAGCACCTCGCCTTTTTTGATCAGCTGATTGCCTTCCACTGCAACACGGGTCACCGTGCCTTGCACGCGGGGAATCACCTCAACCACATGATTAATCACGCGCACATCACTTGATGAAGGCGTCACCACATTAATGGTAAATATAATTGTGGCGGCCAGCGCAAGCGCGCCAGTCACAGCCCCCACCTGCGTTTTGATATTCCACGGAATAATTTTTAGTTTGATACAAAACAGCCAAACCAAAAAAGCATAACCACCAATGATAATTTCAAGCACGGGTATCTTCCTCGGTCAGAATGGCCTCAGGCACAGGCACTTGCTTCGCCAGAATTAACTCGCGCTGCTGAGTTAAGCCCTCCAATTTTTCTTTTAACAGCAGCAGCTCATCATCCACGATCGCAAGATCTAAAGGTTTATCGCTGTGCTCACCGTTTGGTTTGCGAAAAAAATCATCGTGCTTATCCGTACCATAGGCCCGTTTGTAAGCTGTGGGTTTGGTAAACGCCCATAACCATGCAAGAGGCCATAGCAAGCCACCAACTGCCAGCGACAGCAGGCAAAGCACCTGAATGGCGTGCTTTTGCGGGTGATTATGTTTTTCAGCAAAGACTTCCGGCAGTACGTGTACTTTCCAGAATAAATAGATGGCCACAATGGGCACTGCAATTAAAACAACCCAGACCATTACATCGGCAATGGCTTCTTCCATGCCGGCCATAGCCCAGGCAGATGCGGGCAAAAGCGATAAGAAGAGGGCTGCCCCTCCACTACCACACCATCGTTGTAGTTTTGGCATATAAATCCTTTTCTTTAAGTTAATTACAAATACTAGCATAAGGAAAAATCAATACCTTATTTACCCACCGTCAAATATAAAAACCTTGTTATTAAACAAATTATTTGAATAAATCGAAAAATAAATAATTAATACTGCAAAATTTACTAATTTATTTTTTATAAAGATGAATTAATTTTTTATGAAGATGGAATTTTAAAACAATATAAAGATGATAATGCAAGCTCTGTTGCACAGCTTAGCGCTTAGGATCGTATTCCTTAAAATTTTTTTCATTGCAAGGTTTTAATCATTAATGCACTACTAAGCAAACACACATGATTATTCACATGCCTTTGTTATAGTGACATTTAGTTATTTTGCAGTACCGTATATTTAAATAATATAAAACGCTTTTTAGACAGACTGATGATTTTAATCTGTCTGGTAAAAATCAGGCTCAGTCAGTGGGCGGTAATGATAAAACCACCTTGTTTTTTTAAGGCTGACACATATTTTTTACAAACGAATGGATTGAAAGAACAGCGCTACTTTACGGGAGTAAGTTAAAAAATAAAACTTCCTTGCTCGTTTTGGCATAATACAAAACCTTGAGTATTAAAAAACGCTACCAATATGTCACAGACTCATCAGCTGATCACAACCCTGAAGCGTTTGCTTAAAGCAAAAAACGTAACGTATGCGCAGCTTGCCCTGCATTTAGAGCTGAGCGAGGCCAGCGTTAAGCGTCAGTTTTCCCGGCAAAGTATCAATTTGCGTACTTTAGAATCGATCTGCAGTTTCATCGGTTTAGAGTTGGATGAGCTGGTACTGGCGGCAAGCCAGGCACAAAGCAAGCTGATCCAGCTGACAGAAGCTCAGGAAAAATACATCGTGGAAGACCCAAAACGGGTTTTGGTTGCCCTGTGTGTGCTTAAGCATTGGACAAAGGATCAAATTGTAAGCAGCTATAGCCTGAGCGAATCAGAATGTATTGGCTATTTGTTAGAGCTTGATCGTCTTGGCATGATTCGTTTGATGCCAGAAAACAAGGTTAAGCTCATTATTGCAAGGGGCTTTTCCTGGCTTCCGGGTGGCCCGATCCATCAATTTTTTCGCTCTTATGTTCAAGCCAACTTTTTAGAATCTGATTTTCAAAGCTCAAACGAACTCATCCGTTTTCAGCAGGCCACCTTAAACGAAGCTGAAACCAAGCGTTTTCAGCAGCGTATCAGCAGATTACTGCAGGAATTTGCCGACTTACACCAGGAAGCGCTCAGCTCACCTGATAATAGTGAGCGTTTGACGATAGGTTTACTGATTGCCATGCGCCCTTGGGGGCCAGAGATATTTGATGCACTGAAGCGCCAGCCCGCTTGAAGCGGCTGCGTGCCTTATTCAGCCCAAGCCCGGCAGCTGTGATTCACAATATTGCTGCAGCCTGCTCGCCGGTGCGGATGGCGATAAAGGCAGCTTTACAGATTGAAATCTGAAATTGATACAAGCGTAAATTACAACGCCAACGAGATGTTCAAGCCTCACTTCTCCATTTACGCCGTACCCAAACGCCCGGCCAACACCCGCTTTCCCAGCCATTGCACGGCGGTGCAGAGCAGCAGGTACACCAGGGCGATGAAGCCGAAGACTTCCAGCGGGTAGACTTGCTCGCGGCTGTTGACTTGGCTGGCGACGAAGGTAAATTCGGCCACGCCAACGATATAGGCCAGCGAGGTGTCTTTCACCAGCACCACCCACTGATTTACAAAGGAGGGCTGCACAATACGCAGGGCTTGCGGCAGGATGACAAGGCGCAAGACTTGATAGCGGTTCAGGCCGCTGGCGTGAGCAGCTTCCCACTGGCCATCCGGTACGGCGCGTATGCCCGATTGCACGGTGTAAGCCAGATATGCGCCAGAAACCAGCGACAGCGCGGCAATCACGGTGAGCACGCCGGGGATGTCGATGCCAAAGGCAATCGGCAATAAGAAGTAGCACCAGAAAATCAGCAGCAACACCGGAATAGCGCGCAGCAGCTCGCAGACGGCCAGCAAAATTCGCCGCAGCCAGCCCTGGCTGAGCGTCAGGCTGATGCCCCAGACCAGCCCTAAAATACTGGCGAGGATAGCTGCGCTGGATGCCAGAATCAGCGTCAGGGCGATGCCGCCCAGAGGGCCGTTGGGCCATGCGCCGACAAAAAAGAACAGCAGATTATTGCTAATTACGGCGGTATTCATACCCATCTCCGCACAGGTTTGGCCACGGGGCCAGCCAAAGTGCGCTGCACCAGCACAATCAGCAGCACATAAAACACGCTGGCCACGGCAAAAGACTGGAAGGTCAGCAGGGTTTGGGCGTCGATCTGGCGGGAGCGGTAAGAGAGCTCCATCACGCCAATGGCCATAGTGAGCGAGGTGTTTTTTATGGTGTTCAGCCATTGCCCTAAGAGCGGCGGCCATGCCGTTTTAATTGCCTGCGGCCAGATCACCCAGCGCAAAACATCCAGTGGGCGCAGCCCCAGCGCCCGGCCTGCATTCCACTGCCCCTGCCCCACGGCATTCATGCCAGAGCGAATATCCTCGGCAATAAACGCCATGGCGTAGAGCGATAAGGCCACCCAAGCGGCGATAAACTCAAACGAGGGCAGGCCAAGAAAAATATCCCCGGCCTGCCAGAGCGCATGCGGGCTGTTCAGCCAGAGCATCCACGCCTCGGGCAACAAGGAGCCCACGGCAAAATACCAAAACAGCACTTGCACCAGCAGCGGGATATTGCGGATCAGATGATGCGGCAGTGCCAGAATCCGGCTGCCTGACTGATAACGGGCAATACCCAGCACCACGCCCGCCAGTGTTCCTGTAAAAATCACGGCCACAGAAAGTAATAAGGTAATCAGCAAGCCTTGGCCCAGCGTCAGAATATGCGGCCAATCCAGCCAGCCATTGCCCAGCCATGCGGGGGGATTCATTTCCCTTACTCCAATAAAAAAATGCGCAAGGGCGAACCCTTGCGCTAAAAGTCGAGAATGTCGATACCAGGAGATAAAACAATGTCTAAAACGCAGGTAAAGCTCATTACGGCACTTCCTGCTTCATCCGAAAATTGCGAATACCTGTTTACTGCACCTACAAAAAAACACTTCCAGCTACCTTGCAAACACCCTGTTTTCAAGGCTCAGAGAGAGAATCGCTTAATTAAACCTTGTCACCAATCTTGAAATCACGCGGTAAGGCTGCGCGGCTTTTCGGGCCAAACCAGTGATCGTAAATCTTTTTCGCCTGGCCGGATTTTTCCAGCTCCAGCAAGGCGTCGTTCACCTCTTTGCTCAGGCGCTCTTCGCCACGCGGGATACCAATGGCCTGATATTCACGCGTCAGTGCAAAAGGGGAAATCTCGTATTTGGTTTTGTCCGGCGCGTTGGCCAGCAATGCCAGCAGCTTGGCGTCATCCTGGGTAATGGCTTGCACATTGCCATTACGCAGCGCGGTGAAAGCTAAAGGCGTATCGTCATAAGCCACTACAGGCGTGCTTGGGTATTTTTCGCGCAGCAGGATTTCCTGCGTGGTGCCTTTATCTACGCCGATACGCAGCTTAGCGATGTCTTCAGGGGTTTTAAGCACACCTTTTCTGGCGATGAATTTTTGCCCGGTGGCAAAGTAGGGTGTGCTGAATTCAACCTGCTTACGGCGCTCTTCGGTAACCGTAAAGTTAGCAGCTACCAAGTCCACTTTATTTGCAGTCAGCAATGGGATGCGGTTGGCCGGATTCGTTGCCAGCAGTTCCAGCTTTACACCCAGCTTTTTAGCAATCGCCTGAGCGATTTCCACATCAAAGCCCACCAACTGGCGGCTGGTTTCGTTTACAAAGCCAAAAGGCGGATTGCTGTCAAAAGCAGCTACACGTAATACACCCGCTTTTTTGATATCGTCCAGCTTATCAGCCAAGGCTGGGCCAGCAATAGTTGTAAGGACCAGAGCTAGTAATAATGAGCGTTTCATGATTTATTCTCTTATCAAGTTTTATTGAAAACTGAGGTGAACCTTAGATTTAAGATTCAGAATTTGGTAATCAACCGCAATGAATGCATCATGCCCGACAGACTAAATATTTAAAAAGACTTTAAAATTTGATTTATATAACAATACAGAATATTAAATCACCATGGTCTTTACACCCTGAAGAGATAAGTGGCTTTAGCAGATCTTGCGTAAAATACGCTCAAAGCGCTTTTTTGATACAAGAATCATGAAAGTTTGAATCATCCGTTTTGGCATAAGGAGAATATCCAGATGCGATTTTTATTAGCGGCAGCGCTGCTGGCCCTTACAGCATGCAAGCAACCCAGCCAGCCGGTGCAGGCAGATAGCAGCCCTGCTTCTGCCCCACTTACATTGCTAAGCAAAGTGAAAGATATTCCCGCCGGAATCAGCATTCAGGGCAAGCTGCTGCAGGCATTACGCTGGCAGGATAAAGGTGGCGATAATCTGTTGTTGCTCAGCCAAGCTGAGGGTGATTTTCAGCCATCAAAAGATGGATCTGATGATGTACGTGATGCACATGTCTACGCGGCCCATTACGTACTCAGTGCCGGTAAACCCAGGCGGCTGTGGTTGCTGCAGGACGGTGTGGAGCAGTGCATGTTTGATGTGGCTGCAGCGTTTGATCCGGCCGCAACCCGCGTGGCCGATCTGGATGGTGACGGGGTAATGGAAACCATACTTGGATACAGCCAGACCTGCACCAGCGATGTCAGCCCGCATAGTTACAAGCTTATTTTGCATGCAGGCAAGGCTAAATACGGGTTGCGGGGCACAGACCGTTTCGGGGTGACATGGCGGGATGCAGATACAGGGCAGCTGTCAGGTACTCCACTACTTGCTGACTGCAGCCGCAGCAGCCAGCAAGCTCTGCTAAACAGCAAGAAAACAGCGGGCTTTGACGAGCTGCCTTTACCAGGCTGCTACGCAGATGAAAAGGATTTTGCCGGAGCCCCCCCGGCTTTTCTTCCCGCCATGCGCCAGCAGTGGCACAAGTTGATGCAGCAGCAGGATGCAGAGTGGCGTAAGAGCCTGTAAGCAGGCAGGACTAGAAACAGCAGCACATCCCAAAGAAGCAGGACACTTCTCTTTCAATGATCAAACAAACCCTAAACACGCTTTATTCAGGTACGAAGCTGTGTGCGGGCCGATAAACAAATACTGTCACCTATACTTCTGATTACCTTGTCAATTTATTCAAATATCTGACGCAAGGAGTTAGAAATGCCTTTTAATATCAACAACCCAATCAATCAGGGAAACGGCCCTTTATGTGGTGCGGCATGCGCTGTGTTTGTCTCGCACTGGCTGGCAAATCAAGATCTGAATATCCCCGTTGATCCAAATGTTCAGCTTGGGGGAACGGTTGCCGATGAAATCCGCCTCGCCATGGACGCCACCCGCACCTGCTCTTGTACTGACAACCTGGGCAGCACACCTGCCAATATTGCGGCTTATCTTAAAAGGCTGCACCCCCATGCACGGATTTACGCCCCAACAGAAATGCTCAGCAACTGGTCAACCCGCCCCTGGTACCCTGCATTACGCTTAGGCTTACAAACAAGCTGCAATCTGAATTGGTCCTGCGGCTGCGCTTGTGCCCTTCCGGGCGGGGTTTTAGGCGTTGATTATCTGACCATCAGCATGATCAGCAAATCCCTTGCATGCCCGCTCTTCTCAAGCGCTTATTACGAAGGGCACTTTATTGTGCACACCGGAGTTGACCGCATCATGGATCCCAATGGCGCGATCCTGATCGGCCCCAATAAAGACCAATACCTCTCCGGCGGCTACTTCAGCCGGGGCTGGGCATCAGTCGGGCTGGATCTGCATATCTACAGGTAAGCCCCTGCCTGCTCTATGCAATAGAAATAACCCGCCCCTGGCGTATCCGTCACATGTAAATTCGCAAGAAACAAGATAAATAACGACAGATCAGGAAAAAATAAAAAGAGAAAAACAAGAAATTTGCCTGGATTTAAGGCAGAAGAGGAAATACATCAGAGCAAAAAAAATCAAGGTAACGTGTAAGCTTAAACCACTTTTTCATGCGGTTTAAATTCAGCCAGATAACCGTAAACCTTGATTTTATTGATATTTAGTTGGTGCGCCCAGTAGGAATCGAACCTACGACCTTCAGCTTCGGAATCTGACTATCTAGTATTTCATGGCATTTCATTAAATTTCAAAACCAAGCAAATACAATGACTTATTAAATTTGGCATGCCATGGGTCTATATAATTCCTAATGAAACTGTAACCATAAAAGTAACCATAGAAACTATAGGGCACGATTATGGCAAAGAATAAGCTCAGCTACGAATCTGACATCAAGAACGCACCAGAAAATATTGCCAAGGGTGAAAAAGAAATATTCTTACGCGATGGCGATGGACTCGAACTACGAATCACGCAATCAGGACGGTACTGGCAGTACCGCTATACATGGGAAGGCCAGCGCTGCGTTTTCCCAATTAATGGAGATAAAAGCGAGCGGGACGAGAAAGAAACCACAGCTAAAAATGAACTTGCCGAAGCCAGGCGTTGGGCCGCGTGGTGTAGAGCACAAAAAAATGCCAACCTGGACCCTCGGAAAGTGCGGGCAGAAGCCGAGGCAGCACGCAAACAAGCCATACTTGACGCTGAGGCGGAGCAAATTCGCACAGTGCAAGCAAAAGCAGCGCAACTCACGATGAACGATTTGTATGCTCAATGGGATAAAACTCATGGAGTAACACTAGATGCTCATTGGAGAGCGGTAAGGCGTTCACACTGGCAATGCCACCTTGCGCCCATCATTGGGAGTACCCCCATTGAAGAAGCGAATAAAGTGCCTTTGATGGAAGTACACGACCAACTAACTTCCCAAGGAAAAAAAGCAACAGCGCGAAGTGTTTTATCCTTACTCATTCAACTAATCGGCTGGGGGGTGGAACGTGGCTTAGTCACTGATGATCATAGATTGCTGACTTTCAAACTCCCAAAGAGGCAAGAGGTTGTCACAGATGGGCAAAAATCTGAAAACTTTAAAGCCGATGATTACATCATTAAACACGGCATTGAAATTATCGGTCAAGATGGTGAAGACGATAAAGCAGGACGCGCTTTACAGTTTAGCGAGTTAAGAGATTTGCTCAGCAAAAGCCTGCCCAAATCTTCACAAGCGCTTACCGGAAAGTGCATCATCCGTTATATGCTGGCAACCGGAGTAAGAGCATCACAAGCAGTTCGCTTGCGGTGGGACTGGGTTTCGCTTGAGCATCGTGTAGTTATCTATCCCACCGGCTCAATGAAAAAACGCAAGATGCACCATGTACACCTGAGCGATTATGCCTTTAAACAAATTAGCTTAATGCTGGCAATACGTGTAAATGATTTTGTTTTTCCAGCACCACTTAAAGACGCCGCACACGTTCGCAGAGATAATGTAAGCACTGACATTGCCACCCGCCAGCACTACAGCGGAGACGATTTGGCAAAGCGTATGAAATTACGCCGAGCCATAGACCAGTATAATTTTTACAATCTGACAGGCGGAAAATGGGCGTTATACGATTTACGCAGAACCGCCGCCACACGCTTAATGGAATTAACTGGCAGCAATTGGGACATCGTACAAAAGATATTGGCCCACTCACAAAAAGAAACTCGTGGAGAAACAGACAAATACGATAGATATTCAAGATGGGCGGATCGCTGCAATGCGCTTAATCAATGGGGTGAAGCACTAGCCTTATGCGAAGAAGGATCTGCGCCACTTACAACATCTCAAAACATCATTAAACTAAAAGAAGGCTAATTCAAACTAAATTAATTAATCATAGCCAAAATCAAAGAATTAATTAATTACAAAAACTGAGCAAAAACATTATGTTGCGACTAATGATGATATAAGAGGCTCCATAGCATCGGCATAATGATCACGATATATTTTGCTATACCTAAGTTTAGGTCACGAGAAAATCTTTATTGAATCACTTATAATAGTAATTACAAAAAATATTACGCCCATAGGACGCGTTAATGACACTACTTTCCGTGAGAAAACCAACTGGAAAAGATCTTGTAGATCTTTTCCTTTTATGTAGCCCCGAACATCTTTTGAAATCACTAAACATTACAAGTGAGAACCAAAGCAGCGCAGCAGCTAACTTTGATAGCATGGATACATCAGATTTTAACGCATATTTTGGAATGTCTTTAATTTTTGCTGGTAAATCAAAGATTAATAAAAAAAAATCTGCCTCTCTAATCCAATCACTATATATTGATCCTGATACTATATTCTGGATAAGTGGGTATATATTTTCTCAACCACCACAAGAAGCACAAATAGAACCACCAAAAAGAACACCAACAAATCAAGATATTATAGATCTTTTTCTGCTATGCGCCCCAAATGATGCCTTAGAACAATTAGGAATTTCAGAAGAAAACAGAAATGATATCGGAAAACATAGCTCTGATAATTTTCAAAGCATATTCAATTTGGCCCTTTTTTATGCTTCCAATTCAAGATCCAATCAAAGAAAATCTTTCCAGCTTATTCAATCCCTATATATTGACCCTTATTCTTTATTCTCATTCAAAGATATAGCTAATCTCGATGAATTTGAAAAAACAGAAGTACTTATCAAAGAAATAGAAAAGAAAAATGCAAAGGCTATTCGTGCAAAAGGTGGATATGAAAAATCAAAAAGATCACACCACTCAAAAATAAAAGAGAATGCCTATTCAACATGGAATACTTGGAAAAACAACCCGAAGATGTTTAAAAAGAAGGTTGATTTTGCAGAACATATATTAGAAAAATTCAAAGATTTATCAATCGATAAAGATACGATAATTGGCTGGTGTAAACCATGGGAGCACGAAGCTAAATTATCAAGGGGATGGTGGAAAGAATAAAAAAAGAGGATCTGCTAGCAAAGGGGTTTTCTTCTAATAACTTGGTCCCCAACATGGCGTTTTTTCTCCGAGAAGAAGCACCACATGTCACAGCATATCAATTCGAAAATCCCCCTCCCATCCTATGGCTCTCTGCCAGTAAGTGGCTTTGTGCGGCAACCTGCAGTCCTCGCTTGTGTTCCTTTTTCTGCGACTACTTTGTGGCGAAAATGCAGAGCGGGGTCTTTTCCAAGCCCCGTCAAGTTATCTGAGCGCGTAACAGCATGGCGTGTAGAAGATGTAAGGCAATGGCTTAAGACGCAAGGTACCATCTAATGACTGCGCTACACTCACTTAGTAATACAGGGCCATATTTAAGCCCTTATACCAAGATTCAAACCACATTGAATCAGACAGAAGATGGTACTGATCACCTTCCTAATGAAATTGCCTGTAGATCGCTCGCCTCAGCTGCAGTCAGAATCACTGTGATTATCCTGCTTGATATGGCGGCATGTTTCCATGCATAGCGAGGTTCAGCCAAGTACCACCAGATATAGAAGCAAGGTCAGAAATACCCTTTTTGCTGCTGTAATCGTCCCAATAATCCTGTAAAGAGCAATTTTATGAAATACCCGTTTATCACGGGTGTGGCTACTGCTACGCCCAAAAAAGCTGAAGCACCTATCTTTAAGACTCCTGCGCAATTAAATAAGGGCAAGACCCGCTGCATTTCAATACAGCAAAACGCCATAGCGATAGCTATTGAGGCTAAGCTCTTACGGCCTAAAACAAGGGGTTATGCATGGTCCTTCCCTAAGCAGGAAGCTAAAGCATGAATCAATCATTTAGCCAACAAGTCAAACTAGCCTCTCAGGGATATTGGCCACTTATTCTTACCCGCATGGGGATCAACCCCAAATTATTAGATGGCCGCAATCATCCATGCCCAGCGTGCGGAGGTGTTGATAGGTTTCAATTTACATCTCGCGGCAACGGTGCTGATTATGGTCGCTTTGCCTGCCGGGGCATGAACAAGCAAGGAGGGGATGGCTTTAGTTTGGTTATGCATGTCTTTGACCTAAGTTTTCCTAAAGCCATCATGGCAGTAGCAAAAGTACTGGGCATCAATATAAATGGGCCACGATTAGCAATGCCAGTCATACCTGTGCAACCTCCCCCCCCAGTCATTGACAACACCACCAAGTTACAAGCGATATTGGATAACTGTCAGCAAATCCGTACCGGTAATACGGCTGGTAAATACCTCATCAACCGTGGCTTATCTGCAGATTACTGGCCCGCCAGTGGTGTGCTGCGCTTTGCCAGTGCTTTGGATTACTGGCATAGCAATGATGAAGATAAGCCCATCAAACTAGGCGTGTGGCCTGCCCTAGTCGCTCATATCCAAAAGCCTGATGGCTCACTGGCTGGTATTCATCGCATTTATCTAAGCCAAGCCGGTCACAAGGCCGATATCGCAGCTATTAATGGAGAAGTCCCCCCTAGCAAGAAATTGCAATCAGCCCATACAGGCGCAATCCGTGGTGCTGCTTGCCGCTTATTCCCGATTGGCGAGGATGGCCGCTTAGCGCTAACAGAAGGGATAGAAACCGCCATCGCCGTACATAGAATGACGGGCTTAGCTGTGTGGGCGTGTATCTCTGCCGGTGGGCTAAGAAACGTAGTGCTACCAGACAATGTGCGTGAGGTACTGATATATGGCGATAACGACTTGCCTGATGAAAAGAACCGAAATGCAGGCAAAGAAAGTGCTTATTTTTTGGCGGCCAGGCAGCTTGCGATGGGCAAAGCAGTCAAAGTTCTATTACCACCGTTAGCGGGCATAGATTGGTTGGACGTACTAAGCAATGAGTTAAATAGAGCAATATCATGATGCTGAATAATTTGAATGCAATCTCTCAATTTAATACCGCCAATCCAGATAACACCACTTACCTGGCACCTAAAGCGGACTCAGAAATTAGCGCCAATAGCGTAACCGAATATTACTTCGTACAAAATAGCGATCTGATTTATGTTGGCACTAAGATTGACCACACTACTGGTGAAAGACAGAATTTAGCCCCATTGCGTCTGTGCAAAACGCTGGCCGTTATTGGGCAAGGGATTGATGATTACGGCGATCATTCCCGCGTATTGCAGTGGTCTGATTCTCTCACCAAGCAAGAGCATACGCTGGCACTCGCAGCAGCGGACATTGGCGAACGTGACGGCTGGAAGTTATTAAACAGCAAAGGCTTAGCTGTGGCATCGGGTAGAGCCGCACGTGAAAAACTGGCTGATTACTTGCAAAGCCAAGGCGGTCAAACACGCTATCTCATCGCCAATCAATCAGGCTGGAAATGTGGGGCATTTGTACTACCAACCGGCGAAGTCATAGGCACTCCAGAAAGCAGAATATTGTATCCCGCATCTGCAACATACCTGCCCGCCTTTGCCCAGCGCGGCACGTCGGCAGAGTGGCGAAATACCGTAGGCGCACTGGCAAAAGACAATCCGCTAGCGATGACCGCCGTAGCTTGCTCATTAGCAGGAGCACTATTAGAGCTAATTGAAGCTCGTGACGGTATCGGCCTGCACCTGCATACCGAAACATCCAGTGGTAAATCCACCTGTGCTGATGTTGCAGCGAGCATATGGGGCAGCCCCGTCAAGTTAATGCAATCCTGGGATGGAACAGGAGTTGGCCTTACTAATTCAGCGGAATTTTCTAATAGCATGATGCTTTACTTGGATGAAATCGGCGCTGGAGATAGTAAAAAAATGGGCAGCATCATTTACACCATGCTCAATGGGGTTTCTCGTACCCAAGGCCACAAAGATGGCGGCAATCGGGCTAAACGCTCATGGTTAATGTCTTTGATTTCAACCGGCGAAATCCCCATGAGTCAGTTTCTAAATGAAGGCGGCCATACGGTACGGGGCGGACAAGAAATCCGCATGCTGGATATTCCTGCCGATGTGGGCCGCTACCGTGCGTTTGACAGCATTCATGGTTGTAAAAATGGCGGCGATTTTGCTATCAAACTGACTGCCGCAGCACGCAGCCATTACGGCAGCATAGGCCGTGAGTTTGTCGAATGGTTAATGGCCAATAAAGACAGCGTTAAAGACCAAGTAAGCGCAGCAGAAAACCGCATGCTACTGGAGCTACCCGCCTATGCCGCCCCCACAGTGCAACGTGCGACGCGTAAGTTTGCCATTTTGGCTGCGGCATTAGAAATGGCCGCAAAGGCGCAGTTGACGGGCTGGACAGTGGAAGAATCCTATCAGGCAGTAGCAACAACATGGCAGCGCTGGTTATCTGTATTTGGCATGAGCAGCCGTGATGACGAAAGACTGATTGAGCAAGCGAATGGGATACTGGCATCGCATCAGTTCTCACGCTTTGTGGTGCTGCCGATGACTGATAAAGAACCAGTCACTCAAAACCTAATGGGGTATAAACGCATTCAAGATGGCAGAGATGTTTTTCTGGTACAGCCTCACGCGTTTAAAAACGAAATAATCAAAGGGTATGAAATGAAGAAAGCATGCGATGTTTTACATAAAGCGGGCATGCTAGAAAAACCCCAAGGCCGTGATGGTTGGTCAACCGCAATCGGTAGCAGATTAGGGCAAGGTTATAAAATGCGGCTACGCCTATGCGATGAACCAGAGGCGACAAATCACACCTAGACACACCCCTCCTAAGACTAAGCCAGCTCATACAGCGTGTGTTCAACTGGATGAGAATTTGTTGTGTAAAATCTTCAATCATCCCGATAGACCAGCTGTTTGCACAGCGCCGCAACCATCGTTTGAGATGTGCGAGAGTAAACATCAGCCGATGTTTTATTTGACGCAACTTGAAGTTGCGACCGCCCCTAAGCAAACATCCGACAGCAACAACTAATCAGGCAAATTAATCTATGAGTAAAAAGAACACTGGAAAGCAATCTAAAAGATTTTTAGGTTCTTTCACACTGAAGGATGGGCGGGCAGTTACTGGCGAATTACAACTAAAGGGTGCAAGTACTTTACTCAAACTACACTCAGATCAACCGCTGGATAGTCTTACTGGCTCGGATAAGCATATTGAAGGTATGGCTTATTCGGGGGAATATTTGACCCTAATAGATTGCCTCTGCTCTAGCACAGGACACTTTTTCTGGAAAAATGAAGCAAGTAATTATCACGCAGATATCTTCCCCCATTATGTCGCAATTGGCCGAACACATCTCATTGCCAACCAAGCCAACATCAAAACCATTGAATTCACAACGACTGATCTATCAACTATTTTTTACGATTTTGACGCATTTGGTAAGGTAATTGATGCCAAATCAATCATTGATATAGTGTTGAAAGATATACGCACTCATCGACCAGTTGAGTCTGGAGATATGCCAATCGTTAGCTACTTCACAGGAAAGACTTGCATCGCGGAAATATCCACAATGATTGGCAAAATATCGGTACGTCATCGCCCAAGTTACAGTATGGGAGGCCCGTCAGGGTTCAACATAAAAAACAGCATGTTGATCTCTATCGAGCCTGAAAATCCGATTACATTTGATGAAGCAATAATCAAAATGAATGACATTGCTAGCTTTCTGTCCATTTTAGCTGGCCGTGCTCAAGGCATTAACGACATTCAAGTATTCACGATTGAAGCTACCAAAGAATATCCCCAAGCAGTGTCTATTTATCCTAGTTATCGCTGGAAATGCTCAGATAAAAATGCAGTAGACAAGCCAAATCCAAGGGATGTTCCCCTTAACGCAATCACTCACCCTGCAGAATTCAGCAATGTGCTCACCCATTGGATTAGTCGCCAATCAACTTGGCGTTTAGCACGATCAAGGAGCTTGAATTGCCTTCGTGAAGGAAACAAGTACGGGCCCGACAGGCTTGTTGCAGCAGCAAATATGTTCGACATCCTGCCTATAGATGCCACACCAACATCAAACGAGTTATCAAGTGAAATCGTCGAAGCACGAGATCAATGTAAAAAGATTTTCAGAGCTATACCTGACGGAGTAGATAGGAGTAGCGTACTGGGCGCACTTGGTCGGCTCGGAAAACCATCACTTCCAAAGAAAGTAGCTCACAGAGTAGATATTGTTCACTCGAAATTAGGTTGCCACTTTCAAAATCTAGATGAGGTGGCTGCGATAGCGGTGAAGTGTCGTAACTACTTTGTTCATGGATCAAAAGAAATTGAATTTGACAAAATAGAGCACCTATTGCCATTTCTTACAGATGCTCTTGAGTTTATCTTTACCGCTTCTGATCTGATTGAATCTGGATGGGAGACTCAAATATGGAGTAATGGGCAACACGGCATGCGGCACACTTTTGGTCGTTTCAAGGTTGAATACGGGAGCTCATCATCTGAGCTTCTAAGCTTAACTCAAAAACTAGATTGATTAGGGTATGTATGAACATAGTTACCTAAGGGCAAAACCCACTGCATACACTGCATATCTGCATTCAAGCTATCTAAGTCCCTATATTTATTGATTTTTAGTGTATGCAGTGCGTATGCAGTTAGGGAGTTGTATGCAGTGGGGTAAAAAGAAGGGGGTAGAGAGGCGTGCAGTAAAGCAAGCGGGTATGCAGTGCATTTTTGCTTACTGCATACGCAAAAACCTAGCAAATATGCGGCTTAAAGTGATATGTATGCAGATATGCAGTGTATGCATCATTTTTTTACTTGTATAAACCTAGAACCAATAAAAATATTTATCCTTGATAGGACTTCAATTACAAATAGCGATATCCTTAGTGTGATAAATAGGGTTTGGAAATTGCTAGTGCATTTTATCGTGGTGCTGAAAAATACATTATTCAAGGTTGAAATATGGCTTTCTTCTTCAAAGGCTTCCGACTAAACATTGCATGGAAAATGTCTGCTGGTGATGAGAGTATTCGTCAATATTTAAGAGATAAGTTTTTTGCAAAAACCAGCAATGGCTATTGGCTGGCTTGGCATCAAGATCATTTGGCTGAGATCGCCGTATTACCGCCTGAGCACCTCGTTGATCAGCCTTGCGAGTGGCTACACAATGCAGAAAGCATTGAAGCTGCGATTGCAATGGTTGAATCAGGGCACTATTCAAGCCTAAATAGCTGGGAGCGTATAAAGCAGAGAGTTAAACCATTACGGCCAGAGCTGGAAGCTCGAATCAAAGCTTGCTATCCACACGGCCAGCTACAACACATTAGTAAAGAGCAGTGCAATTTCACCTATATAGGGCCAATACAAAAGGCACTCAATACTCAATTACCGGTGCTGGGTGCTCAATTAGAAGATAATCATTTTAACCAATGGTCTCAATTAGAGCGTATTGCGAAAGGACACATATTTGAAGTACAGCAGCCAAATCTCCCTTGGCCTGCCCGACTAACTTGGGCAAAAAAAACAGGAAAAACCTATGTGTCCTGCTACCTCACATTGAGCACCGTATTTCCTGCTTATGATTTGCAATATCATATTTGGTCTCCAGTAAGTGATGATGCACATGGTATTTTAATAGACAACTATTCTGTAGGTGCGTGGGGGGCGATTAACCAGCTTATCGCAGATTGCTGCGGGCAATTTGGCTTATATCCACTCAGCAAAGACGAACTTAATCAAATCGTCCCTTTTGTCACCGAAGGCATGATCACAGATGACGAAGATGATCCCGACTTTGATCAACTTATGAGCGATGAAATAAGCAAATTTGAATATTCTCGCAGCCAAGAGCAATGTCAATGCCATGTATATTGCTGCTTGTTTCAAGGGCATTAATGGATTGAATGAAAGGTAAGGGGCGCTCATGTAAACGGATACCCCATGCTTTCATCTCTTTACCCCAGCTATCGGCTTTGCACCTCTCATAAACTACCTTTGATCAGCATCCTAATACCAAATAGTCGCACCACTATTAGAACAGTGGAAGTCTGGTATTACCTCTCCCAACTTTAATGACTCTTACTATTTTTTGATAGTTCTACATATTCATATTTAGCGCATACATTGTTTTGCTTACATTGATTGGCTGATAAATTAGTGAATATACACAAACAAGGTAAATCATAAAACAGGTGCACTAAAGCTTCGTGTAATATTTTGCGGTCGCCATACATCGTTGATTTATTATGAATCTTAGTGATCTGCTTGCTTCGTTTGCCTCTGCGTTTAGCCAGGATCAGCGTTTAATCTCTTTGCAACTGGGCGATGGCGCAGCATGGGGCGAGCAGCTTTTACCTCAGCGCGTAACAGGCAGCGAGGGGATTAATCAGGCTTATCGTTATCAGATTGATTGCCTCTCATCCGATGCGGCTTTAGAGCTTAAATCGCTGCTTGGCCTGCCGGTTGTTCTGGCAGTGGCCGATGCCAATGGCGATGCGGTTGAGCGCTGTGGCGTGATCTCGCAGGCGCAGCTTTTAGGCTCGGATGGCGGCTTCGCTAAATACTCTATTACGGTAGAGCCGCCATTCGCGCTGCTCAGATACCGCCGCACTTCACGCGTATTCCAGGATTTATCCATTCCAGATTTGATTAAGCAGGTACTGGCAGAGCATCAGGCCAAAAATCCTGTGTTTGCCTCGGTACAAACACTGGATTTCAAACTGTCAGCAGAATACCCGCCGCGCTCTTACTGCCTGCAATACCGCGAAGATGACTACGCCTTTTTGTGCCGCTTAATGAAAGAAAGCGGCCTGGCATGGCGCTTTGAGCATTTGGCCGGAGACACACCTCAGGTTCAGCTTATTGTATTTGATGATGCTTTTGGCCTGCCCGAAGCAGCAGAATCTGCGGTGCGATTCCACCGCTCGGACGCCACAGAAGAAAGCGATTCGCTCACCGGGTGGAACAGCCAGCGGCAAATTGGCAGCAGCTCGGTAGCCCTTGCCAGCTTTGATTACAAAGCCGCCAATACCAGCCACAGCTTAAGCGACAGCGCCATTGATCAGGGCGATGGCGGGCAGCAAATACAATCCAGCCTCGAATATTACGACCCGCAAACGCATTATTACGCCAGCGATTCGGATCAGCTCAGTAATGATGCCAAGCTGCGTCAGGATGCTTTAGACGGGCAAAAGAAATCATTTACCGGCTCTGGTACATTGCGCAGCCTGCAGGCAGGGCAGTGGTTCCGTCTGGAGGATCACCCCGCGCACGAATGGGATAGCGCAGAGCAGCGCGAATTTGCCATTACCGGGCTGACATTCACTGCAAACAATAATTTACCGGCAGATTTAACCCGGGAACTTGGCCTTATTGCTCCCAGCTTGCTCGCAGGCGTGGCTTCGTCCGCGAAGAATCCCCCTTACCAGGCCGACTTCACCGCCCAAAGACGTGGCCAGCCAGTGCTTAGTCATCTGGGCGGGCAAGAATTTACCAAACCCACCAGCCTGGGCTTGCAAACTGCTACGGTGGTTGGCCCTGCAGGTTCAGAAGTCCATACCGACGAGCAGGGGAGAATAAAAGTACAATTTCACTGGCAGCGTGCCGCTGAGCACCCTGAGTTTGGCGCAAATCTGGATGACAAATCATCCTGCTGGATACGTGTTGCCGCGCCATCGGCGGGGGCAGGCTGGGGGCATCAGTTCATCCCGCGCATCGGCCAGGAAGTGACCATCAGCTTTGTTGAAGGCGATATCGACCGCCCTGTAGTCACTGGGGTCGTTTATAACGGCAGCCACCCTGTGCCCGCCTTCAGCGGCGCAGGCGCACTGCCTGCCAACAAAACCTTATCCGGCATCAAAACCAAAGAACATGAAGGTGGCCAGTACGGCGAGCTGCTGTTTGATGATACAAAAGGCGAAGTCCGTACCAAATTATCCAGCGAGCACGGAAAAACCCAGCTTAACCTCGGCTATTTAATCCACCCAAGAACCGACGGCAAGGGTGAACCACGCGGCGAGGGCTTCGAGCTGCGCACCGACAATCAGGGCGCAATCCGCGCCCATGGCCTCTTGATCAGCACCGAAGCCAAAAGCGGCGCCAGTGGCAAACAACTTGACCACAGCCCCGTGCAAAGCCAGCTTGAATCCGCGCTGGCACTGGCACAAAGCTTGGGTGAAACAGCCACCAATCAACTTGCGGACACCATAGAAACTGGCGACGAAGGCAAAAACGTAGAGGCAGACAACAGTGCAGGCAGCAAGGCCAGCACCGGCCATTTGTATCACCACGTGCATGCCAGCAAAAGCCTGGAAGCAGGCAGCAACACCGATAAAGACGGCAAAACTAAATCCAAAGATCAGGCAGGCCAGCAGAACATCATCCTGCTGCATGGGGAAGACGGTATCGCCATCACCAGCCCGCAAAGCCAAACGCTCTCCGCAGGCACCAACCTTGATTTTGTCGCGCAAAGAGACAGCAACCAAACCTCCGGCCGCCGCTGGATACATAACGCAGGATCACACATCAGCCTGTTTGTAGCCGGTGTAAAAGACAAAATCGCGCTAAAGCTAATCGCAGCCAAAGGCAAAATCCAGCTGCAGGCGCAGAGCGACGATATCGAAATCACTGGTGATAAAGACCTGAAAGTAACTGCTTGCAAGGGGCTGCTCAGTATTTCGGCGAAAGATGAAGTTTTAGTTACGGCTGGTGGCGGATATATCCGGCTAAAAGGCGGCAATATCGAGATTCATTGCCCCGGTGCGGTCACGGTGAAAGGTGCAAATCATGATATGAGCGGGCCAGCGAGCTTAACGCCCCAATTTGTGCCTTTTGTTAAAGCTAAGGATTGTTCACAAAAAATGAAAGATGCCGCTGCGGGCGGCGCAGCCGTTCTTTGATACACAGGCCAAAATTAATGCAAAACACAGCACTCTTTGACCCATGGCCGCCACTGGCTATAGAGCCGACTCATATTACGCAGCTGGCAGCACAAATTGGATCGTCAAAACAAGACGGCGCTCTTTATCTGCTGATTGATCCCATGCTGGGCGAGCCACGCCCCTTGGATGGCGGGCCAGATGCTGCGCCGCCAGAAAACACACCTACACTGCAAGACTCCCGCACAGAAGCATGGGACGGGCGAAGCATCACCATGCTGACTTTTAACGAGCCGCCATTGCCTTATGCCCAATTGCCCTATTTAGTGCAATTGCAGGGCAAAGAAGACCCTTTGTTTGCTGAGTCTATTCAGATTGCCTTAGAAAATAATCTGGTACTGCTGAAGAGAGGCTTTGGCTGGCTGCCTGTATGCGCCTGGCTGCAAAGCCATGCGAGTAGCGAAGAGCTGGCAGCTTGGCTGGCCAGAATGATGCAGCAAAGAATAAAGGGGCACGCAGGTAAACGCTATTTAAGAGCAGGCGACCCCAGAACATTGCCCTTGCTTTTAGCGCTGCTGGGCGAAGAGCGCATCAGTCTGTGGCTTGGGCCTGTTTCCAACTGGTATTTATTATCTGTTGACGGCAGAGTCACCCGGCTGAAAAGCACCGGGGGCAGCAAGGCAACGCTGGAATTAAAGCCCCATGAAGCAGAAACAATACTCGATGCCGAGGCAATTAACCGAACATTAGTGCAATGGTATGCCACACGATCAGCCCCCTATGCCGAGATGTTTTTAAATGCACGGCTATGGGTTAAAACAGCAAGGGAATCTGGCTGGCCGCAAATCGATGATCAAGTGGCCTTTGCCCTCTATGCGGATCGATATCCGCAGCTTTGGCGGCACCCGTCCATGGCTGCCATTTTTAAAAACGCCAAAGAAACTCAAACGCCTTTGAATGCCGCCTTGGCTGAAATCACAGAAAGCCAATGGGATCAGATCATGCTGCACTTACCACCTAAAGAAAACCAATGACAGATACCTGTAGAGCATGTGAAAAAAGTGGCCTGCCTATTCTATTGGTGCGCCCCTCAGTGATTGCGAATAAAGCAGATTTACAGCCACCCGGCAGTGCAAAGCTGCTTTCGCACGCCATTGCGCAAAAAGCGGCTCAGCTTGCTACGCCCAAGCAATCGCGCTATGTACTGCGAACCCTGCGCCGGGGCTATTTATATGTGTTTTATGAAACCCCGCCAGCAGGCAAAAAAGATGGCTGGGATATTTACCGGATTACGCCAGAAGGGGCGCTGTACTCTGCCTCACATCCCTCCTTTTATTTAGCAGAGCCTTTTTCTTGTGATAAATCCGGCCATTTGCATAAAGTGCGTTTGCTGACGATTCCCCAAGCGCATAAAACGGGGAAAATATGGCTGGCTTATAGCGCCAACTTATGGAATGACAAGCTAAAAAAAGCCAATCAGGCCAATCCAAAAGTTATGCAATGCCTTGATGTTAAAGCCTACTTAGACAGTGGAAAAGCACCAGATAATGCATTTGTTGCCAAGGCAGAAAGCCCCGGGAAATTTGTTGCTGAATATGCGCTGAGCAATGTAAACCCAGGCAAAGATGCGGATCCCTACTTCCCCTTTAAAGGCGAAGCAGGCGCGCTGGATCAGCTGAATGGCCATATGCAGCAATTGGGCAATATGCATCCCAAGACCAAAGATAAAGGCCTTGTGTTTGCCCTGCATGACCCGGTGGCGGTTTCTGCCGAACTCAATCACTTGCGTATGCGTGCTCTGGTAAGAAAAAATGAAGTTGCTGCCCTTTACAGCCGGGGTGTCATATGCTCAGGTTTTCTTCTTGGGGTAAAAAATTGTATCGGTGAGGATCATTATAAGAAGACTGGAACCACCTTGTTCGATGGGGCACAAAGACGTATTGGCTCAATGAATAAAGCGCTATATGACAAAAATAAGCTTAACCCCTCTTTTCGACCCAGCCTAAAAGACACCGTATGGAAGCCAACTCATGCGGGTCAACCTGTTACACCCGCGAGTATGGGAGAGGTTTATCAGCTGGAAGATGATGCACTCCGTAAGACGAAGGCTAATGAGCGCACCCAAACAGACTGGGCAAAACTATGTACTTATTTTGATGAGCCAAAACGTGCGCAGTTTATGCTTGAGTACGATAAAAAAATGGCTGAGATGGATCAGATCATCACCTCATACGATGATGATTACGTCGCAGCATCTCAAAAAAACGTGACGGATTGTTTTGCCCTGCATTTTGATGAAAATGACCCGAACGATCCTAAGCAAACCCACCATAGTGCGGGGGCTTGCTATAGCGAGGAGGCTTTTCATGTTTACGGCGGGGGCAGCTTGGGCCCTGGCAGCGCTGAGCTTGCATATAAACAGGCAATCAAAAAAATTAGTGAGCAGGATGCCGTGATGCTGCGTGCACAGCTTTCTAATCAAAAATCGCTGTTTGAATATGTGGCCGAAGATAATCAGGCCAAAACCTATAATTTGCTCAAAGACTTACTTATGCCACAGCTTAGCCCTAAGTTTAGCTGGCTGAATGAGGCGGTCTTTGGCTTTCATCAGGGCGTTTCTACAGCGCTAATTGGCGGGGCGGTTGGCTACGCGAGCGAGCACAGTAGCTTTAAAGCTATAGAAGGTAAGTTACTGGGCATGACTTTGCTTGGCCATAATATGGAGCATATTCTGGCTAGTGTGCTTGATAACACCAGGATCAAGCCTCGGCCCCTATTAGTCAGTGTGTTCTTACCTTTTGACGAGGCGATTGCATTGCTTGCTAGTAAGCGTTATACGCCAAGTAAAAAACTGCTGAATAGCATGCGCAAGCAAAGCCTGATTGAACTGCATGTACTCACCGATACCGATAAGCTGAAGCAAGCAACACAAAGCGCCACAGCCCTAAAAGACGCTGAAAAAGTATCCCTCAAAGTCTCGAAACTTAATTTAACCGCACAAGGCTTAGAGGGGATACAAAAAGTATCGTCAGAGGATTTTGGCAAAATGTTTGCGCAGCAAAGCCACGTGGCAGAGACGGCCAAAGAAGCCTTATATAATTTAAAAGAGAACAGCTGGCGTGGTAGTAAAGCGGTCTTTATCAAGGCAGAAGGCCGCATTGCCATCGGCTTTTTATCCCTGCAAATGCTGGGCTTAAATGGCAGCCTTCAATCTTTAGCTGCTGCCAGCCCAGAAGATCAAAAAGCCTTGCGCGATGCTTGGTTTGGCATTGCCAGCAATGGCTCGGGTACGGTTGGGGCCACCGGGGAATTGGCGGGCATTGCTGCGGCGCAATTTGCGAAGCATGGTGCTCTTACAATGGCACTGAAAACCGTAGGTGGTTTTGCAGGCTGGGGGGCTTTGTTGGTAGATGGTGTGCAGGCTTTTGTTTTTGCGGGGGAGCGTTCCAAACGCAATGACAAATACGCGGCATCTGCTTGGAAAAGTACCGGTGCTTTATATGTTGCAGGTGGATTAACAGGTGTCGGGGCAACTTTCGAGGTGGTGCTTATATGGGTGCGAACAGGGAAGATTATTTCTGCCACAGCGGTGGCCACCGAAGGGGGGATTGCTATTTTGGGCCTGAGCTTAACTGGCTGGGCCTTGGTTTTAATGGGGCTGGGTGTACTTTTATATTCTGGCTCTGCAATGCTTACGCCTACCGCGCTACAGGATTGGGCCGAAGATTGCTTTTTTGGTAAGGCAAATAGGTTTAATTCATCGGCAGAAGAAGAAAAAGCTTTGTTTAAAGCTTTAAAAAAGAGCAGCCAAACTGAATCTGAACCTCAAATTAAATATGAAGAAAAAAAACCTTCGGCCGCAAATAAATCTTCGCCCTTAAATAAATCTGCACCCGCCTCGATTAAATATCCGTGAGCTTATTAAAAATGACATCAAATACGGCAACCACCACTGCTTATCGTGTACTGCAAGGTGAATATCCGCCAGCAATGATCGATGTATCTAGCTTAGGCATCGTCACATATCTGAATAAGAAAACAACCACGCGGCAAAGTGGCAGTACGCTGAGCGAAGTTAAAACGATCTATCCAGCAGCTATCGAGCTGGCTAGTACCACACATTACCAGCGTGGTCTTGTATCTGTGTTTGCAATGCTCATCATTTTTGGGTTTTTCCCCGTGATGCTGTATAGCGCTTATTCATTTACATCGTTTTTTTCTGATACGGACCCAGTTCTTTTCATTTTCGAATTGGTCATGTTCATATTCAGTGTTTTTTTCGTTATGGTTTCTTTTCATTTTGGGCTATATCCGCTAAGGGCGGATATGTTTTCCCTTAAAAACGACAGCTTGTTTTTTGATAAGAAAAAGAAAAAAGTTTACCGTGTTTTTAGAGATTTACCTGGTCTTATTGATTACGTTAGAAATAGCTTAAAAAAACGAAATCCATTTTATGCTTGGCCTACCGTAATTGTTGAATACGATTGGGATTCTTTAATCTTTGTTTATGTTTCAAAAGTTGTGATGCTGGGGCAATTACCATCGACGGTTCACACCCTAGGTGTGGGGATTAAAGATCCTGATTTTGCACAAAAACAAGCGGCAAAAAGTGATCAGGATAAAGCTTGGGATCAAATGCTAAAGCATGAGGCAATACCAGACTTTGTTGACTTCTTTACCATTGGTAATCCACTGGTCATGAGTGAATATTCCGTTCAAGCATTATGGACGTATCTGCATGCCTATATGGAAGAAAACGGCCCGGCCTTGCCTGTTGGTGAGTCTTTAGCCGAAGCCGCCCCTAATAGTTGGTGGCAATCCATGGGGTGTATTGGCCCATATGGTCCAAAAATAAAAAAGTGGAATCAGGACCATCCTATTTTTGTGGTGATATCCTTTTTGTTTTTCCCTATCTTTGGCCCCTTGTATTTACTCTGGGGCACCTTTAATTGGCTTTCGCATAAAACCGCATTCGAAGCCCCATTTCCCCCAGAAATCCGTGCAGAGTGGGGGGAGCCATTACTGCCAAAAAAATAAGCCGCAGCGCTGCTGTTGCTCATGATTAGTAAATTAGTTTTAAAAGAAACGGGATCAACTACAAAATATTTTTTATGCCAAACAATGAAAAACTGATAAAAATAACCCCTGATGACACGATGGATATAATTACCAACTCAGAAGGGGTTTTGGTTTTTTCTTCTAAAGATTCAATCAGCATGGATTTAACGAGCATTAAATCTGTTGGCATTGAAAATATTGTTGATATTGCTAAGCACGAAATTACACCACTATTTGATTCGGTATCCCATTACATAAAGTTCAGAGGTAAAGGCGAGGTACAGTTTTCTTACAATTTAAGAGGCAAGCTGCTGGAGCTTGCCTCTACAGATGTACAAATTGTTATCAGGCACAATGAAAATATTATTTTTAGACGAATGCCGGATTAAAAAGCAGAATGATCACGTTTGTATTCCTCACAAGACTTAACGCCCAAAATATATTTGCAAACATCAAACTCTGCTCTGCAAAAAAAGTTAATTTGACTAAAGAAAAGCCCCATCCAAGCAAGGATGAAGCTTTTTTAACTGGCAGGCGATTAAGCCAGATTTAATGCGGGCAAAGCCTTGACGATTTTCATTGTTTTTAGCGATACCGTTACCACGCGCAAGAATAGCTCTAGCGGGTAGCGGGGGTTATTCATGGTGTCGCAGGCCCAATCGTTTGCGTCGTTCACAATACCGCTGTCTTTATGCGTGCTCACGCATTGGCGCTCTACTACCCAATCCAAAGCCGGTTTGCCGTTCACCACATAGTCATACGCTTCCAATGGAATACCCGTAAGGGTGATTTTATGGTTGTAATGCAGCGTGCTTAAATCTTTATCTTTGCCCTTCTTGCCGTACTTCATTTTCTCCACACGGTAATCCGTAGCGCTGAGGGTTAAATCCAGACCTTGGGCGGGGTACATCGGCACGGTTTCATAATCCAGATGCAAGACCGCCAATTGCCGCCCTGCCTGACTAAAAGCCCAAAAATCAGCCGCTGTTTTTACACAAGGAATACGTGGCAATTCTTTGCTTAGATTATCGGCATAGCGATCACGGTAATCAGGTGAGTGCAACAAGCCGTAAACATAATAGAAAATATCTTCTTTAATGAGTTTTTCATCAGGATAAGCCGCAAGGAAATGCGCCAAGCCTTCGTCGGTGATGGCGTCTTTCTTGGTGTAGCCTTGGCTACTTTCCTCAACTACTTGCTCATCAAGATCTGCAAGTATATCTCCTTGCTGGGCATCTGCTTCTGCAGTTTTATTAGCTTGTGCTTCGTAGAGATAGAGTGGGAAGCATTGACCCTTTGAAATCATTTCTAAGTCAGGCAATTGGTTGGATATAAATGCACAAAAATCTTTACTCGACCCACGACCTGTTGCACAAATAACTAAATTTCCACCACCATCGATTGGAAAAAGCTTAGGCATCTGATAAACCATATCATTCATATATTTATCAAAATAAGCATAAGATTTTGTAAAGGGACGATAGAGGGATGAAACTAATGCGGACTTCCTAAATTCATGCTGAATGAATCTAGCAAGATCATTTTTTAGTCCTCGATTCCAACTAATTTTTGTTGTATCCGTACTTGCAATAGCATCTGGATCAGGGTACTGATCTTTTGTTTTCCCTTCGCATCTTTCTTTATATTTCAAAACTTCGCCATTATAGAAATCAATCATTGATTTCATATTGATTGCGAGGCTCTGCTTCGAGGCGTTATAGCACCATGCATCGCGGTTTGTTTTTACGCCATTAGAGTAATTTTTGAAGATGGTCACAGAAGACTGATCAAGTTTATCTCCTAGTGCAATGAACTTTGTAAAACTATCATCGCGTTGTTTTATCCAATCACCATATTCATCAGGGGTGATTTTTTTCCAGCGATCTGCAATCGTGATTCCTTCAATATTTTTAAAATCCGAAATTATGCCTAACTTTTGCTGTTGACTGAGATAGTCACCAATATCATGCCAATAGATTTGCCCCTGTTGCTCAGCTTGTGGATTTTTAACTAATAAAGTGATCGCAATCGGCGCACGACTACCACTACCAAAAATCTTGCCACCTTCTTTGCGAGACTGCTCGCCAGAAGTTCGCTGATTTCCACGCAAATGAAAGACGTAAAGGCTGCTAAATTCATCAGCCAAACATTTACGTAGCCCATCGGCAGTATTTGCCTCTAAAAACCCAGCATTGGTCACAAAGCCAATTACACCGCTATCACCAAGGCGATCAGAAGCCCAACGAATCGCCCGAATATAGGAGTCATAAAGTGCATTTTTATTTGTCGCCGTTGAGCGAGCAGCATAGCTTTCACGAATTGCACTATCCAGCACGGGATAAGCCACATTCTGATTATTGTCGTTGGCGCTATCCTGCCCAGCCGAATAAGGCGGATTACCAATAATCACCCGTATATCCAATGCCTTTTGCTTTTTACGCCTTGCGCTGTTATCTACTAAAAGCTGGTCTACCAAATCCTCCTTTTCATACATCTGAAAAGTATCAGTCAAGCAAATGCCTTCAAATGGCACATAGTCGCCACCGACAATGCTGTGATAAACCGCTTCGATATTAATAGCGGCAATATAATAGGCCAGCAGCACAATTTCATTGGCATGGATTTGGCCTTTGTATTTGGCTTGCAATTGCTCTTTAGAAATTAAGCCACTTTGCAGCAGGCGGGTAATAAATGTGCCCGTACCGGTAAATGGGTCAATAATATGCACGCCGTCAGAACCCAAGCTTTGGCCGAATTCTGTTTTTAGAATGTGATCTACGCTATGGATAATAAAATCCACCACTTCGACTGGCGTATAGACAATACCCAAGCGCTCGGTCATACGTGGGAAGGCGTTTTTAAAGAATTTTTCGTAAAGCTCAACAATGATTTTTTGCTTACCATTGGCGTTTTCAATGCCTTCGGCGCGCTGTTTTACGCTATGGTAAAAGCGCTCTAGCGTATCGGCTTCTTTATCTAAACGATGCTCTTGCAAGATATCGAGCACGGCTTGCATGGCGCAAGACATCGGGTTGTTAGAGGCAAAGCTGTAATCACTGAATAGCGCATCAAATACCGGCTTGGTAATTAAATGCTGGGCCAGCATTTCTACCACTTCGGCATCGCTGATGCTGTCGTTTAGATCGTCGCGTAATTCATTGGCAAAGGCGTAAAAAGCCTCGCGCTCTTTGATATTTTCTGTGTTTTCAATAATGGTGGTAATGCGGGTAATGTGGGTGCGGGCAATCTTGGCAATATCATTCGCCCAGTCTTCCCAGTGATGGCGATTGCCGCATTTTTGCACGACTTTGGCGTAAATAGCCCGTTCAATTTCACCAATCTCGAATTGCAATTCTGCCTGATCTTCTTTGCTATATTTGGGCACAGCCTCGCCAATCTTATATTCCCTTTTACCCGCGTCTTTATTGCTAGTGCCGGTCGATTTTTTATCTTTTTTAGTGATTTTATCGGTAATGGAGATGACTTCCATTTTGGAGGTATCACGGCCAATTAAATCCAGCTTATTCACCATCGCATCAAAGCGATCATCGTGCGAGCGCAGGGCTTGCAGCACTTGCCAGACTACCTTGTAAGTCTTGTTATCATCTAAGGCATCATGCGCCTCTACACCAGCAGGAATTACCACCGGCAAGATGACATAGCCGCGTGTCTTGCCCTCTGCCAGCCGCATTACACGGCCAACCGATTGCACTACATCAACCTGAGAATTGCGCGGGGTAAGAAAGAGCACGGCATCCAGAGCGGGCACATCCACACCTTCGGATAGGCAACGGACATTGCTGAGAATACGGCAGGTGTTATCTGGCGTTTCTGCTTTTAGCCACGATAATCTTTCTGCTTTTTGGCTGGCATTCATGCCGCCATCAACGTGCTCGGCTTCGCATTGCAAAGTGACCGAAGCGTTGTCTTCTGCAAATTCTTGCTCTTTGTAAGCCTCTACCACGCTGGAAAACATGCTGGCGATGTTTTTAGAGCTGACCTTATGTGTTCTGCTGGTGGTGCTGGCTTCAATCACTTGGCAAAAAGCCAAGGCACGGCGCATTGGATTGGCATCATCCAATAAATCCGCTTGGGTATCTTGCTTAGATAAGCCTTTCCAGCAGCCAATAATCTTTGCGGCATCGTCTACTTTTAACTGGTTATCATCGCTGGCGAGCAGCTTTTGCAAACTGCGGCTGATGTGGGCTTCATCGACGGCTAAAACCAGCACCTTGTAATCGACCAAAAGCTTTTGGCGCACGGCTTCAGAAAAATTGATCACATACAACTCTTTGCCATACAGGGCTTCATCATCCATAGAGCAGAGAGCAACGCTGTCTTTTTCTGCGGATGCTTTGGCGCTATCGCCATAAATGCGCGGTGTGGCGGTCATATACAGGCGTTTGGCCGCTTTGATAAAGTCAGCGTCATGTACTTTTACAAAATTTGATTCGTCCGCATCACCAAAAGTAGCGCCGGTGGTGCGATGCGCCTCATCGCAAATAATTAAATCAAAATCGGCCAGCGCGTGTTCTTTTTGCGCCTTGCTGATTACTTCAATAGATTGGTAAGTCGAGAAAACCACGCTCATATGACGGGCATCGTGGCGCTTCGCCACTTCAAGCGCTAAGCGGGCTGGCTCGGTTGTGGCTGGGTAACGCAGCTCATGGGTAAAGGTTTGCACCACGTCATCATCTTTTTTACGCTGTTTACCCACATCACTATCAGAACAAACAGCGAAGCTATGCAATGGCGTTACGCTTTCTTGTGTCCATTCGGTGAGCGTTTGCGAGAGCAAAGACAGACTAGGCACTAAAAATAAAACCCGCTTGCCCGTGCCTGCCAGCTTTTCAGCAATCTTTAAGCTGGTAAAGGTTTTACCTGTACCGCAAGCCATGATGAGCTTGCCTCGGTCTGCATCTTGCAAGCCTCTTTCTGCACCGGCCAAAGCGCCTTCTTGATGTGGACGCAATTGCTTTTTAACTTTGAGTACCGGCACAGCGGCTTCTGGCTGGTACTGTGCCCAATCAATCTGGCTATTTTCTAAATCTTGTAAATCAATTTTACTTACCGGCGGGTGCTGATTTTGCAATGCATCTTCAGCATTCACGCCCCAATGATTGGTGGTCGTGATAATCACGCGGTGGCTAAATGTTTTTTTGCCAGAGGCGGTAAAAAAGCTATCAATATCTGACTTTTGTACACGGTAATCAGGCGCGTAAAATTTGCACTGAATGGCATGAAACTCGCCCGTACCGTGAGTTTCTGCCACCAAATCAATACCGGTATCCCGCTTATCTAAAGCTTGCTCATCAGCCCAAGCTGAATACGTCCACACCTTGCTGTAAAGATCACGGTAAGTGGCTTCATTTCGCAAGTAGCAACAAATCAACTCCTCAAAATAAGTCCCTTTTTCACGTTGTGTTTCTGAGGCTTGACGATAAGTTGAGAGTAGCGTTTGTAAGGGGGTCATTTTCTTGGGCTTCTAGGGGATTGGGTCAGTCGTTTGCGGGGCGAAAGCTGCAAATATGCTGCATATCTAAAGTGCCGACATATTAAAGCAAGGACTTGGTTTTGGGGGCGATTCTGCTGGGAAAAGTGACTTTCAAAAAGAGAAGTGATCGTATCAAGCAGCGGTACTTTGCCCCAAAGCCTGATTTGATAAAAGTACCGCTTAAAGTACCGCCAAAGTACCGGGTACTTTTCAGGGAAAACATATGCACAAGCAATAAATGGGATAAACGGGCTATATTATCAGAGGTAAAAAAATACTATTTAGTATATAAAAAAAACAAATAACAGCCCAATTCTTAGCTTTACATTTCCAATTAAAACAATAAGTTAAAGGCATAGAGTGGTTCACAGCACATTTATTGAGATGCGCATAATCCGCTGTTTACTGTGGATAAGCACAGCCATCGCATCAAAGAATGGTGCCTGCCCGTTAGCCAACTAATCACAGCTTCCAGGTAAATGCAGAAGCCTGCAGAGCAGTATTTTTCAGGCCTTTACGCGTGCGCACGCGAGGCAGGGTACTGCGGCATGCTCAGCCGGATCTGGAGTAAGCATTTTTCAGCGCCCAATGACTGCTAAATTGCTTTCCATTCACTTCAGTAAGTTTGGGCACTCCCATACACGCCAGGATCAGGACTCAGACGTTTTCGGGTAAATTTAAAACGCCCATGATCTCAGACAAAAAGTAGACAATGCTCAACTAAGAAAGAGGCCTGATGGCAGATCGCTCAAAAAATAGCAGCGACTGACGTATAAGTACTACGATTTTTTTGCACTTAAAGTGATTATCAATCGGGGAAAAGAAAAAGTGAGCTTGCTACAGCAAAAAAACAGACTGTAACCATAACTGTAACCATAAACTGCTTTTTTGCAGTGAATGCAAGCAGTGATAATAGCTAAGTACTT
This sequence comes from Iodobacter violaceini, assembly GCF_011601265.1. Lineage (GTDB taxonomy): Bacteria > Pseudomonadota > Gammaproteobacteria > Burkholderiales > Chitinibacteraceae > Iodobacter > Iodobacter violaceini. The sequence goes on from NZ_JAAOLX010000015.1 coordinate 47,610, forward strand.
GATTTGGTTGGTGCGCCCAGTAGGAATCGAACCTACGACCTTCAGCTTCGGAAACTGACACTCTATCCAACTGAGCTATGAGCGCACGACAGGAAGGACCGCATAATAACGTGTTTATGCGCCCCAGTCTACGTGCAGGCTTTGTTCCTTGCTGCAAAATGTCGGTATAATCACCCTCAATCGTATATGGTTTTATTTCCAACTCATGAACTTACATAAAAAGGGATGACAATGAGCGGTAGCAGCGTGAAAGCGTCAAAGGGCATTGCTGGCATGATTCTGGCGGCAGTGATTGGGGTGCCGCTATTTGTTTATCTGCTTATCAAGCTGTTTACGTCAGGCAGTGGTGTTGATATCACTCGCTCGACCATGACGACTGAGGCAGTTTCAGCGCGCTTGCAGCCAGTGGGCAGCATCAAGATTGTAGATGGTGGCCCTCCCGGATCAAAAAGCGGTAAAGCGGTTTACGAAGCAGTCTGTGTTTCCTGTCATGGCACTGGCCTGGCCGGTGCACCAAAGTTTGCTGATGCAGGTGCCTGGGGTGCCCGTATTTCTAAAGGCTTTGAAACACTCTGGACTCATGCGATCAAAGGCTTTAACGCCATGCCGGTTAAAGGTGGCGCAGCTGATTTAACAGATGACGAAGTCAAGCGTGCCGTGGCCTATATGGCAAATGCCGGTGGCGCTAAGTTTGAAGAACCTAAAGTGGAAGGCGCAGCAGCTGGCGGCGCGGTTGACCCAGCGACTAAAGGCAAAGAAATTTACGATTCAGTATGTATGGCTTGCCATGCAGCGGGTCTGGCAGGCGCGCCTAAGTTTGGCGATAAAGCAGCATGGGCTCCACGCTTGAAAGATGGTGTTGACAGCGCGATTGCAATTGCAACAAAAGGCCTGAACGCGATGCCACCGAAAGGCGGTTATAGCGGCTCTGATGCAGAATTTACTGCAGCTGCGCAGTATCTGATCAATAGCAGCAAGTAAGCTTGCTGTCTGGAAATAAAAAGCGGGCATTGATTGCCCGCTTTTTTTGCTTACGAGTAATAATTTCCCTTGTTGCTTCCCCTTGCTTCACCGAAAATAACGGCTTCTCTATGCCATTGGTTTAATTCGGCAATCGCTCGTTTAAATCTGTATGGCCCGCACCGTATTTCTTCCGGGTTTCCGATATGGTGTGATCTGTCAGCCCGTGGTGTGCAAGGCACTTTTTATGTTTAATTATTGGTTGGTATTAGGTGTTGCTGTATTTACTGAGATTGTCTGGGCTTTATCACTTAAGTATGTTCAATTAAACCCCAATCCCTGGGTGATTGCAGGCTCTGTTGCCCTTTCATTTTTAAATATGGCGCTGCTGTCTTATGCAATGAAAGGGATACCTGCAGGTACAGCTTATGCAATCTGGACTGGCCTTGGCGCTGTGGGTGTAACAATAGGCGGGATTATGTTGTTTGGTGATCCGCTGGGCTCTGTCCGAATTTTCTTTTTATGCCTGATTGTCAGCGGCGTAGTCGGCCTGAAAATGGCAAGTTAAATATAAAAAAAGGCCAGCTTAAATAAGCTGGCCTTTTTGCATGGCGTTCACTCAGGCTTTTGGTACTGCAGCCAGGGTATCAACCAGCAATTCCCAGAAAGAGGCCACAGAGGCAATTTCGACGCGCTCATCAGGGGAATGTGCACCGCGGATAGTAGGGCCAAAAGACACCATATCCATCTTTGGGTAAGCAGCGCCCAATAAGCCGCACTCCAGGCCAGCATGAATAACCTGAACTTTTGGCTTTTCACCATAGCGCTGCTGATATACGTTTTCTATCAGTGCTAAAGCAGTTGATTTCAGATCAGGCGTCCAGCCAGGATATTCGCCTTCTTCCTCTACCAGACATCCCCCCAGGCGGCCCACTGCAGTAATGGCATCGGCCAGCTCACGCATGCGGATGTTTTTGAGCGATCTCACCATTAACACGGCCTCAAAGCGGCCATTATCAACACTGACCACGCCCAGATTATTTGAGGTTTCCACCACGCCGGGTAAAGATTTGCTCCAGCAGCGTACACCATGTGGCAGTGCCAGCAGCATATCCAGCGCCAGCCGGGCATGAGCGGCCACCGGCACCAAATCGGCCACCGATGGTTTGAGGGCAATAGATAAATGAGGATCGGTGCCGGCTAATTCATCGCGGAATAAAGCCTGATGACTATCCACAATTTCAGCCAGGCGCGGGGCATCGCAAGCAGCTACCGAAATTTTAGCAAAGGCTTCACGCGCCAGGGCATTGCGTAAAGTGCCGCCATTAAATGAAACTAATTTGGCCTCAATATCACGGCAGGCTGCATTAATCACGCGTGCCAGCAAGCGAATTGCATTGCCGCGCTCAAGGTGAATATCTACCCCTGAATGCCCGCCCACGAGGCCGGTTAAAGAAATTTCAAAAACATCAAAGCCAGCAGCAAGTGGCTCTGTGCTAAGTTTACGCGACAGGCTGATATCCACCCCGCCCGCACAGCCAACGTAAACTTCGCCCCATTCTTCGGTATCCAGATTCAGGAGCAGCTGGCCTTGCAATATGCCCGGCTCCAGCGCGCGTGCGCCGGTCATACCGCTTTCTTCATCAATCGTCAGTAAAACTTCCAGCGGGCCATGAGGTAAATTGCTTTCAAGCATGGCCAGTGCTGCAGCCACACCAATTCCATTATCTGCGCCCAGGGTTGTCCCTTCGGCATGCACCCAGCCCGCCTCAATACGGGTCTGAATGGGATCTTTCATAAAATCATGGCTATGGCTGGCATTTTTTTGCGCAACCATATCCAAATGCCCCTGCAAGACCACGCCTTGTCTGTCTTCCATGCCCTCGGAGGCAGGTTTACGGATAATTAAGTTTCCGCCCTTATCCAGCTGTGCATGCAGGCCACGCGCTGTAGCCCAGGCCTGAATATGATCACGCAGGGCCGATTCATGCCGGGATGGCCGAGGGAAGCGGCAAATCGTATCAAAATGACGCCACAATAGGTTTGGAGCAAGATCAGTAATTACCATGATTAATCTCAGTCAATGACAGATACAGCAATTTGCCAGGCAGGCAAACGGGGTTATAAAGAATTTCTAAGCAATCTACTGCGACACCGGATAATAAGTATGCAAGGAGGCCCGTTTTTTTCTAATCAATATTTTTATGGAAACGGTCTTTTTACAAATAAATGACAAATGACACAGGCCATTTATATAAAAAACTGGGAGTAAATAATTAATTTTTATGGATAAATACGGCTAAAAATGATGAATCGCAACAATGGCCCCAGACTCTGTTTTAATTGTAAATTTTCAAAACAACAGAATGCCACAGACTAAATGATCCGTCATGCAAAAAAAGACGCTAAACATTCAACAGAAAACGACCTTTTACCAAGCTGTATTTTCCCTTGCAGCCACTTGACAAAAGACGGATGCAAAAATGGCTGATTCAATTTCACTTTATATCTGTTTTATTTATTTTTCCAGCCGCTAAATGAGTATTCACTTCAGAAACGGCTTATCTCATGCGCAGGCATGAACATTGTTTTTGATCAATAACGGGCAGACGCATTAAAAAACAATCCCGGATAAAAAAGCAGCCATTTATTCACACAATAAAAAGCAGGCGCGCATTATATATGAGGCTTCTTTCCGTTTAAAAGGAGGGATAACAGACACTGCTAACATCTCATGACAAGTGGTATTATCAGCAGTGTTTTTCACGGGGTCAGCCCAGCCATTGGTGGCCCTCTCAGAAAAACCAAGGGACCATCGATTCCCTTATTGCAAAAAAACACATCAAACATCCATTTTCACTGCAAAAAGATCACCCATGCTGTCTGGCCAAGGTTTATTTCTCTCCCTCATTGCCTCGCTGGTTTTCTCTGTATTAGGCTGGTACAGCACTCAGCTCACCCCTCTTCAAGGCTTAGACATTTTTGCCTGGCGCGTAGTATGGACTGTGCCTGCCATGCTGCTGCTTTTAGCCTTGCTAAAACACGGGGAGAAAATGCGCAGTACCTTACAGCGCTTCAGACACGAACCGATACTTTGGCTGGCTATTCCAGTCAATGCGCTTTTACTGGCCATACAACAACTGATGTTTATGTGGGCCCCCTTAGAAGGGCGCCTGCAAGAAGTATCACTCGGCTATTTTCTATTACCGCTTGTAATGGTGCTGGTCGGTTTTTTTATTTACAAAGAACGCCCCAGCAAATTGCAATGGCTGGCTGTTTTTTTTGCACTACTCGGTGTAATGCATGAATTATGGCTGACGCGCGCTTTTTCCTGGGTAACATTAGTAACCGCGCTTGGCTATCCGCCTTATTTAATGATACGCCGCGCCTTACACCTCGACCCATTTAGTGGTTTTTTAATAGAAACCCTGTTTATTTTACCCGTAGCGGCGCTGATGATTTATCTGCACCCTGCTGCAACAGATGCCCTGCACACAACGCCCATGCTCTGGGTTTTATTACCCTGCCTTGGCATTATGACGGCCACAGCTTTTGTTTGTTATTTAATGGCCAGCAAATTGCTGACAATCGGCCTGCTTGGTATTTTGGGCTACGTTGAGCCGGTTTTACTCTTTTTTATCTCGCTGTTTGTACTTGGAGAACCCTTCAGTGCCGCTGGCTTAGGAACTTATATTCCAATCTGGCTGGGTATTATGCTGACCTGCTGGCAAAGCGCACATACCCTGCATCAGCAAAGAAAATCCGGCATCAGCATTTAGGTTAAAAACAAAAACGGCCACATGGTGGGCGGGTATCAAACAGAATCATTTTTCATTCAATCCGCTTATCAGATTTGGATAAAACCATATTCGCATCTGTTTAAATCCAATATATTAGGAAATACTTACGTAGTACGTGTTACATAAACAATTGTTTGATTTGCATAGAATCCAAGGCACTCATTCGGCATACGAAACCATCCCTGATCGACTGAGCCCATTTTAAATACGCCTCAGGATTCTCTGTGTTTTCAAGCATTGCAAAACTCGCACCCAAACAAACCATACGATCACTTTTCAGTGTAAGCCTGGTACTGACAATCAGCGCATGTGGCGGCGGAGGGGGCGGCAGTGATGCGCCGGTCAATCCTGGCACACCGGGCAATTCTACGGGACTGGTAGGCACTACTCCCCCCCCTGTCATCCCCGTACTTCCTCCTGCATCACCTTTTAGTATCGATACCATCAGCCCCCTTGAAGCGGGCGAAGGTGTCACGATTATGATCAGGGGGCTTGGCCTGTCTCAGGTTAAAAAAGTATTAATTGATCAGGCAGAGCTGCCATTTAAAGTTATTTCCGACCAGCAAATTGAAGCTACCATTACTTCTGAAGCCCAATCAGGCGCAGTCACGCTGCAAAAAGAGGGCTCTGTGATTCAGTCTGCCCAAAAAATCACCATTGCAGGTCCTGGGGTCGACACGTTTTCAAGCACAGAACTTAACACTGGCGATACGCTTGTGCTGAGTGGCAAGCAATTAAATCAGGTAAAAAGTATTCGTCTGGGCGGCGTAATTCTGCCTAAGGTCAGCCAGACTAATAATCAATATATCGTCAGCATCCCTGCAAGCGCACGTTCAGGGTTTATCAGTCTTGAAGACAAAAACGGCGACATGATCACTCTGGCGCAAGCCATTCAAATCTGGCAAACCGTTGCCCAGCCTGCTTTGCTTCCGGCTGCGGGCTTGCCCGGGCAAACCATCAGCCTGCAAGGCCAGGGGATTGAGCAAATTGAACAAGTTATATTTGCCAATAAGCAAACTGCGGTGATTCGCAGCCGCAGCGAAGGCCAGCTTAGCGTAAGCGTTCCTGACAATGCACAGAGCGGCCCGATCACACTGATGTGGGGGAAACGCAGCTTACAAAGCAATACCCGCTTTGAAGTGACGCCCTTAGTCAGCGTCAGTGCCATGAGCCCTTTAAGCGGCCAGGCCGACAGCCAAATTACGCTTTCTGGCCAGGGCTTAGACACGGTGACGAGTGTGAGCGTGGCAGGCATCAGCGCCAAAATCATCAGCAAAACGGCCACGCAGCTGCTGGTGCAAATCCCTGCAAATGGCAATGGAGAAGTGGTATTAAAATCGGGCACGCAAACGGTCTCTGCCGGCAATTTTAAATTAGTTGTTCTTCCGCCAACCGTAGTGGCCCCGGTGAAGCCAACCATTAATTTAGAAAGCGTAGCCGTAGTACAAAACTACTCGCAATTAGTGGGAGAAAGCTATCAGCGGCTGGTGCCTGGTAAAACGACGATTGTTCGTGCCAGCCTCACCACCAGCGCCAATAAGCTGAGCAGCCCGCGCGTATTGCTCAGTGCCACACTGAATGGTGTTTCCCAGGGCCAGCCATTAGAAATGAGCGGGCCGGCTTTTGTGCCTTCATCCGTTGCCCGCAACCAGCTGGATCAAAGTTTTAATGTAAAACTGCCTGAAAAATGGATCAAACAAGGGCTGAACCTGCGGGTTGACGTCGATCCTGATCAAAAAGTAAGCAACGGCTCCAGCAAAAGCATCAGCCCGGCCGTGGGCCTTGCCACTAATATGGATCTGGTACTGGTGCCCTTACAAATTAATAACGATGGCAAGGGCAAGCTCATTAGCGCCAAAGCGCCTGATGAGGCCTCTGTGCGGCAAATGCTGAGCAGGTTGTTCCCGCTGGCTGGCAGCTCGCTCAAAATCAGCTTTCGCAGCCCGTATACACTGACCACAGTCAGCTCCACCACAGAAATGAAAAGCATTGATGAAGCAAACACAGGCTCGGCAGGCTGGAGCCGTGCGCTTTCAGAGCTGAGCCAGTTGCGTATCAAAGAAGGCAGTGGCCGTCACTATTATGGCCTCGTGCCAGACCCCAAATTTAGCGGCGGCATTGCAGGGCTTGGCTATGTCAATCCAACCAGCTCAAGCAATGCAAACACCACGGCCATTGGCCTTGATGCAAATTACGATGAAGATTTAACCACTATGGGCCACGAGCTTGGACACAATCTGAGCAGACCCCACGCACCTTGCGGTGGCGTAGGCAACCCGGACCGCAGCTTCCCTTATGCGGGAGGCAAAATTGGCGACACACTGCCTTTTGATCCAACAAGCAATCGCCTGCTCACACTGGATGAAAATAGTAATTCAGACATCATGGGCTATTGCAATGGCAGCTGGTTCTCTGACTACAATTACGCAAAGGTTCAGGAATTCCTGGAGCAGCATAACTACGCTCTTGCACCAACAGCAGCGGGATATTCTATCCCCATGAAGCTGATGGATATTTCTGGCAGCATCAGCGCAACAGGTGTGAGCTTTGATCCGGTCACCCTTCGCAGCGGCAATACCAAAGCAGTTACCCAGGGCGATTACGAGCTGCATTTAATTCAAAGCAATGGCAAGGCGATTATTCAGCGCTTTAACCCGGTTGAAGTTGCCGATGCCCAAGGCGCTGTAACGCACTTTTTTGTCAGCATCCCCCAAACAGGTGCTTTAACAGGCATTGAGGTCTGGCATAAAGGGAAGAAAATCGGCAGCCAGCAAGGCCAGACACGGGCGGGTGCAATAGCCGGAAACCCAAGCGGTGCAAAAGTACAGTGGCAGGAAATAGCAGGTAAGTTAGTAATGAACTGGGATAACAAACGCTACCCTTATTTGAGCGTGATGCACCTTGGGCAGTCCCGCCAGCTGCTTGCGCATCAGGTGCAAGGCGGAAAAATAGCGATTAATCTGGCTGGCGTTCCTGCCGGGGGGCAATTTGAACTATCGCTGTCTGATGGCTTAAACCCAAGTTTGATTCGATTACAGCGCTAAAAAAAATGGCCGGTTTTGAACCGGCCATTTTTTATTTATCTGGTTTTACGCCTTCTGGCAGCCAGTAATCCCAACACCCCCATCCCCATCAGCGCATAGCTTTCCGGCTCTGGTACTGCAGCAATATGAATATTATCAATAGCAGAATATGCAACACCCGTTTCAGAAGTAAGCACAATTTTGCTTAAACCCGCCCAGTTAAACACCGCATGCGTGGGGGACGTTGTCGTTGAAAAAACATCCTGAGTAAAAGTCAGCGTATCGCCCACATAGCCCTGAAAGCGCGTAATGCCGGATTCATAGCCTTTGGTAACATAAAGATCAAGCAGCGTAAATGCCGTATCACTGGAAAAAGAGGCCGCAGTGCCACCATCGTTGTAAGCAATATTTGGCCCGGAAACCACACCCGCCTCAAAGCCAGAACCCGGAATATACGCCCCGGATAAAGAAGCAAAATTAGACCAGTTAAAGCCCGCATAACCATTTGCAATCGGGGCACTATCTGGCCCCAGCGTGTCAAAATCAATCAGCTGAGCGGCCACAGGCGCTGATAATATGGCAGATAGTGCAAATATGCCGGCTAGTACAAAAGATTTAAAAGTATTCATGGCCCCTCCAGAAGATTACGCTAATATATTTATAAAGTTACATATAAATATAAAATTAATTACTTTCATTGAAATATCATAGCCAGTAATTAATTTTTTACCATCTGAATTTACACATTCAAATATAAGCAATGACTCATGCAAGCAAAAAACATTTTATGACAAAATATTAAAAAAACAAAAAATGCTAAGCAAACTGCAATGTTTGCTCAAAGTACCGGGTGGTCTTTTTCCCCCCAGGTACTTTGCCGCACGCAGCCATCTTGCCATTCTTTTATGATTAGCCGGTTCACACTGACATGGCACAAATTATGAAACGTTTTACCCTGCTAAGCCTGCTGATGCTGAGCCTTGCTCATCCATGCTTTGCCAGCCAGTGGCGGGAATTAGGCAATACGCCCAATGGCAATCTGATTTCTGTACTTGATACCCAAATTCGTAAAGGTGACATTATCACCACCCGTATTCGAAATGATTTATCCGAGCCTAAGCAAACAGAAAATGGCCATATCACCCATATTGAGGCCGATTTACAAATTAATTGCAGTAAAAAAACAGTATCTCCGATTCGGACCTTTTTATTTGATGATCAGGGCAGCGCAGCGCTTTCTGTGAATTTACGTGGCGGGCGGGATTTTATCAAAAAGAACGAAGACAGCTCTTTTGGTTTAGCGATTAAGGAGTTGTGCTAAAAAACATATAGAGTAAGTTTTTTGAATGTGAGCCGAAATAATTGGTTAGAGTCAAAAAAGCTTTTTTTAACTAACGATATGCAAAAAAAGCTATTTTTAAACCATAGATAGCACGGTATTATCTAAGCATCGCAACACATCGAGAATCTGCCATGCGTTTGATTTCATCGCTTTTTGTTTTACTCTGGGCTGTTACCGCAGAAGCCAAGCCGCTCACGGTATGCACCGAAGCCAGCCCGGATGGCTTTGATGTTGTGCAATACAATTCCCTGACCACCACTAACGCATCTGCTGACGTATTGTTTAATCGCCTGATTGATTATGACGCCGCTACCGGTAAGCTGGTGCCCAGCCTTGCAGAAAAATGGGAAATCAGTCCGGATGGCCTGAGCTATACCTTTACCTTAAAAAAGAATGTCTCTTTTCATAGTACTGATTACTTTAAACCTACACGCCCGCTGAATGCCGACGATGTGGTATTTACCTTTAACCGCATGCTGGACAGCAATCACCCCTGGCATAAGAGTGCGCCCAACGGCTATCCGCACGCGCAAACTTTTCAATTGCCCAAGCATATCAAGGCCGTTAAAAAAATAGACGCGCAAACGGTGCGCTTTGAATTAAATGCACCCGAAGCTACTTTCTCTGCCCTGCTCACCATGGGCTTTGCCTCGATTTACTCAGCCGAATATGCCAATCAATTGCTGGCCGCAGGCAAAACCGGTGATTTAAATACTAAACCAATCGGCACAGGGCCTTTTGTATTAAAAAGCTATCAAAAAGACAGCACAATTCGCTTTGATGTTTCTGCCCAATACTTTGGCAATAAACCTAAGACCGATAAATTGATTTATGCCATTACCCCTGATGCCAGCGTGCGGGTACAAAAATTAAAAGCAGGTGAATGCCAGATTGCCCTGTCACCCAAGCCACAGGATGTATTGGTGGCAAGGCAGGATAAAAGCATACAAGTGATAGAAACCCCCGCATTTTCTACCGCCTTTATTGCTTTTAACATCCAGCACAAGCCTTTTGATAATGTAAAAGTGCGCCAGGCACTTAATTATGCCTTTGATAAAAAAGCTTATCTGAAGCAGGTTTTTGACGGTACTGCCACCGCCGCAGATGGCCCTTATCCGCCCAATACCTGGAGTTATATCAACTTAGAAGATTACAAATATGACCCTGCTAAAGCAAAGCAATTGCTGGCGGAAGCAGGGTTTCCCAATGGCTTTTCCACCACCATCTGGATACGCCCGGCGGGCAGTACGCTTAATCCTAATCCAAGGGCAGGCGGAGAATTACTTCAGGCTGATTTGGCTAAAATCGGTGTGAAAGCCGAGCTGAAAGTGATTGAATGGGGCGAGTTAATTAAACGCGCCAAGGCCGGCGAGCACGATCTCTTATTTATGGGCTGGAGTGGCGATAACGGAGACCCGGATAATTTCTTAACACCGCAATTTGCCTGCTCATCCGTAGAATCAGGGCTGAACTTTGCCCGCTATTGCGACCCTCAGCTGGATAAGCTCATTAGCAATGGCAAAAAAATAGCCGATCAGGCGGCAAGAGCAAGGCTTTATGAAACAGCGCAAAAAATCATTCATGATCAGGCATTGTGGATTCCATTAGCGCATCCAATTGCCGCTGTGCTGACTAAACCCAATATCAGCGGCTATAAAATCAATCCATTCAGCCGCCAGGATTTTAGTAATGTGATTGTGAAGTAAATCATTTGACATCAATAAGGGCAGTTAAAACTCATTAAAACAGAGTTTCAACTGCCCTTCTTTTTCAGATGAAAAGTATGTGCGCTGGGTGCTTAGTCTATAAAGACAAATAGCAGCTATCTGGAATGGGGTATAGCCCAATGGCATTACTATTATTTGGCAGTTTGCTGATTGTCTTTGGCTTATTAGCGGGTTGCCTCTTACTGATCGCCCCGCTCGGCATTCTTGAAATCACACCGGGAATAGGGCTTTGGCTCTTGTTCCCTGTCTTTAGCATTGGCGGATATTTTCTGCTGACGCTGACGCCCCGCTTTGCAAAACTGCGGCTGCTGGCCTGGTTTTTATCCAGCTTACTGCTTTTACTGGCTGCAGCCGCAGCCGCCGAATTAATGCTTTATGCGAGCACGCTGATGCAGCCTGCGGGCAGCACGCTGATCTTGTGGTATGTATTAATCATTGCAGGTGGCCTGGGCGTGGTGGCAACCGGTGCTTTTGATCTTAAAAAACTCATTCCCAAACTGCGGCGCAGCAAGCCTGAGCCGCCTCCTCCGCCGCCCGCTCCGGTCAGCCCAAAAACCAAACATTAATCCGCGGACTGTAAGGCTGACAACTCGGCCTCACTAAAGCCTGCGGCCCTGCGCGCATCTAAATTAAACGGCCCTCGCTGCTTTGCAGCTTGATATTGCAAAGCCAGCTGCTCATAGGCCGCAATCGTATCCAAACCCCGCTCTTCACACAGCGCCTTATACCAGCGATTGCCAATGGCCACATGGCCCACTTCATCCCTCAGGATGATATCCAAAATAGCAGCGCCAGCCTTGTCACCACAATGCCTGAGCCGGTCCCTGATTTGCGGCGTCACATCCAGGCCACGCGCCTCCAAAGTACGGGGCACCAGCGCCAGCCTTGCCAGTAAATCATCCCTGGTTCTTTCTGCCATATCCCATAAGCCGTTATGCGCCGAAAAATCGCCATAGGCGTAGCCCAGCGTCAGCAGATGGTTCTGCAACAGCTCAAAATGATAAGCCTCTTCACGGGCCACTTTCAGCCAGTCGCGGTAAAAGTCTTCGGGCTGGCCGGCAAAGCGCCACAAAATATCGAGCGCCAGATTAATAGCATTAAATTCAATATGCGCCAGCGCATGGATCAAAGCAGCATGCCCTTCTGGCGTGCTGATTTTACGACGGGGCACATCCACAGGCGGCACTAAAGGCGGGCGATCGCTCAAGCCCGGCGTTTGTTCTGTACTGATAATGTGTTCATTGCAAGCAAGAGGGTGCAGATCTTCGATCGCACGCACAAGGGCGATTTTATCCTGGTGACTGGCCATTTGCAGCGCGAGCAAGGCTTGATGGCGGATGGATTTCATAACAGGCAACGATAAGCAAAGAACGTATTCTGGACAGTCGGGCGGGGCTTGGCAAATAGATCGTCTGTGTGCCAGCTCTGAAAAAGATCTGCAGACACAGAGATCAGCACTTGTAGATTGGGTTAGCGGTCTGCGTGTAAGGTTTACCTCACTCCGTGATAGATCGTGTAACCCAACGTTCTTTCGAGTGTTGGGTTACGCTTATTTACATCGCTAACAACAGCGATGTAAATAAGCTAAACGCAAGCTGCATTTATACTTAATGCAGCTTAATTCTTGGCTTGCTCACACGATCAATGTATTCGCCCCATGTGGCCAGCCAGGTTTTAAACCAGCCATTCACCGCCACCTGATGCTTTTTATAAAGGGACCAGTACATCATTTTGGCAAACTGGCCCTCGATAAATACGCTGCCCCGGGCAATGCCGCCCATTAAGCTGCCCACGGTGCTATATTCCCCCAGGGAAACCAGCGAACCGTAATCCTGATACTTAAACTCTGGCAGGGGTTTGCCCGCCAAATACAGAGGAATACTTTTCGCCAGCAACATCGCCTGCTGATGCGCGGATTGGGCACGCGGCGGCACCGTGGCACCTGCATCGCCAAGCGGGCAAGCTGCACAATCACCCAGTGCAAAAATACTTGGATCACGCGAAGTTTGTAATGTGCGGCTGACTACCAGCTGATTCAGGCGATTGCTCTCCAGCCCGGCAATCTCTTTCAGGAAATCTGCCGCTTTAATCCCCGCAGCCCACACCACCAGATCGCTGGGGATAAACTTGCCCGAAGCCATTTTTACCCCAGCGGCAGACACATCCACCACCCGCTCATTGGCGTGAATTTCCACCGCCATTTTGCGCAGCTCAAGTGCCACAGCATCAGAAAGGCGCTCCGGCAGGGCCGACAATAATCTTGGCGCGGCGTCCACAATCACAATTTTTAAATCGCGCTCAGGGTGAATATTGGCAAAACCAAAGCTGCTCATAATACGCGTCGCCATATGCAGCTCGGCCGACAGCTCTACGCCTGTGGCACCGCCACCAATAATAGTGACGGTAAACCGCCCTTCACCGGCCTGTTTACGTCTTGCCTGTGCGCGTAAGCAGCTATTAATAAAGCGTTTATTGAAGCGCTCTGCGGCCTCCGGGGTATCGAGCATAATGGCGTGGTTTGCCACACTCGGCGTGCCAAAATCATTGGTCTGGCTGCCCAGCGCCATGACCAGCGCATCGTAAGCAATGGTTTGCTCAGGCACCAGCTCGCTGCCGTCCTCCTCATCCAGCGTTGGGGCCAGCACCACTTGCTTTGTTTCTCTATCCAGCCCTGTCATGCGGCCAAGGCGAAAATCAAAATGATGCCAGCGGGCCAGCGCGATATATTCCAGCTCGTCGGCGTGGCTGTCTAAAGTGCCTGCTGCCACCTGATGCAAGAGGGGCTTCCAGATATGAGTACGCGCCGCATCAATCAGAGTGATATGCGCTTTGCCCTTGCGGCCCAGCTTTTCACCTAATTTAACCGCCAGCTCTAAACCACCAGCACCTCCCCCTACAATGACGATGCGTTGCAATGCAGTCATAGCCATCCTCCCGTTGATTAACTGCTCTTATTATGCGTGAAGCTGTCATGAAAAGGGCATGTAAAACAACCATTTAAAGAGGCTTGATTACAGTGATGGAATACGCTACTTACAAGCAACTCCAGCCCTTTGCCAAAAAAGTGAGCAGGGTGGCAAAAAAAAAGAAGGGAGCAAAATCTTAAACACTCGAGACCACAAAGAACATAAGTAGCTGCGCAACTTCTTTTATCTATTCCATGCCACACTTCTGCCTTTGTAAAAGGGTGGAGCGTGCATATCGACTTATGCAGATACTTATGCACAAAGGAAACGGTAGATATAAATGGTTTTCTTTGTGAAACTCCGTGCCCACGTTTTACTCTGTTGTTCAAGGTTGAACACAGGATCAGAGCTGGCAGAATAATCTTACTCATCAGCTAAAGGATGCCTGTAGCCCCGAAAACTAAGCCACCAGTACCCTCGGCTCACCTTCGGCAAGCTGCCCGATCACCGCAGCCTGTGCAAAGCCTTGTGCCTTAAATAGCGCCATCACTTCATCCACGGTTTCAGCAGAGCAGGCCACAAGCAGGCCGCCGGAGGTTTGGGCATCGGCCATGATGCGCTGCTGCCAATCCGGCACTTGCCCGGCAAAATCCACATGCTGCCCAAAGCTGGCTAAATTACGCTCGATCGCACCGGGGCCTATGCCTTGCCGGGCAAAACCCACAGCGGCAGAGAGCAGTGGCAAATCATTGGCCACCACACTGGCCGTCAGTTTAGCGCCACGGCAGACTTCTAAAAGATGGCCAAGCAGGCCAAAGCCCGTTACATCGGTCAGCGCGTGTACGCCTGCCAATTTAGCCAAATCACTGCCAACTTTATTAAGCTGGGTGGTGGTATCAATCAGCTGCTGATAGCCAGCCTCATCCAGCAGGCCTTTTTTCATGGCCGTGCCCAAAATACCGATACCCAGCGGCTTGCCTAAGATCAGCACATCGCCCGCTTTGGCATCGCTATTTTTTTTAAGCTGCTTAGGATGCACCAAACCCATCGCCACGAGGCCGTAAACAGGCTCGGGTGCGTCGATAGAATGCCCGCCAGCAATCGGAATACCCGCATCGCTACAGACCGCCGCACCACCAGCCAGAATCTGCTGGATATCTTCAATCGGCAATATATTCACCGGCATGCCGACAATCGCCAAAGCCATAATCGGCGTGCCGCCCATGGCGTAAATATCAGAAATCGCATTGGTGGCGGCGATACGGCCAAAATCAAAAGCATCATCCACAATCGGCATAAAAAAGTCAGTGGTGGCCACCAGCGCCTGCTCGTCGTTCAGCCAGTATACGGCGGCATCATCCGAGGTTTCAGTGCCCACTAAAAGCTTGGGGAACATGGCGGCAGAGGGTAATTTGGCCAGCATTTCTGATAAAACGGCCGGGGCGATTTTGCAGCCGCAGCCACCACCATGCGATAAAGACGTTAACTTTGTGCTCATTACATACTCCTGAACAAATATTTATGGCCTACCTTATCAGCCTGCCCTTACTTTGACGAGCGCGGGATAAATAGCAGTAAGCGCGGATTTATCCACGGCGCTGGCACGGGCGTGGGACAATTCAACTACTCGCGAGCCTAAAGTGAAATAACGTGAAAAATTTATTGGTAAGCCTGGCTGACCTGCCCGCCTTTGAAGAAATAATCGATGTACGCACCCCGCTTGAATTTGCGGATGATCATATCCCCGGAGCAATCAACGCTCCTGTGCTTAGCAATGAAGAGCGCGTGATTGTTGGCACACTTTATAAACAAGACCCCTTTGCCGCCACAAAACTGGGCGCGGGCCTTGTAGCCAAAAACATTGGCGCTCACCTTGCAAGCACATTTAAAGACAAACCACAAAACTGGAGACCGCTTATTTACTGCTGGCGTGGCGGCAAGCGCTCCGGATCGATGGCCACCTGGCTTAACCTTATTGGCTGGAAAGCCTGGCAATTAGAGGGTGGCTATAAAGCTTATCGCGGCCAGGTATTGCAGCTTTTAGAAACACTGCCTGCAGCCTCACGTTTCATTGTGCTGGCGGGGCACACCGGCTGCGGTAAAACCCGTTTGCTGCATGCGCTGGCCCAAAACGGCGCACAAACGCTGGATCTGGAAGGCCTCGCCAGGCACCGCGGATCTGTCCTTGGCAGCTTTCCTGCAACCAGCCAGCCCTCGCAAAAAAGCTTCGACAGCCAGCTGACCCGCCAGCTTGCCCGGTTTGACCCTGCCCGGCCGGTATTTGTAGAAGCCGAAAGTAAGCGCGTAGGCCAAATCCAGCTGCCCGCCAGCCTGATGCTGGCCATTCGTGCCGCCGATTGCATCCTGGTGCAAGCCCGCTTTGAAGACCGGATCCGTTTTTTATGCGATGACTACGCCAGCCTGTTTGATTACCCGGCCAACTTTAAAACCAGACTGTCCCGGCTGGTTGAAACACATGGCAAAGTGGTGCTGGCACACTGGAACGGGCTGATCGATGAGGGCAAAAAAGCAGAGCTGTTCGCTGAGCTGATCAGCAAACACTACGACCCGGCCTACAAACGCAGCAGCCAGAGCAATTACCTCAGACTAAGTGATGCCAGGCCGCTACTGATTGATCCATCGGGTGATTTAAATGCGTGTGCAAGGCAATTGATTGTGGATTTCGCGGCATAAAACGAAAGGGGAAGCCTGCGGCCTCCCCTCTTTGCATCCAAAAATACTCAATATCTAAAGCTTAAACCGCTGTACCGACTGATGCAGATGAGTCGATAAATTTTGTAAACCTTGTGCGGAACGGGCGCTGAGCTGAGTTTCCTGTGCTTCAGCCTCTGCTCTTTGGGCAATCTGCTCCACCGCTTTGGCGATTTCTGTGGTAGCCATGCTCTGCTCACGAATTGCACTACTGATACTGTCTACCACGCTGCGCACCTGCTCCGCCCCAAGTCGTATTTCTTCAATCGCGGTGCCTGCTTCATTGGCCAGCTGCACACTGGCATTCGCCTGCTGCACGCCAGTTTCCATTTGCACAATGGCTTCGCGGGTGCCAGTTTGAATCTGCCCGACCATGGCGGCAATCTCAACGGTTGACTGGCTGGTGCGCTCGGCCAGCTTACGTACTTCATCGGCCACCACAGCAAAACCACGCCCCTGCTCGCCCGCCCTTGCCGCCTCAATGGCCGCATTCAGCGCCAGCAGGTTTGTCTGATCGGCGATATCTTTAATCGTGCCCACAATCGAGGTGATCTTGTCAGACTGGCGGCCTAATTCTTCGATACTGACTGCCGAGCCTTTCACCAGCTCAGCAATTTTATGCACCTCGGATGTTGCCCGATGAATCACCACCGCCCCGCGCCCGGACATCTCTCTGGCGTTTTCGGCTAAGCCACGGGCATCACTGGTATTGGCAGTAACATGATCAATCGACACCGACATTTCTTCTACCGCCGCAGCAATCGAGGATGCTGATCCGCTTTGCTCATTCGAGCGCCGTGCCACTTCGGCTGCACTCTGGCTCAGGCCGCTGGCTGCCGCGCTCATTTGCCCGGCACCGCTGATTACCTCAGCAATCATGGTGCGTAAGGTTTGCTGCATATCCCGCAAACTGGCCATCAGGCTGTCTTTATCCCCCGCTTTACAGGCCACAAGCTGATCTAAATGGCCATTGGCCACACTTCTGGCCAGCGCCACCGCAGCATGCGGCTCGCCGCCAAGCAGCTTAAATAATGAGCGCCCCAGCATCAGTAAGGCCGTCGCAACAAAGCCCATCAACACCAAACCCAGTGGCAAAATCACCCACAAGGCGCTGTGAAACTTAGCCTCCACATCATCGATATACACGCCGGTGCCTATCACCCAGCCCCAGGGGCTGAAACCCTGCACATAGGAAATTTTATCCACCGGCCGGGTACTGCCTGGCTTACTCCACTGATAGCTGACAAAACCCTCACCAGTACTTTTAACCACCTGCACCATTTCCAAAAACAGTGCTTTGCCATTCGGATCTTTCAGCTGCGATAAATCCTTGCCCTCCAGCTCTGGCTTCATGGGGTGCATCAGCATTTTGGGGCTAAGATCATTCACCCAAAAATACTCTTTTTTATCGTAACGAATCGCTCTTAAAGCCTGCAAAGCAGCGCCCTGAGCTGTGGGCTGGTCCATTTTTCCATCGCGGCTCTGCTGCTCAAAATGCGCCACAATAGTTTGTGCTGCCTCGGCTAAATTTCTCACTTTATCTTTACGGCTGCTCAGCATTTCATCTTTAAAATGAGACAACAACAGACCGCCCAACAAGATAAAAGCCAGCAAAGTAATCCCTGCCACCCACACCAGTCTGGTGCGTAAAGTCATGCCAGCTTGCCCCATCATTGCATCCTCCCGTGTTTATTATTAATTACTTATTCACTGGATTATGCCGATGTAAGGATTTAAAGAGTCAGCCTTTCTGTAATTTGTTGTAAATCTACGACTACGTGCAAGCCCGTATACCAAGAGGTAGCATTACTGATCAGCCATCGTCATCGAGAGTCTAAGCAGGATTGGAAACAAGTAAAAATGAATGACAATTACAAAGATTCAAATTTATATACAGTGCAATCACACCCATCAATTTCTTGTTGGCGCTGAGTAAACTCACCTCCACTTAAATGAGGAATTGCTTTTTTCCAAAATCGAGCAGCCCCATCATTTTGATTAATATAAAATATTTGCCAGCGCCCCATAAATTGGCGAAGAATTTCTTTAATTACCGCCACTCCTAATCCCTGCCCTCGATAGCCTCGAGCAATAAATAAATAGCCTAAGTTATATGTGCAATCAGCATCGCAATCTTCATTGTCAATACACGCAAAGCCAGCAATATTCCCATCCACAATAATACTAAATGCCTTTGTTGCGGGATGAGCAAAATATGCCTCCTTGGGGCGCAAGGTATATAAACCTGAATCGCTGAAGTGTAATGGCAGCCACTCACTAAAATCGTATACGTAAAACTGCATCATATTTTCAATACGAGCAAAATCATCGGGTACAGAGGCCCGAAAAAGAGAGAATTGAATCATTTAATTGCTCTTTTTACTGAATATAAGAGGACTTTTCTTGCATTAAACCTCAAGCCTGTAAGCCCCCATCCACCACAAGGCTGTGCCCCACAACATAAGATGCTGCAGCGGAGCTGAGCCAGAGAATGGCATTGGCAATTTCATCCGCCTGGGCAAGCCTGCCAATAGGAATCGCCTGGGCCAGCTGCGCCTGATGCTCGAGTAACTGATCCTCTGTCAGATGTGCGGTTCTGCGCGTGCGGCGTGGTGTTTCAGTTGCCCCCGGGCAAACAGCATTAATCCTGATGCCCCGCCCTATATACTCCTTAGCTGTGGAGCGGGTCAGCCCGATCACCGCGTGCTTGGCGGCGCTATACACCGCAGCAGCCGGCGCGCCAGATAAACCATTCACCGATGACACATTCACAATCGTGCCGCCACCTGATTGCAGCATCGCTTCAATCTGATATTTCATGCAATGAAACACACCTAAGACATCGGTCGATACCGTACTGTTCGCCATCGCAAAGCTCATTTCATGCGTGGCGGCAGGCATAAAATCGCATGCGGCGCTATTAACCGCCGCATTTAGCGGACCAAAATGCTCCACAGTAAAACGCAGCAGAGCTTCAACCGATAATGGATCACTCACATCACAGCCATAAAACACAGCCTCCCCCATGGCACGAAGCGCTGCCTCTGCCGCCGCCCCCTGCTCTCTATTACGTGCCGCCACCACCACCTTAGCGCCATTCGCAACAAACGCCTTTGCGGCCGCCAAACCAATTCCCGTGGTTCCGCCCGTAATAAGTACAACTTTACCGTAAAGACTTTGCATGGAATCACATCATGACATTGAGATCATCAGATTATATAAGCAATAGCCAGGTTACACAGGTTACAGATGAGTATATTTACCAGATTGCTCAGCCCTTATTACTATATGCAGCTTATTCAAGAACAGAAAAAACAGCTGACTAATAAATATCGCCATACAGCCCCTTAATATGCAATGATCATCACACCCGAAGGTAATAAATGATGCGCAATAAAACAATACATTTCATAAAAACAATGGCACTGCTGGGATGTATTAGCCCATTAAGCCACGCAGCAGAAAACACAGATCAGGCCTATATTCAAAAAATAGTCAGCACAGCAATCGCCCCCATACAAAAAGAATTCAATATCCCCGGAATAGCGGTTGCAGTGAGTATTGATGGCAAGAATTACTTTTATAATTATGGCGTAGCATCAAAAGAGGGAAAACAAGCAGTTAGCAAGGATACATTGTTTGAAATTGGCTCGATTAGTAAAACCTTTACCGCCACACTGGCCTCATACGCCCAAATCAATGGCCAGCTTTCTTTTAGTGATAGCGTCAGCCAGCATTTACCCAATTTACGCGGCAGTGCCTTTGATAAGGTCAGCCTGCTTAATCTGGCCACGCACACCGCTGGCGGCTTGCCACTGCAAGTGCCTGACGAGATTACAAATAATGATCAGTTAATGGCCTATTACAAAAACTGGCAGCCTGAATATGCTGCAGGCACATATCGCGTTTATTCCAACCCCAGCATTGGCCTGCTCGGCGTAATTACCGCTAAAAGCATGAATACTTCTTTTGAAGATGCGATTGAAAAGAAGTTATTCCCTGAGTTGGGAATGACAAATAGCTATATCAATGTGTCCGCAGCACAAATGAAAAATTACGCCCAGGGCTATAATAAAAAAGACGCACCAGTCCGGGTTAACCCAGGTGTTTTAGCATCCGAAGCCTATGGCATAAAATCCAGCCCGGCAGATATGATTCAATTTGTGAATGCCAATATGCAAATTGGCAAAATAAACCATAAAGTGCAACAAGCGCTGATCAATACTCACAGCGGCTATTTTAAATCCGGAGCACTAACCCAAGACTTAATCTGGGAGCAATACGCTTATCCGGAAAAATTAAGTACTCTATTAGAGGGTAATAAAGATGCTATGGCCTATCAGGCTAATGCGGCCAATAAAATCAGCCCGCCTTTAGCCCCGCAAACTAATGCATGGATCAATAAAACCGGCTCCACCAATGGCTTTGCTGCCTATGCGGCATTTATTCCCGCCAGGAAAATAGGCATTGTGATTCTGGCTAATAAAAACTACCCAATTTCATCACGGGTGACGGCGGCTTATCAAATACTCGGACAATTGGATCAAAAACCAAATCAATAAACACCGTGCCAATTGCTGTCAGCGATACAGGCAGGATATTTTTCAAAAATGATCATCCTGTATTTGCTGACAGCCAGGCCAATACCGCCACAGCCAAAAGTGCAATCCACCCAGGATGGCGCCCTTTTGTACCAACAAATACAAGAAGGGCGCCCCCAAAATTAGCCGCCATCACAGCGCTTAAGATAAGTGATCCGGAAGCCGGGTATCCCAAGGCAAGGCTGAGCAAAATGCCTGAAAAAGCCCATCCAAATACGGATGCCAAATGCCATGTGGCCCAGAGAATTCTGATATGCCGCTCGCGCAGCGGTGCCGCCCCCTCTGAAGGAACAAATCCGCCTTGCCGAACATGGCGAAAAATCAGCATCTCGCCCATCAAAGAATGAATCACGCCAGTAGCCGCAGCAACAACAGCAGCAAGCAAAAGAGTGGTTTGCATATCATCCTTATTAAGCGTCTGAGATTAATCGCCGATGAAGCCAATCGGCATCCACCGCGCCAGGCATCAACACATGCAAGCATGCATGAAAAAAAAGGAATCCTGGAACACAAAACCAAAACGAGCCCTGACAAATAGCTTACCCACTCTGAATTAGCATTTCATTGCATCATATATCGCTGAGACATATTCGCAACAAATGGCAAAATCTGAATAAAGCACAACGCTAATCCAGCCACCTATGCCTGCCAGGCTTTTGCAATGCCAAAGCTATCTTCAAACATTTCATAACTTTGAATCTCGCCATCCAGCACCACAAAACGCATCATAAATGTGCCCTGATACGCATGGCCATTCTTGTATTGCCATGCAAAATGCCCGCGGGCAAGCGCTTCGTTTTCACCGTCGTACCAGCGATCAATCACAAATTGTGTGGCTTGCCCGGCTGCAGTGATCTGCTTCAGGCATTGCTCAACTTCGGCGCGTCCCTCCCAATGCCCGGCCCAAGGCACAATTTGGCGGTCCCCCGGAATATGCCAGGTTATGGCCTCACTTAAATAATCTAAAGGCGGCTGGCCAGCAATCAAGCTTGTGACAAACGCTTTGGCAACGGCCAGAGGAGCCAGAGGACTGCTTGGTGCGTGGTATTGGGCAAAGATTTCTTTTGCTGCAAACACGGCATTGAGCGCAGCAGGAAAGCCCGCATAAACCGCAGTCTGGATCAGCACTTCGATAATTTCTTCGCGGCTTAAGCCCACATTTAAGGCGGCTTCTAAATGCACTTTTAGCTGCGGCGCTGCATTGCCCATGGCAGATAACATGGCAACGGTGGCCAGCTCTCTTTGCGCTAAAGTCAGGCCGGGGCGGGAGTAAATTTCGCCAAAGCCAAATTCAATAATATAGCGGCCCAGATCGGGTGCGATATCACGCAGGCTGTTTATCACCCGCTCCCCCGCCTGATCATCCACTTCTTTAAGTTTTTTCCAGCCTGATAACTGATGCATGCCATTCTCCCTGAGTGAAGAGCGCATCCACAAACAATCGCTTCGAGGCTGTCCATGCAATGCAAAAGAAATGCACATGGGCGATGCTGCTGCGAAGAAACCGTTTTTAGTGCGGCTCTGAAGAGAGTGACGCTTCCATTTGCTGATAAGTGGCGATTTTGCTGTGCAATAGCGAGAGGTTTTCCTGCAAGCTGGCAATTTGCAAAGCCAGCGCTGCAGCGTGCGCTTCCAGCATTTCACGCCGCGGCTGCACACTGGCCAGCGTTTGCCCTTCCCGCCGCAAGCTGGCATAGCGTTGCATATCAGCGATGCCCATGCCGGTAGCACGTAAACGCAGCAAAAAATCGATCCAGCGTAAGTCTTCTTCCCGATAACGGCGCTGGCCATTTAAAGCCCGCGGCACCACATCGATCAGGCCAATTTTCTCGTAATAACGCAGCGTATCCACCGATAAACCACTGCGTATTGCAACTTCAGAAATGGATAAGGTCACCATGGCCATCAGCATAAAAGCTGGAGTGCACTCCAGCGCAAGGGAAAAGTGAGCATGGGGCTTAGTGCCATCAACGATCAAATATTGATAAGACAGTAAAACAAGCCGCATCCTGCGTGCTATCAATCGCCAGCAGCCCCCAAACTAAAGAGTCTCGGTAATGCCCTCTGATCAATTTATGCTCGCGCAGGTGTCCTTCAAGTCTAAAACCTGCGCGTTTCAGCAGCGCAATAGAAGCCAAGTTTTCTGGTCGGCAAGATGCAGAAACACGGCGTAAGCCAAGATCTCTCCACAAAAACGTCAGTAAGCGCTGCAGCGCCTCACTGACATAGCCCTGCCCCCAAAAATCGGGATAAAAAGAGTACCCAACCTCAGCCGCATAGCCTTCGGCATCCAGCAAAGCTAGGCAGCCTCCAATCAAACAACCATCATTGAAGACAACCGCTAAATTAAAGCTAAGACGCGGAGTAAGGCCCGGCTCAGCCACACAGTTATCCACAAATAGACGTGTTTGCTCAAAGCTATTAGGGCCTCACTCCTGATGAACAACGACCCGCTCATCCTCTGCATAGGCATGCACAGCATCGAGATCCGTACTTTGAAAATCACGTAAAGCAAGCCGGGGGGCTTGAAGCAAGATGGAAGTCATCATTGAAATACCCGCACCTTTAGGCGTTTTTCTACACAGGAAACCGTGGCCCCTGCAGTGCCAGCGTGCCGCTGCGCCCTTCCAGCTCGCCCATTTCTACGCTGTGATAAGGCAGGCTGGCGGTATCCAGAGCGTTAAACAGCTCGAGGGTAGAGACCAGCTTATAGCCTTGATCCAGCCAGCCTTGCAGCAGGCGCTCAAAAGTTGGCAGTAATTTCATGCCTTCCAGCTCGGCG
This sequence comes from Iodobacter violaceini, assembly GCF_011601265.1. Lineage (GTDB taxonomy): Bacteria > Pseudomonadota > Gammaproteobacteria > Burkholderiales > Chitinibacteraceae > Iodobacter > Iodobacter violaceini. The sequence goes on from NZ_JAAOLX010000015.1 coordinate 71,463, forward strand.
TGCAGGGTGTAGACGTGGCCGAATTCTGGCTCGGCGGTGGTGAGTTTGAGCAGATGTTCGTGCACATTATCTGGCGTTAAATCACCCACGCCGATCAATTCATCCAGCGTTGGCAAGGTAGTGGGCAGCTGCACGCAGCGCACCGGCTCGCCTTTTACAACAGGCCAGAATGGATGGGTGCCGCGCGTATCTGATGCGTAAGTTAAAGCCATGCGCTGCTGGTGACGGTAGGCTTCCGGATTCATTTGCCAGCCTGCCGCGCCGTGGGTTTTGGCAGGTGTGCCAAAGACTTCGGCAAAGCGCACAGCGGCTAAATCAATTTGTTCCCTCGTCCAAGCGGCGGATTCACCTGCTACATAGTCTTGCCATTTGATGTGATCCCAGGTGTGAATGCCGACTTCAAAACCACCTGCTGCCACACTGCGCAGAATATCAGCGCAGCGGCGGCCAATATCCGGGCCGGGTAAGAGCGTGCCGTAGAGCAGGGTTTGAATACCGTAGTGCTCTACCACCGAGGTGCGTGATACTTTTTTCATAAAGCCGGGGCGGAACACGCGTTTAATGGCGCGGCCGGTGTGATCTGGCCCCAGGCTGAATAAGAAGGTGGCATCTGCGCCCAGGCGCTGGAGTAATTCTACAAGGCGGGGCACGCCTTCACGCGTGCCGCGGTAGGTATCGACATCAATTTTTAAAGCGAGAAGTTTCATTCAGATGGTTTTTTTAATGAGTTTGTGGGACAGAGGCGGCTGCTTGCTGGTCATGCCTTTTAAGCATTTCTTGCTGCATCGCGGTGAACTGCTGGCGAACCTGATCACGCATGGTATCCAGAGCAAAGCCAGCAAGCAGGCTGGATTGCGGCTGCCATTCTGCGTGATAGCTTATCATGGTCTGCCCTGGGGCTGGTTTCAGTAGTGCGACACTTTTATAGGTTTCACTGCCGCCCACCGATGTCGCGCGAATTTCACTGAGGGGTTTTAAATCGATATCCCGCACCGATTCGTAATGATAACTAAACAAGCTTAAAGGCACGCTCAAAACCTGGGATACGCGCAGGCGATTGCCCGACTGGCCAACAATATGGCTGCTGATTAATTGCGGCAAAAACTGTGGCATATGTTCAAAATCAACCATCACTTGCCATGCCTGCTCTTTGCTGACCGGCACCGTGAATTCGGCATCAATTTTGACTAATTCTGCGTCTTTACGCGCATCTACCCTGACCTCACCGGCCGCTGCAATCGAGCTGAGCAAAAGTGCTAAAAACGCAAATTTCATCGAATCACCTTTAATATGAACAAGCCCAGCTCATACATCGCCCCCTGCTCTATCTGGTGGCAGCGCACCACTTTGACCCTTACTGCTAATGGCTCTTTGGGCCCTGCTCCCTCAAGAGGAGGCATCACAAACAAATCAAATTTTTCATCCGGCCTTGGCACATAATTGGTTACCACTGTTAAGCCTGTAACGCTTAAATCTGTGCAGACGCCATAATAAGCAGACCCATAATCAAGTGGTCGGATTTTAACTTTACACTCAACGGGCACACGTAATGCATCCCGTTTATTGTGATCACTCATACCGGCTTTCATGCAGAAAATCCTGTTGGATGGCGATCGAAAAAGAAAGAATATCAGCTAAACTAATTTCATGCCGTATTCACAATCTTAGTTCGAGAATGCCCCAAGGAGGAGTGATCATGTCGGATATTTCTGCAATTAAATCCTACGTTGTAAATCTGAACCAAGCGCTAAAACAGACCTCACAGCAAACCACTCAGCAATTGGAACAAATTGCCAACAGAGTCTCTAAAAAATCTGAAGCGGCTACGGATGTAGGTCTGGCCAGCATTCAGCGCTCTAATGCAATGAATGAAGTCCTTAGTGAATATCGCAATAAAATTGATACTTTTGCTTAGCTAAAAAGTGAGCCGGCTGCAGGGGATACGCCGACTGGATTGCCTCACGTCCTTGCAAAATACAGTGTGACTGATAAATACCCGCCATGATTAAAAGGCGCGCCGCAAGACATGGCGCGCCTTTTAAGACTTATACATCCCGAGTTACACGCAGTACTTCTTCCAGTGTGGTTTCTCCATCCAGTACCCGGCGCACGCCGTACTGACGCAGGCTGAGCATGCCCTGGCTGCTGGCGTAATGCTTCATGGCCTGCTCGGTAGCGCGCTCGTGCATCATGCTGCGGATCGTTTCATCGATCACCAGCAATTCATACAAACCACTACGGCCACGATAGCCACTTTGTTTGCATTCAGCGCAACCTGCGGCGCGATAAACAGGTTTGTCGCTGCCCAATTGCTCAGTGGTTAAAGCATCCGGCACTTGCAGCTGACGGCAAGCCGGGCAAAGGCGGCGTGCTAAACGCTGGGCCAGTACGCCTAATAAAGACGATGCCAGCAAGAAGGGCTCGATGCCCATATCCACCAAACGCGTTACCGCACTGGCCGCATCGTTGGTATGCAGGGTCGCCAGCACCAGGTGACCGGTTAAAGAGGCTTGCACGGCAATTTGCGCGGTTTCCAGGTCACGAATTTCACCGATCATCACCACATCCGGATCCTGGCGCAAAATAGCGCGCAGGGCGCGGGCAAAAGTCATATCAATACGCGTACTGACCTGGGTTTGCCCTACGCCATCCAGATCGTACTCAATCGGGTCTTCTACCGTCATGATATTACTGGAGCTGGCATCCATACCGCTCATCGCGGCATAGAGCGTGGTGGTTTTACCCGAACCGGTTGGTCCCGTCACCAGGATAATGCCGTGTGGCTGGGCGAGCAGGCTTTCTAATGTGGCCAGCGTATCGGCAGCCATCCCCAGCTTGGCCAGATTCAAACGCCCGGCTGATTTATCCAGCAGCCGCAATACCACGCGCTCGCCATGACCAGTAGGCAGGGTTGAAACCCGCACATCAACAGGGCGGCCCGCAATCCTGAGCGTAATCCGCCCATCTTGCGGCAGGCGTTTTTCGGCAATATCGAGGCCCGCCATCACCTTAATCCGCGACACCAGCGCCGCGTGTAAGGCGCGTTTAGGCTCGATTACATCGGCTAAGCGGCCATCAATCCGAAAACGCACCACAGAGCGCGTCTCAAAGGGCTCGATATGCACATCAGAGGCGTTTTCCCGCAGCGCTTCGGTGAGCAGCGCGTTAATCAGACGAATAATCGGCGCATCGTCTTCGGTTTCGAGCAGGTCTTCGATTTCGGGTAATTCTTGGGCGAGGCGCGACAGATCGAGGTTTTCTTCCAGATCATCCACTACCATCGCCGCCCCACTGCCCTGGCCAAATAATTGGGACAGGTGCGCTTCAAACTCTGCCGCATCCACCACCGAAATATTAAGCGGCCTGGCGGCTACCCGGCGTAATTCGTTGAGCGCAGAAAAATCACCGCCTTTGCGAAACAATACCGTAACCGAATCGGCCTCATGATGAGCATCCACCACGCCGCGATCACGGGCAAAATGATAGGGTACTAAACGGCTCATGGTTTAACAGCCGGTTCGGTTGGAGCCAGTGGCGTGGCTTTGCGGGCATCGATCACTTCGGGCAAGCTCACCACAGGCAAATCAGGTAGAAGCAAGCTACTTGGACGATCGAATTGACTTTGCTCTCCGCGCAAATACTGATAACGCTCTGAAGACAAGCTTCTTGTGGCCTCGCTATCCCTGAGCACTACAGGCCGCAAAAACACCATTAGATTAACTTTTTCTGACTGACGACTTTCGTAACGAAATAAAGCGCCCAAGTATGGAATATCCCCCAGCAATGGCACTTGGCTATGCTTATAAGTCACATTATCTTTGATCAAACCGCCCAGAATAATAATTTGGCCGTCATCGACTAAAACTTTAGAATCAATTGAGCGTGAGTTAGTAGCGAGACCCGCTCCGCCAGTAGCAACACTGGTATCGATCCCCGAAACCTCCTGATATACCGTCAGTGTTATGCTGCCCCCCTCAGAAACTTGAGGACGAACTCGCAACTTCACACCGACATCTTTACGTTCAACTGATACAAAAGGATTAGCATTTGCACCTGATGAAGCTTGTGAGCCTGTAATAATCGGAATATTTTGCCCAACCATAATCTTGGCTTCTTCATTGTCCAAGGTCATTAAATTGGGCATGGAAAGTACGTTTCCATTACCACTATTTTGCAAAGCACTAGCCAATACACCCAATGTTGGCACACGCCCATTAACCGGATTGCCATTTAAAATACCTAAACTTAAACCGCCAGGAATAACAGACGGATCTTTCGTAGCAATTCCCTTAAGCAAGGTACCCAACCCATTCAATGATGAAGCCCCAACAGCAGATACATTCTCATTTCCCCCTGCCAGCAACCATTGAATACCGAACTCACCCGTCTTAGAAACATTCACCTCTGCAATCATTGCTTCGATGTAAACCTGAGCACGACGAACATCCAGCTTATCAATCACTGTGCGCAGATTGTTGTAGATATTATCCGGCGCAGTAATCACCAGTGAATTAGTCATATTGTCGGCCTGAATCATCACATTCACGCCGCCAATCTGAACATTTGCCGCTGCCGATGTTGGCGCGGCAGGTGCGCTGGCTGGCATTCCGCCCGACGGGCTGGCTGTCATGCTGCTGCTGGATGGTGTCGTTGAGGAAGAGCCAGAATCCTGCCCTGTCATAATCCCCTTTAAGGTATTGGCCAGCTTGGCCGCCTCAGCATTTTTTAAATACACCACATGGATATTGCCACCTGCTGCGCCCTGGCTATCCATGGTTGCCGCCAGCTTTTTAATTTGCTGGGCATGCAGGATGTTTTCGCTGCGTACCAATAAGCTATTGCTGCGTAAATCCGGCACCACCACGCTGCGTTTTACACCTTCTGCCAACGGCACACCTTGATTCACACCCTGCACCATAATTTCTGGCATCAGGCGGCCAAGGTTTTGCGCCACATCGATGGCCGATGCATATTTAAGCGCAACCGAAAAAACATCGGAGCTGCCTGGCTGATCAATACGCTCAATAATTTCGTTCAGACGGCGAATATTATCGGCGTAATCGGTAATCACCAGCGTATTGCCGCCAGGATAAGCCGCAATCGTATTATTCGGGCTGATCAAAGGGCGCAGAATCGGCACCATTTGCACAGCAGATTCGTATTTCAGCGGGTAAACCTGCGTCACCATACGGTCACCGGCCAGCTTCATGCTGCGGTTACCCGTGTTGCTGTAATGCTGCTTGGCATCGGCCTCTGGCAATACTTTCACCACACCGCTTGATTCAACGGCGGTAAAACCTTGCTGGCGCAGCGCCGATAATAAAATCGGAAACACCATTTCTTTGCTTACCGCCTGGCTGGACACGATATTGAGCGTGCCTTTCACCCTTGGATCGATAACAAAGTTTTTACCTGAAATTAAACCAATCGCTTTAATGGTTGATTCAATATCAGCATTAACAAAATTAAGCGTGACCTTATCGTCGGCAGCAAGAGCTAACTGGGAGGTTAAAAGGCAGGCTAGTAAGAAGGGGCGCAGAATCATGGGATTTAACAACTCAAGGCTGAATAAGATATTGCAAATTGACCGAGCTGCCGTTGCGAAGCACAACGAGCAACACTTGGGGCTGCTGACTAAATACGGTGTAAATCAGAGAAATATCGGCGACCTGGGCCAGATTCTGGCCATTAATCGTTTTAATCACATCGCCATTTTGCAATTGCAAAAGCCTGGAGAAAGGCTGAGCAGCGATATTATCAATCTGGATGCCTCCTTCGCGATAGGTGGAAAGCCCCTTCGCCCAATCGGCTACATTAGCGCCTTGCATCGCGCCAGCCAGCTGGCCACGGGAAAGAGAAGTCTGTGTTGCAGTTGCAGCAACAGGCGTACTTGGAGCCGCTGTAATACCAGAGCCAGAAACAACAGGGACAATTGGATTATGCCCTTCCAGCATCAGCGTCTGGCGGCGGCCATTTTCATCCAGCACCACATGATCGCTGGCAATTTCCAGCAGCTTTATATTGCCCTGCAGGGTTTGACCTACCTGCGCCGCTACCGCACTGGCCTCCAGCCCGGTAAAAATAGCCGCGCCATATCCTTTTTGGCCTGCAATGACCGCTAATAGCTTAGCCTGAATCGTTGGTGCAGCAGCCACCTGCCCACCCTCGCTGCCAAACCAATCTTGAGCCGCAGAAAAATCCTGCGCTTTTTGAGCAGAAATTTCAGCAGGTAAAATCAAACGCAAAGCACTGGGACCAGGCTCAAAAACACGCCAAAACAAGCCTGCTAAAAGCCACAACAAGATGCAAAGTAAGGCTGGCTGTACTTTTGCTATAAGAGTAGTGATATGAGACACACGGAAAGCTTTCACGAAGGCAAGGTACTTTGCACAAATGGGAATCAACATTTATACCGCAAACCCCAGTAACTGACTACCGCATAGATATTTCATTCAAAAAGTGTTGACACGATTTTTTCGGCGTGATCTAATGCGCACCTCTTTCGAGACAGGGCAAGCAGCTCAGTAAGCAGAGCCGCTGTCTGGTTGTAAAGATTTGTTGTTTTAGCGGGTGATTAGCTCAGTTGGTAGAGCGTCTGCCTTACACGCAGAATGTCGGCGGTTCGACCCCGTCATCACCCACCACTAACATAGCAAGTTGCTTGAAAAGAAAATAATGATGCCGCTGCGGAGTGGTAGTTCAGTTGGTTAGAATACCGGCCTGTCACGCCGGGGGTCGCGGGTTCGAGTCCCGTCCGCTCCGCCAAGTATTATTATTGTTGTTCAGTGGGTGATTAGCTCAGTTGGTA
>NZ_JAAOLX010000016.1 GCF_011601265.1 Iodobacter violaceini
GATATTGATGCAATGGGGGGGGGCGGGAGTTCTGTATGTTGTGTTTCTATGCCAAGAGAGTATCCCAAAGAAGGAATTAAAGTAAAAGTACGCTGGAATGCCACAGATACATTGGAAGAGCATTGGTTTGAAAAAGAAGTAAATGTTGACCCCTATTCAAGCAGGGGGGGGGATGTCTATGTGCATTTCTTACCGAATCAGAATGTCCGAGTGGTTGTTAGCAATACACATCCCATGAGCCCGGAATATCTAGGGCCAGGCATGCCCGGAGAGGAGAAGAATTAATTATGAGCACTAGTAATTTAACCCCTTTACCAGCAAAGTCTGGATTAAGTGCTGCGGAGCAATTGGCAAAAGCAGCATCCTGTTCCGTCGACAAACCTCAGTTAGCATGTCAAAAGACAGTTAATGTAGGGGTTTTCTTTGACGGTACCAATAATAATGATAAAAGAGACAGATCAGAAAAAGGTCATTCTAATATTGCTAAATTATATTCAAGCCATCGTGATGATCCTAGGGAAGGTTTTTATAGGTTATATATACCTGGCGTGGGAACTGCATTTGAAGAAATTGGTGAGCTAACAGAAAGTAGTGAGGGAAAGGCTTATGCAAAAGGAGGAGATTCAAGAATTGCATGGGCATTAATACAAGTATTAAATAGTATTCGTTTTACTTTTGATGGTAGGCGGTTATTAGAAGCAGATGAGGCAAAGGCTGCGATTAAAGATACAAATCAGCTGGCTACTTACTGGGCATTATCTAATTCAAAAAGGCAGGCTTGGTTTAAGAGGCAAGTTAAAAAATTAGAAGAAGTCATTGTCAATAAAAAACCAAAAATTGTTCAGTTAAATGTTTCTGTGTTTGGATTTTCACGTGGAGCGGCAGAGGCGCGGGCGTTTTGTCATTGGCTGGTAGATTGCTGTGAAGGAAATGGCACTTATTTGGCCGGTGTTCCGATAAAAATTCAATTCTTAGGGATTTTTGATACGGTGGCCTCTGTTGGTTTGGCAGATTCATTTCCTATCCCTGTGCAAGGCTTGATGGATTGGGCAGATGGATCCATGGAAATCCTGCCGCAGGTGCAGCGCTGCGTGCATTATGTGGCCGCAAATGAAATTCGCGCTTCGTTTCCTTTGAGTTGTGCCCGTAATGGGAAGTCTTATCCAGCTAATGTATTAGAGCAGGTTTTTCCTGGTGCGCATTCAAATATTGGCGGGGGGTATGGGCCAGGCGAGCAGGGGCGCAGCAAGGCGGGAATTGAGCATTTATTGTCTAATATACCTTTGTTGAATATGTACCGCGAGGCAGTGAAAGCTGGTGTGCCTCTAAAGCCATTGAGTGCTTTAAAGCCAGAGATTCAACAAGATTTTAAAATTAGTGAGCCATTGCGCCTTGCATTTAATGCCTATGTGAAATATAGCGCAATTAAAACGGCTAAAGTTGAGGATATGCTAGATGGGCATATGCGTTTTTATAGGCGGTATAAAGCTCAGATTGGTAAAAATGAAAGTAAATTAATCAATGTTAAAGATCAGGATAAGCTTGATTTAGATGAGGCATCAAAAGATTTTGAAAGAGACGCTGCAAAAATACGATTAGAAGCGTTGCACTACATCCCGGATTATGATCTAAAAAGAATTAAAAATGATTATATTGATATAGAAACGATTTTACCTAATGATGTTCTTGATTTCTTTTTGCAATATGTACATGACTCCCATGCTGGCTTTTATTTGGCTGGAGCAGTTACTAAATATGATAAGGAAATGGAGAAAAAAAGAGTCAAGGCTAAGGCTAAGGCATTAAGTGGTTTATATAATATATATTATAAACCCGACTATGATAACCCTATGAATACTAGCTATGTGAATAAATATAAACTCACTGAGAGTGAATATATAAATAATCAGTTAACTAAATGGGAAAGAAAAGTTTTGGCCTGTAAAGGTAGTGATTTTCCTTTAATGAGTGATCAGGATCAGTGGGATATGTTACAAGGAATGGGGGTCGTTGTTCGTGCTAATACCACTACTCGAAGAGAAGGAAGTGGCTATTTTAGGAGGAGAAATGTCTTTGATAAAAGCTGATGTGTTTTTTTGTGGTTGCTTTTGCATATAAAGATAAGATTACAATTTTTGTTTGGCTGTTGGCTTGGTTTTTTTATGGTCTAGAGTGATAAATTTATATGTATTAATTTTTTTAAATTTATATTTATTTGTTTTTTAAAGTCTTGAGTGTTTAATTAATTAGGTTGTATTTTTTAATAGTTATTGTTTATAAGGATTGGCCAATTTTCATTGTTTGTGAATTTATTAAAATATTACTGCAATTAATTTCAGATTCTTATAACTCTTCGGGACCCATCCCATGTCTACCCCCCTTAAAGCTCTTATCTCCCGCCTTACTCCTACAGCCCGCCGTGCGGTGGAGGAGGCGGCTAGTCGTGCTTTGTCGCGCACTCATTTTGAGATTGAAATTGAACACGTTGTGCTGGCGATTTTGGCTCAGGACGATAATGCGGGGGTGGCGGCTTTGCATTCCCTGGGGTTGAGCCTGGATCAGCTGGAAAAAGAGCTGGATGCCGCGCTGGATCGCTTTCGCACAGGCAATACGCGTAATCCGGTGTTATCCACCTGGCTGCCAAAATGGCTGGAAAAAGCATGGCTGCTGGCCAGTGCAGAGCTGGGGCAGGATTCGGTTTCTACTTTGGATTTGCTGCTGGCGCTGGTGCAGGATGATGCTTTACGCGCCACGGTGCAGGGCAGCTCGGCCACGCTGGCTAAGATGGATGGCAAGCGCGCTTTGCAGGGCTATGTGGCTTTGCGTCAGCATGGTAATGAGGCGGCGACCAATTCAGAAAACCTGCCAACTGGCGATGCGCCGGATATGAATCTGGATCAGCCAGCGCCACGCCGTGGCAGCCCGGGGCTGGATAAATATACGATTGATTTAACTGCGCAGGCCAAGGCGGGCAAGATTGATCCGGTGCTGGGGCGTGAAACAGAAATCCGTCAGATGATTGATATTCTGCAGCGCCGCCGTCAGAACAACCCCATTTTAACCGGCGAGCCGGGCGTGGGTAAAACCGCCGTAGTAGAGGGCCTGGCGCTTAAGATTGTGAGCGGTGAAGTGCCGCCGGTGCTGAGTGGCGTGACTTTACGCGCTTTAGATTTGGGCCTGCTGCAAGCCGGTGCATCAGTTAAAGGCGAGTTTGAAAACCGCCTGCGCCAGGTGATTGATGAAGTGAAAGCCAGCCCTGTGCCAATTATTTTGTTTATTGATGAGGCGCATACGCTGATTGGTGCGGGCGGGGCGGCCGGGCAAAATGATGCGGCAAATCTGTTAAAGCCCGCCCTGGCGCGTGGCGAGCTGCGTACGATTGCGGCCACTACATGGGCCGAATATAAAAAGTATTTTGAAAAAGACGCTGCGCTGGCGCGACGTTTTCAGGTGGTAAAAGTAGACGAGCCTGCGCCGGAAATTGCGGTGCAAATGGTGCGCGGCCTTACAGATGCGATGGCTAAACACCATGAAGTGGTGATTATGAACGAGGCGGTGGTGGCGGCGGTGAATCTGTCCAGCCGCTATATCACGGGTCGCCAGCTGCCGGATAAAGCCATCAGTGTGCTCGATACCGCCTGCGCCCGCGTGGCCTTGTCGCGATCTGGCCGCCCAGCGCCTATCGAAAATGTGGAAGTGCTGATCGCCAATATCGGGCGTGAAATCAAGGCGCTGCAAACCGAAGAAGGCCATGGTGAAAGAATTGCTGAGCTGACTGGCCAGCGCGAGATTTTAGAAGTGGATTTACAGCAGTTGCAGGCTGCATGGGCCGTGCAGCAGCAGGTGATTAATGAAATTGAGGCGCTTAAAGCTGCCGCCGCCGATGCCAAACCTGCCAAGGGCAAGAAAATCAGCCCGCTGCAAGCCAAGCGCACCGAGCTGCGCGAGCTGCAAAAGCAGCATCAGCTGGCTTATGAATGCGTGGATGAAAGCGTAATTGCCGATGTGATTTCCGGCTGGACAGGCATCCCGCTGGGCCGCATGGTCAGCAATGAATTAGAGCAGGTGCAAAAGCTGGCTGGCCTCTTGGCAGAAAGGGTGATTGGCCAGGATCACGCCTTAGAGCAAATTGCCGAGCGTGTACAGATTGCCAAGGCCAATCTGGATGATCCAGGCAAGCCTAAGGGCGTGTTTATGCTGGTTGGCCCTTCTGGCGTGGGTAAAACTGAAACTGCGCTGGCTCTGGCTGAATCTTTATACGGTGGTGAGCGTAATCTGATTACGATTAATATGTCAGAATACCAAGAGGCGCATAGTGTGTCCGGCCTGAAGGGCTCGCCTCCGGGTTATGTGGGTTATGGCGAGGGTGGGGTGCTCACCGAAGCCGTGCGCCGCAAGCCTTATTCGGTGGTGTTGCTGGATGAAGTCGAAAAAGCCCACCCTGATGTGATGGAGCTGTTTTTCCAGGTATTTGATAAGGGCCTGCTGGAAGACAGCGAAGGGCGCGAAGTCGATTTTAAAAACACCATCATCCTGCTGACATCCAATACCGGCACCGATCTGGTGATGCGTGCCTGCGAGCATGGAGTAACAATTGAAGATGTAACGCGTGACCCGACGGCCGATGATCTGATTGAAATTTTGCGCCCAACCTTACAAAAAGCCTTTAAACCGGCGTTTCTGGGCCGCCTGACTATCGTGCCTTACTTCCCGATTTCGGATGAAGTATTGCGTAAGATTGTAGGGCTGAAGCTGGCTAAAATCGCCCGCCGTATTGCGCAAAACCATGGTGCGGTGCTGGAATATCCGGCTGAACTGGTGGATTCAATTGCCAACCGCTGCATGGATGTAGACAGCGGCGCGCGCGATGCAGATGCCATTCTGACCCGCGCCGTGCTGGCGCAGATTTCCACTGATTTGCTGGCCAGAATGTCGGCAGGCAAGCCGGTGAAAAAGATTGTGCTTTCACTTAAAAACGACGAAGTAAAAGTGAAAATCAGCTAAGCAGTTATAGCGCAAGGCAAGGGCAGGTGGCTTAGGGCTGCCTGCCCTTGATGGCGTTTTTATTCGTTTAAGGAATTTTATATGTTGGGAACACTGGGGCTGTTTGGCGGGCTCTTTGCTGGCTGGTGGCTGTTGCTGTGGTGGGGCTTGCCCATCAGCTTTCAGAAAATGAGCCCAACGGCCATGCTGCTGACACATCTGGCCCCGCCGGTGATCTTTGGTGTGGTGTGGCGCATCTGGCAAAAAATACGCGAATCCCGCATCGTGCAGGCACAGGCTGCTGGCCAGGAAGCGGCCGAAGCAGACCGGCAGGCCCAGCGTGAAGCCGCTAAGCAGCAGCATTATGCGGCGCTGGCAGAGCGGCAGATTAAATCGCTTTGCCGTGGCGTATGGGCACTGGCTTTGCCGGTAAAAGACGCGCCGGCCTGGCTGGAAGAAATCCCCGATGGCGCCTACTGGACCGCGCTGGAGCGGGATGAAATCAGTACAGATGCAGAAACCACCGGGCAGGTTCAGCAGACTTTGCAGCAGCTCTTAAGCGATGTTTACACTACTGCGCCAGGGGCCGCCTGGTTGCCGCATTATTTTGAAGCCAACCCGCAGCTGGAAGGGCGTGAGCAGCTGGAAATGCTGAAACAGGCCCAGCTGCAAGCAATTGCTAATCAGGATTTCGAAGAAAACTCACCCAGCCCTGAGCCGCGTTTCTTTCCTGGCTCCGGCGCATTAATGAGCCGCGTTCAGCAGCTGTTTCAGCAAGACCCCGGCCTGCCCGGCATGGTGGTTTATGCCGCCGATGCACCGCTTTTAACGCGTGGTATTCCGGAAGACGAGTGGGATGAGCCAGGTGCCGATCAGGAAGAAGCGAATCAATGGCTGGGAAAACCAGGCTATGCCGCCGTTGCCATGATCTTTTTGCGGGACAACCTGCCGGTGCCAGAGCCAGTCAGTACGCAGGAAACCAGCCAGGATGCTTACACGCCTTACTGGGAAAAGCAGCAGCATTATGGCGACGAGCGCTGGGGACGCGTGCCCTTGCAATGGCAGGATACGCTGGCGCAATTACCCGTGCTGGCCGAGCTGCGCCTTGGTGAGCAAGCCAATATTGTGCATAAGCAGCTGCTGCCTATGACAAGGCAAATCCATGCCCTGTTTGATAATGCGCTGGTAAATGCGGGCCTGCGGGATTATCCCTTCAGCAGTGATGATAAAGACGAGGCCAAAGATCAGGCAGAAAGCATTGCCTGGCTGGTTCACAATAGTGGCGATGTGGATGTGGGCGGCACGCGCCTCGCCGCAGTTTCATCCGCCCTGCAGCAATATGCCGTGCCATTAAACCCGATCGATGACGCCAGTAATTGCGTGCGCGAATGGGGCGATGTGGGCTCGGCAAGGTCTGTGTTGCAAATGGCCGTGGCCGTAGTGCACAGTGCCCGTTTAGCTGCACCAGCCGTGTTAACAGAATTTGATCGCCAGGGTGATACCGAGCATTTCAGCGTGGCCCTGATCAGGCCGCAGGAGCAGTCTGCATGAAAAAAGTCATTCGCATTGGCGACCCGACCAGCCATGGTGGCGTGGTCATCAGCGGCGCATCTAAAACCGTTTTATTTGGAAAAGTAGTGGCATTGCTAGGTGATAAAGTAAGCTGCCCCGTGCCTGGCCACGGCATTTGCCCCATTGTTGAAGGCGATCCAAGCTGGCTGATCGATGGAAAACCTGTGGCGCTGGAAGGTCATAAAACATCTTGTGGCTCAGCGCTGATTTCTACGATGCCAGAAATGGGTAAGGGTTAGTACCTTAAATATGACATTTGGGAAAATATTTTAATAAAATTGCACCTTAATTAATAAAAACGGACAAAAAATGTGGTCAAATTGTCCGCTGCAGATCGTTTTAAATTTCCATTGCTAGCCCTGAAAGTCAGGCTCAAACATGCTTGTGCCTGGCTTTGGGGCCTGCTGTTTTAAAATATTACCCATTTGCTTTATCTGCGATGAGTTTAAACTGACCGCTTAATTCAGCAGATTGCTTGTAAATAAAGGATTTAATCATGAAGAAATCAGAAATTGTTTTAGCCTGCTCGGCGGTGTTTTTTGCCGGGATACTGACAGGGTGTACAGATCTTCCGACGCAGCCAGCTACTACAGCATCCGCTACATCATGGTTAAAAGCACCAGAAGTCCCTGTGGTGGCGCTGGGTAAGCCATATATGCTTAAATTTGAAAAAATGTCTGCCAAGCTTACACCGCAGCAAGAAGAAATCTTAACTGCGCTGGCTCCTCAGCTTAAAGACGCCAAATCGATTATTTTGCGTGGCTATTGCAGTAAAAGAGATATTGGCAATGCCAAAGATTCTGCATTGGCCCGCGCGATCAATGTAGAAAAATTCCTGGTGACCCAGGGTATTGTGGACCAGAAAATGAGCCTGCGTTATAACACCGACGATGCTGAACACGCAGTTGAGCTGGAAATCGGTGGTTAATCTTTTTGCGGTAAGCGCAAGCCATGATCCATCAGGCTAAGCGCTATTGCTTTTGCAGTAAGGGCGAAACCCGCGGGCAATGCTGAAAAATACGCGGTTTTCGCCAGCCATCAGCCGGTACAAAGTTTGCAGGCATGCAGCCGCCTTATGGCAATTGCTTGATTTAATGCATTTAAGGCGGCTGTATTAATGGCTGTATCCTGGCGCTTAATCGTTGCGCTTGATATCCAGCAGCTCGTTAAGCTGTCCCAGCGTTGCATCGTCTTTAATCACCGATCCCAACCATTCTTCCAGGCTCATTTCTGCCCATTTAGCTGCGCGCTCGGCCAAGAGGGCTACGGGGCTGTGCGGCTCGTGCTGGCGGAAGTAGCGGGCTACTTCAACCAGTTGGCGCACGGCATCTGCGCGGCTTTGCAGCGGGCCCTGGCGGGTTGGAGCGGGGCTGTGGCTGATGGCCTGTGGGGCATGGTTGCTTGGCTGGCTTTCGTGGCTGATCACAGGTGCAGGCTCATGGTGGGCGGGGGAAGAAGATGGCTCGCCCCATTGCAGACGCAGGCGGTTAACAACTTCAAGGCAGGCATTGAGCGCATTGCGTAATTCGGCAAAATTAGGCGCAGCAAAGCCAAAGCGATCGTCGATGCGTTTATCCAGTGCGTGATAAGCCTGCTGGGTGTGTTCAAGCTGGGTATGCAGCTGTTTAAACCAGCTGGCACCACTGGCGTTGACGCTTTTATCAAAGGTTTCACCAGCGAGCTTGCCTTCGGCCAGTGCGGCTTCTTTGGCCTGGCTGTCTTTCAGGCCCATGTTTTCTACTTCACGCGATTCCTGCCACTGCTGCCAGTTATAGCCGCCGTGAATCGGATCAGTCAGCGGCACTTCGCGCAGCGCCATGCCCATCTGATTATTAAACCACTCCAGCTTGCCTACCCGTTCGTCTAAATCATTGGGATCGTATTCCGGATAAGCGGTTTCCCAGTAATGATCCAGCAGGCCGTCCAGCACTTGCAAGGCCAGATGGGCACCGGCAAAACCACGGGTTTTAACCAGTGCTTCGCCATACCATGCTGCCAGTTGAAAATCTTTGCTTTGCTGGCTGAGTGCCTGTTTGCAAAGTTGAATCACTTTGCTCCAGTCGGCGGTTTTTAATTGCTGGCCCCAATCGCCCTGAGAGAGGCTGGGGTCATCCGCACGGCGGGCTTCGCGGATTTGATCAAAGAGAGCGGAATAGCCCAAATCCTCACCAGCGGGCTGATCTGCAGAGATGGGGGCCAGCAAAGTGGCCAGTTTATCTTGGGTTGTCATGGCGTTTCCAGAGCTTTTAAAAGAATGTCAGGTCTGTCAATATGGTGTTTTAATTACAACAGCTTGTCATTACACCTGGGGTTAAATTTATCAATAGGGTAACAATTCCTTTCATTATTACTCAGTATTGCCTGATAATGTCAGCTTAATACGGGCCGATGGTATATTTAATATTGACGCGGAATCTGCTCGTTATATTTATTCACTCCCGAAAGACAGTGCCTCATGCTTGATTCATTATTGCCGTATTACGAACGTGAGCTGAGTTTATTACGCGAATTGTCGGGCGAGTTTGCCCGCCGTTACCCTAAAATTGCCGGGCGGCTGCAATTAGAAGGGGATCAGTGTGAAGATCCGCATACTGAGCGTCTGATTGAATCATTCGCCTTTCTTGCCTCACGCATTCATAAAAAGCTGGACGACGAATACCCTGAAATTGCCTCCAGCTTTTTAGATGTGCTCTATCCGCATTATCTGCGGCCGATTCCATCGTCCAGCATTGTGCAGTTTGAGTGTGATCCCCTGCGGCCGGAAATCGCCAAACGCTATGTGATCGAGCGTGGTCAGCCTGTGCATGCGCCAGCCATTCAGGGCGTAACGTGTAAATTCAGAACCTGCTATCCGGTAGATCTTTATCCTTTGTCTTTATCAGACGCCAAGCTGGAGTTATGCAGCAGCTCGCCTAATTTGCGCCGTATCGCGCCCGATGCAGCCGCGGTGTTAACACTGGAATTTAATACTCACGGCAATTTACCTGTCAGCAGTATTAATTTGCAGTCGCTCAGATTATTTCTGGATGGCGAGCCTGCGCTGATGCATCTGGTGTACGAGCTGTTGCTGTCAGGCACTACACGTTTGCGCGTGGGCGATGGCAGCGATGATCCGGCCCGCACCCGCTTTTTGCCTGCTGCTGCAATTGCACCGGTCGGTTTTGGCCGTGATGAAGGCGTGCTGGAATACGACGAGCGCTCCTTTCTGGGCTATCGCTTACTGACCGAATATTTCAGCTGCCCGGATAAATTTTTGTTTGTGGATATTCAGCAGCTGAGCGATGTGGCGCAAACCATTTCGGGCAGCAAGCTGGTCATTCAATGCATGATTCAGCGCTGGCCCGATACCGAGCGCCATGCACGCCTCTTACATCATTTGCAGGCTTCACATTTCAAACTGGGCTGCACGCCGATTGTGAATCTCTTTGTGCAGGCGGGTGAGCCCATTCGTGTGACCCACCAGAAGGCCAGTTATCCCGTTGTGCCCGATGCACGCAAGCAGCATGCTTTTGAAGTGATGCAGCTCAGGCGCGTGGTGCGGGTAGAAAAAACCGGCAGCCAGGAAAGCAGCGAAGAAGTTCTGCCGTTTTATGCAATCCGGCACGGGGTGAGTAAAGAAGGCCCTAAATTTTACTGGCACGCCAGCCGTGAGGCTTCACCTCGTCAGGATGATAAAGGCACAGATTTAGAGCTGCATCTGGTTGATCTGGATTTCAATGCCGTCAGGCCAGGGGCCGAGGTTTTAAGTCTGGAATTACTCTGCAGTAATCGTGATCTGCCCGAGCTGATTCCTTTTGGCGGCAGCCAGTCTGGGCAGCATATTGATTTCAGCCTGCCGGGGCATTCGGTGGTGAAGCGGGTGAAGCTGCTGCGTAAACCAAGTAACAGCTTACGTCCGCCGCAAAAACGCGGGCTGCAGTGGCGCCTGGTTTCGCATCTGTCGCTTAATTATTTGTCTTTGATTGAATCGGGCCGCTCTGCCTTGCAGGAAATGCTGGTGTTGTATAACCAAACCGATTCACCAGTGAATACCCGGCAGATTCAGGGGATCAGCGCCATCAGCAGTGCACCGGCCGTCACACGGGTTATGGGCCGGGATTTTGCGGGTTTTGTACGCGGTACCGAAATCACCCTGACGCTGGATGAAGAATATTACGTAGGCGGCAGTATTTATCTGTTTGCCAGTGTGCTGGAGCGCTTTTTTGCACTGTATTGCTCGCCAAACAGCTTTACCCGCCTGCGGGTAAAAACCAAGCACGAAGAGCTGGCTGCATGGCCTGCACGAGCAGGTGAGGCTTTGGTTATTTAATGACTCATCTTTGTGTATCAAACGGGAGAGCGCTGCATGGCCAGCTCTAAACACCCTCGTCATCTGGATCAGGAGCTTCTGGCCAATCCAACCGGCTTTGGTTTTTTTCAGGCGGTACGGCTTTTGGGTTTATCCGCCAGAAAGCGGGGCGACCGGCGCGGGCCTTTACCTTCGGGCCTGCGTTTTCGCACCCTGGCTAATTTGTCTTTCCCTGCCAGCGAAATGACCCGCTACACCGCCGTGCAAACCGAAGACGGCGAGCTGAACGAGCTGGAAGTCGCATTTATGGGTCTTACCGGCCCCAGCGGCGTTTTGCCCACCAGCTATACCGAGCTGCTGATCGAGCGCCGCCAGCAGTATCGCGATCCCACCCTGCATGCCTTTCTGGATATTTTCAGCCACCGCTCTATTGCCTTGTTTTATGGCGCATGGAAAAAATATCGCTTCTGGCTGCAAGCCGAAAGCGGCGAGCAGGACGGCTTTAGCCGCAATCTGCTGGATTTGGGCGGTATGGGCTTAAGCGCATTGCGGGCGCAAATGGGGCAGGGCGCGCTGCATGATGAAAACCTGTTTATTTATTATGCGGGACTATTAAGCCAGAAACCGATGTCCAGCCAGGCGTTGGTTACACTGATCGAAGGTTTTTTTGGCTTCAGGGCCGAGCTGGTGCAGTTTGCCGGCCAGTGGATGAATCTGCCCGAAGCAGAGCAAAGCCAGCTGGGCGGTGCATCCTGCGAGCTGGGCGTTTCTGCCTTTGCCGGGGACAGAATCTGGGACAGGCAAACTAAGCTTAATTTGCGCCTTGGGCCACTGCGCTGGGCTCAGTTTTCTGCCCTGCAACCTAATGCCGATGCCGCGCATTCGCTCAGAGAGCTGCTTAAATTTGCTCTGGGCCACAGCCTTGCCTGTGATGTTACTCTGGTTCTGGATCAGCGCGATGTTCCGGTGGCACAGCTGGCCGCAGAGCCTGTGGTGCAATTAGGCGGCAGCTGTTGGCTGGGCGCTCAGGATCATCATCCAAGCGATATGATGTTTTGCCTTCTGGAATAGCAAGTTGCTGCTAAGCTACAAGTGATCAACCGGCTCATAAGAAGGCTGTAATGGAAAAATTTCCTCATCATCTTAATGCGCTTTTTGCCCAGCTGGGTCTGGCATCCGGCGATGACGATATCGCGGCCTTTATTATGAAACACGCCCCTCTGCCTTCGCATTTCTCCCTGCTGGAAGCGCCTTTCTGGACAGAAAATCAGGCCGCATTTTTACGCGAAGAGCTGGAAGAAGACGCCGATTGGGCAGAAGTAATCGATCAGCTTGATGTGGCTTTGCGGGCGATGCCATAGCCGCAATGAAACACGCGGTGCACACGGCAAAACCGCGCCAAATCGGCAGGCACAGAGCACACAGCTTTAAAAAGCAGAACTCAGAGAAAACCAAACGATGTTGCTGAGGGCGGTTTTAAAGCCCTCTCAGCGCACTCGGGTTTTTTTAGTTCGCTGCGTGTGCAGATTTTTTTGAGTCGCAGAGCCCGCTTTAGTCATCCCATCCCGCGTAGGTGGGCAGCGTTTGCCAGCATTGCAACTGCCGCGCTTCAATTTGCAAGGTAGTCTGATTGAGCAGCCAGCTGGCCAGGCCGCCGCGGATATAGGCCAGCTCATCGCCACACATTCCCACCAAATCCCGCGTCAGCGCTGCGGCTGCAAGGTAGATTTCACCTTCGATAATTGGCGCTGTAGCAAGATAGTATTGCTCTTCAATCAGCGCCAGCCAGTAAGCACGCTCTTCCTCCGCCAGCACCGCCACCGTACCACGCGGCTTAGCCGCCAGCTCTGTCGCAACTAAATGGCCAACGGCCTGAAACCACTGCCAGTTTTCAATCGTATGCGTATCAACGCCATAGCAGGGGATATCGGTATTGATGGGAAACACAGGGCTAACCTTTATTTAATGCAGGAGGGGATTGTAAGCGAAAACGCTCAATCTAAACCCAAATCTTAAAACGTCATATTAAGCATTGGGGGATTTCGTCATTCCCGGGTGTTTTTATCGGGGATCCTGTGGCGCTGCCGGATCCCCGATTGAAGCGCCCGGGGATGACGATCTAAACCGTGTTTTAAGACTTGGGTTTTCAGGCATTAAAAATCTTTCACTTCCACCACCATCAATCCCGCCCGCACGCCGGGTTTTACTTTGGGGTTGGGGAAGACCACGCGCTCTTCAGGGTGGCTTACTTTGTATTCGTAGCCGGTGTCAGATGCAATCAGCGTGCCTTGGGGATAGCGGGTGAAATTGGCAACATCGTCCGGCAGGTGCAGCTTAAATGCTTCGCTGTGTTTCTCCAGCTGGCCCACCACTTTAAATACTTGATAGGGCCGGGCTGGCCAGTTGGGTTGGGTGGCGGAGACCATGCTTTGCATCAGCGCATTGATACCGGCAAAGTCATCAAGCTGGTTTTGCCCGAAAGGCTGCACCTTGCCCAGCTCCAGTGTTACTGATTGTGCGCCGTGGTGCTGGCTGGAGTGGTAAGCAAACGTGCCTGCCGGGGCATGGTTAATCAGCAGCGCACCTAAATCACAGCACTCAAGGCATTTAAGCAAATGCGTGTCGTAAGGCCGGGTCTGGTAAGGCAGCAGGCCAAAGCGGGTAAAGCTGGAAGGACGGATGGCGGTGTGCAGATCAAGGTGATAGCGGGGGCCACTGGCTCCGGCAAAAAACTGCGCCATCGCCGCTTCAATTTGTGCGGCGCGTTGTGCATCACGGCTTTCCGGCAGGCGGGTATGGCGGTGATCAAACAAGCGGTTGAGATCGTCATCTAAATAGCGGTCGCTGGTCCGCATCGCCGCGACATTGCCCAGCAAAACCAAAAGCCGCACGCCTGGCGTCAGCTGCCCGCTTGCCAGGTCTTTAACCAGGGCATTAAGCAGCTCAATCGGCGCAGTCTCGTTGCCATGTATCCCAGCGGATAAAACCAGGCTCTGATCGCTGCCATGATGCGGCACAAATTCCAGCATGCCCTCACCCAGAAAATGCCAATGCACCCCACTCGCCAGCGTGCCTTTGACGATATCGATGGGATGATCTTGTAAGGTAAAGCTCAGGAAATCAGCAAGAACAGGGTGAGTGTGTGGCATGGGCGGGGTCCTGATAATGAGCAGCAAAATCTGTAGACACTGAGCACTCTGAGTAAAAAAGCAGAACACAGAGAACACAATGAAATATTGGAGGCAAGCGGAGCGATTAGATTCCCGATAAACCCATTCTGGAATGACGATTTTTTGTTCTGCTGGAAAATCGCAAATTGCTCAACGACAAGACGTCATTTTAAAGGTTTTCTTCGTGTGCTCTTTGTTCTCACCGTTCTCTGTGTCTGCAGATCTTGATCGTTATTAAAATATTTAAAAGCAGGCCAGTAAAGCCTGTACCGGATGGCGGAGTGTGGTTTTGTCTATGAGTTTAACCTGGCAGCGGCATGAGTAGCCGGTAGCCAGCAGGTTTGGCCCTTGCTCCGCCACAATTTTAGCCCAGCTTTGCGTGTAGATTTGCTTTGATTGTTGTCTGTGATCCGCCTCGTGGCCAAACGTGCCAGCCATGCCGCAACAGCCTGCTGGCTGGGTACTGAGCGAGACGCCCAGCGCAGCAAATACTTTATTCCAATCGCTGAATGCGCTGGCGACATTGGTTTTTTCGCTGCAATGCGGGATCAGCGTAAAGGCGGCGGTTTTCAGCTTCAGATCGGGTGCTTGCTGAGCAAATTGCCCGGCCAGCCATTCTTGCAGCAGCGCCACTTTAGGCGGATTTGCCAATGTTTTGGCGTATTCGCTGCGGTAAGTCAGCGTCATCGAAGGATCGATTCCCACCAGCGGCACGCCGTTTTGGGCGAGTTTTTGCAGCATGGCGCTGTTATCCGCCGCCGCACGCTTAAAGCGGTCTAAAAATCCGTGCACATGCAGCGGTTTGCCATTGGGTTTAAACGGGGCAAGCTGCGGGGTGAAGCCGAGTTTTTTAAGCAGCTCGAACACATCCAGCACCAGCTGAGTTTCAAAATAGCTGGTGAAACCATCCTGCACGATGATTACAGAGTTAGCCTGATATTGCCCGTTCGCCATGGCAAAGCCACGTTGCAGCAGGGTGGCTTGCAGATTAACGCCGGTAAGCAGCGGGCTTTCGATCAGATTAAGCCGCTGCATGATATTGCGGGCCAGCGGATTGCTCATTACGGCGTTGCAGAGCTTGGGCGCTTTGGCCATCACGGGCAGCGCAGCTTCCAGGCTGGCAACGAAGTAATCTTTGGCGGGGCGCAGATAGCGGCCGTAGTAGAGCGACATAAATTTAGAGCGCAAATCAGGAATATCCACCTTCACCGGGCATTGCCCGGCGCAAGATTTACACGCCAGGCAGCCGTTCATGGCCTCCATGACTTCCTCTGAAAAGTCGCCTTGCTTGTTCAGGCTGTTGATTGCGCGCCGTAACAGACTGGCGGGTTTTGTGGCTGTTGGATCAACCCCTTTCGCCGCTAATTGCCGCAGCCATTCGCGCATTAAAGAGGCGCGGCCTTTCGGGGAGTGGCGGCGCTCTCTTGTCGCTTTCCACGACGGGCACATCGCATCGTCAGTGTCGAAGTTATAGCAAGCGCCGTTGCCATTGCAATGCAGCGCGCCATCGTAATCTTTTTGGACATGAATCGGGATTTGCCGGTCATACACGCCACGGGTGGGCGATTCATCAATCCTGATTAAATCATCCGGGCTGGCAATTTTGCCGGGGTTGAGCTGATTATGCGGGTCGAACACCTGCTTGATCTGCTGCAAGCAGGGGTAGAGCTTGCCAAAAAAAGCCGGTGCATATTCGCTGCGCAGCCCCTTACCGTGCTCGCCCCAGAGCACGCCATGATATTTTTGCGTGAGCGCCGCCACGCCATCGCTAATCTTGCGCAGCATGGCAAGCGCGTTCGGCTCTTTCATATCTATTGCGGGCCGCACATGCAAAACACCCGCATCCACATGGCCAAACATGCCGTAAAACAAGCCGTGCTGATCGAGCAGTGCTCTGAATTCATGAATATAATCGGCCAGATTTTCCGGCGGCACGGCGGTGTCTTCTACAAAGGGGATGGGCCTGGCGTTTCCGGCGCGGTTTGCTAACAGGCCAACCGATTTTTTACGCATTCCCCAGATGCGTTTTACTGCCGCATCGCCATGAGCCACGGTAAAGCCCAGCCTTGCGTCGTCTTGCAGGCCTTGCTCAATATGGGCGATTTGCGCGGCGAGATCGTCTTCCGTCTCGCTCAGCACTTCCAGCAAATTAATCCCCAGAGTGGGCGTGGCGTCTTCTGGAAAAAATTCACGAATGCCGTGCCAGATTAAATCGCCTTTGGCGAGCTGCAAAATGGTGGAATCTACGGTTTCGATGGAGGCCGCACCCAGCGCCATGAGATGCGGCGCATCGCGTAATGCCGCATCAAAGCTGGCATAGCGGATATTGATCAGCGCGCTGAATTTGGGCAGTGGCAGCACATTCAGTTTGGCTTCAACAATCAGTCCCAGCGTGCCTTCCGAGCCGCATAAAATCGCGTTCAGATCAAACTGGCCGGTATCGTTATAAATATGCGCCAGATCGTAGCCGGTCAGGCAGCGGTTGAGCTTGGGAAAAGTGGCCGTAATTTGCTGGCTGTGATCTTTATGAATTTGGGCGATCAGGCCGTGCACATGGCCAATGAGGTTGTCTTGCTCACAGACCTCTGCCAGCGCGTCGTGGCTTATGGGCTGCGAATGCCAAAGCGTGCCGTCCAGTAAGACAGTATCCAGCTCCAGCACATGATCGCGTGTTTTGCCGTAAAGGCAGGAGCCCTGGCCGCTGGCATCGGTATTAATCATCCCGCCTATGGTGGCGCGGTTGGATGTGGATAATTCGGGCGCAAAAAACAGCCCGTGTTTGGCCAGCTCTTTGTTGAGCTGATCTTTCACCACACCCGTTTGCACTCTGGCCCAGCGCTGCTCTGCGTTGATCTCCAGAATGGCATTCATATTTTTGGAGAGATCGACGACTAAGCCATCTCCCAAAGACTGCCCGTTCGTCCCCGTGCCCCCGCCGCGCGGGTAAAGTTTGATGTTGTGAAAGCGCGGCTCACCCGCCAGCTTTACTACGCGGATTACATCATCGCTGTGCTTTGGAAACACCGCCGCCTGGGGCAACAGCTGATAAACTGAATTATCCGTCGCTAAAACGGTGCGATCTGCCAGCGTACTGCTGATCTCCCCCGCAAAACCACGCAAGCGCAGCTCGCTAATAAAATCGAGGTAGAGGGACTGTGGTGCTGGTGTTTTAGAGAGGCGAGGGATCATAGATCTGGGCTGGTGAGAGGGCGTTGGGTGGCTAAGGTGCTTGCCTGCATACTTACAAGTATAGGTTTATCGCAGGGCGGGTGAAACCTGCGGGTAGTGCAATAACTGCGGGGCGTGCCTCAATCCTGTCAATTTAAGCAAAACCAGCTGGAAATGATGCTTTTATTGCTTGGTTTAGCTGGTTTATTCGCCTGTTTAAGGGCTGATAAACCAGCGTAACCCAATATTTGAGCGCAATGTTGGGTTACGCGATCATGCCTGCTAACCCTTCCGACAAATTCACTGCAGGTTGATAAGATTGGGCTTATACCCGCCTGCACCATTCCATTTTATTGGAATGGTTTCGCAGGCAAGATAAAACGCCTTGCTCTCTCTGCGAAGGTTTGAAATTTAAGCCACAGCCGCTGCTGTCATCTTAAAAATCCCCTGTGCATTGGATGCATCAAAGCGTAAATCTAATGCCTGGCTATTGGGGAGTTTGTCGCGGCTGATAAATTCGTAAAAAGAGCCGGGTACGGTACGGGTGATGGGGTGATTTTTTTCGTCGAGGAAAATCCGCTGCACCATGGCTGCCCGCAGCGCAGTCTGGCGCACTGCGCCTGAGCCGGAAATCTCAACACTGTCTTTAATTGGGTAGCCTTTAGCACGCAGCTCATCGGCCAGTGCAATTACATTGGCAACACGATCTGTTGCGTGGTTAAAGCGGTTGCCCTCGGTGCTGATCCATGCCATTTCGGCAGACTCTGCCAGCAGCGTTTCGTAATCCACCAGATGCGGCACTTCGTGCTGTACATCAAAACAGCCTACTAAAGCGGGCAGGAGGGTAGCGGCATCGTCAAAGCTTAAGGAATGATGTTCGCTCAATTGTGCCAGCAGGCTTAAATGCTCGGGCTTGAGCGGATCGCGGGAGTTGTGCACCACGCGCTCGGCAGCAATTTGGAAATTCATTGAGAATTGCTCAACGTGCAGCTCTGAAACAAAAAACTGCGAAATCACTTCGGGTAAATCCAGATGACAGTAAGCGCGGCCTGTCATTTTCAGTTTTTTAAGCGGATACACATTGGCCACGGCAAAACCCAGCGGCTCCAGAATGCGCTTAAATGCCAGCTCCCCATGCGGCAAAGCGCCGGTGCGTGGTGCATCCACGGTACGCAGCGCGCCATGGTCAAACAGCACTTTTTCGCCCGCAGCCAGTTTCTCCGCCACATAACGGGCGCCCTCAGGCACGGCCGCTAAGTTTTGCGCAAACAACATCATATTCATCGCCTGGGCCAGCAAGCCACGGCTTACGCGGGCATCGTTGGCACCCAGCAAGCGCGGGTCTACCTCGATCATGGCAAAAAGCTGCTGCGCTTTTTCTGCACCCGCAACACGAATCAGTAATTGAGCAAGCTGGGATGTTTCAAAGACATTCTGTTCCATTTTGGCAAGACCTTTAATGAATGTGAGTGGATGCGTGGTGTGTGGCGCAATGTGGATGCAGGTTATAGGGCAGGTGAAACCCGCGTATTTTTTAGCAATGCTTGTCGCTTTGCCCTTGTAATGTTGCCAGCGTTACAGTACGACACAGTGTGCTCAGTCTGGAATGATTTCGTTTTCACTTCAAGCGATGTATTCTTATTACATCATTCCTAAAACTCATGAAGTGTATGCGGCGTATTCTTCCATCCCTAGGTGCTTTACAGTGTTTTGATGCGGCAGCGCGGCAGCTGAGTTTTACCCGTGCCGCTGAGGAACTCAATATCACGCAAAGCGCTGTCAGCCGGCAGATTCGTTTGCTGGAAGAATTCTTAGGCAGGGCGCTTTTCCACCGGATTAAGCAACGTTTAGTGATGACCGATGCGGGGGAGTCCTATGCGCGGGATATCCGGGATGTACTGGACAGGGCGGAGGCGGCCACGCTGGCCCTGATGGCGTACAGCGGCACCAGCGGCGCGCTTAATTTAGCCATTCTGCCCACCTTTGGCTCGCGCTGGTTAGTGCCCAGGTTGGGGAGCTTTACTACCCGCTACCCGGAAATCCAGCTTAATTTACTGACGCGCTTAAAGCCTTTTGATTTTGCTAAAGAAGAAATTGATGTGGCAATTCACTTTGGCGATACCTCCTGGCCTGGCGTGGAATACCACCATTTAATGAACGAAGTCACCGTGCCGATTTGCGCCCCCAGCCTGCTGGCTGGCCGCTGCTTGAAAGGCCCCGGTGATCTGATGAGTTTTACTTTATTGCAACACAGCACCCGCCCCGATGCATGGGCTAATTGGTTTGAAGCGGTGGGCGAGCCCAGCATCAACGCGGTAAAAGGCCCGAGGTTTGAGCAGTTTTATATGGTGATACAGGCTGCCCTGGCCGGGCTGGGCATGGCGGTATTGCCGCTATTTTTAGTGCAGGACGAGCTGGCCAGCGGGCGTTTGGTGGTGGCGGTGGATCGTCCCGTGCCCAGCCGTAATGCCTATTATCTGGTTCATCCCAACAGCAAGCGCGATGCCTATCCGGTGAAGGTGTTTAAGGATTGGCTGCTGGAGCAGTGTGAGTTGGGGTGAAGTACGGGTTTCGCCCCGTACGGGTTAAGCAAAGTCAAAAAGATAGTGCCTTCGGCACGTTGATTTTGGTGCGGAATCCCCGCGAAGTATGTGATTTCTGCTTCGCCAGAAATCATAGTACGCAAAGAAGGCGACCCTAAGAAACACGAAGGCCCCCACCCCGCTTGTTCCTCGCTACGGCGTGTTTCAAGGGGACTTTAAAGCCCTGTGCAGAGAGCGTGGTGACGGTTTTTTTCGCTGTTTTCGAATAGAAAACAAATTGCTTAGCGCTAATGAAATTGCACCCGTCCTGCAAATGCCACGACTTCTGCAGGCAAGGCCACAAAATGTTATTCAATCTGTGAAATAAAAAACGAGGCCCCTGAGCAGTGCCTCGTTTCTATTGGAGATCTGTTTCAGGTATTCACTGTGTAGCTGGTGCTGTTGCCGTTTGCGCCTGTAATCGATACGGTAAATTGCTTGGCCGAGGTACGGGTGATGACGGCTTTACTGCCATTAGCACCAGTGATTTCGCAGCTGCCGCTGGTGGCGTTAAAGTTGGTGTATTTCACTTGAATGGTGCCTGTACCATAGTTGACTGCATAACTGCCGTTTACTGTGCCATTGCTGTAAGTCAGATTACTGCTCCAGCCCCGTGTGCCATCGCTGTAGTAGCAGGACATTGCCCCTTTGCTAAAATCGCAAGTTGATGAGCCATTAATAGCCTGGTTGGTAAAGCCATTTCCGTTCACCGTAAAGTTGGTGTATTTGGAGGTGTAGGAAAAATCGCTTGGGCTGACGTAGCGGTTATAAGTCAGCGAGAAAGTACCGTTATAAGTGGCCAAACCGTTAATGTTGCACTGGTTATAGGTGTAGGTCAGTACGGTTCCGGCGGCGATGCCGGTGGTGGGGATATCGTAGCTGATACTGCCCGAGCCGCCAGAGCCAAAGAGCGAGCAGCTGATACTGCTGCTGATCCCGGTAGGCAGGCTGCCAATTTCAACCCCCAGCGGGCCTTTCACCCCGGTGCCTGCCGCGGCTGATTGGGCTGCACTCAGGCCATCTGTAGCCTCGGTGGAGAGTTTATTGGCCTCTGTCTGGCTGGAGTCCAGTACGGTGGTTGCTGCCGCATTAGGAGCAGGCACGGTGCCGGATGATGGATTGGGTGTGGGGGTAGGAGTTGTTGAGGAAGACGCCGGAGTAGTCGCAGCCGTCGTGCTGCTTGAGCCTCCGCCACCGCAGGCGGCCAGTGTGGCACTTACAGCACTTGCAATCAGTAATACTTTTAAGTCTTTCGTCATGATTTTTTCCTTTGGGCTCAGAGACAGAGACAAATACTTGCTCAGGCAGTCAAGCAAATAAGGAAAAAAATTCAAGAAGCAAATAGATAAACCCGCAGGAAAATAACGCTAGTCGATTACTCTGTGCCGCTGGGTTAAAAGTGCCAGCTAAAAAAGCTTTTAAGGACTAATAAGCGCTGATCGCTGCCAGGATAGCGAACCGTAGCGGCGGCAAGGCCATTGCGTTTCAGTATGCCTGGCTGGCTGCTGCCGGGCTGATAGCTTTGATAAGCAAACCCAAGGCCCAGCCTTGCATTTGGAGTGCAGCGCCACTCTGCATCCAGCGCCCAGCGCCAATCGGTATGCTGATCTGTATCCAGCTCTGTGGTGTCGTACAGGCCTTGTGTATCAACTGTCAGGCGGTTTTGATGCTGAGGCAGGATATCCAGCTGAGTATTCAGCGCAACAGGCAGCGCATCCATTTGCCACTGCCAGCTCAGGCTTAAAACAAAGCGCTGGCTGTTAAGTGTTTCATTGAGTGGCAAAGAGCCCAGCGCGGGCAAAATATGGCGGTCAGTTTGCAAGCCATTCAGGCCTGCGCCCAGCGTAATTTGCTGCTGATCAGCAACCTGCCACTGATAGCCCAGCAAGGCTTGCCAGCTTTCTATATTCAGCTCGGTGTGGGTAGCAAGCGGGATGCCCATTTGGGTATAGCCCTGATAATCCACATCGCCCTCTGCACGGGAATAATCAATTTTAATCAGCCAGGGCGCTTCTTTGGCCTGCATACTGATCTCAAACTGCGGCAGATGGCCCGATTCCTGATTAATCACTGTGCCAATCTGATTATGCTCTTCAGCCTGGTAATGCAGCGTGGCCACTGCGGGCTGAATAGAAAACTCTGCAGCATGGATGCAAGGGCTGATCAAAAAAGCAGGCAAGAGTCGCTTAAAGAGTGGCATAAGCTGCCTCAGGTGTGATGGCTGACTACCAGTGTAGGAATAATTGCAAAAAGTGCATTCCACACCGCAGCCAGCTTGCCCCGCTATTGATTAAATAACTTCCTCCGGCCTGCCGATCAGATAGCCCTGCATGGCGGTGATTTTCATGGCCTTTAATAAAGCCAGCTGTGATTCGCTTTCAATACCCTGAGCAATGGTGGTGATATTCAGCGATTCGGCTACCTGGATCAGCGACAGAATCATTTCTTTGGTGTCTTTATGCACGGCCATATCGCTGATTAAGCGGCGGTCTATCTTCACATAATTGGGTTTTAATTCACGGATCAAAGCGGCGGCAGAGGCCGCAAAACCATACTGATCAATCCCAAAGCCAAAGCCCGCATCACGCAGCAGCCGGGCAAAGCGTCTGGCTAATTCTGGCGCTGCAATTAATTGATGCTCTGGGACTTCAAAAGAAATGCGGGCAGCGTGTTTTTTAAGCTTATTTAAGCGGGCCACAAATTCATCCTGCCCGGTTAAGCTGCCCAGCGCGCCTAATAAACCTGCATTCAGCGCAATAGACTGGCCCTGCAAAGTGGCGGCGTTTTCTAATTTGCTGATGGCTAAATCAAATAAAGATTGCTCGGCGGCCTGCAATAAACCATGTCTTGCCGCCATGGGCATAAAGAGGCCTGCACTGATCCATGGGCCATCCTGATGACGCAGGCGGGCGGTCAGCTCCTGATGCACGATTTGTTTATCTGCAATATTTTGTACCGATTGCGCCTGAATACCCCAGCTTTTATCCAAAATAGCGGCCTGCAATACTTCGCGCCATTGTTGCGAGCCATTAGGCAATTGATTCGATGATTCATTAGCCGACATACGCTGGCGTGATTCGCCGCCATTAAACAGCGCCTGCTGCAGGGCTAAATCGGTGGCAGAAAGCAATTTGGATTTAAGCGTGCCATGTTCAAAATCTACAATCGCCACGCCATATTGCAAAGGGCGCTCCAGTGCAGCGGTGATTTCTTTCAGGCTGGCTAAAATCTGATCGCCCATCAGATCAATTTGCCCGCTGTTCAGATTAAAGTGCAGGGCAAACAAAGTGGTGCCGTTCAGCCGGGCAATCAGCGGGCTTTGCTGAGCCATTTTTTCCAGTAATACATGCGCCACCTGTTTAAGAATAGCGTCGCCTTTCTGATAGCCCTCACGGTTATTAAATTCGCTTAAGTCTTCCAGCTGAATGGCAAATGCGGCCCCGATGCTGTCTTGCGGCAATTTTTTAAGTAAGCCATCAAGGCGTAAATCTAAATTACGGCGATTATCCAGTCCAGTGGTGGTATCGGTAAAAGCCTGATGGCGGTATTCCTCGGCACGCTGCTGCTCAATGCTTAAAAACTGCCGTACCCGCTCAATCATCACATTAAAAGCCAGCACAACCCGGCGAAATTCGCGGGTATCGGGCAGGTGTTTGATAGGGTTAAATTCGCGCTCTTGCACCTCGTTGGCCGATTTTTCAATGGCGCTGAGCGGCTGCAGCAAAATGCGTACTAAAAAGTTCATCACCAGCAGGCTGATCACATAGGCCGCCAGCAATAAAGCCAGCGTATGGGTCAGCACATCCCAAAGCTGCTTGTAAGCCAGCGCAGGCTCGCTGATCACCACCACCCGCCCAAGCTGGCGCCAGCCATCACTCAGTAGTGCCGTGCCGGGGGCAGGATCTAAATGCTGCCACTTTATAAACCAGGCTGGCACACCCGCAATTGGCTTGGCCTGCTCCATTTTTGCCATGGTTTTACCGCTTAAAGCCACAATCTCGATGCGCTGAAAATAAGCTCTGTCCAGCAAGGATTTAATCGCGGTTTCTGCCAGAACCACATCGTTTTTACCCAGTGCGCGTGATATCGGATAAACCAGCGAGGTAGCCGCATCCTGGGCTGTAGAGGCCAGCTGCGCTTCTACATATAGCCGTGTGCTGTGCACGCGCTCGGCAAACAGGCCGATCATTAACAGGGTGAACAATAACGTTAAGCCGATTAAAAATTTAAGCCTGAGTGACATGCTGATTCTCTGTTGTGGGCTATTGGGGGGGCTGTGCAGGAGCCGCTGCTCCTGTGGTGCTGGCATTTAAACAGGCCGGGTTTGTTTATCCACCTGCGCCGTGCTCCAGCCTAAGGCAACAATCACGGTAAAGAGCAGGGCATTGGCGGGGATTTGTAAATTGAAATCCACCAGACTGTGCAAAAAGATTTCCAGCATCGCCATCAGCACGCCAAGGGCAATGCCACGGGCCACCGGGTGTTTGCGAATTTTAATTGTGGTGATAATTTGCCACAGCGCAGAGAGCGCCAAAATCGCAAAAAGGCTTGCGCCAATTACGCCGTAATCCGTCAGAATCTCAACATAATCATTGTGGGCATGATCGTAATAACCTTTGGAGCTGGCAGGGCGGTATTGGGGGAAAATAGAGTAAAACGTCCCCGCGCCCGATCCTGTCCAGAAATAATCGCCCACCGCACGTTGGGCATAAGCCACAGGCAGGGTGCGCTCTTCTACCGATTCCTCGATATGGGGCTGAACAAAATTAAGCGAGTTTGCCCCGGCTTGCTGCGCCTTGCTGATGACGGCGGCTTTGGCAGAATTATTCAGCTGGGTAGCCTCCAGCCGGTCTACCACTTTATCCAGCCCCACCCACTGGCCCAGTATCCAGATATCAATCAGCACCAGGCTGATTAACAAGACAAAAATAACTTTACGCACCTTTGGGCTAAATACGGCATATAAGGCCAGGCTTAAAAGCATGGCCGTAAAAAAGCCTGCATTCCCCATGCGGGATCGGGTCATGACCAGTGCTATGACTAAAATCACCAGCCCCAGACGCAGCAGCATTTTTTTGCTCAGCATAAAATCAAGCAAATTAACCGCCCATTTTTTATGCTGGCTGCCGGTGTTTTTTTCTAATTGCACAATAAATAAACCAATGCCCACAGATAAACACATGGCCAGCATGCCTGCCGCATTGTTGTGGTAAACATACGTGCCCAGCATGCGGCCATGGAAAACATCGCTGGTAAACAGCTCGTATTGCGCATTAAAAGAATATAAAAAACCGCCTAATAAAGCCTGAAAAAGCGCCATAAAAAGAAGGGCATAGGCTAAGGCCATCATTCGCCGGGAAGAGCGTACCAGCAATACCGTAAATAAAAAGGCACTGCCATAAATAAAACACAGCGCTGCTTGTAATTGGGTTTGTGCGGCATTAAGCGATAAGGTTGCACTGGCATCGGGCGCAATGTTTTGCCATATCTGCGCCGCATTGGGCGATAAGAATTGAATAAGCCCTAAGGGCAAAGGCGTGGCTTGCAACAGGGTCCAGCACAATAGCGCCAGTAATACACCTAAAGGCAGTGCAAATAATTTTAAGCGATCAATCACCAGAGGCCAGTGGCCACGGTAGCGCAGGGCTGCACTAAACCAAAGCACTAAACTCATACAGAGCAAAATACCCAGTGCCCATGTGCGATTACTGGCCAGTGGCAAAGGCGCCCAGCAAATCTGTGCAATTAAAAGCCAGAATAAAGGCTCATCACGGCGGGAATCTAAAACATTTATCATTAAAAACAAGGCTCAATTTATAGATTGGGGTGCAGATAAAAAACCAATCTGGCGCAATAGCGGCTAATGACAAGGCTTGAAATAACGGGCCAATAGCTTGCAAAGAACAGATAAAAAAAGAAGATGCCCGCAGGCATCTTCTTAGCATTGCAAATGCATGCTTAATTAGTTGCGAGAAACAGCAGAAGAGCCACCACCGCTAAGCGTTGGAGCCGCTGCACTGGTGAGTACTGGCGCGCCACCAGTACCTGTTGGGGTAGCAATAGTGGTATCAGCACCCGGACCTGCAGCCGTTGCCGCAGTGAATGCTGCCGGATCAAGGCCATTAGAAATAGCGGCAGCAACAATATCAGCCTGGCTGATACCCGCAGCAATTAAGCCACCCGCAATTTCTGGGCCTTTACATAGAGCGCCAGCCAAAACAGGCAGAATAGCAGCAGGTGCAACACCGTTTTTGCTCATCCCTTCAGCAACGTGCAGGCATGTAAAGCGCTGATTAAGTAATGCTACAGCCAGGACAGGGGCAGTAACATTGCTGGCTAAACCAGATTTAATAATTTCTGTTGCATTTTTGCCTGCCGTTTTCATTTCTGCCACAGATGGCTCAACCTGATTAGCTGGCATGCCTTTTTCAAAAGCAGCGTAAGCCGCTACGCTCATCACAGCGGATAAAGCTAAAGCGAGTACGGAAAATTTAAGTTTCATTACGCTAAACCTTCATAAAATTAGGATTATGTATTTCGCGAGAATATGCACTGACCACGCTATTGTCAATTGAATTTATATTATTCAAAGATAAAGTGTTGTTTGCTTAAAAGTGAAACATTTATGTGATATATTCCGCAAAAGTAATAAACCAAAAAACAGCTGTTGCTAATATATGCGCTAATTAAAATAATTCATTATTAGCAAATACTAATTTATTAAAAAATACGCCAGATTATGGGGGCATAGCTGCGCCCGCTGTTTAGTTATAGGTAATCACTAAATAATGCTTCTCTTAAATTGTAAGAATTTGCTGTAAGTTGATTTTTGCATGGTTGTTTTTTATGAAAAAAATCAATTAAAACAATAATTAAGTGTATTAATTAATGCGCGGGCTGGATAGAAATAATGCGGGCGAATGCAACAAGAAACGGATCACCATTATTAAGTACGCTGATTTTATTATTAGACATTGCAGCAGTCTGGATCAGCGCGTTTACAGCGGCAAAATGGCGTTTTGGTACTGAAGATCTGGATGGCAATTACGCCACCCTGGTGTTGGCAACCAGCCTGATGGTAGCGGGCTGCTCATCTGCCGTTTACAAATCATTTCGCGGTGGCAGCTGGCTGGCCATGCTGGGCAGGGTAAAGCTGACATGGCTGGTGTCTTGCGGCTTGCTGGTGGCCTGGCTGTTCTTTTCTAAAAGTGCAGATGCTTATTCCAGGCTATTTACAGGCACATGGATGGTGCTGATGCTGATCAGCCTGGTGCTGGAGCGCTCGCTGGTCTTGCTGGGTATGCGCTGGTTAAGCAAAAAAGGCTACAACACCAAAGATGTATTACTGGTAGGCACAGGCCCGATGAGCGCAGATCTGAGAAGGCGCGCCAAGCGATCATCGTGGAGTGGCTATCAGATCCGCAAGGTAGTTAACGCGCATTCATTAGATCTTGTTGAAAAACTAGCCGCAGATAATGATTTTGATGAGGTGTGGATAAACCTGGGCGTAAACGATACTGCGCTTATCCCCAAAGTGTTGCACGCACTGCGCTACAGCGCGGCCGATATCCGCGTGGTGCCGGATATGCTGACTTATAAAATTATGAATCACGGCATTACTTTTATCATGGGCATGCCCATGCTGGATATCTCTGCATCATCGCTGGGCGGCACAAATAAGCTGATTAAAAGAATAGAAGACTATTTACTGGCCAGCCTGATCCTTATTCTGATCAGCCCTGTATTACTTGGCATTGCCATTGCAGTAAAAATCACCTCCCCTGGCCCGGTATTCTTCAGGCAGCGCCGTCATGGCTGGAATGGCGAAGAAATAAAAGTATATAAATTTCGCAGTATGAAAGTGCACAGCGAAGACAAAAATATGGTGACCCAGGCACAAAAAAACGACAGCAGATTCACCCCCATTGGCCCCTTTTTACGCCGTACCAGCCTGGATGAATTGCCACAATTTATTAATGTATTACAAGGACGCATGAGTGTAGTAGGCCCAAGGCCCCACGCCGTGCAACATAATCATCATTATAAAGAGCTGATCCCCCGCTATATGCTGCGCCACAAAATGAAACCCGGCATTACCGGCTGGGCACAAATCAACGGCCTGCGCGGCGAAACAGATACGCTGGATAAAATGGAAGCACGCGTTAATTACGATTTACATTACTTAGAAAACTGGTCTTTGTATCTGGATTTAAAAATTGTGTTTTTGACGATATTCAAAGGCTTTATTAACAAAAACGCATATTAGAAAAATGTAAAGTAGTCAATGAAGTAAAAATCAGGCAGCTATTCATTAAACCCAAACCGATCGGATTATTAAAAGAATGACTCAAGCTAAAGTAGCCCTTATTACAGGGATTACCGGCCAGGATGGCTCTTACCTTGCTGAATTACTGCTGGAAAAAGGCTATATCGTGCACGGTATTAAACGCCGCGCCTCATCATTTAATACCCAGCGCGTAGACCATATCTATCAGGACCCGCATCTGGAAAACAGCCGCTTTAAGCTGCATTACGGCGATTTGAGTGACTCATCCAATCTGACCCGCATCTTAAAAGAAGTGCAGCCGGATGAGCTTTACAACCTGGGCGCACAATCGCATGTGGCGGTCAGCTTTGAATCGCCGGAATACACCGCAGATGTAGATGCCATGGGCACATTGCGTCTGCTGGAAGCCATCCGCTTTTTAGGCCTGGAAAAGAAAACACGCTTTTATCAGGCATCCACATCCGAGCTGTATGGCCTGGTACAGGAAATCCCACAAAAAGAAACCACCCCGTTTCACCCGCGCAGCCCTTACGCCGTGGCCAAGATGTACGCCTACTGGATTACCGTTAACTACCGCGAAGCTTATGGCATGTATGCCTGCAACGGCATCTTGTTTAACCACGAAAGCCCGCGCCGTGGTGAAACCTTTGTAACCCGCAAAATCACCCGTGGCCTGGCCCATATCGCCCAGGGCCTGGAGCAATGTCTGTATATGGGCAATATGGATGCCCTGCGTGATTGGGGCCACGCCAAAGATTATGTACGTATGCAATGGATGATGCTGCAACAGGATCAGCCCGATGATTTCGTTATCGCCACCGGCGTGCAATACAGCGTGCGCCAGTTTATTACCTGGAGCGCAGCGCATTTAGGCCTGGAGCTGGCATTTGAAGGCAAAGGCGTAAACGAAATCGCTATCGTAAAAAGCATCAGCGGCGACAAAGCCCCGGCATTAAACGTGGGCGATGTCATCGTGCGTGTAGACCCCCGTTATTTCCGCCCGGCCGAAGTAGAAACCTTGTTAGGCGACCCAAGCAAAGCCAAAGCCAAATTAGGCTGGACACCAGAAATCACCGTGCAGGAAATGTGTGCGGAAATGGTGGCGAATGATTTAAAAGAAGCCCGGCAGCATGCTTTGTTGAAGCTGAATGGGTTTGATGTGGCGGTGAGTAGCGAAAGATAGATTAAATCGGCCACACTGGTTAAATCAAATGGTCATATGAA
This sequence comes from Iodobacter violaceini, assembly GCF_011601265.1. Taxonomy (GTDB): domain Bacteria; phylum Pseudomonadota; class Gammaproteobacteria; order Burkholderiales; family Chitinibacteraceae; genus Iodobacter; species Iodobacter violaceini. Next base: position 29,275 of record NZ_JAAOLX010000016.1, read on the forward strand.
AAATATGACCATTTGTGCTTTCAATTAAAAATGGATGTGTAAAGCGAGTGGCAACATTACGTAAACGCCTTTTGTCTGGTGCGGGCGTTAATTTATACGGGCAAATTATCACTATTCTCACGCAATTAGCATCCCTTCCAATATTTTTAAGTATTTGGAGTGTTGAAGAATACGGAGTTTGGTTGCTAATGACTTCTATTCCTGCATACATTTTGATGTCAGATTGTGGTTTTATTGCTGTAGCAATGAATAGAGTTTGTGTTTTAGTGGGTGCAGGCAAGGAAAATGATGCGCGCAGTTTATACCGAGCACAAATTGCATTAACAACAATAATATGCCTTTTTGTGGCAAGTGTTTCTGCAATTATTATATTTATATTGGATTTTAAAATAGGAAATTCCTTGGATGGTGGCGTGGCTCTGTATTTATTAATATTAGCAGCGCTTATACACGTATATTCCGGGATATTTGATACCGTATTCAGAGCATGTAATATTTATACAAAAGGCACGTTTTTTTTAGAGTCTTCGAGATTGATTGAGTGGGTAGGCGCGGTTGCAGGCGTTTATTGTTATAAGAGTTATCTTGGCGCTGCAGCAGGTTGGTTATGTGGCAGAACTCTAGCTGCAATTGGTATGTATATATATATTTTACAAAAATATTCTTTATATAAGCCAGGTTTTTCAAAAGCAAACTGGCAAGAGATGTGGTTACTAAAAAAAGATGCGTATGCATGGATGATGATGAAAGTGGGAGATTCCCTTAATATTCAAGGGATGTCTATTTTAGTTGGCAATATATTAGGGCCTGCAGCATTGACTTATTTCAATGCATATCGAACGATGGCTCGCTGCATATTGCAAGGAACATCAGCCCTGACTCATGCATTCTGGCCCGAGTTTTCTCGCTTGGCTGGTGAAAGTAACACAGATGCACTGGCAAGTTTTTTTAGAAAATCAAAATTAATTACTTTTGCTTCTGCGTTAACTTTGGCTGCGGGCTTATTACTGATATCTAAACCTTTATTATTTTATTGGTCTCATGGAAAAATTGAGTTCAGCTGGCACACAATGTTGCTGATAGTTGTTTATGGTGTCATATGCGCGTATTGGTATACGATTCGAATTTATTTAATGACTCAGAACAGACTGTTTCAAATGTCTAACTTATATAACGTAATTGCTGTTACGACTGTAAGTATTTCTTTGTTGCTTAGTGATCAATTAACATTGAATTTAATAATAATTGTAATATTAGTAGCCGAAGCAGTGTCTGCAATTGCAGCTAGTATCCTTTCAAGGGTGAGTAATGAATAGTAAATTAAATTTTTATATATTATTGACAGTTTTTTTTATGTTTTGGTCGGATCTTTTTAATTATATATTCGCAGGAACGCCATTGGTGGCCTGGAAGCAATTGGTTGCAATTAGTTATTGGATTATTGCATACAAAATTGCGACCAAAGCATGGCATTATGACTTGTTGAATATAAGTCTTGCTGTTGGGTTGGTGTTGTTTATAAATTCATATTTTATGTTTGATGTTGGTGTTGATACGTGTTTGTTTAATTTTTTAATATATTTTACAACGCCTGCGCTATTAGTTGTTTTGTTGTCTTGCCCCGTTAAATTTCTTTTAGATGAAAGAATGTATATCTTATGGGCAGTGTTTGTTTTTTTAAGTGTTGTCGGACTATTGATTGATTTAAATACAGATCTATTTTCATTTTTGCCAAGAAATGAAATGGATAGCGTTTTTTATCTGGTGAATAATGAAGTTAAGCGCGCAAGCTTATTCTTCCCCGCTTCGACTATGGCAGTGCCATTTATTGCAGCTGGTGCTATTTATTCTACAACAATTAAAAATAATTCAAAATGGATTGGGATATCACTTTCTGCTAGTTTACCTGTAGCGGCATTTGCTACAGGCAGCGTCAGTTCATATTTTGTAGCAATTGCTTGTTTAATAGGAATTGTTGCAACACAGAAAATAAGTATTGGAGGTGTTTTTTCTGGCTGTATTGCTATAAGTATTTGTGCTGGGTTGTATTTATCAAACTCTGGAGAAAATAGCACTGTGTCAAAGCAAATGGATCGTCTTTTAAATAATACACATGCAAATAGTCAATCAAATATGGAGCGACAACAATACTGGGATGATGCAATGAAGATAATAGAAAATTTCAATGTAATTGATCACCTTGTTGGAAAAGGTTACGGTGTTACTTTCCCAAAATTTGAGAAACAAATAGTTTATCCGCACGGTGAATCTTCGTTTTTTCAGTCTCATATTGAGCTTGGACTAATAGGAGATCTGGCAAGGGTTGTGCCATTTATTTATATAATAGGAATGTCAATACGAAGAAAAAAAATAGATGTTTTTCTTTGGGGGAGCAGTGTGTTTCTGGCCATAGCACTTGCACCTACAGCTGGATCTATTCCATTTCAAGTGCTAGTTGCATTAATGTTGTATTTTATTGCCACTAATGTTGAAAATAATTTTCAAATTAATGAATACATAATTGAGTAGTATGAAATGACGTATATAAGAAATTTTATATTTAATGCGCTGATGGGGCTTATCCCAATTTCTCAATTTTTTAGCCTAAAGAGAGTATTGGCTAATATTTGTGGCATTAAGTTAAGCAACACAACACGTTTATCCCATAATATTAAAATATTTGGCGGAGGACAAATTGATATTGGCGCGGATACATGGGTGGGGATAAATACAAAATTCTATATTCCATTTGGAGCATTTATTAGGATAGGTGATTTTTGTGATATTGCTCCAGATGTCATTTTTCAAACAGGTACGCATGACATCGGCTTTAGTCATCGTCGGGCTGGTAATGGGAATATTTCATCTATATGTATTGGGAATGGTACTTGGGTTGGGATACGAGCACTTATCCTGCCTGGTGTCAAAATTGGAAATGGATGCATTGTGGCTGCTGGAGCAGTGGTGATTGCTGGAGAATATCCAGATAATGTTTTACTTGCTGGAGTTCCTGCAAGAATAATTAAAAGTCTTGGGGATAGTTGAGATGGGTGTATTCCATTATTTTGCTCCAGTAAATTTTATTGAATATGAAAAGTTAACAGGTTTCAAATTATTAGTGGGCGCTGCGTCACGTAAAGTAATTGCGGTCTGTGAAGCAATGAACTTGGTTGGTATTAATAGTCAGGTAACGACTGGAGCAGTAACGGGAGGATCTCCAGAATGTGGTCGAGGACGTTATTTACCATCGGCAACATTTACCCACGGTAGTACCACTATCCAATTTTTACCCTCATTTGGGTTACCTGGACTAAATAGAATTTTAGCTGCGTTTGGTTATTTAAAAACAGCATTATTCAATGTGGAGCCCTCAGATAAAGTTTTACTTTATAATTTTTATCCGGAATATATACCCGCGGCATTTGTTTTGAAAGTTTTAGGTAACACTGCTTATTTGGATATTGAAGATGCACCACGTATAGATGAAATGGGTATGCGCGGCGTGGTAAATCGTCTGAGTTATTCAATATTAAAACTACTGTGTAAAAAAGAATGTATTGTTGCCGCCAAAGGGATTGCAAAGCAGCTTAATTTACTGAACACATTAGCTATCTACGGGACTATTACTAAAAAAGAAGAAAAATATTGTGGCAGGGATTTTAATAGAAGTGAATTGTGTATTATGTATGGTGGAACGATCAGCTATGATACTGGGCTTGATCTGTTTATTCAGACTATTAAGCAGTTAGACTTAAAGTTGGCGCTAGGATTAAAAAGAATCAGATTTGTAATTACTGGTTTTGGTGGTGAATCTGAGCTTGTGGATTTAAGAAATAGTATTTCTAATTCATCTATTATTCTCGATATAAAAAGTAATTTAAGTGCCAGCGAATATCGTTATGAGCTAGAGCAAGCCCAGGCCGCATTATGTTTAAAATTACCCCATTCTGAAATGGGCGCAACTACTTTTCCTTCGAAGGTAGTTGAGATTGCGTCTGCGGGACTGTTGCTATTTTCAACAAAAGTAAGTGATGTGCCGTTATTATTTGATGAAAATTCAGCAATACTTTTAGATGAAGCATCTCCTGAAGAACTGTGTTCAGCACTAATGAATTTTGTTGACAATGCCGCTATGTATGAAAAAATATCCAGAAATGGCCATAAAGCAATGATTAATCACTTGTCAGCAGAAACAGTTGGAAAAAAATTGAGTCTTTTTTTAGGTATTCAATGATGAAGATAACTCGAGTCGTTTTTTGGGACCCATGTATATCTCCACATAAAGCTGATTTTATTCAAGCACTGGCACGTTTGAATAAGAATATTGAGGTTATCCTTTGCGCTCATGAAGATATTCCTGGTGACAGGAAAAAAATGGGATGGTCTCTGAATTCGTCAGCGGAGTATTTGCAATACATTGCACCCTCTGAAAATGTAATTAAAGCACTATGCCAAACAAGGCCAGAGCAGACTTTACACATGTTCTCAGGAATTCGCTGGGTGCCAACAATTTTGGTTGCTATTAAAGCGGTACGTCGTTCTGGAGCTTATTTCTCTATTATGATGGAGCCACGTGTTACCGAAGGTTTTAAAGGGTTAATGCGCATTGTTCAGTCAAGAATAACTGAAAATTGGTTTAGAAAAAATGCATCATTCATACTAGGGATTGGTCGGAATGGTCCCGCTTGGTTTAGATTATCAGGATATGATGAAAATTTAATCCATCCTTTCGCATATTTTATTAATGACAATTCTACCTCGGCATTAATAAGAAATAATAAGGAGGCAATAAATATTGCATATATTGGTCGCTTAGTTGAAATGAAAGGCGTTGCTGATTTAATTGATGCTGTTAGTTTGCTTGATTTTAAATATAAACTAAAAATAATTGGAAATGGTGAGTCCAAAGTAAAGTTTTATGAAAGGGCGTCTAATAATCCATTAGTACAGTTTTTGGGCGTTATTCCCATAGAAAAAATTAGTGATTTTTTAAAAAATATTGATATCTTGATTTTACCTTCTCGCAGTATGGATGATGGGTGGGGTGTTGTAGTGACAGAAGCATTACTATCAGGCTGCGTAGCAATTGCTAGTGAATGTGTTGGTGCTGCAATTGTCTTAGAAGGTAATGATATAAATGGCAATATTGTTCCTGCATATGCCCCTGAGAAAATTGCTGAAAAAATATGCTCTCAAATTCAATCAAATAATTTATCTTTAGATTGCAGAATTAAGCGTAGAAATTGGGCGCTTGCACATTTAACAGCAAGTGCTGGTGCTGAATATTTTATGAAAATTATGCGACATCATTTTGATAATGGTCCTCGTCCAGATCCATTTTACCAATAAGTGCTACTGTGAAAATTCTTCATGTTCTTCCAAGTATGGACCCTGCTAGTGGCGGCACCAGAGCTGGCGCGGTACTACTTTGCAATCAATCTATACGAATGGGGATTGAGTCGGAAATATTATGTCTTGATGACCCTGGTGAATCTTTTCTTGCACATGTAGATTTTCCAGTGCATGCGCTTGGGCCAACAAAAGCAACTTATCGAAAATCAAAGCATCTAGTGCCCTGGCTAAAACAAAATGCGGCACAGTATAAAGTCGTAATTGTGCACGGGCTCTGGCAGTTTTCAAGTTTTGGTACATGGCTTGCATTAAAGGATAGTAATACGCCTTACTATGTATTTACACATGGCATGCTGGGACCATGGTTTAAAAAGACATATCCATTAAAACATATTAAAAAATGGCTGTATTGGCCATGGGCTGAGTATCGTGTTTTACGTGATGCTACAGCTGTTTTGTTTACTTGTGAGCAAGAAAAAATTTTAGCAAGGCAGTCTTTTTGGTTGTATCAAGCGAATGAAGTAATCGCTGGTTTTGGAGCTGAAGCTCCACCGCAGAATACAGATACTGATAATTTATTTTTAAAAAATTTTCCGCAATTAATTGGCAAGAGAATTCTTCTTTTTGTTGGACGATTACATCCTGTGAAAGGGTGCGATTTATTACTTGATGCATTCTTGGCATGTGCAGAATTGGATGAATCACTCTGCTTAGTTTTTGCAGGGCCTGATCAAGAAGGGTTGCAAAAAAAATTAGAAACGGTTGCAAAAAATTACGGGTTACATTCCAGAGTAATTTTTACTGGAATGATTACAGGTAATCAAAAATGGGATGCCTATCGCAGTGCGGAATTATTTATTCTTCCTTCCCATCATGAAAATTTTGGTGTGACTGTTGCAGAGTCGCTGGCTTGTGGTTTACCCGTTTTAATTACTGATCAAGTCAATATACATGATGAAATTAGTGCTGATGGTGCTGGATTAGTCGCAGAAGCAAGTGCAGATGGTATTACTTTGAAACTAAATCAGTGGCTTATGCTAAATAGAGCAGAGAGAGAAAAATTTTCTAAGCGTGCTGTTGAATGTTATCAGTCCAGATATACGCTGGATGTAATGACAACCGGATTCTTGAATGTTGTTTTGAATAATTACATATGAAATCCGTATTGGGTGTTTGCTAATGATTAAAAATAAATTAATACATATTGAGTATATGCGTGTGTTTTTTGCATTCTGTATTCTAATCGTACATCTTAAGGGTAATATTTTACCTCAATGGAATTCTTTACATTTTACAGATGTAAATTTTTTTACGAAGTCAATGTATTTTATTTTTAACTTAGCACCACACGTTGTGAATTGTGGTTTTTTTTGCGTGAGTGGTTATCTTGTCGCTTTTATACATTGGGATAAAATTTTATCAGGAAGTTTTGATGTCAGAAAATTCATAACTACAAGATTCTACTTGCTTTATTTGCCATATGTTTTGATTATACTTTTGGGAAGTGTCATTGAGTTTTTATATAGTGGAAAATTGAATTTTTGGGTTAATTTTCAGCAAATTTTCTTTTATGGGGGGGACTGGCTCAACCTGCCAAAAGTCAATTATTATCTGTGGTTTATGATTTATGAGTTTTGGTTTAGTTTTTTTGTTGTGTCTGCATATTTACTAAAAAGAGGAGCAACACACAATAAAATATTTGGTGGCTTGCTGATTTTATTATTTTTTATGCTGGTTTTTTTTAAGTTTGACACAGATTTTGTTCTTGCTTGGTTTGTTTCATTTTTATTTGGCTGCGTGTCAAATAGGATAAGAGTAGTGCCTAATAGATTACTTTGTATAGTATCTATTCTATTTTTTATTGTTCTGTATAAATTGTCATCACATTACAATGTGATTGATATTGGATATTTTTCCAAGCTGTTTTTATATGTGTCTTTTGTTATTTTTGGGTATATTCTGGTTGAAAAGAAAATGGCGCGATTAGCAAAGAACAGTCTAGAAAAATGTGTGTTAGTTATGTCCAAATATACGTTTTCACTATATTTGACTCAGGGCGTTGTTATTTATCTATATAATATTTATTACGTTCAGGAAAACAGGCTGGATTTTAATGTGTTTAAGGATTTTATGTTCTGTTTTTTATTATGTGTTTTTGTTGCGTACTTATATAAAAAAACAATAATTGATATGTTTTCATTTTTTATGAAAAAAAATAAATTATTAACTGAGAATGTTAATGCAAAATCTTTATAATTTTAAATTGCCTGAAGGCTTTCGCGGTAAATCGATGGTATATGTCCAGCTTTGGTGGCTGGTTCAAGCTACTTTATTTCGTTGTTCACCGCAGTTTGCTTATAATTTTCGTGCTTTTCTATTGCGGTTGTTTGGCGCAAAAGTTGGATTAAAAACTGTAATTCGTCCTACTGCTACTATTACTTATCCATGGAAAGTTGAAATAGGTGATTATTCTTGGATTGGCGACGATGTTGTGCTTTACAGTCTTGGTAACATTAAAATTGGCGCTAATGTAGTTATTTCTCAGCGCAGTTATTTGTGTGCCGCAGATCATGATTATAAGCAAGCCGATTTTCCTATCCGTTCATTCCCAATTATTGTTGAGGACCAGGCATGGTTAGCTACAGACGTTTTTGTTTCTCCTGGAGTTACCATTGGGCATAACTCAGTTATTGGTGCACGCAGCTCAGTATTTAAGAGTATGCCTGCAGGAATGGTTTGTATGGGGTCGCCATGCAGAGTAGTTAAAAAGCGTGAGTAGCATCTTATTCATAGAATATTGTATTTAAGAGTGTTTGTTAAAAATAGGTATTTTTTTATGAAAAAAGTATTTTATTTAAATTTTATTTTTGTACTTTCTACAATTAGCCTTTATGCCTGCGGTGGTGGGGCGGGTGAAGATATCAAACCAGCTTCAATTAAAGAGCCCCAAGCTGTAACTGAGAGCAGCCAACCATTACGTGATGAGCTTTTAGCCTTGGCGAAACAATATCCCGCTATACAAGGGGGTATATTTTTTTATGGAAGCTCAACATTCACTCGTTGGAATGCAAGCTTAAATAAAGATTTTCCTGGTTTTAGTGTTGTGCCAAGGGGGTTTGGTGGATCAACATTTTATGATGCACTGCTGTACCTTGATGAGTTTGTGCTGAATTTTAAGCCAAAAATAATTATTGTTTATGAAGGCGATAATGATATTTATTTTGGAGTGACACCTCAAGGTGTACTTGCAAATGCAAAACTATTTTTGCAGCGAGTAAAAGTAAAGTCTCCGGCGACGAAAGTAGTTTTTCTATCTCTGAAGCCGAGTATTCAAAGAAAATCGAAATTAACTCTTCAAGTGGAAACTAATTTATTGATTAAAAATTTGTGTGATTCTAATGATTGTCATTATGTTGATGTAACATCCCCCATGCTTGATAAAACTGGTAATGTAATTGCAAGTTATTATGATGGCACTGATGGACTTCATTTTAATCAGAGTGGCTATATTCTTTGGAAAAACATCATAGATAAGTTTTTGAATTAAATTATTTTTACTGGGTTAAAGCTGATGTTTAAATTGTAAGCTTGGCTTTATTGTCTGAAAATTTATTATATTACTTCTTTACTTTTATGCTGGTGTTTATATGTTGGATAAAAAAGAGTATAAATTCTGGCTGGATACAATAAGATTTGCTGCTGCGTTTATTGTAGTTTTGGCACATGCAAAACAATGGATGTTTGGAGATTATGGTCAGTTAAGCACCAACTCGCATAATTTTTTAATTGCTGCATTTTATGCGATTTGCAGGATTGGAAATGAGGCCGTCATTGTTTTTTTTGTGCTTTCTGGCTATTTGGTTGGTGGAGCAAATATAAACAGGATGCTAATTAATAAATTTAATTTTATTGATTATTTGGTTGATCGGTTTTTAAGAATATATGTTCCTTTTATTCCTGCACTTTTATTTAGTGGAGTTATTGCATTTATCTTTAATAAGAATGTGGATTTTATTGCTTTTTTTGGAAATATTTTTCAATTGCAAGGTATTTTTTTCGAGCCATTTTCTGATAATGGACCTTTGTGGTCATTGGCTTATGAATGTTGGTTTTACGTGCTGCTGCCTGTGCTGTATTACCTTGTAAGAGGAAATAAGTTTTCACTGAGTATGTTTTTTATTCTGATTGTTTTTTTTGCTGTTTTTGTGAAGCTGGATAGTGTTTATTTATACTCCTGGTTAATTGGTGCTGTAGCATTTTTTAATCCACCTGTAAAATTTAAGAAGCATGTTTTGTTTTTATCGATATTGCTTATGCTTATTGGTGTTGTTCTTATTCAAATTAGTACTGCATCTAAATCAATTGTGGGTGTGCAGTTTTTTTTGTCTAATCCTTTGTTGGGTTTTTCAAAAATTATATTTTCTGCTGGCTGTGCATTTTTTATACGAATAGTCTCTATTGCTGAACCTCAATCACTCTTTTTGGCTAAACTTGAGCATTGTGGATCATATTTGGCAAAATTCTCTTTTACTTTATATTTGACACATTACCCTGTGATTGTTTATTTATCGCCATACTTTAAGATTGATAATGGTGTTATTAGTGTTTACTCATTCATAAATTTATTGTTTTTAATATTTGTGTGTGTTTTTGTATCGTATCTTTTTTATTATTTTTTTGAAAGTAAAACGGCTTTTTATAAGCCGATATTAAAAAATTTTCTGCTTAGATTTTCTATAAATAATAAGCTTTTGGTGATTAAAAATTAAATGAAAATATTAGTTTATGGAATTAACTACTCTCCAGAAATGACTGGTATCGGCAAATACACAGGTGAAATGGCAGAGTGGTTGGCGGCTCAGGGGCATGAGGTGAGGGTGGTTACTGCTCCGCCATATTACCCGCAGTGGCAGGTGGGTGAGGGCTATTCTGCTTTTCGTTATCAGTATGAAATGAAAGCGGGTGTTAAGGTTTGGCGTACGCCTTTATGGGTGCCCGGCAAATTAAGCGGAGCCAAGCGTTTATTGCATTTAATGAGTTTTGCACTGAGCAGCCTGCCGGTGATGCTGCGCCAGATATTCTGGCGGCCAGATGTGGTGTGGATGGCCGCGCCTGCTTTAGTTTGTGCGCCCAATTCCTGGCTTACTGCAAAGCTATCCGGGGCTAAGTGTTGTATTCATATTCAGGATTATGAGGTGGATGCGGCTTTTGCCTTGGGCTTATTAAAAAATCAAAAAGCGCGTCGCTTTGCATTGTGGCTGGAGCGTGGTTTATTGCGCAGATTTGATCTGGTTTCTACTATCTCTGGCCGGATGATGGATTTGGCCCGCGCAAAAGGGGTAGATCCTAAAAAACTGGTGTTTTTTCCTAATTGGGTAAAGCTGCCCCCGGCCAGCATTGTTTCGCAGCGCAGTAGTTATCGTGATCATCTGGGTATTGCAGATGATGCGGTGGTGGCCTTGTATTCAGGCAATATGGGCGCAAAGCAAGGCTTAGAGGTGCTGGCTGATACGGCCCGGGCCCTGAAGGATTTGCCAAATATTCAGTTTGTTTTTTGCGGCCAGGGGCCGGGGCGGGCCGGTTTAGAGCGTATGTGCGCGGGTTTAAGCAATGTGCGTTTTTTAGATCTGCAGCCTATGGAGCAATTGGCAGATTTTCTGGGGCTGGCAGATATCCATTTATTGCCTCAGCGTGCAGATGCGGCTGATTTAGTGATGCCATCTAAGCTTACGGGCATGTTGGCAAGCGGGCGGGCTGTGGTGGCAGGGGCTCAGCCAGGCACAGAGCTGGCAGAAGTCATGCAGGGCTGCGGCCTGGTAGTGCAGCCAGAAAACGCCGTTGCGATGTCTGCAGCTGTTTTATCTTTGGCAAATGATCAGACCTTAAGATTAAATTTTGGCATGGCAGGCCGTGCATTTGCAGATGCAACTTTAGATCAGCAGGTTATTTTGGCGTGTTTTGTTGCTTCATTAAAAAGCGTGGGCGTGGTGTGTAATTTGAATCTTGAGGAAAGTAAGTTGCAGCAAAACTCTGTTGTAGTTGAATAAAAAATATACGCTGTCGAAAGTGTGTTGCAGAAAACTGTTTCTATATTGATTAATAATTTTATTCTTATAAAGATGATTTTTGTATCAGTAGAATTTAAATTACACTCGTTTAACGCTTTATGATTGTTTTCTAATGTACATCTGCTCATATAAAAATTAATGTTAAAAGGCGGAGTGTGTTTTTTTAATATTAAATTTTATGTTTAAATTTAACCATAATTTTTTTTGATATATAATCGTGCTATATTTATTATTCAATCAATAAGGAGGTAGATTAATGAAATCTTATATTGCTGCTGGATTAAGTGCTTTATTTTTGTCGGTGCCGGCAATGGCGGCAAATGTTACTGTGTTTACTGATAAAGATGCTTGGGCTGCTGCAGTTGGTGGTAGTTTTATTACAGAGGACTTTTCAGATAATAGTCTCATTGCTGGCCTTAATGTTAGTGGCACCGGACCTCGTTTTTCTATTTCTGATAACAGGGTAAATGATAGCCTAACAGGACCAAATAGCACGACCATCTCTTATAGTGGCAAAACAAAAGGGTTTGGTGGTAATTTCGATCTTACTCCAAGTGGCCCCGGTAAAGGTCTTAAGCTCTCATTATCTGATGGTTCTTTGTTTAATTTTACCCTTCCTGATGAGATAAGTAATACTTATGCCGGTCAATTTTTTGGTTTTGTCTCTGATCAGTATTTTAGTACTGTTAAGTTGACTGCCGGCACTCAAGGTATTTTTCCATCTGAGTCTTATAATTTTGACAATATTGTTATTGCTACAGCCCCAGTGCCTGAGCCTGAAACCTACGCTTTAATGGGTATTGGTCTGATTGGGCTATTTGCAGCACGTCGCCGAAAAGTAAAGTAAGCCCGTTTTTTTGTCTTAGTATAATATCCGCACTTTAGTAATACCATTGCATAAGGTATTGCTAATTTGCGGTTTTTTTATATGCGCGCGAAAAGTGAGTCTGATGGCTTAACTTTTTTTGTATGAGTTGTCATTGCAGGTAGTTAGACCATTTTTATCTAAACATGCGGTTAAGCAATTGTTTAATCACATGGCCTGCTCGCGGGCCATCTTTTCTTTCAGGTCTTTCCAGAATCTGATCTGGCTCGCGCCGCCTTTTTTCTGAGTATCACCTGCCCAGATATCATCATCATTAAAGCTGTATACCGGCTCTAAATCTGTGCGTTGTGATGCGGGCTTTATTTCGCCTGTTAAAATATCCAGGATATAAGGTTCGGCTTCTGGGGTGGGGTACCATGCCAGTACCATATGGGCTTCATTTATTTTTAGTGCCCGCACATACACCATCCGTAATTGGCCAGCGGGCGCGCCTAAATCCCTCAGGCTAAAATATTTGGCCGCAGCATAATCTTCGCAATCGCCCGCATTTGATGCCAGCATTTCAACAGGCGTGGCCCAGTAATCTGTTACACCCCAATGGGCCTGATCGGTTTGGTAGGGGATTTTATTAAAAAAACGATTGGTGTTTTTTAGTGTATTTACCACAGGTGTTTTGGGCGGACTCCATTGGCCTTGTGCCACTGGCTTTTCTTCCTGAATAAATTCTTTCCATGCCAATAGCCTGGGCACAGCACTTTGCCCCCATCGCTTAGCAATTGCACTCAGCAAATTGGCAGAAAACTCGGTGAGGCCTGCCGCCATACTGATTGCGGTGCATAAACTCAGCGCCAGCACAAATAAGCCCACTTTAAAGCGGGCTTGTTTACGGGCGGGCAGAGCAGGCAATTTATACATTCAGATCAGGATAGCTGGCCTTTAGCTTTAGCACATTGTCTTTTTGCTGCAGCATGGCTTGTTTATACACTTGGCCCATTTGCTGGCGGATTGTAACAGATAGCTTATCCCAATTTTGAAACCCAGCATTCAAAATAGCCAGCTGGCTGTCGGGCTCGTATGGATTTAATTGTGATGATCTGATAAGTAATTGCTCAAACTCTGCATCGTGCTGATTCAGATACGCTTTAAATTGCACAATATTGGCCATATTGCTGCCATTATTAGGCTGTACCTGCAGGGCTGCGCGGTATTGATTAATTGCCTCCTGATAAAACACATCTCTTACCAGTTTAAAATTAGCCGCTTTTAGCCCGCGTAATACTTGCAGGCGTGCAAGATCTGTATGGTATTGGGCAATATCGGGGCAGGCTATGCTGGCTTTTTCTAAAATATCCCGGGTTTTAATCCATTGGGCCAAATCAAGTGGCTGCTGCGGCTGGCTTAGCCAGCTTTGTACCTGTTTGCGTGCTTCTAATGTTTTAATATCGTACCAGGCGTATTTAAGGCTGGGCCAGATTGCGATACAGGCCAGCCAGATAGCCAGAGACATAAGCGGCAATACCGCCGCTGATTTTAATTTATTCATATGCGCTTATTTATAATACCCAATGGGCGTTCAATGGTCAGCATATCTGCATAATCCTGGCCGTGCTGTGCCATTACAGCGGCATGTCCCAGATGCAGATTAGGGGGGCGATACGCTAAATTATGGCAATCGCTGGCTAGTAAATAGACCCAGTCTTTTTCTAATAAATAGTCTGCTGTTTTGCGGGCCTTGCTGCCAAATTGATTGCAAAGCGATCCGGCTGTTACTTGCAGCCAGCAGCCTAAATCAATTAAATGCCGGGCTTTATCCGGCTGGGACTGAATCGCAGCATTGCGCTCCGGGTGGGCAATCAGCGGGCGAATACCCATTTTTAAAAAATGGCGGATAAATTGCTCGCTGCCCACGGGTATCATTTGGTCTGGAAACTCTAATAGCATGATCTTCATGCCATCCACTTCACCCAGAAAAGGCACTTCGTTTTTTTCCAGCAGCGGCAAGATATCTTCGCCAAGGCGTACCTCGCCACCTAAATGAATATTCAGCGGAATTTTTTTGCTGGCTAAGTGCAATTTAAAGATCGCAATTTCGCATTCAAGTGCTGTGCGCTGGTTATTCCAGCGGGCCGGGTAGATATGGGGGGTTAATACCGCCGTTTTAATGCCATTTTTTACGGCTTCTGCTGCTAATTGCAGCGCCATTTCCATATCCCTTGGGCCATCATCAATAGTGGGTAGTATGTGGCAGTGAATATCAATCATGGTGCTTGGTTTTACCTGGAGTATTGATTGTACTTATGGTGTCAGATATACAATGTTTAATTATCGCACGCTTACGGGTTTGAATCCTGCAATTCTTAGATGGAAAACTGTTTACTAAAGAAATAGTCAATGGGGCCGCGTGTATGCGCTTGCAATCTTGCCAGAATAACATTTCGTATAAGTGGAATGGATTCGGTTTTTTTCTGCTCTGCAAGGAATTAGCAATTGATTTATCATAAAAAAAGGGCAACCTTTATAAAAGTTGCCCCTTTGTTTTACTTTACCGGCTATTAAGTTGCCCCGTATGCTTTTCCATATTGGCTGATGCTGCCGTATTGCCCGTAATAGCGCTCTGCCTTTTTAAAATCCAAATGGCTGAGGGTTACGCCTAAAACCCGCCCGCCAGCTTGTGTAAGCCGCGCCAGATTTTTGCGTGCAATTGGGTGCGGTGTTTCCTGGGCGCGGGTTACAAAAAGGGTATCGCTGCACAGCGGGGCCAAAATAAGCGGGTCGCTGACCAGGCTTAATGGCGGGCCATCAATTACCAGCATTTCATAGCTTGCCGATAATTGTTTTAATAATTCGCTGAAACGCTTAGACATCAATATCTCTAAAGAGCTTGGTGGAATATCTCCGGTGCCAATGCAAAACAATTGGCTGTCGCCTACACGTTGCAGGCATTCTTCCAATGTAGCATTGCCTGCTACCAGATTACTCAAGCCCGGGCTTGCAGGGTTCAGCCCTAATTTGCGGGCTAAGCCAGGTTTACGCAAATCGGCATCAATAATTAAAGTGCGGCGTGTGCTGGATAATGCCAGCGCTAAATTACTGGCAAATGTGGTTTTACCTTCATTTGGCATGCTGGATGTAATCAGCAGGGTGCGCTCTGTGGCATCAATTGAAGATAAAGCCACGCCCGTGCGGGCCGTAAAGATAGATTCGGCATAAATAGATCTTGGCTCACTTAATACTAATTTACCTGCATCACTGGCTTGTTTCTTATTCAGCAGCGGAATGCTGGTCAGTAATGGGTGGCCTAATAAGCGTTCTACATCATCGCTGTTATTAATTGTGTTATTCAGGCGGTCTAATAAAATAGATGCTGCAGAGGCAAGTAATAGCCCAAGTAAGCCGGCCATAATAATAATTTGCGATTTTTTAGGTTTAATAGGTGCAGATGGCGTACTTGCAGCATCAATTACCCGTGCAATGGCAGATTGCAAATCTTGTGAAGCCGCTGTTTGTTTGGCGCGGGCAATAAAGTTTTCGTAAAGCTGGCGGTTTGCTGTGGCTTCGCGCTCCAGCACACCCAGCTGTACTTCTTTGCGGTTTAAATTAGATACCGCGCCACGCGCCTGGTTTAATACCGCCTCTAAAGCGCGCTCTGTACCCTGCGCTGCTTCATAGCTTTGGCGCAGGCTGCCTACAACCGCATCGACTTGTCTTTTGGCATTTGCTTTAGCTGCACGTAATTCACCCTCGGCCTGTACCATTTTTGGGTGGTCTACGCCATAGCGCTGAATTAAATCAGCCATTTTGCTTTCGGCTTCAGCTTCTTGCCTTTTTGCATCAGCAACTTGCGGGTTGGTAATTACGGCGGGCACGCTGCTGTAATCGCCATTTTTAACTGCAGTCACCTGGCGGTAAGCATTTTCTGCTTCGGCCCGTTTCATTTTTGCGGCAATTAATTGCTGGGTAGCATCTGATACCTGATTGCTATTGCCGTTTTGGCCTTCCTTGCTTAAAGAGATAATGCCGTTTGTTTCACGGTATTGTTGTAATGCATATTCGGATTTATCCAGCTTTTCACGCAAGCCTCCAAGGCGATCATTCAGCCATTTTGATGCGCCTTGCGCCATGGCAAAACGGGCATCTCTGTCGCTGTCGATATACATTTCGGATAATTTATTTGGCACTGCAGCTGCCAGCTCTTTATCTGTGCTGGTAAAGCTGATTTTGGCCAGCTGGCTGAGGCGCACTAATTCTACATCTACATTTTTGGCAAATGCCGGGTAAATAGCTGCTGCCAGTTTGTCTTCTGTCCAGCTGGCTTTTTCTTTAGTTTCTTCTGTTTTCAAAAAAGAAGACCAGAAAGATGCTTTAACCAGGCGCGGGTCAAACTCCGGGTAGTTCCACAGTTTTAAAGCTTTAATGGTTTTTATCGCTAAATCTCTGGATTGCAAAATCTCGGCCTGGGTTTGAAAGTATTCCCGGTTGGCCGTTACTCCAGAATAAACCTCTTCTACTGACAAGATTTTTTGCCGGCTAGATTCAATCAAAATCGTTGTGGTAGATCGATAAGAAGGCGCAATAGAAAAAACAATAGCCGTGGCAACGGCTGCTACGGTAATGGCAAAAACAAGTATTTTCCATTTACGTTTGCTAATGCTGCGCCAATATTCAAGCAGAGGGTTTTGCTCTGTTGCGGGCATATGCCCTGGCAGGCGTTGAGTCTGGTTCATCTTGCGTAATCCTTGCCTTACCGATAGGGAATGGCGAATTAATCTGTTTAGAAAAAGCTATCTTGCACGGTGATAATGTCACCCGGATAGATAAGGGTATTGAGGCCTACTTTTTGCTGGGCCTGACTTGGGTCATCTGCACGAATAACAAAGATTTTTTCTTTAGATGCACGCTCTTTAAACCCGCCAGCTAAGGCAATGGCTTTTAATACGGTTAATCCGGGCTGAAAAGGGTAGCCGCCTGCGGTGTAAATCATGCCATTGATGTAATAGGGGCGGTATTCTTCAATTAATACGGCTACGCGCGGGTTAACCAGATAGCGCCCTTTTAGCCCCGTGGTGATTAAGCGTTGTAAATCACCAGTGGTCATATCTTTGATTACAATTTCACCCAGCACAGGGTATTGCAATGTGCCTGCATCGGTCAGCTTTACCCGCTCACGGCTTAGCTCGTCTTCGCCAAATACACGAATAGTGACTACGTCACCCGCTCCTAACTTGTAGTTGGATAAAGGGCTGGCTGGTTTAATGCCGGGCAGTTCTGGTTCTGTACTGGCTTTGGGAGTATTTGATTCGGGGGCATCAAAGATTGATGCGCTGGCATGGGCTGCAAGTAGTGCAGAGGCAAGCAGGGCGGAAGATAAAAAACCTCTGAAACGCAGGCCACCCTGCACTTCAGAGGTTGATAGCAACAGTTTAGTTGGCATCAGTGGAATTTCTCATTTAGTTAATTGTAAGCAAAAACTACAGTGAACCGCTTAGATTAACCATAAACAGATTACGTTGGTAGTCTTGTTCTGTAATATTTGAGTTGCGTTTTTCGTATCTTAACTCCGCACCTGTTTTTAGCCAGCGGGTCAGTTTGTAGTCCACACCCAGCCCTGCTGCATAGGTATTATCGGTGCGGGTGATGCCAGAGTAATCACTTTGCACATAGTTAAGATAAGTGCGCGTGGATAAATAGCTGCTCCATGCGTGATTCCACTGCAGATTAAGCACATCATCCAGCAAAAAGTTACCAGAGCCGGTGGCTTCTGATGGCGTACGCAGTGCGCTTAGCTCAAAGCTGCTGTATGTAAGGGGGGTAAAGCGCAGCAGGGCTTCGTAGCTGAACTTGGTGAAATCTTCTTTTGTACTTGTATCGTAATTTTTGTTCAGCACACCCACTTTTACCGTGCCGGTAAAGTAATCATCTGCATCCCATGTTGCCCCGGTATAAAAGCGATATTCCTTACTGTTTTGCAGATCCGGGTTCACCAAGTAATCAAAGTTTTGCACTCTGCCTTCAAAGACTAAGCTTGTTTTTGGCGCTACGCGGTAAAAGAAGCGAGCAGCGGCAGAGAGCGAATCCTGATCAAAAAATCGCGTTACGTTTTGATTATTGGAGTAGCGCTTATTCTGTACGCCCGCTTCCAGCTCTATACGGCCAGTGGCTTCTGCAGCGCCATAGGCCACCAGGCCTTTTAAGCCAAAAGAGCGGTATTTGTCTGGCGTGCTTGAGCCGCTGTCGGTAGTGCCCTGTGCATCTTCTGCATAAAGCAGATTGCTAAGAATCAGCGAGCTCAGGCGGGCGCTGTAAGCGTTTTGTGCTTGAAATTGCAATTCATTGCTGTTGGTATTGTTTTCTTTGCTGTCGAAATAACGTAAAAACTTGCCGTTATAGCCAAATACATAACGATCGCCGTTGTTTAATAAATCAGCAACAATCGAAGGGCTGATTAATGCGGCGGTTGATGCAATTTCATTTCTATTTGTGCGGGTTACATTGCTGTCTCTGCCCACTGCAATACCCAGCGTTGGGTAGATAAAAAACGGGCCTGCTTCTATAGCAGAAGGGCTTTGGCGGCCTGTATCTGCAAATTCTTTTGCATCAAAGCTTGGCTTTGGTTTTGTGCTGTTGGGTGATGATAGTTTATCCAGTAAATCGGCCGAGCTAATTGCTTTAGGCTGCTCGTCTGCATAGCTGATTGATGCCGTTGCACTCATTGCCAGCGCAAGCGCAATTAATCCGGATACGGGTTTAGCGGTGAACATTTATTTTTCCAGAATGTTGAAAATAATTGTTTGATTATGAGGGGCTGTGTTGCAAGGGCATAGACGCAGCTATGTTTATACTTTACCAGCGCAATATTAAATTTTTATGCGGGCATTCTATCTTTAAATCATCTGGTTTGATAGATATCTCTGCGGGCTTTTGGTATATAAGCAATTAATTGTATATGGATTTTCAGGTTTACTTATGGGATTGAAAACTAGAAAATTTGAATATTAATAAATGATAATGTTTGATTGTTCTATATTTCACTCTTTATTTTTATCTTAAATTTTTTTATTTTGGTATGGTGTTATTATCCATCCTGGGCTTTAAGTATTATTAGCTAATATACTGCTGATTTTTGATTGAAAATATGAAATTAACAGCTTTCTGTTGCATCGAAAACACAGGTTTTTTATTTAAAACATTGGTAAATAAATTGTTTTGATACTGTCCTAAAGTGTGAACGTATTTCATTAATACATTCGTAGTGCTGTCTTGCTGTGTATTATTTGCAATTCTCAAGTGATTGAATTTATTTGTTTTTTAGGGGGTTTGAATTTCATATTTCGGGCTGTATGACGGAACGGTGTAGATGGTTTTAAGCTATCGATAAGCGTAAGTCAATAGCGTATTGGTATTAATGGAGCTAAAATTTTTAACGCTGCTGGTACTTGCATCGCTTTCTATTGGCTCGTAAGCGGAAGCTGAAAATCTGGTCGTTAATGGCAGCTTTGAAGACGGCAATGCCGGGTTTACAAGTGACTAACACTTTTAGTGAGCGGCTTGGTAAGGAAGGCCGTTATTTTGTTGGCTCTAATCTTCGTGATTCACACCCGGATTTTAAGAGCCTTTCAGCTCAAGAAGGGTAACATCGCCATAGCCACTACCGCTCCTGTTCCAGAGCCAGAAACCTACGCTTTGATGGGCTTGGGTCTGGTTGGTTTGCTTGCTGCCCGTCGTCGTAAGCTGCAATCTGTTTAAGTCAGTGTTCTAAGGTGGATATTCTTCTGTGTGCCAATAAAGCGGCAGGCAGTTAGAAAAAAAACGGGAAGCCCAGGCTTCCCGTTTTTTATTGATTAAGCGCTTTACAGGCTAATTCCCGGTGACAGCTGTGCAGGCAGTACCAGCATGGCTGATTCTATGGATGCCATCGGTGTGGCGCAGTAGTCGGCCGCGTAATAGGCGCTGGGGCGGTGGTTGCCGGATTTGCCGGTGCCGCCAAATGGCGCGGCAGAGGATGCGCCGTTGGTTGGGCGGTTCCAGTTCACCACGCCTGCGTCGATCTCGGTTTTAAACTCTTCCCATAGCGCCGGATCATCGGCCAATAGCCCTGCTGACAGGCCATAGGCCGTATCGTTGGCAATCTCGATTGCCATAGCAAAATCGCTGTAGCGAATAATTTGTGTTAGTGGGCCAAAGTATTCTTCGTCTGGCAGATTTGTGACCTTGCTCACATCCAGAATCGCCGGTGTCACAAAGGCGTTGCTTGGGTCGGCGTGTTGCATTTTTAGTAATGGCACCGCGCCCAAGGCGATCAGCTTGTCTTGCGCAGCCATCAGCTGGCGTGCAGCAGTTAAGGAAATCACTGAGCCCATAAATGGCTGCTCGGCGGCATCAAAATGGCCGATAGACAGCTTGCCTGCCACTTCAATCAGGCGGGTAAGGAAGCGATCACCAAATTCACCGTGTGGCACCAGAATGCGGCGCGAGCAGGTGCAGCGCTGGCCAGCGGATAAAAACGCCGATTGAATGGCGTGGTGTACCGCCGCATCCAGCGCTTCGGTCGGGGCAATAATCAGCGGGTTATTACCGCCCATTTCCAGAGCCAGCATAAAGTCAGGCCGGCCAGCAAATTGCTTGTGCAGCGCCACACCCGTGCCAGAGCTGCCGGTAAATAAGAGGCCATTCAGATCCTCGTGTTTAGCCAGCGTCATACCGGTTTCTTTTTCGCCCTGCAGCAGCGTCATCACACCAGCAGGCAGGCCCGCCGCTTGCCAAAGCTGCACGGTTTTCTCGGCCACCAGCGGTGCTTGCTCGGACGGCTTAAACACAATGCAATTGCCCGCCAGCAGCGCAGGCACAATATGGCCGTTAGGCAAATGGCCTGGGAAGTTATATGGGCCGTAAACTGCTACTACACCATGCGGGCGATGACGCAAAACAGCGTTGCCATCTGGCGTGGCGCTGCTGCGCTCACCCGTGCGCTCTGCATGGGCGCGGATAGAAATCTCGATCTTGCCCACCATCGCGGCTACTTCCTGACGCGATTCCCACAAGGGCTTACCGGTTTCAAAGCCAATGGCATGAGCAAGGTCTTCTTTATGCTCGCCCAGCAGTTCAGCAAAGCGGCGCACAATGGCGATGCGTTCTTCCAGCGAGCTGCGTTTCCAAGCAGGGAAGGCAGCGCGGGCGCTCTGCATGGCCAGATTCACATCGTCGCCGCTGGCGCTCTTGCCCTGCCACACCACGGCGTTATTCGCCGGGTTGGTGGAAATCAGTTCACTACCCGTGCCATCTTGCCATTGGCCATTAATAAACAGTTGAGCCATGTTGCTGTCCTTTATTGTGAAAGTGAGTTCTGGCTTTTAAAAAGTTTTGCAGGCAGCTATGCAGCGTGCGTTTATTTTGTAAGGTACATATTGATCCTTTAGACCATAACTATCTGCATCAGTTTGATGTACTGATTCTCCCTTTTACAAAGGGGTAGGCTGCATTAACTGCCGCCAAATAGTGTGCAGATTTATGGCTTTAGAGGTTTACACCACTCTCCGTGGATAAGCTTCCATCATTCTGACCTGATCTCCTGTTTTTACTTGCAAGGCTCTGGCCTCGGCAGGCGTCAGCATAATCAGGCCTTGCTCCGGCGCGGTATATATCAGCCCGGTGCGAAATGTCTTTAACTGGCTGGTGGCGATTAAGTGCGGTGCCGATGGTGCTTTTTTTGTATCGCTGATGACTACATTACAAAGGCCACTTTCCCGCATCACACGCAGGCTGTCGATACGGGCTTCCAGCACGGGGCCTGCTTCAAAGATATCGATGTGCCGCTCTAAGCGTAAGCCTTCGCTTTCTAACAGATGACGGGCAGGGGTGGTATCTTTGTGCGTGGCCCCAATACAGGCTTTGGCATCGTCCGGTAAAAAGTCGATATACACAGGAAAACGCGGCATCAGTTCGGCCAGAAAAGATTTTTGACCCAGCGATACCAGCCGGTCTGCCTCATGAAAATCGATTCGATAAAAATGGCTGCCCAGCGCGCGCCAGAAGGGTGAATCACCATGCTCATCAAATACGCCGCGCATTTCGGCGCAGACGCGCTCGCCAAAGCGGTCGCTAAATTGCGCCAAAAACATAAAGCGGGATTTGGACAAAAGCGCACCGTTGCAGTTCACGCGGTGCAGCGGGTCTAAAAACAGTGAGCAAAGCTCGGTGTAGCCGGTGAGATCGTGCGAGATGGTCAGCTTATCCATCTTGCTCCAGATATGCATTTCGCGGCTGGCGTATACCGAGGTGTCGATGCGGTAGGTGTAAAAGGGTTGTTCCAGCCCCACGGCGGTTTCAATGCCGCATACGCCGACAATCTCACCGGTGTCGGTTTCTTCCATTAAAAATAAGTAGCCCTGATCGGCCAGTGCCGCACTGCCTTCCAGTGTGCGACGAACACGGTCGATTCTGGCTGCTTGCGCGCCATGGTCGGGTTTAAGCGTGGTCATGCCGGGGCCGGCTTTATGCGCCAGCTCGACCAGTTTATCTACATCGCTAAATTGGCAGAGGCGGACAATTTTCATAATACGGCCCCTGAGTGATTGAGTTTTACGCAGCGCACTTCGCTGCCAAGATCCACTTCTAATGCGCTGGCTAAGGCGGGTGGTAAGGCCATATCGTGGCTTAGCTGCTTAGGTAAATGGGTTTTAATGCAGCGAAATTCGCTGCTGGATGTATTGCAGACTAAATAGCTGGCTGTGCCGTGGATGTCTGATTCGTAAGCAATGCGGTGCAGGGCGCTGTGGCGCAGCGAATAACAGGCGTCCAGCGTGGCGGTGAGTACGGGGCCGGCATCAAAAATATCAATAAAGCGATCCGGTTCAAAGCCTTCATCCAGATGGCATTGATAAGGCAGACGCGCGCTGGCATGAGGCTCACCCATGACGCGTTGGGCGTCTTCCGAAAGCAGGGGCACATAGAGCGGATCAACTGGCATCACTTCGGCAATAAAGCCACGGCTGCGCCCGCCGGATTCGATCTCCATTTCGGCAAAATCACGGCGGGTAAACTTGCGCCCCACGCTCTCCCAAAAAGGCGAGTGGCCATCCGCATCGGCAATGCCGGGCAACACAGAGAAGATATCTTTACTGAAGCGCTGGCGGTGCTGAGCAATAAACAAAAGGCGCGCGCGTGACAGCAGATCGGCATAGGCGGCTTTCTCCGGCTCGATATAAAAGCCCGTCAGCCTGGTACAGCTGGTCAGCTCATGCGACATTACTAAGGCGTGAATTCGGTGATTAACCTGTAATTCGCGCGAGGCGTGCACGACCACTTCATTACGAAAAGCGTAGAAAGGCTCGTGCTGCCCGGCAAGGGCGACGATGCTTGCAGAGCCATATAAAACGCCGTTTTCTTCTAATACAAATAAATAGCTTTCTTCGCCAGGGTAGTCGATCTCGTTTTGCAGGGAATCAATCGAGCGCAAAATCAGCTCTTGCAGGCGTGCGCGATCCGGTGGCAGCGAATGCAAAATCGGCCCCTTGGAGCGGGCCATGCGCTCCAATTGATCAAGGTCGGACAGTTTTCCTGGTCTTACGATAAGCATAGGGGCGATCCGAATGAGGTGGATGGGGGGTAAACGCACAGGTTTCAAAACCGTCATCCCCGAGTGCTTTAGGCGGGGATCCATGTGTGGCACTGGATCCTGATAAAGGCGCTCGGGAATGACGTATGGTGTGCTGATTGTGAAATCTTAAAACGCTCCCTGACTTTCACAACCGTCATTCCCGAATGTTTTAGCCGGGGATCCAGTATTACAGCGGGATGCCTGAAATAAGCATTCGGGAGTGACGTAGTCTTTTTTTTAAGCCGCAACAGTTGCCGGTACCAGCTCTGCAATCACGGCTTCTAAACGGCGCAGGCCTTCAGCTACATCTGCTTCTGAAATCACTAAAGATGGCAGCAGGCGCAATACATTCGGGCCTGCCATCAGCAGTACAACGCCATGTTTGGCACCCAGCGTCACCACGTCTTTAGCGCGGCCTTGCAATACCGGAGCCAGCTCGGCACCAATCAATAAGCCACTGCCACGAATCTCTTTAAATACACTGTGTTTTGCATTGATCTTATTTAAGCCATCCACAAACAGCTTATTGCGGTGTTTTACGCCATCTAATACAGCGGGTGTATTAATCAGCTCGATTACTTTGTCGGCAACGGCAGTGACCAGCGGGTTGCCGCCGTAAGTGGAGCCGTGCGTGCCTACTACAAAAGCGCTGGCAATTTTTGCGGTGGTCAGCATCGCGCCAATCGGCAGGCCGTTGCCCAGTGCTTTGGCCGAAGTCAGAATGTCGGGTGTGACGCCGTAGTGCATATAGGCATAGAGCGAGCCTGAGCGGCCAACGCCAATTTGTACTTCATCAAAAATCAGCAGGGCATTGTGTTTGTCGCACAGGGCGCGCAGGCCGTTCAGGTATGCTTGCGTGGCAGGGATCACACCGCCTTCGCCTTGCACGGGTTCTACAATCACCGCGCAGGTTTTGTCGCTGATCATGGCTTCAATCGCGGCCAGATCATTA
Source organism: Iodobacter violaceini (assembly GCF_011601265.1). Classification (GTDB taxonomy): domain Bacteria; phylum Pseudomonadota; class Gammaproteobacteria; order Burkholderiales; family Chitinibacteraceae; genus Iodobacter; species Iodobacter violaceini. Next base: position 54,066 of record NZ_JAAOLX010000016.1, read on the forward strand.
AAAGGTACATGGCTGATGCCGCCAGGCGTTGGGCCAAAGCCTTCTGCGTATTTGGGCTGGCCGCCTACTGACACGGTAAACAGGGTGCGGCCATGAAAAGATTGGGTGCAGGCAATAATCTGGTCTTTTTCACTGGAAAAATGATCCACGGCATAGCGGCGGGCCAGTTTCAGTGCGGCTTCATTGGCTTCAGCGCCAGAGTTGCAAAAGAACACGCGTTCAGCAAAAGTGGCATCAATTAAGCGTTGTGCAAGGCGCAGTGCGGGCTCGTTAGTAAAGCCATTAGATAAATGCCAGAGCTGATCGGCCTGATCGTGTAATACGGCGGTCAGCTCCGGGTGTAAGTGTCCAAGGCTGGTTACTGCAATGCCGCTGGAGAAATCTACATACTCGCGGCCTTCCTGATCCCACAAACGTGAGGCCAGGCCTTTTACCGGAATAAACGGCGCAGGGGCGTAGTTGGGAACCATAACTTGATCAAAGGTGGCGCGATTTACGGTAGACATGGGCAGATCCTGCAGACGGGATAAAGTGCATCCAGTGTAGAGCGGGCATCACTCATCAATCTTCTATAAATGCGACATAAAGCTATAGCTTTACACCTTTACGACCTGGGGAAAGCAGCAGTTCTTGCATTAGTATCTACACAACTTCAGCAGTCACTTCAGCTACAACTTCCCCTTTATATAAAGGTGTAAGCAAGATTCATGACTTAGAAAAAGCGGCACGCTCATCCCGTGGGGATACGCCAAAGTGGGCGCGGTAGGCGGTAGCAAAATGCGCACCAGAAGAAAAACCACAAGATAAACCAATCTGCACTACAGAAATCCCGGTGCGTTGCAACATGGTGCGGGCCCGTTCTAATCGCAATTGCATATAGTGGCGGGCGGGCAGGGAGTCTAAATGTTGCTTAAACAGCCGCTCCAGCTGGCGGCGGGATAAATCCACATGTCGGGCCAGCTCGTCGCTGCTGAGGGGCTCTTCTAGATTGGCTTCCATTAATTGCAGCACGGCGCTGAGCTTGGGCTGGCGCTGCCCCAGTTGCAAAGCATGTGAAGTGCGTTGGCGGGTATCGGGTGTGCGCAGGTGTTCAATACATAAAGATTCAGCAATCTGCTCGGCCAGAGCAAGGCTTTGCTGCCTGGCTACTAAGGCCAGCATCGCATCCAGCGATGCAGCGCCTGCGCCACAGCTAAAATAGTTATGATCAAACTCATATATATTCTGTGTGCAAATTACGCGGGGAAACGTCGCTGCAAATGCCCGCAGCTCAGGCCAGCGCACTGTGGCCCGGTGCTGATCTAATACGCCGCAGGCTGCCAGCCACCATGCACCGCAATCAATCGCCCCAACTAAAGTGGCGCTATTAAGCAGCGGTTTAAGCAGTGCAAGGCGCGGATCGTTCGCAAAAGGGGGGGTTTGGGAAACAACAAGTAATACATCAATCGTCAGAGAGCCGGGTAAGGCAGGAAGCTGAGGATAATGCCCGCCCGTTGCCAGTGGTATCGCAGCGCCATCTAAAGAGTAGTACTGCACCTTATACAAAGACGCATCACTCATCGTGTTTGCCATGCCCAAAATAGTATCGATGCCAGCGATGCTCAGCAGGGGAGCCGGAGGCAAAAGCAGCACAGCAATTTGAATGACTTGGGAATTGAGTTTAAGAGGCATTTATCTATTTTTTCAGTAAATACACAGAATCGCAATTGTTGTTGTACCTGGTGTTTGAATGAAATATTAATCAGATAACTGTTGCAGCAAAGCCTAATAAATAATCTTTCTCTCAATTTCAAACAGACATAGAGTAATAAGGGCTGGCACAATAGGCTCTAATTTATTTCAATATCTGGAATTTAACTATGAATAAGAGAGAGCTCATCGAGGCCGTACTCAGGGTTGCTGAGTACGAGTTACCAGGTATTTCTAAAAAGGCAGTAGAAGCCACCTTAGAAGCACTGGGCGATGTGACTGGGGCAACTTTGAAAGGCGGCGGTGAAGTCACTTTGCCAGGGATTGGTAAATTGGCGGTAAAACACCGCGATGCACGCGTTGGCCGCAACCCAAGAACAGGTGAACCAGTGCAAATCCCTGCGAAGAAAGCACTGAAGTACACTCCACTCAAAGCCATCAAAGACGCAGTCGCCTAGTCTGCCAGCCATAAGAATTGATTGCTGCTTTTCTAAATCAATTACTTACGTTATTAAATCTTTTTTATGTTGCGCAAGGGTTGACCGGATAAGGCCTCGCCGGTATAGTTCGGCCTCTCGCTGCAGCACACACGGAAACGAAGTGATGCAGAAGCAGCGAAACGATCTTTAAAAAAATACAGTCGATGAGTGTGAGTGCTTGATTCGGAAGCGAAACAAGTGC
>NZ_JAAOLX010000017.1 GCF_011601265.1 Iodobacter violaceini
CCATTGCATCAATATCCCCTCCCCACTTACCATTAACATAAAAAGCAGGAATACCTACTTTGGTATGATTTAAGCCAGTTAATCCACCTGGAACACTCGTATCTTCTGGCTGTTTTTCTTGGCATGAGACCAAGGAAAAAAACATCGCAAAACAAAAAAACACTTTGAATATAAGTTTCATTTTTAAAGGCGACTTTATGTTTATCATTTATTTTTTCTCTTCTCCAGAAATTCCTGGGCCAGGATAACCTGGATTTTCAGGATAAAGATTGCTCACAATTACTTTGATTTGCTGTTCAGGTAAAAAATGTACGTAAACACCCCCTCCTCCCGTAGGATACGGGGTCCACTAAAACTTCTTTTTCAAACCAATGCTCTTCCAATGTATCTATCGCATTCCAACGCACTTTTACTTTAAGGCCTTCCTTGGGATACTCTCGCGGCATAGAAACACAACACACTGTTTTTCCCCCACCACCCATTGCACGAAGATTCCCCCCCATTCACCATCAACATAAAAAGCAATAATCGCTACTTTGGTATGATTTAAGCCCGTTAATCCACCCGGAATACTCGTATCTTCCGGCTACGTTACATTGCATGAAGTCAATAAAAAAACCATTAATAAAAAAAACAATCCTTTTAATCTATTTTCCATTGCCTTCTCTGCGGATCAAAAGAACACTTAATTAATTTTTCATATCCATTTCTTCAAAAAATGCAGCAGGTATTTCAGCTATTGCATCCTGTAATAAAACACCTTGTTTAATGCTTTTTTTCATATCTAAATATTCACAGCGTAAATCCAGCCCCTCCCCATACATAAACCAAAGCACTGCTAATACCAGCACATCATTTTGCTGGCTTTCCAACTGCATTTCCCGCGCTTCTTTTACACTTATGCACGCTAATTGATAAGATACTGCGTTGGAATATTTATTCAATAAATCAGGAAAATTTACCTGCAACTGGCTCAATAGCGTATCTGGCTCTGATTGCTCAAGCAAGGCGGCAAACTGCTGATCTGTAAACGCCAGCATTTCTTTAGGCGCGTCTACCCACAGCGGCCCCAAACCCTTGCCCAATTGAGCCTGCCAAGTATCTTGGCGGTTTAAATAAAGCCAACAATTGATTGGATTAAATAAAATATCTTTTTGCTGGGGATTTAAAATCTGGAACAAAGACTCGGAAATTCTTGTGTCCGCAAATCTTAACATCCATGATTTTTCATCAGATACAACAAAATGCAAATATTCTAAATGCTGCTTTAATTCTTTAATATCTCTATTGCTATTTATAAAACCCAGCATAGGTTTGCCTTCACAAACACGCAGTAAAGATTGTAAAAAAGCAGAATCTCCATTTTTTTTAACTTCAATAATCAAAGGGGACAGCTCGTCGTATTCCTCCAGCTCAGTACCTGCATAGAGTTGACAGCCCCTAGCCCCAATCAATTTTTTTATCTTTTTTGGTTCAAACGCTGTATCAATTAAGGCAAACCACCCCCCCTCAATTTCTAGGTTATTTAAATATGCATCTAAAGTAATTAATTCACTCTCATTCATACGCCGAATTCCTATACCACAAATGGACTGCCTGATTTAAGCGCCAGCAATAAACATTCTTTGCATACACTATTCGGAAACTGTGGCAAAGGCAGATTCAATTGCGCAGGCCCACTCAACTCATGACTCGCCCCCTTAATACTCACTTCACCCGGGCAATGGATTTCTATATTGCCACCTTTTAAGCGGATATAGCCGCCGCCGGAGGTGAAGAGCACTTCGTCGCCTGCGGCGATTTCTACTTTTTCTTTGCAGGCAGTGATTTTTACGTTTTTATCTGCGGTGATTTCTACGTCGTCACTCTGCGCCTGCAGCTGGATTTTGCCTTTGGCGGCGATCAGTTTGAGCGCGACTTTGTCTTTTACCCCGGCCACAAACAGGCTGATGTGTAATCCGACGTTGTGGATCCAGCGGCGGCCGGAGGTTTGGTTGGAGTCTCTTTGGGCGACCAGATCAAGGTTTGTGCCTGCGGCAATGGTCTGGCTTTGCGGGCTGGTGATGGCTACACCGTCCTCCCCGTGCAGCAGGATGATTTTTTGTTGGCCGGCCTGGTCTTTGGATTTGCTTTTGCCGTCTTTATCGGTATTTGACCCAGCTTCCAGGCTTTTGCTGGCGTGTACATGGTGGTGCAGATGGCCGGTGGTGGCTTTTTCGCCTGCGCTGTTGTCAGGCTTGACGGTTTTATCACCGTCGCCGGTTTCTATGGTGTCGGCGAGTTGATTGGTGGCGGTTTCACCCAGGCTTTGGGCCAGTGCCAGAGCCGATTCCAGCTGGCTTTGCGCAGGGCGGTGGTCGAGTTGTTTGCCGGATGCGCCGCTTTTGGCTTCGGTGCTAATCAGCAGACCATTAGCGCGGATGGCGCCCTGATTGTCCGTGCGTAATTCAAAGCCTTCGCCGCGTGGCTCACCCTTGCCGTCGGTTCTCGGGTGGATCAGATAACCAAGATTGAGCTGGGTTTTGCCGTGCTCGCTGGATAATTTGGTGCGGACTTCACCTTTTGTGTCATCAAACAGCAGCTCGCCATACTGGCCGCCTTCATGCTCTTTGGTTTTGATACCTGATAATGTTTTGTTGGCGGGCAGTGCGCCTGCCCCGCTGAACGCGGGCACGGGATGGCTGCCGTTATAGACCACACCGGTGATGATGGGGCGGTCGATATCGCCTTCGATAAAGTCGACCAGCACTTCCTGGCCGATGCGCGGGATGAACTGATGCCCAAAGCCTGCACCTGCCGATGGGTAGGCGACGCGGATCCAGCAGGAGGATTTATCATCCAGATTTGCGCCAAACTCCGGGTGCTCGGCAGCGCGCTGCCAGTGAAATTGCACCTTGATCCGCCCCTGCTCGTCGGTGTGGACTTCTGCACCGGCAGGGCCGACCACGGTGGCGGTTTGTACGCCGCGGCTTTTGGGTTTGCTGTGTTCGATATGGGCAAAATCAGGCGTAATCGGCTGGCCGCGTCTTTGGGCGGTGAAGCGGGCTTCATACGGTTTAGCGGCATCGGAGGCCAAAAGGCTGGGCGCGACCACGCCCAGTTGCTGGCTTAAATCCACGGGCAAATTATTATTAGCGGTAAATGTCAGCCCGGTAACGGCAAATTCGCGTTGCTCGGCGCTATCCCATTCGTGGGCGGGGTGGTCTTCCAGCCGGAACCACTGCCCTGCCTGCAAGGCACGCAAGGTGCCGGAGCCGCTAAAGGATTTCTTTTGCGCGTCTGCAGCCTGCTGACGCAATTGGGCGTAGTGGCTTAGGCCTTCTGCATCGCTGGCGTAATAGAGGGCCTGCGGGTCGTAATCTTCGAAGCTGGCCTGCAGCTGCTGGCCGCCATCGCCCTGGTCAATGCGGCTTTCATCAAAGCTTTGGCTGGTGCTGGTGACTTTGTAATCAAAGCTGGCGAGTGACACCGAGCTGCTGCCTACCTGGCGCTGGCTGTTCCACTCGGTAAGCGCGTCAGATTCTTCCGTGGCATCGGCGCGGTGAAAGCGCACCTGCATTGCCTGGGCTTCGGGTAGCGCAAAGGCATCGTCAAAGATGACCAGCTGAACCTGTGGATTATCGCCTGGCAGATGTTCGAATCGCCACGCCAAGCCTTCCTCGGCTAATAATCGCGTCAGAAAATCGAAATCGGATTCACGGTATTGTAAGCAGTAAGAGCGCGGGCCATGCGTGCCGGAGAGTTTGAAATCCAGCGTTTGCACGGCGGCAAAAACGGGGTTTTTAGCCTGGTGCTCGGCTAAAACTTGTTTAACGATATCGGGTACGGATAAATCCTGGAATACGCGGGAAGTGCGGCGGTAGCGGAGTAAGGCAAACGGCGGTTCTGCCGTCAGCGCGTATTTGGCAAAGCCACCATCTGAACCCAGCAATTGCGCCTGCGAGATGACGCCACAGCGCTCAACTGCATCACCATTGGCATCAGCCACCGATAAAACAATAGGTAAACCGAGTAAGGATTTAAGCGCTAAAGCGCCATCAGGCGATAAGCAATCAATCTGATAGCGGTAAGCCTGGTTAATCCCTTCGCTGCCATCCACCCGCTGAGGTAAAAGCTGCTCACCCCATGCTGCGCCATCTCCTAACTGCAGGGAGATCAATCGCTGATCTTGATTAAATGCAGCCGCAAAGCTGCTCAGTAATTGTGATAAAGGCATGGGGGAAATCATTTGCAATCCAGGTGGAGCGGGTAAATGGCAAGGGAATGAACGGTATTATTTGCCGATCTCAACACGTACAGCGTGCTCTGCGTCTTCGGTATTAAAGCGACGGCTTAATTTCTTTTTAGAGATGCCTTGCTTAACCAGGAATTTCTCTACATTCACAGCGCGAGCCAAAGCGGCGGACTTCGCGTTACCAATGTCTTTCTTGTAGCAATAGCCACGCAGGGTAATTGCTTTGGCTTCTTTTAATTGTGGCAGCAGGCTCATCAGTTGCAGCTCGTGCTCTGGAGTCAGCTTGGCAGACATTTTGTCAAACTTAAGAAAGGATGGGTCAACAACGGCCTTCTGGGTAGCCGCTGCTGCTGTTTCTGCAGCTTTTGTAACTGTCGATGTTGTTTCTACTGGTGCATGCTTCCATGAAGTAGAAGGCGTCGCACTCGGTGTTGCTGGATTTTCTGCACATCCGGTCACACTGGCAGCAATCACAAGTAATGCTGCACAAACAAATCCTGAACGTTTCATTGTTAAATCCCTTTTTTTTGAAACAACTAATCTGCTTTGTAAGTTGCTGGACTGAGCATCAGTCCAGCAACTTGCCAACAGCAGATCAGTTTGCTGCTTATCGCTTATCACCCGAATGGTGATATAAAAACTATTTAAGCGATCGTTTTGTTAGCGGTCAGATCCCAACCAGAGCTAACATTACCGCCACCAGCGCCATCAGTACGTTTTTGCTGGGTGTAAGTCCACTTGATTTTGCCGTAGCTGAAGCTTACGGTTTCGCTAGGGAAACCTTCGTCATTAGCTGAACCATGTGGCTCTGCTTTAGAAATCAAAACTTGTTCCATTTTGATTTCCATGTACTTCACTTTGTCGCCACCGGAACGGCACAGCTCGATGGTTACATCTTTGATGTGCTTACCAGTGCAGCATGCTTCGTAGATCTTTGGGCTGGCTTTGTCCAAAAAGTGAGTGATAACGTATTGAGCGTGGTTTACACGTTCAGCAGTAGCACCACCGGCAGAGCTGGCAGTAGCCTGAGCTGGCTGCTCAATTTTGTGCGAGAAAGATTGGATTTCGATCCAGTCTTTATGCTTGTCATCAGTAGATTCACCAGGAATACCATCAATTTTCAAAAATGCATCAAAAGCCATTTGCAAACTCCTTACAGTTAATAAAAGTTACTTCTACGCTTCACTGCATCAACGGGTTGGTTTAGGCAACTCAGCCACAAGACGCAAGGAAATGGTTAGCTCATCGAGCTGAAAGTGAGGGCGCAAGAACGCTGCTGCGCGGTACACACCTGGCTTGCCAGGCACTTCAACCACGTCAACACGTGCTTCACGCAATGGGTATTTAGCTTTGGCTTCCTGGCTGGCCGAATCATCCAGCAGCACATATTGCGCCAGCCATGTGTTCAGGAAATCCTGCACATTCTGGCGTGAAGCAAAGCTGCCGATCTTGTCGCGCATGATCGATTTCATGTAATGCGCAATGCGCGAAACCGAGAAAATATAAGGCAGCTGAGTAGACAAACGCGCATTGGCATTGGCCGAATCAGTGTTATAAGTCTTGGCTTTTTGCGATGACTGGCCGCTGAAGAAAGCAGCGTAATCGGTGTTTTTACAATGCACTAAGGAGATAAAGCCCAGATCAGACAGCAGCTTTTCAGTGCGGTCGGTCACGGCGACTTCGGTAGGGCATTTCAGAGCCACTTCACCATCGTCGGTTTTAAAGGTGTGTGCTGGTAAACCTTCTACCAGGCCACCGCCTTCCACACCGCGAATCGCTGCCAGCCAGCCGTATTCGGCAAAAGCAGCAGTTAAGCGCGCGGCATAGGCATAAGAAGCATTGGTCCACAGGTATTTGCTGTGATCGGTGCCATCGACGTTTTCTTCGAAATCAAATTCTTCAACCGGCACAGTATCGCGGCCATAAGGCAGGCGGCCCAGTACGTGCGGCAGTACCATACCTACATAACGCGAATCATCTGATTCACGGAATGATTTCCACTTGGTGTATTCAACCGTATCAAAAATCTTGGCCAGATCGCGTGGCTTGCCGATATCGGTAAAGCTTTCCAGCCCAAACAGTCCTGCACCAGCTGAGGTAATCAGTGGCGCGTGCGAAGCTGCAGCCACATGAGATAATTCTTCCAGCAGGTAGAAGTCTTCAGGATGGCGGCCAAATTCAAAATCGCCCACCAGGCCCGCATATGGTGCGCCACCAAAGGTGCCGTATTCTTCTTCGTAAATCTTTTTAAACAAGGCGCTTTGGTCAAATTCAGACGAGGCTTTAAAGTCTTTCAGCAGGTCTTTTTTAGACGCGTTCAGCACCTTGATTTTCAGCATGGTGCTGGTTTCTGATTCTGCAGTCAGATACTTCAGGCCACGCCATGAGGATTCCAGCTTCTGGAAATCAGCGTGGTGCATGATTTCATTCAGCTGCTCTGAAATCAGCGCATCAATTTCTGCAATACGCACATCCATACTGGCGCTTAAATCGCGGGAAATCGTTACGGTGCCCGCCAAAACCTGATCAACCAATTCGCTGATCAAATCACGGGTACGGTCTTTTTCCTGCTCATTGCTGGCAATACGGCTGTTATCAATAATTGAATCAAGCAAGCTGCTGGCTTCGCTGTGCTCAACGGTGCCCGCTTCAAGCTTCTGTAGATCTGACATAGCGATTACTCCTCTGCAGAGGCTGGTCTAGCCTGGCTAATTTGATGTAATTTTTCGGTATCGCGAACCACTTCATCCAGCAGCTCTTCCAGCTTATCGTTACCGACTACCTTATTACGCAGATCTGAAAGTCTTCTGCGTGCATCCAGCAGTTTTTTTAATGGCTCAACCTGATTCACCACATTTTGTGGCTCGAAATCGGCGAGTGATTCAAATTGCAAAGAAACCGACATTTGTGAATCGTCGTCTTTCAATTTGTTATTTACTTTCATAGCAAGGCTGGGTGCCATGCCTTTTAAAACATCATCAAAATTATCGCGGTCAATTTGAATGAACTTGCGCTCTTTCAATTTGGCCTGTGGGGTATTACCGGTGTAATCGCCCACTACGCCCAATACAAAGGGCAGCTCTTTGTTTTCAATTGCGTCGCCAATTTCAACGTCGTAAGTAATCTGAACGCGAGGAGGACGAACGCGCGATAGTTTTTTCTGTGTGCTTTCCTTGGCCATTGCCATTCCTAAATAAAATAAGTTGCAGAATTAAAACACGAAACTAACTGATTCCGTAAGTAATTTTAACGACAATTTCACGCAATTTTAATAAAGACAACGTAGGGTCGCTAAGCTGTCTTCCTAAAATATACGAAGCCTCGGCATAGGATTGATGACTGCGCCACGGGGAGTTCAAATCGCATACATTCACTAATTGCAATGGATCAATTGTTTCCCCCCACAACATGCTCAACTGCTTATCAGTCAGAGGATTAAGCGCCAAAGCCATAAACCGGCTGCCAGCCTGCTCAATAAATGCAAAATTAATCTGACTGATACCCTGGGCATGAATCGCTGCACGGCAAAGTGATAACCAGACAGCGGCACCCAGAATTTCCTCACCCACACCTACAGGCAATGGCAACAAAAACACTTGCGAGGCCATGCTGCCGCCGTAGCGGCGTGATAATTGCAAATAAAACGCAAAAGCCAGCAGGGTTGATTCCAAATCCCCCCGCCCGGCCTTATTCAATGCCTGTTCGAGTAATGTAGCAGGCGTGTTGGCCATATGCCGTTCGAGCAATTGGGCGGCAAGGCCCAGATCTGCTGCGGCACGGCTGCCAAACGACATCTGATCTTCCATAAACTGCTTGCAGGCAATCATTTCTACCGAGTTATCCACCGCGCTTTTCAGCTGGTCTTTTAAACCAGAAAAAAACAGCTCGTTGGCCAGTAAAAACTCGGCTTCATTGCCCATCAGTACATCGCTGGGCACACAGACCCCGGCCACCAGCGGGTAGTAACGCAAAGCTTCATCATGGCTGGGCAGGGAAACGCCTAAAAAAGCGCCCCGCAAATCACGGCTGTGCATTAAAAATTCGCTGGCCGGCGCCTGCATATAGCGTGTTTGCCAATCTGGCTTTAAAGCCAGAACCTTCAGGCTGTCGGCCAGCGACTGATCCACATCCAGCGCAACCGGATGGCTGGCATTGATACGGATAAAATCAGCACGCCGGGGTAATTTGCCAAAAATTGCATATTGCATCGGCAAATCCTGAGCCCGTTTAAAATTATTTAGCATGGCAGCACCTTACATTGTCACGCGTTCTGGCAATGACAGCTTACGTAAACCAGAGAGTTGCAGAGGGTTTACACCACTCACTGCGCGGAAGTTAAAACGGACCACATCCGCATCCCCGGCATCTCCCCGACGAATCTTCCAGGTCAGCGTGGCCGAATCGGCATCGTGCTGCTCAACCTGAGCCTGCGCGAGTAAACGCATCCAGCCCATACGCCCCTGCTGATTACTTACAACGGCGCTTACACCGCTAAATGCAACGACCTGAATTCTGGCGCCTTGCGTATTGCCTGTGCCTGGCCAGCTGAAGGATTGCCATGGCTGAGGCCCGTTGCGGTAACGCATTTCCTGGCCATCTACCTCAAACATAATCTCGGACAAGCCCGATGTAGGAATCGCCTGCAGCTCAAACTTAGCACTGGATGAATCTGCCATCTGGCTGGAAGCCATACTGCTCAGGCGGCCCATTCCAGCCAGAAATGCCGGATTAAAACGAATGCCTAAATTTGCCCATGTGCGCGGCGTCAGGCTGTCGCCCTTTTGCGTCACCAGGCCATTCAGATACTTTTCAGTAAACTTATCGACCGTGCCTTCTTTCGGTTTTACAAACTTGGCGATATCCGACATAGGCGCTTCATTGGCTGAATCGCTGAATGGATATTTGGCAGAAAGCACTTTCCACTGGCCGTACACTTCTTTTTGCCAAGCCTGATTCAGATCTTTTTCTACCGGCCCAAGCAGCACGGCGTAAGTCTGGATCAGGGGGCGAACCAGCATTGGCCGCACAATATCGCGCGTTTCTTGTGAAAGTGGTGTAAGCAGTGCGTTATCCACCTGCTGCAGGGTATCGGCCAGCTCGGAGCCGCTGCCATTTAAAGTGGCCTGAACAAGTGGCCGCGCCTGTGCACCCGGCTCATCGCTGCTGGCAATCTGATTCATCTTGCCTTTAAGCTTGCCCAGCTGCTCCAGGTAGCTGTTAATCGGCGCAACACCGGCACTATCTGCCTGCACCAGACGGGTAATGCCCAGGAACTGCTTGCCCACTTCGCCCAGCTCGGCGGCATTAGTGGTGGCGGGCTGATTGCTGCCTTTTAATAAGGCAGTGGTTTTTTCCAGCACAGATTGCTTGGCGTTTTCCAGCTTGCGTGAAAGCTCGCTTGGGTTATCCCATGCCGTTTCAAATGCAGCGCGGGCCAGAATCAATTTAACCGGCGAATTCTGCATATCAGCCAGCTGGCCAATGGCATTACCCGCAAAAGGCAGATCGTTGAAATCACGAATCACCACGCCTTGCAAGAATTTCTTCCACTCGGCCGCGTATTCAAGACGGTAAAGTGCTTCCAGATCGGCCCGGTTTTTTTCGATATTGCCGTCTTTACCCAGGTTATCCTGCACCGAAGATGCCAGTACCCAGTCATCGCTCTTCACTTCGCCCTTGCTGGCTTCTTCAATCGAATTGCGAACAAAGTTATCCCATGCTTCGCGGGTAAACGCGCCTGCAACCATCTGGCTGCCGGCAATCACGTCGCCATTTTTATTGTTCAGAATGCGCGGCACGGTCAGCGGAGCAAAGCGTGTATTAGCACGCGCTTTGATCTCGTTATAAACACGCTCGGTTGCGCTTAAACGCTTAAGCGAAGCACGCAATACTTCACGTGCAGCAGCCACGGTTTTTTCATCATTAGCAATCAGAGGTAAATCAGGCTCTTTAATCTGGCTTACATAAAACGCCACCAGTCTTTCTGCCGCAGCCATCACTTCTTCGTTACTGCGGTTGCCTTTATTAGCCTCTAACCAGCTGCGCCAGTAACGCGGAATCTGATCAGTAAGATGCGCTTCATCCATACGGGAGCGATCATGCAGCATCAGGTAAGTTTTCAGCGCGTTATAGCCCTGATCCAGCTTAGGCTGAGCAGCAGGCGCTTCTGCAGTTTCTTTTGCTGTTAATGCCGTAGCACGCTGAGGAATATGCCATGCGCTCAGCTGGATATTGGGCAAACCCTTTTTATGCGGTGCAGGTGCACGTTTTTTAACCGGCTCTTTGACAGGCTCAGCCGCTTTAGGCTCAGGCGTTGGTGTTGGAGCGGGTGTTGGTGTGGGCGTTACAGCCGCAGGCTTTGGAGCCTCTGGCACGGGCGCAGGCTCGGCCACTTTATTAGAAGCCAGCTGCTCAAGAGACAGCTCCAGATTCTTTTTCACCGGAACCAGCATCGATTCCTTCAGGCCTGCAAAATATTCTTTGCGCAGCGCGATTTCCAGCTCTTTACCCTGATAAAGACCCAGACCCACCTGCCACGGATGGCCGTCTTTGCGATAAGACTGTAATTCTTCAATCCGTTTTTGCAAGATGCCCAGCGACATCAGCTTGTCGTACAGCTGGCCGGACGACGCCAGTTTTTGTGCGGCAACACGATCATTTGCCACGCTGGCCATCAGCTTTTGATTACCAATATACGACCATGTCCAAAGCCCGGCACACAGCGCCAGACCAGACAGACCCGCCAGCATACCGGCCAGACGCCAGCGGCTGCCAGCCGGGCGTGTCTGGCGTGACACCAAATGCTGATCCGGGAAAACAACTTCTCTGAATAAATCGCGCAGGAAATAGCTGTACGAAGCGGGCGCCTGGCGCGCATCAAAGCCCTGACGGCTTAAATCAAACTGATTGGATACATGAGTTGCGGCACCAATACGCGGCACCCCTTCCTGCAAAGCGCTGGAGAAATAAAAGCCGCGCAGCAATGGGCGTGCATGGTAAGGGTCTTCTTCCTGCAACAGCTTTACAAACTTGGCAACGGCTTCTTTAAGCGCATGAAACTCGATAGGGAAGGCAAAAAACGCGGGTTTATTCTGATTGCCGCGATGCGCAGCCAGTTTTTCTTCACCAATTTGCACGAGACCACGGTACATCGCATCAAACTGCATGCTGACCACATGGCTGGCATCAAAGCCAGAGCCCTGCTCGGCGCTCAGAGTGGCACCCCATACGCGGTGACGCTCTTCTTCTGGCATTTCTTCAAAAAACTGCGAAAAACCGCCCAATAAATCAAGCTTGGTAAAGATCAGATAAATCGGCACCTGCAAGCCAAAAGTGGCTTCAATTTCATGGATACGCTCACGAATCTGGCGGGCGTAAAGCGCAAAGCCTTCAGAATTGTGCTGCGCCAGCTCAGGCAGGCTGATGGTCACCAAAATACCGTTAACCGGTGCTTTTGAGCGGTGACGCTTTAATAATTTTAAAAACTCCAGCCACTCCACGCGATCTTCTGTCTGCGTGGCATAGCGCCCAGCTGTATCCAGCAACACGCCTTCGGTAGAAAAAAACCAATCGCAATTACGCGTACCGCCCACGCCCTGCACACCTGCTTTATCGCTAAACGGAAAAGTCAGGCCGGATTGCAAAATAGCCGAGCTTTTACCTGCAGCAGGATGGCCGATGATCATATACCAGGGCAATTCATACAGCGCCGCATTACCGCGCGATTTACCCAGCTGTGACGTTTTAAGCGTATCAATCGCACCCAGCATGCGCTGACGCAGAAGATTCACCTCAGCACGCTTATCTACGCTGGCCCCAATCACGGCATCATCTGCTTGCTTGAGCAGCATTTTTTCGATCAGGCCCCCCGCACGATTTGCAATTAATTTGCCAACCATGAGGGTAAAGACCCACAGCAGCATCACAGCGAAGATCCAGCCAAAGCGAACCTCTGCTGTTTTCAGACCAAACCATGGACCTAAAAACCAGATCAAAGCAATCAGAATTAAAAAACCGATTGCTGACGTGACTTTGGCGTTACGCAGCCAATGCTTCATGAACATGAATCTCCATACAAAATGAAATACAAAAATTACTTATTTCGCAACATGGCGGCCAGAGAGCCCGCCTTTTCGATATGCCCATAGTCTTTAAATGACCAAACTCCGCCCCACGTCAGCCCCGCAGCAACGGCTTCTTCCCCCAAAGCCTGATAGGCAGCAAATGCCCATGGATCACGCTCTGAAATAATAATTTTTCCATCTTTCATCGGCGCAAGATCAACCGCCAAACCGTATTGGTGCTTGCTCTGCCCGCCTTTTGCCTTAGTCACCACATTCGCCTGCGAGATCAGATCATCCTGGCGCTCCGGGCTTCGGTAGCCTTCAAGCAGCGCCAAGGGATAACCCCGCTCCGTCATTTTTTTCATAATCTGTAAAACCGTCTGCACAAACTGCGGATCAAGCTGGCTCCAGTCCCGGTTGGCTGTAGCTAAACCAGGACGCGCAGCTGCAGCTGCAGCACTGATAAATACTTCCGGAGGCAATGCGGGTGGCGGCTCAAGCCTGGCTTCTGTAAACGTGCCTTGTATATGAGCAACCTGGCTATATTCCTGGGGCAAGAATGGTGCAATAACATGCCGGGAATTGAAATGCAGCGTTATACCGACAACAGCTAAAACCAGAATCAGACTGGCTAATGGCAATAGCGTTAATTTCGCTTTTTTATGTAATGAAAATCTACTTAATAACGATACTTTCTGCTTTGGTTTATCGGGTAAAATACTTACAATATCTTTTCTCTTCTTTTTTGTTGCATCAGAGCCACCTGCGGGTTTTACCTTATTTTCAGTCTGAACAGTGCTTACGCTGGTCCCACGAACAAAAAATCGCCAGCCAACCCATGCCAAAGCCAAAAATATTACTATTAAAATCATGATGATAGCAAACAAAACCCGAACCCCAGATACTTACTAAGATGTTATTCTACATTTAAGCAGGGCAAAAGCATAACTCATGATCATATTTTACTAACATGCCTTATTCCCCATGCACACATCCTTTTCTCGTGATATATATCTCTACCTTGAGGGCATAATTCCTTTTTTTTATCCCTCCTTACCATGCCATTTTTAAACCATTTTTTATTTAGAAAACACAAAGACGATGCTCATTCATTCACTTAAAAAACACGCCAAAGTGGCATTGGTTGTTTCCAGCCTGCTTCTGCTTTCTGCCTGCGCCAGCAGCGGCCCGAAACCCTTCAAAATTCAGGGCGAAGCAGACCCTTCCCTCAACCGGGACAGCAGCGGCAGACCGCTTTCCCTGGTACTGAGGATGTACCAGCTGAAGGGACATGAAGAATTCAACCGCCTGACATTTGACTCACTGGTCAGCGGAAAATCAGATGCAGAATTACTGGGCAACTCGCTCATTTCACAAAATGAATTTGTGCTGCTGCCAGGAAAAACACTCACTCTGGACGACAAAATTACCCCTGAAACCAAGTTTCTGGGCGTCGTTGGCTTCTTTCGCAAGCCTGACTCCCAGCTCTGGCGTGTACTGGTGAATGCAGAAGATGTGCGGGACGAAAAAGAATTCAGCATCAAAGCGCAAGATTGCTATCTGCAGGTGATTCATCCCAAAGCCCAGCTTATTCCTGGCCAGCCAGCGAGTTTTAAGGCGGACTGCGGCTTTATCAGCAAAAAACCAGCCCTGAAAACTAAATAACTATTGTGGCCCGCTGCCGGAGCGGCGGCTTGCCGGAGTCTTAACACCTATGTTGAAAGCCAAACGTGTTTTATGGGGCGAAGGGATGTTCCTTCGCCCGCAGCATTTCCAGCAGCAGTCTTTATTGCAGGATTATCAACAGGCTGAAACGCGGCAGTTGCTCAGCCGCCACAGCTGGGGCTTGCAGAAGTTTCAGATTGACGAAGTTGCCCTGCGCGGCGGCCAGGTTCGCTTAGATTCACTCTCGCTTTTATTCAGGGATGGCAGCCTGTTTCAGGCCCCGCAATCCGAGCCGCTGCCCTTATCCCGTAATCTGAATGATTTGCCGCAAGTGGGTGTGAGCACCACACTTTATGCCTGCCTTGCCGAGCTGCAACCCTATGGCGGCAACACGCAAAGCAATGAAAATACCGCATCGCGCTCTACCCGCTACCGCAGCGCCCATCAGGGTGTGGCCGATTTGTACACGCAGGCGCTGGAAGCCGATCTCACCACGCTGGAGCTGGATGTCCGCCTGATGGTGGAAGAAGAAAACCGCGATGGTTATGAAGCAGTTCCACTCGGTAAATTAGTGAAGGACGCCACAGGCCAGTGGTCTTTGGGGGCCGGTTTTTACCCGCCCTCCACCACCGTCAGCGCCATTCCTGAGCTCAGCCAGAATCTGCGCCGCTTATTGGATATTTTGCTGGTTAAAAGCCAGGCACTGGCCGGTGCTCACCGCGAGCGCGCTAAAAATGTGATGGAATACGGCACCACCGACATCGCCTCCTTCTGGCTGCTGCACACGGTGAACCGCAACTTTGCCCGCATCAATCACTTGGTTAAGTGTGAGCCACTTCACCCTGAAGAGCTTTATCGGGCCCTTGCCGAATTCTGTGGCGAATTGCAGACATTCTCATCGGTTTACACCCTGGCCGATATTCCGCCTTACCGCCACGAAGCCCTGCACGACAGCCTGCTGGTGCTGGATGTACAGATCCGTGAATTGCTCGATACCGTGATTTCAGCGCGTTACGCTGTGATCCCGCTCACATCACCTAAGCCTTCATTCCATATTGGCCGCCTGGAAAGTGATCGCTTCCTTGAGAATGTTGACTTCTATCTGTCGATTCAAAGCGAGCAATCGTCATCCAGCATCATTGAAACTGTGCCGCTTAAATTTAAAATTGGCGCGCCGGACGATGTGGATAAGATTTTGAACTCGGCCATGCGCGGTGTCAGCATGTCCTATGCGGCGCAAACGCCTTCGGCTATTCCAATCCGCGTGGGCAATCATTATTTTGCCTTTGAGCCTAAGGGCGATATTTATCAACGCATGCTGCAATCGCGCAGTATTTGTATTTATGTTCCGCAATCGCTGTCGGATTTAAAACTAGAGCTGATTGCAGTCTTTCGCTGAGAGTAAAAAATGAGTTTAACCGCTAACACAGAAGCGCACCCACTGGCCGTTGCCAAACCATCCGCCCCCAGCCTGCGCGAATTGCTGGAAGACGGCATTTATCTGCTGTTTTTACTACGGGACGGCAATGCCCCAAGCAGCGCAGCCGAATTCAACCGCCGCGTGGATCATTTCCTCGCCCAGTTTGAAAAAAATGCCCGCAACTTTGGCAAAGAAGTCCCCAATATCAGCGAAGCCAAATACGCTTTTTGTGCGCTGATGGATGAAATTATTCTTTCATCCGAATTCAGCCTGCGCGAAGAATGGGAACGGATGCCTTTGCAATTACGCATTTTTGGTGAGCATCTGGCCGGTGAAGGTTTCTTTGATCGTCTGGAAGTCTTGCGCCGCGATCCAAACAATAATTTCGAGGCCATGGAAGTCTTCCATACCTGCCTGTTACTGGGCTTTCAGGGCAAATATCTGCTGGAAGGCCAGGAAAAACTGGGCTATTTAACCGCCCGCGTAGGCCAGGAAATCCAGCAAGTCAGAGGCGGCAAAGCAGAATTTGCCCCGAACTGGAAGCTGCCACAGCGCTTTCAGGCCTTTGTGCGCCACGAGCTGCCGCTCTGGCTGTACTTCGCCCTGCTGGCCCTGGTAGGTGCCGGGCTGTTTATTGCCTATCGCTTTTTACTGGCTCAGGAATTAAGCAAGGTGATTGCTTAAAAAGATGACAAGAGCGGGTTAAACCCAATCCTGTCTGCTTAATAAAATTTGCAGCCTGGGGCAGCCATCAATCAGCAAAAAAACGGCTGGCCCAAGCTGCAAAAGCATCATGCCCCGCAGATTTTGCTTAAGCACTACGACAAATCGCGTAAAAAATTAAACAGGCCATTGTATGAGCACGCCCCGCCGCCAAACCCTTACCCTGCCGTCTGTACTTGACCGGCTGCTGGATAACGAGCCGGATATCAGCCACGCATCCTCGGCCATGCTCTTTGAGCTGCCGCAGTTTCGCCGGGCGCTGGCGCGCGATTTAGAAGCGCTGCTCAATACGCGGATTATGGATTTACCCGAAACGTTTGAAGCCTATCCGCTGGCCACAGATTCGATGCTGCTGTTTGGTATTCCGGATTTATCCGGCATCAGCCTGCTGAACCCGGACGACAGAGAAATGCTGCGCGATCGCTTACGCCGCGCCATCGAGCGGCACGAGCCGCGCTTAAGCCGCGTAAAAATCAGCCTGGATGCCCCGCGCGAATTAGAGCGGCATTTGCGCTTCAGGGTGGATGCCGTGCTGAAAGTACATCCGCACCGCCCCCCGGTTAGTTTTGATGCCACTTTGCAACTCTCGTCCAATGTTTACCGTATTCAGGACAGATAACCGCCAAATGGCCGGGCGTAGCATTGCCTGTTTAAGCGTCATCCAATGTTTACCGTATTCAAGTTAGCTATGCAGAAACATATGCTGTGGGCCTTTCGTGGCAAATAAGCAGCGCAGCGCCTGCGCTGCAGCCTTATTTGCTGCCAGCTTGTGCCTGCCACCCCATATTTACCGTATTTAAGATCGATAACCGGAACCTTCTTCTATGGACATGAGCCAGCTTCTCGCCTCTTTTGCCGCAGCCTTTAATCAGGATAATCGCCTTATCAGCCTGCAACTTGGCGACGGGGCGGCGTGGGGTGAGCAGCTGTTGCCGCAGCAGGTCAGTGGCAGCGAGGGGATGAATCAGGCTTACCGCTATCAGATTGATTGCCTTTCCCCCGATGGCAGCTTAGAGCTTAAATCCTTACTGGGCCTGCCCATTGTTTTATCTGTGGCCGATGCCAATGGCAGCGAGATTGAGCGCTGTGGTGTGATATCCCAAGCGCAGTTGCTTGGCTCTGACGGGGGCTTTGCAAAGTACGCGCTAACGGCAGAGCCGCCGTTTGCTTTACTTCGCTACCGCCGCACTTCCCGCGTGTTCCAGGATTTATCCGTGCCGGATATCGTGAAGCAGGTACTGGCCGAGCATCAGGCTAAAAACCCCGTATTTGCAGCGGTGCAAACGCTGGATTTCAAATTATCCGGCACACACGGCCCGCGCTCTTATTGCCTGCAATACCGCGAGTCGGATTACGATTTCTTAGTGAGGCTGATGCAAGAGGAAGGCTTAGCGTGGCGCTTTGCTCATCTGCCGGGTGACAATCCCCAAGTGCAGCTCGTTGTCTTTGACGATGCCTTTGCCGTACCCGAGGCGCAAGACAGCCAGGTGCGCTTTCACCGCGCGGATGCCACGGAAGAATCTGATGCCCTTACCGAGTGGAACAGCCAGCGTCAGGTAGGCAGCAGCTCGGTATCGCTTGCCAGCTTTAATTACAAAGCCGCCAACACCAGCCACACCGCCGATCATAGCGCTGTGGATCAGGGTGATGGCGGGCAGCAAATTCAATCCAGCTTTGAAGATTACGACGCCCAGACGCACTATTACGCCAGCGATGCTGAAGGGCTAAGCCATTACGCTAACTTGCGTCAGCAGGCCTTGGATGGGCAAAAGAAAACGTTTACTGGCTCTGGCACTTTGCGCAGCCTGCAAGCGGGGCAATGGTTCAGATTAGAAGACCACCCCGCACACGAATGGGATGCGGCCGAGCAGCGCGAATTCGCCATTACCCGGCTTAAATTCACCGCGCAGAATAATCTGCCGGTGGATCTGACCCAGCAACTACTGCAAGTCTCCCCCAGCCTGCTGGCCGCAAGCGCAGCTGACACCAAGCCCTACCAGGCCGATTTCACCGCCCAAAGACGCGGCCAGCCGATCACCCCCGCCTTTGCCCATGAGCCGCTGAGTAAACCCAAAAGCTTTGGCGTACAAACCGCCACCGTGGTTGGCCCCGCCGGCTCAGAAGTGCATACCGACGAGCAAGGCCGGATTAAGGTGCAGTTCCACTGGCAGCGTGCCGCAGAGCACCCGGAGTTTGGCGCAAATCTGGATGACAAATCATCCTGCTGGATCCGCGTTTCTATGCCGAGTGCAGGCGCAGGCTTTGGCCACCAGTTTATTCCGCGCATCGGCCAGGAAGTTTTAGTCGACTTTATCGAAGGCGATATCGACCGCCCCATCGTTACCGCCGTGGTCTATAACGGCAGCCACCCGGTGCCGACATTCAGCGGCGCAGGCGCTTTACCCGCCAACAAAACATTATCCGGCATCAAGACCAAAGAGCATGAAGGTGGCCAATACGGCGAGCTGCTGTTTGACGATACCAAAGGCGAAGTTCGTACCAAATTATCCAGCGAGCATGGTAAAACTCAGCTCAATATGGGCTACCTGATCCACCCGCGCACGGATGGAAAAGGCGAACCACGCGGCGAAGGCTTTGAGCTGCGCACCGACAAACAAGGTGCCATTCGCGCCAGCGGCTTACTCATCAGCACCGAAGCCAAAGGCGGTGCATCCGGCAAACAGCTGGACCGCAGCCCAGCCCAAAGCCAGCTGGAATCCGCTTTAGACACCGCCAAAAACCTCGGCGAATACGCCACCAAACAACTCGCCGATAGCATAGAAACTGGCGAAGATGATCAAACCGTCAAACCCGACAACAGCCCCGGCGACAAAGCCAGCCACGGCCATCTTTACCACCACGTGCACGCCAGCAAAAGCTTTGAAGCGGGTAGCAACACGGATAAAGACGGCAAAACAAAATCTAAAGAGCAGGCTGGCCAGCAAAAAATCATCCTGCTGCACGGCGAGGACGGCGTAGCCATCACCACCCCGCAAAGCCAGACCCTCAGCGCAGGCAGCAACCTGGATCAGGTCGCCCAGCGCGACACCAACCAAAGCACCGGCCGCCGCTGGATTCACAATGTAGGCCAACACATCAGCCTGTTTACCGGCGGCATCAAAGACAAAATCACCATGAAGCTGATCGCCGCCAAAGGCCAGCTGCAAATGCAGGCGCAAAGCGACGACATCGAAATCACCGGTGACAAAAACGTCAAACTCACCGCAATCAAAGGCAAGGGCCTCTTCAACGCCAAACAAGAAATCCTGCTCACCGCCGGCGGTGCTTATATCCGCATCAAAGGCGGCAAGATCGAGCTGCATGCACCGGGGAAAGTGAGCATTAAGGGCGGGAGCCATGATTGGAGCGGGCCGAAGAGCCAAAGCGTGCCTATGCCAACATTTAAAGGTAAAGATGGCCTTGGACAGTTAGAACTATTCCATCATTACCAAAATGCTGAAGCCATTAAAGGTGGCCAATATATTGTGACCGACTTAAAAGGTCAGGTTCATAAGGGCATGCTGGATGATAAAGGCTATGCCGTGATTGCAGGCTTGCCGATGGGTGCAGTCAGCGCTCAGTTTTTGAGTGACCCACGGCAGACAAAAGCCCCCACAGGCACTTTTGAAACACCACTGCTAAAAGATGTTCCAAGCAAAATAGATACGGATGCCATTGCTAAACAAGCTTCTGCACAATTAAGCAGTTTGCTGCCTGATGTGGCCAAAGCGCAGGGAATGGCAAGCACGCTATCTTCGCTTGACCCTGCTCAGGCAATGGCTGCGGCAAAGCAGGCTGCAGCAGGCCAAATAATGAGTCACGTTCCCCAAGGCATAGGCTCAGCTATTGGCAGTGCTCAAATGGCTAATACATTTGCATCAATGAACCCTCAGCAGGCAATGGATGCTGCTAAACAAGCGGCAGCTGGCCAGGCGATGAACTACCTGCCTAAAGAGGCGAGTTCTGCGGTTGGCAGTGCTCAAGGGATAGCAGGTTCACTATCCAACCCTGGCCAGGCTATGGATGCGGCAAAACAAACCGCTTCAAGCCAGGTAATGAGCCACGTGCCAAAGGAAATCAGCGCCGCTGCCGGGCAAGCCAATGCTTCTGCTCAACAAGCCCAACAAGTTAAACAAATGCTCGCTTCGCTCAAGAAGTAATAGCCCTGCTTATACGGTACAGCCATGGTCTAAAACCATGCTGACTTTTAAATATTCGGAGACTTCGCCTCAATGAGCGAAACAAGACAAGTTGCACATGCGCCCTATGGTAAAGAAACAGTTGCGGATACCCAGTCTGCCATAGGCAGTTTTGATACCTGGCTAAAGAAAGTTTCTGACAACCATGTTTCGCTTGATGACTTACAAACAGTCGCCAGCGCCCTGCCTGTGGTCGGTAATCTCATTGCTGCAGGAGATATGCTCGTCAATCTTTACGATATTTCGCAAAAGAAAGAGGGGGGGGATTTTGGAGACTGGATGGGGGTGGGCATTAATGGCATAGGCTTGATCCCCGCTCCGGGTACGGCGGCACTGCGTATATCAATGCGCCCGGTACTTGGCAGCGTAAGACAAGCTTTAATTCGCGGCGGAAAAACAGTAGGTCCCGCCTTGGTCGACGTTATTGTCAGCCATATTCTGGCCAGCGAAGCATTAGCCCAAAAAGCGGAAGACGCCGTTACAAAGATGCTGAATGTGATTTCACCCATGATGAAAGAAGTCGCCGACTTCGTTTCTAAAGTGATAGAGCAATTCACAACATTTTTAAAACAACTCATCAACGGCACATTAGGTAAATACCGTGTTCCTGCGGGTAAAGCACCCAGCAAAGGGGAGTTTGTTCGCAATCCCGCAATTCGTTTAGGCAGCTTTTTTGGTGAAGCGTGCCAGTTTTATCGTAAGGCGGTAGCTACTGTTGCATCTAAAGCAGCTTCTGCCCTGCTAAGCGATAAAGTAAAACAAACACTGACTGATTTACTTAACCACCTGAATAATTCAATTAAGCCGCAAATAGTTGGCAAGATCACCGCCCTGGCCGATGCAAAGGCCAAACAAAGCCTGGTATCCTTACTGACTCTGCTACTTGCCGCAATTACAAAGGGCAAAAAGAAAGCAGCTGCTGGTGCTGTTGCCGTTGGCAAAACCACAAAAGTGGTAGCGAAACGTGCCCAGCAAGTGATTGAGCAAGTCAGCTCGCAAATCAAAGCCAAACTTAGCCCCAATGGCTGCAAAGAATGTAAAACCAAAGGCAAATCACGCAGTACAAAATCAATTGGCTATGCACTGGGTGATGAGGTTTTTAGCCACACCGATTTTAGCCTTAATGGTGTAATGCCCTTAGTTTGGCAACGTACTTATAACTCCAGGCTGGCCGCTTATGATCAGGGCGAGCTGGGCGCACGCTGGACATCCCCGCTATCTACCCGCTTTGATTTAATCAACGCAGAATCAGGCCCCATCTTGCGCCACTTTGATGCGGATGGCCGTAGCCTGGATTACCCAGCACTTGCAGTGGGCGAGCACCATCAAGACCGCACTGAAGGCCTGATGCTTAGCCGTTTGGATGAAAACCTGCTGACCATTACCCGTGGCCATGAATTGCTGGAGGTGTACGAGCGCTACGAATCCCGCTTTATGCTGCGCATGCTGAAAGACCGTGCGGGCAATACGCTGGCGCTGAGTTACGATGCAGCGGGTTTATTGCAGCAAATCGATTTAAGCAGTGGCAGCAGCGCAAAATTTGAGCGTAATGCAGCGGGAAAAATCAGCCGTATTAGCACCCCCCCCAGCAAAGAGCTTCCTGCTGGGCGCGTGCTTGCTGAATACAGCTATAACGAGCATGGTGATTTAATCAGCGCCAAAGATGAGCACGGCAATCAGCGCGATTATCAATATAAAAACCACCTGATTACCCGCTACACCGATCGCACTGGCCGCGGGGTTAATCTGGAATGGGATGGCAGCAGCGCTACATCCAAAGCTATTCGTGAGTTTGCAGATGATGGCAGTAATGAGATCCGCCTAAGCTGGCACGACGACATCCGCCTCACCACCGTTCGCAATGCCCATGGCGATGAAACACTCTATTACTTTGATGCGCTGGGCTACACCTATCGCATTATTTATCCCGATAACAGCGAAGAATGGCTGTTTCGCGATGATTATAAAAACCTAATCAAACACGTTTATCCCGATGGCAGCTCAGATCGTTATGAATACGATGCCAACGATAATCTGCTGCTGCATATTCGCCCCGACGATAGCACCGTGCAGATGGCTTACGATGATAAAGACCAGCTGATCCGCATTACTGATCCGCTGGGCAATATCTGGCTGCGTGAATACGACGACAAAGGCAATCTGCTTAAAGAAATCGATCCTAAGCAATACGCCACCAGCTATAGCTACAACCCGCAGGGCCTGCCTATCGCAATTAAAGACGCCAAAGGCGGCACAAAAAAACTGGCCTATTTACCCAACGGCCAGATTGCCAGCTTTACCGATTGCTCTGGCTCCTGCACCGAATGGCATTACGATGCCAATGGCCGCTTGTTAGAAACCCAGGATGCAGCAGGCAACCTCACCCAATATCGCTATGGCAGCGATGGGCGTCTGGAGGCTGCTAAACAGGCGGATGGCACCGAAGCCAAATTGCAATTTGATGCCGAAGGCCGTTTGCTGTCGCACACCGATGCGCTGGGCCGCAGCACCCGCTATGGCTACGATAAAGCAGGCCGGATTCATTCCCGAATCGATGCGATGGGCCAGGAGCTGGCCTACCGCTACGACAAACTGGGCAGACTGACCGCACTGCAAAATGAAAACAGCGCCCAATATCGCTTTAGCTACGATCCTGTTGGCCGCTTAATCGAAGAAAACAGCTTTGATGGCAAAGCCACCCGCTATCATTATGCCGAAGCCAGCGGCCAGCTCTTAGAAGTGAACGAAGCAGGCCAGCTTACCCAGCTTAACTACGATGCCGCAGGCCGCCTTGCACAGCGTAAAACGGGCAGCAGCAAAGAATCATTCCGCTACGATCCGGCTGGCCGCCTTGCCATCGCTAAAAACCGCTTTAGCCAGGTGGTGTTTAACTTTGATGAAGTGGGCGATTTAACGCGTGAAGAGCACCATTACCAGCTCTTTGGCCAAAGCCAAACCCATATCTGGCAACACGAATACGACGAGCTGGGTAACCGCATCGCCAGCATTCGCCCCGATGGCCAACGCACCGACTGGCTGGTTTACGGCAGTGGCCATGTGCACGGCATGCTGTGGAATAAGCAAGAAATCACCAGCTTTGAGCGCGATAAACTACACCGCGAAACCGGCCGCAAACTCGCCAACCAGCTGCAAGCCCAAACCCAATACGACCCAATGGGCCGCATGCTGCAGCAAACGCTCAGCGGAAAAACCAGCAGCAACCGCAGCTATCAATACGATCCGGTAGGGCAACTGCTGGGCATTAAAGACAGCCGTAAGGGCGAAACCCAATACCGCTACGATCCGGTAGGCAGGCTGCTTGCTGCCAACACACCAAAACATCAGGAAACCTTTGCCTTTGACCCCGCCAGCAATCTGCTCGACAGCGCAGGCAAAGCAGAAAACACCCTACCCAGCCAAACACCACGTATTCTGGATAACCTGCTGAAGCAATACGCAGGCACCCACTTTAAATACGACGCACGCGGCAACCTCACCGAAAAACAACGCGGTGAACAGATCACCAAACTAAGCTGGGACGGCTTTAACCGCCTGAGTGAAGTGCAAACAGCCCAAGGCGTAACGCAATACTATTACGACGCCTTTGGCCGCCGCATCGGCAAAGAAAACGCCCAAGGCCAAACCGCATTCATCTGGGACGGCGACGTGATCGCCCTGGAAAAAACCGCAAACCAAACCCGCCATTACCTGTTCGAGCCCAATAGCTTTATACCGCTGGCGCAGATCGTCTCCGCCAACGACAGCGAGCAAGAACACACCGCCTACTACCACGTAGACCACCTCGGCACACCGCAAACACTGAGCGATGAAAACGGCGAAATCGCTTGGAGTGCAGAGTACAAAGCGTGGGGTGAAGCGCAGGTCGTCATTAGTGAAGCCGCAAAAGAAGCCGGAATCAATAACCCAATACGCTTCCAAGGCCAATACGCCGACGAAGAAAGTGGATTGCATTACAATAGACACCGCTATTACGACCCGGAGATTGGGCGGTTTATTAGTAGTGATCCGATTAAATTAGCGGGCGGCAGAAATTTACACCAATATGCTCCGAATCCTATTGGGTGGATTGATCCGTTTGGATTGGTGCACGAAACAGCACCTGGATATCACGTCTATGGATTATATGAGCCGGGTAAAAGTCCTGACCGAGGTGACTCTCCTTATTACGTTGGCATAACGGATGATTTGGATAGGCGTAATATAGAACATGGTAAAAGTGGGCGCTTAGCAGGAGGAACCATGGAACCAATAATGAGAGATGTAGATTATGGTACTGCCCGTGGTGTTGAGCAGGCTAATATTGAGCATCATGGCACCAAGACAGGGACTATTGGACAAGATTTAAGCACAGCAACAACTTATGACGAAAGAGGAAACAAAGTTGCCTCATTTGACCATAAAAATTCAACGCGTTGCCCCAAAAGGCAGCAGCACTTTGAAAATGCATATAACAATGAAATAAAACGCTTAAACCGTTAAAATAAACAAGGAAAACAAAATGGGCTGGTGGAATATACCCGATCAAAAAGATGCCGTTATTGGTGATGCGGTGCTGGATTCAATACGACATTTTTTAAAAGAATTTAGCCATGAATACATCGAAGATTTAGGCAGAAAACCTACCCTGCTTGAGCTTGAATACGCCTTATCACTGGCATTTAAAGTAAATGTAGATGATGATATTGCCAGTGGTATGGAAGAGCTTGAAATTAAGCAAGTCGTATTAAAAACAGCCAAACGACCAAAGCGGTTTAAACCCGTACCGGGGGATTTATTTGCCTTCCGCTATGATGAACAACGTTATGGTTTTGGTAGGCTGATCTCAAAATTAAGCATGGGAATGGTCGCGGAAATCTATGATTATTTTTCTGCCCAGCCTATATTCGACCCAAATTATACAGATAAATGGCTGATTAGCCCCGTAGTACTTAACCCATATGGTTTATTTGAATGTCGAAACGAAGGTGAATGGCTAATTATAGGTAAAACGCCTAACTATGTTATCCCTAACAAATTCAATGATGTATTTTTTGTTACTGGTACCCCTGGCAAGCTCCAAGCAGTACGAGTGAACAACTCTGATTTTGATATTAGTTTAGAGGAGGCCACTGGCCATAGAAGATATACCTATAGCTCTGATATTCAGATTAAAGAGCTTATTGCCGAAGCATTAAAAAACAAGTAAACAAACAGGGGGCAATAATATTGCTCCCTTTTTTTATAGAATGGCTCGGGAGAATAAAATGGGCGGGTGAAGTATACCCGATAAAAAAGATGCCATTATTGGTAGTACGGCGCTGGATTCAATGAAAAATAATTTAATAAAAAAATTAAAAAACACGGTTGGATTTTTGAGCATACTGATAAAAATAGTAAAGAAAAGGATAATAAAGAAATTGAAATAATTAAAAAAACATGCATCAACCTCTACAAATGGTGCTCTTTTTTTGATGCGTTATATAGCAGTGCAGATGATGAATGGTTTTTATCTTTAAATGATTTTAGAAATAATTCCGACTCTTCTTTTTCATGGAATAAATTTGAGAAGATATGTATTGAATCTTGTTCTAGTCCAAAAGAAGAAATAGAGGTAAAAATTTTTTGGAGTGGTCATTTACCTATTTTTATGTCAACAAAAAGTGGATATCAATACTGGGCAATAAAAACAAGTGGTGAGAATA
Source organism: Iodobacter violaceini (assembly GCF_011601265.1). Lineage (GTDB taxonomy): Bacteria > Pseudomonadota > Gammaproteobacteria > Burkholderiales > Chitinibacteraceae > Iodobacter > Iodobacter violaceini. The sequence continues at coordinate 26,007 of NZ_JAAOLX010000017.1, forward strand.
TTGGGGCTATATATTACGGTAGAGAACCGGAGTTCGAAGAGGTAACCAAAATCGCAGAAAATTTCGACGATTTGATAAAAAAAATTAATTTATCTCTTGATACAAACAATAAGATACTTGGCATTGATTTTTAATGATTGTTTTTTTTATAAAATACAATCATTAAAATATAACATATGTGTTTTTTGAGGAGGCGGCAATGGGCTGGTGGAATATACCCGATCAAAAGGATGCCGTTATTGGTGATGCGGTACTGGATTCAATACGGCATTTTTTAAAAGAATTTAGCCATGAATATACCGAGGATTTAGGCAGAAAACCAACTCTGCTTGAACTTGAATATGCATTATCACTGGCATTTAAAGTAAATGTAGATGATGAAATTGCCAGTGGCATGGAAGAGCTTGAAATTAAGCAAGTCGTATTAAAAACGGCTAAACGACCAAAGCGGTTTAAACCTCTGCCGGGTGATTTATTTGCTTTTCGCTATGACGAAAAACATTATGGTTTTGGCCGGTTGATCTCAAATGTCAGTATGGGAATGGTTGCGGAAATTTATGATTATTTTTCTGGCTCCCCTATATTTGATCCAAATCGCTCAGAAAAATGGTTAGTTGATCCCGTATTACTTGATTCATTTGGCTTGTTTGAACGCAGGTCGGAAGGTGAATGGTTAATTATAGGAAAAACACCTGATTACGTTGCTCCTGAAAAATTCAATGACGTGTTTTTTGTTACTGGCACCCCTGGCAAGTTCCAAGCTGTGCGAGTTGATAATTCTAGATTTGATATTAGCCAAGAGGCAGCCATTGGCCATAGAAGATATTCAAGCTGCGGCGACACTCAAATAAAAGACCTTATTTCCGAAGCTTTAAAAAACAAATGAACGAACAGGGGGCAATATTATTGCTCCCTGTTCGTTTATAGAAGGATTTTGGAAATTCATCTGGGACGGCGACGTGATCGCCCTGGAAAAAACCGCCGAACACACCCACCACTACCTGTTCGAGCCCAACAGCTTTGTGCCGCTGGCGCAAATCGTCTCCGCCAACGACAGCGAACAAGAACACACCGCCTACTACCACGTAGACCACCTCGGCACGCCGCAAACACTCAGCGATGAAAACGGCGAAATTGCGTGGAGCGCTGAATATAAAGCGTGGGGAGAAGCAAAAACCATTATCAGCGAAGCGGCTAAAACAGCAGGTATCAACAACCAGCTACGTTTCCAAGGCCAATACACCGATGAAGAAAGCGGCTTGCATTACAATCGATACCGCTATTACGACCCGGAGATTGGGCGGTTTATTAGTAGTAATCCGATTAAATTAGCGGGCGGAAGTAATTTACACCAATTTGCGCCGAATCCGATAAGTTGGCTTGATCCACTGTGGCTGGCACGTATTAAAAATGCAGTAGAAGGTGATCGCCGCCATCAAGAATTTAATGAAATAATAAAGGCTGAAAATACACATGCAAAAATTCAAAGTGAATGCTATCTACGTGACAAAAATGGAAAGTCTGTTAAAGATCCCATTACAGGTGAACGCCGGCGTGTAGATACAGCTGTAATTGAAAATGGTAAGGCGAAAACTTATGAGGTGACAAGTACTAGTGCAGATAAACAAGAGCAGCTCGCTAAAGAAGGTCGAATTATGGGAAATGGTGGAAATTACATCCGTGACCGTAGTACTGGCGAGTTAATTCCAACAAGTGGTCTTTCTGAAATTGTTAGGTTGCCATAAATGAATGAAAATTATTTAGTTTTAATGTCAATCAATGAATTTGTATCTGCCTATAAAACAACCAATGCTAAAGGGGAGATAATTGATGACGTCGAATCTCAAGAGATGGTGCGAAGATCAATAACAGCATTGATTAATTTTTTTGCTGAAAACAACCTGCTTAATGACAAAAAAATTACAGAAACAAACAGAGAACTTAGGAGAGATGACTTTACTCCTGAAGGTCTTGAATTATTTATAAAAAAGGGTGGGGCTTGGTTAAAATCTAAAGCATCAAAAAAAGATCCGCCAAATATAAAACTATTGGAAAAAGCGCTTTTTTATATAAAGAAAAATTGAGTTAGTTAAAGCAAGAGAGTATGTTCATATTGATATACGAACATGCTAAATTATTATTTTTATATTTATCCTGTTTTTAATTTGTATGTTTGGCGAGCCATATATTGTCAATATTTCGGTGGATTATATAAAAACTTAAACACTTAATTACGTTTTGATCGTTTTTCTAATAAATCAGTAAAACCACTCCGTCGCAGCATATAAAACTTACGGGCCATTAAAAATTAACTCGCCCCCCAAAAAAACGATTGTACAGAAATCAAAATCTACTGAAGTACAATAAATGCATCATGACTTCACTATACACAAACTACTAATCCAACTTTTACACCTTAGGAGTAAAGGAATGATGGATTTAAAAAAATTAATAGCACAGCATTTTCCCGATGACATAGTAGAGGTTAAAGGAATTTTAAAATTCACTTTGCACATGCCGAACGAAAAAATAGTTCATTACCTAAATATTGGATGCACGGATAAAAATATTAATAATTTAGCTATTTGTGTTGATCATGATGATGATGAGTTTGCAATCGATTTATTAAAAAATGATGTTAAGCCATTGGAAGCACCAATTACTATAATTAATACTGAATTTGAAGACAAAAAATTTGACTCCATTTTAATGGCTAGTGGCTTATATCACCGTCAACTAAGAGGGATAGTTAACGAATATAGGAATAATTTTTTTCTTTGCTTACCTATTTTTAAATCAGAATTTTTTGGGAATGAGACGGAAAAAGATTTTTTAGATACATGTGCTAAATTCACACCCGTTTATAATTGGAATCGAGAGAAAAACCCAAAATCTGTTGTTGCATTTAGCAACCCTAAAACAGGGGGAGGCACCATAAAAAAAGGCATTGTATTAGCTTTTCCTACAATTAAGAGGGAAATAAATAATATGGACGGTGTTGAAGATGGAACAATGTTAATTACAAACTACAAAAATGAGAAGATTGATATACGATCAAGCACTAAAAATTTTAGTTTGAAAACAAACAAGACAGATTTAACACTAGGTAATGACGAGTTAGTCAACTATATTTGGGATTTTATATCTATATAATTTTAAAAAAATATACTACAGAAAGGGTATTTTATGCTACATAAAACGTGCTCTTGTTGTTGAGTTAACAAGAAAATCCGGCGGCAGATCTTGCATTAACATATCTGACGATTTTCATCTCGTTTTATGATTCGGCAAACCGTTGAGTAATGCACGCAAAAATACATCGCGATTTGCTGCATGCTGGGAATAACTGGGGTCAGAGTAAAATTAATTCTGCTTTCTTTTGCTCTAAGAGGATTTAATTCTTTTCCGACTCCTATTATTTTAAGCAATACGCCGAAACCCATTACAAATACGACGCCCGCAGCAATCTGATTGAAAAGCAACAAGGCGAGCAGATCACTAAATTCAGCTGGGATGGCTTCAACCGCCTGAGCAAAATCAGCAGCCAAGCGGGCGAAACCAAATACTTCTACGACGTATTCGGCCGCCGCATCGGCAAAGAAAACGCTCAGGGTAAGACAGAATTTATTTGGGACGGCGACGTCATCGCCCTGGAAAAAACCGCTGAACAAACACGTCATTACCTGTTTGAACCCAACAGCTTTATACCGCTGGCGCAAATCGTAGAAAAAGGCGAAAGCAGCCACGCCGCCTACTACCACGTGGATCAACTTGGTACGCCGCAAACGCTCAGTGACGAAAACGGCGAAATCGCATGGAGCGCGGAGTAGAAGGCTTGGGGCGAAGCGCAGGTCGTCATTAGTGAAGCGGCAAAGACAGCCGGTATCAATAACCCACTACGTTTCCAAGGCCAATACGCCGATGAAGAAAGTGGATTGCATTACAATCGATACCGCTATTACGACCCGGAGATTGGGCGGTTTATTAGTAGTGATCCGATTGGTCTATTGGGGGGATTTAATACCCATGCTTATGCGCCAAATCCGGTTGAGTGGGTGGATTCATTAGGCTTAGCTAAAGCTAATTATAGATATAAGCATGGCCCAAATGGTGAGCTACGTAGTGCTACAGCGAAAATAACTCAAGCAGATATCGGAAAAGGAACTTGTACTAATTGCTCTTCAAGAGCAAAAGCACGGGCTCTTGGTGAAGGATGCGACGATGCTGGGCATGCCATTGGTAAGCAACTTGGCGGAGATGGAGGCGTAAATGGTACTTTTCCTCAAAACCCTAATATCAATCGTGGTGTTTTCAGAGATTTTGAAAATGATACTGCACGCAGAGTTCAAGCTGGTGACAATGTAATTTTACGTGTCACACCAGTTTATAACGCAGGCTCTACAAGGCCACATGAAGTTATTTATCAACGTCGAGTCAATGGCGTAACTGAACGTCATGTTTTCAATAACCCAGGATGCCCTTAGGAGATTAAAGTGGACAAAGAATTTATGACTGCATTTTTATCAGAAATGCTCGATTGGGAAGATTGGTTTGATAACATCAGAAAATCAGAATCCTATAAAAATGATGTAAGCAATCAATCGTCATCAAAAGCTGAAGCAAAAGAAAAAGCCAAGGCCATTATTGATAAATACTTATCAATAAAAGCCATCTCCAAAAACGGAGAGGCATTTCTCGCGGTTCTGCCGACAGCAAGGCCCCGATATTTCTCCCAAGAAATAGTCACCATAGAAGAAGATGGTAAAAAAATAAAAGTAATCACCCGAAACACCAAAAGCCCAAAAGCAAGAATAATGTATGTGTTGCTTAAAGGTGAAAGTGGCCTAAAAATAAATGAAATATACTCATCTTATGCTGATCAAGAATGGGATAAAAAGAGCAGTTTATAAGCCAAAAATATAGATTTACCTTTGAAGAAACGACGTAAAAAGGATGCAGGACACCGATTTTAGCTTACTTGAGGTGCTGCCTATTGTCTAGACACGACAATATTGAGAACAAACTGGAAGCAGACCACGGTTAATTAAATGGAATGGGATGGCCAGCATGCCGATGCAAAGGCGATCCGCGAATACGCCGATGATGGCAGTATGGATATTCGTTTGGCGTGGGATAAAAACATTGACCTCACCTACGTCACCGATGCGCTGGGCCAAACCACCGAATATTACTTTGATGAAAAAGGCTACAACTACCGCATCATTTATCCAGACCATAATGAAGAATGGTTTAACTTTGATGCCAAAAAACAGCTCATCAGCCACATTTTTCCGGATGGCTCTACCGAGACATTTGAATACGACGATGAAGGCAATATGCTGCTGCACGAGCGGCAAGATGGCAGCGAAGTGCGGTTTAGTTACGATCAGCAGCAAAACCCGATCGAAATCCTTGATCCAACAGGGGAAAAATGGCTACGTGCTTACAACGCTAAAAACCAGCTGATCGAAGAAACCGATCCGCTAGGGCATAAAACGCAATACGCCTATAACGAGCAAGGCCTGCCCATCAGCATTACCGATGCCAAGGGCGGTAAAAAACAAATTAAATATCGCCCGGATGGCCTGCTGCAAAGCTATAGCGATTGCTCTGGCAAAACCAGCCAGTGGCAATACGATGCCCGTGGCCGCCTGATTGTTACGCAAGATGCCGCAGGTAATGCCAGCCAGTATCACTATGGCAGCGATGGCCAGCTGGCTAAAATCATCAACCCCGATGGCACGCAGAATGAGCTGCAATACGATGCCGAAGGCCGCTTGCTCAGCCATGCCGATGCCCTGCAGCGCAAAACGCAGTTTGAATACGACCGCGTAGGCCGGGTTAGCAGCCGCCTTGATGCGGCAGGCCAAACCCTCAGCTACCAATACGACAAACTGGGGCGGCTTATCCAGCTGACCAATGAAAATAACGAGCATTACCGCTTTAGTTACGATCTGGCCAGCCGTTTGCAAGAAGAAACAGACTTTAGCAACCGGCGCACCCGCTATCAATACGAAGCCAGCAGCGGCCGCCTGCTAAAAATTGAAGAAGCGGGCAAAACCACCGCCCTCGCCTACGACAATGCCGGCCGCTTAATCGAGCGCAGCAGCGGCCAAAGCCGTGAGCGCTTTAAATACGACGCGCTTGGCCGGATTTACGCCGCTAAAAACCAATACAGCGAATGCCATTTTGGCTTTGATGCCGTCGGCAACCTCATCACCGAGCGCCACGAATACAAGCTATTCGGCCAGCAGCAGCAATACAACTGGCAGCACGAATACGATGAACTCGGCAACCGCATCGCCAGCATCCGCCCCGATGGCCAGCGCACCGACTGGCTGATCTACGGCAGCGGCCATGTACACGGCATGCTGTGGAACAAACAAGAAATCGCCAGCTTTGAGCGCGACGATCTGCACCGCGAAACCCAGCGCACCTTGGGCAATCAGCTAACTGCCCACACCCATTTCGACAAAATGGGCCGCATTACCCAACAAACGCTAACGGGTAAAACCAGTAGCAACCGCAGCTACAAATACGATCCAGTCGGCCAGCTGCTGGGCATTAACGACAGCCGCAGCGGCCAGATCAGCTACCAATATGATCCTGTAGGCCGCCTTATCGCCGCCAACAGCCGCCTCGGCCATGAAAGCTTTGCCTTCGACCCCGCCAGTAACTTAGTCGGGGCAAACCAACAAACCGCGCCAGCCGCTGCAAACAGCCTCGCAGTACCTGCCGTGCTTGGCAACCTGCTCAAGCAATACGCTGGAACCCATTACAAATACGACGCCCGCAGCAATCTGATTGAAAAGCAACAAGGCGAGCAGATCACTAAATTCAGCTGGGATGGCTTCAACCGCCTGAGCAAAATCAGCAGCCAAGCGGGCGAAACCAAATACTTCTACGACGTATTCGGCCGCCGCATCGGCAAAGAAAACGCTCAGGGTAAGACAGAATTTATTTGGGACGGCGACGTCATCGCCTTGGAAAAAACCGCTGAACAAACACGTCATTACCTGTTTGAACCCAACAGCTTTATACCGCTGGCGCAAATCGTAGAAAAAGGCGAAAGCAGCCACGCCGCCTACTACCACGTGGATCAACTTGGTACGCCGCAAACGCTCAGTGACGAAAACGGCGAAATTGCTTGGAGCGCAGAATATAAAGCGTGGGGTGAAGCGCAGGTCGTCATCAGTGAAGCCGCAAAGACAGCAGGCATCAACAATCCGCTACGCTTCCAAGGCCAATACGCCGATGAAGAAAGTGGATTGCATTACAACCGCTATCGCTATTACGATCCGGAGATTGGGCGGTTTATATCAAGCGATCCGATTGGGTTGATGGGGGGGATTAACACGCATGCTTATGCGCCAAATCCGGTTCATTGGATTGATCCGCTGGGGTTGGCATGCCTTGAAAAAAATAAAAAAACGACATTTGAAGCACAAAGCAGAAGAGACGCTCTAAGGCAAGCAAAAAGAGATGCTGGGGGTCCAATGAGTCAGCAACCTACAATGGGAAGGGACGATCTACTTGATGGAAATCATCAAAGAATTATTGGGACTGATGGGAAACCAGTTACTTCAAGAACATATACCTATACAAATACGGATGGGAAACAAGTCATAATTCAAGAACACAGTCTTGGTCATGAAAAGGCAACACCTTTACATGGAAGTGATCCACATTTCAATGTGCGGCCACCAGAAAACCAGCAAACAGGTTCAGTGCCTAATACACATGGACACTACAATTTTTGAAGGGAAACACAGTTGTGAATATAATTGACACAATTAGCAATGATACATTTTTAAGAAAAGCATATCCGGAAGGGTTTGTTTCTTCAGTTTTATTAGGAGGTATTGAGTTAACTATTGACAATAGAGTCGCATTATCCCTACATATAAAAGACCAACCCAAAATTAATGTAGATAAATGGGGGGTATGGGGGAAAGACTATAATGTAGTGGCTGTACACTTGACTAGTAATACTTTACGAAGAGTAGATATAAAAAACTGGAATTCATTTATTTCATGTGTGCCAGAAGTAAAAATTGATGGCGATAATTTTTTGGTCCATTTCTCTAGCGACGATGCTAGTGTGGTGTGTTATGTTGGGGGGTTTATATTTCAAAAGTGTACAACATATATTAATGATTAATTGTCAATTTACTTTAAAAAACAAAGGAATTAAAATAAACCATCAAAACTGGCTCGAAAAATAGACAAGGAAAACAAAATGGGCTGGTGGAATATACCCGATCAAAAGGATGCCGTTATTGGTGATGCGGTACTGGATTCAATACGACACTTTTTAAAAGAATTTAGCCATGAATATATCGAGGATTTAGGCAGAAAGCCAACCCTGCTTGAGCTTGAATACGCCTTATCACTGGCATTTAAAGTAAATGTAGATGATGATATTGCCAGTGGTATGGAAGAGCTTGAAATTAAGCAAGTCGTATTAAAAACGGCTAAACGACCAAAGCGATTTAAACCCGTACCAGGGGATTTATTTGCCTTCCGTTATGATGAACAGCGTTATGGTTTTGGCAGACTTATCTCAAAAATAAATATGGGGATGGTTGCGGAAATTTATGACTATTTCTCCGCCCATCCTATATTTGATCCAAATTATGCAGATAAATGGCTGATTCGCCCCGTAATACTTAACCCATATGGTTTATTTGAATGTCGATCGGAAGGTGAATGGCTGATTATAGACAGAACGCCTAATTATGTTGTCTCTGAAAAATTCAATGACGTATTTTTTGTTACAGGCACTCCTGGCAAGCTCCAAGCCGTGCGAGTTGATAATTCTAGATTTGATATTAGCCAAGAGGAAGCCATCTGCCATAGAGTGTATACATACTATGATGATGCCCACATTAAAGAACTGATTACCGAAGCATTAAAAAACAAATAAACAAACAGGGGGCAATAATATTGCTCCCTGTTTGTTTATAGAATGGCTCGGGAGAATAAAATGGGCGGGTGAAGTATACCTGATCAAAAAGATGCCATTATTGGTAGTACGGCGCTGGATTCAATGAAAAATAATTTAATAAAGAAATTAAAAAAACACGGTTGGATTTTTGAGCATACTGATAAAAATAGAAAAGAAAAGGATAATAAAGAAATTGAAATAATTAAAAAAACAAGCATCAACCTCTACAAATGGTGCTCTTTTTTTGATGCGTTATATAGCAGTGCAGAGGATGAATGGTTTTTATCTTTAAATGATTTTAGAAATAATTCCGACTCTTCTTTTTCGTGGAATGAATTTGAGAAGATATGTATTGAATCTTGTTCTAGTCCAAAAGAAGAAATAGAGGTAAGAATTTTTTGGAGTGGTCATTTACCTATTTTTATGTCAACAAAAAGTGGATATCAATACTGGGCAATAAAAACAAGTGGTGAGAATATTGGGGCTATATATTACGGTAGAGAACCGGAGTTCGAAGAGGTAACCAAAATCGCAGAAAATTTCGACGATTTGATAAAAAAAATTAATTTATCTCTTGATACAAACAATAAGATACTTGGCATTGATTTTTAATGATTGTTTTTTTATAAAATACAATCATTAAAATATGTGTTTTTTGAGGAGGCGGCAATGGGCTGGTGGAATATACCCGATCAAAAAGATGCCGTTATTGGTGATGCGGTGCTGGATTCAATACGACATTTTTTAAAAGAATTTAGCCATGAATACATCGCGATTTGCTGCATGCTGTAGTCGCCAAAAGAAAATATTTTAATGATATCTTCTTGGTTTGTGGCGGATTCTTCAATGTAATTGTCAAATAATTTTGCTGATTGGCAGCGCTGAAAAATCAAGGCAAAGTCTTGCATTAGCACATAATGAAGTCAGTCTGAATTTGAAAATAAGTGAATGTAATACTTGCCCCCAAAGCCCCTGTGGTATTGGGCGGCATCACTCCGAAACAAAAACTGGCATTACATGCCAGACCTCTACTTTTAAGTGAACTAAAAAATGGGGGATTAGCGTCTGGGATACAATTGGCCATCATTTTGAGAAATTAGAAAGGCATCTTAAGACATTTTAAAATAATATTATCAAGTGAGAGTAATTATGAATTTAATGGAAATGATTTACATATCATTTGTTTTTTCTGGCTTGATATTTATGCCTTTTTTTTGTTTTTTATTGGCTTTTTATTGTAAGGAAAATTTATATAGAAATGACTAAAAAAAGGTATCTTGACAGCAATAGTGCTTTGATTAATTTTATTAATAATAAGCGATTTATTCTTGATATATTGATTAATGACGAGTATGAAAAACTGAAAGATAACGATATTAATAATCATTTTTGTAAATTAAAAAAAATAAAAAGTATAGCTATTGCTGTTTATTGTTTTTCTTTCATGGTTATTTTTATAATATTATATTATATGGATAAACAATAATATATTTAATTATACTTCTTACTCAAGGCCGCAAGTCGTAATATCTAAATAGGAAAGTTTAGCACGGTAGTTTGGGCTGAGCTTGCTAAGCCCAACGTTTCCCGAAATGGTAATCTCACCTGTCAAACTTTTGCTGGCTATATTCTGAATTGCACCTACGATACCGCAAGCCAAAAAGCTTAAGACCGTAAGCCGTAATGAATTCGCAGGGTTTAATAAATCTGGATGATTCTCAGGCGCATTACGCAATATGAGCAGATCAGCGCATAGACGTCTCATATCACCTCAGGTGCAATGCTTCTTGGCTGAGCGACATAATATTCCAGTAACTAACTCCAATTAACTTTCAACGATACTTTCTTATTTGTTCTTTGGCTTGTTGAACTGATTTTGTTTCGTTTTTTATAAGAAAAATAAAGTCCCTCAATTACAGCTCTCCACTATGCTGCCAAGGAAAGACAGGTACTTTATCTATACAGGATTTTGCTAGAAAACTGCCAAAGCTGTGGCTATGATTTAACACAAAAAACCATGGTTTTATAGTATCTCATTCGGCTAAAAAGCAGACGTTAATTATCCGCTATTTCTTAATAGTTAATATACTCTTGGCAGGTAACTTACTATGCAAAATAAAAAAATAAAAATTAGAGTCAGGTCTTGTGAAAATTGGAGTCAGGTTTTGCAATCAAAAAAATAGCTAGTCCAGATTATTGGATTGAAAAAATTGACCCTTATTTTGTTTTTACAAAAAATCACATACAATATATTTTATATTGATAAACAAAAATAAATAATGGCAAAGAAGTTAAATGTCATAAAAAAACGATATTACGCATTAGTCATTATTTATTTCGTGCGCATTTTATTCAATTATCATAAAAAAATATTTCAATACAATTACAACAAAGCCGGACATTGATTATGCCTTAATCATAAGAACCTATTCATCATAAACAGAGAACTGCACAGGGAGACATTAAATTTACAATAAAAAATTCAGTAAAAAAGTAAAAAATCAATATATTAAAAAATTTGTTTATAAATTTTAATTCATTCAACTTACGAAAAAATCACCTGTTCAATAACAAGTGATTAAGGTTATTTATGCTACACATATTTATCGCGATTTTATTAAGTGCTATTACTCTAACAGCTCATGCCGATTTGCTAGATACCGTCAAAGCACGGGGTGTTCTGATTGTAGGTATTGGCCCAGACAACCCGCCTTATGCAAGGCGGAATAAAAACCAAACATTTTCAGGCTATGACATTGATTTCGCATCGCTTATTGCAAAAAAAATAGGGGTCAACCTGCAAGTTGTTGACTTAAACCCAAACGAGCGTATTTCAAGTGTAAAGTCGGGGAAAATTGATGTTTTAGTGGCTGCATTTACTAAAACCCCAGAACGTGAGCGCGAAGTCAGTTGTAGCCTGGGATATTTTGTTGCCGCCCAAAAAGCATTAAGTCGTAAAGGTCGCTACCACAGCCCGGAATCACTGGCAAATGCCCGCCTTGGTACATCCAAAGGATCTACTGGTGAAAGTGTCTCACGTAAAATGTATCCCAATGCAAACATCTTAACTTTTACAGATACCCCTCATGCAATCGAGGCTTTAGAGCAGGGAAATATCGATGCAGTCATGCATGATGAGCCAGCGCTGGCTGCAGCACTGAACAAAATGAAAAACAAAGCTCAATATGAGATTTCCAACTTTGTTAATACCACTGAGATTCTCGCCATTGCCGTAAAACTGGGCGAAACACGCCTGATGAATCTGGTTAACGAATCACTGATTGATTCAGAAAAAAACGGCGAAGCCGCGCAAATTTTTAATCGCTGGTTTGGGCCTGACACCAATACAGCCTTCCCGCGCACGTTTCGTATCAATGGCTAATCTATTTTAAAGACATGCGCGGCAAAGTTTTTTGCCGCGCACTATCCGCTCATAAAAAAAACAGAAAAAGCGGTTGGATTTTTGAGCATACTGATAAAATCAGCAAAGCAAAAGATAATAAATAAATTGAATAAATTATGAATTTTCATTTTAATTTAATTAATTTTCGAAAAAATATATTGAGTCTTGCTTCAGTTCAATTAAAAAATCATATATTTTCATCATCAAAAAACGTAAATATATTCCTTCATTGTTTTTTATAATTTTCTTGAATAAAATGCCATAAAGACCCTATTAATATCAAATTTCATCGCAGCAGCACGTCAAAGGAGGATGTTTTATGAAGAATCGTATTTTGGTGGTGTTGGTGATGGGTGTACTGTTAAGTGCTTGTGGCAAGAGCCGTGAGGAAGAATTAAAAGAGCAGCATAGCAAGGGTGCAGAGCTGGTTGAAGATAAGGCTGCCATGGCCAAGGGGCTGGGGGATGCGCTGCAAAAAGATGGTAAAGATGCTGCGCGCAGTCTTACTCAGGGTATTGGCGGTGTGGTCAAAGGCATGGCTCAGGGCGTAGATTCTTTAGAAGCTGATTTTAGGATTCAATTAAGCGACAGCGCTAAAAGCCAGCAAATAAAAGCCGAGCGTGCCGTTTTGCAGGAGAAAAATGCAGAGGGGCAGAAGGGTTTAAAAGTCTATGTGCAGAGTACGCAGGCTTTTAAGGGTAAATTACAATTACGGGCTTCAGATGATAAAGGCTCAGAAATTGGGCGCAGCCAGAAAGTAGAGCAAAATCTTGCTGCTGATGATGCAGCCTATGTTGATTTCAGATTTGATGCAGCAACCCCGCTAAGCCGTGTCGCGCAGTTTACAATCTACGCCATTCAATAATAAAAAAGACGCTTATTTTCTAAGCGTCTTTTTTATTTGATCATAAAATTGCTTTTGTCGCTGTGAGCGGATAAATCTCAGGGTCTGTTGGCGTTTCCTTCACAATTGCGCTGCGCCGTAAAACAGAGCCAAATGCAGCGCAATGAATGAAACGTCAGTGCCCCCTAGTACCAGATACGGATATAATTTTTAGTACTATTTGGATAGGATACCAACTCCTGAATAACGTAACGTATGCCGTTTACATCTCTGAGCTGATAAAACTGCATATTGCGAAAACCCGTATTATCCAGTGTGGGCAGGCTTTGCCCCATGGCTAATTTATTCAGCTCTGTCACTGAAAAGATTTCTTCGATCTTATTGCCATTTTTAATGCTTGCCCCGCCACTTGCATCAAATACCATTGCCCTTCTGCTGCCTTCTTCTGAACAGCTGCCACGCTCATAACGCTTGCTCAGAAAGCTTTTGTCTGCAAACAGGCTGCTGTCGTACTGGCGGTTTGCAGCGGCATTAATCAAAAAATACTGCTGATCAGGCGAGCATAAAGAAATAAAATCCATTGCCGGATTAGCTATACCTTTTGCCCCATTACCTATATTTGCGCGTGATTTTTGATCTGCATAGAGCAAGAAATCAATACGATTGCCACTTATTTGTTCAGAGCCGCCGGTAAAGTTATCCCCATCCAGATTCCACGGACGGCCAGCAGTAAAGATAAAGCCCAAGCTGCCTTGCTTAGATTGAAAATGACGCTTTTGCCCATCCAGAAAGACCTCACCATTTGTACTTTTTACTGTAACAGGAATCGCATTACTTCCGGTTTCTGGCTTATAAGAGAGGTAGTTCTTCGGCCCATTCCAGGGATCAGGAGCAGGTGTGGTTGAATCGTCAAATATTCCCCCTCCTCCACAGGCTGAAAGTAAAACAGCGCATACCGCCACTGCTGCTGTGGAGATAGAAATTGGCCTCATGTTTATTACCTTTTATTATCAATTTATTGCGGCCCGATCACATTGACCAAAGCTGGTGATCCTTTGCATCTTTTATGCTGGCCACGGTGAATAAGCAAATTGATCAAGCCAATATGCCGAAAAAATACACTTCAGCATTAGATGCCAGTAAAAAAGTGAAGTTCAGCCTGTATGACTTTATACCGGAATAAATAGCCCCAAAAAAAGCCGCCAGGTTTTATCCTGGCGGCTTTTTAATTGGGGCTCTATTTGGGCAAAAAATAGATCTGCTGTTAACTGCGCCAGCGGCTTTTTGCCCAGAGTTTTTGCTCGGCTTCGGTCATAAAGCTCCACGCCACTACACGGCTGATTTTATTGCCCTGGGCCATATCCAGCGTTTTAACCTGAATCGCGCCAATTCTTTCCAGCGCCTGATATACCAGCGGCAAATTATCCTGCTTGGAAACCAGGGTAGAGAACCACAGGCACTGCTGCTTAAACGGGCGGCTTTGCGAGATCATGGTGCGTACAAAGCGCATTTCGCCGCCTTCGCACCACAGCTCATTACTCTGGCCGCCAAAATTGAGTACCGGAGGCGGCAGACCTTTGCCCTTGGCGTGGCCAGTACCTAAGCTGCGTAATTTGCGTCGTGTGCCACCCGCAGCATCTGCAGCAGAGGAATGAAATGGCGGGTTGCACATGGTGAATTCAAATAAATCTGCGGGCTTGATCAAGCCTTCAAAGATGTTTCCTGCATCGGCCTGGTAACGGCAAACAAGGCCGTCTTTTAAGACTTCATTGCGCTCAAAAATCTCATAAGCATTATCCAGTGCCAGGTCATCGGTATCGCTGCCGGTAAACTGCCAGCCATAAGCCACTTTGCCCAGCATAGGGTAGATGGCATTAGCGCCCACGCCAATATCCAGCACCTGCACGGCAGCGCCACGCGGCACCACGCCTTTATTGCTGGTGGCAAGAAGATCAGCCATGGTGTGGATATAGTCTGCGCGGCCAGGGATTGGCGGGCAGAGGTAGCCTTCTGGCAAGCCCCACTCTTTAATGCCATAAAAGTGGCTGAGCAAGGCACGATTCAGCGTTTTTACTGCCGCCGGATCAGCAAAATCAATCGATTCATCGCCATAGGCGTTCGGTGCCACAAAGGGAGCCAGATCGGGGCAGCTGGCAATCAGCGCGGGGAAATCATAGCGGCCGCGATGCGGGTTACGCGGGTGAAGATTATTTTTAATTGCGGGGAATTCTTTTTTTTCAGACATTGTAGCTGCTGCCGTACGGGGTAATCATTGGCCGAACCTTAACAGAAATGAAGGCTTGCCAATATGTA
Source organism: Iodobacter violaceini (assembly GCF_011601265.1). GTDB lineage: Bacteria > Pseudomonadota > Gammaproteobacteria > Burkholderiales > Chitinibacteraceae > Iodobacter > Iodobacter violaceini. The sequence continues at coordinate 41,514 of NZ_JAAOLX010000017.1, forward strand.
AACCGGCATTCAGATCTGTTGGGCGGGATAATCGGAAGCGTAAAACTCAAAAATGGCCACTGCATTTGTGCGGCAATGGCTTTTGCATATTCGCGGAGGCAAGCTCCGCGAATTTAATCTTTATTCAGTGGCCAAAAATGGTCGCGTTGCAAAATTCTGGGCTATTTTTTCCAGCTGGCGCAAGGTGTCGCCACGCAAGGCGTGAATGCCGTTATCACCTTGAAAATTAGCGCGTACTGCGGCAGAAAAATGCTCGCGCAGCCATTTACTGGTTGCCTCGACGGCTTCATCGCTGTCTGAGCCTTCAAACCACATGCTTTGTGCGTGTGCAGGATCGTAGAAGATGGTTGAGTGCACATCCACCAAGGGCACTTTCACTGCCGCTTTATCGCTCCAGCGAACACAGGCCAGTAATTGCACGCTGCCTTTTTTACCTGTTGGTGTTTTAACAACCCAGATGCGATCGGGGAAGCTTTCGCTCAGCTCGGCCAATTTGCCGCGGGATGAACGAAACCAGCCAATATGCCCGGCAGCCATGTCTGCTTTTACATCTTTCCAATAGTACAGAACATCCATATTGAAGACTTCCTTAGTTCGTTAAATACTTGCATCGTTTGCAGGCCGGATTGGCAAGATGAATCAAACCTGGCTTATTTAAATCCCTAAGCGCGGGTTTAATCCCTCTGTTTTTAATAAGGCAACTTAAAAAGCGTCAACCAATCCAATGACCGCCGGATTGTGTTGTTTAATCATCAGAAGCCTGTGCCCAGACCTTACAAATACGGTGTGATTTTGAAGCATTCAGTCATACAAACAGCGACTTGCTAAAGAAAATTTCAGATCAGTGTGGAGAATTTACTTGTTCAGCCACAAAAACAACATTAAGTTTATCCCATTATTGGCCCGATAAGCAGATCAATCAGTGCCTATAATCACGATAGCAGCTTATTGAGCCTGCTATTTACTGATATTTAAATCAGCCCATTCAGTCATCCGGCATAAAACTCTGGCAACACTTTGTTTTAAAAGTATTTATTTATAAATAAAATCCAGTCATCCCTCGATAGATATCGGTCATCGGAGATTCAAAAGTGAAGAAAATATTCCTGAGTTTAAGCCTGTTGGCACTGACAGTTAGTAATGCATGGGCCGGGGAGGCCAAAATCACATGGCAAAACCCTGAAAAATTCAGTGATATCCGCGCCTCGCATGAGCGTGAGGATCGTTTTCAGGAAAGGCTGTTTAAACATTTTGATAAAGTATTTACCGATCTGGCTGCGCAATTACCCAGCGATGCAAAGCTGGAAATCACAGTAACAGACTTTGATCTGGCCGGTGAAATTAACCCCCGCCCTGGCAGCCGGTATAATGACATTCGTATTATCAAAGATATCTACAGCCCCAAAATCACATTTAATTATGTTTTTAGCTATAAAGACCAGATTGTTTCCGGTGCAGAAAACTTGCGTGATTTAAATTTTATGTCGGGCCTTGGCCGGTCCGGCCAAAGAGCAGAATTTGAATACGAAGAAAAAATGATCAGAAAGTGGTTTGCCAAACTACAAAAGAATCAGACATTTCCTGCTCAGTAAATTTACCCGGGACTCTGCTGACAAGAAATTCTGCACTGGTTAATCTTTATTCCCAGCTTTATCAGTAACGGCAAAGGTTATCTGCCCAAAACAGCGGCAATAAAGCGTTAGCATATAAAAAATCAATACAGGCTAATTCGCCCCCCAAACGATCGAGGGGGGAATTGGCCATTTATTTTAGAATAATGTCGTGGTCTGTAACGTCCCAGGGCGGCTCACCGTAATCAACCCCTTCCTGTATGGGCAATGGCCTGGTGGCGGGTTTTACAGGCGCAGAAACGGCAGCAGGTGCTGCTTTATCATCTATCCATTGCAAAAACGGGCTAAGATCGGCCTTATCCACGATATACCACACTTTTTTGGCCGCATCCCAGCGTGCGCCCAAAGCCTTTGCGCTGTCTTTTTCAGCAAAAGGCACTTTCAAATTCACCCGCATTTTTAATCGCTCTTTAGTCTTTTATTTAATCTGATAAAACCGCTTAATTCAGTTTTAGCTAAAAAATTAATTCCTTGCTTATTTGCTGGCTCAATTGATTTAAGCCTTCAGCCAAAGCCAGTACAAGTGCCTCGTAGCCAGCGCCCTCCTGCGCAACTTCAAGCTGAAAAGACGATTGCATCAGTAACTTTTGCGCTGCATTTCGTAAATACCAGCGCCCTGCCAATACAGCTTTGCCATCATCGCGGCCATTAAACTGCGTTATTTCCATGCTTAGCGTATTCACTCTGGCATCAGGCGCCGATCCCAGCCAAAGCTGGCCGGGTTGTTGCTGCTGCATTCTGGCCACAAGGACGCGCTTTATACCTTCTTGCAGCCTTTCTGCCCACAAGTTTTGCTGGGCAAGCGTAATACCCACCTCGCCCTGCTGATAGGCAATGCCTCCCGCTGATAAAAAGTCGGCCAGCCGGATATCCAGCAGCACTACCGGCCGCTCTGGCCCGGCTGTCTGCTGCGGAAGGGCAACGTCGGGCAGGCGATAATAACGGGTAACGGGCACGCTGCTGCACGCGCTCAGTAAACACAGCCCGATCAGGGCGATACGCAGTTTCATGGCTTGGCCCCTTTCGGCTGAACATCTTCCTGCTTGCGATCAAACAGCAGCACATTTGGTTTTTCATTCAGCGTACGAATCACGGGCCTCGCCTCTTGTAATACTTGATTTAAGCTGCCCAGGGCACGGTTTAATTCGCCATAGGCGGGCGATTGCCCGGAGAAATCATCCATGGTGCTGCGCACGGTATTTAAAGTGTCCTGCACCTTGCTTAAAGTATGCTGCAACTCTTCAGGCAAGCCTTGTACCTGGGGCTGGCGGGCAAAATCATCCAGCGTTTTAACCAGAACACGGATATCACCAGCAAGCTTGCCGGTTTCATCCAGTGTTTTATTACCCTTTTCCAGCACGCCTTCCAGCTTCAGGCCATTGAGCTTATCAAGCAAGGCGATAACTTTGTTTTCAATTTGGGCAAGACCACCATCGCCGGTAGGCAGTATGGGCAGGCCAGCGTATTTATCCAGCACTTTTGCCTGCGGCTTGCCACTAAAATCAACGTCAACATATAAAGAACCCGTCAGCATATTGCCATTTTTAAGCTTTAAAACCATCCCGCTACCCACTTGGGTGGCAATGACTTTACGCCAGTAATCATCGCTCTCGTTTTCTGCCCCGGCAGCCAAACGCCCAAGCTCTAAATAAATCATCACAGGAATACCATGGTATTTGCGGGTTTTATTCTCCAGCTTAGGAATGGCATAAGGCACCGCACCAACCGTACCAATCCGCAGCCCCCTCAGCTCCACCGGAGCGCCGGGCTTTAAGCCGCGCACCGAGTCACTGAAGAGCGCGATATAAGGCAGGCGGCGCTCAAACTGGCGCTCCAGCGAGCTGGCTTCATCAGAAAACAAAGTAAACGCACTCTGATCTTTAACCTGCTCGCCCAGGGGCATATTTTCCGGCACACCAAAAGCAACGCCACCAGACAATACGGATTCCAGCGAGCCAGCATTGAGCTTAATACCATCTGCACTGAGCGCCAGCTGCACACCACTGGCCACCCAAAAGCGTGAATTCTCCGTAACCAGACGATCATAGGGGCGCTGAATAAACAGGCGATAATTCATTTGCCGCTGCTCAGGATCAAACTCGGCTTTCTCTACACGGCCCACTTCAAAGTTCTGATACAAAATCGGGTCGCCCACACTCAGCACCTTTACGCTGCGGCCAGACAGCTGCAAGCGCAGCCCCGGCACATCGGCAGCCGTCACCGGCGGATCATTCAGCACCGTAAAAGCGTTTTTCATATTGCTGGATTTGCCCGGATTAAGCTGAATAAATGAGCCGGACAATAGCGTGGATAAGCCACTGATCCCACTGCGATCCACCCTTGGCTTTACCATCCAGAACTGGCTGTCTTCGTTTAATAAACTGCCCGCTTCCACATCCAGCCTTGCTGTTACTCGCACCCGGTGGCCTAAAGAATCAAGCTGCACATCGGTCACCTTGCCCACATTCACCGAAAGCACTTTGACTGTGGTTTTACCCACTTCAATTCCCTCGGCATTAGGCATGTACAACACGATTTCCGGCCCCTGATGCAGCCATGTATCAAACACCATCCATGCCCCCAGCAAAAGCGCGGCAACCGGCACCAGCCACACTAAAGATATCCTGCGCAGCCAGCTTATTTTTGCCTTGGGTAATTCCACCTTATATTCTGCCTGCTCTTCCATACGCTTTATCCTGTCATGCCCGGGCCTTGCCCATAAACGTGCATCCTGCTGATTTAAATTTGCGGGCTTACGGGTCTGCCCTGCTCTGAGCATCCCAAACCAGCCGCACATCAAAACTCAATGCAGACAACATGGTAAACACCACGACGCCTGCAAAAGAAACCGCGGCCACGCCGGGAAATACCGACATCAATTTACCCATATGTATTAAAGCCACCAGAATCACCACCACAAACACGTCCACCATAGACCAGCGCCCAATCAGCTCGGTGATGCGATAAAGCCGGGTGTAGTGCAGCGCACTTCTTTTTGATTTGCCTTGCGCCGCAATACACAGCACCACGATGGAAATAAATTTCACCAGCGGTACCACCACACTGGCCACAAAAATAATCGTCGCCACAGGATAAGAGCCCATGCGCCACAGCAGCAGCACGCCTTCCAGAATGGTGGAAGGCGTACGCTCGCCAAAAGACTCTGTAATCATCATGGGGTACAGGTTGGCAGGCAGATAAAGCAGCATGGCGGTAATGAGTAAGGCCCATGTTATCGCTAAGCTGTGCGGGCGGCGATCATAAAGGCGGGCATGGCAGCGCCCGCACTTCCGGGCTTGCCGGGCATTAAAAAAGCCGCACACAGTGCAGGCTTTTGCCCCATTCATTCTGAGCTTTTGGGCAGGCAAGCCCGCTAAATGATCCAGCTGAAAACCAAACCAGTGCACATCAAACACGGTAACGGTTTTAATCAGCGATAGCGAAAACAGCAACATGGCCCAAAATGATAAGCCAAGGCCAATTTGCGCCAGTGCGGCCAGTTTAATCAGGCTGACCAGAATGCCAATCACAAAAACATCCGCCATCATCCATGGCTCCAGCCGTATGGCCAGCCGCAGCACACTGCGAAGCCCGGGCCAGTGCACAGAGCATTTCAGCGCCAGCGATAAATAAATCACTGCACATAAAAAAAGAGCGGGGGTCAGCAGCACACAGCTCAGCAACACATTGGCCACAATGCCAAAATCGGCCTCGACCAATGATCTGGCGCTGCTAAAAAAGGTCATCTGGCTTTCCACACCGGCAATATGCAAATTAAGCAGGGGAAAAGCACAGCTTAAGATCAGTAAAATAAGCGTAGTCAGCGCATAGGCCAGCGGAGTATCAAAGGGATGCGGCGGCACACTGCAAAGATGATGGCCACAGCGTACGCAGCTTGCACCTTGCCCGGCGCGCAATTCATCCATATTTTGTAGTAAATCGCACTGAGCGCAGTGTATTTCATGTGCAGGCAAACCCGGCTCCTGCTGATCCATAGATCGTGCAACAGCGTACTGCCTGGTAAAGCGCTTCAATAGAGATTGAAATTTTTCAGACAAATTGAATCAATACCCATAAAAATCAGCACGGATGCCTGCTGAAAGCCTGCCTAATCTGCCCTATACGCATAAAAGGCAGATGACAGGCTTGCAAAGTAAGCGCCGGTACTGGCTTATTTTTTATTCAGATCTCTATTCACCATATATTTAGCCCCATTCACAGTGGCTTCGGCGGTTAAGCCATTTTCGGTGAATTGATAAACATAGACATCCTTCCCTAAATGCTTAGCACCGGCAATCTGCCCTCCTGTTTTACCTGCCTTGGCAGCTGCACCGGCCTCACCGCTGGCGCTCCAGCCTGAGGTCACAAACTTGTTATAAGCTTTATTGCTGGTAAACACCCAAACCTCACGGGTTTCCTTAGCCCCAAGCCCTAAACCTACCTTGCCCTGCAGCATATCCATATAGGTACGTTTTCCGCTGGCAACGGCGACCCCGTCACCCCCGCCC
>NZ_JAAOLX010000018.1 GCF_011601265.1 Iodobacter violaceini
CTGCATGGCGAGGACGGCGTAGCGATCACCAGCCCGCAAAGCCAGACCATCGCCGCAGGCACAAACCTCGATCTGGTCGCCCAAAGAGACACCAACCAAACCTCCGGCCGCCGCTGGATACACAATGTTGGATCACACATCAGCCTGTTTGTAGCCGGGGTAAAAGACCAAGTTTCGCTCAAACTGATCGCAGCCAAAGGCAAAATCCAGCTGCAGGCGCAGAGCGACGATATTGAAATCACCGGCGACAAAGATTTAAAAGTCACCGCCTGCAAAGAAAGCATCACTGTGGTGGCTAAAGACGAAATTCTGGTCACGGCAGGGGGAGGCTATATCCGGCTGAAAGGTGGCAATATCGAAATCCACTGCCCGGGAACGGTGACGGTGAAGGGTGCGAATCATGATGTGAGCGGGCCTGCGCAAATGATGCCGCCTTTGCCGCAGTTTCCAAATACGGTTTGTATTCCATGTTTATTAGCAGCGATGAAATCAGGTAGCCCTTTTATCGCTTAAGGAGTATTGCAAGCATGACGAATTTAGTTGAAGTCATTCATGATACTGCCGCGCTTTATGATGCGATTGCCTCTGGTGCGGAATACGGCGCACTGTATGCCGTTGTAGATTCTGCATTTAATTTGGGAATAAGTAAGCAACTAAAAAAATGGCCGTCTGTCGAGCTTTATCAAAACACTGAATTGGCAGATTTAGGCAAATATTCCCCTGTCTTGTATTTGATCGGAGAGGATCACAGCGCAGCACATATTGCCAAATTGATAGAGCTGTGCAAGGGGCAGCCCATGCTGAGCTTTATTCGCAGTGCTTGTGATTTAAGCGATTTAAAACAGCATCTGGAGTATTTGCTAAAGGTTTATTGCGAAGACAACACAGAATGGCCGTTGCGCTATGCCGATACACGGATATTAATTTCTCTTTTTGATGTATTAAATGAAGAGCAAAAAAGCATATTGCTTGAGCCTGTTCACTGCTGGATGATCCCTGATCGATTTGGGAAAATACAAAATCAGTTTGGTAATAATAAAAATACTGCGCTTTGGAATGCGGAAGCGGGTGTGTTGAAAATGGATGAAAATCAGTTTTCTGAAATGATTGATGCGGCAACGCCTGATTCTATTTTAGCAACCGTGCGGGATCAATACAGCAGTATTTTATTGCCCTATACCTGCGGTGAGCAGTTTAAACGGGTAGAGCAAGGAGTAAAAGACGCAAAAGAATTACAGCTGAATGGCGCTCAGGAAGTACTGCAAATGGCACTGCTTCAGCTAATGGCCGCAGAAGGCATTAATCAGTCTGCAGATTACGCCGTATTCAAAAAAATAATACTAGATGGACAAGAGCTGGCGGATGCCATAAACCATTTGCCCGCCACTTTCTGGCGGTAAGTATTTTCAGAAAAGGAGTGATATATGAAAAATAAATTGAATACTATACCTCGCGCCGTATTTGTAGCACTGATGGTATTAACCATTAGCGCGTGCAGCAGTTACGAGCGTTTTCCCGGGCAAAATAAGATTGCAGAAAATAAAGCCAGGGCTGCGGAGGAGTTGGAGAAGGAAATACCGATGCTGGGTGTTGGGACGATGTGTGTTGAACATTCTAATGTTGATTATATCCATACTTATTATGTTCAAGAGCCCTTTAGTAGCAATATGGAGGGGGGGGGGAATTGCGGGAAGTTGGTTGCTGGTGGGTATAGATTGCCTAGGAAGTGGCAGCAAGGAATGAAGGTGAAAGTCCGTTGGAATCGCCCAATAAAAGGTAAAGATAATTGGATTGAAAAATATACGACTATTATGCCGTATGACACACCGGGTATTTTATATGTGCATTTCTTTGAAAATGATCAAGTGCGGGTTGTCTCTTCAGCATATGATGGCCCATCAAGCCCAGATCATCCTATTTCAATAAATTCCATTACGCCTCCGCTTGAGGTTAAATAATGGGAGCAATTAATTCTGCTCCAAAGCGTATCGAGGATAGTGCTGAAAAAGAGTTAGCCCTGCCGCCAAGTGAAATCATGAAAAGGATTTGCTCAGCGGAGCCAGCTACTCCTACTTCATGTAAGTTAGACGTAGCAATTAGTCTATTTTTTGATGGCACTAACAATAATATGCAGCGTGATGAAGCCGATTTATCACATAGTAATATTGTTCGTTTGTTTAAGTCGCATAAAGCCACTAATGTGAAGAATTCCCTGTTTAAATCTGGGTGTTATGCTACTTATATTCCTGGTGTAGGGACTCGTTTTGAGGTGAACGATGAGTTGCGTGAAACTGCAGATGGTAAGGCGATGGCTAAGGGCGGACAGGCCCGTATATTATATGCATTACTCCATACCTATAATGCAGTACACAAGGCAATTGTCAATGATAAAGATTGGTTAAATGAAAATGATATTGCCAAAAAAATCAAAGCCTATAAAGAGGATGTAGAACAGCAGAATAATTATGATCCACAAAGACGGCAGCCCAGGCCTAATCGCAAGAGCTGGTTTGCCGATTTGCGTGAGGAATTAAATAAAAAGCTGGAAGAAGCGCGGCAAGCTAAGCCTAAACCGATGATTCCGGCCATTAAGGTGGCGGTATTTGGTTTCTCTCGCGGGGCGATTGAGGCGCGGGCTTTTTGCTATTGGCTGGATGCCGCTTTGGATCATGGCTGTATTTGCGGTATTCCGGTGGAAATCAATTTTTTAGGTTTGTTTGATTCGGTGGCATCGGTTGGCTTGGCTAATTCTGCCTCTGAAACCACAATACTCTGGTTTGCCAATGGGCATTTTGATTGGGCAGCGGAAACGCTGAAACCATTGCCGGGCTTAGTTAAAAAAACGGTGCACTATATTGCAGCGCACGAGCAGCGGATGAATTTCCCGATTACCCGTGTATTAGGCGGTAATGCCAGCGAATATATCTATCCCGGTGTGCATTCGGATATTGGCGGGGGCTACGGTAAAAATGATCAGGGCCGCGCGGGCAGTATAGGAAAAATGCTTTCCCAGGTGCCTTTATTACATATGCATAAGGCGGCAGTGATGGCCGGTGTACCGCTGGCGCTGTATCAGGAGATGGATGACAGGCTGAAAGTTGATTTTGAACTTGATGCAGAATTAGCCAAACGCTGGAATTTATATATGGCGGCTGGTGCATGGGCGGGTAGTTATGAAGAACTAATCAATGCCCATATGCGAATGTATTATCGCTATCGCCGTTTTTATTTAAATGGCTTTGAAAAATCAGAAGCTTTTAAAAATGCCAACCCACAAGAGAAAGAAGATATAAGCAGCTATAACGCCCTTTTGCAGGGTGATTTAAAATTATTAAAAGAGCGTGCAAATGGCGGCAGGCCAAGGCCTCCTGAGCGTGGCCGTTTTCCTGTTAATGATAATATTGATTTTCAGCAAAATTCCAAATTGGCTAATAAGCGGGCATTGTCCAGATCGGATCATCGTAATAAACCGGATGCGATAGAAAGTATGGCATTAGAAATATTTGATGCCGTACCGGATACCACCTTGCCGCCCGAATTACAATTGCTGGATCTGCATGTGCATGATTCTTTGGCCGGGTTTTATCTGGCGGGTTATGTAACGAAAGAAGAGAAAGCCGAGCGTTTATTGGAAATGCAAAAGGATCCTCCTTCTGAGAAAAAAGCCTATGACAGGAAAGTGTATGAAAATGCGCAGGCAGACCCTGAGATCAGAGATTTATTAACAAATAAACGAAAAATGAAAAAAGACAGCGAACGGGTTTTTTCTGTTGAAGAGCAGGATAAATTAAAAACGGATAAAGTTTTCCCAGTGCTGACCGATGCCGATGCGCCTGAGCTAAGAAACGTTTTGATTACCTCTCAAACCTGGACAAGGCGTGAGGGCGGCGGCTATTTGAAAGACAGATACATCTTCCCCGATTAAGTATCGCAGCCTTGGTGAAAATTAATTTTTACCAAGGCTTTATTTATTTTGAACCCCCCGTTATTTTACCTGCTGTGATTTAATGCGAAAGAAAACACAATCTAAATCTGTATTTAGACAAGAAAATACGCCAATTAGAAGTTTAAATGTCATTCAAACGAATCATGTTCCGACCAAGGCAGAGAAATTCACCCAATGGCTGGGTGTTTCACTGCTGTTTTTAAGTATTTTCTCTTTGTTCCTGGGTTTGGCAGGTCTGGCTATGATCTTTATTCGGCTGGATGGGATGCAATGGTATGTGCCGGGCGATTGGCTAAAATATCAAGCAATCAGTATTTTTGTTTTGATGCTGGGAAGCTGGTTTTTTCTTGCTTATTCAGAGCGAAAATTGATTATTCGTTTTAATAAAAGTGGCTGCTGGTTTAATCAGCATAGTGATCCGCTGGACTGGTCTGATTTAGAAATATCATTTTTAATGAGAAATCGTGTTAAGGCGCAAACCACGCAATCGCAGCAGGCTTATTCATTTGAGCTTAAAATTGGCTCGCCGGGGCATGGAGTATTTCATTATTCTGGCAGGGGGGCTGATGTTGCTGTTTTAAAAGAACTGCTTCAATTTTTGCCTCAGGGGGCATTGAGCTGCCTGACTACAGATTGGACTACGCCTGTTTCGGGGAATAATCGATGGCGCGCGCATAGTGTGGCGAATAAAAGCAGAAAGTATGCCGCTATTTTTGGATTTATCTCCTTGTTTTTATGGATGACAGCAAGCATCGTTTTTATGCCAGATTTAATCATGAGTGGAATACTAGCCTTTACTCCCTATTTTCCACAGCCTGATATATCTGTCCGTTCTGACGAATATATGGGCTATAGCATGGTTTTAATGTTAATGGGAGGCGGTGCAGGTGCATGGCTGATAAATTGGGGGCTGGAATTTACGCGTGATTATTTGTCTGCTGATAAAGATGGTCTTTACAGCAAGCAGCATGGGCTAATCCCTTGGGATAAGATTACTTGCATGAAAAGTTTTGCTTTGGGGCGTGACAATGGGGAGGCGCTGCAAATCTCATTCTTGAATCCGGCTTCAGTCATGATCACTCACCGATGGCAAGTCGGTTTATTCAGCAGTGTGGCTAAGTTTGCAGAAGTTTGCGAAGCAGGCTGCCTGGAGTTTGGCCAGCTAAGGCCTGACTGATGCCAATTAGCTGCGAAGGCTGGGGCATTATTCGTGCAGGAATGTCTGCGGATCTATCATGTTCGCGAGAGGGGAGAATTACTCCTACAAAACCAGCATATTATTAAAGTGAAATTTTCTCGTCGCCTTCAATAAGTACTTATATGAAAGCAATACGTTGTTCCGACAGCCCGATTAGAGTGATTTTATAGCAAGTTTAAGTATGCTCAAGAACTATAGCCAATAGCAGAAAGATCAATATGCGAAAATTTAATCGAATATTACTATTTACTGCATTGTTTTCCCCTTTCTATTCTATTTCTGGCCCTTTAAGTAGTATAAGCCTAAATAAAATGGAAAGCATCAAAGTAAAGTTATCTTTTTTCTGTGCGAAAGAGCAGGAAGTTTTACCTGAATTAGCAGCAGAGCCGGATTTGCTGTTTAAATATGCACGCTACTTGGATAAGAATAATATCCTAGCCCAGGATGCGTCTGTATACACGGAAGTTGGTCGTTTGTATCGGATTGCTACGGCGCATGGCCATCATAAAGCCAGTATTAATTTACAGAATGGCATGATGCGCAAGAAGTTTAGTGGGGATTCAACAGAGATGGCTGATTGGGCGCAGGCACTGATTAAAGATAATATACCCGCAGGTTATTTTTTAATGGGAGTTTATATTAAGAGTGGTAGTGCGGGCATTCATCAGGATGCTGCATTGGCTTTGCGATACTTTCGTAAAGCCGCCGATATGGGGAATCCAGATGCTCAGTATTATGTTGGTGATAAATTATCTGCCATTGATAATGCCCCTGATGTGGCTGTTCAGTTATGGGGGTGTGCAGCAGATCAGGGGAATGCAGACGCGGCAAGGGCTTTAGGAGATCATCAATCAGTGTATAAGAGATATGATGCAGCAGTGAGCGCGTTTCAGTTAGGAGTGGCGGCGGGAAGTAGTAGCTCAGCACTTGCTTTGGAAAATGCATTTAAATCACCGTCCATAGATGACCGCTTATATTATTTGGCGCAGGATAAGGATGATGAACGAGTTGAACGTTACCATAAAATAAGAAAATTTTTAAGCGCATATTCCTACGCCAAGCCTAAGGTTCCTGATTTAGATCAGATTGCGCCCTTACCTCCTGCCAAGCTCCCAAAATGGGATGGTACATTTCAATGGCTGAAAGAGTTTAAAGCGAATATTGCACCAGAAAAACCATCAGAAGCACTTATAAAAAAACTGGCAGATGCGAAAGGCTTGGATGTAGCTACGGGGATGCCTTTGAAAAAGTAATGCTTTATAAACAGAAACCAGCATATTTTTAATATGCTGGCTTCTGTTTGATTAAGTCATTCACTGGCTGTGCTTGTTTGGAAATATATAGTTAATTGCCTGTTTGTAATTGATTTTTATTTGGGGCTTTCCGCCTCAGCCATATCCCGCTTCGCCCGTCTTTCCGCCATTTTATTGTCGTAAGCGCTTTTATGGGCGATGTATAAGACGCGCTCTACTTCGGCGCAGACATAGCCTTTTTGATCGATCAGTTGCACGGGGTAGACGCGGTCTATTTCCGGGGTGAGGGCGAGCAGGTCGCGGATTTCGGTGAGCTCCGATTCATCGATTTTAAACTCGGCCACCAGCGTGCCGCGGCCCGGGCGTTTAAAGCGGATGGTGCCGCCTTTATCCCAAACTACATAATCATCCCCCAGATTAAAATACAGCATGCTCATATAAAATGGGTCGGTGGCGGCAAACATGCTGCCGCCAAAAATTGTGCCATTGATATTGCGCGTTTTCCAATTCAGCGGCAGCTCCACGCGGATATATCGCACATCAGGCGATACTTCACGTACTTTGCAGCCGGTGCGGCGAATGGCGGGAAACCAGTTCAAGCCAAGCTTCATCAGTTTAGCGGCAAGCCGCGGACGGGCAACGATGGCGAGGGCGATCTTTCTGAAAAAAGGCGACATTCACGAATCCGGTGGTGAGGTGTGGGTTTTGCGTGTGTAAGATACTAGCCTAAATGAGTATGCCGTTCAGGTGTATTGCTGACTTCCATATTATTTAAACCTTGCACAATGCCGCAGTCTTGCACTGCTTGCTCGCTCTGGCACAGCTGCCTGAGTGTTTTTAGCTGCGCTTCCAGCTTCAGCAGCTCCTGAATCCGGATGCTGACATGTTCTATATGCGTGTCGAGCAGATTATTCACTGAGTGGCAGTTGTCTTCAGGCTGATCCATCAGTTGCAATAAGGCACGGATTTCCTGATGCGTCATATCCAGCGCCCGACAGTTACGAATAAAGCTTAAGCGCTCCAGATGAATCTCGTTGTAATCACGATAATTGCCGCTGGTGCGGGCAGGCGCAGGCAACAGCGCTTCCTTTTCGTAATAGCGGATGGTTTCTACTGTGCATTGTGCGGCCTGGGCGAGTTCACCGATTTTCATGGTTTTCCTTCTTGCTTGAGCTAAGTTTTACGCACGCCCTTGGTTCATGTGCATGCTGATTTTAGGTAAGCAAAGCCCACTGATATCTTTGCTTCACGCCAAAGGCTGGCGGATGTCAGCTGCCTGGCAAAACATATTTTGCAATGGTGCTTGACCCTAAAGTGGCTTCAGGCTGTGTAATGCTCTAAAGCATATCAGGAGTACGCACCGTGTCCAATTGTTGCAAGCATTCTTCCCCCGCAAAACCCCGCTACCGCGTTGTTGGATCGCCTCCGCCACCTTTGCCGCAAGGTGATGGTGCAGGGGTGTTAAGCCGTATTCATATCCAGCAGATGGATTGCCCGACTGAAGAGGGGCTGATTCGCAAAAAGCTGGGGGCGATGGTGGATGTGCGTGGTTTGCAGTTCAATTTGCTGCAACGCGTGCTGACCGTATCGCATCGCCAGGAGGCGCTGCCTGCGATTCTGGCAGCAATTGCCGAGCTGGGCTTTACGCCGCGTGTGGATAATGGAAGCAAAACCGCTGTGGCTGAGGTCGCAAAGCCCTGGTGGCCACTGGCACTGGCGGGCGCACTGGCAGTGGGGGCTGAGGTTTGCGATTGGCTGGCGATGCCGGTGTGGTTAACGGCGGTGCTGGCCGTTGCGGCTGTGCTGACTTGTGGGCTGACAACTTACAAAAAAGGCTGGATTGCAGTTTCTAACGGCGATTTAAATATCAATGCGCTGATGAGTATTGCGGTGACGGGCGCTTTGCTGATTGGGCAGTGGCCGGAAGCCGCGATGGTGATGGTCTTGTTTACCCTTGCTGAGTTGATCGAGGCCAAATCTTTAGGCCGCGCCAGAAACGCCATCAGCGGCTTATTGCAGCTCACGCCAGAGCGCGCCACGGTGCAGCAGATCGATGGCAGCTGGCAAGAGCAGGCGGCGGCTGATATTGCGCTAGGCAGTATTTTGCGGGTACGGCCTGGCGAGCGGATTGCGCTGGATGGCGAGGTGATCTTGGGGCAATCGTTTATTAATCAGGCGGCAATTACAGGGGAAAGCTTGCCGGTAGAAAAAAATATCGGCGATACGGTGTTTGCCAGCACGATTAATGAAACTGGCTCGTTTGAATATCGGGTCACGGCGGTGGCGGGCAACACCATGCTGGCGCGGATTATCCATGCGGTGGAGGCGGCTCAAGGCGTGCGTGCGCCAACGCAGCGTTTTGTGGATCGCTTTTCTAAAATTTACACCCCTGTAGTTTGCGTGCTGGCCTTGGCCGTGGCGGTGATTCCGCCGCTATTTTTGGGGGGCGCGTGGCAGGAATGGATTTACCGCGCGCTGGCGATGCTGGTGATTGCCTGCCCCTGTGCTTTGGTGATTTCTACGCCGGTAACGATTGTCAGCGGCCTTGCCCGTGCGGCGCGGCTGGGTATTTTGATTAAGGGCGGCACTTATCTGGAAGAAGGGCGCAAGCTAAAAAGCCTGGCGCTGGATAAAACCGGCACGCTCACTTTTGGCAAACCAGTGCAAACCGATATGGCGGCGCTGGCTGATGTGCCCGTAGAGGTTTGCCAGCGTATCGCCGCCAGCCTGGGCGCGCGCTCGGATCACCCTGTTTCTATGGCGATTGCGGCGCAGAGCAATGATTATCTTGAAGTGAGCGATGTAAAAGCACTGCTTGGGCGCGGCATCAGCGGGCAGATTGAGGGCATATCCTATGCAATGGGTAATCATCGCCTGGTCGAAGAGCTGGGCCTTTGCTCGCCAGCGCTGGAGGAAAAGCTGCAAGTACTGGAAATGCAGGGTAAATCGGTGGTGGTACTAGCATCTGATCGCGTACTGGCGCTGTTTGCCGTGGCCGACACGGTAAGGCCAAGCAGCCGTGAGGCGATTAATCAGCTGCAAGCGCTAGGCGTAGAAACGATCGTGTTATCAGGGGATAACGAGCACACCGTGGCGGCGATTGCCAGCGATCTGGGCATTGCCCAGGCGCATGGTAATTTACTGCCAGAAGATAAGCTGCGCCTTGTGGAGGTCATGGCGGCATCGTCCGGCATGGTGGGCGATGGTATCAACGATGCACCCGCCTTAGCCCGCGCCGATATTGGCTTTGCCATGGGCGCGGCAGGCACAGACACCGCCATCGAAACCGCCGACGTGGCGCTGATGGACGACGATCTGCGCAAAATCCCCGAATTCATCCGCTTGTCGCAAGCCACGCATCGCATCCTGGTGCAAAACATCACGCTGGCGCTGCTGGTAAAAGCGCTGTTTCTGGCCCTTACCCTGGCAGGCCATGGCACGCTATGGATGGCCGTGTTTGCCGACATGGGGGTGAGTTTGCTGGTGGTGATAAATGGTTTGAGATTGCTGAGGGCGTAGTGTAAGCGTTAAAGCAGGGGGCGTTTGCCCCCGGTTTTTTCTACCTTCCCCCCATCGCCAACAAATCAAACACCACCCGCGCAAATTTCTGCGCTTTGCTTGGATCAGATAGCAGCTGCAGCATCTGGTTCTGATGCGCTGCGCTGCTGTCCATGATGGCGTTGTCGATGGCTTTGGAGAAATCGCCCAGCATCGCTTGCTCTGGCGTGTTGTTTGCGATTTGCTTCATCACAATGGCGTTTTCGCCCACCTTGTCGCGGATGGTGTAGGCGTAGTTCACCATGTCGTTGTCGGTCAGCTGATCAGTTACAAACAGCTCATTCAGCCGAGTGATAATCTGCGATAAAAACTCTTCTTTCAGATCTTTCGGCTTGGCACTGCCCAATTCGTCGCTTGGGGCCAGCTGATATTCGGCGCTGTTTTGTTTCAGCACCAAATCCTGCTGGCGGATTTTGGACAGGCGATAGTGGCTCAGTACCACATTGTTCAGATCAATCTCCTCTTCGCCTAAGCCAATCTCGCGCAGCATAGGGCGCAGGTGGCGCGCGTACAGGCTTAGCTTATCCAGATCAGGCGATTCATAGTTGATAATCTGCGACATAAACTCGTAAAAGCGTACATAACTGCCCAGATCTTTTTTAAAGATTTCCAGTGTGTTTTTTTCTTTGGTGCACTCTTTCAGGCTGTTTTCGGTGTTGGCGATCAATACTGCGTCGCCGCTTTTCTTGGCGCGCTCAAACATATCTTTGGCCTGCTTAAAGGCGTCCACCGCCGATTTGTAGCGCATTTGCCAGCGCTGCATGGCCGGTTTGCAGATATTGGCCAGCGCCGCATTGCTTTTGCTGCTGGTGTAAAACACGGTATAAAACTGCTCGACTTCGTTCCAGTTAAAAATCCCTGCCGCGCGCAGTTTTTCAAATAGTTCCCACACCAGGTTCGGGTCTGATACATCCGCCAGCTCTGCCGTTTGGTAATAGGGCTGGAACGCCGCCAGTATTTCTTCTGGCTCGTTAAAGAAATCGAGCACAAACGTCCCTGATTCGGCCTTGCCCGGATGTGTACGGTTGAGTCGTGATAGCGTTTGCACGCATTCTACGCCGCCCAGTTTTTTATCGACGTACATCGCGCAGAGCTTGGGCTGATCAAAGCCGGTCTGAAATTTATTGGCGACGATCATCACCTGGTAATCATCCGAATCAAAGGCCTTGCGCATATCGCGCCCCTTTAGATTCGGATTCATATTGGACTCGGTGAATTTCTCGCCCAATAGCGTGGCACTGTTCGGGTCTTTATCAGTGAACTCCACCTCGCCCGAGAACGCCACTATCGCGTGAATCTTCTGATAGCCTTTTTCGGTGATGTATTTATCAAAGCCCAGCTTGTAGCGCACTGCTTCTTTGCGCGAGCTGGTCACCACCATCGCTTTGGCCTGGCCTCCCAGCAGCCCCATCACGTGATCTTTAAAGTGCTCAACAATCAGCAGCACTTTTTGCGCGATATTGTGGTCGTGCAGCCGCACCCACTGGTTGAGTTTCACTTTGGCGCGTTTGCTATCGACTTCGCTATCGGCCTCGCGCACCTTCATCGCCAGGTTGTACGCCACTTTGTAATTGGTGTAGTTCTTCAGCACATCCAGAATGAAGCCTTCCTCAATCGCCTGGCGCATGCTGTACACATGGTAAGCCACCGGCTTATTGGTGATCGATGGCGGCTCGTCGGGGTTGGGCACGCGGCCAAACATTTCCAGCGTTTTGGCTTTGGGCGTGGCGGTAAAGGCAAAAAAGCTCAGGTTACGTTTGGCCTGGCCTGCAGCAGCGGCCATCACGTCTTCATCATCCACCGCATCTTCTTCGCCGGTGCTTTCCACCAGCAATACTTCTTTCAGCTTTTTCGCGGTCAGGCCGGTTTGTGACGAATGCGCCTCGTCGGCAATGATGGCGTAATTGCGCTGTTTCAGCTCCGCGCTGTTTTCAATTGCTTTTAAGACAAACGGAAAGGTCTGGATCGTCACGATAATTATCGGCTGCGATCCCACCAGTGCGGCGGCGAGTTTTTCGGATTTCGATCCGCTGCCCTCATCATTATTGATTCGCCCCACCACGCCATCGACGTGCTCAAACTGATAAATCGTGTCTTGCAGCTGCGCATCGAGCACGGTGCGATCCGTCACCACGATCACCGATTCAAATTGCTTCTTGCCCGCAGTGTTGTAAAGGCCAGAGAGCTGATGCGCCACCCATGCGATGGAATTCGATTTACCCGATCCGGCGCTATGCTGGATCAGGTAATGATGCCCCGCACCTTCGCGGCAGGCGGCGGCCAGCAGTTGGCGCACCACATGCCATTGGTGATAGCGGGGGAAGATCATCGTCTCTTTCTTGTATTTACGGCCTTCCCAGTCTTCCTTGTCTTCAATCTGCAAATGCACAAAGCGCGCCAGAATATTGAGCAAATTATCAGGCAACAGCACTTCGTTCCACAGGTAATCGGTGGCGTAGCGCTTGACATCATCGGGCACATCATTGCCCGCGCCACCTTCCGCCGTGCCCTTATTAAACGGCAGGAAAAAAGTGTTTTCCCCCGCCAATTGCGTGGCCATATACACCTCGTATTGGCTCACCGCAAAATGCACAATCGCACCGCGCTTGAAGGTCAACAGCGGCTCGGGCTTTTTGGTAATCGGGTCAATCGGCAAACGCGTGGTTTTGTACTGCTTAATCGCCTTGTACACCGCCTGCTTAAACTCCGATTTCAGCTCCAGCGTCGCCACTGGCAGGCCATTCACAAACAGCACCAAATCAATCCGCCATGCTTTGGCCTTGCTGCCCGTCTCGGCCAAATGGGCTGCACCTTCCCCTGTAGGGGAAGGCTGGGATGGGGTATTAATCCTCCCCCACGGGCTGTACACCAGCTCTTGGACGACAGTAAGGCGGTTTTGCTGATAGCGCGCCAGCGTATCGGGGTTCAGATCATGATCGGGCTTGAACTGGCACAGCGAAAAGCGCGTATTGCGGTCGCGCAGCTCGTGGCGCAATACGCCCAGCGTGCCGTAGGTGCGCGATTCTTTATGCGTGGCGTTCGGGTCGGCGCGATTGAGCTGCTTGGCGACGATCTCTAAAAACTTCTGCTCTGGCTCCTTCGGATAATTCGTGCAGAATTTCTGCCACTCTTTGGGCTGCGTGTCCTGCACAAAGCCGAGCAGATCGGGCGCATACAGCGCCAGCTCGCGGTTGTACTGCGCGGCATCGCCCAGCTGCCAGCCATTGGCAACCAGCTGGTCAATGATGTCGTTTTGAAACTGGCGCTCAGCAGAGAGATCGGTCATGGTCGGCTTGGGTGTTTGGGTTAAATTAAAGGCGTTGAGTGTGGATATGGCCTTGCAGGTCAATGCCCGCAATGGTTGCAAGGTCATACATTGCTCATCTGCTCGTCATCCCCGAATGCTTTTGTCGGGGATCCGGCAAAACCTCTGGATTCCCGATAAGGGCACTCGGGAATGACGGTTTAGTTGGGCGCTTGCCAATCGCGCACGTCGATCTTGCCGGTGACGGCGGCGGAGATTAGGGCTGTGCGGCGTTCTTGCAAAAGTGAGATGCCTTTTCTTGCGTTTTCTTCTAACGCACTAAAGGTCTCCATACGTGCTTGAATTGTTGCATTAATCTGTTTTTGCTCTTCTTTAGGAGGAACAGGAAAGATGCTTGAAGCTAAATATTCATGTTCAATGCTCTCTACAGTTGCACCTTCTTTTGACCACTCCAGCAAAAGTGACTCTGTGTTGCCCAGAATATAATTGGCAGCATATTCAACATCAATTCGAGAGTTGAAGCTAAGAGCTTTCATATCTTGGTTTAGCGTAACTTTCACTGTGTTAATTGCGATTGGAATAGTCCTTTGTAATATTCCAGATCGAACGACCATGAGTAATGAACCAACCTCAACAAAATTTGTAGAAGATTCTTTGACGGCGGTTTCCGTGATTTTGTCTTGGCTATCGGAAATCCAAAACGATTTCATATCCTTTGGTGAGACCCAAGGAATATTACCATCAGTCCAATAGCTTAAATTCTCTTTGCTTGGAGTCCCGCCGCCACTAAATGAGCACAAGTATTTTAGTGGAGTGAGTCCCCAATGCTCCGGCACTTCGCCTAGCCATTCCACGCCGGAGTCTTTCATTGGGGCGTTGGGGTTGAGGCCTTTGGTGACGGCACGACTGATAATGGCTAGTCGTTTTTCTTTTAGCAATTCGATCAGCGCTTGCTGTTTTTCAATCAACAAATCAATCTTCGCCGTCTCGTGGTCGAGGAAGTTGGCGATGTTTTCCTGTTGCAAAAAAGTTGGCGCACTAACTTTAAGTGAAGCTATTTTTTCCTGATTTACATTCGGCTGCCCACCACCCGAAGATAAATTGATGATTTCTTGGCGCGTGGCATAGAGCCAGTAAAACAAATATTTGTTATGCAAAATTTCAGATGGCGGCATTACACAACAGGCTTGATTGGTTGTCGCAGCGTTGCCAAAAATACCAAGTCTGCCGATTGTTGCTCCATACATCGCGATAGCGACAGAGCCTTTTGGATGAACGCGCAAAGTTGGCAAATCGATCAATGCTTTGTCTGTAACTTTCTTTTGGGTGTCAAAAATAACATCCTCGCGAAGTTCACCCGTTGTTACCCATAGATTGTCACTGCCATAATAAATTTCGCCATCAGATTTTGGAGTTGTGCCGCTGGCTACGTATGGGCATGCATGCGCAATTTTCCACATATCCCAATCTGTTGGAATATTGCCAATCCACTCAACTCCAGAATCCTTATATTCCGCATACGCCTGATAGCGACTCATGAATGCACCTCTTGCAGCAAGGCCATGATCTCGGCACTGATGGCGTCCAAATCGGCGTCGATGTCGATCAAGTCGCGTGGCGGCTGGTATTGGTAGAAGTGGCGGTTAAACGGGATTTCGTAGCCGACAATGCCAATTTGGCCGTCTTTGTCGTCGGTTTTGTCTGCGGCTATCCACGCATCGGGTACGTGTGGCTGCACTTCCTTAATGAAATAGGCCTCGTTGATGTCGTTAACGCTGCTGCTCGGGTCGAGCGCGACATTTTCGTTATCGCGCAAATCGCCATCGGCCACGTATTCGATCACTTCATTGCCAACGGCGAACAGTCCGTAGAGTGGCTTGGCGGGTGACTTGTGAACCTTCTTGATCACTTTTTCGGCGGCGGGGTTTTTCCAGCTCACGGCGTTTTCGAGCTGCTTTTTCTCTTTGCTGTCGAGCGCCAGCTTGGCGGTTTTTAGCGCGGCTTTGAGTTGATCGTCGTATTGATTAAAGTCGTTAAACTGCGCGCTGCCGATGATGGCTTGCAGTGCGCGGGCTTTGAGCAATAGATCGCGCTGGCCGCGCCAGGTGTGTGCATCCAGCAGATCTTTGATGTGTTTTTCTTTCAGGTCGCTAAAGTGGCTTTTTACATAGGCGCGGATTTCGGCTTCGTAATCACCCAGCTGGCCGTAGTCCTGGCAATCAGCCGAGTCTTGCCAATGCGCAGCGCCGTATTCGGCATAAACCCACTTCATTGCGGCATTAAGCGCGCCGGTTTCATAGCGCAGCGTGGCAATGCGCTCATCGCTGAATTGGTAAGACAGACGCAGCGGGCGCTCGATGGTGAGGCGGCGATAGCCAAATTCGTGGTTGGCGAAGATTTTGGCCGCGAAGGTTTTAGCTACTTCGGCTTTCGGGTTCGCTGATTGGCGACCCCGATTGCTTTTTTGTTCCGCCGGTTTGTCCAGCTCGCGCGCATCAACCATGGCAAAGTCACCAAAACAGCGGGTGATTTCGCGGATATCAGCTTCAGACATTTCATTGCGCTTGCTGCCCAGCGATTTGCGCATCTTGCCGCAGAGGTTCACGCCATTGATCAGCTGCACTTTGCCGGTGCGCTCGGTAGTTTTTTTGTTCGACAGCACCCACACATAGGTGGCGATGCCGGTGTTGTAGAACATATCGGTGGGGAGCGCGACGATGGCTTCCAGCAAATCGGCCTCTAAGATATAGCGGCGGATTTCCGATTCGCCCGAGCCTGCGCCGCCGGTAAACAGCGGCGAGCCATTCAGAATAATGCCGATGCGCGAGCCGCCTTCCGAGGTGTCGCGCATTTTGTTGAGCAGGTGCAGCAAAAACAGCAGCGAGCCATCGGATACGCGCGGCAAGCCGGGGCCGAAGCGACCGTTAAAGCCTTTTTGGGTATTTTCGTCTTTGATGACGTCTTCGATTTTTTTCCAATCCACGCCAAACGGCGGATTGGATAGCATGTAGTCAAAACGCTCGGCATAGAGGTGATCGTTCGATAACGTATTGCCCAGCTTAATATTGGCGACTTCCTGCCCTTTGATTAGCATATCGGCTTTACAGATGGCGTAGCTTTCGGGGTTCAGCTCCTGGCCGTAGGCGACCATGCGGGCGTTGGGGTTGTGCTCGTAAACGTATTCCATACCCGAGGACAAAAAACCGCCCGTACCGGCGGTGGGGTCGTAAATGGTGCGGATCAGGCCTTCTTTGGTCAGCGCGTCGTCGTCTTCGCCAAACACCAGCGCGGTGGTGAGGTGAACAATATCGCGCGGCGTGAAATGCTCACCCGCCGTTTCATTCGAGCTTTCGGCAAATTTGCGGATCAGCTCTTCAAACACCAAACCCATATCGTGATTGGAGACGGCGGCGGGGCTTAGATCGGTAAGGCGCACTTTCTGTACGATTTTGTACAGCAGATTGGCGTCGTTCAAGAGGCCAATAAATTCGGCAAATTTAAAGTGATCAAAAATCTCGCGCGCGTCGCGGCTGAATGACTGGATGTATTTTTCCAGATTGGCCTTGATATTGGATTCGCCGAGCTTGGAGAGATCCATGGGGGAGGTATTGTAAAAACTGAGGCCACCCGTGGCGCGCAGCAGCAGTTTTTCCTGGCCTTCTTCCGGCAGATTCATCAGCTCGACAATTTCAACCTGCTTGAGCACGGCGGCTTTACTGTCAGCCAAGACACATTCCAAGCGCCGCAATAACGTAAATGGCAAAATAATGCGGCCATATTGGCTCTGCTTGAAATCCCCGCGTAGTAAGTCTGCAAGAGACCAGATATAGGCCGCGAGATTGTTAGTGGCTTGTGACATTGCTTTCATACCGCTTAAAAATAACTGATAGGCGGTATTGTAACGGGTTTAAGCAGGGCAAGGCGGGGAATGGGATTATTTAAGGAAATAAGGCTTCGTAGAGAGCAGCGAGTATCGCCAATCTAATAAATAACAAAATAATAATTTAGGGGGCAAGTAAGCAGCAAATAATCCAAGTATGAATCTTTATTAGGCGGTAAATTATAAGGCGTTGGATTTGTGGTGGGGCAGGGGATTGGAGCGGGCGATGGGAATCGAACCCACGGCGCTAGCTTGGGAAGCTAGGGTATTACCATTATACGACGCCCGCCGTGTAATGCTGGCGTATTGTAAGTGCGGTAGATGCTTTTTGCAAGCTTTCAGCGTGACACTATGACATTTTTACTTTGTAAAATGCATTGTCGGTGGCGTTTTTTATGCGATTTGTAAGAAAAAACGGATTTATTGAGTGGCATTCTAAGTAAATTCATTTAGACCATGATCTTTTTTTTGAAGTCTGATATAAGTAGGGCGTTTTGTAAGCGCAGCGGGTTTTGATCTTCCCGGCTACTTTCATGGCGCTTCCCGGTACGCGTTTCTATACTCGCTTTACCCTGGCCGCTTTGGCTTTCTATGCTTACTTCCTGGTTTCGGCCTTTTACCCATGCTGCAATGCACCGCGTTTTACTGCGCCAGTTGTATTTTTCTGGTGTGCAGTCGATCGGGGTGAGCGCTTTGGCGGGAGCCGCCATGGGGGCCATTGTGATTACGCTGGTGCAGGGTAATTTTGGGCAGAGCGGTGCCCGGGCCATGAATGTGCTGATGATCAGCTGTATGCAGGAAGTCGGCCCTTTGATGGTGGCTCTGATTTTTACAGCCCGCAGTGCTTCGGCGATTACCACAGAGCTGGTGGCCATGAAGGTGGCCGGAGAGCTGCGTACTTTACTCAGGCTGGGGATCTCTGTGGGCTATTACTTAATCTGGCCGCGGATTGTGGCTGCTGCGCTGAGCTGCGTGCTGCTTTTTTGTTATTTTATGGTGGCTGCCTTGTTTTGCGGCGCTTTAACAACGCCACAATCTGGCTTGATTGCAGAAATTGACAGCAGCTTAAGCCTGCTTTCTGCATCTTCTTTGCTGATGGGGCTGGCAAAAAGTGCCTTGTTTGGTTTTGTGACCAGTGCCAGTGCGTGTTATCTGGGCTTAAGTGCGGGGTTTGCCAGCACAGAGATTCCAAGGCTGGCTTCGCGGGCTGTTTTGGTAAGCATTGTGGCCATGCTGCTGCTTGATGCTTTGATTGCGGTTTTAGTGAGCCACCTGGCATGAATGCGCAGCGCTTACTGCTGGCTTGCCGTGATGCTGAAGAGAAAAATCAGGCGATAGATACAGTCTGTGCTTTTTTGCACCAGCGTAAACAGCCGTTTGGCTTACTGGTTTTGCGGGGGGCTTTGCTGAGCAATATTAATGTGGCTGAAAATTTATGGCTTTGTGTGAACTGGCACCGCCAGCAAAGTGCCGGGGATGTTTTGCCGGTGCTGCAGCAGCAATTGGCCAGGCTGGGTTATGAGCATGCACATGCAGCGCGTTTACTGGCTGCAAGACCGGCTCAGCTGAATACGACTGATTTACGGGCGGTGATATTGCTCAGGGCTTTATTAATGGAGCCTGTTGTTTTATTGGTGGATAACGATTGGTTTGCGGGCGTGCTGTACGCAGACCGGGATTTAATGCAGCGCGCTGAGCCGCTTATTGCGCACTGCCACTGGTGGGTGTTGAGTGACGATCAGGGTGAGCCTGTGCCAAATGTGGATTGGCAGCGCTGCGATCTTTCTATGCTATTGAATGAGTTTAAAAATGAGTATTGATGCACATGCAAACCCTTTGAAAAAAGACAAGCGGGCCCAGGTCGGGCTGTTTGTTACGGGTGGCGTGTTTTTTATGGCTACGGCGCTCTTTGTACTGGCCAGATCATTGGGCTGGTTTGAGCAAAGCTATACTTTAGAGTTTCATGCTGCAAGTGCCGAATCTTTAAATAAAGGCATGCTGGTGCGTTTATCGGGTCTGCCCGTGGGCAAGGTGACGGGGATAAAGCTGGAAGACGATGCGCGTGTGCGTGTCCAATTACAGATAAATAAAGATTTTCAGCGCTGGATTAAAAGCGATTCGGCGGCGTCTTTAGCGCGGGAAGGGATATTTGGCGACAGCTTTATTCAGATTTCTGCAGGCAGGGGCAAAGGGCCGTCTTTAGAAAGCGGGGCCGTCTTGGCTTTTGATCCGGGCAGCGGTATGAATGAGCTTTTGCAGCAGTTACGCGGGCGCTTGTTTCCGCTGCTGGAAGAAATGCAAAGCCTTGCTGCCTCGCTGAAAGCGCCGGATGGCCAGCTGGGCAGTACGCTGGGTGAGGCCCGCGCCTTGCTGCATGAGCTGCGCAATACCCGTATGCAAATTGATAAAACACTGGCGAGCGCCGCCTTGCTGACGCATAAAAATATCCCCGATACTTTAGGCTATGTGGACGGCACGCTGGCAGGGTTTAAAAAAACAGCACAAAGCACGGATGAGCAACTGGCTCAGATCAGTGGCAAGCTGCAGGACACATTAGATCAGTATGAGCGCACAGGAAATACTGCGGATCAGACGTTGAAAGAAGTACAAATTCTGGTGAAAGAAACGCGGCCTTTATTGCAAAAAGCTATTAAAGACGCCGATGTGGTGATGCAGAGTGCCAATCAGACGATGACTAATATGCATGATCACTGGCCGTTCAGCGGTGATGCCAAACCTGCATCCATGCCCGGTGAGGCGGCCGGGGAGTGATGATGCGGGGCGGTGAAGTACATCAGGCCGCATCAGACAATAATCTGTCTGATGCGGCCTGATGCGTTTGAAAGCAGGGCAAGCCTGCTGGCACATTTTATGGATTAAGTGCCTGCTTTCCAGCCTCCGCCCATGGCTTTATAAAGATCAACCGTTGCATTGAGCTGATCACGCCGGGCTGCGGCAAGGTTGAGCTGGGCCTGGAATAAAGAGCGCTGGGCGTCCAGTACTTCCAGATAGCCTGAAAAGCCATTGTCGTAGCGTAATGTCGCCAGCTTTAATTGCCTGCTGAGTGAATCCAGCTGCAACTGCTGGGCTGCCACAATTTTTGTGCTGCTGCTGCGGGCGATCAGCGCGCTTTGCGTTTCGGCAAAGGCTTGCTGAATACTCAGGCGGTAATTGGCGACGGCTTGCTTCTGGCGGGCGGTTGCGCCATCCACATTGGCGGCAGTGCGGCCATTATCAAACAGCGGTGCGGCCAGATTGCCAAAAAAAGACCATGTTTTAGCCGGGCCGGAAAACAGATCGCTGATCGATGCACTTTCTGTTCCAAGTAAGCCCGTCAGAGAGATGGTTGGGTAGTAAGCCGCCCGTGCTGCCGCAATGCGTGCACCTGCCGCTTTGAGTGATTGCTCGCTGGCCTGAATATCCGGGCGGCGGGTCAGCAGCTCAGATGGCAGGCCCAGCGGCACATTCACCGGCATAATAATCTGCTTGAGCTCTTTACCCCGGGAGATGCCCGATTCGATCATTTCACGCGGGTTCTGGCCGATCAGAATACTCAGGCTGCTGGCCACTTTGGCAATACTTTGCTCAATGCCGGGTACACTGGCTTGCGCGGCGGCAAGCTCCACCTCGGCCTGGCGCATATCCAGCTCGGAGGTGACGCCGCCTTCAAAGCGGCGTTTGCGCAGCTGAAAACTCTCCTGCCGTGTTTTGAGCGTGTCTTGCGCAATAGCAAGCTGCTGATCCAGTGCGCGCAAATTAAAGTAGGTTTGCGCCACGTTGGCGTAAAGCGCCAGCGCCACCGCATCGCGGTTGTATTCACTGGCTAACAGATCTGCTTTTGCGGCGTCATTGGTGTTTTTAATCCGCCCCCACAGATCCAGCTCCCAAGAGGCCGATGCGCCCAGCGAGTAGCTGTCTGACGGGCTGCCGATTTGTACAGACTGGCCCCGGCCCGCTTTGCCGGCTAAATCCAGCCGTGGCAGCTGCTCGGCAGAGCTGATACCCAGCGCAGCACGTGCTTCATCGATGCGGGCAGCGGCAATCACCAGATTCTGGTTATGCGTTTCTGCTGCGCTGATTAACTGATCCAGAACAGGGTCGTCAAATTGTGCCCACCAGTTACGGCCAATGCTGATATCACTGGCTGCGTCGCTGCGCCATGCAGCGGGCAGTTCAGTTTTGGTATCGGCGACGGGCGGTGTTAAGGCGCAGGCGCTTAGGGTGGATGCAATCAGAAGCGCGAGGATGGTTTTACGCATGATGATCTCCTGCTTCAGGGCTTGTAGCGGTTTTTTTCTCGCTGCTTTTCATAATTAAGCGGAAAAAGAGCGGGATAAAGAAAATAGCAATAAAGGTGGCAGCCAGCATCCCGCCAATCACGGGTGTGCCTAGTGAGTGACGGCTGGCCGAACCCGCGCCGCTGGATAAAACCAACGGTAAGCAGCCCAGAATAAACGCGAGAGAGGTCATCACAATCGGCCTGAAGCGTAAGCGTGCTGCGGAAAGGGCTGAATCAAGCAGACTCATGCCTTCTTCGTGCTTCATTACGGCAAATTCCACAATCAGAATTGCATTTTTCGCAGCCAGCCCCACCAGCGTCACCAAGCCAATCTGGAAATAAACGTCATTGGTTAAGCCGGTTAAAAATACCGCCAGCAGCGCACCAAACAGTGCAAATGGCACGGCGCTGATCACGGCAACCGGGAGTGTCCAGCGCTCGTACTGCGCCGCCAGAATCAAAAACACCATGATGATACCAAAGCCAAAAGCAAGCGCTGCAGAGGATCCGGCTGCTTTTTCCTGATAAGCCGAGCCTGTCCATTGCAGCTTGTAATCTGCACCCATCACGCTGGCTTCTACTTCTTCCAGTGCTTTAATCGCCTGGCCGGAGCTGACGCCTGGTGCGGGTTGCGCCATGATTTTAGCTGCCTGGAATACATTAAAGCGTTCAACTAATTCCGGGCCAACCGATGTTTTAACTTGCACCAGGCTGGTGAGCGGAATCATGTCGCCTTTGTCTGATCGCACATAGACATTACGGATGTCATCCGGGCGGGCGCGGAAATCAGCTTCAGACTGCAGCTGCACACGATAGGTGCGGCCAAACTGGTTAAAGTCGTTGACATAAACCTGGCCAAAGGTGGCTTGCATGGTGTCAAATACCTGGTTGATGCTTACCCCCAGGGCCTTGGCTTTTTCCCGGTCCAGATCCAGATAAATCTGCGGCACATTGGCGCGGAAAGTGGTGGAAACGCTGGCAAATTCCGGGCGTTTTTTAGCTTCATCGACAAAGCGCTGCGTGGCTTTAGAAAAGTCGGCGGTGTTTCCCGAACCCCGGTTTTGTAAATAGCCTTCAATCCCGCCTGTGGTGGACATGCCCTGAATGGCCGGAGGGTTGAAGGTGGCTGCAAAGCCATCTTTCATCCCCATATAGGCCATGCCCTGGAATTTCTTGGCCAGTGCAAATGAGCTGTCTGCCGGGGCGGAACGCTCTTTCCAGTCTTTCAGCGTTGAAAACACAATGCCGCTGTTACTGATAATGGCGCCGGAAAGAATATCAAAGCCCACAAAGGAAACGACGTTTTCGACGTTTTTATTGGCCATCAGCATTTGTTCAAATTGATTGCTGGAGGCGGCCGTCCGGTTGAGTGAGGATGCATCAGGCAGCATGACCGCACTAATTAGCGTGCCCTGATCTTCATCGGGCACCAGTGCGCCGGGCACTTTTTTCAGCAGCACAAAGCTGGCCAGTAAGATGGCAGCAAACAGCACAAAAGCGACGCCAACACGGCGATTCAGGAAGGCCACGCCACTGACGTAACCATTGGTAAGACGATCAAAGCTATTGTTAAACCAGACAAAAAACTTAGCCGGTTCGCTGTGGCTGTTTTTAAGCAAAATGGCACACAGTGCAGGGGTGAGCGT
Source organism: Iodobacter violaceini (assembly GCF_011601265.1). Taxonomy (GTDB): domain Bacteria; phylum Pseudomonadota; class Gammaproteobacteria; order Burkholderiales; family Chitinibacteraceae; genus Iodobacter; species Iodobacter violaceini. The sequence continues at coordinate 23,026 of NZ_JAAOLX010000018.1, forward strand.
TAAAGCCACAATCCCTGAAATCACGACAGAAACGGCAATAGTCACTGCAAATTGCTTATACATCACGCCGGTCATGCCGCCCATAAAGGCCACCGGCAGGAACACCGCGCACAGTACCAGCACAATCGCAATCACGGGGCCTGCCACTTCCTGCATGGCCTGGATGGCGGCTTCTTTGGCCGAGCACTTGGTCTCGCTCATGATTCGTTCGACGTTTTCCAGCACCACAATGGCGTCATCCACCACAATACCAATGGCCAGTACCATCCCGAACAGGGTTAAAAGATTGATCGAGAAGCCTAAAATCAGCATTCCTGCAAAGGTACCAATCAGCGAAATAGGCACGGCAATACATGGAATCAGCGTGGCGCGGAAGTTTTGTAAAAACAGGTAAACCACGATGAATACCAAAATAATGGCTTCAAACAGGGTATGAACCACTTCTTCGATCGAGATTTTTACAAACTCGGTGGTGTCGTAAGGAATAGCGTATGAAATACCATCAGGGAAGCGGGTTTTAAGTTCTTCCATTTTGGCTTTAATGCCGTCCGCCACAGCGACGGCATTGGCACCAGGTTGCAGATACAGCGCAACCGCCACGGCGGATTTACCATTTAACCTGGCTTGCAGGTCGTAATCTTTACCACCCATTTCTACTCTTGCCACATCTTTCAGGCGGATTTTTGCGCCGTCAGCGGTGGAGCGGACAATGATGTTTTCAAACTCTTTGGCGTCTTTTAAACGGCCCTGGGTGTTTACAGTGTAAGTAAAATCAATCGGTGCAGTGGTTGGCTGAGCACCAATTTTACCTGCGGCAAATTGTGCATTTTGCTCGCGGATTGCGCCAATGACATCAGAGGGTGAGAGTTTAAGCTGCGCCAGCCGGTCCGGGCGCAGCCAGACGCGCATGGCGTAATCGGTTCCCCCAAACAGCGATGCATCACCAATACCAGGCAAGCGCTTTAACTCATCGATAATATTGAGCAGTGCGTAATTGGACAGATAGGTGGTGTCGTAGCGGTTGTTGGGTGAGCTGAGTGTTATCACGCTCAGAATCGAGGTGGATTTCTTCTTGACCGTCACCCCCTGGCGCTTCACCTCTTCAGGCAATTGCGCCAGCGCCGCAGACACGCGGTTATTGACGTTAATGGTGGCCTGATCGGGGTCTGTGCCAATTTCAAAGTAAACGTTCATGCTCATCTGGCCGTTTGATGCAGAGCCAGACTGAACATAAATCATCTTTTCAACGCCGTTAATTTGCTGCTCCAGCGGCGCGGCAACGGTTTGGGCGATGACTTCAGGGGTGGCTCCGGGATAAACCGCAGTCACAGAAACAACGGGCGGTGTAATGCCCGGATATTGCTCAACAGGTAATGAGCGCATTGCGGCCAGGCCCGCCAGCACAATAATGATCGAGATCACGCTGGAGAAAATAGGGCGCTCAATAAAGAATTTTGAAAACATAGTGTGTCCTTATCGGGCGGCAGGGCTGCTGGCCGGGGATGGGTTCACCACGGCGCCTGGTCTGGCTTTCATCAGGCCGTCTACAATGACTTTCTGGCCAGCTTTTAACCCTGATTCAACAATCACCTTTCCATCAATGACCGAGCCCAGTTTTACGGGAACAGGCACAACTTTATTGTCTGCACCAACTGTCATCACAATATGGTCGGCCTGCGACTGAACTACGGCGCGCTCCGGAATCAAAAGGGCGTTTTTACGTTTTCCCAGCTCTAAAGTTACGCGCACAAATTGCCCTGGCAGTAAGTCACCCTTGGGGTTTTTGAAAATAGCGCGGGCGCGGATGGTGCCGGTTTTGGGGTCAACCCGGTTATCAGAGAAATTAATCAGGCCAGTTTGTGAATAAACACTGCCATCGGCCAGTTTGATTCTGGCGGTGAAGTTTTTTGAATCGTTGAGTTTGATTTGCCCGTTACGTGTGGCGGCTTCCAGCTCCTGACGATCCTGCTCGGAGTAAGAAAAATTCACGTAAAGCGGATCAAGCTGGCTGATGGTGGTGAGGCGGCCGGAATCGCCTGTTGCAGAGATTAAGCTGCCTTCTGATTGCACCAGCTTACTGGTGGTGCCCGCAATCGGCGCGGTCACTTTGGTGTAGCCTAAATTAAGTTCGGCCTGCTTGACGCTGGCCTGAGCAGTCTGGCTGCTGGCGAGGGCAGAGGCGTAAGCAGACAGCGCATCGTCGTAATCTTTACGGCTGACGGCGTTTTCTTTGTAGAGCGGCATAATGCGATCCCGGTCGGCACGGGCTTTATCTAATTTAGAGGCCTCCAGCGAGAGCTGGCCCTTGGCCTGATCCAGTGTGGCTTTATAAGGCTCGGGGTCGATTTCAAATAAAACCTGGCCAGCCGTTACTTGCGCGCCTTCCACATAAGTTCTTTTTAATAAGATGCCGTTGACGCGGGAGCGTACTTCCACATCGCGATAGCCAGCCGTCTCGCCCACCATTTCTTTATTAAGTGCAACATCAGCAGGTTTTAATTCAATAAACCCAACCGGGGCGGGAGGGGGGATGACGGGGCCGGTTTCTTTGCCACAGGCACTGAGTAAAACGAGGGCGGTAAAGGCGCTGAGGCGAAATACATGGGGTAAAAACCTGGTTCCCTGATGCATGGGGTATCTCCGGCTGGTTATTTTAAATAGTGGCTAAAGCGATGTGTGCAGCTGCTTAAGTCCGGGGCTTTAAGAAACAGGCCGGCATGGCGTATTTCCAAACGCCCCTCTCTGCAGTACTTTTTGTCAGCGTTCAATGCAATGTCATTTGCATTGAAGAAAATCGGGCCGCTCAGAGTATTGGTTTTTATTTTTGCAAACCAGTGCATAGTGTTTTTATAAATTCACATTATTGCCTTGTGAGTTTAGAACTTTGTCAGCTTGTTCGCTTTTTTAGTTCAGGCTGAATGCAGACATTTGTTGCTTTTGTTGCTTAATCAAACACACAAATTTAGTGTGGTTATTTTGTGTACTTGTTTGATTTTGTTGGGGTTTATGTATAAAGAGCGGCGCGTATTTGTTAATGGGGCTTGCGGTGTTGTAAAGCCTTCACTTTTGTACTAATTTAGATTAGACTGTCCAGTCCAAAATGAGGTGTGGCGATGGTTAAGAGTAAGCTTGCAGAAGATGAATCAGGGCTTGACCCTGTCATTTGTGCTGCTAAGTCTGTTTTTTGTGAAATGGGTTACCGAGCCAGCATTGAAAAGGTGGCCGCCCGTGCAGGCGTGGCAAGGCAGACTATTTATAACCGTTTTGGCAGTAAACAAGCCTTGTTTGAATTAGCGATCGATCACTTTATTGGCGAGATGCTTGCGCCGCTGGCGGTGAATGAAGGAGATGTGCGGGAGCGTTTATTGCGTTTTTCTTTATCGTTTCGTGCGCAAATCATGACGCCGGAGTCGGTAAAGGCGCATCGGGTGCTGACCGGTGAGGCGCCGCGCTTTCCAGAATTAGCCCGCCGCCATTTTGAGCTTTGTATTGAGCGTACGGCAAAGCAACTGGCTGCGCAGCTGGAAACCGCCATGCAGGAGGGCGTATTGCGCCCGGCAGACCCTTTTGAAGCGGCCACGTTTTTATTTGACATGTTGGCAGGTTACGATCAGCTGAAATTATTGTTTGGTGGCGAGCCGCCCGATCCTGCAGGGGAAACGGCAAAGGTGAACCGTATTGTTGATATGTTCTTACGCGCATATCAGGTGTAAGTGTTTTGTGGTGTCAGTTAGGATTCAAGTGTTAAATTGCTGTATTCATAGAAATGAAATGCAATCTCATTACTGTTGAAATTTATAGGCATGAAAAATAATGTCATATTACAAAGGATTAGGAATGCTTCCTTCGCTTAAAAAAAGTGTGGTTTTAGTTATTGGAGCGGCCGGCTTGCTGGCGGCCTGCGGTAAACAAGAGGGCGGGCCTGGTGGCGCTGCGGGTGGTGGCATGCCGCCACCTGAAGTCACCGTGGTAACCGCTCAGGCTGGCAGCTCTGCGCTGACGCGAGATTTAAGCGGCCGGATTACCGCAGTGCGCACGGCTGAAGTGCGTGCACGGGTAGACGGTATTCTGGAAAAACGCTTATTTAACGAAGGCGGTGAAGTGAAAGCGGGCCAATCCTTATTTAAGATTGATTCGCGCGTGCTGGAAGCCAATGCGGCAACGGCAAAAGCTGCGCTGGCGAAAGCTAAATCCAGCGTGCTGATTGCTAAGCAAACGGCCGATCGTTATCGCCAGCTGGTGGGTGAGCAGGGTGTAAGCCGCCAGGAATTTGATCAGGCCGAGGCACAGCTGAAGCAGGCCGAGGCCGAAGTGGCTGCAGCTGAAGCAGAAGTGCGCCGCAGCAGTGTGGATCTGGAATACGCCAGCGTGCAGGCACCGATCAGTGGCCGTATTGGCCGGGCCTTAGTTTCAGAAGGGGCACTGCTGAATAAGGGCACAGGCACACCGCTGGCGCTGATCGAGCAGCTCGATTCGGTGTATGTAGATTTTAACCAGTCTGGTGCTGATCTGCTGCGCTTAAAGCAACTGGCCAAGGTGGGAAAGCTGAAACAAGCAACACTGCCGGTTGATTTACTGCTGGAAGACGGCACGCCTTACGCACACGCAGGCAAATTGCTGTTTGCTGAGCAAACTATTGATCCCGCAACCGGTACAGTGACTTTACGCGCTGAATTCCCTAATCCTGATCACCTCTTGCTGCCAGGTATGTTTGCAACGGTGCGTGTGGCACAGGGTGCGATGGATGCTACGGTACGCGTGCCGCAAAAAGCGATTGTGTCTTCGCCGCAAGGGCAGTTTGTTTATATCGTGGGTGGCGACAATAAAGTGGCGCCCGCTCCGGTTAAAACCGGCGGTTTCTCTGGAACAGACTGGATTATTCTGAGCGGCTTAAAAGGCGGCGAACGGGTGATGGTGGATGGTATTCAGAAAGTACGCCCGGGCGCGGTGGTGAATCCGGTGGATGCGGCTGCGGCTAAACCTGCACCCGCATCTGCATCTGCGACATCTGCTGCTGCCCCTGCAAAAAAATAGATGCTGCTGATGATGCATAAGCATCACTGGCGCATTAGGAGAGTTTATGTTTGCTCGATTTTTTATCGATCGCCCGGTTTTTGCATGGGTGATCGCCATTATTATTGTTTTGGCAGGTTTGCTGGCTTTTAAAAGCCTGCCGATCTCTCAATACCCCGAAGTGGCTCCGCCTGCTTTAACGATTAACGCCACCTATCCTGGTGCAAGTGCACAGGTGATGGAGGAAACGGTTACTGCGCTGATTGAGCAGGAAATGAATGGTTTGGAGAACATGCAATACATGAGCTCCAACAGCGACAGCGCCGGCAATATGGCGATTACGCTGACCTTCAGGCCAGGTACTGATTTGGATATCGCCTCGGTAGAAGCGCAAAACCGCGTAAAGCGGGTTGAAGCGCGTTTACCCAGCGAAGTGCGCCAGCAAGGCGTGCAGGTGGTTAAATCGCGTAGTAACTATCTGATGTTTGTTACGCTGCTGTCGCCTGATGGCAGTCACGACAATGTAGCGTTAGGTAGTTATGTGAATTCCAGCGTGATTGATTCGATCCGCCGTGTGCCGGGTGTGGGTGAAGCCATGCTGTTTGGCTCTGAATACGCCATGCGTATCTGGCTGGACCCGGCCAAGTTGACTGGGTTCAAGCTGTCTGCGGCTGAAGCGCTGGCTGCGGTTCGCGCCCAAAACGTGCAGCTGGCGACGGGTGAAATCGGCCAGTTGCCAGCACCACCGGGCCAGCAGTTTACGGCCACGGTTGTGACTCAGGGGCGTTATGTTACGGCAGAGCAGTTTGGCAATATTGTGCTGCGCGATGGCAAAAACGGCTCGCAGTTACGCTTAAAAGACGTGGCCAGGGTTGAGCTGGGCGCATCCGATTACAGCGTGCTGGCGCGTTTAAATGGTAAGAGTATTGCGGCGATCGGGATTAAGCTTTCCCCGGATGGCAATGCGCTGGAAACAGCTAAAGCGGTAAAAGCCAAGCTGGCGGAGCTGTCTAAGTTCTTCCCTAAGGGCGTGGCTTATGAAGTGCCTTACGATACATCCAAATTTGTGGATATCTCTATCCATGAAGTAATGAAAACCCTGGTCGAAGCGATTGGCCTTGTGTTTGTGGTGATGTATTTATTCCTGGGTAATATCCGCGCCACGCTGATTCCGACTATTGTTGTGCCGATTGCGCTCCTGGGTGCTTTGGTGGGCTTGCAGCTGTTTGGTTATTCGATCAATGTGCTGACGATGTTTGCCATGGTGCTTGCGATTGGTATCTTGGTTGACGATGCCATTGTGGTGATTGAGAACGTCGAGCGGATCATGTCTGAAGAAGGCCTTGCTCCGCGCGAAGCCACGCAAAAAGCGATGGGACAGATTATCGGCCCGATTATCGCCATTACCCTGGTGCTGACGGCCGTGTTTGTGCCGATGGCGTTTTTCTCGGGTGCGGTGGGCGCGATTTATCGTCAGTTCTCGGTGACTTTAGTGCTGACGATGTTCTTCTCGGCGCTGATGGCTTTAACCTTAACGCCTGCGCTGTGTGCAACCTTCCTTAAGCCTTTGAAAAAGGGCGAGCATCATGGCACCAAGGGCTTTTTAGGTTGGTTTAACCGTAAGTTTGCAGCTTTAACCCTGCGCTATCAGGGCTGGGTAGGCACATGCATTCGCAAAACCGGTTTATCCCTGCTGTTTTTTGCTTTGATTCTGGCCTCTACCGGCTGGCTGATGTCGCGCTTGCCTACGTCTTTCCTGCCTGATGAAGACCAGGGTTACTTTATCAGCGTGGTGCAATTGCCTGCAGGCGCAACGCACGAGCGCACCCTGGAAATTGTTCAGCAGGTTGAAGCACACTTTGTGAAGCAGCCAGAAGTCGATCGTGTGATTGCGATTGTGGGCTTCAGCTTCTTTGGCCGCGGCCAGAATGCGGCTCTGGCGTTTGTTACTTTAAAAGACTGGAAAGACCGTCCGCTGCCAAACGATCAGGTTGGCCCGGTGGTGCAACGCGCCAATATGATGTTGTTCCGCATTAAGCAGGCGTTTGCCTTTGCCACCAATGTGCCGCCGATTCCTGAATTGGCATCGGTGGGCGGGTTTGACTTCCGCTTGCAAGACCGGGCTGGTTTAGGCCGTGATCGCTTGTATGAAGCACGTAATATGCTGCTGGGCATGGCCGCGCAAAACAAAGCACTGGCCGGGGTTCGCCCGGATGGTCAGGAGCCGGGTCAGCAACTTTTACTTGATGTAAACAAGGTAAAAGCCAGCCAGCTGGGTATTGATATGACCGAGCTGAATAGCACACTGGCGATTTCATTAGGCTCTGCCTATGTAAACGACTTTGTACGCGAAGGCCGTATCTTGCGTGTATTGATGCAAGCCACACCAGAGAGCCGTCTTTCTCCGGATGATTTACTCAAGCTGCAAGTAAAAACGCGTGCGGGTAATTTAGTGCCGCTGTCTGAAATTGCCGTTGCAAAATGGCAGGCAGGTGCTTCAGCGCTCGATCGCTATAACGGCTTGCCTGCCTTTAAGATTTCTGGCGGTCCGGCTCCGGGTAAAAGCTCGGGTGAGGCGATGGATGCCATGGAAGCGATGGCTAAGCAATTGCCACCAGGTGTGGGCTTTGAATGGTCGGGTACGTCCTTTGAAGAGCGGCTCTCAGGCTCGCAAGCGCCATTCTTGTTCGGCTTGTCGATTCTGATCGTGTTCTTATGCCTTGCAGCGCTGTATGAAAGCTGGTCGATTCCGTTTGCTGTGCTGTGGGTCGTGCCGCTGGGTATCTTTGGTGCGGTGGCGGCCATGACATTGCGCGGCCTGCCGGACGATGTGTACTTTAAGGTGGGGCTGATTGCCATTATTGGTTTGTCGGCAAAGAACGCGATTCTGATTATTGAATTCGCCCGTGATTTGCAGCGCCAGGGCTTGAGTGCGATGGATGCCACGCTGGAAGCTTGCCGCTTACGCTTCCGACCGATTCTGATGACGTCCTTTGCCTTTATTGCCGGTGTATTGCCGCTGGCCATGAGTACCGGTGCAGGTGCGGCAAGCCGCCGTGCTATTGGTACCGGGGTGATGGGCGGGATGATTACGGCTACGGTCTTTGCGGTGTTCTTAGTGCCGGTGTTCTTTGTAGTGGTGCGCCGTTTCTTCCCGGAGAAACCCGTGGTACGCAGCGATGAAATTGCGGACGACCATCGTTAATCAGATTTGCCGGTCTTCGAAGGGCGGTGCGCCCGTCCTTCGGATCATGACGCGAACCAACAGGTACGAAAAACTGATGAAAAAACAATTAATGTCTAAGACCCTGCTGCTGGCAATGACGCTGGGCCTGGGCGCATGCGCGATGGGGCCGGATTACATCCGCCCTGCGGCGCCTGTTGCCAGTGTGGTGGGCAACCAGCCAGCGGATATAGCAACGCCACAGTGGGGGACTTATTTTTCTGACCCCGCTTTGAATGGGGTTATCGAAAAAGCGCTGGCGAATAACCGCGATTTAAAAGTCGCCACGGCCAGAATCGAAGAAGCCCGTGCGCTGTATGGTATTCAGAAGGCGGATTTTCTGCCTTCGGTGAATGCCAATGCCTCCGGCAATATCAGCCGCAGTAAGCCGGATGCGGATATCAGCCGCCGCTATGAAGCTAATCTGGCGCTGCTCTCGTACGAGGTGGATTTCTGGGGGCGTGTGCGCCGTTTAAGTGAAGCGGCCAAGGCCAACTATCTGGCAAGTGAAGAGGCGCAGCAATCGGTACGCAGCACGCTGATTGCCGATGTAGCCAATAGCTATTACAGCGCCCAGGCCCTGCAGGCCCGCAGCCGCTTTGCTGAGCAAACCGCCAAGGCACGGGCAGAAAGCCTGCGCGTGGTGAAGCGCCGCATGGATGTGGGCGTAGCCAATCGTCTTGATCTTTTGCAAGCCGAAGCCGCCCAGGATAGTGCCATCAGCGATCATACGGCGCTGGCACGTCAGGCCGCTAATGCCCAGACGGCGCTCGCTGTATTGGTGGGTGAAGCGGTAAGTCTGCCTGTGGCTGATTTAAATGCAGATGTGGTGCAGTTGCCAGGCGGTTTAAACTCAACCGTCTTGCTGGAGCGCCCTGATGTGCGCGCTGCGGAGCAAAAACTGGTAGCGGCTAATGCCAATATCGGCGCTGCCCGCGCGGCCTTTTTTCCTAAAGTCACTTTAATGGGCAGTGGTGGCGTGGTAAGCAATGAGCTGGAGGATTTATTCTCTGGCGGCAACCGCGCATGGAGCTTCTTACCGCAAATCAGCCTGCCGTTGTTTGACGGTGGCCGCTTACGTGCAGGTGCAGATATTGCCGAAGCACGCAAAGTAATTGCCGTGGCTGAATATGAAAAAGCCATTCAGCTGGCGTTTAAAGATGCGGCCGATGTGTTGTCAGATCAGGTTTGGCTGAGCAAGCAACTCACCGCTCAGCAACGCCTTGCGGAGCGTCAGGCGCAGCGTTTGAAACTGGCTGAGGTACGCTATGCATCCGGCCTGGCAGGCTATCTGGATGTGCTGGACGCCCAGCGCGAGTTTTACAATGCCAGCCAGGGCCTGATCGAAACCCAGCGTGCCCGTTTAGCCGCTTCGGCACAGGCATTTAAGGCTTTGGGCGGGAAGTAAAGTCAGATTGTGCTGGTCAACAAACGGCCCTGGCAGGGGCCGTTTGTTTATGTGGTAAGCATTGTCAAAGAGCAAGTTGAGCCGAGTGCCTTACGAATTTAATGCAAATTAAATAGATATAGACTTGTCTGCAGCTTTGAAATCTCGTGGCGCATCAATGATTGCGTGAAATGGGCTGCTGATTCCACTGGCAAGCGCTGAGAAACCCCATTTTCAGCGACGTTGCCATTTAGTTCTGACTGACCATTAAATGCTGTTTGGTATTGAATTACATCAAAACCATAAATCAAAATGCGCGGTTTTAAGCGAAGGGGAGAGCGTGTGATGGCGCAGTACTTTGACCGTTAGATTGCAGATTTTCAAGTATGTGCGGTGTTTTTAAATCGCATCCGGCAGCTGGGCGTGCGATGACGATGCGTGGCTGATTTGTGTCACAAAGGTGTCAATCAGCGTCCAATACTTTCCACCCGTCAGCGTCCAAAAGTTTCCAGTTTGTCAGCCCGTTTTCTGCCCCTTTTTACGCTGTTTAAACCTGAACGAATCATTGCCTGTTTCCAGAATTTCACA
>NZ_JAAOLX010000019.1 GCF_011601265.1 Iodobacter violaceini
CGAACAGGACAGTGAAACACCTTAGCGCCGATGATAGTGCAGATTACCTGTGTGAAAGTAGGTCATTGCCAGACACCCTAAAGCAGTAAACAAGACCCCCGTACTCGAAAGAGGCGGGGGTTTTGCTATAAGTGAAGCAGTTGTTTTTTACTGCAATGAATAAATTATATTACTTGCTGAGCCGTATGAGCAGGTACAGAGAGTTAAAGTCTGGTGACCATAGCAAGGTGGCCCCACTCCTTCCCATCCCGAACAGGACAGTGAAACACCTTAGCGCCGATGATAGTGCAGATTACCTGTGTGAAAGTAGGTCATTACCAGACACCCATTTATTGAGTAAGTATAATATTTGCTCAAAACAAAAGCCCCGATATCGTGTGATATCGGGGCTTTTGTTTGTTCTGAAGAAAAAGTCTGGTAAGCAATCAGCCTAGCGGCATCACTTCTTTTTCATACATTTCATTCAGTATTTGAGCCATTGCTGCATAAATAGCAGATGCACCGCAAATGATGCCTTCAATGCCTGCTAATTGTTTGATCATTGGATTAGCAGTGTAATCACCAAGGGCGAGCAGGGCAAAAAGAACCGTGAGAGAGCCAAAGATAAATTGAGTCGCTTTATTGAGTTTTAGCGTGCCAACAAACAAAAATGCCGTAAAGATGCCCCACATGGTGAGGTAGGCGGTCATGCTGTTGATTGAGCTTGCTTCTGCCAGGCCCAGCTTGGGTAAGATCAGCAGGGCTACCAGCGAGAGCCAGAACATGCCGTAGGAAGTGAATGCGACGGTGCCGAAGGTGTTTCCTTTTTTCCATTCCAGCAGGCCCGCGATCACTTGAGCAATACCTCCGTAGAAAATGCCCATGGCTAAGATCATTGAGCTGAGCTCAGTTACACCTGCATTGTGCAGATTCAGTAGTATGGTTGTCATGCCAAAGCCCAGTAATCCTAATGGGGCTGGATTGGCAGTTTGATCATGCGTATGAAGAGTCTGAGACATATTAAGTTCTGTTTGAATTTTTAAAGAGGCGCGATTATACCGAGCTTCTTCAGATAAAAATTTGGCTTAGATTAACTTGGCAGTATTTACCTTCCGAACGGTGTTATCTTCTTGTTTTTAATGGATAAGTTCGATGTGGCCTGAATAGACTTGTAATAAGGTTATGCCTTGAGAGTTGTTAGCTTTCATGATTTTTTATATCAGGTAAAAGACGATGTGTTTCGTATTGGCCTGTTAATAAAATGGCAGTAAGAGTAAGCTTAAAGCAGGAATATATTGATAAGGAGAGGGAAATGGTTAAAAGTATTATTTCTGATATGGATGGTGTGATTTATCGCGGTAAACAATTAATCCCTGGTGCAAATGAGTTTGTTCAGCGTTTATTAAGCAGTAAATTGCCATTTTTATTTTTAACCAATAATGCTGAACAAACCCCGCTCGATTTAAAGCTAAAGCTGGAAGCGCTGGGTATTCACGGGTTAAGCGAAGAGAATTTTATTACCAGTGCAATGGCTACTGCGATGTTTTTGCGCAGCCAGAAAGAGCGCGCTACCGTTTTTATTATTGGTGGCGGGGGCTTAATTAACGAGCTTTATAATGTGGGCTTTTCTATTTCTGAAAGTAAGCCGGATTATGTGGTGGTAGCAAAATCGAGCAGCTTTAATTTCGATCAGATGAAAAAAGCGGTACGCTTTATTGATGGTGGCGCTAAATTTATTGGTACCAATCCCGATATGATTGATCCGGTTGAAGGCGGGAGCGAGCCTGCTGCGGGAACAATCCTTGCAGCTATTTCTGCTGCTACGGGCAAGACACCCTATATCGTGGGTAAGCCTAATGCTTTGATGATGACATTGGCGACGCGTAAATTGGGCGTGCATCCCGAAGATACGCTGATGATTGGTGACAGAATGGATACGGATATTGTGGGAGGTATGGAGGCAGGTATGAAAACTGCTTTGGTGCTTTCTGGCGTATCAAATACCGAGATGATCGAACAATTTCCGTATAAGCCGGATTATGTGTTCAATCATGTCGGCGAAATTGATTTTACTGCGCTTTAAGTTGGGCGGGCCGGTGTATTCAACCGGCCATCTGCGGCCAGTTCCCGAATTTTTTGAATCGTTTCCAAGTCTGTTTGTTGCCAGGCGGCTTTCAGAAACTTTGCGTACTCTTCTTCTTCGCCCTGATCATTCACCGGCGTTTGATAATGAAAGCGTACAAACAGCATATTGGTTTCTGGTTCTTCGATTTTCATCAGCAGGGTGCCGCCGGCATGTTGTTCACCCGGCTCGGTGTCATAACGCACATGCACTTCATTAAGCAGATGGATACGATCCTGGATGTGCAAGGTGCCAATGATGATTTTTCTAAGTAAATGCACATCGCTGCGTTCAATAATTTCTACACTATCTATATGCGGCATAAACAGATCAGGCGCTTCTGCACGAAGCACTAAGCCCTTCCAGAGCTCTGCTCTGTTCAGGATAAAATCATTGGATGGGTCATTAACTGCGACCAAGTGCTCTAATTGCAAAATAACTCTCCTTAAAACGCTAGTATAGCGAATGTGCAGCATGGCATAACGGTGATTATTGTTAGGGTAGCAATCCGTATTTGCAAGGGCTGAGCCACAGCGGTTTGTGTTCTGGGTGCCGTTTTTCTGGCTAATCCTCCGGATTGATTCCGTATTGCGTAGTGTCTTGCAAAATAGGAGTGAGCACTGCACAGATGGATGCCAGCCAGCATAAGCGAGGTGTTTGCAATCGCAGTGGCTTATATTCGCGATGGCTTAGACTCAATAATAAAATCTGCAGGCGCCTGTTCTGCCTTATCTGTTAAACGAAGATGCTGGGCTTATTGGCTTTGTAATTGATTTACGGAGAGTGTCTCTGTTGCTGTGATGGCTGTATTTTGCATCTGCACTGATCAGATGAGTGAAATGGCGCGTGTAATTGTACTTTGGCTAATTATTTTTATGTGTATATACTTTAGTGAAGTCATTTTATTATTAGTCTCATTTTTAATGATAAATAAGTAATGACTTGAAAATATTATGGTTTTGGAGGGATATATTTATTCACAATAAATATTGTGATAATTCGCTCTGTATTATTAATTTGCGGTATGGGATAAAAAAAATGATAAATCCAAATAATAAGCCAATTGGTGTGATCGATGACGAGCAGGCGCTGGATATTGTGGGTGATGCCGTGCTTAAGCTCTGGGATGTTGTTGATGAATTGGCGCGCTTACGCCCTGCACATACGCCGGATTATCATGTCACTATCTTTGGTTCGGCGCGTATTCAGGATGGATCAGCCGCTTATGAAGCGGTTAAACAGCTGGCAAGTGAATTAGCGGCAATGGGATGCCGTATTGTTACGGGCGGAGGGCCCGGCTTAATGCAGGCTGCGAATGAAGGAGCGAGGGAGGGAGCTCCGGATCGGCCGGAAGCATCAGTAGGCATTAGGGTTGATTTAGATTTTGAACAAAATGTGAATGATTTTGTGGGTAAAGTTTATGAGCACAAAACATTTTTTTCCCGTTTGCATCATTTTATTTTGCGCTCAAATGCATTTATTGTTACATCAGGCGGAATTGGTACTTTATTAGAATTATCGATGGTATGGCAGCTGATTCAGGTGCGTAAACTTTATGACACGCCTTTGATTCTGGTCGGGGAGATGTGGCACGAGCAGGTTGACTGGGCCCGTCGCTATATGGTTGAAAATAATGCCGGTCTTGCCAGTGAAGTGGATATGCAGATTCCAATCGTGGTTGATACGATTGAAGACGCTGTTCAGCTGATCAGAGAGCATCATGAGAAATGGCAAATTGCAGGTTCTTCTTTATAAAGAAATAAAAAAGCCTCTGAACTTTTCAGAGGCTTTTTTATTTAAGCGGGCTTTTAATAAATAACGAGCTTAGTGCCTGCCTGAATGGATTTGGCACCATTCCATTTTTTCAGATCGGCAGTGGCTACTTTGTATCGCTTAGAAATCGATGCAAAGGTGTCGCCGCGTTTGGCGATATATTCACGGCCATCTTTACCTGCAGCCACACTTTCCGGCCGGGCTGAGACACGTAAAATTTGGCCGATTTGCACTTGAGCATCGGCGGTTTTATTCATGGCCTGAAGTTGGGCTACATTCATGCCGTAGCGTTTTGCAATATTGTATGCCGTGTCGCCCTTGATGACGCGATGCTCCGCGCTCGCGAGTACAGGCGCATGGGGTTTATCATTGGCACCAGTATCAACGGGCTCAGCGGCACGATTGGCTGCTAAGGCGGTGAGGGTCTGCCGGTCAGAGACATCGAGACCGGTAATTTTAGGCACCAGAATCGTCTGGCCACGGGCGATGCGCTCACGGCCGCCGATATCATTGATTTCTTTCAGCTCACTTGCGGCAACGCCAAATGCGCCTGCCAGCTGTTCAAAGGACTCACCCTGTTTGGTCACATAGGGTTGCCAGTTAAGCAGGGGTTTGTCGTAGTCAGCCAGATTTTTTTGGAAAGCAGCTACTTTGGCGACAGGTAATACCAATGAGCGATCATCTTTATAAGCAATAACTGGGCGGATAAAACCCGGGTTGAGTCGTAGTAATTCTTCAACAGGCGTTTCAGCCAGCTCCGCAGCTACTTTTACATCCATATGTTTGCCAACAGTCAGGGTGGCAAAATAAGGCTTATTAGGCAGGGATTCCAAGGTAACGCCATATGCGCCAGGATTAGCAATGATGTTTCGCACAGCCAGCAGCTTGGGCACATAGTTTCGTGTTTCGTCTGGCATGCGTAAATCAATAAACTGAGTGCCCAGATTGGCGGCTTCATTCTTTGCGACTGCACGGGCAACAGCGGTTGGGCCCCAGTTATACGAGGCTAAGGCCAGCTGCCAGTCGCCAAACTGGCCATAACTGCTGTTCAGGTAATCCAGAGCTGCGCTGGTGGCTGCAACAACATCACGGCGGCCGTCATACCACCATGTGCGTTCCAGGCCGTAGTCCTTGCCTGTGGCAGGCATAAACTGCCACATGCCCGCTGCTTTTACCGATGATTCTGCCCTGGGGTTAAAGGCGGATTCGATCATGGGTAAAAGCGCGATTTCCATAGGCATACCGCGTTTTTCAACTTCGTTCACCACGTAATACAAATAAGGTGTGCCACGTTTGATGATTCGGTTCAGGTATTCAGGGCGGCTGGCATAGTAGTTTTCCCATTTGCTGACTAATTGATGGTCCAGCTCTGGGATGGTAAATCCTGTACGGACACGGGCCCACAGATCGGCATACTCCGGGGCGCTGACCACATCAGAAAACAGCGCATCGATCGTACGATATGTGTCATCCTGAGGATCGAAATTGGGATTGTGCAGCTGATAATCCAGTTTGGCTGGGGCGTCAGTATCTGCGTAGGAACCCAAGGAACACAGACCTGAGATGAGACCAACGAGGATGCTTTGTTTCATGGGTACCTGCGCTAATAAATACAAATAATCGAGCGATGCTGCCGCTGCTGTCTAATCTTGTCAATCTGTTTATGCTTAATGGCAGATATTCCTTTGAAATCAACGGAAGTTATCTTTCCACTTGCGCAGCGCAGCAAAAATCTCTACTGCAGTTTCTGCATGGGGATTTTGCTGTTGGGCGGCGCGGATGACACTCTTTTGATCGCAGCGTAAATAGGGATTGCTGGCTTTTTCTTTAGCAATCGTGGAAGGCAGGGTGGGGAGTACTTGCTGACGCAGTGCCGTGTCAGATTGCATCCGTTCTAGCAATGCCTGATTATCTGGTTCTACTGCAAGAGCAAACTTAAGATTGGCGAGTGTGTATTCATGGGTACAGCAAACAAGCGTGTGATCAGGAAGTGCGGCAAAGCGCTGCAGGGACGCATACATTTGCCCGGCAGTGCCTTCAAAAAGTCGTCCGCAGCCGGCGGCAAACAGCGTGTCGCCACAAAAGAGTGCATCGGCCCCTACATAGGCCAAATGATCCAAAGTGTGGCCTGGTACAGCCAGCACTTTAAAATCTGTACCAAGCAAGTGTAATGTTTCGCCTTCTGTCACCGGGTTGGAAACATTTTTGATTCCGGCAGGTCCGAATACAGGCATCTGGTAGTGAGACCAGAGTACAGGCAGACCATCGATATGATCATGATGATGGTGAGTAATCAAAACCCCCGCCAGCTCTAACTGATTTTCTTTGAGATAATGAATCAAAGGCAGAGCATCGCCCGGGTCTACAGCAATGGCATGACGGCCTTTTTGCAAAACCCAGATATAATTGTCTTCGAAAATTGGCACGGCGCTGATGCGGATCATACAAGAATGCCTTTAAATGTTGATGCTCGATTGAACCACTTTGCGGATTGGCTCGCCACCCCATTAGGTCACTATCTGGCTAGTGCGGAGATGGATTGGTACGACCGTACTGTGACTGATATTTTTGGCTATAAGGCGGTGCAGCTTGAGTTGCCTCAGCTCGATTGCCTGCGGGCAAATCGCATGGCGTGGCGTTTTCAGGCCGGGCAAACTGCAGGTGTGGCTTTACGCTGCACGGGCGAGGCGTTGCCTTTTGCTAATCAGAGCATCGATTTACTTGCCCTGCCCCATGTGCTGGATTTTGCGGCTAACCCGGAAGCCGTGTTACGTGAGGCAGAGCGTGTATTAATGCCTGAAGGGCGGTTATTGATCACTGGATTTAATCCGTGGAGCCTGTGGGGTTTGCGCCGCTTAAGAAATGGCGCTCATCCTGCGCCGTGGCGTGGCAATTTTGTGTCTTTGCCCAGGCTGAAAGATTGGTTAGCCTTGCAGGGCTTTGAAACCATGCGGTCTGAATTTCTTTGTTATGGTCTGCCGGTGCAAAGAGAAAAATGGCTGTCCAGAAGCCGGTTTCTGGAGGATGCAGGGGATCGGTGGTGGCCTGCTGCAGGGGGCGTATATTGCCTGGATGTCGTAAAACGAGTGCATGGTATGCGTTTAATTGGCCACAAATGGCGCACGGCACCAGTCGTTACGGGGGCTGCAGTGGCAGGTGTTGATAAAAGGCATGTACTAAAAAGAGATTTGCAAGGCAGTGATCCCCAGATGAAGTGATTTAAGTTTTATTATGCGGGCTGGGCTGATCGCAGCGACGTGCGGTATCACTCATTTCTTGTAAGGTTTTAAGGCCATCTGCCCGGTTTTTGATGGGCAGTTTAATTTCATGGCCGCTTCCCAGATTGCCGCCGCCAAATGCGATGCGCAGCTCTTCATCGTTAATCTCTATGGTTTGCACTACGGTGAGATTGATAAATCGTTTGGTTTCGCTGCCCGGCACAGGCCATGGGCAAAAGGGCGCAGCAAAGACGCTGTTGCTTAATAGGGCCGTTATCATTAATAGTCGTTTCATACTGCGATTTTCCAGGATAAAAGAATGAATAAAGTAGTGATTTACACCGATGGTGCGTGTAAAGGCAATCCCGGTCCCGGAGGTTGGGGCGCTTGGTTACAGTATGGCGATAAACAAAAAGAATTGTGCGGAGGTGAGCTGGATACCACCAATAATCGCATGGAACTGATGGGGGTGATTAAAGCGTTGGGTATTTTAAACCGCCCTTGTGATGTGGTGATCTGGACTGACTCGCAGTACGTTAAAAATGGCATCAGCACATGGATTCATGGCTGGAAGAAAAACGGCTGGAAAACGGCAGCGAAGCAGCCGGTTAAAAACGCCGATTTATGGCGTGAGCTGGATGCGGCTCAGGCTCAGCATCAGATTGAATGGTGTTGGGTAAAAGGGCACGCCGGGCACGAGGGCAATGAGCGTGCAGATCAACTGGCAAATAAAGGCGTAGAAATTGCACAGGGACGTGGCTGATGCGGCAAATTATTCTTGATACCGAAACAACCGGTCTGCGGGTTGAAGACGGTAACCGTATTCTGGAAATCGCTGCGGTAGAAATGATAGACCGGCGTTTATCGTCGCCAGACCGGCATTTCCACTGTTATATCAACCCGGGCCGGGACAGTGAAGAAGGCGCTTTGAATGTGCACGGCTTAACAACAGAGTTTTTGTCTGATAAGCCTAAGTTTGCGCAGATTGCTGATGAGTTTCTTGATTTTGTAGCCGGTGCCGAAATCATTATTCATAACGCTCCCTTCGATGTGGGCTATCTGAATATGGAGCTGGGTAAAATTGGCCGTGGCAAGTTTACTGATCATGTGGCCAATGTGATTGATACGCTGGTCATGGCTAAAGATCAGCGGCCGGGCAAGCGTAATAATCTGGATGCACTGTGCGATTTCTTTGACATTGACCGCAGTAATCGTACGCTGCACGGCGCGTTAATCGACTGCGAGCTGTTGTCTGAAGTTTATCTGGGGCTGACCCGTGGCCAGGATAGCCTGCTGATTGATTTTGACCCCTATGCAGGTAACGATGCGGCTTTAGCTTTTGCTAAAAGTAATCGAAAACCACTGCGCATTATTGAGGCAACACCAGAAGAGCGGGCAGAGCATGAAGCTTATCTGGCTGTGTTAGATAAAAGCGTGAAGGGCGAGTGCCTGTGGCGGCAGATGGAAAAAGGCGCATGAAGCACATCGCGCTGATTCCTGCTGCGGGCAGCGGCTCACGGATGGCTTCGCTTACGCCCAAGCAATATCTTGATCTGTCGGGGAAGCCGCTGATCTGGCACACCCTGTCTGCCCTGGCCAAGGTGGCCGAGCTGGATCGTATTGTGGTGGTCATCTCGCCGGAAGATGAATGGTGGGATAGCTTTGATTGGAGCGGGTTCGCTCGTTTGGAAGTGCTGCGTTGCGGCGGAGCCAGCCGTGCTGAATCGGTGCTTAATGGTTTGTACGCTGTGCAGGCTGCCGTGGATGACTGGGTTTTGGTACACGATGCCGCCCGGCCCTGCCTTGATCCTGCTTTAGTCAGCCAAATGATAGCCGCGCTCAGAGGCCACCCCGTAGGGGGTATTCTGGCGGTGCCTGTGGCGGACACCTTAAAGCTGGCACAGGCTGGTCAGCATATTGCACATACCCACCCAAGAGACGGCCTGTGGCAGGCCCAAACGCCACAGATGTTTCGTGTAGCGCAGCTGGCCCATGCCCTGGCCACAGGAATGGGGCCGGATATTACCGATGAAGCCAGCGCACTGGAGAAACTCGGTTTGCAGCCCCGGTTAATTATGGGCAGCCCGTGGAATTTAAAAGTCACTTACCCGCAAGATTTACGCCTTGCTGCGCTGATTCTGGCAGCTGGCCAACAGGATTAATCCGGCAAAGCTTGACATGCAGGCTGTTCGTAATGGGTGGCCTGCAGAGTTAAAAGCCACTTACCCACACGTGATGCCTCGCTGCTTAAATTCAGGCGGCAGGCCGATAGGATAAATAATGAGAATAGGACAAGGCTGGGACGTACATCGTCTGGTAGAAGGTCGTAAATTAATTTTGGGCGGAGTGGATATTCCTTTTGAGAAGGGATTACTGGGTCATTCTGATGCTGACGCCTTATTACATGCCATTACCGATGCCGTGTTGGGAGGTGCTGGTTTAGGTGATATTGGGCGGCATTTTCCTGATACAGCGGCCGAGTTTAAAGGTGCTGACAGCCGTGTTTTGCTGCGGGAGGCCGTACGCCGTGTTCGGGAGGCAGGCTGGCAGGTTGGTAATGTGGACGCGTCTATCTTAATTCAGCAGCCTAAAATGGCGCCGCATATTGCTGCGATGGTGGCCAATATTGCCAGTGATTTGGGGGTGGCACCGGGGCAAGTGAATGTGAAGGCAAAAACCTACGAGAAACTGGGGCCTGTTGGCGCCTCAGAAGCGGTTGAGGCTCAGGCGGTGTGCTTACTCTTGCCTTTGTAATGCAAGGAGGGCGTATGCGTATTTTCTTGCTGACTTGCTGGTTGTCATCCCTCGCTTTTGCTGATCAGCTTGATACGCTGGTCTTGCAGCATAAAGTGCCTGATGAACTTGTGCCGGTATTACGTGCTGCTTTCCCTGATGCATCCATCCAGGGGATTCAGGGGCAATTATTGATTCGTGCCGCAGATCAGATCAGCTTTGACAAGATTGCCGCTATGGCGCGCAAGCTGGATCAGCCCGGCCGCCGCTTGCAAATCAGCGTGCAGCAGCGGGATAGCGCATCATCCACACAATTGGCGCTGGACGGGCGGGCGGTTATTTCCAATCAGGGTGTAAAGGGCGGAGTGCAAATCTCTGCTCATCAGCAGGCATCTTCTCAGCAGTCTCTGCAAACTCTGCGTGTTATGGATGGAGGCCGGGCCATGATAGAGCTGGGAAGCGAGCGTTTTGTACCTGTCAGGCGTTCAGGTTTTGCGGGGGAGTGGCAAACGGCCGCGAGTGGTTTTTGGGCGGAGCCTCGTTTAGTGGGCGATACCATTCACCTGCGTATTTTTCCTAAAAGCAGCCGGTTTGAGCGCGATGGCAGTATGGTTACGCACCAGATGAGCAGCGATATTTCAGTACGACTGGGGGAGTGGGTATTAGCTGGTGAGACCATCTCAACACGCTCTCAGCCTGAAGGGCAGAGGCAATATCAGGTGTGGCTTAAGGTAGATGCAGATTAATCCAGCCCGTTAAAAAGGCGAACCATCAAGCTGATGCATGCTGATCGTGCTGTTCTCCAGCTTTAAATAGCCGCCCTGGCCCTGATACCAGTCGGGCAATACCCAGCGCTGCCCTTGCGGGAGTATATGCATGGCAGGGCGGTGAGTATGGCCGTGAATAAGTGTCCGGGTATGCGACCGGGCCATCAGTTGCGCTGTGGCTTGGGGGTTAACATCCATAATGTCGCTGCGCTTCATTTGATTGGTCGCTTTAGAGCGCTGGCGCAGCTTTTCGACCTGGCCTTGCCGCCAGCGCCGTGGCAGGGCCAGAAACAGGGCTTGTACCAAGGGATGCCGGACAATACGCCGAAAGCGCTGATAAGCGATGTCATCGGTGCAGAGTGCATCACCGTGGGCAATTAATAGTGTTTGCCCATTACAGAGAATAAGGCTGGGGTCGGGCAGGATGCTGAGCATGGCTGCAGCTGCAAAGCGTGCGCCCGGTAAGAAATCACGGTTGCCTGCTAAAAAGAAAATGTTAACGCCTTGCCCGGCCAGCTGTGCGATCGCATGCACAATTTCTGCATTAAATGCTTCGTCCAAGCTATCGTCCCCAATCCAGAACTCAAATAAGTCTCCCAAAATATACAAGGCGCTGGCGGTGCGTGCAGGCCCTTGTAAAAAGGCGTGAAAAGCCGCTGTCGTTGCCGGATCGTTTGGGGAAAGATGCAGGTCGGAGATAAATAAAATGGGAGATGGCATTCAATTGGCTGGGGGTAAGGTATTGAGAGGTGCCAGCGAAGGCTGGCACCTGAAATCATTAAGCTAAAACTTCAGCCTTAATGATCATTACGTCTTCTTTAGGCACATCCTGGTGAAAGCCTTTGCTGCCGGTTTTTACGGCTTTCAGCTGATCAACCACTTCTTTACCTTCGATAACCTTGGCAAAAACGCAGTAGCCAAAACCCTGAGCAGTTGGGCTTTGGTAGTTCAGGAAGTCGTTATTAGCTACGTTAATAAAGAATTGTGAAGACGCAGAATGCGGGTCTGGAGTACGCGCCATTGCTAAGGTGTAGGCGTCGTTTTTCAAGCCATTGGCTGCTTCGTTTTTAATCGGAGCACGGCCTTCTTTCTTTTCGTCCATGCCTGGCGCAAAACCACCGCCCTGCACCATAAAACCATTGATGATGCGATGGAAAATAGTGCCGTCGTAATGGCCTTCTTCAACATATTGCAAGAAATTAGCGACGGTAATTGGTGCTTTTTCTGCGTTAAGTTCAACGATGATATCGCCAAAAGTAGTGGTGAGTTTTACCTTGCTCATGATGTTTCCTTTTAAAAAATATTATTTGCCTGACTTTTTGCCAAGCTCGCGGGCTGATTGAATGGTAATGGTATTGACTGGCACATCGCCAGGTGCTGTTGGGCTGACACTGATTTGATCGACTACCGGCATGCCAGAAATTACTTTGCCAAATACGGTGTAACCAAAGCCATCACGGCTTGGGTAGTTCAGAAAGTCATTGTTTTTTGAATTAATAAAAAACTGCGCGGTGGCCGAATCCGGATCCGCTGTTCTGGCCATGGCAATGGTGCCGCGATCGTTTTTTAAGCCTTTTTCAAAAGCGATTTTGGCTTCATTCTTAACAGGCGGGCGGGTTGGTTTTTCGGCCATTTTCTCGTCCATGCCGCCGCCCTGAATCATAAAATCACGAATCACACGGTGAAAAATAGTGCCGTCGTATTGTTTGTCTTTAACATATTGTAAAAAATTTGCCACAGTCAGCGGGGCTTTTTCTGGATAAAGCTCGATTACCACTTTGCCTTTAGATGTGGTCAATTCAACCTGCGGATTGGCTGCAAATGCACTCAGGCTGGCCAGAACAAGGCTTGCTGCAACAACAAGACGTTTCATCGTGTTTTTCCAAAGATGTGATTAGAGGGCGAAATTTCGCGCAATTATAGCACGCGGTAACAGCGCCCGTTACATGGCTCAAATCCAGTAATGGCAATGGTTTACCCCGCAATTGTCATTGTTTTACTGCACTTATGGGGTAAAATCGCCTTATTCTATGGATTGATACCCTTATGCTGAAACTCCCTTCTCTGGACCAGTTTATTTCTGAGTTTGATACCGTTTTACGTACCCTCGCAGCCTCTGCACAAAGCGTTCGTCCTCATCCTGATGCAGCTGTTGCGGATATTGAAATGAGTGCGGCTGAAAAGCAGCATGCGGCAGGCCTGATGCGGGTGAATCATTGCGGGGAGGTGTGTGCCCAGGCTTTATATCAGGGCCAGGCATTAACGGCGCGTGATCCGGCTACCCGCGATGCTTTACGTGAAGCGGCGCATGAAGAAGTTGAGCACCTGGCATGGACAGAAGCGCGCATTGTCGATTTAGGCAGTCATAAAAGCCTGCTTAACCCGCTTTGGTACGCAGGCTCTCTGGCGATTGGCGTCACCGCGGGGGTGATTGGGGATAAGTGGAATTTAGGCTTTCTGGCAGAAACCGAGCGCCAGGTCGCAGATCATTTGCAATCTCATCTGCGTGAATTACCCGGGCAGGATGCAAAGAGCAGGGCCATTGTTGCCCAGATGCATATTGACGAA
The DNA here is from genome assembly GCF_011601265.1 of Iodobacter violaceini. Taxonomy (GTDB): domain Bacteria; phylum Pseudomonadota; class Gammaproteobacteria; order Burkholderiales; family Chitinibacteraceae; genus Iodobacter; species Iodobacter violaceini. The sequence goes on from NZ_JAAOLX010000019.1 coordinate 13,161, forward strand.
ACCCATCATGCAGAAAAAGCAGAAGAATTAGGTGCGGCACCTTTGCCGTTGCCTATTGTTAAGGCCATGAAACTCAGCTCAATTGTGATGACTTCACTTTCTTACCGGCTCTAAAAATTGAGCTAAATCAGAGCAAATTAAAATAGGGTGTATGACGAGTAAATAGTTTACAGATTTGCGCTTAGGCTTGCAGATATAACGCTGATTAACGATTTACGTTATTTTGCTCTGGGGCCACCTATGTCTGAAATGAACTCACCACAACAGATTGTTGATTATGTTGACCACGCTGCGCTCGATAAAGCCGCGCTGCCTTTTTCCCGTTTAATTGTGATGGCGATGCTGGGCGGTGCATTTATCGGCCTGGGGGGCTTATTGGCGATTGTGGTGACTGGTGGCTCTGTTGAATTACTGGCAAGTAATCCCGGGCTGGCCAAGCTTTTGTTTGGGGCGCTTTTTCCCCTGGGCTTTATTGCTGTGGTGCTGACAGGCGCAGATTTATTTACTTCAAACTGCGCAACCCAGGTTGTTTCGCTGTGGAGAAAAAAACTTCAGCCTGCGCAGGTGCTTCGCGTATGGAGTGTTTCATATTCAGGTAATTTTATTGGTGCTTGTTTAGCGGCCTGGGCGTTTACCCATATGACTCAGCTTTTCCCTGCAGGGCAGCCGTGCACTCAGTACCTGCTCAGTGTGGCTGAGCATAAGCTGGCAAATCCCTTTATGGTGAGTTTTATGCGTGGGGTGCTGGCCAATCTTCTGGTTTGTATTGCAACATGGCAAGGTTATTCTGCTAAAGATACGCTGGGCAGAATGCTGGGGATCTGGTTCCCTGTGATGGCGTTTGTTGCGCTGGGCATGGAGCACAGTATTGCCAATATGTTTTTTATTCCGGCAGCGATGCTGGCGGGGCTGGATATTACCTGGGCGCACTTTTTTACGGCTAATTTATTGCCGGTCACACTGGGTAATTTAGTGGGCGGAGCCCTTTTTGTGGGGCTGCCGTATGCCTTTTTATATACCAGACCACAAAAAAATACAGCAGCTGCAAAAAAAATCTGAAACCAATATTTTTTTGTAAAAAACGCGCCAGTGGCGCGTTTTTTACTGGGCTTCAATCACCACAAAGTCATGGGTAATAATTGCGCTTTTTGCCAGCATGATCGATGCAGAACAATACTTTTCTGCTGATAATTTAATCGCCCGCTCCACTTGTTCGGGTTTTAAATCTTTGCCTGTTACGGTGTAGTGCAGGTGAATTTTTGTGAAAACTTTGGGCTCTGTGTCCGCGCGTTCTGCATCAACGTCTACAATGCAGTCTCTGACGTCTGCACGGCCTTTTTTGAGAATATGGATGACATCATAGGCCGAGCAGCCTGCCGTGCCCATGAGCACCATTTCCATCGGTCTGGGCCCCAGATTACGGCCACCACCTTCTGGCGGGCCATCCATAAGTACCGCATGGCCTGATTCTGACTGAGCCAGAAAACTCACTTCTTCTACCCATTTAACGCGCACTTTCATTTTGTTTTCCCTGTGTTTGCCGGGGTTTTTATGTAGGGTTTACTGCCCTGGCAGCATGCCGGACATCGCGCCTGGTATTTTGCATCGCAAAATATGTCTTGTCATGCTTTCTGTCTCACGTGATAATGGCCCTAACATCAGAGTGTTTTTTACTTTGTTGTTGTCTCCTCCATCCTCCTTTTTGGTGGGATTTCACGCAATCCAGATGGGTTGCGTTTTTTTTAGACTAGGCCCATTTTTGAAATGGGTAGTCACTAGATTTGACAAGTAAATGCGGGTACAGATATAATCCGCGACTTTCTCAAAATCGTAACGTGGAAGAGCAGTCATGAAAACCTTTTCTGCCAAACCGCACGAAGTTAAGCGCGAGTGGTTCGTTGTTGATGCTACCGATATGGTTCTCGGTCGTCTCGCGGCTGAAGTCGCTAAACGTCTGCGTGGCAAGCACAAAGCTGAGTACACCCCTCACGTAGACTGTGGTGACCACATCGTGGTGGTGAACGCAGACAAGATCCGCGTAACCGGCAACAAAGCAACAGATAAAATTTACTACCGCCACACTGGTCACCCAGGTGGTATTTACCAGCGCACCTTTTCCGAGATGCAAGAAAAATTCCCGGGACGCGTGCTAGAAATGGCTGTTAAGGGCATGCTTCCAAAGGGTCCTCTCGGCTACGCTATGATCAAAAAGATGAAGGTTTATGCAGGTAGCGAACATCCGCACACCGCGCAACAGCCTAAAACCTTTTCTATCTAAGCGTTAACGCGTTTTCTACTAAGGAATTTGTATCATGGTAGGTAAATACTATTACGGTACCGGCCGTCGCAAGAGCGCAGTTGCTCGTGTGTTCGTAGCCAAAGGTAGCGGCAATATCATAGTCAACGGCAAGCCGGTTGATTCTTACTTTCCTCGCGAAACTAGTCGCATGGTCGTTCGCCAGCCTCTGGAACTGACCGCAAACCTCGAATCCTTCGACATTATGGTTAATGTTGTTGGTGGTGGTGAAACCGGCCAGGCCGGTGCGATTCGTCACGGTGTAACTCGTGCTCTGATTGAATTTGATGCAGCTCTTAAAGGCAGCCTCAAAGCAGCAGGTCTTGTTACTCGCGATGCTCGTGAAGTTGAACGTAAGAAAGTGGGTCTGCACGGCGCTCGTCGTCGCAAACAGTTCTCCAAGCGTTAATTTGCTGGAACTGCTTTCTACAAAAGCCACCCTTGGGTGGCTTTTGTGTTTTCTGCTTTGTATAAAATCTGTTTTAAAACAAAATGACTTACAAAATTTGACGCAGACTGGGGTTTGCCGCATATTCCCTTGAAATGAGCGGGTGTATGAAGCCCTTTTTGTTTTAACATTCGATATCGCTAATTCAAAAGAGACAACAGAGCATGATCAAAGTAGGGATTGTTGGTGGTACGGGGTATACCGGCGTAGAGCTGCTGCGCTTGCTGGCCCGTCATTCTGGTGTGAAATTGCAGGCCGTGACTTCCCGAAAAGAAGCGGGCATGAAAGTCGCCGAAATGTACCCAAGTCTGCGAGGCTGGGTAGATTTGGCTTTCTCTACACCCGAAGAAGCCCGTCTTACTGAATGCGATGTGGTGTTTTTTGCGACCCCTAATGGTATTGCGATGCAACAAGCCCGTGAGCTGTTAAATGCCGGGGTCAAAGTGATTGATCTGGCTGCGGATTACCGCATTAAAGATATCGCAGAATGGTCTAAATGGTACGGCATGCAACATGCCTCGCCGGAGCTGGTTGAAGAAGCCGTGTATGGCTTGCCGGAAATTAATCGTGCTGCAATTAAAGGCGCGCGTTTAATTGCGAACCCTGGCTGCTACCCTACTGCAGTGCAACTTGGCTTTTTGCCTTTGATAGAAGCGGGTGTGATTGATACCGCCAGCCTGATTGCCGATTGTAAATCGGGCGTTTCTGGTGCCGGGCGTAAAGCTGAATTGGGCGCTTTATTTTCCGAAGCGGCTGATAATTTCAAAGCATACGGAGTGGCAGGTCACCGGCATTTGCCAGAAATTCGTCAGGGCCTGGCACGCGCAGCTGGCGCTCCTGTTGGCTTAACTTTTGTGCCTCACCTTACACCACTGATCCGCGGCATCCACGCCACGCTCTATGCCAGAATAACTAAAGATGTTGATCTGCAGGCGCTGTTCGAGCAACGTTATCAGGGTGAGCAATTTGTTGATGTGTTGCCTGCTGGCTCACATCCGGAAACCCGCTCAGTTCGCGGTGCCAATGTATGCCGGATTGCGGTGCATCGTCCGCAAGGCGGCGACACGGTAGTGATCTTGTCGGCCATTGATAATCTGGTCAAAGGTGCGGCAGGGCAAGCTGTACAAAATATGAATATCCTCTTCGATTTACCTGAAGGTGCCGGCCTCGACATTGTGCCTTTACTGCCTTAAATGCCTATTAAACGTTTTTATCGCTTGCAACGTGCGCGGCTGATGGCTGCGCCTTTGTCGCTGCAGCCTGTGATTGGCTGGCGGGGGCGGTTGCTGCGTATTACTGTCTTATTTTGTATGGCGATGATTTTTTTAGGTCTTGGTGCCTATGTGGGTTATCAATACGCTTTAAATCGTAATGCCGTGTATCTGGCAGAAAAAATGCAGCGCCTCGCAAGCCAGACTGAGCAATTAGGCGCGGGGCAAGCGAAGCTGCAACTGCTGGAGCAGCAAATTAAAGTGGGCCAGGGCGAGCGTGATGGTTTGATTCAGGCCTTAAGCACGGCGCAGAGCGAGTTGGCCGCAAAGCAAGAGGCCCTGTCATTTTTTGAGTCTTTATTACAAAGCAATGATCGCAATCGGGCCGTAAGTTTTAGCGCTTGTGAGTTGCAATCAGTAGGTGGCGGGCATTGGCGCTATCGCTTGCTGCTGGTGCAGGGGACTGACCGCAGCACAGAGTTTGCCGGGCGTTTACAGGCCAGTGTGCAATATCAGGAACATGGCAAACGTCAAAATATGCAGATCGAGCCCTTGCAGGTGAAATTTAGCCATTATTTACGGCAGGAAGGTGAGCTGACACTGCCCGCAGGTGCTTTGCCTCAATTATTTGAAGCGCGTATTTTTACGGATAACAATAAGCAGGCGGTTGCCAGCTGCCAGAAAAAGGGAGGATGAGCGTGTTTAAAAGCAAAAAAGGTTCAACCAAGATTGATAGCCTGATTGGGCAAGGTACGACGGTGCGGGGCGATATTAGTTTTGCAGGCGGTTTAAGAATTGATGGAACGGTGATTGGCCGGGTCTCAGCCAGTGATCCTAAAAGTGGTACTTTGGTTATCAGTGAAAAAGCACGTATTGAAGGCAGCGTACAATGCTCCCATCTGATTCATAACGGCGAGATTATTGGGCCGATCGAAGTGGCTCAATATGTTGAACTGCAAACCAAGGCCCGCATTAAGGGTGACCTGAGCTATAAAACATTAGAAATGCATGCAGGGGCAATGATTCAGGGCAAGCTGCTGCATTTAAGCAATGGCAAGCAGGAGGAAATTGATCCGGCCAGTGTAGCTACAGTAGAAGATTGACCATTGCCGCTGCTGAATATTGACCGCTGCAGCTTGCGCGGTAGATAATACCTTATCCTTTTAGTCAACTATTTTTGGAGTGTCCCATGAACACTGTGACCGACATGCCAATCCCCTTTGTTTTCACTGATTCTGCTGCGGAAAAAGTCCGCGATTTAATTATTGAAGAAGGCAATCCGGATCTGAAACTTCGTGTGTTTGTAACCGGCGGCGGCTGTTCTGGCTTCCAGTATGGTTTTACATTTGACGAAATCATGAATGAAGACGATACCCCGGTTGAAAAAAACGGCGTCACCTTACTGGTTGATCCGATGAGCTACCAATATCTGGTGGGGGCCGAGATCGATTACGTGGAAAGCCTTGAAGGCTCACAGTTCACCATCAAGAACCCAAATGCATCGACTACTTGTGGTTGTGGTTCTTCATTCTCGGTGTAAGCTCTTTAGCGCCATCACAGAAAAGGAAGCTTGCTTCCTTTTTTTTCGTCTGAACAAGCCGTATTCAGGCGGCCAGGCTTTCAATCTGCTTTGTATTAAATACATCTTTAGTCATATTGGTACTGGTGTAATTTCGTACTCCTGACTGATAATGAACTTACTCAACGCTGGGGGTAAGGCATGTTTGAATCTGCACAGTTAGGTCATAAAGTAGATAAAGCCGTTTATAAAGAGCAGGAGCCTTTATTGCGTGAGGCCCTACTGGCCGTGCAATACCAATTAAAAGAGCAGGCTGATTTTCCTGTGGTGATTCTTTTGGGAGGCGTACCTACTGCGGGTAAGGCAGAAACAGCTAATTTACTCTTGGAGTGGCTGGATCCTCGGCTGATCGAAAGCCACGCATTTGGATTAAAAAGCGATGAAGAGCAGGCCAGACCTGCCATGTGGCGTTTCTGGCGGGCACTTCCTCCCAAAGGTAAAATTGCGCTGATGTTTGGGGGGTGGTACGCGGGCCCGATGTGGGATTACTTGCAAGGTGGCTACGCGGATCGCTTTGAGCATGAAGTAGAGCGTATTGCGCGTTTTGAAAAAATGCTCTCTGATGAAGGCGTATTGCTGCTGAAGTTTTGGCTGCACCTGCCCAAGGATGAGCTGAAAAAACGCATTAAGAAGCTGGAGGCTGACGATCGCACCGCCTGGCGGGTTACCGATCAGGATAAGCAATTTTTGAAATATTACGATCAGATTATGGAAGCGCAGCTCGCCATGGTCATGCGCTCAAATCTGGCAGACTCACCGTGGCGGGTGATCGAAGGGACTGATGCAAATTATCGCTCGCTTACGGTAGGCAAGCAGATTGAAGAAGCAATTAAGCACCATCTGGAGCGTGGCACTTCAACGCATAAGCGAATCGAAGCCGCACCATTGCTCCCTTCGATTGATGGATTGCGCCTCCTGGATAAATTGCAGTTAGACAGCAATTTAAGCAAGGCTGATTACTCAGTTAAGCTTGAAGAATTACAAGGCCGGCTGAATTTACTGACCCGCCACCCTAAATTTAAAGAGATGTCTGTTTCCTTAGTGTTTGAGGGCATGGATGCTGCAGGTAAGGGCGGAAGCATTCGGCGAATTACGGCTGCGCTTGATGCGCGCCAGTATCGGGTGGTACCTATTGCCGCACCCACAGAAGAAGAGCGCGCTCAGCCCTATCTCTGGCGTTTTTGGCGGCATGTTCCTCAGCATGGCCGAATGACTATTTTTGATCGTTCATGGTACGGCCGTGTTTTAGTTGAGCGGGTCGAGGGGTTTGCGCCGCGTGCAGACTGGATGCGTGCCTATAACGAAATCAACGATTTTGAAGCAGAATTAGATGCCGCTAACAGCATCGTATTAAAGTTTTGGCTGGCCATCAGCAAGGAAGAGCAATTAAGGCGTTTTGAAGAACGCGAACAAACTGAATTTAAGCGTTTTAAAATCACCGATGAAGACTGGCGTAACCGTGATAAATGGGATGAATATATTGTGGCCGCCAGCGATATGATTGATCGCACCAATACACTGCATGCACCCTGGCATATGATAGGCGCGAATAATAAATACCAGGCCAGAATCAGCATCTTAGAAAAACTCTGTGAGGCTTTAGAGTCTCGTTTACAAAGCAAGGAAAAGAAAAAATGACTTTAATTATTGATTCAGTTTTAAATCACAAAGCTCAGGCGCAATTATTTACTGAAGCACGTACGCATAATGCCTGGCAGGATCGTGATGTCAGTGATGAGTTATTGCATCAGCTTTATGATTTATTAAAATGGGCTCCTACATCTGCTAATGCGGCACCTGCACGATTTATTTTTGTTAAATCTGCAGCGGCCAAGGCCAAATTATTGCCTGCCCTGAGTGAAGGCAATATTGAAAAAACCATGAGCGCCCCGGTAACGGTGATTGTGGCTCATGATTTAGAGTTTTATGAGCAATTGCCTGTGTTATTTCCACAAGCAGATGCAAAAAGCTGGTTTGCTGGTAATGAAGCCGCCATTAATAGCACAGTACAAAGAAATGGCAGTTTGCAAGGTGCTTATTTAATTATGGCTGCACGCACATTAGGCTTAGACTGCGGGCCAATGTCTGGTTTTGATCAGGGCAAAGTAGATGAGGCTTTTTTTTCCGGCAGCCAATGGCGTTCTAATTTCTTGATTAATTTGGGTTATGGCGATACAACTCAGCTTTATCCAAGAAACCCTCGCCTCGATTTTGCACAAGCTTGCCGGATTGAATAATCTCTTTTGAAAAACCACGGAAAATAAGCCGCGTTGATGACTCAGGTGCTTCGCGGCTTTATTATGCTGTGCATTTTTAGGTTTGTGTTTCTCTCTGTAATGGGTAATTCAGGAAAATAATGGCGGAATGGAGTGTTTGGAAGGCGTTGGAGCAGGTTCGGCAAAAAAAGCGCGAGCTTGATCCTCTGTTTGCCCGTGCAGGGATTGCCCCTGAGCTGGCAACCATTGCCAATCGGATTTGTCTGGATTTAAAACGCTCACCGCCTACTTTGCCCCTGCTGACCGGAGATAAAACGCGCGATGCTGAAGCAATGGGCATGTATTACGAAGGCTATGCCCGCCAGTATGAAGAGGCGTTTTATAAAGCAGAAAATTTACTTCGGTTTACATGGGTACCTGAAGCCGCGCCAATTGGTGCCTTGGTTTCTGCTGAAATTCTTCGCTTACGTGATCAGCTTAAAAATGAGCAGGGAAAAACGCCGGATTTCACAGATTTAGAAGCTTTGCTGTTTAACTATGTGCGCCTTGATCACCCTTCATTAGCGCTGCCCCCTGATTTGCTGTCTAACCGCCGCCGCGAGCTGACGGATGTGGCAGGTTATCCGCTGCTGGTTCAGCATGCACACAGCGAAATGCAAAATGACAGCGTGCCGCCATTGTTAAGCGAAGAATTTAAAACGCAGCTCAGCGAGCATTTGCAGCGTTATCTGGCTTCGCCCTGGCTGCATTGCCCCCTGATTACCCAGTGGTATGTCACCCTTGCATTAGATGCGGGTCTCGCACGAAAAAAGCATGATGCATTAGATGATCAACTGACCGCATCGTTACTCAAGCGTCGCTGGCCCTCTTTATCAAACTGGATGCCTCATTTTGAATTTGCAGATCAGTGCTGGTATATCGCTTTGTCACTGCTGGCATTGGTGAGCTTATTTATGGAATGGTGGTGGCTTGCTGTTCCCATGGTGATTTGGCTGCATTTGTCATTGGGCGCTCACCGGCGGGAAAGAAAACAAATAGAAGACCGGCGTGCATTTTTATTGGGCCAGGCACAGATGCTAAAAAGAACCCGTGACCGGTTTGGGGTGGGACATATTTCTTTAGAGAAGCTGGCTTTCCAGCTGCGGCATTGGGATGAGAAGGGTGAGTATTTCGAGCCTCAGCTTTTTGATCTGCTTGCTTTGCATCAGCATCAGGAATAAAGCCATAGATTCTGTGCCGGGCGCCTTATATCAGCATGAGCGATTGTGGTGCTGACAATCCTATAGAACGATCGTACAATAACGGCACAGATTCTTTTTGGATTACGCCGTGCACGCCCAGCGCAAGATCATCCATATTGATTGCGATTGTTTTTACGCAGCAGTTGAAATGCGTGATCAGCCTGCGCTGCGTAATGTGCCTTTGGCGATTGGCGGAGAGGCCGACCGGCGAGGTGTGATTGCCACCTGTAATTACCCGGCACGCAAGTTTGGCGTGCACTCGGCGATGTCTACTTATCGCGCACAGCAAATGTGCCCCCAGCTCGTTTTACTTCCCCCTGATTTCCCCCGTTACCGCGCTGCATCACAAGCGATGCGCGCTATTTTTGCCGATTACACCGACAATATTGAGCCTTTGTCGCTGGATGAAGCTTATTTAGATGTCACTGGCCTGCCGCATTGTCAGGGCAGCGCTTCACGCATGGCGCAGGAAATCAGAGAGCGTATCGCCACAGAAGTCGGCATTACCGCCAGCGCGGGTATTGCCCCCAATAAGCTATTAGCCAAAATTGCCAGCGACTGGCATAAGCCAAACGGGCAGTTTGTGATTCGCCCGCAGGATATCGATGCCTTTATGCCTGGCTTGCCGCTTAAAAAGCTTTGGGGTGTAGGTAAAGTGACGGCTGCCCGTCTGGCAAGGCAGGGGGCGCATTGTTGCGCTGATTTGCAGGGCTGGCCATTGGAGCGGTTACTGCGTGAGTTCGGCAAATTTGGCAGCCAGCTATTCGAGCAATGCCGGGGGATCGATTTACGGCCTGTAGCTTGCGATGAGCGACGGAAATCATTATCGGTAGAAAATACCTTTGACCATGATTTGCCTGATCTGGCCGCCTGTCATGCCGCTTTACCCGCTCTGGTGAGTGATTGGCAGCAGCGAATGCAGCGCGCTATTGGCGAGCGTCAGCATAAAGCTTTCGTCAAAATAAAATTCAGTGATTTTAGCCAGACAACGGTGGAGTGCATTTGCCCGCATCCATCAATAGAAACTTTTAGGCTTTTGCTGGCTGAAGGCTTTGAGCGGGGTAAAAAGCCTGTGAGGCTTTTGGGAGTAGGGGCCAGATTTGAAGAGGCCAGAGTGCAGCCAGAGCAGCTGTGCCTGTGGCCAGCGTAACTGAATTGTCTGGTTCCTGAAATACTCAGCGGTTTAGTGAGGCCATGTAACAGGATTTTCCTGCTCGCTGCGCTTGAAGCTCTGGAAAAAAAGAGAGCGCAGGGTGCACAGAGATAGCGGGCTAACTCTTGCTTCTGTGTACTCTGCGCTCTCTGGTTTTAATATTTTGGCTGCTTAGCGTAAAGCTGAAGCCGCGTGTCTGACAAAAAATAATACGTGTTAGCTGGTCAGACTAAGCAACAAGCTTAGATGGGTAGATCTGTGCGGCTTATTTAGCCAGCGCTTTTTGCTTTTCAAGCATACGGCGTTTAATTTCTGTGATGGCGGCAACCGTTGCTTTTTCACCTTCTAAAATGGCCACGTTTTTCTGATCAAAATCTGCGGCACCAATCTTGCCTACTTTTGGGCGCAGAATATAATCCGCGCGAATCATTTCTTGTTCGCCCAGTTTTTGCCCCATGATCATGACAGCTTGGTTTACGATTCCGAGCATATTGTTTGGGGTGTTGCTGCCGTTGGCTTTAGATGAAATATCCACTGCGATAATAAAGTCAGCGCCCAGCTCTTTGGCCGCATCAACAGGCACCGGGCTGATCACACCGCCATCCACATAGCGACGCCCGGCAATCACTACAGGCTCAAATACGCCGGGTATGCTGGATGAAGCACGCACAGCCTGGCCGGTGTTGCCACGTGCAAAAGAAATTCGCGTGCCGGTGTCCAGCTCGGTCGCTACTGCCGCAAAAGGTTTGTTGAGCTTATCCAAAGGGCGGTTATCAACCAGTTTGTTAACGTAATCTTGCAGTTTTTGCCCTTTAACTAAGCCTCCGGACATCAGGCTTAAATCGCGGATTTGTGATTCATCCAGGCCAAAAGCACGTTCCTGAAGTGTAAAACCATTCATTCCCGATGCGTAAAGTGCACCAACAACGCTGCCTGCGCTGGTGCCAGAAACCACGTCTGGAACGATGCCGTTGGCTTCCAGCATTTTAATCACACCAATATGGGCAAAGCCCTTGGCGGCGCCACCACCGAGTGCCAGGCCAATTTTAAGTTTAGGGAGTGGTTTAGGCTCCGCTGGCGGATTACTGGTGCATGCAGCTAAAAAGCTCAGGCTGATTAAGCCTGCAAACAGTTTTTTCATACTACTTTCTCCAGGGCGATCACGCAGGCGGTTTGTCCGTCGCAGCGCCATTTCACATCAAATTGATACAGCCTTACGCCATAGATGCGGTCTGCATCATGTGCATAGGCTGGCCGGGGGTCTTGTTTTAATACGTCTTCAATTAATTCACGCAGCCCTGGTATCAGGCGGGCTGTTGCATCAGGGGTAAAAACAACTTTAAGTTCTGGTGGTGGGCTGTCAGCAAATCCGCCTCGCGCATCAGGAATGCTTTCAGCGTAAGGGATATAAGGCTTGATATCTAAAATGGGCGTGCCATCGACTAAATCAATCCCTTTAAATGTCAGGGTGGCGCCAGACTGGGTATCCACTTTAATCAGTTCAACTAAAGACAAGCCAATTGGGTTGGGCCGAAACGGTGAGCGGCTGGCAAAAACCCCAATTCTGGTATTACCCCCCAGCCTTGGCGGGCGCACGGTGGGTTTCCAGTCTGTGGCGCTTTGGTGAAACACAAAGGTGAGCCATACATGGGAAAAGTCTTCCAGCCCGCGCACGGCTTCGCTGCGGTTATAAGGCGGCAGTAGCTTAAGTACGCCCAATGCGTTGGGGGCTAAGCCGGGCTGGCGTGGAATACCAAATTTATCTGCAAAGGGAGTAGCCAAGTAGCCGATGGGCTGAAAGGTAAAACTGCTCACGCTGGCGTCCACCAAGAGTCAAAAAAAGCGGGGCCGAAGCCCCGCTGGATTATATGCGAATTAACTTCTTGCTTTACAGATTATGTACCCAGATCACGCCAATCATAATGGGCGCAACGATGGCACAAATACCGCGGAAAGCAGGTATCCAGCGTCCGCCGCCATTGCTGAGCAGCTCGCTGTGGATGCGCGGCCAGATTGTCCAGCCTGCAAAGATGGCAACTAAAATACCGCCTGCTGGCATCATGATGTTGGACGTTGTGTAATCCATCAGATCAAATGCTGTTTTGCCAAATAATTTCATCTCTGCCATCGGGCCAAAAGAAAGGGACGCAGGGATGCTGGCAATAAATACAGCAACGGTGGTGATATAAGCCGCACGACGACGCTCCCAGCCAAATTCATCGATGAAGTAGCTGACAATCGGTTCAACAATTGATACCGATGAGGTGAGTGCTGCAAATAACAGCAGCAAGAAGAAAGCTATGGCCCATGCCTGGCCAAATGGCATTTGTGCAAAGATAGCTGGCATAGTGATAAACGTCAGGCCGGGGCCTGCTGCCGGGTCAACGCCAAAAGCAAATACGGCGGGCAGAACCATAAAGCCTGCCAAAACACTGGCTAAGGTGGCCAGGATAGAAATCCACAGCGTTGCACCGGCCAGATTGGTTTCTTTATCTACATAAGAGCCGTAGGAAATAATAATCCCCATTCCCAGAGATAGCGAAAAAAACGCCAGCCCAAGAGCATCAACCACCATGGCGGAAGTCAGCTTGCTAAAATCCGGGGTAATAAAGTAGCGCACGCCTTCCCATGCGCCAGGCAGGGTGAGTGAGCGGGCAATTAAGACCAGCATTAAAAGAAAGAGAGCAGGCATCAGTACTTTACTCATGCGCTCAATGCCTTTTTGTACACCACCTAATACAACGGCAACGGTTACGCCCAGAAATAGTGCTGTATAAAACAGGGCGCTGGCCGGGTCCGCAATAAAGTGCGTAAAGGCGGCACTGAGTGCCTTGGTGTCTTGCCCCAGTGCTTCGCCCGTAATGGATTTACCAATGTAAGCAATCACCCATCCGCCGACCACACTGTAGTAAGCCATTACAATAAAAATACACAGTACAGATAAGCGGCCTGCCCAAGGCCAGAGACCACCTTTTAAATCACGAAATGCCGTGGTCGCAGAGCGGTTGGCTGCGCGGCCAATTACCATTTCTGCCAGCAGAAGTGCGATACCAACGGTGAAAACGCAGGCAAGGTAGGCCAGCAAAAATACGCCACCACCGTTTTTACCTGCTACATAGGGGAATTTCCAGATGGCACCTAAGCCAACTGCGGAGCCGGAAGCGGCCAGAATAAAGCCGAGGCGAGAGCCCCAATTTGCACGAGACATAGATCATTTTCCGAAATAATTACTGCTGAAAAAAAGGACATAGAACTACCCCGTCATTTTTTTGAAAGACAGATTTCGAAAAGATGGCATCAATAAGCTGATTTGCTGAAAGGCTATCTTTATAAATCAGGAAAGGCTTGTGGCTTTTAATGATTTAGTGGGTAAGTATGCATTTAACCTGACTTGTTATTTTTTATCTTCATTGAATATTTACTTGATTTTAGTCTTTGCGCCTTATTGCAATGCTATTTGCATGTCTGGCAGGCCTGATGTTTTCAGCCGGAGGATAAGTGAATGAAAAGACGTGAAAAAGAGTTTTTGACTTGCCAAGTCAGAAACAAGACGCGACACTAGCCGCTCTTTTGTGAGGTAGCCATGTCATTTTATTTTCGCCCCGATCATGTTCCGGAACTTGATGGCCTAAGCCGCTGGGAGCAGCGTGTTTTGTTGCGCGGCACGTTTTTAAAAGAACGCGCAATGTCGACTCTGGTTTTGCTCGTTGTGGTGATTGCCAGTGTGCAATTTGTAATCAACCCTGTTCTGGCCTCCATATGGCCTGATTTCCAAAACAACAGCCTCCCCTATGCGGGTGTGCTGGTGGTCTGGCTATTGCTTCTGATGTGGCTGCGCGATGTAGTGATGATGAATATATTGCGTCCAAAAATTGCAATCAAACGTGCTGAGAAAGCCAATGTGGCGACTACTCCTGCTGCTTAGTTTTGCCGTACCGGCGCAGGCCGCTACGATTGCTGTGGATGTCGGCCACTATCTGGCCGCGCCTGGTGCAACGAGCGCCTATGGAATGAGCGAGTTCAGCTACAACCTGGCGCTTGCCCGACGGGTAGAAGGCACCTTGCAGACAGCAGGGCATAAAGTGCTTTTAATTAATGCGGATGGCCAGATGCGCGACTTGCGTGCCCGGGTACAGGCCGCAGCAGCGGCTGATTTGCTGCTTTCTATCCACCATGATTCGGTTCAGCCTCAGTATTTGCAGGTTTGGGATGTGGCGGGTAAGAGTCAGCGCTATGCGGATCAATTCAGCGGATATTCTTTGTTTGTTCATTCGCAGGCTTCGCAGTTTAGTCGCTCTTTTGCCTGCGCTCAGGCCGTATCGCAATCTCTGCTTGCTCAGGGCTTTAAGCCCACGGACCACCATGCTCTAGGTATTGCAGGCGAAGATCGTCTGCAGCTTGATCCTAAGCTTGGCATTTACGACGCTGATTTTGTTGTGGTTCGCCTTGGCAAAATTCCAGCAATCCTGTTGGAGGCTGGAGTGATCGTGAATCGCGCCGAAGCACTGACTTTGCAGGAGCCCGCTACTCAAAATCAAATGGCTGAAGCGATTTTGAAAGGCTTGTCCTGCCTTAAGTAAGTCAATTCCCCTCTGGCTCCTTTGCGAAATGTTGATGCAAGGTTGGCACAGGGGCAGGTCTATCGTCTAAAATCCCTCCTTTGTTTTTAAATGAACCCGGTTGCCGCCATGCGCACGTCACAACTTTATTTCTCGACTTTAAAAGAAGCGCCTTCCGAGGCCGAACTGATCTCGCACAAGCTGATGCTGCGCGCAGGTTTAATCAAGCGGCTGGGGTCCGGCCTCTATACCTGGATGCCGCTGGGCTTACGTGTACTGCGTAAAGTCGAAGCCGTGATTCGTGATGAAATGAATAAGGCAGGCGCACAAGAATTGCTTATGCCTGCGGTGCAGCCTGCAGAGCTGTGGCAAGAAACCGGCCGCTGGGATGTGTTTGGCCCGCAAATGCTGAAAATCACCGATCGCCACGAGCGCCAGTTTTGCTTTGGCCCAACGCACGAAGAAGTGATTACCGATATCGCCCGCTCAGAATTACGCAGCTATAAGCAGCTGCCAGTGAGCTTCTACCAGGTACAGACTAAATTCCGTGATGAAATCCGCCCACGTTTTGGCGTGATGCGCGCGCGCGAATTTATGATGAAAGATGCTTATTCTTTCCATGCCGACTTTGAATCGCTGCAAGCCACTTATGGCGTGATGTATCAAAGCTATTCCAATGTGTTCACTCGCCTTGGCCTGAAGTTTCGCGCTGTGGCGGCCGACACCGGCGCAATTGGCGGCTCGGGCAGTCATGAATTCCATGTATTGGCAGATGCGGGTGAAGATCTTTTGGCTTACTGTCCGGATTCGGACTACGCAGCCAATACCGAGCTTGCTGAAGCGTTTGCGCCTGCAGAGCCACGCCGTGCGCCAGCTGAGGCGATGCGTGATGTTGATACGCCTAAGCAAACCTCGTGCGAAGCTGTTGCGGCACTCTTAGATATCAGTATTGAGCGCACTGTTAAATTACTGGCCTTGATGACATCCGCCAATGAGCTGGTTATTGCCCTGCTGCGCGGCGATCACAATCTGAACGAAGTCAAGCTGGGTAAGGTTGAAGGCATGGCTGATTTCCGCTTTGCCAGCGATGAAGAAATCCGCGCAGCCTTTAATTGCCCGCCGGGCTTCCTTGGGCCAGTCGGTATTCCAGCTGGCATCCGTGTGATCGCAGATCGCACCGTTGCCGCTATGAGCGATTTTGTTTGTGGTGCAAATAAGCCGAAGTTCCACCTGGCAGGCGTTAATTTTGGCCGTGATCTGCCAGAGCCAAATATCGTTGCCGATATTCGTAATGTGGTGAACGGCGATGCCAGCCCGGATGGCAAAGGTACATTGGAAATCTGTCGTGGTATCGAAGTGGGCCACATCTTCCAGCTGCGCACTACATATGCAGAAAAAATGAAGTGTCAGTTCACAGATGCTGATGGTTCTCTAAAAACGATGGAAATGGGCTGCTATGGTATTGGCGTATCGCGCATCGTTGCCGCTGCCATCGAGCAAAACCATGACGAGCGTGGGATTAAATACCCAGCAGCCATCGCGCCATTTACTGTAGCGATTGTGCCTATGGGCTATCATCGCTCAGAAACCATTAAAGCTGCCGCCGATGCGCTGTATGCCGGGTTTGTTGCTGCAGGCGTTGATGTCTTGCTGGATGATCGTAATGAGCGTCCGGGCTCGATGTTTGCTGATATGGAGCTCATCGGCATTCCGCATCGCATCACTATCGGTGAAAAAGGTCTGGCAGAAGGGATGGTTGAATACATCGCCCGCGCCGGTGGCGAGATGGAAAAAATTGCATTAGCTGATGCAGTTCGCATTCTCGGCGAAAAGTAAGTTTGTAGTGAATGGGCGCTGCATATATACAGCGCCTTTTTTTCGTTTTGAAAATCCTCCGCTGCCGATAAAAACCCGTATGTTTTAAGTTGTTTGCTGCGGTTTTTTCGTGTTTTGCCTGTTTTTGAGTGGTGCTGTTCTTTTTTTGTGTCTGTTCAGAAGGCGTTTGTTGAAAAACAGGTATGGTTTTGCTTTTTGTATGCAGATTTGTGTTTTATACAAATCAATAACTTAGCGTATTACTACGGTTTTATTGCTTGGTAGTGGTTGACCCGGTACGGCAAGGTCCGTATATTTCGGCCTCTCGCTGCAGCACACACGGAAACGAA
>NZ_JAAOLX010000001.1 GCF_011601265.1 Iodobacter violaceini
GACTTGCATGTGTAAAGCATGCCGCCAGCGTTCAATCTGAGCCAGGATCAAACTCTTTAGTTTAATCGCTAAGCTAGTACTTACTGGCTTACTTTATTCAGAGCAACCATCGCTGGTTACTCCTTACCAATGCAAGCACTTGTTTCGCTTCCGAATCAAGCACTCACACTCATCGACTGTATTTTTTTAAAGATCGTTTCGCTGCTTCTGCATCACTTCGTTTCCGTGTGTGCTGCAGCGAGAGACCGAAATATACGCACCCCACTCACACAGGTCAACACCTGATTCACAACAAAAGCCACAAAATCCACTAAGCCATTGATTTATATAAAATCAAAAAGGAGCTCAATCATACTCCTTGTAGAATCACAAACCGCCCTCATCTGATAGCATATCTATTTAACGACTTTAAGGACCCAAAATGGCCCATGTTTTAATGTACAGCACCGGGGTCTGCCCTTACTGCGTAATGGCTGAACGTTTATTGAATAAAAAAGGCATTACAGAAATTGAAAAGGTGCGTATTGATTTAAACCCTGAGCGCCGTGATGAGATGATGACCCGTACAGGCCGCCGTACCGTGCCGCAAATTTATATTGGCGAGCATCATGTGGGTGGTTTTGATGATTTAGCTGCGCTGGATCATGCTGGCGGGCTGGATGCTTTATTAGCCGCGTAATACAATCACGCCAAGACAGACGGTAGTCATCTGCGCACGATTCGTGCGATGATTTCGCCTCACGTTTTACCCCACCTATATAAATAGAAGATAAGGATTTGCCATGAGCGAACAGAACCAAGAGCTTCAGCCCGTTTTTGCCATTCAAAAACTGTATGTAAAAGACATTTCGCTTGAATCCCCAAACTCCCCTCAATCTTTCCTGGAACAAGCTGAGCCTGAATTCAATATTCAGTTCCGCAACCAGGCACGCAGCTTTGACAATGGCTTTTACGAAGTTTCACTGACTGTTACTGCACAGGCTACCGTTGAAGACCGCACCATTTTCCTGGTTGAAGTGACTCAAAACGGCTTATTTAATATCGAAAACGTACCAGCAGAAGAAATGGATCCGCTACTGGGCATTGGCTGCCCAAGCATTCTGTTCCCTTACCTGCGCGAAGCTGTTTCCGATTTAACAACACGCGCGGGCTTCCCTCCGCTAATGTTGCAACCTATCAATTTTGAAGCAATCTACTTGCAACAGCGTCAGCAAGCAGAAGAGCAGGCAGCAAATGCACAAACCACTCATTAAACTGAGTGTAATTGCTGCGTTGGTTTTATCTGCCAACGCAGCTTTTGCTCTTGAATACCGATCAGTTGCCCGGCATGGCGCTGTATTATCCGAAGCCCCCGGGGACGAAGCTAAAAAGCTGTTTTTAGCCAGCAAAGGAATGCCACTTGAGCTGCTTGCCGAACAGGGCGACTGGGCAAGAGTGCGGGACAAGGCTGGCAGCCTGGCTTGGCTCAGAAAAAAAGACCTGAGCACCAAACACACGGTACAAGTACTCAGAGACGCAACAATCTATAAAGCGGCCGATGCAAAATCAGCCATTATTTATCGCGCAGGCAAAGATTTGCTGCTCGATCTGCAAGAAAACACCCGCACTGGCTGGCTGAAAGTTAAGCATCGTGACGGTGCATCCGGGTTTATTCGTATTGAGGAAGTGTGGGGCGTATGAAATTAGCCGTATTGGGTGCAGGCTCCTGGGGTACTGCACTCGCCATTCGTTTTGCCGACCGCCATCAGGTAGCACTCTGGTCACGCGATGCAGAGCAAGTCAAAGAAATGCAGGCGACTCGCGCCAATCCCCGCTACTTAAGCGAGACTGTTTTTCCTGCATCACTCACCGTCACCCATGATCTGGCCCGCGCGGTAGCCGATGCAGAGCTGGTTTTAATTGTGACTCCGATGTCGGGTTTACGCAGCTCACTGAAAGCATTGCGTGATTTAAATTCCAAAGCTGCAGTACTGTGGGCCTGCAAAGGCCTTGAGGCCGGCACCATGCTGCTGCCTCATCAGGTAGCCAGACAAGAGCTGGCAGACGAAGTGCCGCGCGGCATGCTATCCGGCCCCAGTTTTGCTCAGGAAGTGGCCAAAGGCCTGCCTGCGGCAGTCACCATCGCCGCAAGTGATGCTCAATTTGCGCGCCATACCGTAGAAGAGCTGAATACTTCGGTACTGCGCCTTTATGCCAGCGACGATTTAATCGGTGTAGAAATTGGCGCCGCAGTTAAAAACGTCATTGCGATTGCGGCAGGTGTATGCGATGGCTTAAGCCTTGGCCTTAACGCCAGGGCGGCATTACTCACCCGGGGACTTGCTGAAATGGCGCGTTTTGCCGCAGCTTTGGGCGGTAAAACAGAAACCATGATGGGCCTCGCCGGGATTGGTGATTTAATGCTGACTGCAACGGGCGATCTGTCACGCAATCGCCGCGTGGGTTTATTGCTGGCACAAGGCTTAAGTCTGGACGATATCTTAAAGAATTTAGGCCATGTCGCTGAAGGCGTACCAACCGCACGCGAGGTACTGCGCCAGGCGAACGATTTGGGCATAGACATGCCGATTACCGCAGCTGTATGCAAGATGCTGTTTGAGCAAATGCCGGTACAAGATATTTTATCCGAGCTGATGGGGCGCAGCCCAAAAATGGAATCAGAAGCCTGATCCCTGCTGGCAACTAATTCAGCCTTGCGCCGGGCCGGAAAACGACAAAAGAGACCAAACGCCCAGCGCAGCGGGTGGAGCCTGAACGCCCCACCCGCTGACACAAAGCTTCTTTTGCCGGATTGTTACCCGGCAAGCCAGCAAACCCGCTAAGCCCGGCAATTATACTTTCATTATTTTGAGTGCGTTTTCATCAAACCGGGCCAAAGTGGGCAAGACCAGATAGCGATCAGAATCGGCCACACCAAACCATTTCGCCAGAGGCCAGGCCAGCTGTTCAACAGATAAATCAGGGATATAGCGCCCCTGCCCCACATCATCATTCCCGCCAATAACCGGCAGGGGAACCCGGCCAAAAATCTGCCCTCCAGCCACAGCACCACCCATCACAAAATGATGACTCGCCCAGCCATGGTCTGAGCCATCGCCATTACTGCTTAAAGTACGGCCAAACTCCGAGCCGGTAAAGGTGGTGACTTGATTTTGTAAACCCAGCTCGTTCAGCGCGCCATCAAAAGCCATCAGGGCATCATTCACGGTTTTAAGCAGGACGGGATGCTTAGCCAGCAATCCATCATGCAAATCAAAACCGCCCAGCTGCACCATAAACACCTGCCGCTTATTACCAAGCTGCCCGTTTACACTGATTAATTTAGCCACCATCTTCAGCGAATCAGCGAGAGCATTCCCGGCAGGAAACACCGTCGTTAAAACAGGCGCAGCCTTTAAGGCCGCGTCCAGCGTTGAAGACGTATTCAGACCACGCCGGGTTACTTTTACATACTCGTTTTCGAGATGATTACTTTTATCTGCCGTCATCATCCCTTTTAAATCACTGACAAATCCAGGCCCGAACACATAGCTTGAGCCCCATAACAGCAGCGGATTACCGCTCACCCCCACGCTAAAGCTTCTTGCCTCTTTGCCGCTCAGATAAAGCCCGACCCCGCCTACAGAGATACAACTGAGCGCGGCATTGCTATTACCACTTAAAAACAAGTCACCCACCCGGCCGCCCCAGCCCGAATCAGCCCCTTCTGCCATTGAAGACATCCAGTAGCTCTGCTGATCATTATGCGAAAACAATTTGGGCGGCAAAGGAACACTGCGATTCTGATACTGCAATTTAGTGGTTGGCTGAATCAGCGGCCCCATATTAGCCACCACCGCCAAACGGCCTGCCGCGTATAAAGACGACAATCCGGACAATTGCGGGGCCAGCGCCATTTGCCTGCCATCACTCAGGGCATTGGGCAGCGCACTCAACTGTGCCCGCGGCGTTGCCAATGTCTGGCGGATGGCCGCATAGGCATTGTAATTGGCCTGGTCATAGGGGATCAGCGTATTCTGATGATCATTCCCACCGGATAAAAATACGCATACCAGCGCTTTATAATCCCCCGGCATGGCTGCCGCAGCGGCTTCGCTGATGAGTGACAAATTAAATGCCATTGGAGCCGCAGCCCCCGTTGCCGCTAACATACCTGCGCGACGTAAGAACTCGCGACGTGAAAGATGCTTATCCATCGGAGTTCCTTATTTTAAAACCAGATATTCGGGGTTACTCAGCACCATTAACAAAGTCGCAATAACGCGATTTTGTTTTTGGACTTCAAGCTTCGCAGGATTGGGATCACTGAGAGCCAGCTTACTGACACTGGCTGCAATCGCAGATTTTACTTCCGCACTCAGCTGACCACAGGCAAATAAAAGATTAAAGCGCTCAACCAGCGCCGAAGGCTGGCCAGCCAGAGCTTTTTCCTCATTTAAAAAAAGCGACAGCCCTGTTTCTTTCTTATCATTCACGCTATTGCCATTGCTATCGTTGTATGTGCGTAAGGTGCTGTTTTCAGGTGCAGTCAGCAGGTTATACCAATAGTTAAGCTGAACAATGGTTGAAATCTCCGACACAATCTGCATTTCTGGTGCAACCAGGCCTTGCTTTGCAAGCTCGGAGCCTGGTGGTGCGTAACCTGGCCTGAAGAAATTAAAGACACTGGTCGCTCCCAATGGCCCCTGCCCCAGACGCCAGCCTGGATCAGTGGTGTTCCCCAACCGCCAAGCGCCATCCGGGCTTCTGTAATCCAGGGTTCTGATCAGCTGCACCAAACGGATCATGGGCTCACGATGCTTACCTGCAAATACATTACCATCCGGTGCCTGCCGGGCTTCAGGGTCCAGTAAAATGGCTGAGATCACGTTTTTCATGTCTCCCCTGCCGCTTGTTCCGTTCCCGTTAAAAGCGGCCGCCACTCTGGCAATATAAGCAGGGCTGGGATTACTGCATACAAAGCGCTGAATTAATTGCTTGCCAATAAATGGTCCTACATTGGGATGGTTAAATAATGTTGTTAAAGCCGTTTTAAGCGATTCATTACCATCAGTGCCTGCCGGAATAGTCACACCTAGAAAGCTCTTTTCTAAAACAGAATGGTTAGCGCTCTGCAAAGTCATTGGCTTTCTGGTTAATTCAATATCAGGATTAGGCACATTAAATTGCAAAGGAGCTGTCCAGCCGGTAAAAACACGGGCTAAATTAGAAACCGTATCGAGGTTGTAGGTTTCTACCGGAAGCCCCTTCGAATCCTTCTTTAGCGAGCCATCAATATTTAGCTCGTAAAGCCCGATCGTAAAAAGCTGCATCACTTCGCGTGCATAATTTTCATCCGGACGGCGGCCCTTATTGTCTTCTTTTAAATTGCCCAGCGTCCCCAGCATCCGCCCCATTGCCACGCTCAGCGTAACCTCACGCAGCAAATTATAAAAATTGCCAAAAGCATTTCTTTGCAGAATATCCATAAAATCAGCCATGATCAGCGATTTAACCGACCCCGGCACATCAACCCCTGCATAGCTGATCACAAAGATTTCAGACAACGCCAAAGTCATACGCTGCTGCAAAACATCACTGCCTGTGAGCATGCTTTGCCACAAAATATTGGGCAAAGCCTGCCAGTTTTGATAGGCAGGCAAATCTTTAATACGCAAATCATTGCCATAGGCCCAGCGGGAAGGGAGTGGCGCAGTCTTAAACTGCTGTGTAAGCCACGCTTCATAGCCAATTTCTTTCAGTGTATTGATTTCAGCCTGACGCCCGCCAAAGCCCGCCTGCGCCAAAAAGCGGGCCGCTTCTGCATCGCTCTGAGGTTTATTCACCGCAACAGGGGCTGGTGCAGATGCTGGCTCATCCTGTGAGCCACCGCAGGCAGCGAGCGCCAGACTGGCTGCAAGCACCGCCGCCAGCTCTGCATTTCCTGTTGAAGGTGCTGTCATTTCATCCGTTTCCACAATGCCTCTCACTCTGTTAAGTATTAGACTTTTCTTATACTAATGCCTGATTACACAAATACATGTGAAATAATGATGAATAGATATTTTTTATCCTTACGAATGCACTCCGGGATATTGCTCAGCCAGATTTCACACCCCGTAAACACAACAAAACATTCACACAAGCTGTCAAACCCTAGATTTAAGATAGACGCGTCCCGGTGTAAATAAGGCACTCTACCTTTACCGCTCATCGCCCGGACATCAAGCCTCTCCCGTTTTTTACAGCCCATTGAAGGCCAGCCAACAACGCCCTCTTTTTCGGTTACAATCAGCACTCACTTTTTTTCATCAATGCTTTGGGCAGGAGTTTGCAATATGTCGATGTCTGACCGCGATGGGTTGATCTGGTATGACGGTAAATTAGTACCGTGGCGCGATGCGACCACACACGTGTTAACCCATACCCTGCATTACGGCATGGGCGTGTTTGAAGGTGTACGCGCTTACGAAACCCCAAAGGGCACCGCGATCTTTCGCCTGCACGACCACACAGAGCGCTTGTTTAACTCGGCTAAAATTTTTCAGATGAAAATCCCGTTCAGCTTTGAAGAAGTCTTCGAAGCGCAAAAAACGGTGGTTCGCGAAAACAAACTGGCCTCCTGCTACCTGCGCCCGCTGGCTTTTGTTGGCTCAGAAAAACTTGGCATTGCCGCAACGGGCAACTCGATTAATGTCATCGTTGCCGCCTGGCCATGGGGTGCTTACCTGGGCACAGAAGGCCTGGAAAAAGGCATTCGCGTCAAAGTATCCAGCTTTACCCGCCATCATGTGAATGTATCCATGGTGCGGGCCAAAGCCAGCGGCTATTACATCAACTCCATTCTGGCGCATCAGGAAGCCGCGGCAGATGGCTATGATGAAGCCATGCTGCTTGATACCGAAGGCTATGTATCTGAAGGCGCGGGCGAAAACTTATTTATTGTGAAAAAAGGCAAGCTCTATACGCCCGATGTATCAAGCTGCCTGGATGGTATTACCCGCAGCACCGTCATCACGCTGGCGAAGGAAGAAGGCTTCGAAGTGATCGAAAAACGCATCACCCGCGATGAAGTCTATACCGCAGATGAAGCATTCTTTACCGGCACCGCTGCTGAAGTTACACCGATCCGCGAGCTGGATAACCGCCCGATTGGCACTGGCAGCCGCGGCCCGGTTACTGAACGCTTACAAAAACGCTATTTTGACTGTGTGAAAGGCTTAGATCCTAAACACGAAGACTGGCTTACACTGATTTAATATTTAAAGCAGAGGGTGGACTTTATCCACCCTCTTAGTCCAGGGTGATGCAATCACCCCGTATTTGAAAGAGAAAATCCATGGAACTGAAAGAAAATACCCAGCGTGAAATTGAAGTGCTCGCCAGTGATTTACCCCTGCATTGCCCGATGCCAAATATGCTGAGCTGGAACTCACACCCGCGCGTGTTTTTACCTGTTGCAAAAAACGGCGAAGCACTTTGCCCTTACTGTGGCACGCACTACCGCCTGAAAGCGGGTGAGGTTGTAAAAGGCCATTAATTAAGGGCAGGCTTACCTGCCGTTTTACCCTGTGTGATAAACACGCTGTGGCGGGTACCCCCCGCCCTGTGCACGGATGAATTGGCTTGGCATCCGCCAGAAATAAGCGCCAGTTCGTCCCTCCTGAGCTTATGAAAAAAATTCTGATTATTGCCCCGGCGTGGGTTGGCGACGCCATCATGGCCCAGCCGCTTTACCGACGCCTGCATCAGCGCCATCCCGGCCTGATACTGGATGTACTTGCCCCAGCCTGGACACGCCCTCTGCACGCCCGCATGCCTGAAGTAAGCGAATCATTTGACACCCCTTTTGGCCATGGCGAGCTAAAGCTGGGCACGCGCTGGACTTTAGCGCGGCAAATGAAAAAACGCGGCTACGATCAGGTGATTGTGCTGCCTAATTCACTTAAATCTGCGCTGCTGCCGCTCTTTAGCGGCATCAGGATTCGTACCGGCTGGGTGGGCGAATCCCGCTATGGTTTTTTAAATGACACCCGTGTACTTGATCCGCTGGCTTTGCCACAAATGGTCGAGCGCTTTGCCGCACTGGCCGAAGATGCCGGCCAGCCGATTGCCCGTCCGGTGCCCCATCCGCATTTAGTGGTAAACGATCAGGACCGTGCCGCCAGCGCAGCCAAATTAGGCTTTGATGCCTGCAAGCCGATGATTGCACTTTGCCCCGGCGCAGAATATGGCCCGGCAAAACGCTGGCCGGGCAGCCATATGGCTGCCCTTGCCCAAACCCTGCTAAGCCGTGGCTTTCAGGTATGTATTTTTGGTTCGAATAAAGACCGGGAAATTGCTGACGAGATTCTGGCTGGCGCGCCCGAAGTGATTGACTACTGCGGCAAAACCTCGCTGGCCGAAGCCATCGATATGATGTCGCTTGCACGCGCCGTGGTCAGTAATGATTCTGGCTTAATGCATGTGGCCGCCGCACTGGAGCGCCCTCTGGTAGCGATTTACGGCTCCAGCTCGCCCGAATTCACACCGCCATTATCGGCCAATGCAAAAATCGTGACTTTAGATCTGGAATGCAGCCCCTGCTTTGAGCGTGTCTGCCCGCTCAAACATATGAATTGCCTGAATCAGCTCGAACCAGACAAAGTACTGGCCGCCCTGGAAAAACTACTGAACTGATATCCCACCTTTTAAACGGAAGGCTCCATGGAATACCTCGATCTTGCCCCTATCGCCCGCGTAAACGGCACCGTAGCGCTGCCCGGCTCCAAAAGCATTTCAAACCGCACTCTGCTGCTTGCCGCACTGGCGCAAAGCACCACAACCGTAAAAGGCCTGCTGGCTGCAGACGATATCCATTACATGCTTGAAGCACTGAAAGCATTAGGGATTAAATGGGAGCAGATTGGCGATAGCCGTGATTTTATTGTGCACGGCGCAGCTGGGGCGTTTCCGATTAAAACAGCAGAATTATTCCTGGGTAATGCAGGCACAGCTTTTCGCCCGCTGACCGCCGCCCTGGCACTCAGCCAGGGCCATTACACCCTCAGCGGTGTGGCCCGTATGCACGAACGCCCGATTGGCGATCTGGTCAACGCACTGCGTGAAGCAGGTGCTGATATTGCCTGCACCGGCGTGGAAGGCTACCCGCCTCTGGCGATTAAACCTGCCAGATTCAACGGGCAAACGATCAAAGTCAAAGGCAATGTCTCCAGCCAGTTTTTAACCGCGCTCTTAATGGCCCTGCCGCTCACCGGCCAGGCGGTGAGCATCGAAGTAATCGGTGAATTAATCTCCAAACCCTATATCGATATCACGCTTAAACTGATGGCCAAATTTGGCGTAAAGGTTGAGCAAAACGGCTGGAGCAGCTTTAGCATTGCCGCTGGCCAAACTTACCAAAGCCCCGGCATCATCGAAGTAGAAGGCGATGCCTCATCGGCTTCATACTTTTTAGCCGCAGGTGCAATGGGCGGCGGCAAGGTACGCGTCACCGGCATGGGCAGCGACAGCATTCAGGGCGATAAGCGCTTTGCCGAAGCGCTGGCTTTAATGGGCGCAGAAATCACATGGGGCAGTAATTTTATTGAAGCAGCCCCCCCCAAGAGCGGCCAGTTAACCGGCATAGATGCGGATATGAACCATATTCCCGATGCCGCCATGACCCTTGCAGTGGCTGCACTCTTTGCCAAAGGCCCGACCACACTCAGAAATATCGCCAGCTGGCGCGTTAAAGAAACCGACCGCCTGAGCGCCATGGCCACAGAGCTGCGTAAAGTAGGTGCAAGTGTGATTGAGGGAGAAGATTTTATTACCGTCACACCACCTGAATCACTGATTGCAGGCGCAGCAATTGATACTTACGACGATCACCGCATGGCGATGTGTTTCTCGCTGGTGGCTGTTAAAGGCGTAGCGGTTCAGATTAACGATCCGCAATGCACTGCCAAGACTTTCCCAACTTACTTTGAAGAGCTGGCCAAGATTTCCGCATAAGGCCGGCAAACTGCAGGCAATCCATTTTTAACCAGCCATTAAAATGGATTGCCAATTACTGATAGCGCTCTATCAGCTTTTTCAAAACATGCTGTGCTTGTAAAGCCACAATCGCCTTATTGACCTCAGCCACAGTCACCTGTCCGGACCGGGAAACCGCACACTGCCCCTTAAAACTGCGCAGCACTGTAAACGGATGCAATGGCGTCTTAAACTGCCCCTGCTTTTGCAGATATTCCAGCTCAAACTGATTAATCACCATATGCTGCACCCGTCCAGCCGTCATTTTTCGCAAATTGTGACGCATGCTGGGCGCATCATCACGCAAAAAATGCGCGCCTAATGCTTGATCAAGGTCTGAATACACATAACCCAGTACCGTACCAATCCGCACATTTGCAAAGCCATCCAGCGAGGCCGGCTTGTTTGCTTTTTGATCACTGATCAGCAACTCGGCATTGGGAATAAACGGCGTGCTCCAGTCAAAATTTCCGGGCAGCCAGACAGGCAGGTAATTACACAGCACATCTGCCCCGCCACTTTCAATGGCATGCACTAAACGCTTACGCGGCAAAAGCACAAACTGGGCTTTGCGCCCCATTTGCGCAGCCAGTGCCTGGCCAAGATCAAAATAGAGACCTGCACTCAGCTGGTTATTGCTGACCTCTGCCCATGGCATGGAATCGCCATCTAAAACCAGAACCTTTAAATCCGCCGCCTGCAGCAGAAAAGGAGTGCCGCATAAAAAAGCAAATAGTAAGTGACGGCAAAACATACTGAGCTTCAACCATAGAATGGTGTGAGTAAGAAAAGACGGAGGCATTCAGGCCGAATCATAGCACCTTACTTATATTTTACTGAAGCTATCCGAAAGCAAATTTTGATCCAACTCAGAACAGCGGCGCAATCAAAGCAGCATAATTTAAATCCATTCAGTGATACATTTCGCTACTTAATCTGTCTGGCCCCAGCACCCGTGTTTGTGCTATCTTTCGCCCTTCTTTACAACATGAGCATTACCTGTGGACTGTTATAGTCAGCGATTACACGTTAATTTCATTCAGGTAAGGTAAGCTCTACTGCTGCCTTGCCATTCTGGCGGGCAGCGGATTTTGTCTGGATCAGGACAAACTCTTCTCCCAATATTTCTTATTCACCCATGCTCCGGGCATGGGTGATGAACTTCGCATGCACTTTGCATTGAGAAGGACAGGCATGGCTTTTGCCTGCCCGGGAGTTGCTTATGTTCGAGCTTTTCACCCCCAAAACCCACCGTGACAGCGGCCCAAACCGCTGGGACTGGGTATTACTGCCCTTAGTGCTGGCCGTACTTTTTCTATTAGCCTTTGCAGCCATGCAAATGAGCCGTCCGTTTATCGTCGGTGAATCGCTGCAAATATCGCTTGATCCGGTTTATCTGCCCTACTATCTGCTGCGCACGATTTTGCGGATGTTCACTGCGATGGCTTTTTCCCTGCTGTTTAGCCTGGTTTTCGCCGCAATTGCCGCAAAATACCGCAGCGCCGAAAAAGCCATGATTCCAATGCTGGATGTATTGCAATCTGTACCCATCCTGGGCTTTCAAGCTATTGCGATCGCCCCGTTTATTGCGCTGTTTCCAGGCAATTTGCTGGGTGTTGAATGCGCGGCCATATTCGCTATTTTTTCATCCCAGGCCTGGAATATGGCATTCAGCCTGTTTCAATCCTTTCGCACTGTCCCAGCTGAGCTGAATGAAGCCTCGCGTATTTTCCAGCTGTCAGGCTGGCAGCGTTTCTGGAGGCTGGAACTGCCCTATGCAATGCCTGGCTTGCTTTGGAATATGATGATGTCGATGTCCGGCGGCTGGTTTTTCCTGGTTGCTGCCGAGGCGATTTCTGTAGCAAATCAAGATATTAAGCTTCCCGGAATTGGCTCTTATATTGCTGTCGCGATTGAGCAAAGCAATGGTGTGGCGATTGCCTGGGCGATTGGCGCGATGCTGTCCGGCATCTTGCTGTATGACCAGTTATTCTTTCGCCCCCTGCTGGCGTGGGCAGATAAATTTCGATTTGAAGAGTCACAAGGTGAAACGGCCCAACAATCATGGCTGCTCGACTGGTTAAGACGCAGCCGCTGGATGCATGCATTCACCACACAAATTTGGGCTCTGTTACGGCTGACGCTGAGCTGGTTTAGTGTGCGTCATCCTCAGTTGCAGCAAAGAAAACACAAGATAGCAAACCCTGTATGGCCAAAGGTATGGGATGCCGCGCTCGTCTTACTGGCAATCACCGCAATCTGGCAGATGGCGGTGTTTATTCATGGGGCAGTGGGCTGGAAAGAAGTAGCCCATGTGTTTGGCCTTGGCCTGATCACCCTGACCCGCGTCATGCTGCTGATTGCTCTCGCCTCGCTGATCTGGGTGCCTATTGCCGTCTGGATTGGTCTTCGCCCTCATTATTCGCAAAAAGTGCAGGCACTGGCACAATTTCTGGCGGCTTTTCCCGTGAATCTGATGTTCCCTTTAGTCGTACTGGCTTTAGTGACATTTAAGCTGACGCCCAATATCTGGCTCTCACCTTTAATGGTTTTTGGTACGCAGTGGTACATCCTGTTCAATGTCGTGGCTGGCGCATCGGCTATTCCTAATGAGCTGCGGCTGGCTGCGGATAATCTGGGCGTCAATGGCTGGCTGAAGTGGAAACGGATTTATTTGCCCGCTATTTTCCCCAGCTATGTCACAGGCGCAATTACCGCCAGCGGAGGTTCGTGGAATGCCAGCATTGTGGCGGAATATGTGAGCTGGGGAAAAACAACGCTCGTGGCCGACGGGCTGGGCAGCTACATCAAGCAAATGACCGAAACAGGTGATTTTCACCGGATTGCCCTGGGGATCGGTGTGATGTGCATTTTTGTAATGACGCTTAACCGTTTCTTTTGGCGCAAGCTCTATGTGCTTGCAGATAAACGCTAAACCTCCGCATAAAGCTTAATAAGCAGGTCAGACTATGAACGCATTAATTCACCTGAAAAATGTTGCCAAATCCTTTCGTGCATCCGATGGCAGTGATCGTACCGTACTTGATAACGTCGATTTCTCGCTCAACGATGGAGAAATTGTCGCCTTGCTGGGCAAATCTGGCTCAGGAAAATCAACCCTGCTGCGTATTATGGCGGGCCTGATTCCTGCGGATCAGGGCATCTGTGAATACCGAGAGAACCCCATTTACGGCCCGGTCAGAGGCGTAGCCATGGTATTCCAGTCATTTGCACTGTTTCCATGGTTAACCGTGCAGCAAAATGTTGAGCTGGGGCTGGAGGCACAAGGCGTGCCGGCGCGCGAGCGTGAACAGCGCGCTGATGAAGTGCTTGAGCTGATTGGCCTCGCGGGGTTTGGCGGTGCATTACCGCGGGAGCTTTCTGGCGGGATGAAACAGCGGGTCGGGATAGCCCGTGCCCTGGTCACCAACCCGGATGTTTTACTGATGGACGAAGCGTTCTCTGCCCTGGATGTGCTGACGGGTGAAACACTCAGAAACGATATGCTTGATCTGTGGAAAGAAAAACGCATCTCAACTCGGGCCATCCTGGTGGTATCTCACAATATTGAAGAAGCCGTGATGATGGCGGACCGGGTTATTATTTTCTCCAGCAATCCCGGACGAATTCGCAGTGAGCTGAAAATAGACCTGCCACGCCCGCGCAATGCCGATTCGGCAGAGATCCGCGCTTTAGTCGATGAAGTTTATGCCTTGATGACCATCAGAACAGCGACTGAGCCGGATTCAGGCAAGCCCGTAACAACAAGCTACTGCCACCCTGAAGCAGGCATCGGGCTGATTGAGGGCGTAATTGATTTGTTAGCAGACACACCGTTTTATGGTCGTGCTGATTTACCCAAACTCAGTGAAGAAATTGGCCTTTCCGATGAAGAAACATTCCCGGCCTATGAAGCACTTACCTTATTAGGGCTGGCACACATTGAAGCGGGCGATATTACCCTGACCAGCATTGGCCATCGCTATGCAAAGGCAGAACAATCGGTCAGGCAGATTATTTTTGGCCAGCAACTGCTCGCTCATGTCTCGCTCGCCAAACATATCCGGCAAATGTTAGAAGATAGTGCCTCAGGTGAAATGACAGAGGAGCCGGTTCTTGAGCTGCTGGAAGAATCAATGGATGCAGACCAGGCACATGCCGTACTCAGAACCGCGATTGAATGGAGCCGCTATGGTGAAATTTTTGATTACGACTATCATACAGGGCGTTTAAAACTCCCTGAAGACGACTCAGACAACTAATCATGAGCGGGGCTTAATCCAGCCGGAGATAAAGCCCCTTAAGATACAAAATAAACCGCTCACATAAAGCACACTGCCCCACCATCTGATGAATGGATTCAAACCATTTAAAAATTGGCGGTCATTCACTTTATTGAATTTTCGGAGTAAATGATTTGTTAATTAACTGTGCAGCCTATCAAAACGGCAAGAAAATCGCCGATATTCCAAAGCCTGAAATCAGTGATTACATTGAGCAGCCCGATTCTTTTGTCTGGGTGGCATTGCGCGACCCGGAGCCGGCTGAGCTGGAAGAAATGCGCGAAGAATTCGGGCTGCACGAGCTGGCTGTAGAAGATGTGCAAAAAGGCCATCAGATGCCCAAGATTGAGGAATACGGGCAAACCTTATTTGTTGTATTACATCTGTTGGAACTGGATGCCGATGCAACCATTCAGCTTGGTGAAGTCGGCATTTTTGTCGGGCCTAACTATGTGCTTTCAATTCGCAACCGCTCACAAATTAATTTTCTGAATGTACGGGAGCGATGCGAACAAGAACCCCATTTACTGGTTCATGGGGCGGGTTTTGTATTGTATGCATTGATGGATGCCGTAATTGACCGCTACTTCCCGATTATTCACTCTCTTGAAATTGAGCTGGAAAACATTGAAGCCAGAATATTCTCCGGCGGATCAAGCACACGCGAAAGTATTGAGGAAATCTACAAATTAAAACGCAAACTGATGCGGGTGCAGCATAGCATCACCCCCCTTCATGAGGCCGTAACCCGCCTGCACGGTGGCCGTGTTCCGCAGGTTTGCAGCCAATTGCAAGAGTATTACCGTGATCTGGACGATCACCTTGGCCGTATCACTCATACGATTGAAGGGATTCGGGATATGCTTAATACAGCAATTCAAGTCAACTTATCCATGATTTCACTGAGCGAATCAGCGGTCACCAAAAAACTCGCAGCCTGGGCTGCATTGTTTGCAGTGCCAACCATGATTGCCGGGGTATATGGCATGAATTTTGAGCATATGCCCGAGCTGAAGTGGGGATTAGGATATCCATCCGCTTTAGTATTGATGGTGATACTGGATATTGGCTTGTGGCTTTACTTCAGGCGCGCGGGCTGGCTGGGCAGCAGTGATGAGATGATCAAAATTAAAGATTAATCAGCACCTCCCCACTCTGCCATGATGAATTCATCTTTACTAAACAACCCGCCATATTATTTAGTAGCAAAATCCATAGCCTCAAGAAAAAGCCTTGTTTTTCCATCCGGAAAAACAAGGCTTTTTTACACACAGCGGGCAGTATTTTTATGGCATTCAGCTTAAAACACCCGCCAAATTCAAAAAATAAGCAAAACACAGCGCTCAAGGCATTCCGCCCCGGGTGGCTATACAAAAACACTCTGTTTTAATTTTTTAATGCCCTGCGCGTTTTTTATGCCCCGCTTTTTTATGAGCGGGCCGTTTATGTGCAGACTGTTTATGCACGGTCTTGTGCTTGTGCCCTGAAACCTTCTTTGCATGCTGAACGCCAGCAGCTTTTTTATGAGTCACAACGCGGTTTTTTTTGTTTTTTTGCCGGGTGCTCGTGGCAACCTGTTGCTTGCCCCTGTGTTTTTTAGTCACACCAGCCTGTGTTTTTTTATTCTTACGGGCTGCTGCATGTTTATGGCGGCCAGATTGCACTGCGGGCCGTGCGGCTGGTGAATGCAATACCGTTTTATTTGCAACAGGTACACGCTGAATTGCAGGTGCGGCTGAGGGCACGTCAAAGGGCAAAGGAGCATCTTCAGCCTGAGCACTAAAAGGCAGTAATGCTGCACAAAGCAAAATAGGGAAAAAAACACGCATGAACATCTCGTCAGCCAGGAAATAAACAGCTGCAAGTATACCGGATTCACCCCTTTTCTAACGCCCGCCCAAGTCAATTAAATAGCAACCACAACAACACGCTACGTAATACCAATTACAGCGTAATTGGCCGCTTTTAGCCAGAATGAGCCCCGTATTTGAAACGCGGACATGCAGTTGATCAAAAAACATCTCACTGAAACTCCTCCCCGGCGCCACTTTCTTTAAGAACAATAAGTTAGCTTAAATTAGCAGAATATTGTGCCAAATTGCTTTAGGTCATCAAAATAAAACAAAGCTTAAATTAATCATCAAACAGGTGCCCGTAGTCATTGACACCACGACTACAACTGCTACTATCCGCAAACCTTACAACAACAAATGAAGATACCACTTCATAGCAAAACAGACGGGCAATAAGCCCGCAAACCTTTTTAAACCTGATCTGCGCTGCTGCTCATCCCGGGCACAGCCAACAGACTTTATTTTGGATGGAGCAAGAGACAATGAAAGCAAAGATCCAAATCACGGCGCTTTTAGCCGCGATGTTTATGAGCGCCTCTCTGATGGCGGCCGACTGGAGCGCCAGCAGCACCTACACTGCTGGCGCAACCGCAAGCTACAATGGCCAAACTTGGAAAGCCAAGTGGTGGACCCAGGGAAATGTGCCAGGCGCAGAGCAATGGGGCCCGTGGGAATTAGTCAATACCGTACCTACATCAGTACCAAGCCCGGTGCCGACTAAAGTACCGACGCCTGCCCCAAGCCCTGTACCAACCGCCGTCCCCACAAAAGTACCAACTCCAGCACCGACTCCTGTGCCGACAAAAGTGCCGACACCGGCTCCAACGCCTGTGCCTACAGCCGTACCAACACCCACTCCGGGAACCATCGCCTGCAAAGCCGCCTGGGTATCCAGCAGCAGCTATGCCGGTGGCAGTGTTGTGAGCTATGCAAATCACAACTACACAGCCAAATGGTGGGTTAATGCGGCCGAAGAGCCTGGCAAGAGCGCCACATGGACCGATAGCGGTGCATGCACAGGCAGTGGTGGTGGCAGCGGCGGTGGCACAACGCCTCCGCCAGATGGCGTACCAACGCTGAGCCAGGCTCTGGCCCGCGAAGCCGAGCTGACTAATAACGACTTCTTCCGCAAGGTAAAAGCATCGGTACGTACTGCCAGCAACACCATAGTCGATGCAGTTGCCCCTGGCAAAAGCGATAATCCGCTGAATGTAAAACGGGTTGAAGCGCTCGTACCTGAGCAAAAGTTTCAATACTATTTCTCAGTGCGTCATCCAAGCTATACCTATCAGCGCTTCCTGCAAGCCATCGCCAAATTCCCGGGCATTTGTGACGATTACAGCGATGGCCGCAATGCAGACCAAATCTGCCGCCGCTCGCTCGCTACTATGTTTGCTCACTTTGCCCAGGAAACCGGCGGCCATAGCGTTACCCAATACGGCATTGATGAATGGCGTCAGGCGCTGGTGCATGTACGTGAAATGGGTTGCACCGAAACCGGCACAGGCTGCGGCTACAACACTGAATGTACCGATCCGGTCTTTAACGGCGTATGGACCTGCGGCAAGAACGCTGACGGCAGCTTTAAAAAGTATTATGGCCGTGGCGCTAAACAACTTTCTTACAACTACAACTACGGCCCCTTCTCGCAAGTGATGTTTAGTGGCGATCAGACCAAACTTTTAAATGATCCTGATCAGGTTGCTGAAAGCTGGTTGAATATGGCCTCCGCCACCTTCTTCTTTGTGTATCCACAGCCACCAAAACCATCGATGCTGCACGTGATCGACGGTACATGGGTGCCTAATGCACAAGATAAGGCACGTGGCCTGGGTAATGATTTCCCAACCACCATTCAAATTATTAACGCCGAATGCCAGGATGCCACCCTCAAACCAGCGGCTAAAAACCGCATCGACTACTACACCGAGTTTGCACGTGATTTAGGCTGGGACATCAAGCAAGAATCGATGAACTGCACCAATATGCAGCGCTTCGAAAAAGGCAGCTCCGCCGCCTACCCTATTTTCTGGGAAAAAACCTGGAGTGCGGGGCAGGATAATCAGTGCCAGCTGGTCGATTACCAAACCCCATACAACGCACTGATCGAAGGCAATTATGTGAAGTGCGTGGAAAAAAACTGGAATGTGAAACTGAAATAAACGCCAGCGTTTTATTCCATACATTCAAACTTAAAAGCCCCTGCTGATGCAGGGGCTTTTTTTATCAGGTACAAATCAGCCTGGCAAACAAAGCCAAGCTTTGATCAAGCCACGCTCAGCCCGCCTAAAGCTTAAATTTGGCCGCCTCCAGAGTCAGCTCGCGCGCCAGCTCATCAAGGCTGCGTACCTGCTCATGGGCAGCCTGAACGGATGCATCGGATTCTTCCACCATCTGGGCGATGCGCTCCACATTGCCAGCAATACTGTTACTCACCTGGCTTTGCTCCTGAGTGGCGTTAGCCACATCGCGCGTCTTTTCTAAAGTAACCCTGGCCATGCCATTTATTTCACGCAATGCAGCAGCCGCTTTTTCTACCAGGTCTACCCCCTGAGCCACCTGTGATTGCACTAAATCCATTGAGCCTGCTGCGATATCCGTATCGTCCTGCACGGCGCGAATTGTACGGGTAATATCTTGCGTTGCACCGCTGGTACGCTCAGCTAATTTACGCACTTCATCGGCGACTACTGCAAAGCCCCGGCCCTGCTCACCCGCACGTGCCGCCTCAATTGCGGCATTAAGCGCCAGCAAATTGGTCTGATCTGCAATTTCTTTAATTACCGCACTCATACTGTCAATTTCGCGTGAACGATCAACCAGACCACGAATCAACTCTGCTGCAGAGCTGATATCACCCGAAATACGGCGAATCTCGTCTGCGGCATGCTGGGCCATTTTTTCACCCTCAGTCGCCAGCTCTGCAGCCTGATGTGAATTAAGCTCAGTTTCCCTGGCGCTGGATGAAATATGGCTGATGCTGACCGTCATTTCTTCAATAGCTGCGGCGGTGGATGACGTCGCCTCCGAAGTCATCTGGCTGCCCCGGCTGATCTGTGCCGTTTCTTTATTTAATTGCTCAGATGCATTGGCCAAAGTAGACGAGGCCTGATTAAAGCGCCTGACCATATCATGCAAACCCTGCTGCATGGAGCGCATAGACCCGATTAAGCTATGATTGCCTGCCCTGGTATCAATCCGTTGTGATAAATCACCATTTGCAATACTGAGTGCAATATCCGCCGCATCCTGCGGCTCACCGCCTAATTGCCCCAGAATACTGCGCATTGTTGCCATGGCTAAAGCGCCCATCACGGCAAGAATAACAGCAACAGCCACCAGCATTTTAATTGCGCTGTTCCAGAATAAACGGTCAATATCGTCCAGATAAAAACCGGTCCCCGGAATCCAGCCCCATGGCTCAAACTGAATAACACCATTTAATTTTGGATATGGCGTTTTATCCTCGCTACCGGGGCGGGCGGTAAAAGTTAATGCAAACGCTTTACCATCTTTGCTTTGAGCCAGGCCATCACGAATCACCTGAACGGCTGTTCTGCCATCCGGCGATTTTGCGCCCTGATCCGGTTTACCCACTCGCTTGGGATCGATATGAAATACAAAGGTATCATCGGTCATGCTGCGAATAAAAAAATAAGTATTACCCGCTCTTTGCGAAGCCAATGCCTCTATAGCCCGGTTTTGTGCCTCCTCACGGCTGAGCTTGCCACTGGCTTCCAGCTCCTGATAATGCGTCAGCTGGGCTTTTGCCAAATCCAGCAGCTGAACAATTTGCGCCCGGCGCTCCTGCATCATACTTTGACGCAACTGATATAAGCCTCCGGCCCCCATAATCATGATGCCGGACAAAGCAGCAATCACAATAATCCAGATCCGTGTTCTGAGTTTCATTATCTGTACTTCCATTAGTTAAACACATCAATGCACAAATGATTCTGAAGAAAAAATCAGGCCGCCAACATAACGATAGCCAAAATGAAACAACATGCTTATGTTTTTTTACAAAAGAGCAAATAAACTTAAAACATGGCCAATTCCTCAACACACAAAAGCTGCCCCCCTGTCGAACATTAAAAACAAACCATAAGAAATACAATAATAAAAAACCCTGGTTATTTTAATTTATCATCCGTAAAAACAGATCAGCCCGTTTAAATAAAACCATGCAAATTTAATTAAACACAAAGAATTAAAAAAATATAAAACTTCATTACAATAAAAAACCACCAGGAAAAGTACTCAATTCAATAAATAAAATATTTATTCATGGCAAAGAAAAAGGATAAATGGCCCTCACATTGATTACACAGCGCAACAAAGCCGCTAAGCAAACCAGGGCAAAGGTCTTAAAAGCGGCATAGCCAAAGAGAGCTGAACGACGGGCTGATCTGTGCAACGGCAACCTGTCATCAAAAGTATTGTTTGGTAGCGATCAGGCCAGGCTCATGAATGATCCTGATCATGTGGCAGAACAAGCCCCCGATGAAAATTCAGAGAGGGCTTTTTATTTAACAATATTGCTACACCATGCGGGCAGACTTAAGTGCCACCACCATCCCCAACAATGAAAACATCACCAATAAACCAAAACACGCAGGATATGCCTGATGTACAGGCAGCCCTTTCAAAATAATAACTAACAGGGCCAATGCCATAGCACCACTACTGTACTGAGCAGTCACCATTAAAGCACTGGCCGACCCCTGCTGAGTCTCTGACACGCCTTCAATGCCCACAGCAAACTTCGATGTATAAATCAGGCCATGGCCCAAACCGCTCATCACCAATGCAGGAAATGTGTATCGCCAGTAGTCGTTTACATGAGTACTCAGCGCCAGCAGCAACAAGCCCGCAGCACCTAAAAAAAATCCATACGCCAGCACATGCTTTGCAGCAAGCCTGCCAATCCAGCGCCCGGCCAGGATATTGCCCAAAATAATCGTCAGAGACAGTGGTAAAAACAATAAACCAGTGCTTAGCACATCATAGCCATACACCTCCTGCAGCAGCAGAGTCACCATATAAAACTCCGTGCCCACGCCTGCCATATATAGCGCACTGGCCATACACCCAATCTTTAAATTGGGTATTGCCCATAGCACGGGGGAAATCAAAGGGGCAGCTGAGCGCACTTCAGTCGCATAAAAAGCCAGCAATAAGCCCACTGACCCGAGCAGTAAATATGGAATGGAAAAATGCTGATAACCAAACTCAGCGATAACTGTAAGCAACAATACACCCCCCAGAACCGCAGCAGTACCCAAAGCGGAAGCAAACAGCGGAATCCGGCCTGAAAACAGGGAAGGCAAAGCGGCAGGAAACACCCTGTTCGCCGCGAGTAAGCAAACCAGCGCCACAGGTACATTAATCAAAAATATCAGTGGCCATGACAGCGTTGCCAATACTCCGCCCAGCACCACACCGGCGACCAAACCCGATGCCCCCACAGCCCCCCAGACAGACAATGCCCGGGCACGCTCTGCCCCTTCTGCAAAGCTCAGAGCAATCAGGGCAATAATTGCAGGCTGCAATGCAGCTGCAGCGATACCCTGCACCCCTCTTGCCAGCAGCAAAAACACCCCTGATAAGGCAAAACCACCTAAAAGTGAGGCTGCGGCAAACAGGGCCATTGCCCGTATAAAAACAACTGCAGCACCAAAGCGATCACAAAGCCGCCCGCCCACAAGTAAAAACCCGGCAAACATCAGGCCATAAGACGATACAAGCCATTGAGCAAGACTTTGATCCATCTGTAAATGCCGTGCAATTTCAGGCAGGGCCACATAAACAATTGAATAATCCAGCGCAATCATAAACTGCGCCAAAGAGAGCACAGCAAGACATATATTTCTGCTGCGATTCATTCCGACGGCGAGACTCGTTTCCATTTTATCCTTTTAGCCTGACCGGCCAATCACCAATTAGTAAGTTAAAAATAAGATTCACGTTACAAAACTGAATTTACATTGTTTTTATTTTTAAGATAATCTAGGTAATTGGAAACGAATTGTAGCGAAAAGGTTGACGATCTAATGGAGTACATGGCAGCGATACCAATCTACGTGGCCGTCGTAGAATGTGGCAGCTTTTCAGCCGCGGCAACACGTTTGGGGCTGACCAAATCAGCAGTCAGCAAGCGTATTCAGCAGCTGGAAGCCCAACTGGGCACTCGCTTGCTGCAACGTACGACTCGCAGCCAAAGCCTGACTGAAGCAGGGGAAAGCTACTATGATTACGCCCGCCAGGCGTTAGCACTTGCCCGCGAAGGAGAGGATTTTATCGCCGGCCTGCAGCAAAAACCCCAAGGCTTACTGCGCATCAGCGTGCCCATGGCATTTGGGCGACTGCACCTGTCCCCGCTTGTGCCTGCTTTTTTACAAGCCTGCCCGGCGATACAACTGGATATGGTGATGGACGATCAGATGGTCGATCTGATTGAAGGTGGTTTTGATCTTGCCATCCGGATTGGCCACCTGCCCGAATCCCAAATGATTGCCCGGCGAATCGCCCCTTGTAAAAGCGTGCTCTGTGCTTCGCCCGCTTATCTGGCGCAGTATGGCCATCCGCTGCAACCGCTTGATCTGCTTAAGCACAACTGCATTCAGTATTCTTATTACCGGGGAGGAACCGAATGGATTTTTGCTGGCCCGGCAGGTGCAAATAAAGTGCTGCCACGTGGCAATTACCATGTAAATAACAGCGAAGCACTAAGGGATGCACTGCTGGCAGGCGTTGGCATTTGTCATATGCCAACCTTTGTAGTCGGAGCCGATCTGGCTGCGGGCAGCTTAGTTACTTTACTCGACGACTACCCGCTGCCACGCTATGCCATCTACGCCGTATTTCCTGAACGCAAACACGTACCGGCAAAAGTGCGGGCTTTTCTGGATTTTATTGACCGGCAACAGTGGCAAGACACCCCATACTGGGATAATGCTTCCGACCAAAAATTGTTTTGATAAAGCCATTCGCCACCGTAAATATGACAAACACCAGACAAAGCAAAACTATTACCACATGTTTTAAATCCCACACGGCATAAGCGCGTTTCGCTTAGAATCCTGCCCTCTCGTCCGTGCGCGCCTCAAAGAGCCGCCGCCATTGGCCGCCAGATCAGATATTGTTATTAAGCAGGCCGCGCAGGATCTCTGCACAGAGCTGCGCCCCGCACTTCTTAGCGATCAACCCGCAGCCCGCCAGACACCGAACACGATTAATTATTTAGGAAACACCAATATGGCCCCGCAAGAAATTTCTCTGGATGTATTACTGGAAAAGTACGCCAAGGGCGAAGAAGCCTCGATTAGCGACGTGCAGACGCGCGTTGCCAGCGCTTTGGCCAGCGTAGAGCAGCCTGATTTTAAAGCTTACTTTGAAGAGAAGTTTTTATGGGCGCAGCAAAATGGTTTTGTACCGGCTGGCCGGATTAACTCTGCCGCGGGTATGGATTTACACGCCACGCTGATCAACTGCTTTGTGCAGCCCGTGGGCGATTCGGTTTCTGGCAGCACCGATGGCAAGCCAAGCATCTATACCGCGCTTTCTGATGCGGCAGAAACCATGCGCCGTGGTGGTGGTGTGGGCTACGATTTCTCGACGATTCGCCCTAAAGATTCGCTGGTGCGCGGCACACGCTCCCGCGCTTCCGGCCCGGTTTCCTTTATGCAGGTGTTTAATGCATCGTGCTCAACAGTTGAATCTGCTGGTGCGCGGCGCGGCGCGCAGATGGGTGTTTTGCGTGGCGATCACCCGGATATCCTGGAATTTATCCGCTCTAAAGATCAGGGCGGGCTGACTAATTTTAATATCTCGATCGGGGTCACCGACGAGTTTATGGAAGCCGTAAACCAGGACAAAGACTTCTGCCTCGTGCACAAAGCCGAGCCTGGCCCGGAAAAAATCGCGGCGGGTGCTTATCTGCGTGAAGATGGCCTTTGGGTACACCAAACCATCCGCGCACGTACGCTTTGGGATGAGGTGATGAAATCCACCTACGATCACGCAGAGCCGGGCATCTTGTTTTTATCCCGCATGAATGCAGATAACAATCTGTATTACTGCGAAACCATCGAAGCCACCAACCCCTGTGCCGAGCAGCCTTTGCCGGATTACGGCTGCTGCTGCCTGGGCTCGGTTAACCTCACCCGCTTTGTAAAATCGCCTTTTTCCAGCGATGTGAGCTTTGATTTTGAAGGCTTTCAGGAGGTCGTCAGCATTGGTATCCGCATGCTGGATAATGTGCTGGAAGCCACCGCATGGCCGCTGCCACAGCAAAAAGCCGAAGCCATGTCCAAACGCCGTATTGGCTTGGGCTATTTAGGCCTGGGCAGCACGCTGGTGATGATGGGCCTGCGCTACGATTCTGATGCAGGCCGTGCACTGGCACAAAAAATATCTGAGGTGATGCGCGATGCGGCTTATCTGGCATCGGTGGATTTAGCCAAAGAAAAAGGCGCATTCACCCTGTTTGACAGCAATAAATACCTTGCAGGTAACTTTGCTAAACGCCTGCCTAAGGCGATTCGTGCGGCGATTGCCAAGCATGGCCTGCGCAACTCGCATCTCTTGTCGATTGCGCCCACCGGCACCATTACGCTGGCCTTTGCAGACAACGCCTCTAATGGTATCGAGCCAGCCTTCTCATGGGTGTATAACCGCAAAAAACGCATGAGCGATGGCACCACGCAAACTTATGAAGTGGCTGATCACGCATGGCGCCTGTACCGCCATATGGGCAACGATGTATCGGATGCCAGCAAACTGCCTGCGCCCTTTGTGACTGCGCTGAATATGTCGGCCAGCGATCATATGAAGATGCTGGAAGTGGTGCAGCCCTTTATTGATTCAGCGATTTCTAAAACGGTGAATGTGCCTGCTGAATATCCTTACGCAGATTTCCAGAATCTGTATATGGATGCATGGCGTGCGGGCCTGAAGGGCCTTGCAACTTATCGTCCGAACAGCATTTTGGGCAGCGTATTGTCGGTTGCCAGCGAAGCGCCTGCAGCGGCAGAAGCCGAGGTGGTGCCGGATGATGATTTACTGCGCAAGCAGTTTGACCGCCGCCCGAATGGCGATCTGGAATCAGTAACTTCCAAGATCGTGTATATGACGTACGAAGGCAAAAAAGTGGTTTACCTCACCGTCAGCTTTATCCATATCACCGGCATGGTGGGCGGCGAGCTGGTGACGATTGAGCGCCCGTTTGAATTCTTTATGCCAGCCAGCCAAAAAAGCGAAGATCAGCAGTGGATCACCGCCAGCATGCGGCTGTTATCCATGGCGGCCCGCTCGGGTGGCTCGATTGCTAAATCGCTGGCCGATATGCGCGAAGTTATTTGGGGCAAGGGCACTGTCCGTTGTGGCATGATTAATAAGGAAGACGGCACGCAAGCGCCTTTATTCCACGAATCTGAAGTGGCTGCGATTGGCTATGCCCTGCAGCAAATTCTGACCAAACGGGGCTTTCTGGATGCATCCGGCAATCAGGTTCCAACCAAACTGCTGGCCGAGCGATTCAAAAACAAGCATATGACTTATATGATTGATGAAAGCCATTATGAAGCGCCTCTGGCACCGGTCAGCCCGATCGCCACCGGCAAAAAATGCCCCGAATGCGGTGCCTATGCCTTACAAAAAGTAGACGGCTGCAGCCGCTGCGTATCCTGCGGCTTTGTTGGAGCGTGTGGTTGATTTAGTTTTTGTAAGCAATAAAAAGCCCGCTATTTGCCCGTAAAGGCGTAAATAGCGGGCTTTTTTTCGTCCTGGATTTTAAATTTCAAACATGCATATTCATCATACAAAACGCTGCTCTTGAAACACTTCTGCAGCCCAAAATGCAGTTTTTTATTAACAAAATAAACAATATGCATATGCTCTGGTTCAAACGGGCTTTAAGCGTTATCAACAAAAAAATCTGGTTTGCCGCCATTCGCCTTCTCTATTAAGGAAGCCACCCTTTTAGGCCAGATGGTTACGCAGGGCTTAATGTAGCTTACAAAAATCTACAATATTTTTACCTAACACCCCGGAGCAGATCGTGAAAGCCTGGCGCAATATGTCATGAGCTTGTCATGTAAACACGTTAACTTACGCAGAATTAATGCCGCTAGTACTTAATCAGGCATTTAACAAGCACGATTTTGTGACCGGAATTTCTGAGGAGTTATAAATTGTTAGATGAAATGCAAGCTTCCCGCCGCCAAGCCTTAAAATTATTCTCCAGCATTCCACTTTTACCACTGGGTGGTGCTTCAGCCGCATCCGTGCTGATGACCGCCTGTGGCGGAGACAGCGATACAACGACTGTCACTCCACCGGCCACAGTCAGCTTTGAATCAGCCAGCTTTAGCGGCATGGCAGCCCCTGGCATTGCAGACCCTTACGCAATGGGCACCACCAGCGTTGGCTCCGCGCTGAATGTAAAACTGAGCGATGGCACCACCCAAAGCTTTAAACTGGCTTACAAGCCTTTCTTTATCACAGGTGATTATGTTCCTGATGGTAAAGGCGGTTACAACCTGTCTGGCGGCTATGTTGATATCAACAACAAGCCGATTCTGGACACATCCGTACCAGGCCTGGAAAGACAATTCTTCTCTGATTGTGCTGACGGCACATCCCTGATTAATCTGGATAAAGCAACTGTTGCCGGTATCAAGGGCAAAGCGGTGTTTGCGGTTGTTCAATTTGAATACACCACCAACAACCAGGCCGGGCAAAGCATGTATGGCCAGCTGCCTTCCCCTATCGCCGTACTGACGCTGGATCAGGATCAGGCCACAGGTAAGCTGACACTGGTTAAATACCACAATGTGGATACTTCGCCAGCGCATATGCTGTGGATTACCTGTGGTGCCAGCATGTCACCTTGGAATACCCACCTTTCCAGCGAAGAATATGAGCCGGATGCTTTTAC
The DNA here is from genome assembly GCF_011601265.1 of Iodobacter violaceini. Taxonomy (GTDB): domain Bacteria; phylum Pseudomonadota; class Gammaproteobacteria; order Burkholderiales; family Chitinibacteraceae; genus Iodobacter; species Iodobacter violaceini. The sequence continues at coordinate 27,072 of NZ_JAAOLX010000001.1, forward strand.
TGCCGCAACAGATTCGCAGTTTAAAGGCTTCAGCAAAAATGTATTCGGCGATGAAACCAAAGCAAATCCTTACCACTATGGCCACCTGCCTGAAGTAACAGTTAATCCGGATGGTACTGGCTCGATCAAAAAGCATTACTGCCTGGGCCGTATCTCGCACGAGCTGATTCAGGTTATGCCGGATAACCGCACCGCTTTAATGGGTGACGATGCAACCAACAGCGGCTTATTTGTTTTCGTTGCTGATAAAGAAAAAGACCTGTCTTCTGGCTCCTTGTACGTGGCTAAAGTCGGTACAGGTTTCTCTATCGACCCGGCAGCAGCCGGTGCCGCACTGACATGGATTAAGCTTGGCTCCGCCACCAGCGCAGAAATCGAAAAACTGGCTGACACCCTCAAGCCAAACGATATCATGACAGTTGTAAGCAAAGACCCTGCTGACGCAAGCTTCACCAAAATCTACAACGGCGGTAAAGTTGAGTGGATTAAGATCAAGCCAGGCATGGAAAAAGCAGCGGCCTTCCTTGAAACCCACCGTTACGCCAGCTTTGTGGGTGCCAGCATGGTATTCACCAAGATGGAAGGCACCACTGTTAACGCAAAAGACAAGATCGCTTACTCTGCACTGCAAAACATCGTGGCCTCAATGGTGAAAGGCGATAAAGCCAATAACCCAAATGACAGCGTTGCACTGGAAAAAGCATTAAAAGCGGGTGGCGTCATGGCGCACACCTTAGCAGGCGGCCAAAAAGACTTAGGCGGCGCAGCCATTAACAGCGAATGGGTACCGGTAAAAACCAAAGCCCTGATCGTTGGTGAAGATATCGCCAAAGATGCTTTAGGCAATACAGCAAATGTAGACAAGATTGCCAACCCGGATAATCTGAAATTCTCAGAAAAACTGCGTACCCTGTTTATTGGTGAAGACAGCAGCCAGCACGTAAATAACTTTGTGTGGGCTTACAATATCGACACTAAAGTGCTTTCACGTCTGATTTCCATGCCGGCTGGTGCAGAAGCCACGGGGCTGGTGGTTGCCGATGATGTAAATGGCTGGACCTATATCATGAGCAATTTCCAACATGCTGGTGACTGGATCAGCACAATGGATGCCGCAGCCAAAGCACTGGTTAACCCAATTGTTAACAGCAACTATAAAAACAAATTTGGTTGTGCTGTGGGTTATCTGACTGCAGAAGCATCCAGCATGAAGCTGTCTAAAGTTTAAACATTCAGCTTTAAATTAAAAAACAGCAAGTGGCGGCCCCCCGCTGCTTGCTGTTTTTTTTGTTAAATTAATTCATAAACAGGCTTTAATGTAAGCAGCAAAGCAGCAAGTGCTGCGGCTATTTTGCTATTCAGCTCATCCAGATACGCGGCTTCAAGGGCAATATCTGCCACCTGCATGCTTGCCTCCGGGGCGACAGCAGCCTTTCGCAGTTTTTTATGATTGCCCTCAAGTGCAGTTAAGCGCTCAAGATGAGCGGCTACCTCGGGGTAGTGATCTTTGGCCGCCCTGATCACAAAAGCATTTCCGCCACTGCCCTCACACTTATCAGCCTTTAATAATAAAGAAGCGCCAGCCAGCCGGTGCGCCTTATCCACGATGCCTGCAAAACGCATAGAAAAATGCTCATCGTGATAGCGATAAATGTCGTACCCCTCTGCGGAATCAGGCGCTAAATCGCGAATAAAACCTGTTGCCCGCTTCAGATTGCTCAGATCGTGCTCCAGCTCATACAGCTTTTCAAATTGCTTCGCTGCATAGCTTTCTTGCGGGCTGGCAGAAAAACGCCCGCCTGCTTGCATCCCTTTCAGCATGCTTTGATAAGAAGCCCAAAATGGGCGTAAAGAATGCAAGGCATTGTGCTCAGTTAACATGACTAATCCGTATTAATAAACCAGTAAAGATTGCTATCAGAAAGCTTCATACACGGGCCAGATACATCCCCGGCCCAAATAAAAATTTAACCATCAGGGAGCGCTCTTTACCCACCCAATCTCCCTCGCTGTTTTCTCACCGATCAGCGTCCGGCCCAAATGATCAGGAATCACTGCCAGCACTTCACTCACCGGCACACGCCCGCCCATCAGTTCGGCAAAACCCTGGGGGTAACGCGGCAGCAGATCCGGCTCGGCAAAGCCATCCGGATAAACGGGCATATTGGTGCTCAAATCATATTTATCTGTGGCATTCAAGGTATGCAGCAGCTCGTGGCCTGTAATCACCAGGTTTTGCCTGGCATAGGAGCGATCACCAAAAAGATTAATCCGCCCTATCCGCCCCTTATTCAGCGCAGTGGAATGACTAAGCTGAGGGTGAGTAGCCGGATCGTAATAGAGTAAATACAGGCGGATATCCGGTGGCACGCTCACTTTAGGGCTGTTGGCCCAAGCAAAGTATCTGAATTTCAGACTCCACAGCACCGTGCTTAATACACTGCCATCAGAGGGCGGTGCAGGCGGAACCGCTTTGACTTCAGCCCCCAGCTGAAACTCAAATGGCCGGTGCACAGCCAGCTGATATTGCTTAGCCTCAGCCGCAAAATACTGGCTCAGCGGCTCAAAATCATCCTTACTTAAGGTTTGCAAATAGGCACTCACCCTGGCACTGCCGCTGACATTCACCGGATATACCGCCACATATAAATTCTTTTTCCACTCCAGCGCGCCTTTATCCAGCCACATCCACTGTGCAACCTTGGCCAGAATCAGCAATAAAATCACGACTCTAATTTTTTTCCACATAACTAACCTGTTTAAATAAAAACATAAATAAGCAATAAAATCTTTTTACCCGCCATGCTGTTTTTTACGATGCTTTTTTCAATACAGCGGTACAAACGCTTCAGTATACTTTGTGAATTACCGCCCTTTACTTATCTGCCATGAATCAATCTGTTTTTTTCCTAAAAACCCTCAGCCTGTTTACCCTTACAGCCATTGCAGAAATAGCCGGCTGCTACCTGCCTTATCTTTGGCTGCGCAAAGGCGGCTCAGTATTTTTATTACTGCCTGCGGCTCTTAGCCTGATGATGTTTGTATGGTTGCTGACACTACACCCTGCAGCAAGTGGCAGGGTGTATGCGGCGTATGGCGGTGTTTATGTCAGTGTGGCGGTGCTCTGGCTGTGGCAGGTAGACGGCATTACGCCCGATCGCTGGGATATGATTGGCAGCCTGATCAGCTTAACCGGCATGGCGGTGATTTTACTGGCCCCCAGAGCCAGCTAGCGAGCCAGGCACCGCCAGGTACGTGATTTTACCTACAGCCTAACGCGCAATATATTGCTTAACATCATCAAACTAAAAGCACTCACTGCTAATATCGTTCTTTGTGGAGGTTTTATCTGATGAAAAACGTTAGAATCGAGCACGATTTATTAGGCGAAAAAGAAGTTCCTTTTGATGCTTACTATGGCATCCACACCCAGCGAGCCATAGAAAACTTCAAGATATCGCAAGCCAGAATCAGCGATAACCCCATTATGGTAAAAGCATTGGCCAAAACAAAAAAAGCCTGCGCTTTAGCCAATGGTGAAATTGGCACCATAGAAAAGAAAATATCTGAAGCTATTGCTAAAGCCTGCGATGAAATCATCAACAATAACCGCTGCCTGGACCAATTCCCCAGCGATGTATTTCAGGGTGGCGCAGGCACTTCGGTAAATATGAATGCCAATGAAGTGATTGCCAATTTAGCCTTAGAATTACAAGGGCACGGCAAAGGCGAATATCAATTTATTCACCCTAATGATCACGTCAACAAATGCCAGTCCACCAATGACGCCTACCCAACCGCATTCAGAGTAGCGCTGTTTGATCATTTGCTGATTTTAATGCGGCATATGGAAACGCTGCAACAAAGCTTTATTGCCAAATCAATTGAATTTAAAGACGTACTTAAAATGGGCCGCACCCAGCTGCAGGATGCGGTACCGATGTCTTTAGGGCAGGAATTTCATGCCTTTGCCACATTAATTAAAGAAGATATCCGCTTAATCGGGCAAATAAAAAACCTGTTGCTCGAAATTAACCTGGGCGCTACCGCCATTGGCACAGGGATTAACGCCCCTGCAGAATACCGCGAAATTGCCGTAAAAAAACTCTGCGAAATCACCGGCCACGCTTTTACTTCTTCTGAAGATTTAATTGAAGCGACTTCAGATTGCGGTGCATATGTGATGGTTTCAAGCGCATTAAAACGCACCGCCACCAAATTATCGATGATATGCAATGATTTGCGCCTCTTATCATCCGGCCCTCGTGCAGGCTTAAAAGAAATTAATCTGCCAGAATTACAAGCAGGCTCCAGCATTATGCCTGCCAAAGTAAACCCGGTGATACCAGAGGTAGTGAATCAGGTTTGCTTTAAAGTAATCGGCAATGATTTAACCATTACCATGGCAGCAGAAGCAGGACAATTGCAGCTCAATGTAATGGAGCCGGTCATTGCATCATCCTTATTTGAATCCATCCATTTACTGCAAAACGCCATGCAGGGGCTAAAAGAGAAATGCATTGATGGCATTAGCGCCAATGCAGAAACCTGCCGCCGCAATGTGCTCAACAGCATCGCCATTGTCACCTATCTGGACCCGGTGTTAGGCCATGCTAAATGCGATGAAATTGGCAAGATTTGCGCGCAAACCGGGCAAACCGTGATGGAAGTGTGCTTAGAGAAAAAGCTGCTCAGCCAGGCGCAATTAAATGATATTTTCTCAAATGAAAATCTGCTTAATCCGCAGTATTTAGGCAAGCGTTATTAACCCTTTCAGGCATTAATACAAAATCCTGCTTAAAACCCCCAGTCCTGTTAATCAGAGCTGGGGGGTTTAAGCAGGAGCATAAGCCCCGCAATGTTTAAAAACACCAATCAGAGTTTTAAACCATCAAGATAAGACTCAAGCGCTGCTGGCGATTTAAACCGCAGCACCTGCAAATGGCGATAAGATGGGTCTGCAATCATTTCCGAATATTGTTTTTTTCTTAAGGCATAAGTTTGCCATGCCCATAAAATAATAGAGTCTTTGCTGAAAAAATTATTCTTTAACGTTTCGGTATTGCCCGCCCATAATTTTTCTTTTTTAATCACCCGCAACAATGAACGTTTAATCACCCTCCACATAACTGTTGCTAATGAATAATCCAGCCAGATCAATTGCTGGGCATTGCCCCAGCTTAAATCCTTAATCTCCAGATAATTGCCATTCATTACCCAGGCAGAATGGCTGTTAATGGCATGTTCCACCCTGGCCCTGAAGAGTGACGCCCCCGCTGGAGTCCAATTCGCCTGCCAATATAAAGCATCTAATTCAATATCAGCCAGCTGCAAACGCTTTGCTAAATGCCTGGCCAGCGTGCTTTTGCCTGAGCCGCTGGTGCCAATAATCAATATTTTAGAATAAAAATTCACAGCGCATTGCCTTTATTAAATCAAACCAAAGCGGCCAGCAAGGCCTGATTTTGCATCTGTGCTTTTAAAACTGAAGCCTTTAAGTCCGGATATATGGCTTGAATATCAGATAAATTAGCATTGGCGTTTTCTATTGCAACTGCAACCATGGCAGACACCAAATAAGCACCGGCAACAATATCGGCCACGATAGATAATTTGATATCCGGTTTAATCTCACAACAAAGCTGCAAAACATTATTTCCCATGGCCGCAATTGTAATCCCCAATTGGGTGGCCGATACCGCGGCTTGTTCAATACTTTTTAAGCGTAAAGTTTGCTCTGCCACGGTCGATACAGGCAACTTATACGCGGCAAGAAATTGAAAAAAAGCCTCTGCATCTTGCTGCGCACAATCCATGCACTGCGCGGCATAGCCCAATAAACGCCTTTCTGCCTCTTGTAATACGGCTAATTCTGGTTTGGATTTTAATGTAATCCGAATCGCCTTTAATAATAAGGCAATTCCCATGTGGGCAGATACGCATGCCACGCATCCGCCACCTGGCACAGCATCTGTTGAAGCCGCTGTTTCAAATAAATCAGCTAATGAATCGGGTAATATATATGCGCTCATTGCAGATCAACCGCCTTTATTAAATTTGCAAATATCATGGCATTAGTCACCGCACCTGCGCCTTTAGGCACAGGTGTAACAAATGCGCCCAGATCAGATAATTCGGCACTGTTTACATCGCCCGAAGTTTTGCCATTGATAAATGAAATACCACAATCAATCACAATTTGCCCTGCTTTAAACCACTCACTTTTTACGGTACCGGCAATGCCAATCGCCGTCATTACAATATCACTTTGTGCAATCGCCATTTCAATATCAATCACCGCTGTTTTTGAATGGCAGACCGTCACCGTAGCATTGCGATTAATCAGCATTTCAAGTAATGGCCTGCCTACTGTCCTGCCCCGGCCTAAAATACATACTTTTTTGCCTGAGACCGCACTCAGCGATTCAAGAATATACAAAGCTGCAGCGGGTGTAGCCGGAGCAATAGCACTTTGCTCCTGATTAGTAAACAGAGCGCTGGTATTTTTAGAGCCCAGACCATCAATATCTTTATATTGGGCAATTTCATTTAGCAATATATCAGAATCAAGATGGGCAAAAACAGGCAAGCCAATCACAATACCATGCGCACTTTTATCCTGATTTAATTGCCGTATTTTTTCCAGCACCGTATCAAGACTTGCATCATAATCAAAGATAAATGATTCATATAAAACCCCCAGCTCTGCAGCTTGCCTTTTTTTAGTCTCTGCATAAGATAAAACACCCGCATCAGATGTAGCCAAAATTTCGCAGAGTTTAGGCGCAATACCGCGCTGTTTTAATTCTTTAACAGCCCGAACATTGAAAGCATTCAGTTCTTTTGCGAGAGCAAGACAATCAATAATCATGATTCAGCCTCAAAAAAATGAGCATGATAGCAAAAAATGATGATTGATTATTTTTAATCAATCTATTTTGCATATAAAAAATTAGAACTTCACAGAATCCACAGGGTGTATAAGTCTGGCATTTTTCAAGCCGTTTCAAAACACATGCACCGCTTAGTAATGTGGATTAGAAATTGCAGAAGAGGCGTTTCGGCTGGGTTTGGAGATTAGCGCACTGCACTTCACTTTAGGTACGCCCTACTCTCTTTGCTGCGGAGTAATAAAACATATTATTAAAAATTTAATTCTTTTAAATAATCAAAGCTTTGTTGAATGCTGTCAAACGGAGACTTTGCTACATCGTGCTCAACGAAATAATGCTGTATTCCTGCGCAATGTGGCATGAACAATTGCTTTTCCCAATCAATCACCCCCGGCCCTACTTCGGTTATCTCAGGGAACGCCTGATCAAAAGGCAGAGCTACTCTAAAATCTTGCGTTGGTAAATTTTTTAACTGTTTCAGGTGCACTAAGGGAAAACGACCTGGATAGCGCTGAAAATAATCTTCGGGGTCCTTTCCGGCAAGGGTAATCCAGCACAGGTCCAGCTCCATCTTTACTAAATCTGCATCACACTCCTGTAACAAAACATCATAAGGCAGCTCGCCATTTAACGGCACAAATTCAAAATGATGGTTGTGGTAGCAAAACTGAATTCCTGCCCGCTTGCACTGCTCCCCCGCCCGATTAAAGACCTCAGCAATACGCCTCCACCCATCAGGCTGTTCACGAATAGCAGCATCGATCCAAGGATTTACCAGATATTGATGGCCAAGCAGCTGCGCATTCTCAATGGCTTCAGAAAGTGACGGGCCTAAATCCTGGTAAGCGATATGCGCCGCAGGAGCACTTAAACCTGAATCATCTAAAAGATAGCGAATATCACGGGGTTTATTTTCAAAATAACCTGCAAATTCGACTTCTTTAAATCCAATATCTGCCACCTTCTCCAGTGTTTTCTGAAGGTTTTTTTTCATTTCGGCTCGTAAAGTGTAAAGCTGAACCCCGATCTTTTTACCTTCCATAAACCTTTCCTAAGTAAGACCCTTAAGGCTGGATAAAACAGGTACTTTTTCAGATATTTCCAAGCATAAATTGCAGTATTTCGCAGGGCGTAATACATCCGGGTGCTTTTTCCAGACGCATTACGCCCAATGGCAATTCGGATAAGAAGTGTTAGCCAGGCGATGAGTTTGGCCTGGCGGTAGGCGTACTGCGCTGCGCTTTGGGCAGACCCTGCTCACTTCGCAGTTAATTCACCCGCAACTCCTTAGCCAGATGCGGCGCTGCGTAGACCTTGTCCAGGGCATATAAAATGGCCTGCGCATCAACCGACAGGGCTCTGGCGGTTTCATCGGTGTAGACAAAGCGGCCACCCAGGCTTTCTAAATTACCATCAAAAATCAGCCCTACCCATTCGCCCCTGCTGTTAACCACGGGAGACCCGGAGTTGCCGCCGATGATATCGGCAGTGCTGGCAAAATTAAGCGGGACACGCGGATCAAGCTGGCTGCGTTTTTGGGCAATGGTTCCGGCCAGATCAAAAGGGGCCTTACTTGCAAAGCCATCGGCACGGGCAAGCAGCCCGCCAATCGTGGTTTTCCATGGTGTGGCGATACCATTAGAGGTGTAAGCCGCAGCTTTACCGTAAGACAGCCTTAATGTGCCTGTGGCGTCCGGCGGTAATGTCTTACCGTAAAGCGCAAAGCGGGCCTGCCCCAGCTTTTCTGCCGCTTGTTTAATCGGCGTTTCTACCTGCTCTTCTTTAAATTTAAGCAGCTCCCGGCGCAGCGGGTAGACCGCGAGCGCGATTTTGATCAGCGGATCTTCCGAGGCTTCGATCGCTTTTACGCCGCCTTCTAATAAGCGCACCCGCTCTTTTACCTCATTGATGCGGCTTTTCTTAACAACCGCCTCTGCCCAAACAATCGGCGATTTTTCGCCCAGCGTGGCTTGAATAAAGGGGTGATTTTCTCCCAATAAATCGAGCGCTTCATTAATCCCTGCGGCAAGGCGGATTGTTTCCAACTCTTTGTAAACGGGCACATCTGCACGTAGCTGTCGCTCCACCGCGGTAATTCGCGCATCACGGTAGGCACTCAGACGTACGGAATCGGGCAATTGCCGCTCAAAGGCAAGCTCGACTAATTTGCCTGCCTTATCAAACAGGGTGTATTGGCCATAGCCCACCGCCCAAAACTCCCTGGCTTTTGCAACGCCTTTTGCCGTTGCTGCATCAATCTCAGCCCATGGATCGCCCGTTAACCCTTTTTCTTGATAAGCCTTGCGAAAGATTGCCTCATCGGCTTCTTTACGCGCCATCAACTGCGGGCTTTTCAAAGCGGCATACTCACCCAATAAAGCTTTTTGCCAGTTTTCTGTGCCAAATAACACATCGAGTGCCTGCCTTGCCGCTTCGGGCGAGCGTTTAGAAAACGCATGCAGCAGTTGTTGCTGCATTTTTGCACTGGCCAGCTGAATCGGCATATTGATATCACGCAGCGCTTTAAGTTGCGCCAGCGTTTGCAATCGATCGGTATTGCCCGGATGGCCAACGACAAACACGGCATCGCCTTCGCCCACCGGCTTATCGGCCATTTTTAAATAGTGCTTTGGGTTCAGCGGTTTGTCGTTTTCATACACCCGAAACAGCGCAAAATCGAGGGCAAAGCGGGGGTAAACAAAATTATCTGCATCTCCGCCAAAAAATGCGGCCTGATATTCTGGTGCAAAAGCCAGCCGCACATCATTCCATTCTTTAAAGCGATACAGGTGATAGAGCGAGCCCTGATAAAGCGAAACCACTTCGCATTGTAAAGCGGTGGATTGCTTACATTTGCTCTCTAAATCCCCAATTACTGCCTTACGCAGCGCCGTGCGTTCTACATCATCCTTGCCCGCAGCCACAGCACGGCTTACCGCCTCGCTGACGTCATCACTGGAAATCAGCACCCGCGCCATCCCGCCCGGGCACTTTAATTCATCGCTGGATTTTTTTGCCACATAGCCATTTTTTTGCAGATCGCGCTCGGTGGTAGAGAGCTTATCAATGCAATTCATCGCCACATGATGATTGGTCAGCATCAGCCCGTCTTTGGAAACAAAAGAAGCAGACGCGCCAAAATTCACGGCAGACTGCTGTAAATGCTCAAGTAAGGCGGGGCTTAAACTGCTGCCATAGCGCTGTTGCACCAAGGCGCTTGGCGGATTATCAAAAGTCCACATTCCTTCATCGGCAAAGGCCGACATGGCCAAAACCATCAGGCTGCTTAAACAGGCGTAGCGCTGCTTCATCTGGTACCCCCTTTAATGGCTCCGTATTCAGAGCCTGCTATTTAGTTTTGATTCACTGCCTTTAACCCAAGCTGCATCATTCCAGCGTGTATCCATCAGACATCAGCCCAAATGTGGCTTCCCCATTCAAAACACAGGGAAGAGGATGAGTGGGTACTGCGGGGAAATTTACTCACAATCTACTTACACAAACCTTAATCAGTCTAAAGACACAAAGAGACACGAGCAAGCAAATATCATGAAAAAACATTTAATACTTACTGCAACTTGAATTAAAACCCAACTCTGGTATATGATCTGCAACGGGTCTGCAGCTCACCCAGGCGTCGCCGGTTCATATGAACCACGCTAAACCTGCTTTGGCGAATTAAATCTTTGCATCAAAGCTTGGCCCGAACCCTAGTGCCAGGCCGTAACGGCGACCAGCGGCAGTCTTTTCAGACTCAGGCACGACAGGAGATTCGACCATGTCGCGCACTACCTATCCTTTTTATACCTCTGATATTTCCGCCCTTGCCCGCTCGCTTAAACAGCAATGGGCGCTTGAGCCTGCCGCACCTGGCCACTTGCAAATTCTCAATATGCTGGCACGCGCTGCTGGTTTTAGTAATTTCCAGCACTTACGCGCTGCCGCAGAAACACCAGCCCCTGCTGCAAGTAACACCTTTTCTATTCTGACCAAACGTCTGCTGCGGCATTTTAATGAACAGGGCCGTTTAATCCGCTGGCCAACGAAGTTTTCTGAGCAGCTGCCCTGCATCTGGCCAATCTGGGCCAGCATTCCCGCCAACCAGCAAATGAGCGAAAAAGCCGCGAATGAATGGATTAAAAGCGCAGAAGCCATCGGCGATCACGTACTGCTGCGCCGTGAGCTGGTGAATTACAAACTGATCACCCGCACCCCGGATTGCCGCGTTTACCAAAGGCTGGAGCAGGATATTCCGCAAGAATTGCTGGAATTTATGGCAGAGATAGAGCGGCGTAAGGCAGCTGCTGGCGATTAAAACTACGCACAATAGCCGATTTGCAAGGAGCACAATGATTAAACCGTTGTGCTCCTCTGGCGCCGGTGCAAATAGATCAACGATTTGCTTGCAAACAAAGTTTTAATTCGTACCTTAAATTGCTGCAGGTCTGGCAACAAGCTAATCCCCCGCCAGATCTGCCATATTGCGGCAAAGAATCCTGCACTTTCAGCAATAAGCCCTGAAGGGACGTCAATTCATAATTACAGTAGACGCCCCAGCTTTCACCTTATTTCCACACAGAGCCTGCCAAAGTCTCATGGCAAATTGCTGAAGTATTTTGTAGTGAATTTCATTTCCCCGCCGGACCTGAACAACGTTTTTATCATAATTAGAACCATTGGCCAGCTGCCCAAAGCGAATACCTGCAACCCAAACCAGAAGCTGATCACACCCACAAAAAAACGGCAGGTTTCCCCGCCGTTTTTTTGCTCAAGCTCAATAGAATCAGCACTCCACAATATTTACCGGCACTTCAATCACATTAATGGCCAGGCCGCCGCGGGCGGTTTCTTTGTATTTGGTGTTCATATCCCGGCCGGTGTCGCGCATGGTTTTGATCACGCGATCAAGCGATACAAAGTGCTGGCCATCGCCGCGCAGCGCCATGCGGGCTGCGTTGATGGCTTTGATTGATGCCATGGCATTGCGCTCAATACAGGGCACTTGCACGAGGCCCCCTACCGGATCGCAAGTCAGGCCCAGATTATGCTCCATGCCAATTTCTGCTGCGTTTTCGACCTGCTCGGGCGTGCCGCCCAAGACTTCAGCCAGCGCACCTGCAGCCATCGAGCAAGCAGAGCCCACTTCGCCCTGACAACCCACTTCCGCACCAGAAATAGAAGCATTCAGCTTAAATAAGATACCGATCGCGCCAGCAGTCAAAAAGAAACGCACAATACCGTCGTCAGTTGGATTAGGTGTAAATCGGGCGTAATAGTGCATCACGGCGGGGATAATGCCTGCTGCGCCATTGGTAGGCGCAGTCACCACCCGGCCACCGCCGGCGTTTTCTTCATTTACCGCCAGCGCGTACAAATTCACCCAATCGAGCACCGTAAGCGGATCACGCAGCGCGGCCTCCGGGGAGGCCAGCAGCTTTTGATACATATCGGCTGCACGGCGTTTTACTTTTAAGCCACCAGGTAAAGTGCCTTCCCGCTCGCAGCCACGTTTTACACAGGCTTGCATCACAGCCCAGATTTCCAGCAAGCCTGCACGGATTTCATCTTCGGTGCGCCAGGCCAGCTCGTTTTCCAGCATGATCTGGCTGATGGTTTTACCGTGGCGCTCGCACAGCGCCAACAGCTCGGCCCCGCTTTTAAACGGATGCTTCAGTTCGGTCACGCCGGGCGGGTTAAAGCCCGCATCTACCGCAGCCTCATCCACCACAAAACCACCGCCCACAGAATAATAAGCACGCTTAGAGATGCTTTCGCCTGCCGCATCAAAGGCTTCAAAAATCATGCCATTCGGGTGATAAGGCAGGGTTTTACGCTTATGCAAAATCAGGTGTTCGGCCTCGATAAATGCAATTTCGTGCGTGCCTAAAAGGCGTAGCCTGCGATTTTCGCGAATGGCGGCCACCATTTCATCCACCTTATCGGTATCCACAAGGCGGGGCGATTCGCCCTGCAAGCCCAGCAACACAGCGATATCCGAGCCGTGCCCCTTACCGGTTGCCCCTAAGGAGCCAAATAATTCGCTTTTTACTTTTGCGACTTTATCAAGAATGCCGTCTTTTTCTAAACGACGGGCAAAAGTGCGCGCGGCCCGCATCGGGCCAACGGTGTGCGAGCTAGATGGGCCAAGGCCGATCTTAAATAAATCAAAAACGCTGATTGCCATTTTGTGTATCCCGGATATTGCCTGCTGCTGCACTGAGCATTTGCCCATTTGCAGCGCGGCTATTGTTGATATGTATAGTCAGACAGATTGTTTTTACAGAATATCGTTCAGCACCAGCACCAAATAAGGTGCCCGTTGCCTGTATTTTCTTCAGACAGCTGATTGAAAGCGCGCAGCTTACAAAGGTTAAGAGGCAAAGCGGCACGCGTAAACAGAGCAGACAAAGATGACAGTGCCCGCTCAGCAGTGAGCCGAACGATGCCCCTCTGTCCTTTTGCCTGAGAGATTGCGGCAGATGCAGCGCACCGGCCATGCTTCCTTCGGCGAGGCAGGCTAACCTGCCTTCTCTCCAGATTGCCAACGCCATCACAGTTCTTTTGCCTGAGAGTTTCCGGGGCGATTCCCCTTCGGCGCTGCTCGCTGGAAGCAGTCTCTCCTGCAATGGCTGCGGCAAGCCCTGAAGATCAAACCGGGCATGGCCGCGTAGCAGCGGCCAATCTATTGAAGCTTGCAAGGGATGTCAATTCATGATTAGCCCTGGGGCCAATAAAAAACCCCATACTTATGCCCAAGTATGGGGGGAATAATAAATTCAGCGGCTCAAACTATTTAAAACATGCCATTGCCATTAGCATCTTTCTCTGGCACAGCCTGAATCACATCCCAATGCTCGGTGATCTTGCCCTTTTTCACGCGAAAAATATCCACCACCGCCACACCACGCTCACCTGCTTTATCTTGTGAATGCACATGCAACATCACCAAATCACCTTCAGCAATCACACGCTTAATTGTGGCACGCGAATTCGGAGCATTTGTTTTAAGATAACGAATAAAATCCTGCAAAGGCTGCACGCCATTCGCTACCTCAGGATTATGCTGAATATAATCTTTAGCAATAAAGGGTAAAACCCCTTCAGCATCTAACTTATTGAATGCAGTATCGTAAAATTTAAGCACCAGCGCCTTGTTTTTTTCTTCCTTAGGCCCGGCCATTGCCGTAGTGGCCAGCAAACCTAAAATCATAGTAATGAGTAATTTTTTCATTTTAAATATCCTTTGGCTGCTTATTTAATAAAAGCAAAAAATGAAGAGCGCACGCTCTGCAAACTATAGCGATTTTTTAAAAACATTGCGTCCTGTTTCCCAACTACAGTAGCAAAAATCAGCCATCAACAGCCAGTACTCATTTCACCTTACGGGCTGGAAAATAAGTCTGCCCTCAGCCATTCCTCTCAGCACAGCGTATTTTTAAACACAGCCACCATCAGCACATTAAATACCAAAGGCATTAAACACCATGACATTATTTAGCTCACGCCCTTACTTACATACCTTCTGCCACCGCCTTGCGCCACAATATACTTCGCATTTTAAATACCTTGCTTCACCATCAGAATTTAACAAAAAAAAAGCAATAAAAACGGGCCTGTTTCAATGTATTAATATACTGAGACAGGCCCACAAACAGGCATTCAAATCAGCTTATTGTGCTTTCACCTGAACCAGACGTTTGGTATTCCATAAAGCAACCTGGCCTGCATCAGCCCCCACAATGCCAATTTGATAAATATGCCCCGGTGCCTTTTTAGGTAAGGAAATACGCACTGTTTTAGGTGTGCCATAGGCATAAACCGCTTGTGTTTCAAAAAGCTGATTATCTATATACACTTTAATAAGCTCAGTTTCAGCCACCTGAATATCCAGCGTATTATTGCCCTCTTTTTGCTCTATGATATTCCCCACCGGGCCAGTAAACTGATAGCCCGATTTAGTCACAGGCTTGGCTAATAAATCGGCCGCAATTTTATCAAACTGGGTTTGATCACCATTTACCAGATCACTTAATGCGCGCGGAACATTCACATCCGCCTGGCAACCATAATCTTCAATAATGGTATTTGGGTTATAACCACCGCGCACAGACTGGCGCCATGACACGCGCATTGAAACGCCATCTGGTAAAGGTTTAAACCAATCCGGGCCTAATTCTGCAAAAAAGCCATGCTCCAGCACATTTGCACCACCCGCCCCGGTAGAAGGATCTTCACCGTATATGGTTGCCACGCCATTATCCTGCATCTGGCAAGTAAATAAATCGGTTGCCGAATAGCTGCGCGCATTTGCTAAAACACCTACAGGTTTGTAATAGGCCTGCCCCAGTGCATTTGCATCTTCAGCAGAAGTAAATACCCCTGTTTTGCTATATGTGTTTTTAGTTTTGGCTGCATCATTAATCAGCTTTACCCATTCAGGCCAATATTGTCTGAAATCATCCTGATTTAAAAACTGATTATTCAGCTTAGTATTCAATAAGCGCGCAGATCCGGTACTTGCCTTACCCGGTTTAAACAGCTGCGGCAATTGATCTGCATAGCTGATATAGCCACCACCATTATTACGGACATCAATAATCAGTGCATCGGTTTTAGCCAGCTGATTGCGCAGCAGGTTGTAAATGATATTAACGGCCTGATCAGGGTTGGCAGGCACAAAGCTGCTCAGGCTGATATAGCCCAAACGTTTTTCACCCTTAGGCACAATGGCCCATTTAATGGTTGGCTCTGCCGTAGGATTTTTACTAAAGCCCTGAATATCTGATTCAGCCGTATTGCGGCTCACAAATTGATTGTACTGCTCCTGATAGCCCTCAACACTCTGAGCAAATGCCTTATCAGTAAGTGCCTTAGCAGACGCTGTGGCAGCTTTGTTTTCTAAAGCGGCATCGTCGTATTGCACCAGCCATGGTAAATCAATTGAATACACTTCCCCCGTTTTGGCAGAGCGCAATTTAATCAGCACACGGTCATTTGCAGGAGGCAATTTCCCTGATTGTGGCACCAGCGTCATATATTGAATAGCGCGCGAAAATCCGCCATACAGATTTGCACCCGCGCCATTAATCAGCACATTATTCACGGCCTGCTTAACCGGTAATCCTGCGTATTCAAGTACCTGATCGCCCACCTCCGGCTTTCTTAAAGAAGGCAGCAGCGCATCAAAATAATTGGCATAAACCCGGTCAATGCGCACTTCATTTAATTCTGCACCATCTGCAGTACGGGCAAAATTAATCGGCAGAAAACTTAAAAATGCAGCATGGGGAAGCGGGAAATTATAATTAAGATGCAAATCACGCTGATTAATAAAAATCTGGCTCAGCTGGGCATGCAGCTGGGCGGTGCTCAGCTTATCAATATTGTTAATGACTTTTTGCACTGCATCTGCCGGATTAACGTGGCCTTTATTCCAATCTGGGCTATTACCATAATAAATATCTTTTGCATAACGATTAACATATAAATCACGTAAAAACAACTGCGCCTGCTCTGCAAGCGTTTGTTTATCGGCCCTGCTTAATTCATTAAAAGTAATTTGCGGCCGGACATTTGATAAGTAATCGTTTTTAATTTCAGCCTGCGCAAAAGCCGACATCATGGCCAGTGCAATCGTTGCAATTTTAATCAGCTTCATGGCTTCCCTTGGAATAGTGGGTATCTAATAATTGACCTGCTTGTCACTTTACCGGCAGTGCCAATAAAGAATGACAATCAAGTATTTCAACCCGCCATCTGGCTGTCAACGATCATTACATAATAAGTAAACAAATAAAAAGCATATAAAAAGGAACTCAACAGCTTAAGCCTTGATACCACAATAGATTATGCATTTTTCATATTTCAAAAAAATCATAAATACAGCCATAAAAAAGCAACAATCGCAAAAATATGGGTGTTTTTATGATAAAAAACCATGATGAGCAGGTAATGATAAAGCATAAATTTTGTAAGCAACTCAAAGATAAGAGTACCGCTTTGTTTTCAACAAATAGTGGTAAGCCTGGCTGCTGTCAGGTACAGAATCATGAAGATTGAATGCTGATAATTAAATATCAGCAGGGTGCTGTTTATTACGATTTACAGCCTGTTTATTCATCACATAACTCAGACCAAATCATTCATTTTCAAGCAGATCCGAAGGCGCCCGCCTTAGACACATTGATATGGTATTTTTCCAACTAGGCAAAAGCTGAGAAAAAGGCTTGATCCCGCAAGAAGCGTCGTATTACGATGCGGGGATAGAAGATGAAAGGCGGCTCCTGCCAGCCTTCACGGGAAGAGACTAATTATATGAAGAATCACCGCCTCTCCAGAGGTTTCACCCTGCTGGAATTATTGGTTGTTTTGCTGATTATTGCCCTGCTGGCCGGTTACGTTGGGCCTAAGCTATTTGGTGAAGTAGGCAAAGCTAAGACCAAGACTGCGGCAAGCCAGATGAAATCCATTGCGGATGCACTGGATCATTACCGTCTTGATACCGGCCACTATCCAAGTACCGAACAAGGCATCAATGTGCTGACCAAAAAGCCCAGTGACGAGCCAAAGTGGCAAGGCCCTTATCTGATGAAAGACGTACCGGCCGATCCATGGGACAGGCCTTACGTTTACAGCAAACCGGGTGAAAACGGCCGCGACTACGATTTGCTTACTTTAGGCGCAGATGGCAAAGCCGGTGGTACGGGCGAAGACACCGACGTCAGCTACTAATCTATAAAGCCCATTCCCCATGCGCTACACCGTTAAAGCCTTGCAGGCAGGTAAGCTGCTGCAGCTGGATATCGACGCCGCTAATGAAAGCGAGCTACGGGATAAGCTGACAGCGCAGGGGCAGCAATTTTTATCTGCCAGAGCGCACAGCGCCTTTAAGCTTTCTTCCAAAGAGTTTGGCCTCTCGCTTTTTACCCAAGAGCTGATCGCGCTTTTGCAAGCGGGGCTGACGCTGGTTGAAGCGGTAGAAACACTTAAAGAAAAGAGCGCACAAGATACCAATGGCGAAGTATTAAGCCGCATGATTGAAGGCCTGTACCAGGGCTTACCACTATCTAAAGTACTGGCACAAATGAGCCAGCACTTTCCGCCTTTATATATTGCGACTGTCAGCTCGGCCGAAAAGACCGGCCACCTTGCCGATGCGCTGGGCCGCTATCACCATTACGAATCCCGGCTGGCTGCGGTCAAAAAGAAAGTCATCTCGGCGGTGATTTACCCGCTGGTGGTCATTGGTATTGGCGGCGGCATTATGTTGTTTTTGCTGTTTTATGTAATTCCAAAGTTCAGCCAGATCTATGCATCCATGAAAAACCTGCCTTTTGCCGCACAAGTGATGCTGTGGTGGGGCGATCTGGTGCATAAGCACGGCGTAATGATGTTTAGCGGCATGGTGCTCAGCGTGGTGTTGGCGGTGTTTTTGCTGCGTACCGCTGCAGCAAAAAATGCTTTGCGCGAGACCTTCTGGCGCTTGCCACGTTTAGAGCAGTACCGGCGTTTATTTTCGCTGACCCGTTTTTACCGCACCGTGGGCCTGCTGCTGGCTGGCGGGATTTCGGTCGTGCATGCAATGGAGCTGGCCGCGCAATTGTTGCCGCTGAAAATGCAGCTTGGCTTACAGCAGGCCCTGGTTGATGTGAAATCGGGCCAGTCCCTTTCGCAAGCACTGCCCCGCTATCAGCTGACCACCCCCGTATCAGAGCGCTTACTGCGTGTTGGGGAACAAAGCGGCGAGCTGGCCACCATGTGCGAGCGCTCGGCGCAGTTTTGCGATGAAGAGCTGGAACGCGCCATCGATATGTTTACCCGCCTTTTTGAGCCCATTTTAATGTTGATTATTGGTGTATTGATCGGCGGAATTGTTTTTTTGCTGTATATGCCGATTTTTGAGCTGGCTGGGAATATGCAATGACAGATGCCACATATAAACCCGCTGCGACTGAAGCGATCACACCATCTTTACCCAGGCTTAGCCTGGAGCTGATTCAAACATTACGCCAGGATCAGGCCCCGCTTGCGCCGCGTTTGCAACAAGTATTGCAACTGAGCGATGCCGATTACGGCGGGCAGCTTAGCCGCTTTCTGGGCCTGCCGTTTTTAAGCCAGGAAGAGCTCAGCACATTCAGCCCGCGCTACGATTTGCTGCCTTATGGCGAAGCCGTAGCAAGGCAATGTCTGCTGCTCGAAGGCCCGGAGGGGCTGTGCATTGTCCTGGCCGATCCTTTTGATGCCGCGCTGCGTAACTGGCTGCGCCAGCGCATAAGCGTCAGCTATCAGACGGCTTTTGCCCATCATCAGGCACTGCGTACTTACCTGGATCAGTTTGAAACCTCACACCGGGCGATGGATCAGCTCGGCGTTGGCGAGCAAAGCGAGGTGAATCAGGACGGTATCGTCGAAATTTCACTCGCCACCCTGGCCGCAGATAAAAAGCCCGTCGTCAAACTGGTGAATTCCACGCTGTATGACGCGCTGAAAGCCAAGGCTTCAGATGTGCATATGGAAAGCACGCCAAATGGATTAACCATTAAATATCGTATTGATGGCGTGCTGCTGCATATCGGCGGCGCAAATGGCCTGGAGACCGCCGAGCAGGTGATTTCGAGGATTAAGGTACTGGCCGATTTAGATATTTCAGAGCGCCGCGTACCGCAAGACGGGCGTTTTAAAGCACGAATTAATGGCCGCGAAGTGGATTTTCGCGTCTCCATCATGCCGTCGATTTATGGCGAAGATGCCGTGCTGCGGGTATTAGATAAGCAAAACGGCGGCGACGCTTTTAAGCAGCTGCGTTTAGATATTCTTGGCTTTGATGACGGCACAATGGGCCGGATCAGAAGTCTTGCACGCGAGCCTTACGGCTTGCTACTGGTCACAGGCCCTACCGGCTCAGGTAAATCGACCACGCTTTACGCCACGCTTTCTGAAATCAATACTGGCGAAGAAAAAATCATCACGATCGAAGACCCGGTGGAATACCAGCTGCCCGGCGTATTGCAAATCCCAGTAAACGATAAAAAAGGCCTGAGCTTTGCCCGCGGCCTGCGCTCGGTGCTGCGCCATGATCCGGATAAGATTCTGGTGGGTGAAATTCGTGATGGTGAAACGGCCAATATTGCGGTGCAAGCCGCGCTGACCGGCCACCTGGTGCTCACTTCCGTACACGCCAACAATGTGTTCTCGGTGCTCGACCGCTTTATTCATATGGGCGTAGAACCGAACAGCTTTGTGGATGCGCTGATCGGCGTGGTGGCCCAGCGCCTGATTCGCAAAGTGTGTCTGCATTGCGTAGTGGACGACGAGCCCGATGAAGAGCTGCTCGCCACATCGGGGCTAAACAGTGAAATAGTCAAAGGCTGGCGCTTTAAAAAAGGCGTGGGATGTAAGGCTTGCCGTCATACCGGCTACCAGGGGCGTAAGGCCATTGCCGAGGTATTGCGGCTGAACGACGAGCTAAAGCAAGCCATCGCCAGCCGCGCGCCAGCTGTAGAGCTGAAACAACTTGCCGCACGCTTTGGATTTTTGTCCATGCGCCAGCAAGCGCTCAGCGTTGTGGCCAGCGGAGAAACGACCTTACAAGAAATCAATCGTGTGACTTTTGTGGATTAAATTGGGCCTCTTTGTAGATTCATAGGGTGCAAAACGCCGCAGGTGTTATGCACCGCAACAAGCTGAAGCATCTTGATTATTAGAATTTCTTTCACCAGCGCATGTTGGGTTAAGCGGTAAAGCATCACTAACCCAACCCACTAATGGAAAGCAATCGTGCCCCCTTTATGGATTGAGCATAGCGTTTGGCTGGCGAGTAAGAAGCTGATTTTAGCCAGCCAGCCGCGCTTACAAAAAGCAGATAAGCAGTGGACATCGGCAACAATCGATGCGCAATCTGCTGCGCTGGCTTTGCAGCAGCGGCTGGAAACTCGTCCAAAAAGCAGCATCAGCACACTGAATATTTTACTGAGTGGAGACTGGGTGCGTTACGCCGTGCTGCCCTGGCAGGATGGCCTGTATCAGCCAGACGACTGGAATGCTTATGCCCGGCTGATTTTAGCCCAGCAATTTGCTGGCTCTGCCGAAGGCTGGCGGCTGTGCATCAACCCGGCGGGCTTTGGCGAACCGCGCTTGGTGGCCGCTATGGATGAATCTGTTTACCAGGTCATCATCGAGCTGACCCGTACAAATAAGCTGCGTTTAAGCAAGGTGCAGCCGCTCTTTTCTGCTGTGCATCAGCTGTACCGAAAACAGCTCAAAGCCCCCGAATTTGCACTGGTCATCAGCGAGGCCGATCAGCTCTGCTGCGGGTTCTGGCGCGATGGGGCATGGCAGGGCGTAATCAGCCTGCCGCAGAATCAGGACAGCGAAGCACTGCTTAATGGCGGCATGGCCGCGCTGCTGCGCCAGGCCGCCATGCTGGCGCAGGTGTCTTTGCCACCACAAATCTATATCAGCTCCAGCACCCACCCGCTCGCCAAACTCAGCCTGCCAGAATGCGAAGTCAGCTATTTGGGCGCAGTGCATCCTTTATTTGCCGGGGATTGGGCTTTATGAAACTAGTTGAATCCATAAACCACGGCAATAAAACCAAGCTCAGTGCCTTCGGCACAGTATTCAGGTGCGGGAGCCCCCGCAGGGGCGTTCTTTTCTTGCTTCGCCAAGAAAAGAACCAAAAGAAGGCGACCCCGGCGTCTGCGCCCCGCTTCGCGGGGTTCCCTCTCTGCGGACAATCGGCATGGCGTCGATTCAACTCGCTTCGCTCAAACACGAATCGACGACTACCCCATGCCGCTTGTTCCTCGCTCGGCTGGACTAAGGGGAGCTCTAAGCCCTATGCCACGCAAATAGATTTGAATCATCATTTTCAAAATGCACACACAATGACGGGTTTCACCCTCCCTGCGATATTGCCATCACAGCGCAATCAACCGGACTTTACCGCATGAAGCCCATGCAACTCGATTTTCACCAATCACCCCGCTCTACCCCCTGGCTGGGCCTGGCCCTTGTCGTCGTGGCAGTGATTGCCCTGCTTTGGGTGATGACCCGCCTTGATATCAGCGATCAGGCTCGCCAGCAGCTGGATGCGCGTGAAGATGAAATCAGCTGGCAGCGCCGCCGCCTGGATGAGGCGCGTAATAAAGAGCAAAAAGAAGCCCCAAGTAATGCAAAAGTACTGGCCGCGCATCAGGCTCAGCAACAGGCTATCGGGCCGGTGCTGGCCGTGCTGGAGCAAACATGGCTGCCCACCGTGGCCTATACCCGTATCGAGCTGGCAAGTACCGAGCATCTGATTAAGCTGGATTTAGAAGCCAAAACGCTTGCCGATGCACTGGCACTGGTTGATCGCCTTGGCAGCACCAAGGGGGTTAAAACAGTTTCTTTATCCCGGCATAATTTGCGTGCCAGCGATCCTTTCCATCCGGTGCAGGTGAACCTGGATATCGTTTGGGAGCCGCGGCGATGAATATGCAGCGACTCATACAACAGATCATTTGGTATTTACGCCAATGGCGGCAATATGCGGGCGTTTTGGCAATTGCGGCCTTAGTTTTGCTGCTGCTGACCGGCGCACTTTATGTGCAAAAACTCAAACCCATCCAAAAAGATTTAGAGCGCCGCGAGCTTAGCCTGCAGGAGGCCGCGCGTAAGCTGAAGCAGGCCACATCCGGTGCCTCTGCCACCGCCAGCAGTGTGGCAGAAGAGCGCCTGCCGCAATCGAATCAATTTACGGCGTTTTTACTTAAGCTCAATGCGCTGGCCGAGCAAAAACATATTGTGCTGCAGCAAAGTGATTACAAAGCCACGCCCGAAGTGGGCGGTGAGCTGCTGCGCTACGGCTTGCAGTTTCCGGCTAATGGCACTTACCCCGATCTTCAGCAATTTATTGCAGAGCTGGAAAACATGCCCGGCGTGCGCATCGAAAACCTCAGCCTTTCACGGCAACAAATTGGCGAGGCCATGCTCAGTATTCAGGTGCAAATGTCTTATTTAAGTAAGGTGCAGCCATGATCTCGCGCCCCTTGCAAATTGTTCTGGCGATCACTGTTTTGCTCACGCTTTACTCAGCATGGCAAGACAGCCAGCCTGATGACATACCAGCCCGCCGCCAGCAACATGCGGCCGCGGCCAGTGAAGCCAGCGCGAAAGCATCGGCCGTTGCTGCACAAGCATCCTCGGCCCCGGCAGCCAGCAGCGTGGCGGTGAATTTATTCCCGGTTCAGACATGGCAGCCGCCTCCTCCGCCGCCACCTAAACCCACGCCAACTCCCAAGCCAACGCCCACCCCGCCGCCGGTAGCCCCGCCTTTGCCGTTTCAAGTGGTTTCCACCTGGCACGAGGGCAGCATTGACTACGTGGTGCTTGAGGCGGGCGGCCAGCAGATGGTGGTTTGCCAAAGCTGCAATGCCCTTGGCCGTGTGCAAAAAGGTGAGGTTTTGCTGGGCTCATGGCGGGTGGATCAGGTAACCCGCCAGCAAATTATTTTTACTTTTATGCCGCTGAATCAGCAGCAGGTACTTTCCCTGGGAGCGACGCCTTGAAGCCCATCACCCCTGCAGGTTGGGTTAGCAGGCTTTATCGCGTAACCCAACTTACACAGCGACCTATTATTTCCCTGCCGCTCAAGCAGCTGCGGATGTTTTCTTTTGGAGCTACATTTTGAAGCGCGCATTTAGCATGACCCTTATCGCGGCCAGCTTGCTGACTGGCTGCGCCGCCGACATGGCCCGCAAACAGGGTGAGTCTTTAATTTATGAAGGCGAAGTAGAGCAAGGCCTGCAGCTATTAAAAGAAAAATCCAAGCTATACCCTGACGATATCAAACTGCGTGCCAGCTTTCAGCGGCAATTAGATATCACGCTTAGCGCTTTGCTCAAAGAAGCCGACAATGCCCGCGCCCGTGGCGATATCGAGCTGGCGACCAATCGCTATCAGCAGATGCTGTCGCACGATAAGGGTAATTACCGGGCACTGGAAGGCTTAAGGCTGAGTGAAATCGCAGCGCGGCAGGATTCCATGCTGAAATATGCGCGGGAAATCAAAGACAATAAGCCGGAAGAAGCATTGGATGTACTGGCACAAATGCTGACCGACAATCCGCGCAACACGCAGGCACTTAAGCTGCGTGATGAGGTAGAAAGCCGCAAAACACGTGAAGTCACGCTGCGCCCCGGCCTGGCGCAATCTTTAAAAAACCCGATTTCTTTGCAATTTAAAGATCAAAGCATCAGCAGCGTATTCGATATTATTTCGCGTATTGGTAAAGTTAATTTTATTTTTGATCGTGATGTTGCGCCTAATTTACGCACCACTATTTATGCGCACGACAGCAGCGTAGAAGATGTGATTAATTTAATCTTAACGACGAATCAGCTCGATAAAAAAGTATTAAATGAAAACACCATTTTAATTTACCCCAAACGCCCGGATAAAGACCGCGATTATAAAGACTTGGTCATGCGCACCTTTTATTTATCCAATGCCGACCCCAAACAGGTATTGGCCATGATTAAACAAATGGTTAAAACCAAAGACGTGTATATCGACGAGCGTTTATCCATGCTGGTGATGCGCGATACCGCCGAAGCGGTTGCTGTGGCCGAGCGGTTGATTGCTGCCCAGGATTTACCGCAATCAGAGATTATTTTAGATGTGGAAATTCTTGAAGTAACCAGTACCGATTTACTGAATATGGGGATTGAATATCCACAAAAGGTTTCGGCTTCAATTGGTGTACCGAATGGCCTGGGTGCCATTACGGCTGGGAATTCAATCAGCCTGGATAAGCTGAATAATCTGAATAAAAGCGATGTACTGGTGAATATTGGCAGCCCGGCCGTGACGGCCAATTTTGCCCATAATAAAGGCAATACCAATATTCTGGCGAATCCTAAAATCAGAGTTAAAAACCGCGAAAAAGCCAAGGTACAAATTGGTGACCGGGTGCCCGTGATTACCAGCACCACTAATAATGGCGTCACCTCGGAATCCATTACCTATCTGGATGTGGGCTTAACCCTGAATGTGGAGCCTACGCTATCCATCGATAACGACATCAGCGTAAAAGTGTCTTTAGAGGTTTCTAACGTAACCGATAAAAGCAAAACCACCAGCGGCAACACGGTTTACACCATTGGTACGCGAAACGCCACAACCAATATGAGCGCCAGAGACGGTGAAACGCAGGTCTTGGCGGGCCTCTTATCCCGCACCAACCAATCCACCGGGAATGCGCTGCCCGGCCTTGGTGAGCTGCCGGTGCTGAATCGATTATTTGGCAATCAGAGTGACGACAATAAAAAAACCGAGCTGATTCTTTTAATTACCCCCCGCGTAGTGCGTAATTTAGCGATTCCATCGCCCCATATCACGACCTTTGAAAGCGGCACCGAAGGCGCAATCAGCACCAGCCCGCTGCGTTTACGCCCAAGCTCCAGCATCAAAATTAATAGCACAGCGGCAGGCAGTGTCATGATGCCAGCACCTCAGCCCATAATGCCGCAAGCTGTACCGGAGCCCGCTCCCCAGCCGGCCCCGGCACCAGTGGCGCAAGCTGCAGAAGACAACCCTCAGGCCGTTACGCCGCCAACCGGCAGAGGCAATGGCATGGGAAGGCGCTAAAGATGTGGCCCCGTTTGCCTGCTTACCGGCCCGCTTTGGGGTTTACCCTGATCGAGCTGATGGTGACCCTCACCATCCTGGCCGTGCTGGCCACGGTGGCCATGCCGCTTTCGCAAATTGCTTCTGCCCGCCAGCGGGAAGAAGAGCTGCGCCGCGCACTCTGGCAAATCCGCAGTGCTATCGATGCCTATAAGCAAGCGGCAGACGAGGGGCAAGTTAAAAAAAATCTGGACGAAAGCGGCTACCCGCCCAATCTGAGCGTCTTAACAGAAGGAGTAAAAGACGCCAAAGACCCCAATGGTAAAATGATCTACTTTCTGCGCCGCCTGCCCAGAGATCCTTTTTGCGATTGCCCAAGCAGCTCAGATGAAAAAACATGGGGTCTGCGCAGCTACACCAGCCCCCCCGACTCACCCCAGGAAGGCCGCGATGTGTTTGACGTGTATTCACTCAGCAGCGGAGTTGGGCTGAATGGTACGGCTTACAGGAAGTGGTAGATAGTGAACGGTGGAAACCCAAGTCCTGAACGACGGAGGGCACGTAGAACACGGAGTTTCACGGAGAAAAACAAGGGAGAATTAAGGTGTTTTAATAGGTTTTAAATACTTTCAAACCCAGTTATCTGTCGTTTATTGCTGCTTGTGGCATGGGGCTTTTTAAAGTCCCCTTGAGACACGCCGGAGCGAGGAACAAGCGGGGCGGGTTTCGGCCAGGGAAGGAGGATCCAGCCAATCCCACCTGCCGCCGCCTCGATTGTCCGCAGCGCAGGAGCCTTCGTGTTTCGTGGGGCGGCGTTCTTTGCTTCCTTTCTTGGCCGTTCAAGAAAGGGAGGCCCCCGCGGTGGCTACCGCTCCAAAATCAACGTGCCAAAGGCACTAAAATGATCTTTTGATCATTTTTGACTTTAGTTCTCGCGTAATAAGTAAAACCACATCATCAATAGGATCACCATGGCGCATGCGTCGTCTGCCAATAAAGGCCACACCAGCCACAAAGGCTTCACCCTGATCGAGCTGCTGGTCGTGCTCGCCATTATGGCCAGCCTGCTTACCTTAGTCGTACCCCGCTATTTTCACCAGACTGAGCGCGCCAACGAAACCGTGCTCAAACACAACCTTGTTGCCATGCGCGATGCCATCGATAAATTTTATGCCGATACCGGCCATTACCCTGCCACGATAGACGAGCTGGTCAGCAGCAAATACCTGAGAGAAATGCCGATGGATCCCATCACCGGCAAAAATGATGGCTGGCAAATCATCAAATCTGAAAACGCCAGCGGTGTATACGATATAAAAAGCGGCGCAGAAGGAAACGGCAATGACGGCTCGGCCTACAGCAGCTGGTAAACAGCAGTCCGGTTTTGCTTACGCATGGGCCTTAATGGCCGTATTAATCATGGGCATTTACCTCGCCCAAGTGGGCGAAGCATGGCAAAACCGCGCCCAGCGCGCCAAAGAAGAAGAACTGCTGCGCGCAGGCGCTGAAATCCGCCGTGGCATCCGGCTGTACAGCGAGCAAAATATGATGCAAGGCACGCAATACCCCAAAACACTGGAAGAACTGGTACAGGATCCGCGCAGCCCCACACCAAGGCGCTTTATCCGCAAAGCCTATAAAGACCCCATGACAGGGGAAGACTGGGGCTATATTTCTGCTCCCGGCGGTGGCTTTATGGGCGTCTATAGCCAGGCCAAAGGCAAACCCCTCAAACAACAGCGCTTCCCCGCCGACTTTGCCAGCTTCGCCAATCAAAACACCTATCAGGACTGGAAATTTGCCAACTGGCCCAATGGCAAAGCGCTGAAAAGATAATGACTTAGGGTGGATTGTCTTCATGCCCTGTATACACCTCTGCCTGCAAAATTCTTTTTTTGCTTGGCACCATCACATCCTGTATATGCGTCCTAAATCTGCTCCCTATACACTCAATAAACACGGCTTTAACAAAGCACTAAACGCTTGCTCAACAGCAGCATCATCACTATACGCAACATTAAATCGCATATATTGCTCTGTGTGCGGCTGACGGCTAAACAGTGCACCTGGAGCGAGCAATAAGCCTTGCTTCATTCCCTCCCTCGCCAGCATCTCACTATTCACGCCTGCGGGTAGCTTCGCCCAAATAAACATCCCTCCTGTAAATGGAAAGGGCAGGATGCATCCCGCCCGCTTCAACCACGCAAAGACCCGCCCACCGGACTCCAGCAAACGATCAGCAATCCTTTTACGATGCTTGCCATAGCTTCCTTCATTAAGCATACGGCACAGCAATTGCTCTAATAGCTCTGAAGTACCACCACCGCTCATTAATTTAAGGTGGCTTAATTTTGCAGCTAATTGCGGTGCAGCAATCACATAACTCACTCGCGTATTCGCACTTAAAATCTTAGAAAATCCCGACAAATAACTCACATGGTCTGCTCCTGCCAATGCGGCCAGCCTGGGGGGAGGATTGCTGTGCAGGTCTCCATACAAATCATCTTCAATAATATGGCAGCCATACTCTTTGCATAATTGTAAAAGCCGGAAAGCCTGGGCAGGCGTAAATGAATGCCCAGTTGGGTTATGCAGCAACCCACAGCTTAAATAAACGCTGGGCCTGTGCTTGGCCAGCACAGCTTGAAAACGCTCAAAATCAGGCCCCTCTGCTCCCCGCTCCACCGTCACGACCTGAGCGCCATGCAAAGCTAAATTTGCATGAAAGTTAAAATAGCAGGGGTCATCAAGCAGTACCGTATCCCCCTGGCGAAGCAATAAACGCAGCAGCATATCAATACCCTGCACCGTATTTGATGTGGTCACAATCTGCTCCAAATGCACCGGCATCCCTTGTTCAGAGAGTTTTTTTTGCAATGCTTCACGCAAAGGCAAATATCCGGCAGGGCTGCCGTAAGCAGAAACACGCAGCAATGGGGAGCGAACAGTGGCGCGCATCGCCTGGCGAAACGCATCGGTATCCAGCCAGGATTCAGGTAAATGACCGCAGCCGGGGCGCAGCTCACCGTTATCCACCAATAAGGAGCGGCGCAGCACGCTAATCAAATCCTGGGGCAATAAATCAGCCTGCGGCGGATAAATCGCCTGTGGACTTTGCGCCACCACAAAATATCCCCTGCCCTGCCTGGATATCAGTAAATTTCGCGCACGTAAGCGATCCAGCGCATCAATGACCGTAAATTTACCCACCCCCAGAAGCAAAGTTAACTCTCTGACGGAGGGTAACTTGCTACCCGCAGGCAACACGCCGCTCTCTATTGACGCAGATACAACCTCAATAATTTGCCGGACTTTAGAAGTCCCTTTTTGAAAATGAATAGCAGGAAATGTCATGGAACTCTCTTTGTTTGCCGCTTATTTTACCGGTAAAGCAAGGTCGGTTAAATCATTACTTAAGCTGTATGCCCCTTGTTATTCAAACTACACTTGCTAAATCACACGTCAGGAAGAAATATCAGTTAGCACTCAGTAAAAAAACACCGCGTAAACACCATTCCCCATTTATTTTCTAAAATGAAAGTTAAGGAAACTCTGCAAGAAAAAATAAAATTAAACATGAAAACATATATGTGCATTATCTGTGGATTTATATATTCCGAAAAAGAAGGCATCCCAGGCGAAGGAATAGAGCCAGGCACATCATGGCAAGAGATTCCTGAGTCATGGACATGCCCTGACTGCGGAATGGGAAAATCAGATTTTATACTTACTGAAATATAAATAAAGAACAAAAAGACCATGAACAACATTAATAAAAAACTACCATTTTGCAATGAAATTACACACCAAAAATATTTAACTGCAGAGAAAGGAATAAAAACAGCCTACGAGATGGGATGCAGCCACTGGTATATTGATGGAAGCCTTATTGAAGAAATGGTCAGCGACTGGAATGAAGCACGTATTTCAAATTTAAATGAACTTATCCTTTCAACAAGAATTCAGCCACTATTTCATGGTAATTTCAAAGCACCACTCGCCAGCGATGTTGAAGATTTTCGCGCAGCGGCAGTGGATTATACAAAAAAAAATTGATATTGCAAGCCAGTTAAACGCACCGTTAATTATTAACGGCGGTTGTATTGTTGAACCAAAAACCATTATACAGGCAAAAAAATTGCATTAGAAAATTACCTTAAATCAATCATTGAGCTTGCTGACTGCGCAAAGAAAAAAAACGTAGATATTTATTTAGAAAATCTTTCTAACTACAAAAACTATCGGCCTTTCCACTATATATTCACTTGTGCTGAAGAGTATGATTTCATTCTTAGAAATCTGAATAACCATACAAACGTATATCTTTTTTTAGATATTGGACATACTCACATCGGAGAAGGGAAACCAGCAGATGTGATTATAAATTATCACAAAAAATTAAAATGAATTTCTTTTAGCAATAACAATGGCATACAAGACCAGCATTTAGGAATTGGTGATGGATCTATTGATTATGCTGAGCTAATTTTAGCTATACACCAGACCCAATGGAGTGGCCTTGTTGCATTTGAAACAAGGAATCAATCTACAGAACAAGGCCTGCAAGAATTAATAAATTTACATCAAGCCATTCGGGATGTAGCACTGGCATAAGAAAAGAGGCAGTATTTCTGCCTCGCAAATACACTCACCCGGAACAAAAGAAAAGACAATGACAACAGGATTAACTCTAGAAAATTTCAGCTATTTTGTTATTTTTTGCTTTACGATGACATTCAGCCCGGGGCCAATGACCATTTTCTTGCTTAGCCTTGGTCTGAAAAGTGGATTGAAAAGTGCGCTCCCTGCACAAATGGGTGCAAGCCTTGCTTATTTAATTTCAATCATTATTTTTGCTATAGGCCTTTCAGAAATAATTAAGGATTACCCACTTCTCACTCATACCATTCAACTCACAGGTATCAGCTATATTATTTATCTTGCTTACAAACAATGGACCAGAAAAGAAATACAAATAAACACTCATATAGACCTTAAAAACTTTAAAGATTTATTCAGTAAAGGGATGCTTACCGGGATGTCTAATCCAAAAACAATCCTAATGTTTACAGCTGTTTTTCCTCAGTTTTCAGCACAACAAGATCACCAAATGACAGATATTTCTATTTTAGGAATCACATTTCTTGTTCTTCAATTTGCCAGTGGTTGCAGCTATTGTTATTTTGGCCAGCGGATTAAGCCACTACTTGATCAGCCTTCCAGACAATCTTTGCTGCATAAAACCAGTGCCGTTTTACTTCTGGCCGTAGCCGCAATGCTCGCTCGCAGCTTTCTGGCATAAAATCCCCCCTGCCCTTCTGCGCTTTCAGCCTGTCAATTCGCGTATCATGGTGAGCATCCTGTTTGCCCTTTGCTCCCATGCTGCCGATTCTCTATTCCTTCCGCCGTTGCCCCTATGCCATGCGTGCCAGAATGGCGATTCAGTATTCTGGTATTCAAGTTGAATTACGTGAAATTGTGCTGAGAGATAAGCCTGCAGAATTGCTGCTCGCCTCGCCCAAAGGCACCGTGCCGGTATTGGTTTTAAATAATGGAAATGTCATAGAGCAAAGCCTGGATATTATGCAATGGGCATTATTGCAAAATGATCCGCAGCAATGGCTTTGTCAGCAAAGTACGGCGCTAAGCACCCAAATTGCCCTGCTAATAGATCATAATGACCGGGTATTTAAAACGCATCTTGATCGATATAAATACGCTGACCGTTATCCTGATCAGCCCAAAGAATACTATCGTCATCAGGGTGAGTTATTTTTACGTGATTTAGAAACCCGGCTGGCGCAGACTACTTTTTTACTCTCGAATAAAATCAGCCTGGCAGATGCCGCGATATTTCCTTTTATTCGCCAGTTTGCCGGCGTTGATCCAAAATGGTTTGACGCTGCGCCCTATCCTAAGCTAAAGCAGTGGTTGAATTTTTTCTGCAGCAGCCGTGATTATCAAAACGTGATGCAAAAATTTGCAGTCTGGCAGGCAGGGGCCCGCCCTTTTATTTTTCCTTAAAATACAATTACGCAATCCAAGTTGCTGTTTTTTAGGTAACCTTGCAACTTGAATGTGCATTAAGAGTCATTGTGAGCCAATTTATACGCCTAACGATGGATGACATTGCCCGCCTGGCCAATGTTTCCAAAACCACGGCCAGCCTTGTCCTTAACGGACGCTCGGCAGAATACCGTATCGCGGAAGCCACCAAGGAGCGCGTACTGGCGATTGCACGCGAGCATCATTTTCAGCCCTCGCAATCGGCCAAAACGCTGCGCTCCCGCAAAAGCGGCACTTTAGGTTTACTTGTGCCGGAGCTCAGCAACTTTGCCCACGCCAGCCTTGCGCAAGCTTTAGAGCCCCTGTGCCGCAAAGCAGGCTATCAGTTGCTGGTGATGAGCAGTAATGAGCAGGCCAGCATGGAAACAGCAGGCATTGAGCATCTGCTTACCCGCCAGGTAGACGGCCTGATTGTGGTGCCCTGCAGCAGCGATGCAACACAATATTTAAAATGGTCTTTACGCCTGCCGCTGGTGTTTGTTGACCGCCATATTAAAAACTGCCCGATTCCCTTTGTGGTCACCGACGCCATTGATGCCGTTACCTCCCTGGTCATGCAAACCATCGCGGGTGGCAGCAAAGAAGTGGTTTATTTTGGCGGGCAAGCCGATTTATCCCCAAGCCAGGACCGGCTGGCTGGCTATCGCAAAGGACTGGAATTAAGCGGTGTGCCAGAGCAGCCATACTGGGTATGGCAAAGAGATTACCTGCGCCCATCGGGTTACAGCATGATGGCTGAATGCTATGAGCGTCTTGGCCACTATCCCGACAGCCTGTTTACCGGCTCACTCACCCTGCTGGAAGGCGCGCTGGCGTATATCAACGAAAAACAAAACGGCATGCCCAAGCATTTAATGACCTTTGACGATCATAACCTGCTCAACTGCCTGCCATGGGGTATTCAATCCGTGGTGCAGGACAGCCAGCAACTCGCCAGCGAAAGCCTTGCCAGAGTATTGAAGCTTATGCAGGGCGAGGCGGCAGATTCGGTATGGATTCCGGCAAGCTTGCATCAGCGTAGTTAAGCGCGGCAGAGCAGACGGGTTGCCCTGCACGGGCAGCCCGTATCACCCATCCCCAAGCCACTGGCATTAAATGCCATACCCTTATCCAGCCTGAAGATGTACTATAAATGCTTATTTTAAAGTCCGGACAACAGCAATGCGCCTGAATGTTTTTACTGATTACTGTCTGCGTACTTTAATTTACGTTGGTATACAGAACGATGGCGTTGTGACGCGGGGGGAGATTGCTTCAGCCTATGGTGTTTCTGACAATCACCTGATGAAAGTCATGAGCTTTCTGGCGCGCAATGGTTTTTTAGAAACCACCCGGGGCAAAGGGGGGGGGATGCGTTTATCCCGCCCGGCAGATCAGATCAGCGTTGGCGCTTTGGTACGCCTCAGCGAGGCAGACAGCCCGGTTGTAGAATGCTTTGATCATGCGCATTCCAGCTGTAGCATTGATGGTATCTGCCGCTTAAAGGGCGTGCTGTTTGAAGCCATGCAGGCGTTTTACAGCGTACTTGACCGCTACACCCTGCAGGATTTAATTAATAACCCCGCCGAGCTGAATGCAATTTTTAGTATTCCCTTAGTGCAGGTAAAAGACTAATCCAGGAGCACCCCATCCCTGACAGCCAGGCCTTATTGGCATTTCACGGGAAAAACCGCATTTAGAGCCTTTTGCTTTACGCTTTTTCAAGCCTGACAAATCAAGTTTCCCGCCATTCAAATCTGCACTGCATCACCAGACAACCATGACCCAAATAAATAATCCCCAGCACGGCATCACCTTAGAAAATATCCTGACCGATTTAGTCGATCATTTTGGCTGGCCAGAGCTGGCCCGCCGAATCCCCATTCAATGTTTTACAACAGATCCATCCATCAAATCCAGCCTGAAATTTCTGCGCCGCACGCCTTGGGCACGCAGCAAAGTAGAAGAGCTGGACGCCAGAATGCGCCGCTAACACAAAAGATCCTGCACCCTCAAAAGTTAGTCATATCCCATCTTCAAACACATGATGCAGCCCGGCCTCAACACCCAGCAAAAAAATATATAAAAATCTTCGTCATATTTTGCCAGTCTGCTACGACTAAGGATCAGCAAGTAATCATGCTTGTTGACTATCCTGCAAAAATTGGAGATTGACCATGAATCGTATAACCGGAGCAACCTTAGCCGCGGCCGCCGCAACACTTTTCACTTTTGCGGCGCATGCTGAGGAAATGCCTGCATCTGGCGATGCAAGCAAAGAAGTAAAATGCGCGGGGATTAACAGCTGTAAAGGCACATCCATGTGTAAAACAGCGGATAACGCTTGTAAAGGCCAAAATGTGTGTAAGGGTCATGGCTGGCTGCCTGCAGCCAGCGCCAAAGCTTGCGGCGATCAGGGCGGGAAAGTTTTATAAACTCAATATTACAAAGGGGGCCTTCTCAGCTCCCTTTTTTATTTGAGTGATAGATAATTAATTATTCAAAGCCTTTTGATCGGATCTGCGGCCTGTTTTCAGGGGCTGCAATTTCTTTACAAAAAGAGCCTCCCTTTTCTTATCTGAGCCACTATGAATCAATCTCTCAAAGGCTTTGGACTCGGTCTGCGACCAGAACACTATGCTGATTTTTTAGCCCGGAAACAACCTGTGGACTGGCTGGAAATCATTTCAGATAATTATCTCGTTCCAGGCGGCAAGCCCCTTTATTACCTGGAGCAAATTCGCCGCGATTATCCAATGGTGATGCACGGTGTGGCGATGAATATAGGCTCGACCGATCCACTCGATTTTAATTACCTTGCAGAGATTAAAACTTTGGCCAAGCTTGTTGAGCCATTAGCGATTTCAGATCA
This sequence comes from Iodobacter violaceini, assembly GCF_011601265.1. Taxonomy (GTDB): domain Bacteria; phylum Pseudomonadota; class Gammaproteobacteria; order Burkholderiales; family Chitinibacteraceae; genus Iodobacter; species Iodobacter violaceini. The sequence continues at coordinate 61,488 of NZ_JAAOLX010000001.1, forward strand.
TCTTTGCTGGACAGGCGTGGATGGCAAATACCTGCATGATTTGCTGCCAATTCCCTATACGGAAGAAGCAATCAAGCATGTAGCCGGGCGAATCCGGCAGGTACAGGATTTTTTAGGCCGCCGGCTGGTGATTGAAAACGCCTCGACCTATCTCGAAGCCCAAGCCAATCTGCAAGAGTGGGAATTTATCAGCGCCATCCTTAGCGAAGCCGGCTGTGACTTACTGCTCGACATTAACAATATCTATGTTTCCAGCCGTAATCATGGTTTTGATCCGCTGCGCTATTTACATAATATTCCCCACCAGCGCATCGCCTATATTCACCTGGCTGGGCACACCGATTATGGCGATCATTGCATCGATACCCACGATCAGGCCATCTGCACCGAAGTGTGGTCTTTATATGCTCAAGCGATAAGCCAATGGGGTGCGATTCCCACCATGATTGAGCGCGATGCAAATATCCCGGCTCTGCCCGAATTATTAGCTGAGCTGGATCATGCCCGCCAGACAGGAGCTACCCATGAATCTGCATGCATGGCAGCGTAATTTGCAGGCCAGTATTCTGACGGCCAGCGATCAAATACAGCAGCCGCTCAATCAGGGAAATATCAGCCGCGAACGGAAGATCGCCATCTACGCTGATGGCTATTTTTTGCGCTTAGCCGAAGCATTGCAAAGCAATTACCCCGCCCTGTTTCAAATTTTGGGTGACGATGATTTTTACACACTGGCCCGTGCTTATCTGTCCGCCCATCCCTCATCGCACCCATCGATACGCTGGTTTGGCGATCAGCTGGCCACCTTCCTCGCGCACGGGCAGCCCTATGCCAGCGTCCCTGTTTTTGCTGAGCTGGCTGCTTTTGAATGGGCTTTGCGCCATACCGTGGATGCCGCTGACGCCCCCCTGCTGACGCTGGAAAACCTGCAGGCGATTCCGGCCGGGGATTGGGGCCAGCTGAGCTTTAAGCTGCATCCTTCCTTAAGTATTTTATCGCTGCAATGGAACGCGCCTAAGGTGTGGCAAGCACTGATGGCAGAGCAAACTCCGCCAGAGCCACAATGCCTTCCACAGCCCTGTCTAGTCTGGCGCAAGCCTGATTTAAGCATCCATTGGCGCAGCGCCAGTCCAGCCGAAACTCATGCATTAAACTTACTGGCCAGCGGCGCAAACTTTTCCTCCATCTGTGAGGCGCTCCTGAGCGACGATATCAACGACGTGCCTCTGACGGCCGCAGGTTTTTTGCGAACGTGGATTGAGCAGGGGCTGATTACAACGGCTTAAACGCCTGAGCGCCAACCGGGCTCAGGACATGCCTCGCAATTCCTTCACAGCATGGCGTAATAAACCAAACAATCCTCCCCCGCCTGCCCCTGCCACGCCTTTGGACGCCTCCAATACCATGCCAGAGTGATGGTATTTTCAGACCCGCAAATGCGCCTGGTCCCTGATCGTCTGCTACTCCAGAATATTCTCCCATCTTAAATATGCATTTTATTTGCATCTTTTTAAAATAGGTATATATTATGCATATATAAACACCAACACGCCTCATCCATCCGGAGCACATCATGCATAAAACGCGCAATCACTGGCGCTCGCTTGCGGTCATTTTCTTCCTGTCTTTTGCCGTGCTCGGCTGGATAGGCAGGGAAATTTACCTGGAGAAACCGCCGATTCCCCAACAAGTTTTAAGCAGCACCGGCAAGCTGCTGTATAGCGGTGAACAAATTCAGCGGGGGCAGGAGGCCTGGTTGTCCGCAGGCGGCCAGCAGATGGGCTCGGTTTGGGGGCACGGCAGTTATGTGGCACCGGATTGGTCGGCCGACTGGCTGCATCGCGAGGCGGTTACCCTGCGTGAAATCTGGGCAAGGCAGCAGTTTAAAAAAGACTACAGCCAGCTCAGCAGTGAAGAGCAAGCGCCGCTAAATGCACGCTTAATCCCGGTGATGCGCAGCAATACTTACGATAAATCCAGCGATACGCTGACTATTCAAGCCGACAGAGCTGTGGCTATCGGGCAAGTGGCGCAGCACTATATGAGCCTGTTTGGCAGCGATGCTTCGCAAGATAAGCTGCGCGAGCAATACGCGATGATTTCTGGCTCGATTAAAAATGCTGACGACTTGAAAGCCCTGCCTGCATTCTTCTTTTGGTCTGCATGGGCGGCCACCACCAATCGCCCCGGCCTTGATCATATTTCCTACACCAGCAACTGGCCACACGAGCCACTGGTGGCCAATACCCCGACCACCGGCACCAGCATTTGGTCGATTGCCAGCATTATTCTGCTGATCGCCGGTATTGCAGCCATGGTCTTATTCCACCAAATGCACCGCGATGAAGAGCCGGTGATTTGCCCGGAAAACGATCCGCTGGTCACCTTGAAACTGACACCATCGATGAAAGCCACCATGAAGTATTTCTATGTGGTGATTGGCCTGCTGATGGCGCAAGTAGGGATGGGGATTATCTCCGCCCATTACCAGGTAGAAGGCGGTAGCTTCTTTGGGATTCCGCTGGCAGAAGTACTGCCCTTTACCATTAGCCGCACCATCCATACTCAGCTTGGCGTGTTGTGGATTGCTACCGCATGGCTGGCAACGGGCCTGTTTTTAGCGCCGGTATTAGGCGGCAAAGAGCCTAAGATGCAAAAAACCGGCGTGGATGTTTTGTTTTATGCGCTGCTCTTGATTGTGGTTGGATCGATTGCATGTGGCTGGGCCGGCACCTTACAACGTTTGGGCACCAGCTATAGTTTTTGGCTGGGCAATCAAGGCTTGGAATACACCAGCATGGGCCGTGTCTGGCAAGTGCTGCTGTTTATTGGTCTGCTGATTTGGGCTGGCTTACTGGGCCGTGGCTTATGGCCTGCGCTGCGTAAACCATCCGAAAGCCAGGGCCTGATCGCCATGGTGTTTATCTCTGCAGTATGTATCGGCCTGTTTTACGCATCATCCCTGGTATGGGGGCAAAAAACCCATTACGCGCTGATTGAATACTGGCGCTGGTGGCTGGTGCATCTGTGGGTAGAAGGCTTCTTTGAAGTATTTGCCACCGCCGTGATTGCCCTGCTGCTCAGCCGCTTAGGCTTGATCCGTGCCGCATCGGCCAACCGCGCCATTGTGCTTGAAACGATTGTTTTCTTATTTGGCGGCATTTTAGGCACGCTGCATCACCTGTACTTTACCGGCTCTCCAACCAGCGTCATTGCCGTCGGCGCGATGTTCTCAGCCTTAGAAGTAGTGCCTTTGGCGCTGATCGGTGCAGAAGCTTATCAAACCTATCGTCACAACCAAGCCGCGCCGTGGGTAGCTAAATATCGCTGGGCCATCATGTGTTTTGTGGCTGTGGGGTTTTGGAATACCGTTGGCGCGGGCTTGCTGGGCTTTGCGATTAACCCGCCAATCTCGCTGTATTACGTGCAAGGCTTAAACATGACCGCAGCCCACGGCCACGCCGCGCTGTTTGGGGTGTACGGCATGCTGGGTATCGGCCTGATGTTGTTCTGCTTACGCGGCCTTGCCCCTGCGGCTAATTGGAATGACAAGCTGCTGAAACCGGCTTTCTGGTCACTGAATATTGGCCTGTTTATGATGGTATTTATGTCGCTGCTGCCATCCGGTATTTACCAGGCCATTGCCAGCGTAGAACACGGCCTGTGGTATGCGCGCTCCGCCGGGATCATCCATTCCCCTGTGATGGAAGCCCTGGTCTGGCTGCGCGTGCCTGGCGATATCGTGTTCTCGGCAGGCGTAGTGTATCTCGCCGTATTTGCCCTGAAACTACTGGGCCGAGACCGCAGCTTACCTGTGCATGCGGGCAAGTTGCTAGATGCCTGAGGGATGTGTTTTGGAAAAAATGGCGAGGGTAAAAACCAATCCACCAACTGAAGCATAAATACCTCTGGAGCGGCTTCAGCCGCGAAAGCTCTGCCAGTTAAGGCCTTTCGCGGCTAAAGCCACTCCTGCAAAAAAACGGGCACACACTGTAATACCAAGTCTTTTACTTAACTATCTAAAAAGGAATCACCATGCACGACTGTAGCCTCCCCAATCAATTAAATGGCGTTTATGGGTTCGATGCCCGTGGCATTGCCAAACGCTTTCGCCATGCCGCCATTTTTGGCGCCATAGATGCATTAAATGAAGGTGAAACAATGCGTTTTGTAAATGACCATGATCCATTGCCTCTATTAGCGCAAATTGAGCAGCGCTATCAGGGCAAAATTAAAGCCACGTATATTCAGCGCGATCATGAAGCCATTGTGATTGATTTTTTACTGCTGCCTTCCCAAGCGGCGGTTGAATAAACAGCACACTATTTTATTATTAAACTCATTTAAACGGCACTGATCAGTGCCGTTTTTTTTTGAATAAAACAATCATATTTTATTGATATTTATCAAAACCACCCAGCATAAAAAATAAATGACGGGCGATTAAAAGCCATTAAACTGTTAATGCTATGGCATTAAATATAAAATATTCATTCATCAACACCCGTTAATGCATTCTGCATAATAAGCAAAACGGCTTAATTCTCCGTAATCAGTAATTTTAAAAAAACCAACGGCAAATACAATCAATGCATACCACCACCATTGCCCTCACGCTTAGCCTTGCAGCCCCTGTTGTCAGCGCAGAAACCATCCAGCTCTCCCCCGTTATTGTCACCGCGCCTGCTATGCAAGAAGCGCTGAAAGTAGAGCTTGATGCAAGAAACCCGCAGCAGCCTTTACCAGCCACTGACGGGGCCAGTTTTTTGAAAACCATCCCAGGCATGAATGTGATTCGCAAAGGCGGGATTGATGGCGATCCGGTTTTCCGGGGGATGGCAGGCTCCAGACTGAATATTTTACTGGATGGCGAGCAGATTCCGGGCGGCTGCGGTGGCCGGATGGACCCGCCCACAGCCTATATTTTTGCGGATTCTTACGACAAAGTGAGCCTGCTCAAAGGGCCGCAAACGGTGCTGTATGGGCCGGGTAATTCTGCGGGCACGGTGCTGTTTGAGCGCAAAGCCACCGCGTTTTCACAAGACAGCATCAAGGCCAATGCGGCGCTGACCGTTGGCAGCTTTGGCCGCTTTGATGCCATGAGCGAGATTTCCACTGGCAATAGCAAGGCCGATGTCAGCCTGATTGCCACTCACTCCCGGCAAGATGATTACAAGGATGGCAATGGCAACGCAGTGCATTCCAATTACCAAAGGCACAGTGCCAACCTGACTCTGGGCTGGACGCCCGATGAAGATACCCGCTTGCAATTTTCTGCGACCCAAAGCGATGGTGAAGCCGCTTACGCCGATCGCGGCATGGATGGCAGCCAGTTTGCGCGTAACAGCCTGAGCTTTAAATTCAGCAAAAAGAATATCTCCCCACTGCTTAAGCAAATCGACGCGCAACTTTCACACGCTTATATCGATCATGTGATGGATAACTACAGCCTGCGCCCCTACATGCCGGGCAAGGAAATGGCCAGCAATCCGGATCGCCTGACTTGGGGCGGGCGCATGGTGGCCACACTCAATACCAGTGAGGAAAGCCAATTAAAAACCGGCCTGGATTTCCAGCAGGATGAGCACAGCTTACGCACCGGCAAAGATTATCAAAATAAACCACGCATCAACGATGCCCGCTTTAAAAACAGCGGCGTCTTTGCGGAGTTCAGTTACTTTATCAGCGAGCAATCACGCCTGATCAGCGGTGCGCGTGCCGACTTTTGGCAGGCTAACGACAGACGCCTGAGCGGTGCAACGGCCAGGCAAGAACGCAATGAAGTATTGGGCAGCGGCTTTATACGCCTTGAGCAGGATATCAGCCCTGACACGATGGTCTATGCGGGCTTAGGCCGCAGCGAACGCGCGCCGGATTACTGGGAGCTGATCAGCAAGCAAAGTGCAGACAGCAATTCTGCGTTTAACACCGCCACAGAAAAAACCAGCCAGCTTGATCTGGGCGCAATTCATCACGATGGGCCTTTATCACTCAGCGCCTCTGCGTTTTATAACCAGATTGATGACTATATTTTGATTCAGTCCGGCGTGCCCAATGGCAGCATGGGCACAAAAACCATCAGCCGCAACGCAGACGCCAGCACATGGGGCGGCGAAATGGGGCTGGCTTATCAGATCAGTCCCAAACTAAAAAGCGATTTGGCGCTCTCCTTTGTGCGTGGCAATAATCAAACCGATCACAGCGACCTGGCCCAAATCCCACCGCTGGAAAGCCGCTTAAATATCAGCTGGAATGAGGCCAACTGGAATGTCGGCGGGCTGATCCGTGCGGTAGCGGCACAAAACAGAATCGACCCGGGCAAGGGCAATATCGTTGGTCAGGATACGGGCAGCACAGCAGGCTTCACGATTTTCTCACTCAACGCAGCTTACAAGCCCGGCAAAAACAGCCAGCTCAGCATCGGTGTTGATAATCTCTTTGATCGTAACTATGCAGAACACATCAGCCGCGCAGGCGCAATGGTGGGTGGCTATTTACAAACCAGCAAAATCAACGAGCCTGGCAGAACGCTTTGGCTGAAAGGGCAAATCAATTTATAGGGCAGAGGATTTAAAGCTCATCATCTGCGCTTAAACAGGCGTGATGTTTTTTACAGGTGCCAGGCGGCATACGCAGCATGCAAACATGCTGTGTATTGCCGCCACTGAGTGGTAAATCCTGGTGTGGCGCTGGATTCATAGCTGGTAAATACCCAAAGTTGGCTCGCCCTGAAGCACTCCGGCCCCTGAATGATTGTGAGCCATCTCATAGCCAAAAAAGTAATCCGCTCCGAAATCACCATTACTTAAGCGCTACCAAGGTTAATAAGAGAATTTAAAGCGTTTTGCATATTAATGTAAGCAAGACAAGTGACCAATTTGGGCTAGCCATTTATAAATTTCAATCCGATACTGCAGACTAATTGTTATCAATAGGTTTGCTCATGCCCGCACAGAAAATCATCAGTCAGTGGCGCATTCTTCAACCTATCCATTTTGTGCTTGGCCTGCTCATCCTGCTGACCGCCTCATTATTACTGTGGCAACACTATGGCATGAATTTATATTTACGCTTTGACCCCGGCAATTTTAATAAAATCAGTGCCAGTGACGACAGAGATAATAATGGTGGAAAAAGTATTGGTTTAATTAGCATCAACCCCAAATACTGGCGCTTAGACTGCCAGCTTAATAAAGGTCATCGCACCCCATATTGTTCGATTGATTTCGACTTGAGCAATGGCACGCAAGGAATTGATTTATCCAAATATACAGACATTACCATTCGCTATCGCTATCAAAATACGCGTGAACAAGTCAATTTAGTGATGGTTAATTTCAACCCCGAATATAGTATTGAAAGTGATTATCGCAGTCAGAAATTTACCGAGGTTTACCTGCCCGGAGCTGCAGGCTGGAGCACGCAAACCCTTAAATGGCATCAATTTAATGTGGCTTCATGGTGGATTGCTGATAAAAAAATACCACCTAAATGGACAAATAATGAATTTAGTAATATAAGAGAAATTCGTCTGGCAACAGGCCTTTATCCGGAACTGTCCAATATCCGGATTGATCTGGCTTATATCGAGTTTCGTGGCAAATGGATCAATAACGATACTTTGCAACTATTACTTCTTTTATTATGGGGAGGCACTGCCGCCGTCTGGCTGCTCAGTGAATTACGCCGGTCAATGCAAGCTTTACAACGCAGCCATGCCAGGCAAAAAGATTTGGAAAATGCCCAACAGCATTTGCAGGAAACCAATCAATTACTTGCTGAGCGCAGCATGCGTGATCCGCTAACTCTCGCGTTTAATCGGGAGGGGCTGAGTATATTACTTGCCAAAGAAACACCCGATACACCAGGCAGCATTATTTTTATTGATATTGATTACTTTAAAAAAATTAATGATCACTATGGCCATGGAACGGGAGATCAAGTGCTTTGCCAGCTGGTTCAGCATATTCAGCAGCAAATTCGCCCAAGCGAACAACTGATTCGTCTGGGGGGAGAAGAATTTATTTTACTATGCCAGCACAGCAATCTGGCACAGGCAGAGCGCCTCGCTGAAAAGCTGCGTTTATGGCTGTTCAGCCAAAGCTGGCCCGCAGAAATCCCACTGAGCTGCAGCTTTGGCGTCGCAGAGCGGCAAAAAGGTGAACAATTTGAAGCCACGCTGCACAGAGCAGATCTGGCGCTCTACCGCGCAAAAGCCGGCGGACGTAATCGGGTGGAAGTGGCAGAGTAAAGACGACCTGGCTATAAAAAACCCAATCCCGAACCACAAAGAATTCATTTGCAAAACTTGGTTTTACCTGGTGAAACTTTAAGTTCTCTGTGGTTCGCTATTAAGCCTTAGCAGGATAAGCAGAATATCCCACTCAGCAGCGAGTGCTTTGCATCTTTTCTATGGGGGCAAGGCCTTGCTCTTTACTCCCCCTTATTTGCCCCCTCCTCCTGGCACCTTGTTTTCCGCCTGCAGGCTGCTCTGGCCATCCCCCCATCGGGAAAATCCCGTAGTTTTTTGAAAAGCACTACATTTTCTTGATTTAGATCTATATTTTTTGCTGCGTACGGTTTAGCATTGCTCATAAATCAAGCCGCAATCAGAAAATGTAAAGGTGCAACATGACAAAAGTAGTCGTCGTTGGCAGCATAAATATGGATTTAGTGGTCCATACCCAGCAGTTTCCCCGCATGGGCGAAACGCTGTTTGGCGAGCAGTTTGCAACGCATCCGGGTGGCAAAGGGGCCAATCAGGCCGTGGCCGCACAGCGCCTTGGCGCTTCGGTTGCGATGGTGGGCTGTGTCGGCAATGACGAATTTGGCCAAACGCTGACCGCGGGTCTGGCGGCGGAAGGGATTGATACCCGCTGGCTTAAAACCAGCCCGGATACGGCTACCGGTGTGGCGCTGATTACGCTCTGCCAGGGAGACAACGCCATTGTGGTAGTGCCAGGCGCAAATATGCAGCTTAGCCCAAGCGATATCAGCACTGCCGAGGCCGCCTTTATCGATGCCGACGTGATTCTGGCCCAGCTGGAAATTCCTTTAGATACGGTGCTGGCCGCGGCGAAGCTCGCTCAGAAACACGGTAAGCCTTTCTTTCTGAACCCCGCTCCTGCGCAGGCTTTACCCGCTGAATTACTGGCGCTGTGCACCCTGCTCACTCCGAATGAATTTGAGCTGCTGGAAGCACTTGGTGAATCAGAAGCAGATTGGAAAACCGTCCTGGCTAAGCACGCAGCGGTGATGACCAAGGGCAGTGATGGTGCCTGGTTTAATCAGGGCGGGCAACTTCAGCACCAGGCAGGCTTTAAGGTAGATCTGGCCGACAGCACCGGCGCAGGCGACACCTTTAACGGTGCACTCGCCACTTTCTGGCACCTGGGCATTGCAGAAGCCACAAAAAGAGCCAGCGCAGCAGGTGCATTATCAGTCACCCGCGCTGGCGCGCAGGGCGGCATGCCCACCCTTGCAGAACTCGAACAATTCTTAAAGAAACAATCATGAAAAAGCACGGCATTTTAAACAGCGATATCGCACGCGTACTCGCCCAATTGGGCCACACCGACAGCATTGTAATTGCCGACTGCGGCTTGCCGATTCCTGATCATGTAGAGCGCATCGATCTGGCACTCAAACTGGGCCAGCCCAGCTTTGTGGACACGCTGCAGGAAATCCTTGCCGACATGCAGGTAGAGCGTGCCGTATTTGCCACAGAATGCCTGGCAAAAAATCCAACAGTTGCAGCTCAGGCACAAGCCATGCAATCGTCAGGTATTAGTATTGATTTTGTCAGCCATGAAGAATTCAAACAGCTGTGCCACAAAGCCAGGGCGGTGATCCGCACCGGCGAAGCATCGCCCTACGCCAATATCATTTTGCATTCGGGCGTCATTTTCTAAAGCTGGCTTATGCCTTTTTTTGCCCTGCTGCTACAGCGCTTTTATGTATTTTTTACAACCCTCAGTCATTAAAAACCAAGGCTTTCGTATGCTGATCCAAATGCAAGGCATCAATAAATCTTTTGGCCCGGTTAAGGTGCTGGAAGGCGTGGATTTTGCGCTGGAACGCGGCGAGATCCATGCGCTGATGGGTGAAAACGGCGCGGGTAAATCCACGCTGATGAAAATCCTCACCGGCATTTACCCAAGCGACGCTGGCCGTATTCATGTGGATGGCCGCGAAGTAGCCATTCACAGCCCCAAAGAAGCCGAAGCGCTGGGCATTGCCATCATTCACCAGGAGCTGAACCTGATCCGTGAATTATCGGTGATGGATAATCTGTTTTTAGGGCGTGAAAAAACCCGTGGCGGCTGGCTGAAATCCGGCGAAATGCGCGCGCTTTGCCGCGAATATCTGGCCCTCTTAGGCATTACAAATATCGACCCGGACCAGGAAGCAGGCAGCTTATCTATCGGCCAGCAGCAAATGGTGGAGATTGCCAAAGCGCTGTCACTCAACGCGCAAGTCCTGATTATGGATGAGCCCACAGCTGCGCTCAGCAATCGGGAAATCGAAGTCTTATTCAAGCTGATGCAGGATTTAAAAGCACGCGGTGTAGGCATTGTGTATGTATCGCACCGTATGGAAGAAATCTTTCAGGTTTGCGATCGCATCTCGGTATTGCGGGATGGCCAGTTTGTAGGCACCCGCGTGATCAAAGAAACGCGCTTTGATGAAATCGTCAGAATGATGGTGGGACGTGAAATTGGTGACCGCTACCCCAAGCGAAGCAGCGCCCCTGGGGCTGTGCGTTTTAAGGTAGAAAACCTCGCAGATGATCACACCATCAGCGGGATCAATTTTGAAATTCGCCAGGGTGAAGTGCTGGGTGTAGCGGGCCTGATGGGTGCGGGGCGCAGCGAAATTGCCCATAGCCTTTTTGGACTCTCGCCTAAATCAGCAGGACAAATCTGGCTGGATGGTAAGCAAGTACATTGCAATTCAGCGATAGAGGCCATCAGCCACGGCATAGGCTATGTCACAGAAGACAGAAAATCACAGGGCCTTGTGCTGGGTTTATCGGTAAAAGAAAACATCAGCCTGACTCATACCCCAAGCAAAATGGGTGTGATTGACCACGATGCCGAAAGTAAAAACGTTAGCGAAATGATACGCAAGCTGTCTGTCCGTACCCGTGATGCTGATTTAGAAGTGAAATCACTATCAGGCGGTAATCAGCAAAAAGTGGTGTTTGCAAAATGGCTGGGAATTCATCCCAAGGTGCTGTTTTTAGACGAACCCACCCGCGGGGTTGATGTAGGCGGCAAGGCCGAGATTTACCACATTATTAATGAGCTGGCCGCCAGTGGCGTCGCCATTTTAATGATCTCATCCGAGCTGCCCGAAGTACTCGCCATGAGCGATCGCATCCTGGTGATGCACCAGGGACAAAGCGCCGGCATTTTCGACGCGAAAACGGCCACCCAAGAATCAATTATGCACGCCGCCACCGGAGGCCAGTAATCATGAACCAAAGCCAAAAAGCCACACTACAAAAACTGGGCCCCCTGCTCGCACTGCTGCTTATTTCCGGCGTTTTGTCGGTGATGAGCCGTGATTTTCTCACCGTTAATAATCTGCTGAATGTGCTGCGCCAGGTATCGATCAATGCACTGATCGCCTTTGGTATGACCTTTGTGATTTTGCTGGGAGGGATTGATTTATCTGTCGGCGCAGTACTGGCACTCTCTTCTGTAGCCATTGCCAGCATGATGGCGGCCGGTGTTGATCCGGTACTTGCAACCTTATTTGGCGTATTGGCGGGTGCAGCGCTGGGTGCTGTCAACGGCATTATTATTAGCCGCGGCAAGGTCGCCCCCTTTATTGCCACCCTTGGCACCATGACGGTATTTCGCGGCTTGGCGCTGGTGGCATCAGATGGCCGCCCGATTACTGGCTTTAACAGCGACTTTTTTTCTATGCTGGGTGCAGGCTATATCGGCAATCTGATTCCTGTACCTGTGCTAACCACAACACTTGCCTTTATTGCTCTTTGGTTTGTACTCAAAAAAACCGTATTTGGCCGCCATGTTTATGCAGTGGGCGGCAATGAAGAAGCCTCGCTGATCTCTGGCGTAAAAGTAAACCGTGTCAAGCTTTGGGTTTACACCCTTTCTGGTGGCTTATCGGCCCTGGCAGGTGTCATCCTCACATCTCGCTTGAACTCCGCCCAGCCCAATGCAGGCATGGGATACGAGCTGGACGCCATTGCAGCGGTTGTTTTAGGCGGCACCAGCTTATCCGGTGGCCGGGGCTGGATTGTCGGCACCCTGATCGGCGCAGTGTTGATAGGGGTTCTCAATAATGGCTTGAACTTACTATCTGTGTCATCATTTTACCAGCAAGTTATTAAGGGAAGCGTTATCCTGCTGGCAGTATTACTGGACAGAAGTGCTAAGAAATAAAGGGCTGCGGGGATCACGCCCTTAAAGCCACAACACCAGAGAATGATAATTTAACAGTTGGGCTTAGCGGGCTTGTCCGCCGATTTGCATCACCCCCGCTAACCCTGGCTGCACATTCCCTTTTGTTAATAGGGCGGGTCCCTTCCCCCCTGTTTTTCAAGCCTGGCAATATATCGCCAGGCTAAAAAGAAGCACTCAATGGCGCAGAAGTCGCCAGTGCTAATGTCGTCGTCCTTCACACACAAGGCTTTAAACATGAAAACTTGGCTCAAACCTCTTCTGATCGCCTCAATGGCCCTTGCTTTCTCTGCCTGCTCCAAGCAAGGCCCGGAAAGCGCAGCACCAGCGGCTTCTGCCCCGCCGGTTGCCGAAACTGCAAGCAGCAATACAGTTGGCTTAGCGGTTTCCACCCAAAACAATCCTTTCTTTGTCACCTTAAAACAAGGTGCAGAGGAAGCAGCCAAAGCCAATGGCCTGACGCTGATTACCGTAGACGCGCAAGACGATGCGGCTAAACAAATTGCCAGCATCGAAGATTTAATCCAGAAAAAAGTAAAAGTGATTCTGATTAACCCAACAGACTCTGATGCGCTGGTGTCTGCCGTTAAACAAGCGAATGCGGCAAAAATCCCCGTGATTACACTGGATCGCAGCGTCAATGGCGGCGAAGTGGTCAGCCATATTGCTTCAGATAATGTAGCGGGCGGCAAAATGGCAGCAGCGTTTCTGCTGGAAAAAATCGGCAAGCAAGGTGAAATCGCCGAGCTGGAAGGCATTGCCGGCTCTTCTGCCGCGCGTGAGCGTGGCCAGGGCTTTCATGCCGGAGTGGATGCTGAAAAAGGCGTAAAAGTCGCCGCCAAACAGCCTGCTGATTTTGATCGCGCTAAAGGCTTGTCTGTGATGGAAAACATCCTGCAAGGCAATAAAAAGATTAAAGCCGTATTTGCCCACAACGATGAAATGGCTCTGGGTGCAGTACAAGCGCTTGAAGCTGCTGGCCTGAAAAATGTCGTTGTAGTGGGCTTTGATGCCACAGCAGATGCTGTGGCTGCAGTAAAAGCCGGCAAAATGGCCGCTACCGTACAACAAAAACCTGAGCTGATCGGCAAAATGGGGATTGAAGCGGCTAAGAAAATTATCGACGGCCAGGCACCAGAGAAAAATATTCCAGTGCCTTTAGAGCTGGTTAAGTAAGTCATAAAAAAGCCTGCATCTTGTGATGCAGGCTTTTTTAATTAGCATCAGTCAGCTGCTCAATTAAAACTCACCCATTTCTTTTAATTCGCTGGCAACAATGGATGCAGCAGCCTGATTTAAAACTATTTGTGCGGCAATCAGCGCCATACGATCAGAAGCCGTGATCGCATGATATTGATCATCAGACTTATTCTTCCAAAACACTTCACTCTCTGGCGTTAAAGGCTGAACAAAAGCCAGCATCAGATCGTCATCATCAAATGCATATTCCACCAGGGTGGCCTGATTTGAATCAGTGATTGTTTTCATTTTTGCGCTGGATGAGCTGATCTTCACATCGGGTTCATGATGATCAGCTTCAAAAAAAGCCATGCCCATTTGAGCATCAAGATTCATACCGATTGCGGAGTATTCAATTACGAATTCTTCGCTGTATTCACCCAGATCAAAACTGGCAAGCAAATCTTCCCAAAATTCTTTTTCTATCAATTCAAATGCTTTCATAATGCACTGGCACCAGATTAAAAAAACACTTTAAATGAGCATATATCAACATGCCAATCATCTTTTAACCTTAAATCTGCCCTAAAAACCAATTCACAATATAAAAATGGTCTTCAAACAGCTCGGCTTCCATACGGTTAAATTCAAATAACGGCACCCATTTAGCCCGCTCTGCATCATCCCCGCCACGCACCTTAGGCAAGCCCTCACCAGTGGGCGTAAGCTCAATTAAAAACGCATGGGTAATGGTGCGCCCGCGCAAGGATCTGTGCGGATGATCAAAAACCCGTGAAGAGCGAATCGAGCCCGCCAGCACCGGCGCAGGCACTTTTAAACGCGTTTCATCACGCAGCTCCCGGATCACCGCATCTTTAACCAGCTCATCCTGATTAATAAACCCGCCCGGCAAGGCCCACAGCCCTCGCCCCGGCAAGTTTTTGCGCCGCACCAGCAAAATATGCCCGGAGTGAATCACCACCGCATCCACAGTAACAAAAGTAGGCGGATAGGGCGCCGCCGACCAAGCCTTGCGATAGTCCTGCACAAAGCGCCATTCTGCCTCCAGATTGGCATATACATCACCAGAGCGAAACGCTTGTAAATGCGCATAGACAGGCGCAGGTAATTTATCGGCACAAAGCCCTGCCCCGCCATCGGCAAACAGATTACGCCGCACTTGCGAGGCATGAATGCCCGCTATCTCGGGCACTTCAACCCGCTGCCACTGCGGGAACAGATCAAGGTAATACGTGTGTTTGCTGCGGCTGCTGCCCACAATGCCTACTTTAAACTGCGCTTCCCGGCTGCCAAGGCTGGCGGTATCCACCGCGATCACTTTATCCACGAGGCTTTGCACCTCGGTCACCCACTGCTGATCGTTGTACATCCGGTCCGAGCATCCCACCACAAACACTCTGTCCTGCATCTGCGGCGGCAAGGCGGCCCGCAACATCGCTTCGCGCTCAGGTACTGTCCATGGGTTGCGCGGGTTTCTGGCCTGACGCGCCGAGCCGCAAATCACAATCAGCTTGCCCGCCCGCTCTAAAGCCGCCTTCACCACCTGCAAATGCCCAAGATGGAAAGGCTGAAAGCGCCCAATAAATACGAGGTAATCCAGCATTATTCAATCACCCGTCATTTAATCTGATATAGGAAAGAAGCCCGAAAGAAATCACAAGCTTCAAACTTAAATGGCAAAAAAAGGCGGGTAACAAACCCGCCCTTTTTTCTTAAATGCTGCTTACTGGTAATAACGCTTGGAGAACTCCAACATACGTTCGATCGGCAGGCGGGCGTTATCCATTTGCTCACTGTTCAGGTAATCAATGCGTGTGCCCTCGCCCGCTTGAGCGCGTTTTACTGCATCGATCGTGTTCATCTTCATATAAGGACAGGAATTACACTGACAGCCCGCGTAAATCGGAGCTTGTTTGATATTCAAGTCAGGCCGGGCAAGGCCCATATTGTAGAGAATGCCGTCTTCAGTCGCGACAAAGATGACCGCATCCGGCTCTTTATCAAACGATTTAATCCAATTCAGCATGCCCGATGTGGAGCCCACATAATCTGCCTGCTGCAACACAGGCAGCGGGCTTTCCGGGTGAGCAATCAGGTATTTGGCGCCTGTTACGGCGGCAAATGCTTCATCCAGCGCGGCCTGGTTGAATTTATCGTGCACTTCGCACACAGCGCTCCACAGCGGCATATCGTAGCCATACTGGAAGTTTAAATACGCGCCCATATTGCGGTCTGGCGAGAACGCCACCTTTTTACCCTCGGCATAAAGGCTGGCGATAATGTCATCCACATTACGGCTGGTAACAATCCAATCCGATAAAGCCTTATGCTCCGCCGAGGAATTAATATAAGAAACGTGCACGTAATCAGCATGCTCTTCACGCCATTTTTGTAAGGCGGCCACGTCGGTTTGGGTGACTAAGGAACAAGTGGAGCCGCTGGCCGGCAAAATCACCTCAGCCTGCGGGTTAAGAATCTTGGCGGTTTCAGCCATAAAACGCACGCCGGCAAACACAATAACGTCTGCACCGCATTCTTTAGCATATAAAGACAGCTCTAAACTATCGCCAACTTTGTCGGCCATCTGCTGGATTTCAGGCTGGGTATAGTAATGCGCAAGTGTGACAACACGTTTGGACATGGGAATTCCTCCAATGAAAGGCGCCGCCGTCATCCCGGCAGCATAAAAAATAATGTATTGCTGACGACAAACAGCATCACCAGTATCCCTGGCAAGCGTCAGCAGCCATAAGCGTACCATAACTTAGCCTTTAAATATCAAGCCACTATCTATTTAACCCCCTTTTCAGGTAGAAAAATGCGCAGATAGTGCTTGACGAAGCAGGGGCTCATCTTCATAATGCGACTCCTCTTCTGACGCAACGACAGAAAAGAAAACGAAACAAAGCAGTGATGCGGGAATAGCTCAGTTGGTAGAGCACTACCTTGCCAAGGTAGATGTCGGGAGTTCGAGCCTCCTTTCCCGCTCCAGTAAATCGTTGTAGAAATAA
The DNA here is from genome assembly GCF_011601265.1 of Iodobacter violaceini. Taxonomy (GTDB): domain Bacteria; phylum Pseudomonadota; class Gammaproteobacteria; order Burkholderiales; family Chitinibacteraceae; genus Iodobacter; species Iodobacter violaceini. The sequence continues at coordinate 78,133 of NZ_JAAOLX010000001.1, forward strand.
AGTAAGATGCGGGAATAGCTCAGTTGGTAGAGCACTACCTTGCCAAGGTAGATGTCGGGAGTTCGAGCCTCCTTTCCCGCTCCACTTATTTTAGTTCTGTAGTAAAAGCATGACAGATGCGGGAATAGCTCAGTTGGTAGAGCACTACCTTGCCAAGGTAGATGTCGGGAGTTCGAGCCTCCTTTCCCGCTCCATTTCATGTAGAATCAAATCAATGCGGGAATAGCTCAGTTGGTAGAGCACTACCTTGCCAAGGTAGATGTCGGGAGTTCGAGCCTCCTTTCCCGCTCCAAATTTTAAGAATAAAGATTTTATCCTTTATTTAAGTAACCATGGCGGAGTAGCAAAATGGTTATGCAGCGGCTTGCAAAGCCGTCTACGCCGGTTCGATTCCGGCCTCCGCCTCCAGTAGAATTAAAGTTAAAGCCCTGATTAATCAGGGCTTTTTCTTTGCCTGCTATTCCTGTAGCTGCTTTTTCGTGAAAACGCCCAAAACAGCCTTTACTTTGAAAAATAGCACGCCATTTTTTGGCTGGTCGTGCTGGTGATCAGCACAAGCTTTCACCCTCTAAGTTCTTTACCCCTCCAAATCGTCTTCCGCTTTATCCGCGTACTGCAATGCAATTGCCTGAAACTGCGCCGCCACCCTTATAAAACCATCAATTAAATCCGGATCAAAATGCTTACCCTTACCCTCCAGGATAATCGCTACCGATTTCTCGTGCGAAAAAGCCTCTTTATAGACCCGCTTACTCACTAAAGCATCGTAGACATCTGCCACGGCCATCAGCCTTGCTGACAAGGGGATCTCATCACCTTTCGCCCCCTGGGGATAGCCCGACCCATCCCATTTTTCCTGGTGCCCATAAGCGATCTCCCTAGCATAGCGCAAAAAAACGCTTTCCTCGCCCAGCATTCGCTCTACTTCACGAATAATATTGCGCCCATAGGTAGGGTGATTCTTCATAATGGTAAACTCGTCATCAGTGAGCTTTGCAGGCTTATGCAAAATAGCATCCGGCACACCCACCTTGCCAATATCATGCAAAGGGGCAGATTTGGCCATTCCAGCAATGCTTTCCTGATCAAGCTGATGAATAAATCGCGGATGATGAGCCACCGCCCCGGCAAGGCAGCGCAAATATTCCTGAGTACGCTTCAGATGTAAGCCTGTTTCCTCATCCCGCAGCTCGGCCATTACACCCATTGCCAGGATTGTTGCATCCTGAATTTTCAGCAGCTCCTGAGTGCGCTGCTCCACACGCTCTTCCAGAGTCTGGTTATAAAGACGAATTGAGTTTTTTAAATCCTGAATCGTAATATGATTTTTGACTCTGGCCTGCACAATGGCCGGATTAAGCGGCTTATGAATATAATCCACCGCCCCCGCATTAAAGCCATTAATCTCATCCGCTTCCTGCGTTTTAGCAGTCAGAAAAATAACCGGAATATCATTCGTTTTGCTCCTGGCCTTCAGACGCTGACATACCTCAATTCCATCCATATTTGGCATCATCACATCCAGCAAAACCAGATCAGGAACCGGATCCCTCTCGGCAAGGACTAATGCCTGCTCACCATTATTTGCGATGCGCAGTTTATAGGTATCTTTCAGGCAATCATTCAGCACAGCCAGATTAGCAGGCGTGTCATCCACCAATAAAATTGTCCGGCGATAATTAAACTCTGCATCGAGCATAAGATTTCCCTACAATTTTTTCCCGATCAGCGTAAGGCTCTCTAAAGCCCGTTCAAAATCAAATGTATTAATTGCTTCCCCCAGACGATCAAGTAAGACCACTTCAACCCACCCTTCCAGTTGCTCACGTAAACGGTAATACACATCAACCGAATCACCATCACAATCATCCAAAAGAGCTGACAGCTGTTTGATCAACAAGCATATTTGCTCTGCATCCGGCGGATTTTTCTGTGGTTTTATAAATTGAGTATAGCCACGGCCAACCGTGCCAAGCATGTGATTGAGCGCTGATTTAAAAGGATAAGCTGCAGCGCCCTCATCTGCGGGATAAAGCTGAAGCTGCCGCTCCAGCTGCCCGGCAGCCAGCATCAAATCATGCATACCCAAAGTACCCGCCACCCCTTTTATCGAGTGAACCCAGCGCTCGGCCCCCTTGGCATCCGTCTTTAACAAGTGCTGAAGCTGCTCGTACCCCCCTTGATAATCCTGATAAAACTGCTTAAAAAGATGCGTGATCAGTGCTTTATTCCCCCCCAGCCGCTGCAAAACCTCTTGTGTATTTATGCCTGGTAAATGGGGAAGTACAGACTCATCAGACACTTTGCTTACTTTTTTACCATCCTCAGGCTGAGGGCGGACAGCCTGCCCAGCCCATTTTGCAACCGTTGAAAACAGCTCATGGGGTTGCACAGGCTTAGTAATATAGTCATTCATCCCCAAATCCAGGCAGCGCTGACGCTCATCCGACATGGCATGCGCTGTCATCGCCACAATGGCCAGAGAATTAAAACGGGGTTCAGAGCGAATTAATTGCGTAGCCTGATGGCCATCCACCACCGGCATTTGTAAATCCATTAAAATCAAATCACAAGGCAAAGGATCAATGGATAACCAGCCCAGCGCCTCCCCGCCATGCTGAGCAATAATGACGCGGGCCCCTGCATTAGTTAACAGCTCATAAGCCACCTGCTGATTAAGCACATTGTCTTCAACCAATAAAATACGCACACCATCAAGACGCTGCACAGGCCCGCTCACCAGATCGGGCAAAACCTGCTCGGCCGAGCGCATCAGCCACAATGACACATAAAATGTACTCCCCTGCTGAGGCGTGCTTTCAATCCAGATTCGCCCTTTCATCAGCTCAACCAAACGCTTGCAAATAGATAAACCCAAGCCCGTGCCACCAAATTTCCGGGTGGTAGAGCTATCCGCCTGAGAAAAAGGCTTAAACAACCGGGCGATTTGTGCTGCGGATAAGCCTATTCCTGTGTCTTTTACTGCAATTTGCAAATGCACCCGCTGCTCCTCAGCTTCAAGCAGCCTGATTTGCACCCGTACCTCACCCTCAGGGGTAAATTTAATCGCATTGCCAACCAAATTATTTAATATTTGCCCAATACGCAGAGAATCTCCCAATAAAGAAAGATCACAATCTGCAGCTTGCTCTATATAGAGCCGCAAGCCTTTTTCTTCTGCTTTTAATGTATAAAGGGCAGCCAGTTTTTCTAAAACAGATTCAAGCCTGAAAGGCAATATCTCCATTTGCAGGCGATTGGCCTCAATTTTAGAAAAATCCAGAATATCATTCAGAATATGTAATAAAGATTCAGCGGTACAACTGGTTTTAGTTAAATAATCTCTTTGCTGTTTGTTTAAATCTGTATTTAATGCCAGATGAGTCATTCCAATAATCGCATTCATCGGGGTGCGTATTTCATGGCTCATATTGGCTAAAAAATCACTTTTAAGCCGGTTGGCCTGATCAGAAGCCTCTTTTGCTTTAATCAGCGCCTCTTCGGTGGCCTTACGCAACTCAATATTGTCGTATACCGTCACAAAATGCGTGACGTTATCCGCGGCATCCCGGATAGGTGACACCGAAACTGACATCCAGACGACCTGCCCCGATTTGCAGCAATGCCGGACATCGCGCCGCCATTCATCCCCGCGCAATAAGCTTTGCCACATTTCCTGATAAGCCAGCAAATTAATCTCACCAGAAAGCAGCAAATCGGGGGTTTTACCTTTAATTTCTGCTAATGAATAACCAAATGTCTGCTCAAACTTTGGATTTAAATACTCAATCGCCGCTTGCGCATCTGTAATCAGCACCGGCACAGGATTGGCCTCAATGGCGGCAGAAAGCTGACGCAATTGAACCGCCGCCTGTTTTTGATCTGAAATATCAAAAATAATCCCATCCAGATATTCTGCTTGCTGAGCAGCATTTCTGACAATTTGTCCGCGCTCAAGCACCCAGCGGATTGCCCCGCTGGCATGGGCAATCCGATATTCCACCGAATAGCGGTCTGGCCCGGCTAAGGCGGTATGAATCGTTTTTTCAAGCAGCGCCAAATCTTCTCGCAACACTAAAGTGCCATAGCTGTGCGTGAGGTGAGGCAAAAGAAAATGTGCAGGAGAGTAGCCCGTCAGCACTTCAATTTCATCATTGATATAGTGCATCCCGCGTGGATACTCGATCTGCCCCCGAAAAACCACACCCGGAACATTGCCTGCAAGCGTGCGAAATTGCGCCTCCTGCTGCAGTAATGCAGCCTCGGCCTGCTGCCGCTCACTCAGCAAGCTTCCCATCAGCACAGAAAGCTGCTCAAGCCCGGCGCTCTCTTTGCCCAGCGCCGGGCGCCCAAGGCTGGCTTGTAAACGATTTGCCGTTTCCCATAAAGCATCAATCGCCCTCTGCCTTGTCAGCACCTCCTGGCGCAAAGTGCTGTTGGCCTTGCTCAGCTCATCCGAGCTGATTTGCAAGCTGCGCGAGCCCAGAGCCACATCCCGGTCAAACTGCTGATACGACTCATCAATGGCCAGCAATAAACGCCTGAAATTACCCAGCAATACCGCCACAGACCGGTCACGAATATCAACCGCAGCCAAATCTGCCGCCTGCAGCATCGCCTCCACCGCCTGCTCATCAGCCCAAGCCAGGTAGCGCTTTAACTGACGTGCGAGCAATTTATTCATACGGCTGATCACTCAAAATACTGATCGTCATCGTTTGATTGTGTAATTTACAGCCTGTTGCACCCAGCAAAGGGCTGATTTCGCCATAAGAATAAAACCCAGCCAGACTTATTTGCGGGCCAAGCACCCCGGCCACCGCTTCTATTTCTTCATCAACACGCCCCCCCATCACCAATTTACGCCCCACACAACTGACCAGCAGGCCCAGCCCGCTGACCGCGCCATTGAGCGCTCTGGCTGCCAGAGCCGCTGATTCAGCTCCATCAGCCAAGGCATCATTACTTGCATGCATCAGCCGCAAATAGCCATCACTAAGTAAATCTCCTGCCAGAGTCAGGCTGCCACTGGCCTCATCAACCCCCAAAATAGTACGAACTACACCCACTGCCGAATGATCCTGCCCAAGCATCTCAAACGGAAACAGCAGGCCGGAAGAAGGCAACTGCCCGGCGTATTCCCCCAGATAGCGCTTATAAACATCCAAGGCAGGCTCATCATCAAGCTCGTACAAAACATTACCCTCATGACGGCTGACCCGCCGTGCCGGGCCAAAGGGCTTCCACCCGCCATAAGAGCCATGCCCCACAGATACCCCGGCAGGAATCGCCATCGCCACCACGGCATCAGCAGCAACCCCGGCCGGGCTGAGCACTACCGTCTGGTTGAATGCCGTGCCATCTCCGGCAAGCCCTCCCATGATGGGCACGCCCGCAGGCAAACCACGTTCCAGCCCGGCTACCAGGGCGCTGCCATTGATATTCACGCCCTGAGCAAACAGCAAAACGCCAGACAAAGGCTGCTGAAGCTGCTCTGCCAGCCGCTGCCCGGCCTGTTCGCTGTCCTGCATATCCTGCAATTGCGTCAATGCACACTGAGGCACCCCAAACCGCCAGTGAATAGCGGTAATCACGCAGCCATCCTCTCCAACGCCACCTGCAGAAATCTCGCCAGCAGTTGAACAGCCCAGTAATACTGCGGAAGGAAAACTTTGCCTGAGCACACTGAATAAAGGGGTATCAGCCAAAAATGCCCGGCTGCCGAACACCAGCAGCCACTGAGGCTCAATGGCCTTTAATTCATCCAGCTGGCTGGCAAGCTGATCAAACTGCCCTAATTTAATTTGTGCAATTTGCATCGCAGCACTCCTTGTTCATGGCTTAATTCAAGTCTAGTAAAATTAATCCATTGCACAAAACCTTCAGCCTTAAGAAACAATCAGCAGCAAAATCGTTTACCCCCCTCCTCATGTGGCAAAGCCCGGGCAGCAGAAAATAGCCCGCTTTAAAAAAAGTATTACAAAACCAGAACCCGGCAGAATCAGAGAGCGGCAATCAGTCAAAAATATTTTTTACTATAATTCAATCACCTAGCCACCTTATCCATAAAATGAGCCAGATCCGGCAACCATGCCCGCTCCACCCTGATAAAAATTATTGTGGCAGGGGTATTGCAATAATTTCGAAACGCGATAGAATGCACGCCTGTTGTCGCTGACGCAGTTTGAAACAAGCATAAAAAAACAGGCGGGATATAAAAATTCAGCCAGTTGCCAAAGAAAAAAATTCATCTTTGATTTATGCCAGTCAAATGCAAAGCAAATGATGTTGAAATGCCCGGGTGGTGAAATTGGTAGACACAAGGGACTTAAAATCCCTCGCTTATGGCGTATCGGTTCAAGTCCGATCCCGGGCACCACACTCAAGCAGCAAAACTTTAAACCCGCACCCGATAAGGCTTAGCGGGTTTTTTGTTGCCTGCAGCCCATGAAAAAAGCCGGAAAGATTCCGGCTTTTAAAAAATATTCCTCAGAAGTTTACTTTTAAAAGCACCAGATCATCACACCATCCACAAGCCTTCGGTATTGTATTGAGCGGCGATGATTTCCGGGGTGATGCTCATTGCAACAATCATTTCTGCGCGTGTATGGCTGGCCAGATAGCCTTGCCAGTTTTGCTGGCTCGTAGCATCCGCAGCATGATGCAATGCGTTCTGATAAAGCAGGTTAACAAAATCAGCGTTATTCAGGCTGCCATGTTGTTGCTGAAATTCTGCCGAGAATAAAAAGCCATCTGCCAGTGCTTTGTTTTCCTGATAGTTGTTTGTCCAATAGCTGAAGCCATTAAGTTCTGCATTTCTTCCCAGCACCATTTGGTACATTAAAGCAATTTGCTGCAAAGTAGCCTGGCCGGCCTGGGTGAAGCTTAAATCGACCGTACCATCGCTGAATTCTCCCTTTTCAATTTGCCGGATTAAATCAATATCCCCATTGGCTTTATTTTCTGCAATCTGTACTTCGCCTTTATTGCTGAGAATAAATTTGTAATCAGCCAGCTTGCCGGAGTAAACCACGGTGTCGGTGCCGTCGCCCCCGACAAGGGTGTCATTGCCAGTGCCTCCAGTCAGGCGATCATCTCCGCTGCCTGCAATCCAGCCTTGCTCTGTGCTGATATTCTGCCCTCCCAGCGACAGGCCGAAAGCGGTCAGCCACAGTGCCTGATGCTCACTGCTGCCGGCAAACTGTTTTAATAACTCAACACGTGTTACAGCACCCGAATCCAGCCTGGCGGCCCACGTGCCGCTGCCATTCTGATCAACGCTGCCTTGGGTTGTCTGATAAAGCTGGCGCATAAAATCTAAATTTGAAAGCTTGCCCGCGCCATTATTCCATTCATTTGAATAGCAAAAATCAAGCGCGATCTGGTCTGTGGTTTTGCCTGTTTTAACCCAATAACTTAAGCCTGCCAAATCAGGGCTGCGGTTAAATGCGGCATGATAAAGCAGTGCCAGGGATTGCAACTGCGTCTGGCTGCCTGAGGCAAAGCCTAAATCTGCCACTGTCTGATTAAGCTCTGTAGCCGTGATGGTTTCAGTCTGTGTGGCATCCACCAGTTGGGTGATATGGCGGCCTGTCACCTGGCCCTGGTTATTCAAATAAAAATTCCATTGCCCTAAGTCACTTCGACCGCCCTGCACTGAGTCATTGCCACTGCCACCCAGCACGGAATCGTTGCCCGTGCCGCCAAACAGGCGGTCATTATCGGCTCCGCCATCCAGATAATCATTTCCTCCGGCACTTCCTACGATATCGTCACCCGCTCCGCCAAGCAGCGTATCGTCATCAGCCCCTAAAAAGAGTGTTTGTGATGCATCATCGCCAATCACGTAGTTTTTACCATTACCACCACGCACAATGGCACTGCCTACGATACTGGCAAAATCAACATCATCAAGCTGAATTGTTGTACCTGACGGCAATGCCCTTGCATCAATCACAATAGCAAGGGAGGAAGCAGGCGATGCGGGCAAGGAGCCGCCATTGCCCGCAGCCGGTGTACCTGAAACCAAAATCGCCTGATTGAGCGTCTGGTCAGGTGCGATGCTGAGCGTCAGCGTCTTGGTTTGTAACAGCGTATCAGGCAGTAAATTATTTAAAAATTGAGTACCAAACCCCGTCATCCCTGTTTGCACTTGTGAGCCAGACACCGTTTTGCTTTCGATGCGCATAATTAAATCAATCAAAGCCTGATTATTGCTCAGCAGCGTATTAGGGCCATCAGCCTGCAGACCCGTGCCATTGGGCAAGCTCACCACAAGATTAGAGCTGGTGGCTCCCTGATTGATGCCCAGCGGAATATCGGCCAGCTGGCCATGCGAGGTGCTGTTGTCCTCTACCCTGCCTGCCGTAATGACAGGAACAGAAACACTCTGATTATTCAGACCGGTATTAGCATCATGAGTGGTGGTGGTGCTCACTACAACGCCATCGACAGTACTTGGCACCGGTGTTGGTGTTGGTGTTGGTGTTGGTGTTGGTGTTGGCGTTGGTGTTGGTGTTGGCGTTGGCGTTGGCGTTGGCGTTGGTGTTGGTGTTGGCAATGTCGCTGTGATGGCATTGCCGGTTAAATCAGCGACGACAGCCGCACTGTCTGCGCCGGCAATCCAGTCTTCAGCGGCGGCAAGGTTATAGCTGGTCCCCCCCGTAGATAGTGTGCCGCTTTTATTCAGCAACAGATTAATAGCCGTTTTGTCAGTTGCGCTCAGGGTAAGAGTAAATGCGCTGGCCGAACTAATCTCCACATTGGCAGTATCTGTCAGCGTGTATGTCCCGGCCCCCTCACCTTTAAGGGTGAATTTATTAGCGACAATATCATTAGCTGCACCTATTTTTTTAAGTAAGCCTGTGCCCGTTACCACTAAAACACCGCTGCTGGCATCGTATGTTGCAGAGGTAATTTGCGGCGTGGCTGTATTACTGACCGTAATCCCGTTACCCGTCAAATCTGCATTTAAGGCCACATTCGCCAGCCAGTTATTTGCTGCGGCCAGGTTATACGTTGTGGCATTTCCGGAGCTTGTGCCGTTTTTATTCAGCAGGCCATCCAGATTAATGCTGTCAGTGGCATTTAAGTTAATCGAGAAAGACGTGCTGTTTGTGATCTCCACATCGGCCGAGGTCAGCGTATAGCTCCCTCCTTCCCCTGCAATACTCAGCAGCGACACCGCAATATCATTAGCTGCGCCTGTCTTGGCCTGAAAATTACTGCCGGTCACACTCAGAATATGGGTGGCCGCATCATAACTGGCGCTGCTGATCACCGGGCCGCTGGCCACCGTAATGCCATTGCCGGTGAGATCTGCCACCACCACGGCAGCATCCGCACCTGCAGCCCAGTCTTCAGCGGCAGCCAGATTGTAGGTGGTGGCATCCGTTGCTGTTGTTCCATCCTGATTAAGTAAGAGCAACACAGCGGCTTTGTCTGTGGCGCTCAGTGTCAGGGTAAATGCCGTGCCCGATGTGATCTCCACATTTGCGCTGTCCGTCAGGGTATAGCTGGCACCGCCCTGCCCGGTAAAGCTCAGCTTATTGGCCACAATATCGTTAGCACCACCACTTAAAGACAAAAAGCCACTGCCGCTCACCTGCAACACGCCTGTGCTGCTGTTATATGCCGATGAATTAATCTGTGGCACGGCCACATTGCTGACCGTGATGCCATTGCCGCTCAAATCTGCGACAACAACGGCAGCATCAGCCCCGGCAGCCCAATCTTCTGCTGCAGCAAGATTGTAGGTGGCTGTTCCTGTTGAGCTTGTGCCTGCCTTATTAAAGATTAAATTCATCGCCGCTTTATCGGCCGCACTTAAAACCAGAGTAAAGCTGGTGCCCGATGTGATCTCCACATTGGCCGTATCAACCAGGGTATAGGTTTGCCCGCCCTCACCACTCAAGGTCAATTTATTGGCAACAATATCGTTATTTGCACCACTAAAAGACAAAAAACCTGTCCCCGTCACCACCAGCGTGCCTGTTGCCGCGTTATAGGCAGACGATGTAATGACCGGTACCGCCACATTACTGGCACTTATCCCATTAGCAGTCAGATCCGCCACCACAGCAGCGCTGTCTGCGCCGGCAATCCAGTCTTCTGCGGCAGCAAGGTTGTAGCTTGTTGCACTGCTTGAGCTGCTGCCATTTTTATTGATGATCAGATTAACAGCGGCCTTATCGGTATTGCTTAAGGTCAGCGTAAATTCTGTGGCAGAGGTAATTTCCACATCGGCACTGTCCGTCAGCGTGTAAGTGGCTCCGCCTTCACCCGTGATAGTCAGTTTATTCGCGGTGACATCATTGCCTGCCCCCACTTTTTTAATCAGATTGCTCCCTGTTACCACTAAAGCACCGGTGGCTGCGTTGTAAGTGGCCGAGCTGATCTGTGGCAAAGTGGTGTTGCTTACGGTAATGCCATTGCCAGTCAGATCTGCACTCAGCGCAACACTGGCCAGCCAGTTATCTGCTGCAGCCAGGTTATAAGTTGTGGCGTTGCCTGAGCTGCTGCCGTTTTTATTCAGCAGCCCTTCAATATTGATTTGATCTGCCGCATTTAAGGTCACAGAAAAACCAGTGGCGCTGCTGATTTCAACATCCGCTGAGGTCAGGGTATAGCTTCCCCCTTCGCCTGTCAGAGTCAGTAAAGAAACCGCAATATCATTCGCCGCCCCTGCCTGGGCCTGAAAATGGCTGCCCGTCACCGTCAGCACATGGGTCGCTGCGTTATAGGTGGCGCTGCTAATCACCGGCACGCCCGCATTGCTGGCGGTTATACCGTTGCCGCTTAAATCAGCCACGACGACCGCAGCATCTGCACCGGCCGCCCAGTCTTCGGCGGCAGCCAGGTTGTAAGTGCTGGCGTCTACAGAGCTTGTGCCGTTTTTATTGATAATCAGATCAAGCGCAGCGCGATCAGTGCTGCTCAAGGTGATGGTAAACGAGGTTGCCGATGTGATTTCTGCATTGCTGCTATCGGTCAGGGTGTAAGTCTGGCCCGCTTCACCAGTAAAGGTCAGCTTATTGGCCACAATATCATTATTAGCCCCGCTTAATTTAAGCAAGCCGGTGCCCGTCACCACCAGCACGCCCGTGCTCACATCATATGCAGCAGAGGTAATGGTTGGGACGGCCACGTTGCTGACTGTTATCCCATTGCCTGTTAAATCAGCAATCACAACAGCCGCATCCGCCCCGGCCTGCCAGTCTTCTGCTGCCGCAAGGTTGTATGTTGTGCCAGAGACAGAGCTGCTGCCATTTTTAGTCAGCAGCTGATTCACTTGCGCCAGATCGGCAGCGCTCAGGGTAAGGCTGAAGCTGGTGTCAGAGGTGATATCCACATTGGCGGTGTCAGTCAGCGTGTAGCTGCCGCCCTCCCCGCTAAAACTGAGCTTATTGGCAATGATTTCATTACTGGCACCGCTCAGTTTTAAAAAGCCCGTACCGGTCACCACTAATACGCCCGTTGCCGCGTTGTAAGTGGAAGAACTAATCACAGGTGCAGCCACATTGCTGACCGTGATGCCATTACCGCTTAAATCAGCCACAACAACAGCGGCATCAGCGCCAGCGGCCCAGTCTTCGGCGGCGGCAAGGTTAAAGGTGGTGCCACCGGTAGAGCTGCTGCCATTTTTATTCAGCAACTGATTGACCGCGGCCTGATCCGTTGCAGAGAGCGTCAGGGTAAATGAAGTGCCGGAGCTGATGTCTGCGCTGGCCGTATCGGTCAGGGTATAGCTTGCGCCTTCCCCGCCAATGCTCAGCTTATTGGCCACAATATCGTTGCCCGCGCCACTCAGGCTTAAAAAACCTGTACCGCTCACTGTTAAAACGCCCGTTGCTGCGTTATAGGAGGCGGAAGTAATGGCTGGCACCGCCACATTACTGACCGTAATACCGTTCCCCGTCAGATCAGCCACCACTACCGCCGCATCTGCGCCTGCAGCCCAGTCTTCTGCCCCGGCCAGATTAAAGGTGCTGCCCCCTGTAGCGCTTGTGCCATTTTTATTCAGCAGCAGATTAATTGCGGCTTTATCGGTAGCGGAAAGTGTGAGCGTAAATGAAGTTTGCGAGCTGATATCCACATTAGCGCTGTCTGTCAGCGTATACGTTGCTCCTCCTTCCCCGCTCACGGTCAGCTTATTAGCCACAATATCGTTAGCTGCACCGCTGGCAGACAACAGGCCCGTGCCCGTGACCACCAGCACGCCTGTTGCCGCGTTATAGGTAGCCGAAGTCATGGTGGGAACGGCCACATTGGAAACCGTGACCCCTGCAGTCGCTACCGAGGTATCGCTGTTATTGATTACACTGTTCCAGTCATCGGCGGCAGCCAGGTTATACGTTGTGCCGCCACTGGAGCTGGTGCCCGCCTTATTAAACAGCATTTCAATCTGGGCACGGTCTGTGGCATTGAGCGTCACAGCAAACGAAGTTGCACTGCCGACTTCCACATCGGCACTCGTCAGCGTGTAAGTGCTGCCCCCTTCGCCCCTCAGGGTAAGCTTGGAAACCGTAATATCATTTGGCGTGCCGATTGTGCCGACCAGATTAGTGCCCGTTACCGTCAGCACATGCGTCGCCGCGTTATAAGTAGCGGAGCTGATGGCTGGCGGGCTCACATTGCTGACAGTCACCCCGTTAGCGCTTACATCTGCCGTAGCGTTTGTAGTGGCATCCCAATTGGCAGCCGCAGCCAGATTAAATGTCGTGCCACCCACTGAAGATGTCCCTGCCTTGTTCAGCAAGCCATTCACTGCAATTTTGTCAGTGGCATTCAGGGTAATTGAAAAAGTGGTGGTACTGGCGGGATTAGTATTGGCGCTGGTCAGGGTATAACTTGCCCCGCCCTGCCCTGTAAGTGAAAGCTTAGTGGCATCTATGGTATCGCTCGTATTCATACCACTGCCGGTTACAGAAAGCACACCGGTACTGGCATCATAAGTGGCACTGGTGATGACAGCAGTAGCCGTTGGCGTTGTAAACACCAGGCTGTCCAATGCCAGACCCACCCCATCTGTGCCGCCAGTGCGGCTAAAAACAACCGTATCTATATTGTCCCAGGCCGAGCCAAAGGTCAGCGAGCCCGCGTTATACGTACTGGATAACTTGCTATAAACAATTGCTGCATTGCCACTGCCGTAAGTAGCTGAAAGCCCCATATTCAGGCCCGTGACTTGCACCACCTGGGTGCCCCCACTGCCCCCGCTATAGCCTGTTACCGAAAAATTGCTATTAAAGCCGCCAATATTATCGTTTGCATTTGCAACCAGTGAGAGGAGTTTAAATTTATCACTGACGCTATCAGAGGAAAATTGAAAATATGAAATGGCCGAATTAGCAGATCCATTGTAATCATTCAGAATGGCATGGCCGGTAAAGCCCGTAAATGTCTCGCTGTAAAAGCCATTTACATCATCAATAATATCAACAGCAGCACTGCCATTACTGGAATAAGTAATCCCGCCAACAGAGCGGCTGGTCGTAGAATTACCTGTATTTGAAAACGTTTCAAAATTCTGATTGGCCGGTACGGCCAGGGTAGCGGAATATGCCGTTAATTTAGAAATAGCGAGCGCTGCTTCAATATTGCCTGTGGTTTTTTCTAATACCCAATTTCCGCCCAAAGCGGCAGCACCACTTAAATCATCTGATGCCGCAATGTCGGCTTTGGTATAGCTGGCCAGCTGCCGGATAAAGCCAGCGCCATCTTCTCCTTTCGCCACATTGCAGCCATAAAGCAGAATGTCTGCCCCTTGGCGCAGTGATAAAGCAATGGTTTGCAATTCAAATGCATGCTCATTCAGATTCTGAGCATCAAGTGTCAGCGAGCCTAAACTCAGCGCTGCTTCAGAGCCATGAGAAATAAGATGCAGCGCATCCACACCACTTCTGCCCGCCAGTACATCGCTCATCTGGCTCAGCCCATCCCGGCTTGAATCCAGAATATGAACTTCCTTATCCGCGCTGATCGCCTGAATAATTTGCGCGATATCCGCCACATTATCTTCAATAAAAACAATTTGGCTGGCGGCAGTGCGATGACTTACAACTTCAGAATTGAGCGGCGGCGGGGTAATAAGCCGGGGGGCAAATAAAGAAGCAAGCCGCTGTGAAGAATGTTCTTCATCGGCAAAAGGATCACGTGCTGATTCATTATTTTGCATTGCAAATGGCCTCTGAAAATAGCGAGCCATCCAGCCACCCGGCTCGTTGGTGCAGCGCTGCATGCTGTTGCAGAGCGTTAAGATAAGTGCATTCCCCCTGTCTTAAGATATACAGGGAAAATATTAATACTCCCTTATATACCAAGCGAGGCAGAAAGCAAACTTGAATATAGCTTACAAAAAAATAAGTGTTAGCAATCTCACAGCGTTTTATATAATTACAACAATAGAAATGATAAATATACAGAGCACGCCAAAAAAATGCACCTAGCGTAAATGATAAACACCATTTTTGCGGACAAACAGCAGCAAAAGCGTACTTCTCTGTTGTATTTAAATTACGAACTGACTTGATTTAATTCAGAAATTACTGACACAAACCCAAAAAAAACTTACCGGCTTTTTGTATGACAAAGGGCATAAGAAAGGTTTTATTTAACGTTGCAAACAAAACAGCTCAGGCATCATCAAGCGTTCTTGCAGGCAGGGCCTTTGCCTGAAAAGAACGCTTTTGCTCTTTTGCCTTAATACAAAAACCCGGAATCTTTAAAACAGGGATTCAGCCCGAAGCACTGCACGTTTAAAAATCCACTGCACCCAATGCGCCAATATCCCCCGCCATAATTTCCGGCAGATGCTGGCTGATAACTTCTACAGGCCAATTCCACCATGCAATTTCTTCCAGCCTTGCCACCTGGTCCAGGGTAAAGCGATGCTTAATGAGCCTGGCAGGATTACCGCCCACCACCGTGTAGGCAGGCACATCGCGAGTCACCACAGAGCGGGATGAAATCACGGCACCATTGCCTATTTTTACTCCCGGCATAATTAAAGCGTCATAGCCTATCCATACATCGTTCCCAACCAGGGTATCGCCTTTATAAGGAAAATCAGAAAGAGGCGGCGCAGATTTTTCCCAGCCATTGCCAAAGATTTGAAAGGGATAAGAAGAGATACCGGAGAGCTTGTGATTGGCGCCATTCATAATAAATTTCACACCACGGGCAATGGCACAAAATTTACCAATAATCAGTTTGTCGCCAATAAAGGGATAGTGATAGAGCACATTACGTTCAAAGTTTTCCGAATCTGCCGGGTCATCGTAATAGCTGTAATCGCCGACAATAATATTGGGATTACTGATGGTATTTTTGATATAGCAAACCTGGGGAAACCCATCCATCGGGTGCTTATTTTCCGGGCTGGGGCCGTTCATAACTACTCCTTGGGCAGTTTTTAAATACTAGATCAGAATGAGGGCTATCCACATCAAACTCAAGCTTATCTGCCCTGACAATCAAAAATGCCGGAGCATTCCGGTGTTTTGACCATGAAAAAAATGGCCGGAAAGCTTGCTGCATCTGCAGCGAAACTGTAAATAATACCTATGCAGGCTTTTTGGATTATTAGCGTATCCTAATAACATAAAAAAAGAGGATAATTCGGATTAATTCTCTTTACTTTCAGGTACATGATGCAGTCCATCAGAAGTAAAATTACGCTATTAATCGCGTTATCCATGCTGTTTGCCACAATCAGCATTACAATCATCACCTGCTTAAATATCCGCAGCCACACCTACGCCGAAGCGGAACGGGAAATTGACTCAGTCGCAGCGGCCCAAACTGCATTTATCAGCAACTGGCTTGATTCGCGCAAACACATCGTAAAAGCCGCCCTGCGCCATAGCGGCGAAGAAAACATCAGCCTTTATTTACAGCAATTAGCCGAAGCGGGTGGCTACAGCCTGATGTTTGAAGGCGATGGCAGCGCAAAAACCATGATGTACTCGGTACCAGGCCA
Source organism: Iodobacter violaceini (assembly GCF_011601265.1). GTDB lineage: Bacteria > Pseudomonadota > Gammaproteobacteria > Burkholderiales > Chitinibacteraceae > Iodobacter > Iodobacter violaceini. The sequence goes on from NZ_JAAOLX010000001.1 coordinate 94,112, forward strand.
AAGCAAACCCAGCCCTGAATATGATCCTGCAGCACGCCCATGGTATATCCAGGCGAAATCCAGCAATGATGTGATCGTATCCGAGCCTTACCGCGATGCCGATCCGGCCATTAAAGAACTGGTTCTGACCCTGGCCCAGAAAGTAGGCGGCCATGAAAAGGTCATTGGCGGCGACATTATGATTGGTGATCTGGTTAAATCCACACTCGCCATCAAACTGGCTGGTAAAGGTCATGTCTTTTTAATGACCAAAGAAGGCAAAATCATTGCCTACCCTAAGCCGGGCTTTGAACTAAAACCGATCACAGAATTAATCCCCGGCTTAGATAACAGCGCTGTTTCTGCCCTGCTCAGCAAAGGCAGTGCAAACCAGATAAGCTTTGATGGCAACGACTACTTACTTGAGCTTGCCCCCATTGCCGGCAGCGACTGGGTATTGGGTGTGGCGCTGGATAAAGCCGAAATCGACGCACCGCTCAATCATCTGATCATGATTATTATTGCGGCGGTTGTTGCCGTGCTGATTGCCGTTATTCTGTTTTGTACCGCCTATTTGCGCAGCTTACTGGCAGGTTTATTACGAATTCGCGACGCCATGCTGGATATTTCCCAGGGTGAAGCCGATCTGACCCGCCGTATTCCAAGCGAAGGCAATGATGAGGTTGCAGAAACCGCTCAGGCCTTTAACCGCTTTATTGATCGCTTGAATATTCTGTTTAAAGAATTACGCAGCGAAGCCATCGAGCTGACAGGTGGCGTGAGTGAAGTCAGCGGCTCGGTACTGAAGCTGGCCAATGATTCGCACAACCTTGCAGATATTTCCAGCTCAAATGCAGCCGCCATCGAAGAAGTCAGCGTCAGCATCTCGCATATCGCTGAAGCTGCGCGTGAAACCGATGATCTGGTTAAAGAAGCAGCAAAAGCATCGCGCCATGGCAGCCAGAATGTCTTGAAAATCAGCGATGAAATGGCCAATACCCGCCAGTCAGTTGGTGATTTATCAACGCTGCTGACCTCTTTAGAGCATCGCTCGCAAGATATCACCAAGATCACCAATGTGATTCGTGAGATCGCCGATCAAACCAATCTGCTGGCACTGAATGCCGCAATTGAAGCGGCACGTGCAGGTGAACAAGGCCGCGGCTTTGCCGTAGTTGCCGATGAAGTTCGCAAGCTGGCAGAACGTACCGGTAAGGCCACGATGGAAATCAGCCAGATGATTGGCGATATCCTCAGCGAAACAGGTCTTGCTGTGAGCAATATGCAAACCACCGTGAAAGCAGTTGATTTAAGCAGCGCACTCACGCAAACAGCCAGCGAGCAAATGACCCTGATCGGCCAGTCTATGCAGCAGGTTACTGACCGGATCAGCGAAATTGCGCTGTCCACGGGTGAGCAGCAGAACGCAACCACGGCCATGGCACAAAGCACTGAATCGATTAATGGCCAGATTCTGGATTCAGATGCGGCACTGCAATCTTCAATGCAAACCCTGAAAATGCTGGACGATCTGGCAAAGAAAATGCAGGCAGCATTTAATCGCTTTAAAATGTAAACAAATCTGCTTGCATTCATCTGCTGATTAAATTTAAAGAACCTTCTTATGTTCTTTCTTTTTACAAAAAAAGCGGTCATTCAATCATCTTGAATGACCGCTTTTTTTCTTTATTTAATGGTAATTATTACCAGCAATATCATATAAGCATATTGTGATATACCAATAAATCGGCGCTTAAAATAAAGGATAATGCGGAATATTACTACTACCTTTCAAAAAGATGATGCACTCTATCAGAAGTAAGATTACGCTCTTAATTGCACTCTCTATGCTGATCGCCACAATCAGCATCACAGTGATTGCCTGCCTTAATATCCGCAGCCATACCTATGCCGAAGCCGAACGAGAAATTGATTCGGTTGCCGCCGGGCAAACCGCATTTATCAGCGGCTGGCTTGAATCACATAAACGCATTATCACCGCCACCTTGCGTCACAGCGGCGAAGAAAATATCAGCTACTACCTGCAGCAGCTTGCCGAAGCGGGTGGCTTTAACGTTATTTATGAGGGCAATGGCAGCAGCAAAGACATGCTGTATTCTGTGCCCGGCCGCAGCAAACCCAGCGCAGAATATAACCCTGCTGCCCGCCCCTGGTTTATTGAAGCCAAGGCCGCCAATGGGGTGATTATTTCTGGCCCCTATCCTGATTCTGAGCCGGCAACCAAAGGCCAGCTGGTCATTACCTTTGCGCAAAAAGCCAAAGACCCCAATATTGTCATTGGCGGCGATATTCTGATTACTGATCTGGTTAAATCAACCCTCGACACCAAATTAGCGGGTAAAGGCCATGTTTTCCTGACAACCAAAGATGGCAAGATTATTGCCTATCCCAAGACAGGTTTTGATCTCAAGCCCATCAGCGATTTAATCCCCGGGCTGACAGACAGCGAATTTTCTGCACGCTTAAGTGGTGGCAAACACGCCAGCGTTTTTGCCATAGATGGTGAAGATTATCTGATTGAGCTCTCCCCGGTAGCAGGCAGCGATTGGGTGCTGGGTGTCGCACTGGATAAAGCTGAAATCGATGCTCCTTTGCATCGACTCGTCTGGATTATTGTTTCTGCACTTTGCATTGTTTTGCTGGTGGTGATTCTGTTTTGCACCGCCTACTTACGCCGGCTGCTGGCAGGTTTATTGCAAATCCGCGATGCCATGCTGGATATCTCTCAGGGCGAAGCCGATTTAACCCGGCGCATTCCAAGCAAGGGCCATGATGAAGTTGCTGAAACAGCCCAGGCTTTTAATCACTTTATTGAACGCTTAAACACGATGTTTATTGCACTGCGCCATGAGGCGATTGAGCTCACAGGAGGCGTGGGTGAGGTCAGTAATTCAGTGCTCAGGCTTGCCAGTGATTCACATAACCTGGCCGATATCTCAAGCGCCAACGCGGCCGCCATCGAAGAAGTCAGCGTCAGCATCTCGCACATTGCCGATGCCGCCCGCGAGACCGATGATTTAGTAAAAGCGGCAGCGCTGGCCTCGCAGCATGGCAGTGAGAATGTGCTGAAAATCAGCAGAGAAATGGCGAATACGCGCCAGTCTGTGGGCGATTTATCCAGCCTGCTGGCTTCTTTGGAGCATCGCTCACAAGACATCAGCAAAATCACCAATGTGATCCGTGATATTGCCGACCAAACCAATCTGCTGGCTCTCAATGCAGCAATTGAAGCCGCCCGTGCTGGCGAAGAAGGCCGCGGCTTTGCAGTCGTTGCTGATGAAGTACGCAAACTTGCTGAGCGTACAGGTAAAGCCACCATGGAAATCAGCCAGATGATCAGCGATATCCTTGGTGAAACCGGCCGTGCAGTGGGCAATATGCAAACAACCGTGAAAGCCGTAGACACCAGCAGCGCACTCACACAAACCGCCAGCGAACAAATGCAGCAAATTGGTTATTCCATGCAACAGGTTATGGAAAGAATCAGCGAAATTGCGCTCTCCACCGGCGAGCAGCACAACGCCACTACGGCAATGGCACAGAGTACTGAATCCATTAACGGGCAAATTCTGGATTCAGATGCAGCCCTGCAATCATCCATGCACACCTTAAAAACACTGGATGAGCTGGCCAAAGAAATGCAGAGCGCCTTTAATCGCTTCAAGCTTTAAAGTGCCTGGCGTACTGCCCAATCCGCAGTACGCCCCCAATCGTCTTGTTTGCAAATTTAATCTTGTATAAAGCAGGCCTTGATGCCTGTAAATAAAACGAATGAATACATATACGTTTCGCTATAAAGCAACTCAAATAATCCGTTTTTTATCCATCTGACTTTCAGATTGTCATTTTTATGTAAATGTCATTAATTGCCATGGTAATAACACCATCTGATAAAAGGGCATTGCTAAGGCAATCCCCAGTAGCTGCTTAAACCCTTTCCATTTTATTCTCGGGCATTGGCCTTATTTCCCCTCAACGCCCGTTTCAGGAAATTCAATTGCCATTCCTGACGAGCAGCGAGAATAAAACAGTAAAGGAAACACGATGCAGCAGACACAAAATCCGCTACTCAGGCTATTAAACCGCAGCAGCCTGGTCAGCCAGATTATGATTGGCCTGATCGCGGGTATTGCACTGGCTTTATTTTTTCCTGCGGCAGCCAAGTCAGCAGGTTTATTGGGCAGCTTATTTGTCAGCGCCTTAAAAGCGGTTGCCCCCATCCTGGTTTTTGTTTTGGTAGCGGCTTCTATTGCTAACCATAAACCCAGCCAAAAATCGAATATGCGGCCCATTCTGGTTCTGTATTTATTTGGCACATTTGCTGCGGCCGTCGTGGCTGTAGCGGCCAGTTTTTTGTTCCCGTCCACGCTGATTCTGGTCAAGCACGCAAGCGACATCACCCCGCCCAGCGGCATTGTGGAAGTACTGCGCAGCCTTTTACTGAGTGTGGTTGATAACCCGGTAAAAGCGCTGATGAATGCCAACTTTATCGGCATTCTGGCCTGGGCCATTGCCCTTGGTGTAGCCATGCGCCACGCCAATGAAACGACCAAAACGGTGGTCAGCGATTTATCCGGTGGCGTATCGGTGATTGTAGGTGTGGTCATTCGCTTTGCACCGCTGGGTATTTTTGGCCTGGTTGCTTCAACGATTGCCGAAACCGGTATCGAATCTTTACTGAACTACGCCCACCTTTTACTGGTGCTGATCGGCTGCATGCTGTTTGTTGCTCTGATCATGAACCCGGCGATTGTGTTTTGGAAGCTGCGCCGCAATCCTTATCCGCTGGTTTTTGCCTGCCTGCGTGAAAGCGGCGTAACCGCCTTTTTTACCCGCAGCTCTGCGGCAAATATCCCCGTCAATATGGCCTTATGTAAAAAGCTGGGGCTGAAAGAAGAGGATTACTCGGTGTCGATTCCGCTGGGCGCAACCATCAATATGGCCGGTGCAGCAATTACCATTTCAGTGCTGACCCTGGCTGCCGTGCATACTCTGGGCATCCAGGTTGATTTGCCTACTGCTCTGCTCTTAAGTGTGGTTTCCGCCATCTGTGCCTGCGGAGCTTCTGGTGTAGCCGGTGGCTCGCTGCTGCTGATTCCTATGGCATGCAGCTTGTTTGGTATTTCTAATGATCTGGCCATGCAGGTGGTTGCTGTCGGCTTTATTATTGGCGTGCTGCAGGATTCTGCCGAAACCGCGCTCAATTCATCCACAGACGTACTCTTTACAGCTGCTGCCTGCCAGGCCGCAGAACACAAGTCACAGCTGGCCTTTGCCGGCCGCTGAATACTTGCTGGCATATATAGTAAAAAGCGCAGCCTGGGCTGCGCTTTTTTTTCCGCCACGGCAGGATAAAAAACCTGCCCCTCTTCGTGCAGCACTTCAGGCCTGCTCCGTATCTGATGGACATCCCGCCCGGCCTGCCCATTTCACTCACTGGGGAAAATACCCTTTCCTTTGCAATAAAGATGCTGCGATAATTAGTTGATCAGTCAATCATTGATATGTCTACTATGTTGAAACAGAATACCGTACGTACCTTCCGCCAGTCCCTGCTGGCCATGCTGGGCATATGCTTTGTGATTATGATGGTAGCGCTTGATCAAACCATTGTAGCCACCGCCCTGCCGACGATCGTGGCCGAGCTGCATGGCTTTGAGCTGTATGCATGGGTATCCACCGCCTATTTGCTGGCATCAGTGGTTACCATTCCTATTTTTGGCCGCTTAGGCGATTACTACGGGCGCAAGCCTTTTGTGGTAGTTGCTATTGTGACGTTCACGCTGGCATCGGTGCTGTGCGGCATGGCCAATAACATGCTGCTGCTGGTGTTAGCCCGTGCACTACAGGGCATAGGCGGCGGGATGCTGGTCGGCACCGCTTTTGCGTGTATTCCCGATTTATTCCCCGACAGCAAAGTGCGCTTGCAATGGCAGGTGATGCTGAGCGCCGCCTTCGGGATTGCCAACGCCATTGGCCCAAGTATTGGCGGGCTGCTCACCCACTATGTCAGCTGGCGTGCCGTGTTCTTTGTAAATATCCCGGTTGGCTTATTGAGTGTGATTTTTGTAAGCCGCTTTCTGCCACGCTTAAAGCCCAAGCACGATACAAAAATCCGCCTTGACTGGCTGGGCGCGCTGCTGATTACGCTTTTTTTAGGCAGCTTGCAGTTGTCCGTAGAATGGCTGCCGGAGCAGGGGCTGAGCGTGCCGGTGATCAGCGTCTTGCTCACATGCCTGATCGCAGGCTTTTTGGCATGGAAACAGGAAGCCAATAATGAGCACGCCATGCTGCCCTTCGCCCTTTTCAGAGACCCCGCCCTTGCTGCGTTATTCAGGCTGTCGCTCCTGATGGGCTTTACCATGTTTGCGATCTTGTCTTATGCCCCGCTTCTTTTACAAGGTGGTTTTCATTTGTCGGCCAGCCAGGCCGGGATGTTGATTACGCCGCTGGTGGTTTGCATTACTTTTGCCAGCATTCTAAACGGGCGGATTGTGCACCACCTGCCACGGCCCGAAGCCATGCTCTATCTGGGCTTTGGTCTGCTGCTGGTTTGCGTGACGGGCATGATGAATATCAACCCGCACACTTCGCACCCTCTCATTATCAGCCTGATGGTATCTGGCGGCCTGGGGCTGGGCTTTATCATGCCCAACCTCACTATTTTTGTGCAGGAAACCTGCCCGCGCAAAGACCTGGGCATCAGCACCGCGCTGCTGCAATCGCTGCGAATGATCGGCGGGATGCTCAGCACCGCACTGGTTGGCTCAATCTTAAGCTGGCGCTATGGACACGATATTAATCAGCAGTTTGCAAGGCCAGTGGCCAGCCTGATAAATGATCCGCAAATCCTGGTCAACACCGAAGGCCAGCAGGCCGCCATCTTGCAAATGAATGCCTTGGGCGAAGATGGTTTGCAACTGATTGAGCAAGCCCGCGCCACACTGAGCCACGCCATTCAGAGCAGCCAGTGGCTGGGCATTGCCGCCGTACTGTTTGCCTTCTGGTGCCTGCGCCGCCTGCCTGTCATCCAGTTCAAGCCAAGGGGTGCATAATGACGCCGCACGAAGCCGAACAACTCAAAGTATTACAACAACTGGGCCGCAGCTATCGCAGCATGCTGGGTGCATTTGAATTATCCGTAGGCCAGGGGCTAACCCGCTGGCGCATTTTGAATCAGCTTTATAAAGAAACCCAATGCTCGCAAAAATCGCTGATTCAACAACTGAAAATGGACCCCGGCTCACTGACCCGCTTGCTTAAAGCGATGGAAAAAGAAGGCTTAATCCAGCGCAGCAACGATCCGCAGGACAACCGCCTCAGCAACGTCACCCTCACCCAGCAAGGCTGCGCCGAAGTAAACCAGGCCCTGCCCAAACGCAGCGAATTTTTAAAGGTGATACTGGAAGAATTTAACGACGAAGAATTGCGGGTTTTTCAGGGCATGCTGAATAAATTAGAGCGGGGCTGTGAAAAGGCAGGGTTAAAGGATGTGTAAAATACACGTTTCAAAATAAGATCTGCTGTTCCACTGAGCTGCACCTTAAACCACAGAATAAAGCGAGGATACAGAGAAAACCCATCTGGCCTCGCTTCTCTCCGTGAAACCCTGTGCTGTCTGCATCCTCTGTGGTTCAAAGCTCAGCCCCCGATCAAGGCGAAAAACCTTGCCTGCATATCACTTAACGCAGCGATTCAATCCGCTTTAAAGCCGCTTTCAGCGTCACAGCCGGGCAGCCGAAGTTGAGTCGTACAAAGCCGGGAAGGCCAAAGTCACGGCCATCTGACAGGCCCACACCCAGCGCTTCAAAATGCGGCAAGGGGTTGACCGGGTCCAGCGCTCTGGCATCGATCCACGCCAGATATGTTGCCTCGGGCAGGGTCATTTTTAAGCGCTCAGAGCCAGTAAACCAATCCAGTAAAATATCCCGGTTTGCCCGCAAAGTGGCAATCAGCTCAGCATGCCAGATGCCATCATCGCGGTAGGCGGCTTCGGCTGCAGTAAAGGCCAGCAAATTCACTGATGGTACGATACCGGCCATTTGCTTTTGAAAGCGGGCACGCAATGCCGGATCAGGAATAACCGCCAGCGAGCAGCCAAGGCCAGCGATATTCCATGTTTTGGATGGCGCAAGCAGGGTAATGGTTTGTGCGGCAAAGCTGGGATCAAGCGCGGCCAGAGGCTGATGCTTCAGGCCTTCCGCCAGCAGTAAATCACAATGAATATCGTCTGAGCAGATGATTAAATCGTGACGGCGGGCAATGGCAATCAGCCGGGTCAGTTCTGCCGTATTCCAGGCCCGACCCACCGGATTATGCGGATGGCACAGCAGCAATAGCTTGGTTTTAGGCGTGATCGCCGCTTCCAGTGCGGCAAAATCCCATTCCCATGCATCATTTTTTTGCTGCAAGGGCACGGTCAGCAGGCTGCGGCCGGACAGGCCCGGTGCACGTAAAAAGGGCGGGTAGATAGGCGTGGCGGTCAGTACTTCATCACCCGCCTCGCCCACCGTGCGGCAAGCCAGATTTAAACCCTGCACCAGGCCCGGCAACCAGACAATCCAGCTGGCGTCGATATGCCAGCCATAATGCTGCACTGAGTAAGCCTGCACCGCCTCCACCAGGCTGTCCGGTGCATCGGTATAACCAAACACGCCATGCGCCACGCGCTCTTGCAAGGCCGCCATAATGGAAACGGGGCTGGCGAAATCCATATCGGCCACCCACATCGGCAGGATGTCTTGCCCTGCGTATTTATTCCATTTCTGGCTGGATGTTGCGCTGCGATCGATGGGTGTTTGGAAATCCATGACAAAATCCTTTAACTAAATAGTAAGCAAAGGATAACTGTTTAAGATGGCGCATGGTAGGCACAGATCTTCATAAGACCGTGCCCGCCAGGAATATCAGCTTACGCGGCCAGTGCTTGTTCTAAATCAGCCAGCAAATCTTCAAGGCCTTCAATCCCCACCGACAGGCGAATCAGATTATCGCTGATGCCCAATTTTGCGCGGCGCTCTGGCGGCACCGAAGCATGCGTCATCCGCACAGGCTGGCTGATCAGGCTTTCTACACCACCCAGGCTTTCTGCCAGAGTAAACAGCCTGGTCTGCGTCAGCACCTGATGCACATCAGCGTCATCGCCTTTCAGATAAAACGACACCACCCCGCCGCCGCCAGCCATTTGCGCTTTGGCCAGCGCATATTGCGGATGGCTTTCAAGATATGGATATAAAACGCGCTCAACACGCGGATGCTGCTCCAGCCACTGAGCGATGTGCAGGGCATTATGATTATGCCGCTCCATACGAATCGCCAGCGTACGAATGCCCCGCAGCGCTAAAAAGCTTTGAAACGGATCGAGCACCGCGCCGGTGGCGTTTTGCAAAAAGCCCAGCTGCTCAGCCAGCCCGCTGTTCTCACCCACCACCACCGCACCGGCGATCACGTCAGAATGACCATTTAAATATTTGGTTGCCGAATGCAGCACGATATCAACACCATGCTCCAGCGGGCGCTGCAAAGCGGGGGACGCAAAAGTATTGTCAGCCACGGTAAGCAGACTATGCGCCCTGGCAATCGCTACGATGGCGCTTAAATCACTCAGGCGGTTCAGTGGATTGGACGGAGTTTCAATCCAGATCATTTTGGTTTCTGGCTTGATGGCCGCTTGCAGCGCTTCTAAGTCGCCGGTTGGCACATAAGTGACCGTCAGCCCTGAAGTGCGCTGTTTTACTTTTTCAAATAAACGCCCGCTGCCACCGTATAAATCATCCACCGCCACTAAATGGCTATTTACAGGCAACAGCTCCAATACCGTGGCAATGGCTGCCATGCCAGATGCAAAAGCATAGCCGCGCGTGCCGCCTTCCAAAGCAGCAATGGCCACTTCAAAAGCATCACGGCTTGGATTGCCGGAGCGCGAATATTCATACTGCCCCGGCTGGCCAGGGGATGGCTGGCGGAATGTGGATGAAGCATAAATCGGGGTATTAATCGCACCCAGTGGATCGCGATGCAGGCCGCTGGTAACGGCAAGCGTTTCAAATGTGCTCATGGGATGGCTCCGGGGTGTTAGTTTTTAAGTTCATAGAGAGGTGTACTGCGCATGGCACTCATCGCACGTGGTGCTTCATGTACACAGTGCTGCTTAAGCTGCTTCACTCACAAATTTCTTGCGCCAGAAGGCCAGCAAATCACTTTGGGTAATCAGGCCGTAAAAGATTTTCTTATCCGCAATCACAGCGATTTTGTCGTCATTAAAGACCTGCAATAAATCGCGCAAGGATGTATCAGGGGCCAGGGTTTTAACATTGCTGCTCATGGCAGCGCGCACCGGCATGGCAAATTGCTGGGGCTCGCCGTGTACAGACAATAACAAATCCCACTCGTCGATAATACCTACAATTTCGCCGTTTTCCAGCACTGGCATTTGCGATACATCGTTGCTGCGCATACGCTGCCATGCTTGGGAAAGCGGCTCGTCCGGGTCGGCAATCAAGGTGGCACCGCTGGCGTGCGGGCGGCTGATCAGATCGGCCAGATTGCCCGTTTTTGTATGCTCGATCATGCCCTGATCGATCATCCAGTGATCGTTATACATTTTGCTTAAGTATTTATTGCCGCTGTCACCAATAAAAGTCACCACACGTTTAGGCGTGGTTTGCTCGCGGCAATAGCGCAGTGCTGCGGCCAGCAGGGTGCCGGAAGATGCTCCTGCAAATAAGCCTTCAGCCTGCAGCAGAGCACGGCCGGTTTCAAAGCTTTCTTTATCGCTGATCCGGTAGCTGCGTTTGATTGAGCCGCCTTCAAATTGTGGCGGTACAAAATCTTCACCTATGCCTTCCACCAGCCAGCTGCCTGCCGTACCAAATGCACCGGTTTCTACATAATCGGCCAGAATCGAGCCAACCGGATCGGCCAGCACAAACTCAGTTTGCGGGGAAACTTTGGCAAAAAAACGCGACAGCCCGGTTAAAGTGCCACTGGAGCCCACACCCACCACGACCGCATCTACTTTTTCTTCTAGCTGACGCCAGATTTCCGGCCCTGTGGTTGTTTCATGCGCGGCAGGGTTGGCGGGATTACTGAACTGATCAATATAAAACGCACCGGGAATCGCTTGCGCCACGCGGCGGGCTTTATCCTGATAATAATCAGGGTGGCCCTTGCCCACATCAGAGCGGGTCAGGATCACTTCTGCACCCAGCGCCTGCAGGTTCAGCACTTTTTCACGGCTCATTTTATCGGGTACCACCAGCACGGTGCGGTAGCCCTTACGCCCCGCCACCAGAGCCAGCCCCAGGCCGGTATTACCTGCCGTGGCTTCAACAATCGTGCCGCCGGGCTTGAGCTGCCCGTTTTGCTCGGCCGCTTCTATCATCGAAAGCGCAATACGATCTTTGATCGAGCCCCCTGGATTTTGGTTTTCCAGCTTAAGAAACAGACGGCACAAGCCCGTATCAAGCTGGGTAATTTCAACCACAGGGGTATTACCGATCAAGGATAAGATGGATGCAGAACTCATAAATACTCACTTAATAAACAGGAGCCACAGGCTGAGAAGCAAATGACGTATCAGAATAATGCCGTGCTGCCACATCTGGATGCGAGCGCATACGGCCTTTTAAAACATTTTCACCAACATGGCTAAAGAGCGGATTGGCCGGATCGCTTGCCTCGCCCTGTACTTCCTGGGCAAGCGCGGCCGGAAGCTGCAGCTGCGGCACCGTGGCATCCAGCCTTGGCCCCATAAAAAAGGCATAAGACAAACGCTCCACCCCTGCCGGTGGCGACACCACCCTGTGCACCGTTGCCCTCAGATAGCCATTGGACGACAGCTCTAACAGCTCGCCAATATTCACCACAAAAGTGCCGGGAACTGGCGGCGCATCCAGCCAGCCCCCGGCTGTTGCGACTTGCAGGCCGGATTGAGTATCCTGCATCACCAGCGTAAGCAAGCCCGCATCTTTATGTGCCCCCACGCCCTGCTCTGCCTGCTTTGAGCCAGGGTAGCGAATCATTTTCAGATGCTGAAATGGCTCTCCCCGGTAAAGTGGTGCAAAAATATCAGCAGGCTGGCCCAAAGCCAGCGCAAAGGCCTGCATTAAACGCTCGCAAATATCACTTAAAGCATCCTGCCAAAGCAGCAGGCCCGGCTTCAGCGCGGGCAGGCTGGCCGGCCATTGATTGGGCCCGCGCAAGCGCCGCCATGCGGGCTGCGGATCCAGCGCAGCAAGGCCCTCATTCATAATGTCAAACTGCTCACGCTGATCGGCACGCCCCGCCGTTAACTCACCGCCAAGGCGGGTATAGCCCCTGAAATGAGGGGAATTAACCATGGCCACGGCTGTTTTTTCTGCGCCACTCAGGGCAAAAAATTGCTCAGCCAGCAGCAGCATATCCTGCTGGTATTGCAGGCTGAGCCCATGGCCGCGCAGATAAAAAAACCCGTAATCACGCGCTGCAAGGCGCAAATCACGCAAAAACGCTTCACGATCAGCGCTGTCAAATAATGCTAAATCCAGTATTGGCAAACTCACACACACCTCACACACCCGTTAATCACATTCCTTTTTGGCGATTAAAAGAGCGTCGACAAGAACATGGCCAAGGCTTAAACATGAGTAACCTCTCAAAGAACATCAGAAAAAAGCTGATTGTCGTAGTTTTTTAGAACAAATAGATCTATGTAGCTAGCTTATCCTTTTTTTATATCATTTGGCTATAAAAAATTGATCTGATAGTGCTTCAATGTAGAGCTTCATGCCATACATTCATGACCATGGCATCCCATGGCTTGCGTTGTACTTTGCTCATGAAAGGTCTAAAACAAATCATCACTCAATAAAGAAGGCAATGAATAACGCGGATGAATGCTCACCAGCCCCTGTCAGCCTTCTTTACTCCAGGCTTTCACATGTTTAAACACCTTTTTATCAGCAAGCAGGTGTGCCGTCTTATTTGGATAAAAAAATGAAATTTATTCTCTTTTTATTCAGCCTGATCACAGGCCATGCACTGGCCTTAACACTCACTACTGAAGACTATCCGCCTTTTAATATTGTCGATCCCAAAACACAAAAGGTCAGCGGCATTTCCACAGAAAAAGTCAGTGAAGTCATGCGGCGCAGCAAAGAAGCTTTTACTATCACACCCTACCCTTGGCTAAGAGCATTTCAATTAGCACAAAAAGAAACAGACACCTGTGTTTTTTCAACCACGCGCACACCAGAGCGCGAGGCTTCATTTAAATGGGTAGGCCCGTTAGTCAAAAACAATTGGTATATCTTTGCCAGAACAGGCGATACCCGCAGCCCTAAAAATCTGAAAGAATTAAAAGCTTATTCAATAGGGGCTTACCGGGGAGATGCCATTGCAGAGTATTTAGAAAAAAATGGCTTTAAAACTGATCTTGCCAAAGCAGATGAAGATAACCCGCAAAAACTGCTCAGCAACCGTTTTGATTTCTGGGCCAGTGGCGAGCTGCTGGGGCTGTCTATTTTAAAAAGAAAAAACCTGAGTGATAAAATCATTCCTATATTGCTGTTTAACCAGACAGAAATGTATCTGGCCTGTAATTTAAAAACCAGCCAGGCAAAGATAGACAATTACAATAAAATATTGCAGGATATGGATAAAGACGGTACCAACCTAGCCATTGAAAATAAATATCGCTGATACCCTGCCCCTATCATCCGCATTTTAGAAAAATGCCATTAATTCAGTTTCATGGCCAAATAAAGTTCAATATTCTCAAGCAATATCCAATATAAACAGCCCAGGATGCACATCCAATTCCAGTCTTACTGAATACAAAATAATTTGCATTCCCAAAGTAATATGAATATGCAGTAAAGTCTGCAAATGCACAGCCTGGATTACTTAAAACAGGTGATATCCATCATTTTCTGGCAAGCCAGCTTTTACCCCAGCAAGCCAAAATCTGCAGGCAAAGATCACAGGCAAAATTACCATGACAATAGCAAGCAAAAAAACTGTTCAGCTCTGCGCAATCATGCGAATATTGCATTTGAAAGCAACACATTAGATCAAAAAGGAATATACATATGCGCAAATTCTTACTTGCAGCCAGCCTGTTGGGCTTTACTCTGCATGCCTCTGCCGCTGATTTACTGGATACCGTAAAGCAACGCGGAACCTTGAAAATTGCAGTTGAAGGCACTTATCCTCCATTTAACTACAAAGAAAACAATGAATTAACAGGGTTTGAAGTTGAATTGGCCAAAGCCTTAGCCCAAAAGCTGGGCGTAAAAGCAGAATTCAGCACCAGCGAATGGAGTGCCATGCTGGCAGGCTTACAAGCAGGCAAGTACGATATTGTGATCAATCAGGTTGGCATTACTGATAAGCGCAAAGAGACTTTTGACTTCTCCGAGCCTTACACGATCTCCAGCCCGCAGCTGATTGTGCGCAGTAATGAAACACGCAGCTTTAAAAAGCTGGACGATTTAAAAGGCAAAAAACTGGGTCTTGGCCAGGGCACTAATTACGCAGACATCGCTAAGGCAGTTGGCGGAATTGATGTTAAAACCTATCCAGGCTCGCAAGAGTATTTACAAGACCTGGCCCTTGGTCGCATTGATGCAGCACTGAACGACAGCCTGCTGATTCCGTACATTGTTAAGAAAACCAAGCTGCCACTTAAAGCAGGCGCGCCACTGGGTGATCTTGAAAAATCAGGCATCCCTTTTGTGAAAGGCAACCCTAAATTTAAGGCCTCGCTCAATAAAGCCTTGGCGGATTTACAAGCAGATGGTAGTTTCACAAAAATCTCGAAAAAATGGTTTGACCGTGATGTAAGCAAACCGCCTGTTGCACAGTAAAATATCATGGCAGATTCCCAACACACAGAATCTGCCAGATGAGCAAGACCTGCGCCCCCTGTAACAACCGGGGGCTTTTATTTTTGGAGTGATTAATGGATTTACCCGGTTTAATTCAGCTGCTTAAAGACGCCTTTCCTATCCTGCTGCAAGGCGCAGGCTATACGCTGATTCTGGCTTTGGCATCCATGCTGGGTGGATTACTGATCGCCATACTGGTTGTCATCATCCGGCTAAGCAAGTTACCCGTGCTGGCGCAATTAAGCGCTGTGTATGTCAGCTGTATCCGTGGCACACCACTGTTAGTGCAACTCTTTGTGATTTATTTTGGCCTGCCCAGTATCGGTATTCAATTTGAGCCGCTGACAGCCGGTGTACTGGCTCTGAGCCTGAATGTAGGTGCCTATTTATCTGAAACGCTGCGTGGCTCTATCAATGGCATTACACAGGGCCAGTGGGACGCGGGTAAAAGCCTGGGGCTGACCAACAGCCAGACGCTGCGCTATGTAGTGGCACCACAGGCTTTGCGCCTGGCCGTGCCCAGCCTTTCTAACAGCCTGATCAGCCTGATTAAAGATACCTCGCTGGTTTCGGTGATTTCGGTCAGCGAGCTGATGCTGGCAAGTAAGGAAGTAATTGCCACCACCTTTCAGCCTTTCCCACTTTATTTGGCCGCTGCAGCCATTTACTGGGCGATGAGTGCCTCATTTGAAGGCGTACAAAGAAAGCTGGAAGAAAGACTTAACAAAATGTATATCAGATAAACACACAGCCCGATCGGGCAGAGGCCTGTCAATGAGCGAGCCCGCCAGCTTACGCAAAAGCAAGGCCTTTATTTTATTCTGGTTTACCCGCGTGCTTAGCGCGAGTGGCTTCCAGATTTTATCGGTTGCACTGGCGTGGCAGGTGTACTCGCGAAGCCACCAGGTTTTAGATCTTGGCCTGATCGGCCTTGCACAATTTGCACCGCGCCTTTTGTTTATGCTCTCCGCAGGCGATGCGGCCGATCGCTATGACAGGGGGCGTATTGTGGCCATCAGCCAGCTGGTACAAGCGCTGACAGCACTGGCGCTGGCCTGGGTGGCCACTCAGGCACAGCTTGGCCGTGAATGGATTTTTCTGCTGGCCGTGATTCTGGGCACCGCCCGCACCTTTGAAATGCCCGCCCTGCAGGCCTTGCTACCAGGCCTGGTTCCATCTGCCCTGTTACCCTCCGCTTTAGCGACATCCTCATCCGGCATGCAGGCCGCCACGATTATCTCGCCTGCTCTGGGTGGTTTTTTATATGTATTGGGTGCCAGCAGCGTGTATGGCATCAGCGCAGCGCTCTATTTACTGGCACTCTGGCTGATCATGCAAATACCCGCCGCCTTGCCCAGAGCCATCAGCACCGAGGCACGCCTGCCCGCCTTACTGGCAGGGATACGTTATATCCGCAGCAAACCTGAGCTGCTCGGCGCTATCTCGCTTGATCTCTTTGCCGTTTTACTTGGCGGAGCCACCGCCCTGCTGCCGGTTTATGCCCAGGATATCTTGCTCACCGGCCCGGTGGGGCTGGGTGCATTACGCTCTGCACCTGCGGTTGGTGCCTTAGGGATGTCTGTCTGGCTGGCCTGGTACCCGCCACAGCGGCGGGTAGGCAAGCTGATGTTTGCTGCCGTGGCGCTTTTTGGCATCGCAACCATGGTGTTTGGGATATCCCGCTCATTTCCCTTATCAATACTGGCGCTCGTTATTCTGGGGGCAAGCGATATGATTAGTGTGGTCATCCGCTCATCGCTGGTACAGCTGGAAACCCCGGATGAAATGCGGGGCAGGGTCAGCGCCGTCAATGCACTATTTATTGGCGCATCCAATCAGCTGGGGGAATTTGAATCAGGCCTGACAGCGGCGGCATTCGGCACCGTGCCATCGGTCATAATGGGTGGCGCAGGCACCCTGCTGGTAGCAGGCATCTGGATCAAAAAGTTTCCGGCACTTGCAAAAAGAGACCGGCTTTATAAAAGGTAAAACAGGCCACGGAATCATTACTGAGTATATTCATTAATCATTTTTGAAATAATGCCGGTTTTTTTCAGCTCTTCAATAGCCATATTCATTTTTAAAATAAAGTCTTCTTTTTCAGGCCACTTATACTCACTGCCATAAGCAATAAAGGCATCTTCTTCTGAAATTTCTGCCGCTTCAATTAATTTTATTTTTGATGCCTCAAATGTATTCTTCCATTTTTTCAGGCTGTAAATAACAGATAATCTGTCATTAGCATAACAAGCGATCCGGCCCATCAGTAATTTTTTAATATTTGTATCATTGCCTTTCACCTCCTCAATACTCAGCCTGCCTGATTTAACCGCTGCTACCATTTTGTCACCCAGTGTAAATCCAAGATTCACCCCAATAAGCAAACCATAAAAATCTTTTGGAAACACTTTACGTGAAGCAGAAATCATATCTTCCCGACAAAACAGCACCACACGCTCCCGGTAAATTGGCACAGAATAAGCCTGTATATAACGGCGGTCTTTATTCAGATAAGGCGGAAACAAAGCCAAAACACGGCCATTTTCAATGCTTTTTAAACCACGCTTCCATGGAACAGGCCGCAGCTCCAGCAAATAATCAGGGGCCAGTTTTTCTGCGGCAAGCTTTAAAAAATCAACATAAATGCCTTTATATTGCCCGTTTTCAATAAAAGAATAAGGTGCGTAATCATCATCGCCTTCAATAATCACTTTCTCTGCTGCAGATGTTTTTGCTGCAAAAAGTAAAAGTATGTAAACAAGGAAAAGCCTCATCTGCTGACCCCTTATCCGGCAGCTAAAAGCAATACATCATCCAAACTTCCGCCTTCAGAATAGCCCATGATGCTTGTTTCACCCTGCTTAAAGCGCAGCGCACTAACAGGCAGCCCGCTGAGACCCTTTTCTGCAGCTCAGCCTATTTCCACTAAAGATCAAGGACTTAAAAACCACAAAAACGTTTTAGCTGTGGCTTTAAAACCTGCAAGCCAGAGGCAAGTCACTTACTATCAAGTATTCTGACCGAAACTGATCACTGAATAGGTAAGCCATGCTGCAATTGCCTGAACTGGTTGAACTGGAAGAAATCATCCTGCAGGCAGGTGATGCTCTCCATTTACAACAGCATGGTGAGGTCAAAAGTGCAGAAATCAGCTTTCCCCTTTACAGCATCAGTATGGGCAGCCAAAAACCCGAAGCGCCTGTGCTTGGTTTTTTTGGCGGCGTGCACGGGCTGGAGCGCATCGGCAGCCAGATTGTGCTGGCATTTTTGCGCTCTTTATTAGTCAGGCTGCGCTGGGACAGCAGCTTGCAGCGCAAGCTGGAAACCATGCGCCTTGTCTTTATGCCGCTGATTAACCCCATTGGGATTGCCCGGGGCACCCGCAGTAATGGGCGTGGTGTCGATTTAATGCGTAATGCCCCGGTTGAATCCAGTGAGAAAACTTCTTTTCTGGTGGGGGGCCACCGCATCAGCCCTCTTTTGCCCTGGTACCGTGGTGAATTTAATTCGCAAATGGAATTAGAAAACCAGGCACTTTGCCATGTGGTTAAAACTCAATTACTCAGCAGCCCATTCAGCATCGCGCTCGATTGTCATTCGGGATTTGGCTTAAGAGACAGAATATGGTTTCCCTATGCCCATACCCGCAGCCCTTTTCCTAATTTACCTGAAATCTATGCGCTAAAAGCTTTGTTTGATCAAAGCTACCCGCACCATCCCTATGTCATTGAGCCTCAGGCTTTGCAATATTGTACCCATGGAGATATTTGGGATTATCTGTATCAGGAGAATAGCGGCAGCGGCCATTTATTTCTGCCGCTCACGCTGGAATTAGGCTCATGGTTATGGGTAAAAAAAAACCCGCGGCAATTAATGTCACTACTGGGGTTATTTAATCCTATTGTGCCGCACCGTCAGCAGCGCGTATTACGCAGCCATTTATTACTTTTTGAATTTTTATTACGCGCAGTGCACGATCACATTCACTGGCTTCCTAAAACCAATCATTATTTAAACTGTAAAGAAGAAGCCGAAGCTTTATGGTACGGAATACTATGAAAACATGGGTTTTATTACGCGGGCTGATGCGGGAATCCAGGCATTGGGGAGAATTTATTCCCAAGCTACAAACGGCTTACCCCAATGACAGACTGATTACAATTGACTGGCCGGGCAATGGCCTTTTGTATCAGGAAAAAAGCCTGATCGATATCAGCGATATGATCAGCCATATCCGCCAGACTTTAATTAATCAGCAATGCAGCGGCCCATTTTATGTGCTGGCCATATCCCTTGGAGCAATGGCCGCTGTTGCATGGGCCAATGCGTATCCAAAAGAAATACGGGCCTGCATTCTGATTAATACCAGCTTGCGGCCCTTTAATCCTTTTTATCACCGTCTGCGCCTGCAAAGTTTTCCCGCTTTAATCCGCTTATTATTCAGTGATACTGCAGGTAAAGAAAAAATCATTTTAGAATTAACCAGCACCAACCAGCCTCAGGCCGCATTAGCCCAATGGATTCAATTCCAAAAGCAGTTTCCTGTTTCACGAGCCAATATCCTGCGCCAGCTCGCAGCAGCGATGTTTTATCGTGCCAGCAAACCCGATGTGCCACTTTTACTCTTATCCGGGGCTAAAGATCAGCTGGTCAGCCCGGCCTGCTCGCAAACGCTGGCAGAAAAATGGCAAGTGCCCTGCTGGGTTAACACACAGGCAGGGCACGATTTACCGCTGGACGACGGCGATTGGGTACTCAATAAACTGGCCCTGTATTTAATGAGCCTGCATTAATTGCTCATCAAGCGCCTGAATACACGCTTGCATTTGATTGCGGCATTGTTCAATTAAAGCGGGCAAATCATCCTGCGTTAAACCTGCAGTAGGAATAGGAGCCAGCGATTTCATCAAAAGCTCGGTACCCTGCCACTGATTAAGCTGCAGATGGTTAATATAAGTACTTACACAGACCGGCAAAATAGGTACACCAGCATTAATCGCCATTTGAAAAGCCCCTTTTTTAAATGGCAATAAACCACGGCCTTTATTACGTGTGCCTTCTACAAAAACCCAGATCGATGTGTCTTTATGCTGCAAGGTATCCGTAGTGGCCAGCATGGCTTTTTTAGCCTGCTGAGAATTGCCTCGGTCTATCAGCACATTGCCCGCCAGCCAGAATAGCTGGCCAAAAAATGGGATCCATTTCAGGCTTTTTTTACCAATCGTTACAGTGCGCGCTGGCACTGCGCCACCAAAAACAAAGAGGTCATAGTTTGACTGGTGATTTGCAATAATCACACAAGAGCGCTGATGCTCCAGTAAATCTTTTATCTCGGCCTTAACTTTAAAGCCAAGAATACGCATGGCAGGCAGCGAATACAGGCGCCCGCAAAGGCGACTATTATCAGGATTAAACGGGCGGCAGAGTCCAATAAGGATGCCAATCATGCCAGCTAAAATAAAGTGCACCGACATCAAAAGCATACGAAGCGAATAAAGCATAAAAGCGCCCATGGTAAGAAAGGGCAGCAGTGTACGGATCTATGGGCTACTTCACAATCAAAGTCGCCGAATGGTTGAGCCTGATCAGATTCTGCAACAGATATTTAAAGACCAGACAAAGAGGGCGTGTATGTTTCATCGCAAACGATCGTTCACAAGAAAACAGACACGCCCTCTTTGCAATCCACTTTCTATGACTGGCTTTCACCTGACAAGAAGCGCTGATAAAAAGTTTATGCGGCTACCGGCACAATACGTAATTCAACGCGGCGATTTAAGCTGCGCCCTGCTTCAGTCTCATTACTTGCCCTTGGCTCTGTCTTGCCCCGCCCCGAAGCATCAAGACGAATCGCATTCACATTACGGCTGACAAAATAATCGGACACAGCCTGAGCACGGCGCTCGGAAACACTTTGATTAATGGCTACGCTGCCAGTGCTATCGGTATGGCCCACAATTGAAATGCTGGTTTTGCCATATTGGTTCACAATTTTGGCAATCTTATCGAGTGTTGGGGTATAGCCAGGCTTAAGCACTGAAGAATTCGTATCAAAACCGGTGTTTGAAGTCATGCTCACCAGCAGTGACTGATCGGCCATTTTTTGTACGGTGATATCACCACGCTGAATTTCTGCAGCTAATTGCTGTTGAAAATCTTTGGCTTGCTTATCCATATAATAGCCAATACCACCGCCCGCAAGGCCACCGCCCACAGCACCAATCAATGCACCCTTGCCACGATTATTATGATTAATTGCAGCACCGGCCACCGCACCACCTACCACACCAATCAAAGCGCCCAGCTCAGTTTTATTTAAATCGCGCTTTTCCCCCAGATCATTGGTGGCACACGCTGAAAGCGTTAACGCAAGAATAAGAGGAAGGGTGATACGCATGCGAACTCCTTATTGAATATAAAATCAGAACATGATTAAAAAAGACATGCCGATTCAATATTCTGCTGAATGAATAAAGCCCGATTGTAAACGGCCTGGCCTGAAAATCATTCAAAAGGATTTGGGCATATTACCCAACAGGTATAAGTAAAAGACAATATTACTTTTTTAAAACAAAATCTTAAATCAGCCTGAGCATTCAAAATTAAGCGCAAAACGGTAAAAATCCCCCATATAAATGAGAATAAGCTCACAGCCAGCGGCCTGCTGATTCACCCAAACAATACCGGTGAAACCAGCAGGCCGCATATAAAACAGAAATAAAATTAAGTCACAACGGTGGGCTGCACCATGCCGGTAAAGGTCTGAATTTGTGCCAGCTGTCGTGAGACGGTAATTAAATCCGCCAGTGCCGCCTGTGTTTCTGCACCATGCCCGGCTGTATCTGCCTGATATTTTTCCAGATATACACGCAGCGTTGCTCCCGCCGTACCTGTGCCGGAAAGCCGGTAAATAATCCGGTCGCCACCCGCAAAAATAATCCGCACACCCTGCCTTGCACTATGCGAGCCATCTACCGGATCGTCATAAGCAAAATCATCAGCAAGCCTCACCACTTGTCCGCCCAGGCTCTGCCCTGCCAATTCTGGCAGGCGTGCTCTGAGTGCGGCCATCAGATTTTCCGCTGCATCACTGGCAATCTCTTCAAAATCATGGCGGGAATAAATATGCCGGCCAAAGCGTGCCCAGTGTTCAGTGATGATTTCTTCTACCGATTTGCCCGTTACGGCCAGCAAATTCAGCCAGAACAGCACCGCCCATACGCCGTCTTTTTCGCGCACATGGTCCGAGCCTGTGCCATAGCTTTCTTCACCACAGAGCGTCACCTTGCCTGCATCGAGCAAATTGCCAAAAAACTTCCAGCCGGTTGGCGTTTCATAGCAGGCAATGCCCAGCGCTTTGGCAACGGCATCCACTGCGGCGGAAGTTGGCATTGATCTGGCCACACCGGCCAGGCCTTTACGATAGCCCGGCACCAGGGTGGCATTCGCAGCCAATACCGCCAGGCTATCCGATGGCGTCACCACAAAATTGCGTCCCAGCACCATATTGCGGTCTGCATCGCCATCACTCGCCGCACCAAAGTCAGGCGCATCGGTTGCCGACATCGTGGCGATCAGCTCAGTAGCATGGGCAGGATTAGGGTCCGGATGGTGGCCACCAAAGTCTTCCAGCGGCACGCCGTTCACCACCGTGCCTTGCGGCGCGCCGAGCAGACCTTCAATAATCTCTGCCGCATAGGGGCCAGCAACCGCCGACATGGCATCAAACTGCATGCGATTTCCCGCAGCAAACCATGCGCGAATCGCGTCAAAATCAAATAAATCCTGCATTAACACGGCATAATCGGCCACCGGATCGATGATCTCTACCGCCATGCCTGCCACGCTAAAGCTGCCTGTTACGTCTAAATCCAAATCTGCCGCATCGCTGATCTGGTACTGGCTGATGCTGGTGGTGTGCTGGTAAATAGCTTCGGTGATTTTTTCTGCGGCCGGGCCGCCATTATCGGTATTGTATTTAATGCCAAAATCGCCATCCGGCCCGCCCGGATTATGCGAGGCCGACAGGATAATTCCTCCTGTGGCGGCATATTTACGAATTACGCTGCTGGCCGCCGGCGTGGATAAAATCCCACCCCGCCCGAGAATCACCTGAGCGATGCCATTGGCAGCAGCCATCTTCAAAATAATCTGCACCGCCACCCGGTTATAAAAACGCCCGTCCCCACCCAACACCAGGGTGCCGCCTTTAAGTGCAGGCACAGCATTAAAAATGGCCTGAACAAAGTTTTCTAAATAATTCGCCTGCTGAAAAACGGTGACTTTCTTACGTAAGCCCGAAGTACCAGGGCGTTGACCAGAAACAGACTGTGTATTGACGACTTTCAAACGGAGTTCCTTATTAATGACGGCGGGACAAAACCCAAATCCTGAACCACGAAGTGCACGGAGAACGCGGAGTTTCACGGAGAAAAGCGACTAAGTAATCCGTACTTACAAGCCAACTAAACTTGGTTTTACTTATATTTGAATACAACGAATAAACATAATAATTACGCTCTTGGCATCGGGCTTTTACTCCCCTCAAAACACGCCGAGATTTCGTGTTTTGAGGTTGTGGCTTGGCTTCGTTTCCTGGCCGCGCAAGAAAGAAAGGTCCAGCGGGACGCCCGCACCAAAATCAACATGCCGAAAGCACTAAAAAGATCTTTGTGACCTTGCTTTAGCCCGTACATTCAAACAGCTCACATTCAACTACTCTCCAAAATCGTCACACTCCTCGCTGCCACGCGGCAATCATGAGGATTGATTTCTGATTCTGCATCCCCTGTGCTGGCTAGTCTCAGCCCCCACATCCCTGCTGGCAAGCGAAAATGCACCTGGTGAGCGGATGCATTAATCATGATCAATAAACGCCCGCCAAGTTGTATCATCATCGCCCGGCCACCAGCGTCTTCCCAGTCATGCGAATGAAGCGGCGCGCCAGAAGGATTGAGCCATTCTACGTCAGCCCTTCCCCATTCATCATGAATGCCAGTCCACCAGCGCCCGGACATCAGTACATCGCAGGATTTACGAATAGCAATCAGCTCAGCCACATACTCAACAAGCCCAGGCTCGGCCAGCTGCCAGTTCAGCCAGCTCA
Organism: Iodobacter violaceini; assembly: GCF_011601265.1. Taxonomy (GTDB): domain Bacteria; phylum Pseudomonadota; class Gammaproteobacteria; order Burkholderiales; family Chitinibacteraceae; genus Iodobacter; species Iodobacter violaceini. Next base: position 118,085 of record NZ_JAAOLX010000001.1, read on the forward strand.
TTTCATTATCCTGGCAATAGGCATTGTTATTACCCTGCTGTGTATGCCCCAGCTCGTCTCCGGCCAGAAACATGGGCGTGCCTTGCGCCAATAAAACGGTCGCCAGCATAGCTTTCATCGAGCGTAATCGCAATATATTCACGCCACTATCTTTGCTTGGCCCTTCTTCACCACAGTTCCAGCTTAAATTATGATTATGCCCGTCGCGGTTATGCTCTTTATTGGCCTGATTATGCTTGTGATTGTATGAAACCATATCGCGCAAATTAAAACCGTCGTGGGCACAGATAAAATTAACCACCGATACGGGCCGCCGTCCCTGGCGGTGAAATGTGTCGCTGGATGCTGCAAAGCGCTGAGCAAACAGTGCACGATGTACGCCATCGTGCAGCCAGAATTTGCGCATCACATCACGAAACTGATCAGACCATTCGGCCCAGCCATTTGGGAAATGCCCAAGCTGATAGCCGCCGTGGCCCACATCCCATGGCTCGGCAATTAATTTAACCCCGGATAAAAGCGGATCTTGCCCAATCGCAATAAAAAAAGGCGCTTGCGGGCTGAAATGCTGGTCCACCCGGCCAAGAATAGGCGCTAAATCAAATCTGAAACCATCAACATGGCATTGGCTCACCCAATAACGCAAACTATCCATCACCATTTGTAAAACGCGCGGATGGCTTAAATTAAGCACATTGCCGCAGCCAGACCAGTTTTCATACTGATCAGGCTGCCCTGGCTTTAATACATAGTAATTGGCATTGTCGATACCGCGCAGGGATAAAGTCGGCCCCATATCGCTTGATTCAGCGGTATGGTTAAACACCACATCCAGCAACACCTCTACCCCAATGCCATGCAGAGCCTTCACCATATCGCGAAATTCAGATAAAGGCGTTGTCCCTTCACGGCCAGACCAATAATGTGTTTCCGGTGCAAAAAAGCCCAGGCTGTTATAGCCCCAATAATTACTTAAACCCTGTTTTAATAAATGGGATTCATCAATAAAAAAATGAACGGGAAGTAATTCAATAGTTGTAATCCCCAGTTTTTTTAAATGTGCCAATACGGCGGGATGGGCTAATCCTGCATAGCTGCCCCGTATTTCTTCCGGCACATCTGGATGCAGCATGGTCATGCCGCGAACATGGGCTTCATAAATAATCGTTTCGGCTAAAGGAATATGCGGCGGTTTTTCATCACCCCAGTCGTAAGGCTCGGCAACCACCTTCGCCTTAATGGCAATCGCCGCGTTGTCGATCGGATCGGGCAGGCCCGGCTGATCTTCCTGATAGCCAAAGCTGCGCTGGTCATTACTGAACTCGCCCACAATGGCATGTGCATAGGGATCAAGCAGCACTTTATTGGGGTTAAAGCGATGCCCCTGCGAGGGCTGATAAGGGCCATGCACACGATAGCCATAAACCAATCCGGCAGGCGCATCGGGCAAATAGCCGTGCCAGACATCGTTTGTGCATTCTGTCAGCTCAAAACGTGCGGCTTCGTTAATTCCTGAAGCATCAAACAGGCACAGCTCCACCCTTGTGGCGTGCTCAGAAAACAAGGCAAAGTTCACACCATCCCCATCAAAGGTTGCACCCAGCGGATACGGCGTTCCTTCTTCCAGCTTCATAGCGTATTCCTATTTTAAACAACCTAAGACCTGCAGACACAGAGAACACAGAGGGAAGACAAAATCTTGCACTTCATGAGGCCGGCTTAATATGTTATTTCTTTGTGTACTCACTGCTTTCTGTGTCTGCAGATTTTTTAGCTTTATTCACCCTGCCACTTTAAATAGAGCGTCGCTAAAGGTGGAATCGTCATCGCTAAGGATTGCGGGTATTGATGGCTGGCGATACTTTCACTCTGGCATTCGCCATTGCCCACATTACCCCCCTGGTAATACATCGAATCCGTATTAATGATTTCAATATAGCGCCCGGCATTAGGCACGCCCACTCGGTATTGGTGGCGCACTTCGGGGGTAAAGTTAGCGACAATCAGCACAAAGTCATTTTCTGAATGGCGGCTGAACGCAAAAATAGAATGAATTGCATCATCTGCAATAATCCAGTTAAAGCCGCGTGATTCGAAATCAATTTGATGTAAAGCGGGCTGGCTTTGGTAAATCTGATTTAAATCCCGCACCAAAGCCTGCACGCCCCGGTGCCATGCCGATTCAAGCAAATGCCAGTCCAGACTATGCTGATGCGACCACTCCCGCACCTGCGCCCATTCCGAGCCCATAAACAAGAGTTTTTTACCCGGGTGCGCCCACATAAAGGCGTAATAGGCACGCAAACTGGCAAATTGCTGCCAGATATCCCCCGGCATACGGCTGAGTACCGAGCCTTTGCCATGCACGACTTCATCGTGCGAAAGCGGCAGTACAAAGCGCTCATCAAAGGCATACATCAGGCTGAAGCTCATTTGATTATGGTGATGCTGGCGATAAATGGGATCAAGCTGCATATAGCCCAGGCTATCGTGCATCCAGCCCATATTCCATTTGTAATTAAAGCCCAGCCCGCCCCTAGCAACAGGCTGAGTCACCGCTGGAAAAGAAGTTGATTCTTCGGCAAAGGTCACGGCATAAGGGCATTCGCTGGCGAGGATTTCACTCATTTCGCGCAAGAAGGCAATGGCCTCCAGGTTTTCCCGCCCGCCCCATTCATTAGGAATCCATTCCCCTGCTGCCCGCGAATAATCACGGTAGAGCATCGACGCCACCGCATCAACGCGTAAACCATCCACGCCAAAGCGCTCTATCCAATAGAGGGCATTACCAATTAGATAATTTTTAACTTCATTACGCCCGTAGTTATAAATCAGCGTTTTCCAGTCAAGATGAAAACCTTCCCGTGGATCGCTGTGCTCAAACAGGGGCGTACCGTCAAATTGCGCGAGGCCAAAGCTATCCCCAGGGAAATGACCAGGCACCCAATCGAGCAAAACGCCAAGACCCATTTCATGCGCGGCTTGCACAAAGGACTTAAAATCCGCTGCGCTGCCCAGTCTTGCCGTTGGTGCATAAAGCCCCAGCGGCTGATACCCCCAAGAGCCATCAAAGGGATACTCGCTGATGGGTAACAGCTCCAGATGCGTAAAACCCAGCTCTTTTACATAGGGAAGCAGTTGTGCTGCAAGCTCATGCCAGTTTAAGCAGCGATAGCCGTCTTCCGGTACGCGCCGCCATGAGCTTAAATGCACTTCATAAATACTGATGGGCGCATCGCCCTGATTAGCCGCCCGCCTGCCAGCAAACTCTGGCACTTTGGACGGACACCCTGCCACTTTGGAGGCTGTGCCGGGGCGCAGCTCGGCGGCAAAGGCGTAAGGATCAGCTTTTAACTGACAAACACCCGCCTGATCAAGAATCTCAAACTTATAGCAAGCGCCTTGTTCAACGCCGGGAATAAATATCTCCCATACGCCGCATTCCCGCCGTAAACGCATGCCATGACGGCGGCCATCCCAGAAATTAAAATCTCCTACTACCGCCACACGCTGCGCATTGGGTGCCCATACGGCAAATACCACACCACTGACATCATCCATTTGCTGCGGGTGAGCGCCCAGTTTTTCAAAGGGGCGATGATGCTTGCCTTCGCTTAATAACCAAACATCCATCTCGCCCAGTATGGGGGCAAAGCGATAAGGATCTTCCAGCACGATTTCCTGCTCTCCCCACAGCACTGCAAGGCGATAGCTGAATACTTTTTTACGGCGGGGAATATGGCCGGCAAACAGGCCTCGTTCATCAATCAGGCGAAGCGCCACAAGGCGGCTGCCTGTGGCACTGTCAATCACCACACAGGCGCTGGCATCAGGTAAAAAAGCCCTTACGCAAATCCTGCCGCCATCCTGGTGCATGCCAAGTACGGCAAAAGGATCGCCACAGCCAGCGCTGCAGATTGCTTCTGTCAGATCAGAATCGAGCCCGCTCATCATTGCCTGCTTAAGATCATGTTAATCGCACAATATCGCTTTCATCATAGTCATTGCCCCCAGTAAGCGCTCCCCTTCGTGCTCAAAGTCGAGTAAAATGCTCAACTTTAGTGCCTGGCTTTAGCTCATTATGCTTGCTCGTCTGCGTGAAAATATCTCTGTGGTCTTCGACCGCGACCCTGCCGCCCGTAATATTTTAGAAGTGGTCTGCTGTTATCCGGGGTTTCACGCACTGTCGCTGCACTTAGTAGCCAATGGCTTATGGCGGCGTGACTGTAAACTTTTAGCCCGCATGGTTTCGCACTTTTCACGCTTTATTACCGGTATTGAAATCCACCCTGGCGCAACGATTGGCCGCCGTGTGTTTATTGATCACGGCATGGGCATTGTGATTGGCGAAACCGCCGAAATAGGCGACGACTGCACGCTTTATCACGGAGTAACACTGGGCGGCACATCATGGAATAAAGGCAAGCGCCACCCTACTTTAGAGCGCGGCGTGATTGTAGGCGCAGGCGCAAAAATCCTTGGCCCGATTACCGTGCATGAGGGCGGCAAGGTAGGCTCTAATGCCGTGCTGGTAAAAGACGTCCCCGCCAACGCTACAGCTGTTGGCATCCCCGCCCGGATTATCGAAGAAGCAGATAAATCCAGGGCGGCCAAAGCCGAACAAATGGGCTTTTCGGCCTATGGTATTTCTGCCGACATGAATGACCCCATCGTTAAAGCCATCCACGGCATGCTTGATCATTCAGTCACCACCGATAAGCGCATCGAAGCCATTCTGGCTAAGCTCGAGCAGCTGGGCGTGAACTGTGAAGCAGAAAGAGCCGAAGGCGATCAGTTTGACCCTGGCTACCTCAACCGGATTGTGGATTGATTGACCAGAGATGGGAGTAGTAAGCGGGGAATCGGAACAGATCACCACTCACTACGCCCGCAAATATGCCACGGTCTCCTGCCCCACAGCTCCACGCCCCTCATCAATACTTGACTAAATCACTCTGGTATTTTAGGATTGGCCTGTAATGAGAGGAAAATCATGCGACTGACGACCAAAGGCCGTTTTGCTGTAACGGCAATGCTAGACCTTGCACTGCGGGAATCCGCGGGGCCGGTGACGCTTTCCGGCATTAGCGAGCGCCAACATATTTCGCTCTCCTATTTAGAGCAACTGTTTGGCAAGCTGCGCCGTCGCGAGCTGGTAGACAGCGTACGCGGGCCAGGCGGCGGCTATTGCCTCGCCAAAGATGCCAGCCTGATTACCGTTGCCGATATTATTTTAGCGGTGGACGAGCCACTGGACGCCACCCAATGTGGTGGCAAAGAAAACTGCCATGATGAAGGCCGCTGTATGACGCATGACCTTTGGGCAAGCCTGAACAGCACGATCTTTGATTACCTCGCCTCGATCAGTCTGGCGCAGTTGATAGACAAACATCAGGCCAAGCAAAAACGCTGTAATGACAGCATTTTACTCGGCAGTATTAAGCCTTCTCGTATTGAATCCGGAGCATCCGCAAAATGAGCGCGACCAAACCTATCTATCTTGACTACTCAGCCACCACACCTGTGGACCCACGTGTTGCAGCCAGGATGATTCCCTGTTTAACCGAGCACTTCGGCAACCCTGCATCGCGCTCACACGCCTTTGGCTGGGAAGCAGAAGCGGCTGTAGAAGAAGCACGTGAACAGGTTGCCGCGCTGGTTAATTGCGATCCAAAAGAAATCGTCTGGACCTCAGGTGCCACCGAATCCAATAACCTGGCCTTAAAAGGTGCAGCGCACTTTTACCAGGCCAAGGGCAAGCATTTAATTACTGTTAAAACAGAACACAAAGCCATTCTGGATACCATGCGCGAGCTGGAACGCGAAGGCTTTGAAGTGACTTATTTAGATGTAAAAGACAACGGTCTGCTTGATCTGGATGTGCTGAAAGCGGCGATTCGCCCGGACACCATCCTGATCTCAGTGATGTTTGTTAATAACGAAATCGGCGTGATCCAGGATATCCCGGCAATTGGCGAATTATGCCGCGAAAAAGGCATTATTTTCCACGTGGATGCCGCGCAAGCCACAGGCAAGGTAGTGATTGATCTGGCAGCGCTTAAAGTCGATTTAATGAGCTTTTCTGCGCACAAGACTTACGGCCCTAAGGGCATCGGCGCGCTGTATATCCGCCGCAAGCCACGTATCCGCCTTGAAGCACAAATGCACGGCGGCGGTCATGAACGTGGTTTCCGTTCTGGCACGCTGGCTACGCACCAAATCGTCGGTATGGGCGAAGCATTCCGTATCGCAAAAGAAGATATGGGCACCGAGCTGGAACGCATGCGTATGCTGCGTGACCGCCTGTGGGCAGGTTTATCCGACATCGAAGAAGTCCACCTGAACGGTGATATGGAACAGCGTGTTCCACATAATCTGAATGTGAGCTTTAACTATGTAGAAGGCGAATCGCTGGTGATGGCCCTGAAAGAGCTGGCCGTATCCAGTGGCTCTGCGTGTACATCGGCATCTTTAGAGCCGTCTTATGTATTGCGTGCTCTTGGCCGCTCGGATGAGCTGGCACATTCATCGATCCGCTTCACTATCGGCCGCTTTAATACCGTAGAAGAAATCGACTTTGCGATTGCTTTAATTCGCAGCAAAATCGGCAAACTGCGTGAGCTGTCGCCGCTTTGGGATATGTACAAAGAAGGCATTGATATCTCAACAATTGAATGGGCCGCCCACTAATCTGGCGCGCCTCGCCGTCCTGAGCTGCGCTGCAAAGTAGCTCGTTTACAATTGTAAACATCGCCACTTTGCGCCTTGCTCAGAACAGCGATTCATCGCCAGAACAAAGTTGACTTAACAGTAAACCAAGTAAGCAGGTTGGGTTAGCGGGATCGTCAGCCGTTGTAGCTGACGATATCGCGTAACCCAGCACACTCAGTTAACAAGATGTTGGGTTACACACCTGCGAACCACAGCAAAAGTAAAGAGGCACACAAAATGGCATACAGCGAACAAGTTCTGGATCACTATGAAAACCCACGTAATGTTGGCGCGTTTGAAAAAGGCGACGACACTGTAGGGACTGGCATGGTGGGCGCTCCGGCCTGTGGCGACGTGATGAAGCTGCAAATCAAGGTAGGCGCAGACGGCATTATCGAAGATGCTAAATTTAAAACCTATGGCTGTGGCTCAGCGATTGCATCGTCCTCCTTAGTTACCGAATGGGTAAAAGGCAAGACGCTCGATCAGGCTTTGAGCATTAAAAACACGCAAATTGCCGAAGAATTAGCACTTCCTCCGGTTAAAATCCACTGCTCTATTCTGGCCGAAGACGCCATTAAAGCAGCGGTAGCGGATTACAAAACCAAGCACGGTTAATCTATTGGTTCAACTTACGGCGTAATGCGTCTGAATAACCGATGACGCAGTGTTATTGCGAGGCAAAAAAATGGCTCTTACATTAAGTGAAAGTGCAGCAACCCATATTTCCAACTTTCTGGCAAAGCGTGGCAAAGGTCTTGGCGTGCGTCTGGCCGTTAAAACCTCGGGTTGTTCCGGCATGGCGTATAAGCTTGAATTTGTCGATGTCGCCTCCGATACAGATTTAGCGTTTGAAAGCTTCGGGGTAAAGATTTTCACCGACAGCAAATCACTCGCTTACCTTGATGGCACCGAGCTGGACTTCACCAAGGAAGGCCTGAACGAAGGGTTTAAATTTAATAACCCCAACGTTAAAAACGAGTGCGGCTGCGGCGAAAGCTTTAACGTTTAGTACGCAAATGCAGCAAGCCTTTAAAACCATAAATTTTCACCACGAAGCCCGCGGAGAAAAAAACGAGAAAAACAAACCAGAGAGCACCCACTCTAAAGTAAGTTTTTCTCCGTGTAACTCCGCGTCCTCCTTTTCCTCAGTGGTTTAAGATTTGGGTTTTAAAGCAGCATTTCACCCCCTTCCCCGCCAAAAATGCCATGAACTTCGACTTTACGCAAAACCACTTCGCCCTCTTCGGCTTGCCTGCTCAGTTTGCACTCGATCAGCGCAGCATTGACAGCAATTACCGCAGCTTACTTGCCACTTATCATCCTGACCGCTTTGCCAGCGAGAACGATGCTGTGCGCCGTATGAGCCTGCAGATTGCTACCCAAGTCAATGAAGCCTATCAAACGCTCAAATCCCCAATTGCCCGTGGCCGCTATTTACTCAAGCTGGCCGGCGTCGACACTGAGGAAGAAAGCAATACCGCCATGCCGATTGATTTTTTAATGAATCAAATGGAATGGCGTGAGGCGATTGGCGATGCAAAAGCCACACAAAATATTGAAAGCTTAGAAAACATTGGCAGAGAGCTGGCCGCTGAAACCAGCGCGCTGGAGCAACACCTTGCCAGCCTGCTGGACGAAACGCATGATTTAAGCGCGGCCACTGTTGCCGTGCGTAAACTTCGCTTTATGGAAAAATTAGAGCAGGAAATTGGCGACGCCATAGAAACCCTGCTGTTTTAAAAAGTATCCTGATGAACAAGATTCTTCAGCCAGGCCTGATACAGAGCTAAACCTGAAACCACAGAGAAAAACGAGGGCACAGAGTACACAGAGAAAATCATTCACCCCATTGTTTTCTTTGCGCTCTCTGTGGTTCAAAATTTTGGACACTTCGTTTTAAGCTGAAGCTTCATTCAGCTTACATATTGTCATTACGCTTTTTAAAGAATAGCGAAGCTAGCTATCTTACGGATGAAACATGGCCTTATTACAAATTTCTGAGCCGGGTCTATTTGCCGAGCCACATCAGCACCGCCTTGCAATCGGCATTGATCTTGGCACGACCAATTCCTTAGTGGCCTCGGTAAAAAGCGGCAGCGCCGTCTGCTTGCCGGACGAACAAGGCCGTACTCTGCTGGCCTCCGTGGTGAATTACGGCAAGGATGGAGAAACCCGCGTGGGCTGTGGCGCACTGGCACGCCAGAATGATGATCCGGGCAACACCATCAGTTCGGTCAAACGTTTTATGGGCCGTGGTATTAATGATATTGCCGATTTAGCCACGCCTTACCGCTTTGTAGACGAGCCGGGCATGCTCAAAATATCGACACGCGCAGGTGTAAAAAGCCCGGTTGAAGTCTCGGCAGATATTCTGCGCACTCTTAAAACCCGCGCCGAGCAAAGCCTCGGTGGCGAGCTGGTTGGTGCCGTGATTACTGTACCGGCCTATTTTGATGATGCGCAGCGTCAGGCCACCAAAGATGCAGCCCAAATCGCCGGCCTGAATGTTCTGCGCTTACTGAATGAGCCCACAGCAGCCGCCATCGCCTATGGTCTGGATAATGCGGCCGAAGGCACATATGTCATTTACGATTTAGGCGGCGGCACTTTTGATGTATCCATCCTGGAGCTGACCCGCGGCTTATTTGAAGTACGCGCCACCTCAGGCGATTCAAGGCTGGGCGGCGATGATTTTGACCACCGCATTTACTGTTGGATTTTACAAGAAGCGGGCTTATCCGCACTGAACGCCCATGACGCCCGTGTGCTGCTGACCCGCGCCCGCGAAGCCAAAGAAGCGCTTTCTGATCACCCTGCTACCCGCATCACAGCCGTGCTGAGCGAAGGCGTCGTGGTGGATGTGGCTCTGAGCACAGAAACGCTGCATGAGATCACTCACACCCTTGTCAGCAACACCATCACCCCTGTACGCAAAGCTTTGCGCGATGCCAGGCTGCAAGTCAGTGATATCAAGGGCGTAGTCATGGTTGGCGGCGCCACCCGCATGCCGCAAGTACGCCATGCAGTGGCCGATTTCTTCAAACAAGAACCGCTCACCAATCTTGACCCCGATAAAGTGGTCGCCATTGGTGCGGCGATTCAGGCCAATGTACTGGCAGGCAATAAGGGTGAGGATGAATGGCTGCTGCTGGACGTGATTCCACTCTCGCTGGGGCTGGAAACCATGGGTAATCTGGTGGAAAAAATCATCCCCAGAAACAGCACTATTCCTACCGCCAGAGCGCAGGAATTCACCACTTTTAAAGATGGTCAAACCGCCATAGCCATCCATGTATTGCAAGGCGAGCGCGAGCTGGTGAGCGATTGCCGCAGCCTGGCCCGGTTTGAGCTGCGCGGCATTCCGCCGATGGTGGCAGGCGCTGCGCGCATTCGTGTCACCTTTCAGGTAGATGCGGATGGATTATTATCCGTTGCGGCAAGAGAGCTGTCATCCGGCGTTGAAGCCAGCATTATGGTGAAGCCTTCTTACGGCTTATCTGACGATGAAATCGCCACGATGCTGACCGATTCCATGCAATATGCCAGCGCCGATGTGCAGGCCCGTAAGCTGGCCGAAGCACTGGTTGATGCCGAATCCATCCTCAATGCCAGCACGGCTGCGCTGCAGCAAGATGGCGATTTACTTAATAGCGAAGAGCGCGCCGCCATTGAAAGCAGCTTGCAGCAGCTTATGAGCAGCATGCAGGAAAAAGACGCCAACGCCATCCACGCGGCGACTGAAAAGCTCAATGAAGCAACGGGTGACTTTGCTGCCAAACGTATGGATGCCGCGGTAAAGCGTGGCTTAGCGGGCAAGCAAATTGCTGAGATGTAAATTTTGAAAACCTGCAGACACAGAGACCGATAAAAACACAGAACACACAGAGCGTTAATTTAGCCCGGCCATGACTTGGTTTTCTCTGTGGAGACCCGTGTCTTCTGTGATCTCTGTGGTTCAGGATTGAGGTTTTTGTGTAATAAGCCAAATGCCAAGGATGAATCATGATTCAAATTGTAGTTCTGCCCCACCCCCAGCTTTGCCCCGAAGGTGCGGTGCTTGAAGCCGAAGCGGGCACGTCGGTTTGCGATGTCCTGCTTGCAAACGATATTGAAATCGAACACGCCTGCGAAAAATCCTGTGCCTGCACCACCTGCCATGTGATTATTCGTGAAGGCTTTAATTCACTGGCACCTTCTGATGAGCTGGAAGACGATATGCTGGATAAAGCATGGGGCCTTGAATCCGAATCGCGCCTGTCTTGCCAGTCTATTATTACTGACACAGATTTAGTGGTAGAGATTCCAAAATACACCATCAACCACGCCCGCGAGCATCATTAATTTACAGCTCATGCCCTGCGCAGTGCAGATCGCAAACGGCTGAGGCCGCTGATAAAAAAACATCTGGCCCCGCAAACGGGAAAAACAAACCAATAAGAAACAGCTTTTTATTTCTTATGAGACAAAAAGGATTGAATCATGAAATGGACAGATTCCCGCGAGATTGCCATTCAGCTGGCTGATAAATTCCCGGAGCTGGATCCTAAGACCGTACGTTTTACTGATTTAATGCAGTGGGTTATGGAATTAGAAGGCTTTAATGATGACGCGAAACACTGCGGTGAAAAAATTCTGGAAGCCATCCAGCTGATGTGGATGGATGAAGCAGACTAAGCCCCATTGCAACATAATGGCTGCAGAGGCTGATACTGTAGCCATTTTTATGTATAACAAAAACAATCTATATAAAGTGCCGGTTTAAAGACAATCCCTCTGATTTCTTAAGCATTTACACCTTAGTTTTTACACTGAATAAAAGATAATTTTAAATAAACATCCCTCTTGTAACATTGCATGCCTTCTCCTTGCTATTTATTCAGCTAAAATGACAAGGAAATATACGGAGCTTTGCATGGCCACATCCCCCCGCTCTGGCGGACAGAAAACATCACGACCACTCTCTGCCCCCCGGTTCGTATTTGAATCCAGGGCTGCACTGGATCGAATTTTATCGAAAGCTGAAAGCTATGCCGGCGTATTTCCTGCCCATATTGGCACGATTGTGGATCACCTTGGCCGTGCTTGCGATCTGAACCGTAATGTTGTGATTGGCATGATTATGCTGCGTCAGGACGGCACTTACGCTATCCGGCACGCCATTAATGTGGCCTGCGTGGTAGAGCTGGCCTTACGCGATTTAGGCCGCTCCCCCACAGAGCGGCGCTCTGTTGTTGCAGCCGCTTTAACCATGAATATCGGCATGTATGCCATTCAGGAAAAACTCTCCACCCAATCCGGCCCGCTGAGCGAAGAGCAAAGACTGCTGATGCAGGTTCACCCGGTTGAAGGCAGAGATACGCTGCGCAGGCTGGGCGTGACTGATCCGCTGTGGCTGGATTATGTTTTACAACACCATGAAATCCCTGATGGCAGTGGCTACCCTCAGCAGTTGTCTGGCGATGCCATTCACTTTGAAGCGCGTCTGATCGGCATTGCCGACCGCTATTGCGCCATGCTGACCCGCAATGCATGGCGGCGCGGGCAACTGTCTGATCTGGCTTTGCTCACTTCGCTTACAGGCTCTGCCAACAGCATTGATGTCAAGCTGGGCCGCCTGTTTACTCAAACCATGGGGCTTTACCCACCGGGCGCGGTTGTGCAGCTGCTTAATGGCGAAGTGGGCATTGTCAAACGTCCTGGCGTGAGCGAGCAAACCCCGATTGTTGCCGCCATTTTTAATAAGCAATGGCAGCCCCTGGTGGATATCGTTGAAAGGGACAGCGAGGATATCGATTACAGCATTATTGGTGTCATCGAAAGCCAGCGTATTGCCGGCCTCGTACCTATGGAAGATGTCTGGGGAAGCGACGCAGCCGGGGCCTGAGCCCTTCAAGACCGGCCTGCAGTTTCATAAATACATCCCCTTTTACAGCCAAAATCTATACGCAATTAGTTAACACAGATCAATAATTAAACACAAAGCGTATTGCACGCCAATCAAAAAGAGCACACAATCCACGCAACGTGTAGATAAGGTGCCAATATGCAATCCGCTCAACAAACAATCCTTCGCGATGCCATGCGACTGCTCAACCTCACCCGCGATGCGCTCACCGAGCGCCTGGGTGTAAGCCGGCGCGCTTTAGACAGCTGGCTGCTGCCTGACAACTCAAATGAACACCGCAGTATGCCCACCATTGTTGAGCGATTTTTGGCTGAAATCCTCAGCCAGGATACAAAAGTTGCGCCTGCACACCATGTCAGCACAGCAAACTGGGCGCCTCACCTGCTTTCTGTTGAGCAATTCTCACGCGAATCCGTAGAAGAGCTGTTTCGCATTGCAGATATTATGCAGCCCGTAGCCCGCAGGCAAAAAACCTGCCGCGTGCTTGAAGGCGCCGTACTGGCCAATCTGTTTTTTGAAGCCAGTACCCGCACGCGCATCAGCTTTGGCGCTGCATTCTGCAGGCTGGGCGGATCGGTCTGCGACACCACCGGCTTTACTTTTTCATCGATGGCCAAGGGTGAATCCATCTATGACACCAGCCGTGTTGTCAGTGGCTACGCCGATGTGATTGTTGTCCGTCACCCCGAACAAGGCGCGGTGGCCGAGTTTGCAGAAGCCAGCAATATTCCCATCATCAACGGTGGCGATGGCCCTGGCGAGCACCCCACCCAGGCCCTGCTCGATCTCTACACCATGGAGCGCGAGTTTTCCCGCCTTAATAAGCTGATTGATGGCAGTCATATTGCACTGGTGGGCGATTTAAAACATGGCCGGGCCGCCCATTCATTAGCAAAATTACTGGGCCTGTATCAGGGGCTGAAAATAACGCTGCTTGCACCAACCGGCCTGGAAATGCCTGCAAGTATTCTGGATGCGGCCAGCCGCAATGGAAACGTGATTGAATGCACCGACAATCTGGCCAGCGGGCTTGCCGGAGCCGATGTGATTTACGCAACCCGCGTGCAAAAAGAACGGATGCAGGGCGAAGTCATGGAAGGCTATGGTGAAAACTTCCAGATCAATCTGCGGGCAGTCGATACCTTCTGCAAACCCGATGTAATCGTGATGCACCCGCTGCCCAGAGACAGCCGCCCAGGTGCAAATGACTTATCTACTGATTTAAACCAGGACCCAAGGCTGGCTATTTTCCGCCAGACTGATAATGGGGTGCCGGTACGCATGGCGATTTTTGCCAAGTTGCTGGGTGTAGACCAGCAAATACAGCACAGCCTGCGTGATATCAGCTGGGTACACCCACAAAAATTAGGACCGAATGACGCATCGTTTGACGAGCTGTAAGCCTGATTTTTGCCAGCCTGCAACCCCTTAAACAGGCTGGCCAGATACTGTAATATCCAGGAGGGCACCTTTTGTGCCCGTGCATCCGTTGCAGCCCATGCGTAAACGCCCCTGATTTCAAACCCCATGTAAGGATATTCCATGCTTTTTGCCGACGTACTTGCCAGCCTGCCTGCTATCGATCACTTATCCGCACTTGAGCTGCTTGATGGCGAAACGCAGGTGGCACGCATTGAAAACAAGCCCGGCCAGGCAGGCAGCGTGCGGGTTTATCACGCGCTTTATCAGGAGTTTGGCGCAATCAACGCCGTTGCTGCTGCGAAAGGCCTGCGCCTTTATGCGGAACACAGCCGGGATGCCCTGGCCTTTCCAGGCAAACACCCCAATATCGACCGCTTATTAACCCTGGCAGAAAATGGAAAACCGTTAGCAGTAAAATTGATTAGCGCTAAAATTTGACCAAGGCGGACGATAAAGCTACATTCCAAGCTGATTCCAAAGAAAAAAGCTCATGCGCTACTCCTTTTTAATAGGCTTGTTTTTTTGCAGCTTTGCCTTTGCAGGCGCGCAAAAAGAAGAACAGCTGTCCTCTAATGTACAAACCGCAATGCAAAGATCGATTAATGACGGGCAATCGCCCAGACTGGTCTTTGCAAATCCTGCAGAAGGCGAAGCCTGGCTGGCGGCGATGTCTGCCCGCCTCGCCAAACGCATCCCGGATGAATTTATCCGCCGCACACTGCTCACCGCCATTCATTACGAAGCCAGCCGTGCAGGGCTGGACCCGCAGCTGGTTTTAGGCCTTGTACATGTTGAAAGTGGCTTTAACCGCTATGCATTATCAGTGGTCGGCGCCAGGGGCTTAATGCAGGTTATGCCTTTCTGGCAAAGATCGATCGGCAGCAGCGGGCACAATTTATTCGATATGAATACTAATTTGCGCTATGGCTGCACAATTTTGCGCCACTACTTAGATATGGAAAACGGCGATTATTTCAGGGCGCTGGGCCGCTATAACGGCAGCCTTGGCCGTGCCGAATACCCGAACTTAGTTTATGGCGCCTGGAAAAATTACTACGCCTATACGGATACGGGCACTAAGCTGGCTGAAAAATAAAAAGGGCCGGGGTATTTCCCGGCCCTTTTCACTGCTTAATGAAAATAAGGGTGACCTGGCAGCTGATCCATCTGCACCAGGCGAATAAAGCCCATATCCATCTGCACCCAGCCGTATTCCATCCATGCGCTCAGCTGTTTATTCACACTTTCCCGGCTGGAGCCCACCATATTGGCCAGCTCCTGCTGAGTCAGTTTTAAATCAATGAGCACACCATTTTCATCATTTATCCCATGCTGATTTGCCAGCTGCTTCAGCGTTTTACCCAGCCGCTGAGGTAAATTCAAAAACAGGGTGTCTTGTAAAAAATCATCCACATTACGTAAGCGCTGGCAAAGCGCAGCAATCATTTGGTGCATCACCTTGGGATGGCGCTCTAAATGCTGCATCACAACATCACGGCGCAACACCAAAAGCTCACAGGGCTCTAAGGTTTCTACCGTTGCGGTTCGCAAGCCACCATCGAGCATGGCAATCTCGCCAAACATTTCTCCGGCTTCCAGAATACAAATGGTGGCCTCTTTACCTTCATCGCTGCTGCGTACCACCTTTAAACGGCCGTGCAAAACAGCAAACATCTCGTCACCTACCGAGCCCTGTACCACCACCATTTGCTTGGCACGCAGGCTGCGCAATTCAGTCTGGGTAGCCAGTTCAGTCAATTCTGCGTAGCTTAAATCACAAAATAAACTGCTTCCTGACAATAACTTCGCTTTATCCATTCAAAATTCCCCAGAGATTATTTAATTGATTTATCAAATCGTGAGACTTGCAATCACAGGCGTGTGATCGGATGGGCGCTCATTTTTTCTAGGCTCACGGTCAATCACGCAAGCACTGCATAAAGGCACTAGTTTTTTTGACAATAAAATATGATCGATTCGCATGCCGGCATTTTTTCTAAAACCAAAACCGCGATAATCCCACCATGAAAAAGATTTTTCTGGCTGATCAAATAAACGATATGAATCTGTTAAACCTAAATCCAGCAAGGCCTGAAAAGCAGCACGCTCTGGTTCTGACACCAAAACCTGCCCCTCCCATTTAGCCGGATCATGCACATCAATATCCTGCGGAGCAATATTATAATCCCCCAGCAAAGCTAATTTTTCGTGACTGGCCATTTCAGTTTTCAGCCATTGGGTCAGCGCCTCCAGCCATGCTAATTTATACGGATACTTTTCTGAATCCAGAGACTGCCCATTAGGAATATAGGCACAAACAAGGCGTACTTCTTTTACCGTTGCGGCAATAAGGCGAACCTGATGATCAACAAAGCCGGGGATATTCACGACCACATCACTTAAAGCTTCCCGCGCAATAATCGCCACGCCGTTATATGTTTTTTGCCCTGCAAACACCACATGAAAACCCGCAGCTTCGATCTCTGCCCTTGGAAAATTAACGTCTTCCATTTTGGTTTCCTGCAGGCAAAGTGCCGTGACATCCGGATTGGCGGCCAGCCACTCCAGCACCTGAGGCAGGCGCACTTTAAGGCTATTCACATTCCACGTAACAATTTGCATAATCCGCTCTATTCCCTGATTCAATCAATTTATGCTGCCATTTTAACTAAACAATCCGTCTTCTTTAACTTTATTCGTGCACATCGCCAAAATAGCCACATAAAACCCAGGCATTTTAAAGACAGAAGGCCAATTAATGGGTTGCTTACAAAAAACAATGCAAGTATTGCACTGTTAGCAAAAAAAACCACACACCGTCATTCAAATATTTGCTGCCCGGCACAGGATAAACAAGCGGTTTTCTGATTTGGTAAACACCGGTTTTTACCAAAAGATAATTTAATTATATTTAAGCCTTGCACCTTTAATGCCAAAGGTATATCAGATTAATCGAATATACAGATCAAAGTAATTAAGCCGAATAAAAATACGGCCCGCTTATTCAACAAAAAAGCCACCGCTTAGGGTGGCTTCAGATATGCAAAGTGATCTCAGTTATTTATGAGACAGATCGGCCGCCTGAAAAACAGCCAGGAACTGATGCTGGCCCACATGAAATTTGCACAAAACAGGATCTTCCAGCTCCTCCGAGCTGCCAGGAAAACCCTCAACTGTATAAGCCGTCTTGATGGTTCTGCCTTTATCTGCGGCATGAAAGACTCTTTCCCCAATACTAAATGATTCCATCTCACAAATTCCTTTCATTATTGTTTCAGGAATGATCAGCTTATTCCCAATATAGCTTTCAGGATAGCTACATCCACTTGACTGAGCGCAAAGAAACCCTGGATACCGCCCACCGGCAATCAATGCCTGCAATGCCGGAGTCATTTCAAACAAAACAACAAAAGAAGATGGGTAAAATTATTCTTCATACAAAATAAACCACAAATAAAAGGCCGCAACAGATGCTGATGCGGCCTTTTAGCTTAATTAAATAACAACGTATCTCTCCGGCGAAAAATAAGCCGCAGCACTTTAAACCATTCCATGCTGCGCCAAGGCCCACTGCACATGCTCCCGGACAAGCTCGCTCGGATCATCTGCTCTGGCGGCCAGTGCGGCAATCACCCCCGCAGACTTTGGCGCGTTGCCAAGACCCACAGCCATATTTCTAAGCCACTGCTCGTAGCCAATGCGGTAAATGGCACTGCCGGCCATTTTCTGTTTGAAATCGGCCTCAGACCAGGCAAAAAGCTCAATCAGCGTGACATCATCCAGACCATGGCGTACATGAAAATCAGCTTCTTTTGTATCCACCGCAAAGCGATTCCACGGACAGACCATCTGGCAATCATCGCAACCATAAACGCGATTACCCAGCATGGGGCGAAACTCCAGCGGAATACTGCCTTTCAACTCGATGGTTAAATAAGAAATACAACGCCGCGCATCGACTTTATACGGCGCGACAATGGCACCGGTCGGGCAAGCCGTAATACAGCGAGTGCAACGCCCGCAATGCTCTTCCTGCTGCGGCGGATCAGGCGGCAGCGGCAAATCGGTAAATAACTCACCAATAAAAAAATAAGAGCCATATTCGCGGTTAATCAGCAGAGTATGTTTGCCCCGCCAGCCTTGCCCAGCCTGCCGGGCGATTTCTACCTCCAGCACCGGTGCGGAATCCACAAATACCCGATGGCCAAAAGGGCCAATTTCAGCCGCCAAACGATCTGCTAATTGCTGCAAACGGCCCTTTAATACTTTGTGATAATCGCGCCCCAGCGCGTAGCGCGAAAGATAGGCCTTACTGCCATCAGCCAAAATTTCTTCTGAATTTGCGGCGGCAGGCGGTAAATAAGGCAGGAAAACCGAAATAAGTGAAATAGTGCCGGGGTGTAATTCTGCAGGTCTGGCACGTTTCATACCGTGCCTTGCCATATAATCCATCTCGCCATGAAAGCCCGCGTCCAGCCATTCTTGTAAACCGGCCTCCGCGTGGCTTAAATCGACGCCGCTAATCCCGGCGCGGGCAAAACCTAATTCAAGCGCCCAGCCTTTAATTTGCTGAGCGAGTTTTTGATAATCTGATAAGGATAGAGACGTATGCATAGCCGCGATGATACCGGCTTCATGCGTTTTTTGCCTGCCAGGCCCCAATTCATCGTATGAGCGTTAAGCCAATGGATACCATAGCCCATGCAAGCCAATACTGATTTCAAATGTTTTTTAGCCGATGAGGATGCCACGCTGGCGCTGGGCGCGCGTTTATCGCAAAGCATAGCGGCAGGCATGGTTATTTTTCTGGAAGGCAACCTCGGTGCAGGCAAAACCACACTCAGCCGGGGCTTGCTTCGCGGGCTGGGTTTTACCGGCCGTGTAAAAAGCCCCACTTATACGCTGGTTGAACCTTATACTGTTTCTAACTTATACTTATATCACTTTGATTTGTATAGATTTAATGATGCCAGCGAATGGGAAGATGCAGGCTTTAGAGACTACTTCAACCCCGAATCCATCTGCCTGATTGAATGGGCAGATAAGGCAGAAGGTCTTTTACCCACCCCTGACTGGATCATTACTTTAATGCCCGAAGCTTTGTCCGAAAGCCGCATGGCCCATATCCAAGCATTTAGTGAGCAAGGCCAAATATGCCTCAATCGACTTCAACAGGTTTAGTTAACCTGCCCCAGCTGGCACGCCGCGATATTCTGCGCGGAGCAAGCGCCAGCCTGCTGCTGGCCGTTACACCCTTTGGCTTTGCTGCGCCTGCCGCCAGCGTAGTGGCCGTGCGTGTCTGGCCTGCTCAGGCTTATACCCGCGTTACCATCGAATCCACCGTCCCCCTCACCTTTAAGCAATTCTCGCTTAAAGATCCGGAGCGGCTGGTCGTCGACCTGGAAGGCATTGATATCAACAACGAGCTGCAAAGCCTGGCCAGCAAAGTGGGCGGTGATGATCCCTATATCCAGCAGCTGCGCGCAGCTCGCAATAAGCCCGGCACGGTACGCCTGGTACTGGATTTAAAAACCGAAATCAAGCCGCAGATTTTTACGCTCAACCCCGTTGGCGAGTACAAGCACCGCTTAGTGATTGATCTCTACCCCGCATCGCAAAATGACCCGCTGCTGGCGTTTTTGGACGATCAAACCAGCGATATCAAGCCAGCCCCGCCCGCACCCGCTACAAAAACAAAGGTAGAAGAAGACGGCACGGTTGATCGCAGCAAAATGAAAGTCGACCGGCTGATTACCATCGTGCTCGATCCTGGCCACGGCGGTGAAGACCCCGGCGCGGTAGGCCCGGAAGGCAATCATGAAAAAACCGTAGTACTGGCGATTGCCAAAAAGCTGAAAGCCCTGCTGGAAAACGAGCCGAATATGCGCGTTGTGCTCACCCGTGATGGCGACTTTTTTGTACCGCTTGGCATGCGCGTTAAAAAAGCCCGCGCAGTGCAGGCCGATTTATTTGTCTCCATCCATGCAGACGCCTTTACCCGGCCCGATGCCAATGGCTCGTCGGTCTTTATGCTGTCTGAAAAAGGCGCATCCAGCACTGCTGCACGCTGGCTGGCGCAAACGCAAAACGATGCCGATTTGATTGGCGGGGTAAAAATCGACGTAAAAGACAAAGCGCTGGCGCACACGCTGATGGATTTAACCCAAACCGCCACCAATAACGACAGCATGAAACTCGCCAAATCCATGCTGGGCGAAATCGGCAATATCAACCGCCTGCACAAACAAGGCATCGAGCAAGCGGGCTTCGCCGTACTCAAAGCCCCCGATATCCCTTCGATTCTGGTTGAAACCGCCTTTATCTCTAACCCACAGGAAGAGCAAAAACTCATTGACGAAGCCTACCAGCAAAAAATGGCCGGCGCCCTGCACAAAGGCATCAAACGCTACTTCGCCAAAAATCCACCGCTGGCGAAGACAAGGATGGCGCAAAGCTGAGACATTTGCAGATCGGGTTAGCGGCTTTATCGCGTCAACCGACATTGATAAACAGGGCAGACCACCGTTAATTTGTTGTGCTCTGCCCCCATCTTCAAATTAAATAAGCAATTCCAACTCAACATCACCATCTTCCGCATAACCCACCTCACAAAAACCCATCCGCAGATAAAGACGTGAGGCAACTTTGTTTGAGGGTTTATGCATGGTGATTACCCGGCGGGCACCTGCCAATTTCATTTCTGCCAAAGCAAGGCGGATGGCGATTGCGCCATAGCCCTTGCCCTGATATTCAGCACCAAGCATAAAACGAAATAGCCAATATAACTCAGGATCTGGCAGATCAACGTCGGGGCAATACATCAAAAAACCAATTACCTGATCAGCCAGGCAAATCACGCGCGGCTGATAATGCGGTTCGAATTTTGATTCGGCAATTGAATAGAGATTAGGTGCCAGAAAATTGGCTTGCTCAGGCGAAAGCTCTAGTTTTGCACATGCCACCCAATTTTCTTTTGAAACAGGCTTCAGCGTAATTAATAAGTCTGCTGATTGATCAGGGTTAATTTTCGAATCTCCCTCTAAGAATAATGGGTAATTTAGCATTAAAAAATGGCAGCTCCCT
Organism: Iodobacter violaceini; assembly: GCF_011601265.1. Classification (GTDB taxonomy): domain Bacteria; phylum Pseudomonadota; class Gammaproteobacteria; order Burkholderiales; family Chitinibacteraceae; genus Iodobacter; species Iodobacter violaceini. Next base: position 139,209 of record NZ_JAAOLX010000001.1, read on the forward strand.
AACCCTGTCAACTTAGGAGGTGGTAAGAGCGGCTTTAGCCGCAAAAGCCCTGCATATAAAAACATTCCGGGCCAAAGCCGCTCCGCTGCGAAAAACGCTGCATTTAATTCATTTCTTTTGCCAAAGCATAGGCCCGCTGCACAGCTGGCCTCGCTGATATTGTATTAAACCAGCGCTTTAAGGCAGGAAAATCATCCAGGTTTTGCCCTTGCTGAGTATAGGGGACTATCCACGGATAGCAGGCCATATCGGCGATGGAATATTCACCGGCAATAAATTCCTTATCAGCCAGATGTTTATTGAGTACCGAATAAAGCCTTGTGGTTTCGGTTATATAACGATTAATTGCATAAGGGATTTTTTCCGGGGCGTAGAGCGAGAAATGATGGTTCTGCCCTGCCATTGGGCCTAAGCCACCCATTTGCCAGAATAGCCACTGCTGCGTAATTTGCTTAGCGCGAAAATCTGTGGGAATAAATTGCCCGGTTTTTTCGGCTAAATACAGCAGAATGGCGCCCGATTCAAATAATGCAATTTCTTCACCACCATCAGCCGGGTCATGATCCACAATTGCGGGAATACGGTTATTTGGGGCAATGCGTAAATAGTCGGGTGCAAATTGCTCGCCCTTGCCAATATTGATAGGGTGGACGCGATAATCCAAGCCCGCTTCTTCCAAAAATATCCGTACTTTATGGCCGTTAGGCGTCATCCAATAATAGAGATCGAGCATTATTTATCCAGTGACGAGGGTTTAGATGATGATTATTCATATCGCTATCTGTACTGCGACTGAAGCCGCTCACGCGAGCAGCAGCCGCTCACGCTTATTTCGCCAGCGCCCTCAATTGCGTCACGCTTTTACCTGCATGCCCCCAGTTATCGGTATCCACTTCATCAATAATCACAAATGTTGTGGCCGGGTCTTTATTTAAAACGCGCACTAACACATCGGTCACGCCTGCAATCACTTCGGCTTTTTGTTCAGCCGTCGCGCCATCACGCGTAATTTGAATATTTACTACGGGCATAGTGATTCCTTTCAATGAATGAAGTAGGTTTTGAATAGATCAGGGCACTCCATAAAATTGCAACGCCCATTTCAGGCAAACCGCAAAATCCACCTTGTAATCATGCCAAAGGCTTACAAGGAATACACAGGTATAATCGGTCTCACTCCCATTATTTCCGCCTGCTCCTATGCCCCGTATTCAGCAACTGCCCGATCATCTGATTAACCAAATTGCTGCTGGCGAGGTGGTTGAGCGCCCCGCTTCTGCATTAAAAGAATTACTGGAAAACAGCCTCGATGCTGGCAGCCAGAATCTCAGCATCGAACTATTAGCAGGCGGCACCAAGCTGATTAAGGTGATCGACGATGGCTGCGGCATTGCCAAAGACGAGCTGCCACTTGCCTTGCATCGCCACGCCACCAGTAAGATTCGTGATCTGGACGATTTGCAAAAAGTGGCCACACTGGGCTTCAGGGGTGAAGGGCTGGCGAGTATTGCATCTGTATCAAGGCTTACACTCAGCAGCCGCGAGCAAGGCTCAGATTACGCATGGCGGGTGGATGCAGATAATGGCCATGTCAACGAACCCGAGCCCACCTCGCTCAGCCAGGGCAGTACCATCGAGATACACGAACTTTATTATCAGGTACCTGCAAGACGTAAATTTTTAAAATCTGAATCCACCGAATTCGCACATTGCAACGATATGGTGCAGCGTCTTGCGCTGGCCAACCCCGGCGTGCAATTTACGCTCAGCCATAATGGCCGCGCCCAGCTGCGCCTCTTGGCTGGAGATCTGGCCAAGCGCGCGGCGGCGATTTTGGGCGATGAGTTTGTAGCATCCGGCGTGCAGGTGGATGAAGGTTTCGGTGGTTTAAGACTGTGGGGCATTACCGGCTCGCCCACGCTGGGGAAATCCAGCCGCGATGCGCAGTATTTCTTTGTAAATGGCCGCTTTGTGCGGGATAAAGTGGTGCAACACGCCCTGCGAGAAGCCTACCGCGATGTATTGCACCACGATAAACACGCGGCCTATTGCTTGTTTTTAGAGCTGGATCCTGAAGGCGTGGATGTGAACGTTCACCCCACCAAGATCGAAGTACGCTTCAGGGAATCTCAAGCGATTTACCGCTTTATGCTTACCAGCCTGAAAAAAGCGCTGGCCGGCACGCGCGCGGGTACCGTGCCAGCAGGCATTGATCCGGAAACCGGCGAAATCGCCGCGCCAGACTCTAGTGTCATGGCCCCCGCCCCCGCGATGACGCCCAAGAATTACGCTGAAATGGCCTATAAGCAGGGCAACTTCCAGCCGCAGCCGCGTGTGCAAGCGCCTATGGCCTTTTACGACACCATGTTTGCAGATTTAAAACGGGCTCCGGGCGAAGCAAACCCAAGCGATTCAAACAACTGGGCACCCGAACCATTGCCTTCATTTACCGGCAGCGACACCCCGGAGCGAAAATTCGCCCCCGCGGTTCCGGCCGGAGCACTGATGCCCGCAGCTGCCATCGCGCCATCTGCCGCCGCGCCTTCCCGTGCCAGCGACTCGGAAACCGTGCCGCCACTGGGTTTTGCACTCGGCCAGCTGCACGGCATTTATATCCTTGCGCAAAATGCCGAGGGGCTGATCGTGGTGGATATGCACGCTGCGCACGAGCGGGTGGTATACGAGCAGCTGAAAAACGCGCTCGATCTGCATCAAATGCCGACTCAGCCGCTGTTGATTCCGCATGTTTTTGCTGCGGATAAACATGATGTAGCCACGGTTGAAGATCACGCTGAAACGCTGGCTGCGATTGGTTTTGAGATCTCAGTGCAATCCCCCACACAGCTGGCCATCCGCTCCCTGCCCATGCTGCTGAAAGACGCCAATCCGATTGAGCTGGCACAAGCCGTGCTCAAAGATATCCGCATGGTTGGCGCAAGTGAAGTACTGGCAGGCAGACAAAATGAGCTGCTCGCCACCATGGCCTGCCACGGCTCGGTGCGCGCCAACCGCAGCCTCACCATCACCGAAATGAACGCGCTATTACGCCAGATGGAAGCCACCGAACGCAGCGGCCAATGCAATCACGGCCGCCCCACCTGGTTTCGAATGACGCTGAATGAATTAGATAAAATGTTTATGCGCGGGCAATAGAGAGGCACAGTGCCTTCGCGGGCTTAAGGCATTTTATGCTTTTCGCGTGAACAAAATAAAATGCCCCCCTGAACACAGACTTTTCTCAGGGCTGCTTTAGCCGCGAATGATATTAAGAAGCAATGCTTTGCCGCTGCTGTGCGGCACGACACACCCAATGGCGGATTGCACCGCCCTAAAACCCTCACCCAAATGAGCCCACATGCCCAGCAGCGCCTTAATCGTTAAACTCTTCGCCGCCCCATTACTGATCGGCGCGGCGAGTCTGGCCGGCCGGCGCTGGGGGCCGCAAATTTCGGGCTTATTAGGTGGCTTACCACTGGTAGCGATTCCGATTGTGCTGGCGCTGTGGCTGGAATATGGGCCTGAATATGCGATCAAAGCAGCGGGGGCAGCATCGGCAGGCCTTTGGGCCAATGTGGTGTATATGCTGGTACTGGCCCATGCCAGCCGCTATTTTTCATGGCAGGGCACCATCCTGTGTGGCTGGGCGGCTTATTTGCTCACCGCGCTGATCTTGGTCTGGAGCGGCCTTGCCTTGTCCCCCATTGCCGGCATTGGCGTGCTGGCGGGGCTATGGATTGCGATTTACTTTATCCCCAGACCAGAGGCTATCCATAGCTCATCGCTACCCAGGATCGAGCTCTATGCCCGCATGGTGGCGGCGCTGTTGTTGGTGCTGGCGCTCTCCAGCCTCTCTTTACTCTTAGGCAGCACCATGACTGGCGTATTGGCGGGCTTTCCTGTTGCCGCCACGGTGATTCCGGCATTTACGCTGGCCAATACGGGCCGCAATGCGCTATTACTGCAATTACGCGGCTTTTTAATGGGGCTGACAGGGTTTAGCATGTTCTTTTTGGTATGGACACCGCTGGCAAGCCATATCGGCCTGCTGGCCTTTATTCCCGCCCTGATCGCCGCACTCGCCACCGGCATGCTGGTCAGATTTTTAAGTCATCGTTTTCATTGATGGCAGTAAAATACAAAAACCTAAAATCTGCAGACACAGGGAGCACGGAGTTTAAACGCAGAACACGGAGCAAAAATTGAGTCATCTCAGGCCGGGCAATGCCCGCCGTTTTTATCTCATTTCATGGCAAAGTCTGGCGGATTTCACCCCAATCCTATTTATTTAATAAACAAAACCAGCGGAAAATAATGCATTTGTTGATAGGATTGGGATATACCTGCCCTACAAAAACGGCATTACATTTTGTCGTTTTCTCTGTGAAACTCTGAACCCTCTGAGATTCAAAATTTGGGTTTACCAAAACCCACCATTTTCAATTTTTATAAAGTTATATCGCCATGCCGAATTCCTCTCCTGCCATTTTCTTAATGGGCCCTACCGCCAGTGGTAAAACCGCCAGTGCGATTCATTTGCTGGAAAGCGGCTTGCCGGTAGAGTTAATTTCGGTTGATTCGGCGCTGGTATTTAAAGATATGGATATCGGCAGCGCCAAGCCAGGTGCGGATGAGCTGGCCCGTGCTCCGCATCATTTAATTGATATTATTTCACCTGAAGAAGCCTATTCTGCCGCGCAATTCCGGCGTGATGCCCTGGCTTTAATGGCCGATATTACAGCGCGTGGCAAGGTGCCGGTACTGGTGGGCGGCACCATGCTGTATTACAACACCCTGCAGCATGGCATTCATGAATTACCCCAGGCAGATGCGGCGCTGCGGGCAAAAATCCACGAAGAAGCCACACTGCTTGGCTGGCCAGCCATGCACGCCAAACTGGCCGCCATCGATCCTGTCACGGCAGAACGGCTTAAATCCACCGATGCACAGCGTATCGAGCGTGCCTTGGAAATATGCACCCTCACTGGCAAAAAAATGTCGGATTTACTGGCCGAACCTGCCAGCGGTGCTCTGCCTTATCGCCTGCTTAAAATCGCCCTGCTGCCGCAAGACAGAAAATGGCTGCACGATCGCATTGCGCTGCGTTTTGATCAAATGCTGGAGCTGGGTTTACTCGATGAAGTAAGCCGCTTGCGGGCTAAATATGATTTATCACTGGAACTGCCATCGATGCGCTGCGTGGGCTACCGGCAGGCTTGGGAATATCAGGATGGCCTCGTGGATTACCCAACCATGCGCGAAAAAGGCATTGCAGCAACCCGACAGCTGGCCAAACGTCAGCTGACCTGGCTGCGGGGAATGGATGATTTGCTGGAGATTAATTGCCAGGAAGAAAACTTGGCGGAGCGGGCAAAAACCGCGATTGAGGCCTGGCTATAAGCGATGGCGCACTGGCTTCAGTGCGCCACTGACTACACACTCAGATTAATCACGCTGCCTGATATTGCGCCAGTAACAGGATTATTCTCCCCCTGAGTCAAACGCTCTGGCGCAACTTGCGTCTGCCTGACGTAATCCTCTTGCAGCTTCATTTGATACTGATGATCATAAGCCTTCAGAGCCTCAATCCCCCCTGTCTGGCAGGATGTACATCCGCTAACCCCCATTACACACCTCCTGATTAAGCCCACACCGCTGACCATCAACGCTGTGGGTATTTAGTCGTGAGGCGGGGGAAAACATGACATGCCCTCGTGCACAGAAAAACCACGGATAAAGGATGATGTTGTGTGCTTTTAACTATTTCAGAGCGGTGCAAGGACCAAAGCGCCAGGTTTTAATGCGGTGATTTATCATCGCGCCAGCGCTGCATCTGTCTTTCGGCCCAGCGCTCTAATGGCCCGCCCAGATTGATGACCAGCAGCGCTAAAATCACCACAAACGCAGCAATATCAATATAGCCAGCACCACATGCCAAACCGATCGCCGCCGTAAGCCAGATGGATGCGGCGGAAGTCAGGCCTTCCACCATATTATCGCTGCGATGCACAATCAGGCCCGCCCCCAAAAAGCCTATCCCCGTAATCAAGCCCTGAGCCACACGGCTGAAGGCCTGGGCATCGTCGTGGCTGATCACGCCATTTAAAGCAATCATCAGCCCTGCACCCAAAGAGACCAGGGCATGGGTACGCACACCCGCTGGTTTCTTATGCATAAAACGATTAATGCCGATCAGCCCGCCCAAAAACACAGCCACAATCAGACGTAAAAAAATATCGAAATCCTGCAGCATTCTCATCAGGCTTTACCACCGCTTATGAACGGCAAGAAAATAACGAAAGCAAAAAGCAATCTCATTAAAATTCACCGCTGAGAATTGAGTAAGCCAAACATCAAAGATAAAGCATAAAACACTTAACGCGGCATAAAACTTGCATCGTGCAGTAATTCACCCACGCCATTAATAAAAAACTGCACCCCGATACAAATCAGCATAAAACCCATAATTCTTGAAATGGCACTGATACCATCATCCCCCAGCACGGCAAACAAACGGCTGGAGGCGCGTAAGGTGAGCCAGCAGATAAACGCTGTGGCAGCAATGCCAAGTACCAGCAATGAATAACCAGCCCAAACAGGGATATGCCTTTGCGAGTGCAAGGTAGAAGACATTGAAATCACCACCGCAATCGAGCCTGGCCCAGCCATTGAAGGCATGGCAAGCGGGGTAAAAGCAATTTCACGTCTGGCGCCCTGCTCTGGCTCATCCTCAATTTTGGGCGAAGACTCAGGAAACAGCATCCTGAAGCCCAGATAAATCACCACCATCCCGCCCGCAATGCGTAAGCCAGGAATAGAGATATTAAAGAAATCCATAATCAGCCCCCCTGCCACCAGGAAGGTGATTAAGATGCCTGCCATATAGTAGCAAGCCAGCTTGACCTGCTGCTTTCGCTCCGCCTCAGATAAATGCACAGAAATTCCCGGCAAAATGGCAGCAGTCGCAAGGGGATTAATGATGGGCAAAAGTGCCGTAACCGTAGTCAGGATGTAAGACAGGTACTCCAGTACCAAGCGAAATAGAGTCATCTTGTCCACGCAAAAAAGGGAAGCTTACACGTAAACCGTGGTCTTCCCTTTTATTTAGATCAAGAATAGAGACAGTTTATCCAGCTGTATTAAATGCTTCCAGCCTGGCTTCGATAGTGGAAAAATTCCACACAGGATAGGCTGGCAGGCCATTTACATAGGGAGGGATCGCCTCACCCATAATCAAAGGTGCAAAATAGCTGCGTGCGGCTGGCGTGATATGAAAGCCATCGGCGCGGATATATTCAGCGGGCAGGTGTTTTTCGTGGTTAGCGACTTCTTCCAGCTTCACCGAGCCAATAGTCCAGGCATAAGGTGCTTCGCTGATGCGAACGATTGTTGGCATCACGCCACGCTCACCGGCCAATGCAAACTTCACTGCGGCAGTACCCACGGCCATGGCCTGATCCACATCGGTTCCGGACGCCATATGGCGCGCTGCACGTTGCAGATAATCAGAAACTGCCCAATGGCATTTATGGCCTTGAGCCGTTTTAATCAGCTGCGCCAGATAAGGCGCTACACCGCCCAGCTGTGCATGACCAAAAGCATCCGTGCCACCCGCTTCGGCCACAAATTTACCTTCCGCGTTTTTAATCCCTTCTGCAGCCACAATCACGCAATAGCCTTCGCGGGCGATGGTGGCTTCAACGGCAGCAAGGAAAGTAGCCGCATTAAATGTGACTTCCGGCAGCAAAATCAGGTGCGGAGGCAAGTTACCTTCGCCAGACGCTAAGCCTGCGCTGGCTGCAATCCAGCCCGTATGACGGCCCATGACTTCCATAATAAATACTTTGGTGCTGGAGCCACACATGGATGCCACATCCATACCCGCTTCGCGGATCGATGTGCCCACGTATTTGGCCACCGAGCCAAAGCCTGGCGAGCAATCCGAATGCGGCAAGTCGTTATCAATGGTTTTAGGCACGTGAATCGCGGTGAGATCGTAGCCAAGGTATTCGGCGTGCGCGGCGATTTTCATGCAGGTATCTGCAGAATCACCACCGCCGTTATAAAACAGATAGCCGATATCATGCGCGGCAAAAACTTCAAACAAACGGGTCAGCTCGCGGCCAAAGCGCAGCTTATGGCGGCAAGAGCCAAAAGCACCGCCAGGGGATGCGGCCAGCGCGGCCAAATCAGCTTCGCTCATACAAGCGGTATCAATCAGCTCTTCCGCCAGCACACCTAATACCCCATTTTTGGCGGCAAACACACGGCCAATCTGATCCGGATGAGCGCGGGCGGCCGCAATCACCGCAGCAGCGGATGCATTAATCACAGGGGTTACACCACCCGATTGGGCGTAAAGCGCGTTTCTGGCCATGAGCGTTTCCAAAAAGATAAATTCTAGGCGCGTATTTTGCGCGTTGCAGCATGTTTAGTCATCGGGGCTTTTTGCATTAGGGTTATTCAGCATCATTTAAAGTGTATTTTTCACCCCGGGTACAGCGTCCGTATTAACAATCTCAGCATCTTTTCCGGCCTGATAAATCTATACTACGAATTAGCGCCTTTTTGGTGATTTTCGTATGTTTAATGAAAGCAACTGCACAGTATTGCTTGTTGACGATCTGGCTGAAAACTTACTGGTAATCAGCAGCCTTCTCTCTCCCCACTATCGTGTACTTGCGGCGTCATCAGGGGAAAGATGCCTGCGCATTCTGGCCAGCCAGGCCTTACCTCATTTAATTTTGCTCGACATTATGATGCCTGGTCTTGATGGCTATGCCGTGCTTAAAAAAATCCAGGAAATGCCCGAAACACGGGATATTCCGGTTATTTTACTCACCGCCTTAGCCGATGCAGGCAGTGAAGAGCTGGGACTGCAACTTGGAGCGGTTGATTACATTATCAAGCCCGTAAAGCCTGCGGTATTACTTGCCAGAGTACGCACCCAGCTTGAGGCCCATCAGGCACGCAGCTGGCTGAAAAACCAGAACACAGCGCTTGAAGCCGAGATTTCCCGGCGTATGGCAGAAAATGATATGACCCAGCAGGTCAGCATCCGGGCGCTCGCCCATCTGGCCGAGATTCGCGACCCTGAAACCGGCAACCATATTTTGCGCACCCAGAGCTATGTGCAGCTGCTGGCCCTTAAGCTGCAGAATCACCCGCGTTTTACCGATACTTTAAACGCGCGGTATATCAACTTACTCAGCCGCTCTGCCCCTTTGCACGATATTGGTAAAGTCGGCATTCCTGATCATATTTTGCTCAAACCCAACAGCCTTGACGCACATGAGTGGGAAATTATGAAAACCCATTCCAAGCTGGGCAGCCAGGCCATTGAGATGGCCGAAAAGGATATCGAGCACCCGGTTGAGTTTCTTACACTGGCCAAAGAAATTGCCCGCTGGCACCACGAAAAATGGAATGGCAGCGGCTACCCCGATGGCTTATCAGGTGATGCAATTCCAGTATCTGCAAGGCTGATGGCGCTGGCCGATGTGTTTGATGCCCTGATTTGCCGTCGGGTATACAAACAAGCCCTGCCCTATGAAGAAGCCAGATTAATGATTAAATCAGGCAGTGGTCAGCATTTTGACCCGGATATTGTGCAAGCTTTTCTTGATCACTTTCCGGATTTCACCGCCATCGCCGAACGCTATCTGGATTGCGACTAAGCAAACGGGGGGGCAGCTATGCACAGAGAGTTAAAACTACCTCTTACCCGTATTTTCAAAACCGTGCTGAGCTACTCAGCCATGGCCGTGCTGGGCATGCTTTTAAGCAGCAAAATGATAGAAATGCTGCTTGCCAGATCATCAGAACCTGAACCGCTTTCGCTGCTGAAAGACAGCTTGATGATTCTGGCCTGCATCCTGCTGCTGAGGCTGGTATGGCAACAACTGCTGCACCGGGATGTCCCCCGGAATAATCTCTCCGGCTACGGCAAAAAACTGGGAAGGCTGTTTTCTGTACTGGCCACATTTATTCTGATTTTTAGCGCCGCCAGCATTATTTACCGGGTAAATACCGCAGAAGAGATTCATGCAGCCAGAATGCAGGCCATTGTGGATTTAAAAATACGGCAAATATCCGATTGGCTAAAAGAGCGGGAAAGCGATGCCGAGCTGCTGCAAACCAGTGACATTTATGCAGAGCTCTATCAACACTGGCACACTGATCCGGGCAAGAAAACACTGTTGCTTCAGCGGCTGGAGCAATTTAACAAAATAAAAGGCTTCAGGGCCAGCAGCCTGCTCGATCCGGAGGGCAATCTGCTCTGGAGCTCATCCCAACTCCCGCCCCACCCGGCGCTGCAAATCACACTGCAACAGGCCATCAGAACACAAAAAATACAGAGGTTTGGCCCCTATCTGAATACACTGGCCCAGCCCAGCTTAGATTTTATCGCCCCGCTCAACACAAAAGATGGCGCGGCCCCTTTTATTATTTTGCACAGCAACCCCGCAAACTGGCTGTTTCCTGCTTTAGAAAACCAGCCTGTTCCCAGCCAGACCAGCGATACCGTTTTATTCAGGCAAGAAGGGGATCAGATCCTGTTTTTAAATCAACCCCGCTTTAGCAAAGCCCCTCCGCTCACAACCAGAATATCGATTTCTAAACCCCTGCTTACATCACGTTTTTTAAGCAATAAATCCCCCTTTAATGCCATGCTTCGCGGCCGTGATTATCGTAATGAAAAAGTAATGGGCATCGGCCGTGCAGTACCTGATACCGATTGGTATTTGATCTGCAAAATGGATCAGTCGGAGATTTATGATGAAATCATCAAAGATGCCATCTGGATTAGCCTTGCCGGGCTGCTGGCGCTTTTTATGGCCAGAGCAAGCTATGTGATGTTGCGCCAGCAGGAGCAATTGGTATTGGCTGCCAATACCCGTCAGTTACAAAATGAGCGCTTGCAGGCCGTTAAGCTTTTTTCCAATATTGCAGACAACTCGGAAGACGCCATTTTCGCCAAAGATATGCAAGGCCGCTATATCCTGATCAACCGGGCAGCCAGCCGTTTTGTTGCACAAAGTGTCAGTGATTTACTGGGAAAATCTGACTATGATATTTTTCCGCCAGAGCAGGCAGAAATGCTGGTCAAAACGGGTCGTATTGCCATTGAAAATGGCATTGTACTGACTCAGGAAGAAACACTGGATCTGCCGGATGGTCAGCACGTTTTTTTAGCCACCAAAGGGCCGCTTTATGACGAAAAAGGCAAAATCATCGGCCTGTTTGGCGTGTCCCGCGATATCACCGAAAGAAAACAGGCCGAAATTGTATTACGTGAAAGCGAAGAGCGCTTTCGCGCCATCGTTGAGCAGTCTTTAGCCGGCATTTATATTATTCATCGCCATCGTCTTAACTATGTAAACCCGGGCTTTGCCAGAATATTTGCATGGGATGATGCCGATACACTGATCAATATGGGTGATATCGGGCATTTGATCAGCGCAGAAGATCAGGAGCGGGTGCACCAGCTGATCCGGCTGGCCGAAAGCGGCGAAATAAGTGATGTTCACTTTTATTTTACCGGCGTAAGACAGGATCACGAGCTGATCGATATTGAGTTTTATGGCCGTAAAGTTGATAACAAGGGCCACCCTGCACTGATCGGCCTGATTCTGGACATCACTGAACGCAAATCCGTTGAGCAAACGCTGACTCAGCAGTCCGAAGAATTACGCCAGCGCAATGCCGAACTAGAGCGCTTTAACGCCGCGATGGTTGATCGCGAGCTGGATATGATAGAACTGAAGCGCCAGATCAAAGCTTTAAGTCATAACACCACGATATCAAGTGATGATTTATCTGGCACAACGCCATGAATACCCCTGCTGAACAAACACTCCCCCTCCTGTGGCAACGCTTACAAACACACCGGGGCCTGCACTATATTCTCGCCTGCATGCTACCCATGCTGATGCTGATTCTTCGCAGCGAATTTTCGGTTTCGCTGGGCGATCGGACACTGCTGATCCTGTATATTTTGCCCATAATAATCAGCGCTTTTTTAGGAGGATTTCTACCGGGCCTGATCAGCACACTGATATCGGCAGTATGTGCCGCTTATTTGATACCCCCTGCAAATAGCTTTGCCATTGCGGCTCCATACGATCTTTTACAGTGGGCCATTTTGCTCATTAATGGGCTTTTACTGAGCTTACTCAGCGAATATCTGCACCGCTCACGCAAAAATGCATCCGATCGCTGGCAAGCAATGCTTGCCATTCAGAATCAATTACTGCAAAGCGAGCTACGCTTTCAGGCCACATTTGAGCAAGCCGCCATGGGCATTGCACTGGTAGCCCCCAACGGACAATGGCTGCGTGTGAACCAGAAGCTTTGCCAAATCATGGGCTATCAGCAGGGCGAGCTATTGCAGATAGGCTTTCAGGATATAACCCACCCTGAAGACTTACAAACCGACGAGGACTATGTGGCGCAGGTGCTGGCAGGCCAGCTGCAAACCTACTCGATGCAAAAACGATATATACGCAAAGATGGCGATTTAATCTGGGCCAACCTCACCGTATCCTTAGTGCGGACCCCTTCTGGTGAGCCCAATTATTTTATTTCTGTGGTCGAAGATATCCAGGCCAGAAAACAAGCTGAGGCCGCTTTAAAAGAAAGTGCTTCTGCATTAAAAGAAGCCCAGCAACTGGCCTGCATTGGCAACTGGAGCTGGCAAGTGGCCGAAGATGTACACGACTGGTCGGAAGAAATTTACTCGATTTATGGCAGAGACCCGGCACTGGGCCCGGCCCTTTATCCCGAAGTGCAATCCTATTTTTCAGCAGAGAGCTGGCAGCAATTATCCGGCGCGGTCAATCGCTGCTTAAAGGAAGGCTTGGCCTATGAATGTGATGCCGGGGTGATCCGTGATGATGGAAGGCATCGCTGGATTACTGCGAGGGGAAAAGCCCGCCGCGATGCATCGGGAAAAATATCTGCTTTGTATGGCACGGTACAAGATATTACCGGGCGTAAAAATGCCGAAATCGCCCTGATCAACAGCCAGAATGAAGCACTGGAAAAACAAAACCGCGACCGCCTTGCCGCGCTAAACCTGATGGAAGACGCCATTTCCGCCCGCTCCAGCGCAGAAGCCAGCAATGCCGCCCTGAAAGAAAGCGAGCAGCGCCTGCTGATGGCTCAGGAAGGCGCTCATGTGGGCATCTGGAACTGGGACATCGCCAACAATCAAATTTACTGGTCACCCGAATGCGCCAGGCTCTATGACACGCCTGACGACCAGAAAATCAGCCGCCGCCACTGGCGCTCATGCATCTGCCCTGAGGACTGGCTGAGAATAGAATCTCTGCTCAAAAATAAGAATGCTTACCGGGAAGCCTTTGAGGTGGAGTACCGTATTTGTAAAAGATCCGGGGAAATCCGCTGGCTGATCAGTAAAGGCCGGGCGCAATACCTGGAGAACGGCCAGTTGCACCGTATCTCCGGCATTGTGCTGGATATTACCGAGCGTAAAAAAACCGAAGAGCAATTGCGCAAATTATTTTTGGCGGTAGAGCAAAGCCCGGAAAATGTCATCATTACCGACGCGCGTTTGTGCATCGATTATGTAAACACCTCATTCGTGCAGAACACCGGCTACAGCAAAGAAGAAGTCATCGGGCAGCCATCGCGCTTTCTGCAATCGGGCCTGACCCCGGCAAGCACCTACACCAGCTTAAAACAGGCGCTGAAGTCTGGCATGGCCTGGCATGGGGAATTTATTAACCAGCGTAAAAATGGTGAAATTTATACGGTATTTGCGTCTATTTCCCCCATCCGCCAGGAAGACGGAAAAATCACCCACTACCTGGGCACACAAGAAGATATCACCGAGAAAAAACGCTTAGGACTGGAGCTGGACCGCCACCGCTTTCACCTGGAAGAGCTGGTTTCTGAGCGGACTGTACAGCTGGCCGAATCACGCGAAAAAGCAGAATCGGCCAATCTGGCCAAGAGTGCGTTTCTTGCCAATATGAGCCATGAGATTCGCACGCCCATGAATGCCATTATGGGGCTGACCCATTTGCTGCTGCGGGATGGCGCTACCCCGCATCAGTCGCTGCGGCTCAATAAAATAAATCACGCCGCCCAGCACCTGTTATCTGTCATTAACGACATCCTCGATTTATCTAAAATAGAGGCCGGAAAATTACACCTGGAGCAAAGCGATTTCTCGCTGACCGCCCTGTTTGATAATGTCTGCACACTGATTAACGATACCGCTTCAGCCAAAGGGCTGGCGATTGAAACCCATATTGACAAAGTACCCTCCTGGCTGCATGGCGATGCTACCCGGCTGCGCCAGGCCCTGCTGAATTACGCCAGTAATGCCGTGAAGTTTACCGAACAGGGCAAAATCACTCTGAGTGTCAGCGTAGAAGAAGAGCTTGCCGATGAGCGGCTCTTGCTGCGCTTTCAGGTACAAGACAGTGGTATCGGCATTGAGCCTGACAAAATCCCCAGACTCTTTCAAAACTTTGAGCAGGCCGATGTATCGACTACCCGTAAATACGGCGGCACGGGCCTTGGCTTAGCCATCACCCGGCGCCTTGCTGAAATCATGGGCGGCAGTGCAGGCGTGATGGCTGCGCCCGTCAGGGGCAGTATTTTTTGGTTTACCGCCCTGATCAGCAAGGGCAGCGGCCCCCGCACTCAGCCAGACCCGCAAAGCCTGGCACAGACAGAAGCCGAGCTGCGCCAGTGTGCAGGCGCCCGTCTCTTAGTCGTGGAAGACAATAGTATTAACCTGGAAGTCATTCTGGATTTACTGGATGGCAGCGGCCTGATACTGGATACCGCGGTCAATGGCCAGGAAGCACTGGAAAAAGCCCGGGCCAATCAGTACCAGCTGATTTTGATGGATATTCAAATGCCGGTGATGGACGGGCTGGAAGCCACAAGAAAGATCCGCCAGCTGCCTGGCTGGCAAAACCAGGCCATCCTTGCCTTAACCGCCAGCGCCTTTGATGAGAACAAACAAGCCTGTGAAGAGGCAGGTGTAAATGGCTTTATCAGTAAACCCGTCAGCCCCGAATCCTTATTTAAAGCCCTGCTGCAATGGCTGCCTAAAAATCACCCCAAAGATCAGCCACTGCGCTTTGAACAACGCACAAAACAAGCCAGCCTGATTCAAGAACAAGAGCTTGCAAGGCTGGCCGCGCTGCCCAGGCTGAATATCAGCCGTGCCCTTGAAATGCTCAGAGGAAACAGTGCCAAATATCTGGATTTACTCCGCCGCTTTGTCAGCAGCCATGCTGGCGATATGGCCCGGCTGGACGAGCACTTGCTCGCCGGGCAGCCGCGCGAAAGCCTGCTGATCGCCCATACGCTGAAAGGCGCAGCGGCGGTTTTAAGCGTCGATAATATTGCAGAACTCGCAGCCCGGCTGGAAGCGGCCCTCAATCAGCAGCTACCCGCAGCAGAGCGAAACCCGCTGATGGATGAAATAAACCATGAGCTTGTGCAGCTCAATAAGCTGCTTTTTCCACCCGCTGAAGAGGCAGACTACCCTCTGTCTAAAATTCTGGCCGGGCTGGATTTACTCCTCAGCCAGAACGATACCGCCTCACTCACGCTGTTTGATCAGCACGCAGAGCAACTCTTCAAAACCTTAGGCCCCGCCACAGAAGAGCTGGCAAGCCAGATAGGGCAATTTAACTTTGAAACCGCCTCGGGCACCTTACAACAGCTCATCAGTAAGGCGCATCTTAAAGGCGATTAAGCCTGCCCAACTGCCCTTGTGGCGGCACTCTGCTTGTACAGCATTTTTTTCAGGCGATTACGAATCAACGAATGCTCATTTCACAGAATAGAACCTGTAGCCACCCAGAGCTCTGAAAGTAACCCGGGCAAGCCCAATTAACAGCACACAAATCATAGAAATATCAGGTCAATTTGGCGTAATATGACTACATATGTTATGTCAGACTAATCAGAAGGGGCCTATTGGAGTGTACGTTGATACCTGATCCCGCTGCACCGAAGGGCATCTGGATTTATCAATCCACACTGAACCATGTTGCCAGCCACACAGTACCAGCCTATTTGCTTACCGCTCTGCTCACTATCCGACCTTAATCGTAAATTACGCCTGCGGCTAAACCGCAATACAGGACACCAATATTTGCATCTCCAGGTAAATGTATGAGCTACGAAGAAGAAACCGAGGACATACCGTTCACAGCCGAAATGGAAGCTGAATTCCGACAGATCGCTCGCGACAACGCTCCAGCCAGGCTTGCACAACTAGCAAAAGCCCAAGACGACACCGACGCATTTACTCACCTGCCCTATGCTGCAGCAGCGGCGTTCCATCTTGAACAGTTTGCCGATGCCAGACAATTTGCCGAACGTGCGCTCGTCCTGGCTTCGGCTTTTAAAGTGAACTGGAACTACGGCAACGCCATTCACCTCGGACACACAGTGCTTGGTCTTCTCGCCCTCAATGCTAAGGACAATGCCACTGCGATCAACGAGCTATACGAGTCAGGCAAAATGCCAGGTTCACCACAGCTCAATTCTTTTGGGCCGACAATGCAGCTCGCCCGTGCCCTTCTGAAAGAAGGTCATGTTGAGCCAGTTTTGGCCTATCTGAACCAATGCCGGGAATTCTGGGAAATGGGTGGTATTTGGCTTGATCTTTGGGAACGAAAAATCCGGGAAGGTCATATTCCTAATTTCTTTCAGCACAACAATGTGTGAACGAACGCCCAACGTGGCACTTAACCTTACACCCTTTTTTGCTGGGCGATAAAGCCTCGAAGTACCGGTTAACTCTGCGTTTGCTGCCACAGTTGAATGCATAGCAACGAGCGACCCTGATAATAATTGAAAGATAATCACATGTTTAAAGACTGCGCGCTCTACTTCCCACTGGAAAAACTGCCTCTCAAGTCTGCATTTCCAAATGGAAAATCAAACGGTGGGCTGTTCCGCTCCGCAACTTGGTTCGAATATGAATCCGGAGAAGGCACCGTAAGACTGAATTTAAATCATGAAAACCTTGCAGAACACCTCCGCGGGTTTCGAGGATACATCGCTCAATTGCCTGATAACGGCGTTGCACGAAGTGAGGCCCAGCGCCTGATCCAATTAACACAGGCAGCCGTGGGCGTGATTTTGCCTCATCCGGCATCACCAGACTCTCAGTTGTTTGCCTCGTTGATGAAGTTAATCAAGCAATTCGACGGGTTTATGTTTGTTGCCGGCAGCATTTTGCTACCCGACGGATCGTTTCTCATCGGGCCAATGGCTAATCAGTCTGAAATAAGCGACTCGCTCCCAGCCCCCTCCATCCGTTCTGTGAATCCGGAGGAGTTACGCCATTCAGGCCACATAAACGAAGGCGATGCACTCCGTGTGTCCCAACGCGAGAACAACTATCTTCAACTTGCTGAACGGGGTTTCATTTGTGCTCGGTGGCTGCCTTTGTATCGTACAGAAGACCATACAAACAAGCTGCGTCCTGTGGAAGAGATTGTCGCCCGGTTACTGGCACTAGAAGCACTATTCTTTTGGGTTGCAGCACCAGAAGACGTGACATCTTCAGAACGACTCCTTGCCTTCGTGAGCCGGAACATGCTGCGCGACCACCTTACAGTAGAAGAGAACGATATCCTGTCCCTCCAAAGGACAGAGGCAAACGACACCCATGCCAGCATTATCGGGTGGCACCTTGAGAACATGTGGGCTCTCGCTTGGATTCTTGGCTTCGAACCTCCTCCACCTTTCTTCCAGGGACAACTACCACAGGAAATCACCAACAGCATGCTTTACGAGTTCCTACCCGACTTCGATGCAACGGTTTCCGGGTTTCAGGCAGGAGTCACGGTGCGCTCCATAGATGAAGTCACTCAGCTTGAGGATCTATATTACTGCGCACATAACGCAGTAAGGAGCGCTCAATCGGGAAAGGACACGGTGCCACAAGAGTGGCATCCAGTTCGTGACGGCGGAGCAATTCATGAGCGCCGTCACTCCCTGACGTGGGCGGTGTCACCGGGCATTGCGTGGAATGATACTGATCTCTCCACATGATAGTTAAGCGTAAATCTGTAGGCCCCCCCATTGCTCTCACTAAGCAATATTTCCGGTATTGTCAGCAGAATGCTGGTAGATGCGCTTGCCGCAGACAAGTAGTAACGCCAGTCACTTTGCTTAATCTGGCTCGCTGCGCGCCGCTTACCTAAATGTTTTGCACCAGGAGCAAAGCAATGATTGTTGAACGAATTTTCATCAGCCCGGAGCGTGGCGCGGCTCAGGCAGAGTGTGAACAGATCACGGTTCAAAGCCAAAAGGGCATTCAGGGTGACCGTAACTTTTGCAAAAGAACGCACCCCGGCCAAAATATCACCCTGGCTGAGGCTGAAGAAATTGAGCGTTTTTGTACTGAGCACTCCCGCCCTGCAGATCTGTCGGTCACACGCCGCAATCTGATCACCCGGGGTGTAAGGTTAAACGAGCTGGTGAATGTGGAATTCTCAATCGGCAATGTAAGGCTGCGCGGCATTGAGCTGTGCGAGCCATGCAGCCTGATGGGCAACAGCCTGAGCAGTGAAACCCTTAGCTCTGCTGCGGTAATAAAGCACTGGCTTCACCGCGGCGGCCTGCTGGCCGACGTGCTCAGCAGCGGAGAGATCACGCGCGGGGATGGCATTAAAATTGATACATAAGCATTTATTCAACAGGGCGCCTGGCTGCGCCCGCAAATCCAAGACTCAGGCATCACAATGCTACCCACACCTGCATCAGAATTAATTAAAACTATAGAAGAAATCGCGTCCCTATCCAGAGACCGCGAGCAGTTCACAAAGCGGGCAGCGGAGGCCGCGGAGCTTTGGGGAGCAGAAGCAATTCCACAGTTATGCTCTCTCTATCATGGCGATCCGTGTCCGCCCCCTCAATACAAGGAAGCGTTCCCGGGGCTTGGAGCCTGGCTAAGTGCCAAACAATTTGCCATCTTCGAGATTTACTTCCACCTTGGTAAGGCAGCCCTTCCTGAACTGCGTTCAGTGGCATTTGGTGATTACGATTGGATTCAAGGCAACGCACTGGAAATTTTATGTCGTTTTGCAGCCGCCGGAATTGAACGAGAAGAGATTCTCCAGGACATTCAGCGGGAATCACCCCACTTCCGGGATGAAGCAATGCTCTATACCGTTGCGCCATTAATCCCATATGAAGACTCAACCCCCGGGCTTCGCGAGGTACTCACTTTTCTGCGAGATCAGGCCGGCTTCTCTTCAGCCTATGATGCCACCCGCAACAATGATCTTGCTCACGTCGGTTTTGTTGAAGAACAAGCTGCACTAAACGAAACCTCTGAAATCGGAGTTAGTACTTCCCACGAGCAAAATAATCCGTGGTGGAAACTCTGGTGATAGCACTACCTGGGTCAAGATCATTTATTTCGGACGCAGCGATCCTTGCTTACAACACCAGACGACACTGAACGCTATGCACCAATACCGTGTAACAAAGTACAACCCCAAACTTAGAAATCCCGATGGCACCTACCCAGCAGAGGAATGGACGTCACGCGCAGACATTGGCAACTCATTTGGCGGCGTATGTTTAACCCGGGAGGAATATCTCCGCGTTGAGCAAGCGTACCTTGATACTGCAGCCGCATTTCTAAGCGAAGCTGGAATCAGCGAACTCACAGTCACGGGCCTTGAGAATCACCGTAAATATCCCAATGCACCCCAGGAGGGGAGTCATATAAAAGCTGAAGCAGCACCAGCAGTGTTGCGCTCGTTACTGAGAGAAGATTTTTGGTGCAAGCTCGAGTCTCATGCCGCATTCATACACATTGGCTATGATTACTACATGTATATCGGTATGCCAATTGAAAGCAAGCATCCATAATCCCGCAACCCAATGGGCTTTTCATCGAGACGGTCCAATCCCCATACCTGTTAGTCGCGGACTAGCCATTTGTGCGTATTTTTTATAAAACTGCGGCAGCCGCTGAGATGGCCGAAAAATAATCTGTGATTAGGGTAAGCAATGGCAACAGGCGCTGGGCAAAAATATATAAGGGAAATGGTCCTTAGAATTTCTTTGATGCTTGTGCTGATTAGTGCGTCATGCTCAGCCTGGGCATCCGGGCTGGATATTGTTGTTTTCAACGTGGCTCCCTTTATTATCACTAAAGAAGGCCAGGAGCCGGGCGGGGGTGTGGTTGAGTACTACAAGCAGTTTATCCTGCCCAAGCTGGCTGTAGAGGCCCACTGGAAAACCGCCAATGTTGCCAGAGTGATTGCCGAGCTAAAAAGTAAGTCGGCACAAATGATTCCGCTATTGGCACGGACAAAAGAGCGCGAAGGTTTTTTGCTCTTCGCCGATACGCCCTATATTCTTTTTGATCCAACCATTGTCGTACTGGAAAAATCCGCCTTAAAAAAGGTAGATGCCCAATCCGATTTATACGGGCTAAACATTGGCTGGAGCCTTAACGGCGTTTACCCTGATTTTTTAAAGCATCCGCAAATCAAAATCATCGAGGCCACCATGCTGGATTGGGAATCCTCAAATATGAAGTTACTGGCATCCGGCCGGCTGGATGCCGTGTATTTTTCCAGCTCGGCCACGGCCTTGTATTTTGCCAAATGGGCCAATGTGCCAGTGCGTATCCTTGCTTTGCCCACCCCTCATATCAAGCTTTACGCTGCATTTGCCTTAGGTCAGGAGAGCCTGCGCGACCGCTACAACGCAATTGCCCGGCAGGCTTTTGCCGAGCACAACTTTGATACTTTCATGAAAGAATATATCAGGCAAATCAAGATACCCGCAGGCGGTTTGTAACCGGCTTGCAAGTGAAACAGCAGGGGCTGCTGCAAGCCCCCTGCGGTATCTTACACGCCCAATCCTGAGCCACTGCATTACACCCGATAATAAGCAATCGCCTCATCCAGCTCGCTGCTCAGCTGCCGCAGGCGTGCACTTTCGTTGGCGGTGTTTTGGGCGACCGAGCTGCTTTCCTCAGACATCTGCGCCACTTGCTCTACCTGCTGCGCCATCATATTACTGGCCGAGCTTTGCTCGCGCATAGAGTCACTGATTTCGCTGACCTGCTCAACCACCTGATCGGCGTTCTGACGAATGCTGGCAATGGCCGTGCTTGCTTCCTGAGCGCATTGCACGCCATGCTCAACTTGTTTAACTGCTTGTTGCATGCTCAGAACAGTTGCATTCGCTTCACTTTGAATCGCGCTCACCGTAGAAATAATTTCCCGCGTTGAAAGGCTGGTTCGCTCGGCAAGCTTGCGCACTTCATCTGCAACCACCGCAAAGCCCCGGCCCTGCTCCCCTGCCCGCGCGGCTTCAATTGCCGCATTAAGCGCTAATAAATTAGTCTGATCAGCAATCTCTTTAATCACATTCACAACGCTGTTAATGCTGGCAGTGCGCTCTTTCAGTGATTCAATTTGCCCGGCTGAAACACGTACTTCCGCAGCAATTTGCTGAATACTCTGAATCGTGCTTTCAATCACATCACCACCACTTGCGGCCATCCTGCCTGCCTCACGCGCAGTGCGGTCACACTGGCTGCTCCGGTCTGCAACCAGGCCGATACTGACAGTCACCTCTTCAACACCCGCTGCCATGCTGGATGCGGCCCCACTGACATGCTGGGACGCCTTAGACAACTCATGGCTGCTTTCAGACAACTCACTCGCCGTGCCCGTGACATCCCGGCCAATGCGGTGCAGCTGCTGCAAGCTGCCTTGCAGTGTATCCAGCAGGCCGTTTAAGGCATTTAAGGATTCGGCAATTTCATCGTTCCCGCTAACTTTCATGCGCCGGGTGAAATCGTAATTTGTGCCTAAATCAACTAAAAACTGGCGTAAATCCTGCAGCGGTTTTTTAATTCCCAGGGTAATCCAGACTCCTAAGCCAAAAGCCAGAAACAATAAGGCACCGCCCACCATTAAAGAGGAAGCTATGGCATTTGATATCTGAGCCTTAACGTCGCGGCTGGCTTCTTTGGAATAATCACTGTTATGCGCTTTTGCAGTACTTAAGGCCGCTGAAAATTTTTCAGCCTGCGGCGTAACACTTTTAGAAATATAACTGCGCGCTTCATCGGGCGGCAGGGTCAGCGAAAAACGAGCGCCCTCTGCAATCAGCGGCTTTAAAATGGCCAGCTCTGCCACGGCTGCAGCCAGGTTTTTCCGGTCTGTATCATCATCAGTAAATTTTTCATAGCTTTGCAAAAGGCGGTCGACCTCTGCCAGCGAGCTTTGCATCTTATTGATCTGCGCCTGCTTTTGCTGAGGATCGCTTTCAATAATGTGGCTTAACTCCATGCGGCGGGCGGCCATAAAAGCCAGCTCGGCATCATTGAGCGTTTCTAAAGAAGGCATCACATTGGCCACCACCTCTTCGACCAGCACATTAATTGCACTCAGCTTTAAAAAGCTGACTGTAATCAAAAGCAAGATGGATATGGCTGTTGTAGCCACTAATAAAGTAAGCCTGTGAGTAATTTTCAAGGTTATTTCCAATGAGTAAATGATTAAAAAATACACCTCACAATCTAATCTTAGCTTTTCAGACTTTCCCTGCAAGATATTTAATTTAACACTGCGTGCCGTGGTGTATGCCTTGCTTAAAGCGTTTTATTCTCTTTATTAAAAGAAGGGGCTGATTCCTTCAGCTTGTTCATTCCCGCCTCAGCAGCAAACCCGTATTTGCACGGCTATCACGATAAAATATTGGGCGATAACAGGGGAAAACAAAAAAAATGGCGGATGCAATGAGCTAAAAAAAACGCCCCAATCACAGACTGGGGCATTTTTCCTGAGCGAGGCTTATGCTTAATCCCGCTGGCTGTCTAAGTCCATTGCAGACAGCGATACAAATTTGCTTTTATTCTTATATTTATAAGCAAACCAGATGGCTAAAAAGAGCGGAATGCCAATATACGTTGCAGCAACGCTGGCCCAATCAATTTTACCGGCCATAAAAGCCTGATAATTCTGGCCCAGCATAATCACCATACAAAGTGCAAAAGCAAACAACGGCCCCAGAGGATAAAAGCTGGAGCGATAAGGCAGCGCGCTTAAATCACGGCCTTGGGCAATATAGCCTTTGCGAAAGCGGTAATGGCAAATGGCAATACCCAGCCATGCAATAAAGCCGGTCATACCCGAGGTATTTAACAGCCACAGATAAACTGTTTTATCACCAAAAATAGAGGCAAAAAAGCACAGCATCCCCACCACGGTGGTGGCATACAGCGCATTTCTTGGCACACCATTTTTGGATAATTGTGCAAATATTTTAGGTGCTTTGCCTTCGGTCGCTAAGGAATACAGCATGCGTGTGGATGCATACATCCCTGAATTACCTGCCGATAAAATGGCCGTTAAAATCACGGTATTCATTAAGCTGGCGGCAAAGGCAATCCCGGCATTTTTAAACACCAGAGTAAAGGGGCTCACGCCAATATCAGAGACATCGCCCTTTAAAAGATTAGGGTCGGTATAGGGAATCAACAGGCCAATAATTAAAATGGCAAATACATAAAACAGCAGGATGCGCCAGAACACCTGCTTAATTGCGCGGGGAATATCTTTTTCCGGATTGGCCGATTCACCCGCAGCAATACCGATTAACTCGGTACCCTGAAAAGAGAACCCGGCAATCATCGCCACCCCGAGCATGGCGGGGAATCCTCCTACAAAGGGTGCATCGCCCAGGGTGAAGTTTTCCAGCCCCACCGTATGCGTGCCCTTCATGATGCCAAACACCATAAAGAGACCGGTGCCGATAAACACAATCACCGTCACCACTTTAATTAAGGAGAACCAGTATTCCGCCTCGCCAAAACCCTTGACCGAGATAAAGTTCAGCGCAAACATAATCGCCAGAAATATCGCACTCCAGAGCATGCCGGGGCTGTCGGGAAACCAGAACTTCATCACCATACTTGCGGCGGCCAGCTCAACGGCAATCGTCACCGCCCAGTTGTACCAATAGTTCCAGCCCAGCGCAAAGCCAAAGCCTGGCTCAACAAATTTAGCGCCATAAGTAGAAAAAGAACCGGAGACCGGCATATAGGCGGCCATTTCCGCCAGGCTGGTCATCAAAAAGTAAACCATCAGCCCGATAACAGCGTAGGCAAGCAAAGCACCACCCGGGCCTGCCTGTGCAACCGTTGCACCAGAAGCCACAAACAGCCCCGTACCAATCGATCCGCCGATGGCGATCATGGTGAGATGGCGGGCGCGTAAATTACGCTTTAAGCCATGGCCCTGACCTGTATCTTCTCCAATCATTACATCTTCCTTTTCTAGCATTAAAGCACTTTAAAGCATTGCAAAATACAGCAGAAAAATCCGCCCAATAGGCAGCGGCGCGTGATGTTAGCACCAGAAAAACATTTCTTACACAGATAAATAGTCAATCGGGAATAACACCGTTTTGCGGAAAGTTCCTTAATTCCCTGAGCAAAAATTTCCATCGCGGGTTAAAGTCCGGTTTTTTTCCCCGCCGAATCCACTTATGAATGCCGTCTTAATTGCCGTCACACTGATGCTGGCACTCTCTCTTAGCCGCGTGAATGTGGTGATCAGCATTTTAGTCAGCGCCATGGCTGGCGGCCTGGTTGGCGGGCTGAATATTGCCCAGACACTGAGCGCTTTTAATTCTGGCCTGGGAGGCGGCGCAGGCATTGCTCTGTCTTACGCTCTTTTGGGCGCATTTGCACTGGCGCTGGCCGAATCAGGCCTGCCGCATGCCATGGCAGACGGCTTAGCCAGGCTGGCTCAGCAAAGCAGTACCGGCACAAAAGTAAAATGGGGGATTATTCTGGCGCTGCTTGGCCTTGCCATTGCTTCGCAAAATATTCTGCCTATTCATATTGCCTTTATTCCGCTGGTAGTTCCCCCCCTGCTCTATACCTTAGCCCGGCTGAAAGTGGATCGTCGTTTGCTGGCCTGTATCCTGACTTTTGGTCTGGTCACCCCCTATATGGTGTTTCCTGTGGGCTTTGGTGAGATTTTTCTGCAGCAGATTCTGCTCGGCAATATTGCAAAATCCGGCCTGGATGCCAGCCACGTGGATGTTATGCACGCCATGGCATTGCCTGCACTGGGCATGGTAACGGGTTTGCTGATCGCCGTGTTTATCAGCTACCGTAAACCCCGCCAGTACAATATTGATGCCATCGCCGCTGTAGAACGTGAAGACGTACACTACAGCCGCCGCAGCCTTTCAGTAGCGGGGCTGGCCATGGCGGGCACGTTTATCACCCAGCTCTATGCCGATTCTATGCTGTTTGGCGCACTGGCCGGTTTTGTCATTTGCGTAGCAGGCGGCGCCGTGCCACTCAATAAAGCGGATGGGATTTTTGCGGAAGGCATGAAAATGATGGCGGGGATTGGCCTGATTATGATTGCCGCATCCGGCTTTGCCGAAGTACTTAAAGCCACCGGAGATGTCACCAGCCTGGTTGAGCATTCCATGCAATATATCGGTGGCAATAAGCCACTGGCCGTGTTTTTAATGCTGCTGGTGGGCTTGGTTGTTACGCTGGGCATTGGCTCTTCTTTTTCTACCGTACCCATTCTTGCCACCATTTACGTGCCACTGGCCGTCAAACTGGGGCTGAGCCCGGAAGCGATTGTCTGCCTGATAGGTACGGCCGGTGCGCTGGGAGATGCGGGATCGCCCGCTGCAGATTCCACCCTGGGGCCAACAGCGGGATTAAATATCGACGGCCAGCATGATCATATGTGGGATACCGTGGTCCCCACCTTCCTGCACTTTAATTTGCCGGTACTCGCATTTGGCTGGGTCGCGGTAATGAGCCTTTAAAACATCACAATCATGCCTCTTGCCCGATCAATGCTGTGCAAAAAGTTTTTTGGCAGCAAGATAAAGCAAGAGGCAATATCTGTCAGATCAGTAATGTGCTAAACATTCATTCACCCCTTTCTGAGTGAAAAACAATTAAAGCTGCAATGGCATATTTTCCTTAGATACGCCCTCTGTTAAATATTGAAATAGCCACTATGTTATTGATTACATACGGCATACCCAATATAAACAGCCCAATTAAGTAGTAATACTACTTTTTCAAGAAAATTAAATACACCTAAAGAACCTGGCACCATCACTGATCAATATTTAAAACAATAAACAATCAGGCATCAAATAAAACCGAGCCAAAAACATTTAAAAACCATTGATTACCATCAATAAGCATAAGAAATAAACCCACGTCCGTCGGATAAAATATGTGACTAATCCTTTGTATCGTATGGATTAATTTTTTACATACCGGCCAGCGTAATTAGTTCACCTTATGCCAGCCAGTTTACTGATAATAGAGAATCGCCCCTTCAAAAAAATCGACCATTCATCTGTCTGTTCATTTAACAAACAAAATACCGTACAATCTGAATCAGACAGACTTGATTTAAAACAACTCAGGTTTTAAATCAATCGATTACAAATACACCATTGAAGAGCTTAAAAAAACCAAGTCATTTTTAAAACACACTAAATAATTAATACACAACAACAGGATTTCAACCATGAATAACGTTCGTCATGAAGAAGCCAGGCTTTCCGCAGCCCATCTGCAAAAAGCATTCAGCCATGCCATCCCGGAAACAGCAGTTATTCTGGGCTCTGGTTTAGGCGACTTCACTAAAATCGTTAAAGTATTAGAAAGCATTTCTTACGGCGATATTCCACACTTCCCACAATCATCCGTAGCTGGCCACAAGGGCAAGCTGACGATTGCTGAAGTGGCAGACGGTAAAAACGTACTGATTATGGAAGGCCGCTTCCATTACTACGAAGGCTACACCCCGCAAGAAGTAACTTTCCCGATTGCTGTATTTAAAGAGCTGGGCATCAAACAGCTGATCGTCAGCAATGCGGCAGGTGGCTGCAACCCAAGCTTTACTGCTGGTGACATCATGATCATTGACGATCATATCAACCTGACAGGCAACCACCCGCTGATCGGCAAAAATGACGATGCATGTGGCCCGCGTTTCTTAGACCAAACTGCACCATATTCACCACGCCTGATTGCACTGGCAGAATCGCTGGCGGCTGAATCTGGCGTAGCGCCTAAGAAAGGCACTTATGTGAAAATGACAGGCCCAACTTACGAAACCCGCGCAGAAATCAAAATGGTTCAATCCTATGGCGCAGATTCAGTAGGCATGTCAACTGTTTACGAAGTAATTATGGCTAATTACTTTGGTATGGAAGTGCTGGGCATTTCCTGCATTACCAATATGGCGACGGGCCTCGCTAAAACCCATCACAACCACGCTGCCGTGGTGGATGTGGCCAACAGCGTATCCGAGAAGTTTTCTAAGTGGGTTAAAAACATTGTGGTGGCTCTGTAATCATGGACGTTCAAAAAGATTCCAAGCGCAGATTAAATCTGATCGCTTACGTGTGCTATTTCTTTACTGGCGCTTTAATCACCACACTGGGCCTGGTACTTGGCCCGGTATCAACTGCATTTCATAAAGACCCTGGCTTTATCGGCCAGATGTTTACCCTGCTGAATTTCGGTTTGTTTGTGCCCATTCTGGTAGGTGGTGTGCTGATGCAGAAATACAGCATCAAATCACTGCTGGCCATTGCTTCTGCCGTCACCATCGCACTAACCGTAGTACTGACCGTTGTGCCATCGATCACGCTGTTTGGTTTTACTGTGCTGATGATTGGTGCTGCGGCCGGTATCACCATGGCCGTGGGTAGTTATTTGGTGGTGCGGATTAATCCGGATCCTAAAGACCGCTCATCCAGCCTGATTTTTACTGACTTCTTCTTCAGCTTTGCCGGTGTGGTATTGCCGGTGATTCTGGGCTATCTGTTTAAGCACAACGCCAGCTGGCTGGTGATGTACTTCCTGATGTCGGCTATTTCATTACTCTTGATTGTGCTGATCGCTAAGGCGAAATTCCCAACCGTAGAGCGTGAAGTAAAATCGGAAGACGGCACTGCGGTTAAAGAGCCTTGGGGCAAAGCCATTTACTACGTGTGTTTCGCTGCCTTTGCGTTTATTTACGCCGAGCTGGTATTCACCATGTGGCTGCCAACTTACCTGCAGGATGCAGTGAAGCTGCCAGTTGATACCGCTGCACTGTACGTGACGCTGTACTGGGGCTCTAAGGCCACTGGCCTGTGGCTAAACCACTACACTGTGCGCTATGTACAACTGCGTACCTTCCTGATTGCTTCGGCCATCGTGGGTACAGCCAGCATTGCAACGATTGCGAATGTGCCACAAGCCACTGTAATCGGCATTGCACTGGTGTGCTTTGGCTTCTTTAACTCAGGTATTTACTCTGGCCTGATCAGCTACGGCAGCTTGCAAGTTAAAGTATCTCCACCAAGCCTGATCTCTACGATCCTGACTTGCGGTTCGGTTGGTACACTGATTTTTGCTTCTGTTTCAGCGTATATCTTCTCGAACTACGGCCTGCACTGGGCGCTGAATTCTTCCGTGATTGTGTATGTATTCGCACTGATCGGGATTATTCTGGCTGGCTCTTGCAGCAAAGCAGAAGAACTGCACGGTAAGCTGGGCCTGTAAGCTTCGCTTCACCCCATAAAAAACGCCCCATGAGAAATCATGGGGCGTTTTTTTAGCGCTGCCAGTTGCTAAGCCTCTGCGTATGCTGCACATAATGAAGGGGCCACATCCATCTTACCCGCTTGCCAAACGCTTACAGCCCTGATGAAGCCCGCTTAATTAAACAACACACTACTCTTCTGTCCTGATTCTTTTCTTTGCTTTCTTATTAAAGTAATCAGGCTTCAAACGAATAAAGAGCAAAGACCCAAGGCCGGATAAGATGCAGGCAAGAATGGTGTTTTCGACCCGCGCCCGCACCAGCATATGGTGCTCACCCCCAAAATCAAGCAAGACCATCACCAGTGCTGTAATCGGAATGACCGCCAGCCAGTAATTGCGCTCCAGGCAAATCGGGGTAACCGCCGCCAGAATCACCACCAGCGCAGCCAGTTGCCATTCGGCCTGAAAGAAATACAATACGGCCCAGCCCAGTAAAGCACCAATAATAGAGCCGATTAAACGCTGCACCATACGATCAATCGTCAGCTTATTATCGTAAACCGTCACCAGCACCACAGTCAGCGGCAGCCAATAGGCGCGCTCCAAGCCCAGTCCATAGCCAATTTGATAGGCCAGTACCACTTTGGCAGCAAAATAGAAGGCAAAAATAGAATTATTATGATCACGGCGTAAAAGGCGGCTCATTGCTTCATACAGCATGGGGCCGTTTTTAGGCTCGGGCGAGCGGAAAATAAACCGGTCCAGCAGCACGGCAAAAATGCCCGAAGCCCCGCCTAACAATAAATAAGTACCCGCCAGAGGTGAAAGCAAGGGAGCACTGTCACCAAACAAAAAAGCGATCAGCCAGTATTTGCTCATCATTTCGACGGAATTACCGGCGCCCTGCAACCAGCCGGTAAAAATCGCAAACGCCAGCAGAAAAGCCAGCGGCGCACCCTGCACATAGTGCCCGGCAACGCCTGCAATCCCCGCCAGCAGCATGCCTACCGTCATATACACCATCACGGTGATCCGCTCGGATGTATTGCCACCGTTATCCACAAACATGGTGTAAAAACCTGCTACCGCACCATATACAGCCGGTAAAAACTCGCCCCGCAGCAGCGCAATGCCCAAGGGCAGGCCTACCGCAATCATCACCCGCAACACCCGTCTCCACGGAATACCCTGCTGCGGTTTAATCGCCAGCATCTGAACCAGCTGTGTCTGCATAAATAACCCTTTCAATAAGGGGGAGAATTTTACTGCTTAAGACGATTCAGGCTGTACTGACGATGAAGGTAAAAATAACACGGGCATTAATCGCTGCCATGCGGCTTAAACTCAATCGCAACCGAGTTAATACAATAGCGCTCGCCTGTAGGCATAGGCCCATCCGGGAAAACATGGCCCAGATGCGCATCACAATGACTGCAGCGCACTTCCACCCGAATCATGCCGTGGCTGCCATCCCTGATCCGCAGGATATTTGCACCTGCCGCCTCAGCCCAAAAACTGGGCCAGCCGCAGCCCGCATCAAATTTGCGCTCGGATTCAAATAACACCGCGTCACAGCAAATGCAGTGATACTTGCCGCTGCCTGTCTGGCGATAATGCTCACCCGAAAAAGGCCGCTCGGTGCCGCCTTCTCTGGCCACCCGATACGCTTCGGCGCTGAGTTGCTCACGCCACTCTGCATCGCTTTTCTTTACTTTTTCGCCCATCTTTAAAACTCCAATACGTCTGGTTTAAGCATTAAATCAAAACATCTTCTAAACAATTCTGCGGACACAAAGGCCGCTGAACAGCACACAGAGAAAACCAACTTTGGGGGTAAGTGCTGACCAAATTTAATCTTCCGGATAAGTCAGCTCCAGCCAATTTTGTATTTCTTTAGCTACTTCCGTTTTATGAAAATCCGCCATCATGGCGTGGCCGCAATCTTCAATAATGATCGCCCTGGTATGCCAGGCACTGGCGCAAGCATGGCTGTCGCTTGGCGGGATCAGCTGATCAGCGCCCGCCCCCAGCACGAGGCAAGGCAATTGGGGGCAGTTTAAACCGGCAAAAAGATGAGGAATTGCCATTTCAGTTAAGGCCAGCATTGATTCAGGCTGGGCACGGGCGGCAAAGTAATCCACCATTTCCCGATCTGTTTTAGACGAAAACAATAGCTCGCGCACAAAGCTTGGGTTGCCTGCTGCTGCCGCACCATGCCACTGAAACTGGCCCAGATTCCACAATAAACCCGGCTGCGAAGCCACAAGATGGGCAAAAGAAGCGGCAACACCATAAGGCGCAACGCTGGCCAGCAGCACCATACCTGCCAGCTTTGCCTGCCTCGCCACCCGCTGTGCTACAAGGCCTCCCATCGAGTGCCCAATCAGCACCGGCGGCTCTGGCATCTCAGCAATCATCAGCAAAATATCTTTTACATAATCATCAATGCCAAAGTGATCGAGCTTCTCTCTGCCCATGCTGCCCGCATGGCCGCGTAAGCTGGGCGCAATGACATCCCAGCCTGCTTCTGTAAAATACGGCAGGAAATAACGCTCCCAGCACCAGGAGCCTGCGTAAGCACCATGAATCATCAGTAAGGGCGGAGCATTCTTTCGCTTCTTTACTGCGTCAGCCTTTAAAATCTCAAGTTTATAACCGCTCATATATACTTTTTTCCCAGCCCGCTTAAACTAAATACGCAGCTCATCATTATTAAGGATCCACAATGCCCTACATCACACGTGATTTGAACGGCCAGATCAGCGCAATTTTTCGCGATGCCAATACAGCAGCCAGCGAGTTTGTTCCGCAAAACGCACCAGAATTGGTGAGTTTTATAGGGGCCCCTGCCAACACCGAATTATTCCATTCATTAGACAGCGATTTAATCCGGGTTATTGAAGACGTCATTGATGCGTTAATTCGTAAAAACTTACTATTACTGACTGATCTTCCTGCTGAAGCACAAACCAAGATTCTGGCCAGACGTAATTTAAGGCAAAGCCTGCCACAGAGTACCAGTATCTTATCGCCAAACGACGGTTTAATTTAATCCGGCAAAATAAGGCCGGGCCATCACAGTGCAATGTTGAAATTTAGCACCCTGCGGACTTGAACAGCGGCCAGCTGGCCCCATTTATCAACATATCCTTGTTCAACTTATTAAGCAGAGCACTTCAATGGCAAAAGAAACACTGGGCTTCCAAACCGAAGTTAAACAGCTTCTACAGCTGATGATCCACTCTCTTTACTCTAATAAAGAGATTTTCCTGCGTGAGCTGATCTCTAATGCATCCGACGCTTGCGATAAGCTGCGCTTTGAAGCATTAAACGATGCAAGCTTATACGGGGAAGACAGCGAGTTAAAGATCAGCCTTTCCTTTGATAAAGAAGCACGTACTCTGACATTAAGCGACAACGGTATCGGTATGAGCCGTGACGAAGTCGTGAAAAACATCGGTACGATTGCCCGCTCTGGCACTAAAGAGTTTTTTGGCAAGCTCTCTGGCGATGCTCAGAAAGATGCCAATCTGATTGGCCAGTTTGGTGTGGGCTTCTACTCAGCCTTTATCGTGGCCGATAAAGTCACCCTGACATCACGCCGCGCCGGTGAAACCACGGCTACCCAATGGGAGTCCGCGGGTGATGGCGAATTCACCCTGGAAGAAGTGGCTAAAGAAGGCCGTGGTACCGAGATCGTACTTCACCTCAAAGAAGGCGAAGACGAATATCTGTCGGACTGGAGCCTGCGCTCGATTATCCGCAAGTATTCCGACCACATCACCCTGCCTATCTTTATGCCCAAAACAGCGGGCTACGATGATGAAGGCAATGTCACCCCGGCAGAGGGCGTAGAGGCGGTAAACCAGGCTTCCGCACTGTGGGCGCGTCCAAAATCAGAAATCAGCGACGAGCAATACACCGAATTCTACAAACATGTATCGCACGATTTTGAAGCACCTCTGGCATGGAGCCATGCCCGTGTTGAAGGCAAGCAGGAATACACTGAACTGCTGTACATCCCAAAACGTGCTCCGTTTGATATGCACGACCGTGAACGCCGCCATGGCATCAAGCTCTATGTGCGCCGCGTATTTATCATGGAAGACGCAGAAAAGTTGTTGCCTCAATACCTGCGCTTTGTGCGCGGCCTGATCGACAGCAGCAACTTACCGCTGAATGTAAGCCGTGAAATTCTGCAACACAGCAAAGACATCGAGCAGATTAAGCAAGGCTGCGTGAAAAAAGTGCTGGGCTTGCTTGAATCCATGGCTAATTCTGACGATGCAGCCGAACAAGCTAAGTATGTGACTTTCTGGGAACAATTTGGCCGTGTAATGAAAGAAGGCGTGGCTGAAGACTTTGCCAATAAAGACCGCATTGCCGGCCTGCTGCGCTTTGCCTCATCGCACACTGATTCTGCAGATCAGAATGTCAGCCTTGCCGCCTATGTGAGCCGCATGAAAGAAGGCCAGGACAAGATCTACTTTATTACTGCCGACAGCTTTGCTGCAGCTAAAAACAGCCCGCACCTGGAAGTCTTCCGCAAGAAAGGCATCGAAGTGTTGCTGATGAGCGAGCGCGTTGACGAATGGATGATCTCTGGCTTAACCGAATTTGACGGCAAAAAACTGCAATCGGTGACTAAAGGTGAGCTGGATCTGTCCAACTTCGAAAACGAAGAAGAGAAACAGCAGCAGGAAGCGGCCGCCAGCGAGCTGAAAGACGTACTGGATAAAGTTAAAGCGGTATTGGGTGACAAAGTGAAAGACGTACGCGTCACCAACCGCCTGACCGACAGCCCGGCCTGCATCGTGGTAGAAAACCAGGATATGAGCGCCAACCTTGAGCGCCTCTTAAAATCTGCAGGGCAAGATGTCAAAGGCAGCAAGCCGATTCTGGAAATCAACCCGGAGCACATGCTGGTGAAAAAACTAAAAGCCGAGCTGGAAGGCGAGCGCTTTGACGACTGGACAGAACTCTTGTTCAATCAGGCTCAGCTGGCAGAAGGCGCACAGCTGGATGACCCAGCGACCTTTGTGAAGCGTTTAAACAGCCTGATGATGTCGGTAGCGGCTTAAAATCAGCGGAAAATAAGCGCTTGCGCCAGGCTGAATATTGAACAGCTGAGCACACAGATCAACGCCAGAAAATGATTTTTAATTCTTCTGCTGCCGAGTCACTGTGTTCACGCACCCGTGTTATTTTCAAAAAGGGCCAGCTTTACGCTGGCCTTTTTTACACCCGCGCAACACTCTCCTGCTTTAATAAAGCAAGGCCTTCGCCCTTATTAATCACATCCGGACAATACTTTTACTCTTACCCCCCAATATCGCGTAGGCTGGCTTCGCCACATGGCATAACAGCAGGAATAAATATCATGGCTAAGGGTCAGGTACGCAGTAATCGCGAAACTAAAAAACCAAAGAAAGAAAAAGTAGCCACTACACCCGTCACTACTTTTGGCAATGCCGCAGCACAGGCCAGCGCACAAATAAATGAAGCAAAAAAGAAATAAATACCGGCGTATATCTCTTAAGGGCCGGCAAAGCACAGCCTGAGCTTGCTCCATATTGATATCGCAAACGATGCGGCATCAATAATACGTACACAAAAAAAGGGCCGCTCTCTCAAAGCGGCCATTTTTATCGCAAATTTAAATCCATTAAAACAACTCAATATCCCCCGACTCCGGCCCTTTGCTTTCTTCACTGGCCACCGGCACCATGCTGGCCGCTAAAGACAAAGCCTGACGAATATCCATACCATTTAAAATATCGTCGAATAATTTTTTCTCTTGCTCCATCGAATACTGCGAGCGAATCCGATCTTGTAACCCCATCCACTCTGAAGGAACGTAGAGCCGGTTGCGATCAGAGACCAGCTCGGCCAGCCCGCTGATCGTGCCGCATACATGATCCAGACGCTGTGATAAACGATCATAAAACTGAAAGGCAATCACGGCCTGCATATTACGCTGACCAATTTCTGCAATTTTGCTGTCTAAATCAAGCTCGGCCGGCAAGGATGAAGCCTGCGCCAATAAATCGTTGCGTAAAGATTCAATCCGGTCATGGGTATCGGCAAAAGAAAATGCCAATGCATTCAGTGATGCATTGCTTTCTGCTACAGCATGCTTTACTTGCGCCACCGCAATACCCAGCATCAGCATTGTTTCACGCACCTGACTCCAATCCAGATCCGGATTACGTGCGGCAGAACCACCAGCAGGAAGCTCAATCATTTTAAGTATCACCAAAGAATGGCAGAACACTCAATTTATAGATTTAAACCGCCATGCTTGCCCAGAATATTGGCCTGACTTCATCGCGCTACAGATAAAGACAGCAACTCATGTAAGGCTTCTATCAGCGCCGCACATTCTTTATCTGTACCTATGCTGATACGTAAAAACTGATCGATACGCGGCTGCTTAAAATGCCGCACGATAATCGATCGCTCACGCAAAGCGGCCGCCAGCTGCGCCGCATCGTAATCCGGGTGACGGGCAAAAATAAAATTAGCGGCTGAAGGCAAGACTTCAAAGCCCATCTGCCCCATTGCCTGGCTTAAATGCTCGCGCGTCGCAATAATGGCCTGGCAAGTCTTTTGAAAATACGCCTCATCTGCAAAAGAAGCCGCCGCCCCCGCTAAGGCAGCCTTATCCAGCGGATATGAGTTAAAGCTATTTTTAACCCGCTCCAGCGCCTCAATTAAATCTGCATGGCCAATCGCAAAGCCCACGCGTAAACCGGCCAAAGAGCGTGATTTAGACAACGTTTGCACCACTAACAGATTGGGATAGCGATTCACCAGAGAAATTGCACTCACCCCGCCAAAATCGATATACGCCTCATCGACCAAAACCACTTGCTGCGGATGGCGCTGCAATAAAGTTTCCACAGCTTTCACTGGGAGCAATTTAGCTGTGGGGGCATTAGGATTGGGGAAGATAATCGCGCCGCATGGCTGATCATAATCGTCGATATTGATCGCAAAATCAGCCGTCAGCGGCACAAGGCGATAATCAATACCATACAGACCACAGTAAACCGGATAAAAACTGTAGCTGATATCAGGAAACAGCAGCGGTGCATCATGCTTTAACAGCGCCGCAAAAGCATGGGCCAGCACTTCATCCGAGCCATTACCCAAAAACACCTGCGATTTATCCACACCATGATATGCGGCAATGGCGGCTTTTAAATGATCACCATTCGGATCCGGATACAGGCGCAGGGTATCGCCCAGCTCGCCCTGCATGGCTTGCAAGACTTTGGGCGATGGGCCGTATGGATTTTCATTGGTATTGAGTTTAATGAGATTGCTCAGCTTGGGCTGCTCTCCCGGCACATAGGGAGTAAGCGTTCCAACCAGCGGGCTCCAGAATTGGCTCATATCTCAGACTCGTAAGGGATCGGGCCCCTATCTTATCAGCTGGCGCGCAAATGCAAAAACGCCAGACTCTTTTGTAAGAATCTGGCGTTTTTATATTCTGTTTTTTGGTGCCGACAGAGAGACTCGAACTCTCACGACCTAAGTCACTACCCCCTCAAGATAGCGTGTCTACCAATTTCACCATGTCGGCATTCAAATACTTGCTTCGTCAGAAGCAGAGAGGGACGCATAATAGTATAAAAATTTACCCCTGTCTATACCTAAGCTAAAGAAACATTAAAAAAAACCGATTCGGCTGACTTTTTGCAAATCTCATCAAACAGAGCTGCGATGTTTGAATTTATCATTTCTATCTGCTGATGCTTATCATTAGAATGAGAGCTGGTATAAGTATTCCGCCTTACTTCTATAAGGTTTTACTGCCAGCCCTGCTCTACAGATATTAATAAAAATGAGGAGTCATAATATGAGTCAAGTAAAGACCTACACCCTGATCGCCCAGGCATGCAGCCAGCTGCCTGAAAGCCTGCGCCAGAATGATGGCATTCGCCAGGCCATTATCAGCATCAAAGAGCGCTATCCTGAATGGCTGCAGCTCAGCGCTCTTGAAATTCAGGAATTAAGTCAGGTCTCTAAAACCCTGGGACGTGCCTTCAGCAAAAGCAGCACAGGCCATATCACCCTGCAATTTGCCACATTATGCGAAGTATCCAGCGAGCTGTTTAAAGAGGTAAAAGACATTCGCAAGGAAATCAAAGACATCATCAGCGATAACGAACAAGCGCTGCTGGATGATAATGTGGGCGCATTAGCCTATGTACCCGAGTTTCGCCGCTGCATGGGCCCGGCACTGGCCCGCTCGATTGTATTAAGAAACTTCGCCAATATGGTCGATGCCGTATTGCTCGCACAGATTCAGTATTCTGATGAAAATGTGGAAATCGAATTATTGATTGAAGCAGCGTAATTTACGCCAGCCAATAAAAACGCCACCTTGATAAGGTGGCGTTTTTATTAGCTGCTGAGGTTACTCAGCGATCATCTTTTTAGTGCCTTCGGCACATTGATTTTGGAGCGGTAGCCACCGCGGGGGCTTCCTTTCTTGAACGGCCAAGAAACGAAGCCAAGCCGCAACCTCAAAAGCACGAAAGCTCCTGCTGCGGTCCAATCGGGCCGGCGGCGGGCGGGATTGGCTCGCTCCCAAGCGATCCCCCGCCCCGCTTATTCCTCGCTCCGGCGTGTTTCAAGGGGACTTTAAAAAGCCCAGTGCCATCAGCAGCGATAAAAATTGCTGGTTTTGAAAATACTAAACTACTAAAACACTCAAAACTTGATCTCAAGCCTTGTTCTCCGCGGTTCAGAATTTAGGTTTGTTATTACTTCCCCCCGCTATGCGTCAGCATATAGTCCGACACCGTGTAGTAATCCCTTAATTGCTGCTTCATTCTGGCGGCAATATCCGGATGCTCGCTGGCTTTATCTGCCGAAGGGGTATTGGATTTCATATCAAACAAGCCGCCACTTTTTTTGCCCACTTGCATAATGTAATACCAGTCTTTATCCAGGATACCAATCTCGCCGCCTTCATCGGGGTAAATCGTGAAGGCAAAGCGGGAAGCATCAAAGCGCGGATCAAGCAAATCGCGACCCATGCCTTTGTTTATATAAGACAAATTAAACAGGCCTGCGATGGTCGGCAGAATATCAATTTGCGAGGCGGTTTTGTCGTAACGGGCAGGCTTTAATAGCTTAGGCGCGTAAAGAATAAAAGGCGTGTGCACCGAGGATAGTTTTAAATCCTGAAACGCACGCGGCACATTCGGGCCTACATCGTGACCCATAGCGCGAATACCGTGATCGCCAAAGAACACAAACACGGTATTATCAAAATAGGCTTCTTTCCTTGCCGTTTGCATAAATTTCTCTATGCAGTAATCCATATAGCGGAATGAATTATATTCATCCACCGCAGCAAAGCCATTGGCATGCAATTCGGCGACACTTGGATTTTTTAATTTAAAATCAGTGTCTTCTGCCGGAATGGTATAGGGGCGATGATTGCCAGAAGTTTGGATCACAGCAAAGAATGGTGATTTTTTCTCCCGGAATACTTTATTTGCTTCATAAAACAGATTTTTATCCGAAATTCCCCACACATCATTACGCGGGGCACTATAGCTGCCCTCTTCGTGAATCTTCAGCCCGTCAATATTTTTGGTCAGCACACCGCGCACATTGGCCCAGGTCGTGCTGCCGCCAATAAAATAATCTTTCTCATAGCCTTTAAAGGCATTAATTAATACATTTTGATTTACAGCGGCCGGATTACGGCTGGAGGTATCTCTTAAATCCACATCCGGAATACCCGATAAGCCCGCAAAAATACCGCGTGCCGTACCAAAGTGCGGGGTATAGAGATGATCAAACCAGATGCTTTCTTTCGCCATTTGGGTAAAAAATGGCGTGGTATCCAGCGGGTTACCATACAGGCTGGTTTTGTAGCCGGAGAACGATTCCAGGTAAACCATCACTACATTAGGCTGCCCCTTAAATGCAGTGGGCTTAGGCTGAATATGGCGCTCAAAATTCAGCGTTTTAGCATCGGGATGATCCACCCCTAAATATGCAGCAACCGCAGGGTATGCGGCTCGCACATCATCAATTGAATAGGTGTCTTTGGTATACGACATGGTGTCGTAAAAATTTAAAGCAGGGTTCAGCGCTACAGCGGCTGCAAAACTGTTGGTTGTGTAATAAGCATCGCTCCAGCGCAGCGGGTATTGCGAAAACTTACCATGTATACCCAGCAAAGTGGCCAGCAGAGACACCAGCACCAGCAAGCTGGTTTTCCACTTGCCCGCTTCCCAGCCCGCAAAGCGCGAAACCCGGCGCATCAGGCCCGCCACACCCCATGTCAGCAAAGCCACAGACAAAACCCAGACCAGCGTTAGCTTGCCCACCGGATATGTCGACCAAACCATGCCGGCCGATTCATCCAGGTTGTATAAGAAATTAAGCACACTGGCAGAAAGCTTAACGCCCAGATAGGAGTAATGGGCAAAATCGACCATATGGCTAAAAATCAGCACAGCAAACACCAGCGCAAACCACACCAGCCACAGCCGCTTTGCCAGCCCTTCTTTAAATGGCGTGGTGAGTTTAAAACCGCCAAGCAGCAGCATCGGTGCAAGGCTTAAAAGCCCCAGGCGCAAATCAAAGCGCGCACCCAGCAATATAGATTCCGCCAGTAAACGGCCGGGCAAAGGATCTGCTTTATTGCCAAATGCCGTAGCAAAGCCCAGACGGATCAGTATCCCAAGAGCAATAAAGGCCAGCAAATAGACAAGTGTAAAGCGAAATAAGCGAGGGATGCGCATGGGCTGTATGGGGTTTATTTTCCGGAACCGCGATTCTACCCCATGCTTTTAGTCAGTTTTCGCCGCAACTGTATAGAAAATGTATTTGGGTATTATTCCAGCCGCACAAATAGCCACGCAGAGCCCGTCTTTCTTTGATCTGACACAAAACCTGCAATATCCAGAATGGTTAAGCTCAAATTTTGACCTGCAGGCAGATCCGCCATGACTACTACCGCATTCTTTATTCCAGCAGTAAATCTGATGGGCGCTGGCTGTCTTAAAGACGCAGCAAGCACTATTCAATCCTACGGCTTTAAAAAAGCACTGATCGTGACCGACGCCGTGCTCAATAAAATTGGCATGGTAGCGAAAGTATCCGAGCTGCTTGGACAGCATGGCGTGGTGTCGGTGGTATTTGACGGCGCTCAGCCCAACCCTACCATCGGCAATGTGGAAGCAGGCTTAAAATTACTCAAAGACAATGAATGTGATTTTGTGATTTCGCTGGGTGGCGGCTCACCGCATGATTGCGCCAAAGGCATTGCACTTTGCGCCAGCAATGGCGGCAATATCGCTGATTACGAAGGGCTTAATCAATCTAAAAAACCCCAGCTGCCCCTGGTTGCAATCAACACCACAGCCGGTACAGCCAGTGAAATGACCCGCTTCTGTATTATTACTGACGAATCACGTCATGTAAAAATGGCGATTGTAGACAAACACACCACGCCTGTTCTGTCGGTAAATGATCCGGAAATGATGCTGGATAAGCCTAAAGACCTGACTGCAGCCACCGGCATGGATGCGCTCACCCACGCCATTGAGGCCTATGTCTCCACCATCGCCACCCCCATTACCGATGCCTGCGCGCTGAAAGCAGTGACTTTAATCAGCGAAAATCTGCGCCACGCCGTCAATGATGGCCACAACTTACACGCCCGCGAGCAAATGGCTTACGCACAGTTTTTAGCCGGGATGGCCTTTAATAATGCATCGCTTGGCTATGTGCATGCGATGGCCCACCAATTAGGCGGTTTTTACGATCTGCCACACGGCGTATGCAATGCCGTGCTGCTGCCGCATGTACAGAAATTCAACTCCCGCATCGCCGCCAAACGCCTGGGTGAAGTCGCCCACGCCATGGGTTGCGATGTACGCTTCTTATCTGACGAAGCCGCCGCCGAAGCCTGCCTCTCTGCCATCCGCCAGCTTGCCGCCGACATAGGCATCCCGGTTGGCCTGATCGAGCTGGGTGTAAAAGAAGCCGACTTCCCAACCCTCACTGCGAATGCACTGAAAGACGCATGCGGCTTTACCAACCCGATTCAGGCCACGGCAGAAGAAATTACTGCGATTTATAAAGCAGCAATGTAAAACGTAAGCGCAATAGATTCGGCTTAAATCAATAGATAACGCCGCATGCAAAGACGATTTGCTTGCGGCGTTTTGATATCAATAAGCTTTATTTCTGCTATTTAAATAAAGCTTCAGTTAAAAGATAGCTTACATATTAGCGTATTTTTTAAGGCTGCTTGTCCAGTAATCGCTGAGCTCCGCTACCATTCAAAGATAACTCATCCATTGGATTTCGTAATTTACAGATTGACAGGGATAAACAGCCACAACCAATACAATCACTAAGCTGGTTTCTTAGACTTGTTAGCATTGCTATTTTTTCATCCAACTCATTCCTCCAACGCGCAGAAAGCTCCCCCCAATCACCCCCTGATGGAGTTCGCTCACCTGGCAAATCCATCAATGCTAATTTTATTGATGAAAGTGAAATCCCAACTTTCTGTGCAACCTTAATAAAGGCAATGCGCCGTAAAATATCGCGCGAATAACGCCTCTGATTTCCTTTGCTGCGTGTGCTTTTTATCAGACCTTTCGCTTCATAAAAATGAATAGTTGAAATAGCCACCCCACTTCGCTCTGCCACTTCACCAACGGTGAGTTGACGAGGCAAATCATCTAAGCAATTTTTTTTCATACGCCCCCTTGACCTAAAGTTAACTTGAGGTTTTACACTGCCATCTATTCAAAAACAATAGTAGGATATTTAAAATGGCGACTGCAATTATTCTTGGTTCCGCTCGTAATCATGGCAATACTCATCAACTAGCCCTGCAAATAGCGAACCATACTGAATGCGTTATCTTTAACTTGGCAGATTACAACATCAGCCATTATGATTATGAGCATAAAAATATAGCTGATGATTTTTTGCCTCTTGTGAGAGAAATCATCACTTTTGATCGCTTTATTTTAGCCACTCCAATTTATTGGTACTCACCAAGTAGCATAATGAAAATATTCATGGATCGCTTAACTGACCTAATTACCATAGAGCAAAGCATAGGTCGTCAGCTAAAAAACAAAAGCGCAGCCATCATTTCAACAGGCAATGATAAAATAGCACCTCAATGCTTTGAAGATATTTTCCGGCTCACATTCCAACATCTTCATATCAACTATTTAGGCATGCTGTATTGCCCTTGCAATAAAGACCCCCAACAACATAAAACATCAATAATAAGTCATTTCATCCAGCAACTTAAATTATCAAAACCCACAAGTAAAAAATAATAATAAGTTCATTGATTAATGCATTGCAACACTTTCGCTAAAGCTCGATCAGCTCAAATCATAAAACATTGGGCTGATCTACTTATTCCATACTGCTCATTACCACGATTCGCACTGAAGTCATTGGTTGAGCCGCTTATTTTAAATAGCAGCTTGATCTCAAGCATTCCAAGCACCTTCCAGCTCACCTTTCCCAAGCCTGCTATAATCCGCCGTTTTACGCGATGGCCTTACCATGACTGCTCCTGCCCTGATTGAATCCTTAGACTTTGAAGGCCACGGCATTGCGCGCGTAGAAGGGAAGACGATTTTTATTGATGGCGCCCTGCCACGGGAAACCGTCAGCTATAAAAGCTATCGCATTAAGCCGCGGTTTGAAAACGCCGAAGCCACGCAAATCCATACCACCAGCCATATGCGCGTTAATCCGCCCTGTCCGCATTTTGGTGTGTGCGGCGGTTGCAGCATGCAGCATCTGGAATTTGCCGGCCAGGTGGCGGCCAAGCAGCGGGTACTGGAAGACAACCTTAAACGTATTGGCAATGTAAAAGCAGAAATGATGTTGCCAGCGATTTATGGCCCCGAATGGGGCTATCGCCAGCGGGCGCGTTTGTCGGTGTCTTATGATGCGAAGCAAAATGAAGTGCGGCTGGGCTTTTTTGAGCGGCGCTCTAAAGT
The DNA here is from genome assembly GCF_011601265.1 of Iodobacter violaceini. Lineage (GTDB taxonomy): Bacteria > Pseudomonadota > Gammaproteobacteria > Burkholderiales > Chitinibacteraceae > Iodobacter > Iodobacter violaceini. The sequence continues at coordinate 181,809 of NZ_JAAOLX010000001.1, forward strand.
CATCGCGGCGCTGAATGAATGCCGCGTGTTACCACCACATATTTCTAAGCAAATCTTGCCGCTGCGCGCGCTGCTTAAAAGCTTATCGATTAAAGACCGCATCCTGCATATCGAGCTGGCCGTTGGTGAGCATGTGGATATTCTGGTGCTGCGCACACCAGTCGCCCCTAATAAAGCCGATCAGGCTCTGATTAAAAAATATGCAGATCAATGGAAGGTACAGTTCTGGCTGCAGGCAAAATCGGTTGAAGCGGCCACGCCGTTTTACCCGCTGGATGCACCGCAGCTCAGCTACAGCATCCCTGAATTTGGCATTGTAATGCGCTATAAGCCCACCGAATTTACCCAGGTAAACCACCGCATCAACCGCACGCTGGTGGCGCGGGCGATGGATTTACTTAAACCACAGGCAGGTGAAGTGATTGCTGACTTTTTCTGCGGCGTGGGCAATTTCACCCTGCCGATTGCAAAAAGCGGCGCAAAAACGCTGGGCATGGAAGGCTTACAACAGCTGGTAGACAGGGCCAATGAAAGCGCCAGCGATAATGGGCTTGCCAGCAACACCCAGTTTAAAGTAGCTAATTTATTTGAGATGAGCGAGAGCTGGCTGAAAAAACTTGGGGCTTTCGACAAGATGCTGATCGATCCGCCAAGGGATGGCGCACACGAGCTGTGTAAATCCATCAGCGCCCAAAACGGCCCAAAACGCATCGTCTACGTATCCTGTAACCCCTCCACTCTGGCCCGCGATGCCGATGTGCTGGTGCACGAAAAAGGCTACACGCTTAAAGCGGCGGGGATCGTGAATATGTTCCCGCATACGGCACATGTAGAGAGTATTGCGTGGTTTGAGAAGGGTTAAGAGCATCGTTCATATTGCTTTCCCAAAATGGCATAGCCATCATCCCCAAATGTATAAATCGTGGATCCAGCAGAACGGCTGGATCCACGACGAAACTACCCGGGAATGACAATCTGATTCATAGCGGGCATTGAGACAAAACGCGAAGCAAGCCTTCGCGTTTTTTATTGGCTACATCCACGGCAAATACTACCGAATGCCACTTAATACCTCGCCCCCGGCGCAGCAACTCAACTAAGCTTTAAGCGGTTTAAATTGATGCTGAGCATCTTGCCAGCTGCACTCTATGGATATCGAATATGCGTAAATTATTGCTTAGCTCTGTTATTGCCCTTGGTTTATCAGCCTGTGCCAGCGTGATGCCTTCTTCCCCGGCATCCCCAAGTGCGGCTGCCCGCTTTGATGGCGAGTGGAATATCGTCAAAGTGAACGATAAAGCCGTCAGCAGCGATAGCAAGGCCACACTGGCTTTTGACGCAAAAACCATGCGTATTACGGGCTTTGATGGCTGTAACCGGGTGATGGGCAGCTTAAAAGACGACAATCAGCAGCTTAAAGGCATGCTGGCATCCACCATGATGGCCTGCATGGGCGACGAGAACAGCGCCATCAGCCATGCAGTGGGCCAGGCCTTTGCCACTGGTGCACAAGTGAAAGAGCTGGAAGCCGGTAAGCTGATCGAGCTAAAAAGCAAAGACAGCTCGCTGACTTTGGCTAAAAAACCTTAAAAGACATAAAGCGATTTTCACAGGAGTGGCTTTAGCCGCGAAAGTACTGCGTATAAAAACATTTGTGGCCCGCTTCTGCGCTGCAGCATCGAAGGTGCGTATTCGTGTTTCCCGCGCACCGCGCTCACACTGGCTACATCCCCGCCAGCAAAAACCGCCGCTGCGCCGCAATAAAATCATCCGGATGCGAAGCAAACGGCACGTGGGCTGCGCCGCAGTGGACAATCAGCTCGGCGTGAGGCAAAGCTTCTGCCAGCCACTCCCCGGCCCCCAGCGGAGTGAGCGTATCGCGGTTGCCAAACTGCAGTAATACCGGGCAGGTCAGCTGATAAATTTGCTGACGTAAATCGGTATCACGCAAAATGGCCAGGCCTTCCTGCAGTGCCGCAAGGCTTGGCTCGCCGTGCAAAAATAATTCCTGGCTCAGCGTTTTTGCCATGGCCCGCGCCTCAGCGCCGCCTTGTACTTGCAAGCTGATAAAGCGTTTTAAAGTGCCCTGCCAGTCTGCGGCGAGACTTGCGGCAAACTGGCTCATAGTGGCCGTGGCCATAGCGGGCAGCCAGTCTTCCCTCTGCATAAAACACGGCGTAGAGGCGATCAGGCTGAGCGAGCGGATTTTATCCGGCGCAGCCATGGCCCAACTGCTGGCTACCGCCCCGCCCAAAGACCAGCCCACCACTTGCACTGGTCTTGGAAAAGCCGCATCCAGCTCTGCCACCATATGCGCCAGCGATAAAGGCTGGCTGCTGGTGCTTTTGCCATGGCCGGGTAAATCCACCAGATGCAGGCAAAAATCATCGCTCAGCGCCTCAGCCACACCGCGCCAAACCGTGCTGTTCATCGCCCAGCCATGCAGCAGCACCACATCCGGCCCACGGCCGGTTGATTCGATATGTAGAAAATTGCCAGCCATACAAAACCTTTCAATTTAAAAGCATCGTTCAAATAAACGGGGCTCTGTAGGTGGGCAAATGTTTTACCATGCCCACGCAGCGCCCCTTAAAAGTACCGGCATCCACTTAATGTTGTTGCTCTCCCCTTGGTAAAAGGGTTTTAGTGCCTTCGGCACGTTGATTTTGGAGCGGTAGCCACCGCGGGGGCCTTCCTTTCTTGCTTCGCCAAGAAACGAAGCCAAAGAAAGCGACCCCACGAAACACGAAGGCCCCTCATCTGCGGACAGCGGTTGCTGCAGGACTCACTCGCTTCGCTCTTTCAAACATCCTCGCCGAAACCCCGCCCGCTTGTTCCTCGCTTCGGCGTGTTTCAAGGGAAGGATTTAAGCCCCGTGCAAAGAGTGCATTTATTGCATTCCCCGCTGCTTACAAATAAAAACCATGATGTCTATTTTCAACTATTAACGCAGACATAGCCTTTTACAAAGGGGGAGGCAACTGCCGCCTGATGCTGTGCAGGTATGCATGCCCCCAAATGCATCAGGGCAAACGTGACCAGCATCAAGCCGTGGGCACTTGCCCAAGCTACCTTTCAAGCACCAGCAACGCTTTTAACTCCCCAATCAAAGCCGCAACATCCTCATCAGAATGCGCTGCCGATAAAGTAATGCGTAAACGTGGCGTGGGCACGGTGGGCGGGCGGATTGCGCCTGCCCAAATGCCGCGCTCAAACAGGGCTTTGGCAATGCGGATGGTGGTTTCATTATCCGGCAGCAGCACCAGCTGAATCGCCGTATTGGAATCGAGCAGCTCGCAGCAATCCTGTACCCCCACTCTGAAGGCCGCAATATTCCTGGCCAGACGCTGCCGCCGCCAGGATTCTGCCTCAATTAAATCCATGCTGGCCTGCATGGCACAGGATAAAAGAGGTGGCATGGCGGTGGTGTAAACATAGCTGTGGGCAGTGTTCAGCAGCCAGTCGCACATCACTTGTTCACCCGCAACAAAAGCGCCCGATACGCCAGCGGCTTTGCCCAGAGTGGCCATATAAATAATGCGCGGCGATGCGATGCCAAACTCAGCCAGCGTGCCCCGCCCTTCACCCAATACACCAAAGCCGTGGGCATCGTCTAAAAACAACCAGGCATCATATTTTTCGGCCAGCGCCAAAAGCGCTGCCACCGGGGCGATATCGCCATCCATGCTGAATACCGCGTCAGCCACAATCAGCTTACGTGGCGCGGTACTGGCGGCCAGCAGGCGCTCCAGCGCGGCCATATCCTGATGCGGGTAGCGCTTAAAACCGGCCCGCGATAAGGCAACGGCGTCATTTAAAGAGGCGTGATTGAGCTTATCGGCAAACACCGCATCACCGCGCCCCACCAGCGCAGTAATCACCGCCAGATTGGCCATATAGCCGGTAGAAAACCCCAGCGCAGCGGGCATGCCGACAAACTTAGCCAGCCGGTCTTCCAGCGCCTGATGCGGGGCAAAATGCCCGGCCAGCAAATGCGCTGCGCCGCTGCCCACGCCCCAGTCTGCCGCGCCTTGCTGCGCCGCTTGCACCACGGCCGGGTGATTGGCCAGCCCCAGATAATCGTTGCTGCAAAAATTGATCAGCTGCCGCCCGGCAACCAGAATATGCGCGCCCTGCGGGCTATCGATCTGGCGGCGGCTGCGCAGCAAACCTGCTTGCTGGCGCCCGGCCAGCCTGGCGGCAAATTGAGAGAAAGGCATGGAGAAATCCAGCGGGGAAAGTGGCAATTCTAACAGCTGACAAGGGAAGGTGCGCTGGCTGAAGTAAAGCGAGGAAAGCTGATGGTATAAAACTTAAAGCGGCGGGTATCGCCCGCACTCAGCAATTTACCGCTGAGCAAACGGGCTATTCAATTACCAGTAATTTAACCTGCCACGCCGATCGGTCGTAATATGGTTTGGTCTGCAGCTCTGGCTTTGTATCGTAAGGGTAAACAATAAACAGCGGGCCTTTGGTACGCGCAGGGATGGACTGGCCGTTCATTTTATGCGCCAGAATCATATTAAACCGATGAGTGTCACTAAAAGGAATCTCGGTTTTGTAATCATTAACCGCCACTGCTTTAATCACGCTGCCACTAGCCCTGGCCGCCGCCAGCACATCGCGTAAATAGGGGCCGCTAAACTGAACCGGCAGCGCTTCCCACGGGGTTTGGGTTCGATAGCTTTGCTGCGGCAGTTTTTCCAGCATGGCCAGATCAAATACTGCGGTATTGCCTGCGTTTTTCTCCCCCACCTTACCACTGATGGTGAGAATCACCTTTCCGGCCGGGGCATCCAGCGCCAGCACGGGCCAGGTAAACAACAAAACCAGCAGCAGATATACGCGGTAAGCAGTCATAAAGTAAGCTCGCATCGGCTTAGTTTTTAAGTTCTGCCGGTTTACTCCGGGGTGAAACCGGCTCTTCCTTTATAGGCAGTAATTTTTCAATTGCTGCAATATCCACTTCATCAATCTGCTCTTTACGCATAAATTTCCCGGCAAAAACCAGCCACAATTTGCTGTGTAAGAAATACCGGAACAGCTCAGCATCAATATGCTGATCTTTGGCCATAAACGCCATAATTTTCAGCGATTCAGTCAGTGTTTTTGGCGATTTGTACGGGCGGTCTGCGGCGGTAAGCGCTTCAAACACATCGGCCAGCGCCATCACCCGGTCTGCCGTACTGAGCTGATCAGCCGATAAACGCCGCGGATAGCCCTTGCCATCGAGTTTTTCATGGTGAGTAGCAGCAATCTCCGGCACTTTCGCCAGCCTGGCGGGCCATGGCAGGCCGCGCAGCATAATCAGCGTCTGCACAATATGATCGTTGATTTTAAAGCGGTCTTCTTCAGTCAGCGTGCCACGCCGGATAGACAAGTTGTACAGCTCGCCCATATTTTGCGCATGCCTTGGCAGCTCCATATCAAAGCCATGGTGATTATTCGGATCGCCTTTTTCTACTGCAGGCTTACGCTCACCCCAGGGTACGACATGGTCGCTGCGATCAGCCAGCAGCTGTTCTGCGATTGGTAATCTTTCAGGCACATAGTCGCCCAGCCTGCGGTTTTCGTCAGCAGACAGGCCAAGCTGCTTATCAAAATATCGCAGCCATGTTTGCCGGCCTATTTGCTGCAGCCGCCGGATATCCTCGTCGGCCATAAATTCGCCGCCCACATTACAGCGGGCCACAAACGAAAAATCATCCTGTAAGACTTGCTGGCGCTGTTTCAGCACGGCAAAAGAAGCCTCTTCATCCCCGCCAAAAGCCACCGCCCGCCAATGATCCAGCTCGGCATCGCGCCACATCACCTCAAAACGCATACGTATCTCATGGATGCGGTTGTAAATAGTTTCCAGCTTGGTGGCTTTATCAATAATGTGCTCGGGGCTGATCACCTTGCCGCAATCATGCAGCCACGCACCCAGGTGAAACTCGTAACGCTGATCTTCGCTCATTTTAAAATCAGCATAGGGGCCGCATTCTTCCCGCCCCATTTGATCGACCAGCATACCGGCCAGCTCGGGCACGCGCTCGCAATGACCTCCGGTATATGGGCTTTTAGCGTCAATCGCGTCAGCCATCAGCCTGATCACCGCATCCAGCAGCTTTTTTTGGGCATCAATCAGCTGACGCGTTTCTATCGATACGGCCAGCATGCCAGACAGCTTATGCACAAACCCGGTAAACGCACTATCAGCATGGCTGTCATCATCCTGATACTGCAAAATCAGCAGCCCTTCCAAGAGGCCACTGCGGCCGCGCAGCTCAATCTGCATTTCAACCACGCCCTCAGCCACCTGATGCGTTTCAGGAATCGCCTGCTGCTGATCGGTATACATAAAGCACATTTCTTCATGCCCGCACAAATCACCATGCGCCACGGCCCGCTCCATTTTATGGCTGGTGTGATTCAATAAATAAACCACGCCTGCCAGGCAGCGCGTGGCCATGACCATCTGATCCAGCACATTATTCAGCATGTGCTCTACTTTGGGCTCGGTGGCCATATCCTGGCTGATTTGTAAAAAAGTCTCGATGGTCTGGCCCATATCGTGCATCACGCCAGACAGATCATTCACCTCCTGCACCATGGTATTTTTAAGCTGGCTCTGGCTGAAATCAAAGCGGCTCATGCGCTGCGCCTGAGCCGTTAACTTATCCATACTTTTGCCAATTTTTGCCCCGGCCCACCAGCCCAGCGGCATTAAAAGCAAAGCCAGAACCACAACCACAACGATCAGATGCAGCAGTTTGCCGCGCAGCCCGCCCAGCAAATCATCACTGGGCGCCGCCACCAGTAAGCGCATGCCATCTGATTGCCACACATCAAAGGGCAAAGAAGCCCCCAGCCATTCCTGCCCGCTTACTTCAAAAGCAGCCACCTTGCCCTTATCCAAACCCAACGCATTAAGCTTGCTCAGGCTGGGTACAGCCAGACCATCCACCGTGCTAAATTCAAATTTATCCCCGCCTTTAATCAATACTTTTTGCATATCGGGGTAAGCCAGCACTCTGCCTTTTTCATTCACCAGGGCCAGCTGGGTATTAGGCGATATTTTCAGCCCTTCCAGACTATTGGCCAAATCATCCAGCACCACATCAATACCAAAGATCGCCTTACCATTTTGGCTGGCCTGGCTGAGTGTTACGCCTATTTGCCGGGAAGAAAAGAAAATATACGGTTCAGAAAGCTGCGGTGCCGCTGTCAGCACAGAAGCTTTATACCAGGGGCGAGTACGGGGATCAAAACGGTAATCTGGCTGACTGCGGCGCTCCAGCAGGGTGCGGCTGGCATTAAAAAATAGAAACTCGCGTTTAAACTGCCCATTGGGCTGGCTTTGCACCGATTGCACCATAAAATTAGACATAGGCGGCGCATTGAACTTTTTGCGCAGATCCTCCCTGTCCAGCGGACGAACCAGCATAAATGAGCCATCGCTATAGCCCACAAAAACGGACGACATCAGCTCATTGGCCGTTAGCACATCAGACAAGGTGCCCAGCCTGAGCAACCGGTCTTCCAAGGTTGTTGCACTTGCAATCGGATCGGCCACCAGCATGCGTAATGTGGCTTGCGCCGGCTCCAGCATACGGCGGGATTTTTCTGTAATCAGCTGGCCGGCATCTCTTGCTGTTCTGGCCGCAGTATCAAGCAGGGTGCTGCGTGCGCCACTCCAGCCAATGCCAATCACTCCGACTGCCAGCACCAGCATGCAGAGCACCACTACCGTAGCGATTGAAAGCTTAATGGGCCAGCTATGCCCCCGCGCTAAAGAATGCGGCCCGTTGCCCATCCTCTTCTTCCCTTTAAAATTGAAGAAAAACATGCCGTTTTGATTTGCTGACGTTCCGTGAAGACAGAGCCTGGGCTTTAACGCAGTTTGTTTTTGTTATTCCAGTACACAGGCAAGCCCTTTCCCAGACAACCGCCCATATCCTTTTTATGCTAGACCATAGCTTTCTTTATTTACAATTTAAAACCTTTAAACTTGTAATTATTCATTAAAATTTAAAGAAGAAAAGACAGAAAATTCTATAAGTCGGGCTTTAAAACTGCTTACAAACGCAGAGCAAATCAAATGTTGCCTGCATTTATCATCTTGCCGGACATCGCAAGCTAAAAAACACTTAAATGGCCAGCTTTAAATAATTTAACGGAGAATCTGCGTAAACCCATCACTGTGATACTCAAAATCATCCCTGCCATGCAAAGGCGTAAATAAACCTTGTAAGACAATCACTTATTAGCAAAAAAATAAATTATCACCCCGTATCAGGATATAAAAAGCATCATTTCTATTCCATTAAGGCAATTACTTGTTTTTATTTATCGCCTGCACGTTTATTTGCTAAGGTGATCTGGCACAGCCACTTGTCTTTTTTTAAACATTAATTTGCGTTATTTTTGGCGCGACAAAGGTCTGTGCCCGGCGTTTTATTCCTTGTTTTAATCAACCATTTAAATATGTGGAGCAAAGAATGAATATTAAAAACGGATTTCGGATATGTGCCGCAATATTGGCAGTTTTTTTGTCATTTAGCGCCAGCGCAGATTCCAAAGATATACAAGTCACCCTTAGCGCAGATAAAAACACATTAGTTGAAAGCGATGATGTATTTGTGAATGTCACGATGAAAAACACCTCATCAGCACCTCAGTATATTTTAAAGTGGCATACCCCTTTTATTGCCGCACAAACCGAATTATTTGATGTATATCGTGATGGCGTAAAAGTAAATTACCTGGGCCCCATGGTAAAACGCGCAGCACCTAAGGCCAGTGATTATTTTGAATTAAAGCCCGGGGCCAGCTACCAGCAAAAAGTGGAATTATCTGCACTCTACGATATGCGCGTAACGGGCAATTACACCATCCAATATCATGTTGATGCGCCGCACGCAGGAAGCGATGCAAAAGGGCTTGTAAGCACAGAGGCTGGCATTGCACCATCCGATGCCATTTCGGTATGGATAGATGGCAGCCTGCCACGGGGCACCATCAGCAGTGAGCCTGTCCAGCCCAGCCTTGCCGGAGGCAGCTTATCCTTTAATAAATGCTCCGCATCGCAATCTGCGCAGGTAAAAACAGCATTCAGCGCAGCGCAAACCATGTCGGCCAGCGGTGATGACTATATGTCGACAGGGGCCAGCAGCGCACGTTATTCCACATGGTTTGGTAAATACGATTCATCACGCTACGCCACCGTCAAAGCACATTACGTGGCGATTAAAGATGCTTTCTTAAATAAACCGGTTACCGTAGATTGCGGCTGCACAGATTCTTACTTTGCCTACGTTTACCCCAGCCAGCCTTACAAAATTTACGTATGCAATGCCTTCTGGACTGCCCCGATGACAGGAACTGATTCTAAAGGCGGCACTTTGGTCCATGAAATGAGCCATTTTTATGCAGTGGCTTCAACCAAAGACAATGTTTACGGGCAATCCGGCGCTAAAAAGCTGGCCATCAGCGATCCGGCCAAAGCCATTATGAATGCCGATTCACACGAGTATTTTGTTGAAAACACACCGAACCTGCCTTAATTGAAGTACTGGCGGATCAATCCTGTGTAGGGTTGATTCGCCAGCCAAAGAGAATGCGCCTTCGCCCCCGAATATATTTGCCGGTACTCCGAAAATCAAACTTAAACTCAGCGATTTCTCGCTTTAAAAAAGCTGTAATGCTGGTAAGGCTCGCCGGGCAGATAGATCGCCGCAGTTTGCGCAGGGATATCCAGCAATACGCTGCCTGCCTGCACTTTGCTATCCTGTGCATTACCCAGCGCATCGTGCAAAGGCACGCCGTCGTACCAGTGGGAGTAAGGGATTAACAGCCTGGTTTGTAATGGCCGGTCAGATAAATTAACAATCACCAACGCCGCCTCACCGATCACATCTGTAGCGCGTAAAAACACCAGTGCATTGCCTGCCAGCCTGTCGCCCAATACCTGCACATCACCGTACTGTAATGCCGGGGTACGCTGGCGAATCGCAATCAGCTGCTGCACAAACTGGCGCTGTGCATGATTCCAATCGGCCTGATTCCAGCGCATGGGGCGGCGGCAATCCGGGTCTGCCCCGCCTTCCATGCCGATTTCTTCGCCGTAATAAATCAGCGGGATACCGGGCAGGGTGAACTGCATAATCATCGCCAGCTGCGCTTTTTCTACACTGCCCACCGTAGTCAGCAGCCTTGGCGTATCGTGGCTGGAGAGCATATTCCACGAGCAAAGCAGGCCGCTCAGGCCGTAAGCTGCTCTGGCGTCTTTAAGCGCATGATTCATTTGCAGCGCGTCAATCTCGCCCGCCAGCCAGGCCAGCGTGGCGGTGCGATACCAGTAATTCATCATGCCTTTAAAGCCGCCACCCGCCTCAAACCAGCAGCCGGAAAAACCATTCAGCTCGCCCAGCAAACCGGCCTTAGGAAAGCGCTGCCCCACCACCTGCGCCATTTCCTGCGCAACTTCAATCCCCACATCCTGCGCCACATCAAAGCGCCAGTTATCCACGCCCTTAGCCAGCCAGTGCTGCACCAGGCTATCTGGCTGGCGGTATAAAACATCGCGAACGCTTGGGTTGCTCAGGTTCAGCTCCGGCATCAGGCCATAATCCTGCCAGCACAGATAACTGCCATCGTCTTTAAAACTAAACCAATCACGCTTGGCTGCATCCCCTGCTTTAGCCGCCAAAAACCACGGGTGGCTGTCGGATACATGATTAAGCACCGCATCCAGCGTAAGGCTCATGCCTTTGGCGTGTAATGACTCAATTAGCCGCAGCAAGGCTGGCTCGCCACCAAACATCGGGTCAATGCTAAAAAAATCCACCGCATCGTATTTGTGATTGCTGGGCGCGGTAAATACCGGCGTTAAATACACGCCGGTGACGCCCAAGTCCTGCAGGTAATCCAGCTTTTCGGCAATGCCGTCTAAATCCCCGCCAAAAAACTGCATCCCCCATGGCTGATCCAGCGTACTGTCGTCCCAGCCCCGCTTCACCACACCCGGATGGGCATACGCCGCCTGCGCCAACTTCACGCTGCTGGCAAGAGCGCCACCGATGGCGAAACGCTCAGGAAAAATCTGATAAATAATCTGACTCGCCATTTGCTTGGTGGCAGCATCCAGTTTGGTTTTCATAATGGGCCCGGGCAAGAAAAAAACAATAAACCCTATCAGCAAACTGACGCGGGCACGATGGATTGATTATTGAATAAAAAGCCCAATTGTGCGCGCTTAAATATGAGCCAAGCAGCAGGCTGATTAACAAAGTAAGGCAATTTATGCTGCCCATAGCTTGCAATCAAACTGCCAACAATCTTAAGTAAGATGATAAAATTAAGAAAAAATATAGTAAGCAATTAACATGAGCAATGATCTTCATCCCGCCAGCTCTATGAGGAATGTACAGTGAAAAAAAGTATCGCTATTGATATGGACGACACGGTTGCAGACACCTTGCAACGCCATCTCACCTGGTACAAAAATGAATTTGGAATTACGCTTTCAAAAGAGATGCTCAGAGGAAAAAAAATTTATGACGTGGTTTTAAAAGAGCACGTCAACAGAGTTCGCTCTTTCCCCCATCATCCTGATTTTTTTCGCGATTTAAATGTCATTGAAAATGCCGCAGAGGTCATCTTCGAGCTGTCAAAAGATTACGAAATATACTTTGCAAGCGCTGCAATGGAATATCCTTCCTCTTTTAATGCCAAGTATGACTGGCTGAAGCATAATTTTCCTTTTATTAATGAAATGAACTTCATTTTCTGCGGGTATAAAGGGATGCTCAATTGCGATTACCTGATTGATGACAGCTCAAGGCATATCGATACTTTCTCCGGGCAGGGCTATTTATTTACCTCGGAAAAAAACATAAACGAAACCAGCTACCAAAGAATCAACAATTGGCTGGAAGCAAAAGAAATTTTTGTTGGCAGCTAGTTTCTGTTTAAAGCAGCAATTATTTTTTTATAAATTAACCAATTGGAATAAATAGCTCCGTCACAGAATCCGGGTGATCCGGGGCCAGAAAACGCTGATCCATATATTCAAACTCAATACCATCCAGCGCTTTAAGCCCGGCAGCAGGCAGCCAGCGGCTGTGAATAGACCTGAAAGTATCAGCGATGCCACTCACCGGGCCAATATGTTCAAAGCGGGCATAGCGTTGCTCCGGCACATCCAGCGCCACCATGCCATCAGGAACCGCAGCATCTGCGGCGGCTTCCAGTGCGGCCAGATAGCGCCATTGTCCATCGGCTAAGGGCTGGCAAAGCCCATAACAACTGCCAGGACAGATAGCGGCAATTTCATGTTCGCGAGGCAAAAACCGCCCCCACATGTCAGGGATACTGCCTTCATCTTGCGGAGTCCAGACAAGGCCAATAACACGGAAAGCAGCACGGGTAACAATTTCAGGGGTTTGCATAGCGGGGCTCCTTGGGGCTTTGGTAAGGTAAATCTGAATTTGGGTGATCTGCTCCTGCTTATCCTTGATCTCGCCTTGCAGCCGCTCTGAATGGGACTGCAACAGCTGGCGTAATGTCTGATCATCCATTCCGGCTTGCCAGAGCTGACGGATTTCTTCCAGCGGCAGGCCAAACTGGCGCAGACGAACAATCTGCCCCAGCTCTGTGACCTGGGCGGGCAAATAATAGCGGTAGCCGTTATCGCTGCCAGTGAAGGCGGGGCTGAATAAACCAATGCTGTCGTAATGCCTCAGCGTTTTAGTGCTCAGGCCATAGCAGCGGGCAAGTTGTCCAATCGTAAGCATAAGTGTTCTCGTAAGCAGAGATGCCAGTATCAAGCTTTCCGCAGGGGCAAGGTCAATAGGCCAATTTCAAAAATATCCTTTTGCAGCAGCAATTTTTTTACACGCCCTTACCGCAACTTACAAACCACTTGTCATGATTATAAATAATAATGATTCTTGTTATCTTTAAATTCAAACGGTATGATTCGCCGTTTTTCTGCTTTGGGTTGTGTCCGGTGTTTGAGCGTTATTATCACGATTTGCATCTGTTTATTGCCCGCTCGATTGGCTGCCGCGATAAGGCTCAGGACGTAGTGCAGGAGGCTTATGCGCGGGTGCTTGCCAGTAAGCAGGTTTCTCAGGATGGCGGGGCAGGTTTGGGGGCTTTGCTCTACACCACAGCCAAAAATATCGTGATTGATCAATACCGCCAGAATCAGTCGCGCCAATATGATAACTATGAACAACTTGAGCTGCCCGCCTCCCGTGCCGATGAGCCGGAGCACCGGGCTGCGGGCAGGCAGTCAATGAAGCGATTACTGGAGCTGATTGATGGCCTGCCCCCGCGCAGCAAAGAAGCCTTTGTACTGTATAAGTTTGAGGGTTTAAGCCATGCGGAGATTGCTAAGCAGATGGGCATTTCGATTAATATGGTGGAAAAACACATTATTAACGCCATGGTAAGCTGCAAAAAAGGCATGGCTGAGCGGGGTGGAAAATGAGCGGCTCAACACAGATCACGCAGATTGATCCGGATACCGCAGCAGCACAATGGTTGTTACGCCAGGAACAAGGACTTTGCCCCGCTGAAACACAGCATTTTCAGGAATGGCTGGCCAGCCACCCGGCTCATCAGCAGGCATGGCAGGAGATGCAAAATTTCAATCGCCTGATCAGTGAAATGCCCCCCTCCTGCAGCCAGCATTTTGCAAAGCAGCGCAAGCAACTTGCCGCAAAGGCAAGGCGTGAGCGTTATAAGCAGCTGATCTCTGTTTATTTCAGGCCGCGCCTGCTTACCGGCTGTGCGCTGTCGCTGCTGGCCTGTAGTTATTTGTGGCTGAGCTTGCCCAGCTACCAGCAGCAAGTACAAACCGCACGCGGGCAAATACTGGAACAATATTTACCCGATGGCAGCCACTTAGAGCTCGATACCGACAGCCAGGTAGAAATAGCGCTGTACCGTGATAAACGTGAAGTCCGTTTAATCAAAGGGCAGGCTATGTTTCATGTCAGCAAAGGCAGCCCTTTTCACGTTATTACCGATCAGGCCCAGGTGAGTGTGCTGGGCACACAATTTTCAGTCAGAAATACTCAAAAGCAGATTCAGGTTGCGGTGCAGTCCGGCAAGGTGGCGGTTCAGCCCAAACCAGCCGCTTTGCCCGGGCTTATTTTGCGTGCAGGGGAAGCGGTCTCACTGGAGAATAATACCTTGAGCCCCGTGCAAGCCATTGCTCCGGCAGCAGTAGGCAGCTGGCGTCAGGGCAGATTAAGCTTTGATAACACCACGCTGGCCAATGCCATTGCCGAATTTGAACGCTATACCCCTACTGGCCTGCGTATTACCGATCCTGAAATCGGCAAGCTGCGTATATCTGGCAGCTTTGAGATTAAAAAACTGCAGCAATTTACTCAGGCCTTACCGCAGGTTCTGCCAGTCAGAATCAACAAAGGTGAAATAAGCGCACCTTAAGTTTGCAAAGCACAGCGATTCTAAGGCCCCGGTTTATGACAGCCGAAAACGCTGCATTTGTTTTTGTAACTGCAGGCTGATTTCAAATAACTGGCTGCTATCCTGGCTGGCTTGCCGGGTAATACGCAGATTACTATCGGCAGATTGAGAAATAGCATCCACACTATTGGCAATAGCCTGGCTTTCAGCCACTTGTTCGGAGATATTTTGACTTAAGAGATCCAAATCCAGAGTGGCCTGGCTGGCCCCCTGCTGTAATTGAGTAAGGGGGTCCACAATTTCGCCGATCATTGCCACCGCCCGCGCCATTTCATTCCTCCCTTGGTCAATTTGAAAAATAGCTTCACTGGTTTGCTGATCCATCGCTTCAATCACACTATAGATTTCGCGGGTAGCGCCAGAGGTTCGATCTGCCAGCCTTCTTACCTCGTCCGCCACAACGGCAAAGCCCCGGCCAGCTTCACCAGCGCGTGCAGCCTCTATCGCCGCATTTAAGGCCAGCATATTCGTTTGTTCGGCAATTTCGGTGACTGCACTGATCATCGTGCGCATCGAATTAGCCCTCTGCCGCAAAACATCAACGGCATCTGCACTGCTTTGAATGGTACCTGCAATCGCAGCAATTTCCCGCGAAGCGGTTTCAATCAGCTGATGACCCCGCCCAGCCAGACTGGCCGCCTGCTGCGATTGCTGCTGGGCTGAATAAGCCGTTTTTTCAGCAAAATGCAGTTTATTGACAAAATCTCCCACAACCCGATGAATCTGGGAAATCTCCAGCTGCTGACTGGCTACCCCATTGGCAACGTCTGTAGCGCCCTGCTGACCAGACTGAGCGGAGCTTGAAATTTGGTTCGCAGAATCGCGTAACTCCAGCACCATCGCAGCCAGACTAATCTGCATTTTTTGCATTTGCGTCAGCATCATGGCGGTTTCATCACTGCCATGGATAGTCAGCTGGCAGCGTAAATCGCCAGCGGCCATGCCCGCCATCGCAGCAACACCATGATCCAGCGGACGAATAATGCTGCGAGTCACTGCCCATGCAAAAAAAGGCCCGGAGATTAAAGCGCACAGGCTCAAAATCCAGAGTAATGAACGCGTATCACTCATACGCTGCAATACGCTGGCTAATTCTTCCGCCATATTGGTTTGTTGCATCGCGGCCAATTCAGCAGTTCCTTTAAGCAAGGCGTGCAAAGAAGGCTGAGTGTGGCTGGCATACTGTTGGGCCAGAGCGGCCTGATCGCCCAGCTCAATTAAATCAACCGTGTCTGTAAAAGCCTGAAGATACTTTTCGCGCAGCGTGGCTAAATTTTGTAGTGATGCAGCCCTTTCCCCAGACCAAGGCAGACTTTGCAAATTTTTAAACGCAACACTGGCTTGCTTGCCTGCCAGATCCATCGCGGTATAGAGAGGCACACGAGCCTGACGCTCGGGCGTTGTTACAATTTGCAGCAATAACAAAGCGGCATTTTGCGAATGCCGGTCTAATTCAGCAGTGAAACTTTGTTTTTTTGCCTCAACCTGCACAATCTGATGCATAGCCTGATCAATACTGGATAAACCTGCCCGAACACTCAGAAACAGAGCAAAGATAAACGCCAGCATCACCATAAAGGCCAGCGTTAATCGGGCACCAATTTTAATTCTGTTTAAAAAACCCATTAATTTGCCTCTGTTTGTGCGTTCAAAGTAAGCATCACCCTCTATGTAAACTGCATCTCCTTCCTTTTACTGAAACCCCAGTCCGGTCACTTGTTAAGCAAAACAAAATCTTCTTTAGAGTAGTTGAAATTTTTGTTGTCAGTACTAAGCCAACCGCATTGATCAAACGCTAAGCAATTTTGCGCCATCCTCTTCCATACTCCGCATGCTTGCCACCCCGGTGTGTAATATAAATTTTCCTCCAACAACGTCAGGATAAGCTCTCTTAATTCGTTTTAATTGAGAATGATTATTAATATAATAAAACGAGAGAGTGAAACCCTATGAAAGTGTCCAGCCACCGCACGGCGATCCGTCCTTTAATCCTGGCTTTAAGCCTTGCAGCGTCTGCCGCCAGCTTTGCAGCCCAGGCTGCCCCGATTGAATTAAATATCACATCCCAGCCGCTGAGCAGCGCCCTCAACGAGCTCGCCCGCCAGTCCGGCATGGTGTTGCTGGCAGATGCCAAGCTGACCGGTGGCCGCCAAAGCCCGGCCTTAAAAGGCAGTTACAGCCTGAGGGATGCGCTGCGTCAGTTGCTCAATGGCAGCGGTTTACGGGCCGATATTCAGGGCAAAGACACGATAATCATTAAAGCTGTACCGGCCTCCACCGGCAATACAGTGAGCATTGGGGCCGTTCGTGTGAGCGGTGCGGCAGCGGGCTTTTTAAACGATGAGCAAATTGAAGCCAGCGAGCGGCCCTATCTCAAGCCAGGCTCATCCGCCCATATCAGCCGCGAAAATATTGATCGCTTCCGTGGCACTTCACCGGCGGATATATTCAAAGGCACGCCTGGCGTGGTGGTGAGCGATGCACGTAATAGCGGCGCAGTGGATGTGAATATCCGCGGCCTGCAGGGCCAGGGCCGCGTGCCGGTGCTGATTGATGGCAGCATGCAAGCCACCACCATTTACCGTGGCTACTCAGGCGTGGCCGATCGCAGCTATATCGATCCGGAAATGATCAGTGAAATCAATATCACCAAGGGGCCAAGCCTGGATGCCCAAGGCACGGGTGCAATTGGCGGCCTGGTCAGCATGACAACGCTTAAACCTGAAGACGTTTTAAAACCGGGTGAGCGCAGCGGCTTCAGGCTGCGCACTGGCTTGCAAAGCAATAGCGTTGAAGCACGCCACAAATATGAAGCCACACCAAGGAGCAATCGCAACAGCATTCTGGACCCAAGAGATGGTTTTATTAGCTTGGCTTACGCCCTGAAAGAAGATGATTACGACCTGGTTGCAGCCATCAGCCATCGCCAGAACGGCAATTACTACTCCGGTAAAAATGGCTACAACAGCTATCAAGCAATTGATAGGTGGGGACAAGACAACGGCCTGACCAAGTTTTACAACGCCGGCGACGAGGTGTTTAACACCATGAATATCGCCAACTCGGCCCTACTCAAAGGCACTTACCGCTTTAGTGAAGAGCAGGCTTTAGAGCTGGGCTATCGCTATTACAAGAGCAATTATGGCGAAATCATGCCTTCACAAATCTGGCGCAGTGATTCAAATGTGCTGCATGACTTTAAAGCCAGCGAAGTCAGCACCGAGGCCTGGACGGCCCGCTATAAATACGCGCCAGCAGATAACCCGCTCATCAATCTGAAAGCCGGGCTGTGGTACACCGATATGCAGACCGCAGCCCGCAATGGCGATGTATTCAGCAACCCGCTGGAAGGCAAACCGCATCCGGGCGATGGCGATTGCGAGGCCTGCGCAGAGGTGGTGTATCTGGCTAAAAATCAGGCCCAGCGCTATGGAGCGGATCTGAGCAATACATCGCGTTTTGATACCGCCCTTGGGCCGGTGCAACTGAACTATGGCTTCTCTTTACAAAAAGAAGACGTCGCACCGTCCGATAGTGTGAATAAAACTCAGAATGACTTTGATAATAACCGCACCCTGCGCAGTGGTATCCGCAATGAGCAAAGCGCCTTTTTAAATATGCAATGGCAGGCCAGCGACCGCCTGCTGCTGGAAGCCGGTGGCCGCTATATTCATTACAGCAGTAAAGATCGCAATGTGATTTCTACTGCCGTACGGGAAAAGCAAGGCTGGCAAAGAATTCAGATGTGGGACAAAGATGGTAATGAAATTGGCTCAACCATCTGGCGCCAGGATGAAAACGGCCAGTTTACCGATTCCACAAACCCGATTAAAAACGGCAAGGGCACACTGGAGCCAGAGAAAGATGGTGAAGAAGGTCTGCCTGTTGATGTCAGCAAGATCGACTTCTGGGACACCACCGGCCCCGTATTCTATGACAAAATCCCCGGCGCATTTACCCGCACTGCCCCTGTTGAGCGTAATGGCGGCGGCTTTGCCCCGGCCTTTAGCGCCACCTATAAGCTGACCGACACCATCAGCACTTATCTGCGCTACACCGAAGGCATGCGTATGCCCAGCATGTTTGAATCCACCGTCGGTTTTTCGGCCCGCTACGCCTCGCCACTGGAACCAGAGCACAGCAAAAACTGGGAAGCGGGGATTAGTTTTGTAAAAGACAGCGTCTTTACAGCGGACGATAAGCTGCGCTTAAAAGTAGCCTATTTCAATAACAACACCGAAAACTACATCACCCGCCGCAGCTTTGATGGCGTATCGGGCATGCAGAATTTCACCATGCATAATCTGGATAGTTACAGCATTTCCGGCTTTGAGCTCCAGTCTTCCTATGACCGTGGCGATTTCTTTGGTGAATTAGCGGCTACGCTAAATCAAAAAAGCACCATTTGCGATTCCAAAATGGCGGCTTATTTCCGCGCCAAAGGCAAAGACTGGCCTGAAGCCCGCGAAACGCCGGATTGCTCTCCGGTGGGCTTTAATACCTCATATGTCAGCAATATGATCCCGCCAGGAATGATGGCGAACGGCACGTTGGGTACCCGCCAGCTTGATCAGAAGCTCACGCTTGGGCTGCGCGCCAGCTATGTCAGTGGCCCGCTCAATGTGACCGAAGATAAGCTTTGGACCAATTACAGCGGCACCTCGGTGCAGATCAAAACCCTGCCCTACACCTTGGTGGATCTGTTTGCCAGCTACAAAATCAATGCTGATACCCGTGTCGATATGACCATTGATAACGCCACCGACCGCTACTACCTCGACCCACTTACGCTCAGCCTGATGCCGGGGCCTGGGCGTACCGTGCGGATGTCTTTCGCTGTTAAATTCTAAATATCAATCCCTTAACGTAAACAAAATAAGGACACCCTCTGGGTGTCCTTATTTGCATCGTCATTAAACATTTTTGTTCCGGCTAAAAAATATTTTCATTTCAACATCAGGATTCATCAGTCTCATTCGTTTAGTTGGTAATGATTCTTAAAATCACTCCCAAGTGAGAGCCAATCCTATGAGAGCATCCTGCCGCCACGCGGCGATCCGGCCATTGATTCTGGCCTTAAGCCTTGCCTTTGCTGTGCCTGCACAGAGCATTGCAGCCCAGCCAGCCGCGATTGAATTTAATATCAGCGCCCAGCCTCTGAGCAACGCATTGAGCGAGCTGGCCCGCCAGTCCGGCATGGTGCTGCTCGTGGACGCCAGGCTCACCGCAGGCCGCCAGGGCCCGGCACTTAAAGGCAGCTACAGCCTGCGTGATGCGCTGCGCCAATTACTCAGCGGCAGCGGCTTGCGGGCCGAAGTAAACAGCGATGGCACGATTGTTTTAAAGCAGGAGCCGCAAGCTGATAAGGCCGTTGCCATTGGCACGGTTAAAGTCAGTGGCGCGGCAGCGGCGTTTTTAAGTGATGAGCAGATCGAAGCCAGCGATCGCCCCTATGTGAAGCCAGGCTCGTCTGCCCATATCAGCCGGGAAAACATCGATCGCTTCCGTGGCACTTCTCCTGCCGATATTTTAAAAGGCACGCCCGGCGTGGTGGTGGGTGATGCACGAAATAGTGGCGCTCTTGATGTCAATATCCGCGGCATGCAGGGTCAGGGCCGTGTGCCGGTGCTGATTGATGGCAGTTTGCAAGCCAGCACCATTTACCGTGGTTATTCCGGCATTGCCGACCGTAGCTATCTTGATCCGGAAATGATCAGCGAAATCAATATTGCCAAAGGCCCAAGCATGGGCGCTGAAGGCGCAGGCGCGATTGGCGGCCTCGTCAGCATGCAAACTTTGCGTGCCGAAGATATTTTAAAGCCGGGTGAGCGCAGCGGTTTCAGAATCCGCACCGGCCTGCAGGACAACAGCAAGGAAGCCCCCACTGATTTTGAAACCACACCACGCACAGACCGCAACAATATCCTGGACCCGCGCAGCGGCTTTCTGAGCCTTGCTTATGCAACGCGCCAGGATGATTTTGATCTGATTGCCGCCATCAGCCACCGCAGTACCGGCAATTATTTTGCAGGTAAAAATGGCTTCAGCAGCTACCAGAATATCGATGAAAATGGCGAGGATGACGGCATTACACGCTTCTATCATGCTGGGGACGAGGTTTTAAATACCTCAAACACCACCGATTCTGCCCTGCTGAAAACCACCCTCAATCTGACTGATGATCAGGCCTTAGAGCTGAGCTACCGCTATTTTAAAAGTGCTTATGGCGAAATTATGCCTTCGCAAATTTTGCGTAACAGCACCGGCATTATTAAGCAGTGGAAACCCAGCGAAGTCAGCACCGATGCCTGGACAGCACGCTATAAGTATCAGCCTGCAGACAATCCGCTGATTAGCCTGAAAGCCAATCTGTGGCACACCGATATGGAAAGCGCCGCCCGCAATGGCGATGTTTTCCGCAACCCGCACGAGGGCAAGCCCACCAGCTGGGATCACGAATGCGAGCAATGTGTAGAAACACTCTACCTGGCTAAAAACCAATCGCAGCGCTATGGCGCAGATTTAAGCAATACCTCGCGCTTTGATAATGCCTACGGTGCTTTCAGCCTGAACTATGGCTTTTCGCTGCAAAAAGAAGATATCGCCCCTTCCGACCGAGTAAAGATCGATATGGATGATATCAATCATAACCGCACCTTACGCAGCGGCACGCGGCATGAAGAAAGCGCCTTTCTGAATATGCTGTGGCAGCCCTCAAACTGGCTGACAGTAGAAGCCGGTGGCCGCTATTTGCGTTATCACAGCAAGGACAGAAATACCACGGCCACCCAGCTTGAAGAGCCACAGGGCTGGAAACGCATCTATTTATATGACGACCAAAGTGAGCGAATCGGCACCGTGCTCTGGCATCAGGACAAAAACGGCCAGTTTAGCGATGCAACAAACCCGCTCAAGGCCGACAAAATTGTTCTGGAGCATGATAAAGACGAGGATCCGGTAGAAATCAGCCGCAGCCAGGTACACGAATCCACCGTTGACGATATGGTTTATCACGACGATATTCCCGGTGCATTCAGCCGCAGCGCACCGATAGAGCGTGAAGGCAGCGGCTTTGCACCTGCATTTGGCCTGACATTTAAACTAAGCGAGCACATCAGCAGCTATCTGCGCTACACCGAAGGGCTGCGTATGCCCAGCCTGTATGAATCCACCATTGGCTTCTCGGCCACTTTCTCTTCGCCGCTGGAGCCCGAGCACAGCAAAAACTGGGAAACGGGGATCAGCTTTATTAAGGACGGCGTATTTACAGCAGAAGACAAGCTGCGCCTGAAAGTGGCTTACTTTAATAACACCACCGATCACTACATCACCCGCGTGCAGATTTCCGGCAAAAAAGCGTGGGAGCAGAATTTCTCGATGGCCAATATCGACAACTTCAGCGTATCTGGCTTTGAGCTGCAATCGTCTTACGACAGAGGTGATTTCTTTGGTGAATTAGCCGCCACCCTGAACCACAAAGCCATGATTTGCGATGCAAAAATGGCCGGCTATTTACGCGCTAAAGCCCAGTTCATCCCCAGCATGAGCGCAACACCCGACTGCTCGCCAGTTGGTTTTACCTCGTCTTATGTCAGCAATATGATCCCGCCAAAAATCAGCACTAACGCTACTTTTGGTGCCCGATTGCTGGATCAGAAACTCACAATGGGTATGCGTGCCAGCTATGTAAGCGGGCCATTAAACACCGCAGACAAAGATGCAAGCTGGCAAAACGCCAGCGGCACGGCAGTGCAGATCAAAACCCTGCCCTACAGCCTGGTTGATCTCTTTGCCAGCTACAAAATCAGCGCCGATACCCAGGTCGATATGACCATCGATAACGCCACCGATCGTTACTACCTTGATCCGCTCTCGCTCAGCCTGATGCCAGGCCCGGGCCGCACGGTAAGGATGTCTTTGGGAATGAAGTTTTAACCAGCATGCCCGTGCGGCAGGCAAAGCCCTGGCTGCACGCTTCAGGATGGCGGTTCCCAAAGTAGATTTTTTTTAACCCTGTTTTTTTATTACCTGAGCAAATAAACCACTATGAATGCTGTAGCCGAACTAAGCCGTACTCAACAACTTAAAGCCTTAACCACAGACACACACGATCAGCTGGATAAGCGCATCATGGCCAATAAGCCTTTTGCCAGCGAAGACAACTACGCACGTTTTCTGATCGCCCAGTACGGCTTTTTAAGAGATTGCGATCCGCTTTACGACAACCCGGATCTGGCCGCCCTTTTCCCTGATCTGGCCGAACGCCGCCGCTATGACCGCATCGCGGCAGATATCACCGATCTGAAACGCGCACTGCCAGCGCACGATACTTTGCCAGCCCTTGAGCATAAGCAAGATATTCCCACTGCTTTGGGCTGGATGTATGTCACCGAAGGCTCTAAACTCGGCGCGGCGATTTTATTAAAAATGGCCGGTGCGCTCGGGATGTCCGAAACATTCGGAGCCCGCCATCTGGCAGGCGCGCCAGAAGGCCGCGCTAAAAACTGGCGCGAATTTACTGCGGTGCTTGATGGTGTACTACTCTCAGAGGAAGAAGAAGCGCGTATGGTGGCCGGAGCCAAAGCTGCTTTCACACGCATGAATAATCATTTGGATCAGGTGTATTAATGCATCAGGGCGGACTGCACGCACCATTACGCTGGGGTTACACCATTCTGGGGTGCCTGATGGTGGTGCTCGGCATTATTGGCGCGATGCTGCCTGTAATGCCCACCACGGTTTTTTTACTGATGGCACTGGCTTGCTTTAGCAAATCGTCGCCTAAGTTTGAGCAATGGCTGCTGCAGCACCCGCGTTTTGGCGCCTCCCTGCGCGCATGGCGGGCCAACCGCCTTGTGCCCAAAAGCGCCAAAATATCAGCCTGTCTGGGCATGATGCTGGGGCTGATCATCCTCGCCCTCACCCCTGCCCCAAAGTGGGTGGTGGCGGGCGTGGCGGTTTGTGAGCTGATCGTAGCTATTTATCTGATCCGCCGCCCCTCAACGATTGAAGAGGCGGGCAGCCCTGCTGCCTGCCCTGCAAAGCCCACATCAGGAATCAGGCGCAGCTTTGCCATCAGCTTCTTATTACACCTTGGCCTGCTCAGCTATTTTGTCAGCAACTGGAGCACTGTCCCTCCTCACCCGGCACATGAAAGTGAGCAAATAGAAGTCACACTTTTAGAGGCGGCAGCACCTGCGCCTGCTGTTCCGCTGGAGCAAAACGAAGCCAGACAGGTCAGCAAAGCCGCGGCGAAACAAGCCCCGGCGCCTGCCCCCAAAGACACCAAACCCACGCCACAAGCCCAGCCCAGTATCGTGAATAAAACACAGGCCGAATCGCCGCTTGCCGCCGTCGCTCAGCCCAAAACCACGGAAGCTGCTGCAAGCAAAGAAACAGGCCCGCTCAATAAAACCGCGGCCATCGCAGCCGCCCCGCCAGCGCCCCCGGCCTCTAATCAGCAGGCCAGCGGCGGCAGCAACAGCTGGGAAGGCAAGGTATTGGCCCGCTTAGAGCGCTTTCGCCGCTACCCCGCTGCCGCCCGTATGCGTGGCGACGAGGGCGTGGCCTATTTACGCATTATGATTAACCGCGAAGGCCAGGTGCTCAGTGCAAAACTAGAGCGCAGCTCCGGCGTGCCCGTACTAGACAAAGCCGCCATGGAAGCCCTCAGCCGCGCCGCCCCCCTGCCCCGTATCCCGGCAGAGCGCCCGGACGAGCTGGAGCTACTGGTGCCTTTTGAGTTTTTTATTTCGAATTGATTTAAACCTCAATAAGATCAATACGTTATAAATTCACGGAGTATTAATTACATTATAAAAAAATCACGTTAGAGCGTGATTTTTTTGTTACTAAAATATTACTCACACAAGTATTTTTCTAAATATGCTTATTTCAAGCACTCCATTATTTCAGATTACATTTTTATCAAAAAATAACACTTACAGATTAAAAAGATGGAATAATGACAACGTACTACACAAACACGCTACGTTATTTAACTTTCAGAGACATTCCATGAAGAAATTAGCATCTCTTATCTCTTTGCTCATGATGACGGGCTGCGCATCAGTTGAAATGATCAAAGCATCTCCCGAAAAAATCAACGCTATCAACGGAAAAACACTAACTACCGTTAACTATGAAAAACCTGATTTTGTTGCCTTCACGGCGGATAAAGCTATCTTTGGCGCTTTAGGTGCAATAGCTATGATTTCAGCAGGTAATGACCTGGTCAAAACAAATAATATTGACGACCCAGCAACCATGCTAACGAAAGAACTCAAAAATAAATTAGCTGATCGCTTAAAGTCAAAAGAAATCAAAGAAGTGATTAACGTAAGTGACGACTCAACAAATGAAATAAAAAAGAAAGTTGACGCAGGCAGCTTAGTATTTGATGTAAAAACACTAGGCTGGATGTTTAACTACTTCCCTGCCGATTGGACACACTATAGAGTTACTTATAGCGCCCGTGCACGTTTGCTTGACCCGAGCGATGGAAAAGTAATTGCACAAGTTCCATGCACTTATGTATCTGATGATGAAAAAACAGCAGCAAACTATGATCAACTTACCGCCAATAATGCATCACTGCTAAAAGAAAAGTTAAACGCTGCGGCTAAAGCTTGCAGTGTAATTTTCGAACAGCATATTTTTGCAGGATAAAATATCCGGCATATTTAGAGCGGGTGCTATCTTCGGAGTGCGCTCGCTTTACAAAATAAACAGCAATACAACATCAGTTGTACTGATTCATAATAAAAAAATTGATCATCACTATACTTATTTGACATCAGAACCTCCAATAGGAAATTTGTTTGATTACACTACTTACGCCCTGATGTTCTATTTATGGGAAACTAATCAAGAACTTTTACACCATCCGATACAAGCAGTATCATGCCCTGGATAAAGAAACAGCACGGTTCAAACTGCACCTCACCGGATAAAATTTCATAGGCCTAACATTTTAATACAATAAAATAAGGCTCATTCCCCTCCCAAGGGGCAGGTACTTTATGAGTCGATATGGTTATTTATAAGAAAGTCTGTTATTTTATTTTTATATTGAACATCAGTTTCTATGCTCAGGCGGCAGAACAGCTTAATGCTTTAACCGAATATTTACCGCCGCTTAATTACGAACAGAATGGAAAAGTAACCGGTTTTTCAACAGAATTACTGGATTTAATTGCCCTTGATTCTGGCATCACCCTGAAAAAAGAAATACTGCCATGGCCACGGGCCTATAGCCGGGCGCAAAAAGAAGCGAATACGCTGATTTATTCTATGGTGCGCACGCCAGAGCGTGAAGGGCAATTTCAGTGGCTGGGCCCGATCAGCTCGCGGCACATCCTGCTTTACAAGCTGGCAAAGCGCAAAGATATTGTGGTTAATAAATTAGATGATGCACGCGCTTATCATATTGGAGTGGTCCGTGAATCCGCAGCAGCCAGAAACTTAATACGCCAGGGTTTTGATCAGCTTGATTTAGCAAGCGATGATGAAAACAATATGCGTAAATTAAAGCATGGCCGGTTTGATCTGCTGCTTTCCCTTAATTGGGCTGCCGCATACAATGCAGAAAAATTAGGAATAAAAAATGAAATAGTGCCTGTACAACTGGTCGCAGGGCAAACAGACTATTGGTATGGCATCAGCCTTCGCACGCCTCCTGCCATTGTGCGTAAAATGAACAGGGCATTAAATACAATTCGTAAAGATGGCCGCTTAGACCGGCTAAGACAAAAATATCTCAATGATTTTCAAAATTAAAACTCATCTTTGAAAGTGATCTGCGATGATTTCCCTTGTTCAGCCCGGCAACACCACTTTAATTAACGACCTTTGCAGCCTGTTAAAGGATGCCGTGGATGGCGGTGCATCGGTCGGCTTTCTTGCCCCGCTCTCTGCACAAGATGCAGATAAATACTGGCAGCATGTTTTCTCTGAACTTCATAGCGGTCTTTATTTATGGGTGGCAATAAAAGATGAAAAAATAGCCGGGTCGGTGCAATTAGCATTATGTGGCAAACAAAACGGCCAGCACCGCGCCGAGATTCAAAAGCTGTTTGTATTACGCGAATACCGCGGCCAGGGGATTTCCAGCCAATTAATGAAAGCAGCAGAAGCATTTGCAGTTCAACAAGGCCGCAGCCTGCTGGTACTCGATACCGAGGCAGGATCGGATGCAGAATTAATCTACCGGCATGCAGGCTGGAAAGCAGCAGGCAGCATCCCGGACTATGCACAAAGCCCCAGCGGAGGGCTGCGTCCTACCGTGTATTTCTACAAATTCATTCAGCCCATTGTTTAAATCAGCAATTCATCACTCATACTACGGTGGCCTCTGTGCTTGATATTCTGAATGATTATATTTTGCCTGCCTGCTTTTTATCCGTATTGCCAATGCTGTTTGTGTATTTATATTTGTGCTGCCATTTACACACTATTTTTAAAGAATGCTACCCACAGCTGCTGCCGGCCAACAACGGGGCAATGAATTCAAATATTGGTATTGAATTTCAGGCACTGCACATTGTCCCGCCATTAATCAGATCTGATATCGTGCAGCAGCTGCCCAGCCAATACCACCAGAAACTATGCAAAGCTACAAGAATAACAAGCTGGCTGCTGATTCTTTTGCTTTTAATTATCACCACTTCATTTGTATTGATGCCAAAAAGCTAGTCACTGACTTAACTAACCTGGCTGCCCCCGCCAAAGGATAAGCAATGAAAAACATCAGTCGCATCGTAATAGGCGTTTTAGTATCCGCCAGCATTGCCAATGCACAAACACCGCCCCGGCTGCGCACACCTTTTGTGGAAAACTGGGGGCAAATCCCCCCTGCCGTGCTGGACAGGCAAGCTAAAGAGTTTGCCGGTACTTATTTTCTGGAAGGACCAGGAGATCGCAAGGAAATTGCCTTTACCTACGATGATGGCCCCAGCCTTGATACGCCAGCCCTGCTGGATTTACTTAAAAAAGAAAATGTAAAAGTCACCTTTTTCTGGCAGGGCAGCCAGATTGAGCAATTCCCTGAAACCGTGCGCCGTGCACTGGCAGAAGGCCATACCCTGGCCAACCACAGCTATAACCACCCCGATTTAAGCAAGCTGGAAGACGGCGGTGTGTGGTGGCAGGATCAGCTGGAAAAAACCCAGCAGGCTTATCAAAAAGTAGCGGGATTTCAGCCCGCTATGATGCGCCCGCCCTATGGCTTTTTAAATGACAGCCAAATCAAAAACCTGCAGAGCAAGGGCATGAAAGCCATTTTATGGTCTGTAGACAGTGCCGACTGGTTTCATACCCATCAAAACAAAATGGACGAGCTGGCCAGCAATGCCATCGAAAACGTAATCCGCCAATATATCCACCCGGAAGCAATTGTGCTGATGCACGATTCCGGCGGACGTGGCCGCAAACCCACTATTTTGGCAACTTCGCGTTTGATTCCGGAGCTAAAAAAACAAGGCTATCAATTTACCACCGTGGATAAATTACTGAATATCCCGGCAAAGCTGGCAGCCGCGCCTGCCGCTAAATAATGTCATATCACGCTGAGCTCCTTTGCAAAGGAGCGCACAAAAAGGTGTGCGATGGATATAGAAGCCACAAAAAACTATTGCCGCTCACTTGCCGGGGTCAGTGAAAAAGTATGTGCTGCCCCGGCCAATGTTCATGTTTTTTATGTGGGCGATAAACAATTTGCCTGGTTTAAAACCAGCCAGCCAGAGCAAGGGCGATTGAGTATCCGCACCGCAGCTGAGCGTTTTTTGGAGCTGACCGATCAGGAGGGAATTAAGCCTGCACGCTATATGCAGCGTTTTCACTGGATCAGTATCAGTGATTTAACATCAAAAGAAAGCGGTTTTATCAGAATGCTGATTGATGAATCGTACCAAAAAGCATTCAGCAATCTGACTAAGAAAACACAGAAAAATATAAAGTCCGTTAATTCTTAGTGCCATTTTCAAAAACCACAGCATGATAGAGATCATTCATGCCTTTCACTCTTTTCATAAATATTTCTTTAAATTTTCCAGTCTTCAGCTTTGCATTTAATTCCGCGCTTAAAAAAAATCTGTCTTTTTCCTGCATACTGGTTTTAGACAAATAAAAGCCAGAATTGATAACAGGAATTGTCTCTATCGGAACCGCTTGTAATTTTGATTCTAAATGAAACCTTTCAACCGATTTTGCAAATGTGGATGCTCCAACAACCGTTGCATCACATCTTTTTTCAAGCATTTTACGGGCAATAATATCGGTATCCAGCACGTCTTCTAATTTATTTTTTTGCTTTAATTGCGCCAGCAAGGCCCTGTACTCCGGCCCTATATCAAAGCCCCGCACCACATTCACCTGTAGCTTTCCCTGCATTAAAGCATCAAGCGGTGTGGCCGCATCAGGATGATCTTTTAATAAAATCAGACTGGGCTGCTCTGAAATCACATTGATATAATCGGCCACCGCATCCCGTTTATCTATTTTAGACGCAGCAATGATGTCAATTTTTCCTGCTTCAAACATCCGCAGTGCACGTATTCTGGGCATCACTTCGTAAACAAACTGGCAGCCTGTTGTTTTTGAAATTTCAGCTAAAAAATCAGGCACCACACCGCTGACACGATCTGATTCATCAATTTCCATAAAAATGCTGATCGGGCTGCTGGCCACAATCAATGGTCTGGAGCAGCCAGCGGCCGCCACAGCACACCATTGCGCCAGCAACACACAGAATACAACGCGTAAGGAATGCATAACCTGCCTCGGTTCTGAGCCGTTTTTATCACGCCGGGATTTTGTTCAGCATAGCTTATGCTTCAAGCGCTGTACGCAGCCCTTTCAGACCGTTTTTCATGGGGTTTACGCAATAAAAAACGGCGCAACTTAAATAGCTGCGCCGTTTGATCAGGCTTTATGCCTTATGCAGTAATGAATGGTGGCGTGAATAGCCAAAATACACCATCAGACCTAAAGCTAACCAGATGGCAAAACACAACCAAGTCATTGCAGACAACTGAGTCATCAGAAACACGCAAAAGATCACCGCCAATGCCGGCACATAGGGCACAGCCGGGCAGACAAATTTACGCGGCAAATCCGGCTCTCGCTGACGCAGCACAATCACGGCAACCGCAATCAGGGAGAACGCCGCCAGGGTACCGATATTCACCAGCTCGGCCAGGGTATGCAGCGGCACAAAACCAGCGATCAGCGCAATAATTGTGCCGATCAGCCAGGTGGCTTTATAAGGCGTGCCGTAGCGCGGGTTGATCTCAGAGAAAATCTTCGGCAAGAGGCCATCGCGGGACATGGCCAGCAGAATGCGGGTCTGCCCGTAGGTCATCACCAGAATCACTGTCATCATGCCCAAAATAGCACCTAAATCGACAAAGCCAGCAAACCAGTTGAGCTTAGCCACCTGCAATGCCAGTGATACGGGATGGTCAATTCCGGCAAACTGAGCGTAAGGCACAATGCCGGTCATAATCGCGGCCACAATTACATAAAGCAGGGAGCAAATGGCCAGCGACCAGATCACGCCCTTAGGAATATCTTTAGCCGGATCTTTTACTTCTTCAGCTGCACAAGTCACTGCATCAAAGCCCAAAAAGCTGAAAAAAACGATGGCCGCGCCATGAAATACGCCTGAAAAACCATAGGGCAAGGCAGGGTTCCAGTTCACTGGCTCCACATGCCACACGCCGATGGCGATAAATAGCAGCACTACGGCCACCTTGATCAGCACCACAATATTATTGACGCGCTTAGATTCTTTAATACCAAAAGCCAGTAAAGCGGTAATCACCATCGCAATGGCAAAAGCAGGCAGATTAAACAAGGTGCTTTTACCCGGCACGGCCCCCGCTGCCGCAGTCAGCATATCGGGCAAGTGAATCCCAAACCCGGCCAGCAGGCTCTGGAAATAACCTGACCACCCTACCGATACGGCAGAAGAAGCCAGCAGATATTCCAGCATTAAATCCCAGCCTATCATCCAGGCAATCAGCTCGCCCAAAGTGGCATAAGCATAGGTATAGGTTGAGCCTGAAACCGGCAGCATGGAGGCAAATTCGGCATAGCAAAGTGCAGCAAAACCACAGGCCAGCGCGCCAATGATAAATGACAGTACAAGGCCCGGCCCTGCAACCGTCGCCCCTGTGCCCGTCAGCACAAAGATGCCCGTGCCAATAATTGCGCCAATACCCAGCATAGTGAGGTCAAAAGCAGACAACTCCCTGCGAAGCGCCGTGGACGTCCGGGCAAATACCAGCATGTCCTGAACGCTTTTCTTGCGCATCAAACTCATATTCCCAATCCCATTTATGGCCTGCAGCTTGCTGCCAGCTCAGCAGAAGATGCACAGCAATCAACTAAAATACGCGGGCTGGCGATGTGTTTAAAACACGCTCAAACCAGTGCAATAAAAGGGGCGGGATACTACAGTAATCACTTATGAGTGCAATCTGGTGAAAGCTGTATGCAAATGGGTTTTATCCCAAAATATAAAAATATTTTAGTTTTTTATATCAAAAAATAATTAAAAATAAAAATTTAAAACCATTAAAATAAGAATACTGCGTCACAAATCATGCAGATCAAACCTTACAAAACAACACTCTGCCTTTTTAAAAACAGAAAGGAAAAATGCGGTTTTTCTGCCTGAACGGCAGCAGCAGCCCCCCTGCTTAGTGCGCCTTTTTCATATCCGGCAAGAACAATGCAATCATTCCGCCCAGGGGCAAAAACGCCGTAAAGTGGTAAACGCTGGTAATTCCGTACTGATCCGCAAAGCTGCCAATGGCTGCAGCCCCTATGCCCGCCACACCAAAAGCCAGCCCAAAAAACAGGCCAGATACCATACCTACTTTTCCGGGCAGCAGCTCTTGCGCCAGCACTAAAATCGCTGAAAATGCCGATGACATCACCACGCCAATAATAAAACTCAACGCAATCGTGCCGTTTAAATCCATATAGGGCAGCGCCACAGAGAACGGAGCCGAGCCTAAAATAGAAAACCAGATCACCCGCTTGCGGCCAATCCGGTCGCCAATCGGCCCGCCCAGAATTGTCCCCAAGGCCACACCAAATAAGAAGATAAACAACATCAGCTGCGCCGCTTGCGCGCTGAGAGCAAAACGCTCGATCAGATAAAATGTGTAATAGCTATGAAAGCTGGACATATAAATATACTTGGTAAACACTAGGGCAATCAGCAGCGCCAGCGCATAGTAAGTCTGACGCTGCGGCAAGGGCTGAATTGCAAGGTGCGCTTTGCTGCCGGTATTTTTTTGCTGATGCGCTTTCCAGATGCTGATCTGCCAGAGCACTGCCATGGCCAAAAGGGCTGCAGGTGAAAACCACGCCAGGCTGCTCTGCCCCAGCGGAATCACAATCAAAGCCGCCAGCAAAGGCCCGCAAGCACTGCCCGCGTTGCCCCCCACCTGAAAAATTGACTGCGCCAGCCCATGCTGCCCGCCCGAAGCCAGCCTCGCCACGCGGGACGATTCAGGGTGGAAAATCGCTGAGCCGGTGCCAGTCAGCCCCGCCGCCAAGAGCAACAAGCCAAAGTTAGCCGCTTGCGAGAGCAATAACAGGCCGCACATTGAAAACCCCATCCCCGCCACCAGCGCAAATTTCTGTGGATGCTTATCGGTAAAGCTGCCCACTAATGGCTGCAAAATCGACGCCGTAATCTGGTAGGTGAGCGTAAGTAAACCAATCTGGGTAAAACTCAGGTGATAGCTGCCTTTAAGCAGCGGATACAGCGCCAGAATTAAAGATTGCAACATATCATTTAAAAAATGCGCGCTGCTGATTGCCGCCAATACGCGATAGTGCGTGGCCCCGATTGCGGGCTTGATCTCCATCATTGCCGTGGTCATGACGTTTACCTTTGTTGTTTTATAGAAGCATGTTAAGGTCATTGATCACGCCTGTCTTACGCAGATAAGGCAGCAACCATAGTAAAAACGACATGACACCCAGAACAGAAAACTTAGGCCCGCCGCGTGAGCTGGGCAATGCACTGCTGATAGGCAAAGCAGGCGAGCGCGAATCTGGCAGCAGTACCATCCGCCACCAGCACGAAGTGGCGCAACTGCTGTACGGCATCAGCGGCGTGATGCGGGTGATTACGCCTTACGGGCAGTGGATCGTGCCGCCCAACCGGGGCATCTGGCTGCCGGCTGGTGTATGGCATGAAGTGCATATGCTGGCTTTTGTGGAAATGCGCACGGTGTATATCCACCCCGATGCCCTGCCCGGCCTGCCCTGCTGTGTGCTGGCCATCACCCCGCTGCTGCGCGAGCTGATTCTGGCTGCGGTGAATTTTGATCAGCCCTATCCGGAAGACAGCCGCGAAGGCCGCATTATCCGGCTGCTGCTCGACGAAATCATCAGCATCCCCACCCTGCCCATGGTGCTGCCCATGCCGGAAGACAAAGCCCTGCGCCAGATTTGCGACGAGCTGCTCAGCTCGCCGGATGATATTCGCAGCAGCAGTGACTGGGCGTTAAAAATGGGCGTGGATGCCAGAACGCTACAACGCCGCTTTAATAAAACCACCGGCATGACCTTTGGCGAATGGAGGCGGCAAGCCAGATTATTAAAAGCACTGGAGCGCCTCGCCAGCGGAGAGCGGGTGATTGATATCGCCCTCGATTCCGGCTACGCCAGCCCCAGCGCTTTTACCGCCATGTTTAAACGCCAGTTTGGCGTGGCACCGAGTGAGTTTTTTAAATAAGGAGAATGGCGGAGGAAATTGCACAACAGGAATGAAATAAAGGATATGCCGGGGAAAATGCGCCGATAAAAACACACAGAAGCCCCTCAATATCAGCATTACACAGACATAAATTGCCAATATGTACTGATTAAATCAGTGGCAGTTTGTGACTAAACGCAAAGTATCAACCCTCGTATAGTGATGTAATCCGATGAAAGCGAGGGCATCATGCAAATCACTCATCTTAAAACCGCCGAAGTATTTTCTATCCGCGCAAAATCATGGATTCACTGCGCTGCGGGCCAGCTGTGGCTTAGCCATGATGGCCATGATGTTATTTTAGAGCGCGGGCAAAAATGGCAGATTGATGACACTGATCTGGCTGTTATCCAGGCACTGCAAAACAGCCACTTTATGCTGCTTGCCAACGAGAAACTCTCCCCGGCAGAGCAAAATTTCGCTTTAGCATAAAGCGCCGGCTAACTGGCATGTATTGCCTGCAGCTTTTCCAGCTCATTAAGCGTGGCAATGCGCAGCTGGCTGAGCTTATTCAAAGCATTGTGTTCTGGCGATGCTTCAAGCGAGGCCCAATATTGGCCCAGTGTTTCTGCGCCAATTTGCAAGGCAATCCCTTTGGCGCTGTGCGCATAGCGGGCGGCCTCGCTGTGTTCCTGCTGCCCAATTGCATTTTTATAAAGCTCTTCTAATTCTGCAATTCTGTTTAAGCCCTTATGGCTTAAGGCTAAGTACCGGTCTGATTTAAATCCCAATGACGCCATTGCCGCATGGTGATCTAACAAGACCTGCTTAGAATTTAAAATAGACTTATAACGCTTGCTCAGTAAGCGAATAAGCTCATCAATCCTGAATGGTTTTCTTAAATGCCCGCTGAAT
Source organism: Iodobacter violaceini (assembly GCF_011601265.1). Lineage (GTDB taxonomy): Bacteria > Pseudomonadota > Gammaproteobacteria > Burkholderiales > Chitinibacteraceae > Iodobacter > Iodobacter violaceini. The sequence goes on from NZ_JAAOLX010000001.1 coordinate 215,929, forward strand.
GCGCTAAAGCCCGCCGCATGCTGCAACTCTTCTATCGGGCTGGCAGAAACCAGATAAATTGGTTTTTTCCATTTTTGTTCGCGCAAAATACCCGCAGCGGCCATACCATCCATTTCCGGCATTTGGTAATCCATAATAATGCTGTCAATTTCCGGGTGCTGGCTTACTTGCAAAATAGCCTCCAGCCCATTACCCGCTTGCAATGCACGGGCACCGAAATCCTGCAAAATACCGCATATCATTTCCCGGTTAATGGTTTCATCTTCCACCACCAAAATGGTATGCCCGCATAATGCTTGCTGCTGAGGCTGAAAAATACGTGCTGGCGCTGAAGAAGCAAATACAATCTGTGATTCAATAGAGACAAAAAACTCACTGCCTTTTCCTTCCTCACTGCGGAAAGTAATATCCCCCTGCATCAGCCTTGCATAATCCCGGCTTAAAGATAAGCCTAAGCCTGTTCCGCCAGCCAGCTGCCCTTCTTTGCTTTGCTCAAAGGGCGAAAAAATACGCGGGTGATCTTCGTTTTTAATGCCACATCCCGTATCGGCCACCACGGCATTTAAACGATAGCAATGAGAAAGCAACTCGCCCGATAACGTTAAAGTAATCGCGCCATCTTGAGTAAATTTAAGGCTGTTACCCAGTAAATTAATAAGGATCTGCCGTAATTTACCCGCATCCAGGCTCAGATTTTCGGGCAGGCCTTCACTTAAAATAACTTTAAAAGCTACTCCTTTTTCTTTTGCCATCATATTAAACATGACTTCTAATTCATTTTTCAGCTGATTCAAATTAATTGTTTCAATAATCAGCAAAATCTTATTGTGCTCAGATTTAGACAAATCCAGCACATTATTAAGCAAGCTTAATAAATGAGTACCACTGTTTGCAATATAACCAATTTCTTTCTTTTCTTCTTCGCCCATATTTTTATTACGCAACAACCGGTCGGCATAGCCTAAAATAGACGTTAATGGGGTGCGAATCTCATGGCTGATGTGGGCTAAAAAACGGCTCTTTGTGGCATTGGCAATTTCGGCCTGCTGCCTTGCTTCCTGCAATGTTTCAGCCAGCTCGGCAAGTTTTTTTCGGTTTTGCTCTGATCGCCACAGCGCATAAAGCCCAAATGCAGCACAAAAGATTAAGAATAAAATTTGAGTCGTCGCCAATAAAATGCGCAGCTCACCCCAGTGGGTAATATTTTTTCTGTATTCATCTACGGCCTGCGCATCCTGAGTGCGGGCCTCCTGCACTAAATCATTAACGGCCTCCTGCTGCAATTTTGTATCTTTTTGAAATTTAACCCACTCCTTTTCGGAAGCAAAACCCTTGCTTAATTGCTTTTCACTATCATGAATATACTGAACCAAAGGCATCAGCAGCCTGAGCTGCAGTTTCTTATCTTTAAAAAGTGCCGAGGCTTCAATTTCATTTTTAGCAAAGCTGTCAATCCGGCTGTAGTAAATATCAAAGCGCAAATTAACTTTATCCAGCTGATCACGCCGGCCATAGCCCACTACTTCACGCAGGCGGTAGTACTCATTACTCAGCTGAAAAAACTGCCATAGCTGATTATCCATACCAAATTGATTGGCACGGTCAAGCTCTCTTTTTTGCTCTAATTCAAAATGAACAATCAGGCTAAAATTGGCGAGTAATATTATGCAAATAATGCTTAATATTCTTTTAAATCGTGTCATTGTATTATTCTGCTGTGATGCTGTTCAGCTGCCAGCTGCAAAGACGGAAATATTGAGTTTTAATCAATTCTTTATGCTTATGAAATGGATACATTAAAAATAACGGACCTTTTTCACGCAAAGACATCACTTTGCCATTATGCTTACGCGCCAAAATAACATCGTATTGCAGCGCGTCGCTGACTGGAAAACTAATCGCATAATCATTCAGGGCCATTATTTTAACATTGCCGCCCTCAATGCCTGCCAGCTTTAATACATCACGAAGCAAGGGCCCTTCAAATGTCTGCGGATTAGGATACCAGGGCGTTTGTACCGTCATACTGACTTGGGGCATCTGATCAAGACGGGCGCCATCAAATTGAATATCAGGGCTGGTTTTACCGCGGACAGTAAGAATAATTTTATCGTTTTTTGCAATAGCCGGATAAGCAAACAGCATCAGACATAAACTCAGAAAAACAGTACGAAACATTTAATACTCCCAGCCCGGCATAAGCACTGAAGCATTGTAATGTAAAAAACGGCTTCAAGTCATTGCAATGCAATATAAGCAAGCCCCCTGCACAACTGTAATAGTGCCTTGAATTTATTTTTAAATACAAAAAGGCAACACCTTTTGGCGTTGCCTTTCAATATCAAAACAGAACTGCTATTAACACAGCCATGCAGCGGATTTAATCAACCGGCTTCGAATACATTAAACCCAATAAACCCGAAGCGGATTTGATTTATTTTTTCCCCAAATAAGCATCCAATGCCGCACGCCCCACTGCAGGATCGTCAGTAAAGAAACCATCAATGCCTGCCTGTAAAAACACCGTCAGCTCTGCGGCCAGATCACCACGCTCGGTCAGTGATTTCACATCGCCTTTGCGTAAATTAGCTGGCAAAAAAGGGTTTTCCGGGCGGAATGTATAAGGATGCAAGACTAAATTAGCGGCATGGGCATCTTTAACCAGGCTGGTCGGTGTGCCCAGATTATTATTGGCGTCCCGCGGAATAATCATTTCTTTAGAAGGGCCAATGCCATTTGCGTAAGTTGCAACTTCTTTAAGCCCTGCAGCAGTGGCGATATCGGCATAGCTGCGCTTATCCCCGACAAGACGAAAATCCTCCGGCTGGCCCGTACCTGATAAAAGCTGAACAAGCGGTAAATCAGTTAAGGCACGAATTTCTTTCAGATTGGCCACTTCAAAAGACTGAATAAACACCGGCGCTGTTTTACCCTTATAGCCATTGGCATGCAGGGCATCTACCAGGCGTTTTTCAAGCGGCAGATTGATTGATTTAAAATAGCTGGGGTGCTTCGTTTCCGGATAAATACCAATCGTGCGGCCTGTTTCTTTGGTTTTAGCCTTAGCCAGATCCATTACTTCCTGGAAAGTAGGGATCTCAAACTGCCCATCGTATTTAGCGTTTTCCGGGCGATTAGCCGGAATACGCTCTTTGGCACGCAATGTTTTAAGCTCGGCCAACGTAAAGTCTTCGGTAAACCAACCAGTGATACTTACGCCATCAATGATTTTGGTCGCTTTGCGGCTGGCAAATTCCGCCTTATCCGCCACATTGGTCGTGCCAGAAATTTCATTCTCGTGCCGCGCAACCAAAACGCCATCTTTGGTGCTCACCAAATCAGGCTCAATCACATCTGCACCAATCTCAATGGCCTTGGTATAGCCCGCAATCGTATGCTCCGGCCGCAAAGCCGACGCCCCGCGATGGCCAATCACCAGCCTGGCAGGCAGAGGCTTGGGCACCACCTGAGCTACAACAGGCAACGCCTCAGTATCATCACTACTGCATGCACTTAAACCCAGCGCAGCAGCAAATACTGAAACGGTAGTCAGAATAGAAAATTTAATCAGCGACATAGGAATAGGCGGCTAAAAAAAGAAGATGCCTCAATTTAAGCGAGCGCTGTGACAGTGTTGTGAAAGGACATGCAAAAAAAGCCCCACCAAATTGGCAGAGCTTTTCTCTTGTTGTCTTCCTGCTATTAAAGTGAATCACCCATAAATCGGCAGCAGCAAAAACAGCTTAATCAAAATCGCATTGGCAATATCAATAAAGAATGCGCCCACCATCGGCACAACCAGGAAGGCGATGTGGGAGGGGCCGAAGCGCTCGGTTACGGCTTGCATATTGGCGATGGCGGTAGGTGTAGCGCCTAGGCCAAAGCCGCAGTTACCGGCGGCCAGCACCACTGCATCGTAGTTTTTACCCATCACGCGGAAGGTGATAAAGATGGCAAAGAGCGCCATCACGCTGGCTTGCAGCGCCAAAATGCCCAGCATAGGCAGGGCTAATGAGCCTAATTCCCACAGTCGTAAGGTCATCAGGGCCATGGCTAAAAACAGCGAGAGGCTTACATTGCCCAACACCGATACGCCGCGATCAAAGACCTGGTAAAGGCCAAGAGCGGATAAGCCGTTTCTGAGTACCACGCCAATAAATAACACGCATACAAAGCCCGGCAATTCTAAGGCGGTGCCTTTTAAGACCGTGGCCAGCGCCGATCCGGCCATCAGGCTGATGGCAATCAGGGCCAGTGTTTCGATAAAAACCTGGGGAGTAATCAGGCGCACAGCGTGCGGCTGCTCAAAGGTTGTGGGCGTGTCGTCACTATTATGCTCAGCGCCGGGGATGCTTACTTTTTTAACCAGGTAACGTGCCACCGGGCCACCGATCAGCCCGCCCATCACCAGGCCAAATGTGGCGCAAGCCATGGCCACTTCGGTGGCGGATGCCAGGCCGTATTTCTCACCAAACACCGTGCTCCATGCTGCACCTGTGCCATGCCCGCCCGACATGGTGATTGATCCGCCCAACAGGCCAAGCAGCGGGCTGATGCCCATGGCGCTGGCTGCGGCAATCCCGACAATGTTTTGCATCACCAGCATGGAAACCACCACGCCAGTAAAGATCACCAGGGTGCGGCCGCCTTTTTTCAGGCTGGCCAGATCTGCGTTTAAACCAATGCTGGCAAAGAATGCAAGCATCAGCGGCGTTTGCATGCCGGCATCAAACTTTACTTCAGCCCCAAAGCTCATCCGTCCAAGCAGTAATAAAACAGCAACCAGCAAGCCGCCAACCACTGGTTCCGGAATGCTGTAATTACGCAGCGGCGCAGACCATTCCACAATTTTGCGGCCTAATAATAAAACCAGCGATGCGGCGACCAGGGTGCCATAAAAATCGAGTTGAAGCATATTCATCCTTATTGTATTGATATATTCAATGACACTGCAATATTACATAAGAATATTTTGCCAATTTATTCAGATTGCGATTAAACAAGTCATCCTTATTAAATACAAGCGCGGAAAACCCGACTTAAATCTGCGAATTTGTCATAAAGGTAAAATAACCGTGGATAAATAATGCTATTGATCTTTTTTATGCAATCACCATGGTTGTTATCATTTCAATGATCCAAATAAAATATTTATATGGAATTTAATTCATATTTCATCTGCTCAAGCGCTGCCCAATTAATTGTGCACAATCAGCGCCACTACTTTCCGGTCTTCTGATGTCAGGATATTAAAGGTGCGGCACAGCGCGCCGGTATCCATCACATCCAGCCCGATATGCGCGGCGGCTAATGCACTATAGAGGCGCGGATGCGGAAAGCGAATGGTTTTGCCTGTGCCCAATAAAACCACCTCAGGCTTATAGGCCAGCACGGCGCTGAAATCCGCCTCGGTTAAATCATCAAAGCCAAGTGGCCGCCAGACATGGACTTCTGTCCCTGTAACCAGCACATTGCCCTGATATTGCTCGGTATTGACCCGCACAAAATCCTCACCATAGCCCGAGAACTGATTCAGATTTTCGACTGCGGTATGTTGTAATTTCATGATGATTTCCCAATTAAAGACCCCGTATTTTAACTTATGCGCTGATGAATAGGTTTTAGCAGCGCCTTTGTATTCATTTTTTTGTTTTCGTAATCACATTAAGTGCAGTACAGCGCAATCTTTCGTTAGAATATAAGGTCCTAGCCCATAAGCCGCTGCCATGACTACCATTCTTAAATCAAACAAATTACAAAATGTCTGTTACGAGATTCGTGGGCCTGTTCCTGAGCGAGCGCGTCAGATGGAAGAAGAAGGCCAGCGCATTATCAAGCTGAATATCGGCAATCTGGCCTCTTTTGGCTTTGATGCCCCCGAAGAAGTCGTGCAGGACATGATTCGCAACCTGCCTAATTCTGCAGGCTATGTTGATTCCAAAGGCCTGTTTCAGGCACGTAAAGCCGTCATGCATTACACCCAGTCTAAAAACATCAGTGATGTGACGGTAGACGATATTTATATTGGCAACGGCGCATCCGAGCTGATTGTGATGGCCATGCAGGGCCTGCTCAATGATGGCGATGAAGTGCTGGTGCCCATGCCGGATTATCCGCTCTGGACAGCCGCAGTCAGCCTGGCTGGCGGCACACCGCGCCATTACCTGTGCGATGAAGCCAATGAATGGTATCCGTCGCTGGAAGATATTCGCAGCAAGATCAGCGCCAAAACCAAAGCCATTGTGATTATCAACCCGAATAATCCAACGGGTGCTTTGTATCCTGATTCGCTGCTGAAAGACATTATTCAAATTGCGCGTGAAAACAATCTGATTATTTATGCCGATGAAATCTACGACAAAGTGCTTTACGACGGCGTAACGCATACCTCGATTGCGTCCTTAGCCAATGATATTTTGTTTGTTACCTTTAACGGTTTATCCAAGAATTATCGCGCCTGTGGTTTCAGGGCGGGCTGGATGTTTGTATCCGGCAATAAGAAAATAGCCAAAGATTATATCGAGGGGCTCAATATCCTCGCTACCATGCGGCTCTGCGCCAATGTGCCGGCCCAATATGCCATTCAAACCGCGCTGGGCGGATATCAGAGTATTAATGATTTAGTAAAACCCACAGGCAGGCTCGCTAAGCAACGCGATCTGGCCTACAAGCTGCTCACGGAGATCCCGGGGGTAAGCTGTGTAAAACCAAGAGCAGCGCTCTATATGTTCCCCAAGCTTGATCCGGCTATTTACCCGATTAGCGATGATCAGCAGTTTATTTTAGAGCTGTTACAAGAAGAGAAAGTACTGCTGGTACAAGGCACAGGCTTTAACTGGCAGCAGCCTGATCACTTCCGCGTGGTGTTTTTGCCCAATGTCGATGATCTGACCGACGCGATTGCCCGTATTGCCCGCTTCTTAGAAAACTATCGAAAACGTCACGGTACAAATTAAACAAAGGACTAATAAATGAAACCCATCAATGTCGGTTTATGCGGTGTAGGCACCGTAGGCGGCGGAACAGTTACTGTTCTGAAGCGTAATGCAATCGAAATAACCCGCCGTGCAGGCCGGCCGATTGTAATTACCATGGCGGCCAACCGTGATCTGGTCCGTGCCCGTGAGCTCTGTGGTGAAGGCATCACCCTGACAGACGACGCAATGGATGTAGTGAACAACCCGGAAATCGACATTGTGGTTGAACTGATTGGCGGCACCACCATTGCCAAAGACCTGGTGCTGGCGGCCATTGCCAATGGCAAGCATGTGGTCACCGCCAATAAAAAACTGATCGCCGAGTACGGTAATGAGATTTTTGCCCGCGCCACCGAAAAAGGCGTGATGGTTTCATTTGAAGCCGCCGTAGCAGGCGGCATTCCGATTATTAAAGCGCTGCGTGAAGGCCTGACCGCCAATAAAATTGAATGGGTGGCCGGTATTATCAATGGCACATCCAACTTTATCCTTACCGAAATGCGCGATAAGGGCCTTGCCTTTGCCGATGTTTTAAAAGAAGCGCAGCGCCTTGGCTACGCCGAGGCCGACCCGACCTTTGATATCGAAGGCCACGACGCCGCACATAAGCTCACCATCATGAGCGCGATTGCCTTTGGTATTCCGGTGCAATTTGATAAAGCTTACCTGGAAGGCATCAGCAAGCTGGCCGCTGTGGATATCCAGTACGCTCAAGAGCTGGGCTATCGCATCAAGCTGCTGGGCATGACCCGCCGCCGCGAGCAAGGCATTGAGCTGCGCGTTGCCCCAACGCTGATCCCTGCCAGCCGCCTGATTGCCAATGTAGATGGCGTGATGAATGCGATTTTAGTAAAAGGTGATGCCGTCGGCGCCACCATGTATTACGGCGCAGGCGCAGGTGCCGAGCCTACCGCGTCTTCCGTGATAGCCGATCTGGTGGATATCACCCGCCTGCATACTGCAGACCCTGAGCAGCGCGTGCCGCATCTGGCTTTCCAGCCATCGCAAATTGCCGATCTGCCCATTCTGCCTATCGACGAAATCGAAACCTGCTACTACCTGCGCATCAACACCGAAGACAAGCCTGGCGTGCTGGCCGATATCACACGCCTGTTAGCCGACAACGATATTTCGGTAGATGCCATGCTGCAGCGCCCGATTGCAGGTGAAGCGCGTGCCGATATCATCATCATCACGCATCTGGCTGTAGAAAAGCGTGTGAACACCGCCATCAAAGGCATCGAAGCCCTGCCAAGCATCACCGGCGCAGTTGTGCGCTTACGCCTTGAGCATTTGAACGGCTGATACCAATCTAAAAGTTCTAAATCTGAACGTTCTGCACACACAGATGACGGTGAGCAAGACAAAAGAAAGGAAAGGCGGAGAAAAGTATTAATTTATAAAACAGCATGAGGCGCAGTGGTCAAACTCAATCCTGCCGGTTATTCCGTATTCCCCTTGTAAGTTGGGTTAGCTGATTTGTCGGGCTTTAGGCGACAAACCAGCGTAACCCAACATTTCAACAAAAAAGAATGTTGGGTTACGTGATATATCGCTGACTGAGGTAAACCTCACGCGCAGACTGCAAACCAAAGCTACAGCTTTCTCAAGTTTTTCTCGCCCTTGCCTTTCTTCCTGTTATCCGTGTCTGCAGACTTTGGGGTTTATTAAAGGTCTAAAAATCATGCGCTATATCTCTACCCGCGGCGGAATGCCGCCTAAGTCTTTTTCTGAAATCCTGCTCGGCGGCTTAGCGCCTGATGGCGGCCTGGTGATGCCTGAAGTGTGCCCGCGCCTGACGCAAGCCGATTTAGAACGCCTTGCTCCCCTGCCCTATGCTGAGCTGGCTTTTGAAGTGATCCGTCTGTTTGTGGACGATATCCCGGAAGCAGATTTAAAAGCACTGGTCAGCAAGACTTACACGGCAGAGGTGTTTGGCTCGGCCGACATCACACCGATCAAAACGCTGGCCCCCAATTTGCATCTGCAACAGCTCTCTAATGGCCCGACGCTGGCTTTTAAAGATATGGCGATGCAACTGCTGGGCAATCTGTTTGAATACGTGCTGGCCCGTGACGACAAAGAAATCAATATCGTCGGCGCAACCTCAGGCGATACCGGCTCGGCGGCGGAATACGCCATGCGCGGCAAAAAGGGCGTGAATGTATTTATGCTCAGCCCCGCTGGCAAAATGAGCCCCTTCCAGCGCGCACAGATGTTCAGCCTGCAAGACGCCAATATCCACAATATCGCGGTAAAGAGCATGTTTGATGCCTGCCAGGATATGGTCAAAGCCATCAATAACGATGCCGCGTTTAAGCAGAATTACAAAATTGGCGCGGTGAATTCAATCAACTGGGGCCGTGTTGTCGCGCAGATTTGCTACTACTTCAAAGGCTATTTTGCCGTAGCCAAAACCGTGGGCGAGCCGGTAGATTTCTGCGTGCCATCGGGCAACTTTGGCAATATCTGTGCGGGCCATATGGCGCGCCAGTTGGGCCTGCCGATTCGCCGTCTGATTGTGGCCACCAATGAAAACGATGTGCTGGACGAGTTTTTCAGCAGCGGCGGCTATCATCCACGCGGCCTTGACCGCACCTTTGAAACATCCAGCCCTTCGATGGACATCACCAAGGCTTCTAATCTGGAGCGCTTTGTATTCGATTTGCTGGGCCGTGATGCAGGCAAATTATCCGCTCTGTGGAAAGGCATCGATGCAGGTATAGGCTTTGATTTAAGCGCGGACGATTTTGCCAAAATGCGTGATGTATATGGCTTCAGATCCAGCCGCAGCACGCATCAGGACAGGCTCGATAATATCCGCAGCGTGTTTGAAACCTACGGTGTAGAAATCGACCCTCACACTGCCGATGGCTATAAAGCAGCTATTGAGCACAGAGATGCCAGCATCGCCATGGTCATCCTCGAAACTGCCCTGCCAGCCAAGTTTGAAGATACCATGCTGGAAGCCACCGGCCAGAAACCACAGCGCCCGGCTGCCTTGCACAATCTTGAAAACTTACCACAGCGCTTTGACACACTGGAAGCCGATGTTGCGGCGCTGAAAGCGTATTTGGTGGAAAGGATTAAGGCCTAAAAAGCTGGCTATCTGGCGGTGTGCAAAGTGTTTGCTTGCACACCGCCAGATAGCCAGCAAGGCAGAAGCGGAAGCCTTCCCCCATTTCCAGTGATTGAAGGCTTGATATTTGTTAGCGCTCTAAGGAAGCACTGTGCCGCACTGGCCCTGCATCTCAACCTCAAGACTCCAGCTGCGCCCGGCAACAATGGCTGATCTGCCAGCCATAGAAACAGGTCTTGCTGATCCCCGCTTTCCACCCGATCTGCCCCTTGCCCGCATGCAGCGCGAATCCACACTTGCAGCATGGCTGCAGCGCATAACCGCCACCGCCCCACAGCTGTGGGCCATCACCGTAACTGGCTGCGATACCTGCATCGGCACAGTGGCGCTTATTGCCACACAAGCAGCACAGACCTGCTGGCTTTCCTACTGGCTGACACCAAGCGAGTGGCATCAAGGTCTGGCACAAGAAGCCATTGGTGCTCTCCTTACCAGCACCGCCAAACACTCGGCCTATAAGCATGTGATTGCGGGTGTAGCGCTAAACAACTTACCCAGCATCCGCCTTCTCGAACAACTTAAATTCACGCCAGTACCGGCCAGCCAAACCGATTGGATCATCCCCGCAGAGCACATCCTCCTGCAGCGCTGGCTTAGCGCAAGCCTTGAGAGTCGCACCGTGCCGCACTAGCAGCAAAAACACAAAGTTTCACGAAAAAAACAAAGCCATAATTAAACTATTTTATTTCTCTTCGATTTATTTTGGTTTTGGCTTCAGATAATAATCAAACCCAGCCAATCAATATCACAACATACGGGGCTTAAGTTTCCCCTTGAAGCACGCCGAAGCGAGGAACAAGCAGGGCGGGGTTTCTTTGATGGCTGTTTGAACGAGCGAAGCGAGTGAGTCCCCCAGCCGCCACTGCCCGCAGTGAGGGGTTTCGTGCTGGCCGGGGCGGCCTTCTTTTGGTTCTTTTCTTGGCCATTCAAGAAAAGAACGCCCCCGCAGTGGCTACTGCACCTAAATCAACGTGCCGAAGGCACTAAATATATAAATTTTTTGATTCCTTTAATTACACACAATAAAAAACCGGTGCGAAATAATTCGACACCGGTTTTTCGATTTAACCCATAGGGCGTAATGCGTCTGGAAAAACCGCCAGACTTATTACGGCCTACAAATTCATAGCAACTTACGGCCTTATTCATTCACCGGCAACTCCCGTAGTAACCATTGCCCATCCTTAAACCTCAGGACAGTAACTTACGCAAATGTCTCCAGCATGAAATCGATGAAACTCCGCAACTTCGGCGTGGGCCGGCGATCGGCTACATAAACGAGATGCATGGGCCGCGATGGCAAATCGTACTCGTCGCAGAGTCGTACCAGGCGGCCGGCGGCCACATCGTCGCTGAGCAGTATCTCCGGTTGCATGATGATGCCCAGACCTGCTAATCCGGCCGCACGCAAGGCCTGGCCGTTATTGACCGTAAATCGCCCTTTGACCTGCACATGATCAGCCGTGCCGTCTTTTTGCAAGCGCCAGAGGTTCTTTTTTTGCCAATAGGAAAATCCCAGGCAATTGTGTGCTGTTAAATCCTCAGCAACGACCGGTGTACCTGCTTGCGCGAGATAGGCGGGGGAAGCGCACAACCACATGGTGTAGGGCCGCAGAGGCCGCGCTATGAGGCTGGAATCGGGAAGATTGCCTATGCGTATTGCCGCCTCATAGCCGTCTTCAATCAGATCGGGGCTGCGGTCGGTCAGCGTCAGGTCGACCTCAACTTCTGGGTATTTGCCCAAATACTCACACAAAGCCGGTGTCAGACGCTGGCTACCGAACGAGACCGGCGCATGGATACGCAACAAGCCGCGCGGTGCGGCACGCAATTCATCGGCACAACTATCGGCTACCTCTGCATCCGCAAGCAACTGCTTGCAACGCTCGTAGTAAATTCTGCCGATTTCAGTCAGCGATTGCTGGCGTGTAGTGCGATTGAGCAATTGTGCTCCGAGGCGTTGTTCGAGTGCCCGCACATGTTTACCGACCATCGTCGCTGAAATACCGAAGGCGTCTGCGGCTGCCGTAAAGCTGCGTTGCTCCGCCGCATAAACGAAGACGGACATGCTCATCAATCTATCCAACATTAGAAACTCTTAGTTCATAGTTAATCAACTATTTGCCACTTTATAAAATGCAAGATGGCAATGATACTGTTCATAAGCACTGCCGCTGAAACAGGAACACCGTGCGGGGCGAATCTCTCCTGTCGCATTCATTGTTCATTTATCAAAGGAAAATCCTATGTCCCAACAAACTGCTTTACGTCGCCGCGGCCTCGAACTAATCGGCCAATTACATGGCGAGCATGCCGGAGCCGGCATGATTGCTGAAATGCAAAGAATTTGCCCTGACTTTGCCGATATGACCATAGACTGGGCGATAGGCACAATCATGGACAGACCAGGCCTCGATTTGCTGACGCGTGAATTAATACTGGTCGCCTCTTGCGTCACTTTGGGCCACGCAATGCCGCAACTGCGCGCGCATGCCGAGGCCGCTTTACAAGTCGGTGCCAGCCGCGAACAGATAATAGAAACCGTATTGCAACTGACGTTTTATGCGGGTGGACCTGCCGTGCGCAATTCGCTGGTCTTGCTGGATCAGGTATTCATCGAATGGGAAAACGCTCAAAGCAAACAAAATTGAACCGGTTCTCCTTCAAATTTCAACTATTTACCATAAGGAAAATATCATGCTATTGCTTATCGCCAGTTACAGCATACCGTCGTCGGACATCAGTCCGCACGTTAAAGCGCATAGTTCTAAAACCAAAGCCAAACAATTTAACGATGTATTTAAGCTATAAAGTTGAGTTTTTTTAAGCACTTTGCAATCGTTTATTGTTCCTAAATACGTTACACAGGACTTAAGTTACCCCTTGAAGCACGCCGAAGCGAGGAACAAGCGGGGCGGGGTTTCTTTAATCCTGTTTGAGCGAAGCAAAGTAACGAGGGTCAGACCTTACATTTAACATGGGATAAAATTTAAAGTTGTTTAAAAGCAGCTTAAATTGATTCATTCATATCAAATGTAAAATCTGCCCCTTTAAGTTTTTAATCTTCAATAACCTTATGACCACATTTTTCACAAATACGATGGCGAGAAAATTCATCCATTGATGCGATAAACGCACCCAGAAACCAACTCTTTATAGCGCCATGCAAAAACTCTTTAAATTTACTGTTTTTCTCGCCTTTAAACGGATTCGTTTTTCTTACCAAAACAACGACATGGTTTGTATCAACACCACAAACAGAACAATGACGGATTTCGGAGATATGTTGCATCATTTTTGCTCAACTGAAGGTTAACAAAATATATACGCCCTGAAACACCCGCCTTTTTGGCGAATAAAAATGCACTCTTTGAAACGCCTCAGCGGGCCTAGCCTGAATTATTCCATAACGCAATACTACTCCAAATTGAACAAATACTTACACCACACTCCTACCACCAATAAGAAAAATAAAGTTAAATCCAATTGCTTCAGCGCAAAAAAAAAGCCCGGCAATGACTTGCCGGGCTTTTTGCGTATTCAATTCAAAGAATTAAACGCGTTTTAGTGCAACGCCCTGCGCATCAAACAGCAGGCAATTCTTTTCCGGGAATACCACATGGATATTGTCGCCAAATTTAATCACATCGGATTCGGCAGGCAATTTCATGCACAGAATTTCGCTGATGCCTTTCACCTGGATATAGGCCAATACGATATCACCTAAGTGCTCTACCAGATCAACACGGGCAGGCACCGAGTTTGCAGCTTCGGCAGTTGCCAGCTGCATATGCTCCGGGCGAATACCGATGGTGACTTTGTCGCCCACTTTGCATGGCGATGCATCCACAGCCGCGCGAATCTGAATGCCATCCGGCAGGCGAACGTGAGCAGAGCCTTTTTCGATAGCCACCAGATCAGCTTCAAGCAGATTCATCTTCGGCGAGCCAAGGAAGCCTGCTACGAAGAGGTTAGACGGGTTTTCGTACATTTCCAGCGGCGAACCAACCTGCTGAATCACACCGGCGTTAAACACTACGATGCGGTCAGCCAGCGTCATCGCTTCCACCTGATCGTGAGTCACGTAGATCATGGTGGTTTTAAGGTCCTGATGCAGCTTGGACAGCTCAACGCGCATTTGCAGGCGCAGGGATGCATCCAGGTTAGACAAAGGCTCGTCAAACAGGAACACTTTTGGATTACGCACAATCGAGCGGCCAATCGCCACACGCTGACGCTGACCGCCAGACAATGCTTTGGGCTTACGATCCAGCAAATGCGTCATTTGCAGAATTTCGGCAGCGCCCTTAACACGCTGATCAATTTCTTCTTTTGGCGTACCTGCCAGCTTCAGCGCAAACGCCATATTGTCGTACACGCTCATATGCGGGTAGAGGGCGTAAGACTGGAATACCATGGCGATACCACGCTTGGAAGCGTGCAAATCGTTGGCAACCACATCGCCAATTTTTAACTCGCCTTCGGTGATATCTTCAAGGCCGGCAATCATGCGCAGCAGAGTGGATTTACCGCAGCCCGACGGGCCAACGAAAACCACAAACTCGCCGTCTTTAATTTCTAAATCCACACCTTTAATAACGCATACATCTTTGGTGTAGTTTTTCTTGATTCTACTTAGCGTAACCGAAGCCATATCTCGATTCCTTGCGAACTCTATTTCTAAATGGGGGCCTGCAGGTGCAGGGTTATGTTGCCCCGCCGGGGCAACAAGCATCGCTTGTTTACTTCACCGCGCCATCCAGGCCACCAATAAAGTAACGCTGGGTAAAGGCAAAGAAAATCAATACAGGGATAACCGTCATCACGATCGCTGCCATCACCATGCTGTATGAAGTAGCAAACGGGCCGGTCAGATCATTAAACACACCCACTGCCAGCGGTAATTTGTCTTTGGATGAGATCACAATCGAAGGCCAGAGGTAATCATTCCAGGCATTCACCAGTGAGAAAATCGCCAGTGATGCAATAGATGGGCCAGAAACCGGCACCATCACACGCCATAAGATTTGCATCTCTGTAGCGCCATCTACCCGTGCTGCATCAACCAGATCCTGAGGCACGGCTTCAAAAGCCTGCTTCATCAAAAAGATACCAAAGGCGGTAGACAGATTAGGAATAATCGCGCCCAGCTGGGTATCCAAGAGCCCCATGTGCTTCAGGGTAATAAAGTTAGGAATAATCGCGACTTCGGTCGGCATCATCATCGTGGCCAGAATCGACACAAAAATGAAGTTACGCCCAGGAAAGCGCAAACGGGCCAGCGGATAACCCGCCAGGATCGATAACACCACCACGCCTACAATCGTTTGCAAGGTCATCCAGGTGGAGTTTTTCATGTAAGTCATAAACGGCATTTCATCAAATACACGCTTAAACCACATCAGGCTGACATCGGTAGGCCAGAATGAGCGAGGGAAAAGCCAGGTATTAGAAGGATCAGCCGACAGCGCCACAGACAAAGCCCAGATAAAAGGGAATGTAGTGAAGATACCAAACCCGATCAGGCCAGCGTACTGGCCAGTCATTGCCAGCGCGGTTCGCAGTTGTTTACCCATTGCCATGATTTCTTATTCCTCGAATTATTTCTTTTCGCCGAAAAAGCGAAATTGAATGGCCGCAAGAATCATGCAGAAGAAGGTGACAACCAGCCCCGCCGCAGCGGCACGGCCAAAGTTGTAATTGCGGAACGCCTGATCGTATACATAGAACAGGGCCGTGTAGGTATCTGCCTGACCTTTAGTCAGCACCACCACTTCCTGGAGAATCTTCATCGCTGCAATGGTAGACATCAGGCTGCACAGCAGGATGGTTGGCTTCACCATCGGCACAGTGATTTTCCAGAAGCGCTGGAATGCGTTGGCACCATCCAGGATTGCGGCTTCTTCTACTTCCTTAGGGATGGCTTGCAAGCCGGCAAGGTAGAGCACCATAAACCAGCCGATACCGCGCCAGAAGGTAAACAACATCACGCCAAATAAGGCAATTGCAGGGTTACCCAGCCAATCAACCTGCCCTTCAGAGCCTTGTGGGATCAGATGCAGGGTTTGCAAAAACCAGGTGAGAATACCGTCGTATTTATATACGTTAACCCAAACCACACCGGCAATTGAAATCGCAGTAATTACAGGAATATAAAATGCCGCACGGAAGAATGTCATTCCGGGCAATTTATTATTCACTAATTTGGCCAGCAATAAAGCGCAAATCTGAATAACCGGCACAATCAGCAGAAAAATTAAGGAGTTTTTCAGCGCATTGTGAAATAACTCTTCTTTATAAATATATTTAAAGTGCTCGAAATTATTCCAAGTGGCGGCACCGTCTGCGATGCTGTAATCGTTAAACGCTAAATATGCGTTATACCCTACTGGCCAAAAGGTAAATATACCCATCAGAATAAGGGCCGGCGCCAAAAATAAATAGGCAATGCCTGTATAGCTGCTGGAGTTTTTCACGGCGCTACTCGACTGTAATTATAATAATTCGGGGAGAAAACGGAATTACCCAAGGGGGTAATTCCGTTCATTAACACACAGAACGGCTAATTATTTTTTACTTCTTTAGCTTTTCGTTCCATGCAGCTGCCGCTGTATTCAGTGCATCTTTTACAGATTTACGGCCTTCAACTGCAGCTTGAATTTCTTCCTGCAGTTTTTTAGTCATCACAACTTCATCCGGCAATGTTCCAGGAGCCAGTGTCAGTGTACGTGCGTTATCCATTGATTTAGCAGCAACGGCACGTGCACGATCCACTACGTCTGCGCTCTTGGCACCCGCTTGGAAGTATGGATCCAGGTTAGCTTTCTTAGTAGAAGGCATGGTGGATTCAGTGGCTTTAGAGAAAGCCAGTTGCTGTTCGTCGTTAGTCAGGAACATACCCAGCTTAGCCGAAGCTGCCGGATCTTTTGTACCCTTAGGAATAACAAAGTCCATCATCCATGAGCCCAGGTTCAGCTTACCGGCATCCAGTGGGAATGGCGCAACTTCAGTTTTGTCGTAGATCGCTTTAGCGTCTGTTTCAGTACGCTTCAGGCCTTGAGCCGCAGTGGTCATCATGGCAATCTTGCCGCTGTTATAGGCAGCAATTTCTTGCTCAAATGCCATTTTGAATACATCTTTAGGCATTACACCGGCTTTGTACAAATCAGCAAAGGTTTGAACAAAAGCAATGTGCTTAGGCGAGTTAAATACTGCCTTGCCATCTGCTATAACTGGCAAGCCAGCGTAGTAGAAGAAGCCAATCATATCGCTCATTTTAGGAGCGAAAGCAGCCTGGCCGGTTTTCGCTTTAATTTGTTTGCCCATGGCAACAAATTCAGCAAAAGACTTAGGCGCAGCTTTGATACCGGCTTTAGCAAAAATATCTTTGTTGTAAGCAATGATTTGTGTGGAGTTGTACCAAGGGAAAGCAAACATCTGGCCTTTCACTTGTACATCTTTCACTGCATTGGTGGAGTAAGCCGCTTTAGCTGCACCCAGATATTGATCAACAGGCAAGATGAGGCCTTGCGTTGCAAACTCGTGTACCCAAGGCACATTGAAGTTAACCAGTGCAGGAGGATTGCCGGCAGCAATCGAAGCAGTCAGCTTAGGCTGAATCTGATCCCAGTTCATGTCTACCCATTTAGCTTTCAGGCCAGGGTTAGCTTCATTGAACTTCACAGTCGTTTGTTCGAAATAAGAATTAAACTTTGGAGCAAGATTCATTGTCCAGAATTCTAATTCTGTATCTGCAGCTTGTGCATTAACGCCAGCAAATAAAGCAGCGCCAACGATCAGCATTTTTTTGAGCTTCATCTTGTCTTTCCTCTTGGGTTTTTCGACAAATATTATATGGATTAAATCCACACTTTTATATTACCGCATTTGATTAATTGCTATTCCAATTAATCTTGCGGTTTTTTTATTCTTCCGGGTAATTTTAGCAACAAATTACCCGGAAGAATTTGATTCAAAACAGAATCAAATCAGATCATTATTTTTTTACAGTTGCAAACTTTTCATTCCAGAATGCAGCCGCTTCATCCAATGCGGCTTTAACTGGTTTACGGCCAGTAATTGCTTCCTGAATTGCTTCATTTAATTTCTTATTCATTGACACATCATCAGGCAGGCCTGTTACGGTCAGCGTGCGTGAAGCTTTAATATGTGTTGCAGCAACTGCAGTGCCTTTTTCTACCGGATCAGCAGATTTAGCACCTGCCTGGAAATAAGCATCATCCAGCGATTTATTGGTAGATGGGAATGTAGAAGACGCTTTAGCAAATACCAGCTGTGCATCATCGCTGGTCAGGTATTTACCCAGCTTCACTGCGGCATCCGCGTTTTTAGCACCTGTTGGTACCGACCACATAAACAAGAAACCGCCCAGAGGAGTTTTACCACCCGCAATCGGGAAGCCCGCTACGCCGGTAGCGTCATAAACTTTAGGGGAATCCGTTTTAGTCCGTTTGATCGCATGTGCGCCATCGGTAAACATGGCCAGTTTTTGCGCGCCATATGCTGCAATACGGTCTTCAAACTGCATCTTGAAAACATCTTTCGGGAAAGCACCCGCAGCATATGCTGTTTTAAATTGCTCAATATATTTCACATGAGCCGGGCTGTTAAATACCGCTTTATTATTTTTTACAAC
This sequence comes from Iodobacter violaceini, assembly GCF_011601265.1. GTDB lineage: Bacteria > Pseudomonadota > Gammaproteobacteria > Burkholderiales > Chitinibacteraceae > Iodobacter > Iodobacter violaceini. The sequence continues at coordinate 234,701 of NZ_JAAOLX010000001.1, forward strand.
ATCAAGACCTTCATACAAGAACCAGCCGGAAGTATCTTCATCAAGTTTTGGTGCAAAACCACTTACACCGGTTTTTAATTTGATCTGAGTTGCTACTTTCAATAAATCGCCAAATGTTTTTGGCTCTTCTTTAATACCTGCTTTTGCAAACAGATCTTTGTTATAAAACAGCACGCCTGTTACCTGATACCAAGGCATACCGTAAATTTGCTTATCACCCACATAGGTTGCATCCTGAAGCGCGCCAGAGGTGTAAACATTTTTAAAGCCTGCAACTTGCTTAGTAATAGGCTGAATCATTTTGGACTGAGCAAACTGATCCATCCATGGCTTAGGCAAATTAACAAGACCAGGTACATTACCGCTGGCCACAGCAGTAATGACTTTTTGCTGGAAAGCATCCCAACCCACATCAACCCACACTGCCTCTACATCGTTTTGCGATGCATTGAACTTAGTGGTGAGCTCTTTCATGGTTGCGTCGTATTTTGGCGAAAGGCTGTTAGACCAATACTCGACTTTTACTTTTTCTGCTGCTAAGGCACTCATGGTGCTTGCTGAAAAAACCGCTGCGGATACGGCTAAAATGAATTTCAATTTCATTACTGCATCTCCAAAGTAAAACGTTTGTACTGGCAAGACTGGCGCGGCAACCATAATAAAAATTTACGTTATGCGTCAATCAATTTAAAAAACCGAAAAAAGTGGCTCTGAGCTCGCTTGATCCATTTTGTCATCAGGCGTTTCCCCAGCTGATCCTGCCTGCTGTCGGTTTAACGCCTTAGGCCAAAGTGGTATCAAGCTGGCGAATAGTAAACTGATTAAAAGTGGCTTGAAATAAGACTTTTCATCGATTAACCATTAAAAAAACACTCAAAACTGGACTTAGTGTTTTTACTTACGCGGACTCAGATTACAACAAATTAACGAGATGGTGAATAGCCAGTAGAAAGGAGAAGTGGCATATGGAGCAGATAAGCGGGGATGCAGGTAATTGGCCCACAAAAACAAAATGTAGGCAACAACGAATACAATTTACTGGAAACTACAAATTAAACACTTAGAAAAATAAATATAAGTCTATATAACAACCACTTACTTATTCAGCTCTACTACAAAATCGTAGTAATCATTGCGAAAATAAGAGTGAGTTAACTCAATTGCCGTCCCGTTCTCCAGATAACCGATACGCGTTAAATGCAGCATAGCGTCACCCGGTGCTACATCAACTAATTCTGAAATAGCCTGAGTTGCATTGATTGCTGCGATGTTTTGTATCGCACGTACAACAGACAAACGTGCTCCGCGCATATAAGCATATAAGGAATCGCCCACTAAATTGGGGTCAGGCACAAAAGTAAAAGGCAGCGTGGTTTCTTCTAATGCCATCACCACATCATTGGCCATTCGCACCCGCTGCAAACGGCTTACACGGCTGCTGGATGAAAGATTAAGCTTGAGTTGCTCTTCTGCATTGGCCAGCGCAACTTCGCGCTTTATCCAGCGCGAGCCAGGCGTAAAGCCGCGCTGAATCAGCATCTCGGATAAATTGGTCAGCTTATTTAATGGCTGCTCTAATTTGGGGGTGATATAGGTGCCTGCACCATGCCGCCGGATAATCAGCCCATCAGCCAGTAAAATATCCAGCGCTTTTCTGGCCGTTACGCGGGAAACGCCCAGGATCTCACATAAATTGCGCTCTGATGGCAAAGGCTCGTCGGCAAGCCAGAAGCCCGCATGAATCGCCGCCGCCAGCTTGTGGCCCAGTTGTAAATAAAGAGGCGTTGCACTATCTGCATCAGGCCGGAGAACCAAAAGTTTTTGTTGCGGCAGCATGATCGCCTCTTTAAGTAAAATTAAGCTAAAGCCTGGTAAATCAGAATTAAAGCACCTGCACAGGAATCTTTCTGCGGGCGCAGCGTGCTGGCAAGAAAATCTGCCGGAATATAAGGCCGCAGCGCTTCGGATAAGCCGCCACCACAAATAGCCAATGGCAAACCGGCATGATGTGCGCGCAAAGCCAGACCAATCTGCTCAATTTCCCGGCCTGCTTCCAGCAAGAAAGCGCGAGCATACTCATCACTGGCGCCAAACTCCATCACAACAGGTGAGAGTGAAGCACATTCACCCTGCTTCATCTGGCCCATCCAGTTAAAAATCTCAGCTTTCGTCTGGCCGGTAATTGAGAGTAATTTACGGCCAAAATCAGTAACAGGACGACGCCCGTCAATGATGCGCTGCACATGATTTATCGCTTTTAAACCTAAAAACGCGCCGCTGCCTTCGTCTGAAGTTGGAAAACCCCAGCCGCCCACTTCAAGCCGCTGACCATCCGGCAACCATGCCTCACCAATCGAGCCCGTACCAACGGCAATAATCCCACCATGCTGGCCATTGGTGGCACCAAGCAGCGTAGAGAAGCCATCAGTCTCAACTACAATTTTGGCAAAGCCGGGGTTCTTTTGTTTAAATTCTTCCGCCCATGCCGGATTGTGCACGCCCGACATCCCTAAGCCTACAGCACATTGTGCAAAATCCGGCTTATCAATTCCCAGCGCAGCAAAGCCCGCCTTAATGGCTTGACTAATATTGAGCCAGGCTTTATCAATGCCCTGCCCCAATGCCGATGCACCGCCATCGCTGCGTACTTTTTCGATACCATCCGGGCCTGCGATACAAATACGTGTGCCCGTGCCGCCGCCATCCACGCCGATTAAATATTGAATCTTGCTCATTTTGGGTCTCTTCATCTTGTTGTGGTTTTATTTTAATACCAATTAAAACAATAGGTAATACCAATTCAACACCGTACAAACCGTGAAAATCGCTTATTTTTTGCGAAAAAGAGCATAGAAACAGCAGATGTACCGTACCAATCTAGCCAGACAGATAAACCATGTCAATGGGATGGCTCAGACATTCTGCAGTAAGTTATAAAAAATACCACCGGTTTAACGCGCTTTACTCTATTGAAGCCTTTGCGCTGTCATATCAAGTGCATGCGGCGTAAAGAAGCGCACCGGCCATGCGACGGCCAAAAAAATGCCCGCTTAATGCGGGCATTCGTTTTATTTTTTTACATGTAAACCACATTCTTTATTGGCCGGATCTTCCCACCACCAGCGGCCTGCCCTGACATCTTCTCCCATAGAAATTGCCCGTGTACAGGGCTCGCAGCCAATGGATGGGTAATGCTGGTCATGCAAAGCGTTGTAAGGCACATTATTTGCCTTGATATAGGCCCATACTTCTTTTTCTGTCCACTCGATCAGCGGGTTAAATTTCTCTAAGCCATTACCGCTGTCAAATTCCTGATTGCCCAGATCAGTACGTGTTGGGGATTGCTCACGGCGCAGGCCCGTAACCCATGCTTTTTTACCGGCCAATGCCCGCTTTAATGGCTCCAGCTTACGAATCTGGCAACAGGTTTTACGCAGCTCAACAGAGTCATAAAAAGCATTGATGCCGTACTGATTCACAAAATTTTCAGTTGCTGCGGTTTGCGGAAAAAACACTCTGATAGGGTGGCTGGCATACTGCGCTGCCGTTTTTTGCATCAAGGCATAGGTTTGCGCCGGAAGACGCCCCGTATCAAGACTAAAGACCTCAATATCAGCCCCGGCTTTGGCGATTAAATCGGTAATCACCATATCTTCTGCACCAAACGAATTGGCAAACACGGCAGGGCTGTATTCAGCAGCAATTTTGTGCAGAAGTGCAATCGTATCGGCCAGTTTTTCTTCGAAACTCATTTTCAAACCTCCATTTTACGGCACTTAAAAAACCAGTTTACTGCCAATCACGGCCAGCATCACCGCAAGGCAAGGGCGAAGCACCGCTTCAGGCACCCTGCCAGTCAGATGGCTGCCAAAATAAATACCCGGCAAAGAGCCCATCAGCAGAAATGATAATAAATGCCAGTCAATATGGCCCAAACCCGCATGCCCAAGGCCAGCCACCAGTGTAAGCGGCACGGCATGCGCAATTTCAGTACCCACAAGGCGCGAAGTAGGAATCAGCGGATAGAGCAAAAATAAAGCGACAGTTCCCAGCGCACCAGCACCGATAGACGATAAAGTCACGATTGCGCCCAGCACCACGCCCACCAGCAAGGTCATTCCATTAAGCTTGGCCGGGGGTAAATGAAACCAGGATTTAGCATGCTTTTGCCCCCATTGCAGCAAAAGCGGCTTAAAAATAATGGCAATCGCAGTGAGTAAGAGCGCAACACCCAGCGCTTGCTTAATCAAAGCGTTGATGGCTTTCATATCTGTGTGCAAAAATTTCAGCAACAGCAAAGTAGCCACTGCGGCTGGCACGCTGCCTGCGGCAAGCCAGCCGGTAATCTTCCAGTCGATATTTTTCTTTTTATGATGCACAAAAATACCGCTGCCTTTGGTGATGGCCGCGTAAAGTAAATCTGTACCTACTGCAGTAGCGGGGCTGATTCCAAACCAAAGCAAAATTGGCGTCATCAGCGAGCCGCCGCCTACCCCCGTCATGCCGACAATAAACCCCACCAGCAAGCCCGCGACAATATATCCGTATTCCATGGTGTCGCCTGAAAACTAAATAGTTCGCAAGCATAGCAACTCGTTTTATAATTCTATAGACGAATATGTTAAGATTTTATACGAATGGGTTATGTAGGCATGATTTTGCTTTTTGTATACGCCATCTGCGCAGCACAAAGCACCATTATGCTCGGGCGATGTTATTTTTGTGAAAGGATTTGCCATGAAGTTGCAACAGCTACGCTATCTGGTGGAAGTGGCCAAACAAGGCTTAAATGTTTCGGAAGCAGCCGAGAAACTCCACACCTCTCAACCTGGCATCTCCAAGCAGATTCGCCTTTTAGAAGACGAGCTGGGCGTACAAATTTTTATTCGCAATGGTAAACGCGTCGTAGACGTGACCGCCCCCGGTAAAGAAATTCTGCGTATTTCTGAGCGTATGCTGATGCAGGCGCAAAACTTAAAACGCATCGGTGAAGACTTTATTAATGTAGAGGGCGGCAGCCTCACCATTGCCACCACGCACACTCAGGCCCGCTACGCCCTGCCCGCCACCATCCATAATTTTATGCTGCGCTACCCTAAGGTACGCCTGTCGATTAAGCAAGGCAGCCCTACACAGATCAGTGAAATGGTTGTAGAAGGCGCAGCCGATATCGCGATTGCCACCGAAGGGATTGATCATTATTCCGAGCTGGCCATGCTTGAATGCTATAACTGGAACCGCAGCATTGTTGTGCCAGTTGGCCACCCGCTGACCCGGCTCGATCACAAAATCACACTGGAAGACGTTGCAGCGTGGCCTTTGATTACTTACGACTTTGCCTTTGCCGGCCGTAATAAAATCAATCAGGCCTTTGAAGCCCGCGACATCACCCCTAATGTGGTGCTTACCGCCATTGATTCTGACGTGATTAAAACCTATGTGGGTCTGGAATTAGGGATCGGCATTCTGGCCACGATGGCCTTTGAAGCAGACAGAGACCAGCAGCTGGTTGCAATTGATGCATCCCACCTCTTTGATGATTCCACTACCCGCATCGGGATACGTAAAGACGCCTATTTACGCGGCTATGCCTATGACTTTATCGAGCTGTTTGCTCCGCACCTCAACCGCAAAGTTGTGCAGGCGGCCCTGATGTGCGATACCGAAGAGTAAGCGTTACCGGGGCAAACAACCTTGCCCTGCTGCACGGCAACAAGCGCCCTTAGCTGCGAACCTCAGGATGGTTCGCAGCACCGGCCATTATGGCGTAATCCATATCTGACCCCGTTTTTTACCTCAAAATCATCGCCACCCCGCCTCCTGTATGCAGCCATTTAACTCATCCGAAAAATACGCCCTGCTCAGCGCGCTCTCTGATCTGGAATCAGGCTCGGCCCGGCAATGGTTTTTTCTGGAGCTGGCCGCACTGGAGGACAAAGCGCCACGTACCCGGCGCGCGCTTTACTGGCTTTTTTTACTTAAATGGCTGGGCCCTGCACTGCTTGCCCCCTGCATGATCAGGCGTGGCGTCAGTGGCGCAGCGCTTTATCTGCCCGCTGCCCGGCATCGATTCAACCTGATCAGGCAAAGCCTGAATGATGCACTGTTGCTGGGCTTAAGCCTGATCACCCTGCTTGCAGGCTTTAACCGGCTTACCGCCTCCATGCAGTTTTCCCTGTGGCTGCTGGCCATTACAGGCGCAGCATGGCAAATATGGCGTACCCGCATCACGCAACCTGCAGAAGCAGAAAACACCCTGCCCGGCGCGGAAGCCAGCCTTGGCCTTTACGGTATTTTAATCGCCAAAGAGCTGGAGCCCGCCCTGGCACAGAGCCTGATTAAAGGCTTGCGCCAGGATATAAACACCCACCTTGTGCCTTTACTCAGCCATCTGCCCGAGCTGGCGCCCCCTACCGGAAGCAGGCATGCAAAGGCCTTTAAAGCCTGCAGCTGGCTGCTGCCGCTCCTTCCCACGGCATGGCTGCTGGGCATGCTGCCAAACGCATGGGGCTGGCTGGTTTGCTGCCTGCTGCAGATCGCTCTCTCCTGCCTGATCAACCGGCAACGGCAAACCCCGGCCCTGCTTGCGCTGGCCAGCCTGTGCATCTACGCCCTGGCAAGGCTGGCACACTGGTTGTAGCCCGCTGATCCACATACTTAATCTTTTTACTTGCATTGCATCTGCATTTGGCGTTTAATTTCTCTCAAGACAGAAACAAAGGAAATAACATGCAACTCAGCCCGACTATGGAGAAATACATCGTTCACTGGGGCGAGATGGGGACGAAATGGGGGGTGAACCGCAGCGTGGCGCAAATTCACGCGCTGTTGTTTCTGGTGAATCAGCCCTTAACCGCCGAAGAAATCAGCGACACGCTCAATTTAGTACGATCCAATGTCAGCAACAGCCTGAAAGAACTGCAAAGCTGGGGCCTCATCAAAAAAGTGCAGCTGCTGCTGGGTGACCGGCGTGATTACTATATTGCCCTGCAGGATGTATGGGAAATCTTCCGTGTAATCACCGAAGAGCGCAAAAAACGCGAGCTGGACCCTACCCTCACCGTACTGCGCCAATGCGCCATTGAAGCCGAAACCGATACCCAGATTGAAGCCGCCACCCGCGTCAAAATGGATCAGGTGCTGGAGTTTTTAGAAGTACTGCTGCATGGCTACGACGATTTTAAAAATCTGCCCCCCAGCGTATTGCTCAAGCTGTTAAAAATGGGTGGAAAAATAGGCCAGCTGGCCGCGATGTTTGGCAAAGATGAAGAGAAGTGACTGGCTTACAGATCAATAAGACGCCATCTGTTTAAGTATTCAGGGTGGGCAAAGCACCCGGAGCATAAAAACTTGCCCACCCTGGCCGCATATCATCGATAAATCAGGAGCAGCACCATGCCACGCTACGAATTATTTTATGATCACGCTTGCCCGATGTGCCGTTTTGAAATGCTCAGGCTTAAACAACGTGATATCCATCAGCGCTTTACCCTGGTTGATATCAGCTCAGCCAATTTTGACGCCAGCAGTGCGGCGGCCAGCTTGCCGGAGATGCAAACTTTATTGCATATCCGCCGGGATGACGGGCAGATTTTCACCGGCATTGATGCCATTGCCGCGCTCTGCCAAGCAATAGGCCGCGATTGGTGGACAGGGCCTTTAAAATGGCAGGCAACACGCGGGATTTCTGCCTGGATTTACTCACACGTCGCCCGCCATCGTTACCGTATCAGCGTTTGCCTGGGTTTTACTGCGAAGTGCGATAGCAAAACCTGCCAGATTTAAACATTTACCTATCAATTTCTCTAATTACAGAAATAAAGGAATTAAAATGTCTGCCATTAGCTACTTTATTGCCATTCTTACCCTCAGCCTGCTCAGCAGCGCACTTTTAATCAGCTGGCAACAACGCGCCCTTGGCCCGCTGCTGGAAGAAAGCTGCCCTGGCAGTGGCGCACATTACTGGCGTCACACGCTGGCCGCACTGCAATTGCTCATCCCCATGTTATTAGTGCTGTGCTTTGCCAGCCAACAGAGTGGCAATCTGGTGAATGAATTGCGGATGGCGATTGTGTGGCTGCTGCTTGGGCATTTACTGGCCATCCTGGCGATTGCCAGAATGGTCTGGAAACGGTTGGTAGCCTGACGGCCTTAAGCGTCCGTAGCGAGGAAAAGTCCGGTTTGAGACAGATTTTGATGGTTTTTGAGGCGAATAGCTGGCTATTTAACGAAAAAACCATCGAAATATAGCCAAATCCGGCGTTTCCGCAGCAGGACAGCCTTAAGTCCGGCAGATTACTAATTCCACAGCAAGCCGTGCCGGAGCTTTAATCATGAATATCCTCTTACTCGGCAATGGCCTCATTGGCAGCCATCTGAGAGATGCACTGCTCATGCGGGGGCATCAAGTGCGCTTACTCAGCCGCCGTGCTCTGGCCAATCCTGAATACAAAGTGGTACAGGGCGATTTTGCGGCGCTGCAAAGCTCGGCAGACTGGCTGCCGCTACTGGATGGCATTGATACCGTGATTAACACAGTGGGGATTTTTGCTGAATCAGCGGGGCAATCATTTACCGCCTTGCATCATGCAGCACCACAAGCGCTGTTTGCTGCCTGTGAGACCGGCAAAGTTCAAAAAGTGATTCATCTTTCTGCACTCGGTGCCGGTGCCAATGCGCCAACCGCCTGCTTGCGCAGCAAGGGGCTGGGAGATGCGGCCTTGATGCAATCAACGCTGAACTGGACCATTGTTCGCCCCTCGCTGATTTACGCGCCAGATGGGGCCAGCAGCCGTGCTTTTTGCAGCATAGCCAGCCTGCCCCTGCTGCCCGATTTACAAGGCGTGGGTAAAGTGCAGCCTGTGCATCTGCACGATGTGCTGGCACTGCTGATCAGGGTGGTTGAGCGGCCCGTAGCGCAGCAGCAAATCATCAATGCCGTTGGGCCACAGGCTATGCCGCTCACCACCTGGTGGCAGCAACTCAGGCAAGGCATGGGTATGGCGCGTGCTATCACCCTGCCGATTGCTGCGTGCTTACAAAACATTGCGGCTAAATCCGCCATGCTGCCGCTGTTTCAGCCCGATAGCCTGATCATGCTCCGATCCGGTAATTGCAGTGATGCCGCACCTTTTGCCGCGATCTTAGGCCGTGCCCCGCAAGCCGCTGCGCCGGTAAACGGCAGCGCCAGAGATGCCTTACTCGGCTGGCTGCTACCGCTGCTTAAATTATCCATGGCGCTGGTTTGGCTGGGCACAGCGGCGGTGTGCTTATGGGCATGGCCAAGGGCAGACAGCTACCAGCTACTGGCAGACGTTGGTATCCCCGGCGCATGGCAGCCGCTGCTTTTTTACGGATCGGTAGCGATGGACAGCGTGTTTGGATTGCTGTGCCTGCTGGATTTACAAGGCGTGCAAGCTCGAAGCTGGCGGCTGCAATGGCTGCTGGTATTGGCTTACAGCATCATCATTGCCATCAGGCTGCCACAGTTTTTATGGCACCCATTTGGCCCGCTGCTTAAAAACTTACCGATCATGGCACTGCTGCTGATGCTGGATTTGCTTTCACCAAGCAAGACAAAACCCAATTCTTGAACCAGGGCACTGAGGACACAGAGTTGCACGAAGAAAACCAAGGGCGCTCCCCAGAAACACCCGCCCCTGAACCATATCAGCCCTAATCATTTCTGCAAATTTTTATAGCCAAATCTTACAAAAACAGGACAAGCAAAATGGACTACTACCTGACTTTCAAGCTGCTGCATATCTTGTCCGCCACGCTGATGTTTGGCACCGGCCTTGGCACGGCGTTTTATATGTTTGTCACAAATCGCAGCGGCAATGTGCAGGCCATTGCCGTGGTATCGGGCTGGGTAGTTCGGGCAGATGGGTTATTTACCACGCCTGCCGTGATTTTCCAGCCCATCTCGGGATTACTGATGGCGCACTGGCTGGGCTATCCGCTGAGCGCAAACTGGCTGTGGATTTCGATGGCGCTTTACGCCCTCACCGGCGCATGCTGGCTGCCCGTAGTGTGGATACAACTCAAAATGCGCGATATGGCGCAAACCGCCGCCCTGGAAAATAGCGAATTACCTGCCAAATACTGGCGCTATGAACGGACCTGGACAGCACTTGGTTTCCCCGCTTTTATCAGCCTGATCGTGGTGTATTGGCTGATGGTAAATAAACCTTTCTGATCGCCGCCTGAGGGTTAAATCATGCAAATCATTCTGTATTTATTAGTACTACAAGGGCTGATTGGCGCTTTTGACACGATTTACCATCATGAGCTAAGCGTTGCCCTGCCAGGCAAAAAATCAGCTCAGCACGAGCTGCGCCTGCACGCCATCCGCTCCAGCCTGTATGCGCTGGTATTTGCCGGGCTGGCCTGGTTTGAATGGCGCGGCCTTTGGCTTTGGGGATTATCTGCGCTGATTCTGATCGAAATAGTACTCACGCTCTGCGATTTTGTTGAAGAAGACAAAAGCCGGCTGCTGCCCGCCACCGAGCGCGTTACCCACACCATTTTAGCCATGAACGGCGGCGCGCTCTTTGGGCATTGGGCCATCAGCGTGGCCCCCGGCTGGGCCAGCCAGAGCACCAGCTTACAATTTGTCGATTACGGCCTGATCAGCTGGCTGTTAAATCTGTTTGCACTTGGTGTGGGCTTATCAGGCATTCGGGATGGGTTCGCCAGCTTAAAACTTTATAAAGAGGCCAAAATCATGAACAGCAATCCCTTTATCAGCCTGCCGCAGCAACGTATTTTAATCACTGGTGGCACTGGCTTTATTGGTGCAGCACTGTGCGAGCAACTCCTCGCCGCCGGGCACAGCCTCTGCCTGCTTAGCCGCAATCCACAGGCCACCAACATCCAGTTTAAAAGCAAAGTACGCGCTTTTTCCAGCTGGGAAGACCTTTCTTCCAGGGAAGAATTTGATGCAATCATTAATTTAGCTGGCAGCCCCGTCGTTGGCCCGCGCTGGAGCGATGCGCGCAAAAAAGCATTACTGGCCAGCCGGACAGGCACAACAGAAGGATTGCTGGGCTGGCTGGCAAAGGCCAGTCACAAACCCAAGGTATTAATTAATGGCTCAGCCATTGGCTATTACGGCTGCCGTGGCGATGAGGCGCTGGATGAAAGCGCAGGCACGCAAAACGAATTTATGTCGCAACTTTGCAGCGAATGGGAAGCGGCAGCATGCAAGGCAGAAGCCTTTGGCCTGCGGGTTGTCCGCTTACGCCTTGGCCTTGTTTTTGGCCCCGGCGGCGCGCTGCCCAAGCTGCTCTTGCCCTTTTATCTGGGCTTGGGCGGGCGTATGGGCGATGGGCTGCAAGTTGTAAGCTGGATACACAGAGACGATGTACTGGCCGTGATTGCACAGGCCATCAGCAATCCACAACTGAGCGGCGCTTACAACCTCAGCGCGCCCGAAGCGGTAAGCCAGGCGCAATTTGCCCAAACCGCGGCCAGCCTTTTGCGCCGCCCCCGCTTTTTTACCACCCCGGCCTGGCTGATTAACGGCTTGCTTGGCGAAATGGGCGCGCTCTTTACCAAAGGCCAGCGGGTAATCCCCAAACGCTTACTCGATGCGGGCTATCGTTTTAAATACCCTGATCTGCAAAGTGCATTGCAAGCACAGATTAAGGGAGGGCACTGATGCCAAGCCTTTATCAGCAGGCGCTGAGCCAGGACTTTGCCCAGCTTAGCCCCCTGCTGCAAACCCTGCACGGGGCTGAACAACAGCTATGGCAAGGGCAAGCCGATGTAAAGTGGGGCAAGCCAAGGCTCATCCGTGGCCTGCTTTATCTCGCAATGCGCTTACGTCTTTTGCCAGCAGCAGGGCAAAATCTGCCCTGCCAGGTTAAAATCCGGCAGGATGCAAAAGGGGAGGTCTGGCAACGCCGCTTTGCACAGAGCCCCATGCAATCCCGCCAGCGCTGGCGCAATGGAGCGCTTTGGGAGCAAATGGGCCCGCTGGCGCTGCAATTACATAGCAAAGTCAGCCAGGGCCAGCTTTTACAAAGCAGCCAAACCGCCCGCTGCTTCGGCCTGCCACTGCCCTTGCAAGTCACCGCCAGAGAATGGGCCATCAGCAACGTCATGCATTTTGACGTTGAAATTGGCTTTAAAAAAGGCAGCATGATTTTGCATTACAGCGGAGCGCTAAGGCCGGTTGCTGAAGTTTAAATCAAAGGAATGTTTGATTTTAAATAGGGTGTACAAGTTTTGATGCCCACTATACGCATCAAGCTGGCAGCCTTGCCCCCTCAGCATCATTATGCCTATGAAATAAGCAGCGCTGATCTTAGATACCCTTAGCAAAACGCAAAGAACCCCATGAAAAAACTATACCTGCTGGCCGGAAATGGCAGTGCAAGCGACTGGTGGGACGATGTCTTGCCGCATTTCACGCAATATCAGCCCAGCCCCATTGAGCTGCCGGGCTTTGGCGATAATCGCGATCCGCTTCCCGATTCCCTGCATGGCCTTTCGCTGGCGCTGGAGCAACAGCTGGAACCAGGGCACGCCATTTTGGCGACGGGGATCAGTGCCCTGCCGGTTTTACATTTACTGGTACGGCGTCCCGGCTTTTTTTCACGCGTGGTTTTACTCTCCCCAGTGGGGGTTCTGCTATGGAAGCGCCGCTTGCCAAGGCTGATGACCTTGCCCGGCTTGTTAACGCTGGTGCAAACCTTACTCTCCCATGCCCCCAGGCTGTTTTCAGGGCAATTTGCTGCCGCAGGCTTTAGGCCAGACTACGCAAGAATCGCCAATGGCTATCGCCGCTGCCGCGCTTTCAAGCCTTATTTTCGCTGGGTGCAGCCCGATTCTGCCCTCACCCTCTTTGATCAAATCAGCGATCGCATCGAGCTGATCTGGGGTGCGGAAGACAAAATCGTCAGCCCCGCCCACGCCGCCGCATGGGAAGCGGTGCTCTGCCGGGCAGAGCTATCCGTCACTATCCTGGCAGGCTGGGGGCATTATCCATTTTGGCAGCATCCGGCCGCATTTACCCGCTGGCTGGAAGCCGGGCCCGCTGGCTTTGCAGCGCATACCAAAGCAGGGCGTTTGCTGCTGGCCAGCCACGCCGCTTTGCCCGTGCCCGCACTGATCAGCATCGAAAGCCCTGATGACCCAACCCTCGCGCCCTTTTTGCAGCAAGCCGCGCCGCACGGCTGGGCAGTGCGTTCATCCGGCGATGATGAAGATGGTATTGATATCGCCAATGCAGGCCGCCACCAAACCTTTTTACGCGTCGCCTCCGGCGATGTGGCCCGGCGCAGCGTGGAGATTTTTGCCAGCGGTGTGCGATGTGTTGCGGTGCAGCGCATGATTCACCCCACCTTATCCGGCGTTGCCTTTGTGCGCCCGCTATCGGCGCAGATCGAATGGGTAGAAGGCCATTTAGAAGGGCTGGTTGATGGCACGGCCAGCCCATCACAGCTGCTGCTCTCCCGCATGGGCGGCGGCTGGGGCGCAAAGCCCAAGCCGGTTAAGCTTAGCCCGGATGCCCGCAGCCCCAGCCAAACCCGGCTATGGGATTTTCTGCAAGCCATTGTCGCGGCGTTTCATCAGGCCCATCTGGATATCGAATGGGCTTGGGATGGCGAGCAGTTCTGGATGCTGCAAGCACGGCCGGTAACAGTCTACCCATGGCAGCGCTGGCTTACATCCGCCAATATCGACGAAATTTTGCCCGAATACCCCAGCCGCTGGATGGAAATGGCCCAGCGTGGCGCGGCCAGCAGCATTCCTCATGTCTATGCCCGCTGGGATACGCGGGTGCTTGACGATAACGAGAAATTTAGCGCGCTCTATCAGGATGCTAGCTATATCAATAGCGATTTATTTCTGGCCCGCATGTTTGATTGGGGAATGGATGGTGCGCAATATGCACGGGAAGTGGGCGGCAGCACGCCCGCCATGCCCAAACGCCCCCTGCGCTGGCTAAGGTCCATTCCTGTATTTATCCGCATGCTGTTTGCCAGCAGGCAAGCCATCAATCAGCTTGATAAGGGCCTGGCACAGTGGCAGGCCGAGCTGCAAACGATTTGCCAAAACCCTGATCAAAACGACAGAACCGGGCAGCTGGCCCGCTGGTGGCTGCGTTTTTATTGCTGGCTGGTGCAGCAAAATCTCTGCATTGCAGCGGCACTGGCCAGCAGTGGCGGCGATTTCTCAGGCCGCCCCGCCACGGTTTACCAGGCCCTGAGCACCAGCACTCACCGCCTGCCATGGGAAACAGACCCCGCCACACCGCGCCAAGAAGGCCAAGCCCCGGCTTTGCAAACTTTAGCCCGCTGGCCCGCTGCCATTCGCATCGCGCACAGACTAGGCCTGCCCGGCATGCGCGGCTACTACAGCCAGGTGCGCGAGCATTTTCGTGATCAGCTGATGCGCCTGTTTTTTCAAATGCACCACGCAATGCCAGCAGAGCAAGCAGCCTGTTGGTTTAGTCCCGTGGCCAGCCCCAGAAACCGGCGCGGCAGCTTCTGGCAAACCGGCTCTGCCGGGCAGGGCCAAAGTACAGCGCTGCTGATTTACCCCGGAAAAGTCAGCGGCATACTGGGCAGCGATATTTTGCTGGCGGATACGCTGGACCCAGGCCAGCACGCCCATTACCGGCAAGCCAGCGCCATTATCGCCCGCTCCGGCGGCATCTTATCGCACGGCTCCACCCTGCTGCGTGAGCTAAAAATCCCCTCCGCCATCCTGCCGGAAGTTCCTTCGGAATGGCTGGGAAAAAGGGTGTGTTTGAATAATGGGCAGCTGAGTTTGATTGAGTGACGCGGGTCAAAACAACCATCAGAGCGCGCACTCATGATTGCTTGCTCTGATGATTGAGCTGACTAAAATAAACTCCGGTTTGATTTATTCAACTCCGCCATTCCGGCGCGCATACGGGAATCCAGTATTTTTTACCGGATTCCCGATGAAGAAATTAGCGAATAACAATTTAACCAAGGGCACCTTACAAAAATTGTCTTTTTTATTGAAAAAAGATTATTTATCTGAAAAATACCCATTCAATAATTTAAGCGATATTTCTTTGGCAATGGGGCCGCCCATTTGCTTATTGCTTACCTCAGGCGGTGTTTTATCCGTGATATTACTCACAAACAAATATTTTTTACCTGCGTTTTCTACCATGCCGATATACCAGCCATCGCGCATTTTTCCGCTATTCTGGCCATGATCATTTCTGTTTTTCCAGCCGCTGCCTGTTTTGCCGTAGTAATCTGCACCCTGATCTAATTTGCCTGCATAAATAATTTTCTTTGTTTCTAGCATGGCCTCCTGGCTGAGAGGTAAAGACCTGTTTGCAAATCTTTGTAATAAACTCATTTGCTCTTTTGCAGATATTTTTAAACTACTGCTTAGCCACGCGTTAGTTATGCCATTATTTTTACCCGGGTCGCCGGAGAAATCCTGATTGCCGTAATTAAACTGGGCCAGATATTTTTTTATTTTAGCCAGCCCGAGCCCGGGTGCAATTTGCTGAGATACCCACACAACAGAATATTTTTCCCAGCTGGCCGGGGTTTGATCCTGGCTCCAGCCGGGTAAATCATAGGGCTTGCCATCCCATTTATAAATACTATCCTTTTTCATTATCCCGTCATCAAAAGCCATTAAAGCCAAAGGGAACTTAAATGTAGAATTAGGGGGAATACGCTCGGCACAGCGCTGATCAGGGTTATATTCAGCCACCATTTTTTTGCTGCTATTATCATAAAGCATAAAACAGCCATCATAGCCTTTAAATAGCGTTGGATAATCTGCATCAAACGCCTGAGCCGATCCCATTGCTGACAACATTACAGCAATTACTAATAATCTATTTTTTACAGACATATTCTATTTCCCGCACCTGATCAAATAATGATGTGATGCATAGTAAAGAATGCTGCATAAGCGGGTAAACATGCTATTTTGTAACATGCGTAACATTCATAAAAATAACTCAATAAACTGAAAAAAATGCTGATTACTTCTTTTTAAGTGCTACTCTATAACGGCTTTAAAACCCTTATTCATTTTGCATTTCACATCCACACTATGCATAGCTCAGAGCCAGGCCCACAGCCCCCCATCGTGATTGAATTGTCCCCGCCCTATGCCGTACAAGGCGGGCCGGTGCGCTATCAGTCGCTCTGGTTATTGCTGCGTATCATTTACGCCCGGCAGATTGAAAAACGCCCGCTCTCCGCCGCCACAATCCGGGCTTTTTTCCCGCAGGCTCAATCCATCCGCATGATTATTTCGCGCGCATTTGCAGAATTTTCCCGCCTTGGTATTGCCGTGGGCTGGGGCCATGATCAGCAAATTGATCTGGCGCTGCTCAAGCTTTCGCAGCGCAGCCGCGGGCCTTTTTGGCTACAGGCAGATACCCTGGAGCGTTTTGTGTTTATCCGCCAGGGTGAGCGTATTTCAGCAGATGAGCTGGGGCCTTTTTTAGGTTTACACGCATCTGCCCTGCCCCAAATGGGTATGGCAGGCGAGCGCAGCGGTGTGGATTATGTGATGCAGGATATGCGCTTCTGGCAGCATCTCACCCAAGGTATGCGCGAAGGCCACGACGGCTTTGTGCGCCCTGCTGCATTGCGCCAAAGTGATCCTTTTTTACTTGCACAGCAATGTGCCCAGGATGATTTTCAGCAGGCCCTGGCTTTAATGAAAGCCAGCCTGGCATGGCGTCGCAGTGATTTACTTGCTGAAAGTAAGCAGGCTTTAAGCCGCTTTGAGCACATTATTGCTTTAGGGCAACTGGCCAGCGCCCGGCCCACTTTTGCAGCGATGGCGCAAATTGTGCACGCATGGGACCGCTACACGCTGGGTGATACCGAAGCCGCAAGGGTGCTGCTGATACAGCTGGAGTCATCCGCCACGCTGGGCCCCGTGGTGCGCTACAACCCGCGGGTGCGGTTTGAATTTCTAAATTTAAGCGCCCTGCTGTATAAGTTTGACGCCATGGCCGAAGGCGGTGCGCTGCGGCAGGAATCAGCCGATGCCGCCTTGCAGGCGCTCAGCTATGCACTGGAGGCCGCCTGCGAGGCCGATTCTATTGATGCCGTGCAGCATGCAGCTGCCAATATCGGCTGGTGCTTATGGCTGTTTCGCCAGCTTGACTTGCTGGATCAGCCCCTGCCCGCGGTACAGGCCCAGGCCATGCGCTGGCTGGGTTTATCTGAGTGGATCTGCGATCGTTTTGGCGTGGGCAGCGCCTCGGCGTGGAACACCATTTTTATCCTGCGCATTGCACGCGGCAATTGCCATGGGGCAAGCTCGCTGGCCGCATTTCGCACGCAGCAGCCCATGTCTTTAAGCGAAGCAGCGCTGGCCCTTCAGCCTTTATCCGCCCCTTTTGCGCTTGGCTTTAACCATTGGTTTGCATGGGCGCAATTTACCCTGGAAGAATACGATAGTGGCCGGCTGCGCTTTCCGCCTTTGCAACTGGCTAATCTTTTATTAGAGGCAGCATGGTTTTGTGTCTTTGAGCAGGGGGCAAGCCTCGCAGCCTATCAAATCGTGGAGCGATTACGTGCCCAGCTGCTGGAATTACGCCCTGGCGAGCGGGTATTTTTTCGTGATGCATTAAGTGCAATCCCACTACCCTGATTAAATAAGCTGAATACACATAAAGATTACTGGCATTGCTCAGGAATATCGGCAATTGCATTCATTACACTGCTGGCGGTTAATTTAAAATAGGGCCAGATTGGTAAATCCAACTGAGCTAATTGCCGGGCAGTCCAGCTATTGCAGGTATTAAACACATGATATGCGCCTAATGCGGCATAAAACTCGCTGTCCCCATACAGGCCTTTGCCCAAAGCACTGACAGATCCGCTGCTTAAATCAAAGCTTTTTGCCAGATTCTGGCTTAAACGTTCTAATTGCACACCAGAAAGACAGATTTCTTTTATCTGACTGTTTTTAAAATACTGGCGCGGGTCATAAGGCACGGCCACCAGATGAATAATCGACCCGGACATCCCAAGCATTGCCCGCACTGCAATCCCTGCAGTGACATTTCTTTCCTGATAAAAGCCTTTATCGCCCCAGCCCATTTCCAGATAAGGCACATCACCAAAACGCCGCTTCAATTCGGGAAACTGCTTTAACACCACAGCAGGTAATACCAGACCGGTATGCCAGCCATTATTAATAATATATACAGATGCACTATTGGCGGGAACAGGCTCAACAGCATAAGTTGAATTACTTAGAAAAAAAATCAAAAAAGCGCATATTGTAACTAATCTGGATAAAACCAATTTTCTGTTACTCCAACTATTTATAAATTAAATCAGATTGTAAATTAACACATTGCCAGCCGGGTTTATATTTCTACAATAAGGCTCCGGTTAACCAAGCTGAATAGCCCCATGCGTACACCCATCCTTGCCCTGCTTGCATTTAGCCCGCTCGCCCAGGCGCTCACCTTAGTCAGCAGCGACTGGCAAATCGATCTGGACCCGGCCACCCTCGCCGCCACAGCCAGACTTGCCAACGGGGCGCTGCTGCCGCTTTCATTGCCAGACCAAGCCGCCGCAGTCAGCCAGCTGAAACAAGGCGCCTCACAGGCCAGCTGGCAATGGGGTGAAGGGACAAAGGTGGATGCCGCCTTAAAAGAATCTGTGCTGACGCTCAAATTCAGCCGCAGCAGCACCGGTCAGATTAGCTGGCCTTTAATCCCATCGGGCGCTAAAGGCCTGCTGCTGCCGCTGTTTGAAGGCAGCTATATTCCCAGCCAGGATGCGGCATGGCGTAAAGCTTTAAGCAAGGAATACGCCGGCATCAATACCACCGAAGGCCTTAGCCTGCCGGTGCTGGGGCTTGATTATGGCAAGCAGGTGGTCTCGGTTTTATTTAGCAATCCTTTTAATAATGAGCTGAATTTTTTGCCAGATACTAAGGGTATCGCAATTAAAACCAGCCATGATTTTACTCAGCTGGATTTTCAGCGCCCCTATGAAGTACAAATCGCCCTCAATGGCAGCGACTGGCTTTCCCCCGCCAGGCGCTACCGGCAGTGGGCCAAAGACAATGGCAAATTTGTGCCACTTAAAGAAAAACTGGCTGCGGCACCCGATGGCGAAAAACTCATCGGCGCCAGCCATGTTTATGTCTGGGGCCAAAACCTGCTTAGCCCAGGCGACGTCAATGACTGGGCGGGTTTAAACGCGGCTATTCTGGCGGCAACTGAAATCAAGCTTGATGCCACGGGTAAAAAAATGCTCCTGGCTAAAGACATTAAAACCAATCGTTATGAGCAGGGCGTCTTACTCAACAGCTTGGATGAGGCGCTTAAAAACCATATTAAAGGCCGGGACGCCGCCGCATATAAGGCGCGTAAAACATGGCTTATTCAACACCTTGGCAAGGCGCTGACCGATCCGCAAACATGGGGCGAAGGCGCATCCGGCAAGATGGTAGCCGCCTTAGAAAAAGCAGGCTTGCCTAAGCTTTGGATAGGCTTGCCACAATGGGAGGCAGGATTTGCCAACCCCGAAGCCATTGCCGCCGCCCGTAAAGCGGGTTATCTGATTGGCCCCTATGATTCTTACGATACCGCCCTGCCCGATGGCAATAACAACCCCGGCTGGAGCTCGGCCCAGCTTGGGCAGGATGCCTTTTTGCGCTGCGGCATTATGCTTAAAAACGGCAAGCGCAAAACCGGCTTTCAGGGCGAAGGCGTGTATGTGAATCAAGACTGCGTGCGGCCCTTACTCGAAAAACGCGTGCCCGCCCTGCAGGCCGCCAGCCCTTATAACAGCTGGTTTTTAGACGTAGCCGCCACCGGCATGATTTTTGACGATTATGACCCCGCCAAGCCTACATCAGAAGCACAGGACGCGCTAAACCGCGAAGACGGCATGGCATGGACAGGCAAAAAGCTGGGCGTGATTATTGGCTCAGAAGACGGTCACGCGGTAGCCAACAGCCAGGTGTCCTTTGCACATGGCTTGCAAACACGCGGCTTTGGCTGGGGTGACGCGGATATGCGCAAAAACGCCGCATCGCCTTATTATCTGGGCCGCTGGTGGCCTAATAATCAGCCCGAAACCTTCTTTAAAACCGTATCGATCAAGCCCGAATACCAGGCGCTGTTTTTTAACCCGGCCACCCGTGTGCCGCTGTTTCAGGCCGCATTTCACGACAGCATCGTTACCACGCATCACTGGACACTCGATCCGCTTAAATTTAAGCAAACCCGCAGCATCAACGAGTTGCTGGAGCAACTTTACAATGTGCCGCCGCTGCTGAACCTTAGCCTGGAAACCAATGCCAAACGCCTGCCTTATCTGAAGCAACTGGATGCCTTTTTCCGCCCGCTGCATCAGCGTCTGGCCTATCAGACTTTGACAAATTTCAGCTGGAAAAACAGCGATGGCAGCGTGCAGGAAACCCAGTTCAGCGACAGCACCCGCCTGATCGCCAATTTTGGCAGCAGCCCGTATAAAGAAGGGGCGCACAGTATTGCGGCACTCAGCGTATTAGCCATCCTGCCCGATGGTAAAACGCTGACATTTCAGTCACCCAAATGGCCATAACACCGGCTAAATTCAGGGGCACTCTGCTATCCGGGATTCTCCGGCCAAACCTGGCGCAATCCGTCCCTATACTGGCATACCCCGCCATGAATATTTTGTTTAATTCAGGCTATTCTCTAAGCTGTCTAACGCAACAAAGCAGAGAATAGCCATGTCAAACACTGCCCTGATCGTGATCGATGTACAGCAATCCTTTTTGCATCGCCCTTTTTGGTGTGAGGACGATGTGCCGGAGTTTCAGGCAAACATCAGCCAGCTTATCGAAGCTTGTGTGGCAAAAAATGTCCCTGTTGTGCGGATTTTTCATATCTCCAGCGGGCCGTTTGCACTGGAATCCGGCTTTGTAAAGCCTTTAGACTGGATGCCACCGCAGCATGATGTGGTGTTTCATAAGCATGTACACAACGCCTTCAGCGATACCGGCCTGGATTACTGGTTGCGTACACACAACATCAGCAAGCTGCTGATTACCGGCATCCGTACCGAGCAATGCTGCGAAACCACGGCAAGGGTGGGCAGTGATATGGGTTATGAAATTGATTTCATTACCGATGCCACCCTGACCTTTGCCATGACTCACCCTAAAACCGGCCGCATTCTGAGTGCCAGCGATATCAAAGAAAGAACGGAAGTCGTACTTTCCGGGCGCTTTGCCAATCTTGTGAGCACGGCCGGGGCGATCAAGGCTTTATCAGCGGTGTGATCTTTATCAGCAGAAAACATCACTTCCATCTTGCGGCCTGAGCAGCGAATAACTTTCGCCTGATAAGAAGTTCACTGCTTAAGCGCCCTTGCAAAAAACATCAGCCCCCTTTATTAAACAACAAGGCAAGGGTAAGCTGAGGCCACGTCTCTATGTAAACGGCCCTTCTGGCCAGCTCACCCTGCTTAAGGAATGGGCCCTGTATCTGTTTTACACTGCAAAATATCCTAAACGCCTCCCCCATCAGGCCCTCAAATGAAGCCAGCAGACCTCTTACTTGCCCTGTTTATTGTGCTGATCTGGGGGCTTAATTTTGCGGTGATCAAGCTGGGGCTGAATGGAATTCCTCCTCTTTTACTTGGGGCAATGCGCTTTGTGCTGGCCTCACTGCCTGTGCTGTTTATTCCCCGCCCCAAAGTGCCGCTAAAGCTTTATCTGGCTTATGGATTAACGATTTCAGTCGGGCAATTTGCCTTTTTATTTTGCGCAATTCATCTGGGCATGCCTGCGGGCCTTGCCTCGGTGGTTTTACAGGCTCAGGCTTTCTTTACGCTGATTTTATCGGCGCTGCTGCTGAATGAGCGCTGGCATAAGGCGCAATTAGCGGGGCTTATTCTGGCCAGCACAGGCCTGGCCTGTATTGGCTCGGCCCATGGTTTATCCATGCCACTGACAGGCTTTTTACTCACGCTCAGCGCCGCCTCCATGTGGGCGCTGGGCAATATCATTACCCGTAAAGTCGCCGCAACAGGGCCGGTGAATATGTTTGGTTTTGTGGTGTGGGCCAGCCTTGTGCCGCCCCTGCCTTTTTTGGCGCTGTCTTTTGCCATCGAAGGGCCAGCCGCCATCCATGCCGCAATATCCCACTTGAGCTGGGGCTCACTCGCCGCCGTGGCTTACCTCAGCTGGATCGCCACACTGCTGGGCTATGGCTTATGGAGCCACCTGCTCAGCCACTATCCGGCCAATAAAGTCGCGCCATTTAGCTTACTGGTGCCCGTGGTTGGCCTGATCACCGCCTACCTTGTATTTGGTGAAACGCTGAGCCCGCTGCAATGGGCAGGCTCTTTGCTGCTAATGTCGGGGCTGCTGATTAATCTGTTTGGCGGGCGGATAAAAGGGATTATTTTACTGAAGCTGAAACGAGCCTAAGCACGTATGAGATAAACCCGTCCTGCATAAACCGAGCAAGTAAATCCCCCCATGAACCGCTGCCCCATTTACTTTGTCCTTACCCCGCAATTTTTATTACTTGATTATGCGGGTCCTGCCGAGGCATTCAGAATTGCGGCTGGGCTTGGTGCGCCTTTTGATTTGCATACGATATCCCCGGCCCCCACGCTCACCAGCTCGCTGGGGCTGGATATCAGCAACTTAGCCCCCCTGCCAGAGAGCATGCCGGTAAATGCCCTGGTGTTTTTATGTGGGGTTGTTAAATCAGCCGAGCACTATCAGCTGGCCGAAGCACAAACCGTGGTGGATTGGCTCAAAGCGATCTCCAGCCCCGGTCTGCGCGTTGCCTGCATCTGCTCGGCCACCCTGCTGGCCGCCCGCGCCGGGATACTGAATGGCCGGCGCTGCACCACTCACCACTCCTTAATTGATCGTTTACGCCAGCAAGCCCCCCTGGCCCGTGTGGAGGACGACCGGATTTTTATCGAGGATGGCCCGGTTTTCAGCAGTGCAGGCATTACAGCGGGTATTGATCTGGCGCTGTTTTTGATCGAAAAACTGGCAGGTGCCCCAATGGCGCAGGAAGTAGCGCGGCATATGGTGATTTATCTGCGCCGCAATGGCCAGGATGCCCAGCTCTCACCGTGGCTGGCGCACCGCAGCCACCTGCACCCTAATATTCACCGTGTGCAGGATGCCATCAGCCGCGCCCCCGAAAAACACTGGCGCGTAGCCGATCTGGCCGCGATTGCCCTGATGAGCGAGCGTAACCTGAGCCGCCTGTTTCGCCAGCATACCGGCGTGGGCATGGTGGAATACCAGCAAAGCCTGCGCATCGCCCACGCCAAAAACCTGCTCAAAAATCCAAGGCACAGCATTGAAAAAGTGGCCGAGTTAGCAGGCTTCAGCTCAGTCAGAGATTTCCGCCGCGTTTGGTCCAAATTTGAAAAAAACTTGCCAAGCCAGGCCAGCAAACAGGGTAACTCAGCGGGCTGAATTTAAAGGCTCACAAAAATATTGTACGGATCTGCACAGGCTGCTCCTTACAAAATTGCGGCTTAAGCCAATCCTCTCCCCGGTAAATAGCCTTTGCTGCCCATAAAATATGTACTGATTGATTCAGCGCTCTTATTCCCAGGTGAGGGTAAGCCTGATCTTTATATTGGATGATTTTAGCTTCAATCGTTTTCTGATTGTTTAAGGAAATTTTCTTTTTAATTAAATAAAAAATTCAGGAAGAAAAGCAATAAGCAAAAAACCCTATAAAATCACCCAATAAAACATCAGTATATAAATAAAAACCCTGGTTAACATGCAATAAAAAAGCATAACCATAAATAGAAATATTTATCGTAAGAAAAATATTTAAAAATAGATTTACCTGTAAATAAAACATAGTGCATGATGAATGCTCAAAGTAATGATCAAACCTGCAGTAAACACTCTATTTTTAAAACTAATTTCAATAATGAGAAATACCCAATGCATCATCTTTTAAATATTAAAACTAAAAAACCATGGGCTAAATTACTTGGTGGCCTTTGCTTACTCAGCCTGCTTGCGGCCTGCTCTGGCATCCCCGCGCAACAGCAAGCAGAAACCTCAAGCGCACAGCTTGGCACTCAATGGGGTGAAGGGCTGGAATCCAGCGTGCAAAATGTTGAAGCCAGCCGTATCAGCCCGCAGCAGGCAGAGCAGGTGGCCTCTCTCACTTACCGTGATGCTAAAGCGCTGAATCAGGCACTGCCCAATGCCGCACGCCAGCTCAATCTGCCGCTGCTGCAAGGAGCCATTGAATGGTCTGTGCTGGATGAAAATGACCGCCCTATTCCGCTCTTACGCACCGCGCAGGGCCAGCTCATGCTGGGTGGCACAAATGGTGCGCGCTACACACTCAAATTTCAAAACCTGAGCAACCGTGATTATGAAATTGTGAGCACCGTGGACGGGCTGGATGTACTTAATGGCCAGGCAGGCAGCCTGAACAATACCGGCTATTTGCTTAACGCACACCGCTCACTCACCATTAAAGGCTTTCGCAAAAGCCAGGATGAAGTTGCCGCTTTTCGCTTTGCAACGCCTGATCTGGCTTATGCAGCCAATACTCCGGCGGGCGACACCCGAAATCTTGGCGTGATTGGCGTCGCTGTTTTCCGGGTTGCCCTGAAAGACAAATCCAAAGTAATGCAGGCTAATCCGTTTCCTGCAGACAGCACTTATGCACAACCGCCGCGCTATTAAGCACTAGTCTTAAGACGTAATCAGGCGCTGATCAAGCCGCAACATCTGCCAAAGCCCTGCTGAGCTTCTTAAAAACTCAGCAGGGCTTTGGTGGCCTCTTTCTTACCCCGGCCCGGCATAAAAAATACTAAAACTCAGGCGTTGGGTTTTTACCGCTGATTAAGCGATATTCTCCCTGCTGATAGCGAAACAGCTGCTGCTGTTTCACGGGTAATAATGTTGAATCCACAACAATAGTGGCTTCGTCCCCATCGCTCTCTGCTGCGATTTCTTCAATTGTGTTTTGCTTTTCAATAAAACCAGAAAAACGAATCAGCAAATCACCCGGATTTTTACCGCCCGCTTTAATCTGCCAGTCTCCTTTTACAGCAGCACAATCAAATGATGATTGCTCACTTTCTGCATAATGGTGACGAATCACTTTATTTGGGGCTTGTTTAAAAATCTGCTCGCAATCGCCTCTGGCCCCTAAGGTATCACCAGCAATACTAATCGAGTGCTTCAGGATGCTTTTAACTTTGTCATACCCCAATTCATACAGCATTAAATTTGTAAAACACGCGCCCTGAAAACAATCCCCCGACTCCACCCCCAGAGCAAATTGATTCTGGCTCAGCTTTACTACCTTTGTTTTACCAATTGAACCAAAAGCGCCTACCCAATCAACCTGGGTTTGCTGCCCGTCTGCATACCAGCGCCCGTTAGCCTGCTTAAACCAAAAAGCACTCATCAAACCCGGAGACAAATGCCCGGAGACAGACACCCCCTCCTGATCTACCGGCGAGTCAGAGGTAATTAACACCGCACGATGCTCATTCAAGCGAATAAGCTGCTCTGCAGAGATTTCAAAAAGATAGCCTGATGGCTCTTTCCCTTCTGCCGTTGCGACTAATGAATCGGGGATTTCGCCCTTTTTCTCATCCAGAGCCAGGGCTTGAATTTGCGCTTCCTTCTGATTTTTCCATGAAGGAAAAACCAATTTCATCAAGGAAGCGCGGTCGAGTTTTTCACTGGAAGGCACTTTTTCAGAGCAGGCAATTAATGAGTTTAATAATAATAAAATCGTTAAATATCTGAACAACAAAACAAATCCTTTAGTGGTATTTTTGGATATTTTAAAGAATAAAAATTCTTCCATACCTGCATATCTTAAATCAAAAATGATTAAACCAGTATGTCATTTCAAGCCCATCAATAATACAAATAATATAAACAAAACAAAGGCCGTGCTTGTTACCCCAAGCAATGCCATAGTACGCCATGCTGCAGAGCCATTACTTAATTGATAAGTACCACGCAATTGATTAAACATATGCGCGGGTGGCACGCATAAAAAAAGTGCAAAGGCCAACTCACTAAGATTTAATCGGGCCAATACCGCAAGCAGGGAAAATAGCAACGACATAAACGACATTGAATAAAGTGAGAAAATAGCATGGTCGTACATCGCAACGCCCCGTCGCCATGCAAACATCAGCCATAAAAATGGCAAGGAAATCGGCAGCAACATAAATGAAAACTTATAGGCGGTATTTTTAATTTTGTAAATAGCTAACTCTGGATTTTTTATTGCGTGGCCAATAACAAGATCAAGCGACTTGCCAGCCATATTTATTTGTTTATCACTGTTTTTTATACTTGTACCTGGCGAAGCAGCCTTATTTTTCTCCCAAGTACCCGCATCAAATATAGCTAATGCTTTTTCAACTGTTTTTAATTCAATCTTCGCTTCGATTAAATCCCCCTTATCCGCCTTGCCATCCTTTTTGTTCAGAGCAGCCTCAATTGAGGAATATTTAGCTTTTTTTTGCTCCAGCTCTTTCACTAATTCAACCCGGTCTATAGCTGTCAAATCTGCTTCTTGCGAGACTTGCATGACTTCATCATTATTTGTCCACGAAAACACAAAAAACATAAAAAAAATCATGAATAAAAATAGCGCCAATGGTGAAACATAGCGCATGCGCTGGCCGTCGATATAGCGGCGGGTTAATTGGCCGGGCTTAAATACTAAAACAGGAATAGTGCGCCAGCCCTTGGCATCAAAATGCCAAATACCGTGCAAGACTTCTTCGATTAAATGTAAAAGTGAATGATGAATATGTGCCGATTGCCCGCAGCCATGGCAAAAAGCACCATTAAGTACAGTATGACAATTGGCACAACCGTGGCCATGATCGCCTGCAAGCCTGGTTACTCCGTCTGCTTCATGCGCAATCAACCCAGCTGTAACCAGCGCCCCTGCTGCTTCTGCGTCCATCACCCCGCCCCTGTTTTAAATTAAACGTAAGTATGTAGCTGATTTATTGTCAGTTTAAGGGCAAGCATAACAAGAATAACAACAGGTGAATATCCAGTAAGCATAAAGTGTGGTAAAGATAGCCCTTACAGAAGTTAACGGCCTTGTCGCGCCAGCATCAGCCGGCTGTAAGGGCTATTGCCTGCCTTACTCGCTGCTTTTCCTTAAAGGGCAGGAGCTGAAACCGATAAGTTTGTAGGCGGGGCAAAATCTGAACAGCCCCGTTGCCAAAGGCACAATGCCGATAAAACCCCATGCGCCAATGTGCCCCAGCAGCGCCAGTACGATCAAAATCAAGCCCACTGCAATCCGTAAAATACGATCAATGCCGCCTACGTTCATGATCTTGCTCCAGACTGATAAATCGGATGAGTAAGTAGCTGCGAAGTGCATTTACTTTACATACTTACAATATATTTAAAAATATATTATAAGTCAACAAGATGAATGAGCAAATCCGACGAGCAGCATGTATCTATTGCAATGCCAGCCACCTGCGATACACCAGAAGCGCCACATGCGCATCATCTGCCGCGTATTTGATTTGCCGCTCGTTTAAAGGCGACGCCGCCCAGTTGGAGGTAGAGACTTTTTTAGATTTCTGCAGCCGCAGGCCAAAATACTTCGCTACTGCCGACCTGGCCCCCAGATCGCCCTGCCCTTTTTCACGCAGCACCCTGGATAAATCGAGCACATGCCGGGGCGTAACACCCAGTTTGGCTTGCAGGCGTTTATGATCATCGCTTAAACCAAAACCTACTTTCAAAATAGTGGGCGACTCAAGCACCGCTTTGATTGCCGCCGTGCTGTGGCCTGCAGTCACTACAGGGAATAAAAACACCTCATGATCCGTAGCAAGCTGGATTAAATGCGGCCCGGTGGATTGCTGGCCTTTAAAGAAAATGGGCTGGGACTCGGTATCAAAGCCCAGCATATCCGCCACTTGCAGCGCGGCTAAAGCGCGTTCTGCATCTGCCATGGATTGCACTAAATGCACATGATCAAGGGAAATACCGGGATAAGGCGGAAGAATAATGTCTGGATTCATGGGCAGTTTTAAGAATGGGTTTATAAAAACTGCGTAAATATCAGGGTCTGTTGACGTTTCATTCCCGGCTGCGTTGGCTTTTCCTCGCCCAGCGATGGGGCTGGGCCGGAAAACGGCCATTCACGGCGTTATGCACCCCGGCAATAACCCGTTATTGCCTTCGTCACATGCCTTGTGCCTGATCGTTTTCCGGCTCAGCGCAATTGTGAATGAAACGTCAACAGACCCTAAGCAGGCAAATCAAAAAACAAAATTGCATTCAACTATAACTGATTTCTACAGAATGACCGACTAAGCGGCAGCCTGCAATAAAACAGACTACTCATCACGCAAAGGGAGAATATATGTTTGACATTGTCATTATTGGGGGCGGAGCAGCTGGATTAGGCGTGGCGCAATCTATTTATAAGCGGCAAAAAAACTTAAAAATTGCAATTGCAGAGCCCGCTTCTCAGCATTTTTATCAGCCGGCCTGGACGCTGGCAGGTGCTGGCGAAACCGATATCAGCCAAAACGTTAAGCCCATGGATAAAGTGATGCCACACTTTGTAAAATGGATTAAATCTGCCGCAATGGTGTTTGATCCGGATAATAATTGTATCACTTTAGAAAACAAAGACGTTTTGCACTACCGCGCACTGATTGTTTGCCCCGGCCTTTGCTTAAATTGGTCTGCCATTGAGGGGCTGGAAGAAGCATTGGGCAAAAACGGGGTTACATCCAATTACCGCAGTGATTTAGCCCCCTACACATGGCAGATGGTGCAGCAATTAAAAAATGGCACAGCCCTTTTTACCCAGCCTGCCATGCCGGTTAAATGTGCAGGTGCACCGCAAAAAGCCGTTTATTTATCCTGCTTTCATTGGGAAAAACATCAGGTATTAAAAAATATAAAAGTGCAGTTTCATCATGCAGGCACCACGCTGTTTGGGGTTGAATATTTTGTGCCAATTCTTAAGCAATATATGGACCGCTACCGGGTTGATTTAAATTTTTCCAGCACATTAACAAAAGTAGATGGCGCAAACAAAATAGCTACATTCAGCCATACAGATCTGAATGGCGATATTATTTCAACAGAAATTGCCTTTGATATGCTGCATATTGTGCCGCCACAATCTGCTCATCCTTTTATTGCCTGCAGCCCGCTGGCCAATGCGGCAGGCTGGGTGGATGTAAACGCCTCAACCCTGCAGCATATCCGCTACCCCAATATTTTTTCACTGGGCGATGCCGCCTCCAGCCCTAATGCAAAAACGGCTGCAGCTATTCGCAAACAAGCGCCGGTTGTTGCCATCAATATCATTCGTTATTTGGCAGGGTTAAATTTAACAGCCCAATATAATGGCTATGGCGGCTGCCCTTTAACTGTAGAAAACGGCAAAATTGTACTGGCAGAATTTGCCTATCAGGGCGAGCTGGATCCTACATTTAAATGCCTTACCCCGAATATCCCCAGAAGATTTAACTGGTTTATAAAGCGCTACATTCTTGCGATTGTGTATTGGCATGGCTTATTAAAAGGCAGAGAATGGCTGGTTAAAACAAAACAATAAAAGCCTGTACGCTTCGCTTAATTTCTTTAACCATCCACAAAGGATTTACCATGAGCAGCCCGCTTTTTGTTTTAGCCACCATAATTGCCAAACCTGATCATGCCCAAAAAGTATCTGATGCCATTCAATTGGCACTGCCCCCATCCCGGCAGGAAGAAGGCTGCCACCGCTATGATTTACTGCTGGACAATAGCAATGATCATCGCTTTGTAATCCAGGAACAATGGCAGAATAAAGCCGCATTAAATGCCCATATGCAGACCGAGCATTTTAAAAAGCTGGTTGAAAGCATTGCTCCACTGGCGAATATCGATGTGGCGGAATTAAACTTGCTGGCATAAACGCTGATCAACCATGCAGGGCTGGCCCAGTAAGGCAGGAGCAATTTCACAGCGATTACAACTCCTGCGAAAAACATTCTGTCTTCTGGTTTTATTTAAGCGGATAAGACTGGCGTCACCCCATGAGTACTAAAAAGCCATTTGCTAATTAACAGCAGGCACTTAGCACAGCTTTTGTGCCTGCAGATAGCCTGGTTTACGCCATCACTGGGCCGGATCAGAAAGCATCCTCTTCAATTTGCCTGTATCCCTTTGCAGCATGCTTGCTAAACTGGCATGGCCCTATTTTCTGACTAAAAAATTTATGCCATCAGATTCAGACCTGCTTCGCCTTGATAAGCAATTTTGCTTTTCTCTTTATTCAGCTTCTCTTGCGATGACCAAGGCTTATAAGCCACTGCTCGCCAAAATTGGCCTTACCTACCCTCAGTATCTGGTTATGCTGGTGCTGTGGCAGCAAGACAATGTTTTGGTAAAAGACATCGGCGAGGCGCTGTTTCTGGATTCCGGCACACTTACTCCCCTGTTAAAGCGCATGGAAAGTGCGGCGTTTATCAGCCGCCAGCGGGATACAGAAGACGAGCGCCAGGTGCGGATTACGCTGACAGCCAATGGCAAGGCGCTTAAAGAAGCAGCGAAAGAAATCCCCGTGCAGCTTTTATGCGCCAGCGGGCAAAGTGCAGACACACTGATGCAGCTTCGCAGCCAGCTGACACAGATTCGTGATGATTTAAGCTCCTCCGCGTAAAACTCCAGCTGGCAGTAAGCCAGATCTCCCCCGTCTATTCCAGGCAATAATATTATTTTACACAATTAAGTTGTGCTCAATTTAATTGAGTACTATAGTTATCACATCAAAAGTATTTCCAACCAGGGAGCATCACATGCAAATTCTTTACACAGCCAATGTAACCGCAACAGGTGGCCGAGATGGCCGCGCCACTTCTGATGATCAAAAACTGAATGTGCAATTAAGCACGCCCAAAGAGCTGGGCGGTGCAGGAGGCGAAGGGACAAACCCTGAGCAAATGTTTGCCGCCGGTTATTCAGCCTGCTTTATTGGCGCGATGAAATTTGTGGCTGCTGCAGAAAAAATTGCGCTGCCCGCAACAACATCGGTGAATGGTCTGGCAGGCATCGGCCCGAACGGCAAAGGTGGTTTTGGCTTACAAGTTGCACTGAATGTGACCATTCCAGGCATGGAGCGCAGCGCAGCTGAAGCACTTGTGCATAAAGCGCACGAAGTTTGCCCTTACTCCAACGCCACCCGTGGCAATATTGAAGTGACGCTGGCTGTTTTATAAAGGCATCGCACTGATTAATGGGGCAGGGAAATCAAATTGGTTTGCCTGCCCGCAGATCTGCGTATATTTGAATACGCATTTCCAAAGCCCCAGCCCCAAAACCGCTCTTGCGGCTTTTTTCTTATTCAGACTTTATACATAATATGGATTACTTGTCACGGCTGCGCGTGATCAGGATACTTTAATTAAATGTTGAATTAATTAAATAAAATTCTGGAACCATCATGGGCCACTATTCAGCATTTCAAATCAGCCATGCAGTCACCCAGGCAGCCGCTTTAAATGCTGAGCGCCTGAGCGCGCTAATTTTATTTCTGCCGGCCCTGTTCTGCCTCTCCGGCAACGCCCGCGCCAGCAATACCATCCAAATATGCATCGGTGATTTCCCGCCCTATAACAGCCGCAGCCTTCCCAAAAACGGCCCGGTTATCGAGATTGCCTCCGAGGCATTCCGGCGCTCTGGCTACCAGATGCAATTTAAATTTATGCCCTGGGCGCGGATCTTAAAAGAAGGTGAACACGGGCAATGTGGCATTTTAGGCATCTGGCGAAATGCAGAGCGTGATTTAATTTTTGAATACTCCCAGCCCATTGTGAAGCAAGAGCTTGGTTTTTTTGCCCGGCGGGGCAGCCAGTATCAGCTTGGCAACAAAAAAGTACTGGAATCCCTTTCAATTGGCGCAGAGCGCAGCAGTTATTTGCCCCCGGTTTTAAACAACCCGCAACTACACTTTGATCTGGCATCCAGCTTGCGCACCAATCTGCTAAAGCTTGCCAGAGAGCGTGTAGATATCGCTTATGGCAATAAAGCAGCAGGCCTGTATATGATCAGGACAGATCTAAACCTGCAAAATATAGAATGGCAAACCCCCGGCCTGGAAATCAAAGAAACTTATCTGGCTTTTGCCAAAATCCATAAAGAAAAAGCAACACTGCTCAAAGCATTTAACCGTGGCCTCAACAGCATGAAAGCCGATGGCAGCTATAAAAAAATACTGAATGCTGCAAAGCTGTAATTCAGGCCCGGCTTAATTTAATCAGTTAAAGCAAACAGTACGTTTCATAAGAAGCCTTCTTCCAGAGCAGAAACTCTGTTATTAAAAAAAATCAGGGCAAATACCGCTCCTGTGCTGTCTGCACTTACTTGAAAGGATGCGCGGTAAGCCACCAGGAAGACCAACATCTTTGCCCCAGATCAAGCAAATAGCCGCACTTTTTTACCCAATCAGCAATAGCCAGCCCCTCCCCCTCTCCTCCTTCTGCCCTCTCTCTGCTAAAATCCGCCATTAAACTTCGGCTTTAACAGGACATTCGAGCATGGCAGGTCACTCAAAGTGGGCAAATATTCAGCATCGTAAAGGTCGCCAGGACGCCAAACGCGGCCAGCTCTTTACCCGTCTGATTAAAGAAATTACCGTTGCAGCCAAGATGGGCGGCGCGGAAATTGAAACCAATCCGCGTTTACGTCTGGCGATTGATAAAGCCTACGACGCAAATATGCCTAAAGACAATGTACAGCGGGCCGTTGAGCGTGGTTCGGGCAATCTGGAAGGCGTAGATTACGTAGAATGCCGCTACGAAGGTTATGGCATTGGCGGTGCAGCGGTCATGATCGACTGCCTGACCGATAATAAAGTGCGTACTGTGGCCGAAGTGCGCCATGCCTTTGCCAAGTGCGGCGGCAATATGGGTGCAGACGGCTGCGTGTCTTTCCAGTTTAAACACTGTGGTACGCTGATTTTTGCACCTGGCACACCTGAAGACGCACTGATGGAAGTCGCGCTGGAAGCGGGTGCAGAAGATATCATCACCAATGATGATGGCTCTATCGAAGTGATTACCCCGCCCTACGAATTTATCACCGTAAAAGAAGCGCTGGAAAAAGCAGGCTTTAAAGCAGAAATGGGCGAAGTGACCATGAAGCCACAGGCCGAAACCGAGATCCTCGGTGACGATGTGGCCAAAATGCAAAAGCTGCTCGACATGCTGGAAAACCTTGACGACGCTCAGGCGGTGTACACCACCGCAGTAATGGATGAAGAGTAATCTGGCTGACACCCGCATATCAAGAAAAACGGCCCGCAGAAATGCGGGCTTTTTTTTTGAGCACTATAAAGATCAGGAAGCATCTTTACGGGCGCAGTCATGCTGCAACGCTTTTCCTATCTTTCAATCTTTATTCTGCTGAGCAGCTTGCTGATATTAGATTACGGTTGGCTGAATTTTAGCGCCGTGATTGATGACAGAAGCGGCGACTGGCTGCTGGAGAAAAACGCCAGCCGCCGTGCGGCCTCTGCCGATATTGTGATTATCGATATCGATCAGAAAAGCCTGGAAACCATGAATGAAGTAGCGGGCAGCTGGCCATGGCCACGCGCCATTCATGCCGAGCTGCTCAGTGCAATTGCCGCGCATCAGCCCAAAGCCATTGTATTTGATGTGTTATTTAACGAGCCCGATACCTTTCGCGCCGACAGCGATCAGCTGTTCAGAGACACCGTTTTACAGCTGCACAATATTTACCTGCCCAGCACCCTGCTGGTAGATGGTATTGGCGCACGGCTCGCCGATTTACCTGCTGTTTACGGCCTGAAAAAAACGCAGGACGCTAAGCCCGATGCCCGTGCCCCTTTGCTCTTACCGCTGGTGCTGCCGCCTGAAACCTGGCGTGGTGGCCTGATTAATTTTAAAAAAGACGCCGACGGTACAGGCCGCCATTACTGGATTTACGCCGAAACCCAGGGCTGGCGCCTGCCCTCCCTGCCCGCCCGCATCGCGGCAGACTTTAACTGGCCCATGCCCCAAGGCAGCGATATCCGCATCAATTGGTCGCAAGCACATCAGCACATCAGCTACAGCGATCTCTATTTTGATTTCAACCGCGAAAAACCGCAGCGCCCTGCCAATGAATTAAGCGGCAAGATCGTCATTATCGGCACCGCCGCACCGGGCTTGCAGGATTTGCGCCCTACGCCGCTTTCAGCCAACTTCCCTGGCGTCGAGATTTTGGCTACATCCATCGATAATCTGCAGCACGGCGACTGGCTGCAAACCCCTGCCCGCGTCTATTTTGCGCCACTGGGGCTGTTGCTAATCCTGCTTTTATTTCTGAGTTTTCAGCGCAAGGTGAACACCCTGTATTCAGGCGGCGCACTGCTGCTGGCTACGCTGCTGGGCTTAGGTATTTTCTGGCTGGGCCTTGGCCACATGCAGTACTGGCCTATTGCCGCCGCCATAGCCTGGGCCTGGGTCTATTACTGGCTGGCGGCGCTGTTTGCCTATCTGGCAGAAAAAGCCCAGCGCGAACAGGCCATCAATTTGTTCGGGCGATTTCTGGATCAGCGCGTGGTCCGGCAGCTGGTGGCGCAAGGCGAAATTCACAGCAGCCAGCAGGCCGAATCACGTGAGCTCACCATCTTGTTTTCTGATATTCGCGGTTTTACCACGCTGTCTGAAACGCGCACACCTGAATATATCGTCGGCCTGCTCAACCGTTATTTCTCCCAGCAGGTTGAGATTATTTTCCGCCACGGCGGCACGCTGGATAAGTTTATTGGCGACGCCATTATGGCGTTTTGGGGCGCACCAATGAATGACAGCGAGCACGCCAGACACGCCGTAGCTGCCGCCATTGAAATGTCGGCAGCACTGGTCAAATTTAAAACCGAGCTGACCGATCTGGGCGCTGATTTTGATATCGGCATTGGCCTGCATACCGGCCCCGCCGTGGTGGGCTTTATTGGCTCGGATGCGCGGCTGGATTACACAATTATTGGCGATTCGGTCAACCTCGCCTCACGGATCGAAGGCCTGACCAAGGGCATCTCCCGCGTGCTGATATCCGACGCCACCCGGCTGGCCTGCAATGAACATTTTCAATTTGTACCGCACGGCAGCTTTCATGTGAAAGGCCGCGAGCAAGAAGTAGAGCTGTTTGAACCCCGTTTAAATTCTGAAGACGTAAGGAAGACATCATGAAAAATGGACTATGGCTGCTGCTCGCCTTAGGCAGCACCGCTTGGGCCGAAACGGCCAGTGTGATCCGCGATTCTGATTTACGCGATAAACCTTTTCTGGATGCTGCCGTGATTGGCCAGCTTAAAAAAGACAATGTGGTGGATATCCAGATGCGCCAGGGCGCGTGGATGCAGGTCAAAAACGAGAGCAAGCTTACCGGCTGGATCAAATTACTGAATGTCAGAACAGGCAAAGGCAGCGAAGGCAGCACTCTGGCTTCACTAAATCCATTTAAAACAGGCTCTTCCGGCAGCACCGTCACCACCGGGGTAAAAGGGCTGTCCGCCGAGCAGCTGCAAAATGCCCAGCCCAATCCGGAAGAGCTGGCTAGGCTGAAAAACTTCACGGCAAGTGAGGCAGAGGCACAAAAAAGCGCTGCCAAAGAAAAACTGATCGCGCAGGAAGTGGCATATATCGCCATGGAAAAAACCCCTGCCTCTGATGACAGCCCAAAAAACAGGAGAAACTAATCATGCGTATCCGCCTGACCATACTGGCCTGCTTATTGCCTGCTGCCGCTTTTGCCTTTGATTTTGGCAAACTGGATATCAGTAATTTAATTGAAGGGGTAAAAAACACGGCCGATGCCATGCACAAGGCAACGCCTGCAGAAGAAGAGGCTATAGGTGCAAGCGCTGCCTCACTTTTACTGGGAGCAGCGCCTTTAGTGGCCAACCCCGCTTTGCAGCACTATGTAAACCAGGTCGGCATGTGGATTGTCAAACAATCTGAACAGCCCGACAGAGTGTTCCATTTTGGCGTGATAGACAGCCCCAATATCAACGCCTTTACCACCCCCGGCGGCTATATCCTGCTCACAAGAGGGCTGTTTGATACCTTTCGCAATGAGGCAGAATTAGCTGGCGTATTAGCCCACGAAATTACCCACACGCTGAAACGCCACCATATGCAGGCCATTGAATCCGGGAAATGGCAAAAAGTAGGCAGCAATATCGCCAAGGCCGGAGCAGATAACGTTAAAAACAGCACCGCCTCGCAGCTTGTTTCACTTGGCAGTAAAAATGCGCTGGAGCTGTTTGTAAGGGGGCTCGATAAGGGCGATGAATATGAAGCAGACATTGGCGGCATGGTTTTAGCCGCCAGAGCGGGCTACAACCCCTACGGCTTAGTCTCGGTATTACAAACGCTGGGCAGCATCAACCCAACAGAGGGCACAGTAGCTCTGATGTTCAGCACCCACCCCAGCCCAAGCGACAGGCTCAATACCATTGAAGAGGTGATTGGGGACAAACTCGAAAACTACGCAGGAGGCGCAGAAAGCACCAAACGCTTTCAAACCATTAAAGCATCGTTGGGTACGGCAAAAAAATAAAGGTCACCGAGTAGGTCGGGTTAGCGAGCTTTACCGCGTAACCCGACAATAGCCTCACCACCTAAGCCGACATGCCCAATCAATCCCCCCTTCCCAACACAATCACTGATTGTTACACAGTGAACATCTTTTTAGTGCCTTCGGCACGTTGATTTTGGCGCGGTATCCACCGCAGGGACCCCCTTTCTTGAACGGCCAGGAAAGGAAGCAAAACCGCAACCTCAAAGCACGAAGGCCCCTGCGCTGCGATAGGAATACTCATTACGGGGTTGTAAAATACTCAAAAACTACAAGATAACTGAACTCAAGTCTTGTTTTTCTCGGTAAAACTCTGTGCTCTCTGTGGCTCCGTATTTCATGATTTGAGGTTGCCTGCGTAACATCACACAATAAGTAAAATCCACAAGTAAGTTAAAACACGTGCTGCGCTGCGCCTCGCCGTATAATCTGCCTACCTTACTTGGGAAATCCATCCATGCAGCCTTACGTAACCCGCCGTGCAACCTTGTCCACACGCTTACCTGCAGGTGTGGTTATTGTGCCCAATACCACTGAAATCATTCGTAATGCCGATTCAACCTATCCGTTTCGTTACGATTCCAGCTTTTATTACCTCACTGGTTTTAATGAACCCGATGCCGTTTTTGTACAAGTCATCAGCGAAGACAGCACACAAAATATTCTGTTCTGCCGCCCTAAAGATTTAGAGCGCGAAATCTGGGATGGCCACCGCCACGGCCCTGATGCGGCCCGTGAGCAGTTTGGCTTTGATGCTGCTTATTCCATTGAAGAGCTCGACAATAAAATGGTCGAGCTCTTACAAAACCAGCCACGCCTGCATACCGTTTATGGCCACAATGCAGCATGGGACAGCCGGGTTTCAGGCTGGGTGAATGGCGTGCGCGCAAAAGTGCGCAGCGGTATCACCGCCCCGAATGAAATCGCCGATGTGCGCGGCACCATTGCCGAAATGCGTTTATTTAAAGATGAGTTTGAAATCGCACTCTTGCGTCAGGCCGGGCAAATCAACTCGGCGGCCCACGTGCGCGCCATGCGCTTTGCGCGCCCGGGGCAAATGGAATACGAAGTAGAAGCAGAAATTCTGCACGATTACTACCGTCAGGGCAGCCGCTTTCCTGCTTACTCCAGCATTGTGGCAGCAGGCGCCAATGCCTGCGTGCTGCATTACGGTGAAAATAATGCCCGCATGAACGATGGCGATTTACTGCTGATCGACGCCGGTTGCGAGATCGGCGGCTATGCCTCTGATATCACCCGCACCTTCCCGGTCAACGGCAAATTCAGCGGCCCGCAAAAAGACGTTTACGAAATCACCCTTGCCGCCCAATACGCCGCGCTCGATGTTTGCCGCGCGGGCAAAAGCTGGAACGCCCCCCACGAGGCCGCTGTACGTGTACTTGCTCAGGGCATGATCGATTTAGGCTTATTGCAAGGCTCGCTCGACGGTGTGCTTGAATCGCTGAGCTATAAGCAGTTTTATATGCACAACACCGGCCACTGGATGGGTCTCGATGTGCACGATGCAGGCGCTTATAAAATCAAAGGCGAATGGCGCAATCTGGAAGCAGGCATGGTGATGACGGTAGAGCCAGGCTTTTACATCCGCCCCGCCGCCAATGTGCCCAAGCACTTTGAAAACATCGGCGTGCGTATCGAAGATGATGTGCTGATCACTAAGGATGGCATGGAAAACCTGGACGCCAGCTGCCCGAAAACCGTGGCAGAAATTGAAGCGATCATGGCAAGGTAAGGTATGTGTTTTTTGTATGACGGATGAAAGCCACCGTGCACAAAGCAAAACGATCTGCGTAAGTTTGATGTATTTCCCCCTTTTACAAAGGGGGAAGCTGCTGCCCTGAAGTCCCCACCAGACTGATGCAGATCCTTTTGCGCGCGGGCTACCGCTCCTAAATCAACGTGCCAAAGGCACTAAAAAGATCTTTTTGACGTTGATTAGCTTGATATGTCATGTTACAAAAGGCGGGTTTCACCCACCCTGCCGATGGCCTTAAACTCATCCCTTGCCTCAAATTTTTCCTCAGGTCAATATGCTCGTAGAAAAACTCCCCCTCCATGTAGATGTGCTGATTGTTGGCGGTGGCCCGATTGGCGCTTTGGTTGTGCAAAGGCTGGCAGCAGCAGGTGTTGATGCCCTGCTGCTTGATGCCAAACCCAAAATTGAAGCCGACCCGCGTGCGCTGGCCTTATCCTGGGCAAGCTTTGAAGCTTTAGATCAAGTGGGTTTATGGGGAACCGGGCTGGCTGCTACAGCCATCACCCGGGTACATATCTCGCAGCAGGGCACAATCGGCCGCACCGAGCTGCTGGCCAGCGAGCTGGGCCTGCCTGCTTTGGGCTTTGTGGTGGACTATGACAAACTGGCCCGCCGCGCTTTCAGTACACTCAGCGAAAGCACAGCCAAAGCAGCACTGGGTTATCGCGTTAGTAAAATCACACGACTGGCCCGCTTTGCCCAGGTCAAAATCGACGGCCCCAATGGAGAGGAGCGGCTCACTGCCCGCCTTGTGGTACTTGCTGACGGCGGCCAGCTGATTAGCCAGCTGGACGATATTATCCAGACCGTTAAGCCTTACCAGCAGCACGCCATCCTCGCCAGGCTCACCCCCGCCGAGCCGCATGGCGGCATGGCTTATGAGCGTTTTGCGGATGACGCCACGCTGGCTCTCCTGCCCAATGGCAAGGATTTCACCCTTGTCTGGCCACAATCCCCCGAGCTGGCCAGCGAGCGGCTCGCCATGAGTGATGGTGATTTTCTGCAGGAAGTCAGCAAGCGTTTTTCAGGCCGCATCGCAGGATTTAGCAGCGTAGCTTCGCGTGCCAGCTGGCCGCTGGCTTTAAAAACACTCAATTCCGTAGTCGGCCGCCGCGTGGCTTTGATCGGCAATGCGGCACAAACACTGCACCCTGTAGCAG
Organism: Iodobacter violaceini; assembly: GCF_011601265.1. GTDB lineage: Bacteria > Pseudomonadota > Gammaproteobacteria > Burkholderiales > Chitinibacteraceae > Iodobacter > Iodobacter violaceini. Next base: position 274,235 of record NZ_JAAOLX010000001.1, read on the forward strand.
GCCAGGGCCTGAATCTTGGTCTGCGCGATGCCACCACGCTGGCCGGGCTGATTATCGCAAGCCGCCAGGATGAAATCGGCGAGCCGGAGCAACTTGCCCGCTACGCCCGCCTCAGAAAAAAAGACGCCGGTATTGTGACCCACTTTACCGATGGCCTGATCACCTACTTTGATCACCCAGGCCCCCTGCTCAAACACGGCCGCAGCTTAGGCCTGATCGCCATGGACCAAATGGGCTGGCTGAGAAAAGGCTTTGCAAAGCGGATGGTATTTGGGGCGAGGTAAGTGTGAAAGTGCCCTCGCAGGCCGTGGTGAGCACAGCGTAAGCCGGCGGCCTTTCCTCACAATTTCCCCCTCCCCGCCCAAAACTTTCTCCACATTCAATTGATATTCATTTAGCATTGGTTTTTTATTTCTCCAGGCTGATGTCATGCCTTCACTTCGCCGCTTGTTTCAATACGCCAGGCAATATCGCAGGGATGCTTTCCGGGCCAGTTTTTGCTCAGTGATGAATGTATTTTTCGATATCCTGCCTGAGATTTTGATTGGGATTGCGGTCGATGTGGTGGTGAATCGCGAGACTTCTTTTATCGCCACACTGGGGGTGACAGACAGCTTTCACCAGCTGCTTTACTTAGGTGTAATTACAGTTTTTATTTGGGGTGGCGAGTCTTTATTTCAATATTTCTACCAAATCCGCTGGCGAAATCTTGCGCAAAACTTGCAGCATGATCTGCGCTTGGACGCTTACTGCCATGTGCAAAAACTGCCGCTTTCTTACTTTGAAAACAAGAGCACCGGCAAGTTAATGTCGATTTTGAATGACGATATTAATCAGCTGGAGCGCTTTTTAAATGGCGGGGCCAATAGCATTATTCAGGTGCTCTGCTCCACCCTGATGTGCAGCTCAGTGTTTTTCTATATTGCACCGCAGCTGGCCCTGATTGCGCTTGCGCCTGTGCCGCTGATTTTATTTGGCGCATTCTGGTTTCAGCGCCGCATTGCCCCCCGCTATGCAGCCGTGCGGGAAGCGGCCGGTGTAATTAGCGGGCGCTTAAATAATAATCTGCTGGGCATTGCCACCATCAAAGCCTTTACCGCCGAAAATTTTGAAGCGGCGCATATTTTTGACGCCAGCAACCATTACCGCCAAACCAATGCCGCAGCGATCCAGCTCTCGTCGGCCATTATTCCCATCATCCGCATGGCTATTTTGTCCGGCTTTGTGGTGACGCTGGTTTACGGCGGCTATCTGGCACTGCATGGCCAGATTGGCGTAGGCAGTTATTCGGTACTGGTGTTTCTGACCCAGCGCCTGCTCTGGCCGCTGACCGGCCTTGCCGATATTGCCGATCTTTATCAGCGCTCGATGACGGCGATTGAGCGGGTGCTCGATCTGCTTGATAGCCCTGTGCATATCCATTACGAAGGCAAGCCGCTGGGCCAGGTTAAAGGTGCGCTTAGCTTTGAGCACATTCACTTTGCCTACGGCGAGCAAGCTGTGCTTAAAGATATTTCCCTGCATATCAGCGCAGGGCAAACCGTGGCTTTTGTGGGCGCAACCGGATCAGGCAAAAGTACGCTGCTTAAACTGCTGCTGCGTTTTTACGACGCCAACAGCGGAAGTATTAAAATCGACGGCATGGAAAGCAAAGATATTGCCCTGCCCGATCTGCGCCGCGCCATTGGCTATGTAGGGCAGGATGTGTTTTTAAGCGATGCCAGCATTGCGCAAAATATCGCTTACGGCCAAAGCGATGTGGATATGAGCGCCGTGATCGCAGCAGCGCGGGCCGCCGAGGCGCATGAATTTATCGAGCGCCTGCCACAAGGCTACGACACCCAAATTGGCGAGCGCGGGCAAAAACTATCGGGCGGGCAGCGCCAGCGCTTAGCACTGGCAAGAGCGATCTTCAAAGACCCAAAAATTATGGTACTGGACGAAGCCACCAGCGCGGTCGATAACGAAACCGAGGCGGCTATTCAAAGATCACTGGATAAAATAGCCAAAGGCCGTACCACACTCGTCGTGGCACACCGCCTGTCTACCGTGCGTAATGCCCACTGCATTTATGTGATGGAGCAGGGTGAAGTTGTTGAAGCGGGCACGCACGAGATACTGCTCGAAGCCAATGGCAGCTATGCGGCACTGTGGCGCTTACAAACAGGCATTAGAGAAACGGAAGCTGTGCTTATTTAAAGCCACAAAATCTATAAAAATATTACACAGATAAGCGTGCTATAAATCAGAGGTCAATCATGTAATTAATAATCAGGCAGAGATATGCGTTTAACCGGCCTTTGTTTTGCCAGCATTTTATTATCTGCTTCGCTTTATGCCGAAACAGTGGTCATCAATGCTGAGGACGATTGGGCGCCCTTCTCTTCCATGACCCGAAATAAACAGGGGATTGAAGGGCTTTCCCCCTCACTGGTCAGCGCAGCTTTTCATACCCAGGGCATAGAGGTTAAATTTAACCCCGTGCCCTTTGCCCGCTGCCTTTATGAGGTTGAACGCGGTAAGGCGGTGGCCTGCTTTGATACATCCATTACCGAAGAAAACAAAAACAAATACATCTGGCATAAAACCCCCTTATTTGAAGAAGGCCTCTCTATTTTTGCTCTGAGCGATTCAAAAGATAAAAATTTAACCGTCAAAGATTTAGAAGGAAAAACAGTCAGCATTACCCATGGCTATTCCTATCCCAACGTATTAATGGATAATAAAAAAATCATCAGGGATGAATCACCGTTTGATGATACCCAGCTCAAAAAAATCCTGCTTAAAAGAGTGCAATATGGTGTCATCAATACCATACCCGGCACTTTAATGATTAATGCCAATCGTAATTACAAGGGAAAAATAAAAATAGTGGGTCTGGTTGAAACAAGTGTTTTTTATCTTAATTTTTCTAAATCACATAAAGACGGGCAGCGCATGGCGGATATTTTTGAAAAAGGCATGCAGGAAATAAAAGCAAACGGCACATACAAAAAAATAGAACGGGATTTCAAAGAAAAACATGGCTTAAATAACCAATAATCATGGTATTAAATTAAACCAGCTTTGCTGGCACGAACACAAAAGCAAATCATTCATCTTGCAGAGCATGATCAGAGGATTTTCCTTTCATGGCTCAGTGCTATCTGCTTTAAGCCCCCCGCATCCAGGCAGTGCATATGTAATTTTTATACAATGACTCATAAGTTAAGCTGAAATATTTATTGCACCATGGGTAAAATGACGGGTATATTAATACCCTCTTACTTTATCAGCATTTAATTAAGCTGTTTAAATACTGATCACAAACTATCTCTTAAAAAAATACAGATAGCGGAGCAATAGCTGTGAAAGTTAAATTAAGCGATATCATTGAAGCCATTGATTTTATGAGTGGTGATCCTTTCCAAAGCTGCGAAGGATTTATTCATATTGAAAGTGGCAAAATTTATTTGCGGTCTGAATACTTAGATGCGATTGATCTGGAAGAATTACCCGGCAATCTGGATGATGCAGATCTTTACCTGCCTTTACCCACAAAAAATGATTTGGGCTTAGGCAGCCAATTGCCTGTTTGTTTTGCCGAAGAATATGCACCTGATTTATATAATGAAGTACGGGCCATGTTCAGACATCAGGGTGCTTTGGGCCGGTTTAAAGATTGGGCAGACCGGCATCAATTGCTGGCCGCCTGGTATCGCTTTGAAAAAGAATGCAGCGAAAAAGAAATCAAAGCCTGGTGCGGCAGGCACAATATTCAGTTTATTGATTAAGCCCTGCGGCCCCATTCAGCAATGGCTCCTGCGCTGCAAAAGCCAAAAGATGTTCAAGTAATGCACGCACCCTGGCAGGCAGATAACGTTGTTGTGGCCACACGGCATACACAGCACGGGAATCGGCCTGCCATTGTGGCAACACTTCCTGCAAAGCGCCGCCCGCCAGCTCTTCGCAGCACACGGTAACCGGGCAGGATAAAATACCCACGCCTTCTTTAGCCATATGCACCGCCAAAGCCATCTCGTTTACCCTGAATCGCGCCTGGCCCTGCACGATGCATTCTTCCCCACTCGCCTTATGTACAAACACCCAGCGCGTCATCGGCTCGGCCAGAATCAGCTGATGCTGGTGTAAATCATCCGGTGTAAGTGGCGCGCCGCTGCGCTGCAAATAAGCGGCAGAGGCCACCGTTACCCAATGCACCTCGCCCAGGCGGCGCTGATTAAAGCTCGAATCCTGTTGCTCACCCGCCCTGAGCGCCAGATCAGCACCACTGGCAATCAAGTCTTCCTGCAAATTACTCAGTTTTAATTCCAGCCTTACCTCAGGATACTTTTGCATAAAGCTGGCCCAGCAGGAGCGAAAAATACCATTGGCCAGATTAATCGGCGCCAATACGCGCACCAGCCCGCTTACGCTGTGCTGCGTGGCATCTAATGCCTGCGTGGCCTGTTGCAAAGCTTGCAGCAGCGGGCGGCATTGCTCGTAATACTGCTGACCTTCACTGCTTACCTGCATACGCCGCGCACTGCGGTTCAGTAAGCGGCAGCCCAGCTGCAGCTCCAGCTTTTGCAAACGCCGGGTCAGCGTGGCCGGCGGTAAATCCATTTTCTTTGCCGCAGCACTTAAGCTGCCTGCTTCCACAATACAAACAAACAGCGCCAGATCATCGAGCATGATTTCATTTTTGGAATTTAACTTTGATTTTATGATTGTATTTTCATTTAATCGCTTTTGCTATGCTCATCTTCATTCAACACACACAAGAGCTAAGCAAAATGTCTGATGCACAAAAATTCCGCTGGGTTTTCTCTTTTCTGATGTCACTGCTGATGTCCGGCGTGATGAGCGGCTGGGTCACCTGGATTGTGGCCGGCCTGAATGGTCACTTTTTTGCCAGCTGGGGCCGCGCCTTTATCACCGCCTGGCCCGCAGCCTTTACCATCGTCATGCTCTGTGCACCAAGCGTACAGCGGCTTAGCCAGCGCATCGTGATGAACCGCCATTTAGCAGCCAATCAACCAGGAGCTTAAAATGAGCCAGCTACGCCTCCCCTACTTTGATTTATCCGCCGAAGCACTGACGGGATTACGCAGTGTTAAAAGTTATTTAGAAAACAGCGCATTAAATAAAACACTGCTGGAATGGGTGTATTTGCGTGTTTCGCAAATCAACGGCTGCTCGTTTTGCCTGAAAATGCATAGCAAAGCCTTAAGAGCCGCAGGGGAAAATAACGAGCGTTTAGACAGCCTGGCTGGCTGGCACAGCAGCCCGCTCTTTAGCGAGCAAGAACGCGCGGCATTTCAATGGGCCGAATCACTCAGCCAAATCGCCACCACCCACGCCCCCGATGCTGATTTCGAGCTATTAAAGAAACATTTTAACGAACAAGAAATATCAGACCTGACATTTGCCATTGCCAATATGAATGCCCTGAACAGGGTTGCGATTGCGATGCGGCAATAGGCTGCAGGATTAAAAGCAGAACGAAGCGAGGGAAGGCGGCTTGGGCAAAGGCTTAAGCCGTCAATCTGACTTCAACATAAGAGCAGGTAAACAGCGCGGGCTGATAACACTAAGCTGCCGCACATACAGACCATCACATGAATTAAAACTTCGCACTCGCAACAACACCACTATATCTGAGGCAATCTTCCACTCTGTGGCGCTGCACAGCGCTCATTTCAGAAAGAGGCGTAAACCGATACTCTGAATGCTCAGGGCTTAAGATAATTTCATCCAGAGACGGCAGATCGCATCTGAAGATAAAAGCCTGAGAATTATAAGCCTTGTGATAATAAACACCCGTCAGATGCAAAATATGGATATCACGCCCCAGCTCCTCCTGGCATTCGCGCTGCACACATTCATGGATTGTTTCCCCCGGCTCCAATGCGCCACCAGGCAAGCCCCAGGCCAATGATCCATAAGTCGCCTTAAGCAGCAAAACCTCCCCTGCATCATTGGTAATGACTGCATGAGCACTCAGCCGATAAAGATCATCAAATGCCAAAATGGTCTCCAAAACAGGTACGAGACAGGGCGGCTTAGCGTAAAGCGCAGCCCGTCCCCAATATAAAAATGAGCAATCAGCTCGGGTTGATACCCCCCCCTACATGTCTCACTTGCACCACTGCTGTTCACAAGGTATGCCATCCCGATCTCCATCCATATTGGAAACGTCACACCGTTCTTGATGAAAGAGGGCTTCTGCACAAGAAGACATTCGCGAACATGAGGACTTTTCAGGCTCGCATTGAAACTGGGGATTAGACCGAAGGGCTTCGCGTGCAGAGAATATCTTGTACACGCTGGCAGTTACGGTGCTACCTGGATGAGAGATGCGAACAAAGGCAATATAAGCAACAAACATGACTAGCAAAATAGTAAAAATAATGAAGATGATTGGGTTGCTTTCCTGTGACTTATACTTTAATTCGCCAACGAATTGAGCAGCATTTGCCTTTGGCCGCCCTATTTCATCGGTGTATAGCTCATAGGTAACAAAGACACCGACAACTGGCCTCCGTGCACGACGAGAGAAAGAAGAAATATGTAAGAAGACTTTTGGACCACCTCCATTCGGTGTAATAAACCCAAAACCACGTTCATCTTTCCACTCACTGATTCTCCCCTGATAGCGCATTGTATGTCTCTGCCCCCTAGTTAATAAGATGTACTAACCCAAAACAACAAAAAAAATCACTATTTAGAATGAATAAAAAACACAATACCCACAACAAAAAAAGATAGGAGATTCGAGCAGCGAAGCATTTCGTCCAATTAAACGATAACAAGCAGGGATAAATAATTAATTCTTTATATTTAAATTGTAGGGTGATGCGCTTTAAACGCCGAAAGAACGAAACGACTTAAGGTTCATAGTTACGAAGCGTCTCCTAAGCAACCACCACCTCAACCTTCACCCGCTCCAGCTCCAGCTCCAGCTCCTGCACCACCAGCCCGGCCATATCGGCCAGCATTTCTATTTCAAAATCCTGCAGTTTTCGGGGGGCTGGGTCGATCAGGCAGAGCGTGCCGAGGTTCATGCCGTTGCGGACTTTTAAGGGCGCTCCGGCATAGAAGCGGATTTGGGGATCGCCCAGCACAAGCGGGTTATCAAAGAAGCGCTCGTCTGATCGTGCGTCTTCAATCACAAACACTTCATCCTGCAAAATAGCGTGGCCGCAAAAGGAGATATCACGGGCTGTTTCTTTAGCGTCCAGCCCGCAGGCCGATTTAAACCATTGCCGCTTTGCATCTATCAGGCTGACAACAGCAACTTGCACACGAAAAAATGCAGCTGCGGCGCGAGTGAGGTTATCAAAACGCGCTTCAGGCGGCGTATCCAGAATCAGCAGCTCGCGCAGTGTTTCTACGCGCAAGGCCTCATCGGGAGGGAATGCAGGCACCTGCATAACGTATCCTGTCTGGCATATAACAGATGCCATTGTACTCTTGAAAGCTGGCAACTGGTCAGGCTTAAGGTGACACCAGGTCGGGAAAAGTGGGTGCTTTCATAGGGCAGGTACCAAGCTGTACCCACACATCAAATTAAACCTGATAAGTACGATGCATTTTTAGCGAGGTGGGTGAAGCCCGCGAGCAATCTTGAATTAAGACGCGGGTTTCACCCCATACGAGCTAAGCAAATTATTTTTTCATTAGCAAACAGCGAAAAGCATTTTAACCGCACTTTTTGCACAGGGCTTTTATTGTCCCCTTGAAACACTCCGGAACGAGGAACAAGCGGGGCGTTTCGGCCAGGGGCAGCGAGGCACGAGCGAGTCCCGCCCGCCGCCGCCTGTCCACAGTGAAGGGGTCTTCGTGCTTTTGAGGTTGCGGTTTCGCTTCATTTCTTGGCCGTTCAAGAAAGGAAGGCCCCCACGGGGGCTCCCGCTCCTAAATCAACGTGCCGAAGGCACTAAAAGGTCTTTTTGACTTTGCTTCGCACCTGCGGACTATCCCCCTGAGAAGATTTAATCTTCAGCCAATTTAGGAATCCCCCCGCCCTTTGAGCAGAGGGGCTGCAAAGAGAGCTTAGTGGCAGGCACACGCCCCATTCACATGCGGCTTAGCCGGGATGCTGGCAAAGCTTGGCAGCTGGCCGTGCTCGGCTAAATGCTGACGCGCTTGGCGGGTGGCTTCCAGCATATTAGCCAGGGCTGCTTCGGTTTCCGGCCAGTTGCGAGTTTTCAGGCCGCAATCCGGGTTCACCCACAACAGCTCAACCGGCACCACTTCAGCGGCTTTGGCGATCAGGCGCAACATGTCTTCCACGGGTGGAATGCGCGGGCTGTGAATATCGTACACACCCGGGCCCACTTCATTTGGATACTTGAAGGTACCAAAGCCGGTGAGCAATTCCATATCCGAGCGGCTGGTTTCAATGGTGATCACATCGGCATCCATCGCGGCAATGGCGGGCAGAATATCGTTGAATTCCGAATAGCACATATGGGTGTGAATTTGCGTTGCATTGGTAACCCCAGATGCAGAGATACGGAATGCTTCCGCCGCCCAGTTCAGGTATGCGGCCCAATCACGCTTTTTAAGCGGCAGGCCTTCACGGAATGCAGGCTCATCAATCTGGATAATGCCAATGCCTGCAGCTTCCAAATCCACCACTTCATCCCGAATCGCCAGGGCAATTTGCTGTGTAGTCACCGAGCGCGGCTGATCATCGCGCACAAACGACCATTGCAAGATGGTGACCGGGCCAGTCAGCATGCCTTTCATGGGCTTTTGCGTCAGGCTTTGCGCGTACCTTGTCCACTCCACCGTCATCGGCGTTGGGCGGCTTACATCGCCGAATAACACTGGCGGTTTAACGCAGCGGCTGCCGTAGCTTTGCACCCAGCCAAACTGGGTAAAGGCAAAACCAGATAGCTGCTCACCAAAGTATTCCACCATATCATTGCGCTCGGCTTCGCCGTGGACCAGCACATCAATACCTAAGGCTTCTTGCTTTTCTACCGCAAGGCGAATCTCGGCTTGCATCTGCTCCACATAATCGTTTTGTGCCAGCGTGCCTTTTTTGAATGCTGCACGCGCCGCGCGGATTTCCTTGGTTTGCGGGAAAGAGCCGATGGTGGTGGTAGGCAATGGCGGCAAATTAAAACGCAATTTTTGCTCAGCCTGGCGGGTAGCAAACACCGCATGGCGGCGGGCATCTGCTTCTTGCAAGCCTTGAACACGTGCACTCACCGCCGGGTTATGAATCCGTGGCGATGCCGCGCGTGAGGCCACTTTGGCGGCGTTAGCGCTGAGCTCCGCGCTGACATCAGCCCCGTTCAGGGCGCGTTTTAATACGCTGATTTCTTGTAGTTTTTGCTTAGCAAACGCCAGCCAGCCTTTTAACTCATCATCCAGCTTGCTTTCTTGGGCCAAATCCACCGGCACATGTAAGAGCGAGCATGAAGCGCTCAGCCAGATATTGCGGCCTTGCAGTGCATTTACCTGCGCCAGAAGCGCGGATAAATCACTCACCCAGATATTGCGACCATCCACCACACCCAGCGACAGCACCTTGCTGGCAGGCCAGTTGTTGGCAAACACGTCTAATTGCTGCGGTGCGCGCACCAGATCAAGATGCACACCGGCTACCGGCAAATCACGCAACAGGGCAGCATGAGCCGCAACTGATTCAAAATAAGCAGCAAGTAAAATTTTAGGGCCGGTATAGGCAAAGCTGCGATACACCGGCTCAAATGCGGCCAGCCATTCTGCTTCTAAATCTAAGCCCAGAATCGGCTCATCGAGTTGCAACCATTCCACACCTAATTTTGCCAAGCGCTCAAGGATGAGCGCATAGGCCGCCACCACTTTGGGCAAAAGGCTGAGCTTATCAAAGCCTGCTGTTTTGGCTTTAGCCAAATAAAGGAAAGTGATCGGGCCGGGCAAGACCGCCTTCACCGCATGCCCAAGGGAGCGTGCCTCTTCAATTTCATAAAAGAACCAATCCACACCACCGGCAAAATCAGTGTTCTCATCCAGCTCTGGCACCAGATAGTGGTAATTGGTATCAAACCATTTGGTCATTTCTTGTGCAGGCTGCGCGGCATTGCCACGGGCCAGTTCAAAGTATTGTTTCAGGCTTAAATTTTTAGCATCAAAACCAAAACGCGCTGGCAAAGCACCCAATAGCGCGGAAGCATTCAGCATCTGGTCGTACCAGGCAAAATCGCCCACGGTAACAAAATCCAGATCAGCGTCTTTTTGCCATTGCCAGTGCTGGCGGCGCAAAGCATTACCCGTTTGCGCCAAAGCACTTTCATCAATCTCGCCTTTCCAGAATTGCTCAAGCGCAAATTTAAGCTCGCGCTGTGCACCAATGCGCGGAAAACCAAGAATATGGGCCTTTGTAGTATGAGTAATAGTCATCGCAATCTCTGTTTGTCATGAATATGATTTGTATCATGCCTGTGGAATTGCTATGATTCAAATTCATTATTTTCATAATTACGATGAAAGAAATTCAAAAATCTCTGGAAAAAGAACGTTGGGTTGCGCGAGAAAGCCTGCTAACCCAGCCTGCGAAGTGCGGTATTTCGGGAAGTTAATGTGAGCCACATCCTGACTAGCTTTTAGGTTTTCTCCCCGTACTCTGTATCTGCAGACTTCAGATTTTAAAAAGATTAAACAGGTCATTCATCATGCAATCCTTACTCGAACTTCGCCACCTTAAAACCCTGCTCGCGATTCGAGAATCGGGCAATCTGACCCGTGCGGCGGAGCGTTTGCACCTGACGCAATCGGCGCTGTCGCATCAGATTCGCCTTTTAGAAGACCACTACGCCCTGCCGCTGTTGCTGCGTAAATCCAGCCCGGGTAAATCCAGCCCGCTGAAACTCACCGCAGCAGGGGAAAAACTGGCCCAGCTTGCGGCCGAGTTTTTGCCACGCATCGATCAGGCCGAACGGGATATCACTAAATTACGAGAAGGCGAAGCAGGCCAGCTGCGTATTGCAGTGGAATGCCACACCTGTTTTGACTGGCTGATGCCCGCCATGGATGACTTTCGCGGCCACTGGCCGGAGGTCGAGCTGGATATCGTGTCTGGCTTTCATGCCGACCCGGTGCAGCTTTTATTTGAAGACCGCGCCGATCTGGCGATTGTGTCCGAGGCCGCTGATGAGCCAGGCATCAGCTATCAGCCGCTGTTCAGCTATGAAATGATCGCGCTGATTGCCAAAGATCACCCGCTGGCAACGAAGCCCTTTTTAAGCGCCGAAGATTTTGCTAATGAAACGCTGATCAGCTACCCCGTGCCGGACGATATGCTGGATTTAATCCGCAAAGTATTAAAGCCCGCAGGCATCAACCCCAAGCGCCGCACCACCGAGCTGACCGCCGCCATCTTACAACTGGTCGCCAGCCGCCGGGGCATCGCCGCCCTGCCCAGCTGGAGCGTGCAGCATTATCTGGAGCGCGGCTATGTGGTGGCCAAACCCATCACAGAGCAAGGCCTGACATCCGACCTCTACGCCGCCGTCACCCAGGCCCAGACCGATACCGCCTTTGTAAAAGACTTTGTCACCACCACCCGCGAAGTCAGCCGCATCAGCCTGCCAGGGGTGACACTGCTCTGAAACCGCTCAGCCCCGTTTGCTCCATTTTGTTCACGCAATGATTTTGGCATAGCAAAATGCCCCGCATTTGCAGCGGCTCGCCGCAATAAGAAACTGCCAGTAAACATCAGAATGGGCCGTTTTTCATTTTGCCGGGTATGCAAACACGTAGCCCGCTGGCCTTTCAAAAAATATCAGCTGTAAATACATAGAATAATTTAGCTGATTAAAAACAAAGAAACCCCGTGTTTTTTCTGACACAAACCAATCATCACATGACATTATTGCAACATATACAGCTGAGGAATGGTGATGAAGCGATTTGAATACACTGAAGGGCAATCCAGTAAATTTTGGGAAGTGGAACAAGATGGCCTCAATCTGAACATCTGCTGGGGACGAATAGGCAGTAAAGGGCAAACCCAGACCAAAGAATTTGCCAGCGCAGATAAAGCCAGCGCTGCACAAACAAAACTGATTCAAGAAAAAATCAGCAAGGGCTATTCAGAGGTCTCATCCTCAGAAACCAGCAGCCCAATCAAAAACCAGCCAGCAGCAAAAGCCATCGAAGACGTAATTATTACCAGCGCCCCGCTTCAGCAGGAGCAAGGTGCAGTACCGCCCTGGCTGGAAGGCGAGCTGATTGCGCTTACGTCAGAAATGAGCAAGCAGGCCTATCCCAACCGCCAGCACCCCGGTGAACCGCATAGCCTCAATGCGGATGCCAGCTGGCAGCAATTTGCAGACAGCCTGAAAGAAAAAGACACCCCCCGCAGCAAAAACATCTATCAAATATCCGAAACGGGCACCCCTTTTGCTGCCGCTTGCAATGAAGCGCTGATGCGGTTAAACACGGGCAAACGCACAGGCAGCTTTGAATCTGATGCCGTCATCTTCGCGCTAGCCTGCTCAACAGGTGGCTATTACGGCACAGCAGGGGATTCAATTGCATTTACGCATTATTTGCTCAGCGGGCACGGGCTGGCCTATGCCATTAAAGTCCTGGTCGAAGCAGAAAAAATAAATGTTCACAGTGATTGGGATTACCAAAGCCGCATCAACACTTACACACTGAGCCACGAAGTTGAAGGCTGTCTGAGTAATAGCTACTCCAGCTTCTGCGACGCCGAGCTGCTCTTTCGCACCGCCCTTGCCCAGGCAGACGAATCAAGCTGGCAAGCCGCAGCAGATTATCTGCAAGCCATGGCGCCTGATTTATCCCCTGCCCGCCGCATGCTGGTTGCCCTGCTCTTACCTGAACGCCCGGACTTTGCCAACGCATTAGCCCTGGAGCTGGCTCAAACCGATGTCGATTTGGCCATGCTGGCCACCGTTGTTACTTCACCCGAAGCACGCAAAGCCGTGATCAAAGGCACAAAAAGCGATTGGCTGGCCTGCTATGCAGTGTTTCCCAGCACCGTTATCCGGCAGCACGGCATCGCAGCTGCTGAGCTGCTCGAACGTTTTATCATGCACGAAGCAACCGCAGACATGATTGCCCGCATCGGCACCCCCGAAGCACTCTCTGCTCTTGCCCGGGTTGCCAGTCAAAGTAAAAGCAATCAGGTCCGCTTTATTGATGCCTGCAAACGCTGGCCCCTGGCTGCCATTGCCACCCTGACTGATCTTCTGGCCTCAAGCAGCAAAGAAAACGGACTGCTGGCAGCCACTTTATCCATGCTGATCCAAAGCAATCCGGCGGCGCTTGAGCGGGTATGGAGCTGGCTCAGCTCTCCGGCACTGGCCGTTGTGAATGAACAATTAGCCCGTTTTGCCCAGCCCAGCGAAACCGCAAGTGAAGAAGAGCTGCCAGGTGTGCTGGTTAATCCACCGTGGCTGCAAAAGAAAAAAGCCAGCGTGGCTGCACTTGAATTAGATGTACTGCCTCTGGCCCCAGTGGAGCAATGGGCTGCGGGTGAAAAAGAGAAAATACTTGAGCAACCCAAGTGGTATGTGGAGCGTTTTAATAATGCGCGCAAAAACACAGAAACACTGGCGGAAGAACTGGGCTTTAGCCGCCCCGGCCGGGGCAGCAATGAGCAACAAATATTTGCTGGGATCAAGCAACAGGCCGTTAGCGCCCTCACCCAAAATGATGCGCAAGCACTCATCCAAGCCTGGAAAAACTATAAAGCCTCCAGGATCAGCTGGTGGTGCCGTACAGACTCACGGTATTTAACCTTGTTGCCCGAGGCAATGGCGCTGCAAGTCTGGCCGGTATTTGCCGCAGATGATGGCTACAGCGCCCAATTTACAATGGCCAGTTTTGGGCTGAAAGGTCTGGACGGGCTGCTGGTCTGTGTGCAGCAAAGGCCTGCAACAGAGATTGGCCTTGCGCTTAATTTTGGCTGGGCAGCCTTAGCTCCCATTATTGCCCGGGCTTATCTCAAGCTCAAAACAGCCCGTAATCTTGCGCGTGAATGGCTGCTTAAATACCCGGAGCACGCCATTACTGGTTTACTGCCCGCAGCCCTTGGCAAAAGTGGTGAAGCGCGTGATTGCGCCAGCGTTGCTTTACGCCTGCTCGCCGCGCAAGGGCATACGGAGCTGATTCATGAGGTTGCCAATCGCTACCAGCAGGCCGAAGTCCTTAGCGCGGTGCAAGCCATGCTGGATGAAGATCCGCTTGATCGCTTCCCTGCCAAAATTGCTAAAGCACCAGCCTTCTGGCAAGCACAAAGTTTGCACCGGCCAGTTCTTGTCAGTAATGGCAAAGCACTGCCCAATAGTGCCTTAGAGCACCTCAGCACCATGCTGCGTTTCCCAAGCACGGAAGGCATTTACCCCGGTATCAGTCAGGTAAAAGCGGCCTGCCAGCCACAATCACTGGCTGATTTTGCATGGGATGGCTTTAACCAGTGGCTGTTTGCAGCGGCACCTTCCAAAGAAAACTGGGCATTTTCTGCGCTGGGTCTTTTGGGCACCGACGACACCGCCCGCAAACTCACCCCACTGATCAGGGCGTGGCCGGGTGAATCTCAGCACGCCCGCGCCGTAGCCGGGCTGGATGTCTTAGCCACCATAGGCAGCGATGTGGCCTTAATGCTTTTAAATGGCATCGCCCAAAAAGTGAAGTTCAAAGGCCTGCAAGATAAAGCCAGAGAAAAAATTGCGGCCATTGCAGAAGCCAGAGAGCTGAGCACCGAAGAGCTGGAAGACCGTTTAGCGCCCGATTTAGGGCTGGATGAGCACGGTACACTCTTACTTGATTTTGGCCCGCGGCAATTTCGTGTCGGCTTTGATGAAACCCTCAAGCCCTATGTGCGGGATATGGATGGAGCACGGCTTCCCGATCTGCCCAAGCCTAAAAAAACCGATGATGAGCAGCTGGCCAAAGACGCGGTCAATACCTTTAAGCAACTCAAAAAAGACGTTAAAACCATTGCCAGCCAGCAGGTACAAAGGCTGGAAATTGCCATGTGTCAGCGCAGACGCTGGCCTGTCAGTGTTTTTGTGCAGTTTTTGGCAACACACCCGCTGGTTCGCCATCTGGTGCAAAGATTGGTGTGGGGTGTTTACAGCACAGAAGGCGATGGCCGCTTTGGCGGCACGCTGCTTGGCAACTTCCGCGTAGCCGAAGATGGCAGCTATAGCACAGGCGATGATGATGAATTTGTCCTGCCCGAAGGTGAAATTCGTATCGGCTTACCCCATGCACTGGAAATGCCAGCCGCCGAATCGGCCCTCTTCAGCCAGCTTTTTGCCGATTACGAGCTGCTTCAGCCCTTCCCGCAATTAGGTCGGGAAAGTCACCGCTTTTCTGCAAATGAAGCAGAGCAATGCAAGCTTTTACGCTGGAAAGACCGCGTAGTGGCAACGGGGAAAATCCTTGGCCTCACCAGCCGTGGCTGGCGGCGTGGAGATGCACAGGACGCCGGAGGCATCTGGTATTACACCAAGGATATCGGCCAGGGGCGGCTGCTGGAGCTGACTTTCGACCCCGGCATGATCGTTGGCATGCTGGATGAATATCCCGAGCAAAAACTGCAAGAACTCACTATCTGCAAAGAAGGAGGTCACTGGCAAAGAGACAATCGGGAAAACTTCGCCACTCTTGACCCGATTACCGCCAGTGAGCTGATCCGGGATATGGAAGCTCTGGTGAGCTAGCCAGCACGCCCATCTTTTTTGCCGCTGTCAGCCCTTAGCTCAAGCCGATAGCGGTGAAGAAGATGCCGTGCCAGCAGCCCAAAACCGCTTTATTCCACACACAAATAAGCCAGATTTTTTTCGAGTGAACTATGTCTAATCACCCATTGCAACGCCCGCCAGCCGAAATCACCTATGCCGGTGAGCTGGCACGCTTACAAGAGCAGGATCGTGATCCGCGCCCGCCTGGCTGGTTGCTCAGCTTAAATGCAATCCGCCGCTTTATTCTGGGTGACGCCAGCATGGGAATCAGCCGCAAAATGGTGGCTCCCGTTGCGGCAATTGAGCGGATGCTGGTGACTTTAGCCACCGGCCGCGGGCTGATGCTGGTTGGCGAACCGGGCACGGCCAAATCCATGCTGTCTGAGCTGCTGGCCGCCGCCGTGAGTGGTGATTCAAAACTCACTATCCAGGGCGGGGCGTCGATTACCGAAGATCAGATTAAATACTCATGGAACTACGCCCTGCTGATCAACGAAGGCCCCAGCCCGCGCGCGCTGGTGCCGGCACCGCTTTATCAGGGTATGCAACAGGGCAAGCTGGTGCGTTTTGAAGAAATGACCCGTGCTCCGCTTGAAGTACAGGATTGCTTGCTGGGTATGCTGTCTGACCGCGTCATGGCCGTACCAGAGCTAAGCGCAGAACACGCCATGCTGTACGCCCGGGCAGGTTTTAATATTATTGCCACCGCCAACACCCGTGATCGCGGCGTTAACGAAATGAGCACTGCATTAAAGCGCCGTTTCGATTTTGAAACCGTGTTCCCAATTATGGATTTTGCCCAGGAGCTGGAGCTGGTTGCCCAGCGCTCGGCGGCGCTGCTGGAATTAAGCGGCATTAGCCAGCACGTACCGGAGCCCGTGCTTGAATTGTTAGTTACCACCTTCCGTGATCTGCGCGCCAGCTTGCAGCAGGGTGGCAACGAGATGGACAAACTCAATGCCGTGATGTCTACCGCCGAGGCGGTCAATGTCGCCCATGCTGTAGGCGTAAGGGCTTGGTTTCTGGAGCAGCGCAGCGGCAATCCGGCCGATCTGGTTGAGTGTATCGCCGGAACCATCGTTAAAGATAATGAAGACGACCGCAATAAACTACAGCGTTACTTCGAGCAAAAAGTAGCCCGCCGTGAAGGCCGGCACTGGCAGGATTACTACGCAGCCCGCCATCGCCTGCCATGAGCCATTCTGTAGAAATTATTGGCGTTCGCCATCACAGCCCGGCATGCGCCAGGCTGGTGGCCAGGCGCATTCAGGACAGCCGCCCCGCCTGGGTATTAATTGAGGGCCCGGCCGATTTTAATTCAAGGCTGGACGAGCTTTTTTTAGCGCATACCCTTCCCCTGGCCATTTATAGCTTTTGCTCTGCCAGCAGCCAGCTGCACCGGGCCTCATGGTCGCCCTTTGCAGAATACTCGCCTGAGTGGCAGGCATTACACACAGGGCGGGCATGTGGTGCCCGGCTGGCCTTTATCGACTTGCCGGCATGGCATGATGCATTTGCCGGCATCAGCAACCGCTACGCCGATATCAGTGATAGTGAGCAGGAACAACTGGCTTGCTCCTATGAAGCCAAACTCAGCCAGCAATTGGGCATCGAAGGCCGCGATGCGCTGTGGGACCATTTATTTGAGGCTGCAGAGAGCGAGGATCTGGCCACACACCTCAGCCAGTATTTTATTCATTTACGTGGCGATGATCCGGGTTCAGGCAGCAATCAGGCGCGCGAAGAAATGATGGCGCGCTGGATTGCCTGGGCGGCACAACATGGCAGCGTGCTGGTGGTGTGTGGTGGCTACCATGCACCCGCGCTGGCCAAACGCTGGCCCCTGCTGACGGGTTTTAGCCCGGCAAGCCCGCCACCCGGCATCCCCTCTCTGGCCGAATGTATTGAAGAACGGCCAGAGCAGGACATCACCACTGGCTCGTATCTGCTGCCCTATACCAGCAAGCGCCTGGATGCTTTTCATGGCTATGCTTCCGGTATGCCCTCGCCCGCATTTCAGCAAGCAGTGTGGGATCAGGGCCTGCTGCAGGCCGGAAATACGCTGCTGCAAACGATTATGCAACGCTTGCGACATAAAAAACTGCCCGCTTCAACGGCTGATCTGCAAGCAGTGCATCTGCGTACACAGGCTTTAGCCAGACTGCGCGGGCATGAAACCCCGCTGCGGCATGACTATCTGGATGCCCTGGCAGGCTCTTTGGTTCGCGATGCGCTGGATGCCCCTCTGCCATGGACTTACCGCGGGCCTCTGCGAAAAGGCACCGATCCCGTTCTGGTTGAAATGATGGATGTACTGGCCGGAGATCAAACGGGCCAGTTGGCCAAAAACACACCTTTACCCGCCTTATACCATGCAGTGCAAAACGAGCTGAATCAGATGCAGCTGCAAACAAGCGCAGTCATCACCCTCGCCCTGCTTGATCCGCCTGACCGCCAGAAAAGCCGTGTTTTGCACCGCCTGGCCATTTTGCAGATTCCGGGTTTTAAACGCATCAGCGGCCCCAACTGGGCAATGTCAGGCGAGCGGACCGAACAATGGCAGCTCAGCGCTCCGCTTGAGCAACAGGCGGCCTTAATCGAAGCCGCCATTTATGGGGCCACCCTGCAGGATGCGGCTATTGGCCGCATGGAAGAACAACTAGCCACCAGCACGGGCACACAGGATTTAGCCCGGCTGCTCAACCGTGCAGCCCAGGCCGGGCTGGCTCACTTCAGCCAGGGATTACTCAGGCAGCTCCAAACGGCGATCTGTGCAGAAAGCCGTTTCGAGGCTCTGGGCCAGCCACTGGCCATTTGCCACGGGCTTTATCGTCATGGCAGCGAGCTGGACATGGCCGATGCCCCTGCTCTGCTTGATCTGCTGCACATCACACTCGACCGGCTATTGTGGCTGGCCGAGGCGCATGGCAGCGTCACGGCACAGGATTTCAATGCGCATCTTGCCGCCTGGCAGGCGCTGCGGCTGTTGCTGCGCGATGCCAAAGCCAGTATTGGCCAGCCACTGGGAGAGCTGCCCGTCACCCGCACGCTGGCAGTGTGCGAGCGTAAAGCCCGTCATCCTCAGGCGGCTGCCGTCAGCCGTGGTGCGGCGCTGGGCTGCCTGCTCAGCGTTGGCCATGAGCAAAACGCCTCCGAAATACACGCCGCCATCACCCTGCTGGCCGGCTTGCCCGCCAATGCACTGGGCGATGCGCTGCAGGGCTTGCTGGCACTGGCACGCCATGAGCTGATTGATGCAGAAGGCTTTATCAGCACACTTAATCAGCTGATCTGCCAGTTTGATGATGAAGATTTTGTGCAGGCACTGCCCGCATTACGGGCCGCCTTCGCCTGGCTGCCCAGCCTTGAGCGCGGGCATCTGGCCCGGCAAATTTTACAGCTGCATCACAGCCCGCTCAGCCAGAGCAGCCTGACTGCAGTACCTTGCAATATTGCGCCTGAGCTTTTTGCTGCCAATCAGCAAAAAGAAAAACAAGCCATATCCAAATTACAACAATGGGGCTGCATCTCCATGCACCCGATTGATGGGCAGCGATCACTCAATGACTAAAACCAGCCTTAACTTACCTTCACCGATACAACGCTGGCGCTTATTGCTGGGCGAAGCCGCACAGGAAAGCCTTGGCGGGCTGAGCGGACATGCTCAATCAGCCGACGCCGCGCTGGAGTGGCTTTATGGACGTGATCCGGAGCTGGCCCAAAGAGCGGAACGCCGGGGTGGCCAGGAGGCCAGCCAGCTCAGTACGCCGGATTGGGTCAACAGTATCCACCAGTTGTTTCCGCAGGAAGTCATTGAACGTTTGGAGCGCGATGCGGTAGAGCGCTTTGGCATTGATGAAGTCGTCACCAATATTGAAGTACTGGAACGGATTGAGCCATCCGAAAGCTTACTGCGGGCGGTGCTGCACACTAAGCATCTGATGAATCCGCAGGTTCTTGCCGCGGCCCGCAAGCTGGTTGCCGAAGTCGTGCGGCGCATTATGGAAAAACTAGCCAGAGAAGTGCGTCAAAGCTTTGCAGGCACGCGCGACCGGCGCCGGCCATCAAGGATGCGTATCGCCAGCAATTTCGACTTTAAACGCACCGTACGCACCAATTTGCACCGCTGGCATCCGCAGCAACAAAAACTATTTATTGAAACCCCTCTGTTTATCAGCCGCAGTAAAAGGCATACCGAACGCTGGGATATTGTATTGCTGGTGGATCAGAGTGGCTCGATGGTCGATTCCGTGATTCACGCCGCCGTGATGGCCGCCTGCCTGTGGCAACTGCCTGGCATGAAAACTCACCTGGTGGCATTTGATACCAGCGTGGTCGATCTCAGTCATGATGTCAGTGACCCTGCAGAGCTGCTGATGAAAGTTCAGCTTGGCGGCGGTACAGACATTGCCCGCGCAGTCGGCTATGCACAAAACCTGATCCACAATCCCCGCCACAGCATGGTGGTTCTGATCAGCGATTTTTATGAAGGTGGCAGCGAGTACGAGCTGATCCGCCGCACGCGTCAGCTGTGTGAAGCGGGGGTAAAGGTGCTGGGGCTGGCGGCGCTGGATTCTGCGGCCAAGCCGAATTACGACAGGGGGCTGGCGCAAAAGCTGGTTAATGCAGGGGCTCAGATTGGTGCAATGACGCCTGGCGAGCTGGCCGCATGGCTGGCCGGACAGGTACAACAATGAAGATTCTTCGCCCGGATTTACTTGAACTGAA
Source organism: Iodobacter violaceini (assembly GCF_011601265.1). Lineage (GTDB taxonomy): Bacteria > Pseudomonadota > Gammaproteobacteria > Burkholderiales > Chitinibacteraceae > Iodobacter > Iodobacter violaceini. The sequence goes on from NZ_JAAOLX010000001.1 coordinate 294,661, forward strand.
CGACGATGCGCTGATTGCGCTGGCCAACGCGGGCTTTGTTAAAAAAGCCCATAAAGAGCTGGCCGAAGGCAAAGCCCCTAAGCTGGAAATCAGTGAAGACGGGGCGCTGATTGCCAGATACAGCGATCAGCACATCGCCACACTTCCTGCCGGAAAAAGCCTGCGTGATGCCCAGTGCAGCTGCCCTGCCAGCGGCTTGTGCCGCCACCGGGTCACTCTGGTTCTGGCCTATCAGCAGTGGGCTGCAGCGTCCCCCCGGGGCAATGCAGATGCAGCAGCTGAAATGCCATGGAGCCCTGCTCAATTCAGTCCGGCGCTTTCCGAACTGCCGCCTGCCACATTACAAAAAGCCCGCAAGCTGGCGGATGCAGGCACCGTGCTGCGGCTCAACAGCTGGCAGGCCACAAACCCTAATCCCAGCGCACAACTCCCCATGTGTACCGTACGTTTTTTCTCCCGCCATAACCTCAGCCATGCCCGCTGCGATTGCATAGAAAGCCAGATGTGCGAGCATATTGCGCTGGCGGTAATGGCCTTTGCCCAGGCACCGGACAATGACTGGACACAGCTGAATCTGGCCGTCAAAAAAACTGAAGGCAAGACAAGGCTGCTGGATCAGCAGGCGGCTCAGGCACTGGATCAGGAATTAGATAAACTGGCTTTACAGCTATGGCAGGATGGCAGCAGCCAACCCCTCTCTCATTTAGAGGGACTTTTTTCCCATACCAGCCAGCTTGCTGAAAACCTGGGCTGGCGCTGGATCATTGAAGCGCTGGCCGAGCTGAAACAATCACTGATCGAGCAGGCCAACCGCTCCAGCCGTGCCAGCCCTCAGCGTGAATTGCAGCTCCTTTGTGAGCTGATGGCCCGATGGCAAGCGGCGTCATATCTCGATCAGCAGGACAATGCCGTTCGCCCCCCGAGCGAGCTCTTAGGCGCGGGAGTGAAAGGCGAGGTGTCTTTAGATCATTTGCGGCTGATTGCACTGGGAGCCCAATACAGTGATGACGAGCAACAAGAGCAGGCCCGCCTGATATTTGCCGACCCGGACACGCTCGCCGTCTTAGTGATTGAACGTCAATGGGCTAAAGAAGCGGAGAACAATACCCCTCTGTGGCAACGACGCTATCTGGGACAATCACTGGCACGCCTGGCTCAAAGCCAGATTGTCACTCAAGCGGCCCGGCGCTTTGCCAATGGTGCGCTTGAAATTGCAAATACACGCCGCCACAGCAATGTGCTGCCACTTACCCCGCAAGCCTGGCAGCAGCTCGCCTATCCTTTACGCCACCCCGATGCCACAAGCCTGAATAAGTGGCTGCAGGCTGCAGATCCGGATTTCGCCCGGCCCCGCCACTTGCTCGAGCACTTATACCTGCTTCCGGTCAGCTCGGTGCTTGATTGGGGCTGGGATGGCGCACAGCAAACAGTGCATGCCCATCTGCAATGCGGGCCAGACAAAACAGACCTTGTGCACCTGCAATTAAAACACCAGCGCAGCGCGCCACATGCGGTGGATACCCTCGCGGCTTTGCTTGCAGATTCAGAGAATCCCCTGACCGCCATCTGTGGCGAGTTTTCCCGCCACGATGGGATATTGCAATTAAACCCCATCAGCGCCGCCAATTCGACCTGCGTTACCTCTCTGCATGGTGAGCCTGCGGCTCCATGCTCCCTTACTCACTGGAAAACCGGAGGGCAAACCAGCCCGCTTCAGCAGCAGCTCGATCAACTTAATGAGCTGCTTGGAAGATGGCTGCGTCAGGGGCTGAGACATCAGAGGCAATCCGCCATTCAGCAACTCAAGCGCCAACAAATGCAGCTTACTGCACAAGGCTTGCTTCAGACTGCACAGTTACTTTCGCAGCTATCAGATACGCTCAGCCATGCAGATCAAAGCACTTTGCCCTGCCAGCTGCTTAATTTATTTTGCTTGTCGAAAGAATATGGAAAGCTATAAAAGTGCGTAAGGGCTTCGATTTAGTGCCTTTTGCAATAGTAAGCTGTCGTCATATCGCAACAAACATCCTGAAATACTCACAATCTTTTATTCCCAATAAATATATCGGATAAGATACATACATCAAAATACGTATAAAGAATGCTCATCGTGAAACTCGTCAACTCACTTGCTTTGCTCTTGATCAGTGGCAGCACTTTTGCCGCTTCTTCCTCTGCTCCTGCCGGTATCGCATGGGAGCAAGGTGATGTGGCTGCGGCTTTTGCCAAGGCCAAAGCAGAGAAAAAGCCGCTGTTTTTATACTGGGGGGCCACATGGTGCCCGCCTTGCAATCAGATTAAAGCCACAGTGTTTAATCAGCAGCGCTTTATTGATCGCACCAAACAATTTATTCCGGTGTATATCGATGGTGATAGTGCAGGCGCACAAAAGCTGGCCAGCCAATTTAAAGTACGCGGCTACCCAAGCATGATTTTGTTTAAGCCTGATGGCTCCGAAATCACCCGCCTGCCGGGTGAAGTGGATGCCGATCGCTACCTGAGCACGCTGGAGCTGGGCCTCTCTAATGCACGCCCGGTTAAAGAAACGCTGAGCAGCGCGCTGGCCGGTGGCAAGCTCAGCCCGGATGACTGGCGCTTACTGGCCGATTACTCATGGGATTCTGATCAGGCTCAGCTGGTGCCCGAAGATCAGCTGGCTGCAACGCTTAAAACCCTGGCCAAATCTGTACCGGCCACTGAAAGCTACGCTTCAACGCATTTGCAGCTGAAAGCCATTGCGCAAGCAGCGGGTGATGAGAAAACAACAGGCCCGGCAGAAGAGCTGGCGCTGGTGCATAAAGTGCTGGCTGATAAGCAGCAAGCGCGCGATAACTTTGATGTGCTCGTCAATAGCGCCACCGAAATTGTTGGCTATTTAAGTAAGGCGCAAACCAGCGAGCGCAGCAAGTTAAGCGAAGCTTGGAATAAAGCCCTGCAACAACTGGCGCTGGATAAAACCCTATCGGCCAATGATCGCTTAAGCGCACTGACCAGCCAGGTCGCGCTGGCCAGGCTGGATGCGGCCAAAGACAGCAAACTGGCTGCGCCTATGATTAAAGAAGTGCTTGAACGCGTGGCAGAAGCAGACAAAACCACCACTAATGGCTACGAGCGCCAATCGGTGATCAGCACTGCGGCTTACACACTCAGCGAAGCAGGCTTGCTGGATGAATCGGATGTCTTACTTAAAGCCGAACTAAAACGCTCGCACGCACCTTACTACTTTATGCTTTCCTTAGGCTCTAATGCCAAAAAACGTGGCGATAAGACGGGTGCCTTAGGCTGGTACGAAGAAGCGTATAAAAAATCCGAAGGCCCTGCCACCCGCGTGCAATGGGGCAGCAGCTATGTAAGCGCACTGGTTGATCTGGCACCGCAAAATGAAGAGCGCATCGAGCAAACAGCGCAAGGCATTTTGAAAGAAGTCGCCGTTACACCCAATGCCTTTTACGAACGCAGCCGCCGCTCTATTGAAAAAATCGTCAATAAGCTCGCCACTTGGAATAAAGACAAACAGCACGATGCAGCAGTTGGCCGTGTGCTGACTCAGCTTGATGGTATCTGCAGCAAGCTGCCAGCCAGCGATCCGCAGCGTGGTATTTGCCAGGACTTACTCAAGCCTAAGGCTTAATCCATAGCGACAAAAAGCGGGCACTGCCCGCTTTTTGCTGATGCGTTTTCCACAGGCAGCAACGCCTTCCCCCCAAAAAAACACCGGTTCCAGACAAAACTTCTGCTATCCAAGCGGCAATAAGCTTCTGATCTGTTAACTGCAGCAGCGCTCCTTCCATCCCCCCAAGCTTTTTCCCTCATTCAGATAATCTGCATTTATTACTCTGCATGACCTGGCACATCGCCAGCTGATCACGCGCATAAACGCAAGCCTGCAATTTATCTGTATCACTTGCCAAAGCGTATCAGGCAAAATCTCCTCAAAACTTCGCAACCTATATCAATCGTATCTGCTTAATCTGCAAGGCATGGAGAGAGGGATGAGAAAACCAACGGTAGAGGATTATGGGCGGCGGCTGATGCGGGTGGTCAATACCATCTGGCAAGATCCCACAGCGTCGTATTCAATTGAGCAATTAGCGGACATTGCGCATTTTTCGCCGTTTCATTTTCACCGTATTTATCGTGAAATGATGGGCGAAACAGTCAACGCCACTCAGCTGCGTATGCGTTTGCTGTATGCATCGCGGCAATTAGCCCAAGCGAACGATATTCCCTTAATCCGCATTGCCCAGCGTGCGGGATATCAAAGCAGTGCGGCATTTGTGCGCTCTTTTGCTGCCGCGCACGGCATGCCACCCGGGGCTTACCGCAGGCAAAGACTCAGCCAAATCCATTCTCAAATTAATCAGGAGCTTGGTATGTATAACGTTGAATTTCGTAAACTTGATACGCCGATTCACTTGGCAGCCAGCCGCCATCATGGCTCTTATCTGAAGATTGGTGAGGCCTTTGCACGGTTGCAATTATCAAAGACTGCACTGCCTGTTGATCCACAACAAGTACGCTGGTTTGCCCAATACCATGATGATCCGCAGAGTGTGGCCGAGACAGATTTACGCTCTGATGCCTGCGTAGAAATCAAAGCCGGTGGCGATTTGCCTGATGAGCTGGCACGCACACAAATCCCAGCCGGGCGTTACGGGGTGATTGAGCACCGGGGCCCCTATAGCGAGCTGCAACAGGCTTATCACTGGCTGTTTGGGGTATGGCTGCCACAAAGCGGCGAGCAGCCCGCCAATGTGCCCGTTATCGAGCAATATCTGAATTTACCGCACAATACCCCGCCTAAAGATTTACGTACCGAGATTTGGGTGGCGCTGGCAGCGTAATCAGATTCAATGATGACCCGCAAGCAGGCCCAAAGGCCTGCTTGTTTATTTTAATGACTCATTAAAGCTTGTAATCAAAACCAATAAATCCGTAGCGGCCTGATGTGGTACCGTTATATCCGCCACCATCAACAGAGTATGGTGCAACTTTATCAAACAGATTATTCACGCCCAATACAAAAGAGGTATTTTTGTTGAGCTGATAACCCGCAGATAAATTAAACACAGTATATGAAGGCAAATAGCCATCCGGATTACTGCTGTTTTCCGGTAAATCAGCTGCATCATGCACACGGGCATACGTTTTGGCGGTTAAAGTGGCATCGTATTCTGCATACTGATAGCCCAGCGAAATCCGGTTAGACCAGTCAGGATTATTATATCCACCCGTACGCTCTACAGGATCTGTTCCTTCCAGATCAGAGCTCTTATAACTTAACAGGTAGCTGAATTGATCCCGGAATGTAAACTTGCCCCAGCCATTGGTTTTATAAGCAAAATTGAAATCCACATCGATACCTGATGTATCAATTTGCCCAATATTGGCCAAAGGTAAATCAATGACTTCGATTTTACCCCTGGTTAAACCTGGATAATTCTTTAATTCATCCGGATCCAGCGCCAGGCGTTTAATTAATTTGCCCATAGCAGGATTGCTGTCTTCGTGATCAATCACAAACTGCGGATCCAGGCGTGCAATTGCATCATTTTGCTTAATACTGTACCAATCAATGCTCAGTGACAGGTCTTTTAGTGGCTGGAATACAAAACCCAGTGTTAAGTTATTGGATGTTTCAGGTTTTAATTCCGGATTGCTGCGGCTGTTTAAATCAACCCTGCCAATGCATTCGCCATTTGGAACACCCATTGGCTTGCAGCGGGCCCAGTCATTATAAAAGTAATAGCTTGGAGTAGGCGACATGCCTAATTGCTGCAAGCTGGGCGCTCGGAATGTGCTTGTGGCCGATCCGCGTAATAACAGAGATTCCACAGGGCGATAAGCAACAGCTACTTTAGGCGATGTTGCCCCGCCCACATCGTCGTAATGGTCATAACGCAATGCAGCTTGTATTTCCAGGTTTTTTAATACCGGGATATTTAATTCACCATAGATTGATTTAACCCAGCGGCTGTTCTCTACGGTGCTGTCTTCAACCGCTTTTTCTTTTAAAATATTCACACCGGCAGCAAAACCAACATCACCACCCGCTAATTGAAACAGTGAAGAATGAGATACACGCGCATCACCAATTAATAAAGATGCAGTGCCTTCACGATAACGGGATGTAATTAAGGCGTTGGCTAATTCAACCGGATTATTGGCCACAAACGGATCATATCCGCCCTTTTTAAAGGCAGCAGTAATTTTTGCCGCGTCAGCGCGATCTCTTGCCTGACTGCTCTTATTGCTGCTGTAGGTTAAAGCAGTTTCACCATCCCAGCCCCCCAGCGAGGCTTTAGCCCCTAAAACAGCGCGCAGCGTATCGCTGTCTACATTATTTTGCGCTAATCCTGCTTCATAAATACGCCGGGTAACCGTGATATCCTTGTCATTTGTTTTTACACCGTTAATCACATCTTTATACGCCGCATCACCCGCTTTAATAACTGCTTGTGCCGCGGGAATAGAAAGTGGCCAGCTTTCAAATGCTTGTCTGTCCTGCCCAATGCCCAGCTCGGCAAATAATAAGGCATCATCACTGATCTGATAGTTATAAAGCGCATTGGCATTTAAGCGCTTTATATGTGCACTGCGGTAAAGATTTTCATTAGAAAAGCATTTCTGGTTGCCAAATTGATCGGTCACAATTTCACCATTGCCTTCGCAGCCAGGCAACAGAGTCGTTGTTCCCCCTTTAATTTTATAAGCGCCACCATGCAAACCGGTAAAGCGATTATCTGCCCCGCCTAATCCACGTTTATCCAGATTTCTGGTTGCATCATGCTTATTATCAAGAGTCGGTTTTTTATCCGTTACATCCAGCGTCACTAATAAATTCTGATTATCTTCATTTAAATTACCAAAGCCGGCTGCAATACCCAATACTAAATCCTGGCCATCGCCCGCAAAGTTTTGCCCGTATTTACCCGTGACTGAAACGCCTTGAAAATTGCGCTTGGTTTTAAAGTTAATCACCCCAGCTACCGCATCAGAGCCATAAATAGCCGCTGCACCATCATAAAGCACTTCAATTTGCTCAATGGCAGAGAGCGGGATATTGTTCAGGCTGACCGGGCTGGTATCCACATCAGCAAAGCCATTGGGCGCTAAGCGACGGCCATTCAATAAAATCAGCGTATTTTTGGCCCCCATGCCACGCAGACCCACGGTACTGGAGCCCGGTGCAAACCGGCCGCCATCGGTGGCAAATTCTAAGGAAGCTTTAGGCAACAGGTTATCCAGCGCTTCTACCACGGTGGTGGCACCGGATTTTTCAATTTCATCACGCTTGATAATGGTGACCGGCGACGGGCCTTCCTTATTAATCCGCTTGATATTGGAGCCCACTACCTCAACGCGTTCAACCTTATTCGTTGGAAGATCTGCAGCGTAAGCCAGAGCAGAAGCCGTGATCTGAGCAATCACAATCGCCAGTAGTTTTGGTTTGAAATGCATGTCGTCCCCTTTGACTGATAAAAAGCGCTCGCTTTTTATTCCAATTAGTTATGAAAAATATGATTTATATATCAATAACCAAAATTTATCATAAAGGTGACGAACAATGACAAGCAAATAATCAAAAACCCTGGTCTTTGCAATAACACTTTGATTTATATACAAAAAAAATTATTATAAATTTGCATTACTGCAACAATGGTTTATTTAATGCAAAATATTCGGTAAAAAATAAAAACCCCGCCCAATTCGCAATTGCGATGGCGGGGTTTTATATAAAAGAAAATACACTATAGATAGAATATTTTAGTTATTTAGCCAGCACCTGATCCAGCAATTGCTTAAATGGTTCGGCAGATTTAAAGCCAATACTGCTTTGCAGCTCTTTACCTTCTTTATTAAAGAAAATAATTCCAGGCGGGCCAAATAACTTAAAGCGCTTTAATAATGCTTTATCATCATCGGTATTGGCGGTGACATCCACCTGTAATCGTTTCATTTGCCCCATTCTGGCAGCGACTTCCGAATTTGAAAAAGTCAGTTTTTCCATTTCTTTACAAGAAACACACCAATCAGCATAAAAATCGAGCATAACCGGCTGATTGGTTTGCGCCAGCTCACGCTCTAATTGGGCGAGGGTGGAAACCTTGCTGAATTCTGGATAAGGCTCTGCTTTAGCCTGTGCCTGCAGGCCTTGCAAAGGCTGCAGCGGATCACGCCCGCCACTGAGTGCGCCAATCAAAAGAGCAGATCCTGCCAGAAGTGCAATCACCCCCAGGCCTTTGCAAAAGCGCGGCCAGCCTTTGCTGTCTGCCGGAAGCGGATCAATCGCCCGCAAAAAGATGGCAGATATAATCAAGAGCGCAGCCCATGCCAGCATGGCAAATACGGCGGGCAATACAGGGGAAACCAGCCAGATCGCTACAGCCAGTAATAAAACGCCGAATACTTTTTTAATGTTTTCCATCCATGCCCCGGCACGCGGCAGAGCCGATGCGGCGCAGGCCACCATAATCAGCGGCACACCCATACCCAGCGCCATCACAAACAGCGCCGCCCCACCCAGCACCGCGTTATGCGTTTGCGCTATATAGAGCAATGCGCCTGCCAAAGGTGCAGCCACACAAGGCCCGACAATCAGTGCCGATAAGGCGCCCATAATCAGCACGCCCAGCAAAGATCCACCCTGCTGGCGATTGGCGCTGCCAGAGATTTTGCTTTGCAATGAAGCGGGCAATTGCAGCTCATAAAACCCAAACATCGATAATGACAGCAGCACAAACACCAGTGCAAACGCGCCTAATACCCAGATATTTTGCAAAGCGGCAGAAAGCATAGAGCCAGATAAGCCCGCAGCCACGCCTGCCGCGGCATAACTGACCGCCATGCCCAGCACATAAAAAAGCGATAAAACAAAGGCGCGTTTTTTGCTGATCTGATCGCCATGGCCAATAATAATCCCCGATAAAATCGGCATCATTGGAAACACACAGGGCGTTAAAGCCAGTAAAAGACCAAAGCCAAAAAAGCTGAACAAAATCAGCGTGAGATTGCCACTGCCCAGCAATGAATTGATTTGCCCGGCATCACTTGCCTGCGCCAAAGGGGCTGCTACGGCCGGGGCAACCGCACTGACCAGCACTGCTGACGCCACACTGGCGCTGGCAAGTGTCTCTTTAGCAAGCTCTTTAGTCACAGGGGTTTCAGCAGAGACGGCGGGCTTAATGGCTGAAGCCAGCACCGCTGCGGCCGGGGCTTTGCTGCGCGCCAGAGCAGCCAGCTTTATATCGGCAATCTGGGTAATAGGCGGATAACAGAGGCCCGCATCTGCACAGCCCTGTGCAATCACGGTTAACTTAAATTGCTGAGCTGACGGGTTTTTAATCTGTACAGGCAGGACTAATTGCCCGCGATAGGTTTCTACCTTGCCAAAATTGGGATCATCGTGTGGCAATGAGGCAGGAAAATCGATATCTCCCAGCTGCACGCCCTGATCTGCAGAAATTTTCAGCTTATTTTTGTAAAGATAATAGCCCTGAGCAATCGCAAAACGCACTTCCACCGTTTGGTGATCGCGTGCGCTGGCACTCATTTTAAGGGCCTGCTCAGGCTCTAAAAATTCGGTATCAGGCTCTGCCCATGCCATCATCGAGATGACACACAACAGCGCACTGAGGATCTTCAACATGGGGTTTTCTCTCTTTTACCAGTAAACAGGCATAGAGTTTAATTGTTATTATATTTTTAACACTAAGACTTTTTAGTTATTTAAAAGCGATGATACTTAAATAAACCGCCAGAATACTTGCAGACTCTATCAGCAAACCCCATTCAGCCCTTAAGGGTATCCAGCAAAACAACACAATTCTTGCCCTGATGCTTGGCCTGATAAGTGCCATCATCCGCCCTTTTTACCAGGCTTTTAGCATCATCGCCTGTCACAAACTGGCTCACACCAATGCTTACCGTACAATGTAAAACCAAACCCGGGGCTGGCCTTTGAATCTGATCTTCAAAACGCTGCCTCAGACGCTCTGCCACATTAATCGCATCATCACTGCGCGTTTCCGGCAACACCACAATAAATTCTTCACCGCCATAGCGGTAAGCGCTGTCCATTTCCCGCAAGCAGCCCCTGATTACCATGGCCAGAGACTGCAACACTTTATCGCCTTCTAAATGCCCATACTGATCATTCACTTTTTTAAAATTATCAATATCCATTAAAAGCAAAGTAAGCGGCCTGCCATAACGTCTTGCCCTTTCGATTTCTTTTTCAATGCTTTCATAAAAGTGCCGGCTGTTAAATAAGCCGGTCATTCCATCAGTAATACTCAGATCCCGGTAGCGGGCCTCACTGGCTTTTAAAGCTTCTTCAGCGAGGCGGCGCTCGTTCATATCTTGTAATGTTTCTATGGCCCCCACCACCTTGCCATCCAGATCACGCAAAGGTGCGGCCGTAAAAAAAACCCATTTGCCTTCGGTGCCAAAATGGGCGAAAAAATCCTCTGCCTCAAAAACACCTTCTATCAGGCGTGAAGGGCGAAATTTACCGTGATAAAACTGTTCAACATCGTCGGCCATTGCGCCATTCATAATTAAATCGGCCATCACGGGGCGCTCGCTCGGGTAAAAAGCCCGCCACTGCTCATGCGTACCAATCACATCACTTGCAGCAAGCCCAGTGAGGGCTTCGCATGCCCGGTTCCAGTGCGTGACGGTGTGATCACGATCAATCACAAAAGTAGCCACCGAGCTGCCATCTACAATCTGCGCTAAAAAAGCTTCACTCGCCTGAAGCGCCGCTTCAACCGCATGCCTGCGGGTAACATCCTGCAAGGTTTCCATGGCGCCAACCACCTTGCCGCAATCATCCCTGATCGGCGTAGCCGTGAAATAAATCCACCTGCCGTTTTCACCCATATGCGCAAAAAAATCTTCAGCCTCAAACACGCCTTGATTATTGGAAGAGACAGCGACCTTGCCAGGATAAAAAGCCTTCACCTTCTGCTCTAAAGCATCTTCAAGCATTAAATCGGCCAGCACAGGCCGTGGCTCAGAATAAAAAGCCTGCCACTGATTAGAAGTACCAATCATTTCAAATGCTTTTTTACCTGTAAACACTTCACAAGCCTGATTCCAGTGCGTGACCTGATGATTGCAATCAATGACAAATGAAGCCACCGGGCTGCCTTCTACAATCTGGCTTAAGCTCAGCCTGTGCTCGATCATATTCAGCTCTGCACTGGTCCGCGCATGCTGCTCCCGGCTTTGATTAATGACCCGCAATAACACAATTGGCAGCAGCGCCAAAAAACCGCCCTCAGCATCTTTAATCAGAAAGTGCTCATTTTTTAATTGCACTGCCTGCTTAATCCATGCCTCACGCCCTGCAGGCGCCAGCATCACAATGGGCAAATTATGGCTGATCTGGATTAACTGCCGGGCGTATTTAAGATGGCTTTCAGCCAGATCAATCACCAGCACATCGATAGAAAAATCTTTCGAGCTGAGCACCTGATCAAGCTGCATTAAATCCCGGCATTCATGAATTGTGCAGGGCAGATCGCTATCCTGCATCCCCCGGATCAAAGGCGCACTGTCTGCATCCTGCCCCAGCAGCAAGAGTATTCTGATTTGTGAAGGCAATTCACCATACAACAACATAAAAGCCCCAATGCGCGTCAAATTCAGGGAAAGAAACACCCGTATCAAGCCCAAAAATAAGGAGAATACCCCATCAGTAAAGGTGCTTTTAAGTTACATTACAAGCAAAAATCTATTGAACGTTAAATGCAGGCTCTATTTATGCCAAACACTAATCCAAAAAATCTGCCAATAGCGGCTGTAAGCTAAAATAGCCGCACAGCCGATTAACTGACTCAGCGATTTAAATCTATTTTAAATCAAACTTTACTTGTGGCTTTAGCTCTGAGCCCTGTCCAATCAGCGCTTTCACCATAAATAAACGGGCTTCATCTACGCCTGCAGCCAGCAAACCAGCTTTAACCTGCAGCGCACGCCTCTGGCCCAGGGCATTTAAATCATCGTTTTTAATATCTGTATGTTCAAAAATCAGTTTTTCCATTTCAGCTACTGACAGTGATTTATCCATACCAATAAAATTAGCTGGCTTATCAAATTTTTCACGCTTATAAACTTTCTCCAGTAAATCCGGATATTCATCCTTGCCAATGATGAATTCATTGTCGTCTTCACTCAGCTTATTACCAAGACCAGCCAGTTTAATCTGCCGTATTTTTCTTTGTAAATCTTTAGCCTTTAACCCTTCTTTATCCAGCACCGGATTCAGCACACTTTGAATATCTAATTTTAATCCGGGGCGCTCTGCCAGCACACCGGCAAGTTGTTTGATACTGATATCCGCCTTATCATCAATTTTTTCGCTGCCTGCAGCAAATTCAATATGCGAAAGCGTTGCTCCCTCATGCCCCATTGCATTTGCAAGCGCATCAAAAGGAGACGTAACTATTTTTTCTAATACATTACCCACCACCTGCCAGAGTATGCCTGATACGCTGAATTGTGGATCATCTAATGATCCCTCAATCGGCAAATTTAAATTAATCTGTCCACGCCGGTCAGTTAATAAAGACAGAGCCAATTTAACAGGCAATTGAGTGGCATCAGCACTCTCTATTTTTTCTTCGCTTAAAGTAAGCTGATCTAAAAATATTTTATTTGAGGCTAATAATTTACTGCCTTCAATTTTATAAGCAATATCCATCGACATTTTCCCTTTCTCTACGCCATAGCCTGCGTACTTGGCCGAGTAAGTAGAAGCGGAAGTCAGATCGTAGTTTTTTACCCCTCCTTTTAAATCTAAAAATATTTTCTCAGATAAGGGGTTAAGCGTGCCACTTACTTGCACAGGCGCTGTTTTATCTACAAAGCCATGCAAATCCAGCTGAGCACGGGCACTTTCTGCACTGGATAAGCTATAAATTACTCCGCCCATCTTATTTAAATTAGCCGTAAAGTTAGGCTTGATAAAGAAATCGCTGTAACGGATATCTCCGTTACTGAACACTATTTTTTTTATATTAACGGGAGCCAGCCGCTCTGAGACTGGTGCAGATACAACAACGCTGGCCGTATTTGCCTGAGCAACAGACACTTCTTTACCATCATGCACCACAATATCTTGTAAATTTAATCTTCCGGAAGAAGATAAAATAAGCCGTGAGAAATATTTATCCAAAGCAATTTCAGCAATATCAACTTTCAGGGGCACAAGCGACGCGTCAATTCCTTTAATGTCCAAACGATCCCATTTTAAAAATGCAGCAGACGTCTTTTTATCCAGAGCATAAAAATGATTAATACTGAATGCGCCGCGATAGCCCCCATTGAACTGTGGCTTAGTTGCTAATTGCAAATTACCCTTAGCATTTAATAAGCCTCTGGCTAATGCAATATTGAGGTATTGAGTAAAATAGGGCTGTAAAAATGCAGCATCTGCATTGCGTAAATCAAGCGCAATTTGTGCAGAAAAGGGTAATGGAATAATCCCGGCATCCAGATCAATCAAACCACGATTACCCCAATGGCCACTGAGCTTTAATTGCCCTTTACTGCCCGGCTCAGTATCAAAATGATCAAATACCAGTGAAATATCCCGGACAGGAACAGGGGGGGCTTTTACTATCCGCTGATCAGAAAAATCAAGCCCCCAATCTTTCATTGCAATTTGACTGATTTGCACACGCCATGGAGCAGCAGGCTTGGCTGCAGCATGCTCAGCCGGTAACAGCGCATTAAAATTAAACTGACCATTGGCTAACCATTCTGCGCCTAAGAATCCTCCTTCACTTTCAACTGCCAGCGCTTTTACCGACTTTTCTGCCGAATCTGAATTAAGCCCCTGCACTGAAAAATGATTCACTTTTAATAATGATTTTTTTTGCTCTGGCAAATGCAGAGCAAACTGATTCAGCCTGATGTCTGTTTCTTTTACAGACCAGGCCAATGGCGCTTGAGAAAAATGCATGGAGCTGTGTACATCAAGCCGGCCATCACTGATTTCGCCTTTAAAATAGGGTGCCAGCAAAGCGCTGCATTTTGCAAGTGCAGCAGCCTGAATATTCAGCCTGCCATCAATTATTAAAGGTTGTGCTGATATTTTTAAATCTGCGGAAAATTGCTCGCCATCATCAGTTTGAGCCGAAAACTGCACAGGGCTGGTTTTTCCTGGTTTACTTGAAAATGCTGCTAAATTAAGTTTGATGGCATTGAACTGATAATTCTGATAGCGAATTTTGCTGTTTAACAGAGATATTTTTTCTATTTCTAAATCAGCCTTTCTCTGATCAGTACTTTCCTTACTTTTTAATGCCTGTTGCCAGTTAAACTGACCTTGTTTATTTTTTTCAATCGCCGTATCCAGCCCATCCAGGCGGATATCAGCGATATGATACCGGCCAGACAATGGCTCTATACTTTTTAAATCAACAGATAAGCTGTCTATATTAATTAAAGGCTGATCCTGCAGAGAAGCGCTGAAGTGATCAAGCCGCAAAGGGCCACTGATACTCAGTTTTGTTTTTTCTTTTTCTATATCAAAATGCAGACTGATCTGCCCGGATAAAGAGGCAGACAATAATTTTATATCATTGGGAAGCCTGACGTACTGAGCATATTGCTGCAAATTTAAGTTTTTAAAATCAAAAGTAAACTCTGTATCTTTACTGCTGGTAAAAGGTTTGCTTTTTGCATCCAGCTGAAACCGGGTGCCATTCAGTTCTCCAGAAACACGGGGTAAAATATATTCATTTACACGGTGGGCCAGCGTAGATATAAAAGGCAGTGCCACCTCTAAGTGTCTTATTTTTTGCTTTGCATGTAAAAACTGATCATCAAAATCAAGGGATCCATTTTCAATTTTAATATTGTTAATTGCAAATTTCGCCAGTTCACTCTTGGTATTTTTATCTTTTGTAAAATCATCAATTAAATCAGATAAATTATACTCATGCTCTTTTGTCCTGATTATTCTTATAACAGGTGAATGAAGTGTCATTTCTCTGATAACAGGGGCTCTTTTCCATAAAGACGCCCATTCAAAATCAAGCGCTAAAAAATTAAAAGCAACAAATGGCTCATTATTTTCTTTGATACTGACCCTTTGCAAGGTTGCAGTGAGCGTGAAGGGATTAAAGTCTATTTTTTCAATCTGCACATGACGATGCAAAGCAGCAGATGCAAAAGTTTCGATCCTGGGCCTTGCCCATTCAGGAAGGATCAAACCCGAAATCAAAACGAGCACGGTAAGTAAACCGCCCCAAAGCAACATCCAGCGTTGGAATTTCATGCGATTTTGCGCTCCGTAAGTGAATGCTCTGTGCTCTTAACTACTATTTTAGACCCATGCTAAAACATTGCCTGTTCACACATTAAACAGAACCCCTGAATAGCTAGCGGCAGCAGGCACTTTAAGTGCGGAAGTACAGCGCAACAAGCCAAAAACTTACACGTTATAAAAAAAACTGGAGCAGGACTCAAAACAAACATGACAAGCAATGAAAGCAAGAGTGCAAATAAGCACTTTCCCCTCTCTGCTGCAGGCCTTCACTTTGCTTTAAACAAAAATAATCCGCAAAAAACACGCTAAAAAGCTTAGAATTAAAGCGCAATTAAACCGGCGGCACGCCTATTCATACTGGATTATCAAAGTGGCATTTTCATTTATCCGTAAGAAATTTACCCCAAATGTACCCGCGCATTTATCCGCAGTTGAAGTTAATGAAAACACCCGCACGCCAACTGCAGAGCCGGATTTTAATCTTGCACAGCTCAGCATTGAAGTGATCGATAATGAATCTCAGCTCACACCGATTCAGGAAGAAGCGGCCATGCTGCATAGCGGCGGGCAAAGCGAATTAGCCTTACAATTATTACAGACAGAAATAAAAAAAATAGCGGGATTGCGCCAGACTGAAACATGGTTAATGCTATTTGAATTATTACAACAACATAACAATAAATCACTCTTTGATGAAATTGCTTTGCAATTTGTTTTGGAATTTGAAAAAACGCCGCCCGCATGGCGTGAAGTCAATGCGCATCATGACAGCGAACAATCCAATTACTATCTGTTTCCGGCAGTTTTAAGCAGCCTGCAAATTGATCAGGAAATCGCTTCATTTGAAGCCGCTTGCAAAAATTGCCATCACTTGCGAATGGATTTAGCAAGGGTCACCCAGATTGATACCATTGCTGCGGCAGAATTACTCGCGCTGTGGCAGCGTTGCGCCAAAAACAATATTCGCCTGCAACTATCAGGCCGGACAGAAATAGAGCTGCTGCTGCGTAAGCGCATTCAAACCGGCCGGGCTATTCCGGCAGAAGCGCCACTTTGGCTGCTTCTGATCGAATTACAGCAAATTCAGGGCCTGCAGGACGAATTTGAAAATCTGGCTGTTGATTATGCAATTACCTTTGAAGTGTCCCCTCCTTCATGGATTGCTACAGATCGCTTGCCCGATCTTCCTTTGCCAGCTGAAACTAATTTACCCGCCCAGCCAGCAGACCGCCTGCTGATTCCGGGAGATTTACTCAATACCAAGCCAGAAAAAATGGCTGTTATTCGTGATTTTGTGCGTTTGCATGAATTTCCGGTGCTTGATTTCAGCGCCGTGCGCCGCCTTGATTTTGATTCCGCCGGGCAACTTCTTGGCCTTTGCATGGATAATCCGCAGCAAATTACCTTTTGCAATGTCAACGCCCTGGTGCTGGCCTTGTTCCGCATCATGGGGATTACCGAGCTTGCCGTACTGTCCTTATCCTGAAGCACTTGTAATTTAGCCCCCCTGCCGCCACATCTGGCTTATACGATTTTTGCGGATTAAGAATATGGAACAATTTGATGGCACAACGATCGTCTCGGTTCGCCGGGGCGATCTGGTTGCAGTTGGTGGCGACGGCCAGGTTACACTGGGCAATGTGGTCATCAAGGGCACTGCGCGTAAAGTGCGTAAGCTTTACAACGACAAAGTGATTGTTGGCTTTGCCGGTGGCACCGCCGATGCATTTACCTTGTTTGAACGCTTTGAGGCAAAGCTGGAAAAGCATCAGGGCCATTTAACCCGCGCGGCAGTAGAGCTGGCTAAAGACTGGCGTACCGATCGTATGTTGCGCCGTCTTGAAGCCATGCTGATCGTTGCAGATAAAACCGCCACACTGATCATTACAGGCAATGGCGATGTTTTAGAGCCCGAGCACGGTATTGCGGCCATTGGCTCCGGCGGTGCTTTTGCCCAGTCTGCCGCCCGTGCCCTGCTGGAAAACACGGATCTTGCACCTGAAGTGGTCGTTAAAAAAGCACTGGAAATCGCCGGTGATATTTGCATCTATACCAATCAAAACCATACGATTGAAACGATGTAACTCACTGGCTTTGTGCGGGCCTGCAATGGCAGCCAGCCGCGAATCAAAGCTCCCGCCATGCAATGCCCGCGTAAATCATTATGCGGGCATTTTTTATTTTGCAAGATGGCCTGCTAATTATCGCCACGCCATTTGTAAAAATTGATCCATATTTATTTTATCTAACAAAACGGCGACAGCCAGCTATAAAGAAAAGTAATTTTTGGATGAGAAATCATGGCTAAACACTTTTCTATCAGCGAGTTACGGGTTATTTTGCTGGAACCATCTCCAGCACAGAATAAACTGATTACTGCCAAGCTTAAATTACTCGGGATTGGCGATATCATTTCTTTTGAGCTGGCCTCACAGGCCCTTGCTTCACTCAAAATAGATAACAGCCCCAATTTAATCCTGAGCGCCCTCTATTTAAAAGATATGACGGGCATTGATTTACTGACCCAGCTGCGTAATAACCCGGATACCCAGGATATTGCTTTTGTACTGATTTCGAGCGAAACCCAGCCCAAAGTGCTGGAGCCTCTGCGCCAGCTGGGGGCCTGTGCAATTATTCCCAAACCCTTTACCTCTGAAAATCTTGATCACGCGCTTTGTGTTTCCCTTGATTATCTTTCTGAAGATTTAACACTGGATCAGGATGATCTGGATTTAGATATGCTGAGAGTTTTACTGGTGGATGATTCAAAAGCCGCCCGTAATTATATGAAAAAAGTATTGGAAAACCTGGGCGTTCGTAATATCAAAGAAGCGGCCAACGGGCACGAAGGCGTACAAATGCTGGAAGAATCGGTATTTGATTTACTCATCACCGATTACAATATGCCCGAAATGGATGGTAAAGAGCTGATCGAGTTTGTGCGTAAAAACAGCTGGCAAAGCAATATTCCCATTTTAATGGTCTCATCTGAAAGCGACGGAGGCCGGCTTGCCGCAGTGACCCAGGCAGGCGTTTCCGGAATCTGTGACAAGCCCTTCGAGCCCTCGATTGTACGTGGCCTGCTGGAAAAAATCCTGCGTGATCAGCAGCCATAAGCGGCGCTGAAACGATCTGATGCCCCGCAGCGGATCAATTTATCGCTCCTTTTCCGACTCATTTAAGCCTCCTTTACGCCTTATGCAGCCAAGCAGGTGGAGCTTAGCTCTGCTTGCCGCTAGAATGTCGCCATGTTGCATACACTTACACTTCTTCGTCAGCTTAAAGCCCATGAATTTACCTCTGGTGAAGCCATTGCCAGGCAGCTGAATATCTCCAGATCCGCGGTTTCCGGCGCACTGACACGCAGCGGCGATTACGGCGTTGAGCTGGAGCGCCGCCATGGCGTGGGCTATAAACTCACTCAAGCCCTTGAGTGGCTGGATCATGATCAAATCAGCCGCCAGCTCAATCCCCACAGCCCTTTTAAGCTGCAATTAACCGATGAAATTGATTCGACCAACCGGGCGCTGCGCCAGGACAATGCCGCTCCGGGCACCGTGCTGGCAGCCGAATGGCAAAACGCCGGGCGGGGACGTCTGGGCCGGCAATGGGTTGGCAGCTTAGGCGGCAGCCTTTTATTTTCCCTTGTCTGGCGCTTTAGTGGCGGCATGACCCGGCTGGCCGGTTTAAGCCTTGCCGTTGGCATTGCACTCACAAGAGCGCTTGAGAAAAAAGGCTACGCGGGCATTGGGCTGAAATGGCCCAACGATGTACTCTGTGCAAAAGGCAAACTGGCGGGGATATTAATTGAGCTGTCAGGAGATGCCCTGGGCCCTGCCGATGCAGTTATTGGGATTGGCTTAAATTTGCGCCTGTCCGATGAAGAGCGCCTGAATGCCGATCATGCCGCCGACCTCAGCGATTGCCCTGGCCCTGCACCAGATAGAAATGCCCTGCTTGCTGCCATATTAAACGAGCTGGCCGATATTCTGCCCCGCTTTGATCAGGATGGTTTTGCACCGCTTCGGGCCGAATGGGAGGCGCGCCATCTGTGGCAAGGCGAGCTGGCAAGATTAATTTCTCCTGATGGCAAAGAAAACCGTGGCCGTATTATTGGTGTGGCAGAAGATGGCGCATTAAGAATGGCAGGAGAAGATGGCTTAAAAATAGCCTATGCAGGCGATGTAAGCTTACGCAGAGAAAACGCATCATGAAAATGCTCTTAATTGATTTGGGAAATTCGCGTATTAAGTGGGCCTATCGTGAAGGCGACATTCTTTCCACAGAAGGTTTCATTCTTAATACCGATTTTAATCAGCTGCTGCAGCAATTAAGCGCCCTGCCCCAGCCCGATATTATTCATGGCTGTACGGTAGGCTCTCCTGCACTTGCTGCCGGGCTGGATGAGTTTTGCGGGGCAAAGTGGCAGCGCAGCATTGAATGGTTGCAAGTCAGCCGTGAAGCACTGGGCATCCAAAATGGCTATCGCTATTTAGAGCAGCAGGGGCCGGATCGCTGGGCCGCGGTTTTAGGCGCACGCAGCCTGTTTCCTGATAAAGCCCTGCTGATCGCCAGCGCGGGTACGGCACTTACGGTGGATGCGCTTACCGAAGATAATGAATTTTTAGGCGGCATGATCCTGCCCGGTTTGCGCCTGATGAAATCTGCTTTAGCACAGCAAACAGAGCGTTTAACGGTTAGTGACGGTGCTTTTCATGATTTTCCGCGCTGCACAACCGATGCGATTCACACCGGCTGTTTAAGCGCCCTGGCTGGCAGTATTATGGCCATGCATGCCCGCCTGTCATTACGGGGCGACACACCGCTTTGCATTTTATCTGGCGGAGATGCCGCCGCAATTGCTCCGCTTTTAAGCGCTTATCAACCCATCATTGCCGAGCAGCTGGTGCTGCACGGCCTTGCCGCCCTAGCCCGGAATAACGCTTCATGAAATGGTTTTTTGCTCTGTTACTGGCTGCCAATCTAATGCTTTGGGGCTATCCTTCACGGCCCGTTGCCGCACCGCGCTTAAACGCTGAGATCAATGCAGATAAAGTAAAGCTGATTGCCAGCCTGCCTGTACAAGTTGTCAGCCGGCCAGCCTCACCGGTTGAGGCTCACGAAATTGCAACCGCCAGTGCTGCCATTGCAAAACCCACGCCTGCCCCAACGCCCACGCCCACGCCTGCACCCAAAGCAGAGATCGTAACGGCCTGCATGCGCTGGAACGGAATTGGCCAGGAGCAAACCGATACCATGCGGGCCCGATTAAAAGCACTGGGCATCAGCAGCACAGAAACGGTCGTCAGCGGCAAAGTATGGGTTTATATCCCGCCACAAACAGATATTGAGCTTGCAAAGAAAAAAGCACAGCAGCTTAACGATCAGGGCGTGCAGGATTATTACGTCATCAATAATGGTGGCCGCTGGCAAAATGCCATCTCGCTTGGGGTGTTCAGCAGTCGTGAAGGTGCAGACCGTCGTTTAAATGAGCTTAAGGAGCAGGGCGTAAAATCTGCCGTCGTCAGAGAGCGGGACGACAGCCCCACCCATGTCACCTTTGCTTTACGTAAGGTTTCTGCAGATCAGCAGCAAAAGCTGGAAAAACTGAACAATCAGCTAAAAGGAGCACAGCTGCAGCAGAGCAAATGCTCCTGAGTCATGCGCTTATTCTGAGAGGATGAGCAAGGAGTTATCGGGCACAAGCATGCTATGGGTAGCTGTATAAACGCCAGCGAAGCTCGTTTTCCTGGCTGGTGCTTAATTTTGGCTCAGCAGCAGCGGGCGCAGCCCCTGGCATCACAGCAGCACGAGTCAGCATTGTGGCGGGTAAGGTTTGTACATGGGGCTCTGGCCTCGCCATCACAACGGGGCCATTGTTTCTGGGGGCACTATGCGCTGCTGCAGGTGCATGGCTTGCTTTTGCCCGTGAATGCCCGGGTTTTCTTATGTGGCGGCTCGAGTTATAAGAAGACGACGCTTCAACGCAGCTCATGATCAGTAATAAACTAAGCGCAACTGCAACTCGCAGGGCATTCATCTTGATTCCTTCATACTAAAACGCACGTAATCACCCACTTCCGGGCGGATACTGCCATTTTCTAAAATTGCGATCGCAAATAAAGGCTGAACCTGGGTAACAGTTACCGCGCTCAGCAGCGACTCTGGCGTGCCTAAAGACATACTGCTGTCCCCATTCACAGCGGCCACTAACTGATTAGGGCCGCTTACCCTGAATAATTGCAATTTATCGCCTTTATTTACTCTTGCTGTGCTTCCGGCATCGATATAAATACGGTCTTTTTCTACCCGGCTGATCCTTGCTGCAAAAGCCTGGCAGGCCAGAACATCATCCACACCTGCCACAATTTGCTCCAGCTGCTTCTCAACCATTTTGCCAAAATCAGTTTCGTAAAAGCGGCGTGAGCCAAACACATTATCCCTGCTTTGAATCACATCCCCGCTCGCCGAATCAGCAAAGCGCTGCTGCTTTAATAACGCCCCGCTGGCACCATCAAACACATAGACATCGGCCTCAAAACGGCGTGAAGAAGGGCTGATTTTTACGCCCAGCTCGGCCAGTGACGGCACCCAGCCATTAAATTTAAGCATAGGAATATTCGGGCTAATTTTACGCTCGCCAGTGCGAACGTCATTTCCCCATGCAAGCCCGATCTGCTCACCATAAGCCCCCAGATCGCGAATCACCCCACCCACTACAAATTGAGTGCCATAGCGGCGCGCCAGTTCTCTGACCCGCTCCGGCTGCAAAACCGGATCATAAAAACCGGGCTGCAAATTAAAAGCGGCCTCATTCACCGTGCGCTGTGGCAAATAATGATCCGAAGCCGATAACATACGGCTCAGCTCTTGCTGCAAACCATCCTGAAAATGAGATATATCGTTGGCATCAACGGGGTTTTGCAGCTGAAAGTGCGCGAGCAGCAGTTTTTTCCGATAGGAAAAATCAGATTTTGCGCATTCACGCGCAGGCTGCCTGGCCAACGCTCCCTGCGGTGCGCTGCCTGCTATTACATTTGCAGCTGAGGCCGGTGCAGAGGCCGCTGTTTTTTCTGCAGGAACAGGCTCTGTCTTAGGATCCGTTTCTATCATCACATGATAAAAACTGCCTTCACGCCATTCCCTTAATAATTTATACCGGTCCAGCGTCTGCACGGGGTAGACGCGCTGCAGCTCGCTGACCCGGCCATTTTCAACGTGGCTGCTTGCCTCAACTTTAGCCCCATTCCACAATGAAGCCTGCATCAGGGCATCCTGAATCGCCTCTTGCCTCGCCATAGGAATCCCTCCCACGCCGATCGCAGATAAACCTTCAATTTCTGCAGCACAGGCATGAAAGGCCAGAAGCAAGAGCACACAGGCTTTAAGCAATTAGCGGCCCCGCATCGCAAAATAATTTTGGTTGGTAGATTCAGTCACCAGCTTAGACATATCTAACTCTAATACGGTCTCGTAAGCGCCTTCTGGCAAGGCATTCATCGAAACGACCCGCGCACCGCGCAGATAGGCATCAACATAAATACGGAAGCTATCATTTTGCACCGACAAAGCCGCCACTGTGCTGTTACCTGCCAATCTGAACCCCTGCACTGTTTCGGCCAGGGCACGATAAGCATCCAGCTTTGAGGCACGCATCGACATCAGGCGGCGCTGCGCGCCGGACAAGCCCTCGATCTGAGGCGGGGCACCATAACCAGCAGCGCTTACCAGCCCTTCTTCTGCAAAAGAAGTGCTCACCGCCAGTAAAGTCGCAAGCGACACCAGAATATGTTTGATCCGCATTTTTATACCGCCTTATCTTTAGAGCTGAATTAACTTTAGCATAACGGCCGCCCTGCATTATCTGACTAAAGAGCAGGCCCATCACTGCGTTATCGGCAAGAATCAGGAAAAATAAAGCCGTTTTCTGCGAAATAAACCATTAAGCGTAGGAAAAGTGGAAATGTGAGGTGGGAGTAACACCAAGTGCGCTAACCAAAATCAAACACAAGGATTTTTAGTGCCTTCGGCACGTTGATTTTGGAGCGGTTAGCCACCGCGGGGCCTTCCTTTCTTGCTTCGCCAAGAAACGAAGCCAAGCGACAAACTCAAAACCACGAAAACCCATGCGCTGCGGACAATCGAGTCGGCGGCAGGCGGGATTAGCTGGATCCTCCTTCCCTGGCCGAAACCCCGCCCCGTTTGTTCCTCGCTCCGGCGTGTTTCAAGGGAACTTTAAAAGCCCTATGCAAAGAGCGTGGTTACTATGCTTCTTCGCTGCTTGCTAATGAAAAAACAATTTGGTTAGCTCATATGGGACTTCACCCTAATCCTATCAACTTAAGCAAAGCCAGAGCGTTATGCGAGGCTTTTGTAGGTTGGGTTACGCGATAAAGCCCGCTAACCCAACCTACGAATTCTGCTTAAGTTGATAAGATTGGGCTTCACCCGTCCTGCAAATAATTAAATCTTACGGAACACCAAGTCCCAAACGCCGTGGCCCAGTTTGATACCGCGGTTTTCAAACTTGGTGAGCGGGCGATAATCCGGGCGCTCGGCGTAGGTTTCAGCGGTGTTTTTTAAGCTTGGTTCATTGGATAAGACTTCCAGCATCTGGATGGCGTAGTCTTCCCAATCAGTGGCCAGATGCACATAACCGCCGCTTTTAATACGGGAGCACAGCAGCTTCACCAGATCAGGCTGGATCAGGCGGCGTTTATTGTGGCGTTTTTTATGCCAGGGATCAGGGAAGAAAATATGCGCGCCATCAAGGGAATCTGCTACAAGCATTTTCTCCAGCACTTCAACCGCATCATGCTGCACGATACGTACATTTTGCAGGCCCTGCTCGCCCAGTAATTTAAGCAGGCTGCCCACACCCGGGGTATGCACTTCTACGCCAAGGTAATCGGTTTCTGGCTTATTCGTGGCAATCTCAGCCGTCGGGCCGCCCATACCGAAACCAATTTCCAGAATTTTAGGGCCAGTGCGGCCAAATGCAGCGTTCAGATCAATCAGCTCTGGCTGATATTTAATGCAAAATTGTTCGCCAAACTCAGCGATTGCCCGCTCCTGGCCTGATGATAAATGCCCCTGGCGCAGCACAAAGCTGCGAATACGGCGCATGTAATTTGGGTTTTCCATTTCTCTGTTCCTTGCAAACAAAAACGCCGCATCGCGCGGCGTATTTTCCAGTTAAACCTATTTTATAACAAAACCCAAATCTTGAACCACTTCGCCCCCGAGGGCACGGAGTTACACGGAGAAAATCAACGGTGCTTTACCAGCAAAGAACTCAATTCAAAACTGTTTTCCTCCGTGAGACTCCGTGTTCTCCTTAACCCCGTGGTTTAAGGTTTGGGTTTATTAATTTACTTTGCTGCAATCAAGCCCGATACCGGTGAGCTTGGGTCTGCAGTGTAGAGCTTTCTTGGGATACGGCCTGCTAAGAATGCATCACGGCCTGCCATCACAGCCAGCTTCATCGCCCGGGCCATCAGTACGGGGTCTTTTGCACCGGCAATCGCGGTATTCATCAAGATACCGTCGCAGCCTAATTCCATTGCAATGGCAGCGTCGGACGCCGTGCCCACGCCCGCATCAACCAGCACCGGCACTTTGGCCGATTCAATAATCAGGCGCAGATTCCACGGGTTTAAGATGCCCATGCCCGAGCCAATCAAAGACGCCAGAGGCATGATGGCGCAGCAGCCGATGTCTTCCAGCTCTTTAGCCACAATCGGGTCATCCGATGTATAAACCATCACATCGAAACCTTCCTTGACCAGCGTTTCAGCAGCAATCAGTGTTTCGCGCACATTGGGGTAAAGCGTGCTGGCGTCCCCAAGTACTTCAAGCTTGACCAGCTTATGCCCGTCGAGCAATTCCCGCGCAAGGCGCAGGGTGCGGACAGCATCGGTGGCGTTATAACAGCCTGCGGTATTGGGCAAATAGGTAAATTGCGACGGCGGCAAATACTCAAGTAAAGACGGCTGGCTGGCATCCTGGCCAATATTTACGCGGCGAATAGCCACCGTAATAATTTCTGCACCAGAAGCATCCACCGCGGCACGCGTTTCTTGAAAATCTTTATATTTACCGGTGCCAACAATCAATCTGGATTGGTAAGCCTTACCCGCAATTTGAAATTGATCCGACATAGACGCCTCTTATAAATGAAGACAATACCGGGCTGCGCCAACGCTAACCCGGGCTGCGAAGTAATAATCAGCCCCCGCCTACGGCCACGACCATTTCTAAAACATCACCTTCACTTAGAAAAGTAGTGCCATGCTGGCTTTTAGGAACGATTTCGCCATTTTGCTCGATCGCAATTCGTTTGCCCTTGAGTTCAAGCAAATCAATCAGATCAAGCAGGGAAAGAGGGGCCACAAATTCGCGGGCTTCGCCATTAATTGAGATTTTCATGATTTAGTTCAGAAAGTAAAAAGAAATATGCCCCTGCGCTCTTATGAACGCATTCTTTGAATGCGATAGGCCGAAGGCAACTGGCGCAGGTTTTTCATTACCTTGGCCAGATGCGTGCGATTGCTGACCTGCAAGGTAAACTGAATCTGCATATAGCGCTCAGAAAAGCCCTCAGGCTCTTGCGTAGCCACTGCTGTGATATTGGCATCGGCCTCTGCAATAGCCGTAGCAATCGCCGCCAGGGTACCCCTGTCGTTTTGCGCCAGAATACGTACAGGCACATCAAACAGGCGATTTACATCGGCATCCCATTCCACATCGATCAGCTTTTCGCTATCAATGCGGCCATGGGCAATTTGCGGGCAATCATGGGTATGAATCACGAGGCCCTGATCTTTTTTAACAAAACCTAAAATTGGATCGCCCGGAATCGGGTTACAACATCGCGCACACTGAATCGCCATGCCTTCACTGCCGCGCACAGCCACGGCAGCTACTTTGCGCCCGCCAGCTAATTCTTCCTGCCAATTACCGGCCAATTGCAATAAACGCTTGGCCACAACCATCGCCAGCCGTTTACCAAGGCCTAGTTCAGCCTTTACAACTTCACGGGATTTCTCGCCATTTTCTTTTAAATAGCGCTCCCACACATCATCACTCACCTGCTGCAAAGGCTGATTCAGGCTGGCAAAACCCTGAGCCAGTAAACGATCGCCCAGTAATACAGATTCTTCAAAGCGCAGGCTTTTCAGGAAATGACGAATATGCGAGCGTGCCTTGCCCGTAGTCACAAAGGTGAGCCACGATGGATTTGGAC
This sequence comes from Iodobacter violaceini, assembly GCF_011601265.1. GTDB lineage: Bacteria > Pseudomonadota > Gammaproteobacteria > Burkholderiales > Chitinibacteraceae > Iodobacter > Iodobacter violaceini. The sequence continues at coordinate 321,189 of NZ_JAAOLX010000001.1, forward strand.
GTGCATGCACAGCAGAAACGATTTCTACCTGATCGCCATTTTTTAAGCGGGTGCGTAATGGTACTAATTCATGATTAATTTTTGCGGCAATACAGCTGTCGCCAATATCAGAATGCACGGCATAGGCAAAATCAACACAACAGGACCCTGCTGGCATATTAAAAATCTTGCCCTTAGGCGTAAATACATACACCTGATCGGGAAATAAATCGACTTTAATATGCTCTAAAAATTCAACCGCATCTCCTGATTCGGTTTGCATTTCTAATAAAGATTGCAGCCATTGATGGGTTTTTTTCTGTACATCAGAAAAACCTTCGTCGCCGCTTTTATACATCCAATGGCTGGCCACGCCCGCATCGGCAATACGGTGCATATCGCCCGAGCGAATCTGAATTTCAATCGGCGTGCCATAAGGACCAAAGAGCGTGGTATGCAGGCTTTGATAGCCATTGGCTTTGGGAATCGCAATATAATCTTTAAATTTGCCTGGAATTGGCTTAAACAAAGCATGCAATGCGCCCAGCGTGAGATAGCTGGTGGGCACGTCTTTGACAATGACTCTAAACGCATAAATATCCAGCACTTCAGAAAAACTAAGTTGTTTTTCCTGCATTTTGCGATAAATGCTATAGAGGTTTTTTTCGCGGCCCGTTACGCTGGCTTCAATTTTAGCTGCGGCCAGTTTGTCTTTAATTGAATCTAATATCTTGCCCACCACTTCGCGGCGATTACCACGGGCGGCTTTTAATGCCTTGGATAAAACACCATAGCGATTAGGGTGCAGATATTTAAAAGCAAGATCGTCTAATTCCTGATACGCGCTATTCAGGCCAATACGATTGGCAATGGGCGCGTAGATTTCCATTGTTTCACGGGCAATCCGCTTTTGCTTATCCGGACGCATAGCATCCATGGTGCGCATATTATGCAAGCGGTCAGCCAGCTTAATCAGCATCACGCGCAAATCACGCGCCATCGCCAGCAGCATTTTGCGGAAATTCTCGGCCTGTGCTTCTTCTTTACTTTGAAACTCCAGCTTGTCGATTTTGCTCATGCCATCGACCAGCTCGGCAACTGTTTTACCAAACTTTTCAGTCAGTTCAAGTTTGGTAACACCGCTGTCTTCCATCACATCGTGCAGTAAAGCGCCAGCCAGCGCCTGAGCGTCGAGCTTCCATTGGGTAAGAATGGTGGCGACAGCAAGCGGATGAGAAATATAAGGCTCACCAGAGCGGCGAACCTGGCCCCGGTGCGAGGCATCAGCAAAGCAAAAAGCCGCAGCCAGAAACTGCCGGTCTTCCAGCTTTAAATAGGAGGTATTCAGGGAAAGAAAGCGATTTGCATCGGCGAACACTTCCGGGGCGGTACTCGCCAACTCGGGTAAATCAATATCTGCCAGCAGCATTTCCATAATCGGGCCCAAAATAAAACAGGCCCGGCATACAGCCGGGCCGGAAGAAGCTTAAGAGCGCTTAATCAGAATATCGCGGCTAACCAAACCTGCGGCCACTTCACGCAGTGCAAGTACAGTTGGCTTTTCACGGCCATTGTGCTCGATCTGTGGAGTAGAACCATTTGCAATTTGGCGAGCGCGATAAGCTGCTGCTAAGGTCAAATCAAAACGATTTTCGATGCGGTTGAGGCAGTCGTCTACGGTAACTCGAGCCATGGCGTTGTCCCTGGAAATAATATGGATGATGCGCACAACCGTGCGACTAACCCTTTATTCTATCAGAAAACCATGCAATCCGTCAGCGATTAGCCCCGGCCCCCGCAAAAAACAGCTTATCACGCCATCAGGCAAGCACTGCGGGCATGGCCAATGCCTGCCGCAGCAGGCTGAATCATTACGCTTTTAAGCTGCTGATCAGGATTTGATGACGCGTGCTCTGACGATGCAGCTTCAGACGCTCTGCCCTTACTGCGCTCACGATATCGCGCACTGCTTCATCAATATGCTCGTTCACAATCACATAATCGAACTCTTCAACGTGGCTGATTTCTTCTTTTGCCACACGCATCCGGCGCTCAATCACTTCATCGCTGTCTTTGCCACGGTTTTTCAAACGCTGCTCAAGAATCTCCACCGAAGGTGGCAAAATAAACAGACCAATCGCTTCCGGGAACAGGCGGCGAACTTGCGCAGCACCCTGCCAGTCGATTTCTAAAAGAATATCGCGGCCAGTCGCAATGGCCGTATTAATCCATGTTTGCGAAGTGCCGTAATAATTACCATACACCTCGGCGTGCTCCAGAAAATCACCGTTATGGATCATTTGCTCAAACACTTCACGGCTTACAAAATGATAATCCTTTCCGTCTACTTCTCCTGGGCGCGCGGCACGGGTAGTGAAAGATACTGAAAGCTGTACATTTTGGTCTGCGGCAAGAAGCGCTGCGACCAGTGTGGTTTTTCCAGCACCTGAAGGCGCAGTCACCACAAAAAGATTACCTTTTGCCATCGAACAAATCCTGTAATAAAACTACACGAAGATTAGCATTAGACGCCAAATCAGGCGAGCGCTTGCCACATTTAAATTTACAGCACGGGGCAAGATAAATGATTAGCCCTGATTATTAAAACATAAGCATGCACTGCACACGCAACAATATTTCTTCACATGTAAGAATAAAAATATACTTAACAAAAATCAAACCTTAGTTGCCTGACACTGGCGACTCAATTAGCATACTGCTGGGCATAAATCGTGCCAAAAAAATAGTATCATTCCAACCGTATGTCGCCTGGGGTTTTGTATGTTGCCTGCATTACACAGCCTGACCATCAAGCAACTGCACTGGGTAGCCAGCCTCAGCCTGCTAGCTGGCTGCGCCGTTAATATCCCCAAACCCACTCCTCAGGAATTAGCCCCGGCCGCAACCGAATGGAATAGCCCTCTTCAGAGTAGTGCTTCTGTACAAAATAGCTGGGCGAGCTGGCAAGATGCAAGCCTGAATACTTTACTCGCACACACACTCGCCTCCCACCCCAATATCGCGCAGGCCAAGGCCAAAATTAACGAAGCACGCGCAGAGGCGGCCGCCATCGGCGCACACCTTTGGCCGAATATCAGCGCCACGGCTGGATATAGCCGCGGGATGAACTCGCTGCCCAATGCGGAATCAGCTAAAAACTTAGCCAATGCAGGGTTGGATGCACGCTGGGAGCTTGATCTTTGGGGCGGCATTGCCGCAGCCCGGCAAGGCGTTTATGCCAACCTGAGCAGCAATGAAAACGCCTACGAGCAGGCTGCGGCCAGCCTGGCAGCGGAGCTGGCTAACACTCTGACCGCTTACCGGGCGTGCAAAGGGCAAGAGGCCATATCGGCACAGATTTTAGAATCCCATATCCTCAGCGCCAGACTGATGCACAGCAAGCTGGATGTGGGCCTGGCCAGCCTTGTGGATGCGGCCAAAAGTGATCACGAGCAGGCCGAAGCCCGCTTTCAGGCCAGCGATATCGCGACTCAATGCGGCGTAACGCTCAAAGCCCTGGTCGCCATAACCGGCTTGCAGGAAGACGCCCTTAAAACCATGCTTGCGCCAGAGGCAGGCATGATGCCCGGCCGCCCCGCGCTGGCAGTTAAAAGCATCCCGGCCGAAGTGCTTGCAGACCGGCCAGATATTAAAAGCGCCGCCTTATTACTGGAAACAGCCGCAGCAGAAGTGGCCGTCAAAGAAGTGGCCCGTTATCCATCGGCCTCTTTACTCGGCATGATTTGCGTGGGCTGCCAGCTCAGCGAAGGCATTAATTTAGACAGCCGAAACTGGTCGTTTGGCATCAGCTTGAATATCCCCGTGTTTAATGCAGGTGAGCTGAGCGCAAAACAAGATGCGGCCATGGCCCGCTATCAGCAAGCGATTCACAGCTACCAGCAGCTGGCCAGGCAGGCGGTGCGGGAAATAGAAGAAAACATGCTGCGTCTGGATGACAGCCAGCGCCGCACCCAAGTACTGCAACAGCAGCTCAGCCTTGCCCGCGTACAGCTCAAAGCCAGCCAGGCACTTTATAAAGCCGGCAGCGCCAGCCAGCTGCAAACAGCAGAAACAGAGCGCTATGAGCTGGCCGCCCAAAGCCGCCTGCTCACTCTGCAAAGAGAACAAAGCGCCAACTGGATTGCACTTTACAAAGCGCTGGGCGGAAAAGCGCCGAATAATGCTGAACAAAAAGATCAGCAGGCACAGAGCGCAGTAATAACAAAAAGCACACAAAACAACAGGTGAACCGGCTTCACAAGGCATGCAAGCCGCTGCACAGCACCCGGTTTGTTACACCAGCAACATTAAACATCTGGCCGTACCCGAAGCACCGTACGCCGGATAACAAATACACCAAAATGCCCCCGATAAATTGGAGCTGCACCCCATGCGTATCCTCAAGCAACACCCCAAGCTGACTGCGATCTGCGCCGGCCTTGTGCTTTGCGGGGTGATCGCACTGATTGCCATGCCTAAAAGCATTGCCAAGGCCACCGAAGCCACACGGCCCGCGATGACCGTAACGGTGGTTTCACCAGCGAAGCAAACATGGCCGGTGGTCGTGAATGCCAATGGCAATATCGAGGCATGGCAAGAGTCCGTCATTGGTGCAGAAATTGGCGGCTATGCACTGGCCGAAGTGCAGGCGCAAATCGGCGATGTGGTGAAGCGGGGCCAGGTATTGGCGCAGTTTTCCAGCGACACGCTCAAAATCGAGCTGGCTCAGCAGCAAGCCGCCCTGGCAGAAGCAGAATCGGCATGGAATGAAGCCACAGATAACGCCGGGCGCATTCGCAAGCTCGACAGCAATGGCGCACTCAGCAGCCAGCAAATCCAGCAATCTGTCTTACAAGAACAAGCCGCAGCAGCCCGCCTGCAAGCCGCCAAAGCGCGCCTTGCCGCGCAGCAATTACGCATCAAACAAAGCCAGGTAAGCGCCCCGGATGATGGCGTGATCTCTGCCCGCAGCGCCACTGTGGGCGCGGTTGTGCAGCCCGGGCAAGAGCTGTTCAGATTAATCCGGCAAAGCCGCCTGGAATGGCGGGCCGAAGTCAGTGCAATTGATGCAGCGCGGATCAAAAACGGCCAGCAAGTCAGCCTTACCCTGCCCAATGGCCAGTCAGTAAACGGCAAAGTCCGCAAAGCCGCCCCCACCGTGGATGCCCGCACGCGCAATTTGCTGGTGTATGTGGATCTGCAAAATACCTCACTTGATACCGCCAAACCCGGCATGTTTGCCAAAGGCGCATTACAAACCGGCCAGGGCGATGTGCTCACCCTGCCCGGCAACAGCATCGTCATGCGCGACGGCTTCGCCCATGTATTTGTGCTGGGCGCAGCCAGCAAAGTCAAAATGCAGCGCGTCACATTAGGCCGGCAAGACAGCCAAAGCGTGGCCGTCAGCGGCATCAGCAAAGACGCCAGAATCATCGCCAGCGGCGCAGGGTTCTTAGCCGACGGCGATGTGGTGAAAGTAGTGGCTGCTAAATAACGAAACCCAAACTACAAAACCCAAATTTTGAAACACGGAAGCTACAGGAAACACGGCGCTTCACGGAGAAAAACAAGGCTTGAATTAAGTTACGTTGAAGGGTTTCAGTATTTTAAAGCCCAGCAATTTGGATTTATATCGCAGCTTGTTGCACAGGGCTTACATCTCCCCTTAAAACACGCCGTAGCAAGGAACAAGCAGGGCGGGGTTTCGGCCAGAGACAGCGAGGCACGAGCGAGTCTTGCCTGCCGCCACCTTGATGGTCCACAACGAGGGTCCTTCGTGCTTTTGGTGTTGCGGCTTTGCTTCCTTTCTTGGCCGTTCAAGAAAGGGAATCCCTGCGGGGATGCCGCAGCAAAATCAATGTGCCGAAGGCACTGCATTGTTATTTTTGATTTGCTAACAGTACACGGGTATACGCCCCCTAAGCCACGCCCTTAAGGATAAGTAATGAATTTTTCTGCCTGGTCGATCAGAAACCCCATCCCGGCCATTATGTTATTTGTCTTACTGTCTTTAGCCGGTGTGCTGTCTTTTCAAAGCATGAAGGTGCAGGACTTCCCGGATATTGAGCTGCCAATGGTCACCGTAACGGCCATCCAGCCCGGGGCTGCGCCAGCTCAGCTGGAAAGCGAAGTGGCCAGAAAACTGGAAAACTCCGTTTCTGCCTTACAAGGGGTAAAGCACGTTTACAGCAAAATTCAAGACGGCACCGTCATGCTCACGGTGGAATTTGTACTTGAAAAACCCACCAATGAAGCCGTAGAAGACGTACGAAATGCCATCAGCGGGGTACGCGGGGATCTGCCCAGCGATCTGAAAGACCCCATTATCGGCAAGGTAGAATTCTCCAGCGTGCCGTTTCTGGTTTTCACCGTTGCATCCGGCACCTTAGGCGAAGAAGCCCTTTCCTGGCTGGTGGATAACAAAATCAGCAAGGAAATCCGCTCTGTTTCCGGTGTGGGCAAGTTCTCCCGCGTCGGGGGGATCAACCGGGAAATTCGCGTAGAAATCGATCCTGCAAGGCTGGCGGCACTGAATGTCAGTGCCGCCGAGGTTTCCCGCAGCCTGGCACAAACCCAGCGGGATTCATCCGGCGGGCGCAGCGATCTGATCGGCAGCGAGCAGGCAATCCGCACGCTGTCTACCGTGCAAAGCGCGGGCGAATTAGGCCAGATGACCCTCCCTCTGAACGATGGCCGCAGCATCCGCCTCGATCAGGTTGCCACCATTACCGACACCACAGCCGAGCGCCGCTCGATTGCTCTTCTCGATGGCAAGCCTGTGGTGGGTTTTGAAATCAGCCGCTCACGCGGAGCAAGCGAAATTGAAGTCGCCGCAGGCATTCACGCGGCGCTGGCAAAGATCAAAGCCGCCAATGCGGGCCTCACCATTACCGAAGCCTACAATATGGCCGAGCCGGTGCAGGAATCCTTTGACGGATCGATGAAGCTGCTATGGGAAGGCGCCCTGCTCGCAGTGCTGGTGGTATGGTGGTTTTTACGCGACTGGCGCGCCACCTTGGTTTCTGCCGCCGCCTTACCGCTCTCTATCTTGCCGGCCTTTATTGGCATGGCTTACCTGGGATTCAGCCTGAACACGGTCACGCTGCTGTCTTTGGCGCTGGTTGTCGGGATTCTGGTAGATGACGCAATTGTAGAAATCGAAAACATTGTCCGCCATTTACGCATGGGCAAATCACCGTATCAGGCCGCCATGGAAGCGGCGGATGAGATTGGTCTTGCCGTTATTGCCACGACATTTGCCCTTGTTGCCGTGTTTTTGCCCACCGCCTTTATGGCGGGCGTACCCGGAAAATTCTTTAAGCAATTTGGCTGGACAGCCGCGCTGGCGGTCATGGCATCCCTGATTGTGGCGCGATTACTTACGCCAATGATGGCGGCATACCTGCTCAAACCCATCACCCATGAGCATAAAGATGGCCGCATGATGCAGGGTTATTTAAAGCTGGCGCACTGGTGTTTAAGGCATCGCAAGCTGACAACGGTCTTCTCTTTGCTGTTTTTTATAGGCTCGCTGATGCTGGTGCCGCTGCTGCCCACCGGCTTTATTCCTCCCGATGACCGGTCGCAAACGCTGGTTAAAATTGAATTACCGCCCGGTGCCACGCTGGAAGAAACCAGCAGCGTAGCCGAGCGCGCCCGCCTGCTGCTGGCTAGCGAAAAATCAGTGATCCGCATCTATACCGCCATTGGCGGCGGCGGCGCAGGTGCCGATCCTTTTGCTGCGGGCATTACCGAAGTCAACAAAGCGAATCTCACCTTAACACTGAGCGGGCGCACAGAGCGGGATAAAAAAATCATCATTGAATCCCGCTTACGCGATTTACTTAAAGATATTCCAGGCGTACGCCTGAGTGTGGGTCTGGGCGGATCAGGTGAAAAATTTCAGCTGATTTTGCTGGGTGATGATCCGGCAACCCTCGTTGCCACCGCACAAAATGTAGAACGCGATATGCGCACCATTCAAGGCGTGGGTGCGGTGACCTCAAGCGCCAGCCTGGTGCGCCCCGAAGTCAGCATCCGGCCGGATCTGGCCCGGGCGGCCGATTTAGGCGTCAGCATCAGCAGTATTTCGGACACCATTCGTATCTCTACGGTCGGCGATTTTGATACCCAGGTCGCCAAGCTTAATCTGCCCGAGCGGCAAATCCCCATCGTTGTGCGCCTGCCCGACAGCACGCGCAAAGATTTAGAACAAATCAAACTGCTGAAAGTGCCGGGCAAAAATGGCGATGTGATGCTGAGCGAAGTAGCCAGCGTTGAGCTGTCTTCCGGCCCCAGCCAGATTGACCGCTACGACCGGGCAAGAGACGTGATTTTTGATATCGAGCTGAGCGGACGCTCGCTAGGGGATGTGAGCGCAGAAGTCGATAAGCTGCCCAGCCTGCTGCAACTGCCCAAGGGGGTAGAGCGTGCCGCCTTTGGTGATGCAGAAGAAATGAAAAAACTCTTCGCCAGCTTTGGCATTGCCATGCTCACTGGCGTGCTCTGCATTTATATGGTGCTGGTGCTGCTGTTTAAAGATTTTATGCAGCCCGTCACCATTCTGGCGGCTTTGCCTTTATCGATTGGCGGCGCATTTTTGGCGCTCTTAATCGCGCAAAGCTCATTCTCAATGCCCACGCTGATTGGCTTGATTATGCTCATGGGCATCGCCACCAAAAACTCCATTTTGCTGGTCGAATACGCCATCGTCGCCCGCCGGGACGGCATGAGCCGCTTTGACGCGCTGATGGACGCAGGCTTAAAACGCGCCCGCCCCATCGTCATGACCACCATTGCCATGGGCGCAGGTATGTTGCCGATTGCACTGGGCATCGGCATCGACCCCAGCTTCAGATCGCCCATGGCCATTGCCGTAATCGGCGGCCTGATCACCTCCACCCTGCTCAGCCTCCTGGTGGTGCCAGTGGTATTTACCTTTGTGGATGATTTTGTGCAGTGGCTTAGCAAGCACAGGAAGGGCAAGGCAGGAGCGAGCCCGGCAGAAAGCTGAATCCAGCCAGCAGCCCATGTCGGGTTACGCGATAAAGCCGCTAAGCCGGCCTGCGGATCTGCAGGACATCGTATTTGCAGGTCGTTTAGCTATGCGTTACCCGACATGCACTGCCACTTCATCAAACCTAAACTCTGAAAAATCACCAGGTTCAACCCCATGCCATCCATCGTCATTATTTACCACTCAGCAAGCGGCACGACGGCACAATTGGCTGATGCCATTTTTGCCGGTGCTCAGGAGCTGGCCACGCCATCGGTTTACCGCATCAGCGGTACAGAAATCATTGCCGGGCGCTTTAAAAATGAAGAAATCTGGGCGCAACTCGATCAGGCTGACGCGATTATCTTTGGCAGCCCCACTTATATGGGCGGGCCTTCGGCACAATTTAAAGCGTTTGCCGATGCCTCGGGGGAGCGCTGGAGCCAGCGCGCCTGGGCAAATAAAATCGCAGCAGGTTTCACCATTGGCAGCAACTTAAACGGGGATCAATTTAATACCCTGCTCTCATTGAGCGTGCTGGCGGCTCAGCACGGCATGCTCTGGTGTGGCGTGGATATTCCTGGAGGTTATGACGAACAAGGCCGTAACCGGCTGGGCACTCAGCTAGGGGTCGCAGCACAAAGCAATGATGGACAAGTGAATGCCATTGATTTAATGACTGCGCATTATTTAGGTATGCGCGTCGCGCAAATTGCCCTGAAAATGGGCAACAAACCCATACCCAAGGACACCCCATGAAATACATCGCACTAAGAGTTCGTACCGCCATGCTGGTTCACGGCTATACCGCCGAGAACAAGGAAATCGTCGAAGAATTCCATGATGAACCTTTCTTAGAAAAACTGATCGCGATTGAGCGAATTCAATCTGTTACCGAAAAATATCTGCTGGTCAGCTCATCGCATGGCCGGGTGATGTATTGGGAATATGAGGGCGATCTGGATTCGATTGCACAAAGATTAAATGCGGCGGGCTTACTTGTTGCCTGATCATACTCAGCCCCTCTTCCCTGTCATTCAAACCCCGCGCTTAAACCTGCGCGAGCTGGTGGAGGACGACGCGCCAGCGATCTTTGCCATTCATAGTGATGCAGACGCCATGCGCTGGTTTGGCTGCGATACCATGGCGGATCTTGCTGCAGCAAGCCAGTTGATTAAGGTTTTTGCAAGCTGGCGCACCATGCCCAATCCTGGCACGCGCTGGGGCATTGAATATCAGGGGCAAATTGTTGGCAGCTGCGGGATGTTTAAGTGGGATAAAAATGCAAAGCACTGCCATCTTGGCTACGAGCTGGCACAAAGCCACTGGGGCCAGGGCCTGATGCGCGAAGCTTTGCTGGCTATCCTTACCTGGGGCTTTGAAAATATGGCGCTTAATCGAATCCAGGCACAGGTACACCCGCAAAACAGGGCTTCGATTAAATCACTGGAGTCGCTTGGTTTTGTGCAGGAAGGCTGCTTCAGGGAAGCAGGATTCTGGCATGGGCAGCACCATGATTTATTGCAATACGCGCTGCTCAAAAGGGATTGGTAAGCATGAGAGCGCTGAGCACCACCGATCTGATTTTAGAACCGCAAGCTGCAGCCCATGCAGATGAAATGTTTGCCGTGCTGAGCGATCCGGCCATTTACGAGTTTGAAAATGCACCGCCGCCTTCTGCAGACTGGCTGCGTGCCCGCTTTAGCAGGCAGGAAACCAGAAGATCCCCCGATGGCAATGAACAATGGCTGAACTGGGTGATCAGGCTTAATACGTCACAGCAATCAGCGGGCTATGTGCAGGCTACGATTACCGGCCAGCACGCCCTTATTGCTTATGAATTATCGAGCCAATATTGGGGCAAAGGCATTGCGCGGGCGGCAGTCAGTATCGTACTGCAAGAATTAGCCCGGCATTATGGGATCAGGCAGTATTTTGCTATTTTGAAACAGCGCAATTTTCGCTCTAAAAAACTGCTCGACAGGCTGGGCTTTGTGCAGGCATCAACCGGTCAATTAAGCATGTTAAACCCGGATAAAGATGAAAACGCCATGGCCCTCAGCGTTCAGGCAAGCGGCCCTGCTTTACCCGTGCCACACCACGCTTGCGGCCATTCTTCCAAAGGCGCGGGGCGGCCAAAGTGGTAGCCCTGCGCGCGCTGGCAGCCCAGCTCGTATAATCTTTGGGCTTGCTCGGCGGTTTCTACCCCTTCAGCCACCAGAGGCACATCAAACCCTGCAGCAAGGCGGATAATCGCGGAAATAATGGCTTCGCTCTTATGATTATCCAAAAAGCGGCTGACAAAAGACTGATCAATTTTCAGGCAGTCAAAGGCAAACTGATGCAAATAAGACATCGATGAATAGCCCGTACCAAAATCATCAATCGCAATAGATACTCCCAGATTTCTGATCCGCCCAATCAAAGTGGCAATCACATTACTGTCTTCAATCAAAATAGATTCAGTAATTTCCAGCGTTAAATTATGGGGGGGCAAATGATACTCAAGCAGGATGTTTTCCAGATTCTGATAAAAATCAGACTGAATCAGCTGCCGCACAGAAACATTGACATGCACATCAAAATCACTGGCCCAGCCATTTTTTAAACGCCCGGCAATCTGGCGGCATGATTCACGCAACACCCAATTACCAATTTGTAAAATCAAACCTGATTCTTCAGCTAAGGGAATAAACACACCGGGTGCAACCAAGCCACGCTGGCCGCTTTGCCAGCGCACTAAAGCCTCTGCCCCAATCACCTGGCTGTCATTTAAACTGACAACAGGCTGAAAATAGATTCTGAATTCATTTTTTTCTATGGCTGCATTTAATTCAGCAATTAAATGTATTTTTTTAGCTGATTGCTCAGCCATGCTGCCCTGAAATACTTCATAAGAAATCGGGCCTTTTTCTTTAGCCTTACTCAGTGCCATGCTGGCATTGCGCATATTTTCAATCAAATCGTCATGGTTAAAAGGGGCGCAGACTACACCCAAACTGGCTGTAATCAAAACCTCATCATATTGCAAATTAAAAGACTGCGAAAAACTGCCCTGAAAACTGTTAATTAAATGATCGAGGCTGGTTTGATTAAAATCGACAGGCAGGCACACCACAAATTCTGTTTCTGCCACACGGGCAAACAAGGCTTTTTCCGGCAAATGCGGCTTCAGATTATTGACAATAGCACAGAGCAATTCTTCGCCCTGTTCATAACCAATACTGTCGTGAATACTGCGGTAATTATCCAGACCAATCAAAAACAAAGCATCCCATTTCATATCTGGCGTTTTTTTAACCAGCTCCAGCATTTCCTCAAGCAAGCCTTCCCTGCTCAGCAGCCCGGTAATATGATCATGGCGGATACGGTAATTAAGCTGATCAAAAGAGCAGGACAAAGCATTCGACATTTCATCAAATGCATTGGCCAGTAATTTGGTTTCTTTAAGCTGCAGCCCGCCAGCAATCGTAGGCTGCCACTCTTGTTTTGCCAAAAGCCGGGCGGTTTGTGCTGCAAGCAAAATAGGCTTTGTAATGCTGGCAATGGTTTTCCATGCCACCAGAGCAGCAAACAAACCAATGCTTAATACAATAATAAAGGTAATCAGCATATCTTTTTTAAGCGTGCCTAATAAATCACGCTCCGGGATTAAAACAACAATACGCCAATTTAAACCATTACCATCCACTACCGGAGAAACACGGCCATATATTTTTTCACCATTCAGATTAAATTCGAAATCTTTCACATCTTTTTTTAATAAAAGCGGCGCACTGGTTTTTACCATCAGATTTGAGCTGTCTTTAGGTTTAAGCAGCTTGGCACTTTCCTGATTTGGCAATTTTAATAAGGGCATGCGGGGCAAAGGGTCTTCATGGGTAGAGTGCGAAATAAGCTCGTTATTTTCCCCAACAATATAAATTGCACCATGGCCCAGATTAGGGCTGGCCCGCAGATAGCCATCAAAATTATCCAGCTTAATATCGCTGGCCACAACGCCAATAAAATTAGCAGCCCCATCATATAGCGGGCTGCTGAAAGAAACGGTAATCCCCTGTACTGCATCGTAATCCTGATAAGCCGCTGTCCAGGATGGTTTTTTACTTTTTCCAACCGGGGCATACCATGGCCTTGGCCTTGGATCATAATGTTCAAATTGATTTAAAATGGGATCAGACGATTGCAAACCTTTATAAAAATTTAAATAACCATTCGTTCTGCTGTCTTTAAGCAGCAGAGAAAATTGATTGGTTAAAATCTCCCGGCTGATTGCAATATATTCACCATGCACAGAGCCAAATGAAATCAGGCTCAGTTGTTTCTGATCGGGGAAAATCTCGCCCAAAATATGGGCAAACGGCACTTCAAATTGTGATAAATCCTTATCTAAAGGCGAATACTGCTCTCTCATCAGCACGGCCACCATTCGGTTGGCCAGCGCCGGGGCACGCAAAAAAACATTTAAATCGCTGCGCACAGCCGCTACTTCAGCCGAAATCACTTTGCTGCTTAAATCTTTAAGCATTTTGGATTGATTGCGCATTTGCAAACTAATAATCGAACCCAGCGTTAATGCCAGCATAATGATAAAAGTAGCAGTAACGGCAAACTGGAGTGACACCCTTCCGCGCAGTTTCAAATTTTCTAGTCCCAAAGCATGCCTCAACTTTTTAAGAATTTCACTGCGCAGCAAAACATCATCTGCCATGCGCTGCGCCCAGTAAGAACGAGGCCTTTATGCCATCTAAAGATCATGCACAAAGGTGCAGCTGATCATTCAATTTGTTTTAGATGGCTTAAAAAAAACAAGTGTTTATTTCAATTTAAGCCGATATTTGTTGCGGCTTGTTCAGTGCAATAAACCGATTTAAATTGGAGAATACCGGATTCAGCGCCGTATATTACTAAATTCTAATGTATATGACTACAAACCCTATGCAAAAACAGCAAGCGATATGCTATCAGCCGCTTCAAATCGGCAACTGATGCATAGCCATTACATTAAGAGACATTCTTATCCCATACTAAATCCTAGATCTAAAATTTTGCTTCTACAACAAGACTCTTATTGTTACAAGCATAAAAAAAATCGTAATGAAGTTAAGGCTTCAGTACGATTTTTTTTAACATTTGCTTAGGGATTAATACAATCAGCCAAAAAATCTATTTATCATTTAAATCCTCTGCTGCAATGTTTAATTGAAAAGAAGAAATTGAAGGGCCGTGCTGGTTTCAAACAAAGCCGCGGCATGGCAGGCTTAGAAACCCGCGCAGGGATCCGCCCTGTTTGCCGGAGCAATCAGCTGCTCCTGATCAAATGCCCCCTGCTTACTGCCTTCAACAAAGCCCACAGACAGTGTTCCAGGCAGCCAAACCGGCACGCCCATATCGCGGCGCACATGGCCATTGCCCGCCAGCAGTACCACACCCCGCGACTGGTAAGGCTTCATGACTTTAGCCATCATCGCATCGCGGGCGATTTGTGCCAGCGCCATGCCATCCAGTAAGTTTTCCGGTAGCTTATTGCAATGCCCCACGCGTACTTCTTCACGCTGAGCAGCCAATAAACCCGCAGGTAGCTGAGTCAGCCCCAGCTCTTTGGCATCAGGCAGCGAAGAAAGGCCGGACTTCACCACTTCAGATGCATCCTGGCGCGATAAATTAGCCGCAATAACCGGCAAATCGTAGCGCATGGCCAGTGCGATCACCGGCCGGTAAAGCGGCCAATCCCAGCGCTTGCCACCGATTTTTTGAATTAAATAATCAGGATTATCCGGCTGCTCCAAACGCGCCTGATCTAATTCGGCCTGGCGTTCCACATCAAACTGCTCCATGGCAATTGCCGGGCGCCAGCCTGCTTGCACGGCTTTTTCTAAAGCCTGAAAACGCGCCTGATGCCCCAGGGCGTTATCGTGCACTTCGCCCATCAGCACATAAGATTTCCCGGCAAATGGCGTGCTGGCCGGGCTGTTGGCACATGCGCCTAAAACAAGCGCCGCACAGAGGGCGGGGAGGATTTTTTTATACATGTGTGCCTTAGCAAATGAATGGTGGTGACAAATCGGTGAATCTCTCTGGGCGGGTGAAACCCCATGTGCGCTAACCAATTTGGTTTTTAGTAGCAAACAAAGAAAAAAGATGATGACTATGCTCTCGGCACGGTGCTTTAAAGTCCCCTTGAAACACGCCGTAGCAAGAAACAAGCGGGGCGGGGTTTCGGCCAGGGAGCGAGGCAGCGAGCCAATCCCGCCTGCCGCCGACTGTCCGCAGCGAAGGGGCCCTCGTGTTTTTGAGTTTGTCGCTTGGCTTCGTTTCCTGGCCGTTCAAAAAAGGAAGGCCCCCGCGGTGGCCAACCGCTCCAAAATCAACGTACCGAAGGCACTAACAAGGTCTTTTTTATTTTGATTTGCACACATCGGGTTACACCCGCCCTAAGATCCATGCTTATAAATGAGCGGCAGCTGGGCTGTGCCCAGCCAACAAGTGTTAAGTAGAATCAGACAGGATCTGCCGGCCCCAGAATGGTCCAGGCTTTATGAAGGCGCTCATCCTCAGCAAAAATTTCCAGCATGGCACTGGCAACGTCTGCTCTGGGCAGATAATTGCCCGCATCATCACGCCCTGCCAGCACCCGATATTGGCCAGTGGCAGGCTGATAGCTCAGGCCTGCCGGCCTTGCAATCACCCATGCTAAAGCGCTTTGCTCTAAGCACTGCTCGGCCTGGTTTTTAGCTTTAATCGCCTCGCCCAACATCCGCTTAGCCCCTTCTGCCAAAGAATCCCATTGATCACCGCAGCCTAAAGACGTGCCAAGCAAAAACCTTGTTTGGGGGGCCGCAGCTTCTAAGGCCTTAATCACATTCAAATTGCCTGTGGCATCAATCCGCTGGCCTGCGGCAT
The DNA here is from genome assembly GCF_011601265.1 of Iodobacter violaceini. GTDB lineage: Bacteria > Pseudomonadota > Gammaproteobacteria > Burkholderiales > Chitinibacteraceae > Iodobacter > Iodobacter violaceini. The sequence continues at coordinate 337,066 of NZ_JAAOLX010000001.1, forward strand.
TTTTACCGCCCAAAACACTGATCACCCGTTTTGCGCCAGCCTGTTTAATGGCGGCAATGCAGTCATCCAGGCTGAAAGCATCCCCCGTGATCAAAGAAACACCAAGCACGTTTAAAGCCGCAGTATCACTCCCGGCCCTTACCATGGCGGCCACCTTCTTACCACGCAAAATGCAGGCCTTTGCAAGACAAAGCCCCAACCCTCTGCTGGCGCCAAAAATCAATACATCGTGTATCACTTGAATGGCCTTTTAAAATTGTAAATAACAATCATCATCATTTAAACATTACAGCATTCCCTCGATACCTTGTAGCCCAAATAATGCTCATCCTACTTTTGAGCCAGCAACATCTTCGCCCTTTGCAAAGAATCGGTGCAGTGCTTCAAGCTGGCTGGCGGAGATTTCACCACGGCTATCTCTGCCTAAAAACACCTTAAACATCACACCGCCCTCGTGATTGATAAACAGCACAGAGGCCGTATCGCGGCCCATAAAGGGGCGCTCTACCGCATAAATTGCACCGCAATTACCCACTCTTAAATGCCCGTGCAAGCCTGTTGGCCCGGGTAAATTAAAAAAACCGTGGCTGAACTCTCCCAAAGGAACCGGCCCTGTGAATTCCATAATGACATCGCTGCTGTGCATAATCACCGTCACATCGCCCCAGCTGGCCATTTCCAGCAATAACTCAGCCATTTTTTCACCAGCAAGGCGCTGCCACATTGCAGCGGGCAGGCATTCAATCACCTCATTCATTGGTATTGCTGCGGCGGTGGCTAAGCCTTCCAGCACCACGCCAGGGTTTTTGCTAAGACGTTCACGTAAAGATTGAGTGTTGTTCATAATTTTTTCCAAAATAGTTAACAAATTGTTATGCCGAAAAACCCACCCTTGAAACACAGAGTTTCAAGGAGAAAAACAGCGCATAAATGAAGTGTTCCCAATAAGCTTTTGAGTAGTTTCAATTCCAATAATCTGGGTACCTATCCCTGCTCTTGGCAGGGGGCTTTTTAAAGTCCCCTTGCAGCACGCCGAAACGAGAAACAAGCGGGGCGGGGTTTCTTTGATCCTGTTTGAGCGAAGCGAATCCCGCAGCCGCCGCTGTTCGCAGTGAGGGGTTCATGCTGGCCGGGGCGGCCTTCTTTGCTTACTTTCTTGGCCGTTCAAGAAAGTGAGTCCCCAGCGGGGGATTCCCGCATCAAAACCACCGTGCCGAAAGCACTAAAAAGATGCTTTCCTGCGTGTTCTCTGTGCCCTCTATGATTCAGGGGTGGGTTTTACAACAGAGCAATCGACCAAAGCACGCGCCATGCTTGGCCCCCAGAAGCGGGCCAGTGAGGCGATGCTCCACAGCGAATTTTGCAGCAGAGTAATCAAGCCCTGCTGCTGCCAGCTTTGCAGCAAAGGCAGACATGCAGCAGGCAGGATTGATGCGTCAATCCGGCCTGTTTCGATACTGCCTTGCAACGCCGCAACCCAGTGCTGACTTGGGTCAGAACGGGAGACACGGGCAATTGCAGGTGATGGTGCATCCAGATAGCGCGCTAAATCTGATTCAATTGAATAGGCATAGCCCGCATGGCTGCCACCAGCACCCGAGCCAAAAGCGAGGCAGCTATGGCCTGATTTAATCGCTAAGTTATAGCGATTACGCTCCCTGCCCTGGGCAGAGCCAAAGTGGCTGTTCGATAGCTGCTGCCAGCCTGCTGCGGCAAAGCGATCCAGTGCCATTTGGTAAAAACCAAGCTGCGCAGGCAGGCCGCTCACAGGCGGGAACACGCCTTTTTCCAGCATGCGCTGGATAGGCAGGCCGGGAAACAGATTAAAGGCGTAGACATCGATGCCATCCAAACCCAGGCCCAGCGCTACATCCAGATCATTCGCCCAGATGGCTTCATCCTGCCCCGGCAGGCCAAACATCAGATCGGCCACCACCACGGCTTCTTGCCCGGCAGCCAGTGCAGCCAGATAGGCGGCCGCCTCTTCTCCACCATGTTTGCGGCCTAAACGGCGGCGCAGCGGCGTATGAAAAGTTTGCACGCCTATCGAGAAACGATTCGCCCCTGCCTCAAGGCAAGCGTCGATTTTGGCGCGATCAAAATGTGATATCCGCCCTTCTACGGTGATTTCGCAATCATCAGTCAGCGGCAAATACTGCTGCAAGGCACGCAGCAAGCGCGCCAGATCCGGGCCGGATAGCGCCGTGGGTGTGCCACCGCCTAAATACACGGCGGCAATCGAGCCACCAGCCACCCGGCTGGCCGCGGCATGCTGCAAATCTGCAATCACCCGGTTTACATAGGGCGTGCCGTGCTCTTCTTTCCATGCATTTTTATAAAAGCCACAAAATACGCAGCGATTAGCGCAAAAAGGAATATGCACATAGGCCAAAGAATTCGCAGGCAAAGGGGTTTGATTTATCTCTTGCCAGGCTGAAGGCCAGGCTTCGGCACCCAGTGCTTGCTGCCCCCAGAAAGGCATTAAGGCCCGGCGCTCGCTGAAGGCAGTGGCAATAGCTTGAGAGTTATTGGGTTCTGAAATAAGGGTTTGCAATGGGTTTGCCTTGTGTTTTATCGATAATGATTATCGTTAACATAAAAAAGGAAGGCCAGCCCAACTTACAAAGTTGATGATTTACATCAAGGTTAAGACCATTTAAATATTCTGACTGCCATAAAAACAAAACACCTGGCTGCGGCCCGGATTCATTTAAAAACGCTGATCCAAAGGCAAGAAGCATGCTAAGCCTTTGACAGATACTAAATTAACCTCAAATAAAGCATGGCTGAGACCAGACTGCACCTGCTTACATGGCCATACTGCAAACCCTTCTTGCCGCTTAAAAAACGCCAGTCCAAGCATTACAAAAAACAAACGCACTTAATGCTGGCTTCTTTTGGTAAAAATCCATTGATAATGAGAATGACTATTGTTACGATGTGTTCGGTCATTGCATGGGCACTTCAGCCACCATCGCAATTTCAAACCGCAGCATTCAGCAGCACTTCGCGCCCATGGTCTACGCCGCCAGCCATTACCTCTATTGCTGGCATTTATCAGGAATCCGTATGCAACGCCGCACTCACGCCATCGCGCTCACTCTCTTAGCCGCCACCTTGCAAAGCGCATTCGCAGCCAGCAATGCTTCTGCCCCCGCCGCACAGCTTGAGCCTGTGGTGGTCACTGCAACGCGTACCGATAAAAAACTTGATGAATTGCCGCCATCGGTCAGCAGCACCGATCGCTCCGAATTGGATCGCAGCTTTATCAAGAATTACCGCGATTTAGCCAGCGAAGAGCCAGGCATTAATATCAGCCGCAATGGCCGCTACGGTTTATCCAGCGTGAATGTGCGTGGCTTAGAGGGCAACCGGGTGCTGATGCTGGTGGATGGCATTCGCCTGCCGGATGCTTTTTCTTTTGGTGCCTATCTGAACAGTGGCCGCGATCAGGTTGATTTCAGCCAGCTCAGCGCCATTGAAGTGGCACGCGGCCCTTCATCTACGCTGTATGGCTCAGATGCTTTGGGCGGCGTGGTTGGCCTGCGTACCACGTCCCCCAGCGACATGCTGCGTGGCCGTGGCAATTTTGCGGGCCAGGTTAAATCAGATTACGACAGCAGCGATCAGGGCCTGAGCGTACAAGCCGCCGTGGCCGGTGCATTTAATCAGGATACTTTCTGGCTGCTGCAAGCGGCACAGCGCAAGGGCCATGAGTTTGAAACCCAGGGCACAGTTGACAGCAAGGATTACCGCCGCACCACCGCCAATCCGCAAAACACCAATAAACGCAGCGTACTGGCAAAAGCAGAGCACTACTTTGAAAACGGCCACAAGCTGGCCATGGCCGCAGAAAACTATCGCAGCGAAGTGGATACCACGGTTTACACCGATATCGGCGCCCCCATGACGCCGTCAATTACCGGCAGCCAGGCGAATGATATTCAGACCCGCAGCCGTGTATCGCTGGATTACAACTACACAGCCCCGGCGCAAGGCCTGATTGATGCGGCGCAGGCCAAACTTTATTACCAAACCCAGAATAATGAGCAAACCTCCACCCAACAGCGGCGCAATGTGGCCAGCTGGCAGCGCGTATCTATTTACGATCAGGATATGGTGGGCATATCGGGCTTAATAGAAAAACGCATCGCAGGCCCCATCAGCCAGCACTGGACCCTTGGCGGCGAGTGGCTGCAGAATGATTTAGCCGCCCTTCGCACCGGCACCATCAAACCCGTACGCGATGTGCCTAAAACCGAAACCACCCAGTGGGGTATTTACGCCCAAAATGAGATGGGCTGGGATGAAGGCCGTTTTACGCTGACCCCGGCACTGCGCTATGACGCCTTTAAGCTGCGCCCTGAGCTTGACGCAGAATTTATCAGCCAGGGCGGAAAAGCGGTTGCACTGAATGACGCCAAGGTATCGCCTAAGCTGACCGCCAGCTGGAAAATCGCCGAACAAATCACCCTGTTTGGCCAATACAGCGAAGGTTTTCGCGCCCCAAGCGCAATGGAGCTGAACAGCAGCTATGTATCGCCCATGGGCTATGCCGCCATTGCTAATCCTGATTTAAAACCAGAAACCAGCCGTGGTGCAGAGCTGGGCGCACGCTTAGGCAACAGCACAGTGGGCGGCAGCTTCACGGCCTTTGATAACCGCTACAAAGACTTTATCGAACAAGTCAGCATTTCCTGCCCCGGCAACCCACTGTGCGTACCCGGCACCAATGTCACCTACCAAAGCCAGAACCAAAGCCGTGTACGTATCTACGGCGCTGAAAGCCGTGCCCACTGGCAGATCAGTAAAGACTGGCGCACATGGGGCAATATGGCCTGGACAGTTGGCCGCAATGAAGACACCGACGAATCACTCGACAGCGTTGCGCCATTAAAAGCCGTGCTCGGCCTTGAATACAGCAAGGAGCAATGGGGCGGCAACGCGCTGCTCACCGCCACCAGCGCCAAAACCCGCGTATCCCAGGAGAGCTACTTCAAAACACCCGGCTACGGCACCGTCGATTTAGCCCTATGGTGGAGCCCGGTCAGGGATCTGAAACTATCCGGCGGCGTATTTAATATTGCAGACCAAAAATACTGGATAGACAGCGATGTGCGCTTCTTAGCCGCCAACAGCAGCACGCTGGACCGCTACAGCCAGCCCGGCCGCAATATACGGGTATCAGCAGACTGGCGGTTTTAAGGGTTAAAAGTTTGATGTAACAAAACCCAATCCTTCAAACACGGAGGCCACAGAGAACACGGAGAAAAACGTTAAATCTAACTTTTTCTCTGCATAACCCTCAGCACTCAAGAGATGCGGCGTCCCCCTTTTTCAAAGGGGGAACACATCAAACGGATGTAGAGACTTATGCCACAGCAGTGGCTATCGCACCTAAATCAACGTGCCGAAGGCACTAAACAATTCAGCCTCACAACACCACGGGTTTCACCCGCCCAGGTAATCTCAACCGATCAATAAGGACACACCATGCACGCACTCTCTACTCAGGAACGCACTGCTGTGCTGAAAGCTAACTACGAAGCACTGGCCGCTGCCGAGCCTAAACTGCGCGCCCGTGATCGCGCTGCCCGCCTGCAAGTATCCGAAGCCGAGCTGATTGCGGCACAATGCGGCGCAGAAGCGGTAGCGCTCACCGGCACGCCGCAGGAGATTTTTATCCAGCTGCAAAACTTTGGCGAAGTGATGGTGCTCAGCCGCAATGACTGGTGTGTGCATGAGCGCCACGGCCGCTATGAGGAAATCCACGCCAATGGCCCGGTTGGCATGGTGCTGGGTAAAGATATCGACCTGCGCATGTTTTTTAGCTACTGGAAACACGCTTTTGCCGTGAATGAAAACGGCCGCCGAAGCGTGCAGTTTTTTGATGGCGCTGGCGAAGCGGTTCATAAAGTTTACTTAACTGAAAAAAGCGATGCTGCTGGCTACGATGCCTGTGTCAGGCAGCTTGCCGCAGCTGAAATCCCGGCAATGCATATCGAGGCTTACCCCACCGACACCAGCCGTGGTGATTGCCAGGATAACGCCGCCTTGCGTGAGCACTGGCTTAGCCTGACCGATACCCATGGCTTTTTCCCTATGCTGGGCAAGCATAAAGTTACCCGCCTGGCCGCCTTAAAAGCCGCCGGGGATGATCTGGCACAGCGCGTGGCCATTGATGCCACCGAAATCATGCTGCACCGTGCTGCAGCAGAACAACTGCCGATTATGTGTTTTGTCAGCAACCGTGGCATGGTGCAAATCCACTCTGGCCCGGTTGAAAAACTATTACGCACCGGCCCATGGTTCAATATTCTCGACCCGATGTTTAATCTGCACCTCAACACCACCGCCATCAGCGAATGCTGGGTGGTAAATAAGCCAACCAGCGACGGCTGGGTGACCTCGCTAGAGGTTTACACCGATGGCGGCGAGCTGATTGTGCAATTCTTTGGCGTAAGAAAACCAGGCGTGCCTGAGTTGCCAGAATGGCGCAAGCTGATGTGCGATCTTTGCAGCACCCCGCTGGCAGGCTGATCCCATGAAAAAATGGCTTATCACGTCTGTTTTACTGACGCTGCTTCAACCTGCACTGGCCGCTGCCCCAAAGAAAATCGTAACCCTGGGCGGGCCGCTCACCGAAATCGTTTACGCGCTGGACGCTGAAGCGCGGCTGGTCGCGGTGGATCAGTCCAGCGTTTACCCGCCTGCGGCGAATAAATTGCCCAAGGTGGGTTACTACCGAGCGTTTTCGGTGGAAGGCGTGCTGTCACAAAAGCCTGATCTGATTCTGGCCTCTGATCAGGCAGGCCCGCCGGAAGCGCTGGCAAGGCTGCAACGCACCGGGGTGCCTGTGATTGTGCTGCCAAGCGCGCCTGATTTGGCCGCACTGGAAAAACGTATCACCGGCATCGCCAGTGCTTTGCATGAGGAAGAAAAAGGCAGGAGCATCGTGGCAAAGCTGAAGCGTGATGTGACTCCTGCCCCGGCCAGCAAGACCCGCGCCCTGCTATTGATCAGCCGCAGCGGCAGCCCGGAAGGCGCTGGCAATGACACCACTGCTGACGCCATCTTGAAATTAGCCGGTTTAAACAATGTACTGGCCAAACAACAGGGCTACAAACCGCTATCCATGGAAAGCATCGCCGCGCTGCAGCCGGATGTAATTGTGCTGTCCGGTATGTCGGTACAAAACTTGGGGGGCATGGAAAAAGTACTCGCCATGCCAGGGCTGGCACAGACCCCTGCAGCCAAAAACAAGAAAATTGTGGTGATGGACGACCTGCTGCTGCTGGGCTTTGGGCCCCGTTTGCCAGAGGCGTTGCAACAGCTGAAGCAGGCGTCCAGGTAAAGCGGGCACGTTTTCGTACCCGCTATGGATATCAGCCGACCATATATATTGCATCTTTTGTATGGGGGGGGTGAAACCCCACATGCGCTAACCAAAATTTTTTTTCATTAGCAAACAGCGAAAAACACCATATCCACGCTCTCGGCATGGGACTTAAGCCCCCCCTGAAGCACGCCGAAGCGAGGAACAAGCGGGGTGGGGCAGTCGTCAATTCGTGTTTGAGCGAAGCGAGTTGAATTGACGCCACCTCGATTGTCGGCAGTGAGGGGACTTCGTGCTGTTTGGGGCGGCCTTCTTTCGCTTCCTTTCTTGGCCGTACAAGAAAGGAAGGTCCAGCGGGACGCCCGCACCTAAATTAACGTGCCGGAGGCACTAAAAAATAGCTTTTGACTTTGGATAGCGCACATGGCGTGAAACCCGCGAACAATATTGGATAAAGATGCAGGTTTCACCCCCCCTGCAGCTGCAATGCATTTCGAGCAAACAGCCATTATCAGCGGATACAAACCCTGTGTTCGCTGCTTTTAAAACACCCCTAAACCCTTGTACCAGGATTTATCATGACCGCAATAAGCCAGCCCCGCACCACCTTGCCGCAGTTTTCTAACTGGCTGCTGTGGGCCTTAGGCGGCTTGCTTATTTTGCTGATGATGATTTCAGCCAGCAGTGGCGCTGTCGCCATTCCGCTTAGCGAGTTACCGCAGCTTATCTTCAGCCCAAGATTTGAAACCGGCAGCGAGCAGCAGCTCTGGCAAAGCGTTTTGCTGGATATGCGCCTGCCGCGCGTTATATTTGGCGCACTGGCCGGGGCGGTGCTGGCGCTCACTGGCGCAGCCATGCAGGCTTTATTCAGAAACCCGCTGGCCGAGCCTGGCCTGTTGGGCATTACCTCAGGCGCATCCTTAGGTGCAGTTACGGCCATTTTGTTTGGCGGGGGCAGCCTGATGGTGCTGGCTCCGGCGGCCTTTCTTGGCAGCCTGATTGCCACAGCGCTGGCTTATCACTTGGGCAAAAATTATCAGGGCATTGCCGGGCTGCTGCTGGCGGGGATTGCCATCAATGCCATCTGCTTCAGCCTGATCGGGCTAATGACTTATATGGCAGATGATAATCAGCTGCGCAGCCTGACCTTCTGGAGCATGGGCAGCCTGGCAGGGGGCACATGGTCTTTGCTTAGCGTGCTTAGCCCTGCCCTGCTGGTGATTTCGGCCCTGATTCTGCGCCACTGGCGCGCCATGAATGCTTTGCTTTTGGGTGAGCGCGAAGCGCAGCATTTAGGCTTTCCCATGAAGGCCATCCGCCGCAAATTAGTCTTGCTCACCGCGCTGTTAATTGGCCCGCTGGTGGCGGCAACCGGCGGGATTGGCTTTGTAGGGCTGGTAGTACCGCATTTAGTCAGAATGGTACTGGGCGCTGATCACCGCCGTTTATTACCTGCATCGATGCTGGCTGGTGCCATCGCCCTTGTCGCCGCCGACTGCCTAGCCCGCCTTGTGGCCCAGCCAGCCGAGCTGCCGATTGGCATTGTCACCAGCCTGATCGGCGGGCCGTTCTTTCTTTGGCTGCTGATTTCACGGAAATAAATCGTGCGGGCAATGGTTCTGGTATGCGCACAAAACCTAAATCCTGAACCACAGGCACAGAGTGATACGGAGGATACCTGGAAAAATGACCCGTAATTTTGTGCCTTTTGTGTTTTTGGCGAACATCTGCTTTAGCGCTACTTTGTCACTCCCCTTTTTAAAGTAACCGATATCAGCAGAAGCGGCTTCAGCCGCAAATACTCTCTTACCGTGTGGAAAAACGAATGCCCAGCTTATTAATTGCTCAGAATCTTTACTTTAAACGTGGCAAACAGCTGATTTTAAATGATGTTTCTCTGACGCTGCGTGCCGGTGAAGTCACGGCGATTCTGGGCGCCAATGGCGCAGGAAAATCCACACTGCTGTCGCTGCTGTCTGGCGAGATCAAGGCCGATCAGGGTGATATCTGCTTAAAAGGGGAAAATATCGCTGATATGCCAGCGGCAAAGCTCGCCCGTCAGCGCGCTGTGCTGCCGCAAAATCCGAATCTGACTTTCGATCTTGGGGTCGAAGAAGTCATCACCATGGGGGCATATCCTTTTGCAGAGCTGTCACCCCACACGGTGCACAATCTAAGCTTAAAGGTTTTGCAGCTTGCCGATATCAGCCATCTGGCCCGGCGCCGTTACACCCAGCTATCCGGCGGCGAGCAACAACGGGTGCAGTTTGCCCGTGTGCTGCTGCAAATCCTCGCAAATCCGGGCCAGCCACGATATTTGCTGCTGGATGAGCCCACCGCCAGCCTTGACCCGCGCCATCAGCATGATTTACTCGCCGTAGTCAGCCGCCTGGCGCAGAGCGAAAACATCGCCGTGGCTGTCGTCCTGCACGACGTAAACCTCGCCGCCCGCTGGTGCAACCATTTACTGCTGCTGAAAAACGGCAGCACCGTCGCCTGCGGCATCCCCAAGGAAGTTCTCACACCCTGCCTGCTCAGCGCAGCCTACGGCATCGCATCCACCGTCATCCCGCATCCTGAGCATAAGGAGCGGTGTTTGGTGTTGTTTGAATAAAGAAGGTTACGCAAGCCACCCCCTGAAACACGGAGGGCATAGAGAACTGCGTGTTTCACGGAGTAAAGCAGGCTTTGAAGCCAGCCCTGTCAACTGAAGAACGAGTAAGGCTGATGCTTTTGCAGATTGGCTTACACAATAAAACGACCAACCCAAGCTATCGGTCTGTGGTTTAAGCGCCGCAGCCATGCGCAATCGCAGATCAAGAATAAGCTTGCAATTAAAAAAAGCCGAATTGCTTCGGCTTTTTAATTAAGCACCCTGCCTACTTCCCGTACATCGGCGAGTAATTCACCGGCAGCCATTCATAGCCCTTGTCCGCTTTGCGCAAATGCCCAAGCCCAGGAAAAGAAAGGTGAGCAGAGCCGATTAAATAGCCCTGCTTAGCTGCTTCGGCATAGGCTTTTTTACGCTCTTTAGCCGCCGCCTTGCTGTCGCTGTCATATTGAATCGTTACGCCGGGCTGAGCAAATTGCACAGCGGCAACGTGCATTAAATCTCCCCACAGCACCAGCGTTTGCCCCTTACTTTCTATCTTATAAACACTATGCCCTGCGGTATGGCCATGCGCTGCCACGGCTTTAACACCAGGAATTAAATCCGTGTCGCCATTAAACGTTTTAAGCTTTCCCGCTTTGATATAAGGGGTCACCGAAGCGATTGCACCCTGGAAATATATTTTGGCATCAGCAGGTGCAGCATCCATATTGGCCTGGCTCAGCCAGAAATCCACATCACGCTGATCCAGCCGCAAGGTGGCATTTGGAAAAGCCAGCTCCCCCCCCGCCATCAGCCCGCCCATATGATCGCCATGCAAATGGGTGATATAGACTTCATCAATTTGCTCAGGCGAATAACCTGCAGCTTTTAAGCTTTCGCCAAAATGCCCCAGCGTTGGGCCAAATAAACCCGCCGCACCAGTATCCACCAACACGAGTTTCTCACCGGTATTGATTAAATAGGCATTCACAGAAGTTTCTAATGGGCTAGCTAAATAAGACTTTGCCAAAGTTTTTTCAACTTTAGTCTTGCTGGTATTCGTAAGGATATTGCTCACCGGCAGTGAAACGGTGCCATCTGATAAAGCCGTTATTTCAAAATCACCCAGCATCACCCGATAAAACCCTGGTGCCGAGGTTTTTACCATAGGCGCTGCCGCCCCGGCCTGAAACGTAGTTAAAACCATTGCACCTAACAGCAAACGTTGAAACGAATTCATCGCTTTCTCCTGTAATGAATCAATGAAATAACAGCGCTTATAAAAAAGGGTGAGACTGGCTCACCCTTTTACCTTAAACCCTCATAATCCTAACATTAATTTGCAGCTAATCTGGCTCTGATCTCTGCAAGGCTCGCTTCATTCAGGATTTTCCCGTTTTCAAATACGGGGATAAACTCACAGTTATAAACATCGCTCCAGCTGGCCTGATCTTTTAAATAAAACCCGCCCTGTTGGTTTTTATATACAGCGACCAAACCTTTAGCCGAATTTTTTGTGCCATCACCGGTTTTAGGCGCTTTGAATATTTCTTTATCAGCCCCGGCAATTTTTGCAAACGTTGCTTTTACCGCAAAACCATCGGTGTCACGGGTGACATACTGATAGGTATAGCTGCCAATACCAAACACCACATTGGTCGAAGCAAAGCCTTTGGCTTTTAAACCTGCACAAATGGCTTCGGCAATTTCAATGGTAATAGAATCGCCATAAATTAAACCCACATGCGGATCAAGCTGTTTATAACCCTTACTGCTTTCAGTGCCACCAAATACTTCCCACAGGCATTCAATTGCACCTTTATATTCAGGGCTGCCTGGCTGTGCTGTGGCATCACCACAAATCATTTTCACCGGCGATCCGGTATCAGGCCTGAATACAACTTTACCATTACGGGCCATAATTTTATCTTTCAGCTGCACGGTGAAATCAGTCATCACCTGCCAGAAATCCCATGAATCTGAAACAATACTCACAATTCCGGCCGGATAAATATCTTCAATTAAGCGGCGGAATGTTTCTAATTCATTTTCCATTCCCCCTGCACACATCACCGAATGTTCGGTGGCTGCCACGCTGCCGCCCACCAATTCCTTATCACTATCGGCCAGGTAATAGTCTTCCAGAAAATCAATGGCCGGAATGGTATCCGTGCCGGTAAAACTCAATAAATGAGCAGCACCACTCATTGCTGCGGCCTCTGCACCAAACATACCCCTGAAACTGAAATCATGGCCTTGCCAGTTTACAAAATCAGTACTGCCATCGGTTTCCAGGGCATATCGGGTAAGAATTTTTTTATATTCATGCGCCGTTGTTGCACTGGTACACATTCCCCAGACATTAGTCGAAAGAATCGTTTCCAGATAATTTGTCAGCCAGAAAAAACGCTCATCCGTATTAAAAATCACGAGGCAAGGCACTCGCAGCGGGTAAACCGATCCTTCAGGCAGGGCCATGATTTTAATCGGTAAATAACCCAGATCATGCAAATCTGCAATATGCTGAGTGCCCACATTATTCGGGCCAAGATAATTATTTATACGGCGCTCAAAACGGCTGATAACGGCTTCTTTAGGCTGTTGAAAAAAATCAGCATTCCAGCGCTTAATCAGAAAATCTTTAATAAAATACTGCAGGCCAAAAAACACCATTTTATCGGTATAGTTTCTGCGCGTGGTTCTGGCGGTTAAGTTGCTGAATACAATTTCAGTCTGATCAGGATATTGTCTGCGATGGTCTACTTTATAGCCATCAATCGCAGTAACTGGATTTAAGTTCATTTTGATTCTCCTTGAAGCGGCATAAAGGACCAGATATCTTTTACGTTAATAAAATCAGTACTAATCATATTTTTCAGGCTATTGGTCGTAAAGACTGCATCAATACCACTGGCGCGTAAATCACCCTCGCTGGCCACGCCCTCATAATGTGAAACAATTAAAATAATCCTGCCAGCATTTTTAGCTTTTAGTTTTTTAGCTAATTCCATAAAGGTGCGGCCACCGGCGCAGATATCATCAATAATAACGCAGGTTTTTCCACCCAGATGATCACAATACACTTCTGTATCAATAATCCTGCCATTACTCACATCACGCACTTTATCTGCCCTGATTACTTCCAGCCCGCCCAGCTGAACAGATAATTCAAATATTTTTTTATTTGATCCAGCATCGGGCGAGATTAATACAACTTCTTCTGCAATTTCTGCAATCACCTGTTTAATCAGCTGATGATTTTTTACAATCTGCGATTTATTTAATACGGCCGCTGTCACATCACTATGCGGGTCAAATATGAATACCCGATTAAAATCCTGCTGATTAATGATGTCTGCATATACCTTTACAGAAAGAGCCTCCCCCTGATTACATACCCTGTCCTGCCGTGCTCCGGGGAAATAAGGGATATAGAGGTCAATCACTTCTGCGCCATGCCGCTTTAAAGCATCCGTTAATAAGAGCAGCTGAATAATGGAATGATCACCTGAATAGCAAAACATAATTTCAGCATGTCGGCTGGCCGGGGACAATATTTGAAAATGATTTTCACCCGCGCCAAATTGAAACTGCTTATATTCTGCCCCCGTGTTTTCTATGCGGGGTAAATAAAAACGACTAGAACTTCCATCCATCATGATCACCCAATAAGACTGCATCTGGTTAAAAGACTGTGCTGAAAATGTTTTTAAATACTGAAGCAGTGATAAGCATATTAGTGTCCCTGTGACACTATGTCAATCACTGCGGCATAAAAATCCGCCAAAACAAACTAAGGTATATGCTTTATAATGTCCCTGAGACACAAGCAAGGCTGCTTAATGAGTACAGAATATACAAATCCATTGTTCACCGTTGACAGCGTGCTGTTTACGGTAAAAAACGGGCAGCTGATGGTGCTGCTGGTAAAGCGCGCCCAAGCGCCATTTACAGGCGATTGGGCACTGCCCGGCGGCTTTATAGACGTGCAGCAGGATAAAAATACCGATGCCACGGCAAGCCGTAAGCTGGAAGCCAAAACCGGCTTGAAACCTGCTTATCTGGAGCAGCTGCAGGTGATATCAGGGCCAGACCGGGACCCGCGCGGCTTTAGTGTTACCCTTGCCTACTTTGCTCTGGTGGCATGGCAGGATGTCAGCCCCCAAATCAGCAGCGTTGAATCTGCCAGCTGGATTGCGGTAAATGATCTGAAAAAAACAAACCTGGCTTTTGATCATCTGCAGATTATTCAAATGGCAAAGCAGCGCTTGCAGCAAAAAACGCTGTATTCCATGACGCCAGTATTTTGCCTGCCCGGGCAATTTACTATTGCCCAGCTCAAAACGGTCATTGAAGCCATTATTGAAAAACCCATACAAAGAAAAAGCCTGATGCGCCGGATCGAGGCATCCGGCATCTTTGAAATCAGCGAAGAAAAAATCCCATCAGGCGGGCGCATGGCTCAGCTTTACACACTGAAACCGGGAGCAGATCTGGTAAATTTTGAGCGGAATTTAAGCCTGTAGTGCGGCAAAAATAAAGAGGTAAGCTTGTTAAGAAAAAGCCCGGCAAAATCCGGGCTTTGTTTTTTTCGGGCAGAGGCACAGCACTATTCAATATTCTGAATCTGCTCACGCATCTGCTCAATCAATACTTTAAGCTCAATAGAGGCGCGGCTGGTTTCGGCGCTGACTGATTTGGATCCAAGGGTATTGGCTTCGCGGTTGAGCTCTTGCATCAGAAAATCGAGGCGTTTACCAACGGAGCCGCCTTTTTCCAGAATGCGTCGAATTTCGCTGAAATGCGCATTCAGGCGAGAGAGTTCTTCGTCGATATCAATTTTTTGCGCAAAGATCACAATCTCCTGACGCACTCTGTCGTCGTCCATCGTGCCCAGTGCATCTAAAAAGCGCGCTTTCATGCGGGCTTCGTAAGAAGCGGCCAGCTGCGGAATCAGCGGGGTAACTTCATTCACAATGGTTTGCATACCTGCAACACGCTCTAAAAGATGCGCCTTGAGCTTTTCACCCTCACGGCCACGGCTGGCGCTAAAATCAAGGAGTGCTTCGTCCAGTACTTCCAGACAGGCCGTGCCCAGTGATTCTGGTGCCGCAACCTGTGCAGATAGAACACCCGGCCAGCGTAAAAGCTCGCCAAGCTGCAGCTCAGAAGCCAGAGGAGCAATTTTTTTTGCAACTGCAGCGGCGGCTAAAAGCTGCTGTAATAGTTCTGTATTCAGCTGTAAAGCGGCTTCGCCACCAGCTCTTGCGTTCCAGTTCACCCGGCACTCTACTTTGCCACGGGCCAGTTTTGCTGATACGCGCTCACGAATCCCGCCTTCAAACGGGCGGATTTCTTCCGGTGTTCTGAGAGTAAGGTCTAAAAAACGGTGATTAACCGAACGCAGCTCGATACTTAAGGTGCCGCCTGTCAATTCACGTTGAATTGAGGCAAAACCAGTCATACTTAAAATCATTAGAGCTCCTTTATGGGATTTGCTTTACATTCCATCAAGCTGAAATCAAAATTAACAGATACACAAGTATAACGAAAAGACACGCATGGCAACCCCAAGCAATCAACCGCTCGCACGCGGCTATCAGCTTCAGAACTACACGATCGCTAAACTGCTGTCCGCAGGAGGCTTTAGCATTGTGTATCTGGCGCATGATGAAAAAGATTATCCAGTCGCCATTAAGGAGTATTTACCCAATTCTTTAGCCCTCAGAACAGAGGGTGAACTGGTGCAGGCACGCAGCGAAGACAGTATTGCCTTGTTTCGTCACGGCTTAAAATGTTTTTTTGAAGAGGGTAAAACTTTAGCCCATATTCAGCACCCGAATATTATCCGGGTTCGCAACTTTTTCCGCGCTAACGATACCGTATATATGGTGATGGAATACGAGCGCGGCCGTACTTTGCAAAAAGAAATCCAGCTGAAACACAGCAGAGGCGGTGTGGATGAAGGCCTGATCCGCCATGTGTTTTATCATTTACTCAATGGCCTGCGCGAAGTACATCTGAATAAGCTGCTGCATCTGGATATCAAGCCTGCCAATATTTATATCCGCAAAGACGGCTCGCCGGTGCTGCTGGATTTTGGCTCTGCCCGCCAGACACTGGCCACGGAGCAAAGCAAACTCACCCCAATGTATACACCGGGTTTTGCCGCCCCTGAGCAATATAATAAAAAAGACCCTCACGGCCCCTGGACCGATATTTATGGCGTGGGCGCCAGCTTATTTGCCTGTATCGCAGGCACAGCACCACAAGCTGCGGATCAGCGATTAAAACTCGATAAAGTGGTCAAGCTGCACGACCGCTACGGAGACCGTTATTCACCAGAGCTGATTGAGCTTATTTCTTCCTGCCTGAATTTAGACCCGGGCAGCAGGCCACAAAGCGTGCCTCAGCTTCAGAAGCAACTTTTAGAGCGGGGCTCTGCCCCTGTTAAACGTAGTGGCCTTGTCAGTATTTTGCGCCGTAAGTGGTCAGAATATTCAAACAAAGGCCAGCTGGAAACAGAATGAAATTTACCGTATACCAAAACAGCCGCCAGGGCGGCCGCCAATATAATCAGGACCGTCTGGGCTACTCCTACAGCCGCGATGCGCTGTTGCTTGTAGTGGCCGACGGCATGGGCGGGCATCTGCATGGCGAAATCGCCGCGCAAATTGCTGTGGAGCTGCTGACCGATCTGTTTCAGAAAAAAGCGCAGCCCATCCTTAAAAGCCCCAATCAGTTTTTAAACGATGCATTACTCAAATGCCATGCTGCTATTTCTGATTACGCCAGCAAGCATCACCTGCTGGAAATCCCCCGCACCACCGTTGTGGCCTGTGTGATTCAGGATGGCATTTTATTTTGGGCACATGTGGGCGATTCGCGGCTGTATTTGCTGCGCAAAGGTGAGATCCTGCTGCAAACCAAGGACCATTCTAAAGTCCAAAAATTACTGGATAGTGGCAAGATCACCGCTGAAGAAGCCCTGATTCACCCAGAGCGCAATAAAATTTATAACTGCCTTGGTGGCAGCATCAAGCCAGAAATCGAGCTGGGCGGCATTATTGCGCTTTGCGACAGCGATACCCTGCTGCTGTGCACGGACGGACTGTGGGGCGGTGTTACGGAAAACCAGCTGGTCCACTTTTTATCGTCTTTTCCTGTGCTGTTTTCGATTCCTCAGCTGATGGATCAGGCCGAATTACATGGCGGCAAGCAGGCAGATAATATCAGTGCGCTGGGGATTAACTGGCACGATGCTGATGATCAGCTTATTTCTGAAAATGCCTTTGTCTCCACACAAAAGCTCGATCTCAATACCATCAGCACCCATATTGATCCATCCACCATTGCCGCCGATATTACGGATGAAGATATCGAAGCGGCCATCGCCGAGATTCAGGCTGCCATCCAGAAATACTCTAAATAATGCCTGCAGCCAGCCGCAAACCCCTGCCCGACTTACTCAGGGGCATTGCCGTTATTTTGATGGTGTTTTTTCATTTTTGCTTTGATCTGGCCTATTTTGGCAAACTGGCCGTCCAAACCAATATCGACCCAGAATGGGTTGCACTCAGAACCCTGATTGTGACTCTTTTTGCTACTGTTGCTGGCTTGTCTGCCGCAGAGAAAATCAGCCCTAAACGCCAGCTCAAACTCCTCGCCTGCGCAGGGGCGGCTACCCTTGGCAGCTGGTTTATATTTCCTCATGCAGTGATCTGGTTTGGTGTTTTGCACTTCTTTTTTGCAGCCGGCCTGCTTGCTCCTCTTTTTGTCGGTAAAACTTCAGCCAGTTTGCTTCTGGGGCCACTGTTTATTTTACTGGGGGCTTATTTTCAGGCCCCGCTGTTTAATCACCCGGCACTGGCCTGGCTGGGCATGATGACTTACAAGCCCATGACCGAAGACTATGTACCGCTCCTGCCCTGGTTTGGGGTGGTCTTACTGGGTGTTGCAGCACAACGGCTTATTCCTGGTGCATGGCTGAGCATGGGCAGTAACAGATATCTTGCCGCCATACGCTGGATGGGCAGACACAGCCTGATCATTTATTTATTACACCAGCCCATTCTCTTTGCCATCCTCGGGCTGATTTTCAAAAAATAAACTGCAAATTTCAATATAAAACAGCAGAGTAAACGTCTATCTGCCCCGCTTCGCCACATATTAGTCATATGATCACGGTAATGTGTCAGTGTGACTTATTGCAGGGTCAGCCATTGCTAAGCATTAGAAATGCCCTGGCAAAGGTATAATCACTGAAACTTACATCTAAATGAGACTCGCCATGCGCCCTTCCTCACGTCGTCCCGATGAACTTCGCAGCGTTCGCATCACCCGCCAATACACCCGTCATGCCGAAGGCTCGGTATTGATTGAGTTTGGCGACACCAAAGTTCTCTGCACTGCTTCAGTCGAAGAAAACGTGCCGCCTTTTTTAAAAGGCAAGGGCCAGGGCTGGGTCACTGCGGAATACGGCATGCTGCCGCGCTCTACCAACAGCCGTATGCGCCGCGAAGCGGCTCAGGGCAAGCAAAGTGGCCGCACACAGGAAATTCAGCGCCTGATTGGCCGCTCATTACGCTCTGTGGTTGATATGGCGGCCTTAGGCGAGCGCCAGATTGTGATCGATTGTGATGTAATCCAGGCCGATGGCGGCACCCGCACCGCCAGTATTACCGGTGCATTCGTCGCCCTGACCGATGCAATTAACGGCCTGATTGCGGCAGGCAAGCTTACCGCCTCACCGATTCGTGAACACGTTGCAGCGATTTCGGTGGGTATTTATAAAGGCGCAGCTGTGCTGGACCTGGATTACCCGGAAGATTCAGACTGCGAAACAGATATGAATGTGGTGATGACCAGCAGCGGAAAATTTGTAGAAGTACAAGGAACAGCCGAAGGTGATGCATTTAGTCGTGAAGAAATGAATACATTATTAAATTTAGCTGAAAAAGGGATCCAGGACCTGATCACCATGCAGGAAAAAGCATTAGCCCTCTGATTTAGAAAGAAAATCAAGCCAGTATTGGCGAGATATTTTCCTTAAATCGGTATGGCGGTGGGGATAAAAAACGCAGAAAATAGCGGTAAAGCAACAATTACCCGAATTCAAATGCTCATTTTAATTTGAATTTACCAGCAAAATCCCCACCCTCGTGGTGATTATCACGATAAAGAATAGACGGTGCCGATAAGGTTTAGCCCCTTTTTGATTACTTGGTTAAAGTACAAACGATGAAACGTGTAGATGATTTCCGCCTTCGCTTCGGTAAAAAAGAACTCGTACCGATCATGATTGGCGGTATGGGTGTCGATATTTCCACTGCCGATCTGGCACTTGAAGCAGCTCGACTCGGTGGCGTTGGCCATATTTCAGATGCCATGATCAACACTGTGACTGATCGTCGCTACAAAACCAAGCAAGTAAAAGAAAAACTTCAGCAGTACAAACACAATGTAGCCAACCCGGATAAATCCGAAGTTCAGTTTGATTTAGGCCGCTTAGAAGAAGCCACCAAGCTGCACGTGGGTAAAACCATGGAAGCGAAGCGTGGAGATGGCCTGGTCTTTATCAACTGCATGGAAAAACTCACCATGAATGCCCCGAAAGAAACACTTCGGGTGCGTTTAACAGCGGCACTGGATGCAGGCATTGATGGGATTACGCTGGCGGCCGGTTTGCATCTGGGATCGATGGGGCTGATCGAAGATCATCCGCGTTTCAGAGACGCCAAGCTGGGAATTATTGTTTCCTCCGTGCGCGCCTTGCAGTTATTTCTGCGTAAAAACGCTAAGCTCAACCGTCTGCCGGATTACGTCGTAGTTGAAGGCCCGCTGGCGGGCGGGCACTTAGGCTTTGGCATGGATTGGGCACAGTACGATTTAGCCACGATCGTGGCCGAAATCCGCCAGTTTATGCTTGACGAGCACCTTGATATCCCGATTATCCCGGCCGGTGGTATTTTCACTGGCACCGATGCGGTGTCTTTCCTGGAAGCCGGTGCTGCAGCAGTACAAGTTGCCACCCGTTTTACGGTATCAACTGAATGCGGACTGCCTGCCAATGTTCAGCAGGAATACTTTAAAGCCAGCGAAGACAATATCGAAGTGAATCAGATTTCCCCAACGGGCTATCCGATGCGCATGTTAAAAAACAGCCCATCGATTGGCGCAGGCATTCGTCCAAACTGCGAAGCCTACGGCTATCTGCTCGATGCCAAGGGAAACTGCAGCTATATCGAAGCATATAACCGCGTGATCGCCATTGAGCCCGATGCAAAACGCATCAAGGTGATGGATAAAACCTGCCTTTGCACCCATATGCGCAATTTTGACTGCTGGACCTGTGGCCACTACACCTACCGCCTGAAAGACACCAGCCACAAGCATGAAGATGGCAGCTATCAGATTCTGTCGGCTGAGCATATTTTTCATGACTATCAGTACAGCACAGACAATAAAATTGCCCTGCCCGCCAGGGTAGCGCTGGAATTGGCCAAGTAAGACGGTCATCTCCCACAAAAAAACGGCATAGCGCAGGCTATGCCGTTTTTTTATACTCATAACTAATTTCACCGGGGCGATTATCCGCAGCGAGGGACCTTCGCGCTTTTGAAGTTGCGGTTTTGCTTCCTTCCCTGTCGCCCCCCCTCACGGGGATACCACACAAAAATCAACCTGCTGAAGGCACTAAAAAGGTTTTTTTGATTTTGGTTGCGGGGTTTCACCTGCCCTGCGCGATTCATATTGCATGGCACTCACTGAACAATAAGGCACACGCTGTGCCCATCGCCATTAAATCAATCCACCCCGCGCGCACGATCCGCGTGGAATTGCGCTACATGGCTGGTAAATTGATCCGCTTCAATGGCTGCGCGCATTTCTGCCATCACCACCTGATAGTAATGCAGGTTGTGGATGGTATTCAGCTGAGCCGCCAAAATCTCGCCGGTGCGGAATAAATGATGCAGGTATGCACGGCTGAAGTTCTTGCAGGTGTAGCAGGTGCATGTTTCGTCCAAAGGACGCTTATCCAGCTTATGTTTGGCATTTTTGATTTTTACATCGCCAAAGCGGGTAAACAACATGCCATTCCTTGCGTTGCGGGTGGGCATCACGCAATCGAACATATCAATCCCCTGACTCACCCCATACACCAGGTCTTCAGGCGTGCCTACGCCCATTAAATAGCGCGGCTTGTTCACTGGCAGTTTTGGTGCGGTATGGGCCAGAATGCGCTCCATATCTTCTTTAGGCTCGCCCACCGACAAACCACCAATGGCCATACCATCAAAACCAATCTCTAACAGACCGGCAATCGATTCATCCCGCAGGTCTTCATACATCCCGCCCTGCACAATGCCAAACAGCGCATTCGGGTTTTGTTGTGCATCAAACTCAGCACGTGAGCGCTTGGCCCAGCGGTAAGACATCCGCATCGAATCGCCTGCTTGCTTGCGGTCAGCAGGATACGGTGTGCATTCGTCAAAAATCATGACGATGTCAGAATTAAGCACCGTTTGAATTTTCATTGATTCTTCGGGCGTTAAAAATAATTTATCGCCATTCACCGGGCTTTGGAAAGTCACGCCTTCTTCGGTGATTTTGCGCATTGCGCCCAGGCTAAATACCTGAAAACCGCCAGAGTCAGTCAGGATCGGTTTATCCCAGCCCATAAATTCGTGCAAGCCGCCAAATTGCTCAACTACTTCTAGGCCCGGGCGCAGCCACAGATGGAAAGTATTGCCGAGGCAAATTTGCGCACCAATTTCTTTTAAATCGCGCGGGGTCATGGCTTTTACCGTGCCATAAGTGCCCACAGGCATAAACACCGGCGTTTCAACTACGCCGTGATTTAAAGTCATAGAGCCGCGACGCGCGCCTCCACTGGTGGCTTTTAATTCAAATTTCAACATTATTTTTCCTAAACGCCGCCGGAAACACAGTCCGGCACGGGCCGCAAGATTACCGCCAAGCCAGCAGCAAAGCAATGTCATTGCGGTGTGAAAATAGCGGGCATTCAGTAAATAAGAGTGCTTATTCAGCTTTTGAAAAACACAGACAGGAAGCCTGTGCTGTCAGTGGGAATGCTGTGCCTCACTGATACGACAGGCCCGCCCTTTGGCCCTGTCAGTGATTCAGCTTTTGCTGCACAGAATCCTGCAAGTCTTCCAGCTCATCCTGACTCAGGCCAAGCAGCCCCCGCAGCAGCACTTCAGCCTGAGGCCACCCCAGCTGCTCAGGCAGATGCATGGAACGCTGAACAATGTGCTCAGCCAGCTGGGCCAGTGCAATTAAGGCGCATACGTGCGGCCATTGCACAGCACATTCTGAAATATCACCATCCTGCAGATGCAAAATAGCAAGGCTGCTTGCTACCGGTAAATACCATGCGCGTGCCAGTAAATAGCCCACCACATTATGGCTGACACGATACTGCTGCTCTTCCCGGAGGATTAAGGCCCGATTTGTACAATGATCATCCACAGCATGCTGCAGCGTGTAGCCAGGGAATCGCAGGGCCATCAGCGGCTTGCCACAGTTCAGAAACAAACCCAGCGTATACGCCTCATCACTGGACACACCGTGCACCGCCTCTGCTAAATAAGCCGCAGCCATCGCAACAGATGAAGAGTAATCCCAGAATTCACTCATATCCCCAAGTGATGCCGGGCTTAATACCTGCCTCAGCACGAGACCCTGCACAATATTGGCTAAGTTTTTTAAGCCCAGCAGCTGCAATGCCTGTTGCACCGAATTAACCCGGGTGCTCAGGCTAAAGAACGGGGAGTTTACTGTTTTAATGACCGCCCCTGATAAAACCATATCCGCGCTGATTAAGCGGGCAATCTCGGCAAAATCAGGGGCTTCAGAATGCTGAGCATCTTCTAGAGCCAGCAAAATATCAGGACGCGGGGGGATGACCATACCACGCATCAAAGCTTTTGCATCTTCAGGACTGATTTCACTAAACACAATAAACCCCTGCTCTTTGTGTGGCTTACTTCAGAGTAGCAGGCTCCAATAGCATCGCATCGCCATAGCTGAAAAATCTGTATTCTTGCTCCACTGCATGCTGATAAGCGGCACGCATTGTGTCGTAGCCTGCAAACGCCGCAACCAGCATCAATAAAGTAGATTTGGGTAAATGAAAATTAGTAATCAGGCGATCCACCACGCGGAACTGATAGCCCGGCGTGATAAAGATATTAGTATCCCCTTCCGGCTCCGCCAGTAAGCCTTGCTGAGACGCCGCTTCCAGTGCACGCAGGCTGGTGGTTCCTACCGCAATCACACGGCCGCCCTGCGCCTTAGCGTCCTG
Organism: Iodobacter violaceini; assembly: GCF_011601265.1. Taxonomy (GTDB): domain Bacteria; phylum Pseudomonadota; class Gammaproteobacteria; order Burkholderiales; family Chitinibacteraceae; genus Iodobacter; species Iodobacter violaceini. The sequence continues at coordinate 360,322 of NZ_JAAOLX010000001.1, forward strand.
AATCAGGGCCACTGTTGCTGCCGGGATGGAATAACGCTCATGGTGCATTGTATGTTCGGCAATATTATCTACCCGCACCGGCTGAAAAGTACCTGCGCCCACGTGTAAAGTCAGGTAGCCTGTTTTAACGCCCATCGCTTGTAATTGCGCGAGCAAATCTTCAGTAAAATGCAGCCCGGCCGTAGGTGCTGCTACAGCACCAGGATCCCGCGCATAGATAGTCTGGTAGCGCTTGGCATCTTCGTCATCAGGAATATGAGTGATATAGGGTGGCAAAGGCAGCTGGCCCGCCTGCTCCAGGATATCTAAAACGCTTTCTTCGCCATCAAACTGCAATTTAAACAGATCATCTTTGCGCCCGGTCATTGTCGCCGTCCAACGATCTGCAAAAATAAGCCTCGCTCCGGGCTTGGGTGCTTTGGATGAACGGATATGAGCCAGTGCGCTGTGCTCATCCAAAACGCGTTCAATTAAAGCCTCAATCGCACCGCCTGATTCTTTTTTACCGAACACCCGGGCCTTAATCACCTTGGTATCGTTAAAAATAAGTACATCACCTGCACGCAAAAACTGCGGCAATTCGCGAAAATGTGAATCTTGCCGTGTAAGACCATCTACATGTAACAAACGGCTTTCTCCACGTGCATCAGGGGGAAACTGTGCAATCAGAGATTCAGGCAAATGGTAATCAAAGTCAGCTACTTGCATGTAAAAACAAGCCTTTTTTAAGATGTAACAAAACTACAAGGCGTGTATCACCTTGTACGATAAAACCCGCATGTAGATTGGCCTGGCGGACTTTCAAACAAGTGTTTTAGAATGCAAATCGCCGAAATTACCCACTTTTTCTGGACAAATTCGCACATACTGCGGCAAACTTCGCCCAATGACAGGCAACAAAAGTGAGTAGCGGATGCAAAACACACGCAATATCCTAGTACTACATGGCCCAAATTTGAACCTGCTAGGGTCAAGAGAGCCGCAGCACTACGGTGCTGATACCCTAGAGACAATCAATTCTAAGCTCATTGAACTGGGACAACAGCGTGCTGCCCGCGTTGATGCTTTCCAATCGAATCGCGAATACGAGCTAATCGATCGCATTCATGCCGCCCGTTTGGACGGCACGGATTTTATCATCATTAACCCCGCTGCGTTTACACATACCAGCATTGCTATTCGTGATGCGCTGGCCGGGGTGCAAATTCCTTTTGTTGAAGTTCACCTGTCCAATGTTCATGCTCGTGAATCATTCCGGCACCACTCCTATTTTTCCGACCTCGCGGTTGGCGTTATCTGCGGCCTGGGCGCATTCGGCTATGAATGCGCACTGGATTTCGCACTCCGTTTTACTCCCAAGGCCCCCTGATAATTAATCAACGCCAATAAATTCTCATATACAGAGAGGAGACCCCTATGGATTTGCGCAAACTTAAGAAACTGATTGATCTGGTTGAAGAATCTGGCATCGCCGAGCTTGAAGTCACCGAAGGTGAAGAACGCGTTCGTATCACCCGTGTGAATCAAAACATTCCTGCCTACGCACAGCCAATGCAATACCAGCTGCCTCCTGCAGCCGCACCTGCTGCCGCAGCACCAGTAGCCGTTGCTGTTGCCGCTGAAGTAGAAGCACAGCAAGAAGGCTTTGTTGCCAAATCTCCTATGGTCGGCACTTTCTACCGCGCCTCTTCTCCTGAAGCGAAAAACTTTGTAGAAGTTGGCCAGCAAGTCAATGTGGGCGACACCCTGTGCATCATCGAAGCGATGAAGCTCCTGAACGAAATCGAAGCCGACAAGGCAGGCGTGATCAAATCGATCCTGGTCGAAAATGGCCGCCCTGTTGAATACGGTGAGCCACTATTTATTATTGGCTGATTCGGTAAGGCTTAAAAAGGGAAGAACAGGGTTAAAACCCCTGGCTTCCCTTTCATCCTTACTCCTCACGGAGCTTCCCATGTTTGAAAAAATCCTGATTGCAAATCGCGGTGAAATTGCGCTGCGCATTTTGCGCGCCTGCCGTGAAATGGGCATCAAAACGGTTGTTGTGCATTCTGAAGCCGACCGCGAAGCAAAATACGTCAAATTAGCCGATGAATCGGTATGTATTGGCCCGGCCTCCTCCACATTAAGCTATCTGAATGTACCAGCACTGATTGCCGCAGCTGAAGTCACAGAAGCGCAGGCCATTCACCCAGGTTACGGTTTTTTAAGTGAAAACGCCGACTTTGCCCAGCGCGTTGAAGAATCCGGCTTTGCCTTTATTGGCCCGCGCCCGGAATCCATCCGCCTGATGGGCGACAAGGTTTCTGCCAAAGACGCCATGAAAGAAGCAGGCGTGCCTTGCGTACCCGGCTCTGATGGCGCTTTACCGGACGATCCTGCTGAATTAATGAAAATCGGTAAAGCCGTTGGCTACCCGGTCATTATTAAAGCAGCTGGCGGCGGCGGTGGCCGCGGCATGCGTGTGGTGAATACTGAAGAAGAATTAGTCGCGGCCGTTGAGCTGACCAAATCAGAAGCAGAAAAGTTCTTTGGCAATGCCATGGTTTACATGGAAAAATACCTGCAGAACCCACGCCATATCGAGATCCAGATTCTGGCCGACCAGCACGGCAACGCCATTTATCTGGGCGAGCGCGATTGCTCCATGCAGCGCCGTCACCAAAAAGTCATTGAAGAAGCACCTGCACCGGGCATTACCGAAGCACAACGTAAACAGATTGGTGAAAGATGCGCTGCTGCCTGCCGCAAAATTAATTACCGTGGCGCAGGTACATTCGAATTCTTATTTGAAAATGGCGAATTCTATTTCATTGAAATGAATACCCGTGTTCAGGTTGAGCATCCGGTTACCGAAATGATTACCGGCATCGATATTGTGCAAGAGCAGATTCGTGTAGCGGCTAATTTGCCGCTGCGCTACACGCAAAAAGACGTGAAACTCAAAGGCCACGCCATTGAGTGCCGGATTAATGCTGAAGATCCGCTTAAGTTTATCCCCAGCCCGGGCAAAATCACCACCTACCACACCCCGGGTGGCCCGGGTGTGCGCGTGGATTCACATGTTTACCAAGGCTATACCGTACCATCGCATTACGATTCGATGATTGGTAAAATCATTACCTATGGTGATGATCGCGCTCAAGCCATGGCCAGAATGCGAATTGCATTGTCTGAAATGGTCGTACAAGGGATCAACACCAATATCCCTTTACATCAGCAGCTTTTATTAGATGAAGCCTTTATTAAAGGCAGCACCAGCATTCATTATTTGGAACACAGAATGCCGGAAATCAGAAAGCAATTAGAAGGCAAGCTCGCGCAGCCTTAAAATAAAAACACCGCAGCAATGCGGTGTTTTTTTATATGCAGATTAATTACTGATCAATTTGCTCAATGGCACGGCACAGCAGCTGCACAGACTGATCAAGCTCATTGATATACCGATATAAAATATCTCCTCTTTCACCCTGGCGCAATAAAGACTCAACCTTGGCTGCAAATTGCGTTATATCATTGAACGACAAATTTGCAGCAGCACCTTTTAAAGAATGCGCTGCTCTGGAAGCACTTTCAAAATCTCCCTGTGCTAATGCAGCACGAATTCTTTCCGGGTTATCCTGCTCTGTCATGGCCAGCTGCTGAATGACCAGCCAATACAATGCAGCATTATGGCCCAGCCTTGCCAGCCCATCATCCATATCCAAACCAGCCACACCTGATAATAATTTCAGCTTATCCAATTCAGATAAATCCTTCGGTCCGGATAAGATCACCTCAGCTGGTTTTGGCTCCTCCGGAGGTGTTTCAATGGCCAGTTCCTCAGGCAAGTGATCGCCAATATAAATACGCGTATTGCCATCAGCTGATAAACGATGCTGATGCCAGTATTGCAAACGCTCAAATAATAAAGCCGGATCAATCGGCTTGGTGATATGTTCATTCATCCCTTCAGCTAAACAACGGGCTCTTTCTTCATTAATGGCATGGGCCGTCATCGCAATAATCGGCAGGGTATTAAACACCGCATCACTGCGAATAACAGCCGTCGCTTCATGGCCATCCATTTTTGGCATTTGCAGATCCATTAATACGCAGTGATAATGCTTGGGGCCAAACTCTACAATTTTTTTAATGGCCTCATGGCCGTTATTTGCAATATCAACCTCAATAGCCGCAGATCGCATTAGCTCTAATGCAATCTGCTGATTCACTAAATTATCCTCTACCAATAAAACACGCATGCCTTTCAAATGAGGAATAATATCAGTACGGGTAAATGAAGCTATATCACGCAATAATTCAGGCGCAAAAATGGTTAATAAAGTATCTACAACCATTGATTGATTAATGGGCTTAAACAAAAAACCATCCACATGTGCAGCCTGTGCTTCTGCACGAATATCTTCCCTTGTATAAGCAGTCACCAGCACAAGCGATGGCGTATGAAACAATCTTTTATCCAGATTTATTCTGCGGGCTAATTCAAGGCCATTCATTTCCGGCATATGCCAGTCTGTAAAGACCACCCCATAGGGCTGCTGTTTTGCATCGGCGCGGTGCAAATTAACCAGCGCATCTTCTCCGGAAGACACGGCATCAACTACAAAAGTAAGACTTTGCAGTGATTCCTGCAAAATCTCACGGGCAACCGAATTATCATCCACTACTAAAATACGCATGCCATGTAAATGGTGAGGTAAGCGTGTGGTGTTGTGCTGCTGTGAGGTTTCATGACCAAAAACACAGCTAAACGCAAAAACAGAGCCCCGGTCAGGCACGCTTTGCACTTCAATTTCCCCGCCCATCATTTCGACCAGGCGCTTGGAAATCGATAATCCCAGACCTGTGCCACCAAATTTACGCGTGGTTGTACTATCCGCCTGGCTGAAAGGTAAAAACAGTTTTTTCACCTGCTCTGAACTCATACCCATACCTGTATCCCGGACAGAAAAGCGCAAAACCACCTGCTTTTCATCGGAGCGGATTAACTCACAAATCACATGTACTTCACCTTCTTCAGTAAATTTAATTGCATTACTCACCATATTCAGTAATACCTGCCCCAGACGCAGGGGGTCCCCGGCTAAATATCGGGGCACATTCGGATGCACTTGAAAAAGATATTCAATACCTTTATCTTCTGCTTTGCCTGATGTCAGAGTCGCAATATTGGCAAAGACCTGATCAAGATTAAAATCAATTTTTTCAATTGATAATTTTCCCTCTTCTATTTTAGAAAAATCTAAAATGTCATTAATAATTCCCAATAAAGACTGGCCAGCATAATGTATTTTCTGCACGTAATCGCGCTGGCGTTCATTTAAATCTGTCTTCAATGCCAGATGAGCCATCCCAATTACAGCATTCATTGGCGTTCTGATTTCATGGCTCATATTGGCCAGAAATGCACTTTTTGCCTGTGTTGCGGCTTCTGCTGTTTTTTGTGCTAATTTTAATTCAGTAATATCCATCGCAATCCCGCCAACAGCATACACACTGCCATCTGCATCCCGCAGGGGAAATTTATGCGTTAAGAAGGTATGCAATCCATCAGCAGTCATGATTTCTTCCTCAACCCGCTGAGGTGCATTCTCTGCAATAACCCGCTTATCCTGAATCAAAAACCGGCTTGCTGTTTCTGCCCCTGCTATTTCTTCATCGGTCATTCCTACCAGAGATTCACCTGCCCGATTAAATAATTCAGCAAAACGCAAATTGTGCCGCAAATAGCGGCCATTTAAATCTTTTAAAGAAACCAGGGCAGGAGAGAATTCTAAAATGGATTCCAATACATTTCGATTGCGCTCCAGCTCTACAGTACGCTTTGCCACAAGCGATTCAAGCTCCTGATACATTTGCGCATTTTCAATTGAAATAGCAGCCTGCGCAGACAACCACTCCAATACCTGCCTGCGCTGCATAGAAAAAGTATTGCTAATGGTGCTGTGCTCCAAATACAGCACGCGCCGTCCGGTACTGCTGCGCCCCAGTGCACGGCAAAGAATAGAAGCAGGCCGGTATTGAGTAAAATAAATATCGCCCCTGAATTCAGAAAACTGCGTTAACTCATTTAATAAAGTGGTTTGCCCTGTATTAAAAACAAAACGCAATAAGCTCTCAGGTAATACCGGCTGTACAAAATTAAGAATAGCCTCAATTTGCAACTGATCACCATCTCGCACCACGATGGCACCACGATCAGCACCTGCGGCTTCGATAATAATTTTTAGCAAGCGCCCCAATAAAGGCTGCACGCCCACTTCACTGGAAATCGCCTGAACGGCCCGCAAAATAGCCAGCGTATCCAGGCTATCTAAGGCATGCAGCGCATCCACATCGTTTTGAATAAGCTCCAGCTCCTGCCTTGGCAATACTTTTAAGCGCAGCTCAACCCGCCCCATCAGTGCTAAAGCATGGCACTGGCGATAACAGGTTGCCGCCTGGGTTAATATTTGCTGAATGGGCTCAAAAGCGCAGGCTCTTTCCTCCAGCCATAATCCAAGCATTTCATGAAAATAGCCCTCATCCAGTAAAAAACCTCTTTGCTGTGCAAGGCGAATAGCGTGCCAATATAAAAGCTCAGCATCCTCAGTCCGGTTATCCAGACGCGCCTGCTCGGCGCGTAAAAAAACCAGTTTATGCTCTACATTTTCAGGCGTTCCCTCTTTAGAAATTTGCTCAAAGTATTCGCTGATGACCTCCAGAGCATCAATATAAGCCTGTCGTTTTTTTCCTGTATTCTTTCTCGCTAAAGCAGACAGCGCCAAACCATGGGAAAACTTCCAGACTAAATTTAATAAATAGGTAGATGGATAATCTTTGCCTATTTGCTCCGCCAATAACAAAGCAGCATCATATTCCTGTGAATAAATATGCAAAGAAAGTTGTGCAATATGCAAACCTGCCATCACGATAGGCACACCACTCCAGATTTGCCGGAATGCCTGTACATCAAAATGCTCACTGTTTAAATCGCTCAATGAGCTGCTTTCCCCATGTAACACCCGGGCTAAAGCTTCAAAGGGCTGAGCCAGTGTTACAGGGAAAACCACATCATGAGTTAAACAATACTGCCCCAGCTGCTGGTTGCTGGAAATCACATCGAGCATACTGCGGCCTAATATAAAATGACTCCATGGCTTGGCCACTAATACATAGGCACCATAAACTAAATCATGTGCTTTTAATGCCAGATTATAATTTTCATCCAGCAGGGGCAATGTCGTTTCAGCGTGTAAAGTCCAATGATTAATATTCCATGTGTAATAAGTAAATGCACGGTTATACCCCCACAAATCAAACAGCTTTTCGCGGCTTAACTTTAAACCTGCATCTGCAATATTACGGGCATCCTGATAATTTTTGAATTGTGCAATTAATGTAATACCCAAAAGGGTATAACAAAAAGGAGAAAGCATTGCATTACCAAATACAATCGAACGGTTGGCGCCGAGTACAGAAATAAGTGAAAATAACGGGTAATTAGTAAAAATAGCAGATTCAGATATAGACGCAATAAGCTTTAAAATAATATCTGTTTCTGCATCATGTGAAAAAGGTAAATCATATAAGCCAGACAATTCTTTATCTGAAAAATAACCCCTGAATATCACCATTTCACTTTTAAAACGCTCATTCATCCCATAGTGATCATTTATTTCAGGAATATTCATGCCAAATAAAATCAAACCAAGCCGGCCGGCTTCAAGGTTTTCGGCCATTCTGCCTTTACGGCTGTAATAAATACTTTGTCTGATCCGTGCCTGGGCTTTATCTAAGGCGCTCTGCCCCCTGAATAACAACGTTTCAACCAGCAACTCAAATCGCTCATCCAGATTACATAAATCGCACGCCTCTGATGCATTTAAGTAAATATCAAAGCTGAGCTGATATTGTTCTGACCACGAATCTTCGGGTAATAATGAAATAGCCGTATCTAAATATCGCATGGCCGCCTGATAGGCCATTGCCTCTCTTGCTTTAATTCCTGCCCGTAAATTAAGCTGAGCATATGCAATTCGCTCCTGAGGCAATTTCACTTTATCCAGACCATGATTAAGCTGATCCACAATTTCAAATAAAGGTGCTTCAGTTGCCTCAGCAGATATTTGCTGCAATAAGCGGCGGCCAATCTCTAAATGCAGGCTGTTTAAATTACGTTCTAAAGTTACAGAATATGCCGCTTGCTGGATCCGGTCATGGGCGAACTGAAATACTTTTCGCTCACCTCCTTCATGAACAGCAAGGAGCAATTCATCATGCAAAGCAGGGGCCAGCAAAGTAAGTACAAAGGCTTCTGTTGTGTTTTCAACAACGGCCAATAAAGTTAAGTCGAAACGTTTTCCGATACAGGCAGCGGTTTGTAATACAGTTTGAGTTTCAACTGAAAAGCGATTTAAACGCTGCATCATTAATTCAACTACATTATCTGCAGCATCCTGAAGGCGGGCCTGGTCTAATTGCCAGTGCCACGTATTGTCAGTGAAATTAAAAAATAGCTGCCCTTTAGCCTGCATATTTTTAAGAAATTGCCTTGCATAAAATGGGTTGCCTTCTGTTTTGCTCATCAGTAAACGGCTTAACTCAGCCACATTCTGAATATTGCGGCAGGTATCCTGAATCATTTCACTTAAATGCTCCGCATGCAGAGGCTGTAAAGCCAGCTTTTCCACACAAGCCTTGCTTTTAAGTAATTCATTTAACATATTAACTAATGGGTGATTCGCATCGACCTCATTATCACGATATGCCGCAATAATCAGTACATGGGCAGCCATACTGCTTTTAGCAAATGACTGAATCAAGGCCAGCGAAGCAAAATCAGCCCACTGTAAATCATCTAAAAATATCGCCAGCGGGTGCTCTTTACTGGCAAACAGCGCAACTAACTGAGCAAACAGCTCATTAAAACGGCGCTGAGCCGCAAGGCCACTTAACAAAGGTGCTGCGGATTGTGGACCAATTATTTTTTCTAAATCTGGAAGAACATCAATAACAATTTGTGCGTTATCACCCAGTGAGTCTGCAATTTTCTCACGCCATTGTGCTAATTCTGCCTGTTTACTGGCTAATACCTGACGAAGCAGTGACTTAAAGGCTTCAATTAATGCTGAATAAGGTGAATCACGTCTGAATTGATCAAACTTACCAACAATAAGCCGCCCTCCCTTATTTTGGACTTCATCCCGGATTGAAAGTGCTAAAGTGGATTTTCCTACCCCCGAATACCCGCCTAACATGCAAATAATCGCTTGCCCCTGAGCCGCTCTTAAATACAAATGCTGCAAATAATCAATTTCTTGTTCCCGGCCATATAAATGATCCGGAATCATAAATTGTGATCCTGAATCTGTTTCGCCCAATGTAAATAAAGCGATATAGCCTGCGGTTTTTAATTGCTCAATACACAGAGCAATATCCGCAACCAGGCCTCTGGCTGTTGCATATCTTGCTTCCGGAGATTTCGCCAGGAGCTTTAAAATAAGATGAGAAATCTGTAAGGGTAATTGCGGCACCAACGAGGCTGGCGCAACAGGTAATGAAGACATTTGCTGATGTGCTAAATCAAGTAAATCATCAGCAGAAAAAGGAAGGCGCCCTGTAATCCACTCATAGAGAATAACGCCCAGGGAATATAAATCACTGCGTTTATCAAATTGTGCTAAACGCCCCGCCTGCTCTGGTGAGGCATAACGCAGACAACGCAGACTTAATGCCAGCTCTTCCTGATCTGCAGGGCTGATACTGACGCCTGAATCTGTAAAACTGATATATTCAGGCCGTAAAGCACCATGCACCCCTTTTTTTTCATGCCAAACAGCAAGCTGCTCTGCTAATTGCAAAGCTTTATTCAAAACAATGAGTAAGTCTGAATGAGAATGATCCATTTTAGCCAATGCGCTTTCCACCCTGTTAGCAAACAACAATCGCTAAAAATAAACTTTTAGAACAATCTTTTTGCAAACTAAAAGACCCTCTTCATTTTATGAAACATTCTGGCGGACTGCCCAAAACCTTCATTTACTCAGAGCGTCCCACAGAGCAGTTGCTGCGCAGCCAGGTATTAACCCTGATCAGACCATCGCGGTATGGCAGACAGCATAAATACTGTATTTTTATGGACAGAATTACCCAACCCTTGCCTAACGGGAACGCCAGCGATCCCGCACCCGCTCTAATGCCTCAATCTCATCCCTTAATGCCTTCCCGCAGGGCAAAAAGCCCCGCCACCAAAAACCTGCCAGCGCAGTAATGACTCGCTTCAGTTGACCAGTTCTTTGCACAGGCCGCTGAATACGGGCATTAAAAAATTGACGTAAGATTGCAATCATTCCGGCACCATCGTTTTAATTAATTGACAATGACATAGTAATTGGCAATTAAATTACGATAAACTAGCTAAAAACGACACACTGTTTGCATATGAAAACAATCCTTCCGCCTGATGCCTTACTCGCTTTCGATGCACTGGCACGTACAGCCAGCTTTACCGCCGCTGCTGACTTGCTTGGTTGCACCAAAAGCCATATCAGCCAGAGTGTAAAACGCCTGGAGGCTGAGCTGGCCACCCTGCTTGTGCTCAGAACCACAAGACGCGTCTCACTCACAGAGGCGGGAGTCAGGCTGGCAATGCATGCTGCGGCATTGCGTGAAATGCTTCAGCAATCCCGCCGGGATATTGAAGGCCTGCAGGCCACGGTAGAGGGAGCACTTCGTATCAGTGCCACTCAAGCCTTCGGGCAATCCATACTGGCCCCCATCCTGGTTGAATTCAGCTTGCAATACCCCGGCATACGTATGGAATTAGACACCGATCACAGGCTGAAAAACCCTGTCGCCGATGGCATTGATTTTTGCATCAGATCAAGAACAGTGGGGGATGAAAATCTGGTGGCAAGGCATTTAGGCTTATCGCAAAAAAGGATATACGCCTCAGCAAGTTATCTTGCGCAGGCAGGGAGGCTGGACCATCCGTGTGATTTAGTAACGCACCGTGTTTTACTAGAATTACATCAGGAGCAGGAAGGCAGCTGGCTGCTGGAATGCGAAGGGAAAATTGAGCAAATTGAGCTGCGCAGCCAGTTTTCTATTGATAGCTATGCCAGCACAGCCAGTGCTGTTGCTGCTGGCTTTGGTGTCGCTTTATTACCTGCCTATATTGCAGAGCCACTGGTCAGCAAAGGTGAAATGCAGGAGGTTTTACCTGGCTGGCAACCAGCGCCCTACCCCTTTTATCTGGTCTACCCCTACCATCATCCGCTCCCCAAAAAATATGAGGCATTTATTCAATTTGTTGTGCCACGTATCCAGGCCTGCTTACAAAACAATTTGAGCAAGCCGCGTCAATAAGCTGCACAAGTTTCAGACGTAAAAAAACCACTCAACCTATGAGGTGGAGTGGTTATTTATACAGTATGCATTGTGCGATACCTGGCGTTCCCACGGGGAATCGAACCCCGGCCGCCGCCGTGAAAGGGCAGTGTTCTAACCGCTAAACTATGGGAACATCTTTAAAACATACTAAATATTTCTGAATCAGAAGACTCATCGTATTTATTGGTGCGGCTGAAGAGATTCGAACTCCTGACCCTCTGGTTCGTAGCCAGATACTCTATCCAACTGAGCTACAGCCGCATACTTCTATATATACTAAATTCTGGCGTTCCCACGGGGAATCGAACCCCGGCCGCCGCCGTGAAAGGGCAGTGTTCTAACCGCTAAACTATGGGAACATCTTTAAAACATATTAAACATTTCTGAATCAGAAGACTCATCGTATTTACTGGTGCGGCTGAAGAGATTCGAACTCCTGACCCTCTGGTTCGTAGCCAGATACTCTATCCAACTGAGCTACAGCCGCTCTGCAAGTTCAAAAAATAAAAAAACCGGCTTAGCCGGCCTTGATATTCCGAACTTACGTCTTACAAATTCTGGCGTTCCCACGGGGAATCGAACCCCGGCCGCCGCCGTGAAAGGGCAGTGTTCTAACCGCTAAACTATGGGAACATCTTTAAAAAATACTAAATATTTCTGAATCAGAAGATTCATTATATTTAATGGTGCGGCTGAAGAGATTCGAACTCCTGACCCTCTGGTTCGTAGCCAGATACTCTATCCAACTGAGCTACAGCCGCAACATGCTTGGCGGAGAGCAAGGGATTCGAACCCTCGATACAGGTTTTGCCCGTATGCTCCCTTAGCAGGGGAGTGCCTTCGACCACTCGGCCAACTCTCCGTCAAGGACCCGAATACTACGCAAACACCGGAAGGGCGTCAACCGCTAAGCTGCAAATAATTTAAGTTTTATGAGCACTTTCTTACAGCACTGCATCGATCCAAAGCTAGTGATTTGTTTTGTAAGGATAAAAAACAAAAAGGTGCAGAATAAAAAATTCTGCACCTTTTTAAAAAATCAGAGATCACTGTCAAAAACATAGCAAACATTGTTTTAGAACAGAGTCAGATTCTTTATTTTGAGCTGATTTTACTGAATCATATCCAGACCAAACGCTTTATGCAGCACACGCACAGCAAGCTCAAGATACTTTTCATCCACCACAACCGAGATTTTAATCTCGGAAGTAGAAATCATCTGAATATTGATCCCTTCTTCGGCCAGCGTTCTGAACATCGTTGACGCCACGCCCACATGCGAGCGCATGCCCACGCCCACGATAGATACTTTACAGATCTTATCGTCGCCGTTGATCTGGCGGGCGCTGATCTGGCTTTGTGCGCCTTCTAATACTTTAATCGCACGGCCCAGATCATTTTTAGGCACGGTAAAGGAGAAATCAGTTGTGCCATCCTGGCCCACGTTTTGGATAATCATATCAACGTCGATATTGGCATCCGCCACTGGACCTAAGATTTGATAGGCAATGCCCGGTTTATCTGGCACGCCGATCACATTGATACGGGCTTCATCACGGTTAAACGCAATGCCGGAAATAACGGGTTTTTCCATCTTACTGTCTTCCTCAAAGGTAATCAGCGTGCCATCGCCCTCTTCTTCAAAAGAAGACAAGACACGTAACTTCACATTGTATTTGCCGGCAAATTCAACCGATCGGGTCTGTAATACCTTTGAGCCTAAGCTGGCCATTTCCAGCATTTCTTCAAAAGTAATCGTGGAAAGCTTGCGTGCCTCAGGCACTACGCGCGGGTCTGTGGTGTAAACGCCATCCACATCCGTGTAAATCTGGCATTCGTCAGCCTTTAGTGCTGCGGCCAGCGCCACACCCGTGGTATCGGAGCCACCACGGCCTAAGGTCGTGATATTGCCCTGTGCGTCTACGCCCTGGAAGCCAGCAACAATTACAACCTTGCCAGCTGCCAAATCGCTGCGCATTCCGCCATCGTCAATATGCTGGATGCGCGCCTTAGTGTGCGCGCTGTCGGTCAGGATCTTGACCTGACCACCGGTGTAGCTTACTGCATCAACGCCGATTTCTTTCAGCGCCATAGCCAGTAGGCCGATAGTGACCTGCTCACCGGTAGAGACAATGACATCCAATTCACGAGGATCCGGGTTGGCCTGAATTTCTTTAGCCAGTGCGATCAGCTTATTGGTTTCGCCGGACATCGCAGAAACAGCAACGACAATATCGTGCCCTTCTGCTTTGAATTTAGCCACGCGGCGAGCCACGTTTTTAATCCGCTCGGTAGAACCTACCGAGGTGCCGCCATATTTCTGGACAATCAATGCCATGGATCAAACCTGCTGCTTGGGTAGGTTTTAAAAGGAAAGATCATTGTAATGAAAGCCGGCCATCTTTTCGAGCAAGAAAACAGTTTAAGTCATTATTTATTCATGAATTGTTATGCTGTTTAGGCATAAACATCACAATCAATGAATATATGTTTTAAACACTCCGCCCTTAGCCCGCCATTCAGCGCACAGAACAACAAAAAACCAACACAAAGAAGCAAACACAATCAAAAGAAACAAATCGTGTTGAACAAAAAAAGGCGCAAACCTTAAGCTGACTTATGAGCTTTGTTTGCGCCTTTATTTATTGCGGTATAGCTAAAGCCCGGATCAGAACTCGACAAATACAGGCACCCGGGCCGCAACTGCGCACATCAGCTCATAGCCGATAGTGCCCGCCGCCGCCGCAACATCATCAACAGACACGTTTTTACCCCAGAGCTCAACCTCGCTGCCCACACCTGAACCAGGTAATTCACTTAAATCAACAGCCAGCATATCCATTGATACGCGGCCAATCAGCCGGCTGCGCGCGCCATCCACTAAAGCAGGGGTGCCCGTGGGTGCGTGGCGCGGATAACCATCGGCGTAGCCGCAGGCCACAATCCCTATCCGCATGGGCCTTGCCGCAACAAAGCCGGCGCCATATCCAACGGTATCGCCTTCATTCAGCTCCTGAACAGCAATCACTTCGGCGCTTAAAGTCATGGCGGCCTGCAGGCCCAGCTCTGCGGCACTTTTTCCGCTAAAAGGAGATGAACCATATAAAACAATGCCAGGCCTTACCCACTGACGCTGTGTTTCCGGATAAGCCAGTAAGGCCGCCGAATTAGCAAGAGAAACAGGCAGCCCCAGCCCGCTGCATGCAGCATCAAAACGCGCGCATTGCGCGGCCACACCCTGCTCCGGATCATCAGCGGTTGCAAAATGTGCCATCAGGGTAATGCTTGCCACATTGCTGCATTGTTGCAGGCGCTCAACTAAAGCCGGCGCTTTTTCGGCAGGAAAACCAAGCCGGTTCATGCCAGTATTTAATTTTAAGAAAATATGTACAGGGCGACTTAACGCTGTGTTTTCAAGCCAGCCTATGCCGCGCTCATCATGCACAGACAACCAGAAATCGTGCTTTGCGCAAAGCTGCAGCTCGGCGGCAGAAAACACACCTTCTAATAACAGGATGGCTTGCTTTACCCCTAACTCTCTTAAAGTCAGCGCAGAAGGCATTTCTAAAGTAGCAAAAGCATCAGCACCGGGCAGTGCAGCCGCCATATTTGCAATGCCATGGCCGTAGGCATTCGCTTTAACAACTGCAAAAACTTTACTATTTGGTGCACATGCTTTTACATGCGCATAATTAGAAGCAAGTGCTGCCGTATGAATCACAGCACGAATCGGGCGGGTCATGACAAAACCATGGCAAAGGAAAAGCGTAGAGTATAAACCTTGTTGATTACATGTAAGACGCAAAAGCGACAATGCTTTACTGATGGCAGGCCGCAGTACTTAATCTTTGCAGGTATAAAAACCACCTTAGCAGCCTGCATTTAACCGTTTTATTGACCAATACCTCGCTAATTACGCTGTAAATCCGGCAAAATCTGATCCCGGTCATGCAATTTTTTGCTTCGGCAGCCTAAGTCCGGCAGGATGCCTGCGTTTCGTGATATAAACCCCACACTATAAAAAAGGGTACTGTTCCAAGATGGATCGTGGATTTTTCATTATTCTTGGCGCGCAATTTTTATCTGCGCTTGCTGACAACGCCCTCTTCTTTGCGGCCCTTGCGCTACTAAAAGAGCAACATTCACCCGAATGGCATTTATCCATGCTGCTCTGGTGCTTTACAGTGTCTTATGTTGTGCTTGCCCCTTTTGCCGGCTCTTTTGCCGATTCCATGCACAAGGGCAAGGCCATGATGATTTGTAATGGCATCAAGCTGGCTGGCTGCCTTGGCATGCTTGTGGGTATCCCGCCGATTATGGCCTACGCCCTTGTGGGGTTTGGCGCTGCAGCCTATTCCCCTGCCAAATACGGCATCATTACCGAATACTTACCACACGAAAAACTGGTTGCCGCAAATGGCTGGCTGGAAGGCGCAACCGTCAGTGCCATTATCTTTGGCACCATCCTGGGTGGCTTACTGGCAGGTTCGCACGTTGCCCCCTGGCTAAACAGCACCGTGCTGGGTGCTTTCTTTACCCCAGCGACCTTTGCCATTGCCGCAATTATTTTGCTTTATCTCGCCGCATCATGGCTGAACTGCTACATCCCTAAATTAAATGTAGAACTCAAACCACTGCAGCTGCAGCCTGTCGCGCTGATTAAAGAATTCTGGGGCTGCGTGGCCAAACTTTGGAAAGACCCTCAGGGCCAGTTATCCCTGGGTGTAACCACACTCTTTTGGGGGGCGGGGGCCACCATGCGCCTGGTAGTATTGAACTGGGCCATTATCTGGTTGAACTTTTCCATGGAGCAAGCGACTCAGCTAGTGGCTGTTGTTGCATTTGGCATTGCGGCAGGCGCCATTCTTGCCGGGCATTATGTACCGCTCAAAAAAGCATTTTGTGTATTGCCTGCTGGTATCGCCATGGGCGTTATGGTGATCGGCATGCTGTTTGTTCACAATACCTGGCTGGCTGCGTTTCTGATGTTTATTGTTGGCTGCCTGTCCGGCTTCTTTGTGGTGCCATTGAACGCAATGTTGCAACACAGGGGGCATACACTGATGGGTGCAGGGCACTCAATTGCCGTGCAAAACTTTAATGAGAATATCGGTATTCTGGTGATGGTGGGCATACACGCCATGATGGTGAAGTACTTCAGCCATCCCATTACCGACAATGTGAGTAAAGCGGTAGCCCACCAATTCCAGGCCAGCGGAATTCCTCCTATGTACGCCATCATCACCGGCTTTGGCCTGATGGTGGCCCTGACTATGATTGCGATCACCGTACGATTCCGGCGCGGTGTTCGTGCTGGAATTATGAATGACTAAATTTAGCCTGACCCTGATTGCCCTGATTCTTGTGGGCTGTGGCAAAGAAGCAGCAAAAGAAAAAACTGAGCGTCCTCCCCAGCAAATAACGGCGACCACAACGCAGACAGCCGATATTGCGCTTAATTTAAGTGCCCAGGGCCATGTCAGCCCGCTGGATCAGGTGGAAGTACGCCCGCAAACAAGTGGCCTGATTAGTAAAGTGCATTTTAAAGAAGGCGATCAGATCAGCGCAGGCCAGCTCTTATTCAGCCTGGACGCCAGGACCGAGGAAGCCAATGTGCGCCAGGCCATTGCTAAACTGGCACAAAGCCAGGCGCAGCTTGCTGCGGCAGAGCGGGATTACACCCGCTCTAAAGAGCTGGCACTGCAAAGCTTTATCTCCAAAACAGCCCTCGACAATGCCCAAAGCAAATTAGAAACCCTGCAAGCCACACTGGCTGCAGAACGTGCGGCGGTGGATGCAGCAAAAATCAATTTATCTTATTCGCAAATCAAAGCACCGCTCAGTGGCCGTGCGGGTCTGGTGGAAGTACATACCGGCAGCTATGTACAGCCAAGTATTGCTATTCCGCTGGTAACCATCAGCAAGCTGGACCCGATTACCGTGGCCTTCAGCCTGCCTGAGCGCGATTTAAGCCTTTTGCAAAACGCACCGCAGCCTATTTTAGTCAGAGCCACCTTAGCTGATGGCAATAAAATGCAGGGCAAGCTGAGCTTTATCGATAACGCCGTTAACTCAAGCTCGGGCACGATTGCCTTAAAAGCAGAATTTTCCAACCCAAAAAACCTGCTCTGGCCTGGCGCTTTTGTACCTGTGCAGGTGGCCGCTGGCATGCTTAAAAACGCCGTTGTTTTGCCGACTCAGGCGGTGCAAACCGGCCCGGATCATCGCTTTGTTTTTGCCATTCAGGCCGATCAGACGGTTAAAGCAATTCAGATTGAATTGCTGCAAGTTGAAAACGAGCGTGCCGTGGTCAGCGGCATAGGCAGCAATATCAAAGTAGTGAAAGAAGGCGGGCAAAATCTGCGTGAAGGCAGCAAAGTTCGCGAAGCCCAAAAGCGTGACGCAAGCGCTCCAAAAACAGCCGCCAGTGCCGCAAAATGAATATCTACATAAAAAGCACGCGCCAAACCAGCCCCACCTTTTATTCATTCACGAAGGAGATGCTCAAATGAATATCTCCTTACTCAGCATTAATAAGCCCATTGCAACTACGCTTCTGTGGCTGGCGGTGGTGGTGGCCGGGGTAGTCGCCTGGTTTAATCTGCCGATTTCTGCCCTGCCCTCTTTTAATATGCCCACCATCGAGGTGTCCGGCAGCTTGCCTGGTGCCAGCCCGGAAACGATGTCCACCTCGGTGGCAACACCGCTTGAAAAGCAATTTTCAACCATTCCCGGCCTTTCCGTCATTACCTCAAGCAGCACTCAGGGCAAGGTATCGCTGACGCTGGAATTTGACGCCAACCGCAATATCGACGATGCGGCCGTCGATGTGCAAGCCGCACTCTACCGCGCATCACGCAGCCTGCCCAAAGATATGACCAGCCCGCCAAGCTACCGCAAAGTAAACCCTGCGGATGCACCGGTGCTGATGGTGGGGATTAACTCGCCATCGATGAGCTTGTCTGAGCTGAACGATTACGGCGACAACCTGATTTCCCCCACGCTTTCCACCCTCAATGGCGTAGCACAAGTAACGGTTTACGGGCAAAAACGCTTTGCCGTACGGGTGCAGGTTAACCCGGAGCTATTAGCTGCAAGAGATATGACACTGGCCGAGTTATCCGCAGCGCTTAAATCAGCCAATGCCAACAGCCCGGTTGGCCAGCTTGATGGCAAGCGGCAGGTTTTAGCACTGCAAGCCAATGAGCAGCTTAAAAATGCCGCCGATTTTTCCAACTTAATCGTTGCCCAAAAGAATAAACAACCGGTGCGCCTGTCAGACGTCGCCACAGTAGAAGACAGCGTACAAGACGTAAAAAGCGGCAGCTGGATTAACGGCGAGCGCTCTATCGTGCTGGCCGTAATGCGCCAGTCGGACGCCAATACCGTGGCCGTGGTTGACGCGATTAAAGCGGCCCTGCCACAGCTTAAATCGCAAATGCCCGCCTCTGTAAATGTACAAGTTTTAAACGACAGATCGCAATCGGTGCGCGAAGCCATTCACGATGTAAACCTCACCATGTTGCTGACCATGCTGCTGGTGGTGGGTGTGATTCTGCTGTTTTTACGCCGTGCTGCGGCCACGCTGATTCCGGCTTTATCGCTGCCCATCTCGCTGATTGCCACCTTTGCACTGATGCACTGGCTGGGTTACAGCCTCGACAATATCTCGCTGATGGGGCTGACCATTGCCATTGGTTTGGTGGTAGATGATGCAATTGTGGTGCTTGAAAACATCATGCGCCACGTTGAAAACGGCATGAAGCCCATGGAAGCCGCCATTCAGGGCGCGCAGGAAGTCGGCTTTACCGTGGTATCGATTTCAGTATCGCTGATTGCCGTGTTTATCCCGATTTTCTTTATGCCAGGCACCATTGGCCTCTTATTCCATGAATTTGCCGCCGTCGTCACCTTAGCGATTATGGTGTCCGCCGTGGTGGCGCTGACGCTGATCCCAATGCTGGCGGCGCGTTATATTAAACACGAAGCGCCTGATGTCCATGTGCCCGCATGGAGCCGTTTTTTTGAAAATGGCTTTCATAAAGTACTTAGCGCGTATCAGCGCACGCTGGATTGGAGCTTGGGCCGCCGCAAGCTGATGCTGATCATTGCGCTTGCCACCTTTGCACTCACCGGCTGGCTGTATCAATCCATGCCCAAGGGCTTTTTCCCTGAAGAAGATATCGGCCAGATTCAGGCCAGCACTGAGGGCCCGCAGGATATTGCCTACCCTGCCATGCTTAAACTGCATGCCGAAGTAGCCGGGCGGATTCAAAAAAATCCCAATGTAAACGTGGTGGTTTCCAGCTTATCCAGCGGCAACCGTGGCCGGATGTTTATTACCTTAAAGCCACGCAATCAGCGGCTTTCTATGGAAAAAACCGTAGCCAGCCTGCGTAAGGACACCAGCGGTATTACCGGTATCTCGGTGTTTTTTAACCCGACCCAAAACTTAAAAATTGGCGCACGCAGCTCAAAAAGCCGCTACCAGTACACTCTGCAAGCCGTGCAATCAGATGAGCTGAGCGATTGGTCCGACAAGCTGATGCGCGCCATGCGCCAATCCCCCATCTTTACCGAAGTCACATCGGACACCGAAAAGCGCGGCCTGCAAGCCAGATTAAATATCGACAGAGACAAAGCCCAAACCTTGGGTATCGATATGCAAAATCTGCGTGAAACGCTGTATGGCGCGTTTGGCGAGCGCGAAATCAGTACCATTTATCTGCCTCAAGACAGCTACTCGGTACTGATGCAGCTTGGCGACGATTATCGCCGTGATGAATCGGCGCTCAATAAGCTCTATGCCCGCAGCAATAGTGGCGTGCTGGTGCCGATCTCGGCGTTTTCCAGCGTCGAGCGCATCATGACCAATAACGCCATCAACCACCAGGGCCAGCTGCCTGCAGTAACGCTGTCGTTTAATATGGCCGAAGGCAAAACGCTGTCTGAAGCCGCAGCCAAGATCGAAGCCCTGAAGCAGGAAATCCAGCTGCCATCCAAAGTATTTGGTGCTTTTGCCGGGGATGCCGCCGTATTCCAGCAATCGCAAAATACCCAACTTTGGTTAATTCTGGTGGCTGTGGCGGTGATTTATGTGATTCTGGGTGTGCTGTATGAAAGCTGGATTCACCCGCTTACCATTCTGGCGGGCATTCCATCGGCTGCCGTTGGGGCGCTGATTGCACTGGATCTGGTCGGCCTGCCGCTCACCTTTATCGCCATGGTCGGGATTTTACTCCTGATTGGTATCGTCAAGAAAAACGCCATTATGATGATCGACTTTGCGCTGGAAGCCGAGCGCAAAGAAGGCAAAGCGCCTGTGGACGCGATTCGTGAAGCCTGCTTATTACGATTCCGCCCCATTATGATGACCACGCTGGCCGCCATTATGGGCGCCATGCCGATTGCCATCGGGATCGGTGCAGGGGCCGAGCTGCGCCAGCCTATGGGCGTGGCGGTAGTTGGCGGCTTAGTGCTGTCGCAACTCATCACCCTCTACATCACCCCGGCGCTATATCTGAGCTTTGATGGCTTGCAAAAGCGCTGGCAGAAAGCCAAATAAGAGAAAGGCCAGCAAAGATGCTGGCCTTTTTAGTATCTATGAGCATGCCTGAAAGCTTGCTTGCTTAAAATTTAATCAGCAAAAAAAGCCACCTACAGATCAAGCACTTGCGCTACTTATCCACAGCGCACTCACAAGCTTGTGCTACTGGATCGGGGATAAACGGTAAGGTTATCCAAACCATAAAACCTGCATAGATTGATCCATCATGCACTGAACTGGATCCCCGATAAATTCACTCGGGGATGACGGATTCGTTTACTTGATTAATCAGTCTGCAACCCGCTCCTTACAAGTTGTAAACCAGAATCAAAGCAATCAGCGCCGGGGCCACTACGCGGCACATCCACTTCATTCCCCAGTTTGAAACAGGGCTGAGCTCCAGCTCGGCTTCGATTACGGGCCAGATTCTCCAGCCTGCAAACAGTGCCGTGCCAATGCCACCCAGCGGCAGCAGGATATTGGATGCGCTGTAATCCATCAGCTCGAACACATTGCGGCCAAACCATTTGTATTCGCCCAGCACACCAAAGGAGAGCGAGGCTGGCACGCCTGCAAGAAACACCAGCAGAGTAATCACACCGGTGGTGGCTTTACGTGGCAGATTCCATTCATCAATCGGGTACACCGCCACCAGCTCCAGCAAAGATACCGATGAGGTAAGCGCCGCTACCAGCAGCAGTGCAAAGAAAGCCGTGGCAAAAAATTGGCCAAAAGGCAGATGGTTAAACACCACCGGCATGGTCATATAGGTAAGGCCCGGGCCTGCTGCGGCATCTAGGCCAAAGGCGGTAATGGCCGGGAAAATCATCAGGCCAGCCAGAATGGAGGTCATCGTGGTTAAGCCGGTGACCCACATTGCGGCATTGGTGAGCTTCACATCACGCCCCAGGTAGGAGCCATAAGCCAGCATGCAGCCCGCGCCTACTGATAGCGAAAAGAAAGCCAGGCCCAGCGCATCGACCAGCATTTTTGAGTTTACTTTAGAGAAATCCGGCGCTAAAAACGCCAGCACGCCAGTCCCTGCTCCCGGCAAAGTGAGAGAGCGGACAATCAGACCCAGCATCAGCAAAAATAAGGCAGGCATCAGTATCTTGCCTGCTCGCTCTATGCCTTTTTGAATGCCGGACATCACCACAATCAGGGTAAGCAGGGCAAACAGGGCATGGGTGATAATCGGCTCAACCGGGCTGGAAACATATTGCCCAAATAAAGCGCCCAGAGCCTTGGGATCGTTGCTCATGACGCGGCCATCGATGGCACGCAGCAGATAGCCGATCGTCCAGCCGCCCACCACGCTGTAAAAAGAAAACACGGTCAGCCCACACAACACGCCGATATAGCCGACGGCCGACCAGCCCTTGCCGCCCAGCTTTTTAAACGCCCCCACAGCACCACACGCGGCAGCACGGCCAATCGCGATTTCGGCCAGCATCAGCGCAATACCAAGGGTAAAAGTGATCAGAATAAAAATAAGCAGAAAGGCACCGCCACCATTCATGGCCGTGACGTAGGGAAACTTCCAGATTGATCCCAAACCGACCGTTGCCCCTGCAGAGGCAAGAATAAAGCCGAGTTTAGAGCTCCATTGCGAACGAGACATGCGCTATTTCCTGGTAGCGGCAAATATAAAAGCCATTTGCCAAATAAATCTGCCACCGAATGCGCGAGCTAAATAAAAGGCCGCCCTTTCGGCGGCCCCATAGATCAATGGTGCCGCTCAAATTAGAAGCGCCACCAGCCTGCAAAGGAATTGATCTGTTTTGTATTCATGCTTTTAGAATGCCTTGTAAGCCGTGAGGCCGTCAAGTAGCAATTTTGCATTGCAGCAAGTGTTTACAGATTTTTCACCAGCACCGTGGTAATCAGCACAGGCGCAAGGTAGCGGCAGGTAATCAGCCATGCCTGCCGTTTCCAGCCTTGCAGGCCCACTTCATCCACCAGCGTGTCGCCTGCCTTCCAGCCCGCCAGCAGCGCCAAGCCTATCCCGCCCACAGGCATAGCCAGATTGGATACAAAGTAATCCATTGCATCAAAAACACTTTTGCCAAAGATGCGCACATCAGACCAGATACCAAACGACCAGGATGCCGGGATACCGCAGAGAAACACGGCCAGCGCGATGCCGGTCAATACAGGGCGACGCGGCAGTTTTAAATCGTCAATAAACCAGATAGCGATTAATTCCAGCATCGCCACTGATGAAGACAAGGCTGCAGTGGCCAGGAGGGCAAAAAAGGCAATCGCAAACAGCTGACCAAAGGGCAGATGCATAAACACCACCGGCATGGTCATAAAGGTGAGCCCTGGCCCCGCCGCCGGGTTTAAGCCAAAAGCCGCCACTGCAGGGAAAATCATCAGCCCGGCTAAGAGCGCAATCATCACCGCCAAAAACACCACCCACAGCGATGCTGAAAGAATTTCTTCGCTGGAATGCATATAAGAGCCATAAGCCACCATCGCCCCCACGCCCAAAGACAGCGAGAAAAACGCCAGCCCCAGCGCTTCCACCACCATAGCCGGATTAACGCGGCTCCAGTCTGGCGCTAAAAACTGCACCACTCCGGCCCATGCGCCAGGCAGTGTTAAAGAGCGCACCATCAGGATCAGCATAATAATAAACAGCGCCGGCATCAGCACCTTGCCTGCCCGCTCTATGCCTTTCTCGATGCCGCCCAGCACAATGCCCAAAGTGGCCAGCGTAAACAGCGCGTGGGTAATCAGGGGCTTCACCGGATCAGATACAAAGCTGCCAAACATCGCTTCTAATGCTTTTGGATCAGCACTGAGTACGCTGCCATCCATGGCCTTGCCAAGGTAGGCAAAAGTCCAGCCGCCCACCACGCTATAAAATGAAAACAGCACAAAGCCTGCAATTACGCCAAGCAGGCCCAGGAGCGCCCAGTGCTTGCCACCCACTTTTTTAAACGCGCCCACCGCGCCATTGGCGGCCGAGCGGCCCAGGGCAATCTCGGCCATCATCAGCGCGAGGCCCAGGGTAAAGCTAAAAATCAGAAACAACAGCAAAAACGCCCCGCCACCATTCATGGCCGTGACATAAGGAAACTTCCAGATTGCCCCCAGCCCAATGGCAGAGCCAGCCGCAGCCAGAATAAAGCCCAAACGCGAGCCCCAAGCATTACGTGTTGTCATAAAACATCCTGCGTTTATTAATTAAATAGGCCTCGGGGCTAGTTACAGCCTGTAAGCATTCAACAAATCTAAAACAAGGTCTTTTAAGTGCCTTCAGCACGGTATTTAGGTGCGGGCGTCCCGCTGGACCTTCCTTTCTTGCGCGGCCAAGAAACGAAGCCAAGCCGCAACCGCAAATGCACGAAGGCCCCTCGCTGCGGACAGTGGCGTTGTGTCAACTCGCTTCGCTCAAACACGAATTGACGACTACCCCACCCCGCTTGTTCGGAGCGAAGCGTGTTTTCAGGGGGTGATTTAAGCCCCATGCCAAGAGTAATGCTCAAAATTCAAATTGCTGAGTTTGAACAATGTTAAAACCCATTTAAACGCTTTAATTTGCGCCTGTTTTTCTACGTGAAACGCCGTATTTCAGGGTTTGGGTATTTATCTTGATTTTAGAGTTTGCAAATTAATATCAAAGATTCTTCACCAAAATCACCGCAATGGATAAAGGCGCGATGACGCGGCAGCTCCATTTCAGGCCCAGGAGTGGCAGGCCAGCAAGGCCAGAGTGCTCTTCCAATAACGGCCATACGCGCCAGCCTGCGAACAGCGCCACGCCGATGCCCCCCAGCGGCATCATCACATTGGATACGCTGTAATCCATCAGGTCAAAAATAGTTTTACCAAAGAATTTCACATCTGCCCAAGGGCCAAAAGACAGCGATGCCGGGATGCCACAGAGGAAAACCGCCAGCGATAAACAAAGAATCACTTTGCGGCGTGGCAGTTTATATTCATCCAGAAATAATGTGGCGATCAGCTCGAGCATCGAAACAGATGACGTCAGCGCGGCCACCGAGAGCAGGGCAAAGAAGGCGATGGCGAAGATTTGGCCGAAGGGCAGGCTGGCAAACACCACCGGCATAGTCATAAAGGTCAGGCCAGGGCCTGCACCAGGGTTCAGCTTAAAGGCAAACAGCGCAGGAAAAATCATCAGCCCGGCCAAGATCGCTACGGTACAAGAGAGGCCTACCACCCAGGCTGCCGAGTGCAATACCGGTGTTTCTTGTTTAACGTAAGAGCCGTAAGCAATCATGCCGCCCGTGCCCAAAGACAAGGAAAAAAACGCAAGGCCAAGGGCATCGACCACCATAGCAGGTGTTAGCTTTGAAAAATCAGGGGCAAAGAAGGCCACCACGCCCTGCCATGCGCCTGGCAGCGTCAAAGAGCGGGCAATCAGAATCAGCATGATGATAAAGAGGCCGGGCATCAGCAATTTGCTGGCGCGCTCAATGCCTTTTTCAATACCGCCAATCACAATGCCCAGCGTTGCCAGCACAAAAGCGCCGTGGGTCAGAATCGGCCAGAAAGGATTAGATACATAATGCTCGAAAGTATCTTTTAGCACCTTGGTGTCGGTAGTCAGCACCGAGCCATCCATGGCCAGCGCAAGGTACGCCAGCGTCCAGCCGCCCACTACGCTGTAAAAGCTGTAGAGCACAAAGCCTGCGAAAATCCCCATCATGCCAATCAGCGGCCAGGATTTACCCGCCAGCTTACGAAACATCCCTACCGGGCCGGTTTGCGCGCTGCGGCCCAGGGTAAATTCCACCACCATCTGGGCAAGACCCAGGGTGAAGCTAAAGAATAAAAACAGCAGTAAAAACACGCCACCGCCATTCATGGCCGTCACGTAAGGAAATTTCCATATAGCCCCAAGGCCAATGGCCGAGCCTGCTGCGGCAAGGATAAATCCCAGCTTAGAGCCCCAGTTAGAGCGAGTAGTCATGATGTGGTCCTTTATTTTTTTGAGCTAAGGAACCAGCAAATCAGGCGGGCCATAAATGCAAAAAGGCCGCCTGATTTGGCGGCCTTGGATGCTTTAATCTGTGTGTTTCAGATGAACGCGAACCATCGGGCTGCCAGTGGGCAGGCCAGATAATAATAAGAAAAAGCGCGGATCAGATTCATCATAGTGAGCGCATCTTCGGCCGTGCAGCGGTGGGCTGTCAAGCCAGAAAAAAGCCATGAGTTTGCTGAAGCACGGCCATGGTCTTATTCAGAGCCCTTGCTTAAGAGGCATTTACAAAGCGGTAAAAAATCTTTTATTACAAGTAGTTAAAACCAGTAAATACCCATATCGAGGGCTAAAAACAGCCCTGATGTTTTCTAATCAGCAAGGCTGTTTCTGGTAATAAGACCCAGAATAAACGCCGGTCTGCCAAGGCCTGCCCTGCAATAAAAAATAAAACCAGGGCAGCAGCTGCCCTGATTTCATCCAATACGCTTAAGCCCCGGCCCAGCAGGCCTCTTCACTTTGGTTCACAGGTTTTGCATCCAGCACCACCCGGATATCTTTAAATTGCGTACCGCGCTGCAGGCGAACAGTAATGCTGTCTGCCAGCCCGGCCTGACCGGCATCGCGGTGGTAAGTGAAGCTGCCATATTCAGCAAAATTAATCCGCCCCAGCCTGGCTGAATTCAGCAGCACAAAGCGATCAACCTGCTGATTAGCGGCCAGGGTAACCCGCAGGCAGCGCCCTGCACTGCTAAAGCGCGTTTGTAACAAGGCCAGATTATTGGGATTAACTGGTGGCAGGGTGGGCACCGTAGTTGGCACTGCAGAAGGCCGCGTTGGCGGGCTGACCGGCGTTGGCACCGCAGTAGGGCGGACTGGCGGGCTGGTTGGCACAGGCGTTGCAGTCGGGCGGATTGGCGGTGCAACAGGTACAGCCGTTGGTGCTGGCCCCGTGCCATTGGCCAGCGGGCCTTCGCAGCGCAGCGCGGCACGATGCGCATCCAGCTGATAATCACTGGCAAAGCAGTTAACCGCCAGCATATTATTGGCGCTGCCTTGCAGGTTTTTCAGTGCATTATTTAGTAAGACATCGCTTTCCTGATGCGCTTCTGTCAGCGTACTGGCACGAATAGCAGTTTGACCTGTGCATTCAAAACGGCGCAGCTCGCTGCCCGCGCCCTCTGCCCATATGCGGCAGGCCAGCGGCAGCGCTTTGCCCATTAAGGATTGAATATGCGCCACATCACTTAACTGCCATGCCGGTTGCGCCAGCCAGTCCTGGCCCTCGATAGTAGAGGTATCCCCCAGCTGGCCAGCCTTTTGCAATGCAACTTGCTGCGCGACAAACTCTTTAAAGCGGGCACTTAAAGCCGTATCAGCGCCGAGGCGTTTCACCAGTGCATCAAAGCCTTTTACATCATCGTTACGCAATTGCTGCAATACATCGGCCAGAATGCCCGGCTCATTGCGATGCAAGAAGTAAAACCACAGTGCCGAATGGCTGTAGAAATCCCAGCCATCGCTATAGCTTGAACGCATAATTTGCGCGGGAGTCTGAAAACTGGCTGGCCAGTTATTCGCTACCACATCCACTACATGGCCACGAACTTTAATGCCCTCACGCGAGGTGCTCCACGCCATAAACTCGGCAAAGCCTTCGTCATACCAGGGCATACGGCGGCTGTCGCGGAAGAATTCGCCGGAGCCCCACATGCCCGGCTGAATAAAGCGGCCGGATAAATAATGCACATATTCGTGGCGGACCAGCTCTTCTAAAGACAGCGTGCTTTCCTGGCTGGTGCGCTCAAAGGTATAAAAAGTAGCGCCGTTTTCAATATAAATACCCCCGTTATCGGCAGATAAATCATTGAGTAAGCCCTGATAGCGGCCGTAATCGGTTTTTGTACCGTAAATCACCATACGTAAACGTGCATTCGGATCATCTTTTACCGGCTGGCTTACGCCACTTACCCGCTTAAGCTGCGCCTCAACCTGCTTCATGGCGTAATAAAGCGGCTCTACCTGCTTGCGGCTAAGCGGCGTTTCAAAAACCAGATTGCCATTATCAAATGACCAGCGATTAGGAAATAAGCGGGCTTTCAGCCCGGCTTCGGCATTGCAAATGTTGTAACGATCGCAAGGCACTTTGGCGATTTTTTTCAGCGCATAAACCGCCTCGGCCCAAGCCGCAGAATAGCGCTCTGAATTCAGATGCTGCGCCACAGCAGGCTCGGCAAGTGGCGAGGTTCTTGGGTAAAGCATAAAGCGGCCGGTTTCACGCAGTGTATTTAAAAACATCTGCTCATCTGCAAAAGCAGAGCTGCCCTGGCGCACAATAGCCGCCAGAGACTTAACCAAACCATCAAGCTGGCCTGATTCTGCTTTCTGATCAAAGCCACTCTGCCCGTGCAAATTAAACAAAGTGGTTTGCATAGGATGCAAAGCGTATTGAGCATAGCTTT
The DNA here is from genome assembly GCF_011601265.1 of Iodobacter violaceini. GTDB lineage: Bacteria > Pseudomonadota > Gammaproteobacteria > Burkholderiales > Chitinibacteraceae > Iodobacter > Iodobacter violaceini. The sequence goes on from NZ_JAAOLX010000001.1 coordinate 388,658, forward strand.
GCTTAAACTGCCCCTGATAACGGCCAAAAAAAGCGCTAAGCAATGGCAAGGCATATTCAGGCTGGCGCACCGAATCGGCCAGAATCATGGTTTCACTGACACTTTGCCGCGCATCATTCTGGCGCTCCCATGCCTCACTGGACAGAGATTCATCCTCTGCAGGGTTTAACCAGATCGCCGGGTTATCTGCCAGCGCGCTCACCACCTGCATCACAGGCTGATCCACTGTGCGCCCGTATTCGCCCACTTCTCTGGCATGGCTGTACTGGGTGAAATAACCCGCTTTTAAAAATGTGGCCAGAGGCCAAAGGCCATTGGGCTTGGCCGGATTCCACTGGCGTGCGCGCAAGCGGGCTTCTTTTGCTACGGCCTGCATATTTGCAGCCGAGATCACCGGGTAAGTTGCCGCATCGGCCTCAAAAAGCCGGTTAATACAGCGCCCTTCTACCGTCGCCACATAGCTGGCCAGTGCCGCGCCCGATAAAGAAAATAATCGCTGATCGCATTCTGCATAAAGCGGCGCTGCCGCCACGCCTTTTTGCAGGGCTGATACCTGTGGATGATCAGGCAATCCTTTTGCCCCGGCCTGTGGCGGCAGGCCAAACGGATAGCTGGGCTGCTCACCCAGAACAGGGGCATGCTCTGATTGACCCTGCTGGCTGGCAGCGGGTGGCGGGGCAGACTCTGCCGTGCTTTCGCCTCCCGTTGTCACGCATGCGGCCATGATGCTGGCAAGAGCAATTGCCAATACGCCAGCCTGCGTACTTCGCTTATTTATTACTTTTTTAATGCGCATAAGTCAGCTCCAATTAGTAATACTTAAAAAATTAGAACATCATTATGTGCTTATGATTTATTTAAATAAACATATTTAAATAATCAAGAAAGGAAAATTCAATTAAATAGAAAGTAAATACATAAATTATTGTAAGCATAATTGCTTATTAGGATATTGATTTAAACGCTTAATCACACTTTATTAAAATCAGTAAAAAAGAGACACACCTCCCCATAAGGCACCAAAAGCCATTCACCTGCATCATCTGCACTTAAGAACAAACTATCCATCGCCTTTAAAACAAACTGCTGCCCGCCCTTCTGGCATAAAAAAGATTCACCTCCGGCCAAAAATAAGAGGCCACTTTCACCCGAAAAAACCCAGGTTTCCGGCTGGCTAAATACCTGCTGGCGCAATAAATGGCGATAGCTGCTGCGCCTTGTCATCACATTAAAATCAATCACTTCGCCCTGCAGCAGACGGGCATGCACCTTAGCCTCGCCGGCAAAACGCAGCGGCTGATCTTGGGGCATCAGAGTCTGCGGCCCGCCCTTGCCAAATTGCAGGCTTACCCCCTTCCCCGCCACAATAGCCAGGCTGCGGTCAACGCCTGCAAATTCTGAAAAGCCACCGTCAAGCCCGATCGTGGCCATGCTGATACGCCAGTCAAAATAATCCAGCGATGCGTCTTTCGGAAAAATAACAATCTCTGACGTTATTCCCCCGCCGTTTTTCCAGGCTTGCACGGGTAAATCCTTTTTTTGTATTATTTTGGGCATTTTAAATTTCACCTATTAAAGTTAATCCACAATACACTGTCTAAAACCTGACAACCATTATCATCTGATCAGCAGACTCAAATACAACCATGAGCGATCATTGCCAAAGCTGTGGCGCATGCTGCGCCCATTTCCGGGTTTCATTCTATTGGGGTGAAAGCGATGCTGCACAGGGCGGCAGCGTGCCAGCCCGCTTAACCATCCCCATCCATTCTGTTTATGTTGCCATGCGCGGCACAGACCAGCACCCCAGCCGCTGCGTGGCACTCACAGGAAAAGTAGGTGAAGCGGTCAGCTGCAGCATCTATGAGCAGCGCTCAAGCACGTGTAAAGAAGTCATGGCTGGGGATGAGCAATGTAATAAGGCGCGGCGGGCGCATAATCTAAGCCCGGTTATTGATCAGCCCCAAGAGGCTGCCGAAATACTTTGCTGATGTCCGGGAGCAAAATCCCGAACCACTGAGAACACGCAGAGCACAGAGGAAACGACCGGTTTTCTCTGTGTCCTCTGTATTCTCCGTGGTTCAAGATTTGGGTTTTAGCGCCGGTAAGCAAGACACCCTCTCCGCCAGCCTTCATAATCCCCTCATCCTGAATGACCACTCCCCCACATGAAAATCATCCACACCTCGGACTGGCATCTGGGCCAGCATTTTATGGGCAAGACGCGCCAGGCTGAGCATCAGGCTTTTTTAGACTGGCTGCTGGCCGCTGCGATTACCCACAATGCCGACGCTATTTTGGTGGCCGGGGATATTTTCGATACCGGATCGCCGCCCAGCTATGCCCGCGAGCTTTACAACCACTTTATTGTGGCCCTCAGCAAAACCGGCGCCAGGCTGATTATTTTGGGTGGGAATCATGACTCGGTTGCCACCTTAGGCGAAAGCAAATCGCTGCTTGCTGAGCTGAACACCAGCGTGATTCCTGGCATGGCAGCGGATGCTGGCGAACAGGTTTTGCTGCTCAGGCAAAAAGACGGCAGCGCCGGGGCGGTTTTATGTGCGATACCCTTTATCCGTGCGCGCGATGTGCAGCAAAGCGTAGCGGGGCAAAGCGGCGATGAAAAGCAGCTCAGCCTGCAAGCAGGTATTTTTCAGCACTATCAAACGCTGTATCAGCGGGCATTAGCTGTGCGAAACGAGCTGAGATTGCCTGCCTTGCCCATTATCGCCACCGGCCATCTCACCACAGTTGGTGCCAGCGCCAGTGAATCGGTGCGGGAGATTTATGTTGGCGCGCTGGAAGCCTTCCCCACCAGCGCCTTTCCACCTGCTGACTATATTGCGCTGGGGCATATTCACCGCCCGCAAAAAGTAGGTGGCTTTGAGCATATCCGCTACTGCGGCTCGCCGATTCCACTGAGCTTTGATGAAGCTAAGCAGGCCAAAGAAGTGCTGCTGGTCAGCTTAGATCATCAGGGCCTGCAAGCGGTTGAGCCGCTCGCCATCCCCCGCTCTCAGCAACTGATCTCACTGCGCGGCAATCTGGCTGAGCTGGAATTAGCCATCAGCTCTCTCGAAAAAAACGAATCAATCTGGCTGGAAGTGCTGGTCAGCAGCGATGATTACCTTAGCGACTTACAAAGCCGCATAGAAGGGCTGACAAAAGACACGCAAATAGAAGTGCTGCGCATCCGCAGAGAGCGCGGCAATGCGGCCAGCACCTGGCAAGCAGACAGCAAGGAAACGCTGGCCGAGCTGAGCCCTGCCGATGTATTTGCCCAGCGCATCGCCAGCGAAGAAATCGAAGCGCCACTCCTGATTGAGCTGGAAAAACGCTATGCACAAACCATCACCCTATTGCAGGAGGGCAAGGCATGAAGCTGCTTAGCCTGCGTTTAAAAAACCTGAACTCTTTAAAAGGCGAGTGGAAAATCGATTTCACCGCCGCGCCCTTTAAAGATAACGGCCTGTTTGCCATTACCGGCCCCACCGGCGCAGGTAAAACCACCCTGCTGGATGCCATCTGCCTGGCGCTTTATCATCAAACGCCGCGCATGAGCAGTATTTCGGCCAGCAGCAATGAACTGATGACCCGCCACACCAGCGATTGCCTTGCAGAAGTCGAGTTTGAAGTGAAAGGCAGCCGCTACCGTGCTTTCTGGAGCCAGCGCCGTGCGCGTAATCTGCCCAGCGGCGCATTGCAAGCGCCCAGAGTGGAGCTGGCAGACGCCAGTGGGCAAATCCTCTCCGATAAAATTAATGAAAAACTCAAACTCACCGAGGCCCTGACCGGCCTTGATTTTGGCCGTTTTACCAAATCCATGTTGCTGGCACAGGGTGGCTTTGCGGCCTTTTTAAATGCCGCCGCCAACGAGCGCGCCGAGCTTTTAGAAGAACTGACCGGCACCGATATTTACGGCCAGATTTCACAATCTGTGTTTGAGCAAACCCGCAGCAGCAAGCAAGCGCTCGATCAGCTGCGTGCCAAAGCATCGGGCGTAGAGCTGCTGAGCGAAGAGCAGCGCAGCGGCTTACACCAGGAAGCATTTGACTTAGCCCATACCGGGCAAGCGCTGCAAAGCCAACTCAGCCAGGTGCAAATCAACCGCCAGTGGCGCGAAGCACTGAGTAAAGCCAATCACCAGCATGCTGAGGCTCAATCCCGCCAGCAAGAAGCCCATGCTGCACTGGCCAGCGCCCGGCCGCAGCTGGATCAGCTTGCCCGAAGCGAGCCAGCAGCCAAACTACAATTGCCATACAACACATTAAGCATGGCCACAGCGGCACTCGCCCAGACCGGGCAAGAGCTGCTGCAGCTAAGCGCAGAGCAAAACAGCGCACTTGAAGAACACCGGGCGAGACTCTGGCAGGCGCAGCAGCTGGCGATGCAACAAAGCCAGCTAAGCCGCGCCCAGCTTAGCCAAACCCAAGCCGCGCAAAGCGCATTAATCAGCAGCCAGCGCCCCGAGCACGCAAAACTGGGCGAGCAACTGGTGGGCTGGCGGGCGCAATTTTTAAGCTTAAATAATCTGGCAAGCGGGATGAGCAAGCTGGAAGCAGAGATCAATCAGCAAAATATCCAGGCACTGATTGAGCAACAAGCGGCAAACATTCTAAGCGTCAGCAGCCAGCAAGCAGAAAGCCAGGCGGCTGGGCTGGCAGAACACACCGCACAAGCGGCATGGCAGGCTTTGCTTTCCGGTAAAGACGAAGCGGCTTTTTGGGAGCAGAAACAAAGCTTACTTGCGCGTGGCGCAGATATCGCTAAGCTGGCCGAGCTGGAAATCAGCAACCAAAAAACACAGCAGCAATCTGCACTGCTGGCCACCACGCTGGCCGAAAAACAGACCATGGTAAGCCAGAAAGAGCAGGCGCTGGCAATGCTCAGGCTGGTATTCAGCGATTTAAAACAACAGCTGAACGATAAGAAAAAATTGCTGGAGCAAGAACAACGCATTCAAGGGCTGGAAGCCTACCGCCAGCAATTGCAAGCCGGCGAAGCCTGCCCGCTCTGCGGGTCTCATGAGCATCCGGCCATTCATGATTACGAGGCGCTGAATGTTTCTGCCACCACAGCAGCAATGGAGGCCAAACAAGCAGAACTGGAAAAGCTTACTGAAGAGGGGCAGGCGCTCAAGCTTGATCTCACCCGGCTGGAAGCAGAAATCAGCGCGCTGGAATCTCAGCTGCAAAATATCGCAGCTCTTAGCGCTGAGCAGCTTGAGCAGTGGAAACAGCTCTGCAGCAAGCTGGCTGCTCCCGCACCTGATTTAGCCACACTCAGCCAGCAACACGCCGCAGCCTTGCAGGATGCAGATGCCACCTTAAACCAGCTGGCCCAAATTAAAGCGCGGCTGGACGAAGCGCAAAAAGTAAAGCTGGCCGCTGAAAAAGCACTGGCTGAATGCCAGCAAGCTTTGCAACTGCTGACGCAAAAGCTGGAAAACGCACAGGCCCATCTGCAAGATTTAAACCAGAGAAAAAACAAGCTGGCCGGGCAAATAAGCACAGAAACTGAAGCATTGCGATGCTCTCTGCCCGATCAAAAGCTTCCTGCTGACAGCAACGCTTGGCTGCAGGCGCAAGAATCACTATGGCAAGGCTGGCAAGCCGCGCAGCAACAGTTGCAAAAGCTGGCACAAGATTTAATTGTTCAGCAGCAGGCCGTCAATGCCGCTGAAGAGGCAAAAAACACCTGGCAAAAATGCTGGCAGGATACGGGCGCGGCAGCACAGCCCCCCCTGCCCGCCTCACCTCAGCCAGCAGCTGATCTAGCCGCGTGCATCACGCAGATCAACCGCCTGCAAGAGCAGATTAATCAGCAAAAAGGCCGTGAAATCACCTTGCAAAAGCGCAGGCAAGAGCATGAGGAGCAGCTGCAGCACGCCAGCAGTGCATGGCTGGCCGCGCTGGCTGCCAGCCCTTTTGCTGATGAAGCGGCATTTATGGCCGCACGCCTCGAAGACGATCAGCGCAATGCATTAAGTGCGCTCAAACAGCAGCTCGATACCGCACTGATCAGTGCCAGCACCCTGCTCAGCAGCGCGGAACAAATCTTAACGCCGCTGCAGGCAGAGGCCAAAACAACGCTTGAAATACCTGAACTGGATGAGCAGCTGGCCAGCCTCAGTGCAGAAATCAGCCAGCTGGCGCAGCGCCAGGGCGAAATTCGCGGGGCATTGCTGGGTGACGATGCAAGGCGCAGCGGCCAGGCAGCACTGTTTGCTGAGATTGCAGCCATGAGCGTGGATTTCGATTACTGGCAGCACCTCAACAGCCTGATTGGCTCGGCTGATGGTGCAAAATATCGCAAATTTGCACAGGGCTTAACGCTGGATCATCTGATTCATCTGGCCAACCGTCAGCTGGAGCGCCTGCATGGCCGCTACCAGCTGATGCGTAAAAGCACAGGTGAGCTGGAGCTGGGGATTATCGACACATGGCAAGGCGATGTGGCACGAGACACCAAAACATTATCGGGCGGCGAAAGCTTTTTGGTCAGCCTGGCTCTGGCCCTGGCGCTGTCTGATCTGGTGAGCCACAAAACATCGATTGACTCGCTGTTTTTAGACGAAGGCTTTGGCACGCTGGACGGCGAAACACTGGAAATCGCCCTCGACGCGCTCGACCATCTCAATGCCAGCGGCAAAATGATAGGCATCATCAGCCACGTAGAAGCCCTGAAAGAACGTATCCCCGTGCAGCTAAAAATCCATAAATCAGCAGGGCTGGGGCTGAGCCAGATGGGCAAGCAGTATGCGTTTTCAGGGGGGTAAATGCAGGGTAGGCACAGGGTTGTGCCCACAGAGCCATAGAAGACAAAAGATCTGCAGACACAAAGATCAGTGAGTACACAAAAAAAACCATTAAATAGTTACACGGAGGTTGAAACTCATTCTATGGCTCAACTTTTAGCTTCATTTTAGTGCTGCAGTCTCCCCCTTTATCAAAGCTATGTCTGCGTTAACAGTTAAAAGCTGAAATTATGATTTGTTATTCGCAAACAGTGACAAATGCAATACACGCGCTCTTTGCACGGGGCTTTAGGGTCCCCTTGAAGCACGCCGAAGCGAGGAACAAGCGGATCGGGGTTTCGGAAAAGGGGTAGCGAGGCAGCGAGCGAGCAGCCTTTTTCGCCGAGCCGATTATCCGCAGTGAGGGACCTTCGTGCTTTTGGGGTTGCGGCTTGGCTTCGTTTCTTGGCCGTTCAAGAAAGGAAGGCCCCCGCGGTGGCTACCGCTCCAAAATCAACGTGCCGAAGGCACTAAAAAGGTCTTTTTGACTTTAGTTGGCGCACATGAGGTGAAGCCCGCCAGATTTTGCTATGACGTACGATAAAAGCGGCGGGTTTTCCCCCTGCGAAAAGCGGCTTAAGTTGCTTGAGAGGGCAACCTCTCATCCCCTCTGGCATAAATCATGCTGATCGCATCTTTCCTTCTGCATTCACTAAAGGGAAATATCATGCGTATCGAGCAGAGTGATTTAAAGCTCACCAGCCATCAGGCCAGCAGCAGCGAAAGCTGGAAATCCTTGCAAATAGCGGAAGGGTCCGCTTCGGCAGATCCATCGCAAACCCCGTTTTCAGCGTTTTTTAATCAGGAATTATCCGCCCTTGCCCGCTTTGCGCCGCAAACAGACGCTAAACAGGAAGAAGCCTTGCAGGCGGTGGATAAAAGCCAGGCGCAGCGTTTTCAATCTTTATGGGAAATGCTGTTTGGCAATCACACCAGCAGCCAGCCAGCGGCCACTTGCCCGGACAAATCCACGGCGGCGGAGTCCGGTGCCGGCAGCCCGGCCACACCCAAGCCGCAGCCCATTACCCTGCAAGTGCTGGCTGTTGAGCACAACAAAACCACCGAGAGCTGCAGTTTTAATGCCAGCGGCAAGGTTTGCCTGCAAGATGGCAGCACGCGGCAATTTGACGTTGCTTATCAGAATGCCCAAAGCAGCGAGAGCACTAAAATACTGGGGGCACAGTGGCTTACATTAAAAGACCCGCTGGTGCTTGATATGGGGCCAGCCACCACGAAGCTCAGCCAGCAAAGTGTGGATTTTGATTTAGATAATGATGGCAAAAAAGAAAGCATGCGCCTGCCTGATGCCAGCTCTGGCCTGCTGTTTTTAGACAAAAACCAGAATGGCATCGCCGATAATGGCAGTGAACTGTTTGGCCCGCAAAGCGGTAATGGCTTTAATGATTTGGCCAGACTGGATGAGGACCACAATGGCTGGATAGACGAAGGCGATGCAGCTTATAAAGATCTGAAACTCTGGCAAAGCGGTGATCAGCCTGCCGGGCGGGTGCAAACACTGGCGCAAGCTGGCGTAGGTGCCATGGCCACCGCCAGCGTGCAAACGGAATATGGCATGAAAGAAAACGAGCAGTTACTTGGCCAGATTCGCGCCAGCAGCGTATGGCTTGGTGAGCATGGCGGAGCAGGCAGCGTGCGCCAGATTGATCTGGCCACCAAACCAGCCGCCTGAATGATTTCTTTAAAAACAACAGGGGGCGCAGCTGCGCCCCCTGTAAAACAATGACTGCAGGCTAAATTACTTGATCAGATGCCCGAGAAACGCATAAGCAAAGCCAAAGTAAATAAAGACGCCGAGTAAATCCATGATTGAGGTAATTAAAGGTGCGCTCAGTGTGGCCGGGTCCGCACGCATCAGGCGGGCACCGAAAGGCAGCAGAGCACCAATAATGCCGCCAGCGGCTGTACAAACCATCATGCTCAGACCAATCACCATCAGGATGTCAAAGTTCATTGCGTCCTTGCTGAAATAAGCCAGTATGGTTTCCAGAATACCAATCACAATGGCAATCGCCAAAGCCACAGGTATTTCGCGCTTAATCACAAACCAGACGTCTTTCCAGCAGAGGCGCACTTCACCGAGAGCCATGGCCCGCAGCACCAGGGTGGCAGACTGGCTGCCGGTGTTGCCGCCCATATCCACAATGGGCGCCAAAAACGCGGCCAGAATAATCACTTCGCTGATTAAATCTTCCTGCTGCGATACAAAGGTACTGGTGATGATGCCAAAACCGGTAAGGATAATCAGCCACAGCACCCGCACTTTAAATAATTGCCGGATGCTTGAATCACGCAGACTAAGATCCGCCCCGCCGCCCGATGCGGTACCGCCAAACTGAGACAAGCGCGTTGCGTCCTGCTCTTTTTCAATATCCATCGCATCATCAACGGTCATGATGCCGATCATGCGCTCATTCTGATCCAGCACGGGTATTGCCAATAAATCATAGCGGCGGATCAGTTCAGCAGCCTCTGCGGCTGGCCATTCTGCACGGGCAAAAACCGAATTGGTTTTCATCATTTCATCCACCCGCATCTCTGGCCTTGCCAGCACTAATTCCCGCAAGGAAACGGTACCCAGTAACTGCCTGCCCTCATTCACCACATACACCACATAAATGGTTTCTTTATCCGGTGCGCCCTGGCGCAAGGACAGCAAAGCCTGCTCTGCCGTCTGCTGCGATGTGATTGTGGCATATTCAGAAGTGGTGGCAGAGCCCACCGAGCCTTCAGGAAAAGACGCCAGATTCAGAATATCGTCGCGCTCTGCCTTGGCCAGCGCAGGCAGCAGCAGCTCTTTTTTTTCTGCATTTAAGCGGTTAAAAATATCGGCGCGTTTATCTGAAGCCAGCAGCTCAAACAAATTAACCACGATATCTGCAGGTAAAGCAGCGAGAATTTTGTCTTGTACCGGGGCCGCAAAATGGGCAAACAAAGCGCAGCGGGCGGCAGGATCAAGCGCTCGCAACAATTGCGCAATTTGCGCGATGGGATGAGCTTCTAAAACATCGGCCATATCGGCCAGAGGGGTGCTGCGGGCCAGCCTTGCAAAGGCCTGGCTATCGTATTGGCGCAGCATAGCCTGAATGGCGTTTGATAATTCATGGTGCTTCATAGAGTCGATATCCTTCAGCGGCAGCGCGCATCAGGACACCTCTCAATTTTTAAACGAGGGGAGGCCTTCCGCGCAATGCCGGAATAATTTTAAAAAGTGAATTCCAGTTAAAACAACAACCGGGAGGCTCTGGGTCCATCTTGCTTCGGGTTTCCTGTGTTTAAAAAAAAGGCAGATGCCAGGGTCTGTTGACGTTTCATTCACAATTGCGCTGAGCCGGAAAACGGCCAGGCACAAGGCATGCGACGAAAGCAGACCCTGGCTAAAAAGAAATTAATCTCATTAACATCATCCCTGCGGGGCGCTTTTTATCATTATTTTCACTTTGGCCGGTAGGCGAATTAGTACCACTTTCAGCATCTGAGCTAAATGATCGTCATATTGTAAATATCACCTGAATATTCCACCCCAAAACGACCCGATCAGCATTTATTCACTCAATAAATCAATATCTTATGAAAAAAAGATAATGCATTTTGGGTAAAGACATGGATTCATGTTTCAGCGAAAGTACAGATCATTAAGTTAAGCCCCAGGCATAAATGCTTTCAACATCTTTGCAACAGTCTTCCTCATCCAGCTTGACCCAGGCGGCAAGCCAGCCTAAATTGCCACTTCCATTCACCGACCGGGGACAAGCCATGAATACATCTGCGCCTATTTCTACTGCGGTCGGATATCTCAGCAAGGCATAAACCGCCACTTTTATCCGACCGGCCCAGCTTCTTGCCTGGCAGCCCCTGCGCTGCGCTAGGCTTTCTGACTCGTCTTTCGGATAAGACCATGTACCCCTCTATAGAAAAATTGCGTGCGATCGGCTTCGACCAGCACGCTTTACAAGCATTTCACCTTATTCAATCAGAGCCAGGCAGCAGCCCGCTGCAGCTGGCCCGAATCAGCAATATTCAGCGTGATCGCTTTATGCTGCACGATGGTGCATCTGAACAGCCTGCACAGCTGCGGCCTGCGCTTTATCATGCGCTGCAAAGCCGGGCTGAAACGCTGGCCGTGGGCGATTGGGTGCTGTTCAGCCAGCAGGATCACGCATGGATAGAAAACATTCTTCCGGCAAAAAATCGCCTCAGCCGCCGTAATACCGAAGGGCAAAAACAAGCTTTAGTCGCCAATATTGATCTGGCCCTGCTGGTAATGGGGCTGGATCACGATTTTAATTTGCGCCGCCTGGATCGCTATCTCACCCTTTGTATTGCCAATGATGTAACCCCGCTGCTGGTGCTCAGCAAGGCCGATTGCTCACCACAGGCGGCAGAGAAAATGGCTCAGGCCCGTGCCCACCTGCCCGCCCATATCGGGCTGCTGGCGCTGGATGGCCGGGGAGATTCTGCAAGAGAAGCTTTATTACCCTGGCTGGCTGCAGGCCAGACCGTGGTGCTGCTTGGCTCATCCGGCGCAGGTAAAAGCACACTGACCAACACCCTGATCAGCGCCCGGGTGCAGGACACAGGTGCAGTACGCATGGATGACAGCCGGGGGCGGCACACAACCACCTCGCGCAGCCTGCACCTTTGCCCCAATGGCGCTTGCATTATTGATACGCCGGGTTTGCGCACCATCAGCCTGGATAGCGATGAAGCAGGCATCCACGCCGCTTTTGCCGATATTACGGCGCAGGCGGCCCTATGCCGTTTCAGGGATTGCCAGCATCAGGATGAGCCTGGCTGCGCTGTGCGCGGGCAAATCAGCAGCGACAGGCTAAAAAGCTTTCATAAACTGCTGCGGGAGCAAAGCAGAGAAAGCCAGACGCCCTTGCAAAAACAAGCACAGCTGGCCAAATGGAAAATCATCAGCAAAAGCGCCAGAAACAAAAGGAAAAGCCATATCGATTAATCCACTGCAGACAGCAGGCTTGCCTTAACCAGCAGACAAGAGCAGCCTTAACTACCTGCCAGGCTGAAGCCCACTCGATTCACTAACATCGCATTCAATAAGCAGGTACGAAACGCCGGGCGTTTCGTACCTCATTGCTTAAACCAATAAATAGGCTGGCAGCCTGTGCCGCCTGTCGTCAGGCCTCGTAAAAACTAGATCCTGGTCAAAAAGAAAGCCGCTTAATCCGCTACACTTCGGCCTTTTTTGCTGAAAACAATGAATCCACTTCTCATGATTGCCATCACCACAGGCGCGCTTTCCAGCCTTTGGGGCTGGGCGGCTGTTTCTTTGGGCTTATTAAGCTGGGCAGGATTTTTAGGCTGTACGGCTTATTTTGCCTGCCCGCAAGGCGGCATACGTGGCCTGCTGCTCAGCGCATTAAGCTGCTGCAGCGGTGTATTTTGGGCCATGGTGATTATTCAGGGCAGCGCGATTGCACCTCACCTAGAGATCGCAGGCTATCTGCTGACTGGCGTGGTGGCGTTTCTGATGTGTATTCAGGCTAAACAGCGCTGGCTGAGTTTTATACCGGGCACATTTATTGGCGCTTGTGCCACTTTTGCAGCAAATGGCAACTGGCAGCTTGTGAGTGCCTCACTGCTGATGGGGCTGATTTTTGGTTTTGCCATGAAAAACAGTGGCTTGTGGCTTGCAGCACGCTTTGATCGCCACTCAAATAAAGATTAAATCAAGGCACATATTTCCTTAATTCTGGCTTTTATATCTCTTACATCGGCCTATACTGAATGCGTACTGTGCATTTGCCAGTACCCAACAGGAGCCGTGCCATGAGTAAGTCTAAGCAAAGCCTCAAAGAATCAAAGAAGCAACCGCTGCTGAGCGCCAAAGAAAAGAAAGCAGCTAAACAGATTAAAAAACACGGTGGCGATGCCCTGCCTTTGCTCGCTAAATAAGTTTGAAAACCCTTTGTAAACCCATCTGCGAGGCGTTCGCTGCCGGACGCCATGCCTGATCTGCCCCACGCAAATAAAGCCAGCCAAAGCAGGCATTCTGCAGCAGATTTAATCAGAAATATATATTAAAAACCCAGCTTATACAGTTGGTTTTTTTGGCCTGTTATTACCATTTCTGGCATTGCCCGCACGGATACGATCCCAATATTGCGAGCGCAAAGCAAAATCTTCGGACGATTGAATCCAGATAATTTTATCGCGTGCAGATAAATTAGATTTACTCAGCGTATTGGCCAGCCCCTGCCTCTGAGTTAATTCATTACTCACCGATTTATCCAGCATAAAATTAATCCAATTTTCTGCAAGCATTTTATTTTTTGCCTTAATACTGATTGCCCAGCAATCCAGCCATGCCAGAGCGCCTTCTTTTGGCACGATATAACCCACATCCGCCCCGGCAGCGCGTAATAATTTAAGCTGCTGCATGCCATAATTTGCAAACATTAAGGCGGCTTTGTTTTTTATAAAAGCCTGAGTGCCTTCTTCCGGGCTGTTATAAAAAAATGGTTTTTGATCACGCAGCTCCAGCAGCCTGTTTACCGACCGTGCCATTTCCTGTTTATTTAAATTAAACGGATCTTTAATTCCAATAGTCAGGGCAGTAAAGCTAAAATTATGATTACTGCCATCATGCAAAACAACTTTACCAAGATATTTTTTATTCCATAACTCATTCATAGAAGCAGGTGCTTGCTTCATTTGTTTTTTATCGTAAATCAGGCCCATTTCAGAATAGACAAAAGGAATAGCATATAAATACCCATCCCGGTTAATACTGGGTATTTTTTCAACCCGCCTGAACCGGGGTAATTGTTTTTTAGTATTCGGAATACGTGCTGATTTAATTGGAGCGGCAATGGCCTGATCAATATAGCGCTGCATTTCTGCCGTATTGGCGGCAAAAACATCAAAATTTTCCCCCCGGTTTTTGCTCAGTTTGTCCCACAGCGCCTCATCTGTATCGATAAAAGTCACTTCAACACGTGCATCGAAGCGCTTTTCAAACTCGCTTACCCAGTCACCGTCTGCATAGCCCGGCCATGCTAAAACACGCAAAACTTCAGCAGCCCACGCAGCAGATGATGCACTGACACACAGCAACCCAAACACCGAACGCAAAAAGAAGCGTCTCATTTTGACTCTCAATCCAGGTGGATTTACGAAAAAACCCGTTCCCAAGCAGCAAATTAAAAGAAAATATATAAAAAAACCGAAATTTAATTATAAAGTGCCAAACTAAGGAACTCAAGAAAATTGCAATAGCAATCATAAAGTGATTTGGCATTTTTTACACGAAGAATTTTCACCTGTCGTGATATATAAATATTTAAAAATATTGCGAAGACGCGCCTTAAAAAACAACAAAATGGCACAGTCAGCCTGAATCCGTCCATTATTTATAAAAAAATCACAATGCTGTTTTTTGCTTAAGGCGAAAAAGATTAAATATAAAAAAACCGGCCCGTCTTTATTCATGCCGTTTAAAACGCGCTGATATAAAGTGCAGATCAGCTTATTTATTTCCGGCCAAAAAGTAACCGCTTACGCTGCTGTTTTTAATCCACGCTTCATCATAATCTTCAGCGGCCTTAGGCCGCCCCCAAAAATACCCCTGCACTGCCGGATAGCCCATGGTGCGTAAGATTTGTGACTGCTCAAATGTTTCTACGCCTTCAGCAGTCACATTTAGTTCCAAGCTGTTCGCCATTTGCATAATGGCCGAAAACAGCCCCACATCGCGAGCCGTACCCGGCAGGGAAATAACAAAAGAGCGGTCAATTTTAATTCGGCTAACAGGCAGATATTTAAGCAGAGCCAGTGATGAATAGCCGGTGCCAAAATCATCAATCGCTACACTCACGCCTAATTCACGCATGCCCAGCACCATTTTTCTGATGCTGTGAAAATCCTGCAGCATTGATTCGGTGATTTCTATTTCTATTTGTTCAGGAAAAATATCATGGCGCTGGATCACCGTTTTTAATTCATCTAAAAAATAGTTACCGCGAAACTGCCTTACCGAAACATTCACCGCCATAAATAAATCTTTCCGCCCCGGCTGTGCCCATTTTTTAATTTGCGCTGCAGCCTGATCCAATACCCAGCTGCCAATTGATTCTATTAAGCCTGTATCTTCGGCAATGCTGATAAATTTATCCGGGGGAAGCAAACCAAATTCCGGGTGATTCCAGCGAATCAGCGCTTCAAACCCTAATACACGCGATTCATATAAATCAACTACAGGCTGATAAAAAAGAACAAACTCATTTCTTTGCAATGCGCCGTGCATGCCCTGCTCTAAATTGAGCCGGGTGCGAACGTTTTCGACTAAATCGCTTGAATAAGCACACACCCGGCCTTTGCCCTGCCGTTTGGCCTCGTACATTGCGCTGTCTGCAGCGCTGAGTAAATCGCTCAGTGTCTGGCCATCCTGCGGAAAAAACGCCACGCCGATGCTGGCCCCAATCACCAGCTTTTGTTCGTCTATCTGCATGGGGGCGGCGAGCGATCTTAAAATTTTATTAGCCACCAGCAAGCCTTCGCCAGAAGAAAGCACATCAGGAATCATCACCACAAACTCGTCCCCGCCAAGGCGAACAGCCTCATCGTGGCGGCGAATCTGGCGAACAATCCGGCCCGCCGCTTCCTGAATAACGCGATCACCAATATGGTGGCCTAAAGAATCATTAATCGCTTTAAACCCATCCAGATCAATAAACATAATCGCCACTACCCGCTGATGGCTGAATGCTCTGGCTAATTCGCTCTCAAGATTCTGATCAAGCAGATAACGATTACCAAGGCCGGTCAGCGGATCATGGTAGGCCAGATGCAGCAACTGCCGCTCGGCCTCCCGGATGGCCGAGATATCTGAAAACGTTTGCACAAATTGCAGTACTTCTCCGTGCTGATCTTTTACGGTGCAAATATGCAGCAGCGTTTGTAAGATGGTGCCATCCTGGCGCCTGCAGCCTACCTCGCCCGCCCAGAAACCGCTGGCTGTGCAGGCAATATCAGCATAAGAGATTTCCATATCGCGGCGGTTAACCATAAACTCGGCGGCATAATGCCCCAGCGCCGCTTCTTCCGCATAACCTGTTAATTTACAAAACGCAGGGTTTACCGATGAAATACGCCCATCGGTATTCAGCACCATAATGCCCTCGGAAATGGTGCTGAATACAATGCTGGCCTGCTGCAGCCTTTCTTCCATTTTTTTGCGCGGTGTCACATCTCTCAGTGCGCCAATCACCAGCTTCTGTTCCGGCCTGTTTATACGCAAATGACCAAACATTTCTAAATAAGCATATTCACCAGAATCGCGCAGCGCCCTGAAATCGCACTTAAAAAAGCCCTGTGTCCGTAAAGTGCTTTCAACATTATGTCTGTCATCCGGGTGCACTCTGGCAAGCATCGCCGATAAGCTGGCAATAAAGGGCTGCAGGCTGCTTCCCCAGATCAGCTGAAAACGCTCATCCCCAATCAGATGATCATGCGGGGATTCCCACTCCCAGGTGGCAAGCTCTGCAGCCTCGATGGCAATGGCCAGCTTTTGCTCTGATTTTGCCAAAGCCTGCTCTGCATCGTGGCGCGAGCGGGCTACCTGAATCACGGCGTTTAAGTCTTTTTTATTGTAGGGCTTGGTTAAATAGCCAAAGGGTTTGGCCACAGCGGCGCGCCGCACTGTTTTTTCATCGGCATAGGCTGATAAAAAAATAACAGGCAATTGCCAGTGCCGGTAAATTTCATGGCAGGCCTCAATGCCGTCACCATGGCCCTGCAGATGAATATCCATCAGTAATAAGCTGGGCTGATGGGATGCAACCGCCTCGATCGCCCCCTCCATGCTGATCGAAATAGCGCACACCTGATGGCCCATTTCTTCCAGTGTTTGCTGCAAATCTAAGGCAACAACAGGCTCATCCTCCACGATTAAGATGTTTTCAGCCTTCATCAGCCATCCCTTTGCGCTTTATATTCATTGATTAAAAGAATAAAGCTGGCACCAGCAGGGGATGATTCCGTAAGCAAGCGCCCTTGCAGCTGATTGACAAACATGGGAATCAGCTGCGATCCAAGGCCTGTTTTTTGATCCCAGCTAAATTGCGCGGGTAAGCCACAGCCATTGTCACGCACTAATAATTGCAGTTGCTGATCAGGCAGCAGCTTTAAGCCGACTTCAATCAGGCCTGATTTTTCTGTTGGAAAAGCGTGCTTAATGGCATTTAAAACCAGCTCGTTAATCACAAGGCCAAAAGGGATAATCCTCGTGACATCGAGCGTGGCCTCAGGCTCTGCCCCTAAAAAAACGAGTTTTATTTTAGATTCTGCCACCCCGTAGATGGCCTCCATCAGAAACACCAGGCGGGACAAAAAATCAGCTAAATTCACATCAGAAAGATGATCAGATTCGTACAAAAGCTGATGAACCAGCGCCATTGCGCTGATGCGCCCCTGGCATTCTGCTATCGCTGGCATGGCTTCGGGGGGCACTTTCCGAGCCTGTAAATTCAGCAGGCTGGACACAATTTGCAAATTATTTTTTACGCGGTGATGCACCTCGTGCAGCAGCGCCGTTTTTTCATCAAGGGCATGCTGCAGATCTTCCCGCTGACGTTTCTGCGCACTGATATCCCTGGCTAATTTGCACGCGCCCACCACCACGCCCTGGCGATCACGAAGCGGAGAAATCGTGACCGAAACCTGTACCTCGCTGCCATTTTTATGAATACGCGCAGTTTCAAATGAAGGCACCCGCTCGCCGCTTGCGATGCGCTGCAAAATGGAGGCTTCTTCACTCAATTGACCGGGCGGAAATAAGCGGCTGACAGACATCCCAATCGCCTCTGCCGCCGCATAGCCCAATAAACGCTCTGCCGCAGAGTTCCAGCTGAGAATGATGCCGTCTAATGATTTAGTAATAATGGCGTCATCGGATGATTCAATCACCGAAAAATAACGCTCCTCGGATAAATGCAAAGCCGCTTCGCTTTGATGGCGCTGGGTAATATCCATGCCCGAAGGAATCAGATGCGTGATATTGCCTTCCTCATCCCGCAGAGGGGCCAGCATAAAATCGATCCACATCCGGCTGTTGTTTTTCATTCTGACAGGCACATCATAACGAACCGTTTCGCCCTGCCTGCAGCGGCTAATCGCATCAATCAGCCTGGCCTGAATGGCTTCATCATAAGACCACCAGTAGCAATCCCAGAATTTTTTACCGCGTACATCATCGATACTCAGGCCAGCAGCAAGCAGCGGCGCCAGATTGGCCTCGGATAAGGTGCCATCCAGCTCTAATACCCCAACAAAAGAAAATAAATTATCCAGAACCTTAAGCAGCTTATGCTGGCTGTTCTGCAAAAGCTGCTCGGCCACATTATCCAGCGTGGAATCCTGAATAATTGCCAGCACCCCGCGTATGTCTCCCGCCTGACCTTTCCAGGGATAATACGAAGCCATTCTGTGCACCGTATGCCCATCCACGCCCGCTTTACCACGAATCTCCTGCTTTACAAGCGGCTTGCCGGTATCCAGCACAAACTGCAGCTTGGGCTCGATCACCATCGCAGCCTGAGGTAAAAACTCTTCCAACCTTTTTCCAAGGTGATCTGCCACGCTCATATGATTAACACTGGCATGGCGGGAATTAATGCACAGCTGCCGCAGCCCGCGATCAAGCACCGCGACACCTGTCGGCACATTTTCCAGTAGTAAAGGGAAAATCTCCTGAATATCTTCAGGCAAGAGCAGATGCATGCAAGCACTCCGGAAAAGGGGGCTGGCTTACTTTTATAATCTATAACTGGTAATTAATACGAAATTATTCACCATTAAACAGATCAGGCGGCAATAAAAAACAGCAATAACCATGTAAGCAAATATAATATTACTCAAGCCACCCAAACCTGAACAACAGCCCCTGCAGCAATACCCCCGTCAATGCGAGATAAAGTCATCAAGTACGCGCTATCATGCAGCCCTGCACTTATTACAGAAAATACCCCATGCTATTGAACTGGTTTTCTATTACCCGGCTGGGTGAAGCCGGCTTACTTTTGCCGCTGGCCATTGCCCTGATACTGGGCCTGGCCCTGATGCGTGCCCACCCGCTATGGGCCCGGTTTGCCCTGCGCCTGCTGCTGGCGATCACCATCACGCTTATCAGCAAAATCGCCTTTTTTGCCATGGGCTTTGGCATCCCTGCCATCAATTTTATCGGCTTCAGCGGCCACACCCTGCTGGCCACCGCCATTCTGCCCGTGTTATTTGCGTGGGTATTTATCAGTAAAGAAGGCTGCTTCAGCAAAGCAGGTTTAGCACTGGGCTTAATCATCGCCGCAATCATTGGCTGGTCGCGGCTGAAAGTGAACGCACACAGCAGCAGTGAAGTCATCTCAGGCTGGCTGCTGGGCTATATGGTTGTGCACCCATTCTGGAAAGCCCGCATCCAAAGCTTCGCCCCCCTGAAAAGACTCATCCCCATCGCCTTTACCGCACTGGTGTTCATCATGTGGTCGCAACCCCAAACCGCCATCCACATCCCCTCCTACACATGGGAGCAAGACATCGCCAGATGGCTGATCGGGCACAATAAGATTTATACAAGGCAGGACCTGCATCAAAAAGAGGAAAATAAGCAGCCCTAGCACCGCAAAACCCACATCTTGATACACGGAGAAAAGCAAAGACGGAGACAAACAATCAGGCTTGCTCTTCGATTTAGCTTTGGCTTTGGCTTTGGCTTTGGCTTTGGCTTTGGCTTTGGCTTTGGCTTTGGCTTTAGCTTTAGCTTTAGAGAATTTTCACCCCAGCGAATTAATATCACAACTCATCGCACGGGGCTTAAGTCTCCCCTTGAAGCACGCCGAAGCGAGGAACAAGCGGGGCGGGGTTTCGGCGAGGATGTTTGAACGAGCGCAGCGAGTGAGTCCCGCAGCCGCCGACTCGATTGTCCGCAGTGAGGGGATTTCGTGCTGGCCGGGGCGGCCTGCTTTGCTTACTTTCTTGGCCGTTCAAGAAAGTGAGTCCCCTGCGGGGGATTCCCGCACCTAAATCAACGTGCCGAAGGCACTAAAAAGTACCGATCAAACACACCATCAATTCAATCTATTTCAGAATAAACAGGCAATCTTAGATGCTTTATTGAGCCCAGTTCTCGATTCAGCATTGCACGTTGGGCAGATAAAACATGCCCAACCTACGTTTATTTAAGCATCTATCTCAAATATCTCAATACATTCTATTTCTTTATTAAACCTGTTTCTAAAAACAGTACCGATAGAAAATTTAATCTTAAAAAATACGCCTTTTTCATTCTTTGCAATTACCTCAGCATTCACAGGCATAACCCACGCATTTATACTTTTTTCACAACCATCCAATGGATCTATTAAATAGTTATTGTCAATTAACCATTTATCAATCATACCTGAGGATATTTTTACTCTTCTTTTATGGCCTAAGTAAAGTGAATATACAAAATAGATCACAAATAAAAAAATAAATATTTCATATTCACCCCAAAAAAAAGGCCGCCCAAAGGCAGCCTTTCTATTTCAATTAAATATTAATCCCAGCTCAAAGCCCCGCCAGTCTGATACTCAGTAACCCGTGTCTCAAAGAAATTCTTCTCTTTCTTCAAATCAATCATCTCACTCATCCATGGGAATGGATTAGTTACGCCTGGGTACATTGGCTCCAGGCCGATTTGCTGCAAGCGGCGGTTGGCGATAAAGCGCAGGTATTCTTTGAATTGCGAGGCATTCAGGCCCAGCACGCCGCGGGGCATGGTGTCTTCGGCGTAGGCGTATTCCAGCTCTACACCGCGCTTGAACAAGCCGTAGATTTCAGCTTTAAATTCTTCGGTCCACAGCTGCGGGTTTTCCATTTTGATGGTGTTGATCAGATCAATACCAAAGTTACAGTGCATGGATTCATCGCGCAGGATGTACTGGTACTGCTCGGCAGCGCCGGTCATTTTGTTCTGGCGGCCCAGCGCCAGGATTTGCACAAAGCCCACGTAGAAGAACAGGCCTTCCATAATGCAGGCGAATACGATGATAGAGCGCAGCAGTTGCTGATCTGTTTCCAGCGTGCCGGTTTTAAAGCTTGGGTCGGTCAGGATATTGATAAATGGAATCAGGAATTCATCTTTATCGCGGATCGAGGCCACTTCGTTGTAGGCGTTAAAGACTTCGCCCTCGTCCAAGCCCAAAGATTCAACAATATATTGATAAGCGTGGGTGTGGATGGCTTCGTCGAAAGCCTGGCGCAGTAAAAACTGACGGCATTCTGGCGAAGTGATCTGGCGGTAAGTGCCCAGAACGATGTTATTAGCAGCCAGGCTGTCTGCCGTAACAAAGAAGCCCAGATTGCGTTTGACCAAACGGCGCTCGTCATCGGTCAGGCCGTTCGGGCTTTTCCACAGCTCGATATCGCGCTGCATGTTTACTTCTTGCGGCATCCAGTGGTTTGCACACTGCGCCAGATATTTTTCCCATGCCCATTTGTGCTTAAACGGCACCAGCTGATTCACGTCGGTGGTGCCGTTAATCACGCGTTTATCTGAGGCTTTTACGCGTTTGGCGGTAGCGGCATCCAGATTGATTTCGGTAGCCGGGCTGCTGATTTCATCGTCAAAGTTGAGCATTACTATTCCTGTCTTACTGATGTTGATACCTGCTGATTTGTAGCACTCAGCGGGCGAGTTTTAATATTTCTGATGCTTACGGAGCCGGTTTGCTCAGCAAGCGGATTTTGATATTGCTGGTGTCGGTAATGCCATACTTCTGGCCCAGGGCGTAAAAATCGCGCTCATGCTGATCGCTGATGATCAGGCTGGATTGAAAACTCAGTGCCAGATGCACTTCGCCGAGGTAAACCACTTCACCGGCTTTGATTTCAAAACTTTGCCCTATCGGCAGCTGATCACGGCGCTGCTGCGGCCAGCCTGCGGCGGTGTAGTTCCAGTCACCCACAGCCTGCGGCACGGTATATTGGCCTGGTGCCAGGCTGAGCAGGTGCAGCTTGCCAATAGCATTTTTATTTGGCGCGGCGATGGTGTCGTGCAAAATACTGGCGTTTAAATCACGGCGGCCACCTGGCCCCTCCAGGCGCATCCATGCATTGGCGCCATCCTGATCAAAGGAATTAAGCGTTAAGGCCACAAGCACATAGCCCTGATCCGCTGGCGGAGTAAGCTTGCCCTGCACCACGGCCACCGGCGCTGTGGCACAGGCACTTAAAAATAAAACAGTGCTGAGAATTAAACTTTTAAACATTCGGCTGCCTATTGCAATAAGCGGGTAGTGATGCTGCTGGTGTCCTGCACGCCCCACTGCCTGAGTTGATAAAAATCGCGCGGTGCCTGATCGCTGTACGTCAGGGCAGAGGCAAAATTAAGCGCTGCGTTCATCTCGCCTAAATACAGCACTTCGCCTGCGGCAACCTGAAACTGCCGCTCTATTTTAAAGTGCGGCTGCCCGCCCCGTCCGTTTGATCCGTTTACCGCCCATTCTCCCCACGCTTCACTTACCGTATAGCTGCCCGCTGCCAGCGGTAAAACCCATAATCGCCCGCGCGTTTCGCTGTCTGGCCCGCTGATCACATCGCGGCTGATATCGGCACGCAGGCTGTGCTTAGCATTTGCCCCGGCCAGCTCCACTTGCAGCGAAGCCCGGTCTGATGACAAAGATTGCAGGCTTAAAGCCAGCACCACATAGCCCTGCCCTGCGGGCGGAACCAGCCTGCCGTTTTCAATTTGCATCGCGGGCTGACCACTGCAAGCAGCCACGAAGGCGCTGGCCAGAGCGGCGACGCTGCGTTTGCATCGCAACAGAAAACTCACTTGGCGATACAGGCGATGCGTAAAACTTCGGCACGCCAGCGTGCTTTATCGGCGTCTGGCAACCATGATGCTTCAAAACTATGGTTAATCAATTGAACGACCTCACTGGCAGATAAATCCAAAGCAGCTCGGCAAGCGAGTAAGTTTGCGTTGAGATAGCCACCAAAATACGCCGGATCGTCCGAGTTCACCATGGCGCACAGGCCCGCTGCCAACAAATTACGTAAATTATGTTTGGATAAATCATCCACCACACAGAGCTTTAAATTTGAAAGCGGGCAAACAGTCAGCGGCACACGCTCTGTCGCCAGACGCACCACCAGGGTGGCATCATCAGTACAGCGCACGCCATGATCGATACGCTTAGCGTCCAAAAGATCCAGTGCTTCGGTGATATAAGAAGCAGGGCCTTCTTCACCGGCATGGGCTACGACAGGCAAACCTAAATCGCGGCAACGCTTAAATAACTTCTGAAACTTGGCAGGCGGATGGCCCAGCTCGCTGGAATCTAAGCCCACACCATCAATTTGCGCGAGATAAGGCAGCGCGGCTTCCAGCGTGGCTTTGCCATCGGCTTCGGATAAATGGCGCAAAAAGCACAGGATCAGCCTGGAGCTGATGCCCAGCTTATCGGTGGCATCCTGCAGGGCGCGGGTAATGCCGTTGATAACCGTGCCAATATCAATGCCACGCGCAGTATGCGTTTGCGGATCAAAAAAGATCTCGGTGTGCACGATATGATCTGAGTAAGCGCGCTCGCAGTAGGCCCAGGTCAGATCGTAAAAATCTTCTTCGGTCACCAGCACGCTGGCACCGGCGTAGTACAGGTCTAAAAATGACTGCAGATTATCAAAAGAATAAGCAGCACGAACTTCTTCTACATTGGCGTAAGGCAGGGTAATGCCGTTTTTTTGCGCCAGCTCGAACATCATTTCCGGCTCTAAAGTGCCTTCGATATGCAGATGCAGCTCGGTTTTGGGTAAGGCGAGGATCAGTTGATCGACAGGGTGCAGGGCTTCGGTCATTTGACTCTCAAGGTGTTTTTAACAAGTTCATACATAAAATTAGTTTGGGTAACACCTTCGTTACCCAAACTACAAAAATTCAACCTTTAGGTGGAAATGGGTCTTTACCGTAAGTTGAACGTTCTCTTATTTTTCCATCACGACCTTGAATTATTAATTCAGACTCCTGACTCTGAGCCGCTATTTTTCCGGCCTGAATTGCCTCTGCTTGAGTTGAATAGACCTTAGTCACACGAAGATTACCTTCGCCCTTTAAGGCCCAATTTTTATCATGCTTTACGACCCACTGATTTTTCATTTAACACTCCTCAACGACGATAACTAAGAAAATAAAGTTACAAGCCCTCAAAAAGCAGCCTGTAACTCATTAATACTTAATGTGAAGGCATCGAACGAAGATGCTTACAGACAAACTCGATACGCCCATAACGGCGGCGTGTGTAAGCACAGACATCCACAAGTTTTTCAGTCATAAAAAAACCTCAATCTATTTTTGACGGTGATTTTATAACCAAGGAGTGCTACTATCAGTGTTCCCCACAAGGAAAAGAAGAGCACTCAATGGCAAGCAGAGGGACACCTTACTTCCATGCTTTTCAAGAAAACCCACCATGCGTCAACATGGTGGGTTTTTTTATTCTATTACTGACAGCTTTCGCATTCAGGATTATCAATCGAGCAGAATTTCATATCTGTTGCAGGTAATGCTGCGTCGATTGCGGCCATAGCGGGTTCTGCTGCACTGCTGCCTGCAACGGCTGCTGTGCTGCTGTAGCCGCCATTTACTGGCACGGCATTCAGCTCGCCACCGCTGCCGGTGGATTTTTCTGCGGCGGTAGCGGCCATGGTGCGCAGGTAGTAGGTGGTTTTCAGGCCACGTAACCACGCCAGTTTGTACAGCTCGTCCAGTTTCTTGCCTGATGCACCAGCAAGGTAGAGGTTGAGCGACTGGCCCTGGTCGATCCACTTCTGGCGGCGCGATGCGCATTCAACCAGCCAGCTTGGATCTACTTCAAACGCGGTGGCGTAGAGATCACGCAGGTCTTGCGGGATACGCTCTACTTTAGATACCGAGCCGTCAAAGAATTTCAGGTCAGAGATCATCACCGCATCCCACAGACCGCGCTCTTTCAGATCGCGTACCAGGTATTCATTTACCACGGTGAACTCACCCGACAAGTTCGATTTCACAAACAAGTTTTGGTAAGTTGGCTCGATACACGCCGATACACCAATGATGTTGGCAATCGTTGCGGTTGGCGCAATCGCCAGGCAGTTGGAGTTACGCATACCGTGTACACGAACGCGTTCGCGCAGCTGGGTCCAATCGAGGCTGGAGCCGGTATTCATTTCCAGATAGCCGCCGCGCTCTTCCGCCAGCAACTTAATCGAATCTTGTGGCAATACACCGCGATCCCACAGGCTGCCTTTGTAGCTTGGGTAAGTGCCGCGCTCTTGCGCCAGCTCTGTAGAAGCCCAGTAAGCGTGGTAAGCCACGGTTTCCATCGAGATATCGGCAAACTCAACCGCAGCATCCGAGCCATAAGGCAGGCGCAGCATATGCAAGCAATCCTGGAAGCCCATAATGCCCATCCCTACCGGACGATGCTTCAGATTGGATTCACGCGCTTTACGTACCGGGTAGAAGTTAATGTCGATCACGTTATCGAGCATGCGCATCGCTGTTTTAATGGTGCGCGCCAGTTTATTGGTATCCAGTTCACCATTTTTAATGTGGTTCACCAGATTTACCGAGCCCAGATTACATACCGCAATTTCGTTCTCGTTGGTGTTCAGGGTGATCTCTGTACACAGGTTCGAGCTGTGCACCACGCCAACGTGCTGCTGCGGGCTGCGGATATTGCAAGGATCTTTAAAAGTGATCCATGGATGGCCAGTTTCAAACAGCATGGAAAGCATCTTGCGCCATAGACCCAGCGCAGGAATCTTCTTGGCGATTTTCATTTCGCCACGCGCCGCTTTTGCTTCGTAGGCCACGTAAGCCTGTTCAAAATCTTTACCAAACTTGTCGTGCAGATCAGGCGCTTCGGACGGGCTGAACAATGTCCACTCGCCGCCCTGCATCACGCGCTTCATAAAGAGATCAGGAATCCAGTTGGCAGTATTCATATCATGCGTGCGGCGACGGTCATCACCGGTGTTTTTACGCATTTCCAGGAATTCTTCGATATCTGCGTGCCAGGTTTCAAGGTAGGCACACACCGCGCCCTTACGCTTGCCGCCCTGATTTACCGCTACAGCGGTGTCATTCACTACTTTCAGGAAAGGCACAATCCCTTGCGACTTGCCGTTGGTGCCCTTGATATGGCTGCCCAGGGAGCGCACAGGTGTCCAGTCATTACCCAAACCACCAGCGTATTTAGATAAGAGCGCGTTTTCTTTCAGCGCTTCGTAAATGCCTTCCAGATCATCGGAAACAGTGGTGAGGTAGCAGCTGGAAAGCTGGCTGCGACGGCTGCCGGCGTTAAACAGCGTTGGGGTCGAGCTCATAAAATCAAAACTGGACAAGACGTTGTAGAACTCGATCGCGCGCTCTTCGCGGTTGATCTCATTCATCGCAAGGCCCATCGCTACGCGCATAAAGAAGCTTTGTGGCAGCTCGATACGGGTGTCTTCGATATGCAGGAAATAACGGTCGTACAAGGTTTGCAGGCCAAGGTAGCCGAACTGGTAATCACGGTTGTGATCCAGCGCCGCGCCCAGCTTGGCTAAATCGTACTGAGCGAGGTTTTCATCCAGCAGCTCAGCATCAATACCGCGCTTGATAAATTGCGGGAAGTAATCGGCATAGCGCGATGCCATTTCTTCGTGGCTCACTTCCTTGCCCAAAACTTCAGAGCGGAGATTGTTCAGCAGTAAGCGTGCAGTTACAAAGCTGTACGCCGGGTCTTTTTCAATCAGCTGACGCGACGACATAATCAGTGCACGGCGAACTTCGTCGCTCGGTACACCGTCGTAAACGTTTTTCAGGGTTTCAGCCAGCATCGCGGCCTGATCGGTAGTGCCTTCCAGGCCTTTGCAGCAAGAAGCGATCAGCGCTTTTAATTGCGCTAAATCGAGCGGGCGGCTGCTGCCATTCGGGTACAGCACATTGATTTCGTGATGATGCTCAGGCTCAAAGCGGGAATGACGCTCTTTGCTGCGCTCTTCGCGGTATAAAACATAGGCACGGGCTACATCGTGCTCGCCGGCGCGCATCAGCGCCAGCTCAACCTGATCCTGGATATCTTCAATATGAATCGCGCCGCCTTCCGGCTTGCGACGCATCAGCGCCGACACCACGGATTCAGTTAATAAGCTGGCTTTCTGGCGCACGGCAGCGCTGGAAGCGGCATCACTACCTAATACAGCGATAAACGTTTTGGTCACTGCTACGGTGATTTTATTAGGTGCAAAAGACACCACCGATCCATCGCGGCGAATGGTTTTGTAATCGGCATAGCTGCTGTGCTGCTGAGCAGTGTTAACGCTATCGGTCATAGGGCTCTCATTGAGTTGCGCGTGCGGCTGAGTGGGCACGTCTCGCTGTGGATAATTCTGTGGATTTCTTGTGGAGAAACACTATATGTAGTGTTTAACAAGAAGAGTTAACACAAATACTAGTGTCTTTCGGGGAAAGTGGCAAGCAGATGATGGGCAAGAAAAAAGGCTGCGAATGTACAAAAAAAAGCAGCTTCCGCAAAGCGAGTATTTATGCGGTTTGAGCGCTGTAGCAGGAAAACGACATCATAAAAAAAACGACAAATCACAGCATAAACCATCGTTAAAAAAAGCACACCAATGGCATAAACACCCCAGACCCCAGAGACAGCATTAATTGCCTAATAAACAATCATGCCCTGTTTTTGCTGGCCAGAAAAAAACGGCGCCTTGCTGAGAAAAGCGCCGCTCATGCAGTATTCAAAAGACGATCCGCAGCCTGCGATAGCCGCTGGCAAAGCCGGCTTAATCCAGTAAATCCATATAGTCTCTTTGTCTGTAGCCTGCTGTATCGGGCCATGGCATTGCTTTTGGCATGGCTTGCGGCTCTACGGTAATGCGGCTCCAGCTGCCGCCATCTTCTTTACCGGTTTCTATCAGCCGTGGCAGTTGTAGTTTTTCTGACCACAGCACCAGGGTATACATGCCGTTTTTGCGGGTTTCCAGCCACACTTCGCCAGCTGCGGCGGGAATGCCGCGCTTATCCATTGTTTTTAGCTGCTGCCTGTCCAGCATATAAGCGGCACTTTCCCATTGGCCATCAAAGCCCATTTCACGAAAATCTGTAGCGCCCATTTCAATCACTTGCCGCATTTTACGATCAATAAAATGAAGCTTTACTTCCCCCTTATCTCCCAGCTCAACCGATTTGCCCGCCAGCGCAAAATTAATACTATGGCTGTGGCCCTCGTGCCCTTTGGGATTGTTCTCCTGCCCGCGTGTTTCGGGCAGTGCGTTTTGAGGCACCAGGCGCTCACTCCAGATACGGCGGGGTGTGCGCAGCCATGTTTCTTGAAAACGGGTTGTTTTAGTCACGCCTTCGGTGCTCACCATCCGTGTTTCATAAGTCACCAGTGCGGCGATATCAGGGCTGGCTGCTGCGTGGGCGCTGAATGTGGCTGCGGCAATAATCAAAGCGCTGAAAAGGTGTTTCACTGTATCAATTCCTTACAAAAATAGGCCAGCACCACGCTGACCTGTTTTTAATTACTCACTATTAAAAGCCGAATGCCTGCTTCACTAAATCAAAGACTTTGGTATTGACCATGGTGCCCTTAAATACACCAGACCCCGCACCCGCCGAAAACAGCATGACATCGCCACCGCCATGTGTTTCTGACTGATCTTTCACCCGCACACCGCCTTCCTGCTGATAATCATCGGCCAGCACTTCGGCCTCTGTCAGCATGGTGCGAACAGGCTTGCGGTTTGAGCTATTACCAAACACCAGGGTGGTGTAATTCATGCCATCCGCGTCTTTGGCTTCGGAGCCATCTTTATAGTTTTT
This sequence comes from Iodobacter violaceini, assembly GCF_011601265.1. GTDB lineage: Bacteria > Pseudomonadota > Gammaproteobacteria > Burkholderiales > Chitinibacteraceae > Iodobacter > Iodobacter violaceini. The sequence goes on from NZ_JAAOLX010000001.1 coordinate 417,337, forward strand.
AACCGTACCCAGAATATTGCTGCCCCGCTTACCATAACCATTAATTGTCAGCGTATGGTCGTGATCTGCAGTCACCACAATCAGGGTGTTTTTTAAACCCGGATCGCGTTTTTGCATTTCATCCAAAGCGGTTTTGATTGCATCATCAAAGGCAATGGTGTCTTCCATCACGCGCTTTGCATTATTGCCGTGCAAGGCATGATCGATACGCCCGCCCTCTACCATCAAAAAGAAACCCGCCGGTTTTTTGGCCAGTACTTCAATGGCCTTGCTGGTCATTTGGCTAAGGCTGGGCTGATCCAGATTTTTTTTAACGCGATCTAACTCGTAATCCATATGGCTGGCACTGAACAGGCCAAACAACTTCTCCGTTGCGCGGGTATCCAGCGCTGCCAGCTCGCTGCCTGAGCTGGCATAGCGATACCCCCTGGCTTTCATTTCAGCGACTAAATCACGGCCATCGGTGCGTACTCCGCTTTTAACAGAGGCAGGTAAAAAGTGCTTTCTGCCGCCCCCCATCAGCACATCCAGCCCATCCGCACCCAGCTTGCTGTTATAGCCCTCACCGCCTGGCACGGCTTGCATGGCAATGGTGTTTTCTGCATCGCGATGGCAAACATGGGCGTAGGTTGTGGCGGGCGTGGCATGGGTAATACGGGTGGTGGTAATCGCCCCCACGCCCTTACCCTTAGCCTTTGCGATTTCTAAAATGGTCTCAACGGCCTTGCCATTTTCTGCCGGGCAGATGCTGTCGTAGCCCTTATGATCAGCACCACTTAAATAAGCATTGCCATTTGCATCAGCGGCCTGCGTATCCGGGCTCATCGAAATGACTTCGTTATTCATTTTTACGCCGGTCATATACGCAGCCATAGAAGGTGCAGAATCCGTTGTCTGGGCGTCGTTAGAATAGGTTTTGATGCGGGCCGTGCGGGACTGGCCGTTTTGCAGCTTCTCCATATTTAAAGCACCTTCTTCCTGGTACTTATAAATACGTGCCGCCGTAACCGTGGCCGGCCCCATGCCATCGCCTAAAAAGAAAATAACATTCTTGGCTGCAGCCTGTGCGCCCTGTGCAAAAGCCAGCAGGCAGGCCGTTGCTAGGAGTGATTTTTTCATCATGATGATAATTCCTTGATCTGTGCAGGGGCAGGCTTACAGGCCGGCAGCTTCGCGAATAAGTTTAAATACATGGGTGTTATCCATCACACCAAAAAACCGCTCACTCCCCTTGCCCATCGCACCCAGAAAAACATTGGTGCCGCCGTGGGTTTCATCACCTGCATTTCTGCGAATCGCCGCTTCCTGGTGATAGGTATTTGCAAACACCGTGCTGTCATCTAATGCAGCAAAGCTTTTACGCTCGCCCTGTGCGCGGTTTTCGCCATTACCAAAACCAATAATGGTGTAAGGCATGCCCTCTGCATCTAATGATGCCTTATTACCAATCACATCTTTTACAAGGCCTAATACGCCGGGATTTGTGGCCGTCGATTTGCCTGTACGCCTAGCATAGCCATTCAGCACCAGAGTATGGTCATGATCTGCCGTTACCACGATCAGGGTATTTTTAAGCTCCGGATCCGTTTTTTTAACTTCAGTGATCGCAGCTTTAATTGCATCATCAAATGCCACGGTATCCTGCAGTGCTTTTTTGGCCGTTGTTTCATGCAAAGCGTGATCAATACGGCCGCCTTCCACCATCAGAAACAGGCCCTTGCTGTTTTTCTTTAAACCTTGCAAAGCCTTAACTGTCATTTCTGCCAGGCTTGGCTCTTTAGCCGGATCGCGGTCCAGATCGTAGCTCATATGGCTGGCTGTAAATAAGCCAACAAACTTAGTGCTCTTTGCTGCATCCAAAGCATCAAACTCTGCACGGTTTGCGGCAATGCTGTAGCCCCTGGCTTTTAATTCTGCAACCAGGTCTCGATCATCCGTGCGTTTGCCCTTAGCGCTGGCAGGAGTGAAAAACTGCCTGCCCCCGCCCATTAAAATATCCACACCATCTTGCAAGGCAACGTTATAGCCCTTGCCTCCCGGCACAAACTGGGCGGCAATATCGTTTTCTGCATCGCGGTGGCAAATATGGGCATAGCTTGCTGCCGGTGTGGCATGGGTAACGCGGGTTGTGGTGACCACGCCCGTTGCAAGGCCCGCCGCTTTGGCAATCTCAAGCAAGGTGCGAACCGGCTTGCCATTGTCAGCAGGGCAGCGGCTGTCGGCGCCGCTCAGGTAAGCATTGCCTGCCGCATCTGATGCCTTGGTATCCGGGCTCATAGAGATGACTTCATTATTCATCTTTACGCCTGTCATATAGGCGGACATCGACGGGGCAGAGTCCGTGACTTGTGCATCATTTGAATACGTTTTGATAAAGGCCGTTTCTGGCAGGGTATCCATCGTGAGATCACCGTCTTCGCCCACGGCATAGATGCGCGCAGCGGTCATGGTGGTTAAACCCATGCCATCGCCAAGAAAGAAAATAACGTTTTTAGGTGCAGCAGACGCCGCCGCAGAAAATGCACTGGCCATCAGGCCAGTAATAAGTAGGCGTTTCAATTTGACGCTCCCAGAGAGGAAGAGCGCAAGGTAAGCCTGTTTTCTTAAATATTTGTTACATTTATGCTAATAAAATATTTCAATTACAGTTCAGTCACACAGGCTGCCTTATTTTCTTTCGAAAAATGGCAAATAAATGACATTTCATTGCAAAAAAACCATGCTGCAGAAATATGACATTTACAAAAGTGTAATATTTACACCCTGCAAAACAACCCGCTCAAAGCGGTTTTTCCTGCCAAAAACTGAATGACGACCGTTTGAGGGGCACAAAAAAAAGCGGACCTGAGCCCGCTTTCTCTTCAATCAAACCAAAATCATCTTAGTGATGATGGCCGTGCTCGCCGTGCACATGACCGTGCTCCAGCTCTTCTTCAGTTGCTTCACGCACATCTGAAACGGTACCAACAAAACGAATTGTCATACCGGCGAATGGGTGATTAGCATCTACTACAACGCGGTTGCCTTCGATTTCTGTAACACGGAATAACAATACTTCGCCTGTTTCAGGATCATCGGCTTCAAACATCATGCCGGCTTCAACTTCCATAGGGAACGAAGATTTTTCTTCTTCACGTACTAAATCTGCATCGTGTTCGCCGAAAGCGTCTTCTGCTTCCATTGTTACATCAATGCTGTCACCCACGTTTTTGCCTTCCAGCGCTTCTTCTACCAGAGGCAGGACATTGTCGTAACCTCCGTGCAGGTAAGCAATCGGCTCTTCAGTTTTGTCGATTTGCTTGCCTGAGGCATCAAACATTTCATAATGTAAGGTTACAACGGTATTTTTTGCAATTTGCATGGGTTCACCCTAGCTGTTTCACGAGTTTAAGAATTTCCGCCGCATGGCCCTTAGGGACAACGTGATAAAACGCATGGCGGATCACGCCGTCCTTATCGATTACAAACGTGGAACGGTCTATGCCGTATCTTACCACGCCATGTGCCTCCCACTCATGCAGAGCGTGATAGAGCCGGCTTACTTCGCCTGTTGTATCGGCCAATAAGTCGAATTCTATGCCCTGCTCGTCTTGAAATTGCTCGTGCGACAAGCAATCATCCATGCTGACACCAAGGATAACTGTGTCATATTGCCGAAATGCTGCGACACGATCACTAAACTCAACCGCCTCGGTAATACCACCGGGCGTGTGATCTTTATTAAAGAAGTACAACACAAGATGAGATTGGCCCCGAAACTGCGCTAATTGCACATTTTCCATCTGAGCATCAGGCAAAATAAAATCTGGCGCTCTGTCTCCTGCGTTCAGCATGTGTTCTCCATGCGATAATTGTTGTAATCCATTCTGTTATAGAGCAAAAAAATGCAACTTTTAGGCGGACTCAGTCCAGAAGAATTTTTAAGAGATTACTGGCAAAAAAAACCATTACTCATCCGTAATGCCTGGAGCAATTTTCCCGAGCTGATTGATTACGCACGCCTCACAGCCCTTGCCCAACAAAGCGATGTGGAATCAAGACTGATTGAATATAAAGAGGGCCGCTGGAAAGCCGAATCCGGCCCTTTCAGAGCATCCCGCTTCAGCCGCCTGCCAGAAACTGACTGGACTGTATTAGTCGGAAATGTGAACCATCTGGTTCCGCATATTGAAGATTTACTTTATCAGTTTAACTTTCTGCCTTACACCAGGCTAGATGACCTGATGATTTCTTACGCGCCACCCGGCGGCACGGTTGGCCCTCACTACGATTCTTACGATGTATTTCTGCTGCAAGTGGGCGGAAAGAAACGCTGGCAAATTTCAAGCGACGACGCCAGCGGCTTTATTGAAGACGCGCCCATCCGGGTATTAAAAGAGTTTCATCCTGAGCAGGAGTGGGTGCTGGAACACGGCGATATGTTGTATTTACCGCCGATGTACGCCCATTATGGCGTAGCAATGGAGCCAGGCATGACTTATTCCATCGGCTTCAGAGCACCAAAAACCCAGGAAATCGCAGGTAAATTCTTAGAGTTTCTGCAGGACGAATTGTGTCTTGAGGGAATGTATAGTGACCCGCAGCGCCAGCCCACCCATAAACCCGCAGAAATCGATAACGAATTTGTCGGGCAAATCGGTGAAATGCTGAAAAACATCACATGGAACGACGAAACCATCCGTCGCTTTGTAGGCAGTTATTTCACCGAGCCTAAGCCTCATGTATTTTATGATCAGCCGGATGAGCCACTGGATTTTGATGAATTTGCCGCAGCAGTGGCAGCGGGCGGCATTAAAATCGATGCCAAAGCACTGATGCTTTATGAATCTGAGCGGGTTTATGCCAATGGCGAAGCGCTGGAATTTGAGGCTGAAGCGCTGCCCTGGCTGCAAAAACTGGCCGATCAGCGCAAATTGCCTGCGGCTGATTACCCTGAAAGCCTGATCACTATTCTTTATGAATGCTACGAATATGGCTACCTGCAGCTTTCCTGAAGCCCAAACTTTTGATGCCTATGCGGCTTACCCGGCCGCTGTGGCGCAATTATTGGCTTCGGCGCAACATGAATTACTCCTTTGCGAGCGCAACTTTTCACACTGTGATCTGGGCAGCAAAGCCGTTTTTGATGCTTTATGGGCATTTTTTACATCTCAGCCAGCAGCTCATCTGCGGCTGATTGCTTTTGATACTCAATACCTTAGCCAGAGATGTCCGAAATTTTTACAATTGACAGAAAAATTTCCTTCAAAAATTGAATTGCGTCTTGCCCATGAATCTTGCTCCAGCTGGCAACAGGGCTTTATTCTGGCGGATAAAACCTGCTTATTACACCGCTATCATTTTGATTGGGCACGTGGAGAAATCACAACCGAGCCGCATATTGTTGCGATGATGCAACAACAATTTAATGCTCTTTGGGAGCAATCAAGCCCGAGTAATGAATGGCAACGTATATATTTATAGGTATTTAACATGTTGTTACATGGCGTTGCAGAATTCTTGCCTAAATAGCTGTATTCATAATGTGTTGGACTGTTCTTTCAAATAAAACGTGATATTATTTGCGCTGTCGGTCGGTCACTGAATGATTGCAGTTTTTCAGCATCGATCCACGGTTGATTGCACCTATTTAATTTCGTTTGTCCCATTCGTCTCTGTCAAAGGTAAGTTCATAATGAAAAAGTCCCTGCTAGTTGCTGCTCTGATCGCTGTTGCTCTGTCCGCTTGCGGCAAGAAAGATGAAGCTCCTGTTGAAGCAGCATCTGCTGTTGTTGAAGCAGCATCTGCACCTGCTGTTGAAGCAGCATCTGCTGTTGTTGAAGCAGCTCCTGTTGCTTCCGAAGCTGCTGCTTCCGAAGCTTCTGCTGCTAAGTAATCAGCCAGTAGCATCGCTTTAAAAAAGCCGGCCGCAAGGCCGGCTTTTTGTTTTTCTATTCCCGCATTCAATACTGCTTAAAATCAAGACCAGAATCAAATCATTCCTCTGGCATTAAAAAATCATAATCAGATCAATTCTGCCTTTACAATCAAAGCACAAAACAATTTCAATCTTTCCATTTATGCCCATTAAATAAAAACAGACCCTGCTATTTTTATCGCTTAATTCGGGACGATTCCATGCAGATTATTGCACCCCGCTGGCTGATTCCAATTGAGCCCCGGGCTCAGGTATTAATGAATCATGCCGTCATCATTGATCGAGACACAATTATCCGGATCATGCCGCTCACTGCAGCGCGCAGCCACTACCCGGCAGCCCAGGAAATCCAGCTGCCTGAACACGCCCTCCTCCCCGGATTTATTAATACGCACAGCCATTCTGCAATGAGCTTATTACGCGGCTATGCCGACGATTTAGCCCTGATGACCTGGCTGAATGAGCATATCTGGCCAGCAGAAACAGCACATGTCAGCGATGATTTTGTTTGTGATGGCACAACGCTCGCCATTATGGAAATGATTGCCGGCGGCACAACGTGCAGCAATGATATGTATTTTGAGCACAGCGCCGTGGCACGAGCGGCGGTTTCCAGCGGATTCCGAATGGGCATAGGCTGCTCTATTTTAGAATTCCCCACGCCCTATGCCTCTGATGCGGATAGTTATATTAAAAAAGCGCTGAATTCGCGCTCAGAATTCAGCGGCGAGCCATTAGTCCACTTTACCCTTGCTCCGCACGCCCCCTATACAGTGAGTGACCAAACCTTCAGCAAAGTGATTACCCTTGCCGATGAATTTGACCTGGGCTTGCACTGCCATATCCATGAAACCCAAGATGAAATCAAAAACAGCCTGAAACAATACGGTGTTCGCCCGCTGGAGCGGCTCGCCGCGCTGGGCTTTTTAGGATCAAACTTAGTTGCAGCACACATGGTGCATACCAGCGATCCGGAAATCGCCCTGCTGGCCAAATATGGCGTCAGTATTGCTCATAATCCGGCAAGCAATTTAAAGCTGGCCTCTGGCATTGCCCGTGTTCATACCATGCAGCAGGCAGGCATCAATGTCGGCATCGGTACAGATGGCGCGGCCAGTAATAATAAGATCGATCTGTTTGCCGAAATGCGCCTTGCAGCCCTGCTTGCAAAAGCCGAAGCAAACGATGCACATGCCATCCCTGCGTGGCAAGCCTTAGAAATGGCTACCATAAACGGTGCCAAAGCCATGCGCCTCGATGATAAAATAGGCAGTATTACAGCAGGGAAACAGGCGGATCTGATAGCCATTGATTTATCCGCCGCCCACACTCAGCCCTTATACGATCCGCTGTCACAAATTGTATATGCCGCTGATCGCTCACAAGTCAGCCATGTATGGATTGCTGGCCGCTGTGTTTATCAGGAAGGGCGGCATCTCAGCCTTCATGCCCGCGAAACGCTTAACCGCGCCCGCCGCTGGCAACAACGCATTAGCTCTAAGACCAAGGAAACCGAATGACTGAAGCACCTATTAATGTCGACCCTTCCGAGATCGCCAAATTCTCTGCCCTTGCCCATAAATGGTGGGATACCGAAAGCGAATTCAAACCCCTGCACGAGATCAACCCGCTGCGCATCGATTTTATGCAGAAGCACATTGATCTGGCCGGCAAAAAAATCCTCGATGTAGGCTGCGGCGGCGGCATTCTGGCCGAAGGCCTGGCACGCCAGGGCGCACAGGTTACCGGTATTGATCTGGCAGAAAAATCGCTAAAAGTTGCCAAACTGCATTTATTTGAATCCAAACTGGAAGTCGATTACCGCTGTGTGCCGGTGGAGCAGCTGGCTACCGATGAGCCAGAAAGCTATGACATCGTTACCTGCATGGAAATGCTGGAGCATGTGCCAAGCCCGGCCAGCGTGGTCGCCGCCTGCGCACGCCTCGTTAAACCTGGCGGCTGGGTGTTCTTTTCTACCCTCAACCGCAACGCCAAAAGCTATCTGCTGGCTGTGGTGGGCGCTGAATACGTGCTGGGCATGCTGCCGCGCGGCACGCACGACTACGCCAAATTTATCAAGCCATCTGAGCTGGCCCGCATGACCCGCAATGCAGAAATCGAAACCGTATCGCTCAGCGGCCTGAGCTATAACCCGCTCACCAAAATCTATAAGCTGGATGACGATGCAGCCGTGAACTACCTGATTGCCACAAGGAAAGCCCCTTAAATCAAAACAAACCATCCATTTAACCTCACAAGGAAAACACCATGATTACCGCAGTCCTGTTCGATCTTGACGGCACGCTGGCAGATACCGCACCTGATTTAGGCGCCGCGCTCAACCGCCTGCTTGCCGAAGAAGGCCGTAAACCGCAGCCCTACTCCGCCATCCGCCCGCTGGCATCCCACGGCGCACGCGGCCTGATCGAGCTGGGCTTTGGTGTTATCCCGCAAGACGAGCAGTTTGCTGCGCTGCGTGAGCGTTTTCTGGCGTTATATGAAGCCAGCCTCTGTGAAGAAACCGCCCTGTTTGAAGGCATTCATGCCCTGATCGAAAAAATTGCAGCCCGCGGCCTGCAATGGGGCATCGTCACCAATAAGCCTGCCCGCTATACCGACCCGCTGATCGCGCAACTCCCCTTCCCAAGCCGCCCCGGCGTAGTGGTTTCAGGGGATACCGTAGGTGTGGCCAAGCCAGACGCCAAACCCATGTACTTTGCCGCCGCCCGGCTTGGCGTTGACCCCGCCCACTGCATCTACGTAGGCGACGCCGAGCGGGATATTGAAGCGGGCCGCAAGGTAGGTATGCGCACCGTACTGGCCGACTACGGCTATATCAGCGGCCAAGACAAACCTCACGAATGGGGCGCAGACCACCGCATTGCTCACCCGCTGGACCTGCTGCAACATCTGCCAGGCTAAAGCCCGCTCTGGCAAGCAAGCCCGGCCCGCCATAAAACAAGCAAAATGCAAGGCAAAGTCAATTTCTGCATGATTTTGACCTTGCCTCCCCCTTTGCAAAAGAGGGACCGAGGGGGATTTAGCGCAGCTTTTACAGAAGTATTCCCCCAAGCAGCGCCAAACCCCTCCCCCACACACCCTGCATAAGCCTTTGTTAACGCTCACAAATCCAGCCATCAGCACCAGCAAGCCTCGCCAGAAGCAAGCAATGGCAAAGGCTATCATTGTGCAAGCACTGGCTTACGCGTATAATCAGAGATCTTCATTGGGGCCGCCATGGTTTCGACGGGGGTTGCGAAGTGGATGAGGGCATACCGGGGTCTCAGATTCCCGTAAAACACTGAATTTATATAGTCGCAAACGACAATAACTACGCTCTAGCCGCTTAATCGCGCTAGACTCTGCACTACAGGGCCCATCGGGTAGGTCGCCTAAAAACGACACGCAGAGTCATTAAGATGGGATCGCTTCAGTCCGGGTTACTTGGGCAGGGGTTAAATCTAAGGTAACTCGTTCTCTCCAAGCCTGTCGGTCGGCGTGGTCGGGAATTAAAACCAAATGACATGACTAAGTATGTAGAACTCACTATAGAGTGCTTCCGGACGCGGGTTCGACTCCCGCCGGCTCCACCAGTATAAAGCAATGAAATCAGCCACTTAGAGTGTGGCGTAAAGCATAAAGTGGCAGTAATGACAATTTATGCTTTATTTTTCGAAGTGCCACTTTATGCTTTATTGCAAAAATGTGATACCGCGGAAAACAGCTACTAGTTAGGGTAAGAAACAAAAAAGCCGACTTCAAGTCGGCTTTTTTGCATTTTCAAGAAATACGTATTCAGGTTATACGCAACTTTTCCTTTATTTCATTCAGTACATCATACAGATGCTCAACCTTCATTAAGATTTCATACGGCACTTTTCGCTCGATTTCACGAAGATTAATAGAGCGCCCATCTTCGATAATTTCACGACAGGCTGATTCTAAAGTTGGTTTTATTTCAAGCATTGCCAAGTATTTTCTCCTAGCAACATACTGCTTCCACCGCACACCAAGCACACGCGCCTCTTGATTGGCTTGTAAATATAAATAGCGGTCGTCAATTTCTAGCCGTCTCCCCGCTTCGGCAACACTGATGGGAACTGGCAAACGCGCAAAAACCATTAATTCTGTTTTGATTTTCTCCCAATCCAACACTCGTGGAAGCAGCCGTTCTTTGTTCATATGTCCAAGGTCTAATGCGATTTGCGGATGGTCAATGGGCGGAGTCCAGTTTTTTAATGGTTGAGTTAACAAGTCAGCCAGAGAAATACCGGAGTGCGCGGCTATTTGTAGCAAGTTATTTAACGTGGGAAGCCCTCCACTATTGAGCCAATAGTGGACCGAAGATTTGCTCACACCAATTCGTTTTGCAAAATTAGCACCAATACCATGGTCTAGACCTGTAATAATCAGACGGATGTTCTCTCTAACTATCGTTGCAGACGGTAAGAGCTCAAGACTCGTTTGACAAGCGAGTAACAGTCCGATTTGGCGAGCAATCCACATTTCTTCAGGCTTAACTCGGTACGTAGAATCTAAATCCTGTGCCGCCTGCTCAGCAAGGCAGCAGCCACAATTCGAACACCAACCGGGAATCACATAGCTGGCTTTATGGCGTTGATTGACCCGACCACATTCTGGACAAGCTAAAATCAATGGCCGATGGTGCTTGTGACATATTGTCACGACTCCGATATTCCAACTGAGTCGATAGTATCGCTCATGCCCAGCTTTAGTATCATCACGAAAACAATCAGGACACCACCGTACTTGCCTAGTAATCAGACCTTTTGCAGGAATAACTTGCGCCCAAGGACTTAGTGTCAACTGGTCCAAAGAACCAACGCCAGTCAGCATAGAGATTGCACTTGCCCAAATATGCGCTGTCTCACTAATTCCCGATAGTTGCCGCTCATGCCAATCAAAATTTTCTCTGAGCGTTTCTTGAATCGTACCTGCAATTAGCTTCGCCATTGATGGCAATGACACGCTATGTGAAACGGCGAGTCTGCACAGATAACTTGTTAGACTTTCAACGTCAGTACTACCAATGCCCATTGGCTTGAGTGCATGCAATGTAGAGCGCGGGTTAGCTAAAATCATGCGGCACTCCTTTTACCAAATTGCTTTGGTTTTTCCTCTGCAAAGGTTCGAGTCAAACTTGGATTAATCGCCATTTCACCGTCTAGTGTCTCTGACAATATTTGCTTATGCTGAGCGTCGGTAAGTAGTGCGCGGCGCAAAACTTCATCTGACCATTTTCCTGCCTGTTGTGCCAACATGGCTGCACGTGTCAAAACTGAACTCAAAGTGCCAATGCAACCCAAGGTGTTTTCTTGAAGTGCATCAGCATGCAGCAACAGCTTCCCTTCCCATAAATCCGGCAAAGTTCTTTCAAAGCTGCGAATGCATGCCCTGAAAGCACGAATATCAGTATCTGAGTCCAGACGATACCGCTCAAAATGTAACACGTGCAAACGTCGAGCAAGCTGTGCTGACAGTGAAACTAATGGATACAAATCATAGCTTCCGACGAGCACAATTTGTGTACCGCAGGCATTTGTAAGTGATTTCAACGTATCAAGCTGGACGCAAAGTCGCTGATTGCTCGATTGACGAATAATATGTGCAGCCTCGTCAATTACCAAAAACCGTGTACCTCGTTCTTTCAGTGCGCGTTCTACTGAAGTGCGCAATGCCGCCAAGGAATTATTTGATTGGCCACGGGGCTTTACAAATCGGCCACTTGCCGTGTCAATGCCGTAATGTACCTTTGGTAAGTTCAGTTCACCTTCCAATTGCGCCAGAATCCGCTGAAAAAAGAGACGCCACGAGAACTCCTTTTCACCAGAAGATGGTGCCTCCACATAGACAGCAGGAATATGCCCAGCATCAGCCTGCATCTCGTTTACTGCGGCCTGAACTGCCGAATCACGCATATGTTTTGCCAGCATAGTTTTCCCTACGCCAGTTGGCCCGATGACCAAAATACTGTCCTGGTTGCCTGGATAAATGAGGGTATCTAATTCTGTAAGCACTTCGTCGATACGACTATGCTTGATTCGCAACTGCTGAAGTTGAATCGCTGGATTGGAAATTTTAGAAAGAGTCGGTTGCATAATGATTATTCTTATAGTGAGTCAAAATCAGGCAGGTCGTCGTATGAGTCAGAGCGCGTCTCGAACGCTGGCATCTCGGTGCCAGCCTGATTAGTTGTTTTTAATGATGAAGAACTGCCAATCGAGCGAGTGAGCGTTTGTATTTGTTTTGGCTGAACACCGCCGAATGCCAATGCGCCATAAAGACTGGCGTTTTCGCTCTGTCGCTCCATCGCATCTGCTAGAGCACCTACAGGTGTGAAAACTTGCATAAATTCGCGCAAGCGATGTGCTGCAGTGGGGTCAGTAAACTTAGTAGGATTGCGTTGGGTGTATTCCTCACTCAACACAGCACACTCTGTATGAGTCAGCTGGCGAAAATCAGACAACATTCGGCAAGTCGCTTGTATCCATGCACCATTAACCCGGACAAAAACAGACGCGGCATCCCAAGGGTCCATTTTCACGAGCAACTGTTGCCCCGCAACTTTAGGGTCACGAAAAATCGGATGCCAATACAGCAAATGATTCACTTTTACACCTGTCTGCCGATTCACTAAGCGCGTCCCTTTCCGGTCAACAGGCGGACAAGTTGCAATCAAAAAATCTTGATTAAATGAGATATGGCGCTGAGGCCGCGCACCACTTTCGTGCAAGCTTTTTTGAAAGGCTTCACGTGGAGTAAGTCCTGTCGCGGGATGGGGTTCTTGGTCGTAAAACTGCATAGCCCAATGCTCGATACCGCAATACATACACTCAAGAGTCCATTCAGCAAAATTGACCGGCAAATGCTTGCCCGTTGTCATACGAACATTTTTTGTTGCTTTCGTATTGCCCGCCAAGTTATGAATATATTCGGTATCAATACGGCCAAAAATTCGCTCGAGCACCGAACCAAAGCGAGGTTGCCCTGCCGGGCGAAAGCGCAAATGAACTCCCATGACCATCAAAAAAGATTCAAATGCATCCGACGCAAAATCTTTGCCATTATCAACGACGATAAATTCAGGCAGTCGGTTATGGCGACGAACCATATCTCTAACAACCATCATCACTGAAACGTAGGACGGCGGGTCGAAGGTTAGGTAGACGCCTACAATTCGCCGTGACCATGCATCAATCGCAAAAGTAAGCCATGCCCTACCCAGCGGTTTGCCAGTTCGGCTAGAAATCAATTCGATATCTATCTGTGTGTGGTCAATGTGTACGTACTGAAATGCACGACTGCCATGTACAGGCGTATCTAACATAAGTGCTGATACAAATTCACTTTGTTGGGTAGCCATCCGTTTTCCGTGGCGAACTCGAACATCTTGATTCGTTTCTTCACTTTTGATGAAAGAAATTAAAGTTGGATATGATGGAGGTTGAATCCCTTTTTGATTGCAGATATCGATTAATATCCGATGACATGCTTTGAAATTGATGGCGCGATGATTACGCCAGTCCTGCTCAATTACACTTTGTATCGTGCTTAGTTGCTCTTCTGACAGCCGCGCGCTTCGATTTCCCCGCGCAGCTGTTTTTGGAACAAGCGCAAGTATTTCGTTTCCGCCATTTGCAACCATCTCGTCTTGCTTCGCTCGCCAACGAAATTGAGTTCTCTCACTAGCGTTTAGAGAGACGACACCATTTTGCAAAATAGCTTGTCGTTGCAATGCACATTTGAGCTCTTCTTCAGAAAAGCGACTGATATCAAGCAGATTATTCTCTGGGGCAGAAATGGGTTTAACCGCGCCGCGTTCAAAAGCATCGAACAGCCATTCCCGTGACAAATTACAATTTTGTCCATTAGGGCTCTGACAAACCAATTCTTCTTCACCAGCCAATACAATCGTTAGCTGTTTACCGTCAAATGCAAACTGCAAGCCCGCTTTGATATCGAGCACAAAATGCTCAATACCTAACACGTTGCGAGTAGCAACTTGACCTCGACAAAAGTCCCGGTATGTATTGTCGCGATATAAGCGAAAACGACGTATATCCGCTAATTTTTCATTATCTAAATCTGCCGCGACTAAATGGTCTGCGATTGATTTGTTGAGTAAATCAGCGGAGAAGCAAAATGGCGTAGATAACAGCTCACTAAAATAAAGTGAGCCGTGCTCGCGAAGTGCAGCAAGTAAACGAGCAGATTCGTGTGCATCGGGAGGCTCGCAGCTAGGATGAAAATAGTCTGCGAGATGCAGCAAGTTTTCAACGCGACGGCGAGGAATCGACTTTTCGCTGCGTATGCGATAGTGAAAGCCCAATTCGGCAAGCTGCTGTTCAATCTGGGGTGAATACCACTCGCCATCCGTGCTTTTCGCATAACGATAGGGATATTTTTCAGCAAGCCTGCTCAGCTTTGCTTCAGATTTCCATTCCTCAAAAGTGATGCCATCGTCTGTAATCACCAAGAAATCCGGTGTATGCCGGATATTTTTGATTTCACCTGTAGCGGTATCGATCAGTTCTAGTTTAAGTTCTGCGGGCTGCGCGTAATACTCCAACACGCCGCCATCAAACTCATGGTCAACAGCTGCCGCAAACTCTATATGACGACTTTCTGTAGCAATTTCACAGCCCATTTTTCGGCTGGCCAAATACGTAATAACGTTTCCGCTGTAAGATTTTACCTCGCGCACAGGAGCTTCAATCCGCGCCTTGAATGTCAGGTTGCGGCCTTTCTCTGGGATACTGAGCTTATCAAAAAGCTCAGTGATTTCTTCTTTGCTCAACATTTCTTTATCAACAAATTAAAGGTGATAAAGACGTCTAGTGTCGTAGTGACTACATGATTTACAAATCGGTCGATAATGACCGAAAATAGCGAGATTAGGTCTGATGGAAGCAGCTGATGAGTAACGACATACGAAATACTCGACCAAAGAAAGCCGTTGCACTGCAGCCAGAGGCGGCATTTCAACCGTGGGAAGATAGAGCGAATGAGCTGCTGCGCGCCGAGATGAAAAAACAAAAAGTAAGTTTCAAAAAGCTGGCAAGTTTGCTTGAGCAATTTGGCATCGAAGAGTCGCCAGACCAAATTAATCGCAAAATTAACCGCAAGAAATTTACCGCAGCATTCCTGTTTGCCTGTCTGGCTGCGCTTGAGGTTCAGACTATTGAAATTCCAGACCAGCTCACATCGATACGGTACAAACCAGAAATTTAACGCTGCTGTTTGATATAACGGGGAAGATAACATTACGCCAACTCCTTTCAATACCCTTTCATAAATAGGGCAGAGGGGAGCTAGCACTTAGCAGGTAAGCAGATTGTTCTTACAATTCAAATCTAATTGGGCGAGACTGCGCCCAGTCTTTCACCGTAGCCTGCACTTTTTAGCTTCGCAAGTTCCAGAATAATGCTCGCTTCGCTCAACGGTTTCTAGGGTTACTTATCTATCCGTCAGATACCCAACAATAATAAGGGGTAGCCGTCAGGCTACCCCTCAAAGGTATTTACACAGAGTTTTGATAAAAGCGGCTTATAGCCCTATACCTGTTCGACCAAGGTTTCGGCGAGGTGGGTAAGGGATTTTTGGCTGGCGGTGAGGCGTTCACGCAGTTGGGTGCAGAGGGCGCGCAGCGCTTCGACGCGGGCGACGATGCGGGATTGTTCGGCCATAGGGGGGTCATCGCCCCAAATTTCTCCGAGAATTAATCCGTCACGTAGCTCTTGAGGCAATTAATGCACCTAAGCTTGGCAAGCTTCTGAGAGAAGATGATTCGCTGATAAATCAAACTGAACTACGGGTAGCAATTAAAACGCCTAATGCTTACTCACTCCATTATAAAAATTAATTATTCGGGTGATGGCTTAGCAATTCCCTAGGCAATTACTGAAACTTAACTTGAAATTAGCTCAGTAGCACATTTGCCATCCCATCCAGTCGACTCTTTACTTTTTCCCACTGCGGCATCACTTGCCCCATTAATCGGTAAAACCGCTCACTGTGGTTGTGCTCGGCTAGGTGGCATAGCTCGTGTAGGATTACGTAATCAATACAATCTCTGGGGGCTTTAACCAAATGGGGATTAAGCGTCAGTCGTCCTGCTGGTGAACAGCTGCCCCATTGGGTTTGCATGGTTAATACCCGTAGTGGTGGTTTTTCGCTGACCCAAAGGGCTTGTTCCAGCATTGCCTCTAATCGACGGGCAAAGGCATCCTTGGCACGGGCTTTGTACCAGTCTGCAAGCAAGGCGCTGATTTTCTCTGCTGACTTTTCCCGCACCGTTACTTCAATCTTACCGCGCAATAGTTTTACGGATGGTTTTTCTGTCGTGTTTTCGATCACTTTCAGGACGTACTGTTTGCCTAGGTAGTAGTGGCTTTCGCCGCTGATGTATTGCCGTGGGCGTACATGTTCCAGGCGGGATCGGAACTCGCGTAGTTGCTGATAAATCCATCGCGCACGCTGCTTGGCAGCTGCGATCACTTGTTCATTACTGGCTGTTTCAGGCGCACTGATTTGCACACGGCAATCTGGCAATACCTTGATTAGTATTTTGCCACTGCCCTCTGTGCGTGGTAGCCGCTCAAAACTTATCAGTTCGTCGGAGTAGTTGAACGAGAGATTGGTTTTGCTCGGCTTCTGCTTAGGTTTGATCGCGACGTTCAACTTAAACCCCAGCCGCATTCAAACCAACACGAGTAATCTGTACCACCCATTCCACCATTGCCTTGGCCTGATCCATGCCTGCACCAATGGCTTTGCACTCTTTGAACAAGAGCGGCAGCAATTGCTTGCGGATGTTGGCTTCGATGTTTTGCGGATTGATAGAATGCTCGCCCACAACTTGCTCAACCAGCTGGTCGATATCAAAAGCCAGCGCGACCCATTTATCGAGTACCTGTGGATCACTGATGGCAAATACCTCCGGCAGCGATTTTTTAAAAATGCCGAAATAGGCTTGCGCATGGCGATTCCCTTTAAATGCATCGGGCAATTCATCCAGCTGGCGATTTTGCACTTTCTCTTCAAATTCGTGGAACAGTAGGTATTGCTTTAGCGGATGATCGAATAGCTTTTCAGCCTCGGCAATCGCGTCGCGCAGCAGCTTAGAGAATGCTTCTTGCGCGTAGGGATCATCACGCAATTCCTGCTCAATCATCTTGGCCACACGGGTTTTAATGATGTCAGTCTCGTTGCGGGTTTTTTCTTCTGACCAATCTTCCGGTTTGGGTTTGCTGCCCATTTTACCGACTTCATAGGTGCCGCCCGGTTCGCGCACTTCAACGCCGACAACGTGTTTATCCAGCAGTTTTTTCACCTGCGCGGCATAGTCGTCGTAGTTGATGGCTTCGCCAGAATCCTGCTTCACCAACTGGCGCAGGCTGGAAAACTGTTTCACCGTTTCTTTGTAATGCTGGCGGTCGGCATCGCTAAAGCTGGTGTCTTCAAAGAAGGTAGCCGATTGCAGTGCCACTTTCAGGCAGCTAGAAAACTCGCTCAACGCCTCGTAGAAGTCATCCCGTACTTTTTGATTGATATCGACCAACTCGCCATTGCGCTCTTCAGTTTTAGGGATCAATACTTGGCGCAGCTGTTCGATGTCGTTCTTGTTTTTTACGCCATCAAAAATCGCCCACAACTGCTTATACAAGCGCGGTAGGCGTTTGTATTCGGTGCTCATTGGGTTATATAAGCCAGCGATATCGTTGATGTCGTAGCCGCCCTGAGTGCGCGAAGCCAGATCCTGATACTTGGCAATGGTGGTATCCAGCTCGGCCAGAATGCCGCGATAGTCGATCAGCAGGCCGAATTTTTTCAGCGGATGCAGCCGGTTCACACGCGCAATGGCCTGAATCAGGTTGTGCTCTTTGAGTGGCTTGTCGATATACAGCACGGTGTTTTTCGGCTCATCAAAGCCGGTGAGCAGCTTGTCCACCACAATCAAAAGCTTCAGCGATTCGTCTTTGTCGAAACGCTCGATCACCTGCTTGGTGTAGGCCTGTTCATCTTGCGAGCCGACATTCTCTTTCCACCACTGTGTTACTTCCGGCATCGAAGACTCATCAACGTCGGAGTTGCCTTCTCGGGTATCCGGTGCGCTAATCACCACGGCGGATTCAAATAGGCCAACTTCGTCGAGATATTTCTTGTATTTAATGGCCGATGCTTTGCTATCGCAAGCCAGCTGTCCTTTCAGACCTGCGGTGATATTCTTATCAAAATGCTCGGCAATGTCGCGGGCAATCAGCTGGATACGGTCTTCAGCGCGATACAGCTCACCACGTTTGGCGTATTTGCGTTTCAGGTCGGCTTTCTGTTCATCGGTCAGGCTGGTGGTAATGCGAGTGAAGCCTGCATCAATTGCTCGGTCATTAATATCCAGATCAGGGATGCGCTCTTCGTACAGCAGTGGCGTAACAGCTTCATCTTCCACTGCTCGTTGCATGGTATAGGCATGCACAATCGGGCCGAATTTGCTGGTGGTTTTGTCTTCTTTGAGCAATGGCGTGCCAGTAAAGGCCACAAAGGCGGCATTGGGCATGGCCTGCTTCATGCGGATATTGCTCTCTCCACCCTGACTGCGGTGGCCTTCATCAATTAACACGATGATGTCGGGGCTGGTGTTCACGCATTCTGGCAGCTTGGTCGCAGTATTGAACTTGTGAATTAGCGAGAAAATAATCCGCTCGGTGCCAGTACTAATCTGCTCGGCCAGCCGCTTGCCCGAGGTGGCCAGCGCGGCCTCTTTGTCCTTTTTGCCCGCTAATTCGCCACCAGAAGCAAAGGTTTTGGATAGCTGGCTTTCCAGATCAACGCGGTCAGTGACCACCACAATGCGGCATTGCTTGAGCGAATCATGCAGGATCAGCGCCTTGCTCAGGAATACCATCGTGAACGATTTACCCGAGCCGGTGGTATGCCAGATCACGCCGCCTTCGCGGCCACCATCGGCGCGACGGGTATTGATGCGGGCGATGAGTCGCTTAATGCCAAACACCTGCTGATAGCGGGCGACGATCTTGCCGACTTTTTTATCGTACAGCGTGAAATAGCGCACCATCTCCAGCAGGCGGGCGGGCTTGAGCAAGCTGATCAGCAGTTTATCCTGCCCAGTCACAGCCAACTCACCACCGGCCAGCAGCGATTGAAACCAAGCCAAATCCTTGGCTGGGCGATGATTAAACAGGGTATCTGTCTGCAACTCGCTTAATGACTTGTTTTTGAGTGCATACATCTCGGCATCCGAGATATCCTCTTCGCGCCAAGCAGCGAAAAACTTCTCCGGTGTGCCACAAGTGCCATACCGGCCATCGGTACCGTTGATGGATAAAATCAGCTGGGCATAGGCAAACAGGCGCGGGATTTCGTCAAAGCGTTGATTGCGAAGCGATTGCGAAATCCCCTCGGCAATGGTCGGGCCTTTTTTGGCATTACCATCGGGGCGCTTGGCCTCGATCACCACCAGCGGAATGCCATTCACAAAGCACACGATATCAGGGCGGCGGCTATCAATGCCCCCCGTGCGCGTTACGCTGTATTCCTCGGTGAACAGAAAACTGTTGTTCTCTGGCTTTTCCCAGTCAATCAGCGCAATGGTCGGGTTGGCCTTTTTGCCATCCATAAACTCGGTCACCGAAATGCCGTACAGCATGTGGTTGTAGAGCTTTTCATTGGCCAGCGCGAGGCCTTCATTGAGCGCGGGGCTGCACACCTCCGCGATCAGCTTATCCACCGCTTTTTCTGACAAAGCCTGCTCACGCCCCTCGAAGCGAAAACGGCGCGTGTGCAAAACTTGCCGCAGCTCATCGCGCAACACCACCTCATCCTGCTTGCCACCACGTTTGGCCAATGCCACTTCGGGCGGCAGAAAAGTCCAGCCAAGGTTGGTCAGCAGCGTCAGCGCAGGTATTTTGGCGCTATATTCTTCTTGGAATTTAGGGTTGAACGACTGGTTCATACTGGCACTCTTTGTTCGGACATTCGTTCTTTAAACGAAATCAGTTCATGAATCTGGCTTGAGTGAGGGTCAAAAATCCACTCGTGATCAAATAAGGTCGCAAGTCTTTCAGACATAAAAGTAGAACCAACCACAAGTGAATAAAATTGATTGCCAAAGGCGCGTTGCGCTTCGATTTGCTGTTGAACAGCCTGCGGAAGTCCGCCCATCACAAAATCAGAAATCATCAACAAATCGGCTTTCTGGTAATTGTCTTCTTTCATAACAGTCAGAGCATGATCCAATGCTGGGGCAACATCGGTGCCGCCATGAAAAGACATGCGCAAAAAATCAATAAGACTATCCATCTCAATGCCTAGACCTAAGTCGAGACATTTAATACCGGTTGAAAAATTGATGACATAACAAGCACGGCCTTGCTCTTTGGCTTTGCAAGCCATAAATAGGGTAACGGCCTTGGCGATTGTTTCTGGCATACCTCGCATTGAGCCACTGGTATCAACGCAAATCACCATAGGTCCAAGTTTGTCTTGTTCCGAAATCGTCCGATCTTCCTCGTGCGAGAATTCTTCTGCTTGCTGGCCTTGCATTTCAAAGCACATTAAGCGTGACTCAACAAATTTCAGATCAAATAGCAGAGCAGTATCGGGATCGGATAACAAGGCCAGTTCACTGGGTAGAGCATGCTCAATATCCCGCCCTAGCCGTATGCCAACAATTTCTTCGCGGGAGTTAAAGTCAGGCACATTAATTGTTTGCGCATGATTAACGAGTACCTTTTCTAAGCGCTCAGAGAATTCGAGCTGCCGCAGCTTACCGAGTAAATCACACAACTGCCTTACGCCATCACTTTCATTCAAATAGTTCAGCCAGCGCTGAAAAGTCTCAATATCCTGAGCAGATAGTGAACCGCTTGAAAAATCAAACAAAAGGCCAGCATCTAGCCCTAAGTCATCTAGTAGTTGCTTCAGCTGTGCAATCACATCCAGCAAACTTTTCAACTGCCTGAGCAATGCCGCACGCAACTCGGCTATTTTTTTCAACTCCCACTCGGCTTTTACTTTATCCAAAGCCTTTTGCCACTCATTGGCTAAGAGCTGGCTTGAAGCAGTGAAGTCGATCTCTGCAGAACCATCCTTCGCAATTTCGGCGCTGTTTTCAGTGTAATTGCGCCAGAATTGCTCATTCGTGGGCAATTTACTTGCTCGACAAAAGCCAAGAAAATCCTCTACGGCTGTAGAAAAGGACTCGTCTTGAATGCCTTCCGATTGAAGTTGAGAAATATAGCGATTAAGCTGGTTTTCGTATTCTTCGAAAGGATAGCTATCCGCTAAGGTTACGGATGTGTGCCGTTCCCATCGCTGAATTTGCTGTTCGATATGCTGCTTGACTGCTGACTGCTGAGTAATTTGCGCATCAAAGCTGGCAAAGATAGCGTCATTAGCAGCTTGGGCCGCAAGTTTGACCCTATTTAACGACATAGTGCTTCCAGACGATCGCAGTCTAATATGCGCAAATTGAGCGCATCAATCTGCTGATTGATGCTTTGTATTGCAATATCAGTTTTCTCTGAAGGAGAAAACACAGAGTAAAGTTGAGATTCAAAACCAGATCGTTGCGCCTCAACCTGCTCTAAAATTAAAACAAAACTCTTTCTAATCTCCTTTACATCTTTTTCTAATGATGAAATAAGCCTGCGATTAACATTTTCCTTTTGCGAACCCTTGGCTAACTTAACTTTTGGCTTGAACTGCAGGAAATTGCGCCTATTGAAATAAATATGGCAAGAGCCTTGCCCATCAAACACGCTTTGGTACTGTGCAAGCACATTCCCATTTTTATCTATTGGATTAAATTCTTGGCGGCTTTTGTATTGCTCTAATGAAATATAAAAGCGATTAGCCTGATTAACACCATCACCCCACTCAACTTGGAAATAATCTTTGCCCTTGATGGAAACAGTATTGTAATTATATTGATCTTCGGTGTGATATAACTCTTCGTTGATTTCTTTATCTAGCTGGTCTTTCTTTCTATCCAACTCAGCCAAACTAATCCCCGTATCTAGACCAGCATCCAAAATCGCTTGCTCAACGATATTGATCACCGCTTCACGATTGTCTGCGTGTGTCCACAAGCAATGTGAGAGCAGCAGCGCATCGTTATGGTTGGTTTGATTGCGCCCATTAAAAAAAGCCGCGCCTTTCATCAGCATCGCAGCCCGTTGCCAGCGTCTATCCGACACATAAACCTTCAACTCTTCATAACGCTCGGCGAGCGCAGCGCGGATCAGGTGAATAATCGTTAGCGTTTCTTTCGATAAAGCGACATTCCCGATTGCAACCCGCCATTCATTCCATTCGCTTTGCTTCACGATCAAATCGCTCGGCACGGTAATTGCAGCCTCAGTCGGTTTGCTATCGAGCAATCGCTCAAAGTTTTCTACCTCTGAAATTGGCCCCACCATCAGACGGACGATAAAGCGATCGAACAGCGCATCAAGCCCTTGGTTAGGCTCTGGGGTTTCATTGGAGGCGGCAATTAACGCTTTGAGGGGGGCTTTTTCGATGGATTCGCCGTTGCGGAAGATGTGCTCATTAATCAGTGTGAGCAGCGTATTCAGAATTGCCGGGCTTGATTTCCAGATCTCATCAAGGAAGGCAAATTCGGCCTTAGGTAAATAGCAATCCGTCTTGCGAATGTATCGATCTTCCTTCAAGGCCTTAATCGACACAGGCCCAAACACTTCTTCAGGTGTACTAAAACGATTCATCAAATATTCGAAATACGCAGGCTGATCAAAAGCGCAAGCAATCCGGCGCGAAATCAAGCTTTTTGCCGTACCCGGCGGGCCATATAAAAACGTGTTTTGCCCACATAAGACCCCCAGCAAAGCAACCGCAATAATCTCTTCACGCTCATACATGCCAGCACTCACCGAATTGATGAGCGCGCCAATCCGCTTTTGAATCGATGGCTTAACTTCTTTTTTTTGTTTTTGAACTGGCTGGGGGCTAAATTTATCGTTCATTTTGGTTCCAATTGCTATCACTTTGCTATTCGGTTAGTGCTGGTTTTTTATGTCGCGTAACAAATTGGGCTACGACTTGATCGGCTTCATTCGAATGGTGGCGTGGCATTTGAATTCTCATTCCAAATACCCCCTGCCGCAGCTTCAATCTCCAAATACGATTTTGGAATTAGCGGAGTTCGGATTGGCGCAATTACTTTGTCCCAATCAACGGTTGAGCCATCATTATTTTTTCGGCGCAACTTAGAACCGGAGCCTAGACTCATTGAGAATAAATCGAGGAAGCGTCTTGGCCCCACACCAACGAATGGCTCGAATTTCACCAGTCCGTTATCTGCCGTGGCGGTATTGAGTTCGGATTTAAGCTCAATTGCTTCAGAGTGAAACTCAAGCGCTCGGCTTTTCGGATATGGCTCAACGTACACAACGCGTGAAATCCCGCTCGCAATGATGTGTTTAGCGCAATTATGGCAAGGGAACGTGGTGCAATATAAAGTGCTCCCCACCGTTGGAATCCCTGCTCGGCTGCAAGAGAGCAAGGCATCCATTTCGGCGTGAACAATGCGACCAAATTCGGTCAAATCTGAAATCTTGCTTTCTTTTAGCAGCCTAGCTAAATCGAGTTCTTTTTCACTTGTTACAACCCCTTCTGCCAAAAGAGTGCGAGCAATTTCATTGATGATTGATGCTTGTGTTTCCTTATTGGAATCCACCTCACGGGTATAGTCTTTACCGTCAGGGCGATCAATAACTTTTCCTGTTTCTGGGTCCATTTCAGCCCAGTACAATCCACCACCAGATTGTGGAACATCGTTGGCACCAGTTGCAATAATCTGGCGTTCACGGCTAATTACAGCACCCACCTGACGCGACAAATCGCCGGAACGAACCGAGCTATTAAATGCCATAAACATGGCGAACTCATCGAACGTTGGGTTTTTATATGGGTGGGAAAAAATCAACTCCAGAAAACGTTGCAGCCCATTTTTAATAGGGTCATCATTGTTACCGAAGTTTAAGAAAAAATCAGCGAGATGATAAGTGTCTCTCGTTTTTTGGCCATGATCAAAACTCTCATCTTCGTCGATCTTAATCAATTCGTGAGCTTGTTCTTGAGTACAACTTTTATCTTCAGTTAAGAACCGATGGCGTCGTTTGACATCGGCATGAATGCCGATTAAATAAAAGCCATCGCCATATACCTTTCTCAGAAACTCAACTTCACGCGGGTGTTTTAGAGAATTAACAATGTATGCTTTTTTTGTTGGGGCTCCGCCACGTTTTTGTGCAATTTGCTGAGCTACACCGGCAGCTAGAATCGCATTATTCTTGCTCAATTCACGTAATTTATCGCCTTCGCACATATAGTGCTTGATTCGGTCATACTCACGCGATGCGCTTGCAGGAGCTGGCAGAATAGATGAAACACGAATATCTTCAACGGTGTAGCCAAACCCTTTTAGTCGATCAGTTAATGGACCTATAACGCGAGTTGACTCAGTTCCAACCGCACTAACGATACCAATAACTAACTCACCCTCGTTGATACCAGTAGTTAGGAAGCGTTGCTCCAAGGATTCGACCGTAGCCTTGGTCACGGTTAAGGTTGCGGATGCGTTTACAGAGGCAACGGCAGTAGCAATAAGGCTATCTGTGTTTTCCTCTGGATATAGCAGTTTTGGCACCTCGGCTTCCAGTCGTGCTTTGCCACCACCTTTTCCTTGAAACTGAATTGTGCCGGTTGACTCATACCAATTCATCACCCCTTCATCAAAGCGAAGGACTTTTTTTCCGGTTTGTGAATCATCCCAAGTGCCCGTCAGTGAGCCCAGTTTCTGCTTTAACTCTTCATAAGTACCAGTGAATTTCAGACTCATCTGTAACTCCTAATTATTCATCAACAGAAACGCGGCGCTTGCCGGTGAGCAGGGTTTGCATCAGGGCTTTTTTCTCTTGCTTCAGGCCGTCGAGCTGGGATTGCAGGGTTTCGATTTCTTGGGCGGCGGAGTTCAGAACTGCTGCAACCTTGCGCTGTTCTTCTAACGTTGGTGGACAATACAACTTGGTTTTCTTTGCATTTTGTATCGTATACGTGCCAACTGTTGTTACTGCAGCCTGATCGGTTATTTGCTTTTGAATAAAGTCGGACTGAAAACAATGATAAAAGAAGTCCGAGTCAATATCGCCTTCGCGTTTAAACCAAAGGACATTCCCATCTTTAAAGTAAAAACGATCTCCGTCCTTAACTTGATAGCAAATACCCAAGGTGCCAACTCCACTTACTAAAAAATCGCCTGTCGATGGCGTTTCATATTTTTTAGTAATTTCATCAAACAGGTGTTCTGAAATATAAATTTCGCTTCGGAAGGGTTCGTTTTTACTCAAAGAAACTAATTCCCGTGTTCGATAAAATGGAACGCCTGAATCTGTCCAATCTTCTTGCAGAACACGTTTGCTAGAACCTACTTTAAAAAAGTCATTGACAGTGCAATATCTCCAAACGCCATTAAATTGTTGCCCATCACTAGAAAGAAGACGTTTTTTGCCGGTGAGCAGTTGTTGCATCAGGGCTTTTTTCTGCTGGCGGGCGAGGTCGAGCAGGCGCTCGGTGGTGGCGATGGCCTGATCCCAAGTCGAGAGGATTTGGGCGATTTTCTTTTGCTCGGGTAACACTGGAACTGGTAACTCTAAATCACGAATTACTTTTAGGCTGACCGTCTTGTGCGATGAGCCATCTACGGTCCTTTCAATTTGTCGTTTTATATAGTTACTTTTTAAAACATAGAAAACATACTTGGGATCAGCGGAGTCATTAGACTCCGCAATTACTGTATTTTGCCCTAAACAAAATGGCTCATCTGTATCTACAAATGCACTAATTCCATAACTGCCAACCCGGCTAAATACAATATCATTTCGCTTGGGGCGGTACTTTTTTGTAAACTCCATAAATACATCAACAGAGACCATAGCAGTATTGCTCAAATCAAGGTTTGCACCATTAACATCCGCAACGCGCACCATTGGATAACCTGCATTAGAAAATGTCGGCGTTTGATGAAGTGAGTCAAAAACTCTAAATATTGAATCTAAGTTCTTTATTTTCCATTCTTTAGGCAACATAACCCAGCTCCTGCAGATATTTTGCCATTTCGGTTTCCAGCGCATTCAATTGCGCTTTCAGTTGCTCGCGCTCAGCACGCACCGCCAACAGATCGATTTCTTCCTCTTCTTCAAAGGTATCGACATAGCGCGGGATGTTCAGGTTGAAGTCGTTTTCTTTGATCTCGTCAAAGCTGGCCACATAGGCGTATTTATCAAAACTCTGGCCTTCGCGGTAGGTGGTGACAATTTTGGCGATGTTGTCTTCCGTCAGCACATTCTGGTTTTTACCGGCTTTGCATTCGCGGCTGGCGTCGATGAACAGTACGTTGGTGTCGGATTTTTCCTTGCTGAAAATCAGGATCGCCGCCGGAATGCCGGTGCCGTAAAACAGTTTTTCCGGCAGGCCGATGACTGCGTCGAGCAGGTTTTCTGTAATCAGTTTCTGGCGGATTGCGCCCTCGCTGCTGCCACGGAACAGCACGCCATGCGGCACCACCACGCCCATGCGGCCACTGCCGGGTTTCAGCGTTTCGATCATGTGCAGGATAAAGGCGTAGTCGCCCTTGGTTTTGGGCGGAATGCCACGGCGAAAGCGGCTGAATTTATCGTTTTCGGCTTCGTCGTGCCCCCATTTTTCCAGGCTAAACGGCGGGTTGGCGGTGACGATGTCAAACAGCATCAGCTCGCCGTTTTTATCCAGCAGCTTGGGGTTGCGGATGGTGTCGCCCCATTCGATTTTGTGGTTGTCTTCGCCATGCAGAAACATATTCATCTTGGCCAGCGACCAGGTCGAGCCGATGGCTTCCTGCCCGTACAGCGCGTAGTTTTTGCTGCCGTGATTGCTAACGACTTTACGGCCACACTTCATTAATAGCGAGGCCGAGCCGCAGGCCGGATCACAAATGGTGTCGCCCGGCTGTGGGTCGAGCAGCTCGGCCAGCAATTCTGAAACTTGGGGTGGTGTATAAAATTCACCCGCTTTTTGCCCGCCACTGGCGGCAAAGTTATTAATCAAAAACTCATAGCCGTTACCGATGATATCGAGCGCGCCGACGCGGCTAGGCTTAAGGTTGAGTTCAGGCTTGGCAAAGTCTTCCAGCAGGTGGCGTAGAATGGTGTTTTTCTGCTTTTCTTCGCCCAGCTTGTCGGTGTTGAAGCTGATGTCCTGAAACACGCTTTTGCCCGCGTCTTTGAGCTTGGTGCCGTTGGCTTCTTCAATCGCGTGTAGTGCCTGATCGATACGCTCGCCATTGCCCGCTTCAAAGCGGCGCTCGTACAGCTTGTAGAAGCTGGCTTCTTTGGGCAGCACAAAGCGCTCATTTTTGAGCATCTCGGTAATCAGCTCTGGTTCGTCGCCGTATTCGGCCTGGTAGCCATCGTAGTGGTCTTGCCATACATCGCTGATGTATTTCAGAAACAACATGGTGAGCACGAAGTCTTTATAGGTATCGGCGCTGATGGTGCCGCGAAACGTATCGCAGGCAGCCCATAGCGCTTTGTTGATGTCGTCCTGATTGATTTGGTCGGTCATGGTTATTCCTTGGATGGCGTATTTTTAATGGTTTGTATTGCGGGCGTTGGGGCCGTGAGCAGTTCGGCGGCGAGTTCATTGGCGATGGCCGCAAGCATTTGCTCGCCATTCCGGCGCAGTTGTTCGATGAGGCGCAGCTCTTGCTGCAGAGTATTGGCAAGGCCAATGATGGCCTGCTGGCGGGCTAGATCAGGTACGGCAATGGGTATCTCTTCCAAGGCATTGCGTTTAATGGCTTTGGTAAGGGTACCCTCGGCATTGAGGTCAAAGTAGCGCTGGCTAGGTGGTTGATTGAGAAACCAGTACAGGTATTCGGGTAATAATTGCAGCGCAGTGGTGCGGACGATGAAAAACTGCGGTGCAGCGATGGCCTGCTTGCCCGTTACGGTGAGTGAGTCATCAATCAGTACAGCATAATTACGGCTGCCACGGGCGGCGACCAGAATATCGCCGACTTGCAGGCAGTCATCACGGCGGCCTGTGGGCTCGGTTTCAATGCAATCAGCCCAAGCCACACCGCCGAGTGACGAGGCATCTTTCATCTGCACAGCTACAATTCCAGAGCCTGGCGACTCAGGAATCTTCCCCCGAAAGGGGTGCCCGGCAGAGATGTTGGCTAGGTGTTTCAGTTGCATGTTTGTGTAGTTTCATCGGCGATACTGCACAATATTCGTCCTAACAAATCCTGTCAACAAATATTGTTTCATTCGCTTTACTGCATAAAAAAAGCCACACATTCTTGTGTGGCTCAGTGGTGTGGTATTTGAATACTGAATCGCCCCAGGTTTCCTAGACACCTAAAGAGCCTCAAAATGAGGTAATTAGGAGCTCTTATGTACAAATCAAAACGCTATACCGAAGAGTTTAAAATCGAAGCCGTTAAGCAGGTGACCGAGCGCAATTATCCTGTCGCAGAGGTCGCCGAACGGCTCGGCGTTTCTGGCCACAGTATTTATAGCTGGATCAAACGTTACGCCAATCCTGTGCCTGTTTCAGCCCACACCGACCTTCAACAAGATGAGATTCGACAACTCAAAGCCGAACTACGGCGAGTCACCGAAGAGCGAGATATTCTAAAAAAGGCCGCCGCGTACTTTGCCAAGCTGTCCGAGTAAAGTACGCCTTCATTCGCGAGCACCAAGCGGTGCACCCTGTGCGAAGACTTTGCCGCATGATGCAAGTGCACCCTAGTGGTTATTACGCATGGTTGCGGCAACCCCAGTCACTTCGCTCACTAGATGATCAGCGTTTAACGGGTGTAATTACGGCGTCTTGGCAAGAAAGTGGTGGCGTATATGGCTACCGGAAGATTAGTGCTGATTTGCGTGATTTAGGTGAGCAATGCGGCAAGCATCGTGTTGCTCGCCTCATGCGTTTGGCAGGCCTTCGTTCGCAAACGGGCTATCGTCGGCGGCGTGGTTTTTATGGTGGACGGCCAATCGTCACTGCGCCCAATCATTTAGATCGGCAATTTGCGGTCACCGAGCCCAATCGGGTGTGGGTCACGGACATTACGTATATTCGTACGCATGAAGGTTGGCTGTATCTGGCCGCCGTCTTGGATTTGTTCTCACGGCAAGTGGTGGGTTGGTCAATGGGCGCACGAATGGATCGCGAATTGGCCATCAAAGCGTTATTGATGGCAGTTTGGCGGCGTAAACCAGATCAGGAAGTGTTGGTACATTCTGACCAAGGGAGCCAATTTAGCAGCAACGATTGGCAAGATTTGCTGCGCGCACATAATTTGAAGCCAAGCATGAGTCGACGCGGCAATTGCCATGATAATGCGGTAGCAGAGAGCTTCTTCCAACTACTGAAGCGAGAACGAATCAAGCGGCAAACCTACCGGGATCGTGAAGAAGCCCGCCGTGATGTCTTCAATTATATTGAGATGTTTTACAACCCCAAGCGTCGCCACAGTTTCAATAACGGGTTCTCCCCGGTAGAGTATGAGAAGCAGTATTTCGAACGGCTCGGAAGTGTCTAGAAAACCTGGGGCGATTCACTCCGTATTGCTGAGTGGGACCCTAACACTCCCTCAGTCACATCAAAGCAAGCCGAAGTGCTGACAAACCTAAAACCTGTATATGGTTTTGAAGTATTCAAGTACATCAATGGGCGAACATTGTCAGCGCAACAATATGTGGGGACTTTTCAACTTGGGGTACACACGATTGAAGTGCTCCCTAAGATTGATGGACAAACTAAAGATGTACGACGGAATTTAGTCGCCATGCTTTCAGTTGTTCATGATTTAGATATCAGCGAAGGTGAAGCTGCTCGGCTTGCAAAGCAAAACCATGGGATTTTAGAAATATTAATTCGCATCTTCTGTGATAAGTTATTCCTCCAAATTCATCGTGGCTTAATTCACCGATATGAGGCAAAAGAAGATAACTTATCGGTTCTCCGTGGTCGACTCGGTATAGCGGAACAAGTAAGGTTAAACGCGGGAAATCCAGAACGACTATATTGCCATTTTGACGAGTTCCAAGATGACAATCCGCTGAATCAGATACTTAAAGCGTGTATCAAGTTTCTTTTGAAAGTTGCTAG
Organism: Iodobacter violaceini; assembly: GCF_011601265.1. Classification (GTDB taxonomy): domain Bacteria; phylum Pseudomonadota; class Gammaproteobacteria; order Burkholderiales; family Chitinibacteraceae; genus Iodobacter; species Iodobacter violaceini. The sequence goes on from NZ_JAAOLX010000001.1 coordinate 447,470, forward strand.
AGATATTCGTAACCAACAGCTACTTGCTGAATTAATGTTGGTTTTTCAGTCCGTCCGAGAGGTGCATAAATACTCACTCCCTTGGGTCAAAGTTCAATTTGATAGGCTCAGTGACCGATATAAGCCTTGCTTTCATTTAGCTGAACTTTTCCTCAAAGGAATCCCACCTGATGTTACTGGGGGACAAGTGCACGGTTTTTCTTTGTTTTTTGATATGAACCAGCTTTTTGAAAAATACATCGGCCGCATTGCACGAAAAGTGCTAATGCCCATCGGTTATGATGTCATTCTTCAAGGGCCTCAAAAACACCTTGCTTTTGATTTACACAAAAAAAATAGCGTTTTTGCTATGAAGCCAGACATTGTTGGCCTTCACGCTGGTGCGGTTGCTTGGATTTTAGATACGAAATGGAAACCGTTATCTTTGCAAAAGTCCAAAGAGGGCGTTCAGCAAGATGACCTTTATCAAATGTATGCTTATGCACATTGCTATGACACGAAAGACGTCGTCCTTTTATATCCCCATCACTCCGAGTTAAATGGTGAGGCTGGAATCAGAAGCCTGTTTGCATTAAATCCTTGGATTCGAGGCGCAGTAGAAGACTTCAAGAGAGTTAAGGTTGCAACGATTGATTTAACTGTACTTGGAACAGTGCCTGAACAACTCAAGCGGATAATCTTGAGCGGTGCTTCGGCAGCAGCATCTACAGCTTAATCGGCTAAAAAGTTATTTATCTCATGGCCTACAAATCGCTGTTGTTTAAAAACACGCAGCGCGAACATTACTTTTATTCCGGTTCAATGCCCAGCTGTCGATTGAATGTTCACGCTGACTTGTTTTAGCCAAATGCCAAGATTTGTTGACCTAACGATACTAGCTGGCATGGGCATAGTCGACTTTTTTCAACACCTTAGTAATGTCATTTTCGTTTGTAGGCCCCTAATTTTTCGCGTCAGCTCTTCCTGCTTTTCTAGTTCACCAATACCGTTCTCCTGCTTGCAAAAATCAGTCTGTCATTTGCGTGTAGTGGCACAGCTTGGAACACAGAGGCGACCATTAACCCTAACAATTAAGCGAATATCGATGGAAATAGGGCTTCAGCAGAACGCTCAATAGCACCCCAATAAAAAAGCCCGCGTTTGCGGGCTTTTTCTTCGCACTATTCTTGGCTCTTCTGGATGTTGGCAAACATAACTTCTGCTGCGTCGAGCGCTTGTTTGTTCAGTTCCTCCTCAATACTCGGCATGTAAACGCCCTCGTCGCCTGCAACATAAAGTGCGCCGCCGTAGTCATCATCATATTCTTGACCATCGTACATGCCACCATCGTGATAGGCTCTGAGCGTAGATTTCGTAAAATCTTTACCAAGCAGCAACGCTAAGTGGTGCCAAGTCCAAGCTTCTTGGTGGTTCGCGTCAAGCTCACGCTCAATTAAAGCCCGGATTGCAGCCAAATCACCCAGCTCTCCGAGTCTTTTCAATGCCCAGTATTCACCTGATTCAGCCAGCTCTTCAAGTGCGTCATTAGAACCTTCCTCAGCGGCTCTTTTTAGCCAAACTTGGCTTGATTCGTAAAACCCTAAGCTGGCCGCAACCTCTGACATTCGCAATGCGTTTATGTCGCCATCCATCTTCTCTGCAAGAGTAAAGAACGCGCCGTCATCAAATGTTGTCGCATATTCTAGTGAAGCCGCTTGGCAACCATTCAGTGCCGCAACTTTCAAATGATGCTGATATTTTTCGTAAATTGGTTTTTGCACCAAGTATTCATCAACCCATTGGCGCTCTATAGACGTAAGTTTTCTACCCCGCAACGACTCTTCATACAAGTAGCTACTAGGCTCAGGAATACGATAGATGATTGCCAGAGCATAATTGGCATCAGGATGATTCTGCACCGCTAATTGTTGCAAACTCTCCATCAAAACTGGTGAATTAACAAAATCAATGCCGGTATCGACTTCTACTTTAGCCTCTTCCTCATCCTCTTCCTCATCCTCTTCCTCATCGATATCGTCATAGAAGTCATCATCTTCATACTCGTCGTAATATGGGTCTCTAGATTTTTCAGGCTTAGGAGGGTCAAGCCGAGCAAGCAAATCTCGTATTTTAATAAACGTGATGCTGTACTCAGCTAGTTTGTCGGCCAAGCACTTTGCAACGTTAGAAGCGTGCTCTCCTGGATAACCTAGTTGAATAACTCGGCCGACGAGGTCAGCAATATTGTTATTTGCAGCACTGCCAATTGTCGAATCCACAAAAATAGCTTCGGAGTTAAAAGCAGCAAATGATTTGTAGCCGAACGAAGCAGAAATCAGCTCATAGATATGAGCACGTTTGAACTGGGAACTTGTGGTGGTTTGGATGTGTTGCTGGGCGGTGAATGCAAACTCTTTGATAGTCATATTTACTTCCTAAAATAAGCCCCGTCGATTCGAGTTAAGGCACACGTTTAAGACCTCGACGATGAGGCTCCAAAAGGAGAGTAATTTATGCAAATAGGATGGAAATTGAATTGGGTAATACAGGCCGTTTTTTACTCGTGTGCAAGTACGGTTGGCACCAAAGTAAAATTTACCCCATCTGCATGTAGGGCGTCAAGATGCGCGGTAGTAAGTCCGAACTAAGCTTGGCTGATGAAAAGCAGCGAGATTTGGCTTCAACTACCTCAGCAAGAACCAGCGGTAATTAAACTTGCAATGACCGCCTTTAACTTGTCAGGCATTGATGCAACTACCAAAATTCACTGCATTACTTTCAGCCAAGGCGGCAGAAAAATATGGTCTGTTTTTTTCGTTATGGGGATTGTATCTTCTTTTGCAAAGCTCTAATTTTTTGCTTCAGCTCTTCCTGCTTCGCTAATTCGCCAATGCCTTTATCTGGCCTGCAAAAAATGAGTCTTTCATCTGATGGAGCGGCAACCTCGATGGATTCATGGTCATCGATGGCTAACCAATAGATAATTTTTCTATTGGAGGCATCTTGAAGAATTTCTACATATCTTTCTGAATTAGTACATTCAACAACACCACTAAATCTAGAACCGACATTTCCAAGTAATCGAATCAGCGTTTCATCCTCGAAAAGTCTACGCCAGTCCGAGGACACAATTATCCTTACGTCCTCAAAATCATTAAGCACGTGCTGAAGGTCATCGAGCCAGCAAAACAAGTTTGGATTCTTGCACAACCGTCCGTTTTCATCGATTGCAGGCTCGCCGTCTTGATGCAATACGCCATCGAAATCTAAGTATATAAAAATGGATGATTTTGGGTCCATAATTCTCACCTCTAGCGACAATCCACAATACTAGAGTCACGCTTCCCAACAAAAAATACAAGATAAATATTTGATTATTAATGAAAATATTTAATGACAGTTTATGCTTTATTTTTTATCTTAATGCCACTTTATGCTTTATTTATGAATAAAAAAGAGCCGAATTCGACTCCTAGAATGACAACTTATGCTTTATTAATGGACACTTTATGCTTAACGGCACATAGAGAAATCTAAGTGGCTTTTTTTATGCCTAAAAAGGCCCTTTTAAGCCCAACAATAGCAACATTAATCACAACATTCCTTACAAAAAACACCAACCCAACAAAAAACCTCGCATATAAACGAGGTTTTTTATCATCAAAAGGACAAGCAAGAAACTCCCCCCTCCCCCTTGCACCCCATTCGCCAGCTCAAACACTTATAACATGCTGATTATAAGAGAAAAACAAAAACAATGTTCTAATAATTTCATGCTTCATTGAAGCTGATTAAGCCGCATTTTTATTGACCTAAGAATCAACGTATTAGAACAATTTCGCCCCTAAACAGCATAGGCAAATAGCAAATTTAGGAGGCACCAAGACTACAAAGTAAGGTGCAATACTTACACGAACAATGAAAATTCATAGGATTTTGTGCAGTAATTACAACCAATCATAAACAGCAAAAAAAAAGCTTCGTGTAATATACGGAGCTTCTCGTAAGCCCTTGGTTTCAAATGACCTTCGATCTACTTGCCTCGTTTGCCGCTGCTTTTAATCAGGATCAGCGCCTTATCTCTCTTCAGCTTGGCGATGGTGCAGCATGGGGCGAACAGTTATTACCCCAGCGGGTAACAGGCAGCGAGGGGATCAATCAGGCTTATTGCTATCAGATAGACTGCCTCTCCCCCGATGGCGCTTTAGAACTTAAATCGCTGTTAGGCTTGCCGGTGGTATTGGCGATAGAAAACGCCAATGCTGATGCAATTGAGCGTTGCGGGGTCATTAGCAAGGCACAGCTTTTAGGGTCTGACGGAGGCTTTGCAAAGTATGCGCTGACGGTAGAGCCGCCTTTTGCCCTGCTTAGATATCGCCGCACTTCCCGGGTGTTTCAGGATTTATCTGTCGTCGAGATTGTGAAACAGGTGCTGGCTGAACATCAGGCCAAAAACCCGGTGTTTGCTTCAGTGCAAACGGTGGATTTCAAACTATCGGGCAATTACCCGCCGCGCTCTTATTGCCTGCAATACCGTGAAGACGATTACGCCTTCCTCTGCCGCCTAATGAAAGAAAGCGGTTTATCCTGGCGTTTTGAACATTTGGCGGGTGATTCCCCACAAGTACAGCTCATGGTTTTTGATGATGTATTTTCTATCCCCGAAGCATTGGAGCCTGTCGCTCGCTTTCACCGCGCAGATGCAACAGAAGAAAGCGATGCACTGACCCAATGGCACAGCCAGCGGCAAATCGGCAGCAGTTCGGTTGCCCTTGCCAGCTTCGATTACAAAGCCACACTTACCCAGCACAGCCTGAACGAAAGCGCGATTGATCAGGGCGAAGGCGGGCAACAAATCCAATCAAGTCTGGAATATTACGACCCGCAAGCGCATTACTACGCCAGTGATTTAGACCAGCTGAACCAGGATGCAAAACTGCGCCAGAATGCTTTGGACGGGCAAAAGAAATCATTTACCGGCTCAGGCACTTTACGCAGCCTGCAGGCCGGTCAATGGTTCCGTCTGGAAGATCACCCGGCCCACGAATGGGATAGCCCCGAGCAGCGCGAATTTGCCATCACTGAGCTTAAATTCACGGCAAACAATAACTTGCCCGCAGATTTAACCCAGCAACTTGGCCTGGTTGCGCCCAGCCTGCTTGCCACTTCAGCCAAAGATAACGCGCCTTATCAAGCGGACTTTACCGCCCAAAGACGCGGCCAGCCGGTGCTTAGCCATTTAGGCGGGCAAGAATTTACCAAGCCCACCAGCCTGGGCGTACAAACAGCCACCGTAGTTGGCCCCGCCGGATCCGAGGTACATACCGACGAATATGGGCGAATTAAGGTGCAGCTACACTGGCAACGCGCCAGTGAGCACCCCGAATTTGGCGCTAATTTCGACGATAAATCCTCTTGCTGGATTCGTGTTGCCTATCCATCGGCAGGCGCAAGCTGGGGCCACCAATTCATCCCGCGTATCGGGCAAGAAGTGCTGGTTGACTTTATCGAAGGCGATATCGACCGCCCGATTGTGACGGGCGTTGCCTATAACGGCAGCCATCCAGTCCCCGCCTTCAGCGGCGCGGGTGCTTTACCGGCCAATAAAACGCTATCAGGCATCAAAACCAAAGAGCATGAAGGCGGCCAGTACGGCGAGCTGCTGTTTGACGATACAAAAGGCGAAGTCCGTACCAAATTATCCAGCGAGCACGGCAAAACCCAACTCAACCTTGGTTATTTGATCCACCCGCGCACCGACGGAAAAGGTGAGCCACGCGGCGAAGGTTTTGAGCTGCGCACCGATAATCAAGGCGCAATCCGTGCCAATGGCCTGCTGATCAGCACTGAAGCCAAAGGCGGCGCAAGCGGCAAGCAACTTGACCATAGCCCAGCCCAAAGCCAGCTTGAATCAGCTTTAGCGTTGGCCCAAAGTCTAGGCGAAACAGCCACCAACCAACTTGCTGACACGATGGAAACCGGCGAAGGCGATAAAACCGTCAAGCCAGACAATAGCGCAGGCAGTAAAGCCACCACCGGCCACTTGCACCACCACGTACACGCCAGCAAAAGCTTTGAAGCTGGCAGCAATACCGATAAAGATGGCAAGAGCAAATCCAAAGACCAGGCAGGCCAGCAAAAAATCATCTTGCTGCACGGCGAGGACGGCTTAGCTATCACCAGCCCACAAAGCCAGACAATCAGCGCAGGCACAAACTTAGACCTTATTGCCCAGCGCGACACCAACCAAAGCAGCGGCCGCCGCTGGATTCATAACGTCGGCCAACACATCAGCTTGTTTGTAGCTGGCGTAAAAGACAAAGTTGCACTTAAGCTCATTGCTGCCAAGGGCAAAATCCAGATGCAAGCACAAAGCGACGATATTGAAATCACCGCCGACAAAAACGTCAAAATAACTGCATGCAAAGAAAAAATAGAAATCGCCGCTGGGGACGAAGTGCTCTTCACAGCGGGCGGCGGCTATATCCGGCTAAAAGGTGGCAATATTGAAATCCATTGCCCGGGGGAAGTGAGTATAAAAGGCGCGAGCCATGAAATAAGCGGAGGAACCAGCACCAGCATCAACATGCCAATTTTACCTACTGATCAGCCATTAAATATGAAAATCAGATATGTTAATGCGGATGGCAAGAGCGCTGTATCTGATTCTATCGGCCTGCACCTAAGCGATTCAAATATGCGTGTAGAACAGCCTGACTCTAAAGGTTTCGTTGAATTGAAAGAGATTAAGTTTGGCAAAATAATGGGCACAAAACCCAAACAAGAAGGTTAATTTAAATGAGCCAAAATAATAAAATATTTATCGACTTACCCGATGAGCCTTGGGAATCAAACGCGTTTAATGGGCAACTAGATATAGTCTTACGCAGGCCGAGAGATGTCATTATCAATATTAATCTGCCATCACCATTTGCGAAATTTACACTGGAGTCTGACCAGGATTTCTTTTACGACATAAAAAGCAAACAACGCCTAAAACGGATGGAATATGCCAATGGAGAAAAGGTTCACTTGTGGGTTGGCCGGGATTTCAAAGGAAGCTTGTTCTTAAAATCCGGAAAAACGATATATGCAAATTTTGAAATTGCTAAATTGTTTGAACAAGAAAAAAAACATTCACTTTATAATGATTATACTTACAAGCCAGCCCCACTAATACTTGAAGCATCAAAAGATAATCAAAAAGAAGCAAGTAGCATTTCTGCACAACAAGAAATGATGCATATCGTTGAAGTTAAATCTGAGGCACAAGCGCCTGACTATATTTTATCGGCAATTCGTTCTGGCGCAGAATCATTAAAGCTCGATTCTCAAAATGTAATAACAATAAATTGGATTGTTTCCCAGGTAGTTGGCACAGCAGGATATGGAGTCGATAATAAGCAATGGATTGCTGAGTTATGGAATAAATCTATTCGATTGCAACGAGTCACTCATAAGTCTGGTAATAAGACATATATCATTTTTAAAGGTAATGCTCGTCTGCGGACGCTGTTTACTGCCTCGCGTTATGCAGCTGACAATGCAAAGGTACTTTCTATTCTTGGCGGAGCGGGGTCATTTAAAGGAACAGCTAAAGCAGCATGGAGCGCTGCAAACCCTGTTCTTATATCAGGCTCGGGAGCAGGTATGAGGCCTACAGGAGTAGGCATCGCAATTATTTTTTCAATAGGTATTAGTGTTGCTGAGTGGTATGCCGACTATAGCAAACTAGATGCACATGGAAAACCTACGAAAGATTTTTTTGATTTAGCAGGCAATGTTGGGCTCAGTCTGGTTAAAACTGTAGTGGCTGGAGAAGTAGGCAGCCTTGCATTAAGTTTGCTTGCTTCAATTGGGATGGTGGCTGGGTTGACTCCCGTAGGCTTAGTTGTCGCTGGAGTTGCAGTGGGAATCGCTATATTTGCTGGTTTTTATTTAAACAAAGTAGATGCTGAACTTTCAGCGACAAGCAAAGTAACTGAGGCCCTAAGAAAGTCCTGGGAATATATTACAAGCGTTGAACCAAACTCTTACAAAGCAACATACCGTCCTTATGGGGTTAGTACATCATTGCACCCTGCAAGCAATTACCCAACATCACGGAAAAACTAAATTATCATGAGTAAAGAAATCGATTTCCCTATCTCAGAACTATATAAAAAAATAATACTCGGCTGTTTTGTTTTTATTTTTTTTGCATATCAATTCTGCGAGGGAATTTATCGCGAAACAAGCTATTATATTTACCTAGCAGGTTCAACGTCTTACATTATTTCTTCGTTCGTTTGCCTATGGGTTTTATTTCAAATATATAGAAACAACTTTGAAAGCACCTTGTTAAATTATTTTTTACTATCTCTACCTTTTATTTTTGTATTCTTTGCTATCTTTCCATTTAATTTACTGTTTTTATCTCTAATAGCTCCACCTATACCTTCAGTGCTGGCTATTCCCCTAGGTACAGGTGTTGTGCTATATATTTATCTGAGCATAAAAAGATCAATAAAAACAATAGAAAATTGCCCAGCAGTCATTAAACTAGCAACATCTGGCTTCCTTAGCGATGGAAAAAAAACAATTATCAAGAAAAAAGCCATAAACACGGTTGATGATACAATAAATAAATACCCATTCAAATTCATAGAATTATTCTCAACTGCTTTACCTATATTAATTTTAATAGGTCTAGCAATGGTTGGTGGCGTTTATAAACTATCACCCAACCCAGATTTAATGGTTAGATTTTTTTGTGCGGCCCTTGGATTTTTAATATCACCACCATTAATATTCATGATGGTTTACACCGTTTATTTAAATTATGTTATTCCAAAACGACTATTTGGCAATGAATGGAAAAATGTTTGGCGCGAGGTAGAATAAACAAACAGATTGGGGCTAAGTCTTTATATTTTTCACACAAAATAGAACCTACCCCAATCTTCCCCTCTGCCTAATGGTCACCACATCAATATAAGCAGCTAGAAAATCAACATACAAAACAAAATGCACCAATCTATTTTTTAACAAATCTGTGCGTTTAATCCAGCCTTGTACCCCATGCGTGAGGGGTGTAAATACAACACATAAAATCAATAACTTAGCATTATGGCGTATTACAGGGGATCACTACAAATCGCAACAGATGATCACCCTGCCCCGCAAAAACCCCGCATACACATTAAGTAAATACACATGTTTTCATATCAAATTTATGCTATTACCTTACGCCTAGCCCCAAGCAATCCATAAATAACCTGACTCAAAAGCAAGTAAAAGGTGAGCCCCCCGCTCAACCGGATATAATACATTAGCATATAGCATTTCAGACCACACCCTACAAGGTCTTTCAAGGGGGTACAGTTTTTTTATACACCGAAGGTGGTGGTTTTTATGCCATTTGCGGATGCCTAAATCTTATTAGGCTTTCTGAACAATGTTGCTGACTGTTTCCGTCCCAGTCAGGCCTTTTTATTTAGTGGCTGCTTTAAGGTGACCAGAGCATGAAAAAGATAACAGTCCTAATATTGGCGCTTATTGCGCAACCCTTATTCGCAGCTGAATCATTTGATTCGCAGGGTGCGCTCGCTGATTTCATGACTCGAACATTCATAAAAAAGGATGACGCAATAAATTGGGCTACGGCAATTAAAAATGTTGTCGGTGTTTATGTTACAAAAACTGGTGAGGGAATTAACTTGTTGGGGACGCATGTAAATAAAACCACATCGACAACCCAAGTTGATCTGAAGGATCGCGAGGTGTTTCACGAGCTTGTTAGCAATACCCAAAATATCGGAATCAATATTGTAAATTTATTCAAATTCAACAGAGATAAAAAGTTTCTTGATGAGTTGATTATCTCTGATGTGGTTTCTGTTACAGACAGTGCCGTCGATATAGATACTTGTGTAGCTAATCATCCCGCAGCATTTACAAGTACTACAAAATACTGGTGCATATCAGCTATTACCCTTTCAAAAATATCGACAAATACGTACACCAAAACAGGCCATTTGGCTGAAGGTAGCTATGGTGTGGCTACTGCAAGCGGCACATTTCAAAACGACAAAAGCAAAAGTGGCACAAGATTTATGGCTAGCGTTAGCCTCATTGGACCAATTGTCGATGGTAAGTTAATGCAAGAACAGCTAACCACAACCCCAAGCGATGGTGGTGTACTGAAATCTTTTGGCCTCAGGGAGCACACAGGCCTAGAGGGCATCAGTCTTACACTTCCCCCTGAGTAATTTCTTGGGAAGAAATCGGAGCATTTTGAAGTGTACTACAAGGTAGTTTCGTGGTTACAGCCTAACCTAACATTCGAGAGGGACAGGCCAGAAGCGGCCTGCCCCTCAATTTAACTTTTGAATCGCCTCGGGTTTCCTAGACACCTAAAGAGCCTCAAAATGAGGTTATTAGGAGGTCTTATGAGTAAATCCAATCGCTACACCGAAGAATTCAAAATCGAAGCCGTCAAGCAAGTGGCAGAACGCAACTATCCTGTCGCAGAAGTCGCTGAACTACATCGTGAATTAGCGATTAAAGCGTTGTTGATGGCCGTGTGGCGGCGTCAATCTAAGTAAGAAGTGCTCGTGCATTCAGATCAAGGTAGTCAATTCAGTAGTTATGATTGGCGGGATCTGCTGCGTGCGCATAATCTAAAGCCAAGCATGAGTCGGCGAGGCAATTGCCATGACAATGCGGTCGCGGAAAGTTTCTTCCAGTTATTGAAGCGGGAACGAATCAAACGACAAACCTACCGTAACCGAGAGGATTGCGCGTCGAGATGTGTTTAATTATATCGAGATGTTTTACAACCCCAGGCGACGCCATAGTTTCAATAATGGGTTATCACTAGTAGAGTATGAAAAGCAGTATTTCGAACGGCTCGGAAGTATCTAGAAAACCCGGGGCGATTGACTGTGCTTCGTCGCATGTTGGGTTCTCATCTGCGTAATTCGCATATGGCCTAGCGGGCTTCTATACATGTGGTTTGACGCGATAGCAAATACACTCTTATTAGCAATTGCAGCGTACTAAGACTAACCCTACGTTCAACCCAGACCGCAAAAAAAGCGCGCAGCCGGTTATTTTTACGTTAGGCACGCGTGCTCGTAACTTTATTTTTTAGTTTGCCCTCAATGGGCACTATAAAAATATGTACAACGTCTAACTACTCCCGACTGACTATACAAAATAACCTACGCCACAAAAACTTACAAAAAACCCACAAAAAAAACAAATAAACTTACAAAAAAAACACCGCTTTTGACTGCCTTAGTAGGCTCACCGTATACTCTGTAAATTATTGTACTCAACGTAAGTATACGTTTGCTATCATCCTTTATAAGCAAAAGAATACTAATAAAATACACTTCATATACTTTGTAATATTATCTTTTAAGATATAACTCATGAAAATTGAAAATAAAATAAAATACTCAAAAAAAGATTTGGGTATTGTAGATAATAAAGATGTAAAAATAGAAAAAATAGATTCTATTTTTATTAATAACTTCAGATCGTTTAGTGAAAGAAAAATTGTTCTCGGCGACGTAGTTACAGTCCTTGTTGGAAGAAATGGGACGATGAAAACAACCCTTATGGGCCTATTAGCACATCCTTTTGATAGTTTAATAAAGGATGCTTTTGGAAAAGAATTAAAAACTTCTTTTAAGGATGTGTTTAAACTTTCCAACGAGCATGACAACAAACCATATTCATATGATCTAAACATTAAAATATGTGGAAGTAACAAGCTATTATCTGAAGAAGTGCGAGTCTATTACGTGACTGGAAAAACGAACCGATTTAGAGTCGTAGTTTCAGGGGCGAATTCAGGAGATGGTAACTTTAAATATAACACTTCATTTTTAAATATGAAACGTTTATTACCAATGGTTGATGTTAATGCGGCACCAATCTCAATTGATCTAAGCGCGGAAGAAAAAAAACTCCAGCAAAATTTTTATGAAACCGTTTTCTCAAAAAATGGATTTGGTAGTTTTTCAGCAGTAAAGGATGGGGTTAATAAATCAACTTTTGCACCAGTAGGTGCATCTGCTAAATATGGCTATGAATCAATATCCTCAGGAGAAGATAACCTAGGGGCAATATTTAATAAAATGATAGGTTATGTAAGATCTTTTGACGCTAGCTCATCAGAAGGAAACGGCATATTTTGCATCGATGAGTTTGAAGCAAGTCTGCATCCAGTAGCACAAATAAAACTACTAAATTTCTTATATAGTTGGGCACAAAAATATAAAGTTCAAATAATAATTACAACACACTCTTTACACTTAATACAAGACATTTACACAAGTCATTTCTCAAACATGAGTGCAAATAGAATTACTATTAATTTTTTCAGCTGCTCTGAAGTTGGAAGTGACAACAACTATCCAATATTGATAAATCCAAACTACAATTTAGCATACAAAGAGCTGACTTTTAAAGAACCAATTGAAGTAATAAATAATAAAAAAATATCTATTTTTCTAGAAGATGACTGTGCATTAATGTTCTTCAAGAAAATAGTTAAAAGCACAAAAATACTTAGTGCATTTAATTTCAAGTATAAATTTGAAAGTGAAACAAAAAATCCAGGTACACCGTATAGCGCCCTCATTAGTTTATGTAAAAATTTCCCAGATTTATTAAAAGAATCAATTGTAATATTAGATCCCGATGTCAAAGAAAACATCACTAATGGAATCAAAGCAAAAAATACATTTTTATTGCTACCAGATGCTAAAAATGTTGCATTGGAGCGCAGAATGATAGCTTACATAGTAGGTTTAGAAAACGATGATAAATTCTTTAAAAAATTCAAAAAAGAAAAAGCCATTTTTATTTCTGAAATTAAAGATGCAGGAGTAGTACAAGCGGAAGTCCACCAAATATTAGACGAGCAAATAACAAAAATAGATCACTGCAAAAAATGGGCAAAAAACTCAGCTAGCTCATTTAAAATGTACGTTGGTTATTATTGTGATAATGAGCTAAAAAAAGATTTATTTATGACATCATTAATAAACAGAGTGAATGAAATAAACATTGCCCGGGGCATGCCAATCATTTCTATCAAATAAAAAAGGCGGTTATTATGAATGACATCCGACAATTAAGCATCAACAAGCTATTACTTGACCTTGAAAATCCACGCTTCCCAAGTGAGGTAAATAACCAGCGGGCAGCCATTAATTTAATGCTCAAACTTCAAGAAGAGAAAATAATAAGATTAGCAAAAGATATTTCAATTAATGGTATTGATCCATCAGAAAACCTTATCGTCTATGAAAGCCCTGACGAGCCTGGATTTTATATTGTTGCCGAAGGAAATAGAAGAACAACCGCTCTAAAGTTAATTGCACAGCCGGACCTATCTGAAAACAATCGAATTCGTAAGATTTTTGCTCAGATAAAAGAAAAAACTATAATAAGTCTTTCTAAAGTTAGCTCAGTTATAGTTAAAGATGAAAGCTATGTACACTGGGTTAATTTGAAACATACAGGTGATAATAAAGGTGTTGGACGTGAACGTTGGACAACACCCGAAGCCGATCGTTACAGGGCAAAGCATGGAAAAATCTCTTATCAAAGTCAACTTTATGCATTTATGATGAGTCAAGAAGATGAATACAAAGAAATCATTCAAAACAAGAAATTTGTCTATGCAACAAACCTTAGCCGACTTTTTGGAGATAAAAAAACAATGTCTCGCTTTGGCCTGACATCATTAGATGGTTCTTTGTATTGCTCAATACCTTACATAACATTCATTGAAAATTTTAAAAAAATTCTTAATGTAATGACTGATATAAACTTAGAAAGAAAGAAGCCTGATTTTAGTGTAAATAGAATTTATACAACAGAAGATCGTGAAGTTTTTCTTAATGAACTTGAAATTATAGAAAACCCTGAATTACTTCCAAATGCATGGCGTTTAAATGATCCTGACGCAAAAGAAAAAGCAACAAAATCAAATACAAATGAAAATAAAAAAGATGAAATAGAAAAAGATGAAATAGAAAAAGATGAAATAGAAAAAGATGAAATAGAAAAAGATGAAACAAAAAAGACAGAGAATGGCTCTCAAGAAAAAAAAGAAGATGAATCTGTTACAAATAGCGATGAAAACATCATTAACAAAAACAAACCAATTCCAAAAACAAACAGAAATATTTTAATACCATCAACTTTAAAATTGAACTTTGATGGAAATATAAAATGCTCCAAGATATTCAATGAATTGAAAACAAAAATGACTCATGATACGACAGCATTTTCTATATCAGTTATGTTGCGCGTTTTTCTTGACCTATCTCTAACTGAATTTATTGAAAGAAAAAAAATTATATTTAAAGACCACCCCAAATTCCCAGGACTGCACGATAAAGTAGTTATGTGTAGTGACTACTTGAGAACCGCTAAGTTATTAACACAAACACAATGCTCTTCAATCGGCGCATTCTCTAAAGCAAAGCTAAATGCAAATGGGACAATCCAGCAATATGTACATAACCAACACATGATTCCTTCAAGAGATATTGTGAATACCGAATGGGACAATTTTCAGCCTTTACTTGAAGCTATTTGGTCCCCAAAAACACAACGTTGACACAAGTTACAGTCCAGCGTTAAGACTGGCCAGCCTTAACGCTTACGTGTTACTCTTTGCCTTGATAAATAGATATTAATGATGGAATTTTAATGGCATTTTATACTCCGCTGCGCTACCCTGGGGGCAAGGGCAAGCTAGCTTACTACGTTAAGTCATTGATTGAAGAAAACAATCTTCATGATGGACATTATGTTGAGCCTTACGCGGGGGGGGCAGGAGTAGCTATTGAACTGCTAATGCAAGAGTATGTTCGGAAGATACATATCAATGACATTGACCCAGCTGTCCATGGTTTCTGGCACTCTGTCCTATATGAAACTGATGAACTTTGCCGCTTAATCAATGACACGCCTGTAAATATGGCAACTTGGCATGAGCAAAAAGCAATAATCTCAGATACTATAAATCATAGTTTACTAGAAATAGGCTTTGCCACGTTCTTCTTAAATAGAACAAATCGTTCAGGGATTTTAAAAGCAGGCGTTATTGGAGGAAAAGAGCAATCAGGAAAATGGAAGCTAGATGTTAGATACACAAAAAAAAATCTATTAGAAAGAATTACTAAAATTGCAGCTTATGAATCAAGAATTATTTTACACAACAAAGACACGGCAGATCTAATTAAGAATTTACCTGCTGACTTGCATAAAAATGCATTAGTATACCTAGATCCACCTTATTATATAAAGGGACAAGATTTATATAGAAATTTTTATTGTCACAACGATCATATTGAAATAATGTTAGCGTTAAGTCAATCAAAAATTTTGAACTGGATTGTATCCTACGACAATGCAGAACAGATTCGTGAAATCTATAGAGATTTCAGAAAAATTGAATATTCTCTACAATATAGCGCCCAAAATAAAACAGTTGGCGAAGAAGTAATGATTTTTTCAAGTAAAATCAAAATACCAGAAATTCATTTAGGGAAATTATAGTTAATTATTTATTATTCAGCTAACTGCAAAGTCACTTTCTTATGTTGCAGTTAGCTACTGCATGATTTTTTAATGGATCAGTGAGCTAGCATCAGAAAAATAATATAATCAAGCATTACCATCACTGATACATTCAACTATCCATTACCACATTGAAGATTAGGGTATAATTTTGTGAAAATAACGTTAAGTAAAATAAATCCAACATCGACCATATTGTCCGATTTTTTATTAGATAAAATAAAAAATTCAAAAATGCGATCAGACACTATCCACTATATTGCCAAATTAAATTTAGAGGAATTAGCTTTTATATCTCTAGAAATACCAGAAAACAAAACATACTTGCATTTATATGAAATTATAGTTGAAGAAAAACATAGAAATAAAGGGCATGGGACACAAATAGTTAAAGAAATTTTAAGATTAGCAAAAGATCATAATCGTAAAGAAATTTACCTAACACCACGGAGCCTTGATCCAACTGTTTCTACAAAAATTCTAATTTATTGGTACGAGTCATTTGGTTTCAAAAAAATGACTAATTCTTCTGAAATGTTTGAATTAAAATTATAACTTAATTGTTTATAATAATTAATATAGGTAATTAACTTTTATAAAGTAGTAATTTACTGATAAATTTCCATCGCTGCATGTAGTTTAACTCCATCCAACCGCTTTCCACTGCCCCCCCCTAAAAAGAATCATAGGTAGAAGTAAAATTATGCCCCCCTTGACACGACAGGCATTTCATACCTCGCAATAATAAGCAAGTAATACGCAAATTATGCAAGCTTTTATAGGGGCATTTTTTACCGTTTAGGGCCATATTTGGCGCGGCTTGAGCCTTCCTCATGCAGGTGCACAAAAAATAGTGGGTTAAGTGGGCAGGCGTGGCGGGGTCACGAGGGCGCGCGCTGGGGCGCTGACTGCAGATTCTTCTCAAAATGCAGGCGTAAAAAAGCCCGCACTTACGGGCTGGCTGCTTATCATCAATATAGCTTTCCGAACGACTAGCCGAGTAAGTGACTTGCCCCCGCTTGAGGTCATATTTTTTTGAGTCGCCATAAATGAGGCAGCAAGATCCATCCAGCCCGCGTCAAACTCCAGCAGCCCTTTACGGATCAGATCCTGTGCCTTCGTGACTAAGCCCCCTTTCATATCCACGCTGTAATTGATCGCTCTAACTGCCGGGTAGAAGCTGCCCTGCTGACGACCATAAAAATGGCCCGCTACTACGCGGCCTGATACTTACTAAAAAATTCCCTCAATACTATTTTTAATTCACCACGCTGCTGGTCTGACTTAAAATAAAAATCCTCATGCAAAATAAATAAAAATCGTCTATCTATAGTAAACAATATGATTATTATTTTAAAAGAAAAAATTAAAATACAAACCATATTATTTAATAGGAAAAATATAGCATTATGAAAAATACAACATTAAGCATTAACAAAATAGCAGCGAGAGCAATTCATACTTCACGCCGAGCATCCTACTTAATTGACCTCAGATCACGAGACATGAACAATAAAAAATTAAGAGAATTAACAGCGAAATCTTGTTTTATTGCTTATAAATGGTTAATGATTTATGAAGAAAGATCTAAAGAAGAAGAGGATAAAAACACCATCTCTTAAAAAGAATCAATAGATATTGTATTTAACTTGCAATTACTGAATAAGGCTTAAACCGGATCACCTCCACCCCCAGCCAGTCGTTCAGCTCCTTCATCCGCTCCTGCAGTGGTTCAATCTCGTTATAAGCAAACACCGTGGCGGCCTTCTCGACGTCTCCCAAGCCGCCAGTGTTGTTGGGGATGATGCCCATCAGTTGTGCCGGTACGCGGTGGGCGCTCAGCTGATCGTCGCGGGTCACGTTCTTGATATTCCAAAAGTCATCCTTCGCCGCCACTTCAGAGATGGGCAAGATCTGCATGCCGTCCTTCTTGCCGCCAGGGGCGTACACCATCAGATTTTTGAAATTGCCCGGGCCTTTGCTGCCTTGTAATGCAGTGCGCAAATCATCGATATAGCTTTCGTTCTGCGCGGCGTCTGTCATGTACAGGATAAAACCAGCGTGGCTGCCATTGGCAAAGTAACGGCGGCGAAACAGCGTGGCGGATTCATTCAGCCATGTTGAATTAAGCGCCGACAGGTATTCAGGCAGGCCGTAAATCTCCTGATTTATATCGGGCTCTAATAAATGGAAGATGGCCCCCTGCTGGAACTGGTGCTCATTGGCGTAATCAAGGATCTGAAAGTATTGCTCTTCTTTCATCCCCACCCGCATATATTTAGCCAGCGCATGTTTCAGGCCCAGCACCTTGCCGGTGCGACTGGTGATCTTCTCTAAGTAGGCATTGCCAAAGATCAGGTAATCCAGCGCAAACTTGGAGAACTCCGACCGGCTTAACAGCGGGTGCGGGATAAAGGTTTTTAACAGGATATTGCGCTTTACCTGTAAGGGGCTGGAATGGTGAACGGTGGCGCGGTAAGTCTTAGCCAGGCCATCAAATGACATCGGCGGCTCGTACCATCTCCCATTGTTCACGCACTCTAAGAAATCCAGCAGCTCGCGGCGATCGAGCACGGCGGAAGGCTCGCCAAAGGTGAAAGCCACAGATTGATCAGGCGCTTTTGCTTCTGGCGTGAGTTTGTTTTTTGCCTGATAAAAAGATTGTTTTTTCATTTAATAGATCGCCATAAAGCCGGAATTAGTGGAAGTCGAGCCTTCGAGCGGCTCATTAAGTAAGGCATGCATACATGCCCAAGCGAGATCGGCGTGGCTAAGCTCTTCTGAACGGCTGGCCGAGTAAGTGACTTGCCGCCCACTGGCGGTCATGGTTTTTTGAATCGCCATAAATGCGGCGGCAAGATCCGTCCAGCCCGCGTCAAACTCCAGGCGCCCTTTGCGGATCACGTCTTGCGCCTTCATGACTAAGCGCCCTTTCATCTCCACGCTGTAATTGATGGCCCTCGCCGCTGGGTAAAACTGTTTAACCAGTTGATAAACGCCCTGCCCAATCCCCGTCGTATCAATGCCGATATACGCCACGTTGTATTGGCTGCAGATCTGCTTAATGCCTTCGGCCTGCGCGGCAAAATCCATGCCTTTCCACTGCCGTTTCTCCAGCACGCGAAACTTGCCATCAGGCACCAGCGGCGGGGCCAGTACGATCAGGCCCGCGCTGTCCCCGGATAAAGCCGGATCGTAGCCAAGCCACACAGGCCGGTGGCCAAAGGGGCGCGGGGCAATGGCTTTGAAGTCTTCCCATTTTTCCCAGCTATCGACCATGCACTTTTGCAATTCAGCCAGCGGAAAGATGCTGGCGCTATCATCGATAAACTCGCACATCAGCAAGTTTTGATAATCGTTGGGGTTGTATCGTTTTTTGATCTTGTCCAGATCAAACAGATTACAACCGCCTTCAATCGCGTTTTCGATGGTCACCACCTGCCGCCACTGATCGTCCTCACAGAGGCGACCTTTGGCGAGGCTGGCGGGTTTAACGTCCAGCAGGATGCGGTCGGCTTTGACGCGGCCTTTATTGAAAGCATCGCCAGACCAGAACGGATAGGCATCGTGGTTCAGGCTGGAAGGTGTCGAGAAATAGGTTTGCCGCCAGTGCGAATGCAGGGCCATGCCCGAGGCGACTTTCTGGAGTTCCTGAAAGCGCGGAATCCAGAAATACTCATCCACATACAGATTGCCGGTATAGCTCTGCGCGGTGCGGGCGTTGGTGCCGAGGAAGTGCAGCGTTGCGCCATTGGGTAAGACGATGGGATCGCCTTTTAACTCTAAATCGGCGGCGTCTTTGGCAAAGGCGATGATGTATTGCTTGAACACATGGGCCTGCGCCTTGCTGGCACTTAAAAAAATCTGATTGCGGCCCGTGGTCATTGCATCAAATAAAGCCTCCCGGGCGAAGTACCAGGTTGCACCAATCTGGCGGGACTTTAAGACATTGCGGAAGCTGTGTTTCTTGCCTGCCTCAAACCAGCCGTGCTGATAGGCAAACAAAGAATCCATAAAGGCGTCTTTAATGAGGTCGACGTGCTCATCGTTGAAATCGTTCTTCGTGGCCTTCTTGCGCTCTGCCTTGTTGCGGCTGGCAATGTTCGGGTTTAAATCAGCCTCATTACCACCGCCGTTGTATTTATTGATCCGGGCGACTCTTTCCATTTGCCGCGAGAGCAAATCAATCTCTTTAAAGTCGATGCCTTCTTTTTTGTCCTTATTCAAAAGAAAGATATAGCGCGATTCCAGAGACTCTTCGACGCGCTCAATCAGCTTCTTTTTGTCCCACTCATCGCGCCGTTTCCAGCTATGCACCGTGGCGGGCTTTTCGCCTAATGATTCCGCAATCCGTGAAATACGCCAGCCTGACCAATACAGGTGGCGAGCCTCAATACGCGGGTCTTTGCTCTTTATATTTTCCATAGCCAAAGGCTAAGGCAATCAAAGACGGCTGTATTTTGTTGGCTTTTGTGGCTTGGCGGTTCACACCGAAAGCAAATTGATGACCCTTTCTTTTGTGGCGATAGTGGGTGCCTTCAGGAATTAACCCCGCTATTCAATCAAATCGCAGAAGGGTCTATGGACAAAAAATTTAAATCATTTCGGGTCGCTACCGAAGGCGCAACCACGGATGGCCGCACCATTACCCGCGCATGGCTCAGCCAGATGGCAAAGAACTACAACCCGGCTACTTTCGGGGCGCGGGTGAATATGGAGCATATCCGGGGCATTTACCCGGACAGCGCTTTTAAATCCTATGGCGATGTGGTGGCGCTGGAAGCCAAAGAGATCGACGGCAAGATGGCCCTGTTTGCCACCATTGATCCCACACCCGAACTGGTGGCGATGAATCAGAACCGCCAGAAGGTTTACACCTCCATCGAGTGTGACCCCGACTTTGCAGGCACCGGGGAAGCCTACTTAACCGGCTTAGCCGTCACCGACAACCCCGCCAGCCTGGGTACATCAATGCTGCAATTCTCTGCCTCAGTCGGCGGTGCCAGCCCGCTGATGGCCCGCAAAACAAACAAAAACTGTTTATTCACCAATGCCATCGAGTTTGCACTCGAAGAAGAAGGAACGCATGCCGTGTCGATGCTGGAATCTGTAAAGAATATTTTTTCTAAAAAAGCTGAAAAAGAAAACCTGCAATTTGCGGATATCCAGCAAGCACTGGAAGCCATCGCCGAGCAAACCGCAGAAAACAATGATGGCTTTCGCACAATGACAAGCCGCATCGATGAATTGAAAAACGAAATGGCCGAACTGCGCGAATTCAAATCAAAGATTGAAAACGAGCCGAGTCATTTATCTGGCGGGCGGGACCGAGCTACCGGCGGCGCGGTTGAATTGCTCACAGATTGCTAATTAAAAAAACATATAAAAGGAAATCTAATTTATGCGTAATGACACGCGACTCGTTTATGAAAAGTTTGAAAAACAAATTGCCAACCTGAATCATGTAGGCGATATCAGCAAGACATTCTCCGTCGATCCATCGGTACAGCAAAAGCTTGAAAACCGCGTCCAACTCTCCAGCCTGTTTCTCAGCAAAATTAATATGCCAGGCGTCACCGAGCAGGAAGGCGAGAAGCTGGGACTGGGACTCACCGGCACGATTGCAGGCCGCACCAATACCAAAAAGGGACCGCGTAAACCACGCGATGTATCCGGTTTAAGTTCTGGCCGTTACCGCTGTGAACAAACCAATTTTGATACCGGTATTAACTTCCACAAGCTGGATATGTGGGCCAAGTTCCCCGACTTCCAGGCCAAGCTTCGCAACCTGATTGTGAATCAGCAAGCGCTGGATCGAATCATGATCGGCCTGAATGGCGTATCTGTCGCCGAAGAAACCGACCGCGAAAAATTCCCGCTTTTACAGGACGTGAACATCGGCTGGCTGCAACAGTACCGCGACCATGCGCCCACCAATGTAATGGCCGAAGGCCAGCCTGCATCGGGCAAGATTACAGTTGGCTCGATCAGCGTTAAAACCAAAGAAGGCAAGCAATGGAAAACAGAAGACGGCGACTACCTGAATTTAGACGCCCTTGTTTTTGATGCCATCAATACGCTAATCCATCCGCAGTTCCGCGAGAACCCGCAGCTGGTGGTGATCACCTCCAGCGAATTACTGGTCGATAAATACTTCCCTAAGATCAACAAAGACCACGCCCCGACCGAAGAAATGGCAATGGATATGCTGATCAGTCAAAAACGAGTGGGTGGTCTCCCTGCTGTAACCGTGCCTTTCTTCCCCAAAGGCGCAATGATGATTACGACACTTTCCAATTTGTCGCTGTACTGGCAAATCGGGGGCCGTCGCCGTCATGTGCGGGAAGAGCCGGATTACAACCAGGTCGCCAATTACGAAAGCTCGAATGATGCTTACGTAGTGGAAGTGTTCGAAGCCGGTTGCCTGATTGAAAACATCGAGCTGTTGCCAACTGAGCGCACCGAAGCCGCGCCCATCGATCCACCCAAAGGCGGTGCGTAATCAGCCCCGCAAAAGCCCACTTGTTACGCATGACTGCCGCGCAAGTATCCGCTCACAACCCGCTGGCCAACGCCACCGGCTATGAGTTGATGCTTTCCAAACTCGCGGGCGACAAGCGACGGCTTAAGCAGATCCAGTCACTCAGCCGCAAGATCGATGCCAAGCGCGAGATGCTGCCCGATTACGCACCATGGATCAGCGGGGCTTTGTCCGCCCAGGGCGGCGGGCAGGATGAAGTGCTGATGACCGTCATGGTGTGGATGATCGACACCGGAAACTTCACCGCCGCCCTGCCGATTGTGCGCTATGCGATCAAGCATAAATTGTTTCTGCCGGATCAGTACCAGCGCACCCTGGCGTGTTTGGTTGTCGAGGAAATGGCCGATACCGCCATGAATGGCCGGGCATTGGGCGAAGTCATCGACGTAGCCGGGCTTCAAGAGATTGCCGAAATCACCCAGGCCGAAGATATGCCCGACCAGGTGAAGGCCAAGCTGTTTAAGGCCATTGCTTACGGCTTATCTGAGCACAATAAACCCGCTGCCGCCGACTATTTCCGGAAAGCCTTAGCGCTGCACCCCAAGTGCGGCGTGATTAAGGACCTGGAACGGCTGGAGCGGGAAATGAAGAACAAGGCCGCTGAAAAGTAGCCTACCGGGCGAACCCCGCAGCGAGAGGCAGGGGGAGGCGAAGCCTTTTAAGGTTCTTTCAAATCCCCCTCCACCTCTTCTTTAAAAGGGCAAAACATGGGATTTATTGCAGCACAAAAAAACGATGAAATCTTAGAGCCCATCATTAAGAACAGCGGCTTCTGGCCGGATATCGATATTGCCGATGCACGAATCGCCATGCGTATCGATGGCACCGTCACCTCGCCGCGCTTAAAGATGGCACTGATTGCCGCGATGGCCAGCGCCAATCAAGACCTGCGCAAGTACAAGGCTAAACAGATCGGGCTGGGGTTTAGCGACCTGATCGAGGTGGACAGCGACACCATCGACGGCCAGAACATCTTAGTCGGGCATTACATCCGCGCCGTGTACTGCTTAGCCAAAGCCAACCTGACCGAGCGCTACCGCGATTTTGACAGTACCGGCGACGGCCACAACAAGGCCGACCAGCTCAGCGATCCCATCGAAGACTTAAACCGCGACGCACGCTGGGCCATCCGGGATCTGATCGGCAGCGCCCGCGCCACGGTCGAGTTGCTCTGATGCAAGTCATTGCCAGCCAGGGCGAGACGCTGGACGAGATCTGCTTTCGGGTTTACGGCAAAACTGCCGGCATTACCGAGGCGGTGCTCGCCGCCAATCATAGGCTGGCCGATATGGGGCCAGTGCTCAAGATGGGTACCGTGATCGAGCTGCCCAACATCAGTCCACCCGCCATCCAAACAACCATGATTCAACTATGGGACTAAACCAATGACCGAACCGCTCACCGGCACCGCCGCCTCTTTCACCGTGTTTTTACTCACCATTGCGGGGCTATTTTCAGGGATTCACGCCGACGTACTCATGGGCAGCTTTGCGGGGGCGGTGGTGTTTATCATGACCGCGCAAAAGCTCAGCGTTTTACAGAAGATCGTTTTCTTTCTGACCGCCTTTGTGGCCGGTTGCGTGGCCGCAAAACTGGTGGCGGATCTGATCGCCATCCCCCTGCCCGCTTCGATTGTCGTCAGCGAGGGGATCGGCGCACTGATTGCGGGGGCGATCAGCATGAAGCTATTGCAATGGCTGATCTTGCGAGCTGAACACCCCGAGGACTTGCTCAATATCGGGGGCAAAAAATGAACCTCTATTTACTCATCAGCGTGCTGGCCTGCGCCTTAGCGGTGCTCTGTATTGCCTTTTTCAATCGAAGCAGCAAAGCCCATAGCAAAAGCATTTCTATTTTTGCCTACGTCTTAACAGTCTGTTACGGCCTCACAGCGATCCGCCTTCTGCTGGGGATCACGCCCGCCAGTGCGCCGCTGACCTTTTTACTGCTATGTAGCGGCCTTTATTTCTGCTTTAAGCGCGGCAATGTCAGCGATTTATGGGCCGCTTTGGCATGGCCCATCCGGAAATTATTAAAACTCAAACAGGAGCCCCACATTGAACACCTCACCCCAGCTCTCCCCACACTTCAGCCTGCGCGAATTCACCGCCAGCCAAACCGCAGCACGGTACAACATCGACAACAGCCTGCCCGTAAACATGCACGAAAACGCGACCCACACCTGCGAACAACTCGAAAAAGTCCGGGCAATACTCGGAAACAATCCCCTCATTATTACTAGCGGCTGGCGTAACCCTGCATTAAATAAAGCGGTAGGAGGCAGCGCCAGCAGCGATCACGCCACCGCCCGCGCCGTAGATATCCGCTGCCCGAAGTTTGGCACGGCCAGAACGATTGCAAGGGTATTGGCCGCCTCTGATATCGAGTTCGATCAATTGATTTTAGAGTCTCCCACGCTACCGGGCGCATGGGTGCATATTGGCTTTCGTAAAGGGACCAACCGGCGGCAAGTGCTGACCAAGTTTGCCGGGGATAAAACCTATTACGCGGGGGTTAAATGAGCCGCCTCACCGCCCTTGCCCTTATCGCTTTGTGCTTTCTGGCCGCGCTGCTGATTGCCATCAATTTGCACCAAAACCAGAAGCACAAAGCCGAGCTGCTGCAACTGGAATTAAACGCCAGCGAGCAAGACAAGGCCCAGCAAGCGGCCTTGCTTGAACAGCTTTACAAAGCCAGCAGCGACAACGACGCCGCCCAGGCTGATTTACGCAGCAGCATTGAAAGCGTCAACACCGCACTGCTTAAGAACAAACGCGCTATGGAGCAACTTAAAAATGAAAGCAAAGAAGTCAGGGACTGGGCTGATACTCGCTTGCCTGCTGATGTTATCCGCCTGCGCCAGCGCCCCGAAATCGCCAGCGGTGCAGCTTATCGGGATTGGCTGTCCCACCGTGACAGCCTGCCGCCTGCCAGCGAGCCAAGCCAGGACCAACGGCGAACTGAATCTGTCGATTGATGATCTGGAAGCCGCATGGCACAGCTGCGCGGCGCAAGTCGATATGGTGCTGCAATGCCAGCAGACCGCTAAGGCCGCCCCATGATTAAGCCCGCCGACCTGCGCGAATACCTGTCTAAAACGGTGCGCCACCTTGCCCACAATCCTGACAAGCTGGCCATCTTTATTGATGAAGGCCATCTGATTGCCACAGCGGGCAAATCGCTTTCTTTTGAATATCAGTACACGCTGAACGCCATCATTCAGGATTACGCCGACCACCCCGACACCATTATGGTGCCGGTGCTGGCTTGGGTAAGCAGCAATCAGCCCGAGCTTTTTAGTAATGCAGACAAGCGCCAGAACGGCATTAGCTTTGAAGCGGATATACTGAACCACAACACCATCGACCTATCGATAAAGATCAATCTGACCGAGCGCGTGGTGGTGCGAGAGGTGGATGGCAAGCCCGTCATTACCCATTACGGCGAGCCGCCGCTGGATGAATACGCGGGCAAAGACTGGGCTTTATTCTTGCGCGATCAGCCGTGGCCAGTTGAATGAGCGACAACTTTAAAGCGCTGGAAGGCTGGGCCTCTGGCCTGCTTGGTAATCTGGACGCCAAAGCATTACGCGGCATGAATAAGCGCCTCGCTACCGAACTGCGTAAACGCCAGCAAGCCCATATTGCAGCCAACCAAAACCCCGACGGCACGCCTTACGCCCCGCGCTTGCCGCAGATGCGAAAAAAAGGCGGACGCATTAAGCGCAAGCTGTTTACCAAGCTGCGCACCGCCCGCCACCTAAAAACCCAAAGCAACGCCAACGGGGCCACCGTGCATTTCAGCCCCAGCGCCAACCGCCTGGCGCGTGTTCATCAGTTTGGTTTAGTGGATACCGTCAATGCCAAGCGCGGGATCAGGCACAAATACGCAGCGCGTGAATTGCTGGGTTTTAGCCAAAGCGATGATGAACTCATTGCAGAGGCTATCCTCAGTCAAATTAGCAAGTAATTTGTCAATTTGAGTGAGGTTAGTTAGCTATGAAATTTATTTCAATGATAAAGATACCCTGCCGTTTATCAGTTTTTCATTTCCCCCGATTTTTTTGATCATCGTCGTGATGGCACTCTTGACTATGTTTACAACAGCAGGAAAATGTCATGAGAAAGCTTAAAAAACCACTCTTTTGCAACATCTTTAACAAGACCATAATAATGATTGAATTCATTCATGATGTATCAGAGATGGGTAGCTGCGAGGTATGTTTCCAGCACGAATACAACTGTACTGAAGAGAAGGACTGCCCTAAAGCATTCAGCCCAGACTGTCCAGTTAACAACAAAAACACTTCGTAGCACAGTTTAAAAAACCAGTCGTTAATGTAAAAAACCTCCTCACACCCGCCTGTGCGTGAACATCGCGCACAGGCGCGGCACTATGGCTGGATGAATCAAACAGCCGAACATTCCCGAATTTTAGAAAGCCTGATCCGTATCGGTACCGTCGCCGAAGTGGATCACACCAGCGCGCTCTGCCGTGTGCAAAGTGGCGAGTTGCTGACCGACTGGCTGCCATGGCTCACCGCCCGCGCGGGCAATGTCCGCGTATGGAGTCCGCCCAGCATCGGCGAGCAAGTCGTTCTGTTTAGCCAGTCGGGTGAAGTGGGCGCGGGTGTGGTGTTGCCCGGGTTGTTTTCAGATGCGATGCCTGCGCCCAGCCAGTCTGCTGACCTCTGTTGCACTGCCTACCCTGATGGCGCGGTAATGACTTACAACTACGCCAGCGGCGCACTCAGCGCCACCGGCATCAAGACTGCGCAGATTCAAGCCACAGATCATGTCACCGTAGATTGCCCGGAAACCACCACCACCGGAAATCTGACCGTGGGTGGTGATCTGGTCATTAAGGGCGACAGCACCTTCAAAGGTAAAGCCGATGTACTGGGCGCATTCAGCTACGCCGCAGGCATGAGAGGTACTGGCGGAGAAGGGGGCGGAGCAACGACGATCACCGGCCCAATCACCCAAAGCGGTGGCGCGATCACCAGTAATGGCGTGGCTCTGGATTCACATACTCACGGTGGCGTAGAGCACGGTGGCAGCAATACCGGCGGGCCAACCTAATGGCGGGCCTGAACAAACACAGTGGCCATTCGATTGATGATCTGGCCCATATCCAGCAATCAGTGGCCGATGTGCTGACCACCCCGCTGGGCAGCCGCTTAATGCGCCGCGACTATGGCTCTGAAATCCCCGAGCTGATCGATCAGCCTTTAAACGGCGCTACCCGCTTACGCGTCATGGCCGCCACCGCCACCGCGCTTAAAAAGTGGGAACCGCGTATCCGCGCCCAGCGCGTCACTTTAGAGCAGGGCCAGCCACACGGCGCACTCAGCGTCACCGTAGAAGCCGAACGCATCGATGGCCCGCGCGGCCAGCAGCCGGTGGCGCTTTCTATTCCTCTGCGAGCCTAAGCCATGAAAAGCCAAGAAGTAGACCTCTCCCGCCTGCCCCCGCCCAACCTGATCGAGGCGCTGGATTTTGAAACGATCTTTAATGAACGCAAAGCGGCACTGATTGCGCTCTATCCCGATGCGGCCGCCGTGCTTACTTTGGAATCTGAACCACTCACCAAGCTGTTACAAGAAAACGCTTACCGTGAAGTGATCCAGCGGCAACGCATTAACGAGCGTGGCGCGGCTTGTATGCTGGCGTTCAGCCAGGGGACCGATTTAGACCATCTGGTCGCCAACTTTAATGTGCAGCGCTTTGTGATTACGCCCGCCAATCCAAACGCGGTACCACCCACCGATGTGGTTTTAGAATCTGATGATTCATTACGCGCACGGGGCCAGCGGGCCTTTGAAGGCTTAAGCGTGGCAGGACCAAGATCGGCGTATATCTTTCATGCTTTATCGGCTGACGCCCGTGTGGCCGATGCAAGCGCCATCAGCCCCCAGCCCTGTGAAGTGGTCGTCAGCGTGCTGGCAAACGATGGCGACGGCAGCGCCCCCGCTGATTTGCTCAGTAAAGTCAGGCTACTGCTATCGGGCGAAGATGTGCGCCCTGTTGGCGATCGGCTTACCGTGCAGTCGGCCAGCATCGTCAATTACGCCGTCACTGCCGTTTTATATCTCTATCAAGGCCCGGAAAAAGGCCCGATTTTAGAAGCCGCCCACGCCCAGCTTAAAAAATACATCAGCACCCAGCGCCGCATGGGGCGCGATATCCGCCAATCGGCCATCTTTGCCGCGCTGCATGTGGAAGGCGTGCAGCGTGTTGAACTCGTGTCGCCGGCTAAAGATGTGGTGCTTGATGAAACACAGGCCGCGCACTGCACAGCAGTGGAAATCAGCGTCGGCGGCATCGATGACTAAATCCTTGCTGCCAACCGGATCAAGCAAATTAGAACGCGCCATAGCGAGCAGCTGCCAATCCGGCCAAGAATTGCCAATTCTGCTGGCGGCGCTTTGGAATGCCGACACCTGCCCCAAGGCCGCCTTGCCCTATTTAGCCTGGGCGTTCTCAGTGGATCGCTGGGACGAGAACTGGAGCGAGCCGGTGCAGCGGGAAGTGATCCGGCAATCGTTCTTTGTGCATCAGCACAAGGGCACCATCGGCGCACTTAAACGCATCGTCGAGCCGCTGGGCTATCGCTTAGAGATCACCGAATGGTGGGAAGAAAACCCCATCGGCCCGCGCGGCACCTTCAGGCTGGAAGTCAAAACGATAGACCACGGCATTACCGAAGAAACCCAGATCGAGCTGAACTATTTAATCGATGAAGCCAAACCGCTCTCGCGCCATTTAATAGAAATGAATATCAGCGTCGAGCCACGCGGCCTGATCTATATCGGCGTCGGCCAATACCAGGGCGAAGTCATCAACATCTACCCCAAGGCAATCGACACCCTATGAGCCAAAAATACTTTGCAATCCTGACCACCTATGGCGAAGCCCAAATTGCCGAAGCCACCGCGCAAAACAAAACCATCCATATTGAAAAAATGGCCGTAGGCGATGGCAACGGCAACGACACCACCCCCGATGAAAACCAGACCCAACTGATCAAAGAGAACTACCGCAGCCCTTTAAACTCGCTTAAATCCGAAGCGGGCAAAAATACGGTGATTGCCGAACTCATCATTAAAGAGAATATCGGCGGCTGGTGGATTCGGGAAATGGGGATCTATGACGACAAAGGCGGCCTGATCGCCGTCGCCAATTGCCCAGCCAGTTACAAGCCGCAGTTAGAAGAAGGCTCGGGCAAGGTGCAAACCTTAAGAATGGTGTTTGTTGTCAGCAACACCGCCGCCGTCACAATTAGCGTCAGCCAGGATATTGGGATCGCCAGCATTGAGCTGGTCGAAGAAACCATGAAGCAGCATATTGCCGATGACGACCCGCATTCAAAAGATTACTACAACAAAAAAATCTCCGACAAAACCAACGCCGGCCTAAAGAAAGACCTCAGCGATACCGCAGTCAAAGAAGGCAGCCGTGGGCGCGATGAAGCGATCCATCATGCAGATGAAGCAGACACAGCCCACAGCCAGGCCGCAGACCCGCACCCGCAATACACCACCGAAGGGGAAACCAGGGGGCTGATTCAAGAGCACGTCAACGCACCTAACCCGCATGGCGAGCACTATTACCTGAAGGGCGAAGCGGATGAAAGATACCCAATACTTGGAGCGTATTTAGGAAAATCACTTTCTATCAATGGCGTGTACAACTCGAATGCGGAATTGTTTTCTGAAGGCGGTTTGTATAGCTGGACACAGGGTGCATTCCACAATTACACCCAATTTCCCCTGGACAACAAAGCGTCCTGGCTTGTCTCACAAAGAACACAGTATTCCCAAGGCTATTCGATCCTGAGCAGGATCGGCACCTATCGCAATGGCTACGCTTACGGGGCGTCCATCGTCTTTCAAATGACGGGCGAGGGGGATTTAGCGCTGGGGCGCTGGGAGATGCGCCAGGATAGTACGCTGCTGACAAAAAACCTGACGCTGAATCAAGCTACTGAAGCCGCTGATTTTTCGCGGGTCGTATTTGAAAAAAAGAACCCCAGCGAGACTAAGCAGATTTTAGGGGCGATTACCTGGGATTCATTCAGAGATGTTTCCGCTGTCTCTAATGTGGCCGCCATCTGGGCAGAAGGAGCGGGCACCGTTGGCAATTGGGGGGAGCTGCATTTTGGCACGACCACCAATGGCGACGGCAACCTGCCGACTAAAATCATGTCGATCAGCGATGGCCGTGTTCTCACCAGCCAACTGCATACCTATTACCTGAAATCACGCGATCCAGCGGGCAGCATTGCAGACCCAGCCCGAGACTATGACGGGATCGTTCACAATCTGCGCTGGAAAAATTACGGCGGAGGGCACGTGATTTTTGATGCAAGTGCCAGCCAGTCCCCCACCGGTTCGCCTGTTAATAACCGCGATGCAGAAATGCCATGGGTCAACGCACAACCTGTCCTTATGGGCTGGAATGGCCAGAACACCTTTGGTGTGCGGGTGGATTCCTGCCGGTTTGCCGACAAGCTGGTCGATGGCTCTTTCGGCTTACCAACCGGCGTCCCTGTTCCATGGCCGAGCAATACCCCGCCCGCTGGCTGGATCTTTTTACAGGGTCAAGGCATTAATCCAGCCGAAGCCCCTGTCCTTGCTTCGCTCTATGGCGCCACCCTGCCCGACCTGCGCGGCATGTATATCTCAGGCTGGGACGCGGGGCGCGGTATTGATCCGGGGCGAACCGTATTGAGCTATCAGGCCGCCAATGTGGGCGAGCACCAGCACACCGTCCCCTTTGATGATGGCGGCTGGCTGTCTTACTCAGGGGGTGGGGGGCAACCGGGTGTTAATTATGTGATTGCAAGAGCAAGGGCCACAGTTGATGGCCCGCAGGGCAGAACACACCCGGATAACGTCGCATTTAATTACATCGTTCGGTGGGGATAATCCAATGCTTAAGAACACAACAAAACCTGACAACACCCGCCCGGAACAGCGGCCAGAAACAAAACCCTTGCCGCCGGTTTCCTTCGATCATGACGGCTTTGCCAGCCACGACGGCGTCGTGCCTTGCTTTTGCCACGATACCCACACGCTCGAATATATCGGCAAGGCTGAAATGTGGGTGTCTAAAGATTGCGGCTTGCCTGCCGGTGCGGTGCTGGATGCGCCCAAAGTCAGACCTGCTAAAAACAAAGCCATCATTCGGGATAAGGCAGATCAGTGCTGGGCGCTGATTGAAGACTACCGAAAGATGATTGCATACCAGACCAGCGACGGCGCAGCGCGTTTAATTGATACATTAGGCCCGATCCCCGAAGGCTTCACCCTGCTGCCGTATTTTGAAGGGGCGGTCTGGAATGGTAAAAAATGGATCACGGAAGCTCAGCCCATACCGCTGGTTTTAGACTCGCCGCCAGTCATCGCTGACGATCAATTGCTCGCCTTAAATGAAAAGGTAGAACGGCTTGAAAGCTTATTAGCGCAGGTTTTAAGCGAAACACCCGCCTAAGCGGTGTCGTTCAAGGCTTCACAATCCCCAGTGAAAGCGAATTCAGCCGTAAACGCTCATGATGGCCCGGTCAATTCAAACCGAGGAAATCATGGGCGATCAATTCCACCATGGTACGCGCGTTATCGAGATTAACGAGGGTACGCGCACCATTCAAACCATCAGCACCGCCGTCATCGGCCTGGTCTGCACCGCACCCGATGCAGATGCAAAGTTCTTCCCGCTCAATCAGCCGGTACTGATCACCAACGTACAAAAAGCCATTGGCAAAGCAGGCACAAAAGGCACCATGCTGCGCACGCTTAATGCCATTGCTAAACAGACCAGCCCGATTGTCGTCATGGTGCGCGTCGAGCAAGGCAAAGACGAAAAAGAAACCGAGCAGAACATCATCGGCGGCACCGATGAAACGGGCCGCTTTACCGGCCTTAAAGCTTTACTCGCCGCCAACAGCATCGTGCATGTAAAACCGCGCATTCTGGGCGTACCGGGCTACGACACTTTGCTGGTCGCCAATGAGCTGGCAACCATCTGCCAGAAGCTTCGCGCCTTTGCCTACATCAGCGCACGCGGCTGCAATAGCGTGGAAGAAGCGCTGGAGTACCGCGCCAACTTTGGCCAGCGCGAGCTAATGATGATCTGGCCAGACTTTAAGAATCCCAACTGGTCCGGCCTTGATGATGAAGGCCTCGACTTAGCCGTTGCCTACGCCATCGGCTTACGCGCCAAACTGGATAAGGAAACCGGCTGGCATAAGACGCTTTCCAATGTGGTGATTAATGGCGTGACCGGCTTAAGCCAGGACGTATTCTGGGATCTGCAAGACCCGGATACCGACGCGGGCCTGCTCAATGGCAAAGACATCACCACCATTGTTCGCGCCAAAGGCTTTGTGTTCTGGGGCAACCGTACCCTGTCTGCTGATCCGCTGTTTATGTTTGAGAACTACACCCGCAGCGCCCAAGTCATCGCCGACACCATGGGCGAAGCGCATATGTGGGCCATCGATCAGCCCATGACCCCAAGCTTAGCCAAAGACATTCTGGAAGGGATTAATGCAAAGGGCCGCGCATGGGTTTCGGCTGGTTACTTGCTGGGCTTTAACGCCTGGCTGGATGTTGAGGCCAACGGGAAAGAGGATCTGAAGGCGGGCAAGCTCATCATCGATTATGACTACACTCCCGTCCCTCCTCTGGAAAACCTGGAGCTGCGCCAGCGCATCACCGATCAATACCTGATGAATTTTAGCGCCAGCGTCGGCTAATCAAGGGGAATCAATATGGCTTTACCAGGTAAGTTAAAAGCCCTCAATTTGTTTATGGATGGGATCAACTTTGCAGGACAGGTTACGGAAGTGACCCTGCCCAAACTCAGCCGCAAGATGGAAGAGTACCGGGGCGGCGGCATGAGCGGCACGGTCGATATCGACCTCGGACTTGAAAAGCTCGAAATGTCGGCGACTTACGGCGGCTTTATGCGCGAAATCCTCGCCAGCTTTGGCGCGGCCACACACGACGCGGTACTGCTGCGCTTTGCCGGTGGCTATCAGCGGGAAGACTCGGAAGAAGTCGATGCGGTCGAAGTGATTGTGCGCGGGCGGCATAAAGAAATCGATATGGGCAGCGCCAAGCCGGGCGACGACACCGAGTTCAAAGTATCCAGCTCCCTCAGCTATTACAAGCTGACCCTGAACGGCAAAACACTGGTGGAAATCGATACGGTGAACATGATCGAAATCATCGACGGTACCGACCGCCTCGCAAAAATGCGCAGCGCCATTGGCCTGTAATGAAAAGGATTTAATCAAAAATGAATGTTCAAGAAAAAAACCCAAACACCGTCGAACTCGATACCCCCATCACGCGCGGCGATCAAACGATTAGCCGTATTACGCTGATCAAACCCAAAAGCGGCGCATTGCGTGGTGTAAAGCTGGGCGACTTACTGCAGATGGATGTGGAAGCCATCACCCGGGTATTGCCGCGTATTTCAGACCCTGCGCTCACCGAGCAGGACGTTCGCAATCTGGACCCCGCCGACCTGCTGCAATTGGCCGGGATTACCGCCGGTTTTTTATTGCCGAAGGACGCCAAAGCGGACTACCCGCAAGCGTAAATTCAGCCATGGCCGATATCGCCATGGTGTTCCATTGGCCCCCGGCGGCGATGGACGACATGTCGGTATCGGATCTTATGGAATGGCGCGAAGAAGCGCGCAAACGATACAACCCAGAAAACAACACATGAAAAATATCCTCCACCAAGGCGACTGCCTGCCCTTCTTAGAATCCCTCCCCGCCGCCCGGGTTGATGCGCTGATCACTGATCCGCCTTACGCCTCGGGCGGCTTACACATCGGCTCTAAAAACCGCAGCACAAGCGAGAAATACCAAAACAACGACACCGTCCGCAAATACCCTGAATTTACCGGCGATCACCGCGACCAACGCGCCCACCTGCGCTGGATGACGCTGTGGTTGTCTGAATGCCTGCGCGTCATGAAAGACGGCGCACCCATTTGCCTGTTTACCGACTGGCGACAATTGCCGCTGACCACCGACGCCTTGCAGGTTGCGGGCTTTACCTGGCGCGGCATTGCCGTCTGGGACAAGGGCGAAGGCGTGCGGCCACAAATGGGCCGCTTTAGGAATCAGGCTGAATACATTGTGTGGGGCAGTAAGGGCGATATGCCACTGGCCCGCGATGTGGGCGTATTGCGCGGTGTTTATAAGGAAGTGGTCAAACAAAAAGACAAGTTCCATATCACCGGCAAGCCCACCGACTTAATGCGCGATCTGATCAAGATCTGCGAGCCAGGCGGTTTAATTCTGGACCCTTTCGCCGGATCAGGCTCGACCTTGCTGGCGGCGGAATTGGAAGGCTACGACTGGCTGGGCTGTGAGTTAAGCGAGGAATACAAAAATATTGCCTTAGAACGATTGGCACAGGAGCACTAATGAGCGCGGCGCGAAATTTACGATTAGAAGTGGTGTTAAAAGCAATTGATCAATTTACCGCGCCGTTTAAAGGGGTACTGAATCAAAGCAAGGCAGTAGCCAGACAAGTCAGCGAACTTAAAAACAAAATGAAAGCACTGGATAAAACCCAGGGCCAGATTGACTCGTTTAAAAAGCTGACCCGCGATACCGCCCAGACCTCGCAGCACATGAAAGCAGCCCAGGAACGCGCCACCGCGCTGGGCAGAAGTCTCGCCGCCACGGCCCATCCAACCCGGCAAATGAGCGCAGAATTTAACCGCGCTAAAAAAGAAGCAGCGGAACTGGCCGCCCGCCACACTCAGCTGGTTAACCGGCAACAAAGCCTGCGCACCTCCTTAAATGCGGCGGGTATTTCTACGCGCAATCTGTCCCAGCATCAGCGCGAGTTACGACAAAACGCCACCAGCACCAGCGCCGCACTGCAAAGAGAACAACAGCAGCTGGAACGCTTAGGCCGGCAGATGCAGCACCAGCACGCCGCCCGGGCGACTTACGACCGAAGCATGAACGCCAGAAACAATCTGGCGGGAGCCGGTGCGGGTATGGCCGTTGCGGGCGGCGGTGCGCTGTATGCGGCTAAGCGGGTGATGGGTCCGGGCTTAGACTTTGGCGCGGAAATGTCCAGCGTACAGGCACTCACCCGGCTGGATAAAAACGGCCCGCAGCTTGCCGCTTTACGCAAACAGGCGCGGGAATTAGGCGCAGCTACCAGCTTTACCGCCAACGAAGCCGCACAGGGGCAAGGCTATTTAGCCATGGCAGGCTTTGATCCGACCGCGATTCAAAAAGCCATGCCCGGTGTGCTCGATTTAGCCAAGGCCGGACGGGTAGAACTGCCCGCCGCTGCCGATATGGCCTCTAATATTCTGACCGGCTTTAAGCTGAACGCAGAACAGATGGGCCGTGCAGGCGATGTGCTGGTCGGCACGTTCACGCGCTCGAATGTGGATTTAAGAATGCTGGCCGAAACCATGAAATACGCCGCGCCGGTTGCTGCCGGCCTGGGCGTGGATCTGGAAACCGCCGCCGCCATGACCGGCAAGCTGGGTGACGCGGGGATTCAGGCCAGTATGGGTGGTACGGCTTTACGCGCCATTATGTCCCGCTTGTCAGCCCCGCCAAAAATGGCCGCAGACGCCATGAAAGAGCTGGGACTGCAGGCCAAAGACGCTAAAGGCAATCTGCGCGACCTGCCGACCATCCTTGCCGAGCTGGAAGCAAAAACTAAAAACATGGGGAACGCCCAGCGGGCCGGATACTTTAAGCATATTGCCGGTGAAGAAGCCTTCAGCGCCTTGCAAGTGCTGACCGCACAAGCCGGTAGCGGCAAGCTGCAAGAACTGATTGCCACCCTCAGACAATCCGCCGGAGAAGCCAGTAAAAATGCAGCCACCATGAGCGACAACGCGGCGGGCGATATCAAGACGCTGCAATCCGCCTGGGAAGATGTGGGCATTGAAATGTTTGAAGGCAGCAACAGCCCCCTGCGCGAGCTGCTGCAAAATATCACCGACGTTATCCGTAAAACAGGCGAATGGATGAAGGCCAACCCAGAGCTGGCCGCGACACTGGTTAAAGTCAGCGTATCCGCTGCTGCTATTGTGGCGATTCTGGGCGGCTTAGCCCTGGCCGCAGCGGCACTGTTAGGCCCCTTTGCCATGGTTCGGTTTGCCCTGACCACGATGAATATTCAAATGGGTATTGGCTCAGTGTTAGCCAAAGCCGCCACATGGAGTTATGGCCTGTTGACCGGTGCTTTAAGCCTGGCCGGCAATGCCGCACTATTTATGGGCCGCGCCCTGCTGATGAATCCTGTCGGCCTGTTGGTCACGGGTATCGCCCTTGCCGCCCTGTTGATTTACAAATATTGGGAGCCGATTAAGGCCTTCTTTGGTGGCCTGTGGGATCAGATCAAAGAAGCGTTTAATGGTGGCATTTCAGGGATCGGCGCTTTAATCCTCAATTGGTCGCCGCTGGGTTTGTTTTACAGCGCCTTTGCCAAGGTCTTCAGCTGGTTTGGCCTGGAACTCCCCGCCACCTTTACCGGCTATGGCCAGATGATGGTCGACGGCTTATGGCAAGGCATTGCCGGTAAATGGGACTGGTTAAAAGGCAAGTTCTACGAGCTGGCCAAAATGCTGCCCGAACCAGTACAAAAAGCGCTTGATATCCACTCGCCCTCCCGCGTGTTTGCTCAGATCGGGCGGCATACCGTCGCAGGTTTGGACAAAGGCTTAAGCGACAGCCAGCAAGCGCCACTCGATACCATTAAAAACATGGCCCGCAAAATGGCGACCGCTGCAAGTGGCCTGATGATTGGCGGCACCAGCTTGGGAGCCATGGCCGATATCCAACTGGATCAGCGCCCGCCCATGTCTGCACAAGCCAGTTACAGCCAAGCGCCATCAATCCAAATCACGATCAATGCCGCGCCAGGGATGAACGAACAGGCACTGGCGCAACTGGTCGCGCAAGAAATCGCCAAAGCCGACCGCCTGAAGCAGGCGCGTAACCGTTCACGCTTAGGAGACAGCGACTGATGATGATGGTCTTAGGTATGTTTGTATTTGAGCTGGCCAGCGCCCCTTACCAAACTTTAGAGCAGTCAAAGTCATGGCGGCACGCCAACCAGACGCGAATTGGTATCGGCCCGGCTAATCAGTTTTTAGGGCCAGATGCGGAAACCATCGCGCTCAGCGGCGTGTTGTATGAAGAACTGAATGCGGGCGAGGTATCTTTGCTGGCGCTGGAAGAAATGGCCGATACAGGGGAGGAATATTTTTTAATTGAAGGCACCGGCTGGATTTATGGCGAGTACGTGATCGAATCCATCAAAACCACCCGCAGCCTGTTTTACAAGAACGGCTCAGCCCGCAAAATTGAATTTAACTTAAGCCTGAAGCGGATCACATCCGACCCGCTCGAAACCATCATGGGCCTGTTGCAATGAATGAAGGCCACAAAGCCCCGCGCTTTAAAATCTTAGTCGGCAGCAAGGATATTACTAAGCTGGTGAACGACCGGCTGGTGTCGGTTAACCTGACAGACAATCGCGGCTTTGAAGCGGACCAGCTGGATATTACGCTGGACGATAGCGACGGCCGGCTGGAAATCCCGCCACGCGGGGCCGTTGTCAGCGTGTCGCTGGGCTGGTCGGATAGCGGCTTGGTCGATAAGGGCCAATATACCGTCGATGAAGTCGAACACAGCGGCGCACCGGATCAGCTCACCATCCGCGCCCGCAGTGCCGATTTACGCGCGGGCTTGTCGGTTAAGAAAGAGCGCTCCTGGCATCAAACCACCGTGGGGGCGATTGTGGAAACC
Source organism: Iodobacter violaceini (assembly GCF_011601265.1). GTDB lineage: Bacteria > Pseudomonadota > Gammaproteobacteria > Burkholderiales > Chitinibacteraceae > Iodobacter > Iodobacter violaceini. Next base: position 485,397 of record NZ_JAAOLX010000001.1, read on the forward strand.
ATCGCCAAACAAAACAAGATCCAGCACCGGATCGGGCCAGACTTAGCCGGGCAAGCCATTAGCCACATCGATCAAACCAGCGAAAGCGACGCCAGCTTTTTAAGCCGCCTCGCTAAAATGTTTGACGCCATTGCCACGGTCAAAGACAGCAACCTGCTGTTTATGAAAGCAGGTCAGGCCACCACGGCCAGCGGCCAGCCCCTGGGTAAGGTGCTGATTACGCGCCAGTCTGGGGATAGTCACCGCTTTGGCATTGCAGACCGGGGCGCATATAGCGGCGTGAAAGCCGCATGGCAAAACACCAAAACGGCCAGGAAAGAAACCACCACCGTAAAACGCAAACCCAGGAAAAAAGCAGGCCCTGGGCAAGGTGAAGTCATCCAAGGCGCAGACGATAACGTCAAAACCCTAAGACACGTTTACGCCAGCAAAACCAACGCCGAACGGGCCGCAAAAGCAGAGTGGGAAAAACTGCAGCGCGGCGTGGCTCAGTTCTCAATCACCCTCGCCTATGGCCGCCCCGAACTCTTCCCCGAACTACCCGCCAGCGTTTCAGGCTTTAAGCCCATCATCGACAAGCAAGACTGGATCATCAGCCGCGCCACGCATAGCCTGACCGATAGCGGCTACACCACGGCTTTGGAGCTGGAAGTGAAGGCTAGTGAGGTAGACGGATAAACAAAAACGGCGACCATCTGGCCGCCGTTCTTCTATTCAGATCATTTTAAAACGATCAATTCTTAAGCGTGTGCTTCTCGGGCGATTTTCTCAATCGCAGCCTCTGCCAGCCAGCCGCTACGGTTTTTTGTGCGGGCATCAATACGATGAATTAATAAGCCGGGTAAGGTCACATTGATTTTTTCAGCCTTACCTAAGTAGCGCGAGACATCTATCTCAACAACGCCCCATATAAAACCTGCATATTCTGGCTTACCAACATGAGCAGCAACCATACTCCCTTCAGGGATTGCATCTTCATCTTCAGCTAGTCCTTCCAAGTGCAAAGAAATAGCCTCTTTCGCGTTACTGATGGCTTCATCCAATGTTTCACCAGCTGAAAAGCAGCCAGGTAAATCAGGAACAATAACGCCAAATGCGTGCTGATCATCGCCTAACTCAATTGCAATGGGATAAAACATTTTTAGCTCCAATACTGTCAGGAAAAAAACCGGCCCTACTTCAGGCCAGCTTGTTTCTTAATACTGTTAATCGTTCCGATTGGTAAATCTTTCTTAGAGTGTGGAACAGTAACTCGCCCCTGCTTCGTGGGGTGTTTGTATTGATGATGGCTCCCCTTCGTTGCAACTTTGTACCAACCATCAGTCATCAGCAGTTTTATAAGTTCTGTACTCGTCATTCAACTGGCCTTCCTTATTGCTGATGGAGTTATTATAACCCCAAATGCAAACAAGTCAATAACTCCGGAGTTATTAACTTAAATCTATCCGCCACAAGAAAAACTAAGCCCCTCAAATATAGGCCTTCAGTTTACTGAGAATTTAAACAGCAGAACTCGCATTGATTGTCAGTACCAGAGGGTCATCCTTTTGCTCTGTCATGGCGGGCTGATCCCCCGAAGAATACCGTACAGGCAAATAGTCCCTACCCGTCACTACTCCGAGAGCAAAAGACAGAATTACACATGCAGCTAAGAGTAAACGTGGTGACGCGGAGGTATAAAAATAAGCGTGTTTAATATTGATTTCCTGACCTGTAACTATGCCAACCTCACCCAAGAATGATTGATCTTTCATCTTCATCCAGCCATAAAAAAACCCGCAAAATTGCGGGTTTTTTCATTCAACTGATACTCCAGTCAGAATTAGCCATACATTTTTACATTCATCTATTTTTTAAAGTTAAATGTCTGTTTGGCATTGATATCACCGGTAATCGTCTGACCAACTTCCCCGTGAAAAATCTGTGTTGCCGCTGGCTTTGGCTTTTTACCTACAGTACCTGCACCAGATAAGGCAGTAGCAGCAGCGAGGATCGCAGACTGAGCTTCTGCGGTCGCAGATCGGAAGGCACTCAACAATTGATCATCTTCAGGTGAAAGCTTAGACAAAGAGCGCTCGCCAGAAACAATGTAGTGCGTATCTGCACCTAAATCCTCAAGGGTAACTAATACCGAAAGAGGGGCTATAACCTGAGCCTTTTCATAGCCACCATAGGCTCGAACTGAGATATCTAGTGCGTTTGCAAGATCTGCTTGAGACAACCCCAGACGCTTTCTTTCTTCACGCAAACGGCTCGAAATACGAAGATATCGTTCTTCTTTGTTTGACAACATAACGAAATCTGCCGATAATTGATTTATAAATTTTCTTGCGTCACATAAAGACACTCTAAGTCCTTCTAATGGTAGCAGATTAATGAATGAATCCAGTCAGGTAACGCCGAGGCAACCTCGCGGCATATTAAGCAAGCGAGGTATCCGTTTGCGATTAAGCCCTGCAGAGCTATCTCTGATCTGCGGTATGGCCAAGAAAGATATTAGATCTGAAGCTGCAATGTGCCGAATGCTTGTCATCGATGGACTCGCATTTCGCGGGATTGAAATCCCCGAAGAGGAACATGAAAGCCAAGAAGGAATGGCCTTAATCTGCAATGAACATACGGCAGCCGCTTAATGACCGTTTAAGTAACGCTAAGAAATATAAGCGTTTTGCCCGACGAATGGTAGTCGTTTGTGGCTCTGCCTTTTGCTTTTGTAATTTTTGTTAGCTTTGGAGTAATCATCATGGCCGTAGAGATTCATTGCCCATACTGTAATTCTAAAACGCATACGCGAACCAGCGTCCGGATTACTCCAACAGCCACTACCGCCCAAATCGGCTGCCGATGCTGTGGCGCCAGGCTAAAAGTAGGCTTCCAGATCACAGAGGCCAGGGTCGCCAAGTACAGCGAAGATCATGAAGTCTTTAAATGGACTGACTTTCCTCCTTCTAATGATCCAAAGTTTAAAGAACAGCAACTCACCCTCGCGCTTTAACCCGAAGTAATCCCCCTTTTATCTAAGCCTTCCCGCGCCTGTTTAACAGCCGCTGGGGCTTTGTCACGTCTGGATAAAACATGGCCGCTCTCGCAAAGCAGTTACAAGCAAGGATTGATTTACCAGTCAGCGCTTTAGAACCTAAGCGTTGTGTGGCAACAAAGATCAATGTTGATGCGCGAAGCCGGGTTTTAGCCATGGTCAGAAACTCCCCAGCCATGCCTTTGCCAGAAGTAAAACAAGAGCGCCCTGCTTTTATCTATGCGGATGACGGTGAAGAAGTCCTCGCCACACTGAAACCACAGCGCAAGCCTTTGCCGGTATTAAACCAGGCAGAAAACCAAGAGCTGGCCGATTTACTCGCCTGGGCACAAAAAGCCGACGCGGCCATCCATGCCCGAATGGCCCGCCTGAATCAATTTGATCTGCCCCGTGAATCCGCCAAGTTGAAACAGATACGCGGCTTGCTGGGTAGTGTCATCGCAGAAGGCGAAACCACGCTGCAAAACGCGTGGTATGCCAAGGCCACTGCGCAATGAATCCTAAATTCAATTTACAAGCATGGCTGGAAACCGCCACAGATAGCGAGTGCCGCGCCAAGGCCAAAGAATTTGCTGTCCGTTGCTCAAATATCGAAGAGCCGCTGGAATTGCTAGAAATGGTGGTGGCGCGTGGCTGGATCGTATTACCCGAGCACGGCGTAAAGCACCTTGAATATAAGAAGATGAAACCGTCCCAGCGCCGTTATGTGCTGGAGCTGGCCGCGCGGATCAAGTCAGATAAGTGGTGGAGTAAGCGCTTGCGTACCCTCGCTATCCGCGCCGCCGAAGCCCGTGCTTATTCCTACGGTATCGGCATGGGTAAAGATCAGGCTTATGTCAGCCCATGGAATTTAGAACGGATGGTGATCCGTGCCCAACAAAGCGCGGTGGCCATGGCCGAAGCGGTGGCTATTTCGCCCGATGGTGAAGTGATCGATATGGCTAATGTACTGGCAGGCAGCATGGCCAACGGCAAGAACAAGCGCACTGAGTTAATTGTCCGCATGAAGGGCATGGCCGAACGAGCGCAAGAAATGGGCTACCGCGCTTATGCCATCACGCTGACGGCGCCAGGCTGTTATCACCGCTGCACCAGCGTTGGCGAAAAACCGCACTTAAAGCTGATCCTCAATAAGAAATGGAATGGCTACAGCCAACAACAAACCGCCAGCTATTTGACCCAATGCTGGGCGCAATGCCGTACCCAATTTAGCAAAGCCGAAATTGATTTTATGGGGCTGCGCACCTTAGAGCCACACAAAGACGGCACCCCGCACTGGCACTTAATCTTTTTTGTGAAACCGCAGCACGCCAGCGAAGCCCTGAAGATCATCCGGGATAAATATCTGCAAGCCGAACCCAACGAAAAAAACGCCCAAAAAGTCCGCGTAAAAATCGACGCCATCAAACCCCGCAAAGGCCAGGATATGGTTTACGCCGCTGTGGCCTATGCCATCGCCTACATCGCCAAAAATATCGACGGCTACAAAGTAGACGGCGATACCGAGGCGGGCATGAGTGCCATCAGCGGCGCACAGCGTGCAACGGTCTGGGCGCGTATTTTAGGCCGTCGTCAGTTTCAGATGTTTGGCACCGCGCCGGTCACGCCTTACCGCGAATCCCGCCGCGTGCGCAAAGACGCCGAAACCCTGTTAGAGCAACTGATTGCGCTGGATAAAGAGCCGGCCATTGCTGAAGCCGCCAAGGGACTAATCGACGGCAATCTGCAGCCATGTATTACCGAAGCCATGAAGGCCATGCGGTCAGGCCGCGCCGATGTACTGGCCCCGCTCACTGCTTTACGCGACTTACATCTTGATGGCCAGATCGTTTGCCCTACCCGCATTTTGGGCAGCGCATGGGACGCCGCAGACAAGGGCGACTTCAGAGCCTATATGGTCGCCATGGAAAACGATCCGCTGGAGCTGGTAAAGCGCGAACAAATCAACGGCTACGGCGAAGTGGTTGCTGTTATTTGCGGCGTAAAAAGCCAGCGTGGCCAGGTGCTCACCCATAAGGAAGGCTGGAAGGTGCAATGGGGAGCTAAAGGCAAAGCCCGGCTGGGTAAAACTTGCCAGGCCCAAAAAGGCCCATTTAAGGGCGCATCGCATATTGAATACAGCCCGCACGAAGTGGCCGAAATGAAGCGCGCCCAAAAGCAGAAACAAGAAGCCGTGTTTTTAGGGGTGGCCTTTGCCGCTGAAGCGAAGCGCAAGCGTAGGGAGAGGGCGAAGCCTTCGACCCTAGGTCATGTGGCTTTAACTGTTTCTAGCACTTTGGATCAGGCACTTAATGATAAAGGCATAAGAAAAGAGAAGGCCCCGCCGGATCTGAGTGAACGGGCAAGAATCAACGCCCAGAAGTACGGTGCTCAGGCCTATATCGACGCCAAAAACAAAATTTAAAGCACGACCAAGGCCCTGCTACGCCTGCCGCATCCAGCCCGACGTAAGCAGCTGAATCATTCATCGATCTGAACAGGAATCTGAACCATGAGCGACAAGATAGACCAAGCCAGCGACGTATCCGAGCTGATGCGCTGCAACGCCATCGCAGCCCACTACGTCAATGCAAAGCTAAGCAAAGATAAAACCCCTCTGCCCAGCGGGGAATGCCGCTGGTGCAGCGCGGTCGCTGTCAATGATGCGGTGTTCTGCTGCGAAGAGTGCGCCAGGGACTGGCAAGGGCATAACGCCACCAAACAAAAAGCCCAGCGCATTGCAGGCCGATAAAAGGACACTTCTATGCAAATCCTCCCAAGGCTTATCCGTAAAAGCGATGCCCCTGCCTATCTGGGCATGAATAAAAACGAGTTTACAAAGACAGTCGAGCCTAATGTGGTCGCCGTTCCTATCGGCATTCAAGGCGTCGCATTTGACCGTCTCGACTTGGATGAATGGGTGACGCAATACAAACAAGACGTCGGCTTTCAGCGTATCAATGGCTGCCGAGTACCAGCTGCCAATATTCCGAAAACAGGCCCCGTAGAAAGACAACATAAAGAGATCTCAACATGGCAAGAAAGAATATCACCGGTCTTACGCTCCGGTCAGGTGCCTGGCACATCGACAAACAAATTAAGGGGTACGGACGACTTTGCGAAAGCACTGGCACTGGCGACAGGGAAGAAGCAGAAAGCTACTTAATCCACAGGTTAGAGGCAATCCGTAATGCCACGGTTTATGGCATTCGGCCAGAGCGGATCTGGCGGGAAGCCGCAACGAAATACTTGCGGGATAATTTGGAGCAACCTTCTATTAAATTAACAGCCCTCATTTTTTCTCAGCTGGATCCATTTATTGGTAATTGCCCATTAAATAAATTACACGACGGGACATTAGCCGCATTTATTGAGGCCCGCCTATTACAGGGGGTTAGCCATCGAACCATCAATATGGCCTTAGAGAAAGTTATCCGGGTATTAAATCTGGCCTCTCGCAGTTGGCGCGATGAGCACGGGATGACATGGCTTGATTCACCTCCAATGATTGCCAAGCTAAATGAAAAAGAAACCGCCCGCGAGCCCTACCCTCTTAATTTTGATGAGCAGCGATATTTAATGTTAGAACTGCCAGAGCATTTAAAGAGAATGGCATTGTTTAAAGTGAATGTTGGAGTACGGGAACAAGAGGTCTGCAAATTGCGCTGGGAATGGGAAGTAAAAATCCCGGAATTAAATACCAGCGTTTTTGTAGTGCCTTGGAATTTTGGCGGAAGAGATGGCGCACGCGGTGTAAAAAATGGAGATGACCGAGTGATCATTTTAAATGAGATGGCAAAACAGGTTATAAGCAATCAACGCGGAATTGATGAGGAATGGGTATTCCCATACGAAGGCCGGTGCCTTGCGAGAATGAATGATCACGCCTGGCGTAAAGCAAGAAACAGGGCAGCAGAGCGGATGGCAGAAGAAACTAAGCGGCCTTTCTGTGAAGGACTCGCCAATGTGAGGGTGCATGACTTAAAGCACACCTTTGGCCGACGCTTACGGGCGGCTGGTGTAAGCCATGAAGACCGGCAAGTGTTGCTAGGCCATACAAATGGAAATGTCACAACACACTATTCTGCGGCTGAATTAAGCCAGCTGATAGATGCCGCAAACAAGGTGACAGAAGACCTGTCCCGCAAAACTCCCGCACTGACCCTTATCAGAAGTACAAAAAGAAAAAAGGCCACTTAAAAAGCGGCCTTTAATCAAATACTTAAGTTGGTCGGAATGAGAGGATTCGAACCTCCGACCCCTTGCACCCCATGCAAGTGCGCTACCGGGCTGCGCCACATTCCGAACTCAGGGCGTATTATACCTTACGTCCCCTTGCCTGGCTAGTCATCCAACCAGGCAAGTAGTGCTTCTAATTCATGACGTAATTCTGTCACTGTTGCGCCCTCTTCCACGCCATCAGCATCTCCCCGGAGTGCTGACAACTGGTTGCGGGCGCCGCTGATGGTAAAGCCTTGCTCGTAAAGTAAAGAGCGGATTCTGCGCACCAGCAGCACTTCATGGTGCTGATAGTAGCGTCGGTTTCCGCGCCGCTTTACCGGCTTTAATTGCGTGAATTCCTGCTCCCAGTAACGCAGCACATGCGGTTTTACACCGCAGAGCTCGCTAACTTCACCGATGGTGAAGTAGCGTTTCGCGGGGATTGAAGGCAGATCACTGGTCGGTATGACGAGGCTGGTGCTTTGCATAGTGACTTTCGACCATTCCCTTCAGCTTTTGACTGGCGTGGAAAGTAACCACGCGCCGGGCGGAGATTGGGATTTCTTCGCCTGTTTTAGGATTACGCCCAGGACGTTGTGGCTTGTCTCTGAGCTGAAAATTGCCAAAACCGGAGAGTTTTACCGAATCGCCCTCTGAAAGAGACGTGCGGATTTCCTCAAAGAAGGCTTCGACCATGTCTTTGGCTTCACGCTTATTTAAACCAACCTTGTCGAACAACATATCGGCCAAGTCAGCTTTAGTAAGCGTCATCATTGTAGTGGGGGTATACTGCATTAGCATTAGACTCTCAGCGTCGCACCGCTTGCTTCGGCAGCACGGATCATATCCGCGACTACAGCGTCGACTTCCTCATCAGTAAGAGTTTTGTGAGTATCTTGCATTAACATCTTGAAAGCAAGGCTTTTTTTACCTTCTGGAACACCTTTTCCACGGTAGACATCAAACACTTCTGATGCTACTAGGAGCGGTTTTTTCAGCTTGGCAAATGCGGCTTGCAGTGTTGCCACAGACAAGCTTTCATCTGCCAGTAAGGCAAGGTCACGGCGAACAACTTGTAGCTTGGATACTGGCTTAGCTGTAAGCATTTCAACACTTACAAGCGTTTCCACATCCAATTCAAACAAGATGGGCGCTGTGCCTAAATCGTACGATTGCACCCATTTAGGATGCAGCTCGCCAATCACTCCAACCACGATACCGTTCAGTAATACTTCGGCAGCGCGGCCAGGATGCAGGGCTGGATGTTCGCTTCGGCGGAAGTCTGCTTTACGCGGAGCAAGCAGTGCTTCTACATCGGCTTTTACATCATAAAAATCAACATGTTGCTTAGCTATGCCCCATTGCTCGGCGCAGCGGTGGCCCCATGCCAGACCAGCGATTTTCTCTGGCTGGGCATCAGCGGCCGTACCATTAAATACGCGGGCCAGCTCAAACAGGCGCACACGTTCTTGCTTACGCTTTTGGTTGCCTTGCAATGCGCAGATCAGGCCACCAAACAGGCTGGAGCGCATCACGCTCATCTGGCTGGCGATAGGGTTAAGCAATTTCACCGGGCAGGTATTGCCCGCAAAATCGGCTTCCCATTTTTCTTCAACAAAGGCGTAGCTGATGGCTTCGAAATAGTCGCGAGCCACCATAATTGATTTCAGTGCGGCTTTTGCACGGCGATCGCCCTGCTGCGGCAGCATCACCTGACGCGATGCTGAAGGTGCAACAGGAATATTGTCGTAGCCAAACAGGCGGGCAATTTCTTCGATCAGATCTTCTTCGATTTCGATATCAAACCGGAAAGAAGGAGGCGTCACAGTAATCACATCGCCAGCAAGCGATGTTGGCAAAGCCAGACGAGCCAGCAAGGCAAGGATTTCATCTGCGGATAGCTGAATACCCAAAACTTTAGCCACGCGCGATACACGCAAGGCCACAGCCGGGCGAGCTGGCAGCTCAGCCTTTGCTTCTGTAACCGGGCCAGCTTCACCGCCGCAGATATCCAGAATCAGCTGTGTAGCGCGCTCAAGTGCATTCACCACATTGGCAAAGTCGATACCGCGTTCAAAACGATGCGAACTGTCTGAGCTGAAACCCACGCGACGAGAGCGGCCTGCGATCGTGCCTGGCGCAAAGAAAGCGGATTCTAAAAAGATATTTTGTGTGCCAGCCACTACAGACGATGCTAAACCACCCATAATACCTGCCAGTGCTAAGGGCTGAGCAGCATCGGCAATCACCAGCATATCGGCTTCAAGCATCAACTCTTTTTCATTCAGCAGCGTAATTTTTTCGCCCTGCTGAGCAAAGCGTGCCTGAATACCACCTTGCAGCTTATCAGCGTCAAAGGCGTGCATTGGCTGGCCAAGCTCCAGCAAGACGTAGTTTGTTACGTCAACAATCGCCGAGACAGTACGTAAACCTGAGCGCTCTAAGCGTTGCTTCATCCAATCTGGAGTCACAGCAGCTTGATTTACATTTTTGATTACACGCCCAGCGTAACGAGGGCATGCTGCGCCCGCATTGAGTGATACGGCAATCACATCGTCACAGGCTGGAACGACGGCTTTAATTTCAACCGGATGAAGCACGGCATCCGTTAAAGCAGCCACTTCGCGCGCAATGCCTTTAATCGACAGGCAATCAGTGCGGTTTGGAGTGAGCTTTAAAGTCAGCAAGCGATCATCAAGCTGCAAGTATTCGCGAATCGGCATGCCAACAGGCGCGTCGCTTGGCAAAATCATCAGGCCGTCAACATCGCTTGGCATACCTAATTCATCGCCAGAACACAGCATACCGAAGGATTCAACGCCGCGAACCTTGGCTTTTTTGATATTAAAATCGCCAGGCAAAGCAGCCCCCACGCGGGCGCAAGGCACTTTAATGCCTGGAGCCACATTCGGTGCGCCGCACACGATTTGCAGTGGCTCAGCCTCACCTACATTTACGCTGCAAACATTCAGTTTGTCGGCGTTTTCATGCTTGGTAACAGACAACACCTCTGCCACAAACACTTGAGTAAACTCAGGGGCAGCAGGGTCATTTTCTTCTACTTCTAAACCGGCCATTGTTAATAAATGGGCCAGCTGCTCAGAATTTAGTGCCGGGTTCACCCAGCTACGCAACCATTGTTCAGAAAATTTCATCACTCGCACCTACAGATGCGCGGACGGTACAACATCCGCTGTAGAAAGCCAGCCAGAACAGCTCTCTTTAAAGAACTGCTTTAGCTGCGCCACTTTTCAACTTATTACTTGAACTGTTCGAGGAAGGAAATATCGTTCTCGAAGAAGAGGCGTAAATCATTTACACCGTAATACAGCATCGCGAAACGATCCAGGCCAATACCAAATGCAAAGCCGGTGAATTTTTCGCTATCAATACCTACATTCTTCAGCACATTGGGGTGCACCATGCCGCAACCGCCCACTTCCATCCAGCCCTTAGACCACTTTACGTCGATCTCAGCCGAAGGCTCAGTAAAGGGGAAGAAAGAGGGGCGAAAGCGCACTTCCAGATCATCACGTTCAAAGAACTGACGCAGAAAGCTAACAATCACGCTTTTTAAATCGGCAAAGGAGACATCCTGATCAACCCACAAGCCTTCCATCTGATGGAACATTGGCGAGTGTGTGGCATCAGAATCAACACGGTAAACCCGGCCCGGCGCGATAATTTTAATCGGCGGCTCGTGGCTTTCCATGTAACGCGCTTGAATCGGGGAAGTATGCGTGCGCAACACTTCACCACCTTCTACATAAAAGGTGTCTTGCATGCCGCGGGCAGGATGATCCGGCGGCAGATTCAAGGCTTCAAAATTATAAAAATCTGTTTCGATTTCGGGGCCATCGGCCACTGCGAAACCCATAGAGTGAAACAATGCTTCGATGCGCTCACGCACCTTAGTCACCGGATGCAAACCACCTGCAGCAAGGCCACGGCCTGGCAGAGTGATATCAAGTGCTTCAGCCGCCAGCTGCTTTGCTAATTTTTCATTAGCAATGGCTTCACGACGAGTATTTAGTGATGCTTCAAAAGCTTGCTTAGCCTGATTAACAATTGCACCAAAAGATTTTTTTTCTTCGGGCGGCAAGGTGGCTAACTGTTTTAAGAGCGCAGAAATCTCGCCCTGCTTGCCAATAAATTGCGCCTTGGCATTTTCAAGTTCGTTCGGGTCATTGGTTGCATTTAATGCAGCCAGGCCTTTTTCCAGAATCGCTTGTACGTTATCAACCATGATCTTGCGGCAATCTCAGGCAAATTGTTTTGCTTTAGCTGACATACCAATAAAGAAAATCAGCAAAAGCACCCCCTTGGATAAACCAAAGGAATAAAAAAGGGAGGCCAGAAGCCTCCCCCTCTTGTCGACCAGCCGATTAGGCGGCTAGTTTCGCCTTAGCAACTTCAACAAACTGAGCAAAAGCTGGTTTGTCAAAGATAGCCATATCAGCGAGAACCTTACGGTCAACTTCAATACCAGCTTTCTTCAGACCGTTCATGAAACGGCTGTAGGCCAGACCACACTCACGGGAAGCAGCGTTGATACGCGCAATCCATAGGCGACGGAACTGACGCTTCTTCTGACGACGGTCACGGTAAGCGTATTGACCTGCCTTCATGACAGCCTGTTTGGCTACACGATAGACATTTTTACGACGACCACGGTAGCCTTTGGCCAGAGCGAGGATCTTTTTATGACGGGCACGAGCTGTAACACCACGTTTAACGCGAGGCATGAGTCTTTTCCTTTAGTTATGCGTAGGGCAACATTGCACGGACAGAAGGCATGTTCGACGCATCGACCATACTTGTACCGCGCAGCTGGCGCTTAGTCTTAGTGGTTTTCTTGGTTAAGATGTGACGCTTGAAAGCGTGACTACGCTTAACGCCACCACCACCGAGAACCTTGAAGCGCTTTTTAGCGCTGCTCTTGGTCTTCATCTTAGGCATGATGAACTCCTACTACTGAGTTAGATAGGGCGACAGGCGCCATAGCGGTTGCCCGCTCTGCACTTAATACCTGCCACCACGCTTTTATTACGGCTGCTGGCTGGTTTTAAACAAACAACCAGCCTTACCAGGCGCAGCCGCTAGCCCGGTCGTTTTACAAAGGGAAATTAAGCGGCTTTCTTTTTAGGAGCCAGCATCATCACCATTTGACGCCCTTCCAGACGCGGATATTGCTCAACCACAACCAAATCGCCAAGATCAGCTTCAACACGTTTCAGCTGAGCCATACCGATTTCCTGGTGAGCCATTTCGCGGCCACGGAAGCGCAAAGTAATCTTTGCTTTATCGCCATCGGCGAGGAAGCGGGTCAGATTACGCAGTTTGATCTGGTAATCGTTCTCGTCCGTACCCGGGCGGAACTTGATTTCCTTGACCTGGACCTGCTTCTGGTTCTGCTTGGCGGCGTGTTTCTTTTTCGCGTCCTGATACTTAAATTTGCCGTAATCCATAATACGGCAAACAGGTGGCTGTGCTGTTGGTGCGATTTCCACCAGATCAACATTGGCCTCTTCGGCCAGAGCCAAAGCCTCGGAAAGGCTGACGATACCAAGCTGCTCGCCATCCACACCCTGCAAACGTAACTCACGAGCGGTGATTTCACCGTTAATCCGTGGTTCTTTATCCTGAGAAGCTATTGTGATTCTCCAAGTCATTCAAAATCAAAACCGGCGACAGCCCACGATTAAACTTTAGGCATTTCCGATTTAAGACGCTCAACAAGCGCCTCAATCGTTAACTGCCCCAAGTCTTCACCACTGCGGTTCCGCACGGCCACTAGGCCTGCCTCTTTCTCTTTATCGCCCACAATGAGCTGATAAGGAAGACGCTGCAGACTATGCTCGCGGATTTTATAGGTAATCTTCTCATTTCTCAAGTCCGCCTGAGCCCTAAAGCCTAAGGACTTGAGTTTTTCGCACACTTCTACGGCATATTCACGCTGTGCATCTGAAATATTCAAGACCACAAGCTGTGTTGGCGCAAGCCAAACAGGAAATGCACCCGCATGATTTTCGATCAGGATACCAATAAAACGCTCCATCGAGCCTAACACTGCGCGATGCAGCATTAATGGGCGATGCTTTGCATTATCTTCACCGACATACTCCGCGCCTAAACGCTCCGGCAAATTCGGGTCGATCTGTAAAGTACCACATTGCCACACGCGACCCAGACAATCTTTTAAAGAAAACTCAATTTTCGGGCCGTAAAACGCACCTTCGCCCGGCTGATACTCGAAAGCCAACCCTTTGGAATCCAGTGCTGCTGCCAGTGCGGCCTCGGCATGATCCCAGCTTTCTTCAGTTCCGACACGTTTTTCCGGACGAGTGGAAAGCTTGACCAGAATTTCATTAAAACCAAAGTCTGCATAAACCTCTTGCAGCAAATCGATAAACGAGGCGGCCTCAGACTGAACCTGCTCTTCGGTACAGAAGATGTGTGCATCATCCTGCACAAAACCACGCACCCGCATAATGCCGTGCAAGGAGCCTGAAGGCTCATTTCGATGGCAAGAACCAAATTCTGAAAAACGCAATGGTAAATCGCGATAGGAGCGCAACCCCTGATTGAAGACCTGAATATGCCCCGGGCAATTCATTGGTTTTACAGCGTAATCACGCTTTTCTGACTCTGTAGTAAACATCGCATCATGGTAGTTTTCCCAATGACCCGATTTTTCCCACAGACTGCGATCCATCACCATTGGCGTACGGATTTCCTGATAGCCATGCTGATCGAGCTTTTTACGCATATATTGCTCAATCGACTGCCACAGCGCCCAACCCTTAGGATGCCAGAACACCATACCCGGCGCTTCTTCTTGCATATGAAATAAATCAAGCTGCTTACCAATTTTACGGTGATCGCGCTTTTCTGACTCCTCAAGCATATGCAGATACTGCTCAAGCTCATCTTTTTTTGCCCATGCGGTACCGTAAATACGGGTCAGCATTTCATTTTTGCTGTCACCGCGCCAGTAAGCACCAGCAACCTTCATCAGCTTAAATACTTTTAACTTGCCGGTAGATGGCACATGCGGGCCTCGGCAAAGGTCAGTAAATTCACCCTCGCGATACAGGCTCAACACTTGATCTGACGGAATTGACTCAATGATCTCAGCCTTATAAGCCTCACCGATCGATTTAAAGTAGGCAACCGCCTCATCACGGGATTGCTCGTAGCGCTCAACCGGAATGTCTTTTTTCGCCAATTCGATCATTTTCTTTTCAATAGCGACCAAATCTTCAGGCGTAAACGGGCGCTTATAGGCGAAATCGTAGTAAAAACCGTTTTCGATCACAGGACCAATTGTGGCTTGCGCATCAGGAAAGAGCTGCTTTACTGCATACGCTAATAAGTGAGCCGCAGAGTGACGGAGAATCTCTAAACCCTCTGCATCCTTATCCGTAATAATCGCCAATTGAATATCACGATCAATGAGATAGCTGGTATCAACCAGCTGACCATCAACCTTACCCGCCAATGCAGCACGAGCAAGGCCCGCACCGATACTGGCTGCTACATCACCCACGGTAAGCGGGGCGTCGAATTGTCGTTCAGAGCCGTCTGGCAGGGTCACGATAGGCATGTTTTATCCTGTGCTGCGCGTTTTAGATAAGGTTAGAAGGCTTTCAAAAAGAAAACAAACAGTAACAGATGCTGTAAAAAATGAACGAAAAAAAAGTGCGGCTTACGCCGCACTTTTTATAAATCAAGCCCCGCGCACACGCCGCCAGAGTTATTCTGTGGTGGTGCTCGTTTGATTCATGGGGCTTAACTCCTTGAAGTACGGTTATGATTTTTCTTGCTAATCATAACCGATAAATTTTTTGGTAGGGTTGGTGAGATTCGAACTCACGACCTCTTGGATGTCGACCAAACGCTCTAACCAACTGAGCTACAACCCTAGCGCTTTAACTGACTTGGTGCTGAACAACAAGATCAGAGAGACAGCATTCTAAACGAGATCTTCCACCGGCACAAGCCAGAAATAAAAAAATTTCACTCCATCCCCGAAGATAAGCCTAACCATAAAATTAACCATTTGAATTAAAAGCGGTTTATATATTTCAGCCTGAAAATGTTTGCATCTGCAATGAAAAATCAGCACTTCTTGTGCCTTGATTTACTTTCAAAGATAGAAAGAAAAACCATCAAAAAATGCTGTTTTCTCAATACTGCTACATAACAGATACAAATAAATGATTTATGACGGTGAAATATAGACGTATTGGCATATTTTGTTATTATTTACACGCCAACTTCATAAATATGAAAGGCAATCAGTACATCAACTAAATAAATCACATAAAAATAATCAGGCAAAAGAGTCAGATTAAGTCAGTAGAGGCACTTTATGCCTGAGCCTTGAGCACGCCCGTTGTTCATTCAAATCCAAGACACAGGGAGTTATATGAAGCAATCACTCAAGATGGCACTGCTGACGGCAGCCATTGGTTTCTCCATGCCTGCTGCACAGGCTTCGATTATTAACTTTGACTCATTAAAAGGCGAAATTTATGAAGGGGGGGACACTGTACAGGCAGATTCCTCTTTTAAATTATCTGTGCTGGGCGAAGGCATGGCCGGCGCAATTGCCTCCGCCGACACTTGCACAATTATTGATTGCCCGGGCGGCAACGATACGCCTTACTACCTTGGCTTAAACGATGGTGGCTTGCGTATCTCCAACGATACTGGCTTCACACTAAGCAGCTTTTCAAGCAGCTTTACATCCCCTCTTCTGGCAAATATCCCTTTCAGCGTGGCTAATTTAATTGTTCTGGGCAAGGGCATCGGTGGCGAAAGCTTTATTGATCGCTTTACTTTGCCAGGGCAAAACTCGAACGGGCAATGGTCTTTCAGCGATTTCCAATACACAGCAAATAACCGTGTCTTTACAGAAATCAGTTTTGCTGCCTGCCTGACAACTGAGGCAGGTGCTTGCGTGGCTTTTGGCAATAACCAGGCGCAATTTGCTATCGACAATATAAATGTTGCCGCCGTACCAGAGCCTGCTGAATGGCTGCTGATGGCACTGGG
Organism: Iodobacter violaceini; assembly: GCF_011601265.1. Taxonomy (GTDB): domain Bacteria; phylum Pseudomonadota; class Gammaproteobacteria; order Burkholderiales; family Chitinibacteraceae; genus Iodobacter; species Iodobacter violaceini. The sequence continues at coordinate 501,694 of NZ_JAAOLX010000001.1, forward strand.
CCTGGCAAGCATCACCATGATGATGCGCCGTAAAAACAAAGCTCAAAACAACTCTGCAGGGATTGCATCATGATGAAACGCAGCATTATTAATTTAGCTATCACCGCATTACTGACTGCTGGTGCTGCCGGCTTTGCATCAGCAGAAGAGGCCCGCCTGCCTTATATTATTCAGCTGACTGATCAGCCAGCCGCCTCTTATACAGGTGCAATCAGTGGCTTAAAAGCAACAAAACCAGTTAGTGGTCAGTTACTGGATATCAATGCTTATGATGTTCAGGCTTACATCAACTATATCGAGCGCAAGCAAAATAACGTGATTGCCAGCATTGGCAATGCACCTGTCGTGCACAACTACCAGGTTGTATTTAATGGCTTCTCAGCCATGCTGACGGATGCTGAAGTACGAAAACTCAAAAATAACACTGATGTTGTTGCCATTACCCTGGATCTGCCACGGACCATCCAAACCAATTACACCCCTAAATTTTTAGGGCTGGATAAACCAGGTGTTGGCCTTTGGTCAAAATTAAATGGGGCGGCCAGCGCCGGTGAAAACATTGTTATTGGTGTGATTGATACAGGTGTATGGCCTGAAGATCCTTCTTTTGCTGATCGCGTTAATGCGAATGGCGAAGCTACACATGATGCGGCTGGTACCCAAGTCTATGGTGCGCCGCCTGCCGCATGGAAAGGCTCTTGCGAAAATGGCGAAGGTTTTTCCAATGCAAATTGTAATAACAAGCTGATTGGTGCCAAAAAATTCAGGGCTCAGTACGATGCGCTGGTTGCCAGCGGGGCCAAAGTACCGCACTGGAGCGACTATAACTCTCCGCGCGACAGCGATAGCCATGGTTCACATACTGCATCTACGGCCGGTGGCAATGGCAAAGTAGCGGCGGCTATTGGTGGTGCGTCAATTGGCTATATTTCTGGTATTGCGCCCAGAGCCCGCCTTGCAACTTACAAAGTATGCTGGACATCCAATGACCCTGTTGTTGCTGCAGGCAAAAACAATTGCTATGGCGGTGACAGCATCAAAGCTATTGAGGCGGCAGTCAGCGACGGGGTAAATGTACTGAATTACTCCATCAGCGGCGGTGAGCAGCTGAATGATCCGGTTGACCTTGCCTTTCTGGCAGCAACAAATGCCGGGGTATTTGTTGCTGCATCAGCAGGTAACAGCGGCCCGGCGAATATGGTGGCGCATATTGGTCCATGGCTGACCACTGTTGCAGCATCCACTCATGACCGGGTACAGGAAAGCACCGTCACCCTTGGCAACAGCGTATATAAAGGTGGGTCAGTGAACCCTGCTCCGCTGTCAGGCAATCTGATTGTGGCCAAAAATGCGGGTATTTCAAACTATGAAAGCCTTTCACCAGCCAGCAAAGCAGCACTGGATCGTTGCTACGGCGATGCAGATAGCGTCCCTGCAGATGCAAAACTTGATCCGGCCAAAGTAGCCGGAAAAATTGTGCTGTGCGATCGCGGCTCATCTGCTTTGCTCAATAAAAGTGCAGCAGTAAAAGAAGCAGGCGGTGCAGGCATGCTGCTGACCAATGTTGCTGGCGGTGCTGCAACGATTACCGCGTTTTCACATGTGATTCCAACGGTCCATATCAGTGCCGCGGATGGCGTGGCTGCAAAAGCCTACGCAGCGGCAGCGGGTAATACTGCACAGGCATTATTCAGCGCATCGGTAACGACCTCGGCCGGCAATGCCCCTGTAATGGCTGATTTTTCATCACGAGGGCCAAACCGTGCTGATGCCAACGTGCTTAAACCAGATTTAACCGCGCCTGGCGTGGATATTCTGGCCGCTTCACGGCCTGAACTGACTGAAGCTCAGCGTAACCAGGTTGCAAATGGTGCTGCGGCCCCTGCTGAATGGCAATCCATGCAAGGTACATCGATGTCCAGCCCGCATGTGGCAGGACTGGGTGCGCTGCTGCATCAGCTGCACCCCACATGGTCACCAGCTGCGATTAAGTCAGCCCTCATGACCAGCGCTTATTCAACACTAAACGACGGTCAGCCGGGATTACAAAACGGTTTGCTGCCATGGGCACAGGGCGCAGGCCATGTTAACCCGAATACGGCAGCAGACCCGGGCCTGGTTTACGATGTAAGCCCGCTGGATTACGACCGCTATCTGTGCGGACAAAATCAGCTAAGCCCAAGCAAATGCAGCTTAATCGGCAGCATTCAGCCTTACAACTTAAACGTGCCATCGCTGACGGCAGCAAACGTGCTGGGCAAATTTACATTCAACCGTACAGTAACGAATGTCAGTGATCGCGTAGCAACGTACACGGCTCAAGCGTCAATCAGTGGCTTTGATACCGTTGTATCACCATCCACTCTGAGCTTGAATCCGGGTGAAAGTAAATCATTCACCGTTACTTTAAGCCGTACCACCGCACCAAAGAGTGTTTACCAATACGGCTCGCTCGTCTGGTCTGATGGCACTCATACCGTGCGCTCACCCTTAACAGCCAGAGCCAGCTTACTTGCCACCGTTTCGCAACTGAACAGCGAAGAAACCACAGGCAATAAAGTGGTGACCATTGCGACTGGCAGCGACGGAAAACTCACTTTAGTGAAGGGTGGCTTGAAAGAAGCGACGCTGAACAAAGCAACTGTTGCAACGGATTCCGCAGCAAAAGATGGTGTACGTGAATGCACAGCAGGAACAAGTACTGCTGGCGTGATCGTTCATTCATTTAGTGTTCCTGCCGGCAATCTGGCAACACGCTTTGCACTTTACAACGCTGATACCACACACGGTGGCGAAGATGACCTCGATTTACTGGTGATGAACGCTGCGGGTGTGAAAGTGGGCAGCAGCGGAAGCGATGGCTCAAACGAAAGTGTTCAGCTTTTTAACCTGCCTGCAGGCAACTACAAAGCGTGCGTTGTGGGTTATGCAGTCAAAGGAGGCACCACAGATTACACATTATCCAGCTGGATTGTGAACGCTGGCGATACAGGTGGCTCGTTTAAAGCGCTCGCTCCAGGTAAAATCTATGTAGGCGGTACTGCTTCTGTAGGCTTTAGCTGGAAAGATCTGCCAACAGGTAAACGCTACCTTGCTAATGTGTCTTACCTGATTGACGGGGCAGCACAAAGCAATACATCACTACTTGTTGAAACCAATGATCCTGTCCCAAGTGCTACTTCAACATCGCGCGCGGTCAGTGCGGGTATTTAACTAAGCAGCATGTGATCTTTAATGCAAAACGGCGAGCCAGTTTGGTTCGCCGTTTTTTATGCCTAAAAATCAAACACGCCTAGTTCATCACACCCGTACTCTGTAAAACACACTGCTTTTGCCTGCATACTGCGCCTGGGTCTGCCACAAACTGGCATGCAGATAACTCACCGCTTTTTTTAATATCAGACACCCTTTGCTGACTATATTGCCTGGCAAGCAAAGCTATTTTTTCCCCTTGCCCTTCTGCAACAGACCATGGCAGATACAGCTCAGGGCCACCGCATGACTGTGCCCCCACAGCCACGGTTCGGCATTGCGTATCTTGCACGCACCTGGCACTGCCAATTTCTGCCCTTAAACTATGCAAAGTTTCTTCCGCAAAAGAAGAAGAAACACTCAGGCAAAAAAACAAAGCAGACAGTTTAGCAATCATTGAGGCTCCATGAGCGGGTAGCAAAACACAGGCATACGCTTATCATTAAACACAAAAAAGCCCAAACAATGTTGGGCTTTTTTTTTAGATTCCAGGTTTACGCCAGAAATAGCGCCAAACAAATCCAGGCCAGGCAAATACGATAAACATCGCAAAGGTCGTGGCAAAGAAAGGCCAGTTTTGCGCGTGCACCGGAGAGAGTCGTCCCTCCAGTACCCTTGCCAGCAAGCCCAGCGCAAGATAGAGCAAAATCAGCTCTAACATGCGCCAGTGAAAACCCTTCACCTTTTTGGCCGGAATGCAAAAAATAATACGCTCAAAGAAAAACGGCAGATTGGCAGCAATCAGCGCCAATCCACAGAGCAGGTACACATTATTCATTACATTGGCACAGTCAGTGATGAAGTAACGGCTTGCGACAGCACTGCCATCAGGCGATCAGGCATCAGACCCATCACCAGCAACAAAATGCAGTTCACAGACAGCACCAGCCTGGTATCAAAACCTGCCTCAATCGGCGCTGAGTCTGTTGCTTCATCAAAATACATGATCTTCACAACGCGCAGGTAATAAAACGCGCCAACCAGCGAGAACATCACCGCAATCACCGCCAGCCAGACATAGCCCAGATTTACCACTGCCTGTAATACCGACAACTTAGCAAAGAAACCAACAAAGACCGGAATACCTGCCATAGAGAACATCACAAACATCATCATGCAGGCAAACCACGGGCTGCGCGCTGCCAAGCCTTTGAAATCATCAATCTTATCGGCTTCAAAGCCTTCGCGGGACAGCAGCATCACCATACCGAAACCCGCTGCCGCCGTCAGTACATAAACCATGGCGTAGAAAAACGACGCGGCGTAACCAACCGGGCTGGCAACCAGGATACCTAAGAGCAAGAAGCCCATATGAGAGATCGTGGAGTAAGCCATCATGCGTTTCATGCTGGTTTGAGCAATTGCGGTCAGGTTACCAATACCCATAGAGAGCACTGACAACACCACCAGCATGCCGCGCCAGTCAAAAGCGTAGCCTTCCATACCTTGCGCTAATAAGCGAATCACAAATACAAAGGCAGCCAGCTTAGGAGCAGAACCAATCAGTTGAGTTACAGGTGTAGGTGCACCTTCATAAACATCCGGCACCCACATATGGAATGGTACTGCGCCCAATTTAAAGCCAATACCTGTCACAAGGAAGACCAGACCAAAAGCGGCAAGCATACGGTTTGCTTCACCACTGGCAATCTTATGGGCGATCACAAACACATCCAGCGAAGCGGTCGCGCCGTAAATCATCGACATACCGTAAAGCAACATACCAGATGCTAAAGCACCCAGAATAAAGTACTTCATCGCAGCTTCTGTGGATTGCACTGAATCACGCTGCAACGCCACGAGGGCGTACAAAGACAAGGACAGCAACTCAAGGCCCATGTACAGCGTTAAGAAATTAACGCTGGAGGCCATGATCATCATGCCCGCCAGAGCAAACAGAGTCAGCGTAAACAACTCGCCACGGAACAGACCGCGCACCATGCTGTAATCACGGCCATAAATCAGCACCAGTGCCACGCCCAGGATCATGCCGATTTTGGCAAAATCAGCGATTGGATCACTAATAAACAAACCATTAAATGCCAGACGCGGAGTGGCCTGATAGCCATTCACAACGAGGAAAGCGGTTACCGCCAACACAAGCAGCGTCAACACATAAGTAATGTGTCGCTTGGCATCCGACACAAACAAATCAATCAGTAGTACCGCACAGCTGGCAAGCAGCAGGAAAATTTCCGGCATTGCCACCCAAGCATTCAGGCTGGTCCAGGTCATTATTCAACCCTATCAAATAATAGTATGGTGGTCCGAAGGTATGTTTCTACCTCTGGATAAAGTCGGGTATTCATAAAATGAATGCCCGACTATCTCGAATCAGTGCAATTTGCTTTGTGATACATGCCAGATCAAATCATTAACAGACACATGCATTACATCAGCAAATGGCTTCGGATACAGGCCCATGCCCAATACCGCTACAGCTAATACAGCAAGGATCAGGAATTCGCGTGAATTTACGTCTTTCAGATGCTCAACATGATCATTGGCAACCTCACCGAATAACACCCGCTTGTACATCCACAGGGTATAAGCAGCACCAAAGATCAGCGTTGTAGCACCCGCAAAGGCGTACCAGAAGTTCACTTGTACAGCCCCCAGAATCACCATAAATTCACCGGCAAAACCAGAAGTGCCCGGCAGACCTGAGTTAGCCATTGCAAACAGCATCATAAAACTGGCGAAAATTGGCATTTTATTCGCCACGCCACCGTAATCGGCGATCTTGCGGCTGTGTACACGGTCGTACATCACGCCAATACAGAAGAACATCGCGGCAGACACAAAGCCGTGCGAGATCATTTGCAGTAATGCGCCTTCAACTGCGTACTGGTTCATTTGCGTGCCGCCGGCAAACATAAAGAAGCCCAGCGTGACAAAACCCATATGTGAGATCGATGAATAAGCAACCAGCTTTTTCATATCGGTTTGCACAAGTGCCACCAAACCAATGTAAATCACCGCAACCAGTGACAATGCTACAAACACCCATGCGTATTCGCGTGCAGCATCCGGTGCAATCGGCAGGGCAAACCGCAGGAAACCATAAGCCCCCAGTTTCAGGGTAATAGCTGCCAGTACCATCGAACCACCAGTAGGCGCTTCAACGTGGGCATCCGGCAACCATGTGTGAACAGGCCACATTGGCACTTTCACAGCAAAGGCAAAGAAGAAGGCAATCAGTACTAAAGTCTGAGCGGTCATTCCCAGCGGCAGGCGCTGGAAATCAGCAATTTCAAAACTACCGCCCGTTTGCTGATACAGGTAGATAAAACCAACCAGTGTCAGCAAAGAACCAAGTAAGGTGTAAAGAAAGAATTTAATCGATGCATACACGCGGCGCGGGCCACCCCAGATACCAATAATCAGGTACATAGGAATCAGCATCGCTTCAAAGAATACGTAGAACAAGATCGCATCAAGCGCAGCAAATGCGCCATTGATCAGGCCCGACATAATCAGGAAAGCGGCCATATATTGCGCGGTGCGTTTCTCAATAACCTGCCAGCCTGCCAATACAACCATCAGAGTGACAAAGCTATTTAAAATTACAAACAGCATCGAAATGCCATCAACCCCAAGATGGTAGTTGATATTAAATGAAGTGATCCAAGGGATCATTTCTTCAAACTGCATGCCGCCGTGCAAAGACTCAAACTGCGTATACAGCGGAATGGTTACCAAGAAACTCAGCAAAGCGCCAGCCAGCGCCAGCCAGCGCGCCGCTTTAGCGTTTTTGTCCCCGCCTGTCGCGAGTACTGCAAGGCCTGCCACGATCGGCAGCCAGATCGCGAGGCTTAGAAGATTACCCGTCATAGTCAACCTACTTGTTATTTAATCCGAGGGGGGCAAAGCCCCCCGATCCCCGGCTGTACGCCGGCCATCTTATTAGGCCAGCAGGCCAGCAATCCACCACGTCATCAGGCCAATTGCACCGATAATCATGGCAAAAGCGTAGTGGTAGATATAACCAGATTGCAATTTACGCGCCAACGCTGAAAACAGCCCCACCAGCTTAGCTGAGCCATTAACAAGCAAGCCGTCGATGATGAAGGTATCCCCTACTTTCCAGAATAAAGTACCCAATACACGACCACCTGCTGCAAAGCCATTGATATACAGGTGATCCATGTAGTACTTCTCATCCAGCAGTTTCTTGATACCTACCGATGTAAAGAAGCGTTCCAGAGCAGCAGGAATACTTGGCTTCACCAGGTAGAAGTACCAGGACACCGCTACACCTGCTAAGGCCAGCCAGAATGGCAAGGTGGTCAGAGAGTGAATACCCATGCCGATTGCGCCATGGAATTCTTCTTTCATCACTTCCATAGCAGGGTGAGCTTCATGATTTACAAAAATCACACCCTTGAAGAAATCACCGTAAAGCATAGGATCGATTGCAAAGTAACCAATCACCAGCGACGGGATAGCCAGCATCACCAGCGGCAAAGTCACTACCCAAGGTGTTTCATGCGGTTTTTGCCCTGGAGCAAGACCATGATGGTGCTCATCAGCATGATGATCATCATCATGTGCATGCGCATCGTGGCCGTGGTGATCATGCGCCTTACCGAAACGCTCTTCACCGTGGAACACCAGGAAGTACATACGGAAAGAGTAGAAAGCCGTTACAAACACACCAGCCACAACAGCGAAGTAAGCAAAACCAGCGCCTGGCAAGTTTGAAGCGTGCACCGCTTCGATAATCGAATCTTTAGAATAGAAACCAGACAAGAACGGTGTACCGATCAGGGCCAGAGAGCCAATCAAAGAGGTAATCCAGGTAATTGGCATGTATTTCTTCAAGCCACCCATATTGCGGATGTCCTGATCGTGATGCATACCAATAATCACAGAACCTGCAGCAAGGAATAACAGCGCTTTAAAGAATGCGTGCGTCATCAGGTGAAATACCGCTACCGAGTAAGCTGATGCACCTAAAGCAACCGTCATATAACCGAGCTGTGACAAAGTGGAATATGCCACAACGCGCTTGATATCGTTCTGGATAATCCCGAGGAAACCCATAAACAGCGCAGTAATCGAGCCAATTACCATCACAAAATTCAGCGCAGTATCTGATAACTCAAACAATGGCGACATACGCGCCACCATAAAGATACCTGCCGTCACCATTGTTGCCGCGTGAATCAGTGCGGAAATCGGTGTCGGGCCTTCCATCGAATCCGGCAACCAGACATGCAGCGGAAACTGAGCCGATTTACCCATCGCACCGATAAACAGCAAGATGCAAGTCACCGACAACAAGGACCAGGTCACATTTGGGAACAAGCTAATCGTGGCTTCTTTCAGTGCAGGTGCTTTTGCAAATACATCGGCGTAATCGAGCGAGCCAAAGTAAGCCAGCACCAGACCAATCCCTAAAAGGAAACCAAAGTCACCTACACGGTTGATCAGGAAAGCCTTCATATTGGCGAAAGTGGCCGTTGGCTTTTTGAACCAGAAACCAATCAAGAGGTAAGAAACCAAACCTACCGCTTCCCAGCCGAAGAAGAGCTGAACGAAGTTATTCGCCATCACCAGCATCAGCATCGAGAAGGTAAACAGCGAGATATAGCTGAAGAAACGCTGATAACCCGGGTCTTCAGACATATAACCAATGGTATAGATATGCACCATCAGGGATACAAAGGTCACCACGCACATCATCATTGCGGTGAGCTTATCAACCAGGAAACCAACATTGAAATCAACACCATTAACAGTCAGCCAGGTATAAACCGTACCGTTAAAGTTATCGCCACCTGACACCAGATGGTTTAAAACATAAGCCGACATCAGGAACGAAGCAGCAACACCACCAATCGTGACGATATGCGATGCACGCCGCCCGATTGCCCAGCCAAACAAGCCTGCAACCAGCGCGCCAAACAGGGGCGCCAGCGGGATTAAGAGATAAATCGTTTTCATATCCATATATAACCCTGTCCCCTTAACCCTTCAGGCTGTCGAGATCTTCGACGTTGATCGATCGCAGATTGCGGAATAACACAATCAGGATCGCCAGCCCAATTGCGGCTTCAGCCGCGGCCACCGTCAAGATAAAGAACACGAAAATCTGCCCTGCTGAATCGCCAAGGAACTGCGAGAAAGCAATGAAATTCATATTCACCGCAAGCAACATCAACTCAATCGCCATAAGCAGCACGATTAAGTTTTTACGGTTCATAAAGATACCGAAAATACTGATGGCAAATAAACAAGCCGCCAGCACAAGATAATGCGTCAACTCAAGCATAAAAACTTTTCCTTGGGCACTTAGGCTGCTGGTTTATCATCGCTGGCAGGAACTTCTGCCAGCTCTTTAACGGTGGCTGCCATCTTGACGATACGCAGACGATCACTGGCTTTAACACGAACCTGCTCACCAGGATTGATGTATTTGCTGCTTTTACGTTTACGCAGAGTAAGGCCAATGGCGGCAATCATACCCACCAGCAGAATCACTGAAGCTAACTGGAAAGGCAGGAAATACTGGGTGTAAATCAAACGGCCTAATTCATGCACATTGCTATAGCCAGCAGGACGCTCAACCAGCGCAGCACCTTCCAGCTGGCTTGCGCCATGGGTAATCACCAAGACCATTTCCACCAGCATGGTGCCAGCAACAACACCGGCGACAGGAGCAAACTTCCAGAAGCCTTTACGCAGCTCCTCGAAATTAATGTCCAGCATCATCACCACAAACAGGAACAGCACCATGACTGCCCCCACATAAATCAGCACAAGGGAAACAGCCAGGAATTCTGCCTTCATCAGCATCCACAGCATAGCTGCGGTAAAGAAAGACAAAATCAGCAGTAAAGCGGCTTGTACCGGATTTTTGGTACTGACTACGCCAAGTGCAGAAACCAGCAGCACCAGTGCGAAGAAACTAAATAGAGCAATTGTCATCGGATACCCTTAGCGGTACTTAGCGTCTTGCGCTTTACGTTCAGCAATTTCGCTCTCGTACTTATCACCAACTGCCAGCAACATTGGCTTGGTGTAGTAGAGGTCGCCCCGTTTTTCGCCGTGATATTCAAGGATATGCGTTTCCACGATGGCATCCACCGGGCAAGCTTCCTCACAAAAACCACAGAAAATACATTTAGTCAGATCGATGTCATAACGAGTAGTGCGGCGTGTGCCGTCCTCACGCTTGTCTGACTCAATCACAATCGCCTGAGCCGGGCAAACTGCTTCACAAAGCTTACAGGCGATACAACGCTCTTCACCATTGGCATAGCGGCGCTGTGCGTGCAGGCCGCGAAAACGCGGACTGTACGGTGTTTTTTCTTCAGGGAACTGCACTGTGATCTTGGTTTGGAACATATGGCGGCCGGTAAGCATCAGGCCTTTTACCAATTCCACAAGCAAGAACGTTTTAAAGAAATAAGCAATCTTTTCCATAGCGGATCCTGTTTATTTCCAGAGGGACAGCGGCGTCTGCATCCAGGCGCCCACTACCACAATCCAAATCAAGGTGACCGGGATGAAAATTTTCCAACCCAAACGCATAAGCTGATCGTAACGATAACGGGGGAAAGTAGCGCGGAACCACAAGAAGCAGAACAGCATAAAGGCTACTTTTAATACCCACCACAGTACCGATGGCGCGCCCAGAATACCCCAGCTTGCCGGGAACGGGCTTAACCAGCCGCCAAGGAACATGATCGATGTCATTGCTGAAATCAGAATCATATTGGCGTATTCGGCCAGGAAGAACAGTGCGAAGCTCATGCCCGAGTATTCAACCATGTGGCCCGCAACAATTTCTGATTCGCCTTCGGTTACGTCAAATGGCGCGCGGTTGGTTTCAGCCACACCAGAAATAAAGTACACAACAAACAGCGGCATTAAGGGAATCAGATTCCATGACAGAATCGAGCCACCAGCTACACCCTGGCTTTGCTGATTCACAATTTCGGTCATATTTAAGCTGCCCGAAACCATCATCACACCGACCAGGGCAAAGCCCATTGCCAGCTCATAAGAAATCACCTGAGCCGCAGCGCGCATTGCACCAAGAAAAGCGTATTTGGAGTTAGATGCCCAGCCTGCCAGAATCACGCCGTAAACGCCCATCGAAGTGATAGCCATCACGTAGAGCAAGCCGACATTCACATCCGATAAAACATAGCCAGGATAAAACGGCACTACGGCCCAAGCCGCCAGTGCCGGTACCAGAACCATAATCGGCGCTAAAAAGAACAGACCAGTGCTGGCAGCAGATGGAGAAATAATTTCTTTCAGCAGCAGCTTTACACCGTCGGCAATCGGTTGCAGCAGACCAAACGGACCAACCCGGTTCGGGCCGATACGAATCTGCATATAACCGATCACTTTACGTTCAGCTAATGTCAGGTAAGCCACCGCGCCCATTAAAGGCGCAACGATGCAAACGATCTTGAGTAAGGTCCAGAGGACAAACGCGATCTCTGTGCCGAACAACCCTTGTAACATTTCCATATTGGGCGCCCTTTAAGCTTTAGAAACCGAGAGACTGTCGAACATGCCAGCAAGCTCGCGCGTTGCGGAATGCGATGCAGCCACACGAATCACGTTGTCTGCAAGACCCGCATCCAGCTCAGCAAAGAGCGATACAGCCTGACCACCCTGCTCTGCCCGCGCCAGATCATTCACAGCCAGACCCAAAGCTGCCAGTGTGGCTGCATTGGCTTTCAGAGCCGGAGCGGCCAGCGTGGCCTGCAAGCTTGGAGCGCGGCGTACCAGCGCATCTGCCTGATACATCGCCACTTCGCCCAAGCGAACCAGGCCGGAAACAGCCTGAGCTTTAACTGCCACAGCAGCTGCGGCGGTGTTATTCAGACGGGCAGCGGTATCACCCGGCAGGGCTTCATCACGAATCTGTTCAGACGATTCGTAATCAAAGCCATTAAAACCAAGCACATTGCCCAAGACGCGGAATACTTTCCAGGCCGGACGTGTCTCGCCCAGAGGACGCACCACACCATTAAAGCTTTGTGGTTTGCCTTCCATATTGACGAAAGTGCCGGAGGTTTCTGAGAATGGTGAAACCGGCAGAATCACATCGGCAAAATCAAGCGCGCAGCTATTAAATGCCGACATCACTACCACCATTTCAGCCGCTTTTACTGCTGCCAGAGCCTGCGCGCCGTTATGCGTATCAAACTCGGTTTCAGCATTTAAAAGAACGTAAGCTTTTTTAGGCGCAGCGAAAACATTGCCACCAACGGTTGCACCGATCAGCTGAGCGCCCACGGTATTTGCGGCTTCGCTCATTACGCCCAGTGTTGCGCCAGTCAGCTCAGCCAATGCTGCAGCTGCAGCGTGTAACTCAGCGGCGCGTGGATTGTGCGTTGCGATATTACCCAGCAATACAGCAGATTTACCAGTCAGAGTTGCAGCAATCGCGCGGGCTGCCTCAGTCACTTCAACGCCAGCCAAATCGAGATGTGCAGGAGCGGCCTTGCTGGTGTCAGCTTCAACAACAGCCTTAATCACGGCCAGCACGCCTTCCACCAGCTGATCAGGGCGAAGAACAGATTGCGCGGCTACTTTAGTCAGCAAATCATCGCTATGCACATTCACCAAGGAAAGCTTCAGGCCTTTCTTTACCGATTGACGCAGGCGCTGAGCAAGCAAAGGCTGCTCCTGGCGCAATGTTGAACCAATCACTAACACGGCCTCTGATGCAGCCAAATCAGCAATTGATTGGCCCAACCAGGTTGCACCTGCAGTATTAAGGCTGAAGTCTGCATTGCGTAAGCGTGTTTCGACGTTTTCTACGCCCAAACCTGCCATCAGTTTACGCAGCATAAACAGCTCTTCAACGGTGCTGTTTGGTGTGGCCACAGCAGCAACTGATGCCGCACCATGGTCTGACACCACTTGCTTCAGGCCGTTTGCTACATATTCAAGCGCAGTTTGCCAGTCAGTCACCTGCCATACGCCGCCTTGCTTAATCATTGGCTTTTGCAAGCGCTCAGCGCTGTTTAAGGCCTCATAAGAGAAACGATCACGGTCGGCCAGCCAGCATTCATTAATGGCTTCGTTTTCCAGCGGCAGAACGCGCATTACCTTGTTGTTTTTGACTTGCACAACAAGGTTGGAACCCAGGCCATCATGCGGGCTGACAGACTTACGACGGGATAATTCCCATGTGCGTGCTGAGTAGCGGAACGGCTTACTGGTCAGAGCGCCAACCGGACACAGATCAATCACATTGCCGGAAATTTCCGATTTAACTGTCTTGCCAATAAAGGACATGACTTCGGTAAATTCGCCGCGGCCTGCCATACCCAATTCCTGGAAACCGGCAATTTCTTCGGTAAAGCGAACGCAGCGGCTGCAATGAATGCAGCGAGTCATATCAGTAGAAATCAGCGGGCCAAGGTCTTTATTAGCAACAACGCGTTTTTCTTCTGTATAGCGGGAGCCAGACTGGCCGTAGCCTACCGCCAGATCCTGCAGCTGACATTCGCCACCCTGATCGCAAATCGGGCAATCCAGCGGGTGGTTAATCAGCAAGAATTCCATCACCCCCTGCTGCGCCTTCACGGCCTGATCAGAGTGGGTCCAGACTTTCATCCCGTCCGTGACGGGAGTTGCACAGGCAGGTAAAGGCTTAGGCGCTTTCTCAACCTGAACAAGGCACATACGGCAGTTTGCGGCTATAGACAGCTTTTTGTGATAGCAAAAATGCGGGATATGCACGCCAACCGAATTGGCTGCGTCCATTACCGTGCTACCGCCAGGTACTGTCAGTTTCTTACCGTCGATTTCAATTTCCAGCATGCTCTACTCAATGGCTATTGAATCAAACCCAAGCCTGCAATGCAGTCTTGTGTTCGATAAGGTATTCGAATTCGCTACGGAAGTGTTTTAGCATTCCGCGCACCGGGAAAACAGCTGCGTCGCCGAGGGCACAAATGGTTCGCCCTGCGATGTTATTACCGACACTGTCCAGGAGTTCCAAGTCTTCCGGAACACCGTGGCCCTGTGCGATACGATGAACAATGCGATACAACCAACCGGTGCCTTCGCGGCACGGTGTACATTGGCCACACGATTCTTCGAAGTAGAAGTAAGACAAACGCTCCAGCGCCTGCACCATACTGACTGTTTCGTCCATCACGATCACCGCGCCTGAACCCAGCATCGAACCCGCTTTAGCGATCGAATCGTAGTCCATGGTGCATTGCATCATGATGTCAGCAGGCAAGACCGGCGAGGATGATCCGCCCGGAATAACCGCTTTGAGTTTTTTACCATCACGCATACCGCCGCATAATTCCAGCAGCTCAGAAAACGGCATGCCCAGCGGCACTTCGTAGTTTCCAGGGCGATTAACATGGCCAGAAACCGAAAATAACTTGGTTCCACCGTTATTAGGTTTACCTAGCTCAAGGAATTTCTGACCGCCTTCGCGGATAATGTATGGTACGGAGGCAAACGTCTCCGTATTATTAATTGTGGTTGGCTTGCCATAGAGGCCATAGCTGGCAGGGAAAGGCGGCTTAAAGCGTGGCTGGCCTTTTTTACCTTCCAGCGATTCAAGCAGCGCAGTTTCTTCACCGCAGATGTAAGCACCATAACCATGATGTGCATGCAGCTGGAAGCTAAATTCTGAGCCCAGAATTTTGTCGCCTAAAAAGCCTGCCTTGCGTGCTTCTTCGAGTGCTTCTTCAAAACGCTCATAAGCTTCGAACACTTCACCGTGGATATAGTTGTAACCTACGGTAATGCCCATGGCGTAAGCACCAATAATCATGCCCTCGATCAGTGCATGCGGATTAGACACAATAATGTCTAAATCTTTAAAGGTACCTGGCTCGCCCTCGTCGGTATTACAAACAAGGTATTTTTGCCCGGGGAAGCTGCGCGGCATAAATGACCACTTCAAGCCAGTCGGGAAGCCCGCACCGCCACGGCCACGCAGGCCGGAAGTTTTCATTTGCGCAATGATTTCATCCTGAGTGATATTTTCACTCAGAATCTTTTTGAGAGCAGCATAGCCACCGCGCTTAACGTATTCGTCAATGCGCCAGCAGTTTGGATCTTCAAAATTGACGTCATCAAAAATGACACCAGTTGCATAGACGGTCATTATTCGAGCTCCGCCAGTTTCTTATCAATCGCCTCAGGCGTCATATGACTGCACATGGCGTGGTTATTCACCAGCATCACCGGCGCGTAACCACAGGCGCCCATGCACTCCCCTTCCTTCAGCGTAAATTTGCCGTCGGGTGTGGTTTCATTAAAACCAATGCCAAGCTTTTGCTTGATGTAATGCGCAGCGGTATAGCCGCCCGAAAGAGCACAGGGCAGATTGGTACACACAGTGATCTTGTGCTTACCTACCGGCTTTAAATCATACATATTGTAGAAAGTAGCCACTTCATAAGCCATCATCGGCGCAATGCCCAGATAGTCAGCTACAAATTCGATCATGTCATTGCTAAGGTAGCGGTGCTCGGTCTGCGCAATACGCAGCGCGCCCATCACGGCAGAGCGCTTTTGCTCCGCAGGGTATTTCGCTACTTCACGATCAATCAATGCAAGGGATTGAGTAGTTAACATCAGCGGTCAATCTCCCCGAATACAACGTCTTGTGTACCGATAATAGCCACCACATCGGACAACATATGGCCACGCGCCATTTCATCCAAAGATGCCAAGTGTGCAAAACCTGGTGCACGAATTTTCAGGCGGTAAGGTTTATTGGCACCATCGGACACCATGTAGATACCAAACTCACCCTTAGGATGCTCAACAGCGGCGTAAGCTTCGCCTTCCGGAACATGCATTCCTTCGGTAAACAGTTTGAAGTGGTGGATCAGCTCTTCCATATTGGCTTTCATACCGCCGCGTGAAGGTGATGCCACTTTATGATTATCTACAATCACAGGGCCAGGATTTGCTTTCAGCCATGCCACGCACTGCTTGATAATGCGGTTGGACTGGCGCATTTCTTCAACACGAACCAGATAACGGTCATAGCAATCGCCATTTTTACCGACCGGAATATCAAAGTCCAGTGCACCGTAAACTTCATACGGCTGTTTCTTACGCAGATCCCACTCCACACCCGAGCCTCGCAGCATAGGTCCAGTCAGACCCAGCGCCAGAGCACGTTCAGGTGTGATGATGCCAATACCCACGGTACGCTGCTTCCAGATACGGTTATCTGTAAGCAGGGTTTCGTATTCATCCACATAAGTTGGGAAGCGGTTAGTGAAGTCTTCGATAAAATCAAGCAAAGAGCCTTCGCGGTTGCCGTTTAATTTTTTGATCGCAGCGGCGTTACGTACCTTAGAAGCCTGGTACTGCGGCATTTGATCAGGCAGATCACGGTAAACACCACCCGGGCGGTAGTAGGCCGCATGCATACGCGCACCTGACACTGCTTCGTAGCAGTCCATCAGGTCTTCACGCTCACGGAAAGCGTACAGGAAGATGGTCATCGCGCCGCAGTCAATACCGTGCGCACCAATCCACATCAGGTGATTCAGAATGCGCGTGATTTCATCAAACATCACACGGATATACTGAGCACGAAGCGGCACTTCAATACCGGTCATTTTTTCAATCGCCATGCAATAGGCGTGCTCATTACACATCATCGACACATAATCGAGCCGATCCATATAAGGCAGGGATTGAATATAGGTTTTTGATTCAGCTAATTTTTCAGTACCGCGGTGCAGCAAACCGATGTGCGGATCAGCACGTTCGACCACTTCACCGTCTAACTCAAGCACCAGGCGCAAAACACCGTGCGCCGCAGGGTGCTGCGGTCCAAAATTCAGCGTGTAGTTACGGATTTCAGCAGCCACCGTAATTCTCCTCGCGGATGATACGCGGCGTTGTTTCTCGCGGATCGATAGTGACAGGCTGGTAGATAACACGGCCCTGCTCAGGGTCGTAACGCATTTCTACATAGCCAGAAAGCGGAAAATCCTTGCGGAAAGGATGACCAACGAAACCATAATCAGTCAGTATGCGGCGCAAATCAGGGTGTCCCTGGAACATAATCCCGAACAAGTCGAATGCTTCACGCTCAAACCAGTTAAGACCAGGCCAGACAGAAACCATGGAAGGCACAACAGGGAAATCATCATCCGTGCAAAACACACGAACGCGCAGACGGACATTGTGTTTGTAGGATAAGAAGTGATACACCGCAGCAAAACGATGCCCTTCCCAAACAGCATCTTTGTAAGCGCTGTAATCAACACCACAAACATCAATACAGGATTCAAAATGCAGTGCGGCATTATCACGTAAGGCCAGAGCAACCTCAGGCCACACGGCAACCGGCACTTCAATCGTGATTTCATCCAGAGCACAGACCAGTCTGGCAATATTAGAGCCACCTGCCTCGCCCAGAACGGCCTTCAGGCTGTCCATCAGGACGCTAAGTTTACGATCCACTGTTTACCCTCTCACTCGCCAATACACCTGAACGCGCAATCGTGTTAGTACGCTTAATCTTATTCTGTAGCTGAATAATGCCGTAAAGCAAAGCTTCGGCAGTTGGCGGACAGCCCGGCACATAGATGTCTACAGGGACAATCCGGTCACAACCACGAACGACAGAGTAAGAATAATGGTAGTAGCCACCACCATTGGCACAGGATCCCATCGAGATCACCCAGCGTGGCTCAGGCATCTGGTCATAAACCTTACGCAGTGCAGGCGCCATCTTATTGCAGAGCGTGCCTGCAACAATCATCAGGTCAGACTGGCGCGGGCTTGGGCGAAAAACGATACCGAAACGATCCAGGTCATAACGCGCCGCGCCAGCATGCATCATTTCAACCGCGCAACAGGCCAGACCAAACGTCATTGGCCACAAAGAGCCAGTGCGTGTCCAGTTGATCACGGTATCGAGCGAAGTCGTAACAAAACCTTTGTCTGCAGACTGCACGCTTGCTAAGGATTGAGCATCCATATTTATTACTCCCATTCCAGTGCGCCCTTCTTCCATTCAAAGATAAAGCCCACAACCAGTACGGTCAGGAAAATCATCATTGCAAGGAAGCCGAACATGCCGAGCTCTTTGAGCACAACAGCCCATGGCACAAGGAAGGCCACTTCGAGATCGAACAAGATAAACAGGATAGCAACGAGGTAGTAGCGAACATCAAACTGCATGCGCGCGTCTTCGAAAGCTTCGAAGCCACACTCGTAAGGTGAGCGTTTTTCAGGATCAGGCCGGTTGGTCCCGAGAATCTTGCCCACCCCCCAGCCAAGAACAAGCGGGGCAACGCCCACCAAGAGTCCTACAGCCAGAAACATCAGGATGGGGAAATAGTTAGCGAGCATGGCACTCCCCAGATTTGAAAGTTAAGGATATTTTTATATGTTGTATTCGCCCACATTGCGCGGGCGTTTTGTATCTGGTGCCGACAGAGAGACTCGAACTCTCACAACCGAAGTCACTACCCCCTCAAGATAGCGTGTCTACCAATTTCACCATGTCGGCATTAAAAACAAATTAATCTTCCAGAAGTATTACGGCTTACTCTGGAATTTTACTCGGCTGAGCTGGCTGCTGTACTGCAGGTTTTTGCGTGCTCATCACACCCAAATCTGACTTTTTAGCCGGGCTTACCAGTAAAACTAATGCAAGACAGCTTGCAAAAAACAGTGTTGCTGTCACTGCAGTAGTACGGCTTAAAAAATTAGCCGAACCCGACGAGCCAAACAGGCTGCCCGCTGAACCACTGCCAAAAGCAGCGCCCATATCGGCACCTTTACCGTGCTGCATCAACACCAAAACGATGGTAGCAATCGCAGAAACCACGTTCAAAATGAGCACGAGTGATTTAATAAGTTCCATTAATTTCTCATTTCTATGCGGCGCGCATTCTAGCGGGTTTTATATTCCCTGACTAGCGCGCAGCCATGCAGATGTCTAAAAACTCGGACGCTGATAAAGCGGCTCCGCCAACAAGCACACCATCTACCCCATCTACCGCCAGAACTTCTTCAGCATTACTGCCTTTTACACTACCGCCATACAACACACGGGTGCGGGGTTCCAGGGTCTCTTTGATAAATGCGTGCATTTCAGCGATTTGCTCTGATGTTGCAATGACACCCGTACCTACAGCCCATGATGGCTCGTAAGCAACGGCGTAAAGACCAATCGGCAAACCACGTAATACGGCTAACTCTGCCGCAATAATTTCTTTATGCCGGCCACTGGCACGCTCTTCAGCATCTTCACCCACGCAATAAACGGGAAAAAGACCCGCGTCCAGACAGGCACGCAGTTTACGAGCGGCATTTTCACTGCTCTCACCAAAATAACGACGGCGCTCAGAGTGCCCGACAATCACCAGCTCGCAACCAATATCGGCCAGCATCGATGCAGAAACTGCACCTGTGTAAGCCCCAACATGATACTCGCTGACGTCCTGAGCTCCAACCTGAACCTGACTGTCTTTCAGCAGACTCTTAGCCAACATGACATACGGGTAAGGAATGCATACCGCAACATTGGGTCCCAGCTTGGCGCGTGCCAGTTCGGGTAATACCGAACGAACCTTACCAATACTGCCGTGCATCTTCCAGTTACCAATTACAAGCTGTCTTGTCATACGACGAGAAGCACCTGTTTCAAAAGTCCCAGATTGTATTCCCACGCCTACCCCCAGTCAAACCGAGCCCTGTCGGTTCATTGATTTTCAGGTCAAGCTCACCCACACTGAGTGACTTGTAATATTTCAGCAACAATCAGCAGCTAGCATAGGCACTATTCTTTTCGTCCAAACGTTTTAGCCTTCGGAGTTTCTAGTAATGGCACTTGCACGCAAACTAATTGTCACTATCGGCCTTACTGCCGGCCTGTTCACACATGCTATCGCGGCAGACATTACTGGCGCAGGTGCGACCTTCCCGTATCCGCTGTATGCAAAATGGGCGGAAATGTATAAAGCAAAGACGGGTACAGGGCTGAATTATCAGTCAATTGGTTCGGGTGGTGGTATCAAGCAAATTCAAGCCAAAACAGTTGATTTTGGCGCTTCCGATATGCCATTAAAACCAGAAGAATTAAATAAACAGGGTCTGCTGCAATTTCCAACCGTGATCGGTGGTGTTGTACCGGTCGTAAATATTCCAGGCGTTCAGCCAGGCCAGCTGAAGCTTACCCCACAAGTATTGACAGATATTTTCCTGGGCAAAATCAAGAAGTGGAATGACCCTGCGATTGTTGCGCTGAATTCAGGCGTTACACTGCCAGAGCAAAATATCACTGTTGTCCGCCGCTCAGACGGCTCAGGCACAACGTTCGTATTTGCTGACTACCTGTCCAAAGTTTCTGCAGAATGGAAAGAAAAAGTAGGCGCAAATACCTCCCTGCAATGGCCGGTTGGTGTTGGTGGCAAGGGCAATGAAGGCGTTTCCAACTACGTACAACGTATCAAGGGTGCGATTGGTTATGTTGAGTTTGCTTACGCAAAACAAAACAAACTCGCCCACACTCAGTTGCAAAACCGTGACGGTGCTTTTGTTCAACCTTCAGAAGATGCCTTTATTGCTGCAGCAGCTGGTGCGGACTGGAAAAATGCCCCAGGCATGTACTTGCTAACCACCAACTCGGCAGGCAAAACATCATGGCCTATCGCCAACCCAACATTTATTTTGATGCATAAAAAACAAGACAAGCCGGCTCAGGCACTTGAAGTACTGAAGTTCTTTGACTGGGCTTACGGTAATGATGCAGACAAAGTAGCCCTTGATTTAGATTACATCCCAATGCCAGACAGCGTTGTTAATCTGGTCAAGGCAAACTGGAAAGCCCAAATCACCGATGGTTCTGCGCCAGTTTGGAAATAAGCCCGCCATTACTGTGACAACCGTGTTGTTGCATGTCTAAACACAACAGGAGCCATGATGCTCCTGTTGTGTTGTTGTGAAGCCTCGGTGGAATGGAGATTTTAATGCCGAATCAAAATCAACGAATGAAACAGCAGCGCTTGCAAGATGCTCTGTTCGTCGGTAGTACGCGTTTCTTTGCTTTTTTTGTACTTGCTTTATTAAGCGGTATTATTCTTTCTTTATTATATGGTGCAATGCCCAGCATCAAACACTTTGGCTTAAGCTTTATCTCATCTGAAAGCTGGAATCCGGTTACAGAAGAATTCGGTGCATGGCCGTCTATTCGCGGCACTTTAATTTCTTCATTTATTGCTTTAATTATTGCTGTACCAGTGAGCTTTGGTATTGCAATTTTCCTGACTGAATTATCGCCTACCTGGCTGCGCCGCCCGCTGGGTGTGGCCATTGAATTACTTGCCGGTGTGCCTTCTATTATTTATGGCATGTGGGGTTTATTTGTATTTGCCCCATTGTTTGCCGATCATGTACAGCCATGGCTCACAGAAACAACTGCAAACTGGCCCTTTATTGGGGAGCTGTTTGTAGGCGCACCGATGGGTATCGGTATGTTTACTGCCAGTCTGATTCTATCCATTATGGTAATTCCATATATCACATCGGTTATGCGTGATGTGTTTGAAGTTGTGCCGCCCATGCTTAAAGAATCTGCCTATGGCCTTGGTTCAACAACATGGGAAGTCGTTTGGAATGTGGTTGTACCTTTTACTAAGAACGGGATTATTGGCGGCGTTATGCTGGGCTTAGGCCGTGCATTAGGTGAAACAATGGCCATTACCTTTGTAATTGGTAATTCACAGGCAAAAATGAGCTCATTATTTGATCCTGCCACAACTATTTCAGCCACTCTGGCTAATGAGTTTACCGAAGCCAATGGCGAGCTTTATGTTTCATCGCTGATTGAATTAGGTTTACTGCTTTTCTTTATTACCTTCGTGGTACTCGTTCTTTCCAAATTATTATTGCTGCGTTTACAGCGTAATGAAGGCGCAAACTCGTGAGGCACACTATGAATATTTATAACCGCCGCCGCGCAATCAATTACCTAAGCTTAACCCTTTCCATTATTGCCATGGCCTTTGGCTTATTCTGGTTATTCTGGATTATGTTTACGCTATTTAAAAACGGTCTTCCCGGCTTAACCCTGTCGACCTTTACCCAGACAACTCCCGCACCAGGCAGTGCAGGTGGTTTATCCAATGCAATTTTGGGCAGTTTACAAATGTCGATTATTGGTGTGGCCATTGGAACACCGGTTGGCATTCTGGCCGGCACCTATTTAGCCGAATTTGGAAATAAAGGCTGGCTGGCCCCCACCACCCGGTTTATTAACGACATTCTGCTTTCTGCGCCATCCATTGTAATTGGTCTGTTTATTTTTGAAATGTATGTGGCTCATGCTCAGCATTTCTCTGGCTGGGCAGGCTCTTTGGCACTTGCCATTCTGGTAATTCCAGTGGTGCTCCGTACCACAGAAAACATGCTGCGTTTGGTACCAACCGCAATGCGTGAAGCCGCTTATGCGCTGGGTGCTCCGCAATGGAAAATGGTTATGTTTGTGACCTTGCGTGCCGCAAAAGCTGGTGTTGCAACAGGGATTTTACTTGCGATTGCCCGTATTTTGGGTGAAACAGCGCCACTGCTCTTTACTGCACTGAATAACCAGTTCTACTCCAATATGAACCAGCCGATGTCTAATTTACCGGTAGTCATCTTCCAGTTTGCGATGAGCCCGTATGATGAATGGCATCAATTAGCCTGGACAGGTGCTTTATTAATTGGCCTGTTTGTACTCGGTTTAAACATTATTGCGCGCGTCATGCTGCGCGAACCGAAACAAAACTAATAAATCAATACGGAACAGCTTAATCATGATTATTAAAAATCCCGCAAAACTTGCGATTAAAAATCTGAACTTTTATTACGGCAACTTCCACGCCTTAAAAAATGTAAATCTGGATATTCAGGAAGGTAAAGTTACGGCGTTTATTGGCCCTTCTGGTTGTGGTAAATCAACCTTGCTGCGCACATTTAATCGTATGTACGATCTTTATCCAAAGCTGCGTGCAGAGGGTGAAATCATCCTGAATGGCAAGAATATTTTAGAAAATGACGTTGATTTAAATATGCTGCGTGCCAAGGTTGGGATGGTATTTCAAAAGCCCACACCATTCCCAATGTCTATTTATGACAATATTGCTTTTGGCGTGAAATTATATGAAACACTGCCAAAATCAGAAATGGACGACCGGGTTGAATGGGCATTGCAAAAAGCAGCGCTCTGGAATGAAGCCAAAGATAAACTCAAGCAATCGGGCTTAAGCCTTTCTGGTGGTCAGCAACAACGTTTGTGTATTGCCCGTGCGATTGCAGTTAAGCCGGAAATTTTATTACTGGATGAGCCAACATCTGCGCTAGATCCAATCTCTACGGCACACGTTGAAGAGCTGGTTCATGAATTAAAACAGGACTACACCATCGCAATGGTGACGCATAATATGCAGCAGGCAGCACGTGTTTCAGACATTACTGCCTATATGTATTTAGGCGAGCTGATTGAAGTCGGTGAAACAGATACCATCTTTACAACTCCAAAAGTGAAAGCAACTGAAGATTATATTACGGGTAAATTTGGTTAATTAAATATCCCCGGCAAAAAAGGCAGGCATAAGCTTGCCTTTTTTTATGCCTGTCTATACATAGACAAGCCTGTATTCTATTAAATTTCCAGTATTTAATAACAAAAAAGCAGCCAAGGCTGCTTTTTTTTGTTAAATAAGATGTGCTTAGTTTTTTGGAACAATATTATTAAATACGTAACGCACACCTTTAACCTGCTCTGCAACATTACCGGCCCGCGCCATTTGCTCACCTTCATCAACGCTGCCTTCGATCGTTACATCGGCTTCTTTGCCTTTCACTTTCAAATTATATTTTTGCAGAACCAAATCATTATCCAGGCTGCCTTTTACTGCAGCAGCTAATGCATCACCACTCAAAGCCGGAATAGCAGGTGTATCTGCAGCATTCACTGTGCCCATAGCAAAAACTAAAGCACTGGATACCAAAATCAGGCGGGCTAATTTCATAAGATCATTCTCTCAGATTGTTGTGACAACAGATAACCCTGTTGCAGGCCATTAACTAATACGATTCTAAAAGGATTAAGTTACAGAATTGTTTAATTGCCATGACAAATCATTAAAAGAATTCCCTTACATTTAAAGGACATAAAAGTCCGCCCTTAATCCTGCGAACTAATCAGCCCTTTCTGTTTTATTCAGCAGTAGCTTCGCTGCTCACAACCTTTGCAATTCGCTCTGCCCAATCACGGGCAATAGCCGCATCGGTATGCTCTACCATCACCCGCACAACGGGCTCGGTACCTGAAGGACGCAGCAAAACACGCCCTTCTTCACCCATTGCTGCTTCTGCTTTTACAACTTCAGCCTTAATTAACTCTGAAGCATGGCAATCAAAACCTTTAGCAATACGGACATTTTTAAGCACTTGGGTTGAGAGCACCAGATCGTGGCAATACTGAGCCAGAGTCTTACCGCTTTCTTTTAAGGCTTGCAGTACTTGCAGTGCAGAGACAATGCCATCCCCAGTGGAATGCTTATCAAGGCAGAGTAAATGCCCGGAGCCTTCTCCGCCCACCAGCCAGTTATTCGCCAATAGTTTTTCCAGCACATAACGATCGCCCACCTTGGCACGCTCAAATCCGATGCCGCGTGCTTTCAGGCCATTTTCTACGCCTAAATTGGTCATGAGTGTGCCAACTACCCCTGTCCCTAAAGTCCCTTTATCCTGGCGGTAGCAAGCCAGCGCATAAAGAAGCTGGTCACCATCAACAATGGTGCCGTCCCGGTCAATCATAATCAGGCGGTCACCATCGCCATCGAGAGAGATACCAAAATCAGCACCTTCGGATAACACGGCCTTACGCGCGGTTTCCGGGTGAGTAGCCCCCACTTCTTCATTAATATTGTAGCCATTGGGCGTCACGCCAATCTTAATGACTTCAGCGCCCAGCTCATGAAATACATGGGGAGCGATATCGTAAGTTGCACCGTGGGCGCAATCGACCACCAGCTTTAAGCCACGCAGATCCAGCTCATTTGGAAAAGTGGATTTGCAAAACTCGATATAACGGCCTGCGGCATCATCCACACGCCAGGATTTACCAATTTTCTTAGGTGAAACACAGGGCTGCACTTCATCAATTGCCGCTTCAATGGCCAACTCCACATCATCCGCAAGTTTTTTGCCACCAGCGCCAAAAAATTTGATTCCATTGTCATGATAAGGATTGTGCGATGCAGAAATCACAACGCCAGCAGACAAACGCAAGGCGCGTGTTAAATAAGCGATGCCAGGGGTAGGCAGGGGCCCAGTGAGGTAAACATCCACCCCAGCGGCATTTAAACCCGCCTGCAAGGCGGCTTCCAGCATATAACCTGACACACGAGTGTCTTTTCCGATCAGAACAGCTGCATGATCACCATTGCCACGCTTACTTTCAGCAGCAAGTACTTTCCCTGCAGCGTAACCCAGCTTCATTGCAAAATCAGGGGTAATTGGGTACTCACCCACTAAACCACGTACGCCATCTGTTCCAAAATACTTGCGACCCATTCTTCACCCCAATCATCATTAATTTGCATTCTTACTCATTCTGAGAAGAAGAGTATTGCTCAACAACAAACTACCAACTGGCAATTATTGTAAGGCATGCAAAATTTTTAAAGCATCCACTGTTTCCCGAACATCATGGACACGAATAACTGCAGAGCCCGCTTGTGCTGCCATCAGTGCAGCTGCAATGCTGCCAGGCATTCTTTCAGCCACAGACTGCCCCGTAATTTGCCCCAACATGCTTTTACGTGAAACACCGATCAATAATGGTGTTGCCAAACGCTCTTTCATCTGCGGTAAAGATTTAAAGAGCGCGATATTATGCTCCAGCGTTTTACCAAAACCAAACCCCGGATCCAGCAGCAGCCGGTTATGCAATATTCCTGCTGCTAATGCAGCATCCCGTCTTGCCGCCAGATAAGACAGTACCTCTGCCACCACATTCTGATAGCAGGGTGTTGCCTGCATACTGCGCGGCTCTCCCTGCATATGCATCAGACAAATTGCCGCATTACTTTGCGCAAGCAGCTCCAAAGCACCTTCATCTTCCAGCGCGGCAATATCATTGACCAGATCCACCCCTGCATCTAAAGCAGCACGCATAACAGCGGATTTACGTGTATCAATGGACAAAGGGACATTCAAACTTTGCAGTGATTTAATTACCGGAATAACCCGGTTCATTTCCTCTTCTGCAGGGACAAAAGCAGCACCTGGCCGCGTCGATTCACCGCCGATATCCAGGATATCGGCGCCATCATCCAGTAATTTTTCTGCATGGGCTAAAGCCGCATCAATTTGTCTGTAATGCCCGCCATCAGAAAAAGAATCAGGTGTG
Organism: Iodobacter violaceini; assembly: GCF_011601265.1. Taxonomy (GTDB): domain Bacteria; phylum Pseudomonadota; class Gammaproteobacteria; order Burkholderiales; family Chitinibacteraceae; genus Iodobacter; species Iodobacter violaceini. The sequence continues at coordinate 528,335 of NZ_JAAOLX010000001.1, forward strand.
ACATTCAGAATACCCATAACCAGGGGCCGGTTCAGCTCCAAACTAAAACGCCCGCATTGCAACGCTTCCATCATATTCCTCGAAATCAGTCTTTTTAAATAGCCGCTTTCAGCAGTGCTGGCATAAAAAAGGCGGCCTGTAAGGCCGCCCATTTTATTTACAACCCAATTATGCTTCTGTTGCCGGAGTTGTAATCACAGGAGTTGCAGGTGCTTCACCACTTGGGCGATCACCCCCACTGGGAGCATTAGGCTTTACAGGCAAAGCTTTAGGTGGCTTTGGAGTACGCCCTTGCATGATGTCTTCAATCTGCTCTGCATCGATGGTTTCCCACTCCAGCAGGGCTGCAGTCATCGCTTCAACTTTATCGCGATTTTCTTCCAGCAGGCGACGGGCTAAGCCATATTGCTCATCAATAATGCGGCGAATTTCAGCATCAACCTGCTGCATAGTCGCTTCAGACATATTCTTGTGCGTCGTTACCGAGCGGCCCAGGAATACTTCACCTTCATTTTCCCCATAAACCATCGGGCCTAAAGCATCAGTCATGCCATAACGAGTCACCATATCGCGGGCTAAAGAAGTTGCACGCTCAAAGTCATTCGATGCGCCTGTGGTCATCTGATTCATGAACAATTCTTCGGCAATACGGCCACCAAACAGAATGGCAATGCGATCCATCAGATAGCCGCGATCATAAGCATAGCGATCCGCTTCTGGCAGTTGCATGGTTACACCCAGCGCACGGCCACGCGGAATGATGGTGACTTTATGCACAGGATCAGACTTAGGTAAAAGCTTAGCTACAACGGCATGGCCTGATTCGTGATAAGCAGTGTTTTGCTTTTCTTCTTCACTCATCACCATGGTGCGGCGCTCCGCCCCCATCATGATTTTATCTTTAGCCGACTCAAAGTCATCCATATCAACCAGGCGTTTTACACGGCGGGCTGCAAACAAAGCCGCTTCATTCACCAGGTTGGCAAGATCAGCACCAGAGAAACCAGGCGTACCACGTGCAATCACTTGCGCATCCACATCGTTAGAGATCGGCACTTTGCGCATATGCACACCAAGAATCTGCTCACGCCCACGGATATCCGGCAAGGACACCATCACCTGGCGATCGAAACGGCCCGGGCGCAGCAAAGCAGGATCAAGCACATCAGGGCGGTTGGTGGCTGCAATCACCATAATGCCGGAATTGCCTTCAAAACCATCCATTTCAACCAGCATCTGATTCAGCGTTTGCTCGCGCTCGTCATTACCACCGCCCATACCGGCACCGCGCTGACGACCCACAGCATCAATTTCATCGATAAAGATAATGCATGGTGCATTTTTCTTGGCATTTTCAAACATATCGCGAACACGGGCAGCACCCACACCCACAAACATTTCCACGAAATCTGAACCAGAAATACTAAAGAAAGGCACTTTTGCTTCACCAGCAATCGCTTTAGCAAGCAGTGTCTTACCCGTACCCGGAGGGCCTACCAGCAGGATACCGCGTGGCATACGGCCACCTAAGCTCTGATATTTGCTAGGGTCACGCAGGTAATCAACAATTTCTGATACATCAGCCTTGGCTTCATCGCAGCCCGCTACATCGGCAAAGGTAATCACATTGGTCGCTTCGTCTAAAAGACGCGCCTTTGATTTACCAAAACTGAAAGCACCACCTTTACCGCCACCTTGCATCTGGCGCATAAAAAAGACCCACACACCGATCAGGAGCAGCATTGGGAACCAGTTGATGAATAAATTCATCAGGAAGCTGGGTTCCTCTTCCGCTTTGGCCGCAAACTTCACGTTGTGCTTGATCAGCGTATCAACCATACGAAAATCAAATGGAGCCAGTGTAGAAAACGCCGTGCCGTCGTTGCGCTTGCCTTTAATAATCTGACCACGAATCGGGTTGCCCTCGATTTCTGCGCTCGCAATACGATCAGCCTCTACATCGGCCATAAATTGTGAATACGCCACTTGCCCGCTCGCATCTTGCTTGCGGGAAAACTGATTAAAGACTGTCATCAATACCAGACCAATGACAAGCCAGATGGCGATGTTCTTGCCGAGATTGTTCACGGCGCTACTCCTGATTATCCCCAAGGGGATGAAAGAAAAAATTCCACGCGTTTATGGCTGGAAGTCTGCATAAGCTTAGCACTGCCTGCTGCAGGTACTTAAATCCAACAAGCTGTTTCAGGCTTTTTTTTGCCTGCCGAGCAAATACGTTTCATTGCTGCGATCACGCGAAGCCTTAGGGTTACGGGTTACAACACTAGTAAATGTCTCACGCATGGCATTCATGTACTCGGTAAAACCATAACCCTGGAATACCTTGACCAGAAAATACCCGTTTGGTTTCAATTGTTCACGAACAAATTCCAAAGCCAGCTCACATAAATACATACTGCGAGCCTGATCCATCACCGCGTTCCCCGTTATATTGGGGGCCATATCGCAAATCACAAGGTCTACCTGACGGCCAGCAAGTAATTCTGTGTACTGAGCCAGCACTTCTTCATCTCTGAAATCCCCCTGAATGAAGTCCACTCCCCGGATCGGCGTCATATCCAGTAAGTCTAGCGCAAAAACGCGCCCTGATTCACCAACATGCTGACTGGCGACTTGCGACCAGCTTCCTGGTGCAGCTCCCAGATCGGCCACCCACAGGCCTTGTTTGAATAATTTATCTTTTTCATTAATCTCAAGCAGCTTATAAGCAGCGCGCGCGCGGTAGCCCTCTTTTTTCGCCTGATGAACATAATGATCGTTGACGTGTTCCTTCATCCACGCATTACTGGAATTGCTACGAGCCATGAGGTAAAATTGCCTGTTTAGTCAAGGATTTGAAACAATGGAACTCACATCGGATCAGCGTCGCCATCTGAAAAGCCTGGCTCATCATATCGATCCAGTCGTGATGATCGGGAATAATGGCCTAGCAGACGCGGTAATCCGCGAAATTGCTGTTAATTTAGATGCACATGAACTCATTAAGATCCGAGTTCTGGGTGATGATCGTGCCCTGCGTGAAGAATACATGCAAAAGATCTGCTCTGAGTTAGGCGCGTCCGCCGTTCAACACATTGGTAAGCTATTAATTGTTTACCGCGCATCGAACAGCGACAAGCCACGAATCGTACTACCCAAGGCAAAAAAAGCCAAATAAACGGGTTTTACATACGTTAGGGCGACTCAGGTCGCCCTAATCTTTTGTGTCTAGCGATCACTATCTGACCATATGTAAATTATACCAAACACACTTTGCAACAGATAAATCAGACTGGAAATAGTATGCCATTGCGCTAATCCACCGCCAAACACGCCTTCTGCTGCCGTGCTTACAGCAGGCTTTAAACTGGCAATTAAGGGAAAAATAGCAAACTGATTAATCAGGGTGCAAAACAGCATCCCCATCACCAGCCAGAACTTACTACTCTGAAATCCTCGCATACCCATCTGCCAGACACACCAAATGGCCAGGTACACACCTGCAACAATCCCCACCCAACCAATCGCATGAAACAGCTTTCCTGCCACCATGCCAGCAGTCGCTTTATCTAAGCCTGCAAACAAAGCAGGAGCTGCGATAACGCCTATGGTCCACATACCGCCGATCCACAGTACGGTGAGAAGGTTTTTTAAACCTGAACCTAAGCCCATTGCATTCCCAGATTTAATCATCAGTTGAAAACGTCATAACAAGCTGAAGTACCCGGCAAAATGACGAAAAACCATCACCCACGCTGGCAATAAGATTTTAAGCCATTTCCGGCATACGATCAGTGAAGGTACAGCTTGCGCCAGGGCTTTTAAATATATTTTACGTCGAGTACTTCATACTCACGAATCCCGCCCGGGGCAACGACCTCGGCAACATCACCGGCATACTTACCGATCAAAGCACGAGCGATAGGGCTGGATACGGAGATTTTAAATTCTTTAATTTCAGCCTCATCATCACCCACAATCTGGTAGGTCACTTTATTGCTGGTTTCAAGATCTTCAAGATCAACCGTTGCGCCAAATACCACGCGGCCTTCGGCGGTTTCTGCAAGGCTGGCAGGCTCGATCAGCTGGGCATTGGAAAGCTTGCTTTCCAATTCAGCGATTCGGCCCTCAACGAAGCCTTGTTTTTCTTTCGCTGCATCGTATTCAGCGTTTTCCGACAAATCACCGTGCGAGCGTGCCTCGGCAATCGCTGCAATCACAGAAGGGCGTTCTACGCTCTTCAGATTTTGCAGTTCGGCTTTCAGTTTTACCGCACCTTGTACGGTGAGCGGAATTTTTATCATTTCTTTACAGTCTCCATCCAAAAAGAAGAGCCGCCGTCACGAGTGGACGGCGGCTTTTACTTAAGTTCCAGCGGGTGATATCTGACTAAGGTAAAACATCATCCACGAACCTTAGGGCGTAAATTATCAGTGTTTGATCGTACGATGCAAGCCCTGCAGATCATAAACCCGCATTTCACCCAAATCACGCATACCAATACACGCCGCTTTTGCGCCTGCAATCGTTGTAAACACAGGTAAGCGGGCCTTCATGGCTTCATGGCGAATCGAGTAAGAATCCTGAATGGCCTGGCGACGTTCGTCGACAGTATTCACAATCATGGCGATTTCACCATTTTTAATCATGTCCACAATATGCGGACGCCCTTCAGTTACTTTATTCACACTCTGAACAACAACGCCTGCTTCACCGATGGCAGCAGCAGTACCCTTGGTCGCAAAAACTTTAAAGCCCAGGTCTGTCAGCACCCTGGCACACTCTAAAGCACCTGCCTTATCGCCATCTTTCACAGATACAAATACATTACCCAGTGTTGGTAATGCCACCCCTGCAGCGAGTTGCGATTTTACAAAAGCTTCCGCAAATGTATCACCTACACCCATCACTTCACCGGTCGATTTCATTTCCGGGCCAAGAATAGAATCTACGCCCGGGAATTTAATAAACGGGAATACCGCTTCTTTAACCGAGAAGTATGGAGGAATCACCTCACGCGTCACGCCTTGCGAGGCAAGGCTCTGCCCGGCCATACAACGTGCGGCAATTTTAGCTAATGGCAGGCTTGTTGCCTTAGATACATAAGGCACAGTGCGTGATGCACGCGGATTAACTTCAAGCACAAACACGATAGCAGCATCACCCTTGCCCTGAATCGCGAACTGTACATTCATCAGACCCACCACATTCAGGCCTTTTGCCATCAAAACAGTCTGGCGGCGTAACTCATCCTGAATTTCTTTCGGCAAACTAAACGGAGGCAAAGAGCAAGCTGAGTCGCCCGAGTGCACGCCAGCTTGTTCGATGTGCTCCATAATGCCGCCGATCAGGACATCGGTGCCATCACAAATCGCATCCACATCCACTTCAATAGCATCGTTCAGGAAGCGGTCGAGCAGCACCGGGCTGTCGTTCGATACCTTCACGGCCTCACGCATATAGCGCTCTAAATCAGACTGCTGGTGCACGATTTCCATCGCACGGCCGCCCAATACATAAGAGGGGCGAACCACCAGCGGATAACCAATTTCAGCAGCCAGCAACAGTGCATCGCGCTCATTACGTGCAGTGCGGTTTGGCGGCTGACGCAGACCTAAATCCTGCAATAATTTCTGGAAGCGCTCGCGATCTTCAGCGGCATCAATCATATCTGGTGTAGTACCAATAATGGCCACACCGTTTGCTTCCAGCGCACGGGCTAATTTAAGCGGCGTTTGGCCACCGTATTGCACGATCACGCCTTCCGGCTTTTCGATATTAACGATTTCCAACACGTCTTCAAGTGTCAGCGGCTCAAAATACAAGCGATCCGAAGTGTCGTAATCGGTGGATACGGTTTCCGGATTACAGTTCACCATAATGGTTTCAAAACCATCTTCACGCAGCGCCAGTGCGGCATGCACGCAGCAATAATCAAACTCAATCCCCTGGCCGATGCGGTTTGGCCCGCCGCCCAGAATCATGATTTTGCGCTTATCGGTAGGCGCAGCTTCGCACTCTTCTTCGTATGTGGAATACATATACGCAGTATCGGTAGAGAATTCAGCCGCACACGTATCCACACGCTTGTACACAGGACGAATCTTCAGGGCATGACGCGCTTTACGCACCGCGGCCTGATCGGTATCCAACAATGCAGCAAGACGACGATCCGAGAAGCCCTTGCGCTTTAAGCGGCGCATGGTGGCATAGTCAATTGACTCAAGCGCCGTGCCGCGAATTGCGTTTTCTTCCTGAACAAGATCTTCGATCTGACGCAGAAACCAGGGATCAATCTTAGTCAGATTGAATACCTCTGCCATACTCATGCCTACGCGGAATGCATCTGCCACATACCAGATACGCTCAGGGCCTGGCGTTGCAATTTCTGCTTCGATCACGCTGCGGTCAGTGGTCATTTCATCAAAACCAGACATGCCGGTTTCTAAGCCACGCAAAGCTTTTTGCATGGATTCCTGAACGCTGCGGCCAATCGCCATCACTTCACCAACCGACTTCATTTGTGTGGTCAGCTTGTCATTGGCCTGCGGGAATTTTTCAAAAGCAAAACGCGGAATTTTTGTTACAACGTAATCAATCGATGGCTCGAACGAAGCAGGTGTTTTGCCACCAGTGATTTCGTTTTGTAATTCATCCAGCGTAAAGCCTACAGCCAGCTTGGCAGCCACTTTGGCAATCGGGAAACCCGTTGCTTTAGAAGCCAGTGCTGAAGAGCGGCTTACGCGTGGATTCATTTCAATAACGATCATCTCGCCATTTTCTGGATTAGTAGCAAACTGGACGTTTGAACCACCCGTATCCACGCCAATCTCACGCAATACCGCCAGAGAGGCGTTACGCATGATTTGGTATTCTTTATCGGTCAGCGTTTGCGCAGGAGCCACGGTGATCGAATCACCAGTATGCACGCCCATCGGATCAAAGTTTTCGATCGAGCAGATGATAATGCAGTTGTCGGCGCGGTCACGCACCACTTCCATCTCGTACTCTTTCCAGCCCAATACCGATTGCTCGATCAGCAATTCATTGGTTGGCGAAGCTTCAAAACCACGATCACATATTTCCAGGAATTCTTCGCGGTTATAAGCAATACCGCCGCCCGATCCACCCATAGTAAAGGAAGGGCGAATCAGTGTTGGAAACCCAACCGAGGCCTGCACAGCCAGCGCTTGTTCCATATTATGAGCAATGCCCGATTTTGGCGTAGACAGGCCAATTTTGGTCATTGCATCTTTAAACTTACCGCGGTCTTCCGCTTTATCGATGGCATCCGGCTTAGCGCCAATCATTTCTACGCTGTACTTTTCCAGTACGCCATTGCGCCACAGATCCAGCGCGCAATTCAGAGCAGTCTGGCCACCCATGGTTGGCAGCAGCGCATCCGGGCGCTCTTTCTCAATAATTTTTTCAACCATCTGCCAGGTAATTGGCTCGATGTAAGTCACGTCCGCCATATTTGGGTCAGTCATGATGGTGGCAGGGTTGCTGTTCACCAAAATAACGCGGTAACCCTCTTCACGCAGCGCCTTACATGCCTGCGCTCCGGAATAGTCGAACTCACAAGCCTGGCCGATCACAATCGGGCCAGCACCAATGATTAAGATGCTTTTTAAATCTGTACGTTTTGGCATTGCTCTACCCTCAAACCACTATTCGCTAGGCTGTGCGGCCAGAAGCCACACAGTACGCCCCTTAAACCGCTGCTTTTTGCTCGCGCATCAAACCAATAAATTTATCGAACAGATAAGCTACATCGGTTGGCCCCGGGCTTGCTTCCGGGTGCCCCTGGAAAGAAAACGCAGGTTTGTCAGTCAAGGCAATCCCTTGCACTGTGCCATCAAACAGTGAGCGATGGGTCACCGTTACATTGGCTGGCAAGCTGGTTTCATCTACCTGAAAACCGTGATTCTGGCTGGTGATCATCACATGCTTGCTGACTAAATCCTGCACAGGATGATTTGCACCGTGGTGGCCAAACTTCATCTTGCTGGTTTTGGCGCCAGAGGCAAGGCCCAGCAGCTGATGGCCAAGGCAAATACCAAACACGGGTAAATGAGTCGCCAGAATTTCTTTAATCGCGCTGATCGCGTAATCGCAAGGCTCAGGATCTCCCGGGCCATTCGATAAAAACACGCCATCGGGCTTCAGGGCCAATACTTCGCTGGCAGGCGTTTGCGCAGGCACAACGGTTAATTTACAGCCGCGTTCAGCCAGCATGCGCAAAATGTTGTACTTCACGCCAAAATCGTAGGCAACAACGTGGAATTCTGGATTTGTTTGCGCGGTGTAACCCGTGCCCAGCTTCCATTCACCAGTTGTCCATGCAAAAGATTCTTTACAGCTCACCACTTTAGCCAGATCTTGCCCTGCCATTGAGCCAAAAGACCTGGCTTTTTCAACAGCAGCCGCCGCATCGATATTGTCACCAGTAACAATACAACCTGGCTGTGCACCTTTGCTGCGCAAAATACGCGTGAGCTTACGCGTATCAATATCTGCAATCGCCACAACATTATTCTTAACGAGGTAATCGCCAAGACTCATATCAGAGCGAAAATTAGAATGTAAGAGTGGCAAATCACGAATGATCAGGCCTGCGGCAAACACGGAATGTGACTCAACATCTTCCGGGCTTACGCCGTAGTTACCGATATGTGGGTAGGTCAGAGTGACCATTTGCTTGGTATACGATGGATCGGTCAGGATTTCCTGATAACCGGTCATCGCCGTATTGAACACGACCTCACCAATGGTTGAGCCATCGCATCCGATGGAAATACCATGAAAGAGGGTGCCGTCGGCAAGCGCAAGAAGGGCTGGTTTTGACACAGGCGGCTCCTGGGCATTGCGCCCACAAGATTGAGTTCGGATATTTCTGAGGATGGCAAAACGGGATAGCCCCAGCTATCCCGCTCGCACAAAATTGAGCCACATTGTACCGTAAAAGCCCTTATCTATCAATGTGAAGCCAAATTCATTATGAATAGATTACAGTCTTACAGCAGCTTTTCAATCTCAGCACTGAGTTCTTCGGGTTTTGTCATCGGAGCAAAGCGATCTGCCACCTTACCTTGCTTATCCAGTAAAAATTTACTGAAATTCCACTTGATTGCCTCAATCCCCAACAAACCAGGCTTTTCACTTTTTAGCCACGTAAAGAGCGGAGCCGCGTTTTCTCCATTCACATCCACCTTGGCAAAGAGAGGGAAGCTCACATTGAATTTAGTAGTACAAAAATCCAGAATCTCCGCCTCACTGCCCGGCTCCTGCGCACCAAACTGATTACACGGAAAACCCAGCACCACAAAACCACGGTCTTTATATTGCTCATAAAGCGCTTGCAAGCCTTCATACTGCGGCGTAAAGCCACATTGGCTCGCCACATTCACCACCAAAACTACCGAACCGGCATACTGAGCCAAATCAACCGTTTCCCCAGCTATGCCTTGCACGCTAAAATCACCAATATTGCTCATTATTTATCCTTAGTTGAGAACACATGCTATTTAATCCATCCCGCGATGAAGCCCGCCGCTTTTTTATTCAAGCATGGCAGAAACATCAGGCGAATGCGCCGCTGGCAGATATCGAAAAAATCATCGCGGGCATTTTGCTGCATCACCCCGAATACCAGCCGATTCTGTCTGAAGAATACTTAGATAAAGACTGGCCCCCTGAATATGGCGAAACCAATCCTTTTTTACATATCAGTATGCACCTTGCCATTGAAGAGCAAATATCAATCGATCAGCCCGCTGGCGTTAAAGCTTTATATCAGCAGCTTTGCGAAAGATTATCGCTGGAACATACCGCCCTGCATGCCATGATGGATGGTTTGGGTGAAATGATGTGGCAAGCCCAAAGAAACAACACCCCGCCCGATCCTGAAGTGTATTTAGAAATACTGCGTTTTAAGGTGGGGCAGTTGAAATAAGGGCTCCGGTATAAAATTCCCGCCAGAAATACCTCCCCGCTGCATTACACATACCGATGGTAAGCCACGCCTGGAGTGAAAAACCTTTGCATCAGCGCTTTATCTGCCTGCTTATTTAAGCGGCAGCTGCAATTGCTTCAGCTCTTTTAAACGCGCCTCAATCGCCGATAAAAGATAAAAATCGCCAGCACCGGCATTTTGCGCCTGCTGCAGCTGCTCAATCGCTGCGGTGTATTCACCAAGACGGGTGTAGTACTCGGCCTGGGCCTGATGCTGGCGTACCGCATCGCCCCGTGCATTTTGAATTTTGGAAATACGCTGCCAGAGATATGCGTCTGAAGGATAAAGCTCACTGGCGTACTGGGCACTGGCCAAGGCATCGCCCAATTGCTGGTTAGCAATCAGCGCGTCGATTTCGCCATAAACAAGGGCCCGGCTGGCGGGAAAGCGTTTACTGGCTTCTTTAAATATTTGCAAAGCATCATCAGGGCGCTTTTGTGCAAGGCGGATGCTGCCAGCCAGATATTCCAGTGAAGAGTGCGTTTTACCCAGAGCTTGTTTTGCTTTTTGCAAAGAAGCCCATGCACCATCGGCATCAAAAGCCGCTAATTGCGCCAAAGCCAGACCATAAAGGTGCGATGGCAGATGAGCGTATTTTTTTTCTGCCAGGGTTTTTCGATAGTAATTCAGCGCGTCTTGCTCATCCATCTGCAAGAATCGCGCTTTTTCGCGCACAAATAAGAAATCCAAGGAATCTTTAAACTGCTGGTAAGGCTTATCTTTTAAACGGGCTTGCGCGTCGCTGATCCGCTTATACGTCACGGGGTGGGTGCGTAAAAACTCAGGAGCATTCCCCTCCCCCAGTCGTGAGTTTTTTTGCATACGATCAAAAAATACCGGCATGGCAGCCTGATCAAACCCCGCCTTTTGTAAGGTCTGCATGCCAAGCCGGTCTGCTTCCTGCTCAAACATATAAGTGTAATCAAGCTGACGCTGAATCATATAGGCCTGGCTGCCCATCAGGCCCGCCATCGCCACATCGCCCTTGCCCGCACTGGCAGCCACAATCGCTAAGCCTAAAGCCGCCAGCGTCACCCAGGGGGCCATTTTTTGCCCTTCTAAAAGGCGGGCAAAGTGATGCTGAGTGACGTGGGCAATTTCATGCGACAACACAGATGCAAGCTCTGATTCATGCTGGGACAGCACAATCAGGCCGGTATGCACGCCCACCAGGCCGCCAGGAATAGCAAAGGCGTTAACGCTGCGATCGAGCATGGGAAAGAAAACAAAATTGGTTTCGGTTTCGCCACTGGCATCCAGTAAGCGCCCGCCAAGCTGGCGCAAATAAGCAACCAGCTCCGGGTCTTCACTCATGGCACCGCTGCGCCGCAGCTCGCGCATGGCCGACTCGCCAATCTGCCGCTCCTGCAATGGGCTTAATCCTTCTTGCGAGGATTCACCCAAATTGGGCAACTGTACATCGGCCTGCAGGGGTGCAGAAACCAGGCTTGCCGCCAGAATCAATGCCAATAAACGTCGGGACAAATTAAGCTCCTGTCAGCCAGCTTGCTGCGCCCGCCAGCACCAGATAGCGTGCGGTTTTACCTAATAACATCCACAGCGCAACCTGTCGCCATGGCCAGCGCAACCAGCCAGCCACACCACATAAAACATCACCCGCCACCGGCAGCCAGGTCAGCAGTAAACTCACCGGGCCGATTCGCTCAGCCCAGGCCACAGCCTTCCCTTTGGGCGCGGCAGGCAGACGGCGGCCCATCCATACCGTAAGTAATCCGCCCAGCGTATTACCGGCCGTCACCACCAGCAAGGCAGGAATTAATCCCTGGGAATTAAAGTGCAGATAGGCCAGAAGGGCTGCTTCAGAATTACCCGGCAGCAAGGTGGCCGATAAAAAAGCCGAGGCAAACAAGCCCGACAGCCACGCTGGCTCAATCATCAAAAGCTAAAATCTTCCTGGGCATGGGCGCTGATTGCTTTACTTAAATCAGCAAAAAACTCACCAGCCTCACGGGTGCTTTGCCACACACCATCCAGCAAACGATAGTGATAGCCCCCTGAGCGCGCGGCAATCCACAGCTCCTGGTTGGCGGCATGGCGGTTTACAATAATTTTGCTGCGGTCTTCAAACTCAATTTCTAATACATTGCCAGAGAGCAGGGTATCTGTATCCAGCCCGCTCTCATCCAGTGCCGCTTCGATTTTTGCGAATACGCTATCGCTGAGGTCAAGAAACTCGGACTCGGTCATTCAATCTATTCCCTGCATGTTAGAATTGCGATTCTGCCACTAAATACTGACCAGTAGCCAAAATGATACGTGCGCTGTTATTACTATTGACCATTGCCACTCTTACAGCCTGCGGTTTTAAAGGTGGCCTTTATCTGCCTGAAAAGCCAGCCAGCACCACGGCCAGCGCACCTGCTGCATCCAAATAAACAGGCACTGCGGCATATCGTGCCTGCGTGAACCATGCCGTTCAATTTGACAGAGCGGGCAGCAAAACGTGCTCCCCCTAAACGATAGAAATCGTTTTCCCCAGCACATGAGTGGTTAAAACGATGGCTGTAGAGGTTGAGCCAAAAGCATTCAGCTCATTAATTATGCGCTGCAAGTGCTCTACATCGGTGGCCAGCACCCGCATCACCGCGCCATCCTCGCCGGTGACCGTATAGCAATCAATAATCTCAGGGCAGTCCGCCACAAATTGCGCATAGGGCCTGCCCTGCCGGGTAGACAGCCGGATCATGGCGGTAATCTGATAGCCCAGCGCCTTAGGGTTAATATCAGCCCGATAGCCACGAATCACATTACTGCTCTCCAGTCTTTTAATCCGCTCAGAAACCGCGGGCTGGCTCAGGTGCACTTGCCGCCCTATTTCTGCGTGCGACATACGCGCATCCGTCTGCAAAAGCTGGAGTATTTTCTGGTCAAAAAGGTCGATTTTCGGATTCATAAGTATACTTGGTTCATTTCCGGTGAAACTCAGGCTGGATCCGGCATTTACTTATGAAATGCCCTGTATTCCAAACGAATACCTTGCTAAATTATAAGCCCATTATATCTACTTACTGTGCCAAGCCATGATATCAAATTGCCAGATTGCCCGGATTGCCGACCAGTTTTCTACCCCTTGCTGGGCCTATGATGCGGCTACCATCCGGGCACAAATAGCCCGTCTGCGCCAATTTGATGTGATTCGCTTTGCACAAAAAGCCTCCAGCAATATCCATTTACTCAAGCTGATGCGTGAAGAAGGTGTGCTGGTGGATTCAGTTTCGCTGGGCGAAGTCGAGCGTGCGCTGGCAGCAGGCTTTGTGCCAGACAGCACAGCCAAACATGCGCCGATTGTTTTTACCGCCGATCTCTTAGACAAAAGATCACTGGCACGCGTGGTGGAGCTCAATATCCCTGTGAACTGTGGCTCGCCGCAAATGCTGGAGCAACTGGGGCAGGCGCACCCTGGCCATCCGGTATGGCTGCGTATCAACCCCGGCTTTGGCCACGGCCACAGCCGTAAAACCAATACCGGTGGCGAGCAAAGTAAGCATGGTATTTGGTTTGAGCATCTTGCAACCAGCCTAGCGCTGATCGCCCAATACAAGCTCAAGCTGATTGGCCTGCATATGCATATTGGCTCGGGCGTCGATTATGATCATTTGCAAAGCGTTTGCGATGCCATGATTGCCCAGGTAAAAGCTTGCGCTCAGGATTTATCCGCGATTTCGATTGGCGGTGGCTTATCAATCCCCTACCAGGCTGGCGAGGCGATTGTCGATACCGATCATTATTTCCATATTTGGGATAAAGCGCGTCAGGAAATCGAGGCATTCCTTGGCCACAAAATCAACATGGAAATCGAACCCGGCCGCTTTTTAGTGGCGCAATCAGGTTGCTTAATTTCTGAGCTGCGCGCGCAAAAACAAGTGGGCAGCAACTTTTTCGCCCTGGTTGATGCAGGTTTTAATGATCTGGCCCGCCCGGCGATGTATGGCAGCTATCACCGGATCAGCAGCTATGCGCCTGATGGCACCCCCCGCAGCGGTGCGCTTCGCCCCACCGTTGTGGCCGGGCCTTTATGCGAATCTGGCGATGTATTTACCCAGATTGAAGGCGGGGAAGTCACTACTCAGGATTTACCACATTGTGAAATCGGCGATTTGCTGGTGTTTCACGACACTGGTGCATACGGCGCAAGCATGTCATCCAATTACAATTCGCGGCCCCTCATCCCGGAAGTGCTGGTTGATGGCGATCAGATTACCCAAATCCGCCGCCGCCAGACGGTGCAAGAATTGATTGCGCTGGAGATATAAGCGTAAATCCAGCTTGTTTTGATGTTTTTTGCAGGAGTGCCTTTACGCAAATGACTTGCAAGCCGCTGAGCTTTCGCGGCTAAAACCTCTCCTGCCTTCAGCTAATTACCTCCCCTGTGAGCCTTGCGATAATCCCATGGCGGCACAGGTGCGCTTTCCTGCCAAAGCCCGGCCCTGGCCTGCCTTGCCTGCTGCTCCAGGCTTTGGTAGCGCTCAAAATCAGCGCTGCTTTGTTTCCCCCTGGCAAAGTGCTGATAGTGCCAGGCTAAGCCCGCCTTGATTTGCTCGCTGTTAATATCTGTATTTCCCAGCTGCAAAACCACCACGCTGCGCTGATAGCGATCAGTATCCACTACCTTCGCCAAAACCTGCTTGCGATACACAAGGCGATCCAGATTGCGCCTTGCCTCGCTGCCAAAAGGCTGGCTGTATTCAGGCGCATCAATATATGCCAGGCGCAGCTGGTGCTCCTGGTTTTGATCATCACGTATCAGCAGTGAATCTCCATCGCTCACCTTAATAACCATACCGGATAGCAGGGCAACTGGCGCTTGTTCAGCCCTGCAGGCGCTGAGTAATAAAATCAGTAAACATCCCCGCCACATCCCCCCTCCTTTACCCAAGCTTGCAATCTGAGTGATCAGATAAAACACACCAGCCCGGCAAGGCTGGCTATTGCTTCCAAGGCATTGCCTACTAATATATATATTGAGCTGACACAAAACCCAGCATTGCAATCAGCAAGCCAGGATTTAAACATGCCTCCGGCTTACCTATCTTCTACTCATCATTTTAGATAAAGCAGCAATTTACACATGAATGCCTTCAAAAAGCGTACTGCAATTCGGATTGCCGCTGTCAGTATTGCGCTCGCTTCTTTAGCCAGCCCCGTGGCATGGTATGTAGAAAAAGAAAATACAGAGGAAGGAATCGTATCGCTGGCTATTGAAGAATCCAGGCGCTTACTGCACCACTACGATGCCATCAATTTAAGCGGCCCCAATACTGCAGAGCATGCTAAAAGCGCCGCTCAAACCATTTCCGGCGGTTTATTTGATATTGCGGAGATTTATAACGCTGCCGGGCAAAAACTGGCCGAATCCTTAACCAGCGAAGGTGAGGCCGTCGATTTTTATCTGAGCGCACATGGCCGCCCTGGCTACACCGAGGCATCTTATGAGAGCTTAAAGCTTCCTGGCAATCGCTGGGTTTTAAGAGTTTTTGTGCCTCTGCATGGCTCAGACAACAGAGTAACAGGCTATTTTGAAGGAGTGCGGGTAGTGCCCGCATGGCAGCACCGGCAAATACTTTCATCATCACTCACGGTCGCGCTGATGGTTTGCCTTGCGGCGCTCCTTTGCGGCGCTGCGCTTTACCCGGTGGTGGTGCATCTTTCAGCAGATAATGAGCGCAAAGCCCGCGAAGTGCTCGATTCGCATATTTCAATGATGGAAGCACTGGGCCGGGCCATTGCCAAGCGGGATTCTGATACCGGCGCACATAACTACCGCGTTGCCTGGATCGCCGCCTTTATTGCCGAGCAGATGAAAGCAGGGCCTTCAGGCAGGGAAATGCAGGGCTTGATTGCAGGCAGTTTTTTACATGATGTGGGCAAAATCGGCATCCCCGACGCCATCTTATTAAAACCGGGCAAGCTGGATGAGGCCGAGCTGGCCATTATGCGCACGCATGTCAGTCAGGGCGAGCAAATTGTAAAAGGCATGGGCTGGCTGGATGGTGCGCATGAAGTAGTGGCAGCCCACCATGAAAAATGGGATGGCTCTGGCTACCCGCGCCAGTTACAAGGCGAAGAAATTCCGCTTTCCGCCCGTATTTTTGCCGTAGCCGATGTATTTGACGCTCTGTGCTCTAAACGCCCTTACAAAGAGCCCATGGGTTTTGAGGATGCAATGGGCATTCTGGAAAAAGGCAGGGCCAGCCACTTTGATCCCGGCGTGATGGATGTTTTTCGCCCGCTGGCAGCGGATATCTTTCAAAAGCTGGCAAATATCAGCGAAGCCGATGCGCATGATTTACTTAAAGAGCGCATCCATCGCCATTTTGAAATGAAGTAGCTAAAAATGACCTCTGTTTACTTCGCCCGAATCGCCCGCCACAGCAAGCGTGGCCAGTCTTGCCAGACTAAAACAGGGCGATGACGGAACACATCGGGCTGCAATTTTAGTTTTTCTAAAATCGCATCCCCCCCAAGGATAGTCAGACGGATCTCCAGCCCGATACGGCCAGGTAAGATCTTTCCCAACGGCGCGCCAGCGTGCAGCATTTTCTGGCTGCGCCGCACCTGATATGCCATTAAGCGCCGCCAGTTTGCATCCACTTCACCGGCGGCAATTTGTGCTTCACTTACGCCAAAACGTTCTAAATCAGCTTGTGGAAAATAAACACGGCCATTGGCCCAGTCTTTTTCAGCATCCTGCCAAAAATTAATCAGCTGTAAGGCGCTGCAAATACCGTCTGATAGCGCCAGATTTCGCGGCGTAGCCAGGCCAAAGATATACAACAAAATACGCCCGACCGGATTGGCTGAGCGGCGGCAGTAATACATCAGCTCGCCAAAATCGGCAAAGCGATGCTTGGTGACGTCTTGCGTAAACGCATCCAACAGATCGTGATAAAGCTGAGCAGGGATTTGGTACTGATGCGTCGCCACAGCCAGCGCCTGATAGCGCGCCGTCACAGGTGTTTTCCCTGCAGCAATCAAATCTAATTCGGCACGGCACTGCCCCAGCGCACTGATACGCTCTTCAGGCGTGGCATCGCCCTCATCGGCCAAATCATCGGCATGACGGGCAAAGTGATAAACAGCCGCAACGGCCTTACGATATTTGCGGGGCAAAACCAAAGACGCAACAGGAAAATTCTCATAATGCCCAACGGCTTGTTCTGATGTAATGGCAACCATAAGCTGAACCTAATCTGACACGAAAAACACACAGGGCGTGCTATATTAAAGCTGCACTGCCTCGCCGAGGCACTGAGCCCGTCTGTTTATCTTAAATAAAGGGAATCTCATGAAGAAATGGCTAATCGCATTACTCGGTGCATTTGCACTGCACGGTATGACGCTTGCTGCGGTAGATATTAACACTGCCAGCCAGGAACAACTGGAAGCGGTGAATGGTTTTGGCCCTGCCAAAGCAAAAGCTATCATTGAATACCGCAGCAAAAATGGCCCCTTTAAGAGCGCTGAAGACCTTAAAAAAGTACCCGGCATTAAAGATGGTGTTTACAACAAAGTAAAAGGCGAGATTTCTGTTGGCGGTAAAGCAGCAGCTACAGCAGCCCCGGCCAAGGCCGAAAAACCTGCCGCTGCAGCGGCCTCTAAAGCAGCCATGAAAGCCAGTCAGCCAGCTAAAAAATAAGCTCACAATTCAGTACAAAAGGCACCGCTGGTGCCTTTTTTTATACCTGCCCCACCTACTCTTAAAGCTTTATTTGCCCTGCCCGCATTTTTTACTTGAACCAGAGCGCCCCCCATGAAATGCTCTGATATCTTTCGCACCAAAGTAATGACGCATATGACTGATAGCCGCACTTGGGTTGCCCGTGCTATTCGCACGATTGAAGCCGATTTTAACCGCTCTGCAGATACCCATTTAATCCCGCTCAATTTACCGGGTTTTCCTGACATCGATTTCTATTTAAAAGACGAATCCAGCCATCCAACAGGTAGCTTAAAGCATCGCTTAGCCCGCTCATTATTTTTATATGCCCTTGCAAATGGCTGGATCCATGCCAAAAGCACGGTCATTGAAGCCTCCAGCGGCTCAACCGCGATTTCAGAAGCATATTTTGCACGGCTGTTAGGCCTGCCCTTTATTGCGGTTATGCCTGCCTCCACCAGCCCCGAAAAAATTGCAGCCATTACTTTTTATGGCGGGCGCTGCCATCTGGTTGATGATCCAACCACCTTACACAGTGAATCACTCAGGCTTGCCGCAGAAACCGGCGGCCACTTTATGGATCAGTTTACATACGCAGAGCGCGCAACCGATTGGCGGGCCAATAACAATATTGCCGAATCTATTTTTGCTCAGATGGCATTAGAGCCTCACCCGATTCCGCAATGGATTGTTGCCAGCTGTGGCACGGGCGGCACATCAGCCACCCTTGGCCGCTATGTGCGTTATCGCCAGCACAGCACAAAAATTGCCTGCGCGGACCCGGATAACTCGGTATTTTTTGATGCATTTTGCAGTAAGGATCGCAGCTTAAGCCTGCATTGTGGATCTTTGATTGAAGGCATTGGCCGCCCTAAAGTTGAAGCGTCTTTTCTCCCTTCTGTGATAGACAGCATGTTTCAAGTGCCCGATGCACTGTCAATTGCCGCAACGCGCTGGCTGGCAGAAAAACTGGGCCGCAGAGTCGGCGGCTCCACTGGCTGTAATTTAGCTGGCGTACTGGCTCTGGCTTTAGAAATGAAAGCTGCAGGACAAAGTGGCAGCATTGTGACCCTGCTTTGCGACAGCGGAGAGCGCTACGCGCATTCTTATTACAACGATGCGTGGCTGGCAGAACGGAAGATTGATATTCAGCCCTGGCTGGAGCAGATCAAAGCGATTACCGGGCGAGGCGAAACGCTGAATTTACGTCGGGCAGATCAGGCTTAGGGCCAATGTATCTACACAAGTCAGCACACGTTCCTCCTTTGTAAAAGGGGGGCTGATTTGCAGTTGATGTTGGGCTGAAGTTAGCCAAAAACCAAAGGCAAATCCCCCTCCCCCCTCAGCCCCCTTTAATAAAAGGGGAGGCTGCAGCACAGAAGTGCTGTCATCAATTCGCCAAAACCCGCGAATAAACCGTCTGACCCGACCTGCATCAACCAAACCTCCCCTGGCGCATCCATTTAGTGGCAATCCACTTTTCGCCCTTCCTGACCGGATTACCGCCGTGTAAAGTCATTGGGTCCGTCTGGCTTTGGCTATTACAGTATTCAAAATAAACAGCCGAGCCTTTTTTTGGCGCAACGGCAAGCCCCAGCTCCGGGAAAATCGTCTCACCACCTTCGTCCACATCATTTAAATACATCACAAGAGTGGATACACGCTGGCCGCCATTTTTTAAATGCACCTGACTGCCTTTATCGGCAACCGGGAAATAATCAAAGTGCGGCTTATATTCACCACCGATTTTGTAATTTAAAATTTGCATGCCTTCACCGTTTTCAATCGGCCAGTGCATAACTTCAGCAATGCGGCGATCCAGCCGGGCAATAAACTCATTTTCATTCACCGTAAAAAAAGTACCGTAGCTGCTGCGATCATCGATCACCTCTTCAGCACCGGTTTGCGGATCAACAATCGTCGAGCGCTTTAATTTACTCTTAGATAAGCGCACCAGCTCATCGCACTCATCCGGCGACAAAACATCATCCAAAATCGCCACAACAGGCTTATTCACTCTGGCACTCACCCGGACAACACGGTCATGCGTTTGAATAACCCCGCCTTCCATTGGAAAACGGGGGCGCTCAGGCACATAAGCTGCGGCAGGCACGGCCGCTGTCGTTTGCGCTGATAAATTAGAAAAATGAAAAACAATGGCATTGGCAAAAATCGGGTCAAAGCCTTTTCCTGCCATCACCTCAACCAGTGATTGTGGTACGCAGCCCCTGGCCAGGTTTTCAACAATCCAATTTTGCCAGTCTGCTGTAATTTCAGTATTCATCGTCCCATCCTCTTATTGATTTATTTGTAGTGATATTCTTACAAGACTCAGCCTCTGCTGTCATCCTTATTTGCTCTGGCGTTGCAAACAACACAAGATAAATACTTTGGTAAAATTTCACTCAACTGATCAAATACTTAACATTAAAGTAGGATATTAAATAACCGCCCAGCCAGGGTAATGAATATAACGGCCCCGCCCCCGTTGTAAAACGGCGGCTGCATCGTTTTTTTTACCATTTCATTTGTCTGGTCAATGCAGTTTGGCAAGAGCAGCAGGCGTGTGCTGTGGTAAAATTAGCGCCTTGATTTTTGTAGACGTGAGACTTGGCTTAGAATGGAACTTTCAGCCCTTACCGCCCTATCCCCGCTCGACGGTCGTTATGAAAAACAGCTCGCCGATTTACGTCCACATTTTAGCGAATACGCACTGGTTAAAAGCCGCGTGGCCGTTGAAATTGCCTGGCTAAAAGCCCTTGCCGCAGAAGCGGCCATTGAAGAGATTAAGCCCTTCTCTGCAGCCACCATCGCTGAACTCGATGCGGTTGTCGCCCAGTTTTCACCAGAGCACGCGCTGGAAGTGAAAACCATCGAGCGCACCACCAACCACGATGTGAAAGCCGTGGAATACTGGATGAAAGAACGCTTGTCCGGCAACGCCGAAGTCAGCGCCGCCAACGAATTCATCCATTTTGCTTGTACTTCGGAAGACATCAATAACCTTAGCCACGCCCTGATGTTAAAAGGCGCGCGTGACGCGGTGATGCTGCCAAAGCTCAAAGAAATGATCGCTAAGCTCAAAGAACTGGCCCACGATTTAGCCGATGCGCCAATGATGAGCCGTACCCACGGCCAGCCAGCGACACCGACCACCATGGGCAAGGAAATGGCCAATGTGGCCTACCGCCTTGAGCGTCAGCTTGTTCGAATCGAAAAAATTGAACTGCTGGGCAAAATCAATGGCGCGGTTGGTAACTACAATGCCCACATCTCGGCCTACCCTGATTTTGATTGGGAAAACTTCTGCCGCCGTTTTGTAGAAAGCCTTGGCATCAGCTTTAACGCCTACAGCACGCAAATCGAATCTCATGATTACATGAGCGAGCTGTACGACACGTTTACCCGTACCAACACCATTCTTATTGATATGAACCGCGATATCTGGGGTTATATCTCGCTGGGCTTCTTTAAACAGCGCGTCAATAAGAACGAAATTGGCTCCAGCACAATGCCGCATAAGGTTAACCCTATTGACTTCGAAAACTCCGAAGGCAATCTGGGCATGGCCAATGCGATGCTGACTCATCTTTCGCAAAAGCTGCCAGTCAGCCGCTGGCAACGTGACCTTACCGACTCTACCGTATTGCGTAATATGGGCGTTGGTTTAGGCTATAGCCTGCTGGCTTACAGTGCCTGCTTAAAAGGCCTGAACAAACTGGAAGTCAATCGTCAGGCCATGCTTGATGATTTGAACGCCAACTGGGAAGTGCTGGCCGAGCCAATCCAGACTGTCATGCGCCGTTATGCCGTGCCTAATGCTTACGAGCAGCTAAAAGAGCTTACCCGTGGCAAGAGCGGTATGACCCGCGAAGCACTGGCTGTATTTATTGATGGTTTAGAAATTCCCGAGCTGGAAAAAGCCCGCCTCAAAGAGCTGACACCAAGCAACTACATTGGTAAAGCTGTAGAACTCGCGCAACGGATATAAAATCCAATCTTAACGGGCGCCACAAGCGCCCGTTTTTCTGCCAAGCTTGCATCTGAAACGCCTTTTTGATGCGCGAGGCACGATATTGAATGTCGGAGACAATGGTGAAACGTAAAGTATTACTGGGTAGTGCAATCACAGCCGCCATCCTGTCCACAGCCTATATTGGCGGTGCCTATGTAGCTGGAAAAGCCGCTGAAAAAACACTGCAAAAGCAGCATGAATGGCTAAGCAGCCTGCCCTACTTTATTGTAAAAAATCGTGAATATCAGCCCGGCTGGTTTAGCTCAAACGAAAAAACCACGCTATTGCTTAATCCTGAGCTTTATCGCTTTTTTATTGAGCGTGCAGGCACTGAGCTGCCTAAATTTGAAGTGACCTATACCCAGCATATTAAGCACGGCCCCTTCCCACTGCTAAGCAGCTTTAATCTGCGTCCATATAAAGCAGTGGTTGAATCTGAATTCGTTTTTTCGCCGGAAACACAAAAGTTTTTAACCCAATTCTTTGGCACACAAAAACCCATTCATATTGAAAACAGAATTGGCTTTAATGACGATGGCGTTATTTCTGTAAAAGTACCGAGCTTTGATTATGAAGAAGCCATTTCTGGCGTAAAAGCCAAATGGAAAGGCTTTGATGCCACTCTTAATTATGGTGGTGATTTCAACAGCGTAAAACTCATTGCCAATGCCCCTGGTTTATCGGGTGAAGCCAAGGGCAAACTCTCCTTTGCCTTTAATGATTTAACCTTTGGCTTTGATCATGTGCGTGGTAAAACCGGCGTGATGCTGGGTACAACCAATGCCAATCTGGCAGGTTTTAATATGCAGCTGTCGGAAGGCACCCCGATTAAGCTTAAATTAGAAAACCTGAAGTACGCTGGCAATATTGCAGAAGAAGGCGAGTTTATTAACGGCGGCGCCAATATCAACCTTGCCCGCTTAATCCTCGACGATCAGCCTTATGGTCCTGCCGAGCTGCAAGCCTCTGCCAGCCATTTACACGGCCCGACGCTTGCAAAGCTGGCGGATGAATTTACCGCACTGCAGAAAAAACAACTGAAGCGCGATGAGTTCTCAGCCGAGCTGGTTAAGCTGGTTAAAACCCACGGCATGCCGCTGCTGACGCACGACCCGCTGCTGGCCATTAAAAAGTTTGACGTTAAACTGCCTGACGGCTCAATCCGCTTTACCACCGAAGTTGGCCTCAAAGGCTTTAAGCCTGAAGACTTGGATAAACCAGTCGAATTTGTAAGTAAGCTTCACGCCAGAGCCGATTTCTCTGTACCACGCAAAGTGATCGAAACCATGGTGATGTGGCAAGCCCGCAATATGTTCGGCGGCCCGGACAGCGGCGTAGCAGCAGACGATCTGGATTATCTGGCAGGCCAATTTGTAGAAGGCCAGATCAATAAGCTGACCGATCAAAACCTGATCCGCAGCGAAAACGGCCTGCTCTCAGCAAAAGCTTCGCTGGAAAAAGGCGCTTTCACGCTCAATGGCATCAATGTACCGCTGCCCTGGCAACAGCCTGCGGTTGAGCAATAAGCCGTAAATTCTTAAGCCATAAAAAATGCCCCAAAATAATGGGGCATTTTTTTAACTGCAAGAACAGATCATTGAATGTGATCCGGATCAGGAACTAAAAAAGAACACATCCTTAATCAGCCCATCCTCACAGTGATAAATCACGATCACCGCTTCAGGCTGCGCACTGCGCCCGTATACCCATTCATGATCCACCACCTTATTGCCCATCACGATGCGCTGGCCCACCTCTGCCCGCTGCGCTGGATTAGCAAAAGAGCTGGCGGCATAACGCGCCCTGAATTGATCCATGCCCCGCAATCCCGGGCTGGCCGCAGGCGGGTGCCAGACTTGCACATCCGGGCTGTAGCAGGCACAAAAAGCATCCAGGTCTTTAGCGTTGTAGGCTTCCAGCTGATCCTGAGCAAGCTGGGCAGGGCTTCTCATCATTATCCTTAATGCAGCTGCGGATTCACTTCAGTGATCCCGTGCCCGATAAAGAGTTGGGTCACATCCACCTGATCAAACTGGTATTTCTCGTTGCAAAACTCGCAACCCACATCCACATGACCGTGTTCGGCGAGCAGGCCTTCGATTTCTTCTTTACCCAGCATTTTCAGCATGCCACCCACGCGCTCTCTGGAGCAGGTGCAGGCAAAGCTTGGGAATACCGGGTCAAAGATGCGGACTTTTTCTTCGTTATACAGGCGATAAAGTGTTTCGCGCAGCGGCAGGGTAAGCAGCTCTTCGTCCTGGATGGTTTGCGATAAGGCGGTAACTCTGTCCCAGCCATCGGCATCGCCCTGGCCTTCCGGCAGCTTTTGAATCAAGAGACCACCGGCCATTTCGCCATCGGCAGCCAGCCAGATTTTGGTATCGAGCTGCTCGGAGCGCTGCATATAGTTTTCAATAATCTCTGCCACGCTCTGGCCTTTTTCAAAGCCCACCACGCCCTGCCATGTTTCACCATCCTGCGGATCAATCATGATAGAAAACTGGCCCTGGCCAATCAGCCCGGCCAGAGTGGCATCACTGGAAAGCAAGCCTTCCCAGCGTGCTGTAGCGCGCATGGTCATTTCGCTGGTGCATTCAACCACCAGCATTTTAAGCGGGCCATTACCGCGTAATTGCATCACTAAAGTGCCATCAAGCTTGATGGTTGCAGTGAGTAAGGCGGCAGCAGCAAGCAGCTCGCCAATCCGCTTTTGCAATACAGGCGGATAAGGGTGGCGGGTAAGCACTTCTTTATAAGTGCCATCAAGCTGAACAATTTCGCCGCGCACTGGCAGGCCATCAAACAAAAAACGCTCTAGTGAATCTTTCATGTTTTACTCTCTACCTAAAAAGCTGCAATTCGCCAGTCAAGAGACTGCCGAACCACAAATATATTTATTATTTGCCCGTTTTTGCAGTGGCAGTTTGTACCCGGTTGACCGAATAGCTGGTCATCGGCATCGATGAGCTGACATCAAAAGCACAACCAGCCTCAACGCCAATACGAGCGATATCGGCAGCGCTTAAATCCGGATTATCGTAAACGGCATTCATCGCGCCAATCGCATAATCGCGGCCACTGCCTATGCCCCAGAAACGCTGGTATTCATAGACTTCACGCAGGCTGTAGACAGCAAAAATGCCATGCGGATTAGCCAGCAGCACGGTCATTTGGCTGGATTCGTAAGGATCGTCTTCTTCTTCGTCTACTTTTAAAAAGAAATCGTCTTTAAGCTTGGGATGCAGCTTTCTGAAGCTTTCAAAAATGGCGGGCCTGTCACTGAAATCCAGATTTTTTACTTTTTTAAGCGCGGCCTGCAAAACCAGATCATGTGCAGCACTGCCTGCAATCGAGAAATAACCATCGTGCGCGGCAAAAATTTTATTCCAGCATGCATCATCCCCGGCACCCAGCCGGGTATCGCCAAAAGTAGACTGGCTATCCGCCGCAATGGCGATCTGATCGCCTTTTTTAACGACTACTACCGTGGTCATTTATTTTCCTTCATTTCTTTTTTTCAGAGTCGTTTCAATCTTGTTCTTCAATCAACTCAATCAGGCGAATCAGGGCATGGCGTACGGTTTGCATACGCACTGCGGCTCTGTCGCCATCAAATAATTCCTGCTCGGTGATAATCCCTGCCGGCCCTGCAAATGCAAAGCAAACGGTACCCACCGGCTTATCAGCGCTGCCCCCTGCGGGGCCTGCCACACCACTCACAGCAACACCCCATTCAGCTCCCGCCAAATGACACGCCCCCTGCACCATGGCTGCAACAACAGGCTCACTCACGGCGCCAAGCCTTGCGATAAAATCCGGCGGAACGGCGAGCATATCCATTTTGGCTTCGTTGGAGTAAGTAATAAAACCACGCTCAAACCACGCCGAGCTGCCTGCCACATCGGTGATTGCGCCGGCAATCAGGCCGCCAGTGCAGGATTCTGCAGTTGTAACACTCTGGCCACGCGCCAGCAGCAAGCGTCCGAGTTGTGTTGCTAGTACCAACATGGGGGTGACACCTTTATATTTCAAACAAACTCTGAAGACGGGCAGGATGTGATGCCCGCACGGCTGAAAATAAAACGCCGCTGCGCGGGGGCATCACAGTCACTGATCATCAAAATGCTTCAGCTGAATACTGAGAAAGCAACACCTGAATCCGCAGAAAATACAGAGATTCACAGATAAGATTGTTTGCTCTGCAGTTCAGGAGTTGCGGCCAGGGCGATGGGAAAATCCTGCCCGGCCCGCTTTTTTAAACCCCGGCTGCAACCGCCACCGCTGGCTCACGAATAAAGTTTTCGCGGTAAAACTTCAGCTCATCAATCGATTCCTGGATATCTGCTAATGCCGTATGCGCGCCACGCTTTTTAAACTGTTTGGCAACTTCTGGCTGCCAGCGTTTGCACAGCTCTTTAAGGGTAGAAACATCCAGATTGCGGTAGTGGAAGAATTCTTCCAGCTCAGGCAGATATTTCACCAAAAAGCGGCGATCCTGATGAACTGAATTACCGCACAGTGGTGATGCGCCCTTAGGAACATATTCTTCCAAAAAGGCGATCAATTGCGCTTGTGCTTCGGCCTCTGTAATCACCGATGCTTTTACTTTATCAATCAAGCCTGATTTACCATGGGTATTTTTATTCCAGTCATCCATGGCATCTAAGACGCTGTCATCCTGATGCACCACCAGCACGGGGCCTTCGGCAATCATATTCAGATTGCTATCGGTAATAATGACGGCAATTTCGATCACGCGCTCTTTCTCGGGATCAAGCCCAGTCATCTCCATATCAACCCAGATGAGGTGGTTCTTGTCTTGTGGCATACTTGGCCCTATTCAACACACAAAAATGCTATTTTACCCGTAAATGAACGCAAATCAGTTCTCCCTCCTCTTTCTGTTTGCCTTAACGGCCAGCGTAATATTGCAACTCTGGCTGGCAATGCGCCATATCAACCATGTAAAACGCCACAGAGGCAGCGTTCCTGCTGAGTTTATCTCCGAAATTACCCAGGCCTCGCATCAGCGCGCCGCCGATTACACTGTGGCAAAAACACGTTTTGGCATGATCGTTACTCTGTTTGAAGCCATGCTTTTGGGCGCATTTACTTTGGGCGGCGGGATTGAATGGCTGAATCAGCTGATATCAGGCTGGTTTACCTCATCGCTTTGGGCGGGCGTAGCCCTGATTATGGGCATTACCCTTATCCACAGCTTAATCACGCTGCCTTTTACTCTGATTTCCACATTTAAAATTGAAGCTGGCTTTGGCTTTAATAATATGAGCGCCCAATTATTTATTGCCGACACACTTAAAACCACCGCTGTGGCCACCGTCATTGGCCTGCCGCTCTTAGCTGGCGTGTTATGGCTGATGGAGCAGATGGGCACATATTGGTGGCTATGGGTTTGGGCCGTATGGGTGGGCTTTTCACTCTTATTAATGTGGGCTTTTCCAACTTTTATTGCGCCTATTTTTAATAAATTTGAGCCGCTATCTGATCCGGATTTAAAAGAGCGGATCGAATCGCTGTTAAGCCGCTGCGGTTTTAAAACCAATGGCATTTTTGTGATGGATGGCTCTAAGCGCTCCAGCCATGGCAATGCTTATTTCACCGGCCTTGGTAAAGCCAAGCGAATTGTATTTTTTGATACCCTGCTCAAGCATTTAAATGCCAGTGAAGTAGCCGCCGTCCTGGCGCATGAATTAGGCCACTTTAAGCATCGCCATATTGCCAAACGCATGATTTGGACCTTTGGCCTGATGCTGGGCATGCTGTGGGTTTTAGGGCAATTAAAACAAGAACTCTGGTTTTATCAGGGGCTTGGCGTCAGCAGCCAGTCCACGGCAACAGCACTGCTGCTGTTCTTTTTAGTGATGCCGGTGTTTACCTTTATTTTTGCCCCGGTCAGCTCAATGTCTTCGCGCAAACACGAGTATGAAGCCGATGCCTACGCTGCCAAACAAGAATCAGCCCATGATCTGATTAATGCACTGGTAAAGCTTTATCGTGATAATGCCGCCACGCTGACGCCCGATCCTTTGCACAGCATGTTTTACGATAGTCACCCGCCTGCAGCATTACGGATCGCAGCATTGAAAAAACTGAATTAGACTAATTGCTAATATTGATCCCCTCAGAGAGAGAATAAAAATGCTAAGCACAGAAAATTGCCAGGACGATGCCGCTAAACTCAGTGAAGTTGAAGCAGAAATGCTCTCTACCGATTTGCAGGATTGGATCGTTACTGAAGCCTATCTTGAGAAAACATTTCGCTTTAAAAACTTTTATGAAACCATGGGCTTTGTAAACGCAGTCGCCTGGATGGCCAATCAGCAAGATCACCACCCGGATCTGGATGTCAGCTACAGCCGCTGCCGCGTGCGCTGGAATACCCATAGCGCCAATGGTGTCAGCCGTAATGATTTTATCTGTGCCGCACGCTCAGACGCACTGCATAAGAAAAGCTAAGCATCTTCCGGGGCCAGCGCCCGGCCCCGGTATTTACTCGTATTGATGGCATTTGCCTGAATGATTTATCTGCGTTGCCCTACTGGAACGCCCTCACTTTAAAAAGCAACTACATGACCGAAACAGCCCGTATCGTCGCTAGCCACGGCAAGTCTTATATTATTGAATGCGCGGGTGGCAAGCGCCTTCGGGCCAGCACCCGTGGTAAGAAAACGGATTACTCCTGTGGCGACTTAGTCGATATTCAAATTTTAAATGATGAACAAGCCGTCATTGAACGTGTTTTAGAACGCAAAACCCTGCTGTACCGCTCGGATGCATGGAAAAGCAAGCTGATTGCCGCCAATGTCACCCAGCTGATTATTGTGGTAGCTTCAGAGCCCAGCTTTTCAACCGAGCTGATCAGCCGCTGTGCCATTGCCGCCGAAGCCGGTGGCATTCAAACACTGATTTGCTTAAATAAATGCGATTTACCCTCAGCAGCGGCCGCCAGAGAGCGCCTGGAATACTTTGTAAACCTGGGCTACAAGCTGGTAGAGATTTCAGCGCTGGATAATATCGCGCCATTGCGTGAGTCATTAGTCGGGCATATTTCTGTGCTGGTAGGGCAGTCAGGAATGGGTAAATCCACCATTACCAATGCCCTTCTGCCCGATGCCAATGCCCGGGTCAATGAAATCTCGGTTGCGCTGGATTCTGGTAAACACACCACCACGAATGCTACTTTTTATCACCTGGATGCCGAATCAGCGCTGATAGATTCGCCAGGCCTGCAGTCATTTGGCCTGGCACATATTACGGCACAAGATTTACCCGCTTATTTCCCGGAGTTCAGAGAGCGCATCGGCACCTGCCGTTTTCATAATTGCCGCCACCGCCAGGAGCCCGATTGCGGTATGCGGGCGGGAGTGGAAGAAGGCACGATCAGCCCGCAAAGGCTTGCTCTGCTTCATCGCTTACAAGATGAATTAAGCTCTGGCAGCCGCTATTAAATAAATCAGCAGCACTTTATGTATGTTTGAGAAATGCACAGCCTAAGCTAAGCTAAATAAGAAATTAAGCCCAAAATATCCCGTATCCATATTTTATTTTGCAGAATGCGATTTACTCTGCAAGCGGCCTGGTTTCTTATTTCAACAGCGAGGGATGATTAATGAGCAAAGCAATAACCGTTCGCAGGCAATTTATCAGCCTGCTTTTGCTTATTATTTTATTATTGCTGACACAAACAGCCATTATCTGGCGCATTTCTTCTGAAGTACTGATCAATGGGCCACGCTATCAGCGCATTATCACAAGTAAAGATTTAATTGCCGATGTACTCCCACCGCCAGCCAATCTGGTAGAAACACATTTACTGGCCCAGCAATTAATTAACAGTAACGATGGTGCGCAGCGGGCCCTGCTGATTCAGGACCTGAAAAAAGCCGTCGCAAACTTCGAAGAGCGGCAAAAATACTGGCAAAACAGCGCATTTCCCGCTTCCATTATTAACGCCATGCGTGATGCGGCTTATCCCCCGGCCCGGCAGTACTTAAGCCTTTTAAATCAGCAGCTGCTGCCCGCAATAGAAAACTACGACAGCCTTTCTTTAAAAGAAACTGCCCTCAAATTACAAGCACTCTATGTAACTCACCGCAAAGCCATCGATGCCGTCGTTCCGCTTGCGCTGGCTTACCAGCAGCAGGAAGAAACAGCCGCCACTGAAACCAGTCAAAAAAGCAGTAAGCTGGCACTGGGCTTGCTAATCATCACCCTGATCATCATTACCTTTATTGTGGCCTCCACCTACAGGAAAGTGATCCGCATATTAGAAGCCGAGCCTGCTATGGCGAATGTGATGACCCACATTGCAGCAGGTAATTTACAAGTCGTTACCGCACTGAATCCACAAGATGCAACGGGCCTGCTGGCAGGTATTAAGGCCATGGGGATGCATTTAAAGCTGGTTATTTCAGAAACCCAAAACTGCGTTGCAACGCTCTCTACCCTCTCTGCTCAGATTAACGCAACCTCACAGCAGCTGCGGGACTCCAGTGGTGAGCTGGCAAGCGGCATTGAGGCAAATACCAGCACTTTAAATCTGCTCAGCGATACCACACGCCACACGCTTAAAAACAGCCAGCAGTCTGTTACGCAATCTAAAGACGCAGTTGCAGCCTCTAAAAATGGCGCACACATCGTCAGAGAAACAGTCAGTGTGATGCGTAAAATCGCCAAAAAAGTCAGTATTGTTGACGACATTGCCTACCAGACTAATTTGCTGGCACTGAATGCTGCCATTGAAGCCGCCAGAGCGGGAGAACACGGCAAAGGATTTGCTGTTGTCGCCACAGAAGTGCAAAAGCTGGCGCTCAGAAGCCAGATTGCAGCCTCTGATATTGAAGCGCTGGCAAAAGAAAGTATCGATAAATCAGATGCCGCCATCCAGGCGCTGGATCAGATTGAAAACTCAATTCAGCGTACAGCCGATCTTATCTCGCAAATCTCCGAATCTGCGGCCAACCAATCCGGTGCAATTGGGCAAATGAGTGAAACCATGCGCCAATTTAACAGCATCTCCAGCATCAATGCCGCGCTTGCAGAGGAGTTGGGCGCAACATCCTCTGATATCGGCACTCAAACTCAGCTTGTGCAGGATAAAATTCAATTTTTTAAACTCTGAGCATTCCTTCAATTAAACCAGAGAAAACGGCTAAGCCTGTTTCGGTTTACAGATAATATGCCAACAACAAAGCGCCAGGCTTCAGAACAATACCGGCACATTTAATCTGCGATTTGTTTCTTGTAAGTAAAAAACAGCAGTCTTCTTATATAAAAACAAGAAATTATTTACAATAAACACAGTTCACTCTATGACTAGCCACGCAAAGTAGGCAAAATTAGCTTCTAATTTTTCGTAGTGATTCGATATGGTTGCCGTTACCCGCCCGCTTGCCCAATCTATTGCAGAAGCGGCAGATCCTGATCGCTGGCTCAGTGCCTTAACAGAGCGCTACCCGCCAACAGATATCGTACGCTTACGACAAGCACTGGACTGGGTCTTTGAACAGTACGGCCAGCGCATTCATACCGATACCGGCAGCTCGCTCTTTCAGCACGCCGTTGCCAGCGCCTCTATCGTGGCGGATTTACGCCTTGATGCCAATTCCGTCATCGCCACCCTTTTATTTGCCCTGCCTACCCAGCTGAATCAGCCTATGGAGCTGATCAACACCCACTTTGGCCCTGATGTCACGCGGCTGCTTGACGGTGCAAGCAAGGTCAGCCAATTACGCAGCCTGGCCCATCCTGCCGGTGGCAAAGCGGCAGATGCCGCACAGCAGATCGAGGCCGTACGCAAAATGCTGATCGCCATGGTGGAAGACATTCGCGCCGTGCTGATCAAGCTGGCCTGGCGTACCCAAACCATGCACGAGCTGGCTCAGGCTCCGGACGATGTACGCCGCCGTATTGCCCAGGAAACACTGGATCTGTTTGCCCCCTTGGCCAATCGCTTAGGCGTATGGCAAATCAAATGGGAGCTGGAAGATCTGGGCTTTCGCTACTTGCACCCCGACACTTATAAAAAAATCGCCAAACTGTTGGATGAGCGCCGGGTTGACCGGGAAAAATTTATTGATGAGGTCTTAAGCACCCTCAGAATTGAGCTGAATAACGCGGGTGTAAAAGCCGATCTGATGGGGCGGCCCAAGCATATTTTCAGTATCTGGAAAAAGATGCAGAAAAAGAAGCTCGATTTCTCTGAGCTTTACGATATCCGCGCCGTGCGTATTCTGGTGCCTGATTTAAAAGACTGCTATACCGCGCTTGGTATTGTGCACAACCTCTGGCAGCCTATTCCAGGCGAGTTTGACGATTATATCGCCCACCCCAAAGGCAATTTTTATCGCAGCCTGCACACCGCTGTGATCGGTGAAAATGATAAAGCGGTTGAAGTACAGATTCGCACCATAGAAATGCACGAACACGCCGAATACGGCGTGGCCGCACACTGGCGCTATAAAGAAGGCGGCCAGGGCGATGCACGTTACGAAGAAAAAATTGCCTGGCTGCGCCAGCTCCTGGACTGGCGTGAAGATATGGCCAGCGAAACGCAATTTGCCGAAACCTTCAAAGCCGAGCTGTTTGACGACACTATTTATATACTCACCCCGGCAGGGCGCGTGATCACCCTGCCCAAAGGCAGCACGCCGGTCGATTTTGCCTACCACGTGCACACCGATCTTGGGCATCGCTGCCGTGGTGCAAAAGTAAACGGCCAGATTGTGCCGCTTTATACCGCACTGGAGAACGGCCAGCGGGTAGAAATCCTTTCGGCCAAAGAAGGCGGCCCAAGCCTTGACTGGCTGCATCAGGGCTATGTAAAGAGCCACCGTGCCGCCAGCAAAATTCGCCACTGGATACGCCAGCAGCACCAGGATATCGCCATTGAAGCAGGCCGCTCAATTTACGATAAAGAAGCCGCCCGCTGTGCAGCCAGAGATGCCAATCAGGACAATATCGCCGTTAAATTAGGCTGCAAGCATATCGAAGAGCTGTTTGCGGCGCTTGGCCAGGGCGAGATTTCTCAGCGCGAGCTTAATCAGGCCTTCAGGGAAAGCCTGGCCCCTATCGAGCCCATCTCAGAGCAGCCTAACGACTTTATCAAAGCAGCAAGGGCAAATGGCAATGGCGAGGGCATTCTGATTGAGGGGGTAGATAAACTGATGACCCTGCTCGCCAAATGCTGCAAGCCAGTGCCGCCCGATCATGTCATGGGCTTTGTGACCAAGGGCCGCGGCATCTCCATTCACCGCAGTGATTGCAGCACATTAAAACGCCTGGCCAGCGCAGCACCAGAGCGTTTAATTAATGCAGACTGGGGCATTCAGCGCGGCCATGTTTTTGCCACAGATTTATTAGTTGAAGCGCATAACCGCGGTACTTTGCTGCGCGATTTAAGCGACATCATGGCAAGAGAGCGAATCAATGTCACTGCCGTGAATACGCAAAACAAAGATCAGCGGGTATTAATGAGATTTACTTTGGAAATCCGGGATGCCGAACAATTACAAAGAATCTTAATTAAATTGCAAGACGTGAATGAAGTGATCCGTGTTATACGCGGGTAATACCTTAGATCAGCAAAGGCTAATTAATCCTGGCGCTTGCTCTTTTATATGCAATACTTACCATGTAAATACCTGAAGCAGGGCTTGCTTTTTTATTGTGAATCAGGATTCATTCGCAATTCAATCGCTATGGCCTTTTGCTCTTTCTGTATAAATCATGTTATTTGCATAAAAGAGCCCGATCATGAACCAATCTCTGAAAGTAAAACTGATCGCATTTATTTCATTACTCACGCTTATTTCTGGCGCCATACTTACATATGGCAGCTATTTAAAAATGCGTCACGAAATGATTAATGTCAGTTTGCATAATGAAATTATCGGGATTAGCACTGGCTACAATGTCGTGCTGCGTAATTGGGTAGAAGAAAAACAAAATATAGTTTCAGGCCTCGCGGATGCAATATCAAAAGCCACAGATCCGGTGCCGGCTTTATATCAAACCGAAAAAAGTGCTAAATTCGATTTAGCCTATATCGGCACCCCGGATAAAAAATTTATCAGCGGCCATGTCGTTAATATGCCTGCTGATTTTGATCCGACATCAAGGCCCTGGTATAAGCAAGCGATGGCAGCAGGAAAAACCATTCTCACCCCGCCTTATATCGATGCAGAAAGCAAACAGCTTATTTTATCTTTTGCATCCCCGGTAAAAGGCGATGCCGGGTTTAAAGGCGTTGCTGCAGTGGATATATCACTTGCAGGGGTGGTAAAAGATGTTTTAAACATTAAACTCACAGGCAATGGCTATGCTGTGCTTGCTGATAAAACTGGGCAAATTCTGGCCCATGCAGACAAAGATAAACTAAACAAACCCACTACTGATATTGCCAGCGACCTTAACGCTGCCAGTATGGCCACAATTGCAAACAGCCGTGAGCTGGCAGAAATCAGCATTGGTGGCGAAGATAAATACGTATTTGTTCAGCCTGTAGAGGGAACGGATATCGACCTTATCCTTGTCATTGATAAACACACCATTCTGGAGCCGCTTAATCAATTAGTGTGGCAAGCCATAGCAGCCTTGGTCATTCTATTAATTATAGTGATCCCCGTTGCCGGCTTTCTGATTAGCAGAATGCTCAGGAGTCTGGATAAAGTCCGCATTGCCATGCAGGAAATTGCACAGGGCGGTGGTGATTTAACGAGCAAAATAGAAATTGAAGGCAACGATGAAATTGCGGCGACCGCTAAGGCCTTTAATCGCTTTACCGAACAATTACGCACCATGTTTGTCGATATTCGCAAGGAAACAGTTAATTTAACCACGGGTATTGGTGCTATTAATTCGGTTCTGAATGATCTGGCAAATGACTCACAGCGGCTTTCCGATTTATCCGCCTCCAATGCCGCCACAATTGAAGAAATCACCGTCAGCATTTCGCATATTGCTGATAATTCCAGAGATGCCAATCAATTGGTCACCAGTACCGGTGCTTTATCCGGGCAATCGGCCTCTACAGTAAAAGAAGTCGCCAATGAAGTCGGCAAATCGGCCAGAGAAGTCGGTGATTTATCCAGCCTGCTCGACCGGCTGAATCAAAGAGCTCAGGATATCAGCGGCATTATTCGGGTGATTAAAGAAATTGCCGACCAAACCAATTTGCTTGCGCTTAATGCGGCAATCGAAGCCGCAAGGGCTGGCGAGCAAGGACGCGGCTTTGCTGTTGTAGCGGATGAAGTACGTAAACTCGCGGAACGCACCTCTTCGGCCACCATTGAAATTACCGGCATGATTGACGGGATTCGGGGTGAAACAGGCATTGCAGTTAATAATATGCAAACCACCATTACCGCAGTGCAAAGCGGCGTGAACTTATCCGAAGAAGCCGCAGCCAAAATTGGCACGATTCGCGAAAATATGGATGAAGTGATGGCCAAGATTGGCGAAATTGCCCACGCTACGCTGGAGCAACAAAACGCCACCACCGCCATGGCGCAAAGCGCAGAAAACATTACCAATCAAATGCAGCAGTCTGATTCTAATCTGCAGCATGCCACCAAAACCGTGCATGATTTAAACGAGCTGGCCGCCTACCTGACCGAGCAGTTTGGCCGCTTCAAGCTTTAGCCCTGAGCCATCAGCAGCCCTTAACGAGGCTGTTGATGGCGGCAAGGCTTAGCCCAAACGCCGCCCACAAAAAAACCCGCGTAAAGCGGGTTGATGTGTTTGCGCTGGTATCCCCGACAGGAATCGAACCTGTATCTAGCGCTTAGGAGGCACTTGTACTATCCGTTGTACTACGAGGACCATGATTGCTGCAGCGGGCGTATTATACCTGTCATCTGACAGGAGTAAATGCTTATGCAAAATTTACCCGGCACAGAGGCGGTGACGCAGAGAGCAGAAAACATAAACGCTGAGGCCGTTATCGCTTACTGCCTTTAAGCAAACTTACATTTGAATACTTAGATTATCTGTCAGCGGCTTTAAATCATCCGGCAACCGGATAGCCTCACCCGGTGTTGAAAGAACCTCCAGTTTTCCATTGCTAATCAGCCCCACTTCCAGCTTTCTGTTTTCAATATCAATCAACAGATAGGCCTGCCCCTTGCTTTCATCCTGCATACTGCCCCTGATATAAAGCACTTCATCCTGCAATACAGGGCTGCATTTTTCCATATACTGCTTAAACACATTAAGCTGGGGCCCAAGCAAGAGGCGCAGCGCGTGCTTCAGAGGCGGCCTTTCCCACAAATTGATATCCTGCGGATTCTGGCCGATAAACTGCAAAAGGCTGTCCCACTCTGCCTGATTTTTCTTAAAAAACAGATCAGGCGTACTGGCTTCGTTCCTGGCAACCGCTTTTGCAGGCGGCGTACTTTTTTCCTGGCAAGCACTCAGTAAAATGGCCACGATCAAGATGGCAAAACGGGGCAGCATAAATCATCCTTGGCAATCAATCCTTATTAGGATGACCCACAGCGCCAAAGTTCATTTAATCTTTAATGTAAATGCTGCGTATCTGCTCCATATCTGCCTCAGCCCCTACACCCAGAGCTTTTTCCAACCCTCATGGCCCATGCTGCGCAGAGTGGCAATATTACGATCAACAATAACATCCGCATCTGGAAAAGCCTCAACCGCCTTAGAGATACTGTCTTCACGCAGTAAGTGCAAAGTAGGATAGGGGCTGCGATTAGTGTAATTGTCGATATCATCCGGCTCGCTGCCTTCAAACTGATACTGAGGGTGAAAGCTGGCGATTTGAAATATCCCGTCCAGATCAAGCTCTTCCAGTACAGAATCGGCAATTTCAAGAAAATCGTTATAAGCCAGAAAATCCCCCAGTACATAGGGATGAATCAGCAGCGTCATTTCAATTTTTGCCGGGTCTGTTTCTGCCAGCAGCTCCAGCTCTTTAATTAATGTCTCAATCAGCACATCAATATTACGAGCATCACTCACTGCATAGCGAAGCTGCTTTTTAACATGCACCGCTTTAGCAAAGGGGCAAAGATTTAAACCAATCACGGCTTTTTCCAGCCAGCGCTCGGTATCCTGAATAATTTGATCGTTGGATAAATTCATCATATTTACAAAGGTGGATATTTAACGGCATTTAAAACCATTTTTGCCCGAATGGCGCGTTCTAAATCTACATTCAGCACATCGGCCAGCCTGATCATATAAAGCAATACATCGGCCATTTCCTGCTCTACCGCTTCACGCTTAGCTGAATCTAATTGCTGAGATTCCTCTGGCGTTGCCCATTGAAAGTGCTCTACTAACTCGGCCATTTCTACCGACATCGCCATGCATAAATTTTTAGGCGTGTGATAACGCTCCCAATCGCGCGCTTGTGCAAACTGGCGGACATCGAGCATAAGCTGGTTTAAATCCATAAATGGCGGCTCTTATTGATATGTAATCATCAATGGCGCGTGGGCATAAATGCTCACCCACCCGGTCTTATTTAAATGCTTTTAAAATAGTGAAATGTGTTTCAACAGACTGGCTGTTATCTGCCAGCCAAACCTGGCCATCCTGAATCGTACATTGCAATTGCATATTGCGATTAGCCAGGGCGGCTAATGTTTGGGTCATTTCTACCGGCACATTAATCACTTGCAGATTATCCAAACGCTCTAATTTGCTGGCGATGCCTTTCCACCAAACATCCGCACTATTGCCGCTATAAGTAAACACCGCTACTTTTTGCGCTTTACCACAGGCCTGGCGAATTCGCTTTTCATCCGGCTGGCCTAATTCAATCCACAATTCAATTGCACCAGTAAAATCTTTTTGCCAGATATCCGGCTCATCGGTATCACTTAAGCCTTTAGTAAACGCGAGTGTTTCGCTGGCATGCAAAGCAAAGGCTAAAAGGCGCACCATCATGCGTTCATCA
This sequence comes from Iodobacter violaceini, assembly GCF_011601265.1. Classification (GTDB taxonomy): domain Bacteria; phylum Pseudomonadota; class Gammaproteobacteria; order Burkholderiales; family Chitinibacteraceae; genus Iodobacter; species Iodobacter violaceini. The sequence goes on from NZ_JAAOLX010000001.1 coordinate 565,986, forward strand.
TTTTCAGAAGGATGACGGGCAATCACTAAAGAATGGGTAGCGTAGTAATGACGATCCATATCTGCAATTTGCAGATCAGACTTAAAAATAGTTGCCTTCAGGGCCATAGCGGATCACGAGAAAAATGAAATAAGCCCGCATCTTACCCTAAATGTTAAAGCTCAATCCGCCCTGCACTGCCTGGGGTTTTTAGCATGCTCTGCCAAATGCAGCATCTTGTGATGCACATCGGTCAGACTTTCCAGACAAGCACTGCGAAGCAGCTCCAGCTCGCCATGGCGGGTCACACGGAAAAGGCCGTATTCCATTACTTCGGGTTCACTGACCGGCCAAATAGGGTGGATGACAAAAGTGCTCATGATAAACATCCTGATGATCAAGCGTTATCAAAAAACTATGCAAGCATCGTGCCAAAGTTCCGAAAGCTTGCAAGCCACATAGCCAGATCATCGGCAGCATATAAGAAGACTTTAATACCCCTGCCAGGCGGCATTCTTTGCCGCATGGCAAGCCAGCATGGGCCTGACGTCTGATTAAAGGCTTATCGAAACTGCCAGTCAAACGTCAGCATCGCCAGTTATTCCACGCCTAATTCAGCGCAAATTCTGGCCACTTTTTCTTTTAATTCAAAGAGTTCGATTTCTAAAAGATCCACTTTAGCCTGCAAGGCTGAATCGGCACTGCCTTTGGCACTTGGCGCAGTCTCGCTGATCACCGGCTCGCCGGATAATAAATGCGCCCAGCGGCACTCTCTTGCCCCTGGCTGGCGAGGCAGTTTTACGACTAAAGCCCCGCTGCTACGGGATGCAAGCTCTTCTAAAAAAGCCTCTACCGCTGAAATATCCGAAAACTTATGCAAACGCTCACAAGCCAGACGCAGCTCGCCTGCTGTTTGCGGGCCACGCAACATCAGCACCGTTAAAATGGCTACCGATTGCGATGGCACTTGAAACACGGCGGCAAAGCGCTGCGAATAACGCGCAATACGCCCGCCCAAGTGTGAAGACTCAATCAGCTTCAGCTCTTTTAAATGCACCAGTGCCTCATCCGCTTCGGTGTCATTAATTGACATGACAGGATCACGGCTGGATTTCTGATTACAACCTGAAACAAGGGAATTTAAAGATAAAGGATAGGTATCAGGAACAGTAATTTGCTTTTCGATTAACACACCCAGAATGCGGGTTTCAAGCAGGGAAAGGAGGAAAGTCATAGATCACCGGCAGATCAGGCAGATGGGTTTATTATGCACTTAAATGATGCGAAGCTTACTAAATTCAATTGCAAAAATGTATGGAATGAAGCCCGGGAGCTTCACCCCATACATGCCAGCCAAAATAAAAAAGACCTCTTTTAGTGCCTTCGGCACATTGATTTTGCTGCGGGCGTCCCGCTGGACCTTCCTTTCTTGCGCGGCCAGGAAACGAAGCCAAGCCACAACCTCAAAACACGAAGACTCCTCGCTGCGGACAGTGGCGTTGTGTCAACTCGCTTCGCTCAAACACGAATTGACGACGGCCCCACCCCGCTTGTTCGGAGCGAAGCGTGTTTTCAAGGGGGGAAAAAGCCCTATGCCATGAGTGTGGTCATTACGTTATTTCATTGTTTGCTGAAGCAAACCACTTAATGCACACAGCTCGCCCTTAACTAATACTCATCAAACTGGCATTACCACCTGCTGCTGCGGTATTTACGCTGATAGAGCGCTCAGCCAGAAGGCGGGCCAGATCGAAATCTTCACCGGCAGCAAGGGCTTCGCTGGATAAGCCTTGTACTTGCAGGATAGGCCCGGCGATTTCTGCAACCTTGCGGTTGACCTCAGCAAGCGCATCACTGTCTCCTTCAAACAAGACTGCTCCAACCACGCCCGCTTCGGCAATCGAAGCCTTCATGAAGACGCCGCCAGACAACGCTTTGGGCAGGCCTTCAACCATCGCTTTTACCGCAGGATGCGCAATAAACACGGCAGGATTACCACTTGCTAAAGCCGCAGCAAATTGCGCTTTTGCGCCCAGCTCCGTTGCGGCAATACACAGCACCGGGCCACGCGGATGCAGCAGGTAACGGTTGCGCTCGCCGGTAGGACCTGGCAAATCGATATTTGCACCTAAGCCAGATCCGGCCAGATAGCGGCTGCAACGTGCAGCTGCATCGTCTTCCTGACGAGCTTGCAAATGATCGTGATACGCCAGCAGCGGAGCAAGCGCTGCCTGGTCCCCTGGCAGGGTTTGTGCCGGGCGGCGGGAAAGAAGGCGTGGCAGATACAGCGGGCCACCGGCCTTAGGGCCTGTCCCGGATAAACCTTCACCACCAAAAGGTTGCACCCCAACCACAGCACCGATCACATTGCGGTTTACATAGATATTCCCCGCCTGAACTTTTTCCACCACATGAGCAATGGTTTCATCGATTCGGGTGTGCACACCAAAAGTCAGCCCAAAGCCGGTGCCATTGATATCATCAATCAGCTGATCCAGCGCTTCACGGCGATAACGAATCACATGCAGCACCGGGCCGAAGACTTCTTGCTTCAGCTCAGACAGGCTATTGATTTCGATCAGCGTTGGCGCAATAAAGGTGCCCTGCTGGCAGACCGCAGGCAGCGGCAGCTCTGATACTTCAGCACCACGGCTCTTGAATGCAGCGATATGGCTGGCGATATTTTGCTGCGCTTCAAGATCAATCACCGGGCCTACATCCACGGCCAGAGAATCAGGTTTGCCAATATTCAGCTCCTGCATTGCGCCTTTCAGCATATGCAAGATGTGATCTGCAGCTTCTTCCTGCAGGCACAGCACACGCAGCGCCGAGCAGCGCTGGCCGGCCGAATCAAAGGCCGACATCAGCACATCACCCACCACCTGCTCTGCCAGTGCCGATGAATCGACAATCATGCAGTTCTGGCCGCCTGTTTCGGCAATCAGCGGAATAGTACGGCCATCTTTATCAAGACGTTTAGCCAGATTGCTGGCGATTAAACGCGCCACCTGGGTAGAGCCGGTAAACATCACACCACTGCAGCGCGCATCGTTAATTAAGGCACTGCCTACGGTTTCACCACGGCCAGGCAAGAGTTGCACCGCACCGGCAGGCACACCGGCCGCGCGCAAAATGCGTACTGCTTCGGCGGCGATCAGCGGGGTTTGCTCGGCAGGCTTAGCCAGCACCGGGTTACCTGCAGCCAAAGCTGCGGCGACCTGGCCAATAAAGATGGCCAGCGGGAAATTCCACGGGCTGATACAAACCACAGGGCCAAGCGGACGATGGCTGTCGTTGGCAAAATCCTGCTCAATTTGCACGGCGTAATAGCGCAAAAAGTCGACCGCTTCGCGTACTTCGGCAATTGCATTGGGCAGCGATTTACCTGCTTCACGCACAATCAGACCCAGAAGCGGCTGCATGCCGGATTCGAGCAATTGCGCTGCGCGGTTCAGGCAGGCTGCGCGCTCTGCAACCGCAGTTGCCTGCCAGATCGGGCCGATATTTGCGGCATGCGTAAAGGCTGCGGCCACTTCGCTCACATCAGCTTCGATCACATGACCAACCACATCCTGATGATCGGCCGGATTTTTAACTGCCTGTTTACGGGACACATCCAGCTCGCCTGCCATGCCTAACATCGGGGCAGCCAGCCATTCTGTATTTGCGCCAGCCAGCAGAGCCGCAGAGAGTGAAGCCAGGCGATGCTCATTGGATAAATCCAAACCGCTGGAATTTAAGCGACTTGCACCGAATAAGAGCCGTGGCAAAGGGATTTTATCGTGCGGCGCAAAAGCAGGAACCACCGCCAGAGCCTGAGCAATCGGATCAACAATCAATTCTTCGATAGCCACATTTTCATCGGCAATACGATTTACAAACGAGCTGTTGGCACCGTTTTCCAGGAGGCGGCGCACCAGATAAGCCAGCAGCGTTTCATGGCTGCCCACCGGCGCATACACGCGGCAAGGGCGGCCCAGTTTTTCACGCGCGGTAACTTCCTCGTATAAAGGCTCGCCCATGCCGTGCAGGCACTGGAATTCATACTGGCCGGGATAATAATTTTGCCCGGCAAGGTGATAAATCGCAGAAAGTGTTTGCGCATTATGCGTGGCAAACTGCGGGTAGACCGCATCAGGTGTAGCCAGCAGTTTTTTAGCGCAGGCAAGATAAGCCACATCGGTATAAACCTTACGGGTGTATACCGGATAATCTTCCAGGCCATCCAATTGCGCACGCTTGATTTCGCTATCCCAGTACGCGCCTTTGACCAGACGAATCATCAGGCGGTGGCCACTGCGGCGGGCCAGATCAATCACATAATCAATCACATGCGGCGCACGTTTTTGGTAAGCCTGAATCACAAAACCAATCCCGTTCCAGCCTGCCAGCTCTTCGTCAAAGCACATGGCTTCCAGTAAATCGAGCGAGATTTCTAAGCGGTCTGCTTCTTCGGCATCAATATTTAAACCAATATCGTAGCTGCGGGCGAGGCGGGCGAGCGCAATCACACTGGGTAATAATTCTGCGGTAACACGGTCTTGCTGCGCGCGTGAATAACGCGGGTGCAGGGCAGAAAGCTTGATCGAAATCCCCGGGCCCTCGTAAATACCGCGCCCGGCTGATGCCTTACCAATGGCATGTATCGCCTGCTCGTAAGCGGCGTAATAACGCTTGGCATCTTCCGCGGTAGTCGCCGCTTCACCCAGCATATCGTAAGAATATCTGAAGCCACGTGCTTCAAATTTGCGGCTGTTGGCCAGCGCTTCGGCGATGGTTTCGCCGGTAACAAACTGCTCTCCCATCAGGCGCATTGCCATGTCCACGCCCTTGCGGATTAATGGCTCACCACCTTTACCAATCATACGGGTCAGCGCGGCAGACAAGCCTGCTTCACTATTGGTGGCAACCAGCTTACCTGTCAGCATCAGCCCCCAGCTGGCGGCATTCACAAACAACGATGGCGATTGCCCCAGATGAGCATGCCAATCACCCTTGCTGACTTTATCGCGGATCAATACATCACGCGTGGCGCGATCAGGAATACGCAGCAAGGCTTCGGCCAGGCACATCAGCGCCACGCCTTCCTGGCTGGATAAAGAGAACTCGTGAATCAGGCCTTCAACGCCGCCACCGGTGCGCTTGGCGCGTAATGCCGCCACCAATTTATACGCCAGCGCCTGAGTTTGCCCAGCCATTTGCTCCGTTGGCATTTTGGCTTGCTCAATCAGTACCGGCAGGCATTCGGTCTCTGGCCGGCGATAGGCTGAGGTAATAGCAGAGCGCAAAACACTTTGCACCGCAATGCTCTGGGCCAGCTCCAGAAAAGGAAGATTGCTTTCAGCGCCATCGGCATCATCCAGCACGGGCAGCGCTTCGCCATCCTGCGCCAGCTCCTGCGGACGGGCGCCCTGCTCTACCTGTTGCAAATAAGCAAAAATCGATTGCTTAATCAGCCAATGAGGCGTTCTGTCTAATTGCTGCGCTGCGATTTTAATCCGCGCCCGCAAATCATCGTCTACCTTTATACCTAGAGTTGTGCTGGCCATTTTTCACATTCTGTTTGATCAAGATGGCATATTATAAATTGAGTTGCACCTTAAAATGTAAGGACTATCCCCAAGGTTGCACCCAATTGGTTGCACCTATTAAAAATAAGGAGCACCTTTCATATTAGTTCCATAGATTCTTCAACTTGCCTTATTTATTTGTAATACCATCCGCCAAATTAAAAAACCAAAATAAACAAGCTGGATAGAGGAAAATACATATGTTTTACACACTTAAAGGCAAAATTCAGGCCGTCATGATTATCTTAACGACAATCACTGTCGCGCTCTTTACCTACTTCAGCTATCAGCAAGCACGCAGCCATGCCCTGCAAGCCATTGACAGCCAGCTGATGGCCGCAGCTACCGGCTACCGTTATGTTTTAGGCGAGGGTTTTCATTCAGAGCTAAAACCCCGGGAGCAAGCCGATCTGCACCAGATGCGTCAGCTTTCAGAGCGGCTTACCCGCTATAGCAAAGAGCTGGGCCTGCCGTTTATTTATGGCTATATTCAGCGGGATAAAACCTATTACGTACTCTCGTCCTTATCGCCAGAAGAAGAAAGCAAGCCCGATGCCGAGGTTTACCTCACCCCATCAGATTCAACCAGCAAGCAATTACAAGCGGCAATCAGCAGCAAGCAGCGAACGTTTGATGAATACGACAGCAAGTTTGGCAGCTTTCGCACCATTTTTCTGCCCTTCACCAATAGCAAAGGTGAAACCATTGTTGCCGCGGCCGACGCCAATTTATCTTCAGTGAAAGAAACCCTGAACAACATTTTGCTCAAATCGGTGATTTTAGGCGTGGTTGCCATTTTGCTCTCCACACTGGCATCGCTGTGGCTGGCTAATTTAGTCACCCGGCCGCTTAATCGCTTAAAAATTGCGATGCAAAACTTAAGCAGCGGCAACGCCGATCTGACCGTGCGCTTAGACAGCAGCAGCCGCGATGAAACGGCCCAAATTGCCAGCGCATTTAATCAATTTTTGAGCGATTTACATAAAATCATTGCTCAGGTTCGCACCCAGGCCGGCAAGCTCACTGGTGGCGTGGCCGATATCGAACAAATGGCGCAAAAACTATCGCAAGAATCGCATAAACAAGCCGATATGGCCTCTGCATCTGCCGCCAATATTGAAGAAGTCACCGTTAGTATTGCTCATATTGCCGACAGCACCCAGCAAGTTGAAGACACCGTGCGTGAAGCCGATTCAGGCGCCAGCGCCAGTGCCGAAGCGGTGAACACCATGCGGGACGACACAAATAAAATGGCCGAAACAGTTGGTGAACTCAGCAGCACCATGCACGAGCTGTTGCAGCAATCGCAGCAAATCAGCCTGATCACTGTCACCATTAAAGACATTGCCGGCCAAACCAATTTACTGGCACTGAACGCCGCTATTGAAGCCGCTCGTGCAGGCGAAACGGGCCGCGGCTTTGCGGTAGTGGCCGATGAAGTGCGAAAACTCGCTGAGCGCACCGCCCGCGCCACCGAAGAAATCGAACACATGCTGGGATCGATCAGTGAGAAAACCGAACACGCCGTAGGCAAAATGCAAGCCACCAAAGAGATGGTAAGCGGCAATCAGGAACTAGCCCAGGTCATCGCCGAACGCATCGGCAATATGCAAACAGAAATGCAATCGGTATCGGGCAAAATCTTTGAAATATCCACCGCTACCCGCGAGCAATCGATGGCCACCGAACAAATCGCCCAGGTTGCCGAAAAGATCAACCATCAGGTTACAGAAACCGACATCGCACTGAAAAACACCCGTGTCACCCTGACAGATTTATCTGAATTGGCAGCAAATTTACAAGGGGTTGTGGAGCGGTTTAAGCTGTAAGCACTTGCCTGATATGTGGTCCCGGCAAAACGTCGCCATTTCCACATTCCTTTGGCGGGGGCCCGGCTGAACAACCGGATCCCCGATAAAAACGCTGTGGCTTGACAGATTATTTTGCTGATTACCAATAGAAAATCGCTTAACTCATCTGGAGTGAACGCTCCTGCACCCTCTCCACTTTACAGGCATAACAACCATAGCCCGCATAATGTAAGTGCAGATAAGCAATACTTTGCACTTGCAATAGCTGCTGTAAACGCAAAGCCAGCTGAGCGCCATCCACTACCTCAGCTGTGTTGATCATTCCTTCAGCATCGTAAGCGCGTACCGACATCAGCCTTGATTTCATTTCCTCAGGCAATTGGTTCATTGCCAGAGCAGCAGCTTCGCTCTTTTCGCGTACAAAAATAGGCCCGCTTGCCTGATAGGGTGAGTCCACTTGGTGATGCTTAAAGGGCAACAGTATTAAGCGCTCCCCCACAGCAGCATCGCGCAGGCCTACCCGGCAAGGGTAGCCCAGGGGTTTATCGGCGATGACGCGCCTTGCGCCATGGCTGGCGAGCTGAGCATCATCCATTGTAAAAAACGGCTGAAACAGCTCTTTTGCCAGTGCCTGAACCTGGAAATTCATCATTTCTGCTCCTCATGCAATCAAGCTCAAAGCATACAAAGCCCAAACAGAGCGAGCGACCCGTTTCTTGCTCTTCTCCTTAAATAAGCAGCGGCTGGCAGTAAGTGGGCTTCACACAGTCTTACGTCTATTTTTCCAGCGTTCTAAAAACTGTAATACCCCGCTGGTATTCTGGCTGCTATATGACTTTGGGGAGTGATCCATGAGTATTTCAAGTGAGCTGCTTGATCGCATTTATATCAAAACGCCCCGGGGTCAAAAAGAGATTGCTGAGCGCAGCTCAGGCCTTCCGGCCAGACAGCGCCGTTTGCTGATCTTAATTGACGGCACAAAATCCAGCAGCGAGCTGGCCGTGTTATTGGCGGAATTTGAGCTTTCAGCCAGACTGGAAGAATTAGTTGGCCTTGGTTTTATTCAATTAAAAGAGCCTGCCCGGCAGGAAGAAATAAACACCAGGGCAGCAGAAGCGCCTGCTGCTGCACAAGCCGCCCCAACTGCTCCGCCATCAATCAGCCCCCTCAGCATCGACCCTCTTTTGCTTGAGCAGGCCAAAAAGCTGATGATAGAAAGCGCCCGGCATTGCCTCGGCATTATGGCCAGATCATTAATTGAAGAAATACAGCAATGCAATGAAAGTAACTGCAAAGTAGTCATTGCCCGCTGGAATATGGCCCTGCGCCAGTCCAGCAAAGCACGCACCCATGCTGATCAGTATGTAGATGCGGTAAAGACTTTAATTGGGATTGATTAAACCAAACCCGAAGCGTGAAACCAGTGTATTGCGGAGAAATATTGGGCGGGTAAAACTTTAGCCCAAGTGACCTTGCGGGTCTTTTTTCAACCAATACGCCTGCATAAGTTCATGCGACCAGGCAGGCTGGAGCACTTCTTTGCGGGGCAAAAACTCAATCATAACGGGCTTGATATCGAGCACCGGCGTGCCGTTAATTGCGTCAAGCTCAGTAACAATCAGCCTTGTCCCTTCCACACGCACAAGAGGGCAAATCGTGCTGCCAATACGATTGGGGCGATTTTTACCCCGCTGGGCAAAGATGCCCACGGCAGGCCATTCCTTATTATTTCTTGGGTGACGGGCGCCAAAAACGATTCTAGACGGCTCCACTTCGTGAAAAAGAAATAACACCTCAATATGTGAGAAGTCTGCCAGGCCCTGTAACGCTTCGGCAGTAAAAGGCTCAAACAGCGAGATGCAAGACTCTTCCCCTCCCCAAAAATCGTCTTCTGCATGGGGGCGCACTGCTTCAACGATACCGACTGCTTCTACTAGCTGTTTCATGCCGCTCTGCCTTCTGTAAGGTGTAAGCGGCAAGCACCAGAGCCAAAAGAATGCGTCGATTTGCAATCTGTAGTTGTCGCTGATGAATGTGAACCCTGCCGCTCATATTTAGCAAAACCTTTTCCGCTTACAAATTTTCAAGCCTGTCCCGCCGCCAAGGCTCAACTTGGTGCAGATAACGGGTAAAGGTATCTTTAGGGCGCTCAAGTCCATTAGAGGCCAAAACCCGGGCGGCCATGCCCCGATGGTTGCTGCCATGGGTTAACAGGTGCAGCAGAATTTCCTCAACAGAAAGCTGCCCCTGATCCCCATCTGTAAATTGAAAGCAAATCTGTCTGCCCAGCTCATTCTGGCTAACCGCTTCTGTAAAGCCCACCAACCAGGCATCATTCTGCTGCATCCGCTCTTTTAGCTCAGAAAGTGAAGGCGTTTCAGGGGTATTGTTATTGGTATACAGCTCTGGGCTGCCCGATATGCGGCTAATAAAAAGACTGTCCACAACGGTGGTGTGGTTCAGGATACGGGCAAAGAAAATGGAATCATCATCCGACAGCAAATGAAGCTGCTGCTCACCACAGGAAAGAAGCTCCGCATTTGCCCATGCCTTGTACTTGAACGCTTTTAGAAACGTATTATTTGCTTGCATGCTGACTCTGATGTGATGACAACGGTGGCAGCCATAAGCCAGTGCATAACTAATCCATGCAAAATGACTTGCTGTGGCCTGAAAGATTTCATGCTGTGAAACAATTGTCAGCATACCAAAAGAATAATGACAAACAAATAGCGATCAGCCTTTCTGAATGCAATCAATTTACCCTTGGCAAAGCTAAAGAAATCGCAGGACTATGCGCTTCACTAAGGCATCTGCCGCCGCTTCGCTTTATACTGGCAATCCAAACATAAAAATTGCCGGAGACTTGGATGCTTGCTCGATTTCGCCCTCTGATTATTGCCGTCACCGTCGCCTCAACCCTGCTTGCCCCCCTCTCCCATGCTGCCGTCAGTAAAGCGGTTTCAGCCAGCAATAAAGTAGAAAACAACAACAGCCTGCTGTGGAAAATCGAGAAAAAAGGAACACCTGCTTCCTGGCTTTACGGCACCGCCCATGTGGGCGATCCGCGCGTGACCCAGCTGAGCCCTAAAACCGAAGCGGCTTTTGAGACTTCCAAAAAAGTGGTGACAGAAATTCGCCTCGATTTTGGCATGATGATGGAAATGGGTAAGCGCATGCTGACGCCAGAGCCATCGCTTGCGCAAATTATTGATAAAGAACATTATCAGAAGCTTTTACCCGCGCTTGAAGCGCGCGGCTATCCGGAAGTCGCTACCGCCAAGCTAAGGCCATGGGGCGCTGCCATGCTGCTGATGACGCCAGTACGTCAGCCAGGGCAGATGCCGCTTGATCTTTTATTTGCCAAAATGGCCATTGAAGGACAAAAGGATTATTCCGGCCTGGAAACACTGGATGAGCAACTGAGTATTTTTGAAACAATTCCGGAAAACAGACAAATCGAGCTGCTTTACGCTGTGCTGGATCAGCAGGCCGAGCTTGAAAAAAGCTATCAGAAGATTCTGGATTTATATCTGAAACAAGATATCAATGGCCTTGCTGAGTATGCCGCACAAGACGATTTTAAAATGGCAGATCAGGCGTGGCTCAGCCAATGGCGGAATCAATTACTCGAAGCCCGCAACCCGCGCATGGCCGGGCGTCTTGGTGACAAGCTAAAAGAAGGCAATGCCTTTATTGCCGTGGGAGCCCTGCATCTGCCAGGCAAAACCGGCCTGATTCAAAGCCTGCGCGATCAAGGCTACCGGGTAAGCCCGGTGAAATAGGCTGTACACCATCCTCCCGCACGATAAGTATCTGCACAAGTCATGGCGCTGAAGGGGTGCCATGAACTTGTGCCAGTGCTTACCCCCCGCAGATCAGACACTCAGCGCAGTGCACCGCAAACGCCTTACGAGACCAGCCCGATGAAATATCACCTTTTACCCAAAACCGATTTAAATATCTCAGCCCTCTGCCTTGGCACGATGACCTTTGGCGAGCAAAACAGCGAAGCCGATGCGCACGAGCAGCTGGATTACGCAGTGGCTGCGGGGATCAACTTTATTGATACCGCCGAAATGTATCCCGTGCCAGGCAAGGCCGGGACTCAGGGCTTAACCGAAAGCTATGTAGGCAGCTGGCTGGCTAAGCAAAGCCGCGACAAGATTATTCTGGCCAGCAAGATTTCCGGCCCTAATCGCGGCATGGACTGGATACGCGGCGGGCCACAATTAAACCGGGAACAGATTCATGCTGCATGTGATGCCAGCTTAAAACGCCTGCAAACCGACTATATCGATCTTTACCAATTGCACTGGCCTGCCCGCCATGTACCGATGTTTGGGCAAAGCTATTACGACCCCAAGCAAGAGCCTGCCCATACGCCGGATTTTACCGAGCAGCTTTCGGCACTCAATGAGCTGGTGCAGGCCGGTAAGGTGCGCCATATCGGCCTGTCGAATGAAACCCCATGGGGCGTGATGGAGGCCTGCCACGTCGCACAAACACAGTCATTGCCACGCATTGCCACCATTCAGAATGTATTTAATTTAATTAACCGCAATTTCGAAAATGGCCTGGTTGAAACCTGCCATCGTCAGGATGTAGGCCTTCTGGCATATAGCCCGCTGGCGTTTGGCTTGCTTTCAGGCAAGTATTTTGACAACCCGCAAGCCGCTGGCCGGATGACGCGCTTTAGCAATTTTGGCGCACGTTACTTAAAACCCGCTGTACCTGGCGCAATTGAAGCTTATGTAAAGCTTGCCCGCGAGCATGGCTTATCGCCTGCACAAATGGCGCTGGCCTGGGTCAGCAGCCGCTGGTATGTGGCCAGCAATATTATTGGTGCCACCACCATGGCTCAGCTTAAAGAAAACATTGGCAGTCTGGATATCGTGATTACACCAGAATTAGATGCAGCGATTGAAGCGATTCATAAGCAAAGCCCTAATCCTGCAAATTAAATACATTAATTCTTTAGTTTACTGTCAGAAAAATTGGGCCTATTGCCAACTATATCCGCAACAGGCCCAATTTACCTGGCAAAGACTTAATCCTTTCTGAATTAAATCAATATCGATTGCAAGCCTTTACTTCTATTTCAGAAATAACTCAGCTTTAAATGAGAACCGTTAAATCATCATTCTGAAAAAACAGACCATTCATCCAGATAAAACCGTCCCGGGCACATTTGAATTAACGGCAATTGATTTTAATCAAAACCGCTCTATAAAGATGACAAGCATCTGCTTTTAATCAGTCTCTCAAGAGGGTCATCTTATGTTTGGTTTTACTCAAAAAACAGAAACAAAAAACACAGCAGATGTTCAACTCGACACGATGAAAGCAATTCTTGATCATGTAGATAATATGATCCTGCTCTGCGATACCAGCCATGAAAACAATGTGTTTTATGTGAATCAGACCGCAAAAAATGTTTTTGAAAAATATCGCAATGAAATGACGCAAGTTTTACGGGGGGCAGACCCATCCACGGCACAGGGCAGCTCTATTCACCGCTTTCACCATAATCCGGAAAGGGTCAGGCGTATTTTGCAAGAATTGGGCAGCGGTGCAAAAAATGCCACCCACGTAGCTGATATTCCCTTAGGCAGCATTACTTTACGCACTAAGGCTTACCCAATCTGGGACGCAGCAGACTCCAGTAAAGTGAAATGCTATCTGGCCTGCTGGGAAGATATCACCAGCAAAGTAAAACACGAAGAGCTGCAAAAAGATGTTGCCTGCAAGGCTAATGAGCTGCACGAACAGGTTTCTTATATTGCAGCCACAATGGAAGAAGTCAGCACCAGTATTGATGAAGTGGCCCATACCACGGCCGAAGCCAGCAACCGGGGCAATAGCGCCTTTGAAAGCGCCAATGAAGGGCAGGTTGTGGTGGAAGGCGCGGTGCGCGGTATGCGTGATGTGGCTGAATTAGTCCGCACCACAGCCGGTGTTATTGGCCAGCTCAATACCCAATCCGACAAAATTGGTGTGATTGTAGGCGTAATTAAAGATATCGCCGATCAGACCAATTTACTGGCACTGAACGCCGCCATTGAAGCCGCGAGAGCAGGCGATACAGGCCGGGGCTTTGCGGTGGTCGCCGATGAAGTGCGTAAATTATCCGAACGCACCGCCAAAGCCACCGCCGAAATTGGCGCTTTGATTCACTCCATCCAAATGGAAATCGAACGTGCAGTAGGCACCATGAATTCGGGTGAAAAAGATGTCACAGCTGGCGAGGAAAAAGCGATAAGCGCAGAAAAAGCTTTAGTTCGGATCGTGCAGGATGTAGGCGCGATGCGTAATCTGATCGGCGAAATTTCCGGTGCATCCGAACAGCAAGCAAGCTCTGTAAGAGATATTGCCCAGCGGCTGGAAATCATTACTTCACAGCAATCTTAAGCTTCAAAAAAAATCCCCCGCAGGCACAAGGCCAGCGGGGGATTTTTTGACTAAATAAAAAGCTTTTTAGTGCTTACAGATCTTTAGCGTTTTTAGCCAGGTAGTCAGCAACGCCAGCAGCATCTGCCTTCATCCCTGCCTTACCTTTGTTCCAGCCAGCCGGGCAAACTTCGCCGTGCTCTTCTGTGAATTGCAGTGCATCTACCACGCGCAGCATTTCGCTGATATCACGGCCCAGTGGCAGGTTGTTTACTACCTGGTGCTGAACAACGCCTGATTTATCGATCAGGAAAGAGCCGCGCAATGCAACGCCAGCACCAGCCAGCTCTACATCATAAGCCTGGCAAATTTCGTGCTTGATATCGGCAACCAGGGTGTAACCAACCTGGCCAATACCGCCTTTTTCTACCGGAGTGTTACGCCATGCAGCGTGAGTAAACTGGCTGTCGATCGACACGCCGATTACTTCTACATTACGTGCTTTGAATTCTTCCAGACGGTGATCAAAAGCGATCAGCTCGGATGGGCAAACGAAAGTGAAATCGAGTGGATAAAAGAACACCACGGCGTATTTACCAGCGGTTGCTGCCTTAAAGTTGTAGCTTTCTGTGATCTCGCCATTACCGAGAACGGCTGCTGCGGTGAAATCTGGTGCGCTTTTACCAACGAGTACGGCCATGCTGATGCTCCTAATTGTTTTAAAAAATTAAACCCGCTGTATTCTGGGGTAATTAGTCGGACTCTGTCCAATCAACAAAGTTCATCTTCATCATAGCTTTTCTCAATGAAGCATTTATGAATACGGCAGAGCCAGCATGCTTCTTTTTGAGCAAAAAACAAGATGATGAATCCATATAATCCACTCAAACCTTAAAGCGATCCACTGCTTTTTGTAAATCAGAAGAAAGATCGCTTAAGTTTCTGGCTGCATCACGCACCTGCTGCAAGGCCTGGTTATTATCGTGCACCATGGTGTTGATTTTATCCACATTGTGCGAGATATCCTCCGTGGCCTTGGATTGCAGCGCCGTTGTTTTGGCAATGTGATGAACGCTTTCCGACATTTTATTTGTGCCCGCAGTGATTTCAGCAATCTGATCTGCCGCCTCCCTGGATAACTCCACGCCTTCTTCCACCTGCTGCAAAGCCAGCTCCATACCCTGCGCCGCCTGCATTGTTTCATCCTGAATCAGCGTAATCATTTTGCCAATATCCAGCGTGGCATTGCTGGTGTTCTCTGCCAGCTTTCTGACTTCATCGGCCACCACGGCAAAGCCACGGCCCTGCTCTCCTGCTCTGGCTGCTTCAATTGCTGCATTTAAAGCCAGTAAATTGGTTTGATCTGCTACGCCACGAATCACACCAACCACATTTGAAATCTCTGTTGAGCGCGCTCTTAAACCATTCATCAAGACGGATTGCGCCTTCACTACGGCCTCAATTTTAGCGATTTCACCCGAGGTGGCCCGCACACCAAATTCGGCCTGGCGCGCATTGGTTTCAGCAACGTGACTCATGGTTTCTGTGGCAAGGGCATTTTCGGCAATTAAATTAATCCCCACTGACACTTCTTCAATCGCGCCTGCCGTTTGCTCTGCAGCCTGAGCCTGCATCGTTGAGCCCTGCGCTACCGTATCCGCGTGGCCAGCCAGATGGGCAATTTGTGCGTTCAGTTCTCTAACTTGCAGCTTCACCATGCTGATCATTTCGGCCAAAGACGCTACAAACAGATTGAAGGCCTGCGAAGTACGGCCAATTTCATCGCCGCTGCTCACCTCTAAGCGATGGCTTAGATCAGCATCCCCTGCCGACAATTGCATCATGGCCTGATTTAATCTCAAAATAGGCTGAGTTAAATAGCTGAGCGTGGCAGACAGAATAAGCGACAATAAAATTAAACCCAGCCCGCCAATTAAAAATGACATTCGCAACAAGCGATCAGAGCGTGCATAAAACTCGGAAATGGGCACATTAATTATAAGACTCCAGACTGTGCCGCTTTTGCCCATTTTAACCGGCATAAAAAATCGAATAAAACCGCCATTTTCAATATGCAAAGATTTACCCGTCTGAACTTCTGCCAATACATTGGCAGGTATTTCACTGCTATTAACAGGCTTGGCTAAAAACGCAGAATCCGGGTGGCTGCCATAGAGCCCTCCCGCACTGATTAAACTGATAAAACCGCTTTCAAAGACTTTGACCTGACTCAGCGTTTTTTGTAAATCACTCATTGGAATATCGCTGCCCGCCACCCCTAAAAACTGGCCCTGATACTGCAAAGGCAAAGCAAACGACATCATTAAGACTTTGGTATCACTATCCACATAGGGCTCAATGACAGTTTGCCTGCCAGAAGCTTTAGGCGCGGTGTAATAGGCGCCGCCATAATAAGCCTCTTCCCATTTGCGGATAGCCGCCTCATCCATTCCCTCGCTGTAGGCGTATTCCATCAGCTCTGTTTTTTCGCCCTTGCGCAAAGCCCATGGTGCATAAGCCCCGGAAGGATAAGCCGTTTTATCTTTGGTAAATTCAGCATCTTTGCCATCAAATTTACCGTGCTCATAAATCAGCCACAGATCATACAGATCAGCATTATCTTTTAATGCCTGCAGCAGCAGGCTGTTGGTTTGATTACGCTGCAACAGGCCGTGCTGCTTGCTGCTTTCCAATCCGCTGACCAGTGTCTGCAAGGGGCCCAGTGGTTTTTCCAGCTCGTTTTGCGCAAATAAGGCATAGCGTTTCGCCATATTCTCTGCACTGCTAAAAGACTCGGCACTCATTTCCTGCCGCGTATTCCAGGCCAGCACAGACAGCATCAATCCTAAAATAACAAATAAAGAGCCCAGCACTGTCAGCATTATTTTGGCGCGAAAACCAAGCTTTCCCATGGGCATCACCCTTTAAAAAGGAGAAGGATTGAGACGTAAGAGTAGCCGCATTTAATCCCGGACGTATGAGTATTTCCGCATAAAACTTATAAAAAAACAGCACATAAAATGCAGAAAAATAACATCATAAGTACGCACAATTCAAAGCAGCTGCTTACTAAGAAAATGAACAAATACAGTGCAATGTAAGCAATATACAAACAATGCACCACCCCATAATGTCCCTAATACCTTTAAGGCCAGAATGCAGTACTGCAATAGCCAATGAGTGTTAGCATCAGATTCCCCTGACTATGTACCTGCCCCGCCGAATACTAATCCTTCTTGCAAAACCCTTCTTGTAGAAGCGTTGCGTCGGTTCGAAAAGCATCCTACGCCGCACCTGCAAAAGGCCCCAATGCCCCATCTCGCCCCTCTTGGCTATCAAGTCAAAACTCATGATATTGCCGTTGCCGGCGGTTTAAATTTAAATATCCGCTCTTTGCTCGATATTCAGCAGTATTTCGATCCCGATGGCGAAGCCGAAGATGCAGGCATCTCTGCAGCCAGCTGGCCACTCTTTGGTCTGGTTTGGCCTTCAGCCCAAAAACTGGCCGATTTAATGCAGATTTATACCCTTGGGGAAAGACGGATTCTGGAAATTGGCTGTGGCCTGGCACTGGCAAGTATGGTGGTGCACCGCAGACATGGCGATATCACCGCCAGCGATTGCCACCCCTTAACCGAAACGTTTCTGAATGCCAATCTGCAGCTCAATACCCTGCCTGCGCTGAAATACAGCACCGGCAACTGGGACAGGGCCAATCCTGAATTAGGGAAGTTTGATCTCATCATTGGCAGCGATATTCTGTACGAGCGCAACCAGCCTGCAGCCCTTGCGCTCTTTATTGATTTGCATGCTGCTGCTTTTGCCGAGGTGCTGATTATTGATCCCAACCGCGGCAACCGCAGCGCCTTCAACCGCCAGATGGCCGGGCACGGCTTTGGGCTTTATGAAACGCTGATCAATACCCCTTTGCACGATGGCAGTGCTTATAAGGGAAGGCTATTGAGATATATACGCGGGGGTTAAACAACGGGCTGGCGGCGCAATTTTAAAAACACCATCGCCGCCAGAAGCGCATCGTTCAGCGGATCATGCCGGGGCAAGTCGGGCAGGTTTAGCGTTTGCAGAATATGGCTCAGGCTCAGATCCACATCAGGGCGATGCGCCGTTACCATTTGATCATAAAATAAGCCGGACACCTCGATGCTGGCATTAGGTAAAGCCACACCCAGCATGGGTTTGAGCAGACGATTGAGCACCGCCAAATCAAATTCCAAATAATAACCCACCAGGGGCCGTGGCCCGATAAAGTGCAGCAAGGCCGACAGAGCCTCCTCTATCGCCATGCCCTCTTGCACATCCTGATGGCGCAAACCATGCACGGCAATGCTGGCCGGATCAATCTGCCCAGCAGGTTTTACTAATAATTTAAGATGCTCTGAGACGATAATCCGCGAGCCTTTTATTCTGATTGCGGCGATGCTTAAAATCTCTGCCTGCCTTGGATCAAGGCAGCTCATTTCGCAATCAAGGCTCACGTATTCCCCAGCCGGGGCCTCATCCCACAAACAGGCAAACGCCGGGTTTGCCAGCGCCTGGCTGCGCGATCTGCGCCAGCGTTGCCAATAATCCATCAGGCCACTCATCACATGCCCGGCTTGAAATGATGGCTGATCAGCTGACAATATTTCTTCACCACCGGCAGCATGCCTTTTAATCGCTCAGGCACTGGGGTAAAGGCACTCATAACATGCCCAGCTTGAAATGATGGCTGATCAGCTGGCGAAATTGCTTCACCACCGATAGTGTATCTTTTAATAACTCGCGCTCTAAGGTAGTTAAAGCAGCAGGATCGATCAGATGATCAACCGGCTTATCCATAGCCTGATTAAGCAGCCCAGCTTTCAGCTGCAGGCCCTGTAAAAACGCCAGAGACTCAGCCAAATCACGGCCAAAATTCTCATTTAAATGGCCGGTATCGCTTAAACGCTGAATGCGCTGGTAGCTATTACACTCATCTATCCCATATTGCAGAGCAAGGCTGCGCAGGCCGTGCACCACAGGGAAAATGCCGCCTTTTTTAATATCCAGCGCATCCTTATCCGGCCCGGCTATAGCAATCAGCCTGGAAAACAGATTAATCGGCGGAGAGAATTGCTCTACAGGGAAGGCAAAGCGCGATAAAAATGCCGCGTTATCGCCTAAATCCTGCTGCAAATACTGGCGCAGCCTCTCAAACAAAGCCAGCTGCCCGCAGACTGGCCGTGCATCCAGCCAAATCGCCATATGCATCACGTTTTCGCCGCTGGCGCTGCTGGTCCAGGTATTTATCTGCCGCTTATACTCCGACACGCTTTGCCGCCACAGCGGGTTAGAAACCATCACTAAACCCGGGCAAGGCGGATAGCCAAAGGCGATCAGATGCTGATTAAATTCACGACACACGCGCTCCAGATCCGGATGCTGATAGCCATCTTCAATAATCAGCGCATTATCCTGATCGGTATTTAAGATTTGCTCGCCCCGCCCTTCCGAGCCTAAAACCAGCAGGCACACATGCGGCAGCATCTCTGGCGGGGCCAGCAGGGTAAACAAGCGGCTGAATAAACGCTGACGAATTTCCCCGACCAGCTCGGCCAGCAAGGTGATTTTCATGCCATTGCCGTGCAGTGTGCGTATTAATTGCTGCGTGCTTTTCACCGCAGCCAAAAGCGCATCAGGGTGATTTGCACGGCCAATTTGCGCGGTAATGCCACGTGGATTATTGGCGTTATTAAAAAACGCCGACATCAGCTCCACCTGCTCCAGCACGCCGCAAACCTCGTCACCCTCCAGCACCACCAGCCTTTGCACCGAGTGACGCATCATCAAGAGCATGGCGTGGTGCAAATCATCTTCGGCTTTTACGCAAATCAGCGGGCGCTTAAGGTGGCGGTAAATGGCTTCATGATTGGCATCCAGCCCATCCACCACCACATTGCGTAAATCGCTTTGAGTAAAAATCCCCACGCCCTCCGCTTCCCGCACCAACACCGCCCGGCTGTGCGCACGTTTCATCAGCCGCGCCGCATCCATCACCGTGGCGCTTTCTGCCAGCCAGCAAGGCGTATGCAAGACCGCATCAGCTACCCTGGGCTGCAGCTCTTGCACGGGCTGGCTGAGCGCGGCCAGTTTACGCGCCACATCGGCGTAAAAAAACGCCGCAAACTGGCTGTTGGCATCGCTGATTTTCATCGCCACATCGCGCCGGATATGCCAAAGCAGCGTGTCTTCTTGCGCATGCAAAGTGCAGCAGGCATTGCCACTAAGCAGCGATTTGCTATCAAGCACATCAAAGCAGCCATAAAAGCCGGACTCGCCCGCCTCCCTGACCAGGCCTTTCATCACCACCAGCAAGGCATCCACCCCCTCACCCTGCTGCTGGATCACCGATCCGGCCGCGTAATAAGCCACATCCAGCGCTGCAGCCACACGATCCCGCTCTGCGGTATTCAGGCTATTAAACGGCGCACGATTAAAATCAAAAGATGTCGTCATAAATCCCCCAATATCTGATTTTAGATTTAAGGGTGAGAGAAAGGCAGACAGATCTGCTTGCTTATTGATTTGGATCTGATGTTACCCGGTAAAACCCAAATTTTAATACACTGAGAATTCAGCGTTGCGGGGAGGAAAACACTGAAAGACAAAGCTGATGGTGGTGGGCTATTGCCATCCCTGAGACGAAAAAAAACCCTTGATCAACAAGGGCTGTTTTTTCCGGGGCGTTTGAAGCGCATTTAAACTCGCTCAGTTCCCATTATTACTACTTGACTCTGCCAAGTAAGAAACACTTGGCGGAGAGCAAGGGATTCGAACCCTCGATACAGGTTTTGCCCGTATGCTCCCTTAGCAGGGGAGTGCCTTCGACCACTCGGCCAACTCTCCATCAAGACTGCGAATCATACTCAGCTACTTACACCCAAGTCAATAAAAACTTTCAACCATGCCCGAATATATTCATTCAGCATAACCCCTAACGTTAAAGAAGGCCCGGGGTAAGCCCCTCAAAGCACATCTCAAAAAGACATTATTCCCCAGTGCTTTGAATCAGGTATCCAGCAAAGCTCACTCAGAGTGCGATGACGAAGCGATCCCCAGGCCCGCCAGGATGGTGCTGCAGATCACCGGCCAGCTGCCTCCCCACTCCTGTACATACTTCGGAATCGCAGAATACTTGCCATCAGGCATAGGTGTAGTCTGCACTTGCTCTAAAGGTAAAACCCCTGCCCATGCGCCAATTTGCATATCTTTTGCATCGTCAAGCGGCCCGCCACATCTCACCTTGGCAGCGGCTTCGGTTAATGAAACACGCAGCACGATGGTTGCAGCAGTTTCTTTTGAATTACCGGGCCGCACTTCATCTTTTCTGCCAATGGCAATCTTATCCATCAGTGCGTCTAATGCGGCCGATTTATCCGCCTCAGCGATCACCTGCTCAAACTGGCCATAAATCACCGCAGAGCGATAATTCATCGAATGATTAAATGCCGAACGGGCCAGCACCAGGCCATCAAGATGGGTAATTGCAACTGATGCTTCAACCCCTTTGGACAACAGCTTCATCAGCCGCCCGCCGTTAGAGCCATGAATGTACAAATGCCCGCCGCTGCGCCAGCAAGCTGTAGGAATGCAGTGCGTGCTCGTTCCATCATAAAAAGCGATATGGCATACATAAGCCGCATCAATAATCTGATACAGCGTGTCTTGATCGTATTTGGCTAATTCTGGAACACGGCGGATACGGGTGCGGCCACTTGGATAGCTGGACATGATGTGCTCTGTGTGAAGTTGATATGCATACAGACTATCTCAAGCACTGGCCCCAGGATAAGATCCAATACCTGCAAAAAATTTAGAGCCAGCAATGGATTACTCACTCCTGCTTAAACCCGGTCAAACTACAGGCCGCTCGCGCCAGCATGGCCTGTATGAGGCACTCAGAGCGGCTATTCTGGCAGGAACGCTCTCCCCCGCCACACGCCTGCCCTCATCAAGGCAGCTGGCACAAGAATTAAGCATGGCGCGTAATTCGGTGATTTACGCTTATGAGCAATTAGCAGCAGAAGGTTTTCTGCTTGCAGACCGAAGCGGTACCAAAGTCGCCCCTTTAAAGCTGGGCAGCAGCCAAACCCCACCTGCAAACTCATCAGTAAGCTTATTATCCCGGCGCTGCCAGCCATTTGCTGCACGCTTTTCCGATGAAACACTGCAAGCCTTTACCCCTGGTGTGCCATCACTGGCAGATTTTCCCATCGCCCGCTGGCAGCGCGCCCTGGCCCGCAGCTGGCAAAAAAGCACGCCAGACAAACTCGCCTATGGCCATGCGGCCGGAGAAGATGTTTTGCGGGAAGCCATTGCGGCACACCTTCGGGCTGGCCGCGGCGTGGTCTGTGATGCAAGCCAGGTTTTCATCACCGATGGCACCCAAAACAGCCTCGATTTATGCGCCAGGCTCTTTGCCGATGCAGGCGATACAGCGTGGATAGAAAACCCCGGCTATACCGGAGCAGCCAATGCATTTATCGCAGCCGAGCTTAATATTACGGGCATCGCACTTGATCAGGATGGCATCGCACCACAAGAAACAGACTGGCAGACGGCCCCGCCCAGGCTGATTTACCTGACGCCATCGCACCAATACCCACTTGGCAGCGTGCTTAGCCTTGAGCGGCGTTTAATGCTGCTGCAGCAGGCCCGGAAATACGGCAGCTTAATCATCGAAGACGATTACGACAGTGAATTTCGCCGCGATGGCCAGCCCCTGCCCGCAATGCAAGGGCTGATGCCCCATGCGCCTGTTGTTTACCTTGGCACCTTCAGCAAAAGTATGTTCCCCGCCTTACGCACAGGCTTTATGGTGGTTCCCGCCCATTTAGCAGCCATGGTCGAAAATATGCTCAGCCAGTGCCAGCCGCGAGGCCGCCAGACAGAGCAATCAGCACTGGCCGAATTTATTAACAGCGGCGGCTTTAGCAGCCATTTACGCGCGATGCGCAAGCTTTATGCAGCCAGGCGGGATGCCATGAGCGAGGCACTCAATAAGCACTTGGGTGGTTTGATTACGATTTATGGAGGTTCTTCAGGCATGCATTTATCCATTGCGCTGGATCATGCTTTTTCTGACCAGGCCATTAGCGAAGCCGCCTTAAAACAAGGCCTGGTGGCCCGCGCATTAAGCAGCTACACCACAGGCAATCAAAGCCCCGTCAACGGCTTTATTCTTGGCTATGCACAGGTGCCTTGTGAGCGTATGGATGAAAAGGTCAAACAACTGGCGGATATTATTTGCAGTGCAAAATAGGTGAGTTAAGCCGCAATCTGCTTTTTGGTGCCTTCGGCACATTTGATTCAGGTGCGGTTTTTCTAAGTGAAACTCTCTGCCCTCCGTAGTTCAAGATTTGAGTTTCTGTTGCATAACATCACTTTTTGAAAAATATGCAATCTACAAATCAGCAGGCATCTGCGGCGCGCCACTTCCAATCACCATGCCATAAGCCATCCACAGCATCAGCAGGCCGTACATGATTCTTGGGAACCACTCGGCCACTTTGCTTTGGAAATCAGCAATTGAAGCACTTTCCATATTCACATGCCGCAGCAGCATTTCTGGCAAAGTGCCGCTGGCTTCCCCTGTTTGCACAAAACCAATCACCCGCTCCTCCCCCAAAAAAGACTGCTGCTCCAGCGCGTTGGCAAGGCTTGCCCCACGCTGCATTTTGGGCAGAATGCGGCTGTATTCGCTGCGAATCAGCTGGTTATGAATCGCCCGGTTCGCCTTGGGCAGGGCATCAAACATCGGCAGGCCAGCCTCCAGCATCAGCGCCAGGCTTTCAAAAAAATCCCGCGCATTGCGCCGTACATGCATGGCCCCAAACAACGGCATTTTGATCAGCAGCGTTTCAATTTGAAGCCGTAAACGCGACGGCCCAGAGACTTCCAGCCAATCTGAAACCCCTCTGAACAAACCATAGATGCTGATAAAAAACAGCATGGGCCGCAGGCAGCGCCACAAATAAGCAGCAGGGCTAAGCGCGCCCAAGACCAAATCAGGCAAAGGCTGCACCAGCAAAGCCAGCACAAATACCACGATGGGCAGCATCATTTTGGAACGCATCTGCTGGCTTAATTTAGCCTTCAGCGCATAGCGCTCAGCCAGGCGAAAGTAGGTCAGCGCCGGGCTGCCCGCACTAATCGCCGCGTGCAGCAAATCCGCTTCCAGATCGCTAAACAAGCCAGCCATCCGCCCCGCCGCCGCCACATCCTTGCCCCGCCCCAGCCACTTACGCGCCTCATCCACCCTTGGCTGGGCGGCCTTGGCCAGCCGCAAGGACAAAAAAGCCTGCGCCACCGGCAAACCTGCTTTCTCCATCGTTGCCAGATGGGTAAACAAATCAGCACGGATGGCGTCGTTTAATGGGGGGAGTTTGGGTTTAGGCATGGGGTTTAGTTTAGAAGGAAAAGCCTTATAAAGATGCGACACGCTATCAATTTAAACGCGTTTAAATAAAACTATCGTCAAAATATATTTTAACTTTCGATAGCTTATGATCGGCATCGAAATAAAATTCGATATTAATCGTGCCAACATCATCCCCGCATTGACTTAATGCCCAGTTCTTTTTACTTGCAGCCGATAGCTGTATCGTTTTTCCTCTGAGTGATATGTCTCTTTCAGCGAGGCTCATCACTTCTTTCTCTGATTTTATGCCCAGCAAAGCCATTATTTCTGACTTTTTCTGCCCGATATAAAACTGAGTTCCCAGCTTATATTTTGGATTTGATAAGCTAATCCGCTCTATTTGCTTCTCTCTTTTTTGTTCATCTGCAATCGTAATGGTTAAACCCTGATAGATTAAATCTTTAAGAAAATAAGAACCAGCATTACCTTCTGAATGATATTTATAGCGCTTGGTTTGCTCTGGCTGGCCTATTTTTTTAAAAACGATATCACTTTTATCCAGCAGATTCACGCTATGAATACTAATCTGGCTGCGCTTTAAACAAACCATTTCAGTCTGACCGGCAACGTTTGCATACACAGAAGCAGAGAATAAAAGCATTGAAACCAGCAAAGCTGATTTTTTCATATGGCTCAAGAAATACATTTATTTCTTCCTTACGTTTCTTTTATAAAGAAACAATGAACAAAAATGGCTCAATCATATGGGGTTTTCAAAAAAATTGCCCTAGTCACAAACCTCCACCTGCTGCATTCCCCCCCACTTTCCGCTACCCTCTCCCCCAAGCCCATTGAATAAGACTTTCCCGTGCTGCATTTATTCCAATCCAATCGTATCGATGTTCTGCTGGCGGCGCTGGCGCATCAGTTAGAGGCCTCACCTCTGGCATCCCCTTTCGAGCAGGAAAAGATTGTGGTGCAGTCTAAGGGGATGGGGCGGTGGTTGAATTTTCGTCTGGCAGAAAAGCAGGGAATGACAGCGCAGATGGGCTATCCGCTGCTGGCGTCTTTTTTCTGGGATTTAATGCAGCGCACGCTGGGTGGCAATCTGCCGAAGAAATCGCCGTTTTCGCGGGAGATTATGGGCTGGCGGGTGCTGGCCTGGCTGGATTCGCAGCCCAATGCGCCGGTGCTGCTTAATTATCTGCGTGAAGGCGGGGATTTTCGGCGTTTTGAACTCGCCACGCGCATTGCCGATGTATTCGATCAATATCTGGTTTACCGCGCCGACTGGCTGCTGGCCTGGGAAAAAAATCAGAGCCTGGGGCTGGGGGATGATGAGGCCTGGCAGGCTGCGCTGTGGCGCTATTTATCCAAAGATGAGCTGGATATCCGTGTGGATGGCGGGCATCGCGGCGCTTTGCTGGCGGCTACCCATGCGCGGCTGCTTGACCCTCGCCCGCTGGATTTACCCAGCCGTGTTTCGCTGTTTGGCATATCCAGCCTGCCGCCGGTGTATATGGAGATTTTGCGCGCACTATCCAAACGCTGCGAGGTGTTTATCCATGCGCTCAACCCTTGCGGCGAGCCTTGGGGCGAAATTCGGGATGCGGCGGAAATCGCGCGGCTTTCTGATGGTTTTGATCCTGAAGACCTGTATCTGGAAGTCGGTAATCCGCTGCTGGCGGTATGGGGCAAGCAGGGGCGGGAGTTTTTTAACCAGCTGATTGCCGAGCCGGAGATCGTCGAATACTTCACGCCTTTTCCTGGCAACCACGACACCATGCTGCAAACGCTAAAAAGCGATGTGCTTGAGCTGGTGGCCCGCAGCCCGGAAACCGCGCAGCGGGTGGCGGCAGATGATAAATCCCTGCAAGTGCATATCTGCCATTCGGCCATGCGCGAAATTGAGGTGCTGCACGATCAGCTGCTGGCACTGTTCGAGAGCGATGCCACGCTCACCCCGGCCGATATTGTGGTGTTGATGCCCGATATCGAGCATTACATTCCCTATATTGAGGCCGTATTCGGTCGCCATTTGGAAAAGGGCAGCGCATCTCTGCTCGCCGCTCCCCATGTGCCCTTTGCCATTGCCGACCGCAGCCTGAAGGACGCAGCGCCCTTGGCGCAAGCCCTGCTGGAGCTGCTCACCCTGCCGCAATGCCGCTTTGCCAGCGACTGGATGATGGCACTCCTGGATATCCCCGCCATTGCCCGCCGCTTTGAAATCCCGGCGTCCGAACTGCCCACCATCCACCGCTGGATCAGCGAGCTGGGCATCCATTGGGGCAGAGATGGCGAGCATAAGGCCGAGCTGGGTTTGCCCAATACTTTTGAGCACACCTGGCGCTTTGGGCTGAACAGACTGCTGCTGAGCATCGCCCTGCCCGCTGGCGTGGCGGGCGCTGCCGCACCGCTGTTTGCCGGCACATTGCCAGGCTCTGGCGTAGCGGGCAATCAGGCACAGCTGGCGGCGGGCCTCGCGGCTTTTGCCGAGACGCTGTTTGAGCAGGCCACATCGCTATCGGGGGAGCACACACCCGAGGTGTGGCATAAAAAATTAATAGAGATGATAGAGGCGCTGTTTGCGCCGGATGACGATGAAGCGCTGGTTCTGGCTGAGCTGCGTGATCAGATTATTGAATTTGCCGAGCAAAGCCGCGCCGCCAGCTACGATGCGCCGGTGGATTTATCCGTGCCACGCAGCTGGCTCAATGGTGCGCTGTCCGGCAAGATTCCAAGTGGTGGATTTTTAACCGGCGCGGTGACATTTTGCGCCATGGTGCCGATGCGCTGCCTGCCCTTCAGAGTGATTGCCCTGTTGGGCTTTAATGACGGCGCTTTCCCGCGCGAGTCACGCCCGCCGGGTTTTGATTTGATGGCGCACAATCCGCAATATGGTGATCGATCCCGCCGCGCCGATGATCGTTATCTTTTCCTGGAAACCCTGCTTTCGGCCAGCGATGTGCTGTATCTCAGCTATGTAGGCCGTGGTATCCAGGATAATGGCGTGATTCCGCCATCAGTGGTGGTATCTGATTTACTCGATGCCGTAGGCCGCAGCTTTGTGCTGGAAGACGCCCCGCCACAACCGGCCCTTGGCAACGAGGCATTGAAATGGCGGCGCATTGAGCGCGAGCGCCTCTTTAAGCATCTGATTACCGAACACCCGCTGCAGCCCTTTAGCCCTCGCTATTTTAAAGACTCGGCCATTGGTAAAAACCTGCCCGCCTATTCACCGCTCTGGTTTGCTGCAGCCACCGCCATAGGCCAGCCACAGTGCCTGCCGCTCTCGGTATTGGCAGAAAGCTTGCCGCTGCCCGACCCAGAATTTAAAAACATCGCATTTAACGATTTACTCGCATTTTGGCGCAACCCCACCCGCTATTTACTCAGAAACCGCATCGGCATCCGGCTTGCCGACGAGGCGGTAGAGTTTGAAAGCAACGAGCCATTCAGCCTGTCTTTTTCTGCAAAAAGCGAGCTAAACCAGGTGATCTGGCAATCCCTCGAGCAGGGCTGGAGCAGTGATTCCATCGCTACTGGCCGCGCCGCGGGCCTGCTGCCGCACGGTGGTTTTGGCGATATGAGCGCCGCCAAGCAATCCGCCACGCTGCGTAAGCTCTATAACGCCGCCGAGCCATTACTCAGCGATGCCACGCTGGCGCCGCATACTTTTCTGTTTAAATTTGCGAACGATATGCAGCTCAATGGCGCACTGCACCAGCTGCGCCCCAACGGGCAGGTGGCAGTCTGGACAGACCACAGCTCGCCCATCGAGCTGATCGCCTGCTGGCTGAAACACCTCGCCCTCTGCCACGCCGCCCCCGAAGGCGTGCAACAGGAAACCCGCATCGTCAGCCAGAAAGGCCACTGGTGCTTTGGGCCGGTGGAAAACGCCGGTGCAGAGCTTGCAAAATGGCTGCATTACTACTGGCAAGGCCTCTCCGCCCGCCTGCCCTTTGCCACCCGCAGCAGCGCCAAATATGCCGAAGCACTTAGCCAGGAAGACGGCACTGAAAGCGCCGCAGAAAAAGCCGCCTTCGAGGGATGGCACGGCAACAGCCTGCGCGGCTTTGCCGGCGAAGAAACAGAAACATGGTACGAAATGGCCTGGCGCGGGCAAAGCCTGCCCGCCGATGAGGGCTTTGCAGAAATGGCCAAGGCACTGCTGCTGACGATGTATCAGCACAGAGAAGAGGCTTAAACCGGCCCCTGATTCAGCGATGTAACAGAGCCACCATGAAGCACACGGCACACGAAAATTTCATTGGGAAAACATCTGTTAAATAAAAAAGCCTCCTTTTAAACCAAGGAGGCTTTTTCAATTCAGCGGGATAAAGCTTCGCTTATCCGATTACTTATGGTGTTGCGGAGCAACCGAATGCAAGAGCTTATCCGTGTATGCCAAAGCAGCAGCAGAAACAAGGAAAGACAAATGAATAATCACCTGCCATTGCATGGTAACAGGGTTCATTTTGTCGGCGTTGATAAAGGTTTGCAGCAGGTGAATCGACGAAATGCTGATAATCGCCATCGATAATTTAACTTTCAGCACCGTGGCGTTTACATGATCCAGCCATTCCGGCTGATCAGGATGCGTGCTGATGCGCAAGCGGGATACAAATGTTTCATAGCCGCCCACGGTCACCATCAAGAGTAAATTGGCAATCATCACCACATCAATCAGGCCCAGTACCGAGAGCATAATTTGGGTTTCTGTCAGCGTGGTCAGATTCGTCATCATCGTAAAGAGTGCAGACAGAAATTTATACGCGTAAACCCCCTGCACGATAATCAAACCAAGATAGATAGGCAGCTGCAACCAGCGGCTGCCAAAAATGATTTTGCCTAAAATATTAGAGTGAGCGCTGTTATGGTCGGAGGCTTGCATACACTTCTTAAATGAGATTGAAATTGAATTGTCTATGCTGATGCGACTGCTTGGCAAGTATCTTGCTCAATCACCCAGCCCGTCTTCTGATTGCCTGCATCAAAAAAAGTTCTTAGTCCGCAAAAAAGCCTTATAAAATTGTCATGCATGAGCATGACAAAAAGATCATCAAAAATTCTGCCCTGAAAAAAACACAAACCCTTGCTCAACTGCGAGACAAGGGTTTGTGTTTTTAAATCACGGGCAGCAATCGCTCAGGCAGAGAGCCTGTTAAAACCGCTCTTCCATACGCAAATAGCGCCACTGGCCAACCGGTAAATCAGAAAGCGATACGCGGCCAATACGCAGGCGGCGGATATTGATTACTTTTAAGCCAACCAGCTCGCACATCCGGCGAATCTGGCGCGGGCGGTTTTCACGCAAAACAAAGCGCAATGCATCTTCACTTTGCCAGCTGACTTTTGTTGGCTTTAAACGCTCATCATCAAGGCTTAAGCCGTTATTTAACTGCTTCATGCCTTCATCAGACAAAAAGCCTTCAACCTGCACCACGTATTCGCGCTCTACATCTGCATCAGACATCAGCTTTTTAGCGATACGGCCATCTTGCGTTAATACAAGCAAGCCCGATGAGTCCACATCCAGACGACCGGCAGGCGCCAGGTTGTGCATATGTTTTTTCAGGAAAACAATGCCGGATTTATCACCAATAAAACGGGTTTCAGCCTTGATCAGCGTCCAGGCCGGGCGCTCGCCGGGCTCGGCAGGGCCGGATACATAGCCCACAGGCTTATTCATCAAAATGGTGGCGCGCTCAGCCTGGAATACCGTAGCCTGGCGCTCTAACGTGATTTTTTGCTCAGGCAAAACACGGCTGCCAAGCGTATTGACTACTACACCATCGACTTTTACCCAGCCTTGTTCAATAAATTCGTCGGCCTCGCGGCGTGAGCACATGCCCAGTTCGGTCATGCGTTTGGATAAGCGGATGGATTCAGTCATGGTCGTAATACTTTTCATAAGAGCAATCTGCCATTGTACCCGCTACGGGCAAAAAAAAACGCCACCGGGCCGGTGGCGTAAATACATACAGAGGAGAGAGATGAAACAACATCGAATTCGATTCAATGTTCACATTACGTTTCAGCAGCCATCATTCTAATTTCAGAGAATAATTGCGTCGTTGCATAAATTACATTATATGCGGCGAATATTACCCAACAAAGACAAGCTATTACTGCCACTCCGCGCATTTAATCTGAAAATTGAATATCTTCTGCAGCCAGCACGACTTATGCTTAAACCAAATCCATCTGAAGGTGTCCCTATGAACTACGACAGCTTACTCACACCGAAAATTCACGATATCAATACTTTCCAGGATTTTCGGGAAAGCCTTGCAGATCATGCGCCAAGAATCGAGCAGATTATTGCTGAGCTGAAGCGTGATCCCGGCAAGATGATTTTAATTTCTGATTTATTCCGTGCGTTTCACAATATAAAAGGCGATGCCGGGCTGTGCCGCGTAGAGTTTGTTGTGCCCTTGGTGCACGGCATAGAAACCCTGCTTTCCAGAATGCGGGCGGGCGAGCTGCAGCTCACCGAAGTCTTATCTGAAGTTTTGCTGCTAACTTTAGACAGGCTTGAGCAAGCGGTTGAATCGCTCAGCAATAATTCATCGGCCAGCAGCCTGCATTTGCCAACTTTAGCCCGTGGCCTTGACGGGCTTTCCACCTTGCAGGCTGAAGAGCTTGATCCTGCCTGTTCCCGGCTGATCGAAGCCGTGACCGGTTTTAAACATGCCGCAGTGACATTGCCAGACCGTACCCGTGCCGAAGTAGAACGCTCAAATGAAGAACGCAGCCAGGATTTACGATTTTTTCGCAATATGGCGCTGCAACTGGAAATGCGCTCACCACTGTTTCGTGGCCGTACCGCACGCAATTTACAACTGGCCTTAGCCACAAATAAAGCCGCTGGCGGCGTGGTATCCAGCACCCAGCTTGAAGCGGCCGTCTATATGCACGATATCGGCATGATGTTTTTGCCCGAATCGCTCTGGCTGAAAGTAGAAAGAATGTCCGATACCGAGCGGGCACAATTAGTTGATCACCCAGCCTGGGCTGCAGGCCTCTTAGCCAGAATGGATGGCTGGCAAGACGCTTCCACCATGTGTTTGCAGCACCACGAAAGCATTGAAGGTAACGGTTACCCCAATAAACTCAGTGGCAACGATATTGTGCCGGGCGCCAAGATTCTGGCGCTGGTAGATGCCTTTGAAGCCGTCATGCTTAAACACAGCCATCGCGGCCAGAACAAATCAGTGCTGCGGGCCATTGCCGAAGTCAACGCGTCTGATCAGCAGTTTGATCCGGATTGGATTGAGCCATTTAACCGGGTGATCCGCACCATGATGGAAAACGGCGGCTTATAAGAAGCGCCCTGGGCTGCATGCTGCTGCGCCCCCTCAAAAACCTCAAACCAGCAGACACACAGCCCCGTAAGAACACAGAGAAAAACCGGACATAATCAGGGCTTTTCTGTGTGCTTTGTGCCTGCAGATCTTTTTGCTGAGGGAATGACTCATTTCATTTTCATAACCGGGGCGTTGCCAGTCTGGGGGCGAATTCCTGAATGATAAACTCAACAAAGGCGGCGGCTTTAGCCGGCAGCCACTCTCGTGCCGGATAAACGGCATAGACTGGTAATCCGGCGGCCAGCTGGTAATCGGGCAGCAGCGGCAACAATTGGCCGCTGGCAAGTGGTAATGAGAGTAAAGCACGGTCAATCAATAATATGCCCAACCCATTAATGGCCGCATCAACCAGGGCGCAGGCATCATTCATCGCCAAAGCCCCCTTCACCCGCACCTGCTCCTCGCCTTTGGGCCCGGTAAACGTCCACAGATTCATCGCACGCAGGCCATTCTGGTAAAAAAGGCAGGCGTGCCCGGCAAGATCTGCAGGTGTTTGTGGAGCGCCGTACTTTGCCAGATAGCCAGGGCTGGCTACCAGCTGCCACTGCAATTCACCCAGCTTACGCGCCACCAGGGATGAATCAGGCAAATGCCCCACCCGTATGGCGATATCAACTTGCTCGGTGGTTAAATCCACAAAGCGGTCTTCCAGCTGCAAGAGTAAATCCACTTCCGGATAACGCTGGTTAAATATGGGCAGCAAAGGGACTAAATGCACCCTGGCTAAAGACGAAGAACAGCTTACTTTCAGCCGCCCGCGCACGTTTTGCCGGTAATCCTCGGTAATGGCATCCACATTTTCCAAAGCCGCAGCAATGGTTTGCGCCTCCTGCCATACCCGCTCGCCTAATTCGGTGAGAGCTAACTTGCGGGTTGTTCTTTGCAGTAGCTTTGCGCCAAGTTGTGCTTCAAACCGTGCCAGTTGCTTACTCACCGACGAGCGATTCAGGCCCAGCTCCTGTGCCGCCCCCGTCAGGCTGCCATGGCGTACTACGCAGGAAAACAAAACGAGGCCAGGCAAGGTATCCAGAGAAAGTGGCATGAATGATTCCTTCGACCTATTGTTGCAAATTTGGCAACAATGTAATGCTTTTGTCAGTACTAATCAATCCAGCGGTTCACCGCTAAACTGACCTCATTCACTTACCCGCCGGAAGAATAAAAATGAAAGCAAACATGCAAGCCATTCGCCAGTACCGCTACGGCCAGCGTGATGTATTACAACTGGAAAACGCGCCTATACCTCAAATCGCCGCTGATGATGTACTGATTAAAGTATATGCAGCGGGGGTTAATCCGGTGGATTGGAAAATCCGTGAAGGCTATTTGCAATCCATGCTGGCTTATGAAATGCCGCTCACTTTAGGCTGGGATGTGGCAGGTGAAATTGTTGCCCTGGGCGAGCAAGTCACAGGCTGGCAGATCGGCGATGCCGTTTATTCCCGCCCTGATATTGCCCGTAATGGCGCTTATGCAGAGTTTGTTGCTGTCAGAGCCAGTGAAATTGCCAAAAAACCACAAAGCCTGGATTGGCAACAAGCCGCCGCCGTGCCTTTAGCTGCGCTGACTGCATGGCAAGCACTCTTTCAGATTGGCCAATTGCAGGCCGGCGAGAAAGTGCTCATCCATGCTGGTGCCGGTGGTGTGGGGTTGTTCGCCATTCAATTAGCCAAGTGGCGCGGTGCCGAGGTATATACCACCACCTCCGGTAAAAACGCTGAATTGGTCAGCTCACACGGTGCCGATCATGTCATCGATTACACACAAGCCAATTTCGCAGATTTACGCGATCTGGATCTGGTGTTTGATACTTTGGGTGGCGATATTCTGGCCCAAAGCTGGCAAACACTAAAAGCAGGTGGCCGCCTTGTTTCAATTTGTGATCAGCCCGATGCGGCTGCCGCACAAAAACACCAAGTGAGTGCTCATTTTTGCTTTGTACAACCCAACGCAGCTCAGTTAAATGAAATTGCTGCATTGCTGGATGCCGGGCACATCAAAGTAGTGATAGACAGTGTCTTCCCATTAGCCGGGGCTGCCCTCGCCCATGAGCACAGCGAAAGCGGCCGTGCCCGTGGCAAAATTGTGCTGCAAGTTATTTAAAATAGCGGTGAAGGCTGCATATCCAGTGCGATATGCAGCCTTTTTTTGTCCTGCCACCCTGATTTCCCCTTCCCCATCTATGCGCTTACCCCGCCAGCACCCGTTGGCCTGGCGTGAAGCCTGAACAGCCCGGCTGCCGCTGCACAATTGTCCTCTCAGTATTTAACTTACATTCCCCCGTTCAGTGCTGAAGATTGTTTATTTTGCCCGGCATGCCGGATCTATTCTGCTATCAATGTTATTTAAATGACACGCTCTGAACGGCTGAAATTTAAACGCATGAAAACCTTGCCCATTCTGACTTTACTAATTACAAGCTATTCTGCGCTTTGCCTCGCAGAGCGGATTAATGCAGTCACGGAAACAACTTCTTTTTCTTATATTAAAGATGGAAAAGTAGCAGGCCCGGCAACCGAGGTTGTGGAATTAAGCCTTAAAAACGCAGGGCTTACAGATTACAGTATCAGCATTTACCCATGGGCAAGGTCATATGATATGGCCTTAAAAAAAGCCAATGTGCTTATCTACTTAATTGCCCGCACACCTGGCAGAGAAACAAATTTTAAATGGGTAGGCGAGTTATTTAAATCGCAGTGTTTTTTAGTCAGGCTTAAAGAAAGAAGCGACATCAGCATTAAAAAGCTGGAAGATGCTAAACGCTACTCTATTGCTGTAGTCAGAGATGATGCCCGCCAGCAGTATTTGCAGGAAAATGGATTTACCCGCTTAAGCATTTCCGCCCAGCAATCAGACGCATTCAGGCAATTATTAAATCATCAGGTTGATCTGATTGCTTTATTTGAAGGCGATATCGCCACACTCTGCAAACAGCATCAGTTTGATTGTAATCAATTAGACAGCCTGTTTACACTGAATGAGTTAAGCAGCGGGATATACATCGCTTATAGTAAAAAGACATCAGATAAACTGGTTAAACAGACACAAGCCGCTTTTGACAAAATCAAAGCAGAAGGCCATTTAAAAAAAATAATGGAAAAAAATAATTTCAGCGGGCTTAAATAATAAAATGGAGAAAATTTTGCCAGGGCTGCACTATCTTTTTATCTTGTTGCTGATGATAGCGAACGGGGCCATGGCGGGTGCCGAAACAATCCGGATTGTCACAGAGGAGCTCGCCCCTTATAACTACACAGAGAAAGGAGTTTTAACCGGATTCAGCACCGAAATAGTTCAGGCCATTCTTAAAGACATAAAAATTGAGGGTAAATTTCAATCCATGCCATGGGCCAGAGCTTACGAAAGCGCAATCAATAATGAAAACGTACTGATCTATTCAATAGGCCGGACACCGCAAAGAGAAAAATTATTTAAATGGGTTGGGGCTATTGCTCCGGCAAGCAATTACCTTTTTGCATATGCAGGCCATGATATTAAAATCAGGCAGCTGGCAGATGCAAAAAAATATCAGACAGGCAGTGTAAACACCGATATTGGTGAACAGTTTTTAGAATCTCAGGGTTTTGTTAAAGGGAAAAACCTGCAATCCAGTGTGAAATACCAGCTTAATTACGAGAAACTAAAACTTGGGCGTATCGATCTGTGGGTAATGAATGAAATGGCAGCCTATCATTTGGTTCGCCAGTCAGGCGATGACCCGGCAAAAACACTCGTAAAAGTTTATAAACTGGATCTGAGCGAAAATGGCTATTTTTTGGCCTTTGGCCAGAAGACATCAGATAAATTAGTTAACCGGTTCAGGCAGGGCATGGAAAACATTAAAAAAAATGGCACGTTTGATACGATTAAAAAAAAGTGGACTTCAGCAGAGATAAATTAAATTTGTGCAACGCATCTTTATCAACTTTAATAAGCACTTAAATTTCATAAAAAGAAAAGGCTGTTTATTAATCAGCTTTTTCTGATCAATGAACTGGAGACAGTTTAATCAGCCCCAGCTGAATCATTGACTCAACATACAAAACCTTTCAAGCAAACTTATCAAACCATGCCACCTAACACACAATCTGGTCTGTCCCTCGGAAGCCGAATGGTGCTGGCTACGCTGGTGTTTTGTTTTGTCTTTACGCTTGCTGCAGTGGCGGTCAAAACATGGTCTGCATGGCAGATTAATCTGGCTGCGATGCACTCAGAGCTCAATCTGATTGCACAGGTTTATCAGCACACATTAAGTAAAGCTATTTGGGAAATGGACCGGGATGCCCTGCATACACATTTAACCAGCGCCTCTAAAATTGCATCCGTTGGCCAAATTGAAATCACCATCATGCCGGAGCAGCTGGCGGCAGAAACCTTCTCTTTTAACCAGCCCGGCTGGAAAAAATCGAGCATCGCGCCTTCTCAGGAAATTACTTTAAGCTACCAGTCCTTTTTTAATTCACCCAGCCAAAAGGTTGGCAAATTAATTCTTTTGGGGGATGAGCGTGTTCTCTGGTCCCGGCTGCGCAGTGAGGTGGTGGCCATCGTCATTACGCAGATTATCCAGTCCCTGCTGCTTGCCGGTTTTATTATGCTGATTTTTAACCGCTCCGTTACCGTGCATGTGCAGCGGATTGCCCGCCACCTTGCCCAGTTAAGCCCCGCCAATTTAGACCAGCCCCTTGTAATGCCTCGCTCTCCGGCCCGCCAGGATGAGCTTTCCATGCTTGTATCAGGCATTAATCATTTGCAAAACAGTTTGTCTGATTACTTACAGCAAAAGCAGCTGTACGAGCGCGAGCTGGCTGAACACCGCGATCACCTGGCCGACCGGGTATCAGAGCGCACTGCGGAGTTATCTGAGGTTAATAAAGCGCTGGCAAGCTCCGCAGAAACGCTGCGGCAACTAGGCGATATTGGCAGGGAGCTCACCACCAGCCTTAATCCCAATGCCATTTGCCAGGCACTCTATCAGCACCTGCAGGCACTGCTGCCCCTTGATGCCTTTAGCGTGGCCCTGCTTACCCCGGAAGGAGACCGCTTAAACCAGATTTACTATATCGAAGACGGCCAGCTTGCCCCGCCTTATTTTGTGATGCTGGATCATCCGGATTCACTTTCAGTGAAAGCCTTTAAAGGCGAGCATGAGCTGATTATTGCGGATGAATCGCTGATAGAAAAAGCACCTGTTCCAAATGGCATTTGCCCGGTATCTCCTATGCGCTCTGTTGTACTGCGCCCCCTCATTGTAAACAGACAACGCATTGGCGTTGTTTCTATCCGAAGCCATCAGGCCAATGCTTTTCAAAAAAGAGAGCTGGAGCTGCTGCGCTCTATCGCCATCTATGCAGCCATTGCGCTGGCCAATGCAACAGCTTATGCGGCCACTGAAGCATCCAGAGCACAAACGGCGGATGCCCTGGAAAACCTGCGCCAGGCGCAGGGCCAGCTGATTCAATCCGAAAAAATGGCAGCGCTGGGCCAGCTGATTGCGGGCGTGGCGCATGAGATCAATACGCCTATCGGCGCAGTGAAATCCAGCGGCAAAAACATCGCCGACTCGCTCAACCATGCCCTGGAAAACCTGCCTAAGCTTTTTCAGCTTCTGGATCAGCATAATCAGCAGCGCTTTATGCAGCTGATCGGCTACAAACCCCAGCGCATGCTGAGCCCCAGGGAGGAAAGAAACAAAATCCGCCAGCTGCAGCCCCTGCTGGAAACCGCTGGTGTTGCTGATGCCAGGTATATGGCAGGTATTCTGGTGCAATTACATGCTGAAGATACGTTTGCAGACTATTTGCCTTTACTGCATCACCCGGACAGCCCGCTGATCTTTGACACTGCCTACAGTATCGCCAGCATTATCAGCAATACCGACAATATCAATACGGCAGTGGAGCGGGTCAGTAAAATTATTTTTGCCCTTAAATCTTTTTCCCGCTTTGATCATGAGGGCGTGAGCGTTGAGTCTGATTTAAAAGAAGGCATGGAAACCGTCCTCACCATTTATCAGAATCAAATTAAACAAAATATTGAGCTCATCCGTCACTATCAGGATATCGAACCCATTATTTGCTTTCCTGACGAGCTGAATCAGGTGTGGACTAATCTTATCCACAATGCACTGCAAGCCATGCAGTTTTCAGGCGTACTGACCATAGCGATCAGCCGGAAGGGAAATGAAGCCGTTGTTGCCATTTCGGATAACGGCTGCGGCATTGCTGAAAATATCCGCTCCAGAATATTTGATGTTTTTTTCACCACCAAGCCGGCAGGCGAAGGCAGCGGACTTGGCCTTGATATTGTGAAAAAAATCGTCGCAAAACATCAGGGGCGTATCGAAGTAGAGAGTCTGGAAGGGCAAGGCAGCACCTTTTCGGTGTTTATTCCCTATCAGCATCATTAACCAAGCATCTGCTCAGTAGTCGCAAATGCCATGCAAACGGCATCTTTTGAACTACAAAGCAAAAAACACGTAAGTTATTTACCTGTAAAAAGTCAGCAACAACAAGCAAAGACAGGGCTTAAACAAGCCACAAAGCAGCAACACTTGTCATTTGAGACTGCCCCATGACCACCATATTGTGTGTAGACGACGACAGCAATGTATTAAGCGCACTGCGATCTTTGCTTGGCCAGCGTTTGCCACATCATCAGTCTGTTGAAATTGCGGAAAACGGTAATGAAGCGCTCGAAATCATTGCAGAGCTGGCCGAAGATGGCGAAGCCCTGAGTGTCATCATTGCTGATTACATTATGCCCGGCATGAAAGGTGATGAGCTTCTGGTAAAAGTGCACGAGCAACACCCCAAGGCCATCAAAATCATGCTGACCGGCCAAAGCGATTTAAACGGGGTTAAGCGCACAATCAACGAGGCCAATTTATTCCGCTTTTTAGAAAAACCATGGCAAAACGAAGATATTGTTCTTACGGTGCAAGCCGCCATCCGGGCTTACGAGCTGGACGATCAGTTGCAACAGCGTAATCTGGAATTACAGCGCATTAATGAAGAGCTTGAACATATTGTGTGTGAGCGCACACGCCAGCTGGTTGAAAAAAATGAGGAGCTGGCACAACTGGCTATCACAGACCGCTTAACCCATCTCTACAACCGCTTGTTTCTGGATCAGATGCTGGAACGCGAGTTTGCCGCGGTGACACGCCAGCGAAGCTCTTTTTCTCTTATCCTGATCGACATTGATCACTTCAAGCAGGTTAATGATACTTACGGCCATCATGCTGGTGACGACGTGCTCAAAACCATCAGCAAAATACTGAAAGACACGATGCGGGAAAGCGATATCGTCGGCCGTTGGGGCGGAGAAGAATTTCTGGTGCTTTGCCCCGGCACATCCCTGGCCGACACACTGACCGTGGCAGAAAAACTCAGATCTTGCATAGAAGCATATGACTTTGCCAACATCGGAACACGTACTGCCAGCTTTGGCATAGCCTGCTACAAGCCGGGCGACACGATTGCAATGGTTGAAGCCCGCGCCGATAAGGCGCTTTATCTTGCAAAAAATGGCGGAAGAAACAAAGTGGTTTCATGTGAGTCGCTTTAGCTCCTCGCTCTGCCCTGCCTGATTAAACAGAATTTATATTCAAGCGCTCAGGATGCCAGGCATAAAAAAGCCCTGTCTGCATACAAGACAGGGCTTCTTATTACTGCATGCTCACTTTACAGCATGGTAAATGCAGCCATCCCCACCAAGGCACCGGTTGTGCCAAGGATGGTTTCCATCACCGTCCAGGTTTTCAGGGTTTGCAATTCATTCGCCCCGGTAAACTTACCGAATAGCCAGAAACCGGAGTCATTCACATGGCTCAGTACGATTGAACCACCCGCAATACATACCGATAATGCAGCGAGCTGTGCACCTGAATAAGCAGCCAGCTCAATCACCGGCAGCACCAAGCCAACCGTAGTTAAGCAGGCAACAGTAGCCGAGCCCTGAATCACACGCACCATTGCAGCCAATACAAAGCAGGCTACGGCAATTGGCAGGCCTGCACCAATCAGCGCATTACCCAGCGCAGGGCCAACCCCGGAATCCACCAGCACCTGCTTAAACACACCACCCGCACCCGTCACCAGCAGAATAATCCCGGCGGGTTGCAAGGCAGCACTACATACTTCCATCACCTTGTCTTTACTCATGCCACGGCGCAGAGCCAGGCCATAAATTGCGACCAGACATGCCGCCAAGATGGCAATAAAAGGGTGACCAATCAGTTGCAGCCATTGATAAGCTGAGCCTGTCGGGTCAACAAAACGTGCCACGATGGTTTTTAAACCCACCAGAATCAGCGGAAACAGCACCAGCGCCAGACTGAAACCAAAGGAAGGCATCTGGCCCTTACCCAGACTAGGCTCGCTCACATCCGCAGGCAATGCCAGATGCACGTGTTTACTAATGAAATTACCGTACACAGGGCCAGCCAGCAGCATACCAGGAATCGCAGCAGCCAGACCCAGCACAATCATCCAGCCAAAATCGGCTTTCATTTGCGAGGCCAGCAGCATGGCGGTCGGGCCAGGCAACAGGAAAGCTGCAGCAGCAGCCACCCCAGCAAATAGCGGAATCGCCAGCTTCACCACATTGCCACCTGTGCGGCGGGCCACAGCAAACACCACGCCAATCAACAGCACCACCGCCACATCAAAGAACAAAGGCAGGGTGCAAATCAGCCCGGCAATCCCCAGGGCGTAGTTGGCACGGCTCTGGCCAAACATGGCCAATAATTTGACGGCAATCTGATCCAGCGCCCCGGTTTCATGCAGAATTTTGCCGAACATCGCGCCCAGCGCTACCACCACAGCTAAAAAGCCCAGGGTGCCGCCCATGCCCTTTTGCATAGTGTCGGCAATTTTATCCAGCGGCATGCCCGAGCCAATACCTGCAGCAATCGACACCAGCATTAAGGCAACAAAAGCATGTAAACGTGCCTTCATCACCAGGAACAACAACATCAGCACCGAGCCAATCGCGGTGACCAGTAAGGTTAATGTATCCATTGCTGCTTACTCCTGAGCGGTTTTTGCACGGATGTGTTGCACGGCAGCGGCAACCACGTTTTCCAAGCTTTGATCGATATCGATATGCACAACATCTGGCTCATCACTGCCCGGCACTTCGAGTGTGGCAAATTGAGAAACCAGCATTTTTGGCTTTTGAAAATGACCCTGCCGCGCTTTTAAGCGGGATTCGATCAGCTCGAACGTGCCACCCAGATAAATAAAAGAGAGATTAGGGTTCCCTTCGCGCAAAATATCCCGATAAGCTTTTTTCAGTGAAGAACACACAATCACCGAAATAGTCTGAGTACGCTGCATGGCATAAGCAGCGGTGCTTAATGCACCTAACCATGGCGCTCTGTCGTCGTCATTTAAAGGCTGGCCGGAAGCCATTTTGTCGATATTGGCGCGGGGATGCAGAAAATCGCCATCCAGAAATCCACAGTCCAGCGCGCGGGATACCGCACTGCCCACTGCAGACTTACCACTTCCTGAAACACCCATTACAACAAATACTTGGTGTGGTATTACCTGATCGATCTGACTCATTGAATCGACTCCTGTTACATCATCTGGTTATTAATGTTACTGGTAACATTTTGTAGCGACAGTATCTCTCGCAATAAAAAAACTGCCAAGCAATAAATTTGTTGCAGATCAAATGAGAGGTAAAAGGAGAAGGTACAGAAGGGTAAAAACACAGCCATCTGCACAAGTCAGTACACTTGGCCCCCCCTTTTGAAAAAGGGGGGCAAGGAGGAGTTGCAGCACTGAAGTGCGGCCATCAAGGGGCGCAGATACTTATGCCCGCGGTGGTCACCGCTCCAAAATCAACCTGCTGAAGGCACTAAACAAGTTTTTATTTATTTTGCTTAGCGCATATCCCCAAAACCATTACAAACTCTGCCCCAGGAAAATCTCGTAAGACATATCCAATACCCTGTCCGGATACACTTTTCCTTCCATTCTGCCAATTAAACGCTCTGCGGCGACGCGGCCAATGGCTTCACGGGGGGTGATAACGCTGGCGAGTTGCGGCGCGAGGGCATGGCCAATATCCAGCGCGTTAAAACCCGCCACGCTGATTTGCGCTGGCACGCTCAGCCCCATGGCCTGGCAGGCAAGCAATGCACCTGCGGCGATATCATCATTGGTGCAAAACACACCATCCAGACCGGGCGCGGCTTGCAGGGCATTACGTAACAGCTGGCCTCCCAAGGTAAAACTGGAAGGCTGATCGGTATGGATCAAAACAGGGATCAGCCCTGCCTCAGTAACTGCAGCCAAATAACCCGCTTCACGCTGACGGGTACGATGATCCAGACGTGCGGCTAAATAGGCAATCCGCTTTCTTCCTCTGGCAATCATCAGGCCCACGATTTCTTTGGCTGCCGCTGTGTGGTTCAGCCCGACAGCCAGATCAACCGGATGCTCCGGCAGCTCCATCACTTCCATAACGGGGATTGCAGCGGTTTCCAGCATCCGTAAGGTGCGATCGGTATGCTGGGTTTCAGACAAAATCAGCCCGTCTACATTAAAAGACAGCAATTGCGCGATCTGCTGCTCTTCCCGCTCCATGCTATAGCCATAGTGCCCATAGAGCGCATGCAGGCCCGCAGGGCCGCTGACCGATTCAATACCACGCACTACGCTGGAGAAAACCTGATTTGACATCGAAGGCAGCAACACGCCAATCGCACGGCTTTTGGCATTAGCCAGCATATCGGGCACGCGGTTATGGATGTAGCCCAACTCTTCCATCGCCACGGCAATTTTTTTAGCCGTCGCCTCAGCCACCTGCTGTGGCTCCCGCAAATAGCGGCTGACCGTCATTTTGGACGCACCCACTTTATCCGCCACATCCTGCAAAGTGGGGCGGCGTGCTTTGTGATTCATTGGATTCCTTGTGTCTTCAGAGTGCGGGGATCACCCACGGCAGCTATATTACTAGCTGATGTAACGCAACGGAAACCCAAATCTTGAAGCAGTAAGGCCACAGAGAACACGTAGTTTCACGCAGAAACTACACTCACATAAGCTGCATCCCCTGTCATCAGCCTGAAAGATTTACCCCGTAGTTTTCGTTAAATAAAACCATCTGTAGTGATGGCTGGCTCTGAAGCGCTTCCCCTGTTAGACTACTGCCCCTTTCGGCCAGCGAGTTAAGTCATTGTGAACACTACATCTTTTGCCAATCTACCTCTCTCGCCGGCCATGCTGCAAAACTTGGATAGCCTGGGTTATGTCGAAATGACGGAAATTCAGGCGCAAAGCCTGCCGCTGATTCTGGCGCGGCGCGATCTCATTGCCCAGGCAAAAACCGGCAGCGGCAAAACCGCAGCCTTCGGGATTGGCATGTTACATAAGCTCAATCCCAGTTATTTTGCCATTCAGGGCCTGGTGATTTGCCCAACGCGCGAGCTGGCCGACCAGGTAGCTAAAGAACTGCGCCGCCTGGCCCGTTTTACTGAAAATATCAAAATTTTAACGCTCTGCGGCGGCACTCCAATGGGGCCACAAGTAGCCTCTCTGGTGCACGGTGCGCATATTATTGTGGGCACGCCTGGCCGCCTGCGCGATCACCTTGGCCGCGCTTCAATTGATTTATCCACGGTACAAACACTGGTGCTGGACGAAGCCGACCGCATGGTCGATATGGGCTTTTACGACGAGATTGCCGGTATTGTGAGCGCCTGCCCGGGCCGGCGCCAAACCCTGCTGTTTTCGGCCACCTATCCCGACAATATTCGTAAAGACAGCGCAAAGTTTCTGAAGCTGCCTGCCGAAGTGAAAGTAGAGGCGCAACATGCTGACAGCCAAATCGAACAACGATTCTATTCCGTTGCCCACGAAGAGCGTAATGCCGCCGTGGCGCAGCTACTCAATCACTACAAACCGGTTCAGACACTGGCCTTCTGCAATACCAAGATCCACTGCCGCGAGCTTGCAGCAGAGCTGCGGGATCAAGGTTTTAGTGCCCTGGCGCTCTATGGTGAGCTAGAACAACGCGAGCGCGACGAGATCCTTGTGCAGTTTGCTAACCAAAGCTGCTCGATTCTGGTCGCCACCGATGTAGCCGCCCGTGGTTTGGATATCCAAAGCCTGGGCGCGGTGATTAATGTGGACGTATCCAAAGACACCGAAGTGCATATCCACCGTGTTGGACGCACCGGCCGCGGCCACGACAAAGGCCTGGCGCTAAGCCTTGCCGCGCCCAATGAAAAAAAATGGGTCACGCTGATCGAAGAATACCAAGGCGGGCCGGTACGCTGGTTTGATTTGGAAAAGCTGGAGCCTGCAGAAGGCGGCCCTTTGCGCCCGCCTATGGTCACGCTGTGCATTATGGGCGGCAAGAAAGACAAGCTGCGCCCTGGTGATTTACTTGGTGCGCTGACTGGCGACGCGGGCTTAACGAAAGAACAAGTCGGCAAAATCAATGTGTTTGAATTTTTAACCTATGTGGCCATCGACAGGCGCGTTGCCAGCAAGGCCTTTAACAGCCTGAGCCAGGGCAATATCAAAGGCCGCAGCTTTAAGATGCGTTTTCTGGGCGAGTAAAACCAGAGGAGTACAGCGCTTTAAGCGTTTCTGACGCTTAAAGCGGCTTCAGCTTTATAAATCAATCCAAACTTGAGCCACAGCGTTCACAAAAAAGCACGCTGCCCTGTGTGCCCTGTGGCCCAAGTTTTATGCCCTGCAAAGCGGGCTAAATATCTTTCAGATTTTTTCAGATTAAGCTGCAGCCTTTCAGCGCATCATCAGCCACTCACCATTCCTGCTTTTTTTCTTGCCTGCTGATCCATCATCCGCTGAGCCTCGCGTCTGACCTCTTCACGGTTTGCAGCTGTGCCATTTTCCCTGGAAATATTGCGCACCAGCTCATCCAGCTCGCTCTCGCTCAGTATCCTGCGGTTCGGGATAGCACCAGCAGCATCTTCGGGCGGCGTACGCGCTTCTTTCATGGCTTGCTCATCCAGACTTTGCTGCACCCTTCTTCTGACTTCTTCACGATTGACTGCCGCACCGTTGTTTTCCATGGATTCATTTTTAACAATCAGATCAAGATCATGCTCAGACAAGATT
Organism: Iodobacter violaceini; assembly: GCF_011601265.1. Taxonomy (GTDB): domain Bacteria; phylum Pseudomonadota; class Gammaproteobacteria; order Burkholderiales; family Chitinibacteraceae; genus Iodobacter; species Iodobacter violaceini. The sequence continues at coordinate 610,608 of NZ_JAAOLX010000001.1, forward strand.
TTGCGCTGCTGTTGATAACGGGCCTGGATATCTGCCTCGCTGAGCGACTGACCCTGATATAAAGGCACGGATTTTCCACGCACAAACAGACTTGGCAGGCTAAATAATGAAATCAGCAAAACCACCAGCGCTAAGGCTGAATGCCATAAAGCGGGCGGCTCAGCCGGAAACCCAAAATCATTTTCATCATGATCACCCGGTGCAAAACTAAGCGCACATGAAGCAATAATCATGCATAAAGAGCCCAGAACATTGACACCATTTAAACCCAAAGCCTTTGGCATCATCCCGACAAGCGCGGCAGCCAGCAGAAACCATCCTATCCAGCTGGCAGGCTTATTCAAATCATGTAAACGCAAAATCATCAGCCTGAAAGACTGCCATAACGTCCATGCCATCAGACCAAAAAGCGGCACGAGCAGCCCGCCACTCATCGTTTTGCTTCCCATGAATGGCGCAAAGATAGCGAGAATTATAAATGGACAAAGCACTAATAAACTGGAGGTCAGATAACGCACCCGGCCCAACCGCCCCGCTGTGCTCACGCCCCAAAAGGAAGGGGTATCAAACTCTGGCTCTTTAATCACAATGGGCAAAGGGCGCGCACGAGCAATAATCGGCTCTGCCTGCATAGCCAGCGCCCGCGGCATATCTGTGCCGCATTCAATACATAAATTACGCCGTATCTGCTCTCTGTGGCATTTAGGGCAAGTGATGGTACTGGCAGGCTCAATTAGCTCAAGAATAGCGGCAGACGTATCCACAGCAGGCGGCAAGGCCGGTGCGGGCACAGAAGCATTGCTGGCTTCGGCCAGAACCTCTGCCCCCGTTTTTTGCAGTATTTTCAGATAGGTTTCCAGCTCGCTGTGCGGCAGCGTTTTTTTAATCACCGCAGGTGCGCTGGCTAAAAGTGATTCGGCCCTTGCATGATCCAGCCTCAGTAACTGGGCAAGAGCGGCTGCTGCACTATCAAAAGTGGCGCCGGGCAATAATTTGCCAGTTAAAACTAAGCGAAAAGTAATACCCATTTCCAGCCCGGGCCAGATAAAAAGAGCTCATATACTACACAACGATTTTATTTCTTCATAATTTCTTTAGCTGAAAGAAATTGAATATTATGAAAATAGCATTTACATCACTAATCAAGCAAAAAAAGGGCAGAGAATGCCTTTATTCTCTTTTTTAACCCAAATAAATACGCCATTAAACCCATCAAAACACGCAATAAAAACAAGCGTCCACAGTGAATAATCGCCGCTGTGCCATTCCGGTCAGCAGCGGTATTTCCAACTAATTGAAGATTGCTTTGCACGGCACGGCACGTACACAGGTATAATGCCCGCAGTGAGCACGTTACCCAGTCAGCGCGCTGCACAATCCAGGTACGCCATCAAGCATATTCATCCTCAGCTGTTACAAAATCATTCACGGTCAACCCTGCAAACTACTGGGCTTAGCGGGCTGAAGTGAAAGACAACTCAGCGCCATGTTTGGCCGGATTTACACAACCAGTCTGTTCACGATGGTTTTAAAATCAGGTGAAGCAAGTGCAGCCTGAGTCGCTTAAAGCTGGCTGATATTCAGCTAAGCAGAATGCAGCTGAGTGATCTATCTTGATATCCTACTTGGCTAAGGTTTCTAAACACCTACCCCATCTGCCTTTGACTGGCGCTATCCTTAGCGACAGGCCGATACTCTCCTCTGGAGTTTGAATGAGTTTTTCCGCCCTAGGGCTTGCGGACGATATCGTCCGCGCCGTTACTGAACTTGGCTACACCACGCCAACCCCTATTCAGCAGCAGGCTATTCCTGCTGTGTTATCCGGTGGTGATTTACTTGCTGGTGCACAAACCGGCACCGGCAAGACCGCCGGCTTTACCCTGCCACTGCTGCATATTCTGAGCAGCAAACCTTCGGCCAGCAAAAAAATCCGTGCGCTGATCCTGACCCCGACGCGTGAATTGGCCGCTCAGGTTGAAGAAAGTGTGCGTGATTATGGTAAATATCTGCCACTGAAATCCATGATGATGTTTGGTGGTGTCAGCATTAATCCGCAGATCAAAATGCTGCGCAGCCAGGTTGATATTCTGGTGGCCACACCCGGCCGTTTGCTTGACCACATCTCACAAAAAACCGTTGATTTAAGCGGTGTTGAAGTGCTGATTCTGGACGAAGCCGATCGCATGCTGGATATGGGCTTTATTCGTGACATCAAAAAAGTGCTGGCTCTACTGCCTGCCAAGCGTCAGAACTTACTGTTCTCCGCTACTTTTTCTGACGAAATCAAAACACTGGCTGATGGCCTCTTAGATAACCCTGCGCTGATCGAAGTGGCCCGCCGCAATGCCACCGCCGAAATGATTACGCAAAAGGTTTACTTTGTTGATCGTGAGCGTAAACGTGAACTGCTGACCAAGCTGATCAAAGATAAAAACTGGTTTCAGGTGCTGGTGTTTACCCGCACCAAGCACGGCGCAAACCGCCTTGCCGAGCAGCTGACTAAAGAAGGCATTAACTCACTGGCGATTCACGGAAATAAGAGCCAGGCCGCCCGTACCCGTGCACTGGCCGAGTTTAAATCCGGCACGCTGCAAGTATTGTGCGCCACCGATATCGCCGCCCGCGGTATTGATATCGAAGAATTGCCACACGTGGTGAACTTTGAGCTGCCTAACGTCGCCGAAGATTATGTTCACCGTATTGGCCGTACCGGCCGTGCGGGATCAGAAGGCGAAGCGATTTCACTGGTTTGTGTAGATGAGCATAAGCTGCTGAGCGATATCGAACGCCTGATCAAACGTGAGATCACCCGTGAAAGCGTGGAAGGTTTTGCGGTTGATCCAAGCATCAAAGCCGAGCCAATTTTAAATGGCCGCAATGGCGCACAGCGCAAGCATGACCCGCGCAACCCAAACAGCGGCCGTCCGCCACGCGGGCATAATCGCAGCGATCGTGCCCCGGCAGCCGCAGCGGCTGGCGATGCGCCACGCCCTGCACGCCCGCCGTTTAACCCGGATGCACGCCCCCGTTTCAATAATGAACGTGGCGAAGCCCGTTCACCCGCAACGCCACGCCCGGCGGGTGAAGGCCGTTTCAACACCAATCCACGCGGTGAAGCACGCACCTCCGCCAGCCCGCGCCCGGCTGGCGAAGGCCGCTTTAACACCAATCCGCGCGGTGAAGCACGTACATCCTCCAGCCCTCGTCCGGCTGGCGACGGCCGCAGCAACCCGCGTACCGGCCGCAGTGATTCGCGTGCACCGCAAGATCGTGGCTATCCTGATCGTGCCCCGCGCAGCGATGCCCGCAACAGCGCATCGCGCCCGGCAGCCAAGCCACGTGGCGATCAACAACCACTGAGCAATGAAAATACCCCGGTTGCAGCACTATTTGCACCGATCAAGCGCTCTGGCGGCCGTCATCATTAAGCTTTAATACATCCCCAAACGGCGCGCTCAGCGCCGTTTTTTTTTGCGCTCAATAAACAGCCAGGGATGTGAATATGTCAGGCGCAAATCTTGGTCCAGCTCAAAACCCCATGGGCAAAACCGAACTAAGCTAATGACATTATTCAGGAAGCGCCGCCATGACAAAAAATCATCCCAAACTGCCTGAGAACCCTTATTACGAAGGCGTTCCTGATTACATGACCGAGGTATACGACTGGGCTTATGTCAACCCGCGCCGTGTAAATCAGCTGGACCATAATCTGGTGGTCAAGGTACTGCTGTTTGGCAATGATCAGCGACTGATGCGGGCTTATCTGAATGAGATTCAACCGGGCATGAAAGTCTGGCAAGTAGCCCATGTTTATGGTGATTTAGTGCGTAAAGTGGCGCAAAAAACAGGGCCGGATGGCTGCTTTCACCTCACCGACATCACTCCGGCACAAATCGAGCATGGCCAGCGCAAGCTCGCCATCTACCCGTGGGCCAAAGTCATCCGCTCAGATGCAGCAACTTATCAGTGCGATAAAACATTTGATCTGATTTGCAGCTTCTTTTTATTGCATGAAGTCCCCGATAATAAAAAGCGTGTCATCGTTGACCATATGCTGAACAAAATGCCCGCTGGCGGCAAAGTCTTGTTTGTGGATTACCATAAGCCATCCGTCTGGCAACCCATACGCTGGATCTTAAAATGGGTAAACGCTAAGTTAGAGCCTTTTGCAGAAGCACTCTGGCATCATGAAATCAGCCATTTCGCCAGCCATGCAGATCAATACATCTGGCAAAAACGCACGATATTTGGCGGGGTTTATCAAATTGTGACGGTTAAGCGTAAAGACCAGGCAGACAACTAAACCGATCCGGCTTGCCACTGCGGGTGCCACCACTACGCAAGGCAAGCTCTCTACACGCTCATTCGGGATACGAAGCAAACCACAACAAAAACAAACACCAGACTTACAACAAATTAAATTATTGTTTTGACATACGCAAGTCCTGGGACAGAAAATACTCAAATATCGTTATTTTCTAATCTAAGGACACGCTATGCTGCGAACCAGGCTGTTTCTTGCCAGCTCAATTTTTGCTTTAAGCACTTTTGCAAATGCTACCGTAATTGATTTCAATGATTTAAGCCATGACGATTATTATCATGGTTTCAGTTCGATTAATTCCAATGGCTATATAATTAGTAATGACAGCCTGGGGGATGAGCGCTTAGGCGTTTGGGGTGCCAATTCTGATTTTCAGGCAGATACTGGCCATGCCGCAGTTTTTGTAAATTACAGCGGCAGTAAAACCAGTATTGAGCTGGCCAATAAATCTTTATTTAATTTTAATTCTATTGATCTGGCAGATGTTTTTAACCAGGGTGAAACAGGCTCAATTACATTCAGCTTTTTCAGCAAACTGGGCACGAGCTATGAAACAGTCGTTTTTGATTCTGCCAAAGGTTTGCAAACTGCCATTTTTAATAAAACAGATCTGACAAAAGTATCTTGGGCAGGTGCAAACAGCCAGTTTGATAATATTGTTACTACCCCGGTACCAGAGCCAGAAACCTATGCACTGCTTGGTCTTGGCCTCGTCAGCGTATGGGTTTCACGCCGCCGCAAGCAAATCAGATAAAAAAACAACTTTTTGATTTGCCTTTAAAAAACCACAGCCACTTTTTGCTGTGGTTTTTTTATATTACAAAACGATCACAGCAGCATGCTTATCTTGTTCAAAAAAACATCTGTTTACAATGAACTTTTTATATCCCTGCCGCTCTAACCAGCGCATAGTCTTTCGCGTTGCCCCGTCATTCATACGACACTTTACCTGCAATACCCTCCTTAATATGAGCAATAGCGTCTGATTTGCACAAATCTGCAGATCAGCTATGTGCCCGATATGCATATCTGTGCACAATAGATTGTCCCCCACAGCCTGACCTCACACTGGAGCATCTTATGTTGAATCCTCTCTCTCTGGCGTCACGATGAAAGTAACACTACCAGTCTGGACCATCGCCGCCCCCATCATTGCCTGGCTGCTTTATCTGATCCCAGGGCAGGGCATGGGCGCTGTTTATCTTGGTTTATTAACTATTGGCTTATTTGGCGGCGTTTTAGCGGCGGTTCACCACGCTGAGGTTGTTGCCCACCGTGTTGGCGAGCCCTATGGAACGCTGGTGCTGGCTGTAGCCGTCACCATTATTGAAGTCGCTCTGATTGTTTCCCTGATGATGGCAGGCGGGCCGGAAACCACGGCACTGGCCAGAGATACTGTTTTCGCTGCAGTTATGATTATTCTTAACGGCATTATTGGTATCTGCCTGCTGGTTGGCGGTGCGCGCTATAAAGAGCAAACTTTTAGCCTGAATGGTGTCAGCGCGGCACTCACAACACTGGCCGCCATTGCAGTGCTTACGCTGATATTACCCAATTACACAACCAGCGCCCCTGGCCCTGTTTATACCTCCAGCCAGCTGATCTTTATTGCCGTGGTCACACTCACGCTCTATGGCACTTTTGTGCTGGTTCAAACCATCAGGCACCGCGATTATTTTCTGCCCAGCCATGGCGAAGCAGGCGATGAAGAAGCACATGCGGCCCCTCCATCGCTCAGCACCACCGCCATCAGCAGCCTGTTGCTGCTGGTATGCCTTGCCGCAGTCGTACTGCTTGCCAAGGCTCTGGCACCCAGTATCGAGCAGGGCGTAGCCAGTATGGGTGCGCCCAAAGCCGTGGTTGGCGTTATTATTGCGGCTGTTGTCCTGCTGCCGGAGGGCATTGCGGCCGTGCATGCCGCTCGGGCAAATCGCCTGCAAACCAGTCTGAATCTGGCATTGGGCTCGGCGCTTGCCAGTATTGGCCTGACGATTCCAACGGTTGCCGTGCTCTCGCTGATCAGCGGCTTAACACTCACCCTTGGGCTGGATATCAAATCCACCGTATTACTGGTGCTGTCGCTCTTTACCACCATGCTGTCTTTAGGCACAGGTAAAACAACGGTCTTGCCGGGCGTGGTTCTGCTGGTGATTTTTGCCGTTTATTTATTTACCACCGTCATTCCATAAACGAATAAAACAAAGCCTGCAGGTGAATCAGCCCCCCCCCTGCAGGCTGTCTTAGCTAAGGAACAATCATGCAAGGACTACGCCATTTTTCAATCTGCAGCGCATTATTTGCGCTGTTTTTTATTCCTTTAAACGCAGAGGCTCAAAAGATCAGCAGCAAAGAAGCGCTCTCCTGCACAGACAGCAGCAAGTGTGCCTACTTCTTTGATCTTTACGCTGCAGATAAACCACTGCGCCAGCAGCTGGATAAAATATTTAAAACTGCAGGCATAAAAATGCCACGCTGGGTGGGCAAAGGGGTATCAAGCCCGGTAACCCCGCTGCTGATCGCAAAGCAGCCCTATTTGCTTAGCTCCGTATGCGAACCACACAACTGCGGCCACTCGGTTAGCATGCTTTATTCACCCGCTCAAAAACGGATTGTTGCCCGCTACAAAACGGATGACGCCAGTGCACGCTGGCTGGGAGCCCCCAATAGCACAGAGCAGCAGCTGATCAGCGAATATGAAACCGCCGACAGCCCCTTACAAAAAATACTGGACAGCCAGACAAAGCGGCCCATAGTGATTGATTAATACCGCAATAAACAACACAAAAATATTCATATGTAAGTACATATTTGCAATAAATATGCTCAAAGCCGTAATATACAAATGCTTCAAGCCAAGGCCTGAAGCATTTTTTTATCCGGATTATTTAAAATAAGTATTTGCGCTGATTTAAAACAGGACATCCTCCCATGCTGCGGTTAATTACACTATTAATTATTGCCGGTGCACTGCAATTTGCCTGGAAACATTATTCAAATAATAATACCGAATACAGCACAAACCAGATGAGCCAATTAGCATCGGCCGTAAAGCCCGGCGAAGTCACCATGTATTCCACTACAGAATGTGTTTATTGCAGAGAGGCTAAATCATGGTTAAATCAGAATGGTTTTACATTTACCGAATGCAATATGACAATTGATCAGCGCTGCCAGCAGGAATTTAACGCCTATGGCGCAGTGGGCACCCCTTTTCTGATTGTACGCGGCCACCAGATGAAAGATGGCTTTGACAGCAATGAATTCTTACAAGCCTTAAGCAGTTAAGCCCTCCTTTTCAGCCTGCAGGTCCTTTCTGGAGTTTCTATGTTGAGCAAATGGACAGCACTTACCCTTGGCCTTCTACTGGCCGCCAACAGCTTTGCCGCCGGTAAACAGCAGGGCATCACCAGTGCTCAGGTTTTAGAAAAATCCCCCGCAAGCGACTGGCGGCCACTGGACCCGGACAACACCCTGATCATGGATTTAGCAGCAGGACAGGTCATCATCGAGCTGGCCCCCCGTTTTGCCCCGCGCCACGTTGCCAATATCCGCAAACTGGCCCATGAAGGATATTTTGACCAGCTGGCGATTATTCGTGTGCAAGATAATTATGTCAGCCAGTGGGGCGATCCAAACAGCGAAAGCAGCCCCAAATCATTAGGCAGTGCAGAAACAAAACTCCCGGCCGAATTTGATATCCCCCTCAAAAACCTGCCCCTGACCCGCCTTAAAGAAACCGATCCCTTTGCCCCGGTAACAGGCTGGGTAAACGGCATGCCTGCAGCGGCTAATCCAAAAACAGGCCGCGCCTGGCTCACACATTGCTATGGAATGGTGGGTGCAGGGCGCGATATGGCCGCTGACAGCAGTAATGGCAGTGAGCTGTACACCGTTATTGGCCAGGCACCACGCGGCCTGGATTTAAACATCACCCTTGTTGGCCGGGTACTGCAAGGTATGCAATGGCTGAGCGGCCTGCCACGAGGCACAGCGGCGATGGGCTTTTATGAAAAACCAGAACAAAGAACCACAATCAACCGGGTAAGGCTGCTAAGCGATCTGCCTGACAGCGAGCGCCCCAGGCTGGAAATACTGCGTACCGACAGCAAAAGCTGGCAAAACCTGCTGCAAGCCCGCCGTATCAGGGCTGAGCAATGGTTTATTAACAGCCCAGGCCATGTCGATTTATGCGGTGCCAGCGTCCCCATCCGGGCTATCCAATAAACCAATTCAGAGCATGAGCATGAACCCAATCCTTCTGGATTTTCCTGATGAAATCACCACTAAACGGCTGATTATCCGCTGCCCGCGTGCGGGCGATGGCCTGGCCATGCACGAGGCCAAAACAGAATCGATCCGGCAATTACGCCAGTTTCCCGCCTCGCTGCCATGGGCCATGCACGAGCCAACAGCAGACGATGCAGAAATTTTTTGCCGCCAGAGCCATGCTGATTTTATGAGCCGCAGCAATTTAAATATGCTGGTGTTTTTAAAAGAAACCGGGCAAATTGTGGGCGCTTCAGGGTTGCACCGAATCGATTGGGAGATTCCCAAATTTGAAATAGGCTATTGGTGCCGCACTTCATTACACGGGCACGGCCTGATCACCGAAGCCGTCAGCGCTCTTAGCCAGTTTGCTTTTGAACACTTAAAAGCCAAACGTTTAGAGATTATTGCAGATGATTTAAATACAGCCAGCTGGCGGGTTGCCGAAAAAGCTGGGTTTGAGCTTGAAGGCATACTAAAAAATGAAAGATCAGCCCCTGACGGCACACTGCGTAATACGCGGATTTATGCCAGAACGGCATAAAGCCATGCTGAAATAAATGGCAAAACCCGCGCCTTAAACCTCAGAGGCTCCAAATTTAGCTACCGGGCCAAGGATGTGGGTCGGAACACATTCATTCATAAATGATCAAAAAAACGATCATCCCCCGGTATTTTTATCGGGGATGACAATGCTGCGGAAACGGGAAGCGATTATTTACCTGGCCCCAAAGCACGAACAAAGCGGCTATGATCGCTCCCGCTATACCCAGCCGCCCGATAAAATTGATGAGCTTCAGTCCTATGATTACCGCTCAAAACCTCCATCCTTAATGCACCTGCCGCCGCGGCAAAACGCTCCGCCTCTGCCAATAAAGCACAGCCAATACCCTGCCCACTGCACGTCTCCAGTACCACCAATGCCGTCACCTTCCCCAAAAAACCAGCATCATGCAGGGTAGGGATCAGATGCAAACCCAGTAAGCCCACTACCTGCCCTGCCAGATCTGCCACCAACACCGCGTCTTGCGGACCATGCAGCCTGGCTATTTTTTGTCTGGCAAAATCAGCATCATTCGGGTAACCCAGCTGCCCCAGCAAAACAGCGGCCTCCTCAGCATCGCCAGCCCTTGCATGGCGAATTATTAGCAGCCTATTCATCATCCCCCTCCCTGTTCACCTGTAGTTTTGGCCAGATCTCCAGCCATTTTTTCTCTGCCACTCTCGCCTCAAAATCACTTATTTTGGGGCGTTTTGGATTCAGCGTAATTTGTAAATCGCGGAGGTTTTCTAAGGGGAATGGAGAAATAAACGCCAGATCAGGCTCCAGCCGGACGCCAACCGCCGTTTCTGGCTCTGGCCAACAGGACATCGCATCCAACGTATTTAAATACGGCACATCGCCATTGCGGACATGCATTCTGGCCTGATTTTTAACCGACCAGGGCAGATCCGAATCTTGCATCAAGCGCTGCTCCAGCGCCCTGTCCGCCTCTTCCGAAATATCCTCTGTATTAAAATAAATCAGATCAATATCTGTCAAAGGTGTTGGCCTGGTGAAACCATGCAGGCGATCCCAGACCAGATTACGCACAAAGCCTGCCGCAATGCACCAATCAGGCAAACCCAGCGCTGCCGCCTGACGCAGCGCCTGGCAGCGTAAAGGGTCGGCCTTTAGCCAGAGCGTTAATTGCTGATGAAAATGCATCGTGATGTCTCAGGCTGATAAATCAGCCCAAGCTACAGGGCTAATGCTGGAACAGTCACCACCTGCTCACCAAAAGCAAACGAAGCCTTCTGAATTAAGCCATCGGCCACTTCATAAACACAGAGCATTTCTACCGTACCCTTCCCTTCAGGAAAATTACGCGTGATGCGCTCATAATCCACCACAACCGGCCCCATTACTGTGCGTTGTAAAAGCTCGGCGTGTAAATCAGGCTCGGCAAACCGGATCAGAACCCGCGAGCGAATCGCCGCATGCCCCGCCGCCAGCAGCCCGCCATGCAAGGCAAACTGCTGCGCATCAGCAGCATAAGTAGCAAGCCAGGCATCGACATCTTTGGCGTTATAAGCATCCAATTGGCGTTGAATAACATCGGCAGGGCTGAGTGATTGCATTGTGATGAATCCTATAGGTTAGATGGAGTGATAAAGCTTATTAGCCCAAGCGACCAGGCTGATAATAAGCCAGATATTTAGCCCGCTCTTCAGGGTTCATTACGCTCAAAGCTTCGCCGATTAAGGCCGCAAACTCAAACACCGCCCAAGGCTGAGCGCTAATTATGCGGCCATCGATCACCGCATTTGCCCGCTCATACATAACCCCCTGCCACAGTGGAGCCACAAAATTCACGATGTGCAATGGCGTAAACTCAGCGGTGTAATTATGCGTAGCACGCCGCCCTGCTAATAAGCCAGTTGCAGCGATTACTAAAGCCCCTGCGCAAATTCCTGCCAGCACGGCCCCTTTGGCATAAGCCGCTTGCAGGCATTCATTCGCCAGCTTTAATTCCAGAATCGAATCCGGGTTTCCTCCCGGCACTAATACTGCATTTACAGTCAAACCGGCCAAATCAGCATACGAACCCTTAGCCACAATACATGCGCCATTGGATGACTCATGAGGACTGCCGTCGGGCGTAAAATATTGCACCCTGCCATGCTGGGCAAGAAGCTCCACGGCGGCGGCAATCTCGAAAAAAATACAGCCAGGGTACAGCAACACGGCAACAAGCTTCATCACACAATTCCCTGCACCAGACGCAGCTCTTGCAGCTCTACCCCTGCCAACTCAAAAGTCTTAGACAGATCTGGAGCAAAGCCCGCCTTAGTATAAAACTGCAGTGCCCGCTGATTACCCGCAAGCACCCAAAGGCTTAGCGCTTTAAAGCCCTGATCCTGAATCAGCGCCCTGGCCGCCGTATACAAAGCTCGCCCCACACCTGTGGACCAGTAAGCCGGGCAGACGTACAAACTCCAGATTTCTGCCTGATCGCTTGCAGCATCTTCATCCCGGCAGGCGGCAAAAGAGATAAAACCCAAAAGGGTGCCGTCAGACTGAGCCACTAAAACCTGGCTACTGCCCGCCTTCAGCGCATTGCGCCACGTTTCTGCACGATTTTCGACCGATAATTGCGCCAAATACCCGCCAGGTAATAAATCGCAATAGGCGTGCTGCCAAGACAACACATGGATTTGAGCGATGCTCAGGCAATCGTCCTGTATGGCTTTTTTAATTTCAAAATTAAGATTTGCCGCCATCAATGCCTGCCTTAAATACTAATAAGCTGCTTACTCATAAAATATTTGCACCCTGTGGCCGGATACGATGGCTGCACCCAGCCCACCTGATAATTAAATTTTTCATAAAATGGCCGGGCCTGAAAATTAAGCGTATCTAAAATGGCAAATTGACAGCCCCGGTCAATTGCAGCTGCCTCTAATTGCGCCAATATTTTGGAGCCCATATCCTGCCCGCGTAATGCCTCGCTCACCCAGAGGTTTTCAATCAGCAGCCACAGGCCAAATGTTCTGGCACTTGCCCCCGCCAATAACGCTCCATTCTCATCACGAACCGCAATTGCTAAAGGGTATTTCGTTTTAACTTCCCAGCGCTCTTCATTAAATGCAGTGATTTTTTCTTCTAATTCTTCAAATAAAGCAGCAGGTGGATTTTGTAGCGTTTCGATATTCATTGATTCCACCAAAGTGAATGTATATAAATTTAAATATCCAAAAATCAAGTGCAAAAGATAGCATAAAAATCAGTGATCTTGCGAAGAATCATCCCATGGATCAGCCCTTAATTGTGGCCATCGCCGGGTATAACCCGCCACCATTTTTAAATAAACTGCCTTGCCCATTTGTAAAGAATTTGGCCGAAGCTGCATTGCAAATAAATCAGTTAAACCATAGGGTGCATAGATTTGATAATCACGCCCCCTTATTCCAACCGCAAAAGCAGACAGCCATGTATCGATGCCATGCCCGGCGCTCGTCAAAGGTTTAACTTGCCCGCCTGATTGATTACGATACCATTCATGCACAAAGGCTTGATTAGTCATATCCGGCAAGAATTGATTTTTGGATAAAGCCGTAAACGAGGCTTCTCTTTCTGCACGCTGCGCCTTAGATTCGCTGGCATCAAAATAAATTACATCCACATCTTTAATATTTGAATGAATATCCTGCCCGGTCAGCTGATTCCAGATTACCTGTGCCACAACACCGCCTGCAATATAGTAATTGGGTATAGCAAGCGTCTCTGCAATATCAATAGCCTGATTAATCCAGCCTGAATTTGAAATTAATTCTTTAAATTGCGCTTCGTGCAGAATCAAAATATTTACTCTGTGATTTTCATGCCATTATGCTGGCCATTTTCATCAGAAATCTCTGCCTCTAAGCCCTTTAAATATGCAGCCGCCTCGTCCAGCTCCAGCTCGCTGAATACCCGAATCCCAGCATCTTGTAACAGCGCCGCAGTCACCCCGGCTTGTGGGTGCTTAGTGCCGGTGAAGCTGCCATCGTAAATAAAAGACGTGCCACAGGATGGGCTGCCTTCTTTTAGAATGGCGATTTGTATATTTTTTCCTTTTGCGACAGCCAAGGCCTGCTTAGCGCCACTTACAAAAACCCGGCTCACATCCCGGCCACCTGATTCCAGCACCTGAGCCTTGCCCTGCAATACATCCCTGCCACTTTGCATCGCCGTGATTTCAGCCGGAGGCCGTGGTACAGGCAATCCTGCTGCCACTTCCGGGCAAACCACAATTAACCTGCCTTCGCTCTCCCAGGCGGCCAGCACAGGATGATCTCCCGCCGCAGCCCGGCCGTTATACCGCACAGGCCGCCCCAATAAACAGGCGCTGACTAATACATATTGCATGCTGATTCCGTATTTAAGCGATATGGAAGCCTTGCCAGGCGGCCCGCAAAAAGTGATTCAAAAAATCGCTATCAGGCAGCAGGCTTACGCCGTAAAAAAACCAGCTCTAAGGCTTCCGGGCCTTTAAAGCAGCGCTGGTACTCTGCAAAACCAAACGCGGCATATAAAGCTAAGGCGGGTGTATTTTTAACTGAAGTCATCACTGTTAACTCCTCAGCGTGCTCAGTTGCAAACCTTAATAAACAAGTTGCGAGGCCCTTACGCTGATGATTTGGGGCCACAACTAAAGAGCAGATATTCATTTCACACAGGCTGATTACAGCCAGCAATCCGCCTTCATCGGCAATGCCAAAGAAATGCTCATGGCTCTGCAAAATATCATCAAGCGTGGTGTTTAAAGGCGGAAAGTGTTTTGCACCAATCAGCTCAGCCTCCTGAGCATAAGCCGCCATTTGTACCGCATGTATTTCTTTGGCCACACTTAGCTCACGCTGCAGCAATCGCTCTGCAACAAACATCAGGTTCTCCACACTGGCTGGCAGCGCACTTCTGATTTAACCGAGTTGGCAATAAAGCATTCTTCATGCGCTTGATGGTGCATTTGGGCCAGCTCTTCTTTGGTAGGCTGGCGATCCCCTGAAAAACTGACTTCCGGCCTGAGCGTGACCACCGCCAGCCATTTTTTGCCTGCCGCGTTTTCAGCCATCTCGCCCAAGGCCGCATCAAAGTAGCGGTCTGCACAAAATTTTTGCCGGGCGGCAATCGATAAAAACCACAGCATATGGCAACTGGAAAGCGAGGCAATAAAAGCTTCTTCCGGGTCCAGTGCTGCAGCATCAGACATCGGCAAGGGCACCACATGTGGTGATGATGAGCCGGGGATTTCTAAACCACCATCAAAGCGCAGCAGATGTTTTCTGCTGTAGCGATTGCTAAGAAAATCCTGCTCACCCCGAATCCAAAGAATTTCTGCTGTGTGCTGAGACATAAGATCGCTCTGCTGTTTATCAATTAAAAATCAATCAGCTTACAAGGTATGTTGCCCAGCCATCGTATTTGCCACCCAATTCGGCCGCAAGATCAAATAAAGGCAAGGTAATCTGATCAATACGATAATGGCTTGGTATATCACTGCGCTTTAATTTAACGCCATATTCCGGATATTCATCATCAGGCTCAATCAGTTTTTCAATCAGAAAACCTGATGCGGATACTTTTTCGATAAATACCGCTCTTGACTTTGCATCGGAGAAATACGCCCAATGATCAAGATCTCTGGCCTGATCCAAAGCATCCCCGTGTTTTTTTAAAGTGTTGCATATACGGCGGTTATTAATGATTTGTCTGTCTGTTTGAGATGGGGAAAGATAGTTCAGATAAACCGACCAATCCCTGTCATCCTGAACTCCGGTCTCGTATTCATATTCCGGGAAGGCCTCCATTACTTTTCCGGCCTTTTCCGCCCATAAATCTGCCTCCTTTAAGTAAAGAATAAAATCACGACAGCCATCCTTAGTGCAGCGGCCCACATAAAGCATAGTGTCATTAACAAGCTGTGCAATATGGTCTTCTATTTGATTTAAAGTGGCAGCTTCTTCCTGGCTGGACAAGCCATCTTCGCGGGGTGAATTCATAAATACCCGGATATAGCCCATCACGGCAAAGCCATCAACAGGCGCAGCAATATCCAGATCAACAAACATTGAAGCAGGCTGATTTTCTACCTGGCACAGATAAAAGTCCCAATTACCCGACACGCCGCTCTCCTGAATTTTTTAAATAACTAAATCATTCTCCAAACATTAAAATCAATATTATCATGAAACTATTTTAATCTTACCGATAATGCCAATTAAAAAACAAGCTGGAAACTCTGGCAAATAAGCAGAGGCTAAAGGTTTTTAATCCATAGACCCATTTGATATTCAGACTTGTTTTTTAAAGCAGGGTTAATTCACTAAAGGCGGTACAAACACACTCACCCCATCCCCGCCCAAAGCTTTAGCCTGGTACATGGCTGCATCTGCATTTTTAGCCAGTTCAGCCACATTTGTGCCGTGATCGGGGAATAGGGCGATGCCGATGCAGGATGAGATGGCGAGGGATTTTTCTTCAAGAATGAAGGTTAGCTTCAGTGCTTCGCGTATTTTTTCTGCCACGGCCCGGGCGTCGCTTTCACTATTGATTTCAGGCAGGAGCACCATAAATTCATCCCCGCCTATTCGCCCTACGGTATCCGAATCCCGCAGGCAGCCCACCATTCTTTTTGCTGATTCTTCCAGCAGCAAATCTCCGGTGGCGTGGCCGTGAAGATCATTGACCGGTTTGAATTTATCCAGATCAATAAATAAGATGGCCAGCTTGCCTTGATTACGCTTTGCCCTGCTGAGGGCCTGGCTGATTCTTTCGAATAAAAGAATACGGTTAGGTAACTGCGTCAGCAAATCGTAATGTGCTGAGTGTGCAAGCTGCTGGTGAATCTGCTTGCGCTCATTAATATCCAGCAGCACCGCCACAAAATGCGTAATAAGCCCAGAGCCATCCTTGACCGGCCCCACATAGGCCTCTTCCCAGCACTGCTCACCCGATTTACGCTTGGTCAGCAGCTCCCCCACCCAGCGATGGCCTCTTACCAGATGGCTCCACATTTCTACGTAGGCCGATTCATCCACACCGTCTGCACGCAAAAAGCCTGGCGTTTTGCCAAGTACTTCATCCGCTGCATAGCCTGTTTCTTCAGAAAACTTGGGGTTTACATACTGAATTACCCGATCAGGGCTGGTAATTAAAACGGGTGTGGGGCTTTGTTCAATCACGGTTGAAAAAACTTTTAAGCGCTGCTCTGTAAGACGGCCTTCTGCCAGCGCTTTGGCCAGCCTGCCATTCAGATAATGAATATAAAGCGCAATAGATCCCACCAGCACCAGCAGGCTGAATGAAATGCCAAGCAGCCTGTAGATCCAGGAAAGATCCACTTTAGGGTGTTCATCGTACAAAAAACCCTTCAGAGAAAAGCCATTAGGCAGCATGCCAATTTCTGCATAGGTATCGGCAATATGCCGCCAGCGTCCGGGGTTCATATACCCTACTGCAACCAGATCGGTCCGCATCAGTGCCGCCATTTGGGTGGCTTCAAATTCAAGCTGCGCCTGATTTCTGCTACCCGCATATTTTCTTAAAATCATTTGAATAATTTCATCAGGATTCGCCATCGCGTATTCCCAACCCCGCAGACTGGCAGCCCTGAAAGCCTTTACCCGCTCGGGATGCTGCTCAATTTCACGCTCGCTGGTAAACAAGTTATCACCATAAAAATCAATGCCAACAGAGCGCGGTGTATAGATCTGATATTTAATTCCCGCCTTATCCAGAATAAAGGGCTCATTAGTCAGATAGGCAGAAATGGCATCTACGTTCCCCCCCAGCAGCGAATCCGTTTTAAAGTTATGAGCAACTAACTTCAGGCTATCCAGTGCAATGCCCTCCCGCTTTAAATAAGCGAGCAGCTCTTCGGCAAGCGGCTCAAGCATCAGCCGCTTATCGTTTAAGAAATGAATGCTTTGTGTGGATGATTTTTCAAGGGCAATCAGCACAAAGGGGGAGTGCTGCAAAATAACGGCTAAAACAACAAGGGGCTTGCCCATTTTACGGGCCAGCAAAAGGCTGCTGGTGCCGGTGGCATAATCAGCCCGCCCGGATACAACCTCAGCAATGGGATCTGTGCCAGGCAAGGCGGGTTTAATATCTACATTCAGGCCTGCCTGCTCATAAAAGCCCAGCTCTTTTGCAGCGTAATAGCCTGCAAACTGAAAGGCATGCTCCCACTTTAATTGCAGCGTCACCTTATCATTCGCCATCACGGGCGAGAATATGCTCAATATACTCAGCAAAGCTGTTAAAAAAAGTTTCATGCGTCGTTTCGCAGCGATAAACACAATAAAAAAACACTGGTAATTTTTAAACTATAGATCAGCCGTACAATATAATTTAACACTAACAGTAATGAGCACTACTATAAAAATAATTTTAATAAAAAAATGGAATGATTTTTTTGACCCGCATTTTATAAGCCAGATACTGAGGATATCGCTGCTCCAGCCAAAACTCTTCACGACGCGCTTTTAAATCAAGGAATATAAATAAAATAATCGTCATCAGAATTCGTAAATTACTTTGGCTGACGAATGAAATTCCAAGCGCAACAGACAAAACCCCCAAATAAATCGGGTGGCGCACAAAACGATAAAAACCTGTAATGACCAGCTCGCTCTGCGCCAATGGCGTGGGAAAAGGCGTGAGTGAGCGCCCCAGATCAACTGCACTTTTCGCCAGCAAAATGCCCCCCATAAAAACAATACCCCATCCTACCGCATTAAACACCACCGGCTGCGGCCAGGCGGGGCCAATATGCGGCAGCCACAGCAGTACAATCAGCAGCAGCGCCTGGATCAGCACCCATATTTCACCTCGTTACCCCATGCACCCTGCCCCTTTCTCTGCACCACATTTAGCCTGGCAGCTTCAGTATGTGCACCAGCCAGCAATAGCGCCACTCTTATCGGCTGCAGATATCTGATCTGGTCAAAAAACGATATTTCACATCCAGATAAACACGCCCCTTCCGGCAGCTAACTCCCAGCAAGATGAAGCACCAATCAACTTTATCCGGCAGCCTTATAAAGCCATCTCAGGCCGGCTGGCAGTTAAGCACAGGACGATGCCTGAAAAACAAGGGATAATGCGGCCAAAAATGCGCATTATTTAAGGAATTACCCATGGAAATTAAAGTCAACTTTCTCGACAAGCTTCGCCTGGAAGCCAAGTTCGATGATTTCACGGTGATCGCAGACCAGCCTGTCCGCTATAAGGGCGATGGCTCGGCACCTGGACCATTCGATTACTTTTTAGCTTCATCCGCTTTATGCGCTGCTTACTTCGTGAAGTTGTACTGCGAGACCCGCAATATTCCTACCGAAAATATCCGCTTATCGCAGAACAATATTGTTGATCCGGAAAACCGCTACCAGCAGATTTTCAAGATTCAGGTCGAGCTGCCTGCGGATATTTCTGCCAAAGACCGCCAGGGCATTTTGCGCTCTATCGACCGCTGCACCGTTAAAAAAGTCGTGCAAACCGGCCCCGGGTTTGTGATTGAAGAAGTAGAGAGCCTGGAAGCAGACGCCCAGGCGCTGCTTACCCTCAACCCCGCCAGCGATACCGCTACCTTTATTCTGGGGAAAGATCTGCCGCTGGAGCAGACCATCGCCAATATGTCCGGCCTGCTGGCCGATCTGGGCATCAAAATTGAAATCGCCTCATGGCGCAATATTGTGCCTAATGTGTGGTCGCTGCATATCCGCGATGCACACTCGGCCATGTGTTTTACCAATGGCAAGGGCGCCAGCAAAGAATCTGCACTCGCCTCGGCGCTGGGCGAGTATATCGAGCGCATCAGCTGCAATCATTTTTATGCCGGCCAATTCTGGGGCGAAGAATTCGCTAATGCCGAGTTCGTGCATTACCCGCAGGAGCGCTGGTTTCAGCCCGGCCCCAAAAACGCCCTGCCCGTTGAAATTCTGGACGACTACTGCCGTGAAATTTACAACCCGGATGGCGAATTACTGGGCACGCATCTGTATGACACCAATTCAGGCAATACTGCACGCGGTATCTGTTCCTTGCCCTTTGTGCGCCAGTCCGATGGCGAGACGGTGTATTTCCCTTCCAATCTGATCGAAAACCTTTATGTCAGCAATGGCATGAGCGCGGGCAACACGCTGGCCGAAGCGCAGGTGCAATGCCTTTCAGAGATTTTTGAGCGTGCAGTCAAACGTGAAATTCTGGAAGGCGAAATCACCCTGCCCGATGTGCCACAAGAAGTGCTGGCAAAATACCCGGGCATTCTGGCCGGGATTGCTGGCCTTGAAGAGCAGGGCTTTCCGGTGCTGGTAAAAGACGCATCGCTGGGCGGTGTTTACCCGGTGATGTGCGTCACCCTGATGAACCCGCGTACCGGCGGTGTATTTGCATCCTTCGGCGCACACCCCAGCCTGGAGGTCGCATTAGAGCGCAGCCTGACCGAGCTGCTGCAAGGCCGCAGCTTTGAAGGCCTGAACGATCTGCCCCGCCCAACCTTTGAAAGCCACGCCTTAACCGAGCCAAATAACTTTGTTGAGCACTTTATTGATTCAAGCGGCATTGTTTCTTGGCGCTTTTTCAGTGCGAAATCCAATTACCAGTTTGTGGAATGGGATTTCTCCAGCCAGGGCGACAACGCCAATAGCGAAGAAGCCGCGGCCCTGTTCGGTATTCTGAAAGAGCTGGGTAAAGAATCCTATATGGCGGTGTACGATCAGTTAGGCGCCACAGCCTGCCGCATTCTGGTACCCGCCTATTCAGAGATTTATTTGGTAGAAGATCTGATCTGGGATAACACCAACAAAGCGCTGCTGTTCCGCGAAGACATCCTGAATCTGCACAGGCTGGATGACTCCGCCCTCCTGGCACTGCTCTATCGCCTGGAAGACAACGAGCTGGGTGACTATTCCAAGGTATCAGATTTAATTGGCATTAAATTTGACGAAAACACGGTGTGGGGCCAGCTGACCGTGCTGGAATTAAAACTGCTGATTAATCTGGCCTTGCAGCACTTTGCAGACGCGCACGATCTGGTCGGTGCCTTCCTGCAATACAATGACAACACCTTAGATCGCGTGCTGTTTTACCAGGCCCTCAATGCGGTGCTGGATGTGTTGCTGGACGACGAGCTGGAACTGGCCGACTACGAAGTCAACTTCCGCCGCATGTTCGGCCACCCACGCATGGATGCAGCCATAGGCTCCACCAACGGCAGCGTACGCTTCTTCGGCCTGACAGAAACCAGTATGAAACTGGAAGGCCTGGATAAGCACCACCGCCTGATCGACAGCTACAGAAAACTGCATGCGGCGCGAGGGCGTTTTGTGGCAAAGACTGCCTGACCCCGCTCTTGGCACAGGTAAAAAAAGACCTTCAAATCTAAACGTTTGAAGGTCTTTTTTTTAGGGTGTACGGTTGTTACTAAGTTACAGACGAAGTTAAAACCTCAGCCGTCCCTGTTCAGCAGCGGCATAGTTTAGATGTAAACTGTATGGAATTAAACGTAAGCTATCGTATCGCAGTAAAAACAGACTGATCTTATTCATCTTTTTTATACTGGTACTCAGCCCAGCTAAAAGCATTGATTCCAAGCAAGGAGCTACAATTGGAAGCCATTATATTTGTTGGAATACAAGCCAGTGGAAAATCTACATTCTATAAAAACAATTTTTTTAATTCGCATATTAGAATTAGCAATGATTTATTAAAAACTAAAAACAGAGAAAAGTTGCTGCTGGATCTATGTAAAGAAACCAAGATGCCTTTTGTTCTTGACAACACCAACGTTAGCAAAGATATCAGATCAAGATATATTCAATTAATTAAAGCAATGAATTTTACTATCAAGTGCTATTACTTTAAGCCCGACATCAGCAGATCCCTTGAGTGGAATGAAAATCGCAGCGGCAAAGAAAACATTCCTAAAGCAGGTATTTTAGGCACATATAAAAGATTGGAATGTCCAGAATCTGCAGAAGGATTTGATAAAATTTTTTATGTAGATTTTACTCAAGGAAAATTTTTATGCAAGGAATGGTGCGATGAAATTTAATGATCTTGAGCAATTAATGCGACCCTATGAAACCATATCTGATTACAGCGTCGCCGCTGATATTTATATGGTTGCCAGAATTGATGGCAGAAGCTTCACCACGCTTACTAAAGAAACTGGACTATTTGAAATTCCATTTGACATAAAATTCAGAGACTTGATGATTGAAACTACAAAACATCTGATGAACTGTGGCTTTAAAGTCATTTATGCCTACACTGAAAGCGATGAAATATCTTTATTATTTGATTTAAATATCAGTGCCTTCAATAGAAAACTTAGAAAATACAACTCTATTCTAGCCGGTGAAGCATCCGCTAAATTTACTTTATTATCGCAAACTCTGGCCGCATTTGATTGCCGCATAAGCCAGCTCCCCAGCAAGCAACTTGTTGTCGATTACTTTAGATGGCGCAATGAAGATGCGCATAGAAATGCACTGAATGCTCATTGTTACTGGATACTTAGAAAAGAAGGCCTAAGCAAATCCAAATCTAATTCATTGATAGAAAGTAAATCAAGTGAAGAGAAAAAAAACATATTGCTAAACCGTGGCATTGATTTTGAAAATTTGCCTTTATGGCAGAAACGGGGCGTTGGGCTTTACTGGGATCAGGAAGAAATTAAAGGTTATAACCCTATTAAAAACACCGAAACAATCAGCAACAGAACCGTCATCAAAACTGAGCTTGAGCTAGCTTCGCATGAGGAATACTCAAAGTTTATGGATCGACTACTAACTCAATAAATTGAGCTTCAAAAAGCACAAAGCCCGCATCTCTGCGGGCTTTGTGCTTAATACATTTGGGCGATACTCCGATTAAAACGGAATATCATCCTCAAAATCATCAAAGCTCTTCGGTGCGGCAGCTGCCGGGGCGGGGGCCGGGCGGCGGGCCGGGGCTGGGGCGGCTTGCTGGTAGGCGGGCTGCTGGTTAAAGCCGCCATCGTCATAGCCGCTGTCTGCCGGTGCGCTGTTGCCGCCAGAGCGGCCACCCAGCATTTGCATCTGGTCGGCGATGATTTCGGTGGTGTAGCGGTCCTGGCCGGTGGTTTTATCTTGCCATTTACGCGTTTGCAGGCGGCCTTCAATGTAAACCGATGAGCCTTTTTTCAGGTACTGTGCGGCGATTTCGGCCAGGCGGTTGTACATGGTGATATTGTGCCATTCGGTTTTTTCCTGCTTTTGGCCGGTGGCTTTGTCTTTCCAGCTTTCGGTGGTGGCAATGCTGAAATTACAGACTGCGCCGCCCGATGGCAGGAAACGGTTTTCAGGATCTTTGCCCAGGTTACCGATCAGAATTACTTTATTCAATGAAGCCATTGGTTTATCTCTTGTTTTATCTTTTACAGGGCAGACGGGACAGTCAAACCAGCCGTCTCTTCAATAAGTTGCCGCGCCGCAGCTTCGTCCCAGCCGGTTTGCAGGACTTTAAGCAAGGCCACGCGTTCATCAATTAACACGACGACTTCTTTCACGCCGTCAATTGCGGCAAGTTTAACAGACAGTGCCTGCCCGTCGCCTGCCCAATTATCGCCGATGTGGAACATTTGTGTTTTCACCGGCAGCGGTGGCTGCATGCCAGCGGCAAAAAACAGCCAGATCACCATCAGTGCAGCGCAAAGCAAAAAGATCGCCGTCACACTGCCATGCTGCTGATACAGCCAGCCCGCAATGGCTGAGCCTAAAAACATGCTTAAAGACTGGCAAGTATTATAGACACCCATTGCCGTACCCTTGGCATCACTTGGGGCAATTTTGGAAATCAGGCTGGGCTGAGTGGCTTCCAAAATATTAAATGCGATGAAATACACCGACAGCCACACCACAATCATGACCAGATTGGGCATAAACA
The DNA here is from genome assembly GCF_011601265.1 of Iodobacter violaceini. Classification (GTDB taxonomy): domain Bacteria; phylum Pseudomonadota; class Gammaproteobacteria; order Burkholderiales; family Chitinibacteraceae; genus Iodobacter; species Iodobacter violaceini. Next base: position 633,635 of record NZ_JAAOLX010000001.1, read on the forward strand.
GCGCCATACCCAGCTGGGCAAGCAGCATCAGGCTGATGGCAAAAATAAACACTTCTTTTAAGTGTTGCTTTTTTTCACCATAAATCACGGCAGGTACCATCAGCACAAAGCCCACCAGCACCACCGGTAAATACACCCACCAATGATGCTCCAGGCTAATTCCACCCAGCTTAGTGAGTAATAATGGCATCACGGTAAACATGGCCATTTGCGCCGCATGCAGGGCAAATACACCATAGTTCATGCGTAAAAGTTGCGGGTGGCGCAATACGGCGGGCAAACGGGTGGCGCTGATTTCGGCATCGGAATGAAAGCGCGAAACAATGGGATCAGGAATAATCTTCTTTACGCCTATCATGGCGGCAACGGTAAGCACGGCGGTCAGGATAAAAATGCCGGGTAAACCAATCCATGCAGCCAAAGTGGGCGCTGCCACCAGAGAAATCGCAAAGGTGCTGGCAATACTGCCGCCTATCATCGCCATTGCCTTGGTACGGTTTTCTTCGCGGGTTAAATCGGCCAGCAGAGCGGTAATGGCCGCCGAGATCGCCCCCGCTCCCTGCACGGCACGGCCCACAATCAGCCATGCCACATGATCGGCCATGGCACACATCATGCTGCCAAGGGCAAACAGGGCAAGGCCGATATAAATCACTTTTTTGCGGCCTGCACGATCTGACCACATACCAAAAGGCAGTTGCAATAAGGCTTGCGTCAGGCCATAAGCACCAAACGCAAGGCCAACCATGGCGTGATTATCTCCTCCGGGGAGCTTGCCTGCGTAAACCGCAAACACAGGCAGAATAAGAAACATTCCCAGCATACGCAGGGCATAAAGCCCGGCTAAGCCAAGCGAGGCACGTAGTTCTATAGGATTCATGGCAGCAATTTGAAGTGGGCTCTGGCGTGTTGGAATGGCATCCTTACCTGACGCGCGGGCATAAAAACAAGTAAACCATGGCGTTTCAATACAAATGTAATGGTCAAGTAAATGCTTCCAACACACTTTCAACAGGAAAGTCCGGTATATTATCTGATTCCTCTTTACTGCAGATACCGGCCTTTATGTCGTACCGTCGTATCGAATCATCCGAAGCCCCGCAAATTCGCATTCGCGGCGCTCGCACGCACAATTTAAAAAACGTTAATCTCGACCTGCCACGCGGCAGCTTAGTTGTGATTACAGGCCTTTCCGGCTCGGGTAAATCGTCTCTGGCGTTTGATACCCTCTATGCCGAAGGCCAGCGTCGCTATGTGGAATCGCTATCCGCTTATGCACGGCAATTTTTACAATTGATGGAAAAACCCGATGTCGATCTGATCGAAGGCCTTAGCCCTGCGATCTCCATCGAGCAAAAAGCCACCAGTCATAATCCGCGCTCTACCGTGGGTACGGTGACGGAAATCCACGATTATCTGCGCCTCTTATTTGCCCGCGTCGGCACACCATTTTGCCCCGAGCATAAGCAGCCTTTGCAATCACAAACCGTCAGCCAGATGGTTGATCACGTTTTAGCACTGCCAGAAGAAACCAAACTCATGGTGCTGGCCCCGGTGGTGGTCGGCAAAAAAGGCGAAAACGTTGATCTGTTTGACGAGCTGCGCGCGCAGGGCTTTGTGCGTGTACGTGTCGATGGCGAAATCTGTGAGCTGGATGAAACGCCTAAGCTGGATAAAAACAAGAAACACACCATCGAAGTGGTAGTGGACCGGTTGAAAGTGCGCGAAGACGTGAAGCAGCGCCTGGCCGAATCGTTTGAAACCGCCCTGCGCCACGCCGAAGGCCGCGCCATTGCTTTAGAAATGGATAGCGGTAAAGAGCATTGGTTCTCAGCCAAATTTGCCTGCCCGATTTGCAGCTACAGCCTGCCGGAACTCGAACCGCGCTTATTCTCGTTTAACAACCCGATGGGCGCCTGCCCTAAGTGCGAAGGCCTTGGGCAGATCACTTTCTTTGATCCTAAGCGCGTGGTGGCTCACCCTGATTTAAGCCTGGCGGCGGGTGCGATTAAGGGCTGGGATAAGCGTAATCAGTTTTATTTCCAGATGCTGACCAGTATTTCTGAGCACTATGGCTTTGATGTCAGCGAAGCCTGGACAGAGCTGACTGAAGAAGTACAGCAAGCCGTCTTGCATGGCTCGGGCACCGAGGAAATTGCCTTCACCTATATGAATGAGCGCGGCAATAAGGTTTCCCGCTCGCACGCCTTTGAAGGGATTATCCCCAATCTGGAGCGCCGCTATGTTGAAACCGACTCCATGGCCGTGCGTGAAGAACTCGCCAAATACCAAAACAACCAGCCCTGCCCGCATTGCGAAGGCGCAAGGCTGCGTGTAGAAGCGCGTAATGTACGCGTAGGCGAATGCAATCTGCACGAAGTCAGCCGCATGGCACTCAAAGACACGGCAGTTTACTTTGGCGCCTTAACACTGACCGGCGCCAAAGCGCAGATTGCCGAAAAAATTGTGAAAGAAATTCGTGAACGCCTCGGCTTTCTGGTCAATGTGGGCCTGGATTACCTCAGCCTTGATCGCAGCGCCGATACGCTATCTGGCGGTGAAGCACAGCGGATTCGTCTGGCCAGCCAGATTGGCTCCGGCCTCACCGGCGTGATGTATGTGCTGGATGAGCCATCCATTGGTCTGCATCAGCGCGATAACGATCGCCTGCTGGGCACGCTGCGCCATCTGCGTGACCTGGACAACACGGTGATCGTGGTTGAACACGATGAAGACGCGATCCGTATGGCCGATTATCTGGTAGATATGGGCCCGGGCGCAGGTGTGCATGGTGGTGAAGTAGTGGCGGCGGGTACACCCGAAGACATCATGAATGAGCCGCGCTCGATCACCGGACAATTTTTATCCGGCGCACGGCGTATTGCTATTCCTGAAGTGCGCCGCAGCCCGGATCCGGAAAAATGGCTGTCGCTGAAAGGCGCTTCGGGTAATAACCTGAAACAAGTTGAGCTTAAATTGCCGGTAGGCTTATTTGTCTGCATCACCGGCGTATCCGGCTCGGGTAAATCCACCTTAATCAATGACACGCTGTACACCATTGCGGCCAAAGAACTAAACGGCGCATCGGGCGAGCCAGCACCATTTGAAAGCATTGCGGGGCTGGAGCACTTTGATAAAGTGATTAACGTCGATCAATCGCCAATTGGCCGCACACCGCGCTCTAATCCTGCCACCTATACCGGCATGTTTACACCGATTCGTGAGCTGTTTGCCGGCGTACCCACCAGCCGCGAACGCGGTTACGGGCCGGGGCGGTTCAGCTTTAACGTCAAGGGTGGCCGCTGCGAAGCGTGCCAGGGCGATGGCGTACTGAAAGTAGAAATGCACTTTTTGCCGGATGTGTACGTGCCTTGCGATGTCTGCCACGGCAAACGCTACAACCGCGAAACGCTGGAAGTGCTCTACAAAGGCAAAAACATCACCGAAGTACTAGGGATGACGGTCGAGCAGGCGCTGGCCTTCTTTGAAGCCGTGCCTACGGTAGCACGTAAGCTGAAAACCCTGACCGATGTGGGCCTGGATTACATCCGCTTAGGCCAGAGCGCCACCACGCTTTCTGGCGGTGAGGCACAGCGCGTGAAGCTGGCGCTGGAGCTATCCAAGCGCGATACCGGCCGCACACTTTACATTCTGGATGAGCCAACCACTGGTTTGCATTTCCATGATATCGACCAGCTGCTGGCGGTATTGCACCGCCTGCGCGAGCACGGCAATACGGTGGTGGTGATCGAGCACAATCTGGATGTGGTAAAGACTGCAGACTGGGTGATTGATCTGGGGCCGGAAGGCGGTGCAGGTGGCGGGCGTATTTTAATGAGCGGCACGCCAGAAGAATTAGCAGCCTGCACAGAAAGCCATACCGGGCAGTATCTGGCTAAAACTTTAGCGGCGCACCAAACGCTGTAGTGACTACTGCGGCTTAAATAAAAAACGGCTTAAGCATGCTTAAGCCGTTTTTTATTCATTTAAATCCTGCAACGCACTCTTTCGCATGGAGCGCCGTCAAATTTGTAATGGAATCAGCACATCCAGCCACTTAATTGCAGTCTGCCTTTGTTCCATCGTGCCGCGGTAAAGCAGCTGCTCCAGCGTCTGGCAGGCACTGTGTATGTCCTGCTGCTCCAGATGCTCCACCACTAACTGTAAAACCGGGTCTTCGGTCTGGAAAAAGGATAAATCCAGACCAGTGATCTCTGGCAGCCTGACTTCAAGCGAAGATAAGGGATCAGGCATTTCTACAGAAAAATCGATCTGCTCCGGCACACTGAGCCAGGGGTCTTGTTTATACTCAACCAGCTCACCGGTTGCAAAATCCACATGTTCAACTTTGCTTTCAGGCACTGCAAAGCTCATGCCTTCCTGGGCAAACATCAGCGGACTGGCTGTTTCATCAAGAGACAAATAAAGCGGGTTATCCGGATCTAAAGCCCTGCCCATGCCCTGCACTTGCTGCCACAGCCCATCGCTGGAAAACTGCAAGCGAAAGCCAACGGCCCTGTTTTGAAACTCCTGACGCATACCCTGAGTCACATACACATCAAACAGCATCATCCATAAAGCTAAGGAGCTTGGGTACTGCTCAATCTCACTTTTCAACAGATTAACGGCCTGCGTGACCAAGCCGTGATCCAGCAACATCTGCGCTTCTTCTGATACATTTTTGGGCTGCACCACATCAACATCATCCCGGCTCCAGTCTGATGCGGCCTGAGAAAAATTGCTCATCGCCCCCATCAGCAGGCTTCGGTCTGGCACTGCGTCCATAAACCGCTCACTCAGCGGTACGCCCCCAGCCCCAGAGCTGTATGCATTCTGCCCCAGCGGAAAAATATCCATATCGGCCTGCGCAATCCGGCGCTGCCGCTGCATTAAATAAATGGGGGGAATAAACAATAAGAGCAGCAGCCACCAGGCGCTTGGCCAGCTGAAGCGATTAATTCCGGAGAAAACAGGGGTGTTATCACTGGGTATTTCTGTTTGAGATCTGCCCTGGACTGCGGCTAATTGTTTTTCCAGCTGGCTGATCTGATATTTAAACTGCAATAGCTGTGCGGCCTGATCATCGCTCTCCAAAAGCTGCAGGCGCTCCCGGGCACGCAAGTTTTCATCCGGGCTTAGAGGTGCTTTTGTCTGGCTGGATAAAAGCGACCCGGATAAACGCAGCTGAAAGCCGCCCTGCGCAAGGCGGGGCAAATAAGGCGCAGTAATTTGTAAAGACTCTTTGGCAGGTGCAAGCAATTGCGCTTCTGGCTCTGGCGGCCTCTCTTCGCTGACGGCCACATTTGGGAGTAAACGCTTGCGGTCAGGCAGTCTCACATCGGTATTCAGCGGCAAGCGGGCGTAAGTATTTTGGGCCAGATCCGGGTTTAAGCGGTAAATCTCATCCACCATCCGTGCCCTGCTGGCCCTGTCCTGTGGAAAATAAGCGCGGGCAATCCGCTCTACTGAATCGCCCTCCTGGCTTTGCCAGACCCCTGACAAGGCAGGCAAATTACGGCGGGGCGCAGGAGCAAGCGGCGCTAAATCAGCACTTTGCTTGCCCCGGTATTCACGCGGGTCGAGTAAAACATTGTAATCACGCTGAAAACTGGCACTTTTTTCACTGGGACAGCGCAAACGAATCGAGAAACTAAGCAGAGGCTCCTGCAAAGCCTCATCGCCTCTCAAGGTAAGCACACCGCCATTTTCATTCGATTCAAACGATAAGCGGGCACTAAAATGCGGAGTACCCGCTTCGTGAACAGGCAACAGCCGAAAGCAATGAGTGCCCAGCTCCTCACTTTCACTGGCAATAATATTAATCCGGGCATTAAAGCGTTCACCCAACGCAGATCTAAGCTGAATATCGCCCAGAACTGCAGCATACGCGGGATGAACAAGTAAACTTGAACAAATTAAAAATTGAATAAGTCGCATAAGCAGGTTTAAACAATATCAAGATGATCAAGGCCAGAAAGAATATCAGTGTGTTTAGCCTCAGAACCTTGCAGCTTAATACTTAAGCGCAAATCATTCACCGAATCAGCATTTCGCAAGGCATCTTCGTAAGTGATTTTTCCGGCTTCATAATGATCAAACAGGGCCTGATCAAAAGTTTGCATCCCAAGCTCGCGCGATTTTTTCATGATTTCTTTGATTTCGTGAACTTCACCTTTAAAAATCAATTCTGAAATCAAGGGGCTGTTCAGCATCACTTCTACAGCGGCCACGCGGCCTTTGCCGGTACGGTGCGGTACCAGGCGCTGCGATACAAATGAGCGCAAGTTTAAAGACAAATCCATCAGCAGCTGCTGACGGCGCTCTTCAGGGAAAAAGTTAATAATCCGGTCCAGCGCCTGGTTGGCCGAGTTAGCATGCAAGGTAGCCATGCAAAGATGGCCGGTTTCAGCAAAAGCAATGGCGTAATCCATTGTTTCGCGATCACGAATCTCACCAATCAGAATCACATCTGGAGCTTGGCGCAAGGTGTTTTTAAGCGCAGCCTGCCAGGAATCAGTATCAACGCCCACTTCACGCTGGGTCACAATACAGTTTTTATGTGCATGCACATATTCAATCGGATCTTCAATGGTAATGATGTGATCATAACCATGCTCATTGCGATGGCCAATCATGGCCGCGAGCGAAGTCGATTTACCCGATCCCGTACCGCCCACAAAAATCACCAGCCCGCGTTTAGCCATGGCGATATCGCGCAGCACCGGCGGCAAGCCTAAATCGTCAAGGGAAGGGATTTCAGAATTAATAGTACGCAGCACCATGCCCACATGGCCTTGCTGCATAAAAGCATTCACCCGGAAGCGGCCAAGCTGGCCGGGGCTGATAGCAAAGTTACATTCTTTGCTCGCTTCAAAATCTTCAGCCTGGCGATCATTCATAATCGCCCGTGCTAATTCTTTGCTGTGCTGAGCCGTTAAAATCTGATTGGAAACAGGCGTTACTTTCCCATCAATCTTCATCGCAGGCGGAAACTCAGAAGTAATAAATAAATCTGAAGCGCCTTTGCCACGCATATGCCGCAAAAGATCATGCATAAATTTTGCGGCCTGTTCTTTTTCCATTTTTCTTTTTCCGCTATGCGTTAACCAAAAGGCGTGAAGTCATTATTATTAAACCAGCAGTATCTTACTTGATTAATAAGTAATGTGATTAAAAAAATCTGCCAAACGCTTCAAGAATCACATTTCAGCCAATTGCTTAACAGGTTTATGACTAAAAAAACAAGGCAATCATGATTTAAGTAAATACCACGCTTATACCACCATTGCCTCTGATCTGAATTAAATCAGCCACGGAAATTATCAGGAATCGCCGCTTTCATTCTTGCCTCAGGTAAAGAAATAATGTTGCGCTGCAATAAACCCTGCAGGCACTGATCCAGTGTTTGCATACCAAATTGCGATCCGGTTTGAATCGCCGAATACATTTGCGCAATTTTATTTTCACGAATCAGGTTACGAATCGCCGGAATCCCAATCATTACTTCATGCGCAGCCACACGCCCGCCTTCTTTCTTTTTAAGCAGGGTTTGTGAAATAACCGCACGTAATGATTCGGACAACATCGAGCGCACCATTTCTTTTTCTGCGGCCGGGAATACGTCAACCACCCGGTCGATTGTTTTAGCGGCAGAAGACGTATGCAAGGTACCAAACACCAAATGCCCCGTTTCAGCAGCCGTCAGTGCCAGACGAATGGTTTCCAGATCGCGCATTTCCCCAACCAGAATCACATCCGGGTCTTCACGCAAAGCAGAGCGCAAAGCGTTAGAGAAGCTCATGGTATGCGGCCCCACTTCGCGCTGGTTAATCAGGCATTTTTGCGAGGTATGAACAAACTCGATCGGGTCTTCAACCGTTAAAATATGGCCATATTCATTGGCATTGATATAGTTAATCATCGCCGCCAGGGTAGTTGATTTACCCGATCCCGTCGGCCCGGTCACCAGTACGAGGCCCCGTGGTGTTTCGGCAATTTCCTGGAAAATACGCGGGCAGCCCAGCTCTTCCAGAGTTTTGATATCTGATGGAATCACCCGGAAAACGGCACTTGCCCCGCGATTTTGCACAAAGGCATTCACCCGAAAACGCGCTAAACGCGGTATTTCAAAAGAAAAATCGCATTCCAGGGTATCTTCGTAAATCTTACGCTGGCCGTCGTTCATGATGTCGTACACCATATCGTGCACGTCTTTATGCGAGAGAGCGGGCGTATTAATCCGGCGAATATCCCCGTCTACCCGAATCATCGGAGGTAAACCAGAGGAGAGATGTAAGTCAGACGCCTTATTCTTTACGGTAAAAGCTAATAATTCTGAGATTTCCATTGTTTAATCCTGTCCGCATAATAGGTTTTCGCGTAATAATGCCCAAGCAGCCTGTCGGACTGAAGACTGCTCTACTGCAGAAAAGCACGTTTTGGCCATATCTAGAGAATTTTTAAATTTAAGAAGCCCGGCTTCAAAAATCCTCTACATATCACCCGAACCAACAATGTCCTCTTTTATGAACACTCATAAAGAAGACCTGCTGACAAAACAGAAGATTAAACCTGTTCAAGCCCCGTCTTATGCAGAGCACACACAAGAGTTGATAACCCATTATGGCAACGATATTTACAGCATGGCAAGGTGTGCAAGAGCGCATTGCAAAAGCCGCCGCCGCCAGTCAGAGACAAAGCAGCTCGATCAGCTTACTGGCCGTGAGTAAGACATTCCCTGGTGATGCCATCAGATCGCTGTATTCATGTGGACAGCGCGCCTTTGGCGAAAATTATGTTCAAGAATTAATAGATAAACATGCAGCTTTAAGCGATTGTAATGAAATTATCTGGCACTTTATCGGCCCCTTACAGAGCAATAAAACCCGATCTGTGGCAGAGTTGGCAGATTGGGTGCACTCTGTCGATCGTTTCAAAATTGCTGAGCGGCTTTCTGCACAGCGTCCGGAACATTTGCCCGATTTAAATGTCTGCATTCAGGTCAATGTATCGGGTGAAGCTTCTAAATCTGGTATTACGCCTGATGAATGCATGGCATTGGCGACAAAAATCTGTCAATTACCTCGTATAAAATTACGGGGTTTAATGTGTATTCCCGAACCTACACAAGACTTAACGCAGCTGGCAAAGCAGTTTACTCTTCTGCGAAATTTACAAAATCAGCTAATCACCGCAGGCATGAACACAGATACTTTATCGATGGGAATGTCCGGTGATTTAGAAACCGCCATTAGCGAGGGTTCTACCCTCGTGCGGGTAGGGACCGCATTATTCGGCGCCCGCAGCTATCCGGATAATTCATCATTACTTTAGTGTCTGATCTGCCTGAGTGCCGTATTTATATCTGCCCTCAGGCATCCAGCCAAACAGACCAGGTAATGCATGATTTTTTGGGCCAACCAGTGTAAGGAATTTATGAAAATCACTTTTATCGGTGGCGGAAACATGGCCATCGCGATGATAGGCGGCATGATCAGACAGGGCTTTACAGCCGCTCAGATTCATGTGGTTGAACCTGATGCACTCAAGCGGGAACAGCTAAGTGCCGATTTTGGCGTGAGCTGCAGCGATCCGGAAACGGCGCTTCCTCAAAGCGAGGCCATTTTATTCGCAGTAAAACCACAGCAATTACAAGCTGTTGCCAAATCTTTACGACAGCAAATCAATGGTGCGCTCGTTATTTCCATTGCCGCAGGTATCAGGGTAGAAACCCTTTCGCAGTGGCTGGATGCATATCCGCGCATTGTACGAGTCATGCCTAATACCCCGGCACTGGTTCAGGAAGGGATGTCCGGGGCCTATGCCACCAGCGAAGTGAATGCTGCAGACCGGGAATTAACCGGGCGCATGCTGGCTGCCATTGGCGAAATGGTCTGGGTAGAAAAAGAAAGTGATATCGATGGAATCACGGCGATTTCGGGCTCTGGCCCCGCCTATGTATTCTATTTTATGGAAGCCTTACAAGCGGCAGCCCGCGCTCAGGGCTTTGGCCCGGAAATTGCCCGTAAGCTGGCCTACCAGACCTTTGCAGGAGCCGTAAAACTCGCGCTGCAAAGCGAGGACGACGCCGCTACCTTAAGGCAAAAAGTGACCTCAAAAGGCGGTACCACCGAGCGGGCCATTAATGCACTTGAAACCAGCCAGGTACGCACAACCATTATTGCAGCAGCTTCTGCCGCGGCTGCCCGCTCCCGCGAGTTGGGGGAAGAATCCACACGCAGTCTTGAAGTCTGAGGATTTACAATGCTTGCAAACACATTCAATTTTTTAATTCGTAATTTATCAGAATTTTTTATTCTGCTTTTGCTGGCCCGATTTTTCTTGCAGGCCGCAAGGATTCCATTCAAGCACCCGCTGACTCAGTTTGTTTTATCGCTGACCAACTGGGCCGTCATCCCTGTCAGGCGTATCCTGCCGCCCTTTCGCGGACTGGATAGCGCCAGCCTGATGCTCTCCTGGCTGGTGGCCCTGCTGATGCATGCCGTCTTACTGGCCTTATCTCCATGGCCTTTTGACTTTACAGCGCCGTTTTCACTGTTTTCACTGGCACTTGCAGCCCTGCTTGAAATCTGCAAGATGTCTTTATATCTGCTGTTTGCGACAGTGATCGGCCAGGCACTGATGTCCTGGCTTGCGCCGTATAACCCACTGATGCCGATTCTTACCGCGCTGACAGCACCTTTTCTGCGCCCCTTACACCGCTTTATCCCACCTATTGGGGGTGTGGATATCACGCCTCTGGTGCTGATTCTGGCCATTCAGCTGGTGCTGAATGTCATTGTGCCCAGCTTAGAGCAGATTATTTTGCAAGGCGTCAGCATGATTATGCTGAAGTAAAAAAAATCGCCGCAGGCAGCTGCCCGCGGCGATTTTTTAATTAAAGTATTAAATTAACCTTGTAAACGATCCACATCGGGCTTTACCTGGCGATATTCACCATCGATTACATCACCCGCGGCACCTTGCGAAGAATATGTGCCCGCTGCCGGGGAAGCCGTATTTTTTCCTGCCAGTTTGCCCCAAGGCAACAGCAAAACCAGTGCGGCCACATCGCCCAAAATACCGGGCAGTAATAATAAAACGGCAGCAATGTAATACCGGGCCACTGCAAACAAGCTGTGCACCGACAAGCGGCCAGAGCGTAAGTCGCCAAATAAAGCCGCCCCCACCGCTAATTTATGATGGCGCAGCATCAGCAGGCCACCAAAAAAAGCCGCAATCAGCCACAGCACGACCCAAAAAGTACCAATGGCTTTTGCCAGTAAAACAATCGTGATAATTTCAGCAATCGGGTACGCCACAAAAAGTAATAACAGCAGGTAAGGCATGACAACTCCAGAAAATATTTTGATCGTCCTGTGCAATTGCCCGGACGAGGATGTAGCAAATCGTTTAGCCACCGGCCTGGTAACAGCCCGTTTGGCCGCCTGTGTGAACCAATTGGCGCCAGTACAATCTACATACCGATGGAATGAAAGAATCGAAATCGCCCAGGAAGTTCCCCTGCTGATTAAAACGACCCAAACCGCTTATCCGGTTTTAGAGGCCTGGCTGCAGGAAAATCACCCCTATGAAGTCGTCGAAATTATCGCCCTGAGCGCTGTAGCGGGATTACCCGCCTATCTGAACTGGCTTAGTAAAGAGGTACAGGCATGATGCTGCGTATTATTTTATTTTTCCTTGCCCTAATAGGCACGGCCCATGCTGAAAATGATTTACTTGCTCCTGAAAAAGCGTTTCAGGCTTACATGGTACAGATTGATGACCATACTCTGGAAGCGCGTTTTAAAGTGGCACCGGGTTATTATCTCTACCGTGACCGGATTACTTTTAAAGCGGATCAGAGTATCCAGCCCCAGCTGCCTGCAGGTACGGAAAAAAATGATCCCAGCTTTGGCAAAGTACAGGTTTACAAGCACGACACTTCAGTACAGATCAAATCCAGCACCCCATTCCCCATAAATGCGGCCATTACTGCAAAATTCCAAGGCTGTGCCGAAGTGGGCGTTTGCTACCCGCCTCAGACACAGATTCTAAAACCAGGTGAGCCGCCAAAAGATGCGCTGGATCAGCTGTTTGGTAAAAGTACGGCTCCTGCTGAAATCGGCCCCGGCGGGGCCGATGTTTATTTCAGCGGCGGATTTCTTGCCACACTAAGCGTGTTTTTTCTGGCAGGCATTGCACTTGCCCTTACCTCGTGTATGTACCCCCTGATCCCTATCGTATCCGGCATCGTGCTGGGCAATGGCCAGCAAGGCAAAATGCGCGCCCTGGCGCTGACGTTTACCTATGTGCAAGGCCTGGCTCTGAGCTACACACTCATCGGGATTGCGGCAGCGGCAACAGGCACTCTACTTGTTGTAGCCTTACAACAACCTTTTGTTATTGCTCTTTTCGCCCTGTTTTTTGTTCTTATGGCGCTGGCAATGTTTGGCTTATTTGACCTGCAATTATCCGGCAGCATTCAAAGTAAAATGAATGAATGGTCAAACCGCTTACCAGGAGGCCAATTTACTTCGGTGTTTGCCATGGGGGCCCTCTCCGCACTAATTGTTGGCCCCTGCATCGCCCCGCCCTTAGCTGCAGCGCTGGCTTATCTGGGGCAAACCGGCGATTTACTGCTGGGCGGCAGTGCACTTTATATGCTGGCACTGGGCCTTGGCCTGCCTCTGCTCGCGATTGGTGCTTTCGGCGGCAGCATTCTGCCAAAGCTCTCCGGCCGCATCATGCGCGGAGTAAAAATTGTATTCGGTGTATTACTTATGGCAATGGCCGTTTGGGTTGCAAGACCCTTATGGGAAAAATCAGGAACAGAAAACGGCCCGCACTTTGCCACAATTAAATCAGAACAGGAATTAGACCAGGCAATTAATCAGGCTAATGGCAAAATGGTAATGCTCGATTTTTATGCTGATTGGTGTATTGCCTGCAAAGAATTTGAACGCGATACACTCAGCGATCCGGATATTCAAAAAACCTTAGCAGGTATGGTTTTACTCAGGGCCGATGTTACACAAAACAATGCAGCAGATCAGGCGCTGTTAAAGCGATTCAGGCTGTTTGGGCCCCCCGCAATTTTATTTACGGGAAGTAATGGCCATTTTCTGAATGAGCGCGTGATTGGCTATCAAAATCCGGCTGCCTTTAAAGCCACTTTAGAACGGCTTCAACAGGAAAAACAATGAAAAAATGCTTCATTATTTTGAGTCTACTCAGTGGCCTTGCTCAGGCAGAAAGCGCTGTTTTTTCAGCCCAACTGCCTGATTTTCAAAACAAAATGCAGTCTTTTTCCCAATGGAAAGGTAAACCGCTCATTATTAATTTTTGGGCAACCTGGTGCAGCCCCTGCAGAGAAGAAATACCGGAGTTTATTGCATTGCAAAAGCAATATGCAGGGAAAGTGCGGTTTATTGGCGTAGCCATCGACGAACAAAAAGATGTCGCCGCATTTTCAAAGCAATACGGAATAAATTACCCGGTTTTATTTGGGGAAGCCAATGCAATGGAATTAATGCGCAAAGAAGGCAATCAGCTGGGCGGATTACCCTTTACCGCAATATACAATGCAAAAGGTGAACGAATTGCAATTGAGCTGGGAAGACTCAAAAAAGAAAAGTTGGAGAATTATTTAAAAGATTTAGCACGCTAATCATCAGCAAATTGCAGTAATCACATCGCGTAAAAAATACGCGATGTAAAGATTTAAAAGCCGCAGAATACGTTTCTTAACATAACAATCACTTCCAGCGTACGTAAATCACCCACACGGTAGTAAACCCGATTGGCATCTTTACGTGTACGCAGCACCCCTTTTTCCCGCATCAGGGCAAGGTGCTGGGAAATATTCGACTGAGTCGTACCAACCTGCTCAACGATATCCTGCACGCTGACTTCTTTGTCGCCAAGTACGCAAAGAATTTTCAAACGCAAGGGGTGTGACATCGCCTTCATCGCACGCGATGCCTGATCAATGTGGGGGTCGTCCATATGCTCAATGGAATTGGCCATAATCGCTATCTGAGATTAAAAAAGGTTTGAGGGGATATTCTAATTATTTCTTGCTTAATTTGGTAGAAATATTGCCAAACGTCATAGAGGCTATTATGCAATAGGTTAGAATACCAGGGATATTTAAAATTTGTTTGTCTGCTGAGCAAGCATTAAATACGCAGCAGCATCCATCACAGGGATTAATAAATATGAGCCAAAACGTCAAGCCCGTTCTTTTGCTGATTTTAGATGGCTTCGGTTACCGCGAAGAGACAGCGGATAATGCCATTGCTGCAGCAAAAAAACCGCACCTTGATCGCCTGTTTGCCACCTGCCCGTGGACCACGATCAACGCATCCGAAGAGTATGTTGGCCTGCCTAAAGGCCAGTTTGGTAACTCTGAAGTTGGCCACCTTAATATTGGCGCTGGCCGCGTGCTGCAGCAAGACATCAGCCGTATCGACTGTGATGTGGCAGACGGCTCTATCGGGCAAAACACTGTTTTTGCCGCAGCAATTGAACAAGCGAAAAGCAGTGGCAAAACGCTGCACATCTTAGGCCTGATCTCGGATGGCGGGGTTCACAGCCACGAAGCCCATATTAATGCCCTGGTAGCCGCAGCCAGCGATGCGGGCGCAGGCCAGATCAATGTCCATGCCTTCCTGGATGGCCGTGACACACCACCGCGCAGCGCTGCCGTTTACCTGGAAAAACTTCAGGCCGTTTGCGACAGCCACCCTGCAGCAAGAATTGTTTCGGTTACAGGGCGCTATTGGGCTATGGACAGAGATAAGCGCTGGGAACGAATTGAACCTGCCTACAACGTTATGGTTGAAGGCAAGGGTCTCTACCATGCAAACAGCGCCGCCGAAGCACTGGCAGCCGGTTACGCCCGTGATGAAAACGATGAATTTATTTCTGCCACCGCCATTGGCGCACCATCGTCCATGCAGGATGGCGATGTTGTGATCTTTATGAATTTCCGAGCCGACCGCGCGCGCCAGATCACTACTGCACTCACCGATACCAGCTTTGATGGTTTTAAAGCGCGTCAGCCAAAATTTGCTTCATTCAGTACTGCAACCAATTACGGCTCTGCCTATCCGGCACTGCAAGTTGCTTATGACAAGCCTAAGGTGCAAAACAGTTTTGGTGAGTACATCGCCAACTTAGGCTTAAAACAACTGCGCATTGCCGAAACCGAAAAATACCCGCACGTTACTTACTTCTTCTCAGGTGGCGAAGAAAAAGAATTCGCCGGGGAAGATCGCATCCTGGTACCTTCACCCAAGGTAGCCACTTACGATTTACAGCCTGAAATGAGCGCACCAGAAGTCACACGCCGGATTGTTGAAGCCATTGAATCAAAGCAATACGCAGCCATTATTTGCAATTATGCCAATGGTGATATGGTTGGGCACTCAGGTATTTTTGACGCTGCTGTTAAAGCAGTTGAAGCTTTAGACCAGAGTGTTGCACAATGTGTTGACGCCATGCTTGCAGCCGGTGGAGAAATCCTGATTACGGCCGATCATGGTAATTGTGAGCTGATGTTTGATCACACCGCACACCAGCCACATACCCAACACACTACAGACCAGGTTCCATTTGCCTATATCGGCCGCCCGGCAACAATGGCGGCACGGGGCAGCGGGGCTTTACGTGATATTGCCCCTACCATGCTGGCATTAATGGGCCTTGATCAGCCGGAAGAAATGACGGGCAAATCACTTGTACATTTGTCCTGAACGGCGAGGGGCATTTGGTAAGATAGCCAGGATGTAATCCATAAAGCGACTGACCACCAGCAGGTGGTCAGATCGCTTATATTTTGGCTTTATGATGCTTAAAGAATTAGAAATCAGGGAAGTAAGCGATTCATTTGCAGGTATTACACCTGCCATACTTCACTCTCATTTTTAAGCCCAGGCAGGCAAACCATCCCTAAGTAAGGGTAAATACTTGGTAAACTTATAAGAATGCTCAGAGCGCTTTTTCTTCTAATGCTTACAACCGGTGCACTTGCTGCACCGGCTACGCCTGCCGCGCCTAAACAAGAATCCGAAGCAAGACAAGCTGAGTTAAAAGATTTGCGAGGCCAGTTGCAAGAGCTAAAAAAAGACCTTGCAGCCAATGAATCGCACCGCAGCGAAGCCAGCGACGCTTTAAAAGACTCTGAAACAGCGATTTCCGATGCTAATCGCGTTCTTAGCTCCATGCAGCAAGAACAAGCCCTCACCAGCGCTGAAATTTCCCGCCTTGAAAACGACATCAGCCATACCCGCAAAGGGATTCAGGCCAGCCAGCTTCGCCTTGGGAAAATCCTTAAAACACGCTACAAAGCCGGGCAGATTGAAGCATGGCGTCTGCTGCTCAATCAGCAAGACCCTAATCAAGTCAGCCGCGAGCTCACTTATTACCGCTATATCAGCCGCTCGCAATTGCAGCTTGCAAATAAACTGGAAGCACAGTTGAGTGAGCTTTCCCGCTTAAGTGAAGATATCCGGCAAAAAAATGAAGCTTTGCAACAGCTTGCGCAAAGGAAAAAACAGCAAAAAGAAATGCTGGTATCCGAGCAGCAGGAAAAACAGCAAATTGTGAGCAACCTCTCACAAGAAATCAGCAGCCAGCGTAATCAAATCCAAAAACTGGCCGCCGATGAGAAACGCCTGACAGGGCTGGTTGATAAGCTCAACGCCATTATCAAACGCCAGGAGCTTGAGCGCGCCAAAAAAGCCGCCCAGGCCAGGCAGCTTGCTGAGAAAAAAGCCAGGGAGCGTGCCGCACGAAATGCTGCTGCTCAGGCCAAAGCAAAAGCTGCAGGAAAACCCGCACCCAAGGCAGAGCCCGAACCAGAAGTCACTACCGCGCTGCCTGATGCAACACAATCAGGACAAGCCTTTGCATCGCTCAAAGGTAAGCTGCGCTTACCGATTAAGGGTGAAATCACCGGCCGTTATGGCACGGCTCGAGGCGAAGGCGGGCAATGGAAAGGCGTATTTATTCGCGCTGCCTCCGGCCAGAGCGTCAAAGCGGTAGCCAGTGGCCGGGTGGTTTTTGCCGAGTGGCTACGCGGCTTTGGCAATATGCTGATCGTCGATCATGGCGGTGGATATATGAGTATTTACGCTGCAAACGAGAGCATTCTTAAGCAAGTCGGTGATACGATTAAGGCTGGGGACAGCATTGCCACCAGTGGTAACAGCGGTGGAATGGCAGATTCCGGCTTATACTTTGAATTAAGACAAAACGGCCGCCCCGTAGACCCATTGGCGTGGGCTGGCTAGACCATTACGACGCCCCATATCAGCAAGCCTATAACAGGAAAACACGGATGTCCTCGAGCAACAAAAAACCAAAGCTCCAAAAGATTGCCTTGCTATTGGCAGGTGCAGGTCTGGGCATTGCCCTGAGTCTTTCCTTTAACGCAGTGGCTGATAAAGATGCGGGAGGCAACCCCTTACCCGTTGAAGAGCTGCGTGCATTTTCTACTGTTTTTGGCTTGATAAAGCAGAGCTATGTAGAGCCAGTCGAAGATAAAAAACTCATTACCGAAGCCATTAAAGGCATGGTATCGGGTCTTGATCCGCACTCCACTTATCTGGATGCCGAAGCCTTCAAAGATATGCAGATTCAAACCCAGGGCGAATTTGGTGGCCTTGGAATAGAAGTCAGCATGGAAGACGGCCTTGTGCGCGTTGTATCGCCCATTGAAGATACGCCAGCCTATCGTGCCGGTGTAAAAGCGGGCGACTTTATTGCCAAGATTGATGAAACGCCGGTACAAGGCATGTCGCTCAATGATGCCGTGACTAAAATGCGCGGCAAAATTGGCTCGTCGGTGACGCTGACCATGCTGCGTAAAGGCGAAGGCAAGCCCATTATTCTGACGCTGAAACGCGCTGTCATTAAAGTACAAAGCGTGAAATCCAAAATGGCCGAACCAGGCTATGGCTACATTCGTGTGGCACAGTTCCAGGAGCACACCACAGAAAACGTGGCACAGGCCCTTGATGCCCTGTACAAAGAAAATAAAGCACCGCTTAAAGGCGTTGTGCTCGATTTACGGAATGACCCAGGTGGCCTGTTAAATGGTGCAGTGGGTGTTTCTGCTGCATTCTTACCTAAAGATGCGCTGGTGGTTTACACCGAAGGCCGCACTCCTGATTCCAAAATCAAACTAACAGCAAGCAAAGAAAACTATCTGCGCCAAAATGGCAGAGAAGATTATTTTAAAAACACGCCTAAGGAAGTGAAAAACGTACCGCTGGTTGTATTGGTGAATGGCGGCTCTGCTTCGGCTTCAGAAATTGTAGCGGGCGCATTGCAAGACCATAAACGCGCTATTGTGGTGGGTACGCAAACCTTTGGTAAGGCATCGGTGCAGACCATTATGCCAATTGATAACAAAACCGCACTGAAGCTCACCACCGCTCGTTATTTCACGCCGCTTGGCCGCTCAATTCAGTTGAAAGGCATTACACCGGATATTGAAGTCGAAGAAGCAGTACTGAACGGCAAGGAACAAAATGCCTTCCGTATTCGTGAAGCCGATTTAGGACATCGTTTAGATAATCCGACCGATAAAGAAGCTGGCAGCAAAAAAACAGCATCTGAAACCAAGGCGGAAATCAAAGCAGAAATTAAAAAGCTGAAACCGGCCTCAGCCAGCGAAACTGCTGAAGACAATCCACGTGAAATTGCTTCTAAAAACGACTACCAGTTGCAACAAGCGCTGAATATTCTGAAAGTGCAGCAGATTTTGCAAAATAAAAATGTAGCCGCGCCGGCTAAATAACAGCCGCCCCTTGCATCTGTTCAGACAGCTCCTCCGGGAGCTGTTTTTCATTGCGTGCAAAGTAAGTTTCATCGGCCTAAACTAAAACATCTTCAGGAGGATCGCGATGAAACCCTGCTTAAGCAACGGTGCCAGGCATCATTTGATTCAGCTCTATCCGCTTCCGCCAGAACAAGCCCTGCATGCCGTACTCTTTTTGAATTCTTTAGAAGGGGTTATTGCACATAGCTCAGGCAATAAGCACTGTATCAGCGTGCGCTACCATTTACCCCAATACCGCTTACAGTGGCTGGAAAAGGAGTTAAAGCAAGCAGGCTTTCATTTAGATGAAAGCATTCTGAGCAAAATCAAACGCGCCCTCGCCCACTATTGCGAAGATATTGCCTGCAGCAATTTAGAAATCCCTGAACACAATGTTAAAAGCCGTGATGTCTACGTTAAAGTATGGGAAAAACATCCGCACGGTGATCATGATGAAACACCAGAAGAACTGCGGCGGTATTTATAAGGGAGTACTGTGTTAATAGCCCTGAGCATGGCTGGCGCTTTTTTTATGAAGCAAAACAAGTTTGAAGAAACGCATTTCACCGCCTCATGAACGGCCCGTATCCCCCCGCTGATTTAAGCCCAAACACGCAGCACCCGCGCCTTCTCGTATAATTTCTCACCCTAACTGCGATTTTCAGCCATGAGCTTCTGCCCAAACCTTTCTGCCAGCTCCGAAGACACGCTGGATGATCAAGCCCTGCTGCGCTACAGCCGCCATATTCTGCTCGATGAAATTGGCATTGAAGGCCAGGAAAAAATCAGCCAGGCCCATGTACTGTTAATTGGCGCCGGAGGCTTAGGATCACCAGCGGCACTTTATCTGGCATCGGCAGGCGTGGGCACGCTCACCATTGTGGATCATGATCAGGTTGATTTATCTAATTTACAGCGCCAGATCATCCACAGCACTGCCAGTCTGGGCCAGAATAAAGCGCGATCTGCCGCTCAGACCATTTATGCACTGAACCCGCACATCAGGGTTAATGCGCTGAGTACCAGAGCGACAGACAAAGAGCTGGATCAGCTTGTTGCCGCCGCTGATATCGTACTGGATTGCTGTGATAATTTTGCCACCCGCCATGCTGTAAACCGCGCCTGTGTTACGCATAAAGTACCACTGGTTTCTGGTGCAGCAGTTCGCTTTGACGGGCAGCTTACAGCCTTTGATTCCAGGCTGGACAACGCCCCCTGTTACCACTGTCTGTTTGGTGAAGAAGGCGAGGCCAGCGATGGCCCATGCGCTACTTTTGGGGTTTTTGCCCCTCTCGTAGGGATGATTGGGGCCGCACAGGCAGCAGAAGCACTCAAACTGATTATTGGCCTTGGCAGCCCGCTGATTGGACGTTTACAGCTGCTGGATGCACGCAATATGCAATGGCGGGAAATGCGCTACAAACGTGATCCAGCCTGCCCTGTCTGCGGCTGTAACAAAAGCTAAACAACAATAGTTATCATTAAGTATCAAATACGGTAGACAGACGGCATGAAAACTGCAATAGTGATGGCCATGAAAGCAACACAAGCCACCCTTTTCGCTACAACCCCAGCCCAGAGCTGGTACTACCGCCAATATATGTTACTGGCGGCTTAAGCTCATTTTATTGAACAATGCCGCCGGTCCAGGCGGCATTGTTATATCCACATACCCCATGGGCTCGGCGGCTTTAATCCAAACAAGGATCGAGTACATGACTTCGCATATTATTCTGACTGGTGACCGAACAACTGGCCCGCTGCATTTAGGCCACTTTGTAGGTTCATTGCATAACCGCCTTGCCTTTCAGGACAAACATACACAATTTTTAATGCTGGCTGACGCCCAGGCACTGACCGATACCGATCATGATGTGGTACATCGCAATGTGCTGGAAGTAGCGCTCGATTACCTTGCTGTTGGCCTCGATCCTGCTAAAAACACGATCTTTATTCAATCGCAGGTGCCAGAATTATCCGAGCTGACTTACTACTTTATGAATCTGGTAACCGTTGCCCGCCTTGAGCGCAATCCTACGGTTAAAGAAGAAATTCGCCAGAAGAACTTCCAGCGGGATATTCCGGCCGGTTTTTTGGCCTACCCGGTAAGCCAGGCGGCAGATATCACGGCATTTAAAGCCACAGCCGTTCCTGTAGGCGCCGATCAGGCCCCGATGATTGAGCAAACCAACGAGATTGTTCGCCGTTTTAATGCCATAGCGGGCAAAGATATTTTGCTCGAAACGCGCGCCATCATCCCGCAAACGGGCCGCCTGCCTGGGCCGGATGGTAAATCTAAAATGAGTAAATCTCAGGGCAATGTGCTGCATTTATCGGCCAGCCCGGATGAAATTACCCAGTTTGTAAAAAGCATGTACACCGATTCCAAGCACTTAAAAATCAATGATCCGGGCCAGGTGGCTGGCAATGCCGTATTTACCTTTCTGGATGCGTTTGAGCCGGATATCAGCTTTGTGGATGATTTAAAAGCCAAATACCGCAAGGGTGGCCTGGCTGATTCGGTTATCAAGCAGCACCTGGAAGTACGCCTGCAAGAATTGATAGCCCCTATCCGCAATCGCCGCCTGGAGCTTGCAAAAGATCCGGCGCACGTGATGCAGATTTTAAAAGCCGGCACAGCCCGTGCCCGCACCGTAGCGGCAGCCACACTGGGCGAAGTCAAATCGGCACTGGAGTTGGACTATTTTAGCTAACTCAGCAAGTTCACGGCCTTAACAGCAACTCCACCAGCTTAATAAAATCCAAGTCTTGAAATACGGGCGTTCAGGAGAGCACGGAGGATCACAGAGAAAAACATCAGCAAGTAAAGTTTTCTCCGTGAAACTTCATGTTCTCTTTACCTCTGCATTTTAAGATCTGGGTTTTTTATATTTTCAATTACAGTAATCCCGGCAACACGGCCCTTGCATTGGCGCTTGTGGCGGCGGCTAATTCCTCAAGGCTGATCCCGCGTAACTCGGCCAGCACCTCCGCCATCCTGACAAGTTCTCCCGGTTGATTGCGCTGGCGGTCCAGCCAGGCAGGCGGAATATCTGGGGCGTCGGTTTCCATTACCAGAGCTTCTAAGGGTAAATCACGGGCCAGTTTGCGTATCCGCTGCGAGCCTGAGTAAGTCATCGCCCCGCCAAACCCCAGCTTAAACCCCAGCGAAATAAATACCTCGGCCTGTTGCACGCTGCCATTAAAGGCATGGGCAATACCGCCCTTAACCCGCCATTTACGCAAATATTTAAGCAGCGGATCCTGAGCGCGACGCAGATGCAGCAGCACCGGCAAATCAAAATCCCGTGCCAGCTTCAGCTGGGCTTCCAGCAGCCCGATCTGGCGGTTGGCATCCAGATTGGGCACATAAAAATCCAGCCCAATCTCCCCCACCGCCACCGGCTGATGCTGCTCCAGATAATGCTGCAAAGTCAGCAAATGCTCATCCCGATGCACCGCCGTATAAATCGGGTGCAGGCCAAAAGCCGGAAAGCAGCCATAGCGGATGCGCATCGTCAGTGCATCGGCAAAAGTCGCCTCACTCACTGCAGGCACCACAATCTGCTGCACCCCAGCCAGCCTTGCAGCTGCCACCACCTCATCCCGGTCTGCGGCAAATTCCGGGGCATCCAGATGGCAATGAGTATCTATCCACATAGAGTATTTTCCTTTAGCAGCCGCCGCCCCTTGGTCGAAACCCCGGGCCGCTTATTTCTCATATCGCAGCTTCAAGGGGGATTTAAGCCCTATGCCAAGAGAGTGCTTATTAAGTTGTGACTTACAAAAGCTAAATGGCTTAGCAGCGATCGGCAGCCCTCCGGCGCCGGCATCACCACCAAACCGGCTCTGCCTCCAGCTCTACGTCAAATTTCTCTTTCACATCGGCTTGTACGGCGGCGGTAAGACTGGCTATGTCGTTTTGCGTTGCGCCCCCATGATTTACCAGCACCAGCGCTTGTTTCTGATACATACCTGCCGGCCCCAGCTGACGGCCTTTCCAGCCAGCGCGCTCAATCAGCCAGCCTGCGGCCAGTTTGTAATGATCTGGCCCTGCAGGATAAGAAACCAGCTCCGGGTGTGCGGCCAGCACCTGCCCGCGCAGCTCAGCTGTCACGACCGGGTTTTTAAAAAAGCTGCCCGCATTACCAATCACCGCCGGATCAGGCAATTTGCGCTGGCGTACATTAATCACCGCCTGAGCCACAGCGCTGGCCGACAGAGGCAAGCCCAGCGCGGCCAGCTCCTGCCCGATATCACCATAATTCGTTTTGATGCTGGCAGACTTTGATAATTTAAAAACGACTTCGCCGATCAGCCATTTGCCTGCTTCGGCCTGCTTAAAACAGCTGTCCCGATAGGCAAACTGGCATTCTGCAGCGCTAAATACGCGGGCATGGCCATCTGCAAGACTATAGGCCGTCAGCTCATATAAGCAGTCTTTTACTTCTACCCCATAAGCACCAATATTTTGCACAGGAGCCGCGCCCACTGTGCCGGGGATCAGCGATAAGTTTTCTAAACCTGCCCAGCCCTGAGCTAAGGTCCAGGCTACAAACTCATGCCAGCTTTCACCGCCTGCTGCAGCGACATACCACGCTTCATCGTCTTCTCTCAGTAAACGGCGCCCTTTTAAAGCAACAGCAATAACCAGGGCATTGATTTGCTCAGGCAACACCAAATTACTGCCGCCGCCCAGAACACGCCATGGCAGTGCTTTTAAGCCAGGGTTCTGACAGAGTTCAAACAATTGGGCGGGATCAGTCAGCGGGAGAAAATGGCTGGCAACGGCGGGTAAACCGAGGGTATTAGCGTTTTTCAGATCAAAATTATATTGAATGGGCAGCATGGGAAGATCAGATCAAATCAGCAAAGTGGGGATTATCCCCCACTCAGACAAAAAAAACCCCCATGCCTGAGCATGAGGGTTAAAAGTCTAGCTAGCTTGCTAATTTCACTGACTAGATTTTGTGAGTCTTACTGACGAACCTTGCTCATTGCATTCATCAATGTACCAGTGCTGTCATCACCATCAAGCGACCAGCTGAATGCGCCGCCCAAACCATTGGCTTTAACATAATCAAGCTTGGTCTGAATCACATCGGTTGTATCGTAAGACCAGAATGTATTGCCATCGTATTTCCATGATTGCTTGGTAACAGGATGAACAAATACAGAGCCGGCCGCGTTTTTCAGAACGCGATAGTCTTCAATCCCTTCTTCATATTTACCCTTAGCCGGGCCTGTTGCAGACTGATACAAGCCATTGTTGATATTAGGCACGCCAGTCCATCCGCGACCGTAGAAAGGAATACCTAATACGATCTTGCTGGCTGGTGCGCCTGCTGCAATCAGGTTTTTCACTGCGCTGTCGATATTGTATTGCGCTGCTAAACCTGGCTTACCGGTTTTAGGATCGATATAACGCGGGCTGGCAGGATCATTGTAAAGATGCGACTGGAAGTCTGTCGGCCCCTTGGCATCCCATCCGCCATTGAAGTCGTATGACATCAGATTAATCCAATCCAGATACTTGCTGTACTCCCCCGGCTCGGTCATGGCAATTTTTTCAGCCCCTGCACCAATCGCTACAGTCAGGCCATACTTCTTGCCTGTTGTTGCGGTAAGCGCATCCAGCTGCGCACGGAATTCTTTCAGCAGCAGGGTGTTATTTTGCTTATCGTTAGGCGATACGGTATTGGTGCCTATCCCTTGCACGCCCGGGTATTCCCAATCGATATCAATCCCGTCGAACACGCCTGCAGCTGTGCCTTTACCACCGGCATTCGAGCCTGCATCAAATGGAATATTGCCCTTGATGTAGAGATCGATACAACTGGAAACCAGTTGCTTGCGGCTTGCATCGGTAGCAGCAGCATTCGAGAACCACTTAGACCAGGTCCAGCCACCTAAAGAAATAAACACTTTAAGGTTAGGATTTTTGGCTTTCAGTTTTTTAAGCTGGTTAAAGTTGCCTTTCAGGCCACCTTTGCCATCTTCGCCCCAAACATCACCCACACCATCTACGGAATCACTTGCGCCGAAACCTTTCTGGAAGTCGGCCCAGCCATCGCCACCGTCTTGCGAGCCATTTTCTGCCTTAGTCACGATGCCGCATTCGTAGCCGCCATTTTTGGCATAGATATTACCAAAGGCATAGTTCAGGAAAGTCATCTTCGCCGCGGAGCCGCTAGTCTGAACATGCTTCACCAGATAGCCACGATCGTAAATGCCCCACTGTGCAAAGTAAGACCCAACTTGCGTGCTGCCTGACGGTGTTGGTGCAGGTGTAGGAACAGGCGTTGGTACCGGAGTTGGAACAGGTGTTGGTACTGGTGTCGGTACCGGCGTTGGAACAGGTGTTGGTACTGGTGTCGGTACCGGCGTTGGAACAGGTGTTGGTACTGGTGTTGGTACCGGAGTTGGAACAGGTGTTGGTACCGTTGAGCAGGCACCTAAATCAAGCCATGGCTTACCTGCGCCCACATTGGTGGTTGGGTCATCGCCCTGAGTCCACCACTGTGCTTTGTAGTTACGGCCTTTATAAGTAACCGATTGCCCGCCCGTATAGGCTGTCGTTGCTGTCCATGTCTGGTAGCAAGCCGATGGCGCTGGTGTAGGGGCAGGCGTTGGAACTGGTGTTGGGCCTGGTGTAGGAACAGGAGTTGGAGCTGGTGTAGGAACGGGCGTAGGTGCCGGTGTTGGTGTACCCGATTGCAAAGCCCATGGGCCCCACTGATCTGCACCAGGCACATTACCCTTAGTCCACCATTGTGCTTTCCAATCCTTACCACCGTAGCTCACCACTTCTCCACCGGTATAGGTGGTTGCGGCATCCCATGCGGGTGCCGCAAACGCTTGCATCACAATAAACGCAGCAGGAATTACTGCTAAACGACTGTAGTTCGACATAAAGGGAGTCTCCATCCTCTTTAGACTGATTGGCGTTATTCACGCATCTCAACTGGTATTAGCGCCTTCCTACAAGCTGTCAATTCTGCGAAAGCTTCACCTGTATTCAGAGCAGTATCAAGCCAATTCTCTTTGTAACCGGTCATGATGGGTTTCATTACTCACCATTCTATTTTTCTTGTCAAGCCCTCAATTATGAATAAAAAAATACTCTTCTGCCTTCACTGCAAAACAGTCTGCTTTAACTACATAGCCAGGCATCATAATCATTGACGCATTGCAACAATTTATTCGAAAAACTCTGTTTTCAATTTAAAATGGCGTTATTAATAAATATTGCATTGCAACATAATTTTTATTTTCTGTAATTTATATGATTTTATTGGTGTAGTTTTCGCGCAAGAATTACACAAATATTTCAATATAAACCTGTGTGTTTAGCAAAAAAAGTATACATTAAACTGCTTATACTGAATATTTGCTTTCTTGAGCCATACACAACAATTCTAGTTTTGTAATTAATTGCAACAAGCTCCTTCCGTCCTATCAGACGCCCTTGCTAAAAGAGGCAATTGCAATAATTGGTATTAACTGAAATGAAATATTGATTTAAAAGGAAATAGCAGCAAGCATCACAAGCTATAAAAAAACTATTTAAGTAAAAAACAAGAAAGAAATTAATTATTTTTTTAAATATATTTTTACATTTAATCTTTCTTATTTAGAAAGATTAAAAAATGGGACAACGCACTTTGCAGTATCAGGGACGATTACCCAAATTCCAGCGTGCGCAATACCATTTGCTTTGATTATTAGGAAGGCCAACCAGAACGCTGCCAAACTTAGACAGATAACGAGGATAGCTCCCCGCCAGAGGGACAAAAGCAAAGCCCATGCTTGCTTCAATATTTTTGCGCACAGTTTCCACTTGTTCAGGAATCAGCGCCCCCACCATCAAGGCACCCGAACTGGGCAGACTCACAAAAACCTCACTGACTTTATTGCCGCCCAGTGAGGCATTTTGTGCTTCAAACCACTCCGCCTCTCCCCATACCCGCAGAGGGTCACCCAAATACTGCCGGAAATAACTGCGCCACCATTCATTCGACCATTCACTGCGGCAAGACAAAGCCGCCTCCATCTTATCGCCAAAATGGGTAGGCAATTTACCTGCAGCGGCGGCAGGCAAAGCCATGCTGAGCAGCAGGGTAAGCACTAAATAGCGGCAGGTGCTTAGTTTCAATGCGGGCATTGTCCTGAAGAATCAATATGCGGGGGGGATGAAAAAATTCATACAAACTTATTTTAGCCTGACAAACTAGCACAGGCTAAACTCACAAGCAAAAAAAAAGCCGGGTAACGTATTACACGCCAGCCCAGCTTCTTATGATTTACTGCACGGCTTAACCGCTATTGCGCAAACCCGCCGCAATGCCGTTAATTGTTAAATGCACCGCATGCTGTACATCTTCACTCGCCTCACCACTGCGCAGGCGTTTGAGCAGCTCAACCTGCAGGTGATTCAGCGGGTCAAGATAAGGCAGGCGGTTATCCAGGCTGCGGGCCAGCATTGGGTTATCTGCCAGCAATTCACCATGCTTGGAAATTGCTTGTACCGCATCTACGGTACGCTGCCATTCTGCTTTAATCCGCGTAAAGATACGCTGTGCCAGTTCCTGATCCTGAACCAGCTCAGAGTAACGGGCCGCAATCGCAATATCCGATTTAGCCAGCACCATATCCATATTAGAGATCGTAGAGTTAAAGAATGGCCAGTCACGATAAAGCTGCTGCAACAGTGCCAAACCTTCATCGCCTGCTTCTTTAAGATACTCGCTGATTGCAGTACCAAAGCCATACCAGCCCGGCAACATTAAGCGGCACTGGCTCCATGAGAATACCCAAGGAATCGCACGCAAATCGCCGATGCTGTTGGTGCTCTTACGCGCTGCCGGACGGGAGCCGATATTCAGGCTCGGAATCTCATTAATCGGCGTGGCTTCACGGAAGTAGGTAATGAAATCAGGCGTTGCATACACCAGATCACGGTAAGCCTGATAGGCGCTCAGACTGAGCTTTTCCATCAGCTGACGGCGTTCCATCACATCATTTAATGGTGGTGAGGCCTCAGGGAAACTGGCTTCCAGCGTGGCGGCAATCAGGATCTCCAAATTACGGCGCCCTACTTCGCGATCCGCATACTTGGCGGTAATCACTTCACCCTGCTCAGTAATCCGAATCTGACCATTCACTGAGCCAGCAGGCTGGGCCAGGATCGCATCGTGCGCCGGGCCACCACCACGGCCAACCGTACCGCCACGGCCATGGAACAAGCGCATTTTAAAATTTGCAGCCTGAAATACTTCAACCAGTGTGAGCTCTGCTTTATATAGCTCCCAGTTGGAGGTCAGATAACCGCCGTCTTTATTCGAATCCGAATAACCCAGCATCACTTCCTGCACATCATCCCGGCAGCCCAAAAGATTACGCCATTGTGGGATTGCAAACAGCTCGGTCATGATTTTGCCTGCACTGCGCAAATCAGGAATGGTTTCGAATAAAGGAATGATATTAATCTTGGAAGACAGCTTAGGCGCAAGCTGCACCAGGCCCACTTCCTTCATCAGTACGGCCACTTCCAGCATATCCGAAACCGAATCACAGTTAGAGATAATGTAATTAGGCAGTACCGATGCGCCGTAGCGCGCTTGCACTTCACTTGCAGCGCGATAAATATCCAGCTCTTTTTGCACATCTTCGCTGTATTCAACGTAGGCCGAAGTCAAAGGCCGGGCGCTGGATAATTCACGCAGCAGCACCGCACGGCGCGATGCTTCATCCAGGCGCATGTATTCTTCAAGGCCAGCATGGGTAAACAACTCAGAAATCACTTTTTCATGCATGCCGGAATACTGGCGCATATCCAGCGGCGCCAGATAAAATCCAAACACCGATACCGCGCGCTGCAAACGGCGTAAACGGCCATTGGCCAGCAGCGCTGCACCGTGCGCTTTAAGCGAGGCCGCAATCACGGCTAAATCATCCAGCAGCTCTTGCGCATTCGCATATTCAGCCGCATTGGCCACATCGTGCAACTGATGATGGAAAGTGCCGATTTTAACCGCGGTAGCAAAAATACGCGCCCGCACGGCAGACACAGCGAGGCGATATGGCTCTTCTGATTTACGGTCTTTCTCATCTGTGGCCGAATTTGCCAGGGCCTGCAAAGCCGAATCCACATCCACAATCCGTGTGGACATCGATAATTCGTTTTCCAGCTTCATGCACTGCTGGTAGTAATAATCTAAAGCGATACCAGACTGACGCGACACGGCGTAGCGCAATACATCGCCCGTTACAAAAGGATTTCCGTCGCGGTCACCGCCAATCCAGCTGCCTACCTGAATAAAGTTAGGCAGGCTGATGTTCTGCTCACAGAGCCCTGCCAGCTTGTCTTCCAAATCCAGATAAAGCCGTGGCAGCTCGTGCAGGAAAGTATTACGGAAATACGCAGCACCGTTTTCAATCTCGTCCTGAACAGTCAGCTTGAAAGTACGGATTTCGCGGGTTTGCCACAGCGCCAGCAAAACACGCTCCAGTGCCGCTTTATTATCACTTAACTCTTCAGGCGTCATGGCATAGCGATCGCGCTCTGCTAAAAGCTGCGCCACAGCACGGTGGGAATCCAGGATGGTCTTGCGCTTTACTTCAGTTGGGTGAGCCGTCAGCACGGGGGCAATTAAGCTTTCACCCAGCATGGCAATAATTTCTGCCGCCTTAACGCCTCTGCCTGTTAAGGTGTTAATCGCTGCAGCAATACTGCCACGCTGAGGGCCGGAGCCCGCAATCTTATGCGCGCGGCGGCGGCGATTATGGTGTAAATCTTCAGCAATATTAGACAGGTGCGAGAAATAACCAAAACCACGCACCAGGGCAACGGTGGTGGCTGGATCCAGACCAGATAAAGATTTGGCAAGCATTTTACCCGCTTCCGGATTGCTGCCTTGCACATAAGACAGAGCGAGTTCACGAATGGACTCTATCTGCTCGGCAGTAGCAATTCCTGCTTGCTCGCGAATGGTCGCAGCGAGTAGTTCAGCGAGTAATTCAAGATCCCGTTTAAGGGGCAGATCTTTATCAGCAATCGTTTCGAGTACGGGCATCAGAGCAATCCAGTTCATGATTGAATCGGGCAAACGGTTTCATTCTAACAAGAACCTGCGGCTTTCACTGATAGATTATTACAAAAAAATATGTACCTGAAATACCCGGACTACATTTCAAATAGATGTCTGATCTATAAGGAAATATCTGAAACCCCTCAATCGCACCAGGAAAAAAGTGTGGTTTTTAACACCCAATTTGCTACAAACAAAGCGCAATTACTCATTTAAATGAATAAAGTGCTGAATGCTAAGCCATTATTTAAATGTGAATTTTACA
This sequence comes from Iodobacter violaceini, assembly GCF_011601265.1. Classification (GTDB taxonomy): domain Bacteria; phylum Pseudomonadota; class Gammaproteobacteria; order Burkholderiales; family Chitinibacteraceae; genus Iodobacter; species Iodobacter violaceini. Next base: position 663,819 of record NZ_JAAOLX010000001.1, read on the forward strand.
AATTGAGAATCACCTCACCAATAAAATCAAAGCAAATAGTAAGTTTAAAAAAATATAATGGAAAGATTCAATGGCATAATCATGTAATAAAATACACCTGCCGCTTTTTTCATTCGCAAATATTACTGCACTCACTTCCAGGCTGCTGCTATGACGTCCTATCCCTTTCACCTTATCAATACCTTTGCTGAACGGCGTTTAAGTGGGAACCCCATTGTCGTGTTTACCACCGAAGAAATGCCCGACGAGCCAACACGGCAAGCACTGGCATTTCAAATGGGCGTAGCAGAAACCGCATTTATTGCGGCAAACGACACACAAGTTCATGTGCATTCAACGCAATACATGCTGCCTTTTTCTGTGCAAGCCATGCTGGCCACAGCCGAAGCATCGCATCCCGATGAAACAGGCCTTGCTGCACAGGCATTTAAAACCAATCAGGGGCAAACCTGGCTGTTACGCCAGGGTGACCGCTGGTGGAGCCAGCTGGCCACAGCCCACACCCGCCCGGCCCAGCACAGCAATTTAGAAATTGCCCCGGCCCTTGGCATTGCAGCAACAGATATTATTGGCACGCCCTTATTTGTTGATTGCGGGCTGGAACAACTCATTGTGCAGGTCAGATCACAGCAATCTGTTTTGCAGGCCAATCCACAGGTCAGCTCGTTGTCCAGGCTGGCCGAATCCAGCAAAAACTTGCCCCAGGCCGCTGTATGGTCCAGCGATGGCGACCATATCACCCTCCGGTTTTTTTCCTGCGATGCATTTCAGGTGTATGAAGATTTTGGGGCAGGCACGGGTGCGGCAAATATAGCAGGCTGGATGATGGCATCAGGGCAAAGCGCTCCCTTTAGCCTGAGAATCGAACAGGGGCTGACCATACAACGTCTGTTCAGCCGTTTAAGCGTGATTCATGTAGAAGTAGATGCACAGCGCAATATCAGGGTTGGCGGAAACACACACCGGGTTGGCGGAGGAGTGATTGAGCTTTAAGCTGCAAAAGCCAGAAGGGAAACCCAAAGCGGCTCATTTAAAAGCGCATTTACGCTAAAAGCCGCTTTGGCGCGGGCGGGGTGCCCCTGCAGATCTGGCCTGTGATCAGTATTATTTAAACCACCATGTGAGCAATAAACCAGCCAAAAGCGCGGCAATCACGCCCAGCAACCAGTTGCGTTTTTTCTGCTCCCACATCAGGCCGCTATACCCCGCCACCAATAACTCGGTATGGTTCTGATCGAGCAGCTCACCCAATTTACGCGGCAGCACCGGCAACAAAGCCGCCCACTGCGGCGCTTCTTTTTTTAGATTACGCAACATGCCGCGCCAGCCAATTTGCTCGTGCATCCAGCGCTCTAAAAACGGCATGGCGGTTTGCCAGAGGTCTAAATCCGGATCAAGCTGGCGGCCTAAACCTTCAATATTCAAAAGTGTCTTTTGCAGTAACACCAGCTGCGGCTGGATTTCCACATTAAAGCGGCGCGAGGTTTCAAACAGGCGCAGCAGCACCTGGCCAAAAGAAATCTGCGAGAGCGGCTTATTAAAAATAGGCTCGCAAACGGTGCGCACTGCCGCTTCTAATTCCTCTACCCGCGTCTCTTTTGGCACCCAGCCCGATTCAATATGCGCGGTGGCCACGCGGTGGTAATCACGGTTAAAAAACGCCAGAAAGTTAATCGCCAGGTATTGCTTATCGCTATCAGACAGCGTACCGACAATTCCAAAATCTAAAGCGATATAACGATTATCTGCCGCCACCAGGATATTGCCGGGGTGCATATCGGCATGGAAAAACCCATCTCTGAATACCTGGGTAAAAAAGATTTCCACCCCAAAGCGGGAGAGTTTTTTTAAATCCATCCCCGCTGCCAGCAGCTCATCGATGCGCCCGACCGGAATGCCATCCATCCACTCCATCACAAACACTTCACGCGCACAAAAGTCGTAGAAGACTTCGGGTACCAGGAGCTGGCCGGAGTTTAAAAAATTGCGCCGCAACTGGCTGGCGTTGGCCGCCTCGCGCATTAAATCCAGCTCGTCATGCAAATAGCGGTCGAACTCCGCCACCACTTCCCTGGGGCGCAGACGCTTGCCGTCGGCCGAAAGCTTTTCAAGCAATACCGCCATGATGCGCATCAGCGCTAAATCAGATTCAATCACCGGCAGGATATCCGGGCGTAAAACTTTGACCGCCACCTGCTGCCCATTATGTAAACGCGCCTTATGCACCTGAGCCACCGATGCACTGGCCACCGGCGATTGCTCAAACTCGGCAAACAACTCTTTCAGTTTGCGGCCCAGGCTTGCTTCAATCACCGCAACTGCGGTCTCTGCGGCAAAGGGCGGCACATTGTCCTGCAGTTTCGCCAGCTCATCGGCGATATCCAGCGGCATCAAATCCCGCCGGGTTGACAAAACCTGGCCAAACTTTACAAAGATCGGCCCTAATTCTTGCAAAGCCAGCCGCAAACGCTCGGCCCGTGGCGCGCTTAAATCCCGGCCAGACAGCAGCGACTGAATCAGCTTCCCCAAACCACGCACGCGCGCATGGCCGAGTAAAAACTCGTCCAGACCATAACCAAAAACCACACGGACAATTTTAATTAAACGAGAAAGACGCATTGGTTCAACTTAAGAGAGAGGTGATGCAGGTTGAGGGTTAGCATCGAGGGCGGGTGAAGCCCCATAGGCGCTAACCAAATTTGGTTTTATCCCAGCAAACAACGAAAAAACGTAATAACCACGCTCTCAGCATGGGGCTTTTATCCTCCCCTTGAAGCACGCCGAAGCGAGGAACAAGCGGGCGGGGTTTCTTTGATGCCTGTTTGAGCGAAACGAGTTCCGCAGCCGCCGCTGTCCGCAGCGAGGGGTTTCGTGCTGGCCGGGGCGGCCTTCTTTGCTTACTTTCTTGGCCGTTCAAGAAAGTGAGTCCCCGCGGGGATCCCGCACCTAAATCAACGTGCCGAAGGCACTAAAAAGATCTTTTTGACTTTGCTTAGCACACAGGGGATGTACACCACCCTACATTAACTTTGAAACTCGCTTTTCCAGCCTCGCCAGCGCATCGCGTAACTCATCGACTTCATTACAAAACTGATTTACATCGCGCTTATGCGCTAAAAGCGGGGTTTCATCGCGCCAGTATTCGGCTAAGTTAACGACTAATCTCGAGCCCATTGCGCCAGGAATACCGCCCACTTTGCCAGCAATACTCACCAGCCTTTGCGTGGCCACATCCCCAATCAGTTTGGATAATTCCTCTGCCGCATCCCAGCGCAGGCCACTCAGCACATGGCCGATGCGGCTGCCCAGCTCGCCATCGCCACTGAGGCGTACATGGCGGGCGGCGGCTGTTTTATCCTGCATGCGGCGGGTAAAAAAGCTCAGCGGCAAATCCAGCGTGGCTTCTGCTTCGGCCATGCTTTTTGCAAGGCGGCCATCCTGCATCAGCACCAGCGTTTCGCTGACCATGGGCAAAGAAATTTTAATCGTACGGCCAGCGAATTGCGCAAGCTCCGCCTTCGCTGCCGCATCCTCTGCCAAAAGGCGATTAAGTACGGCGGCCAGCAACATCAGATTTTTATCCCTTTATGCAGGGCTACCACACCACCCGTCATATTATGGAAATCGACACGGCCAAAGCCCACATCTTTCATCATTTGCTTGAGGGTTTCCTGATCCGGATGCATGCGGATGGATTCGGCCAGATACTGGTAAGAATCTGCATCGTTAGCGACCAGCTTGCCCATAAACGGCAGCAATTTAAACGAATAAATATCGTAAGCAGGTTTAAGCGGCGCCCATACTTTCGAGAATTCCAGCACCAGCAAACGCCCGCCCGGCTTGAGTACGCGATGCATTTCCGCCAGCGCAGCGTCTTTGTGCGTCATATTTCGCAGACCAAACGCCACCGAAACACAGTCAAAATAATTATCCGGGAACGGTAGTTTCTCAGCATCGCACTGCGCCACCGGTAAGGCATAGCCTTGGTCCAGCAGACGATCACGCCCCACGCCCAGCATGGAACTATTAATATCGGTGAGCCATACCTGGCCGGTTTTACCGACTTTTTTAGCAAAGGCTTTGGATAAATCACCCGTGCCACCGGCAATATCCAATACCTTGTCACCGGCTTTCACACCGCTGGTTTCAATCGTGAAGAATTTCCAGACGCGATGTAGACCACCCGACATTAAGTCATTCATCACATCGTATTTTTTAGCCACCGAATGAAAAACCTCAGCGACTTTTTGCGCTTTTTCGGATTCGTTAACCGTTTTAAAACCAAAATGGGTACTTGGATCGCTCATTATTTTCTCTCATCAGATGGCGGTTACGCCCGCCATTGCGCGTTAATCGCTTTAATTTCGTGTGTTTGCACCAAGCTACAGAGTTCTTGAAGCCCCGGCATCGGCAAGCTTATCTAAATAAGCCTGCCAGTTTGCCGCCTGATGACGCCCCAGCTCATAAAGATGGTCCCATGAATAAAGCCCTGAATCATGGCCGTCATCAAATACCAGTTTCACGGCGTAATTGCCCACCGGCACAATATCAATAATATTGACGTCCGCCTTCCCAACCTGCAATGTTCCGGGGCCGGCACCGTGGCCACGCACTTCAGCAGAAGGGCTGTGTACCCGCAGATACTCACAGGACAGAATAAAACAGCTGCCCTCATCAAAATGAATCTCCAGCTGCTTTGAGGCCTGATGAAGTTTTATCTCTGCTGGCAAAGGTGTTGTTTTTGATAGTCCGGACATGGGCAGAAAAGCTCTTTGACGTAACCCCCGCATAATACCCCGCTTCAGTCCTTTGCTAACAGCGGCTTGCACGCCAATCCGCGCAGGCAGAGTGTAAAAAATACGACACAGCTCAGAAAAATAAGACCACTTTTGGCAGACTTGTCATATTAAATACATATTCAGGCCTTAATCTTGCAACAAATGTGGAACTTTATTCCGCGAGGTCAATCGCTATGCCCGCTAATATTTTACTTGTTGAAGACGAACCCGCCATTCAGGAGCTGATTGCTTTCAATCTGTCTCAGGCTGGCCATCATGTGATGCGTGCCGACTCTGCAGAAAGCGCGCAAAACATTGTAAGAAACGCCCTGCCCGATTTAATCCTGCTCGACTGGATGCTCCCTGGCATGACCGGCATCGATTTTGCCAGGAAACTGCGCTCTGAAGAGCGTACCCGGCAAATTCCTTTAATCATGCTCACCGCCCGCTCGGACGAACAAGATAAAGTCATCGGCCTTGAAACAGGCGCTGATGATTACATTACCAAGCCTTTCAGCCCGCGCGAATTGCAAGCACGCATTAAGGCTGTACTACGCCGCCGCGCACCGCAAATTACAGATGACACCGTTGAAGTTCAGGGCCTGCGCCTTGATCCTGCTACACACCGTGTCACCGGCAACAGCGAAACCATCGATCTTGGCCCTACCGAATTTCGCTTGCTGCACTTTTTTATGACTCATCCGGAACGTGTGCATTCACGCGCCCAATTGCTTGATCATGTCTGGGGAGATCATGTCTTTGTGGAAGAGCGTACCGTAGATGTGCATATCCGGCGCCTGCGCTCTGCCCTGGAATCAACTAACTTTGACCGTTTAATTCAAACCGTACGCGGTACAGGCTACAGACTGTCTGCTCACAATAATTAAGCATTCATATAACGACAAGCCCTTGGTTTAGCGATAAAATCCTTACATAAAGCTTTAAAAGAAATACAAAATTCTTTATGGATAAATGCTGGACGCCTTGTAAGCCTTAGTATTTTTAAAAAGGCGAGTGTTTTACTCTGGATATAAAACCGAATGCTTTGGCTACGATCTCTGATTCATTACCTGACAATGGCGGTTTTTTCTGCCTCCATTGGTGCTATTTTTGGTCTGACTTATGGCATGGCAACCGCGATAGGTCTTTTATCTTGTTCAGTTCTGTATCACCTGGTGAATCTTGGCCGCTTACACCGCTGGGTAGAAGACTCCCGTGTGGATAATGTACCAAGTGGCATCTTGCTCTGGCAGGAAGTGTTCGACCGGGTTTACAACCAGGTCAGGCTGCAAAGCAAAATTAAGGAACGCCTCACCAATACGCTGGATCGCTTTACCAATGCCAGCGAGGCCCTGCCCGATGGCGTGGTGATTCTGGATGAGCACGACAGAATCGAATGGTGTAACCGCTCTGCCGCCCAGCATATGGCGATTAACCGTGTGAGCGATGTCTGGCAAGTAATCAGCAATATTGTCCGTCATCCATCACTGCGCGAATATCTGCGCAGCCAGGACTTTGCCCATCCTCTGATTTTACATACTCACCGTCCGCAAGAGCAGGTTCTATCCGTGCAGCTCGTTCCTTTTGATTCCAGCCGTAAACTTCTTTTATCGCGCGATATTACTCAGCTGGATCGCGTCCAAACCGTACACCGCGATTTTGTCGCCAATGTTTCGCACGAGCTGCGTACCCCGCTGACAGTAGTGGGCGGTTTTATCGAAACCATGATCGATATGCCCGATACAGATCCGGAAACACGCGGCCAGCATTTGCAGCTGATGTACGATCAAACCCAGCGTATGCAGCGCCTGGTTGACGATTTACTGACCCTTTCCCGTCTGGAAAGTGGCCAGCAAATGCGCGAAGAAGAAGTCGACGTGCCGCAACTGATGCGCCTTTTAGCTGCCGAAGCCGAGGGCCTGTCGCAAGGCCGCCATATCGTGACCATAGGCCAGCTCGATTCAATCCGATTAATTGGCAATCACGACGAGCTGCATTCTGCTTTTGGTAATTTAGTTTCCAATGCCATCCGCTACACGCCTAATGGCGGCGAGATTACCCTGTCATGGAATCTTAGCTTTGAGCACGGCTTATTCAGCGTAAAAGACTCGGGCATTGGCATCTCGCCTGAACACTTACCCCGCCTGACCGAGCGCTTTTACCGGGTTGACCGAGGCCGCTCACGCTCCACCGGCGGCACAGGGCTGGGATTAGCCATCGTGAAACACATCATCCAGCGCCACCAGGCCCAATTACTGGTTCAATCCAAATCAGGTGAAGGCAGCGTATTCTCAGTGAAATTCCCGCCACAGCGATTGATTAATAACTAATCCCCAATAGGCATCTGCACAACGCCATGGCGTCAATCCGGCGCTGTAGAACTTCCCCCTTTATCAAATGGAGATTGAGGGGGATTTTCCTTTGGTTTTTTGCTTATTTAAGCCCAACATCAACTACAAAATCCCCCTGGCCCCCCCTTTTTCAAAGGGAGAAACAAGTACGACTGATTTGTGTAGATACTTATCCCAAAAAACCGCCAGCCTGTTCTTTGTCTTTATTTATTAACGCCTGCCCTGTCAATACCTATTCCCACAAAAAAATAGTAAAAAATAGTCAAAATTATTGCGTGATCACAAATGCGCAAGCCACAGGGATAGGGGATAATTTACGCCGAGCATCAACCTTTCCCATCTCTTATTTGAGGCGTCACCCATGAGCAAAATCGCTGCTATTAAGCCCCTAGGTCAAAGCATCTGGCTGGATAATTTATCGCGTGGTCTGATTCAATCTGGTGAACTTGCCAAAATTCTGAAAGAAGACGGCATCATGGGGGTGACATCTAACCCGGCCATTTTCTTTAAATCAATCAGCTCTGATCCGCTTTACACCGGCGACCTGGCAGAATTAAAAAAACAAGATTTAACTGCTGAGCAACGCTACGAAGCGCTGGTGATTCCTGATCTGCAGGCTGCTTGCGATGTAACCCGCTCGATTTACGATGAAACCAAGGGTAAAGACGGCTATGTATCGCTGGAAGTATCCCCAACACTGTCACACGATGCAGTTGGCACCATTGCCAACGCAAAACGTCTGTGGGCTGCCATTAACCGCCCTAATCTGATGATTAAAGTGCCTGCCACATCCGCAGGCGTGATCGCCATTGAAGAGCTGATTGCCTCTGGCCTGAATATCAACGTCACCCTGATGTTTAACCTGAAACACGTTGACGAAGTGCTCACCGCCTATATCCGCGGCCTGGAAGCACGCGTTGCCGCTGGCCAGCCGGTTGATCACGTTCACGCAGTTGCATCGGTATTCTTATCCCGCGTTGACAGCCTGATTGATCCGCAGCTGGAAGAAATCGGCACACCAGAAGCACTGGCACTGCGCGGAACCGTGGCAAAATCCTTTGTAAAAGTTTCTTATGAACATTACAAAAAGCTCTTCCACGGCACACGTTTTGCAGCACTGAAAGCACTGGGTGCAAACCCGCAACGCATGCTTTGGGCCTCTACCGGCACCAAAAACAAAGCCTATAGCGATGTAATGTATGTGGCCGATCTGATCGGGCCGGAAACAGTCAACACCGTACCCGATGCCACGCTCGATCTATTCCGCGACCACGGCGTAGCCGCACTGACTCTTGAAACAGGTACAGAGCAAGCCGTTGCTAACCTGGCCGCGCTGCGTAAACTAGGTATCAACTACAACCTGCAAGGTGAGCAGCTGCAAACCGAAGGCCTGAAGCAATTTGACGACGCATTCGTAAAACTGCTGGAACTGACTGCTTAAATCTGCATGATTTGAAATACCAAGAGCGCACAGGGTGCGCTCTTTTTTTATTCTGATAACAACAATAAGCAGGCTACAAAGTCTTATCGTATTCAGAAAATAAATATAATGGCATACCAAACTTAATAACAACCAGATAAAAGCTCAGAAAAACCATGTTCATAGCGCATATTCCTTCGGGCTACATCTACGCTGTATCTATTTTAAAAAAAATTAAAAACACAACAATTCCAGCACACCTTATTTTTTTATCTGCCGTATCAGGGGCAATTCTTCCAGATCTGGATCTTATATACTTTTATTTAATTGACCATCGCCAGACGCACCATCATAAATATATAACTCACTGGCCTTTGCTATGGATTTCTTTGGCTGTTATTTCATATGCACTCTATGCCTGTTCTTCGCAAAAAAAGCTGGGATTCCTCTCTTTTATTGCTTGCACATCCTGCATCCTGCACATGATTTTAGATACGGTCGTTGGGGATATCTGGTGGTTTTTTCCATTTATAGATCAACCCTTTGCTCTGTTTACCGTAACAGCCCTCTATAAGCCATGGTGGCTTAATTTCATACTACATTGGTCATTCGCTTTAGAGCTCGTCATTTGTAGCTTAGCAATCTGTATTTACATTAAGCGTACAAAGAACAATTGATTGCTTCCTGGCTGTTATCAGCCCAATATTTTCCAAACAGAGAAAATTTGGACTGATAGCGCTCCTTCCAGCCTACACACTCTTCGCTTTACGAATCAGCAAATAAAGCAAATACACCATTAATACCGGTACAGCTAATGAAATCAGCGCAGGTAACAGGCAGGCTAATACGGCGAACAGGCCAATGGCCAGAATAAGCACAGCAACACCAGAAAACACTAAAACTAAAATCGCCGCCACAATCAGTAATACAGGAATAGCAATCAGCGCATCAGCACCACTGCTTGTCCATTCCCAATTATCCCCATCACCGCTAAAACTTAAATTCATGCCGTGATTAAAAAAATCTGCCCCAACGTAAATTGCCAGCAACAGCAACAATAATGCAATCAGTATATTTTTCATCGCAAAACCCAATGTCCTCGGTTGGAATAACTTCAGTATGCGATCACGGCGAACAGATGAAAACGGCAGAAAGACAGATTGCCGTTTCGCTGGATCAGACTGCAAATTTCGCGTACTGAAATGCAGCCAGTGGCGAATTTGCACACTCTTAGCCTGAAAAACGGCTTTCCCAAGCAGGGTATAAGAATAGCTCTTACAATTTCAAGAGCTGGCAAATCAAGCACAGGCTGAATTTTACAGGCAGGGTTAAACCCGCTGTTTTTATAGTATTTATGCCAGAGTCTGGCGGGTCTCACCCGCACTACCAATAGCCGAGCCCCATAATGAACAAAGCCTTGCAGATTTGCTTGCCCGCTTTCCAGCTTTTATCTCGCGGGATATCCTGGGTTTTAACACTGCTGTTTGGCGAGGTGAACTGGCAAGCGCCGGGCTGGCTCAAAAAACTGGCACTGTGGCTGGAGGCGGCAGTACGCTGGATGCGTGCCAAGCCTAAGCAAGCGGGGATTGCAACGCTGGTTCTTGCCCTGCTGGCAACAGGTGGAACGATGGGCTGGCGCTGGTATCAGGCTCAGCCCAAACCACAACGGGTAAGCTATGTGGTCACAGCACCTGAGCTGACGCCCTATGACGAAAAAGACCGCCCTCAGCCACTGCCTCTGGTGGTGGAATTTAACGAATCCGCAGCACCACTCAAGCAAATCGATCAGCCCGCAGGCGATGGCGTGCAATTGTCCCCGGCATTAGCAGGGAGCTGGGTTTGGGAAGGCGATAGAAAACTGGTGTTCCGCCCCAAGGCCGACTGGCCGATAGACGCCGAATTTGAAGTTTCGCTTGCTAAGAAAAAACTCTTTGCCGAAAGCGTTAAGCTCGAGGAATACAGCTTTACTTTCAAGACTGCGCCCTTTGCCGCCAATGTGGCCGAATCGCGTTTTTACCAGGACCCACGCGACGCTAATCTTAAAAAACTGGTCGCCACCTTACACTTTAGCCATCCGGTAGACCCTGCCAGCATCCAGAAAAATATCAGCCTGAAGCTGGGCGGCGGGCTGAGCTATCAAAGCGACAAGGTTCCGCCTTATTCAATCAGCTTTGATAAAGCAAAACTCAACGCCTTTATTCATTCAGCCCCGCTCACCATCCCCAAAGAAGACAGCGATATTCTGCTCACTCTTGCCAAAGGCGCTCAGGCCGCACAGGGCGGCAATAAGCTGGATGCCGATTTAGACAGCAAGATCAGCGTGCCAGGCCTCTACAGCCTGCGCTTTGATAACGTAAAAATGTTGCTGGCCGATAATGAACGCTACGAGCCAGAACAAGTAGTGATGCTCAGCAGCAATGTACCGGTTTCCGAAGCGGCGCTTAAAGGCAAAGTGCGCGCATGGCTGCTGCCAGAATACCCACCGAATACGCCAAAAGAAGATCAGCGCGGCGTCTATCAATGGGGGGCCAGCCAGGTTGGGCAGGCCGTACTCACCAACGCCCTGGCGCTAAAAGCGCTGCCGGGTGAAGAAGAATACGGCACGCAGCATAGCTGGAAGTTCTCTGCCCCCGTAGGGCGCTCGGTGTTTTTACAAGTGGATGCCGGTGTGCAAGCCTTTGGTGGCTATCAGTCAGGCAAGGTAATGACGCAGGTATTTCAGGTGGCGCCTTATCCCAAAGCCATCAAGCTGTTATCGAATGGCGCGCTGCTTTCTATGGCGTCGGATAAAAAAGTGGCTTTTGTGGCGCGTGGCCTCAGCGGCGTTCGCATCGAAACAGGCCGCTTGCTGCCTAATCAGCTGCATCATTTAGTCGACCAGAATAACGGCAACTTTGCCAAGCCTGAAATCGCCGATCAGTATTTAGATACCCTGGTCGAGCGCTTCACCGAAGAGCGTACCCTGCCCGCCACCGACCCCGGCAAACCTTATTACGACAGTATCGATCTGACCCGCTATCTGGCAGATAAAACCGGCAACCGTCGTGGCGTATTTATGCTGAAACTCACGCCCTTTGATCCTAAAGCGCCTAAAAACCGTGAAGAAGAACCCAGCGACAGCCGCTTTATTCTGGTGTCTGATTTAGGCGTGCTGGCCAAAACAGCTGTGGACAATAGCAATGATGTGTTTGTGCAATCGATCTCCAGCGGCGAAGCCATTGCGGCGGCCACGGTAGAGGTGATTGGCCGCAATGGGCAAACCGTGGCCAGCAGCCAGACCGATGCGCTGGGCCGCGCCCATTTCCCGGCGCTAAAAGACTTGGTGCGTGAAAAAGCACCGCTGATGTATTTGGTGAAACAAGGTGAGGACGTATCATTTCTGCCAATTAACCGCTACGACAGGCAGCTGAATCTGTCGCGCTTTGATATTGGCGGCGTAGCTAATGCCGTATCGGCGCAGCAGCTCAGCAGCTTTGTGTTTTCTGACCGGGGCATGTACCGCCCCGGCGAAACCGCGCATATCCACAGCATTACCCGCACCGCCAACTGGGCAGGCTCTTTGGCAGGCTTGCCGCTGGAAATCGAAATCACCGATCCGCGCGGACAGACCGTTAAAAAGGACAAAATCAAGTTATCCGCCAGCGGCTTTGACAGCGTTGACTTTGCCAGCAGCGAAACCTCACCCGGCGGCGATTACCAAATCGGCGTTTATCTGGTCAAAGGTAAAGAGCGCGGCGAACAAATAGGCAGCGGCAGCATCAAGATCAAAGAGTTTGAGCCAGACCGCATGAAGGTGAACGCCACGCTGAGCAATGCGCCGGTAGAAGGCTGGATTAAACCCGAAGACATCAAGGCCAATGTAAAAGTGATGCATCTCTTTGGCAGCCCGGCCGGTGGGCGGCGTGTAGAAGGCGAAATGATCTTAACGCCCAGTGTGCCTGCCTTTGCGGCCTTTGCCCAATATCGCTTCAGCGAAGCGGGCCAGCTGAAAGAGCCATTCAGAGACGCGCTGCCATCGGCCACCAGCAACGATCAGGGGGACGCCGAGCTGACGCTGAATCTGGCGCGCTTTGCCCGCTCCACCTATCAGCTGCATTTAACTGCCCGCGCTTTTGAATCCGGCTCTGGCCGCGGTGTAGCGGCGGAAAGCGCCGTGCTGGTTTCATCCGCCCCCTATTTAATCGGGGTAAAAGCGGATGGCGAGCTGGGCTATATCCAGCGTAACGCCAAACGCGCCGCGCACTGGCTGGCGATAGCCCCCAACCTTAAGCCGATCGCAGCAGAGCAGCTCACCCTTAGCTGGGTAGAGCGCAAATATGTATCGGTGCTGGTGAAGCAAGCCGATGAAACTTACAAATATCAATCGCGCAAAAAGGAAATAAACCGCGATAGCAAGCCACTCAGCCTGCCCGCCAGCGGCAGCAATCTGACGCTGCCCACCGCCGAACCGGGTGATTTTGCGCTGGTGGTCAGAGGGCCGGATGGCGCAGAGCTAAACCGTATCGAATACACCGTAGTGGGCGCGGCCAATATTGCCCGTTCCTTAGAGCGCAATGCCGAGCTGCAACTCACGCTAAATAGAAATTCTTATAAACCCGGTGATGAGATCGAGATCAATATCCGCGCGCCCTACACCGGCGCGGGGCTGATCACGATCGAGAGGGATAAAGTCTATAGCCACGTTTGGTTTAAGGCCGACACCACCAGCTCGGTACAAAAAATCACCCTGCCGAAAAACTTTGAAGGTAATGGCTATATCTCGGTGCAATTTATCCGCAGCCCAAGCAGCGATGAAGTCTATATGAGCCCGCTTTCCTACGGCGTAGTGCCGTTTGCGGTGAATTTAGATGCCAGAAAACTCGAGGTAAAAATCGCCAACGCCAGGGAAGTAAAACCGGGGCAAAAGCTGGAGCTTAAAGTAAGCAGCAATCAGGAAGCCCGCGTGGTGGTGTTTGCGGTGGACGAAGGCATCTTGCAAGTGGCGCGTTATAAAACGCCTCAACCGCTGGATTTTTTCTTCCAGAAACGTGCCCTGGATGTACGTACCAGCCAGATTCTCGACTTAATCCTGCCGGAATTCTCGCGCCTGATGCAGGGTGCTGCACCGGGCGGGGACGCCGCCGGGCTGCTTGGCAAACACCTTAACCCCTTTAAACGAAAACGCCAGCCCGCCGTGGCGTGGTGGTCGGGGCTGATCGATGTGGGGCCGCAGGGTAAAACGCTGAGCTATACCGTGCCGGATACGTTTAACGGCAAATTACGTCTGATGGCCGTGGCCGTAACGGCGGATAAAATCGGCGTATTTGAAGGCGGAACGCAAGTGCGCGGCGATTTAATTCTTAGCCCCAATGTGCCTTATGCGCTGGCCCCGGGCGATGAATTTACCGTCAGCGTAGGCGTGTTTAATAATCTGCGCGCATCGGGCAAGGCCGCGGTGCAACTGAAGCTGGACGCCGATGCTGCCTTTACGCTGATCTCGCCAGCAGTGCAAAACCTGAGCATAGACGGGCAGCGCGAGGCTAATGCGGAGTTCCGCCTGAAAGCCAACGCGGTACTCGGCTCTGGCTCGCTGCGCTTTACCGCCAGCAGCGGCGGTAAGCAAGGCATAGCCAGAGACGCCGTCAGCATCCGCCCGGCCGTGCCGTATTCCACCAAGCTGACCGTCGGGCGCTTTGATAAGAGCAGCGAGGAAGTCGCGCTTAGCCGTGTGCTGTTTAACGAGCATCGCAAGGTGATTGCCGGTGTGGCAGGCTCGCCGCTGGTTTGGGCTCAGGGTTTGGCAAGCTTCCTGGATGGCTACGGCTATAGCTGCACCGAGCAGGTGATTAGCAAGGGCTTCCCCGCCCTGCTGCTGCCTGACTTAGACAGAGCCAAAACGCAGGCTGCGTTCAGCAAGCTGATCCAGATCCTGGCCGAGCGGCAAAATGACGATGGCAGCTTTGGCTTATGGGCCAGCAATCCTGATATCTCGCGCTTTGCCTCGGTATACGCCGTGCATTATCTGCTGGAAGCCTCAGAGCGCGGCCTGCCGGTCAGCCGCGATATGCTGGCCAGAAGCAATGCCTGGCTGGAGCAACTGGCCACCGGCAGCAGCCAGAATCTGGCCGAGGCCAGAGAGCGTGCCTACGCGATTTACCTGTTAAGCCGCCAGGGCACCATGACCAGCGGCATGATCGCCTCCTTGCAACAGGAGCTGGACGCGCATCACGCCAAGACCTGGCAGCAAGATCTGACCGCGGCCTATTTAGCCGCCAGCTACAAGTTGCTCAAACAGGATGCCCTGGCGAATAAATTATTTAAGGCCGTGCCGTGGCGCTTGATTGGTAAAAATAATCAGGCCGAAACCTATTACGACCCTAACGTGCACGACGCCCAGCGCCTGTATTTGCTGGCCCGCCACTTTAAAGAGCAGCTGGGCAGCGTGCCTGCCAGTGAGCTCAGCGAATTAGGCAAGGCCATCAGCAGCCAAAACTATCACTCGCTGTCGGCTGCCTATCTGATGCTGGGTCTGGAAGCCTATGGAGGCAATGCGGGCACATTTACGCTGGCCGAAGTGGATAAAAGTGGCAAGGTGACTGGTTTAGATATAAAGCGGCTGGAAAACAACGCTGCGCTTTCCACCAGCGCCAACCGTGTACGCTTCGGCAAAGAAGGCTCACTGCCCGGATTTTATCTGCTGAGTGAATCAGGTTTTGATAAAACCCCGCCAAGCGCCGCCATTAAGCAGGGCGTGGAAGTGATCCGTGAATACACGGATCTGGCCGGTAAAGTGATCAGCAAAGTGAAAATAGGCGAAGAGTTTTTAGTCCGCCTGCGCCTGCGCGCGGATCAGCCTGCTTCCCAAATGGCGATTGTTGAGCTGCTTCCCGGTGGTGTAGAAATCGTGCCATCGCCTAAAGAAGAAGCCCCAGAAGTGATCGAGGGAGAAGGCGAAGGTGAGGGAGAAGCGCCGCAGCGCCCGGCATGGCAAGCGCCGCTGGGTGAAAAACAATCCAACTGGCGGCCAGATTATCTGGATATGCGGGACGACAGAATCGTGCTCTACGGCACAATCAACAAAGACGCCGCCACCTTCGTCTACCGGCTGCGCGCCACACACGCGGGGCTATTTACCAGCCCGGCCCCTTACGCAGAAGGCATGTACAGCAAGCAACAAGGCCGTGGCGTGGCAGGGAAGCTGGAAATTGTGAAGCCTTGAATATCTAAAAAAACGTAGGGCTGGTGCAACCCCATACGCGCCAGCCAAATTGTTTTTTCATTAGCAAACAGCGAAAAACATACTAATCACGCTCTTCGCATAGGGCTTAAAGTCCCCTTGAAACACGCCGGAGCGAGGAACAAGCGGGGCGGGGTTTCGGCCAGGGGCAGCGAGGCACGAGCGAGTCCCGCCCGCCGCCGCCTCGATTGTCCGCAGCGAAGGGGCCTTCGTGTTTCGTGGGGCGGCCTTCTTTCGCTTCCTTTCTTGGCCGTTCAAGAAAGGAAGGCCCCGCGGTGGCTAACCGCTCCAAAATCAACGTGCCGAAGGCACTAAAAAGGTCTTTTTTTTGCTTAGTGGCAATGCCGCTTCATGGTAAAAGCGGTGCGCAATAAGTGCACAGATCAGATAAACTATTGATCCCTAATCCCTGATCGGTTCACCTGATCACGTTGGGTTACGCCAATTTATCCGCAAAAATCCGCGAATAAACCGGCTAACCCAAGCTACGCCAGATACCCCATGACTACATCCATTGCCACTGCCGTTTCTGCAGAAATCATCATTAAAAAAAGCCGTTTTATTGCCCATATCCACCCGGTGAGCGGTCGCGCTGAGGCGCTGGCGCTGGTCGATGGCTATTGGAAGCAACACCCCGAGGCGCGGCATGTTTGCTGGGCACTGCTCGCGGGCGGTGAATCGGGGATGAATGACGATGGCGAGCCATCGGGCACGGCGGCCAAGCCGATTATGAATGTCTTGCAGCACAAGCATCTCGATGGTGTATTGGGCGTGGTGGTGCGCTATTTTGGCGGCATCAAGCTGGGCGCTGGCGGCTTAACCCGCGCTTATACCGATGCCATCGCCACCGCTCTGCTGGATGCCGAATACATCACCAGCGTTACCCAAAACAATATCGAAATCGCCCTGCCCTTTGCCGACGAAGGCCGCATCCGCCGCTTCGTCGCCCAAAACGAAGGCATCGTTTTAGGCGTGCACTACAGCAATATCGAAGCCTATTTACAACTGCAACTCGCCCAGGACAAAACCACTGCGCTGCTGGAAGAAATCAACAATCTATGCGCCGGGCAGGTTAGGCTTACGAGTGGCTGATTTGCAAATCTACTGCGGAAAAGTTCTGCAGACACAGAGGGCGGGGAGAGCACCAAGTATTTACAGGTTGGGTTAGCAGCCTGCGTGCGCGGTTTACCTCGCTCAGCGATATATCGCGTAACCCAAGCTACAAGACACACTCAGCAGGAAACACCGCTTGTTGAAACATCGGCTCTTCAAACGCTTCATCCTTGCACTGCTAATCCTCAGCCCGCTGCTGATCCGCCTGTGGCCGCATGAATCGCTGGCGGTTGCAGGGTCGACTGCCGTGCTGGCGCAAGATGGTAAGTTGCTGCGGCTGACTCTTGCCCCCGATCAGCGCTACCGGCTGTGGCTGCCGCTGGAGGATTTTTCCCCCACGCTGATAGCCGCGCTAAAATTGCAGGAAGACCGCTGGTTTTACTACCACCCCGGTATCAACCCCATCTCGCTGCTTCGCGCCATCACAGCCACTTATGGCGGCGGGGCCAGGCAAGGGGCTTCCACGCTAACCATGCAATTAGCGCGGCTTAAATATCGGCTTAATACCAAAAGCCCTGGTGGCAAGCTCAGGCAAATCGGCATGGCGCTGTGGCTGGAGGCGCGTTATAGCAAGCACGATATTTTAGAAGCCTATTTAAATCTCGCCCCCTACGGCAGAAATATTGAAGGCGCGGCGGCGGCCAGCCTTAGTTACTTTGGCAAGCCAGCCAAAGCACTCACCCTGCCAGAAAGCCTGACGCTGGCGGTGATTCCGCAGCAGCCTAATCAGCGTTTGGGCAGCGGCGCATCACTCACCGATGCCCGCCAGCGCTTGTGGCAACGCTGGCAAAAACGCTACGCTGTCAGCCCGGAACAAATCCGCCTGATGACCCTGCCGCTGCCGGTAAAGCGCCTCGAACAACTGCCGTTTCGTGCACCGCACTGGGTGGAACAAAGACTGGCCGATTCGCCAGAGCAAAGCACGCTGAACACCACGCTCGATCTGCAATTGCAAACCCTGCTGGAAAAACAAATCCGCCAATATCTGGCGCAAAGCAGCACACGCGGCATTGTGAACGCCAGCGCCATGCTGGTCGATACGCGCGATCAGTCGGTACGCGCCCTGGTCGGCTCGGCGGATTATTTCAACGCCAGCATTGCCGGGCAGGTGAATGGCACCGAGGCCAAACGCTCGCCTGGCTCTACTTTAAAACCATTTATTTATGCGCTGGGGCTGGATCAGGGCGTGATACACCCGCAGAGTATTTTGCGCGACACGCCCAGCGCCTTTGGCCCCTATCAGCCGGAAAACTTCGACGGCCGTTTTGTTGGCCCCTTAAGCGCCACCGAAGCGCTGATCAAAAGCCGCAATATCCCCGCTGTGTGGCTGGCCAGCCAGCTAAAAAACCCCAGCTTTTACGATTTTTTGCAGCTGGCTGGCATTAGTAAACTGAAATCAGAAAATCACTACGGGCTGGCACTGGTGCTGGGCGGCGGCGAAGTCAGCATGGTCGAGCTGGCCGGGCTTTACACCATGCTGCTCAATGATGGCCGCTTAAAACCGCTGCGCTACTTAAAAGAAAGCCCCAAGCCACGTGGAGAAGTCTTGCTTAGCCCCGAAGCCAGCTGGCTGGCACTGGATATGCTGAGTAAAAATCCCCGGCCAGACGGCGGCAGCAATGCCTGGCCTGTGGCGTTTAAAACCGGCACTTCATGGGGCTTTCGCGATGCCTGGACAGCAGGCGTGGTTGGCCCCTATGTACTGGTAGTCTGGCTGGGCAATTTTGACGGCCAAGGCAACCCAGCGCTCATCGGTCTGGAAGCCGCCGCCCCGCTGTTCTTTCGCATCAGCGACGCACTGGCCCTGGCAAAACCCGCCGATAAGCCGCAACCACGCAGCACACCGATGGGTCTGAAACGCATCAATATCTGCACCGCCAGCGGCGATTTACCCAATGCTTATTGCCCTCAGCAAAGCAGCACATGGTTTATCCCAGGCAAATCGCCTATCCGCGTCAGCACCCTGCATCAGCCAGTGCACATCGATACCAAGAGCGGCCTCGCAGTCTGCCCGCCTTACGATCCTGCCCATACCAAAACAGAAATATTTGAGTTTTGGAGCAGCGATATGGCAAGGCTGTTTAAAGAAGCAGGCGTCCCCCGCCGCAAACCACCGCATATCGATTGCAGCGGCATAGCCAGCCCTGGTGACGCGCCCAAAATCAGCTCACCGCTGGCAGGCCTTAGCTACACCCTGCGCCTGTCCAAACCCGACGAAACCATCCCCCTGCAAGCCGCCGCCAGCAGCGAGCAGCTTTACTGGTTTGATAATCAGATTTATCTGGGCAGCGCAAAAACCAGCGGCCTGGCATGGCGGCCACAAGCAGGCGGCTGGCATCAGCTTAGCGTGGTTGACGATCAGGGCAGAAGTGACAGCAGGCAGGTGATGGTGGAGTTATTGCCGTGAAGCAAGGAAGGATAGTTTTTTTGTCCACGCGCTTGCAAGAATATCAACGACACGCATCATGTGGCGTTTACCTCGCCAAGTAAGAAATTTTTATGTCTCATGAAAGCTAAAAAAGCCAAACCATACAACTGGGTATAGTTTCAGGCTTCTTATTCCCTAAAAAAAACCATGGACCTTATACCTCTCATTTTTCATCCAAAAATAAATAAAAATAATAATATTGCAGGGACAACTACTCCCCATTTAACAAGTTTTCCAAAATAAATAAATCCAACAAAGAAATATGAATGCATCCATAAAAAAGAAAACAAAATTACAGTTATAATCCCTTGAATAGTTTTTGGGTGAAACTTGCTCTCTAGCAGTATTTCGACTCCTGATGTCAGCCATATAGACCATGGCAAAGTCATAATCATTAAAGGCAAATCAAAAAGTAAACTAAAAGTAGTTTTTGTATTTTCTATATTGCTCATAAAAAAATGGGCCATATTGTAAATCAATATAAATGGCAAAATAACGATGAAAGACTTAAATACTCGCTCAGGATTTTCCATGGCACCACCATATATTAAAAAATATTTTTTAGATTGATCGAAAAACCAAAGAACGGGAGTTAAGTATTTTTTCACTCAAAGTTAAAGAACTGCTCCAAATAAACACTTCGATTATAAAAACCATTATATGTCCAACCAGCAGGGAGGCCGCAGTTAATTCAACTTATTATTTTTTAAATAAAATCCGTCTCCATTTTTAGAAAAGTATCATTCATTCCCCAACTTGCACCGCCTCATCTTTCCGCCAATAACCACTAGCCAAAAGCTGCTCGCGCACCTGAGCTCTGGCCCGGTGCAAGCGACTTTTGACTGCCTCCAGGCTCAGGCCCAGTTCGGCCGCTACCTCAGGTGCGGTCAGCTCGTGTACATCGCGCAGCAGTAAAATCTCGCGATAAATTGGGGTGAGCTGCTGCAATGCTCGGATTAAATCCATCCTCAGGTCGGCGGGGACGGGCGGTGAATGAGGTATGTCATGTGGTGCCAGCTCGCCCAGCGATTCGGCATATTTTTGGCGGCGAAACAAGCGATAGCACTCGCGCTCGACGATGCGAAACAACCAGCTTGCCAACGTAACCACGGTGCGCAGCGCACCGATCTGGCGATAAAGCTGACTATACCGGCAGTCAGCCCCGCCCAAACAGCCCAGACAATTCCTAAACCAAGTGCGATACGAAGAACGCGTTCCCACAGGGGAAGATTGCGTTTAATGAAGAACATGGTGAATCCTTAGTTTGCTGTGAATGACTCTTAGCAAGAGCCGGCAAAATTCAAAAAGGATTCAGCGATAGTCAAAATGCTACGGGCGCTTGCTCTGTAGCAAGCGCATCAGTTTTTTTATATACAAGTGACAGCTCAGCTTTGCTTGATACTGAAGATGATCCTCACTCACTGCAACAAAACACCTTACTCGCTTACAATAAACCTTGCCTGCGCTTATCCCCTCCAGTAATCTCGATCAAAGCCGAAGTTTTCTGCCAAATCAGCTACATAAGAGAATATGGAATGAGAGACCAAATCCAGCAGGGAAATATATCCGCGGCCAGGCCTTTAAACAGGGAAGACTGCAAAATCTTAGGATTAGCATCGCTGGGTGGCGCTTTAGAGTTTTACGATTTTATTATTTTTGTGTTTTTCACCGTGGTTTTAGGCAAGCTTTTTTTCCCGCCTGATATTCCTGATGCGCTCAGACAAATCCAGACTTTCAGTATTTTTGCCGCCGGCTACCTGGCCCGCCCATTGGGTGGGATTGCAATGGCCCATTTTGGTGATTTGCTGGGCCGCAAAAAAATGTTCACGCTCAGTATTTTAATGATGGCCCTGCCCACACTGATGATTGGCTTGCTGCCCACCTACCAGCAAATCGGCATCTGGGCCCCGCTGTGCCTGCTGGCTTTGCGTATTTTGCAAGGCGCGGCCATTGGTGGCGAAGTGCCCGGTGCATGGGTATTTGTTGCCGAGCATGCGCCAGAGCGCCACACCGGGCTGGCCTGCAGCATCATTACTTCCGGGCTGACTCTGGGTATTTTATTAGGCGCATTAATTGCTATGGCGATTAACAGCCTGTTCAGCCCTGCCGAGCTGGAAGCATGGGCATGGCGTGTGCCCTTTTTAATTGGCGGCATATTCGGCCTGATCGCCATGTATCTGCGTAAATGGCTGCATGAAACACCGGTATTTTTAGAGCTGCAGGCCAAAAAGCATCTTGCAGACGAGCTGCCACTCAAAAAAGTATTACGGGATCATCGCCAGAGCATTGTGATTTCAATGCTTGGCACTTGTTTGCTGGCGGTAGCTATTGTAGTTGCTATTCTGATGACGCCAGCCTACTTGCAAAAGCAGTTTTCAGTGCTGCCGGTTGATTCCCTGCGTGCCAATTGCTATGCCATCGTGGCACTGAGCATGGGCTGTATTGTGGCTGGCTGGGCATCAGATAAGCTGGGCAGCGGCCTTACCCTGCTGATTGGCAGCGTCTTGCTGGGCGGCAGCAGCTACGCCTTTTATCACACCATGAGCCATGACACGGGTCAGCTCGCCCTGCTCTACCCGGTGATGGGCTTTACCGTTGGGATTGTGGGTGCGGTGCCGCTTTTGATGATCAAGGCCTTCCCCGCTGCGATTCGCTTCAGCGGTTTGTCCTTCTCTTACAATGTGGCTTATGCGTTTGCAGGCGGGCTAACGCCCGTTGTTTTATCGCTCTGGATTAAATCCGATGTGCTGGCACCAAGCTACTATCTTTTACTGCTCAGCACAGTTGGGGCGGGCTTAGGCGGCTATCTGCTGCTTAATCAGCGCCAGCACCTCAGCCACAGTATCCGCTGATCAAAAAGCCGTCCCCTGCCAGGCAAGGGACGGCTTTTTTTAAAGTGATTTTCAGTTTAAAACAGCAACGGCTAAATCTTGGCCTGTAAACCTAATCTCATCCACAACTCAGCCACGCCACTGGGCACAGGCTCGCTAAAGTAAAAGCCCTGCATGCATTGCACGCCCAGGCCTTGCAGAAAGCGGGCGGTTTCCAGGTTTTCTACGCCTTCCACAATAATCTCTAAACCCAGCCCCAGGCCAAGCTGCACAATGGCCTGCATAATGCGGCGGCCGTCTTCGGTGTGCAGGCGCAAGGCAAAAGAGACATCAATTTTAATAATTTGTGCAGGCATTTCATGCAGCTGGGAGAGCGATGAATAGCCGGTGCCAAAATCATCAATGGCGATTTCAAAGCCCGATGCATTGAGCTGACGTAAATGACGCAGCTGGCGCGAGTAATCAGTCAGCGCAACCGATTCGGTGATTTCCAGCACCACATCTTCGGCCCGCAAACGGTGCTGCATGAGCTTCTCATTCAGCTGAGTCACAAATTGCGGCTGAAACAACTGGCTGCGCGAGATATTGATCATCAATCTTTGCTTAAGGCCTGCATCCCGCCATTCGCGCAGTTTAATAAAGCTTTGCTCTATCACCAGCTCGGATAATTCCTGAATCAGGCCTACTTTTTCGGCCATGGGGATAAATAACTCAGGGCTGATCCAGCCACTTTGCTCATCCTGCCAGCGAGCCAGCGCTTCAACCATCAGCACTTCACCCGTTCTGCCATCCACCACTGGCTGGTAAAACACTTGCAGGCGCTGATCGCGGATTGCGGTTGAAAGGCGGGACTGAATGGCGACATGTTCTCGGCCCAGCGCCTTTAAATGCACAATATCGCTGTAGAAACAGACATTATTACGCCCGGTATGCTTGGCGTGATACATGGTGTGATCGGCAGCAGAGAGCAGCTCTTCACCCGATTCTGCGTTATCCGGAAACACAGCAAAGCCCAGCGAAATAGTCGGCTGGGTTTCCATGCCGTTAATGGTGACGCCTTTTCTGGCGGCGTTTTTCAGGCGCTCAGATAACTCCCGCATCACATTTAAATCACTTAAATCCGGGATTAAAACAACAAACTCATCCCCGCCCCAGCGGGCGATCACATCATTTTCGCGTAAAACACTTTCCAGCTGCCGCGCCACATTAACCAGCAGCTCATCGCCAACCTGATGGCCAAATGCATCATTAATCTGCTTAAAGTGATCCAGATCGATAAAACCAAGCGCAACTTTGGTGTTTTGAATACGGGCTCTGTCGATCGCGCTGTGAATCTCGCTATCGAGCATCAGGCGATTGGGCAGCTTGGTCAGCGTGTCGTAAAGCGCCAGCTGGGTAATATGCTGCTCATTTAAATGGCTGACAGTAACATCGCGCAACACGCCACGAATCGCCGCTAACAAGCCATCAGGGGTACGGTGAGCAATCAGGCGGGCCTCAACCCACAGGTATTCACCACTGGCCTGAATCAGTCTGAAGCGCTGGCTGACAGGCTCGGTTGTTTTGAGTATTTTTGAGAGTGCCTCAACCATCAGCATTCCATCGCCAGAATGCACCCAGGCAAATAGTGGCTGCCCCAGATCTTTTGCCATTTCACGCAAATCAAGACCACGCAGCTTTGCCCATGCAGGCGTGGTACGCACCAGCTCGCCGGTCGGCGCCAGATCAATCACCGCTTCTTCAAGCAAATTCAGCGTATCCAGCATGGTCTTGCGCTGCGCGTCTTCCAGCATCAGCGCCGTTACATCGTGGACAAGGGCCACCGCATGGTTTTGCCCGTTTGGCGCTTGCACTGGCTGCAAACGAACCAATAAATACACGGGCCCTTTGGTCGTTTGCACGGTGCAGTTAAATTGGGCGCTTTCTTTATTTTGCAAAATACGCGGCAGATAGTGCACCAGCTCAGAGGCCAGCTCGTAAGGCAGCACACTAATAATGGCACGGCCCTGCAGCATTTCAGCAGAAGGCAAATCCGGGTGCCCGGACCACACGCTGACAATCACGCTCTGCTGATTGCACTCAAACACCATATCTTGCAGCACGCCAACCAAAGCACGTAAGCGCTGCTGATTGCACAGCAGCTCCTGCTCTACCCGCTTTTTAACCATGGCCTGCGCCACATGATTGCTCAGCATCGCCAGCAGGCGTAACTCACTGCGGCTGCGCAGAATTTCTGCATCATTTAAAAAACACAGGAAGCCAAATGGCTCGCCTTTTTCAAGCAGGGGAATGCACAAAAGCTGACGAACACCAATTTGTGCCATCAGCATTTGTTCAGCAAGGGGTAATTCTAAAAGAGACTTACTCAGCATCATGCCCACAGCCAGCGTATCTGCCAGCAGCGGATAACTGCTGTAATCAAGCGAGCGGCAGGGATCCGGCGTGAAATCAGCAAGGCGGGTATCGGGTGAGCGCCATGCAGAAGTCAGATGTGAAACCTGATTATCAGGGGTATTCAGATACAGGCAAGCCGCGCTGCTTTTAGACGCTTCGGCCAAAATTTGCAAAGCCTCCAGCATGTCTTGCTTGCTGGTATCGAGCAAAGCCGCCACGGTGCTGTCAAAAGCTTCAAAGTAAGTTTGCAACAGCCCAAGTTCGCTCCGAAGTTCGAAATCAGGATCAGATAATACATTGCGCTGCACGGCAAACCTCTTTTGAAGAGTGCCCCAAAGTGCTGATTCGGGGACTCTGAAACTAAGCATTGCGGATTATTTCCGCCCTACAAAGGTAATGAGGGTGAGCTTCAAGCTCACCCCAACACCTTACTCCGCCTCAGCTTTTTCAGCTTTTGGCGCAGGCCCTTCGATGACTTCCACATAACCACATTCTTTCTGTGGGCACACTTTTTCTGTACCACGACGCTTGGTCACCTTAATGGTCATCACTGGCCATTTACACTGCGGGCAACATTCGGCAATCGGTGGATTCCAGGTTGCGTATTTGCAATCCGGATAGGTATTACACGAGTAAAAGAGCTTACCGTAGCGGCTCTTTCTTTCGATCAGGCTGCCCTTTTTGCATTCCGGACACTCAACACCTGTATCACGCGGTTTTTCGAGTGGCTCGATATGCTTACACTTTGGATAGGCCGAGCAGCCAATAAACTTACCATAACGCCCTACCTTGATATGCAGTGCCGATTCACATTTCGGGCAGGTGCGGTCAGGTACGACTTCAGGCTCGGTTGGCGCGGTATCGGCGTCATCCCCCAGATTGCGGGTGTAATCGCATTCCGGATACGTAGTGCAGCCAATAAAGCGGCCGCGTTTACCTAAACGGATCGCCAGTTTTGCCACGCCACATTTTGGACAGTCTTCGTCCATTTCTTCCTGGGTGACTTCTTTACGCGATAAGCCGGCTTTTTCTTCACATTGCTTATGAAACCCTTTCCAGAAATCTGCCAGCACCGGAATCCAATCCCGTTTACCGGTAGAAATCTCATCCAGCTTATCCTCCAGCTTGGCAGTGAAGTTGTAATCCACATACTGGGTAAAATGCTCAGTAAGGAATTTATTCACCACTTCGCCGGTATCGGTCGGGGTAAAACGCTTTTTATCAAGGATCACATACTCGCGATCTTTCAGCGTTTTAATGGTCGATGCATAGGTAGACGGGCGGCCAATACCAAATTCTTCCAGCGATTTAACCAAAGAAGCTTCAGTAAAGCGCGGTGGCGGCTGCGTAAAATGCTGCTCGCCGGATAACTTATCTACCGGCAGCTTATCGCCCACATTCAGTACCGGCAGGCGTGCTTCGTCTTCTTCTTCTTCATCATCGGTATCTTCCTGATAAACGGCAATAAAGCCAGGAAATACCAGGGTCTGGCCAGTGGCGCGGAAAATGGCATCCGGGCCAACGGCAATATCAACAGCCACCGTATCAAACTTAGCCGCAGCAATCTGGCTGGCTAAGGTGCGCTTCCAGATCATTTGGTAAAGCTTAAACTGATCGGCTGTTAAATAGGCTTTCACCGCATCTGGCGAGCGATAAATCGAAGTCGGGCGAATCGCTTCGTGCGCTTCTTGTGCGTTTTTAGCTTTGTTTTTGAAAATAACCGGCGAATTAGGCAGGTATTCTTTCTCAAATTTTTCGCCAATATACGAACGGATTTCGTCCAGCGCATCGTTGGCCAGGGCCACAGAGTCAGTACGCATATAGGTAATCAAACCGACGGTTTCACCACCAATGCTCATCCCTTCATAAAGCTGCTGAGCTGTACGCATAGCGCGATCTGTGGTCATACCCAGCTTACGAACCGCTTCCTGTTGCAGAGTAGACGTTGTAAACGGCGCAGCAGCGCTGCGCGATTTCTTTTTCTTGTCTACAGCCTGAATCTCAGCAGTCTGGCCGCTGAGCGCATCAAGAATGCGCTCTTGCGTACCCGTATCGGGGATATCAAACTGCTCGAGCTTCTTGCCCTGCCATTGGGTCAGTTTTGCACCAAACTTGCTTCGGCCCTGATGGGTATCAAGGTGAACTGACCAGTACTCTTGCGAGGTAAACGCGCGAATTTCGATCTCACGCTCGCAAATCAGGCGAAGTGCCGGGCTTTGCACACGGCCAGCCGAAAGGCCGGAGCGCACTTTACGCCAAAGCAGCGGGGATAAATTAAACCCAACCAGGTAATCCAAAGCACTGCGTGCCTGCTGAGCATTCACCAGATCGCTGTCAATATCGCGCGGATTTGCCACGGCATTGAGTACGGCAGTTTCGGTAATTTCATGGAACACCACGCGCTTAAAAGTGCGACTGGCAGTCAGCAGTTTTTTAGAGCGTAAAATTTCCATGATATGCCAGGAAATCGCTTCACCTTCGCGGTCCGGGTCAGTTGCCAGAAAGATATTGGTGGATTCTTTCACAGCGGCAACCAGAGCATCGACGTGTTTTTTATTCCGTTCGATCACCTGGTATTTCATTTTAAAATCATTCTCGGGATCAACCGAGCCGTCCTTTCTGACCAATCCACGGACGTGACCATAGGAAGCAAGGATCTGGAAATCCTTACCAAGATATTTAAGCAGCGTTTTCGCCTTAGACGGCGATTCGACAATCAATAGATTTGCGGGCATGGGTCCCCGGCACGTTTATATATAAATTAAAGGACTGACTTAACAGCAGGTGGCGTATTAATGACGGCAAACCCTTGTTTTACAAGAGCATACCTGAGCAAAAAAAACACATCCCTTACTATAAGCAGCGCATCTCACAACATTTTGCATATATATCCAAAGCAATCAGCTCTATGGATATAGCAGGAAATCGGGCGGGGCAAGCAAGCATCCAAAATGGACAGAGCAAATACTTACGCCCTGCTCAGGCAATCCGCTGATAGCGGCTACCGGGCAGGGCGACAATGCAACCTTCAAGCTCCAAGGTCAACAGCATCGCGGATAGCCTGTCTGTCGTCAAGCCGCAGCGTTGTGACAATGTTTCAATATCGACGGGATCGAAACCCATATTTTGTAAAAAAGGACTACTTTTTGATGCTTTTTGCTTGCCTGGTCCTTGCACGGGGCTAGCCCAAGCCAGCTCGGATAATACATCCTCAGCTGACTCAACCAGCTTGGCTCCCTGCTTGATCAGCTGATGACAACCTCTTGCCATGGGTGAGTGAATGGAGCCTGGTATGGCAAAAACCTCTCTCCCTATATCTGCGGCCTGTTTCGCCGTTATCAAGGAGCCGCTGCCCACGGTGGCCTCAACCACCAGGCACCCCAGCCCCAGTGCGGCGATGATTCGGTTACGCCGGGGAAAATGTTCTGCTTTGGGAGGACTGCCTAAGGCTAACTCAGAAAGGATCACGCCATCACTGGCAATTTGATGTGCCAATTCACGATTGCTGGCCGGGTACACCCGATCGAGCCCCGTTCCTACCACCGCAATGGTCGATGAAGCGGCTGCAAGTGCCCCCTGATGGGCTGCCGCATCAATCCCTGCAGCAAGGCCGCTCACCACGCTAAGCCCTGCCCCGCTGAAGCATTGAGCAAACTCTCTTGCATTTATGATGCCTTGCGGGCTGGCGTTCCGGCTGCCAACAATGGCCAGTGCCGGAGCAGACAATAAATCTGTGCGCCCTTTTATATACAAGAGTACCGGCGCATCGGGTAAATCCAGGAGGCTGGACGGGTAATCTGCATCGCCAAGGCACAGCAGACAATTGCCTTCTTCTGCCTGCCAGGCAAGGGTTTGCCGGACAGTTTCTTCAATATCCGGGCTATCCAGCCAGGCTTTTAATACTAAGGGACTCAGAACTTCAGCCAGCCCGGCCGGTTTGGCTGCAAACACGGCCTCTGGCGTTCCAAAGCGGCTTAAAAGCGCAATTTGCTTTCTGGGCCCCACTTTGGTCACGGTGGTGAAGCGCAGCCAAAGCCGCACTTCATCCTCGCTCATCAAGGCGTTTTCACCTCGTCGCCCACATTCACCGCTCGGGTACTATCCAGCACTAAGCCATAGGAAAACGCCGGGAAAACACGGTAAATAAATAAATTACCGTTTTTTTCTACCGGGGTATAACGATCAGGCTCGTTGCGATTTTCCTTGCGAATCAGGCGGCCAGCCTTGTAGTTAAAAAACACACTGCCCACATCCACACCCTGATCTGAGCCGCGGTTAATCACAACCGTTGTCAGAGGCCCCGCTTCAGCCACGCCACCATAAGATGAAACCACACGGCCACTCACCGGGGTTTCCGGCACATGAGGTACAAAATTAAGGAAAGGGGCTTCATTGGCACGAATCAGGCGGCTGCCCACCAGAATTTCTTCTTTTGAAGAAGTCAGGCGCAATGTTGCCACATCACCTGTGACCTCCAGACGGGCATCCCCCAGGTATTCAACCTGATGGCCAATGACCCGTTTTCTTTCAGGATCATCAGGATCAATCAGATTTTTACCATCACGGAAAACCTGCCAGTTATCCCCAACTTCACCTGTCAGGCCAACTGCATAGACCTTATCTCCACTGGCAAAAATCACACGCTCATCCGGACCAGCGGCAATTCGCGGTGCAGCGGCGAAGGTTTCGTTATCAATCACCAGTGGTTTATTCAGGAAGGGGCTGATTGCAGATAAAGGGATACTTGGTGTTGCGCCATCCGCCAGAGAGGTCGAGCGAATACGCGGTGACACCTTGCCCGAAACCGGCGCAGATGCAGGCGATTTTTCGTTTTTAAGCAAGCGCAGACGCGGCTCACCGCTGCTCTTATCCAGCAGCACCACATCACCCGGATAAATCCAGTGTGGATTTTTAATGTCCGCTTTATTAAGCTGCCAAATTTCCGGCCAGCGCCATGGTTGTTTCAAAAAATGACCCGAAATACCCCAGAGGGTATCGCCTTTTACCACCACATAACGATCAGGCGCGTTATCCTGCATGGCAAGAGTATCTGCAACTGCAGACCCAGATAAAAGTACGCCTACCCAAAGTAGCGATATAATTGTTTTTCGCATGATGGCGATTTCTCTCCGCCGAAAAAGATGTTAGCCGAGTGCTTACATCAGTTTTTCGGAACATGTTTATTTGACTACTGCTTATTTTACAGCCACAAGCAAGAAATTTGCTTGTAGCAATCACCGCTCTTACTTGCACAGACTAAAATGGCCATTCTAAATATTTTGCACTACCCCGACGACAGGCTGTACACCATTGCCAAGCCTGTTACTGTATTCGATGATCGCTTACAGCAGCTGGTTCGCGACATGAGTGAAACCATGTACGCAGCTCCAGGCATCGGTTTAGCAGCCACACAAGTGAACGTTCACCAGCGTGTTGTTGTGATCGATATCTCTGAAGAGAAAAATAGCCTAATGGCGCTGATTAATCCTGAAATCGTAACGATGGATGGAAAAACCATGTGGGAAGAAGGCTGTCTTTCTGTTCCTGGCATCTACGAAGAAGTAGAACGCGCCGAACGGGTTAAAGTCCGCGCCCTTGATATTAAAGGCGAAATCTTTGAATTAGAAGCCGACGGTTTACTCGCCATTTGCATTCAGCATGAATTAGATCATCTGGATGGTAAAGTTTTTGTAGAAAAACTCTCCAAGCTGAAATTGAGTCGTATCGTGCAAAAACTTAAAAAAAATCAGCGTAAAACCATGTAACTCATCGCCGCCCTCTGGCCTGCATTGCGGTATTTTCACCACAATAAAGGCCCGACAGCAGCCCACCGTGGCTCATACAACATGAAAATAATCTTTGCCGGCACGCCGGATTTTGCCGCTTGTGCGCTACAAGCACTGATTGCGGCAGGGCATGACATTGCTCTCGTTTTAACACAACCAGACCGCCCCGCAGGGCGTGGAATGAAGCTCACAGCATCCCCGGTCAAAGTACTGGCAGAGCAGCATGGCATCCGCGTTTATCAGCCGGAAAAGCTGCGTACTCCGGAGCAGCAGGCCCCATTAGCCGAAATAAAAGCAGACGTAATGATTGTCGCGGCATACGGCCTTATCCTGCCGCAGGCCGTGCTTGATTTACCAAAGCTTGGCTGCCTGAATATTCATGGCTCACTGCTGCCCCGCTGGCGTGGCGCAGCCCCCATTCACCGGGCAATTCTGGCAGGGGATACCGAGACTGGCATCACCATTATGCAAATGGATGCGGGCCTTGATACGGGGGACATGTTATCCATCCACCGCACCGCCATCGAAGCAGATGACACCACGGCCAGCCTGCACGATAAGCTGGCTGTCCAAGGGGCAAAGGCCCTTGTTGAAGCGCTGGAAAATCTGCCCGCACTGCAGCAAACACGCCAGGTGCAGCCTGAAGCGGGTGTGACTTACGCCGATAAACTAAAACGTGAAGAATCACAAATCGACTGGCACAAATCTGCAGCCGGGCTGGATCAGATGATCCGTGCTTTTAATCCTTATCCTTCAGCTCAGACACTGCTGACAGGGCAGGCGCTGAAAATCTGGCAGGCCACGGTTTGCCAGCAAAGCGGCGCTCCCGGCACTGTACTGGCTGCTGATAAAGACGGGCTGCTTGTTGCCTGTGGCAGCGGCTCGCTCAGAATTACCGAGCTGCAAAAAGCAGGCAGCAAACGGGTCACAGCAGCCGCATTTTTGTCGGGCAATAGCATTGAGGCAGGCTTAAAATTAGGGGAATAAGAAAGCGCTTTGGGTGCGGCGGCAGATAAAAGTCTGCCCCAAACATGTTCGTCATTCTCTTTCGGCGGCCGTTTTAGCGGCCACAGGCAAAATCCCGGGGAATGCCGGTTTAAGCAGCGCAAACCCTGACCGGCTCTGGTTTTAATTGGCAGAGCACAGAGATTGAATTTTTCTGAAAAAAAAGCATCTGATAGAAATCAATCTGATTTTCCGGGTAGAAAATGAATAACTGGCTAAAAACAAGCATTCTGATGGCGGGCATTATTGCACTCTTTGCGATGATAGGCGCAATGCTCGGTGGCAAGAGCGGCATGCTGCTGGCCCTGCTTTTGGGGGGTGGAATGAATGTCTGGGCCTATTGGAATTCAGACAAGATGGTGTTGCGTATGTACAACGCTCACCCTGTTGATGCCCATAGCGCACCCGAACTTTATGCAATGGTGGAAGAGCTTTCCAGGAATGCAGGCCTGCCCATGCCAAAAGTTTATGTCATCGATGAAGACCAGCCCAACGCTTTTGCCACCGGCCGCAACCCGGAAAATGCCGCCGTTGCAGCCACCACTGGCATTATGCGGGTGCTTTCTTACCGTGAATTACGCGGGGTAATGGCTCATGAGCTGGCGCACGTTCAGCACCGCGATATTTTAATCTCAACCATTTCAGCCACCATGGCCGGAGCCATTTCTGCACTGGCTAACTTTGCCATGTTTTTTGGCGGCCGCGATGAAAATGGCCGGCCAATGAATCCGATTGTCAGCATTGCTTTAGCCATTTTGGCCCCGATTGCTGCCTCACTGATTCAAATGGCAATTTCCCGTGCACGGGAATTTGAAGCCGATGCCGGCGGCGCGCGTATTTCAGGCGATCCGCTGGCTTTGGCCGATGCTTTACAAAAAATTGAAGCTTACGCACTGGGCATTCCCATGCACGCTGCCAATGCCCATCCGGAAACCGCGCAAATGATGATTATCAACCCGCTGATTGGCGGTGGATTATCAGATTTATTTCGCACCCATCCGCAAACAGCAGAACGCGTTGCAAGATTGCACGCGATTGCACGCGGTTAATTGTTACATTAGACACACAGTCACAGACGCTTCTGCTTGCAGATCCAGCGTTTGTACTGGCGGCCATTTCACAGAAAGAGAATATTTTGCTTGCTACTCAAAAATTTGCCAGCCGCATTGTCGCTGGTGTACTTGCCGGCCAAAACCTGACCGAAGCCCTGAATAAGGTCTGGCGCGAAGACCCCAGCCTGTTGCCGCGCCAAAAAGGCGCGATTCAGGATGTAAGCTACGGCACCCTGCGTCAGCTGGGCTTAATCGAAAGTATTTTAAAACAGCTATTGCAAAAGCCCTTACACGAGCCAGAGCTGAAAGCACTGCTGCTGGTTGCAATTTACCAGCTGCAATTTAGCCGCTCTGCCCCGCACGCTATTGTGGATCACGCCGTTAAAGTGGCGATGCAAACCGGTGCGGGCCACGGTAAGGGCCTGGTGAATGGCGTGCTGCGTAACTTCCTTCGCCAGAAAGACGATCTCTTCAAAATGGCGCAAAACAGCGAATACGGCCAGTACTCTCACCCTGCATGGTGGATTTCAGCCATGCGCAAAACCTATCCAAGACAATGGCGCAATATCCTGCTGGCCAATAATCAGCATCCGCCAATGACCCTGCGGGTTAATCTGAACAAAACCACCAGCGATGCCTATATCGCCCTTTTAGCTCAGGATGAAATAACCGCCAGCTCCAGCGACGGGCAGTCCATTCAGCTGCAAAACCCGGTTGGTGTTGATCGTTTACCACACTTTTTTGATGGCTGGGTTTCAGTACAGGATCTGGGCGCGCAATATGCCGCAAGGATTTTAGATGTAGCCGATGGCCAGCGTGTGCTGGATTCTTGTGCTGCACCAGGCGGGAAAAGTGGCCATATTTTAGAGCTGGCCAAAGTCAGCTTAACCGCCATCGATAACGATGCAG
Organism: Iodobacter violaceini; assembly: GCF_011601265.1. Lineage (GTDB taxonomy): Bacteria > Pseudomonadota > Gammaproteobacteria > Burkholderiales > Chitinibacteraceae > Iodobacter > Iodobacter violaceini. Next base: position 697,102 of record NZ_JAAOLX010000001.1, read on the forward strand.
CCCGACTTCGCCGTGTGCAAGAAAACGTAGACCGGCTGGGCCAGACTGCCACCTTACAGCTTGGCGATGCCAGCCAGCCTGACACCTGGTGGGATGGCAAACAATTTGACCGCATCCTGGCGGATGTACCCTGCTCCGCAACAGGGGTGGTGCGCCGCCACCCGGATATCAAGTGGCTGCGCCGTCCTGAAGACTTTGCAGGTTTCGCACGCCAGCAAGCCCAAATGCTCGATGCACTCTGGCCACTCGTAGCGCCCGGTGGCAAACTCCTGTACGCTACCTGCTCAGTTTTTGCGGCGGAAAATACCGAGGCAGCGAGCGCATTTGCGGCTCGGCATGCCAACGCAGAACGACTGCCTTTACCTGATTTTATTCCCGCAGATGGTCAACTCCTGCCGACACCGGAACATGATGGCTTTTTCTACGCCCTTTTTGCCAAAACGGCATAATCGCCGCGAATTGCGATTATCGTCATGCTGAAATCCAGCATGACGACCCGCCATGCACAAAGCCAGCCTCGTCTTATCAAGCTGGCTTTGTTTTGCATAGCCAGCCTGCTTTGCGCATGGGTTTGGGCCGATGCTGGTGATATTAAGGCGCAAAAAGCCGAGGCAAGCTTTGCGGATAATCGTGTTGAGATTGCTGCCCGCTTTGATGTATCGCTTTCTAATGATTTACAGGAAGCGCTCAAAAATGGCTTGTCTCTGACCTTTGTGTATGAGTTTCAGCTGACCCGCCCCCGTATTTACTCATGGTATCGCCAGCTTTCAGATGGCTTTGGCCCCAATGCCATGCTGAGCTACCAGCTTTCTTATCATTCGCTGTCGCGGCAATACCGCCTGCATATTGGCAGCTTTTACCGCAATTTTCCCAATGTAAATGATGCATTAGCCGCCTTGGGCATCGTGCGTAACTGGGGTGTACTCACCGATAGCAATATTGCCCGCGACCGCAATCCTGATTTTGCGGGCAAAGTACGTTTAAAACTTGATCGCTCCCGCCTGCCCAAAACCTATCAGCTCACCGCCTTTGGCCACGAAGAATGGCAATTAGAATCGCCCTGGGTCGATCTGGCCAAAGTACGCACCGAAGACGCCGTCAGTAATGAGTAAACCTAAGCTGCTGTTTTTTGCCTCTCTGGGCGCAATTCTGATTTTCTTACTGGCCACCGCCAGTGGTAACACTTCAGCCTTTGCCGAGTATTACACCTTGCTGCTGGTACTAAACTTGCTGCTGCTGGGCGGCCTGCTGGTTTTAGTCAGCATTCGCTTAATCAGCCTTGTTAAGAAAGTGCGGGCCAAAGTATTTGGCTCAAGGCTTACGCTGAGAATGGTGCTGATGTTTGCCCTTGTTGCCGTACTGCCCGGCACGCTGGTTTACACACTGTCGGTGCAGTTTTTAAACCGCAGTATTGAAAACTGGTTTGATGTGCGCGTCGATCATGCTCTGGATCGTGGCCTGAACCTGGGGCATAACGCCATCGATTATCAGTTGAGCGATCTGGCCAGAAAAGCCAGCGTGATTGCGCTCGATATCAGCGAAGACAGCAGCTCCGGGATGCTGCTGAGGCTGGGCCGTCTTCGCGAGCAAACAGGCGTGCAGGAATTATCTCTCTTTAACGAATCAGGCCAGACGCTTGCCCATATCGGCGGCGAGAATGCCAGCCTTTTTCCCATTCAGCCCGATCGCACCCAGCTGCGCCAGGCAATGCGCGCCCCCTTTAAAATCATTGAGCCACTCAATGATCAGGGGCTGTCCATGCGGGTGCTTGTGCCGGTACGCGCCAGCAATTTTGGTGAAAAAACACGGTTGTTGCAGCTGGTTCAACCCGTACCTAAGCAGCTTGCTGCCGATGCCGAGTTGGTTGAGAAAGTTCGCAACGATTACAAACAATTATCGCAATCAAGGCGCGGGCTGAAACTGATTTACAGCCTGACGCTGACGCTTGCCCTGTTAATGGCCCTGCTGGGCGCACTGGCCCTGGCCATTTACTTATCAGACCGCCTTGCAGCTCCGCTCTCGGTGCTGGCAGAAGGCACCCGTGCCGTTGCTGCTGGCGACTACTCACAAATGCAGCCGGTAATCAGCAGGGATGAGCTGGGGATACTCACGCATTCGTTTAACCGTATGACCAGACAGCTGTCAGAGGCGCGCAGCACGCTGGAAATGCATCAGGCCGAACAGGCTGCAGGACGGGCGCATCTGGGTGCTATTTTGGGTTCTCTCTCTGCAGGCGTATTATCTTTTGATAACGCATGGCAATTGCGCTCATCCAACCAGAGCGCCTTAAGAATACTGGGGATAGACCCGGAAAGAATCGGCTCAGAGCCCCTTTCTAACTGGCATTTATTCTATCCGGCACTTACACCCTTTTGTGCTCAGATCGCAGATAGATTACTATCTGAGCAAGACCGTTGGCAGCATCAGTTAGAACTTGCTAATACAAAGCGCGTTTTGCATATCCGGGGCACGCATTTACTGGATCCGCAAGATGACAGCCACACCGGTTTTGTAGTGGTATTTGATGATGTCACCGATTTACTATCTGCTCAGCGTGATGCAGCATGGGGGGAAGTTGCCAGACGTTTAGCGCATGAAATTAAAAATCCGCTCACGCCAATCCAATTAGCGGCAGAACGGATGGAGCATAAGCTGGCAGATAAGCTGGATAAAGCCAGTGCAGAGCTTCTGGCAAGAAACACCCAGACGATTGTGCGGCAGGTGGGTGCATTAAAAGACATGGTTGATGCGTTCAGAGATTATGCACGCCAGCCCAGCGGCAAGAAAAAGCCGCTGGATTTACAGCAGCTGCTGACTGAAATTTTAGTGCTGTATGAAGCCTCTCCGCTGATTTTAAATCAGGTCAGCGAGGAGCCTTTAATCGTGCTTGGCGACGCTACCCAGCTGCGCCAGGTGATCCATAACCTCTTGCAAAATGCTCAGGACGCCATCACAGGGCTGGAAAATTCCGAAAATCCCAAACGGATTTACCTTAAGATGGAAAAAAATGAACGTTTTGCAAGCCTAACCGTTACAGATAGTGGCAGTGGATTTCCAAATGAACTTTTATCTCGGATTTTTGAGCCCTATGTCACCACTAAAATCAAAGGGACAGGCTTAGGTTTAGCTATCGTAAAAAAAATAATCGAAGAACATCAGGGCCGAATACAGGCCGGCAACAGGGATGAAGGCGGCGCTTGGGTAAGAATCGAGCTGCCCCTCGCGGAGGAAGCAATTGGCTAGTCAGGATATTTTGATCGTCGACGATGAAGTCGGCATTCGCGAATTATTATCGGAAATTCTGCAAGACGAAGGCTATGGCATAGTGCTGGCCGAAAATGCAGAAGCCGCCCGTAAAATTAGAAATCAATCCCAGCCACGTCTGGTGCTGCTTGATATCTGGATGCCGGATACGGATGGTATTACTCTGCTGAAAGAATGGTCGCGTAATGGTCAGCTCACCATGCCTGTGGTGATGATGTCCGGCCACGCCACCATCGATACAGCAGTAGAAGCCACCCGCATCGGGGCGCTTGATTTCCTCGAAAAACCCATTGGTTTGCAAAAACTATTGGCTACGGTCAAGCGCGCCCTGTCGCTGCCCAGCGAGACATCTGTACGCGCCCCGACTTTAGAGCGTTTAGGCGCGGGCAGTGCCATCCAGGAATTGCAATCCACCCTCAGCCCGCTGCGTGGCAGGCCGGGCCCGGTCTTACTGCTGGGCTTACCTGGGGTAGGATTTGAACACTGCGCCCGTTTTCTGAATTTGCCCAATGCGCCCTTTGTTTCGCCGCCCTCCAATGAAGATTTGGCTCAGGCGCCACAAGAGCTGCTGAATAAAGCGACGGGCGGTATTTTATTTTTGCGCGATTTAGCCTGGCTGGATCGCCGTGCTCAGCTGGGCCTGAAAAGCATTCTGCCTAAGCTGGAAAAACAACGTGTGCGCCTTGTGTGTGCATCCAGCAAGCCATTAAGTGTTCTGGCTGGCCAGCTGGAACCTGAGTTATTAAATTATATTTCCCAGCTCAGCATTGCCATTCCTTCCCTGGCAGAGCACCGCGAAGACATTCCTCAGCTGGCTGAAAAACTGCTTGCTGATGCCATCAGTGTGCATAAGCTGGGACCCCGCTACTTCAGCCCGCTGGCCTTGCAGCTGCTATCGCGCCAGGTATGGGCCGGTAATCTGGATGAATTAGCCAATGTGGTTAAAAGCGTCGCCATTACCAGCCGTGATGGCGAAATAGACAGCGCTCCTCTGGCGCGTCTTTTGTCTCAGTTTGCTCCAAATGGCAGCATCAGCACTGAAAGCCACAACCAGCATGTATCGGGTCTGCCCAATATTGATCTGAGCCTGCCACTGCGTGAAGCGCGTGATCAGTTTGAAAAACTCTATATCGAGCGCCAAATTGATTTATCAAACGGCAATATGAGCCGCGTGGCAGAAAAAGTGGGCCTGGAACGCACTCATCTTTACCGTAAGCTCAAACAGCTGGGTATTGCTGTGCCTAAAAAACAGCGCAGTACCGAGGAAGAATAATGCTGGCAAGGCCCAAAGCGCTTCCCTCTGATATTGATCGCTTAATTGACAGCGCAGATGAAATCCTTGCCACGCAGGCCAATGAAGGCCTGCAGCTGGCAGGGCATGCGCTCTCACAGGCGCAGGCAACGGGTTATATCAAAGGTGAAGTGCTGGCGGGCCTCGTGCGGGGCAAAGCGCAGCTGATGCTTGGCAAGCATCAGAATGCACAGGCAACCTTCGGCCAGGCTTTAGCGCTGGCTCTGCCAGCTTCAAACGAAAAAGCACTGCTGCTCGAACAGCTTGGCCGCAGCTATCTTGATTTGGGTGAAACAACAGAAGCGGCCCGAATCTGGACCGAGTGTGCAGAGCTTGCGCTTCAGAACAATAACTTCACCACGTTTATTCAGGCCCAGATCGGGCTTGGACAAGTGCATTTTGGCTTTGAAGAATACTCAGCAGCACTGCAATGCCACTACAAGGCTTTTGATTTTTTGCACACCAGCCATGATCCGGTCTTGCGCTCTCAGGTGTATATCAATATTGCCGTTGATCTTTACAGCCTTGAGCGCCTCGATGAAGCAAAAACCATGTTGCAAAGCGCGAAAGATATGTCGCTGTCCGTTCGCCATTTAGATCACGAAACCGAAATTTACCGCATCAGTGGTTTATTGCTTTTAAAGCAAGGTGATCTGGAAAACGCCAGAACCCAGCTTAATATCGCTTTAAAAATCAGCCAGCTGCAAGACAACCCGTGGCATAAAGCCAGCAGCTTACTGGGGCTGGGCCAGTGTGATCTGGCTGAGGAGCGCTGGGCTCAGGCACAAATGCAGCTTAATCAGGCTTTAAACCTGGCAACAGATCTGGCAAACCCCCATTTACTCTGCCAAATTCACCGTGCGCTGTCTGAAGCGCATATCAGCCTGGATGCAGATACTGCAGCCACACATCATTTTGCATATACCCGGCATCAGCATTCGCTGCAACGCCCGCTCTGACCCCCTGAATCGCCCGCAAGCCTGTTGCCATCAATCCGGCACTATCAATATTTTTTCACTTGCTAAGATATAACAATCAAAGCAAGCTCTTTCCCCCGAAGGCTTTGCAAGTATTCTGGCCGCGTGCATTGTTCAGACTGCTTTTTTAAGCCAGCCTTATCCGTTTCAGGCTGACGTCTGCATATTTTGCTCATCAGATGGAAAAACACTGTGTCTAATATTTTGATCCTGGGTGCCGGCCGTGTGGGTGCCTCTGTTGCTGAACAGCTTGTTCACGAACGCTATAACGTCACCATTGTGGATGAAAACCCGGAAAGCTTAAAACCACTGGCAGACCGGCTGGACCTTCGTACCGTGGTAGGCCACGCAGCCAGCCCGGCGGTACTTGCTGCTGCCGGAGCGGCAGATGCAGATCTGCTGCTTGCCGTTACACCGCTGGATGAGCTTAATATGGTGGCGTGCAAAATTGCCTATGAGCTATTCAATATCCCTACCCGGCTGGCACGGATTCGCGATCCCGATTTGCTGGCTCACCCGGAGTTATTTATCGAGAGCAACTTTGCAATCGATCATGTCATTACCCCGGCGCAAATTGTGACTGATTATTTAGTCAGCCTTGTAGAAAACCCCGAAGCACTGCAGGTACTGGATTTTGCCGACGGCAAAGCCCAGCTGGTTGCCACCAGAGTTGAGGCTGGCGCACATATGGATGGCCAGGATCTGGCCTCGCTGAATCGCCTGCTGCCAGGGATTGATCGCCGGGTAGTTTCTATATACCGCAAAGGCCACCGCATTCACCCTGACGGCAATACGATATTGCAAGTGGGGGATGAGGTTTTTTTCCTTGCTGCAAGCGAGCATATCCGGGATGTCATCAAGGAAATGCGCGGTACAGAAACCCCAATCAAGCGCATTACCCTCTCAGGAGGTGGCAATGTGGGCTTCAGGCTGGCTCAGGCTTTAGAAAAAGACTACCAGGTTAAAATCATTGAAGCCAATCGCGAGCGTGCCAGCTGGCTGGCCGAAGCGCTGCCCAAAACGCTGGTACTCAGGGGCGATGCAACCGATGAAGCCCTGCTGGAAAGCGAGCAGATTGAGCGCTGTGATCTCTATTTTGCCCTCACCTCGGATGATGAAGACAACATCATGTCCTGCCTCTTAGCCAAACAAATGGGCGCACGAAAAACCATCGCCATTATTAACCGCTCACGCTATGTGGATTTACTGCAGGGCGGGAAAATCGATGTGGCCATCTCTCCGGCCATTGCCACCATCGGCTCCCTGCTCGCTCACGTCAGAAGCGGCGATGTGGTTGCTGTGCACAGCCTGCGCCGTGGAGCAGCCGAAGCCATGGAGCTTATCGTGCATGGCACCTCTGCCACTTCGCGGGTAATTGGCAAAAAGCTGGACGATATTAAATTGCCATCCGGTGCTGATTTAGCAGCCATCGTGCGCGGAGAAAAAGTACTGATTGCCCATGGGGACACCATGATTGAAGCGGAAGATCACATCATTTTATTTGTCGATAACAAAGCGCACATCAGAGAAGTAGAAAAACTCTTCGCCGTAAAAATGGGGTTTTTCTAATGTCACTCGCCCAACGCATTTTCCCCACAGTGAATATTCTGGCCCGGGTATCGGGCATGTTTTCGCTGTGGATTTTGCTGCCGATTGCGGTGGCATGGTTTTGCAATGATGAAGGGCTGGCCCCCTTTATCACCTCGCTGACCTTCCTGCTGCTTTTTAGTGTGGCTTTGGCTGTGCTGACCCATGGCTATAAGCGGGAAATGAAAGCAAGAGATGGCTTTGTTCTGGTAGTTGGCCTTTGGACGGTACTGCCCGCGGTTTCTGCCTTGCCGCTGCTGCTGTTTAACCCCTCTCTCTCTTTTACCCATGCCTACTTTGAAACCATGTCGGCGCTCACCACCACAGGGGCAACGGTATTAACGGGGCTGGATCACCTCCCCCCTTCAATTAATTTATGGCGGCATTTGCTTAACTGGCTGGGCGGCATGGGAATTATCGTGCTGGCGGTGGCGATTCTGCCGATGCTGGGAGTGGGGGGGATGCAGCTCTTTAAGGCCGAAACACCAGGCCCCATCAAAGATGCCAAGCTCACCCCACGCATCAGAGAAACCGCGCGTAATTTATGGATAGTCTACGCAGGGCTTACGCTGGCCTGCACTTTGCTGCTTAAATTTGCGGGCGGGATGAGCTGGCTTGATGCGGTCTGCCATGCTTTTGCCGCGATGTGCCTGGGTGGGTTTTCTACACACGATGCCAGTGTCGGCTATTTTAATTCGCCCATAATCGAAGCCATACTGATTGTATTTATGCTGCTGGCCGCCACTAATTTTGCCACACACTATACGGCGCTTTCCGGGCGAAAACTCTCTGCCTATTTAAAAGACTCTGAGTTTAAAGCCATGATTCTGCTGATTCTGATCAGCACCCTTGGCTGCGCGGCCTATTTAGTGGTTCAAAAAACCTATGGCGATTTTTTTACTTCGCTCAGGCATGTGGCCTTTAATCTGGTCTCCATTGCCACCGATTCGGGCTTTGCCAGTGTGGATTTTGGCATGTGGCCTATTTTTGTACCGCTGCTGATGCTGTTTTTATCCTGCATCACCGCCTGCTCCGGCTCTACAGGCGGCGGGGTTAAAATGATCCGAACCCTGATTATGATGCGTGAATCCGGCCGGCAAATGTCCAGCTTACTGCATCCAAACGCCGTTCATCCGCTGCGCGTAAATGGTATGGCCATCCCGCATCAGATTATTTTTGCGGTGATGGGATTTATTTTTCTATACGCAATGAGTATTTTTGTACTCACCTTTTTACTCCTGCTCTCTGGTCTGGATTTTCTTTCCAGCTTTACGGCAGTCATCGCCTGTATCAACAACGCAGGCCCGGGGCTAGGTGTCGTTGGCCCTGCCTCTAATTACGGCGTGCTCAGCGATATTCAAATCTGGATTTGTAATTTCGCCATGCTGCTTGGGCGGCTGGAAGTCTTTTCACTGCTGATTTTGTTTACCCGTGTTTTCTGGAAATCTTAAGCAATACTGCGCAGCAAAACCTGAACCTTGAACCACAGAGAACACGGAGTTTCACAAACATAAAAACCTGGTTTCTGACGTTTGTCTCCATCTGTGTCGAATCAAAGTGGTTTAAGGCCTGGTTTCTTGTATCAGCCCATGGTTGCTACCACACCCCAAACTCAGTTGATTTCTGCTGACAAAAGGTAATACGTCCATTCAAGCCCCTATCTCAAGCTGTTAAACTGCCCGTCCTGCCGTATTCTCACCTGCCCCGGGCAAGCACTGACAGAGCCTTAAAATGGATGTATTCATCACCGGTTTTTTACTTTCTATTTCACTTTGCCTGGATCTGGGCATCGTCAACGTCGCCCTGATCGATACCAGCCTGAAACACGGCCCCCGCCCCGCGCTGTGGATGGGCTTTGGCTCATGTTTTGGTGATATGGTTTGGGCGATTGTTTCCCTGTTAGGCATGAGTGTTTTACTGCAGTTTACAGCCGTAAGATGGCTGACCTGGCTTGGTGGTGGCTCGGTATTACTTTACCTCGCGGTAAAAATGGCACGCCAGGCGTGGCAGGATGCCAGGCACACAGAAAGCCCCTCCATCCCCCATGCAGGCCGCCGGGGCATGTTTGGCCGCGGCATGATGCTGGCCATGGCCTCGCCTTCATCCATTCTCTGGTTTGCCGCCGTAGGTGGCAGCCTGATCGCCCAGGCCACCGATGGCAGCCTGCTCTCTGCCACACGTTTTCTTTGCGGATTTTTTGCCGGCGGCATGGCCTGGACTTTACTGATGGTTTACAGCGCCACCCATGGTGCCAGGCTGTTTGGCCAGCGCTTTACCCAAGGCTGCCTGCTGCTGTCAGCCCTGCTTTATCTGTGGTTTGCGGGTTTAGTACTGGTCAATGGCTATCGAAATTTGCTGTAGTCCATCCGCTTCTCATAGAAAATATATCGCCTCCGGCAAGCCAACCGCCTATACCCATCCTGGGATCATCTTTGTTGCAGTGCACTTCTTTTTGAATAATAACGATAACTGTAATTTTTACGCATGAAATTGCAGATTGTTCAATCAAAAATACAAAGCATTAAGTAATTTATGACGGAGTTTTCCTAAATAAATCTTACTTAGTGATGTGAAGGAGCCTCTGCCATGACGCTTATCCGCCACGATTCACTAATCGTCCGCCTTAATTTAGTGCTGCTGGCGCTGCTGATTATTCTGTTTGGGGGGCTGTTCTGGGGCTTATCCAGCGGGCTGGAACAGCGTCTTACGCATACGGCCAGAGCCAATCTGCACACCACCAATCAATCTCTTGTTGATCTTTTAGCAGCCTACCGCGCCAATCTGGATCGATCGGCTTCCAGCCTTAATGCTGTCTGGGCCAGTAATTTCAGCCCGGATTGGGATCTTCATGAGGGCAAGCTGCTCAACGATGGCAAAATCATACTCGATGGCAATGAGCGGGCAGACCGCTTTACTCAAATCACCGGCTCTGTAGCCACAATCTTTATCAGAGAAGGACAGGATTTTCGCCGTCTGGCCACTTCGCTCACCAAAGCTGACGGCACACGCTCCACTGGCACCTTACTTGGAGATGCTCATCCTGCCCGGCTTGGCTTACTCAGTGGCAAGCCCTATGTAGGTGTAGCCAATCTTTTTGGCCATGACTATATGACCGTTTACCGCCCCATCAAAAACAAGCAGGGTGAAATCGTTGGCAGCCTGTTTATTGGCTTTGATTTCTCCTTGGGCATGGCCGATTTAAAAAAGAAAATCGCCGCCATCAGGCTGGGCGAAAGTGGCTATTTGCTGATTATTGATGCAGGTAAAAACGCAGGTAAAGCGCTAGTCCACCCCACCATGGCCAATAAGGATCTGCTAAAAGACCCTGATGCCCAAAGCTATATCCAGACAATGCTCAAACAAGGGGAAGGGCAAATAGTTTATAGCGACAAGGGCGAAGCCAGGGAGGCATCTTTTGCAAGACTAAATGACCCCAACTGGCTGATTGTCAGCACGCAAAGCCAAAAAGAAGTCCTGGCCGATGCCAGATGGACGCATGATCTCATTCTGATTGCCTGCATTGTCGGTGCCTTATTGCTCTCTGTTTCGCTGCATCTGGCTTTATCCCGGTGGTTAAAACAGCCGCTTTTAATTGCCATTCGCCATATAGAAAGATTAGCCAATGGCGATTTCAGCGGCCATATTCCACATCCTCGCAATGATGAAATTGGCGATCTGCTCAATGCCTTTGAAAAAATGCAGGAGCAATTACTCAAGCTATTCGTGGATACGAAAGAAAGTGCCGACCATCTGTTGCGGGGCGCCGAGCAAATCAGCAGCAGCTCGGAGCAAGTTTCAGGCGGAGCCAAAGAGCAAAGCGAAGCCGCAGCCAGCATGGCATCGGCAGTACAAGAGCTGACCGTCAGTATTAATCTTGTTGCCAATAATGCGCGTGATGCCCATCTCACCTCTACCGAATCAGGCCGTGTTTCCAATGAAGGCGGCGAGGTAATCCAGCAAACGGTGGCGGGTATTCAGGCGATAGCCTCCACAGTACGCATTGCCTCTGATAGCGTGGCCGAGCTGAATGAATACGCCATGCAAATTGCTGGCATCGCCAATGTCATCAAAGAAATTGCCGATCAAACTAATTTGCTGGCACTAAACGCCGCAATTGAAGCGGCCCGGGCGGGTGACACAGGCCGCGGTTTTGCCGTGGTGGCAGATGAAGTGCGTAAATTGGCCGAGCGCACCACCTCCAGCACTTTTGAAATTGGCAAAATGATAGAAAAAATCCAAACCGGCACCAGTAACGCCGTCCAAAATATGAGCCAGGGCGTAATTGAAGTAGAAAAAGGGATGGTACTCGCCAATCAGGCTGGGGAAGCCATCAGGAAAATCCGCGAAGGATCGCTGAAAGTGATGAATGTGGTCATGGAAATCAGCCAGGCGCTTAAAACGCAAACCAGCATGGCCAATAGCGTGGCAGGCAATGTAGACCGCATTGCACAAATGAGCGTAGAAAACAGCCGCGCCGTTGAAGAATCAGCCCATACCGCGCATTCATTAAGAGATCTCGCCAGCCGCATGGATTTGGCTGTGGCACATTTTAAATTAAGTTAATAGATAACAACTCAGGCGTGCACGAAAACCCAAATATTGAACCACAGAGAATGCTTCGGCCCCAGAGTTTCACAAAAAAAAAGCGGATTGGTAATTAACTGCCGCAGGTTGGGTTACGCTGATTATCACCGCTAAAACTGCGATGATAATCAGCTCACCCAACCTACATTTATATATGCAGACCAATATGCGCAAATGATAAAAATATTGAATTACGCAGGCCTGCACACAATTAAAACGCTGGAACCACTGCGCCTGCGTATTTGCCTTCGATAAAGGTTTTAACTTGCTGGCTGGTTAAAGCTGCGGCCAGTTTTTTAATTGCGGCGCTGTCTTTATTATCCGGGCGGGCAACCAGGTAATTTACATAAGGCGAGCTGCGGTCTTCCAGAGCTAATGAATCTTTAACCGGATTAAGCTTGGCTTCCAATGCGTAATTAGTATTGATCAGCGCTAAATCAACCTGATCCAATACGCGTGCCAGCATTGCAGCATCCAGCTCTTTAAACTTCAATTGCTTTGGATTTTCGCTGATGTCTTTAGGTGTGGACAAAGCATTTGTCGGGTCTTTCAGTTTTAATAAACCTGCTTTTTGCAGCAGTAATAAAGCGCGGCCACTATTGCTGCCTTCATTAGGAATAGCAACGGTTGCGCCATTGGGTAAATCTTTTAATGATTTATATTTACGTGAATAAGCGCCAAATGGCTCTACGTGCACGCCCGCCACAATCACCAAATGTGTGCCCTTACCTTTATTAAAGTTATCTAAATAAGGCTTGGTCTGAAAGTAATTGGCATCAATATTTTTTTGATCGACTTGCAGATTAGGCTGCACATAATCGGTAAATACTTTGATCTGCAAATCCACGCCTTCTTTGGCCAATTGTGGTTTTACCAATTCCAGGATTTCTGCATGAGGCACAGCCGTTGCAGCAATAGTGAGTTTTTCTGCAGCTTGTGCAAAGCCAGTTGCCAATAAAGCCGCCAAAGCGCTAAGAACCAGAGTTTTTTTCATTTTAATTCCTTCAGATTGGTGTGAGGCTGTGTCTTGATCTGTCTGAAGTCTAACAAGCATTATTCACACGAAGAAGAACTATTAAATAACTTACATATAACAAAACAAACTATAAATTCATTTTAGCCGCAAATCATGGCCGCCTCTAAAAAGACCCGCAAAGGCATGCAAGGGTAATGTTGGCAACATGGCAGAAGCATGAAGGCGAGTACAATTGCAGCACCGAAAGCATTTTAATAAAAGCTGACATGCCCATTCACTACCTGCGCACCCTTACCGCGCCAGAGCGCACCGATCGCAATAATCTTCACCTTGGGATTACCCTTTGTTTTGTAGCGGGCGCTACCAATGCAGGGGGCTTTTTGGCCGTGGGCCAGTACACATCGCATATGACGGGGATTTTATCGGGGCTGGCCGATAACTGGGTGCTGGGTAATTCCAGGCTGATCATTGCTGCAGTGGCCAGCTTGCTGATGTTTATGGCGGGGGCCATCACCTCTACCCTGCTGATAAACTGGGCGCGCCGCCGTGGCAGCCGCAGCTTATATGCCGAACCACTGATGCTGGAAGCTTTGCTTCTGCTGTGCTTTGGCCTGCTGGGCGGGCAGCTTGATTCCCACTCCCCTGGCCTTGTTTCGCTGACTATGCTGCTGCTGTGTTTTATTATGGGCCTGCAAAACGCCATCATTACCAAGATTTCTAAAGCCGTGATTCGCACCACGCACCTGACCGGTTTAATCACCGATATCAGCATCGAGCTTGGGCGATTGATTTACTGGAACCGCAATCCAAGCACGCCAGAACATATCAAGGTGCTTTGCGACCGTACCCATTTAAAAGTGCAAGCCAGCCTGGTTATGGCGTTTTTTTGTGGCGCGCTGCTGGGTGCCTTCGGCTTCAGCCATCTTGGCTTTAGCTCAACCATATTCCTGGCGCTAATTCTGGCGATTCTTTCTATCGGGCCGCTGATTGAAGATTTTTAGATCTGCCTGAGCCTGCCTCCGGAACAGGATGATCTGCCCCCCTAAGCAGCCTGCCCCAGGATCGCCCGCGACATTTGTGCCCCAGACAAGCAGCCTACCAGCTTGCCATCTTGCGCCAGAATCAGCTCGCAGCCAGTCTGGGCATAAACCGCAAAGGCCTCGCGCAGCCGGATATCCGCATCCACCACGGTAGGTTTGGCACGCAGTAAGGATAAAGGCTCTGGCGCATGCCAGTATTGCACCGCAGAGCGTGCATTCTGTGCGCCAGACATGATCTGCTCCAGGCCAGGAAAATGGCCGGGCCGCATCAGGCTGGCGGCAGACAGCACATTCAGCGGATTACTATGTTTTACAAACTGGCGAACATAATCATCAGCCGGCTGAAACATAATCTCTTGTGGTGTGCCATTTTGCACAATCTGCCCATCACGCAGGATGGCAATGTGCGAGCCCAGCTTTAATGCTTCGTCCATATCATGGCTGACAAAAACAATGGTTTTACGCAGTGTTTTTTGCAAGCTGAGTAATTCATCCTGCAGCTGATTACGAATCAGCGGATCAAGCGCCGAAAAGGGCTCGTCCATCAGTAAAATATCGCTATCCACTGCCAGCGCCCGTGCTAATCCTACCCTTTGCTGCATGCCGCCAGACAGCTCGGCAGGCAACGCATAACGCCTGCGCCCCAGCCCTACCTGCTCCAGCACGGTATCCACACGGCGCTTGCTTTCTTTGGCGCTCAGTTGCAAAGCATGCAAGCCAAAGGCTACGTTTTCTTCCACATTCAGCCAGGGCATCAGCGCAAAGTTTTGAAACACCATGGCAATGCCACGGGTACGCACCTCCCGCAGCTGCCTGGCCGGGCAATTAGCCATATCCACTTCTGCCCCGGCACAGCGCACGGTCAGCTGGCCGCGGCTGATTGGATTTAAACCATTAATCGCCCTGAGCAGGCTGGATTTTCCTGAGCCAGACAAGCCCATCAGCACACACATTTCGCCCTCTTCTACCCGCAGGCAGGCATCACGCACTGCTACTAACTGACCGGTACGGTCAAAAATATCATCGCGCGACAGCGCCTGATCAATCAGCGGGAAAGCGGCTTCAGGCTGCTGGCCGAATACTTCATCGACATGGTCAAAACAAATGGCGCTCATCGTTTTTCTCTTGATAAAGAATTGGACTGACAGAGGCGATCGAGCATGATCGCCAGTAAAACGATCGCTAAACCCGCCTCAAAACCCAGGGCCATATCGGCGGTATTTAAGGCACGAACAACAGGCTGGCCCAATCCTTCTGCCCCCACTAAGGCTGCAATCACCACCATAGAGAGCGATAACATAATGCACTGCGTTAAGCCAGCGGCAATACCGGGCATGGCAGCGGGCAGCTCCACCCGCCACAGCCGGGCTAAAGGAGAATAACCAAAGGCCTTAGCCGCTTCTAATAGTGGAGGCGGAATATCACGCAAACCCAGATAAGTCAGCCGCACAGGGGCAGGCAGGGCAAAAATAATGGTAGAGACCATCGCAGGCACGATGCCCAGGCCAAATAACATTAAGGTAGGAATCAGATACACAAAGGTAGGGATGGTCTGCATCAAATCCAGCAGAGGATGAAGCACCCGATAAACCCAGGGCCGGTGCGCCGCCGCAATACCTAAGGGCACACCGATCAGCATACAGATTGCAGAGGCCAGAGCAACTTGCACCAGCGTTTGCAGTGTGGCCTCACGATAAGCCAGATTGTCGATCAGAATCAGGGCTAATGCTGAAAACAGCGTTAAGCCCCAACTTCGTCGTAAACGATAAATCAAAAATGTGGCGATAAAAAGCAGGAGCAATGGCGGGCAAGCGACCAACACACGGGTCATCGCCTGCACCGCACTTTCAAGCCCATCACTAAAAAAGGCAAGCCCACCGGCTGCAGGCTCAGTCAGCCGTGCTACACCGGCTGCTACCCACTGACCTATTGGTAATTTATCCACGAGGCTCTCCCACATCATCGGCAGATGAGCTGCCAGGAACTGTCTTTTTCCCGGCAGCAGCGGTGGATTTATCCCTTAAATACACAATCATCCTAGCGAGCATCCGACACCACGGCAGATTGATTCAACCAGGCTTTTAATACCGGCACAGCAGGCTGGCCGTTAAAACTATTTACCCCGCTTAACCAGGGTGTCCAGATGGCCGGGTTTTGGCTCAGCCACTGACGGGCCGCTACTTTAGCGTCCTGCTTCTGATCCAGAATCTGCCCCATCAGCTTGTTTTCAATTTCGGTGCTGAATGAGATATTTTTCAGCAAACGGCCAACATTAGGGCATTGCTTTGCGTAAGCAGAGCGGGTGGTGGTATGCACGGTTGCACCGCCCAGATTAGGCCCGAAGTAAGCATCGCCCCCTTCCAGATAACGCAGTTTTAAATTGCGGTTCATCGGGTGCGGCTCCCAGCCCAAAAACACCACCCATTGCTGCTTTAAAGCTGCGCGTTTAACCTGGGTAAGCATGCCCGCTTCGCTGGATTCCACCAATTTAAAATCCTGCAAACCAAAGGCTTTATCTTTAATCATGCTGCTGATCAGGCGATTGCCATCGTTGCCCGCTTCAATGCCATAAATACGTTTGGCAAAGCGATCAGAAAACTTAGCGATATCACTAAAGTGACGCACCCCGGCCTGATACACATATTCAGGCACAGCCAGTGTGTATTTTGCGCCTGTCAGATTGGTGCGCAGCACTTCTACACTGCCATTTTTTAAATAAGGATCAATGTCGTTTTTCATTGTGGGCATCCAATTGCCCAGAAAAACATCGATATCCTGCGTCTGCATCGCGTGAAAGGTAACGGGCACGGAGAGCATTTTAATTTCGGACTGATAGCCCAGCGCGGCAAGCATCTCGCTGGTGAGCGCAGTCGTTGCCGTAACGTCCGTCCAGCCCACATCAGAAAAGCGCACTGTTTTACAGGCAGCGGGCTCAGCGGCATAGCCTGCAACGCTGGAAAAGAAGAGAGCAGTTAAAAGTAAGCGCGGCATAATCATAATTGGCGCAACTTTGCCACGATAAAGCGGCATAACTTTTGCAAAACCGGTCTTAGTTCAGGAGCAGCCCCTGCCGAACTGGCGCTAAAGCGCGAAGCCAGCATAAAACGCACTGGTGCAGCTTGGGAAACGTCTTCACGACGCGTATTGACCATCGAACCATAAAGCAGACTCATCGCACTCATCCTTCCAGAAGGAAAATGTATGTATGAATGCTAAAGGTCTGCTTGTAAAAATGAGGTAAATAAATTGATGGGCAGTATAAAGACGCTATAAAAACGCCTGAATAACTAAAAACAGATCTCCCGGTTTACCAGGATTCTTCACGCGGAGCACGAATAGACAGCCACAGCAGCAAAGCAATTGCACCATAGGGCCACAGATCACTGATCACAGCCGACAAACCATTGAAATGCAGCAAATGCCCGTAATGCCAGCGGAACAGCGGCAAAGTAGCCGACAGCTGCGGAGTAAGCGGCCAAAACCAGCCAATCACCAGAGTAGCGATCAGCGCCAGCGCCCCCACTAAGGCCCGCAGCCGCCGGTTTAATCGCCACAGCAGCACTAAGGCCAGCGTGCCCAGCAGGCCACCTGCCACGATATTGATATTAATCCAGGCAAAAAACTGAGCGGGCTTGAGCAAAAGCCCGGCAAAACCCAGCTTAAGCAGCAGCGCCGTCAGCAAGGTAAAGCGGATCGCCTTCGGGCTTTGCCAGGTATGGCGCACCAGGACCGACACAAATAAAGCCACCCCCAAAAAGTGCAGCATCATGCCGCCGCCTTCCAGCAGTCTTAAAAACAGCTTGGCATTTTGCATCGGCGATTCAAAAGGCTGTGGCAGGCCGGGGGATTCAACCACTACGCCCAAAAAAGGCTGGGATGGATCCAGCTGAGTAATAAACCAAAGTACCAGCCAGGTTGTGCCCCACTCCACGGCAGGGCCAGGTGCAAACCATGCATGGCGGGCAGCCAGCCAGCGGTTTTGCCAGTAACGGTTACCTAAAATCAGCGCCAGCAGCACACCAAGCAGTGCGCCAAAACTATTACTCAGAATATCCAGATTAGAGGCCACACGGCCAGGCAAAAATTGCTGAATAAACTCGACGGTTGACGACAAAGCCAGGCCGGACAATGCCGCTAAAAAGCTGCCATAGCGAAGATGGCGCAATGAAATGGCCATACTAAAACCCAGAGGCAAATAGGCCAGCACATTGATGGTGTTATCAAAAAAAGTGAAATAGTAAGGCAGAGGATAGGCATAAAAAGCCCAAACCGGCTCCCCTGTAAAACGCCAGCCATTAAAGGGGTAGAGGCTGACCACCAGAATCACCAGCGCCGAGCAGAAGGCAATATAACGAGGCACTCTGGTCGGAGTAATTCGCCTGGCGAGATAGCTGATGTTGAGGGAATGTCTCATTCAAGAAAAGGGAGAGCCGCATTTTTGCAGCTCTCCTTATTGCCCCTTATTTAGAGGTTTTAACCTGAGTCCACAAACGGCTTAAATCACGACGTTGCTTGGCATCAAGCGGTTTAAGCTGCTGCAGTTTCTTTAATGCGGCTTCATCCGGGAATACGGCCGTATTCTTTTTCATTTCAGCGTTCACAAACGGCGCAGCTGCACTGTTTGGATTACCCGTACCCACCATATTGGTCAGCTCGCTCGAATTTTTACCTTCCAGCATAAAGTTAACAAACTTATGCGCGAGATCCGGGCGTGGAGCAGATTTGAGCACCATCATATTGTCCACAGACAGAGTGTTACCTTCTTTTTGCAAACCGTAGCTGACG
The DNA here is from genome assembly GCF_011601265.1 of Iodobacter violaceini. Lineage (GTDB taxonomy): Bacteria > Pseudomonadota > Gammaproteobacteria > Burkholderiales > Chitinibacteraceae > Iodobacter > Iodobacter violaceini. The sequence continues at coordinate 715,606 of NZ_JAAOLX010000001.1, forward strand.
GTGAAGGCACGCTTGGCTGTTTTGGCATCGGTAGCAGCCTGGAACATATCACTGGAATAACCATGAGCGACCCAGATATTGCCCAGCGTTAATTCCTTGATATAGCTTTGTGAATTAAACGCAGCCCAGAATGGCTTGGCTTTAATAATGGTTTCTTGCGCTTTTTTCCATTCTTCCGGCTTGGTGGAGTTTGGAGAAAAACCGTTATACATCAGGGATGCTGCAAATAATTCATTGGCATCATCCAGTACCGTAACCTTGCCTTTAATTTTAGCCAGGATCGCCGGATCAAAAATAAGCGACCATGAATTTGGCTCGATGCCCAGCTCTTTTAGCTTGGTTTGATTAAAGCCCAGCAAGGTAGTGGTAAAGGAATAAGGCAGGGAGAATTGATTACCCGGATCAAACTGACTATTTAAAAAGGTAGGGTTCACATTTTTGATATTGCTCAGCTTGGATTTATCCAGCGGCTGCACCATGCCCTGCTTAATCAATGGCGGCATTGCAAAACCTGTAGGCACGACCACGTCGTAGCCTTTAGCACCAGCGCTCAGCTTGGCCAGCATTTCTTCCATTGCACCATAGTAATCCTGCACTACGCGGCATTTACATTCTGTCTGGAAGCGTTTGACCGTTTCTGGCGCAATATAATTGTTCCAGTTGTAAACGTGGAGCACTTCTTCGGCATTTGCCATATTGGCTGCCAGTAAAAGCGTGAATAATAATTTCTTCATGTCTCAAACACTCCAAAGCAGTTGAATAAAAAGACCCGCTGATTATGCCTTATTTTGTACAATCCATTTCAGGTGCCTGCACAAATGTTGCTGATCTGCCATAAGCATAAAAAAATCAGAACATATGTGCATTAAATAGCACCGAAACAGCGCAAGCGGGCCATGCCCGCCCCGCTCAAAACATTACTTCGCCCTTAAAGCGCCTGGTGCTAATTTACCTGCAATCAGAATCAAAGCCAGAGTAAGCAACATCAGTAAAGTAGAAATCGCATTCACTTCTGGTGTAACGGCAATTCTGATCATCGAATAAATTTGCAGCGGTAAAGTAGAAGCACCTGCCCCGGCAGTAAAGAAAGTAATCACAAAATCATCAATCGATAAAGTGAATGCCATTAAAGCACCTGCAATAATCCCCGGCATAATTAAAGGCATGGTAATTAAGCGAAATGCCTGCAGCGGCGTTGCACCCAAATCACGCGCAGCCTCTACCAGGGCTTCATCCATACCCTGCAAACGGGAACGCACCACAATCGCCACAAAACCAATACAAAAAGCAATATGCGCCAGCGTGACCGAAAACAAACCTAAGGTCATATTCAGCATTACAAAAAACATTAACAGCGATACGCCCATTAATATTTCAGGGATTGCGATCGGCGTGAGCACTAAAACCGGTAATAGGCGCAGCTTGTATTTATACATTGCCATGCCCGCTAAAGTGCCAAAAATAGTGGCAAAGAAGCTGGTAATCACAGCAATTAATAAAGAGTTGCGGGCAGCAACCAGCATTTGCTCATCATTAAATAAAATGCGATACCACTTGAATGTAAAACCAACCCATTCGGCATTTAAGCGTGAATCATTAAATGAATACACCACCACAATCACCAGTGGTAAATACAAAAAACCATAGGTTAATAAGGCCACGGCCCACAGCCATTTACTTTGCTTAGTCATGTTGTTTTTTCCTTCCACGACTAATCAAGGTCGCCAATACCGCCAGCAGTAACACCCCACCCGTGAGCATAATTGACAGGGTCGAACCAAATGGCCAGTCACGGCTATCAAGGAACTGCTGTTTTATTAAATTACCCACCATAATGCCATCGGTGCCGCCCACCAGATCAGGCACGGCAAACATGCCCAGAGCCGGAATAAATACTAAAGCTGCGCCTGCCCAGACACCCGGCAGGGATAATGGCCAGGTAATACGCCAGAAACGCTGCCAGGCCGATGCGCCCAAATCTTGCGCAGCATCCAATAGCGCCATATCGTGTTTTTCTAAATTGGCATAGAGTGGCAATACCATAAACGGTAAATGCACATACACCAGCACCACAATCACCGCAAAATGAGTAAACAGAAACTGCTGCGGGCCAATACCAAACCACGCTAATACGCTGTTCACCGTCATGGCAAAATAGCCCTGCGGCCCCAGAATAATCATCCAGGCATAAACGCGGATTAAGAAATTACTCCAGAATGGCAGAATCACCAGCAATACTAATAAATCACGGTATTTCTTCGGGCTGCGCGCAATCAGCCACGCCAGCGGATAAGCCAGAATGATACAAAACAGCGTTGTTAAGCCTGCGTACCAGAATGATTTAATAAATAATTCAACATAAACCCCGTCTTCAAAAAAACGGCTGAAGTTTTCCAGCGTTAAAAAATCACGCCAGTTTTGTGAATTAATTAAAAGCTCGCGTGCGCCTGTATCCGGGTTGATATCCACCAGCGGCATCAGCCCGCCGTATTCACCCGGGAAGCGAAACGCTGAAAAAATCATCATCAGCGTAGGCACGGCAAAAAAGATCAGCAGATATAAGAGCGGCGGGCCAGAAATCAGCCACTTCGCCAGACCTGGCGATTTTACTTTGGACATCTCGCCCCCTTAAGACAGCAAAAAGTGGCCAGCGTCATAACGCCATGCCAGCTCTACTGCATCATTGTCGTCAAAGAATTTGGCGCGGCCCGCTGCAGAATTAGGCAGCATGGCTTCAACTAAGAGACCATTTTCTAATTTCACAATATAAATAGTGACATCACCCAGATAGAGGCAGTTTTCAACCGTGCCTTTAAAGTGCACTTCATCTGCATCTGTATTATCCAGGCTGGCAGCCAGTTTGATTTTTTCAGGGCGCAAGCTCAGCGTGCCTTTCTGACCAATCGCGGCGCCTGCAACTGGCAGGGTTTCAGCAATACCCACACCGGCAATTTCAACCTGCATCCGCTCACCGGACACCGATTTAATCGTGGCATCCAGTAAATTGCACTGGCCAATAAAATCAGCCACAAAACGGCTTTTTGGATAGCTGTAGATGGTTTCAGGCGCATCCAGCTGCTCTACCTGGCCTTTATTCATCACGGCAATCCGGTGCGATAAAGCCAGCGCTTCGCCCTGATCGTGCGTCACATACACAAAGGTCACACCCACTTCTTTTTGCAGGGTGATCAGCTCCATCTGCATCTGCTCGCGTAATTTGGCATCAAGCGCAGATAAGGGCTCATCCAGCAGCAAGAGGCGCGGGCGATTCACCAAAGAGCGGGCAATGGCCACACGCTGGCGCTGGCCACCGGATAATTCATGCGGAAAACGATGGGCAAATTCCTGCAAACGCACGTCTTCCAGAATTTCTGCCACGCGAAATTTAATTTCAGCGGCTTCGGCCTTCGCCATTTTTAGCGGAAAAGCGATATTGTCTGCCACGCTCATATGCGGAAACAGCGCGTAATTTTGAAATACGGTATGTACCGGGCGCTTTTCAGGCGGCACCATGGACATATCTTGCCCATCAAGCAAAATAGCGCCTGAATCCGGCTGTTCAAAACCGGCCAGCATCCGCAATAAAGTAGTTTTGCCGCAGCCCGAAGGGCCCAGCAAAGTAAAGAATTCACCGGCTTCCACCGACAAGCTCACATGATTAACGGCAGTGAAATCGCCGAAAGTTTTTACGACGTCACGGATCTCCAGCAGGGCCATAGTCTTCTCACAAAAAAACGGTCGCCATTTTAACAAAAACTTACCCGCGGGGGAGTTTTTCTAAGCGCAAAAATCAGCCTTCATCATAGAAAATGAAAACATCTTATTGGGTTAAAATAATACCGATTGCCCATAACGCCCTTCAATCGGCGACTAAGGGCGATAACACGAATTCAGGCCGCTTTTTTTCACTCTTCCAAACCAGAAAAACAGGCATTATTTACAGGAAAAATAAGCCCGGGCAGCGTGCAAAAAAGCACGCTATTTCGCTCTGCCAGCCCGGCAAAGCGCGCGATACCAGCCTTAACGGCCTTGGAATACTAAAAAGTATTACAATAAATTTATTAATTGCGATTAATATTAAATCTGCATTTACTATATTTACCTATACACACAATAGGGCACTTCAATACTTTGATCGCGAATATCTGTATGCAAAAAATAATAGCCGGATATCGCGGCAAGTATTCCTTACTGCTATGAATCATTTACAATCACGCTAATGACGCATTTGAAACAAGGGCAAGTGCTTGCTTACAATCAGCAAATAGCGCTTTGCAAGCAAATACTTAGCTTTGCTCCAGACGACTGGCAGGCCAAGTCAGCAAAAGCCAAATATGCAGCCCTAAACCCTTAGCACAGACCTATACAATTGGAAACACGCCTTCCCGTCACAGCTTTGCAAGCTGGTTTATTTATTAGCGAACTCGATCGCCCGTGGCTGGACACGCCTTTTTTGCTGGAAGGCTTTCTGCTTGAAACTCCTGAGCACCTCTCACAGCTCCAGGAATACTGCAAGTTTGTTACGGTTAACCTGGATCGCTCGGTGGGTGGCAAAGAGCGCTGGGCATATTTAAGCGATCAAAAGTTCAATTCAGAGCCGCTTGTCCCGCACATCCAATACCAAACCATAGAAATTAAAGAACAAATTACCCTGCTTAAAGAATTACGTCAGCGCTTTGCACTTTGGTCCCAGGGCAAAAACAGCAAGGCAGACACGGCTTGGGTTGAACCTAAAATTATTATTTATGCAGACAGCACGCCAATTAAGCGGGAAATTCCCCATGCTCAGGCCGTACATCGTCTGGCCAGTGATGTCATTGAAGCGGCAATGGAGGCCATCAGCAAAGATCTGCAACCCAGGGTAGAAGCCATCAATGATGTTGTTTCCGAAATGGTGGATTCAATTATCCGAAATCCCAGCGCCCTGCTCTGGCTGTCGCAACTCAAAGCCACCGACAACTATGCTTACGGACATGCGCTGGATACCGCTGTTTATATGCTGGCCTTTGGCCGGCACCTTGGCTATCCGCAGGAAGACCTGCATAAGCTGGGGTTTGCTGGCTTAATGCTGGATATTGGCAAAATGAAACTGCCGGAAAACCTGCTTAAACACAGCGGCTCTTATTCGCCGGGCGAGTTTTCCATGATGAAAACGCATGTCTGGCACAGCCTGGATATTCTGAACCAAATTAAAGAAGTGCCCCTTGATGTCTACGATATGGTGGCGCGTCACCACGAGCGCATCGATGGCAGCGGCTATCCGGCCGGATTAAAAGGTGAAAGTATCGGTTTGTTTTCCTGTATGGCGGGTATTGTGGATTGCTATACCGCCCTGACCAGCGATCGCAATCACGCCGAAACAAAAAACAACCACTCCGCCTTACAGCTCTTATATAAATGGAGTGATAAATACTTTCACCAGGCGCTGGTGGAGCAATTTGCCCAGTGCATTGGTATTTTCCCCGTCGGCACACTGGTTGAGCTGAGCAGTGGCGATATCGGTATTGTGGCCGGGCAAAACCGCAGCAGAAGGCTCAAGCCTAAAGTCCTTTTAATCTTAGGCCCGGATAAGCAGCCCCATGCCCGGCCCAATTTATTAGATTTAATGATTAATCCGGCAATGAATGCCGGGCAGGAAATCTGCATTCGCAGAGAATGGCCACAGGGCAGCTTTAATATCGATCCTAAGGAGTATTTCCTGGGATGAAAGAGCCCCTCACTATCGATCTTGCTATTCTCGCCAGCTATACGCCTGAAGAGCCGGATGTACTGATCCCTAAGCTTGAAGCCATGGTGCAAGCGCACTGTCAGCCCGCAGATGAAGCACTCTACAATGAATATTTTCGGGCACTGATTCAGGGTGAAGCGATTGCCCTGTGGCCCCAGCTCAGCCCTCATGGTTTAAGCCAGTCGACTCTGCTTTTATTAGGCTGGCGCGAGCTGATTTTGCACCATATGCCAGCAGAAGCCGACGCGCTGATTAACCGGCTGTGTTTTACCGAGCTTGAAAAAACGCGGCAGCATATACAGGCCCTCACCCCCTTACAAACCAGCACGCCCGCTCATGGCTTAGAACATGCAAAATTGCATTCTCAGCCCGAGCGTAATATTGCCCTGCTCTATATCGAGCTTGGCCATATTGAATCTTTGCGCCTAAACGCCAGCCAGCAGCTCAATGACATGCTGCGCCAGGAAGACAAACTTTATCCACTGGAAGGTGGCCTGTTAATGATTCTGCCTAATATGGCAGGCGAAGGGCATTCCTTGCTGGCGGCGGACAGGGCGCAAAAACTACTGAAGCAATCATTTACAGAGTGGGCAATCAGCCCGCGTATTGGCATCGCTTTATGGCCGGATCATGGGCAAACGGCCAAGCAGCTGATACTGGCAGCCCAGTCTGCCGCTAAGCTATGCAGCAATGAAGAGCCATCTGTTTATCAGGCTAAACGGGATATTCAGGGCCGTCTGCTGAATAAGCTGGAACAGCCACTCAGAGATGCGCTGGCACAAAACCGCTTTCATCTGGCCTTTCAGCCGCAGATTCAGCCCGGCCCCAATGGCCCTGTTTACAAAGGCGCCGAAGCGCTGCTGCGCTGGCAGGATGCAGGGCTTGGCGCAATCCGCCCCGATGAAGCCGTGCTGGTTGCCGAGCTGCTTGGCCTGATGCCGCAACTAACCCGCTGGGTGATCCACACTGCATTACGGGAGTTTTCTAAATTAAGCAAAATGGGGCTCAAGGGAAGTTTAAGCATCAATCTCACGCCTTCCAATCTGCTGGATTCGCGCCTTGCTCAAGAAGTTGAAAATGCGCTGCAGCTGTGGAATATCCCCGGTGAGCGGATTATTTTCGAAATCACAGAATCGGCAGCCATCGAAGATCTGGAAGCCACGATCAGCAGCCTGCACGCGCTGAAAGCGCTGGGCTGTAAATTAGCACTGGATGACTTTGGTACGGGCTATGCATCGCTTTCTTACTTAAAGCGCCTGCCCATTGATGAGTTAAAAATCGATCAAAGCTTTATCCGTACCATTACACAAAACAATATAGATTCACATATTGTTGAAAGCGTCATTAAGCTGTCTCACACCCTGGGCCTGAGCGTAGTGGCCGAAGGGGTAGAAGATAAAGCCACCCTTGAGATGCTGGTTTCCTACGATTGCAATTTAATCCAGGGATATTACTTCAGCCGCCCTCTGGCCCCCCGCGATTTAATGCAGTTTTACCGGCTGTTACAGCACTCCCGGCCAGCATAAGCAGGCCTGTGCTCAGCCTCATTCACACGAGATCAATGAATAATGAACTGGCAACAGCTGCTCAATGCCGAGCGACTCGGCGCGGTACGCAATGATTTATTCCCCCACGAATCGGGGCGCAGCGATTTTCATAAAGATCATGACCGGATTGTTTTTTCTTCACCATTTCGTCGTTTGGGCCGTAAAACACAAGTCCACCCGCTGACCGAAAATGATCATGTTCACACCCGCCTCACCCATTCAATTGAAGTCAGCTGCGTAGGCCGCAGCTTAGGGGTGATTGTCGGGCAAAGGCTGCAATATGCCCTGCCCCAGCACATTACCCCTTACGATATTGGGGCCATTGTGCAAGCCGCATGTCTGGCCCACGATATTGGCAACCCGCCCTTTGGCCATGCCGGTGAATATGCGATTCGTGATTGGTTTTGCCGTGATCAGCATGCTTATTTACTGCAAAACCTGAGTGCAAATGAGCGGCTGGATTTAATGACCTTCGAAGGAAATGCTCAGGGCTTCAGAGTGGTGACCCAGCTTGAAAACCATCGCTTTGAAGGCGGCATGCGCCTCACTTACGCCACACTTGGCACCACATTGAAATACCCCTGGACATCCAGTGATGCGACGCCCAGCGGCAAATTCAGCTGTTATCAGTCTGAACAAAACATTCTTGAAGAAATCGCTACCGAGCTGGGGCTGCCCATGCTGGGTAAAAACCGCTGGGCCCGCCATCCGCTCTCTTATCTGATGGAAGCCGCCGATGATATTTGCTATGCCATTCTTGATTTGGAAGACGGAATAGAAATCGGCATGCTGGCGTACGAGCAGGTTGAGCCGCTGCTGATTAAAATTTGTGGCGGAAAGCAAGATCTGCTTGAGCTGGAAATTGCCGCAGCCCCGTCTGCCCGGCGCAAAATATCGCTGCTGCGTGGTAAAGCCATAGAGCGCTGCATCCATGATGTGAGTGAAACATTTATGCAGCACTACACGGCCATTATGGAAGGCAAATTTCAGGGTGATTTACTCAATGCCACCCCCAGCAGTATGCGCGATGGTATTAACGCCGCCAAACAGCTGGCCCGCGACCGCATTTTTAACGAAAGACGCAAAATTGAAATCGAAGTGGGCTCCTTTACCTGCCTCGATATTCTGCTCAACGCTTTTTGCAACGCAGCCTACCAGCAGAAAGTATCACCACAGATGAGTTTCAGAATGAAACGGATTCTCGATCTGATGGAATACAACGCACCCAAAAAAGAGTGGTCACTTTATGACAGCTACAGCCGCGTACTCGACTTTATCGGCGGCATGACCGATAACTACGCCACCTATCTGGCACAACAAGTCGGTGGAATGGGACGATAAGCCTGGCTGGCTGAAATACCGCCCCGCCTTTGAGACACCTCTTTAAATTAATTAACCAGTTTGTCTGCCTTTGCAGCAGGGGAAAAAGATCAATGAAAACTTTTATGCTCACCATCGTGTGCGCCCTTAGCCTGAGCGGCTGTGCCGTTGTAGCCGTTGGTGCTGCTGCGGTCAGCGTCACCAGTACCGCCGCAGGCATAGCATGGGATGTGGGTAAAGCGGGCGTTTCCGGAGTAGCCGCCGTGGGCGGAGCTGCGGCAGATGCTTTAAGCAGCACGCCCAAACCCAGCCCGCAAGCCACAGTGCCAACAACGGCTGCTGTCACCCCAGCTCCCATTCCCCCGCTTGCAAATGAAGCAGAAGTCAGGCCATTTAAACCCGAATAAAAAGCCGGAAAGGGCATATCAGAGATGCCCTTATGATCAAATACCTGCCGGCAGCATAAAAAAATGCCGCATACGGATTGCTCCGGTACACGGCATAAACTTGAAAAATGTATTTATTAATCAGCCCGATTTAAATACATTTTTTAATTTGTCATTGATAAAAATGACTTATTTTCAGAATTTTGTACCTACACCAAAACCAAAGACCCATGGATCAATTTTTAAAGTACCCAAATCAGCGCCATTCAGGCTCACATCCGTTTTAATCCAGAGTTTTTTGACATCGACATTAATAAATACGTTTTTGCTGACGGCAAAATCGGCACCAATTTGTAATGCACCGCCAAAGCTGTTGTTATCAATACTTAAACCCTGATTGCCCGCTTTCAAATCATTATTATAAAAACGGGTGTAATTCAAACCTGCCCCTACATATGGGCGGAAAAAACTATCCGGGGTGAAGTGATATTGCACAGTGACGGTAGGAGGTAAAACAGAAACCTTACCTAAGCTGCCCAGGCTGGAGGTCACTTCGTGGCGGGTTGTGCCTAAAATTAATTCAGCACCAATGTTATTGGTGATCATATAAGTAAAATCAAGCTCACCCGTTGTTGCTGAATTTGCGCCCACATTTAATGTGCTTAATGCGCCATCGGTGCTGTCTGCAGGTGCAACATTAATGACCCGAACACGGGTCAGGATATCGCCCTGGGCCGCAAAAGAAGCGGCAGAAACCAAGCTTAATACAGCGGCTGCAATGAATGTCTTTTTCATACTCTTACTCCGGATTATATCCATAATCAAATCAGTATCTGAATGGATGCGGGCAGGGCTTTTTTCATTATTAATGCCATGCCGCGCAAATAAGGGAGTGAAATGTAGCAAATAAAAAACGACTACATTTTGAGGCAGATCAGAAAAACCACACTCAATTGCAATTTGATCTTTATTTACAAAACAAATAGCGATGATCCGTAATATGGTTTAAAACAAAAAAAAACCGCAATATAGCGGCGCAAATGTGTTTTAAACAGAAAAGATATAACTTTATACAATTAAGATGTAAAACCGGATGAAGAGATTCGCCAGCGCACACAATTACGCCCTGCCGCTTTGGCCTCATACAAAGCCGCATCGGCCTCCAGAGCAAGCGTTCGGCAAGGCAGCCAGTGCCCGTTGTTGCAGGCAAGACCAATGCTCACCGTGGCGTGCAAGCCCCTGGCAATATTATCCCAATCGTGATTTTCCACCATGGCACAAAGCCGCTCTGCAATTTGCCTTGCATCTGCAAACAAAACTTGCGGCAATAAGATATAAAACTCCTCCCCTCCATAACGGGCAATCAGCTCATTATTCCGGCAGGCAAATTGCAGCACCGAAGCCATACGCTGCAAGACTAAATCGCCAATTGCATGGCCATAAGCATCATTGACCTGCTTAAAATAATCGATATCCACAATCAGCAGAGACATTGGTAACCGTGCCTGCTGATCCAGACTGTCTAACTGCTGCTCCAGATGGCGGCGGTTGGCTAATCCTGTGAGAGGATCACTTAAAGCGGCTCTGCTTAAAGAATCAAGCTGAGCGCTCTGCTGATTGAGGGTCTGGCACAGCAGTGCATTTTCTTGCTTACGCTGCGTCAGCTCGATACGGTTTTCCAATCGCTGCAGACGTCTTGCCGTAGATTGGGCCAGACGTGGCAGACAAGCCCTGCCGTGGTTTTGTTCGTAATACTCTAAATAAATCCGGTAATACTTCAGCGCCTCCCGGCTGTCTCCCTGCGACTTATGCTGCTGATAAGTGCCAAAGGCAAAACGCTCCAGTAAAGAGCTTGCATGAATAGCTTTGGCCTGGGCTTCCGCATTAGCCAGATGCTGTGCAGCCTCCTGCCCGTCCTGGCGCAGGCAATAGAGCTTAAACAATTGAAACTCAACCTGGCTGGCCACCCAGCTAAAGCTCAGTGCCGTGGATTGAAGCAGGGCAACCGTTAAATCCGCTTCAGCAAGTGCCAGCTGCCCCTGCTCCAGATAGACACGGCCACGGAATAATAAATATTCGGCCTGCCAATGACGGTTTTTACAATCGAGCACAGAAAGATGCGCAAGACGAAGAGCAATACCCGCCTCGGTATAACGATCCGCAGCCAGCATATCGGCAATCAGGCAGAGATACGCGCCTGCCAGGCTGGCTTTATCATGCAAAGGCAGCGCAAATTCCAATGCAAGACAGTGGTAATGATGAGCCGATTTAAAATCATTCAAAACCCAAAACGCTTTGCCGATACCCAGTAAGGCCTGCACCGCAAAAAAACCATTTTGCAGTGTCATGGCTTCTTCAAGGCAAGCCGACCACTGGTGAATTGCCTCATTCACATTGCCCTGCACCATGGCATGGCCGCCGCATTCATCGAGCGCCGCCAAATACTCATCCCACAGCTGATGGCGCCGTAAGGCGGGCAAAAGGCGCTGATACTCCTGCGTTGAAGCCACGGTATCCCGCCGCCCTAAGGCTTTCGCCGCCAGATGCCTCGCCTTCAGTGCACGAGGTTTATCCTCGGCGGCACACTGCGCTGCCAGCGCTAAAGCCGCTTCGCGGGTATCAAAAGGGGATAAATCAAGCGATTCAAGCAATTGCTCAAGTTGCATATTCAGGCGCCAGGCTTGATTGCAATTGAGAACGCAAATTTTTATTCTCGTCTTTAAGTTGCATCACTTGCAGCAATAAAGACAGCTGCCGGAGTAAACCCGGTGCAATACGGCGTTTATGTTCATGCCGGGCCAGAAGATCAGCACGATGCCTGACATGCCATTGCTCAAGTGTGGCTAAAGCATCATCCGGCAGGCCACATTCTTCCTGCCAGCGGCCCAGCTTAAGCATAAAATCATAAGGGATAAAATGGCAGCCATTGGCCTCTCGTGCGGCATTTAAGACGGAATGCCCGGCCTTTATGGCCACATCAAGCTGGCCGCGTGTGGCCGCTAAGTCGGCAGCAATCAACTGCGCCTGCAGGCTGCCCCAAAGATAGCGGCAGGCATGAGCCCGGGTGGTAGCGGCCTGCAATACGGGCCCGGCAGCCTGGGTATCATTTTGTAAGCAAAGTAAACGGGCACGGGTATTTTCAATATCAATCAGCAGGGTTTCTTCGATATCATCGACCGGCAGCTGCTTCAGCCACGCCAGGCACTGAGCAAGGCCCTGCAAATCATTTTGCTGCGCCAGAAAATTGGCGGTGTAAAGACCTGCTTTAAACGACAATCGATTTAAGCCCGAGCGCATGGCCTGATTACACGCCAGCTCCAGCACTTGCCGTGCCTCCTGATACTGTTGATCTGCCAGCAGAATATTACTCATCCCAAGGCAGGCTTCGCAAAGCGCAGCGTAGTGATCACTTTTCTGTGCCAGCTCCAGAGAGCTGACCCAGCAGGCAAGCGACTGATCGTAGCGGCGCTGATCATAATGAGCATTCGCAAGCAGTTGCTGCGCCTCAATCTGCCAGGCCAGCTCGCCTGAGCTTACGGCAAGCTTTTCTAAAATGCGCGCATGACGAAGCATCAGTGGAAAACGTAACTCTGCCCAGGCGGCCCGGCAAATCAACTCGTGCAGCACCATTTCATCCTGCAATGAAGCGGCCTGAGGCGCATCACGCAATAAAGTACGCGCTGCAGGCAGCGCCTCGGGTGACGCAAGCCATACCAGCTGACGCACAGCCAGCAAGCGCTCGCTCCACATTGCAGGCTTACACCTAGTCGATTTATCTACTTTACTATTCACAAGTTATGTGTCAGAAAAAAGATTGTAATAGTATGACTTAATTTTCAATAAAAGGCGCAACTAAACACTTAGCTTTCGCCTTTGTGCAGCAAATTTGTACTTTAAAATCCAACACTACTTTTTATCCCGCTTTAAAACGCCGGCGGTACAAGGTGCTGCGAGCCACGCCCAAGGCTGCTGCCGCCTTGCTTAAATTGCCTTCAAACCGGGCAATGGTGTTTTCAATCAGCTCATGGCTGCTGCTTGCCAGAGAGCTGGCTTCACTCATGACCGGCATTTGGTATTCTTCAGGTAAATCTGCATAAGTAAGGCACGCTCCGTTATCAGACAAAGCCAGCAGTGTTTTCAGCAGGCTTAATAATTGCCTTACATTACCCGGCCATGGATAGCGGACCAGCGATGCCATTAAATCATCAGCCAAAAGCACGCCCCGCGCAGCGCCACCAGACTCCTGCCACAGGCTGGCAATAAAACCTGGTAAATCGGCATGCTCCCGCAGCGGTGGCAAATGAACGATAAAATCCTGCAGGCGGTAAAACAAATCAGCTCTGAACTCACCCGCGGCCACCATCCCAGGCAGATCACGGTGGCTGGCGCAAACGACAGAAAAATCCACCTTATAAGGCTGGCTGCCACCCAGCGGCGTGACTTCGCGCTCCTGTAATACGCGTAATAATCTTGCCTGCATCAGCAGCGGCATATCGCCGATTTCATCCAGCAGCAGCACGCCACCATTGGCTTCGCGCAATTTACCCACGCTGCCCTTACGCTTCGCACCGGTAAATGCGCCCTCTTCATAACCAAATAATTCGGATTCAATTAAGGATTCGGGCAGGGCGGCGCAATTAATCGCCACAAACGGCCCCTTGCTGCGCTGGCTGGCGGCATGCAAAGCACGGGCAAATACTTCTTTGCCACTGCCCGTTTCGCCTTGCAACAACACCGCCACGCCTGCGTTCAATACGCGAACCGCTTTATCCAGCTGCTTTTGAAATGGCGGCACTACTTCAGGAGAGATTGCTGGCTTTGCTGCCGCACGCGTCTTTGGTGGTGTGATGGTGAGATAAAAATGTTGCCCGCGCTGGCTATAGATCATCCGGGGCTGCGGCATAGCTTGCAAAGATCCATCAAACAACTCCGCAAAGCTGCACCTGCCTAAATCCTCCCATGTTAAACCCAGCCAGTGTAATGCCACACGATTAGCCGCAATCAGCGTGTCACCTGCAAAGCACAGCACGCCTTCACGGGGCGAGCCAAGTAATTCGGCACGCGGATGCAAACGCATCAGCCAATGCTCATCACGGGCCAGCCCCAGCCAGCGGTGCTCAATCTGCTGTGCCGCCAAACGCACCAAACCCAGCGCATGCAAATGATGCAAACGCGCATCCCCGGAAACATTCAGCACCCCGGCAAGGCGGCCATCAGGTGCAAAGATGGGCGCGGCCGAACAGGAAATACCAATATTTTGCACTAGGAAATGCTCGCCACCGCGCACCTCTACCGACTCCCGCAAAGCCAGCGCCGTGCCAATGGCATTGGTGCCCTTAGTGGCCTCATCCCAGCTCACCCCAGGCAAAAGCGCCACCTGCTCGGCCTTTTTCATAAACTGCGGGTTACCGGTGGTGTTCAGAATCAAGCCGCTGGCATCGGTCAGCAGCACCACACTTTGCGTGCCCAGCACCTGCTCGTATAAGCCATCCAGCTCCGGCAGCGCCACCCGCAGCATCTGCGCGTTATCGGCCAGCGCACCTTGCAAAGCCGCCTTGCCCAAACGCTCAATCGCCACATCAGCACTCCCCTGCTGCTGGCAACGCAGCCAGGACTCGACAATTTTCGGCGGCAAATCAGCAGGAAAAATCCCCTCCTCAAAAAACTGACGGCGGGCAGTGGTATGCACAATGCTCATGGGGGCTCCTTTAGTAAAGCTCACAGAGAAAACCAAAGATCTGTAGACACAGAGAACACGGAGTTAAAAAGCAGAACACAAAGAAAACCAAAAATCATGCACGCCAAGTTCAATCCCATATGCACTATGCAATTTGGTTTTGCATTAGCAAACAGCACAAAACACCACAACCAAGCTCTTGGCATAGGGCTTAAGTCCCCCCTTGAAGCACGCCGAAGCGAGGAACAAGCGGGCGGGGTTTCGGCGAGGACTGTTTGAGCGAAGCGAGTTCCGCAGCCGCCGCTCGATTGTCCGCAGATGAGGGGCATTCGTGCTGGTCGGGGCGGCCTTCTTTGCTTACTTTCTTGGCCGTTCAAGAAAGTGAGTCCCCGCGGGGATGCCGCACCTAAATCAACGTGCCGAAGGCACTAAAAAAACGATTCAGATTTACACACAACATGCAACCCACCTCTGTTGCACCACCCCTCGCCCCACTGTCTCAAATTGCAACACCAGTAAGCAATTAATCAACATGAAATATACCCTAAGTACTTGTAAACAAGAAAAATAATGCCAATCCACCATCCCGCACCGCAATATCAAAATAATTTAGCCCAGCTTTCACAAGTATTTCACCCATATTGCAGCGCACTATCCAACTCCCCCGGCACGCTTTCTGCTCATACCCTGGTACGCGGGCAAAATCGCCCCATACCATCAGGAGATAAGCATGAGTGCATTGATTCCAGGCCAGTATGGTTTTCCACTGCAATTAAAATCGCGCTACGCCAACTATATCAACGGCGAATGGCATGCTCCGCTTGCAGGGCAATACTTTGAAAACATCAGCCCGGTTACCGGCAAGGTGATTTGCGAAGTGCCGCGCTCTGATGCTGCTGATATCGAAATGGCGCTCGACGCCGCCCACGCCGCCAAAAGCGCATGGTGCAAAACCTCGACGACTGAACGCGCCAATATTCTGAATAAAATAGCCGACCGTATCGAAGCCAATCTGGACATGCTGGCCACAGTAGAAACCTGGGATAACGGTAAGCCAATTCGTGAAACCCGCGCTGCAGATTTGCCGCTGGCAATCGATCACTTCCGCTACTTTGCCGGGGCGATCCGGGCACAGGAAGGGGGCATCAGCCAAATCGATAACGATACCGTGGCCTATCATTTTCACGAGCCGCTAGGCGTAGTCGGGCAGATTATCCCGTGGAATTTCCCGCTGCTGATGGCCACATGGAAGCTGGCACCGGCGCTGGCTGCGGGTAATTGCGTGGTGCTCAAGCCTGCCGAGCAAACACCGCTGAGTATTTTAGTGCTGATGGAAGTGATCGGCGATTTGCTGCCCAAAGGCGTACTTAATATCGTCAACGGCTTTGGCTTAGAGGCAGGCAAGCCGCTGGCCTCCAGCTCGCGTATCGCCAAAATCGCCTTTACGGGCGAAACCACCACCGGCCGCTTAATCATGCAATATGCGGCGCAAAACCTGATTCCGGTCACGCTGGAGCTGGGTGGAAAATCACCGAATATCTTTATGCCCGATGTCATGAAGCACGACGATGCCTTCTTTAATAAGGCCATCGAAGGCTTTGTGATGTTTGCGCTCAACCAGGGCGAAGTCTGCACCTGCCCCAGCCGCGCACTGATTCATGAATCCATCTACGACGCCTTTATGGACCGCGCCCTCACCCGCGTAGCCGCCATTAAACAGGGCAATCCGCTGGATGCAAGCACCATGCTGGGCGCGCAATCATCTATGGAGCAGATGGAAAAAATCAGCGCTTATCTGGATATCGGCAAGCAGGAAGGCGCAAAAGTACTGGCGGGCGGCGCGCGCGCTCAGCTTGGCGGCGAACTGGCGGGCGGTTATTACATCCAGCCAACCGTGTTCCGTGGCCACAATAAGATGCGAATCTTCCAGGAAGAAATCTTTGGCCCGGTCGTTTCAGTCACCACCTTTAAAGACGAAAACGAAGCTTTAGAAATCGCCAACGACACGCTCTATGGCCTGGGGGCTGGCCTGTGGACCCGCGACACGCATGCAGCTTATCGCATGGGCCGCGAAATCCAGGCTGGCCGGGTGTGGACCAACTGTTACCACGCCTACCCTGCCCACGCCGCTTTTGGTGGCTATAAGCAATCAGGAATCGGGCGTGAAAACCATAAGATGATGCTCGGCCATTATCAGCAAACCAAAAATTTATTGGTGAGCTATAGCCAGGATGCGTTGGGGTTTTTCTAAAGCTGAGCCAGAAAAGATCCAGCTCTCATTGAATGAGCTCCCCTCTTTGAAAAAGGGGGGCCAGGGGGGATTTAGCATTGCATGTATTTATAGAAAGACAGTGGCTGATGCAAAAACAAATCCCCCTCACTGCCCCTTTGCCAAAAGGGGAAATTGCAGCACCAGAACTGCTGACTAAAATTACGCAAATACTCAGGGTTGCGGAGGATACATCCATGAAGAATCAAGTCAGCGCCACACCGGCCGCGCTTGCCCTGATTGATACGCTGACAGCCCAATATGGCCCGCTGATGTTTCATCAATCGGGTGGCTGCTGCGATGGCAGCTCGCCCATGTGCTTTCAGGCAGGTGAGCTCATCATTGGCGACAGCGATGTGCTGCTGGGTGAGATCGGCGGCATGCCGTTTTATATTGGCGCTGCGCAGTTTGCTTACTGGCAGCATACGCAACTCATCATTGATGTTGTGGAGGGGCGGGGCGGAATGTTTTCTTTAGAGGGTGGAACAGGCTTACGTTTTTTAACCCGCTCTGAGCTTTGCCCAATTTAAGCATAATGACTTACGTCTTATTTTAATGTTGAAAGATTATAAATACCCCAAAGAACAATGCAGTTGCTAAAATCGCGGGATCGATCACTATTTCCCTCACGAGATAATAAATGCTCTCCAACCTTCGCTTTTTTAAAAGCTCGTTCATTGTTACGCTGATTGGTTTAGCGGCAGCATTCTGGCTGGGTGGCCCCAAAGCCATGTTTATTGCCGCTATTTTATCGGTTTTAGAAGTTTCTCTCTCTTTTGATAATGCAGTAGTCAATGCAACAGTTCTTAAAGATATGGATGCCGTCTGGCGTAAGCGCTTTATGACCTGGGGTATGCTGATTGCAGTATTTGGAATGCGGGTTATATTCCCTGTGCTTATTGTGGCCGTTATTGCACACCTTACCCCATGGGCCGCTTTAATGATGGCGGTCAGCCAGCCTGAGCAATATGCAGCGGCTTTAATCTCATCCCATATTATTGTGGCCGGGTTTGGTGGTGCATTTTTAATGATGGTGTTTTTGAAGTTCTTTTTTGATCAGGACAAAGATGTGCACTGGCTGCATGTTATTGAATCCCCTTTAGTTAAAATGGGAAAAATGGGTGGAATTGAAATCGGCCTTTGCCTTATTCTTGCCTATGCTTTTTCTACTCAGCTGAATACTGCTGAGCAGCTTAGTTTTATTCTTTCTTCAATTACCGGTATTGTGACTTATATTGTTGTTGATGGTTTTGGCTCACTATTAGGCGGTGAAGAAGGACACGATCAGACAGTCGTTGTTCGTACCGGCCTTTCAGCCTTTTTATATTTAGAAGTACTGGATGCCAGCTTTAGTTTTGATGGTGTCATTGGCGCATTCGCACTCTCCAATAATATTTTCATTATTGCAATTGGTCTGGGTATTGGTGCCATGTTTGTACGGTCACTCACTATTATGTTTGTAGAAAAAGAAACGCTGGACCAATTCAGATTCTTAGAGCATGGCGCGTTTTATGCAATTGGTGCGCTGGCCTTTATTATGTTCATTGGCACTTTCCATGAAATACCGGAAGTGGTAACAGGCTTAATTGGTGCTGGTTTGATTGGTGTTTCATTACTTGCATCTCTGCATTATAAAAAACACAATTAAAACTATTCAATCGGAAAAGGGGCGATCTTTGGATCGCCCCTTTTTTTTAAGCAAAACAATCAACTTCTGCCCCTGCTTTGCTAAACAATCAGCAAAAAAACTCTTACGTAAAAAATTCAAGAACTTTCAAAAAAACATAATAAAAACCATATCCGCTTATCA
Source organism: Iodobacter violaceini (assembly GCF_011601265.1). Lineage (GTDB taxonomy): Bacteria > Pseudomonadota > Gammaproteobacteria > Burkholderiales > Chitinibacteraceae > Iodobacter > Iodobacter violaceini. The sequence continues at coordinate 734,343 of NZ_JAAOLX010000001.1, forward strand.
GCTTACTTAAATAAAAGGTTTTAAATGCAGATAAACAGTCATACATTTTAAAGGTCATTCTGACCTATTTTGAGACAATCATGAAAGTTAAGAATAAGCTAATATTATTATCAGGAAGTCTGATCAGCATTATTTTAATGCTGACTGCGCTGAGCCTGTCTAGCTTAGAAAACGGCTCCAAAAACTTCCAAACCACAATCGCTGATCGCGTGATGCCACTGGTGCAGTTAAAAAATGTTTCCGACATGTATGCCATCAATATTGTCGACACCGTGCATAAAATCACCAATGGCAGCCTGACAACGGCACAAGGGCTTAAAAATGTAAAAACAGCCAGAAAAACTATTGAGAAAGAATGGCAAATTTATAAAGCCACCGAACTGACCCCCACAGAAAATGAGCTGGTTCAGACTGCAGATAAAAGCATGAACCCTGCAGCAAAAAGTTTTGACGAGCTGGAGAAGCTGTTAGAGACCAGTAATTTTGCGGCCATCAATGAATATGCAGCCACTACCCTTTATCAGCGTGTAGACCCAATTACAGATGTGGTTGATAAGCTGATTCAGCTGCAGCTGAATGTAGCGAGAGAAAACCTGGAATCATTTAAACAAAGCCATCACCAGGCCATTGTTGGCGGGGCCATGTTTGTGATTATCGCCACGCTTTCCGGCCTTACTCTTACTTTATGGATTATGCGGTCGTTGTTAAATGATCTGGGCGGAGAGCCCAGCGATATGCGCTCAGCAGCTACACGAATCTCTGAAGGCGATTTAGCCTCGCCCGTGCATGTGCCCAGCAATATGCGGGACAGCCTGGCCGGTGCGATGGAATCGATGCGCACCCAGCTGGCAGCCCTTGTAGAAAACATTCAAAGCTCATCCACGCAGCTGGCCACCGATGCTGCACAAACCCGCAGCAGCAGCCAGGAAGTACACGAATCAGCCGGGGAGCAAAGCGATGCAGCAGCCAGAATGGCGGCGGCAGTAGAAGAATTATCCACTGGGATGTCACACCTTAAAGACTATTCAAGCTATGCCTTTGAGGTAGCCAGTAATTCGGGCCTGCAAGCCGAGCAAGGTGCGCAAGCCCTGCAAGAGCTGACCAGAGAGATGCAAATCGTCTCAGACAGCGCGCATATCGTCACAGATACGGTTAACAATCTGGAAGAGCACAGCGCCAGCATTGGCCGGGTAGCCCGGGTGATTCAGGATATTGCCGAGCAAACCAATCTGCTGGCCCTGAATGCTGCCATTGAAGCAGCACGGGCAGGCGAGCAAGGCCGAGGCTTTGCCGTGGTGGCCGATGAAGTTCGCAAACTGGCCGAGCGCACCACCCAGGCCACACGGGAAATCCAGGAAACGCTGGGCACCATCACGAACACCACTCACGATGCCGCCACCAATATGCGTAACAGCCTGAGCCAGACAGAGCTGGCTTTAGAGCATGCAAACCGCAGCAGCGTCATGCTGGGGCTGATCAAGCAAAGTGCGGTGGAAACCAAGGAAGCCATGGCAAAAATCACGGATGCCCTTGCCGAGCAAAACACCGCTGGCCAGGAAATCGCCGTGAATGTGCAATTGATTGCCGTGATGACCGAGCGCTCATTCTCTGCATCTAAAGAAATCAATATCGCGGTAGACAACAACGCCCAGCTGGCACAAACACTAAGGCAGGCCGCAGTGCGGTTTAGTTGCTGAGTGTGAAACACCCCCTCAAATCTTAATGTGTTTCAGGATTTGAGGGGGTGAGAACATCAGACAGTGCGATTAGGATGATGATTCCGAAACATCCTAATCTTTAGAGCCCTTTTTAAACCGCAAACCAAATCCAAACCGGTCATTCACCTGCTCATGTGCGCTTTTGCCGTTGCTTTGGGCAAAGTATTCCACCAGCTTAGTCACTTGCAGATTGCCGCCGATATTTTCAATCATGGCAATGGCACACATCGATGCATTGTTGCCCTGATCCAGACGCACTTCCACGGGTGCCCTGCCGGGTACTTCGATGGTGACTACGCCATCGGTTGCGGCCCAGTCTGGCGCGCCTTCGTAAATAAAAGTAAAAATCAGCAGGCGTTTAATCTGGCTGAACTGATCGCCATTAATAAAGATATTTTCCCCGCCCGCATTACTGCCAGAGCGGTCATCGTCTTCCAGATGCACAAAGGGTGGCCAGGTAAAGCTACCCCAGCTATTACCCAAAGCTTGCACACCGCCTGGCGTGCCATCAGCCATTTGAAACAAACAAGCTAAATCAAGATCAATCCGATTGCCTGGGGCTGGCTTATTAATCAGCTTATTAAAAAAGCCACTATTTTCTGGCCCCGCCGGCTGCGCCGATTGATTCCAGTTTAAATTTACCCGGATACGGCCAAACCCTCCGCTGGTGTTTTTCTCTAAGGAAACCTTATCGCCGCGTTTTTCCAGTGTAATTTTTGACAGAGAAACGGGTTTTGCCGGAGCTGGTGCTGGTGCAGGCGCAGGCGCAGCGGCTTCAGCTTCAGTACCACCAAAATGCTTGAGCAAAGCCGATAAGCCACCATTAAAGCCCTGACCTACCGCGCCGAAACGCCATAAACCATCCCGCCGGTACAGCTCACCAACAATCACCGCTTTTTCATCCTGAAAATCAGCGCCAGAAAATGCAAATACGGCATCGCCCAAACGCATCGAGCTGGCCCCCAGCCGACGCATCGCGCCTTCACCGCTGACCGAAGCAGCAAAAACCAGCTTATGGATACTGTCTGGCAAACGGGCCAGATCAGTCATAAAACTTGCACTACCTGTTCCCAGCTCCAGCACCACGGCATTATTCGGGCACGATTTCTGATTAAAAAACACCATATAGCGATCATCAGACAGCTGATCATTGGCATCCAGACCAAAGCAAGCGATATCCACTTCAATACCAGCCATATTCAGCAGCACAGGAAACGCCCCTGAGCAGCCCAGATCAGCCAGCTTAGCCTTCTGTCCACGCGCAAAATTTGTCATGATTCCCGATTCTTTAGTTGAATTGACGCCGCCTCGATTATCTGCAGAGAGGGGCCTTCGTGCTGTTTGGGGCGGCCTTCTATTGGTTCTTTTCTTGGCCGTTCAAGAAAAGAACGCCCCCGCGGGGGCACCCGCTCCAAAGTCAACGTGCCGAAGGCTCTAAAAATATCTACTTTGCTTAATATCTAAAAGGTAAAAACCGCGGGTTTCACCCGCCCGACAACGCCCTAGGGCGCAACACTCCTCACACCAGTGAATGCACCCCAAACACCCTTGCCTGCTCCAGTACGCCATGCGCCCAAGCGCGGTGGGTGGCTACTTCGCACATGGAATTGTGCATCCTGAATACGGCAGGGCTGGATTCGTCGATGATCCTCATCGCCACATCCACATCCCGATGCTGCACCCGATAATGCTGCTCGATCAGCGCCACCTGGCTGGGATGAATCGCAGTTTTGCCTATCATACCGTGGGCTAAGTCTTCTTCTACTTCCAGAGCCAGCAGGCTTGGGTTATCTAAATGCTCAAACACAGGCGCAGTCAGCACAAAGCCGTAGGGGCGAAAAATCGTCACCAGCTTTGAAATCACCGCCCCCAGCGGGGTTCGGTAAATTGTAAGATGCCGTGGCCTGCGAATGCCCAATAGCGCCAGCAAATCATTGCCGCCAATCCGCAGCGCCTGAATATGATCCCGCACGCCGGGGCGCTCGAGGCAAAGACGCAGCTGCTTCATCTCGGCATCATCAAATACTTCCACCGTTTCCAGCGTGGGCATCAGCATAAAATGCGTTTTGCGGATCTGCTTAAAGTAGGCGTCAAAATTATGCTGAGTAATTTTTGGCAGCACAAAGCCTGTCAGTTTTTCCACACCAGGCATTTCCAGCACGCGCTTCAGCACTTCCGGGTTTCTGACCCGCACAAAACGCTCGGTTGTTGGCCGCTCAACCATCTGTTGCAAAACCAGCGACAGGCTGAACAGAGCGTAGCTCAGCTCGCTTTCTGCCACCGCGTCTTCGGTGCAAAAAATCACTGAGCGTAACTCACCCAGCAACCCGCCATCAGCAATCTGCTGCAAATCCTTGTGGGTAGCAGGCACGTAAAGTGACGCCCCCATCACTTTATGATTAGCCATCCAGCGCCCCCCTCATCGGCAATTTGATTTGCAAAGCTTTAAGCGTTGCAATGATGTGCACTGAAGCACCCAAAATTTTAGCCATCTAAAACACTCCCAATCAGAGATACCGCTTGATAAGGCAGGCCCGCATCCACGATAAGCGGCACGTTTTTTTCTATTGCTAACAGCTTTAAATGCGCCACATCGGCCACAGCCGGATCACGCAAAATCAGCAGCCTTGGCACTCTGCGCAGCAACACACGGGTAGCTTCGCCTATGCCCGGCTTAATCAGATTTACATCCTCAATCCCGTACTGCTCCTGAGTGGCTTGCAAAAAATCAGCTGAAATCTGCGCCATTTTGACCCGATTAATGGGCTGAGCAGCAGGCACGCCATGCTGTTCTGCCAGGGCAATGGCATCGGCCACAAGGCCATCAGCAAACAATTGCGACTGATCTTGTAACTCAAATTCATCGTAATAAACGCAGCCATGAAAATCCCCCGGCCCGATCGAATCATTGAGCACCGAGCGGCTAACGAGGCCAGAAACCGTGGCATTCAGGATGCTCGACGGAATCAGATAGTCCCCGGCTGAGGCGGCACACGCGGCGGTGCCCGCCAGATCAGACAAAACATAGAGGCCGCTATCGATGGCAACGCTATGCTGCAAATTAAAGGCATTCACCGCTTGCTCCAGCACGCGTGAAATCACGCCTTTGCCAGTCCAGCCATCAATAAACACAATAGATTCTGGTTTGTGTCCCTGCTGTAAAATATGCTGCAACGCAACAATATCGATGCCACGATCGCGAATAATCGATACCGAGTAATGCACCACCTCCCGGCCCAAAACGCGTTGCAACAGATGCTTTAAAATAACGCCAACGGGTGTTCCGGCACGTACAAGGGAAACCAGGGTAACCGGCCCGCTGCGTCTTGCTGCGATCAGCGCCGCCAGCCTCAGGCAATCGCCAGCCATTTGCTGGCGGTTAGCCGCAAGCGCATCCTTAAAAACCTGCAAATAACGCGGTGAAGGCAGGGATTCGGGAGAGAGCATTTCGCTGTAATGCCGCGCGCCGGATTGAATCAGGAGTTCTTTGTTTGCCACATCAATAAACGGCTGTTGCGATAAGCGTTTAAGCAAAAAGCGCACATCATCCGGACGATAACTACCGCAAAAGCCACGATTACTCATAATGCAGCGACAGTCAGCCTGGCAAGCTGTGTGCCGTTTGGGATCAGGGCATAATCACAGCTGGCCATAAAACGCGCATCAGATTGGCTGTCGCCCATGCCGATGGTCATGATTTCACCATGCTCTTTTTGCAGCAGTGAGCGCACATAATCCACCGCGCGGGCTTTATTCAGTGTTTTAGGCAGCACGGCTAAATTATTGCCATTGCGATGAATAAAGAAGTCTTTACCCTCGCCCGCCACCCAGGGTGCAACGGCTTCACGCTCGATTTGCTCCAGATTGGCATCGATTTTATCGGTGTCTTTAATCAGTGCATAAAACGGCGTATTGCAATCCTCTACCAAACGGGCACGGCCCTTTAAACCCACTTTTTCGCAATAATCATCAATCACGGCCATCACAGCGTGCAGGCCTGGCAATGCCTGCTCCATATCCGCACGCATGGTTTCCAGCCAAAATGTATCCACGCTGCCACAGGGCTTGAGCACCACACCGCCATAATCGATGATGGAATAACTGTTAAAAGGTAAATCAACCCGGCGCAGTGCATCTAAATTACGCGCCGTGCTTGGAATCATGGTCATGGAAGCGCTCATCATCTCGAAGAACGCACGCTGACGCGGTGTTGTGAATGAAATTGCAACACCATCTTTCAGATAGCCAACCGGACGTAAATCATCCACCCCGGCGCACTTGCCCAGCGTTTGGAACAGAGTGTCATCTAAATCAACGAACAGATATTTCTTCAATATGATTCTCAGATAAGAAATGGAATAAACGCCCGCCTACAGCCTGCGCAATACGCTGCAGCGCTTGATTCGGCGGGGTTTCATGACAAACCAACACATGATCGTACTGGCCGATTGTGACGTTATAAATATAGTTTTCGACCCCCTCGCCATAGTTATCAGCAAAGCTCAGCGCATGGCTGACCGCTCCCCATTTCAGGATGGGTGAGCGTGTGGTCGATTGCACCTGCACATCACAACCTAAAGCTTCCAAAGCGCTGCCCAGCAAAAAAGCCGGGTGCATAAACTCGCCCGTACCTAAAACCAAGACCCGCTCATCCGCCCCAATAGCAGCGGCTAATTTTTTAGCCAGCGTATCAGGCGCAACGAGCGCACGATCCAGCCCCAGACGGCCAAAACCGCCATTTGCACCGCGATCAGCATGCGCCTCAAATACCTGCGCCGCGCTGCTGGATGGCTGTAAATCGCCAGCCGTGAACACATATTCGCCACTTAAGCTGGCGGCAATTGAAACGGGAATACCAAAACGCTGTGACAGAACCTCGTTTGCAGCCTTGCCCATAAAATTGGTAATGGTGGCGAGGTGAACGTGCCCGATGTTTGGATTGAGTACCCGGCAGGCATTGCTTAGATTTAAAAAGGTGTTGCCGGTGCTGGCTTCATCGTCCACCAGCACCAGAGATTTGGCATTCAGTAATAAGGCCCGCAGCCGGGCATCTTGCGGCATATGCAAAAACTGCCGTGGTGCATGGCTGTGTGCTTCGGCAAACTCGATAATCTCTGCCCCGCCAACGTGATAACGCGAGGTGTGCAAAAACAGCGCTTCTGTACCCGGGTGAGCGTTTTTATAGGCCTCAAAAACGCCCTGCCCCAGGCCAATTGCCGTTTCGGCCATCGCGATAAACACCACCGGGCCGGGTAAACCGGCGGGCACTTGCCCGGCCAGATTTTCATGAATTTTGCGCATCAGCGCAGGGCGCACCGGCCAGTGTTTGCCCAGCACCTTACTTAAAAACAGAAACCCCCGCTTGGCATTCGCTCTTGCTGCAAAGCCCATCAACTCATCCACGCTGAATGCGCCCGCATCAACAGTGAGCTCCATCAGTCCCGTGGGTAATTCAATTTTAATGGTTTGCGGACTAGTCATTGCAAGGCCGCACACGGTACTTCAGCGGCTGCCAGCACTTCTGCATCAACCAGCACAGCAGCACGGCCCAGCTCGGCCACGCGAATGCCATGCGGCACTTCCGGGATATGCAAATTATCAAAACCGCGATCAAAACCAGCCAAAGCCATATAAGGTAAATTAGGCCCGCCAAGGCAGGCCATGGCGATGCCGCCAGACATACGCGGATTAATTTCCAAGAGGCCAAGGCCGCCGGCTCTTTCTTTAAATTGCACATTGAAATTGCCATTCAGGCCAAAAGCTTTGGCCAGCTGACGCACGCTGTCTAAAATATCGCTGCGCATCTCGATCATCTGGCCACGGCCTGCCTGCTTCATTTTTTTGCGCGGCACGGCGCAAACCAGGCGGCCATTGTCGCCAACGCAATCCACGCTGTATTCATGCCCATCGAGATATTCCATCACAATCATGGTTTTAAACGTACCCATGGCAGCAAAACCCCGGCGCAAGTCATCAAGGCCAATATAGTATTGCACGCCTTCTGTCAGCAGCTGCGCGCTGGAGCGCTCCTCATCGATAATGGCAAAACCCAGGCCAAACACCGATTTGGCCGGCTTAATACATACCTTGGCGTGATCTTGCCTGAGCGCCTGATACGCCGCCTCAAACTGTGCGGCGGTTTCTACTACCCTAAACGCTGCCGGTGGCGTGCGTGGCAAATCAACAGCCTGATAAAACGCGGCCTTATCGTGCAGCAGCTCCAGCATCTCTGCAGATGCCGCAGCTAAAACACGCGTACCCTGCCGCTCAAAGCGCCCGCGCTCTGCACTAATAAGTACGGCTTCCTTGCCGGGAATAAAAATAGTGATGGCGTGATCAAGGCAAAATTGCAAACACCATGCCAGATACGCTTCGCCCTGCAGGCCGGAAGGCTCTACCGCAAATTGATGCGCTGCTTGAAACGATGCTGCATATGGATTGGTATGGCTGGAGACGATGTGATAATCGCCCGCAAGATCGGCCTCGCGAATCAGGCTGATTGCTGCGGCAACAGAGGAAAATGTTTTATTAAACCAGACGTGCTGCATAAATGCCTTCAGGAAATGAGCCAGCAAACAGGCCGGGCTAAATTCCTGACTAAAAAGAGCCCGATTTATTGCTATCCCGAGCTTTCAATAGCGATTCGCCTTTAAAAACTCAAACAGAAACTTTAACCAGAAGGCTCTTTACCAGAGGCACTCAAACCCGACACACAGCCAGCGCGGGGCTTGCTTCCAACAAGATTGTGGAAACAGGCCACCACGCGACAGAGAACTAAAATGCTTTTTTTACAGGTGAGGCGTGATTTGCGGCATCAGCTCATCAAAGGTGCGGCCATTGCCAATTTCGCCGATGGCGTGCATTTTCCACTCATTATTATGGCGATACAGCTTGGCCATAATCTGCGCATTGTGTGAGCCCAGTGCAGACAAATTAAAACGAGCCACTTCTTTGTTATCGCTGGCGTTCAAAATGCGGCAAGTGGCATTGGCAATTTGCGAGAAGTTCTGGCCGGTGAAGCTGTTTACCGTGAAGACCAGGCTTTTCACATTGGCAGGCACACGTGTCAGATCAACCACGATTTGCTCATCATCGCCATCGCCTTCACCGGTACGATTGTCACCAGTGTGGGTGATTGAGCCGTCTTTAGATTTCAGCTGACGGAACCAAACCGCATCCACTGGATGGCCTTGCTCGTCAAACAAAATGCATGATGCATCCAGATCGATATCAGGTGCGCTGCCACCAAAGCCCAGGAAGCCCTTGGATTTCACTGCATCCCAGGCGAGGCCCATGATGACTTTACTTAATGCAACACCAGCCTCTTTCTCGAGGGAAATCTTCTGGCCTTTCTCTAGGTTAATCGCCATGCTGTACTCCTTAATGAATTAAGTATTTTAGGGCGGGAGGAACCCGATCCTGTTAACCGAAGAACAATCTGCAGCCTGGCTTAGCAGTCTGCGTATGAGGCTTGCCTCACTCTGTGTATATCGCGTAACCCAACATTCTTTTTCACCTGCTTACGCTGATTTGCATCGCCCCAAAGACCATACAAACCAACTGAGCCAGGCAGCTCAAGGCGGATATTTAGCCGCCGTTTTTTTTCTTCAGCCACTCGGCAAAAGAATCACGGTTTCTGGAGCAAATAAAGACCTTACCTGTGCCGCTAAAGCGCAGCACAATGCCTTCGCCGCTGGTCACACTATTGACTAAATTACCCAGCATGCCGCCGAGGCCACCGCCGGAATTGCCTGTAGTTACAGAGATCTCATAGCGCAGGCTATTGTCCCAGCACACCACATGCGAGTTATCAATAATCACGTCTTTGCCCGGGGCCACATCCAGCTCAAACATCGAGCCAAAGCCTGACACCACCACCTGCCCCGTGCCTGAGGTTTCCATCACAAAAAACCCGCCAGACTGGGCAAACAGCGCGTTACCGATATTTTGCGTACGCACTTTCATTTCCGTGCCCGATGTCGCCGCAACAAAAGCGCCATCGTTTAATAAGTATTGTTTTGCGCCCACATCAACAATTTGCATGGCACCGGGCAGAGTAGGTGACAACAGGCAATCGCCCTCCCCCCTGACCGCTTCAATCTGCTGCTGAAAGAAAGACTCGCCATTGGCAAAGCGCCGCATAATCGCCCCGCCTATGCCACCATTCATGCTGCCTTTCAGATCCAGATTGGCTTCCATCATCACCATTGCATCAGATTCGCAATAGATTTTGTCGCCCTTTTGTAAGGACACATGCAAAAACGGATCAACATCACCGGTAGCTGTAAACACTGTCATGCTTATAAATTCCCGCAATTGCAAACAGCCTGGGCGGTTGAAACCCCTGCCGCTTTACGATCATCAAATACAACATGCCTCAGAGAGAAAAATCCCCCCGAGGCATCAGCATCAGCTTATTAAGCGCTAATACCGAAAGAGCGTGCCAGCGGCGCTAAACCACCCGCAAAGCCCTGACCCACTGCTTTGAATTTCCACTCTGCACCAGCACGGTAGATTTCACCGAAAATCATGGCTGTTTCTGTAGAGCTGTCTTCAGACAGGTCATAACGCGCGATTTCTTTATCGCCATTGGCATCAAGGCAGCGGATATACGCTTTACCTACCATGCCAAAGTTTTGCTTGCGTGCTTCAGCATCATGGATGGTTACACCAACGGTGATTTTATCGATGTCTGCCGGCACTAAAGCCAGATCAATCACGATCTTTTCATCATCGCCGTCACCCTGGCCGCTGGTATTGTCACCGGCGTGGGTAACAGAGCCGTCTGTTGATTTCAGGTTGTTGTAAAAAATGAAATCAGAATCAGCACGAACCTTGCCATCGGCTTTAAGCATAAAAGCACTGCCGTCCAGATCAAAAGCAGAGCCATCTGTAACGCGTGGATCCCAACCTAAACCAATCACCAACTTTTTGAGGGAAGGCGCTTCTTTACTTAAATTGACGTTGCCGCCTTTTTGCAGACTGATAGCCATAAACGAAATTCCTTTAAAAAATTAACGACACGCCTGACTAAACCCGGCGACACCCAAAAAAACTGCTCCTGCTTAAATCATCCTCCCCCGGACATTTTTTATCCGGGCTCAGATCATTCAAGTTATACCAAACCATAATTAAGCTTTATAGATTTGTTCGCCTTCCATCATTTTCAAGCGAAGCAAGCTAAGTAATTATATTTATTAATAATTTCTTGCACACATTATCAGTATTACACACCGAGTAACCGGCACTCTATTCAGCTTAATATGTCCCCGGCTTACAGAAGACAGGACAAAGACATAGAAGTTTCATCCGCTTCAATTTTTATCGTCTATTTTTTTCCAAAAATTGATCAAACTATCTGCGCGCCTCTCCCACCATCTGCACCACCACCAGCCGCCCCCCTTCTGCTTTATCGAGCAATATTTGCTGTCCCTCTTTCAAGGCCAATTTACCGCCGATGGCCACGGTTTGTTTAGTCGCCACATCCATTAAATCAGGCAGGCCGACGTTAAAAATCCACCACACATTGTGATAGAAAATAAAATAGGCCACGCGCTGCTTATGTTCATCCGCCAGCTTTTCATTCGGGGCCAGTAAATAATTGGCGTGCCAGGGGTAAAGCGATTGTCCTTCCCACACCATCAGCCGGTGGTTATCAGGCCGGAACTGCCCTTCCTGACGGGATGAATACAGATTAAGCACCGGCAGCTGGCCATGATAAGCCGAGCCACAAAACGGGCAGGCGGGCTGGGTGGAGTTATCAAACACAAACCATTTCTGCTCGCAGCGGCAAGGCAGGGCCAGGTCAATGGTTTTAAGCAGCGCCGTTTCCCAATCATTGGCCGACGGGCGCTGATTGGGCTGATGCAGGCCGTCAACAAATGCTTGTTTAAATAGCGGAGTCAGATAAGGGCCAGTCAGGGTATAAGGCAGCTTGCTGCTGTCTGCCCATGGTAGCTCGGCAGCTCTGGCGTCTGCCAGATTAATGCGATTGCTTGTATCTGCGGGATGCTCAACAAACAGGGCACGCTCGCCCATAGACAGCGCCTCGTCCCGCTGTTCATCATTCATATCATGCACTTTGCCGCCGCGCAGAGGGTGGCGGTACAGCAGATACATATAAATCAGCACAGCCAGCGCATGCTGGTCTGTTTCGCGGCGCGGCAGATTGCGCTGCGGATCGCCCTTGGCTAAATGGCTGGTACTGACTACTTCGGGAGCAATAAAATCAGGCGTGCCCACCACGTCCGGCGGATAGCGGCCCGGCACCACCAGGCCATCCACATCAATCACGCAGGCAAAACCACCGGATGGATCGACCAGCACGTTCTTATAAGACAAATCAGAATGCGCCAGCCCCGCCATATGCATACGACGCACGGCACGGGCTATCAGCACGCAGATTTTTAAATGGCTCAGCCAGTCGCCCAGCTCGCGCTGATCGACAAAACGCTGGCGTAAATTGGCGGCAGCAAACCACTTGCCTTCCTTTTCCTTGCCCCTGATCTCGAGCATGTCGTGGTTTTTAGAGCCGAATTCAAAGAAAAAATGAGCAGGATAAGTGGGAGCGATTAAGCCGAGTTTTCCTTCATATTCCAAAAGCGCCGTTGGCCAGCAAAACAGGTTTTTCCAGTAATCCCCGCCCGCCTGATTAAAAATCCCCTCGCGATATTTGCCGATGATCATCTGCAAGCGCTCCAGCGCCTGAGCGTCCTGCTTATTCTTATAAAACGCCACCACATAAGACTTATCCGGCGAGAAGTACACCTCTTTCATCGCCCCGGAAGCAATCATCTCATCCACAAACTCGACAGTTTGCCCATCCAATGTGCGGCACTGAATCACCTTAGCCATGCTTAACTCCAGATTGCCTGCTGCAAGTCAAATTGTGAAAACACCCAAATCTTGAACCACGGAGGGCTCAGAGAACACAGCGTTTCACGGCCCCCCCCCAACACTTGGTTTTTTCCGTGAAACTCCGTGACCTCCCAAACTCCGTGCTTCAAGATTTGGGTTGTAACATCTCAGCCCCAGAGCAGCGCCATGCTTCGGTCATCATGATGACCGGGGATAAAAAACCCCATCCAATCCAGCAGGCTTTGCTCCGGATGATCCGCGGCAAGGCAAGGAGCGATCTCATCCCAGAGGGCGTCCCATTTATCGCTGCTGGCGAGGCCTTTATCGGTTTCAAATTTCGGGTCTGAAATCCCATCACTCATTAAAATCACCGCCGAAATATCGCTGTAACGGCCGATTTTTACTCTTTGAGCAAAGCGATCAGACGCCAGGGCAGCACGGTCCAAAAAGCGCGTTTGCCCTGCAAATTCGCCACTATCGGGCTGGCCCATCAGCCGCACTTTGCCGCGTGGCCCATAAGCAGCAATCGCCCCGTCACCGATCCAGAATGTAGCCAAAAAGAGTTGCCCGCCTTCCCGCTTAACCGCGGCAGCTAAAAGAGTGGTTGCGTACTCCCTGGCCTCACTTTGCTGTGATATTGCAGCTTGCTCTATGGCATCCACGGCCAAAACCGCGGCATCGTAAAACAAAGCATGAAACTGCTGGCCGATTTGCCCGCTGATAGATTCAGGATCTGCATCCCAGCCTTGCAGCGCATGATTGATGCCGGCCCCCAAATCCCCTTTTAAGGCTGCCAGCAAATGCTCACCCGCAGTTTCTACCGCCAGCTTTGCACCCCAGCGCGAATGCACCGCACTGCCTGCGCCATCGGCCACCAGCAGCACGCTCCAGCCTGATGCGGCATCGTGCTGCACATAAAAATCATCATCCCTGAACAGGCCTGCATGTTCATGCGAGCGGCCACGGCGGCTGGCGGCAGCAATCTTTAAACCACCAGCATTGAGTGCCTGCGTGGCACTGTGCGGCTTGGGGTAAATCGCATCGCTGGCTGGCTCATTGATCTGCCACAGGCTGCGCGGATCGGGGTTCACCAGCAGCACGCATTGCCCGCCATGCCAGTGCACGCCATCGTCCGACCACTGAAAGGTAATGAGATGATCGCCCGCTACGCCTGGCAAGCCTTGCAGTTCACCTTCCTCACTCAAAGTCAGCACCAGATTTTCGGGTAAGCCTGCCTCTTTGAATTGCAATACCCGGCCATCACCCGCCACTTCACGCAAGCTGCCGCGATAATCCTGCCCGGCCTTAGCATTAGGCGCTTGAAAAACCACCTTAGGACTCAGCGGCTGGCTCGCCACCGTGCCAGCAGGCGGTATTGCACCGGGCTTGTTGGATAAATGAAGAGGAACGGATTCAGGCGGGGAATTTGAATCGGAAGGAAGGTGCATAGCAGCCTCGTGTATTCCCCGTTCAAATCAGTAACGAGGAAAAATAAAGTTATCAGAGAGAACCGTTTAAAGAATGGGGCACGAAGCTAAAAACAGCAGTTTGCCTCGCAATAAAACCCAAATATTGAAGCACTTCGATTCATGTGAACGCGAAGGGCCACGGAGAAAAACACAGCAAGGTTTTCTCCGTGAAGCGCTGTGTTCTCAGTGTTCTCCGTGTTTTAAGATTTGGGTTTTGTGATGGGTACAACTCAACAATCACCCTCTCCCGCGCCCTACATCAAAACCACCATCGTTGCCGGAAAAGCTGAACGATACTAATTTTTTGCACCATGGGCAGAAGGCTTCTTCCGGGCCGTTGATACACATCAGTTTTCCACAGCCGCAAGCGGCAAAGGCGGTGTAGTTGCCGCAGTGCGGGCAGCCCGGCGTGCCGATTAAATCTTCACTATTTACTTTCAGATCCATGGCGCGCGGATCAGACCAAATAAAATAATCTTCTTCCAGCGGATAGCAGCCGGCAATCTCAAAGCGCGATACTTGCAGCTTAAAATCCTGGGTTGCTACATTTTGAATAGCCCGGTCGTACTTCATCAGATAGGGTTTGCGGGTCTTTTGGCAGCGGCCTACCAGGGTAATGCAGGCTTCGTCGGCGTGTTTGGAAGGCGGATTTTTGAAAATACGCATCAGGCTGGCATCAATATTAGCCAGCGATTGCGCATCGCTCTCGCCCACGCTTTTGCTTTGCGCCACCACCGAAGCCGTCACCCAGTTGATAAACTTTTTGAAGTCGCCTTCCTGCGAGTCTTCAAACATCATGGCATTTTCGGTCAGCCTGCCCAGCGTTTCAAAATCGACCGACTGGCCCAAACCCACCGCAATCAGCGTGGCTTTTTTGGCGTATTTGGCATTCCAGCGATCAATGGCCGCGTTGGGATTATCGGTTGGGCGGCCATCTGTAAACAGATAAACAATCGGCTTCCAATCGCCTTTGCGATCGGGCGTGGTTTTCACCACGCTGCTATCCAGCTCAGCCATCAGCGTTTCTAAAGCCACGCCCAGGCTGGTTCCTCCGCCTAGCGGCAGTTTGGGCGGGTAAAAAGAAACCAGCTCAACCAAAGGAGCAATGGTTTTAGCCACGCCCGCAAAAGCAATCACCGAGATATAAACGGTTTCTAAGGCATGGGGATCAGTTCTGAGCGCACGAACAATGGCCTGCAAGCCATCTTCCATTTTCTGCAGGCTGTCGCCCACCATCGATTCGGAACAATCCAAAACAAAAAACACCGGCAATCTGCGCATGGTTTTGCTCTTTAAATTAAACCGTAGGGCGTAATAAGTCTGAGGCTTTATTCAGACGCATTGCGCCGTGTATGCCACACCACAAAATTACAAAACGAGATGAATTTCCGGTGGCGGAGGCGGCAAAGCCACATCGTTGCTGACGCCTGCGCTGCTGCTGCCCACGGCCACGCTGGCGGAAACCCATTTAAAGAAACCTGAAAACGCCGAAGCATCCATGGTATCCAGTGTCACCACGCGATCAGTCAGCTCCAGCAGGTATTCCTGCTTTGCCTTGGGGCCTGCGGCGCAAGCAATCATGGCCCCAAACTGGCACTGCTTAATCGCCGGGATGGCTTGCCTGTAGGCATGCAGATCAGAGGGGCTGCCATCGGTCATTAAAAACATCAGTGGCCGCCAGTCGCCTTTTTCATCTTCGCTGCTCTTTTTAACATCGCGCTCAACACACGCAAGCAGCAGCTCTAATGCCGCGCCCATAAAGGTGGCACCTGCACTGGGGGAGCTCACTTCCTGCAGCTGCACATCGGCCAGCGGCGTGAGCGGCAGATATTCGCGCGCTTCTAAATCAAACGTAATAATCGACAGCGCTACACTTTCTAAAGCGTAGGGGTCCTGCCGAAGTGCACTCAGCATGGCCTGCAGCCCCACATTCACCGAGTGAATGGGCTCGCCACGCATAGAGCCTGAGGTATCAAGAAGAATATAAACGGGAAGGCGTCGGCTCATGATTTTCTCTTATAGGAAGCACGGATTGGATCGTCATTCCCGATTAGCCCGGCACAAATACGGAACAACAGGCATTGCGGGAATGACGCAGCCGAATCAGTCAGCACATCCTCAGCTGTATTGTTTAAGCCACTCTACAAATGAATCTGATTGCGATGGCGCGCCGATGGCGTTGAATTTCCAGCCGCCCGCTTCGCGGACTAATTCTGCAAACAGCATGGAGCGGCAGTTTTCATATTGCGCGCCGCCAGATAAATCAAAACGCGCCATTTCCTGACCCTTACCATCTTCAGCACGAATAAAAGCATTTTGTACTTTGCCAAAGCTTTGGCCGTTTTCCTGGCCATTATAAATCTGTACCACAAACACCACTTTTGCATATTGCTCAGGCAAATCATTCAGCTTAACGATCACCTGCTCATCATCCCCCTCGCCTGCACCGGTACGGTTATCTCCCGTCATCCAGATCTGGCCGGAATGATGGCGCATCGAGTTAAAAAAGATAATATCGCCGCCTACCAGAGTAGAACGCCCGCCTTCTGTACTGCCAAAGTTCTGCACCTTGCCATCAGCACCACAAAGAAAAGCGATCACATCCAAATCGTACTCAGCTTCTTTTTTAGCAAACAAACCGCCTAAAAAGCCTTTCTTTTCTTCCCGAATATCCCAGCCCAAACCAATGGTTACCATGGAGAGATCGTTCTCGTTTTTTTTGAGACTAATCCCCTGGCCTTTTTTGAGGGTCACTGCCATAAGTTTATCCTTACAAAAATCGCCATTAGCAGGCGGAAAAACAAGAGAAGCACGCAAAGCCAAACCAGCCATCACCTGGCCTTACTATATAAATAAGTAAAACCAGGCAAGCTGCAAATTAGCTGGCTGAAATACCAAACTGTGCACACAGAGGGCCAAGGCCGCCTGCAAAGCCCTGACCTACCGCTTTGAACTTCCACTCGGCGTTGTGGCGATACACTTCACCAAAAATCATGGCGGTTTCGGTACTGTAGTCTTCTGATAAATCAAAGCGCACGATTTCTACATTATTATCCAGATTAACTACCCGCATAAATGCGTCTTTCACCTGACCAAAGTTTTGCTTACGCTTATCTGCCTCGTGAATGGTGACGCACACGGCAATGCGTGTGACATCTGCAGGCACTTTTTCCAGATTAATTTTAAGCGCCTCATCATCGCCGTCCCCTGCACCCGTGCGATTATCGCCAGTGTGCTCTACCGAGCCGCAGCTTGATTTCAGCTGATTGTAAAAAATGAAATCTGCATCGCTGCGCACTTTGCCATTGTCGGCCAGCAAAAATGCGGTGGCATCCAGATCGAAATCTGCGCCATCAGTAGAGCGGGCATCCCAACCCAGACCAAGCAGAATCGACTTCAGGCCCGGTTCGGTTTTAGACAGAGAAACATTGCCACCTTTGTTTAATGAAATAGCCATTTTTGATCCTTTTTGATTAAAAAAAACATTGCATCTCACAGGGCATAGCCAGCCCTTTTTGAGCTATAAAACCGCCACTTAAAAATAATCTGTCCCATACTGCCTGGCACGTTTTATACAGTCAATATTTTTACAAGCAAAGAAATATAGCACCAAATTTATTACCTTTTAAAGCTTACAAAAACCCTAATAAAATATTGTAAACCTTAGGAATGACATCGTCTTATACAAAGCACTGAACAGGTGCTAATTATCAAATTTTTGATCATGAATTCATTGATAAGACGGAATTTCACCTGACTGGCAAATAACAAAGCTAAATAAACCAGCGCATCCCCCAGCACGACTCTATTTTGTTTGTAAAACCTGCTCTAACAGATCTAAAAACACCCTTGTTTTAGCGGGCATCAACCGGCGCTCAGGAAAAACCGCCCACGCGGGCACGGCAGGTAAACACCAATCCGGCAAAATGCGCACCAGTTTGCCCTCCTGCAGATAGGGCCTGGCAAACGATTCAGTCACCGCCAGCACGCCCATACCCTGACACGCCAGCCGCACCAGCAGCTGAGGCGAATTAATACTGAATTTGGCCACCGGCTGAAAGAGATGCTGTGTTTTACCCTGCTGCAATACCCAGGGCATGGCCCCCCCCTGCCGGCTGAGTACAGCCAGCGTGTCGTGCCCGGCAAGCTGACCGGGATGCTCAGGCAAACCACGCTGAGCAATATATTGCGGCGAGGCATAGAGGCCCGAGCCAAACAAAGCCAGCCGCCGCGCAGACAGATGAGCATCGCTGGGCAGCTCGCCAATTCTGATCGCCAGATCAAAGTTTTCGCCCAGGATATCCACCCTGCGCGGCGAGATATCAATCTCAAAGCGGATCAGCGGATAGCGCTTGCTAAAGTCGCTTAAAAAACTATTCATATCCCAGCCCCCCATATCCCCCGGCAAAGAGATCCGCAGCAAGCCGCCTGGCTCTGCCTGCCTGTGCTCAACCAGTGCCACAGCCGCATCTACTTCGCTGGCAATTTGCTGAGCATGATCCAGCACATGCTGGCCAAACTCGGTGAGCATCAGCTTGCGCGTGCTGCGGGTTAACAGCCGCTCGCCCAGCACCGTTTCCATATTGGCAATCCGCCGCGATACGGTTGATTTTGGCAGGCCGGTACGCCCGGCCGCTTTGCTAAAACTGCCGCACTCCACCACACGGGCAAACAGCACTAAATCATTTGCTTCAATCTTCATCATCACTGCCATTGTTCCACCAATGGAACAATACTATCCATTTTATGGTCTTCTGCCCATTTAATGCGGAGGTTACATTAGCGTCATTCCAACGCAGCACAGAAGAGATCAAGCCATGAACATCTTACAAATCAACTCCAGCGCACGCAGCAACGGTGCTTTTTCTACCCAACTGGCGAATGTGCTGGCTGAAAAACTGCTCGCAGGCCATGCTGGCTCCAAACTGGTTTTGCGTGATTTAGCCATCAACCCGCATCCGGTACTGGATGAAGCTACATTAGGCGCCTTGATGACGGCCCCGGAAGTACGGACTGCGGAGCAAGCAGCCAGCGTAGCCAGAAACGATGCTCTGATCGCAGAAGTGCAAGCTGCCGACACTTTAATCATCGCAGCGCCGATGTATAACTTTGGCATCACCGCTCAGCTTAAAAACTGGATCGACGCCATTGCCCGCGCAGGCGTCACCTTTAAATACAGCGCCAATGGCCCGGAAGGCTTGCTGACAGGCAAACAAGTGTATGTGGTGCTGACCCGTGGCGGCGTGCATCGCGGCACCGCTGGCGACACCATTGCCGACTATATGCGCACCGTTTTAGGCTTTTTAGGCATGAAAAACGTTGAGTTTATCTACGCCGAAGGCCTGAATATGGGCGATGAAATGCAAAGCAAAGGCATCAGCCAGGCCCGCAGCGAGATTGAACTGGCGGTGGCTTAAGGCAAAAGGCTGCAGGCACAGAGAATTCAGCGTTTAAAAGAATCGTAGGGCGGGTGCAACCCGCCGAGCTTTGAGACGAGATGCGAAAAAACGGCGGGTTGCACCCGCCCTACAAAAATAGAACTGGGTTTTGTTTGCACCAATGGAGAACCACCATGAACACCGAACTGGTAAACCGCCCCCGCACAGTTGAAAGAAAAGTACAGGGCCGCGCCGTAATGGAAGGTGCCGGGGTCAAAATTAACCGTGCGCTGACCCAATCTTTGCAACTAAGACTCGACCCCTTTTTAATGCTCGACGCCTTTAAAAGCGACGATCCGCAAGATTATCTGGCTGGCTTTCCGGAGCACCCACACCGAGGCTTTGAAACCGTCACCTATATGATTGCCGGAAAAATGCGCCACAAAGACAGCGCGGGCCACGAAGGCCTGCTGGAAAACGGCGGTGTGCAATGGATGAGCGCAGCCAGCGGCGTGGTGCATTCCGAAATGCCCGAGCAGGAAAACGGCAGAATGGAAGGCTTTCAGCTTTGGCTAAACCTGCCAGCAACAGAAAAAATGAGCGCGCCTTGGTACAAGGATTTTAAAACCGTACCCAGCGTTGTCACCGATGCAGGCGTAGCCGTGCATGTGATCGCAGGCCAAAGCCACGGCACCAGGGGGCTGGTGGAAAAAGCCGCCACCCAGGCGCTGTATTTAGATGTGCATCTGCCCGCAGGCAGCGAATTTAGCCAGGCTATCCCTGCCGGGCACAATGCCTTTATCTATGTTTATCGCGGCGATGTGGAGATTGAAGGCACACCGGTTGCCAGCGAGCAACTGGCCATTTTTGCCAATGAAGAGAACAGCGACGGCATCCGCATCCAAAGCTCCGCTGCCAGCCGTGTACTGCTGTTTTCTGGCCAGCCACTCAAAGAGCCTATCGTGCAATACGGGCCATTTGTGATGAATACGCAGGAGGAGATCACTCAGGCGGTGATGGATTTCAGGGCGGGGAGATTGGGAAAGTTGTAATTAAAAGATGACAAAACATGGATTTTGCCATCTTCCAAAAAGCTATTGAATAAGCGCCGAGCTAGGTTTACCAGAAGCACTAATTAAGTGGTTTATAGCTATTTTATTAAAGAACACTGGGCGGTTCTCTAGCCAGCTAGTTTGTGCTGGCCGTAAATTCCCAGTGTAAATTCCCCCCTGAAGCACTGAGAAAATAGGTATGCCTGCATTGCTATTTATGAATTTCTTTTCCGCATCAATGACAACGACATCAATACCACTTACTTTTCTAACTTCATATGGTGATTGCCCTATCAAGGATGGAATTGATGCCCCATTACTATTTAAAAACTCATAATGCATTACTTTTTTATTTTTCATGTCGAAAGTCAAAGCGTATTTCATATTTTCATGGTCAGTATAAAATCCCTTACCCTCTTGAAAATGCTCAATAAATTTATCTACGCTGCTAAAATTCGCTAAATAATAACCTCTTACCTGATACACATCTTTCAATGCTGTATTAACTCGGTAATATGCTCTTGCTCCTTCAGGAAAGCCGCCATTTAACATTTTATCGGTCCAGGCAACGGATGCAGGCAAGGTGCTTTTTATATCATTTTTATCCATAGAGCTATCATAAAAATCCAGCAAGCTTTTTCCAGCAATATTTTTCTCTCCATAATGGATTAGATAAATATCTTCGCTATCAATAGCGTAATTTTGTAACTCGCCGGTTTTAATTGACTCAGTAGAGTTGGCGGTTGATACCCAGCCTGAATTCAATAAAAAACTACCATAAATTGTGTTAATTCCATCAATAGGAAAATACAAATTCTCTCTAATATTGGAAGTGCTCGTTCTAAAAAAATTTCCATCATACTCAAAAAAGCCTACATTCATTACTCCATTCACATTTTGATACTGCTTATAGTTTCCTGGCCTGCGCCCCATTCCTCCCTGGTCAGGTGTTAAAATGGAATACGCACCACTAGCACCAAAAACATCTTCCGCCTTAACGAAATTTAAATCCGCAACCGGAATGGGAAACTGAGGAGTAGATGGAGGCTGCGGAATGGGAAGCGGTGAAGTAGAACCAGAAGGAGTTAGAGGAGCAGGAACTGACGAAGTGGTTGCTGCAGTTTCACTTCCTCCTCCCCCACAAGCCGACAGTACTGAACCCAAAAAAAATAGAAAAAAGCACTCTTTCATTTTCATTTAATGCTCAACACCATAAATTAAAAAAGCATAGTAAACAAAACAATAAAAAATTGAAAAAAATAATAATAAAAAGTGCAAAAAACAAACAAAATACAACACCTAATTAGCAGAAATTTAAATTTTTATTTCATTAAATAATCTCTGCACAAATAAGAGCACCTTAACAAAAAATAAATACTTTTTGATGAGCAAGTGGATGTAAAATATATTTGTGCAGAGCATTCACAAACCAATTACAACTAACACTCATAGCAAATAACGATTCCGCTGCTCAGCTAACTGAGAAGTATATTCAACAAACTCAAACTGAATATCCTCCCCCAGCATAAAGTAAGCGCTATCCCGGTAAGCATCGCTCCCGCCCGCATGGTCGAGCATAAAGCCCGCGTTTTCCAGGTTTTGCATCGTTTCTTTTAAAGACGGCACCACAAAGCCAAGGTGCTTTACACCGACCAGATGGGTTTTCCAGCCCGGCCCTTCCCCTGTTCCGCCACTTTGCAGGGCGATATAGGCAAAATCATCGCCAATATGCAGCCAGTCGATTTCTGCCCCAAACCATTCCATTTTGCCTCTGCCACGGATTTTCCAACCGGGGATAGCGATTTGTATAAAACGCACGGCCCGGTCCAGATCGCTCACCGTGATATTTGCATGCTCCAGATACGCTTGTTTCATGATTGCCACTCCTTATGATTTAAATGCCATCTCACTATGCAAGTTAAAGTAAACTTTAAGTCAAGTGTGTTAAGGAGCTTTTTTCATGACTACTTTGATTTCTATCGGCACTCTGGCTAAACGCTCTGGGGTGAAAGCCAGTGCACTGCGCTTTTATGAGAGCAAAGGCTTAATCAGCAGCCTGCGCAGCAATGGGCAAACGCGGCAGTTTCCAAGAGAAGTGCTGCGCAGGGTGGCGTTTATTCGCGTCGCGCAAAATGTGGGGCTAAGCCTTGAAGATATCGCAGCGGCACTCGCCTCCCTGCCCCAGCAAAGAACACCCACGCCGGAGGACTGGGCGCAGCTTTCAGAATCCTGGCGGCCCATGCTGCAAGCCAGAATCGATGCGCTAACGGCACTGCAAACGCAATTGGATTCCTGCATAGGCTGTGGCTGTTTATCACTGCAAAAATGCAGCCTGTATAACAGCGACGACCAGGCCCGCCACTTGGGATCAGGGCCACGGTTTTTGTTGGGGGATAGCGCAGCTGATTTGGCTCTGAAGGAGTAAAGACATTTTTTGCTTACGGATAACACTCATGTTTTTAAAATTTCCAACAAATTTTCCGGAAAAACAATCTCATCTGTCTGCGCCAGCTCCTCTGGAGTCCACCAGCGGTGTTGCTTCATCACTTCCATTTCTAATGCGCTCCAGGCAGCCTGGTCAGGAGCAACTTTATCCATCCGTACAATAAAATATCGTTCATCCGCAATCACAGATTCGCCATCCGGCAATTTCATCATAAATTCCTGCCTGGCAATTTCATCATAAATTCCTGCCTGGCAATTTCCTGACTAATTGAGTAATTGTGCGATCCAATTTCTTCAGCAAATTCCCGCGCAGCAGCTTCTGCAAAACTCTCGTTCTCTTCAACGCCCCCTCCAGGAGTGGCCCAGTAGGACTTCCCGGCCAAAGCCCCCCTTGTAAATACAAAGTGAAATAATAAAATATGGTTTTCTGGTGACAACACCAGTAAACGTGCAGATGGGCGACGCCGCATGGGTAAATCCAAATAGTGGGATGTTGATTAACTTAATTAACTACAGATTAAACAGGCAATTGGGACTGCAATTATGTGTTTAGCCCCCGTATTCCATTCAAGTATTTTTATCCGCCGGGCAATCATAAAACGAATCACTCCAAACAAAATACGTATCACATCCTCAGACTTAAGCCCCTCGCTGGCAAATCCGCCCAATTTACATTTCACCTCAGCACGCCCTGCCACAAAACCCGCTAAAATAGCGGTCTTCCCTTGCACAAAGCGCTTCGATGAACCGCACGGCCTTACTTATTCCTCACTTTAATAATCCACAGGGCCTTGCTGCGTCTTTGGCTTCTGTGGGTAAGCATGAACAAATTGATGCTTTTATTGTGGATGATGGCAGCAGCAGGCAGCGCGTCGATGAAGCAGCTTGTGCAAATGCCTGG
Source organism: Iodobacter violaceini (assembly GCF_011601265.1). Lineage (GTDB taxonomy): Bacteria > Pseudomonadota > Gammaproteobacteria > Burkholderiales > Chitinibacteraceae > Iodobacter > Iodobacter violaceini. The sequence continues at coordinate 758,163 of NZ_JAAOLX010000001.1, forward strand.
CAAGCGGATGGCGAGTTGCACTTTATTTATTTGCCGCAAAATCAGGGCATCGAGCATGCACTCAATACCGGCCTGCAGGCGATTCTTGAGGCGGAGTATGAATATATTGCCCGCCTGGATTGCGATGACCTTTGCGCACCGGATCGCTTTGTCAAACAGGTGGCTTTTTTAGACAGCCACCCGGATGTGTATTTATTAGGCAGCGCAGTGACATTTTTTGATGCCAGCGGCGATCGTTTTACGATTAATCAGCCGCAAACGCATAATGAAATTGTGCGGCAAATGCACGACGACAATGCCTTTACCCACCCCACTGTGATATTCAGGGCGGCGGGAGTAAAGGAGTTGGGCTTATATCCAACCGACTGTAAAGCCGCGGAAGACTTTGCCTATTTCTGGCGCTTTGTGGCGCGTTATCAAACGGCCAATCTGGCCGAAGTGCTGACCCGCAGCGAATATAACGACGCAGGCATCTCTATGAGCCGCCGCCGCCAGCAACAGGCCATGCGGATCAAACTGCTATGGCGCTACTTCGATTACTCGCCGCGATCATTCATAAAAATCAGCAAAGCCAGCCTGTCCTTCGCCCTGCCAGTCAGCTTCACTCGTAAAATCAAACGCCTGCTGGGAATGGGGAAGTGGGATTGATAAGAAAAAGAACGAGTTCATGCTTAGAATGCAGTTTTTTTACATCAGCATACAAAGAAAAAAATGACTACCACGCTCTCAGCGAAGGGCTTTTACCTTCCCCTGAAAACACGCCGAGCGAGGAACAAGCGGGGAGGGGTCGTCGTCAATTCGTGTTTGAGCGAAGCGAGTTGAATTGACGCCACCTCGATTGTCCGCAGTCGAGGGGCTTTCGTGTTTTAGGGGTCGCCTTCTTTTGGTTCTTTTCTTGGCGAAGCAAGAAAAGAACGCCCCTGCGGGGGCTCCCGCTCCAAAACCAACGTGCCGAAGGCACTAAAAAGTTCATTTGTATTTAGTAAGTACCTACGGGTTACCCGAAACCCACACATTCAAACGCGAAGCTGCACTCGCAAAAAACAGAAGCACACATGACACGCCTTATTTTACTGATACCGCATTTTAATAACCCAGCCGGGCTGATTAAGTCTTTAGCCTCCATCGGCCCCAACGAGCAATGCGATGTACTGGTGGTAGATGACGGCAGCACGCGTGCGCCGATTGAGCATACGGCGGCCAGAAATGCGTTTAAGGCTCAGGGCGAGCTGCGGTTTTTAAATTTGCCGGTCAATCGGGGGATTGAACATGCGCTTAATTCCGGCCTGACGTGGATTACATCACGCGGCTACGCGTTAATTGCCCGCCTGGATTGTGGTGATGAAAACCTGCCCAACCGCCTAGCCAAGCAAGTTGCTTTTTTAGACAGCCACCCCGATGTGATGCTGCTTGGCGGCGCGGCTAGCTTTGTCGATCAAACCGGTGCCGAGCAATTTGTGCTGCGCCACCCCTGCGATCACGCGGCAATTAGCCACACTATGCGTAATAACTCGGCCTTTATTCATCCGGCGGTGATGTTCAGAACAGCCGCATTAGCCAGCACCGGCCCCTATCCGCTGGATACGCCTGCCGCCGAAGACTACGCGCTCTTTAGCGAATTCACCCGCCAGTTTAAAGTAGCCAACCTGCCCGATGTGCTGATCCGCTACGAGCTGGACCCTGGCGGTATTTCACTGAGCAAACGCCGCCAGCAGCTGACATCCCGCCTGTCCGTACAAAAAAAATATAGCGATGGCAGCCTTGCCGCACTGATTGGCATGGCCAGAACGCAGCTTTTACTCCTGCTGCCCTACTCCTTGGTGTTTAAGCTCAAATCCAAATTAAGAGCAAAAAAAGCATGAGCCTGATCCCTGTAAAACGTGCCGCTAAAATTGTGCATATTGTTGAGGCCTTTGGCGCTGGCACACTGTCTATGGTGTCGGCGATGGCCAATGCACAGGCCAGAGACGGCCATAGCGTCACCATTATCCATTCCGTGCGCGAAGAAACGCCGGATAACTGGCGCGCGCTGTTTGCCGATGCGATTCACTTTATTCAGCTGCCTATGGTGCGCGCCATTAACCCCGCTGCTGACTGGCGTGCGGGTCGGGCCCTTTACCACTGGCTGCGTGAGTTAAAGCCTGAAGTGGTGCATATGCATTCATCCAAGGCCGGTGCGCTGGGGCGAATTGTCAGTTTATTTATTCGTGGGAAATCTGCGCCCAAGTGGTTTTTCTCACCGCATGGCCTGTCATTTTTGCAGCGTGCTGAAGGGCGTTTAAAAAATACCATTTTCCTGACAGTCGAAAAAATCCTCTCAGAAATCCCTACCACTTTTATTGCCTGCTCTCCTTCCGAAGGCGCAGAAATCCGCCGGCATCTCGGCAGCAATGTGGTGGTGGTGAATAACGCGGTCGATCTGGCGGCGATCCACCCCGCTCAGGGTAATCAGGATATCGTGCGCATCGGCACCGTAGGCCGGGTTACTCTTGCCCGCAATCCTGAGCTCTTTGCCAAAATCGCCAGCCAGGCAGCCCAGCCCGGCGTCGAGTTTGTATGGATAGGTGGCGGCGATGTGGCCTCAGAAAAAAACCTGAAAAACGCCAATGTAAAACTCAGCGGCTGGGTAGATCGCAAAGAAGCGCTGCAACAGCTGGCCAGCTTAGATATATATATCCAAACCTCGCGTTGGGAAGGCCTGCCGGTTGCCGTCATCGAAGCCATGGCCGCTGGCCTGCCGGTATTGGCCACCAATGTGGTGGGCAATAAAGATTTGGTGATTGACGGCGAAAATGGTTATCTGTGTGAAAACAGCAGCGACTTTGTGAAACACCTCAACACACTGATCGAAAACCGCAGCGCCCGCCAAACGCTTGGCGCGCAGGCAAGGCATTTTGCTGAGGCGAATTACTCGCTGGATAAAATGATGGCGAGTCTTTATAAGGCTTATGGACTATCTTAGGGCGGGTGCTTACCCGTCGTTTTGATTGCTTTTTAATACTATTGCCGGCGGGTTTCGCCCGCCATACAGATCTTTTGCTTGAAAATCAGGAAGTAAAATGAATAAGCATTTACAAGCCGAAAGGGCTAAGCCTTTGTTGGCGCTGGCCGATTTTGCTGCGCTCACCGCGTCTTTTTGTGCGGCGCTGGCCATGCTGAGTTTTTTTCGCCACCAAAGAATTGGCGGCGACTTTGCCGCCTGGTGGTGGTGGGAAGGCTCGCAACAAAGTACCGCCTTTTTATTTTTAGCCATACTCACCGTGGGCAACTTCTGGTGGCGGGGGCATTACAGCCTGCGCCTGCCGTTTTGGGATGAGCTGCTGGAAATTCTGCGCGCCCTGCTCCTGGCTGCGCTGTTAAACGGCATGCTGGTGCTCCTGGGTAAATTCACCGTTTCGCGCTTTTTATGGCCCATGTCCTGGAGCCTGGCGCTGCTGCTTCTGCCACTCTTACGCTCGCAAATGAAAAACTTCCTGCTGGCGAAAAAGCTCTGGCAACTGCCCACGGTGATCATCGGCGCCAGCAGCAATGCCATTGATGCCTGCCGCGCCATGCACAGCGAGCGCCAGCTGGGTTTTGATGTGCAGGCTTTCTTGTCGATCAATAAAAACGATCCGGCCGGGCTGACTATAGACGGGCAAACCAGGCCAGTGATTCAGCTCGATGAAACCGGGCTGCTTTCATGGCTGGATAATAATAATCGCCCTCATGTGGTGGTGGCCGTGGATGAAGACGAGCTGCGCCGTCTGGGGCCGCAAATTGAGCTGCTTTCGCTTAAATATAAAGACATACACATCATTCCGCCGATTGCGGGCTTACCGCTGTTTGGCGTGGTGCCGCACCACTTCTTTAGTCATGAAGTATTGCTTTTGCGCGTGCGTAATAATCTCTCTGTTAAATCGCTGACTACTTTAAAACGTGCTTTCGATTTATTTGGCGCCAGCGTCGGCATTCTGCTGCTTTCACCACTGCTCGCCTATGTGGCGCTGCAAATTAAACGCCAGGGCGGCCCCGGCAGCATCTTTTTTGGCCATGTACGGGTGGGTATTAACGGCAAGCCGTTTAAATGCTGGAAATTTCGCACTATGGTTTCCAACAGCCAGGAAGTGCTGGAAAAACTGCTCGCCAGCAGCAGCGAAGCACGTGCCGAGTGGGATAAAGACTTTAAGCTTAAGAACGACCCGCGCATTACGCCGATAGGCGAGTTTTTAAGAAAAACCAGCCTGGATGAAATCCCGCAGCTGTGGAATGTAATCAGGGGCGAAATGAGCCTGGTTGGCCCGCGCCCCATTATTACTGCCGAGCTGGAGCGCTATGGCGATCATGTGGATTTCTATCTGGAAGCGCGCCCTGGCCTGACAGGCCTGTGGCAGGTATCGGGCCGCAACGACACCACCTACGCCGAACGCGTGGCGCTGGATGCCTGGTATGTAAAAAACTGGAATCTCTGGTACGACGTGGCGATTGTCTGCAAAACCATCAAAACCGTGGCAACAGGGCGCGGAGCTTATTAATAAATCCAGAGGCGTGCTCTGATTGCTGAGTGACAAAAAATGATCACTTACACCACTCAGAGTACGCCCTGCTGCTCTTTCTACATCTTAAACCCATACCTCAGCACCAGAAAATCAGCGCCATAATTAGGCGTTTTAATATCTGCATTAGAGTGGTGCTGATACAACAACGTTAAATCTTGTGATCTGCGCTCGCCAAAACGCACCCCTGCCCCCAGCTGTTCACCAAATTGAAAAGCCGTGCTGAAAGGGCCACGCCTGGCATAATCCGTGCGCGAAAACACATGCCCGCCCACCCCTGCTTCTACAAACCACTGTAAGTCCTGATCAGCAGCAGCCCACTCATAGCGCAGCTCAGGTGTAATAAATAATTCACCAGTATTCAGATCATCACCGCGCCATAATCCCGCCCCCAAAGCCAGTCCGGAGCTCAGCTTCCCTGTTTTTGTCTCATACCATGACCATGGTAAATCCGTGCGCCACGCCACTCTGAATAAGTGGTGCTGCTCAACGTGTTTAGGTTGCATGCCCTGCCCGGCGCTGACTTGCCACTCAAACGCCTCTGCACCAGCCACTGCAAACAAAATGCAGGTCATGCAAAACCGGATGACAAATGCAAACATAGCGAGGCTCCTTATCGGTGGCGTCTTTACAATATAGACACAGCAATCCTTTTATATTTTTCTAGCTGACGTTATCCTTTGTGCAAAGCACATCATTTTTTTAGGAATACCATGCAAGCCGATGAGTTCGTCCAGTCATTCCGCCTGGCCGCCCCTTATATTCACGCCTTCCGTGGCCGCACATTTGTTATTGCCTTAGGGGGAGAAGTCGTCCGGGATGGCAAATTTGCCACCATTACCCATGACATCAATTTGCTGACCAGCCTTGGCGTGCGCCTGGTTGTAGTACATGGCGCAAGGCCGCAAATTGAGGCCCGCACTACAGAGCGTGGTTTAGAAACCCGTTATCATCACGGCTTGCGCGTGACTGATTTACCCACACTGGAATGCGTCATTCAGGCGGTAGGCCAGGTCAGGGTAGAAATCGAATCATGGTTATCAATGGGTCTGGCAAACTCCCCCATGGCCAATGCAGATATCCGTGTTTCTGCAGGCAATTTTATTACCGCGCAGCCTATGGGTATCCGTGACGGCTTAGATCTGATGTATACCGGCGAAGTACGCAAGGTAGACACCACGGCCATCCGCTATCGCCTTGATGATGGCGAGCTGGTCTTGCTGTCTACCTTAGGCTACTCACCCACCGGCGAAGTTTTCAATGTGCCGCTCGAAGATGTGGCCACCAGTGCGGCCATTGCCTTGCGAGCCGATAAGCTGATCTTTTTATTGGGCCAGCAGGGGGTGGAAGATTTAGCCGGCGAGCTGCTTACAGAGCTGACCGCTTTACAGGCCGATCAGTTTCTCAGCACCCATCCGCATCCGCATGAAGACATCCGGCTTTATCTGCCCTGTGCCATTAAGGCAGTAAGAAGCGGGGTAGCGCGGGCGCATCTGGTCAGCCATCATGTAGATGGCGCTTTGCTGAAAGAATTGTTTACCCATGATGGGATAGGCACGATGGTTTCCCGTGATTCGCTGGAAACCATGCGTGAGGCCACGATTGATGATGTAGGTGGTGTATTGGCGCTGATCGAGCCGCTGGAAGACGATGGCGTGCTGGTTAAACGGGGGCGTGAACTGCTGGAGCGTGAAATCCACCGCTACTCGGTACTGGAGCACGACAGCAAAATTGTGGGTTGCGTAGCGATGTATCCGTTTCCTAAAAGCCATATGGCAGAAATGGCTTGTCTGGTGATTCATCCGGACTATCGTGATGCCAACCGGGGTGAGCAACTATTGAAACATATAGAACAACACGCCAGAAGCCTGGGCGTACGCGAATTATTTGTATTAACAACGCGTACCGCACATTGGTTTGTAGAGCGGGGATTTGCGCTGGCTACCGTGGATGCATTACCAATAGAAAGAAAGCAGCTCTACAATTACCAGAGAAGATCTAAAGTATTTATTAAACAGCTGCGTAACTAAACGCTGTTGTGTAAATTAAATATACGATATTTCTATTACTGATTATTATTGATCATGTGCCACTGCCAAAAACATCTCTTTTTGGCAGTGTTTAATTTGATAAAGATGCTTTAGCAAAGAAAGCGATCAGACGTCATCTTCGGCACGACGCGTTTGACCTTAAATTAAGCAATCATTTCACGACAGGTTTGCATGGCATCGCTTCCGCTTTTTAATTCGCTCCGCACACGTTTAATCGTGGTCAGCACGCTGGTGCAATGTACGATTTTAGCCATTCTTTTACTCAATACCTCGAGAATATGGTCAGAAATGGCCACACATGCCACCGAAGTGCGCGTTCAGGAATTATCCCGCCTGCTCAATGCCGCTTTTGCCACGCCTTTATCCGCAGGCAATCTGGCCCAGGCAGCTGATTTACTGGAAGGGATTCGCACGGCAGAAGGCATTGATTACATTCTTCTGCTTAATAATAAAAAACAAATTATTGCCGCAAGAGGCTGGGATATCGCTCACCCTCTGCCACCAGTTGATAAACTATCACTGGAAAAAAACCTGCCTGCGCTCATCCATGCCGCCACGCCCATTGAATTTGCAGGCGAGCCGTATGGCGAATTGCGCTTTGGTATTTCCACCGAGATTATGCGCGGTGGGGTAAATCAATTACTGATGCAAAACGCCATTACCATGGTGGTGGGTATTTTACTTTCCGCGCTGATGATGGGGCTTTTTGGCGTTTGGCTCAGCCGCCATATTCACCGCCTGATTAAAGCTGCAGAAAACGCAGCCCAGGGCAATTACAATAATGTTGCACCCATCCCGCACGGGCAAGACGAAATCAGCCAGCTCACCCGTCGCTTTAATGAAATGACCAGTTTAATTAAAGAACGGATCGATTCACTGGTCATGAATGAAGAAAAATTTCATACCATTGCCAACTACACCCACAGTACCGAGCTATGGCTCTCCCCCGAGGAAGGCCGGCTGGTGTGGATTAATGATTCGGTGACCCGTCTTTCCGGTTACTCGGTGAATGAATGTATGCTGCTGGGCGATTTTCCTTTATCGCTCACCATGCCGGAAGAGCGCGCCCGCGTTACAGAAACACTCAAACAGGCGCTTGAGCACCGCAGCGTAATCCAGGATTTTGAATTCAGAGCCGTTCGCCGCGATGGCCAGCCATTCTGGGCCTCGGTATCCTGGCAGCCAATTTACGATTCCAATGAAAATTATTTAGGCCTGCGCGCCAGTATCCGGGATAACAGCGAGCTGAAAGAAGACCGGCTGTCACTGCGCAAAGCCGTGATCGAGCTGCGCCAGATTCAATCACTGGGGCAAAGCTATTTGTCCCGGGCCGAATCTGAGCGTGCACGGCTTACCGCCTTACTCTCCGCCATGCGTTTTGGTGTGCTGTTTGTCGATAACGACAACCGGGTGGTGTTTCACAACCCGGCTTTCTGTGATTTATGGGGGCTGGGGCCTGGTAATCAGCTGCCCGGCAAACCCATTGGGCAGATTCTGCAAATCGCAGAAAACCGCCCTGCACTTGGCGATATTATTGCCAATTACCTGGAAGAGCTGGCACTGTCAGACGATAAAGTCGATTTTGGCGAACTGAGCATGAACGATGGCAGAGTCATTACCCAGCATGGCTTCAGGGTACTGGACAGCCAGGGCACGGCCAATGGCCGGATGTGGATTTACGAAGATGTAACTCAGCAGCGTGAGCTGTCCGAACATATGATCAAGCTGGCCGAGCGCGACGCCCTCACCGGCCTCTATAACCGCCATCGCTTTCAGCAAGAGCTCGATCGCATGGTATCCGAAGCCGATCGCAAACAAAGCGCCATGGCGCTGGTTTTCTTTGACCTGGACGAGTTTAAACACGTCAACGACACCTTTGGCCACGGCGTGGGTGATGATTTACTGAAATGCATCGCCCAAACCATCGGTACCCAAGTGCGCCGCCACGAGGTGTTTTCGCGTCTTGGTGGTGATGAATTTGCGATTTTAGTACCCGATTGCAATGAATTTGAAGTCAGTAAACTGGCCGAACGCATTGTCAGCTCCATCTCGCAGATTCCGTTTACGGTTGAAGGCCACGTGTTGCGCCCTTCTTCATCCGTAGGTGTGGCGCTGTTCCCCAATCACGCCAGCAACTCGCTGGAGCTGGTCGCCCATGCCGATTCGGCCATGTATCAGGCCAAATCGGCAGGTAAATCCACATGGCGGATGTATCGCCAGGATGCCGATCCATCCAGATCGGCCATTACCCGCCTTTCATGGAAAGACCGTATTACCGAAGCATTGGAACACAATGGTTTAGAGCTGCATTTCCAGGGGATTTACTACCCCAGAACCCGCAAACTTGCGCACTTAGAAGCGCTGGTACGGATGAAGGATATGCAAAAACCTGATGAAATCATTATGCCAGGGCTGTTTATTCCCCATGCAGAAAAAACCGGCAAGATTATTGATATTGATCGCTGGGTGATACGCACCACCATTGAACTACTCGGCAAAAAAGCCAATATTCCATCCATTGCCATTAATATCTCCGGCCGCTCTTTTGATGAGCCGGAAATGCCGGAATACATCAGCCAGCAGCTCAAGCTGCATAAAGTAAACCCGGCCCGGTTATTAGTTGAATTAACCGAAACAGCGGCCGTATCGGATATCCGCGATGCAGAGCGCTTTATTGATGCACTGCGAGCCACAGGCTGTACAGTATGCCTTGATGACTTTGGTACAGGCTTTGCATCCTTTGCCTATTTAAAACAGCTGAAAGCCGACGTACTTAAAATTGACGGCTTTTTTATTAAAGACTTAATCAGCGATCATGACAGCCAGGTCTTTGTGCGCGGGATGGTCAGCATGGCCCATGAGATGGGCAAAACAACCATTGCCGAGTTTGTAGAAAACGAAGCCATCTTTAATATGCTGATTGAATTGGGAATTGATCAGGTACAAGGCTATTACCTGGATAAACCAATGAAAGATCATCCTGGATTGAATATTATTTAACGGATGATATAAACCCAAATCTTGAACCACGGAGCTCACAGAGAACAAAGAGTTTCACGGAGAAAAACAGGATATGAATTAAGTTCGTGTTTCGTGGGGTCGCCTTCTTTGCGTACTATGAATTCTGGCAAAGCAATTAAAGACTTCGCGGGGAACTCCCGCAGCTAGACACCGTGCCGAAGGCACTAAAAAAAACTTCTGTGTAACCTCAGCTAAACAGGGTATACCCCCATGAGCATGACCATCTGGCTGACCTTTATTGCCACTACCTTTTTTATTTCCGCCACGCCCGGCCCGAATATGCTGCTGATGCTGTCGCACGGCACACGCTATGGCTGGCAGGCCACGCTGGCGACCATGAGCGGAGCACTGGCAGGCTTGAGTTTATTGTTCGCGCTCTCGGCCTTTGGCATGGCCACTATTCTGGCGACATCCGCCACGCTGTTTTTGATTTTTAAATTAGCCGGTGCAGTGTATTTAATTTACTTAGGCTGGCAATGTTTTAAAGCCGGAAACAATTTAGAAATGCCCAATGCTTCTGCAGATTCGGCAGCAAGACGCTTTCGTCTGGGATTAACCGTAGCACTATCAAACCCTAAGGCTATTTTATTTGCCGGTGCATTTTTGCCGCAATTTATCAACACCGCACAGCCGCAGGCCGGGCAATGGGCTATTTTACTGGGCAGCTTTTTTATCATCGAAGCAGGCTGGCAAGTCGCCTACGCAGCAGGCGGTGCAAGGCTGGGTAACTGGCTGCAAGGCCCGAACCGCATCAAACGCTTTAACCAGGGCTGCGGCGCCGCTTTCTTTACCGTAGGCGGATTGCTGGCCGCAGCGCAGCGTTGATTGGGAGTTGGGAGTTGGGAGTTGGGAGTTGGGAGTTGGGAGTTGGGAGTTGGGAGTTGGGAAATTTAGCCTCATCCCCAAGTAAAGCAACTCACCACTCCCTATTTCCACAAAAAAAAATCAAACCCCGTAACGCTCGCCCACCACACGCTCAAAGTCCGCAAACATTTGCGCGTCTGATTGCGTGTTATCTGCCAATAGCTCCGCACCATGCACGATGCGAATATGTGCATCCAGGTTTTTAAGCGGAGATTCAGGGTAAACCCGGCTTGCTGCTGAGTTAATTTGCGCCAGCGCATCAGCCCATGCCGCATCCACCGTCTGATTACATGCATCGGCTAAATACTTGGCATTAAAGGCTTCGCCCGTCAGGCTGATCAGCGTGGCATTGTGATTGATGCTGTTGCCTGGCGCCCAGTAATGCTTCGCCAGTAAAGGGCCGATTTCCGGGTTATCGGTGAGATAGCCATATTCGCGTTCAAAGAATGCGCGAGTCTGATAAACCGCCATATTGGCCAATAAATAGCCGTGATAAGCCGCAGCAGATTCCTGATTCAAAAGATGTGGAATAGCCAGTAATGGGCGGGGAGCTAACTCTAAACCCAAGATTTTCATTTCAAATTCACGGGCCAGTGCTAAGACATTTTCTGCCTTTAGCTCAGCATCAGAAAGCAGGTACAAGGCGCGTTCAAAATAAGGCACGACCAGAATATTGCGCTCGTTCAGCGCAGCAAATGGCTGGCTTTTTTCGATCCGCGCTTTAATCAAATCATTCGGTACAGATTCACCAGCCGCATTTTTTGCATAGCGCTTCAGCCAGTCTGCATCTTCCAGCAGGCTGTCGCAAAACATGGATTGCGTTTCAGCATAAGCCATGGAGGTTGGTGCGAATTCTTGTGAGAAACAAGGTGAATTTTGCGTCACATTAGCAAAGTGCGCCGCATGCCCGCCTTCGTGGAACAGGGTATTGATTGCGCGGGCACCGCTGCCGACCTGATCAGGCTTGGCTTCAGCTGTAAAGTTAATCTGCCCGGCTACCCAGCGGCCATCTGCTTCAAAAAAGGATGGAATCGGGCCATGGCAAAAGCCATTTTGGTACTTGCCCTTACGCTCCAGCAAATCCAGCTGCATGGTGGCACCGCGGTAAGAGATACCCAGCTTGCGAAAGCTTTCTACCCAACGCTCCAACCCTTTCGCAAAAGGCAGGTAAGGATCCATCTGGCGGGCAACATCTCCACTGATGGTATAACGGAAATTCCAAGGCAGCAGCGCGTCTTTACCATGCTGTTGTGCCAGCTCCTGTAAGCCACGCTGATTTGCTTCACGGGTACGCAGCTCAAAATCATCCAGAATGGCAAATAATTCTTCAACCGACATCTGCTCATTCTTACGCACTTTATATGCAAAATAATCAGGAAAACCCTGAGCGCGGGCAAAGGCATTGCGCTGCTTCACAATCTCTAAAAAGCCATTATCCAACACCCAATGCTCAAGCCCTGCCATCGCATCAAACGAGCTTTTACGCGCCGCTTCAGATGGATTCGTCGACATATTGGTCGCCAGCGTGCTTTGTGTGGCTTCCTCGCGCTCGCCTTTCTCATTAATATGCGTTTGCACATAATCGCGCTTTTTCGCAAACAATGCGGCTTCCTGAGCAATCAGCTGGCTCATTAAAGTGCGCGCTTCATCGCTGTCGATAATATTACTTTCAAACAGCGCCAGCCAGCCTTGCAAGCCATGCTTAAGCTCAGCAGCATCAGTCGTTTTTAAACGCGCCAGTGCCTCACGCACTTCAGCCAGCTTTACCGGATCAGAAATAAAATTTTTATAGGCTTCTTCTGCTTTGGCAAAGCCATCATGATCGTCAGAAACGGCCATGTAAGTATCCCAAAACAAATCTTCTTTGGTTTTATGAACGGCAAGATAATCGCGATTGAGTGCGGCAAATAGCTGACGTGCTGCTTCCAAGGTGCTCTCCGGTGACTTATATGAGTTGGCAAATGCCTTATGCCAAGTAAATTACATGAGGCAGAAGAAGTGTGCAAATTTACTATTTTTCACAGCATTTAATTTCAGCACTTCGCAACACCTGATCATTTTCCTGCGTAAAGCCAGCGCCCGCGCTTAGCAATATCGCCCAGTTTGGAAATACTTAAATCAACCACGCCTGCCCCATAGCTGCGCGGGTTGATCCAGACTGTTTTCATGCCCAGCTGTTTAGCCGTTTTCAGGTTTTCCAGGGTGTCTTCAACCAGAATGCAGCGGCGCGGGTCCAGCCTGAAACGCGCAAGTAGCCTGCGATACGCCGCAATATGCGGCTTGGGAATCAGATCAACATCTTCTACGCTCACCACGGCACTGAAGCAATCATCGATTCCCAGCGCCAGCAGCATTGCCATCGCGTAATGGCGCGGACCGTTTGTAAAAAGCAGCTTCTCGCCTGGCAGGCTTCTTATCGCTACAGATAAACCAGGCATGGGATGCACGATTCTCAGCAGCTCATTGAGGGGATGAGACAAAAGCAAAAAATGTCGTGGATTAATATGCGGATGGTGACGACGCAGCCCCAGCATTGTTGCTCCATAACGCAACCAATAATCAACACGTAAATCCGCAGCCGCCTGCTCACTCAGCTGTAAGTGGCGGGCAAGATAAGCCGTCATGGCCCGGTTGATCACCGGGAAAGCATGCAAATCGGCATTGTGTAAGGTGTTATCGAGGTCAAAAATCCAGACAGGTTTCATTATTTCAGCGTAAAAAAAGACCAGCCTTGCTGGTCTTGCGGATGGCTGAGCAGGCCGCTCAGGAATGGATATAGTGCTCCAGCTGGGCAATCGTAAATTTTTGCTCTTCGATAATTTCCCGGACCAGATCCCCAATCGATAACACACCCAATACTTTATCGCCGTCTAAAACGGGCAAGTGGCGAATGCGTTTTTCGCTCATGATGGCCATACATTCATCAATGGTGGCCGTTGGCGGCACACAGAGCAATTTGCGGGTCATGATTTCTGATACTGGCGTGCCCGCCGAAGTTTTGCCCATCAAAATCACTTTTCTGGCGTAATCACGCTCTGAAAAAATACCAACCAGGTGGTTTTCTTCCATCACCAGCAATGCACCAATATTTTTTTCTGCAAGCATCTGTAAAGCCTGATAAACCGAAGCCTGCGGAGTAACTGACAAAATATTATCAATGGCTTTTTCTGCGAGCAGCTGGCGTGCTGTTTTCATACGGGCATCTCCCTGATGGCTTTGAAGTTTAACTGTAGTAGGCCAAACGTAACATGCAAGGAAGACGTAGATTACATTTCACAAAAAAACAAGATCAACAAACATAAACCCCAGCCAGGACAGCAGAGAGCACAAAATCTGCATGCACTGGCCGGTTTAATCAGCGGGGTTTATTTAGCACGAATCATCGTGCCCACACCCTGCTCAGTCAGCACTTCCAGCAGCAGCGCATGTTTTACACGGCCATCAATAATATGCACCGCGTTTACACCGCTCTTGGCCGCATCCAGCGCAGAAGAGATTTTTGGCAACATACCACCAGAAATCGTACCATCAGCAAACAGCTCGTCGATACGTTGAGCAGAGAGCTTCGTAAGCAGATTGCCTTCCTTATCGAGTACGCCAGGAGTATTGGTCATCATGATCAGTTTTTCAGCGTGCAGCACTTCGGCCAGCTTACCTGCCACCAGATCAGCATTGATATTATAGCTTTCGCCATTTCTGTCCACGCCAATCGGCGCGATCACCGGGATAAAATCACCCGCATCAAGATGTGCCACGATGGTTGGATCAATCGATTCGATTTCCCCAACCTGACCAATATCCAGCAGCTCATCCGTGCTGTCTTTCAAAAACATTTTGCGGGCCTTAATAAAGTGCCCGTCCTGGCCGGTTAAACCAACCGCCTTACCACCATGCTTATTGATCAGGGAAACAATTTCCTTGTTCACATGACCACCCAGCACCATTTCTACCACATCCATTGTTTCGGCATCGGTGACGCGCATCCCCTGGATGAACTCCCCTTTTTTGCCGATACGATCAAGCAATTCATTAATTTGCGGGCCGCCACCGTGTACCACAACGGGGTTCATACCCACTAATTTAAGCAGCACCACATCGCTGGCAAACCCTTCTTTTAACTCGGGTTCGGTCATCGCATTACCACCGTATTTGATGACGATGGTCTTATCAAAAAAACGCTGAATATAAGGCAAGGCTTCCGAAAGAATTTCGGCTTTTTCTTGCGGGGTAATCGTGGTCATGGCGTGTCCAAAAGCTTGCAGCCTGTCGGGCTTAGGCGGCTCGTAGAAAAATTGCATGATTGAGCACAGATTTTGCCGGATTTGCAGCCAATAAGGATTTATTCGGCCAAAAAACGGTGAAATATGAGCCAACCAGGTGATTTTGCAGCCAACCGATACTAAGCCCGGCGGGCTGCTCTGGAGTTTGAGCAGAATTCTAACAGTCTCAAGCCTGCCCGCGCTTTATTTTTGACAAAAATAGTCAGTCCTCTAATAATAAATGAATATTTATTTATTAATTGCAGGTTCACCATGTTATGTAAACGCTGGACCCGTAGGAAAGAAGCCCGCCCGCAAGAAATTTTAGAAGCGGCATTGGGGCTGTTTGTCAGCAAAGGTTTTGCCGCAACTAAAATGACAGATATCGCAAAAGCGGCTGGTGTAACCAGTGGCACACCATATATTTACTTTGCAGGCAAAGAAGAGATATTCGAAGCGGTAATGCGTGAGATATTATTACCGCAACTTACTATAGGCCATGAGTTACTTGCAAGTTTCCAGGGCAATTCGGCCGACTTACTGAAGGCCATGCTTAAAACATGGTGGCAGGCGATGGGGGAAAGCCAGCTTTCCGCTTTTCCTAAACTGATGATTGCAGAGGGCAGCAACTTCCCTCAAATCGCCAAAATATACCAGGAAGAATTTGTCACCCCAGGCAATAAAATTTTGCGCCACATTCTGGAGCGCGGAATGGCCAGTGGCGAATTCAAAGTGCCCGATATTGATTACGCCATAGAAGTGATTTCATCCCCCATTATCGTTGCCATGCTGATGAAACACTCACTCATCAACTGCCTGCCTGACACTTTAGAGCCCGAAAGATTTCTGAATACCACAATTGACCTCCTCCTGAACGGCCTGCTGGCCTCACCCAAGGATCAAGCACATGAATAAAGCAATTCCGCTGCTGCTAATGAGTGCAGCACTCTTAAGCGCCTGCAAGGAAGAAGCCAGGCCTCAGGAAGAAATTCGCCCCGTCCGCACCATTACACTCGCCACCGGCACTGCAAACAGCCATGCGGAGTTCTCCGGTGAGCTGCATGCCCGCCAGGAAAGCGCCCTTGGATTTAGAATTCCGGGCAAGCTGATCAGCCGCTTAGTCGATATTGGTGCAGAAGTAAAAACGGGCACGCCGCTGGCCAGAATTGATGCACAAGATATGGTACTCAATGCCGCCGCCGCAAAAGCACAAACTGAAGCGGCACAAAGCCAGCTCGATCAGCTCAAGCTTGATCTAAGCCGCTCACAAGAGCTGCTGGCCAAAAAATTTGTAAGCCAGGCCGATGTCGACCGCCGTCAAACCGCAGTAATTGCCGCGCAAAAACAATTAGTTCAGGCGCAATCACAGCAACAAGTCGCCCAGAATCAGGCGGGCTATACCACGCTGCTGGCCACCAGCGATGGCGTCATTACTGCCACACTCGCTGAGCCAGGCCAGGTATTGGCAGCAGGGCAGCCAGTCGTACAACTGGCCAAAGCAGGTGAAACAGAGGTCTTTATTGATTTACCAGAAGCCCGCAGCACTGATTTAAAACCCGGCCAAAAAACAGAAATCAGCTTCTGGGCTCTGCCGGGGAAAACCTTTAACGGCAAGGTGCGTGAAGTCTCACCCGCTGCCGATCCGCTCAGCCGTACTTACCGCGCCAAAGTGTCATTAGAAAATCCGTCAGCGGAAATTCGTTTAGGCATGAGCGCCACAGTAAAAAGCAGCCAAAACAGCCATACCGAAAACGCAACCACCCTGCCTCTGACTGCCATCTATGGAAAAAACAAAGAGCAGCGCGTCTGGCTGGTGGAAAACCAGCGTGTAAAAAGCAAGCCGATCGAAGCGCAAATCGATGCTCAGCACAAAAATAGTGAGCAAGTTCAGGTGAAGGGGCTAAAAGCCGGTGATGTTGTGGTCACTGCGGGTGTGCATCTCTTGCGTGAAGGGCAAGCAGTCAGACTGCTGCCTGCTCAGGGAGAATAATATCGTGGAAAAACCTGATCTTACCAAGCAACGCTTTAACCTGTCGGCCTGGGCACTCAAGCATCAGTCGCTTGTGCTGTATCTGATGGTCGTACTGACTCTTGGCGGTATTCTGGCCTATGGCAAACTGGGTATGAAAGAAGACCCCGAATTCACCTTTAAAGCCATGGTAGTCAGAAGCTTCTGGCCAGGAGCCAGTGCGCCAGAAATGGAGCAGCAGGTAACCGATAAGCTGGAAGAAGCGCTGCAGGGTATCGCTTATATTCACTTCACAAAAAGCTACTCCCGCAGCGGCGAATCACTGATCACGATTATGTTGCACGAAGATCAGAAAAATAATGTGTCCGATGCCTGGTATCAGGTCAGAAAGCGTATTAACGACGCAAAAGGCAAACTCCCCCCTGGTGTATCCGGCCCCTTCTTTAATGACGAGTTTGGCGACACCTATGGCAATCTCTATGCATTTACAGGTGATGGATTTACCTATCCTGAGCTTAAGAAATATATCGAGCTGGCCCGCACCGAACTGCTGCGTATTCCTGATGTAAACAAGGCACTGCTTATTGGCCAGCAGGATGAAAAAATCTATGTGGAATACTCCAATGCCAAGCTGGCCAGCCTCGGTATTTCGCCTTTTCAAATTAATAAAGTCATCGCAGCCACCAATACCGTAACCCCGGCGGGGGCCATTGAGGGCAAAGATGAACACGTTTATTTACGCGTAAGCGGCGGCTTTAATGCCGTAGATCACCTGCGCAGCCTTCCCATTACCGTGGCAGGAAAAACCTTCCTGCTGGGTGATATTGCACAGATATTCCGGGCCACAATTGACCCGCCACAAACCAAAATGCGCTATCAGGGGCAGGATGCGGTTGGCCTTGGAATCTCCATGCGTAAAGGTGGCGATGTCGTGAAGATGGGCCAGCAAATTGACGCGTCATTAGCAAAAATCAGAAGCAATCTGCCTGTAGGGATTGAAATTCATACCATTTCTGACCAGCCTGCAGTGGTGAAAAACGCCATTCATATTTTTATGAAATCACTGCTGGAAGCGGTAGTGATTGTGCTGGCTGTGAGCTTTTTAAGCCTGGGCTGGCGTACCGGGATTGTGGTGGCATTGTCTATCCCGCTGGTTTTGTTGCTCACCTTCCTTGGCATGAATATTTTCAATCTGGAGCTGCAAAGGATTTCGCTGGGCGCACTGGTGATCGCGCTGGGCTTACTGGTGGACGACGCCATTATTGCCGTGGAAATGATGGCACTGAAACTGGAGCAGGGCTGGAGCCGTTTTGATGCTGCCACCTTTGCCTATACCTCGACTGCTTTTCCAATGCTGACGGGCACTCTGATTACTGCAGCCGGCTTCTTGCCTGTAGGGCTGGCCAAATCAGATGCGGGTGAATATACCTTCTCGATTTTTGCTGTAATCGGTATTGCCCTTGTGCTTTCCTGGATTGTGGCCGTGGTGTTCACCCCCTATATGGGCTATCACCTGCTGCCGGAAACCCCGCGCCATGAAGAGCACGATGTGTATCAGGGTGGTTTTTACGCACGTTTTCGCAAGCTGGTGACATGGTGCGTCACCTGGCGCAAAACGGTGATTGCAGCCACCTTGGGCGCGTTTCTGGTGGCGGTGGCTACCTTTGCCCTCTTTATCCCTCAGCAGTTCTTCCCGGCCTCTGCACGGCCCGAACTGATGGTGGATATGTGGCTGCCCTACACCGCCTCGTATGAAGCCACCGAGCGCGAGGTTAAGCGCATGGAAGCCATTGCAATGAAAGATCCCGATGTGGCCCATGTGACCAGCTATATCGGTGTGGGCTCACCACGCTACTATCTGCCGCTTGACGAGCAAATGCCCAACTTAAACTTTGGCCAGCTCACTGTCATGACCAAGGATGAAAAAGTACGCGAAAACGTTTACAAACGTCTGAGCCAAAAATTTGCTGACGACTTCCCGCTGGTGCGGGGACGTGTCACCCGGCTGGAAAACGGCCCTCCTGTGGGTTATCCGGTGCAGTTTCGTATCAGCGGAGAAAACCCTGCCGAGCTGAACCGCATCGCAGCCCAGGTGGCAGATGCAATGCGCCAGAATCCGCATACCCGGCAAGTTCATACCGATTGGGGTGAAAAAGTAAAAGTTGTCCGGCTGCAAACAAAGCAAGATCGTTTGCGCCAGTTTGGGCTGACTTCGCAAGAGCTGGCAACTTACCTGCAAATGGCCGTATCCGGCATTACTGCAACGCAGTACCGTGAAGCGGATCAGAGCATCGATGTGGTCACCCGCCTGACCAGTAACGAGCGCACCCGTCTCGACTTCTTAAAAGACCTGCGCGTACCCTTGCCATCAGGGCAATTTGTACCGCTTTCCCAACTTGCAACCTTGCAGCTGGAGAACGAAGAAAGCCTGATCTGGCGGCGTAACCGGGTCGCCACGCTCACCGTACGTGCGGATGTGGCTGGCAGTGCCCAGGCCCCTGATGTGAGCAATGCACTGATGCCTGCGGTGCGTAAAATCGAAGCGAAGCTGCCTCAGGGTTACCATATTGAAACCGGCGGCACTCTGGAATCATCTGCAACGGGCCAGGAATCGATCAATAAAGTCATGCCCTTGATGCTGCTGGTGGTCATGACACTGCTGATGCTGCAGCTGCAAAGCATCCAGCGCATGATTATGGTGCTGCTTACCGCACCACTGGGCCTGATTGGCGTAGCGATTTCCCTGCTGCTGTTCCAGGCCCCGTTCGGGTTTGTGGCGATGTTGGGCGTCATCGCACTTTCAGGCATGATTATGCGCAACTCTGTCATTCTGATGGATCAGATTGAGCAGGATCGCGCGGCAGGGGATGATGCCTGGACAGCTGTGATTGAATCCGCAGTAAGACGTTTCAGGCCTATTATGCTGACCGCAGCTGCAGCCATTCTGGCCATGATTCCGCTCACTCGTGACACTTTCTGGGGGCCAATGGCGATTGCCATTATGGGTGGTTTATTTGTTGCTACCGTTTTAACGCTATTATTTTTACCCGCTTTGTATGCCGCATGGTTCAGGCTAAGCCCGCCGGAAAGCAAAAAAGTGTAATGCCCGGTACATAATTCATACGAAATTAAGACAATTTAAAAAAAAAGAAAGGGGATATTATTTTGCTTAGGCAAATTCCCCTTTTTTCGATCTGACAGCCGTAAAGCTTCATTGTCAGGGCAATACCAGGCGCGTGAAAGCCCTGACTGCCCTGATAAAAAATTTAACAGCCTATTTAACAGACACCTGAGACGCTAAAGATGAACAAAACTTTAATTGCACTGAGCATCGCCCTGCTTTCACAACCGCTCTTTGCAGCAGATTTACTTGAATCATGGCATGCCGCACAAAAATACGACGCTAATTTTGCCGCTGCACGCGCAGGGCTTGATGCAGGCAGAGAGAAAGCCGAGCAGGGTAAAGCTTTATTACTGCCGCATATTACTTTATCTGGCAACGCCAATCGGGAGCAAACAAGCTACAGCCCTGAAAACTTTGACAGCACCACCCAAAATGGCAATAGCTATGGCTATAAATTAGGCCTTATCCAGCCTATTTACCGTGCAGAGGCATTTGCAGGCGCTGATCAGCTAAAAAAACAAACCGAGCAGGCCGAAGTTATTTTCAGGGTAGCGGAACAAGACTTAATTCTGCGTGTGGCAAAAGCCTATTTTGAAGTTTTGGGTGCAGAAGAAAAAGTAAAACAAACAACAGCGCAAAAAGAAGCGGTAGCCCAGCAACTTGCTCAGGCAAAAAAATCTTTTGAAGTGGGTGTTTCTACCATTACCGATACAGATGAAGCACAAGCCCGCTTTGATGCCATCAACTCAGCTGAAATTGCCGCACATAATGATATGGCAATTAAACGAAATGCCTATGAGCAGCTCACTCAGCTCAGCCCGCTTAATCTGAAGCCAATCAGCAATCGCCAGCAACCTGTACCACCGCAGCCAAATGATATGAATTCATGGCTGCAACGCAGTGAAAATGGCAGTTTAGTGATTGCAGGTCAACAATTAGGCTTGGATATTGCCAGCCGCGAAATTGATAAATACCGCTTAGAAAGCTCTCCTACACTCGATTTAACTGCTGGCTATGGTAATACATGGAATTCAGCCGGCATATCCAAATCGGGTGGATTAGACCGTGCCGGCTCGGGTCAAATTGGTTTGCAATTATCAATTCCTTTGTATACAGGGGGAGATCGTTCATCCAAATTACGCGAAGCGCTCGCTAAAAAAGAACAACAACGCCAGACAGTAGAAGCCAGCCGCCGTGATACGGCTCAATTTACAAAACAAGCATTTTTAGGCGTGAGTTCTGGTGCGGCACAAATTGTCGCTTTACAGCAGGCGCTTAAATCAAGTGAATCATCATTAGCATCAACTAAATTAGGCAGAGAAGTAGGAGTACGTACAACTATTGATGTACTTAATGCCGAACAAACTTATTTCTCCACTCGTTATGACCTTACCGTAGCGCGTTACACCTATTTGTATGCCCGCCTGCAATTGGCTGCAACCAGCGGAGAATTGTCTGAAAAAGATCTAAATTCAGTAAATCTTTGGCTAGGTAATTAAGAAAGCTTGAATTGTGGAGAATAGATATCCATAATCCGTTCGGTGGAGTACCCCAATTCAAAGACCCAAGGAGAATTACCATGATTGATCTATCCCCACTGAGCTATAGCGAGTTAGTTGAACTGAAGAAAAACCTGGAAGTTGAAATTGTTCGCCGCAAAGAATCAGAAAAGCAAAATCTGATTGCTGAACTGCAAAACCTGGTTGCTTCTAAAGGCTTCTCATTGTCCGACGTATTGGGCACAAGCAGCGACAAAAAAGCAGCTAAAAAAGCAGCTTCTACAGCTAAAGCACAATTCCGTAATCCAGCTGATGCAGAACAAACATGGACTGGCCGTGGCCGTAAGCCACAATGGGCAATTGAATTCCTGGCAACAGGCCGCTCATTAGAAGAATTGCGCATTGCTTAATTGACTGCGTTTTTTATGAAATGACGAATAGACCCGTAGTGCCTTGATCTGTAAGAGATCCTGATGCAATAAGAAATCAGATATCAGTCTGATTCCTTCTGCTAAAGACCTTTTAAAAAGAAAAAGAAACCGTAAATATCCGTGTAATTTTATAAAAAATTGAAGCTATGCACGTAAGACCAAACAAGGCAGCCCTGGCTGCCTTGTTTGTATTGAGCCATACAAAATCCCCTTCCTTACCTGTGAATCATTGCCATGTCGCATCCCCTCACCGCAAAACTGAATCCTGAACAAGCCGCAGCCGTTGAATTACCTCTGGAACATGCGCTCATTCTTGCGGGTGCCGGCAGTGGTAAAACCAGTGTACTCACTACCCGTATTGCCTGGCTTTTATCAACCGGGCAATGCAGCCCTGCCGGTTTATTGTCTGTTACCTTTACCAATAAAGCCGCCAAAGAAATGCTGATGCGTATTACCGCCATGATGCCGCTTAATCCGCGCGGATTATGGATCGGTACATTTCATGGTTTATGTAATCGTATGCTGCGTTTGCACTGGCGTGATGCTGGCTTACCCGAAACTTTTGCAATTTTGGATTCTGCCGAACAACTGTCGCTAATTAAACGCATATTGAAAGCTTTAAATATAGATGATGAAAAGTATCCGGCAAAAGTAGTCCAGCAATATATTAATGGTCATAAAGAAAATGGCCGCCGGGCCGGTGATACAGATGCATGGGATGATTATTCGCGCATGCTGCGATTAATTTATGAAGAATACGAGAAACAATGCCAGCGGGAAGGCGTAGCGGATTTCTCTGAATTATTACTACGCTGTTACGAATTACTTTCTAAAAATGAATCTTTACGTGAACACTATCAAAGCCGTTTCCGTCACATTTTAGTCGATGAATTTCAGGATACAAATAAGCTGCAATATGCCTGGTTAAAACTTTTAGCCGGCCAGAATAATGCGCTATTTGCGGTAGGTGATGACGATCAGTCAATTTACGCATTTCGCGGTGCAAATGTAGGAAATATGCATGATTTTCAAAGCGATTTTTCTGTAAAACATGTGATTCGCTTAGAGCAAAATTACCGCTCCCAAGGCAATATCTTAGATGCAGCCAATGCGGTAATTAGTAATAACCAAAATCGTTTAGGTAAAGAATTGTGGACAAGCGAGCCAGCCGGCGAGCCAATTCGTGTTTTTGAAGCTGCAACTGATTTTGAAGAAGCTGCATTTATTGTAGAAGAAGCGCAAACCCTGATGAGGGAAGGCACGGCAGCCAACGATATTGCAATTCTTTACCGTGCGAATGCCCAATCCCGCGTGATTGAGCATGCTTTATTTACAGCAGGCGTGCCTTACCGGGTGTATGGCGGTTTACGCTTTTTTGAACGCCAGGAAATCAAACACGCACTTGCTTATTTACGGCTGATTGCCAACCCAGGCGACGATAATGCCCTGCTGCGCGTGATCAACTTCCCCACACGGGGCATCGGCGCCCGCACCATCGAAAGTATTCAGGAAACCGCCCAGCACAGCGGTACCACGCTTTGGCAGGCGGCCTGCTCGGGGGCAGCCGGACGCGGTGCGGCTGCGGTCAGAAAATTCGCTGAAATCATTGAAACCATGCGCTCGCAGGCAACTGGCCTTGCCATGCCGGAGCTGGTCGATATGATGCTGGATCTCTCTGGCCTGCGCGCCCATTATCAGGCAGATAAAGAAGGTGAAGAGCGGCTGGCCAACTTGGGCGAGCTGATTAATGCAGCCACCAATTTTGTGCAGGAAGACGAAAACAATCTGATCGCCTTCTTGTCCCATGCCAGCCTTGAGGCTGGAGACCATCAGGCGGGTGCTCACGAAGAAGCCCTGCAGCTGATGACCGTTCATGCATCCAAAGGTCTGGAGTTTCATGCTGTGTTTTTATGCGGCCTTGAAGAGGGGCTTTTTCCCCACGACAACAGCATGAATGATGCAAGGGCCGTAGAAGAAGAACGCCGCCTGATGTACGTTGCGATTACCCGGGCACGCCGCCGTCTTTACATTACCCTTGCACAAAGCCGTATGCTGCATGGCCAAACACGATACGCCGTAGCCAGCCGCTTTATGCAGGAGATTCCTCAGCAGCTGCTAAAATTTCTGAATCGTGGTTATGCGCCGCAAGGTTATTCAGGCCCGGCCACCGTAGCCAGCAAAATCAAAGCCCCCACACCAGAGCATGGTCTTGCGATTGGCACAAATGTAGAGCATCCAAAATTTGGTCAGGGTGTTGTTACCGATCATGAAGGCGGAGCCAATGGCAATGTGCAGGTCAATTTTGCAACGGCTGGATCTAAATGGCTGGCCGTGGCTTACGCCAAGTTAAAAGTAATCTGATCGCTGTTGTTCAGCCTGCACTACAGGGAGGAGTCTGTATGCAGGCTGACTCAACAGAAATTCTGCGCCCTGCCCGGTTAATCTATGGCAGGATTGATGCGTTTTTAAACGGACAATACGCCTTAAATCATGGCTGAAAAAATAAGCGCCTTCTCGGTTATCTCCTCTGCCACAGCCAAGCGTAAAGCGGCCAATGGAATCCCCGATGTCGCCTCCTTACGTGTGCTGATTATTGATCCGCTGGCGGAAGTCAGGCGCAGCCTTGGGATGATACTAGGCCAGTACGGCACCAGCCATATTGATCATGCCAGCAATAGCACCGAAGCCTTGACCAGTATGAAAAAGCTTAAATACGAGCTGATTCTCTGTGAATATGACTTAGGCAAAGGCCAGGATGGGTTGTTTTTATTTGATGAAGCAAGGCGGCTGGATTTACTTAAAGCGTCTTCAATTTTTATCATTACTACTGCCGAGCGGCAGGCGCAAAAAGTTCTGGGCGCTGCCGAGCAATCCCCAGACGCTATTTTGCTCAAGCCCTTCACAGGCGAAATGCTCTACAGCCGGGTACTCGGTGCTTTACAAAAGAAAGTGCGCTTTAAATTAGTTGATGAAGCCATCATGGCGCATGATTTCTTAAGTGCGATCCAGCTTTGCAGCAAGGCGGCCAATACCAGCGCCGAATACACCCAGGATTTTTTACGCCTTAAAATTCATCTTCTGCTGCGCATTGGCGATTGGGTCAGCGTGCGGGATCAGTGCAGGCAGCTGTTGGTAGAACAAGAATTACCATGGGCAAAAATGGCTTTGGGCAAAGCACTCTACCAGCTGAAAAACTACCCGGAAGCACTGACGGTTTTTAAGGCCATTATCAGCGCACATAAACACGCACTGGAAGCCTACGACTGGCTGGCCCGTGCACAGCAGGCCATCGGCGAAGATAACGCCGCTCAGGAAACGCTGAAGCGGGCGATAAATAAATCCCCATTTGTAGTCAGCAGGCAGCGTCAGCTGGGTGAAGCCGCGCTTAAAAGCGGTGATCTGGCCACGGCCGAAAACGCACTGCTTGAAACCGTAAAAATCTCCAGACACTCCTTTTTGCGCAACCCTGCTGATTACGGTCAGCTGGCCGACGTGCAGATCAGCCGGGGTGATGTAGCCGCTGCCAGGCTCACCGTAGAAGAAATCCGTAAAGACTTTAAAGACCCTCAGGTCAGCGTACTGGCCGATGCGCTGGATGCAGACATCTATATGCATCAGGGCGATGTAGAAAAAGCTCAGAATCAGCTCAGAACAGCCCTGGGGCAGCTGGTTCAGCTCACCCTGCCGCCATCAGTAATGGTGGGCATGGCGCTGGCTAAAGCCTGCTTTAATCAGAAGCAGGAAGCCCTGGCCGAGATTGTGGTACGTAATCTGCTGAAAAACAGCCATGATGATCTGAGCCTTGCCAGCAAAATCACCACGCTTTACCGCCAGCATGGTCATCAGGATCAGGCTGAACAACTCATTAAAGAAAACAGCGCCAGTATTGTGGCACTCAATAATGAGGCCGTAAAAATGGCACGCAGTGGCGATCTGGCAGGCGCGGCAGAACTGTTTATCCGCGCAGCCACCGATATGCCTGGAAATATACAAGTGCTGCTGAATACCGTGAACGCCCTTCTCGCCTATACCAATCAGCATGGCTGGCATCAGGAATGGATGCAGCTCAGCAATGATTATCTGCTGCGCATCCATGATCTGGATCCTGGCAATGGGCGGGGTTTGCAACTGCAAGAATTTTTTCGTAAAACAAAACAGCGTTACGGCATCAGCGAGTAAACCAGCGGGCAAATCGATCAATCCCCAGCAAAAACCCAAATGCAACTCTACAATAAGGAAGAAGCCAGAGTACTGCTTGCTTACAAAATGCAACAGCAAGAGACAGAGTCAAGATCAACGAGGAACAAAATCATGCAAACCAGCACCAAGATTGACGATCATAAAGGCCGGATTATGCTGAACGGCAATTTTACGTTTGAATCGCACCGCGAGTTTAAACAAGCCACAACAGCAGCACTTGAGACACCAGGCCTTACTGAACTTGAAATGGATTTCAGCGCCGTCGACTATATGGACTCCGCCGCCTTGGGTATGCTGCTGCTCCTGAACGAGCGGGCCAATGGCCGCAAAGTAACCCTGATTAACTGTAGAGGCACAGTGAAAGCAGTGCTGGAAATTGCTAATTTTGGCAAAATATTTGAAATCAAATAATAAAAAAAGAGCACCGTCTATTTGAATACGGTGCTCTTTTTAATACGATACTCTGCCAATCAGCACTGTCCGGCTTTAGGACTTCCTTTTACCCAGCTTCCCAGCAGGGCGTAACATACTGCTAATAGCGTCGGGCCTAAAAAGACTCCCAATAAACCAAACGACAAAGCTCCGCCCAATACGCCAAATAAAATCAAAATAAATGGTAAATCGCTTTCTTTACCAATAAAGAGCGGTTTCACCACATTATCAGCAGTGCCCACTACAAAAATCATCCAAAGCGCCAGAAAAACTGCCCAGCCCGTATGCCCCTGATAATAAAGCCAGGCCGCAGCAGGTATACCAATCAGCCCTGGCCCGCCCGGTAAAATAGAAAGAAAACAACTGGCAAAACCTAATGTCAGAGAATTAGGCACACCGGAAATAAAGAAACTAAACCAGGCTAAAACTCCCTGCACCAAAGCAGTTCCTAAAAAGCCATAGACCACGCCTCTGATCGTACCTGCCGCAACCTGCAAGAGTGATTCTGCTTTCTCACCTGCAATACGCCACATCATGCCTTTTAGCCATGCCGCAGCGCGTTCCCCATGTAAATAAAAGAAAAAGGCCACAATCAAACTTAAGGCCAATAATAAAAATCCGCCGCCTACAATACCGCCAAAACGTAACAGGCCCGATGCCACAGGCCCGCTTAATCCACGAATACGCTCTAATAGCGCAGGATCACCCTGGCCAAGCTTTATCCAGAATCCATTGATCAACTCGCCTAAATAGGGAAACGTACTGACCCATGCAGGTAAATCCGGCCAGCCCAGCTGAAATTGCAAACTCACCGTTTTAATCAATGACCCCGCCTGACTGGCAAATTCAAACCCGGCAAGAAGCAAAGGCAAAACTAAAAACGTCAGTAAAGCCGTAATAAAGAGCAGGGCTGCAGTAAAGCGACTGCCTCTGCAAAGTCTTACTAAATATTGATAAGGCTTCCAGGTGGTATAAACCAGAATGCCGGCCCAAATAACTGAAGCAAGAAATGGGGCCATAATCATTAAACCCAACCAAATTAAAGCTCCGACAGCCATAATTGCTGCCAGAGGTTCAATCAAATCAGAACTACGTATACGCATATCAGCTCGCCTTTAGCCTCCGGAATGGGCGCTGTTAGCATACCCTTAAATAAGCGCTCTGACCGTTACATATTGCCTGAGGATATTCCTTTTTTTACTTTTAGTATTTTTAATCAAAGCTGATTATTCAGAAGACAGTACGATCAAATACCCGGCTTTTTCCAGCACTGAAAGCTAATTTGCCTAAAGTGACATGTTCATAAACAACACACAGCCTTCCCTGGAGGCTGCGTTTTACCCTGTTTCAAATAAGGCCTTTTAAGATTTGAATCAGCATATAAAAATAGTCTGATTTAATCATGGTATAGGTGAGAAAACCGCTTAGTCTGGGCAATTAAGCCCGAAACGATCACAGCAGCCTCATGACGGCCAGCGATCGTATTGATTTTTTCATCGCATTCTTCCAATGCCAGATGAATTTCACAAGCCAAATGAAACAATAAAGTTTCTTCCTTTAAAGGTGCCATGGGAAGGTAGTAATTAATTTCATCAACGATATGATCCGCTAATTCATTAGAATACTGTGCTGGAGATGTCAAAATACGTTCATATAAACGCACGCCGATCACACCAAGCGCAAGCAGCTGGGTGGGCATGATTAAACTCCTATTCCATAAACATTAATCCACTCTAGTCTTTACTAAACCCCACAATTGCCCCTCCCGTCGGATGGTGATTTTGAGTGGGGCACCCCACTCACTTTTTATAATTAATTACAAAACATCCCACGCCTTATGCAAAAAAATCTGCCATGGAACCATTCTTGTAAGTAATGCCCAGCTCTCTGGGAAGGCTTAACCGCATTCACAGGCATACTCCGCTCAAAAATAAAGCCGCTATCGCGGCTTTATTACACAACAATGAATCGCACCAAGTTTCGTGGAGGCTCCAATTCTTGCAAGAATAGAGCCATGAAGAAATCAACTCAGTTTTCCCCCGAAGTCCGCGAACGCGCTGTGCGCATGGATATTGAGCACCGTGCCCACAATATCCATCCGAGTGGGCCCAGCTCGGTTCCATTGCCAGCAAAATTGGCTGCACACCCGAAACGCTCCGCACACGGTGTCGTCGACAAAGTGGCGATCCCGTTCAAGCCTGTCAATCAGCATCGTTTGCTGGGGTCGGTTGGCCGTATTCCACCTGCTGAAGCAGAAGGAAATTATTATCGTAATCAAAGCGGGCAGGCCATGTTGGTCTGATTCAAACCTAATGGCCTCCGCGAAACCCGTGCGATTCAGGAACTCATTTCTTCCGCGCAAAGCAAAACCCCCGCCTCTTTCGAGTACGGGGGTCTTGTTACGGCTTAGGGTGTCTGGCAATGACCTACTTTCACACAGGTAATCTGCACTATCATCGGCGCTAAGGTGTTTCACTGTCCTGTTCGGGATGGGAAGGAGTGGGACCACCTCGCTATGGTCGCCAGACTTTAA
>NZ_JAAOLX010000020.1 GCF_011601265.1 Iodobacter violaceini
GAAAAATAGCGGGCGGGCCGTTCGCTATTTGCTAGACTTATCCACAGTTGCTCGATGAAAAAGCAACGCCCCGGCCTGGGTCAAAATTGGATCGGCAGGGTGGGTCAAATTTCAATCGGCGCTAACATTTCATCGCCAAGAAGCAGCAATGTGGATTGTGGTCAGCTTAAGCAACAGAGACAAGATTACTGAAGCACTTCCATACGCCAAAATTGCGCTGGAGCATGCGGAAATAGCCGATGACGATCATATCGTTGCCCTGCTCAACATCATCTTTAAACATCCGGAATTCACCCCCAGCTTTGTAGAAGCCGTAAAACAAAGTGCTTTATCACGAGAAACAATTGCAGCCCGAATCCTGTACGCCTTGTTTTGTGATCAGGGCCTGCATGGGTTTGAGCGTAATCCGGCAATAGCCGGGCAGTGGTTTCAAGATGCACAGCAGGCCGATCCGCAAAACCGGATATGGGATGAAATTATTTCCGCATTCACCGAGGCCAAAGATTACCTGCCCGCAGCATTACTTGCTCACAAAGGACAAGAGCTCAACAACGATAGTGCAAGCTTTCAATTGGCTTATTTATACGATGAAGGACTCGGTGTTAAACAAGACACCGAGCGGGCCATTGAGCTCTATCAAAAGCTAACGGATAGTTGCCAGCTGGAAGCTCAAAGCAATCTTTTTGTGATCTTCCGCCAACGATTAAACGCGTGCCGGACTAAGGATGAGCGCCACGCAATGGAGAAAAAAACACTCGATGCCATCATTCAGGTAGAGCAATTAGGCAGCGATAATGCAAGCTATACGCTGCACCGCTTGTGCTCCACATTACATACGCCTGAAATCATTGCTCAAATACTGCCCAGATTGCAGGAAGAAGCCACTCAGGGCGTGCCAGAAGCAATGGCGGCACTTGCCGCAATCTTTGGCAGCAAAAAGAAAGGGCATTATCACTACCACAACAGCGTACTTTGGCTGATGGCTTGCGAGGCTTGTGATCCTGAAAACCCTCTGCTTGAAGAAGTAAAAGAAACCGTGTTTGAAAACAGTTTCTTTGGCAGAATAAAACTGGCCTGGGTACAGGCGGGTATCGAGCCACATCAATTGCCTGGCGCAGATAATAATATGGTCTGAAAGCGTTCTTTGTGACCACACGGCCTGTGCCGCTCTGTTTCAGCCAACAGATCAAGCTTTAGCCCAATTGGGATCAGGCCCTGTACCTGCCCCCAATTGGGCGCCCCATCGATCAGACCCTGTTCAAACCAAAACAAATCAGCCTGGCAGACAGCCCTGCTGCGTTTGCACTTTCCGCCACACCCGCCTTAATTTATTTGTGCAATGCGCCATACCCGGTGTAGGATGCGGGCCATTCGTTTTATCAACCGCACTGTTTGAAGGAGAACACATTATGCAAAACACCACTACATTCTCCGCAGTCCGCGCCTAGTTTATCAAGACTTCCCTCCAGTAAGTCCCATTGACCAGGCTTCGGCCTGCCACATCATTTTTTAAATCTGATATGGATTTATCATGGGCAATTACGTTCAAAATTTGTCTGCGCGCGTTAATTTAATCGCGTCTGCAGATACATGGATCGAAGGCGATGCGATCCGGCAATTACAAAACACCGCCAAACTTCCCGGCATGCAATATGTTTCCGGCATGCCTGATTTACATCCCGGCCGGGGCTATCCGGTGGGCGCGGCTTTTTTCTCTGCTGATGTTATTTATCCGGCTTTAATTGGCGGCGATATTGGCTGCGGCATGGCGTTGTGGCAAACCGATATTGCGCTGCATAAAGCCAATCTCAGCAAGCTGGAGAAAAAACTCGGCAATCTTGATGGCCCTTTAGGCGAGGAATGGCAGGATGAAATTGCCGGCTCAATCGCCACACAAACCGGCTTTCAACAGGCACTGGGTACCATAGGCGGTGGTAATCATTTTGCAGAGCTGCAATCAATTGATGAGGTTTACGATGCTGCCGCACTGGATGCGCTGGCCATCAGTAAGCAGCAGCTTCAGCTGCTGGTACATAGCGGCTCGCGCGGCCTGGGGCAGTTTATTTTGCGCCAGCATATTGATCAGCATGGCCACAAAGGTTTAGCTGTGAATACGGCAGATTGCGCGGCTTATCTGCTGGCGCATCAGCAAGCCGTGCAATTTGCCACGCTAAACCGCAGGCTGATTGCCCGGCGGATATTGTTGCGGTTAAACGCAAATGGCCAGGCCGTGCTGGATATCAACCATAATCTGGTTCTGCCCGCACAAATGCATGGCCTGCAAGGCTGGGTGCACCGCAAGGGCGCAACGCCTGCCGATGTTGGCCCGGTGGTGATTCCGGGCTCACGCGGCGATTTCAGCTATCTGGTTTTACCGCTGGCCAGCGATCTGAGTCTGAACTCACTGGCCCACGGTGCGGGCCGTAAATGGATGCGCAGCGAATGCAAAGGCCGCTTAAGCCCGCGCTATACCGTGGCCCAGCTTAGCCGCACCAAGCTGGGCAGCCATGTGATTTGTGCCGACCGGCAACTGATTTATGAAGAAGCCCCCGAAGCCTATAAACCCGCCGAAAACATTATTTCAACTCTGGAAGGCGCAGGGCTGATCCGGGTGATTGCAAGGCTGAGGCCCGTGCTCACATACAAAACCCGCGGGGAGTGCTGCGAATGATTTTATTACAACTCTCTGCCGCACAAGGCCCGCTGGAATGCCAGCTGGCCGTTAGCAAAGCACTGAACCGCCTGATATTTGAAGCCAGACAACGGCAGCTCAAGCTGGATATTTTAGAGCAGGAAGCTGGCGATAAAACCGGAGTTTATCGCTCTGTTTTAATCAGCCTGGATGGAACAGGCGCTGAAGCGCTGGCCCGGCTGTGGGAGGGCACAGTGCAATGGATCTGCCCCAGCCCTTACCGCCCGCGCCAATTACGCAAAAACTGGTTTATTGGCGTTTTGCGCTGTACAGAAACCCAGCGCGATTTATCAGGGGAGATTCGTTTTGAAACCATGCGCTCATCCGGCCCGGGCGGCCAGCATGTAAACAAAACCGAATCCGCAGTGCGGGCAACCCATCTGGCAACAGGCATCAGCGTAAAGGTGCAAACCGAGCGCAGCCAGCACGCCAATAAGCGACTGGCAGAAATGCTGATCGCCCACAGGCTCGCAAGCCTTGCCGGGGAAGCCAGCGCCAGCCAGCGCAGCGAGCGGCGTTTGATGCACTACCAGATTGAACGCGGCAGCCCCAAACGCATTTTTAAAGGCGAGCGATTTGAGCTGGTAATCGCTTAATCAATGGCCCTCCGCCATGGAGGGCCACACAACAGAGAAAATCATGATTCGCGCACTGTTTATTTGTAGCCGAAACCGCCTGCGCAGCCCCACCGCAGAGCAAATCTTTTCAACATTGCAAGGGGTTGAAACAGATTCTGCAGGCCTTGCGCCCGATGCCGATGTGCTGCTTTCATCAGAGCAAATCGGCTGGGCCACTCATATTTTTGTAATGGAGAAAAGCCACCAGCGGCGCTTAAACCAGCGCTTCACCGCCGCCATTAAAAATAAGAAAATCATCTGCCTGAATATCCCGGACGATTACCAATATATGCAGCCAGAGTTAATCCGCTTATTAGAGAAGAAAGCAGGCGGGTATTGGGGAGGCTAAAATCCAAAGCAATTAACTTAAGCGAAATATTCACCGCACGGCAAACCTGCCAGCCTTTCACATGCAAAGCCGCAAAAAACGGCGTGGCTTCACGCATCCAGCAAACACAATATCAAACCGATGAGATACTGACACTCACGGCCTGCCCGCTTGGCTCGTGCTTTATTTTTACAGGTAAAAAACGCTCGATTACGCCAATATTAGTCAGCAAATGGGAGGATGCTTTGGTGCAGGTAAAGCTGCATTCCCCCGCAAGCGCCATACTCAGCAGTAATTGATCAGCAAGGTATTCCCCCACTGCGCCCTGGCTTTCTAAATAGATTTTTGCCAGGCTGGCGGCCTGATTAGCTACGGCTTCTGCACTGGTGCCTTTCTCGCCAAAGCCTGTAAAAATCTCGCTAAGATGCTCATGCACCACTTCAATCAAAACTGCATTACCGGGGCCCTGATCGTTACTTAAAACACGAATATCTCCTGCCACACCTTCAATCCGCTGGCTGATCTGATCAAGCTCCCGCTGAGCCACTTTACCGGGTACTCCGGCAACGAGTGCCTCAGCCTTAATCTGCAGCAATGCGCCTCTGCTGCTTAAGTGCAGTGGGATCAGCGCAGAAACTGGTTTTACACTGGCCGTAATTTCACCTCCACCTGCCGGGTAAAAACCATAGCGTTTTAAAGCAATATCCTGCTGCACACCCATTTTTGCCAGCAGCGGCTGCCAGGCGCGGATCAGAAAATCGGCAGGCGGGGCCGCCTTATTATGCGTGCCACCGCTTACCGAAACCGTACTGGCCTGCTTTGCAAACCAAAGTGCGGGCAAAATAGTTTGCAATACCAAAGTACAGCTGCCCGCCGTGCCTCTAGCAAAACGATAATTCCCGCCCTGCACCGGGCCGGGAATAAAGCGCAGGCTTTGCGAGCCCACCGCCGCGCCTTCAACACTTGCGCCACAAATAGCCGCCGCGGCCTCCACCGCCGTTAAATGCTGGCGCAACAAGCCCGGCTTTCGCCGCCCGGCGCGAATATTTTTTATCTTAAAGCGCTGGCCAGTCATCATGGAAAGCGTAAGCGCGCTCCGCAAAATTTGCCCGCCTCCTTCCCCAACAGCCCCATCCAACTCAATCAATTTATTCTCCTTCTTGTTTTAAGCAGCATCTGCAAGCACCGCTTTATAAAGCAAGCGATCTAAGCTTGTCAGCTGAGCCAGCGGCCTTGGGGCGCTTGTTTCCGCCACTTCCTGCGCCAGGGTTTGCTCAATAAAGGCGTGGATGCGCGGGAAACGAGCGCCGTACTCAGCCTCGCCAGCACTCATTTTTATCGCCAGCAGCTGGTTGATTTCATCTGCCAGTGCGCTCTGGTCTGCAAGCATGGCCTGGGCCAGATCAGCAAACCGCATGGGTGGCATATCTGCCCTGCAGTCTATCCACAGCATGGCCAGCAAGGGGCGCAGCACGTAGAGATACTTTTTCATTCTGACCGTATCTCCTTGCAAATACCCTCTGAAATTCTTTTTGGCCATCGATAAATAATGCCAGCGTGCTTTTTTAGCAGAAAAATACCCGGCCTTTAGAGCCTGTAATTCATCGCAAAGCC
Organism: Iodobacter violaceini; assembly: GCF_011601265.1. Classification (GTDB taxonomy): domain Bacteria; phylum Pseudomonadota; class Gammaproteobacteria; order Burkholderiales; family Chitinibacteraceae; genus Iodobacter; species Iodobacter violaceini. The sequence continues at coordinate 5,252 of NZ_JAAOLX010000020.1, forward strand.
AATCTTCCTGCCGATAAATCACCGGCGAATCCAGCCATTCAAACAGGGTGGGATTCGATTTCCCCAGTAAACCCAGCGCTTTGCGCAGCTCCCAGCCGCAGACATCCAGCTCATCGCTGATGGGCACTTCAATCACATCGCGCTGTTTTTCAATATTGAGGTACCAGTCTAATGAGTGCACATAGATAAAACGCACATCGTAATCGCTATCGGGCGAGGCAAATCCCCAGCCCCGGCTGCCCGATTCACAAGCAAATAATATCTTTACCTGATGCCTTGCTTCGATCGCGCTCAATTCATCCATGATGCGCTCCCGAACACGGGCTTCTATTGGGTGGGCGCTCAGTATTTTCATTTTGTTTTCCTGTTACCCCTTCACACAAACCACCTGGCGCAGGGTATGCACAATTTCTACCAGATCAGACTGCGCGGCCATCACTGCGTCGATATCTTTGTAAGCCATGGGAATTTCATCAATCACCTCTGCATCTTTTCGGCATTCCACATGCGCTGTAGCGTTGATCTGGTCTTCCACCGTAAAGAGTTTTTTGGCCATGGTTCTGCTCATAATTCGCCCGGCACCATGGCTGCAGGAGCAAAAAGCCTCTTCATTACCGAGGCCTCGGACAATAAAGCTTTTGGCCCCCATCGATCCCGGAATAATCCCCAGCTGGCCTTTTTGCGCCGAAACCGCCCCTTTACGCGTTACCAGCACCTCAGCACCAAAGTGCGTTTCTTTTTGCACATAATTATGGTGGCAATTTACCGCCTCTACATCGGCCAGAAAGGGCTTGCTGATCACTTTTCGCGCGGCTGCAATCACGTTTTGCATCATCACCGCGCGGTTACGGCGGGCAAAATCCTGCGCCCAGCCCACGGCCTCCACATAATCATCAAAGTGCTGGCTGCCTTCCTCAAAATAAGCCAGATCGCGGTGCGGCAAGTTGGCAATATGCTGGCGCATATCGGCCTGAGCCAGCTCGATAAAATGCGTACCAATCGCATTTCCTACCCCACGTGACCCGGAATGCAACATAAACCACATACGGTTTTCCTCATCAAGGCACACCTCAATAAAGTGGTTACCTGTACCCAGTGTTCCCAAATGCTTGCGATTATTGGTCTTCATTAAGCGGGGATATTTATCGGTAATCTGCTTAAACCCATCTGCCAGCTCACCCCACATGGCATCCACGGTGGCAGGTGGCGTATCCCATGATCCTTTATCCCGGCCGCTTCTGGTTGAGGTACGGCCATGCGGCACGGCGGCCTCAATTGCGCTGCGCAACCCGGCCAGGTTATCGGGCAAATCTCCTGCCATCAGCGTGGTTCTGGCGGCCATCATTCCGCAACCAATATCCACCCCCACCGCAGCAGGAATAATCGCCCCGCGGGTTGGAATCACGCTGCCGATGGTTGATCCCTTACCCAGATGCACATCGGGCATCACGGCCAGATGCTCAAAAATAAAAGGCATTCTGGCAGTGTTTATCAGCTGCTCACGTGCCTCATCTTCCAGCGGCACACCCTTAGTCCAAAGCTTGATTGGCGAAGCGTTTTCCACATTAATCTGGCTGTAATTGCTCATTTTTTTATTCTCATTTGTTGGCTGCGTTGTGCATAAACACAGCGGTTTAAGTAAAGCGGGCCTTGCCCTGATCTTCAGTACGGGTGAAACCCGCTTCATTTTCAGCATGGCCAGCACTACAGTACAGTGCAAGCGCCGTGCCACCCATAAAAACAATGCATCAATTAATCAACAAGCCATTGATTTATAAGTGCAATAAAAATATTTAAACGCAAACCACCCGCACCATTCTTCGCCGAAAACAGATAAAACATGATAAATTAATCTAGTCATTTATATTTTTGGATAAGGCAGATGCAAAAGACCGTGGTGTTTGGCTTTGTAGGCACCGTGCTGGATTATGTGGGCCGGGGCAGCCAGCGCTGGGAAAAGTGGCGCCCTACCATTGGCCTGTGCCAGCAGGAAGAGCTGCTTATCCACCGGATAGAGCTGCTGCACGATCTGCGCAGCCGCGGCCTGTTTGAAAGGCTAAAACAAGATATCAGGCAGGTTTCCCCCGAAACCGAAGTCGTCGGCATTGAAATCAATTTAAGTAATCCATGGGATTTTGAAGAGGTTTACGCCGCGCTGCATGATTTTGCCCACGGCTACCGCTTTGATACCGAGGCCGAAGACTATCTGATCCATATCACTACCGGCACGCATGTGGCGCAAATTTGCTGGTTTTTGCTGGCTGAATCGCGCTATTTGCCCGCCAAACTGATCCAGACCTCGCCCGATCGCAAAGAGCAAGGCCCGGCTGGCCGTTACACCCTGATTGATCTGGATTTATCCCGCTATAACAAAATTGCCAGCCGCTTTGCCCAGTTGAAAGACGAAAGCGTTTCTTTTTTGAAATCAGGCATCGCCACACGCAATCCGCACTTTAACCGCATGATTGAGCAAATCGAAAGAGTAGCAATTCGATCCAAAGCGCCCATCTTGCTGAGCGGCCCCACGGGCGCAGGCAAATCATTTTTAGCCCGCCGTATTTATGAAATGAAAACGTCCAGGCACCAAATCAGCGGGCGTTTTGTAGAGATAAACTGCGCCACACTGCGCGGCGACAGCGCCATGTCTGCCCTGTTTGGCCATGTAAAAGGCGCATTTACCGGCGCACAAACCGAGAGAGCTGGCCTGCTGCGCAGCGCCGATGGCGGTTTACTTTTTTTAGATGAAATTGGCGAGCTGGGGCTGGATGAGCAAGCCATGCTGCTCAAAGCCATCGAAGAAAAACGCTTTTTCCCCTTTGGCAGCGATAAAGAAGTCAGCAGCGATTTTCAGCTGATCGCAGGCACCGTGCGCGATCTGAAACAATGGGTGGCCACGGGGCGCTTTCGGGAAGACCTATACGCCAGAATCAATTTATGGCTGTACGAATTGCCCGGCCTTGCCGATCGCAGTGAAGACCTGGAGCCTAATCTGGAATTTGAACTGCTGCGCTACGCCAAAGAGCAAGGCGAGCAAGTGCGCTTTAATGCCGAAGCCAGACAAAGCTATTTAAAATTTGCCAGCAGGCCAGAGGCTAAATGGTCTGGTAATTTTCGCGAGCTATCCGCCTCTGTCACCCGCATGGCCACGCTGGCAGAAAACGGGCGCATCACCCAGGAAAACGTAAACGAAGAAATCACCCGCCTGCAGCAAGCTTGGCACAACAATACCCCCAATGAATTAGACGAATTAATGGGGAGCAAAGCCGGTGAGCTTGATTTGTTCGATCGCATGCAGCTGGAAAAAGTCATCCAGATCTGCAAAGCATCTGATTCGCTGTCTGATGCAGGCAGAAAACTATTTAATATATCGCGCCTAGAAAAAGCAAAAAGCAATGATGCAGACCGCTTAAGAAAATTTCTGGCCAAATTTGAATTGGATTGGGGCAAGGTAAAAGGAAGTGGTCTGGCGGGTGGCGCTTAAATATGAGTATTGCGCGAAGCATCACTCTGCCAAAAATCCACAAGCGATGCCAGGCCCTGCTTCATATCAAACCCAGCCCTCCCCGCTGCACATAATTTTTATACTAATAAGCAAATACTTTGCCTGATCTTTGATTCACAGTATCATAAATAGAACGTTCGTTCTGATTATATTGAGAGGCTATGGATTCATCGCTTATTATTCAATTACGGCGGCATGCTTTAACACGGCAAGGCCTGCAATCCGAAGCCATTTTCGGCAGAGGCCCCGCTGCTACGCTTGCGGCAATTGAGCATCTTGGCTATGTGCAAATAGACACTATCTCAATCATCGAACGTGCACATCATCATATTCTTTGGTCACGCGTGCCCGATTATCAGCCTGTTTTTTTAAATCAACTGCTCGAAAACCGCCAGATTTTCGAATACTGGTTTCATGCCGCATCCTACCTGCCCATGCGAGATTATCGTTTTGCGCAGCATCGCATGGCCGCGGTCAGAAACAGTACCTGGGCTAATTATCACGACATTCCCGCCAGCCTGATGAATGAAATCTTACTAAGGGTGCGGGATGAAGGGCCATTGCGGGTACGAAATCTGGAGAACAACAAAGGAAAAAGCGGCAGCTGGTGGGACTGGGGGCCGGGGAAACGAGCCATAGAAAAGCTGTTTCTGCAGGGCGATCTGATGATCTGCCAGCGCATCGGCATGGAAAAAGTCTACGAGCTGCGGGAGCGCATGCTGCCTGCCAATATTGATACACGCCAGCCAGATCTCGCCGATTATGCAGGCTATCTGCTGCAAAACTATTTACGCGCGCACAGCGTGGTGACATTCGGGCAACTCACCCATCTGCACACCGATCCAGCCTTAAAAAAAACCATGCGCGAGCTGCTGGAGGCCCAAATCGCCAGCCATCAGATCGAGGCCATCAGCAGCGCGGCCATGCCAAAAGCCTACGCAGAAACGAGTGCACTCACCCAAGCCTTATCGGCCGCCCCCTGCGTGCACCTGCTATCGCCATTTGATAACGCCATCATCCACCGCAAACGCCTGAACCAGCTGTTTGGCTACGACTATAAGCTGGAATGCTATGTGCCCGCTGCCAAACGCAAATATGGCTATTTCTGCCTGCCCATCCTCTTTGGCGATCACTTTGTGGGCCGCATCGACTGTAAAGCACACCGGCAGGAACAAAGACTGCAAGTCATCAGCATGCACTTAGAATCCCAAATAAACAGCCCCACCCTGTTTGCAGAAGCATTGATGCAAAAGCTACAGCAGTTTGCAATATTTAATGGCTGCGGGCAGCTTGATATTCAGAATATCAAAGGCCTGCCAGGCATATGAGCCACTTTTTTAGCCGCCATGCGGGTTAATGGGTAAATTTAAAATGGTTAGTAAGAGAGAAAACGGCAAAAAATGACACATTCAATAAAATAAATAAATTTAAAAATCATATATATCTAATCTAATTTTTTTGCCGCATTTTTTAGTGCATCAATCACTTTCTTGTCCGTCCCCTTATTGATAGCAATATACAGATTGCTGTCAATTTCATTTAAAGAATAAACAGCAGTTACAAGCGAGGAATCCAACTTTAACTGCTCCAATTTTGCATTAAGACCAATTTCAGTCAGAATTGCCAAGTCACAACGCCCTGCTATAAATTTCTTAAAATTCATTGTTGAATCATTCGATTCATCAATCAAGGGAAATCCGCTGCGTTTTAAATACTCCGCGCGATAATCAGCGCGTACAGCGCATACCGAGTATTTTTTTGCTTCATTAATATTACTTATTATAATATCCTTTCTGCTTGAAAGCCTATAAAAAAATACAACAGCATCATATATTTTATAAATATATTCAAGCTTTTCTAAGCGCTCTGGGGTTTTTGCAATAGGATAAATCATAACATTAGGTTTTGTTAATGCCTCAACATATGAACGAACCCAGGGTCGGACTTCAATACTTTCTTCTGTCAGCTTTATTTCCTTAAGAAAGTTATTAAGCTTTTTGGTGGCCAGCCCCCCAATCACTCCTTTAGCATCAACAATGACATAGGGCGGATCATTTTCTGTATAGATAGTAAGACTTTTAAAGCCATCATCAGCATATGCTTCCTGTGGCATTGCCAAAAAAGAACAAATTAAAAGCACAACAAACCTGGTTGTTAAATTTAATTTACTAAACAGATTCATTGTTTAGATCCTTTAAATTAATTACAAAAAATCACTAACAAAACAGAAGCATGGAGCAGCCATTTAATTCTCCGCAATTAATTTATAAATTCATTCAAATCAAAAGAGATTGCATTTAATTTAGAATAAGAATGGTGATAGTGCAAGCCAGAAAACAATGGAGCAAGCTTGAATAAAAATTCAAAATTGAAGCACGATTATCAAAAAATAAATTCTTGGTAAAAATAGGATACGCTCATTATTGCCCATGTTGCTAACAACATGATTATAACCAAGGCCAAAATACTCACCCGTTCAGTATTCAAACCATACGCACAATCAGCCATAAAAAAACTAAAGCGAGACAGGAACGTGTCTTATACCGAGCACAAAGTGCCATAGCCCGCGCCAAGCATAGATGAGTAAGAAAATTATCTTAGAAAAAACACAATTGATACAGCGCTTTTAAAAAGAAATTGAACCCCTTACCCATGTGCAAAATTTTCGGCCATGGTAAATAAATTCAGGCCCCTGCTTACGGGCAAGAAGCAGCTTTACCACCAAGTGATGCAGCTCATCAGCCGCGAGAGAGAAATCTGTCAGCCCACGAATAAACGTTTCTAAAGCAAGCCGTAAAGGATCTGACTCTGCCCTCGTCAACAAAGGGCCCAGCGCATCACTTGTAAGCCGCTCCTCCAAAGCACGCATGCGCAGGCAAACCACATTACTCGTGCTAAGCGGGGCCAGAAAAATCAAGAGAATGGCTTCCTGCATCCAGTAAGGCATGCTTTCACTCTCGCTGCGGCTATAAAAACCTGCGGGTATTGTCTCAAAAACTAACGTGGCATAAGCAAAATAACTGACCAGGCTCTCGTGCTCATCAATCACATCAGATATCACACTAAAGTACTCATCATTTCTGATTGCATCTGCAAGTGTTTTATCAATATGATTCAGCACCGTATCAAAAAATGCATGCACTGCAGCAAGCCCTGTTGTAGTTACCTCATAGGGTAACGCAAGAATTGCATCCTTATGCTGTGTCATAAGCTTTTGCACTTCAGCATTTTCAGATACGGGCATTGCAACGCAATCAGGACCGTACTGCCTCCAATATTCTGGCAAAGCCCCCATATCACTCTCCATTGCTACTTGAAGATAAGCAAACCGAAGTGTAAAAAAATGGCGAAGTTTGGCAATTTCTTTTTTGGTGACAAAGCGATCGTTATCAGGATTCAATTTTCTGCTACTTACAAAAAGAGATAATTTATTTAATAAGAAGAGCCAAATCGCCAGCCCCAATGGAAAAATGAACGGTATGAGCTTGAAATACCGCCACCCCGCCAATCGAAAAAATCCTTACAAGAAAAGAAAAAAATAAATACAAAACCATTCATTTTGAATGACCACACCACTTAAATCAATCTGTTCCGGAGTAAACATGCAAAGCGAAAAATTAAAACGGGGCGATAAAGTATGCGTGATCGCTCCTTCAAGAAGCCTTGGGATTATTTCACAGCAAACCATCAGCCTTGCCAAACCGCAACCAAGACCTGACCCCAATTTACCCACAATTGGGAAATGACAAAAATAAAGCTACTCAAATCAGCCCCCTGCATAGAAAGTGAGCCCGTAAGAAAAAAAGAACTGAAAGACGGCGTAAAATTTAACTACCGAGGCGACAGCTGGTTTGACAATTACCGAAATTGACCTATATTTGGAAGCGAAACGGAAATAGTATTTTGGATTCTCTTATTTAATGATCATTAATCGCTAAGGAGATAAATATGAAAGAGTTATTTCTTAGTCTATTTTTACATTCGTCAATTAGCATACTAATTCTTTATAGCGCAACAGTTTCAGCGCAATACGTTCATCCAGAAGCATGTGATCAAACCCAAAATGGTTGGGCATATCGTTGTAATACGAAATACTATTCATCTATGGGTGTTATTGAATACTCACTAAAATCAACTTCTTCGCAAGCCGTTGATTTTAAAATTTCAAATTGGGCTAGTGTTTGTGGACGGTCTGGCGATCTTACATTTGATAAGGCATATACGCTTAACCCTAGTGCTACTTTGCCGCATTGCTCTAAATATAGGAATCCAAATCCTGGTTATGATAATTGCAATGAAGTCTATGTTTATCAGTGTTCTCAAAACGGCCAGTCTGTCCCTTGCAGCTCAGTATTAACTATTAACTTAGTTGGTGCCGACGTAATGGGCGCGTGCGTCTTATAGGAGTCAGGTCTTGCATTAACATAATTTAAAACATAAGCTGTGTTATTGCAAATCCTGACTCCAGCTTTCTATTATTTATTTTTAGGATGCAATAATGCGAATCATAGTAAACGTATCAATTATAGAAGATTCAACTGCTGGCAACTTTCAAAAAACATTCAATACACAAGAAGTAGAAATCACCCACGAAAACGATACTATGATGCAAAGCGTAGATGAGCTAACTTCTAAAGGAAGTCATCCATCAAAAATAATTTGGTTTCAAAGCAACGCAGACTCATTGAAAAACATTACAAATATAAAAATCACCCAAAACAATGGAAATGTATTAATTAACGGCACGTTAAATTTTTACTACGGGAGGCCAAAAAATATTGATGATGGTGTGGTATTTTATGTTCTTGAATAAACTTAAAAGACCAAACCCACTATTTAAATTCGAATAGCTAAAATGCAGTCTAAAAAATCAGGGCCAGATATTGAAATCCAACAAATAGTTTCCATGATTGTTGGATTTCAATATCTGGTCCAAGCGTCTCTTTGCTTTAGATACGCCCAAAGTAATTCGGCCTGCTGATTACAGCTTTGATCTGATCTGCTCATATTGGGATCGGTGAGATTACTCCGCTTCGATGGTTTAATTCAGGAGAGTAAAATGAGTGACTTTGATCCACATTCAGTTGCGTACGGCCTACACTTAGAGGAGTTCAACGATCTTCCAGAAAAAACTAGGAAACAACTAGTCCGCTTAATTAGCCGAATTTCAGAGGCGTCATTCCGAAGAGGGTTTCAGCATGGCTGTGTTCAAACAAAGAATGGATCAGTTCAGATAGATCCAGCCATACTACGCTTCAAACGATCACTAGACGTTTCACCATGGGCAGAATCAGCGTCCGGTGGCATGTCAGCTATAGATCGACTCCAATGTGAGTATGGTGTGCTTTCGCAACTTGGACTTGCCCCCCTCTAAAAACGCGTAATGCTCAACACGCAGATTCAGCCGACGCAAGTCTTCATAGCTGATACTAGTCGTTAGGCGTAATTTATGAGCATTGAGGTAAGCTACTGAATATAGGCACCAAAGTCCAAGACAAAACGCATCAAAAAAATATTTAAGAAATCTGTTTTGATCAGTAAACAGGTTCTATTGCTTACTTAATAAGTCTTAATTAAATCAGCCCCACTTATTGGGGCTGATTTGCTTTACTCTGCCGTTACTGAATACGTCTTAAACCGGATCACCTCCACCCCCAGCCAGTCGTTTAGCTCCTTCATCCGCTCCTGCAAGGGCTCAATCTCGTTATAAGCAAACACGGTGGCGGCTTTCTCTACGTCGCCCATGCCGCCGGTGTTGTTGGGGATGATGCCCATCAGTTGTGCCGGTACGCGGTGGGCGCTTAGCTGGTCGTCGCGGGTTACGTTTTTGATGTTCCAGAAGTCGTCCTTTGCCGCCACTTCAGAAATGGGCAGGATCTGCATGCCGTCTTTCTTGCCGCCCGGCGCGTACACCATCAGATTTTTAAAATTACCCGGGCCTTTGCTGCCTTTCAATGCTTCGCGTCGGTCTTACAGGATAAAACCGGCGTGGCGGCCTTTGGCAAAGTAGCGGCGGCGAAACAGCGTGGCCGATTCATTCAGCAATGTTGAATTAAGCGCCGACAGGTATTCGGGCAGGCCGTAAATCTTCTGGTTAATATCGGGCTCTAATAAATAAAAGATGGCCTCCTGCTGGAATTGGTGCTCCTTGGTGTAATCCAGGATCTGAAAGTATTGTTCTTCTTTTACGCCTGCCCGCATATATTTAGCCAGCGCATGTTTCATGCCCGGCGGGCTTGCTGGCCTAAATGACAGATTGCATTTACAGGCAAATCAATGTCCAGCGTAATATTGGCTCAATAAAATAAGTCTATTTTTCTATGCGCTAGACGCCCTGCGCCTGTACTGCGATAATTTACAGAACAAGGGCGTTTATCGCAGCCTCCGTGATAACGCAAAAAAATAACCGGCTAAGATGCCGGACAACAGATAAGCAGCATCCACATTCAACCCTATAAAATCAAGGACATAACCTAACCATGCTGCTTATGCTAGATAATTACGACTCCTTTACATATAACTTAGTCCAGTATTTTGGTGAACTGGGGCAAGACGTGCAGGTGCATCGCAATGATGAAATTACCATCGAAGAAATCGAAGCTTTAAAGCCTAAATATCTGGTGGTGTCCCCCGGCCCATGTTCTCCTACCGAAGCAGGTATTTCTTTGGCTGCGATTCATCACTTTGCCGGTAAGTTGCCTATTTTAGGTGTTTGCCTTGGGCATCAGGCCATTGGCCAGGCTTTTGGCGGTAAAGTCATTCACGCGCAAACGCTGATGCATGGCAAAGTATCGCAAATAGAGCACAGCAATACGGGTGTGTTTAAAAACCTGCCTTCCCCCTTTACTGTGACCCGTTATCACTCGCTTGCAATTGAGCGCTCCAGCCTGCCAGACTGCCTGGAAATCACGGCATGGACAGAAGATGGCGAGATCATGGGCGTGCGGCATAAAACACTGCCGATCGAAGGTGTGCAGTTTCATCCTGAATCGATCCTTACCGAGCACGGCCATGCCATGCTGGATCAGTTTTTAAAAGAATGGGCCTGACAGACTCTAAGCCGCTTTAAGGCCTCTGCCGTGCCTGCCACAGGCACCAGCCCCCTCTTTTTCACCCAGGATAGATCATGCGCCTTATCTTTACCCTCTCTTGCGCCTTACTTGCTTTCAGCGCGCAGGCACAAACATCGCCTCCGGCCCAGGTAGAATGCGATGGCGCAAATCAAATTCTGATTAAAACCTGTTTAGCCAAGCTGGCCCCGCAGGCTGAACAAGATCGAAAAAATGCAGAAGCCGCAGCCCGGGCAATGATGAAAAACCTGGACCGTGCCACCGGCCGTCCAGAGGCATTGCCCGCCTTCAAAAAAAGCACCCGCGCCTATGAAACGTACCGTCAGGCGCATTGCGCCTGGGTAGGTAAAAGTTTTGCAGGCGGCAGCGGAGCCGGGATTGCTGAGCTGTCCTGCCGGATAGATTTGGATCGTTCCCGCTCTGATGAGCTTTCGCGCTTTTATGTACAGTAGCCCTGTGCAGCTTTAGCTTAATAATTTGAGTTCAGAATCTGAAACTGCGCCCTGATCCTAAGTGCAAAACAAAAAAAACTTCAACAAATAGTGTTTTCAAAGCACTGATATAACTCGCCGTATCCCATGTTCAGCACCTGCATTTCATTCAGCAGCCTGAGATGGCCCGCTTAATTGCTTCATCATTTCACGCCTGCCTGTTTGCAGCGTTTTTTGCCAGACCACGACTTATTTGCCGCCAGATCACCCGCCCCAAGCCAAGGAGCACTCATGATTACTATTCAAGCCGCACTCAATCGCCTGATCGATAACAACGAATTGTTTTATGACGAAATGCTGTATCTCATGCGGCAAATCATGACAGGGGAAATGTCCCCTGTTCAGACCGCCGCCCTCTTGATTGGCTTACGCACTAAAGTTGAAAGCGTGTCTGAAATTGCCGCATCGGCCACGGTGATGCGCGAGCTGTCCACCAAAGTGAATGTACAAGACCGCAGCCATCTGATTGATACCTGCGGCACTGGGGGCGACGGCGCACACACCTTTAATATCTCGACTTGCGCCGCTTTTGTCGTTGCCGCCGCTGGCGCAAAAGTCGCCAAACATGGTGGCAGGTCTGTTTCATCCAGCTCTGGCTCCGCCGATGTGCTGGAAGCCTTTGGTATCAACTTAAACCTCAGCGCAGAGCAAGTGGGCCGCTCTATTGATGAAATTGGCCTGGGCTTTATGTTCGCCCCCAATCATCACAGCGCCATGAAATACGTTGCGCCTATCCGCCGTGAGCTGGGCGTGCGCACCATTTTTAATATTCTGGGCCCGCTGACTAATCCGGCAGGCGCAGAAAACCAGCTGATGGGCGTTTTTCACCCTGATTTAGTCGGGATTCAGGTGCGCGTGCTCAAACAGTTGGGCAGCAAGCATGTACTGATTGTGCATGGCAAAGATGGCATGGATGAGATCTCCATTTCAGGCCCTACCCTGATCGCCGAGCTAAAAGACGGGCAGATTAACGAGTTTGAATTTGATCCGCGTGATTATGGCTTTGAGCTGGCGGATATCAAAACACTGCACGCAAATGATGCACAACAATCCAAACACATTATTGAGCAGGTTCTGGCCAATCAGGCCAGCCCATGCCGCGATATTGTGCAGCTGAACGCCGGAGCAGCGATTTACGCAGCGGGCAAAGCCGAATCACTGGTGGCGGGGATTCAGCGGGCGGGCCAGGTACTGGCAGATGGCAGCGCCCGGGCCAGGCTGGATGCGCTGGTGCAATTCACTCAAAGCATTTAAATCACAAATTCATTTTGCAGGGCGGCTGAAACCCGCCTTTTTTAAAGCGCTGGTAAGCAGCAGCGATCTGCACCGCGGTTTGCCATGCCTTAACAAAAGAGCCAAATATGTCTGACATCTTAAAAAAAATCTGGGCCACCAAATACGAAGAAGTAGCTGCGGCCAGCAAATTGATTCCATTGCATGAAATTCGTGCTCAAGCCGAAGGCAATACAGACTTACGTGACTTTGCGGGTTCATTACGCAACAAAAATGTATTTGGCCACCCTGGCATTATTGCGGAGATCAAAAAAGCCAGCCCGTCCAAAGGCGTGATTAGGGCTGATTTTCAGCCGGCAGTTCATGCGCAGGATTACGCCGCACATGGTGCAGCCTGCCTGTCAGTTCTCACCGATGTACCTTACTTTCAAGGGCACCTTGATTACCTGAAAGCGGCCAGGTCAGCATGCAATCTGCCCGTTCTGCGTAAAGATTTCATGGTGGATGAATATCAAATTTTTGAAGCCCGCGCATGGAGCGCAGATTGCATCCTGCTCATTGCAGCAGAGTTAAGCTTAAGTCAACTGCAAGACTTTGAAGCGATAACGCACAGTCTGGGCATGGCTGCCTTAGTAGAAGTACATAACGAGGCTGAATTAGAGCTGGCATTACAGCTTAAAACGCCATTACTGGGAATTAACAATCGCGATTTGCGCAGCTTTGAAGTTTCGCTACAAAACACTCTGAAACTGCTTCCCATGATTACAAGCGATCGTATCGTGATCACAGAAAGCGGCATTGTCACCCCGGATGATGTTGTTCTGATGCAACAAAATCACGTTAACAACTTTCTGGTCGGTGAAACCTTTATGCGAGCGGAATCTCCCGGAAGCTGCATAGATGCTACGTTTGGCCCGGCTTACAAAGGGTTCGTACGGGCTTAAACCTATTTTTTTGTCATATACTTTTAATAAAACTCCCCTAGACTTGGCATTGTTCGAAAGCAATTTGTTGCTGTAAACATACAACTGCTTTCTAAATGCGTGCATTAGTGATTCATGAACCTTGGCTTTTTTGTGAGCTGACTTTGAAAAAACTTAGCCAACCAGAAAGCATAAGAAATGTCATAATGCCGCAAAAGAATATAAAATGGCTTCTTATAACAAAAGTGCCGTGATCTTTACCAATGCAGAAGTGGCAAACCCCTTGCCACTTCATCCACTCGTTTTTTGGGAGTAGTACAGATTATGAAAAAGCTTATCGCCCTTGCTATCTCTGCTGCATTTGCTGCACCTGTAGCATTCGCAGATGTAGAACTTGGCCCATTCAGCATTTACGGCACATTGGGTTCTGCTGTTGAAGTGATTTCTGTAAACAACAACAGCGGCGCGGCAATTGCTAACACTGCAGACAGCCAAACCCGCCTGATGGACCAAACATCCAAACTGGGTTTCAAAGCCAAATATGACCTGGGCAATGACTTCTTCGCTCTTGCTCAAGTTGAAAGCCGTTTCTACCTTGGTAACAACGGTGACAACACCGATGACAAAGCTGAAATTGGCAGCCGCAATACATTCGTTGGCGTAGGCGGCAAGCAAGTCGGTACTTTACGCCTTGGCCGTTATGACAATGCATACAAATTGTCACTGAAACAAATCGTTCCTACTCTGTACGGCAACCTGAACGATGCGTCTTCTACCTACGGCTCCAAGCAAATTCTGAACCGTCTTGGCGCACGCCAGGGTGATATGGTTGCTTACGAGACACCAGACTGGGCAGGTTTCAGCGCTAACTTAAGCCACAACTTTGGTAAAGATTCTGCTAACTCCATTTCTGCCGGTGCTGCAGGTACACCAAGCAACACACCTGCAACAGATTTGATGGGCCAAACTTCGGTTTCTTTAGGCTACAAACACAGCCTGTTTAATGTTGGCTTTGGTTACACAACAGTAAACAATGCAGCCTGGAAACTGGATGGCAGCAGCGGTGCAAAAGCAGCCAACTTCACAGGTACACAAAAGCTTGAAGCTTACCAACTGGGCGGCCAGGTTAATTACATGGACTTCAGCGCAGGTGCAGTGTTTGAACGCACTTCTTCAAGCGTAAGCGGTCTTGCTGCGGCTAAGAACTTCGATCAGAAACAAAATGTTTATGGTCTGATCGCTGGCTACAAAAAAGATGCTCTTGAAGTACAAGTTCAATACGCAAAAGCAAATGACGTAGATGGCACAACACTGACAGATACTGGTGGCCAGCAAGCTACCATCGCTGTAGGCTATCAGTTCCATAAATATGTTCAGGCCGTTGCTTCTTTCTCAAAAGTAGACAACCAAAAGAACTCTAACTTCACTACCGCTTCTGGCTTTGCTTTAGCAAAAGGCAATGACATGAACCAGTTCGCATTTGGTCTGGTTGGTAAGTTCTAAGACACATTATTTCCAGCCTCCTGGCTGGCTGATAATTGAAAGGCCTCCCATTGCGGGAGGCCTTTTTTATTCACCCTTCCACCTCTGCCAAGTTAGAACCAGGCGCCAAAATTGGCCTGCCAGCCCTGTACATTTTCGCCCTTGGTAAAACTAAACCCAAAACGTAAATCTGCTTCTTTAGAATGAGCAGGGCGAATCGTGCCTAATGTAAAGCCAAGCTCGGTTTGATAGTTGCTGAATAAATCTGTGCCGGTATAACGACTATCCACTAAATAAACTTCCCAGGTCAAAGGATCTGCACCCAATTTCCATGGACTGTCTCTGGAATAAAGCAAGCCATTATGAAACACCGTATTTGCAATCCCCGGATCAAACGATTTGCCATCTACGGTTAAACGCAGCGCCTTATAGTAGCCCAGCATATTGCCCAGGGTAATTGAATAAGCATCGCCACGCCAGACATAGCTGGATGCAATCGCCCCCGAGCCCATGGCCGCCGCACCCGCTAAATCACTGGAATAAGTGCCCCGCCCTGAGCCCGTAACGCTGAGCACCCAATTTTCAAAAATGGGCCGGCGATAAAAAAGACCCAAACTGCCATCGTAGCCTTTAGCCCCATCGCTTGAGGTATAGCCAAGCGGCAGATCCACAATTAATTCGTGATTGGGTTCAGAAAACTGATAAGAATAAGAAAGCGGCAAATTATAAGTATCGCTTTCCATTTCTTTAGCGCTGCCCACGGCATCACTCTTCATATGCTTAAAATTAGCGCCAACGCCAAAACGATGCCGGCCATCACTGCTTTGCCCCACCGTTGCGGTGGTATTTCTGGCCCCAAACCAAAGCAATTTGGCATCATTACTTACCGCACGGGACATCAGACTATTTGGATTACCCGCAATAGGATCAACAGGTGAAACAGAAACTAAATGCCTGGCCATTTTTTCTAATAAATCAGTGTGATTTTTTAAATATTCTTTTAATAAATCACGGCTTTCATTCCGGGTTGCCCCAGCAAATGATTCGCTGATTTCTAAAACAGGAATTTGAAAAGTCAGCAGCGTTGAGCCCTGCTGCGGAAAAGCCAGTTGAATAGGCATGCCGCGAAAATTAAGCACGCTATTAATGGCCTCAACCCCACTATAAGTAGGGAAAATAACTTTTAACTTGTCTTCATAATAGGTATTAGCGGCTTCCTCGGCAGTTGTAAAACTCCCCTGTCCGGACTGACCATTCATCGTTGCAGTAAAATCAAACACGCCGGCATGGCTGTTAACAAGCCATGCCGAACAGAAAACCACCAGACATCCACGAGGAAGAGCATGCATCACGGTACTCCAAAACGATATGTATCCGTTCTAGATGGTGCATCGCAAAAATCAAGCGCTCGCTCAGGCAAAAGAAGATAAGTGAAATCTAAGAATTCTGGCTTTTAGCAAATAAAAAGCCTTACTTTTTCAAAATATACTTACGTACCGCACTATTGTGCTCATCCAGATTATTAGAAAACACCGAGCTGCCATCCCCTTTCGCCACAAAATACAGCGCCGTCGTTGCAGAGGGGTGCATCACCGCCTTTAATGCCGCATCCCCCACCATGGCAATGGGTGTAGGCGGTAAGCCACTGCGGGTATAGGTGTTATATGGCGTATCAGTAAGCAAATCGATTTTGCGCAAACGCCCGTCAAGTGATTCACCTGCCCCATACATCACAGCAGGATCGGTCTGCAAACGCATGCCAATCCGTAAGCGGTTTGCAAATACACCAGCAATCATCGGGCGATCAACCGCAAGGCCGGTTTCTTTTTCAACCAAAGAGGCCAGAATCAGCGCCTCGTAGGGCGTTTTCAACTGCACATTTTGTGAGCGCCCGGCCCATGCCTTATCCAGCTTGCTTTGCATACGCTGATTGGCTCTTGCCAAGAGTTTTAAATCTGAGCTGCCCTTATCCACATGATAGGTGTCAGGGAAAAACAAGCCTTCGGGGCTCAGTGCACTGATGCCCAGCTCAGCCAACAGTTCGGCATCCGACATCAAAGCACTGTCGTGGCGTAAATGTGGGTTGGTATTTAAGGCCTTGCGAAAATCGCTCCACTTCCAGCCTTCAATCAAAGTAAAAGTCAGGGTGGTGGTATCGCCATTACTGAGTTTTTCTAAAAGCTGCCAGGGGCTGAGTGGCGCACTGATGCTATAGCTGCCTGCTTTCAATAACTTGTCTTTACCGGTTACCCGGGCCAGTACTAAAAACGGCAGGGCCTGATCAATCACGCCCTGCTTAAGCAACTGATCCGCTACTTTTTTAACGCCACCTGACTCCACTACAAAGTCTGATGTTGTATGCACCTGAGGCGTGCTGGCATATTGATAAAGCCAGGCTGCACAGGCCACCAGCAGCACAATAAGCAGCAAGAACAAGCGCCCCAGCGAGCGCCCTAAAGTAGGTTGGTTTTGTCGTTTTTTTGCCATGCGGGCAACTTACCTTCAATAATCGTTAGTATTGCAAACTTACGCCCATGAGGGCAGGTACTAAGGCTCAGCCTGCCCGCCACTCGTTTGATCAGGCACAGCATTTGCGTCTTGCTGCTGCTGACGCTTAACTTCAAAGAAGCGCTGCACCGTAGCCAGCTCTCTTGATCTGAACATTGGCGGCAGGCTTTTCCAGATCATTTTTCCATATTGTTTTTCGACTAAACGCTTGTCGGCAATCATCAGGATACCGATATCGGTTTCATCCCGAATCAAGCGCCCGGCACCCTGCTTTAAGGTAATCGCGGCATGCGGCACCTGGTAATCCATAAATGCGCTGCGGCCCGATTTATTAATTTGCTCAATACGCGCCGATAAAACCGGATCATCCGGCGGGCTGAAGGGCAGCTTATCAATCACCACAAGGGAGAGTTGCTCACCTTTCACATCAATCCCTTCCCAGAAGGTTTGGCTGGCCACAAGAATAGCGTTCGGTGCCTGGCGGAACTTATCCAACAACTCGGTGCGCGAGCCTTGCCCCTGCAGAAACACCGGCCATTCCAGCCCTGCAGCTTTCAGCTTTTCCAGTACCAATTCATGCGCTTCACGCATTGCACGCAAGCTGGTAAACAATAGAAAAGCATGGCCTTGCGTGGTTTGCAGCAGCGGCCAGGCTTTTTCCATCACTTGCATGGTAAAGTCTGGCGCATTGGGCTCGGGCATATCTTGCGGTACATAAAGCGCCGCTTGTTGCTTGTAATCGAAAGGACTTTCCCAAGTGGCTTCAACAGCATCCCACAGGCCAAGCTCGTGCTTAAAGTGGTTAAAATGACCATTCACAGCTAAGGTGGCCGATGCAAATACCCATGCGCGCGGATTCGACTTCAATTGTTTTTGAAACAGCTGGGCAATATTCAGCGGCGTGGCGTGCAGAATCAGCCCGTGTGATAACACATCCACCCAGTGCACACTTTCTTCATCGTCGCCTGCTTTCCAGCGTTTCAGGATATCCACGAACTCCAGCGCGCGAATCTGGCAATTTTCCAGCCCCTCAGCCCGCTCCGCCTGCTTGCCCAGCAAATCGCACAGCGTACCCAGCTTTTCAGCGACCACATCCAGTGCAGGGATAAACTCCGGGTTTTGCTGCTCAAGCTGGTGCAGCGGAAAACGCGTGGCATCCGGTTTAAACACCAGCCGCAAATCTTTCACCGCTTTTTCCAGTGCTTCTGCCGCAGCGGGCAGCATAATAAAGTCTTTGGCCACAACCAGTGCCTCAGCCCGCGAATCATGCGCCAGATCGATCAGCTGGCCAGACGTCAGCGTCTCACCAAAAAAGAGGCTCGCTACTTCGGGAAGCTGATGCGCCTCATCAAAAATAACGGTATTGCAGGCTGGCAACAGCTCACCTGCGCCTTCATCCCGCAGCCAGACATCAGCAAAGAATAAATGATGGTTCACCACCACCACATCGGCATCTTGTGCGTCTTTGCGTGCTTTCAGCACAAAGCAATCCTGATGACTCGGGCAATCCTGGCCAAGGCAATTATCCCGGGTAGATGTCACATGCCCCCAGATAGGCGCGTTTTCCGGCACGCCAGGGCAAGCCGCTTTATCCCCTGATATTGTTGTTTTGGCGTAGCGCTGCACTTTGACTAAATCGGCAACGTCTTCTTTGCGCATAAAGCGCCCTTCCTGCTCGGTGCGTGCCAGATGGTAATGACAGACATAATTTGAGCGCCCCTTAAGCAGGGCAATGGTCACCGGCACCTGCAATACTTTGCGCACAGTTGGAATATCGCGGGCAAACAGCTGATCCTGCAGTGTTTTGGTACCGGTTGAAACAATCACTTTGCCGCCAGACAAAAGGGCGGGCACCAGATAGGCAAAGGTTTTACCCGTGCCCGTGCCGGCCTCAGCAATCAGCTGGCCCTGGTTCTTGATTGCAGTTTCAACGGCTTGCGCCATTTCTAATTGCTGCACGCGCAATTTATAGCCAGGAAACGCATCGGCAAAGGGGCCGTCGTCGGCAAAAACCGCATCAAGTGTCATAAACTCAGGCCAAAAAGCAAAGACAGGATTGTAACAAGATGACAGCACTTCTCTCTAAATGATTGTTGAATAAAATGCACAAAAAAAAGCCCCACCAGCGGTGGGGCCATAAGGGGACGAAGCAAGCACTAACATTCATTAGCACTCAAACTATGATCATGCCTCTGCAGACAAGTTCCCGTCCCCTGCACTTTTATTTACAACGCTGTCAGCCAGCAAAGTTTTCCCACTCTGCCCACGGCTGGCATCGCCCATCCAATACAAAATAGCCGGCACAATCGAGCTGGCAGGCGGCAGGCTTTCACGCGTTTCACCCGGATGTGTTTTCAGGCGGAATGGCGATTGAATCGGGCCGGGCACTAAAAGATTAATCCGCACGTGT
This sequence comes from Iodobacter violaceini, assembly GCF_011601265.1. GTDB lineage: Bacteria > Pseudomonadota > Gammaproteobacteria > Burkholderiales > Chitinibacteraceae > Iodobacter > Iodobacter violaceini. The sequence goes on from NZ_JAAOLX010000020.1 coordinate 24,871, forward strand.
TCCATGGTTTCCCACTCGGCAGCCGCAATCTCAACCAGGTTTTTTTGCCCGACTTTGCTGACGCTATACCCACCCCAATAGGCATTAGGCGCAAAAGCGTGATGCTCGCCCAGGATCAGGATGCTGGCGTCTGGTGCTTCTTTTAAAAGCGGGAATAAAGCACGGTTCAGCACAAAGGGCGCGGCAACGTTCACTTTGAACATTTCCACCCACTCTTCCATCTTCTGATTAGCCAGCGGCGACAAATGGGTAAAGCCATTCGCGCAATGCAAAATACCATCGAGGCGACCAAATTCTTTTTGAATCAGCACCGCCATTTGTGCAATCTCTGCCTCACCGGATTTTGCCAGATCAAAAGGAATCGCCGCGGGCTGCGGATAACCCGCCGCTTCAATTGCGTCATACACTTTGGCGAGTTTTTTCTCATTGCGGCCCAACAAAATCACCGTTGCGCCATGCTCGGCAAGCGCCATGGCCGCAGCTTCGCCGATACCCTGCCCCGCCCCGGTGACTAAAATCACGCGGCTGCGAAATGCACCTGCCGGTGCCTGATAGTTTTTCCAATCGCTCATTACTTCACTCATTTTTATCCCTTTTATCAGAGCTTATTAGTTAATTCTTGCAGCAGACCCTCTGCAGCCGCCTTACCGCTTCTTACTGCACCTTCGAGCGTGGCCGGATAATCACCCTTTCCCGCCAGCCCTGCGGTGTAATCCCCTGCCAGCCAAAAACCTGCAGCACAGGTTTGATTGCCCGGGCGCTGCAAATCTGGCGTACAGGCAAAAGTAGCCCGCTTCTCAGTAATCACCCGATACCAGAGCGCACTTTGCGGCAAAGCTAAACGCTGATGTAATTCCTGCATCAGCAGCTTTGCCAGCTCATCCTGCACCAGTGCCTGATGCTGCCCCTCTGCCGAGATCACAACCGCGATAAGTCCTGCGGTATTGTGCGTATACCCCCGGTCAAATACCCACTGCGCCATTGAATCACTCAGGCCCAGCATAGGTTTAGGCAGTTGCACATCAGAAGCGTATTGCAAATAAACCGTTACTATCGGCTGGTAAGTCCAGTCACGCACCTGTAAGGGCAGCACATCGGGCTCAGAAACTTGCAAAGCAGACAAACCATGCGGTGGCAATGCACAGACCACCGCATCAAAAACCTCGCCCTCACCATTAAGCTGCCAGCCACGGCCTGATTTAGCCACACGCCGGATGCGGCGCGAGCGGTAAACATGCCCACCTTTTTGCTCAATAAACCGGGCCGCTGCATCGGGATACAAAGCCGAAAAATCCACCCTGGGCAGCAGCAAATCTGAGGCCGCACGCGCGCCCCCAAAACTATCCCGCAGCACATTTAATAAAACCTGTGCAGAAGCCTGCTCCAGCGGAGTATTTAATGCGGCGACGGTCAGTGGTTGCCAAAACCGGCTGATTAATACATCAGGCTGGCGCTGTTGCTTAAGCCAGGCGCTCACTGTTATATCCTCAGCCAGCCGCCATTTTGCCGCCTGAGCCACACGAATCGTGCGCACTAAAGCAAAACGCTCAGCCCAGGACAAGCCTTTAGCAAACAGCAAACCCAAAGCGAGGTGCAAAGGTGCGGGTAATTCGGGACATGCCAGCCGAAAGCCGGGCTCCACTACCAGCGCCATGGGGCGACGCAAAAAAGCGGCATGGCAGTCTGCGCCTGCTTTTTCCATCATGCCCAGCAGGCCGGTATACGCACCAATCACAAGGTGCTGACCGTTATCAAGTGATTTGCCTTCCAGCCCTACTTTTCTGGCCCGCCCGCCAAGCACTTTGCCAGCCTCAAACACACTGACATGAACACCTGCCGCAGCAAGCTCTGCGGCGGCCGTTATACCCGCATAACCAGCGCCCAGCACCGCAACAGAGTATTGGTTTAACACAGCCACCACGTTTTCCACGCCAGCCATAATTTACGAATCGGGGTTAATGAAAGCCTTTGATTCAGGACCTTACCTACACCATCATTTTTAATTTCTTGCAAAGTAGCACGATAAATCGCCGCCATCACAAGCCCTGTGCGCTGCGGCTTTTTATCAACGGCCGGTAATTGCGCTAAAGCCTGCGCATAATATTGCTCAGCACGCTCAATTTGAAAATCCATTAATGCCCGAAATTCTGGTGTTTCACGGCAAGCCAGAATATCGGCGGCCGGAACATTAAATTGCTGCAATTCAGTCACAGGCAAATAGATCCGGCCACGACGGGCATCTTCACCCACATCACGAATAATATTGGTTAATTGAAAGGCTAATCCCAAATCATGAGCATATTTAAGCGTGCCGCGATCTGTAAATCCAAAAATTTGCGCGGCCATTTGCCCCACAACAGACGCCACCCGGTAGCAGTACAGTTGCAAATCTTTAAAGCTGTTATACCGGGCCATATCCAGATCCATCTCCATACCGTCGATGATTTCTAAAAACAGCGTTTGTTGCAAATCAAATTTTTTAATGGCTGGCGATAAGGCTAAGGTCACAGGATGCTGAGGAGTGCCCGCAAACAGCTGATCAATTTCATTACGCCACCATGCTAATTTCGTTCTCGCCACGCTTTCTTCATGGCATTCATCAACCACATCATCCACTTCACGGCAAAATGCATATAAGGCAGTAATCGCTTTTCTTTGCTCTAAAGGCAAAAAACGAAAACTGTAATAAAAACTGGAGCCACTTTTGGCGGCTTTATCTTCACAATATTGCTCAGGGGTCACGGGTTTTTCCGTTTAAATAATTAGCGTAAAACAGCTATCACTGTGCGGTATTTTCCGTTTAATCATAAGAAAAAGACCGCTGCGTTCAGCCTCATTGCTCAGGTAAAATAATTTTCACTTCACGATTTGATCCGGAAACGCCAGGAAACTGCTCAAATAAGGCACGAATCAGCCATGGCACAGCAGGCTCAATCGCATCATCAGAGCTGCGATTCACCGCTTTACCTTCAAATAATTTTGCAAAGCGCCCGGCAGCCAAATCTTTTCTGTCCAGTATATCCAGTGTCAGCTGACGGCTATAAACCGTGTCACTGACAGGCCTGCTGCCTATAACACCACTTTCTGTGCGGGTGTAAGGAACTAAAACCACGCCATTTGAAGTGGAAACCCGGCGATAGTAGGTACTAAAACCAACCGTTCCCCAAATCGGCTCCTGGCTTGTCACCGTTTTGCCACCATCAACCTGATACTGCAAGCGCACCAGCCAGTCTGCAGCGCTCATATTTGGCTCGTAAACGTAGCCTTTACGCATCAGCTCGGCACTGACATCCTCTTCAAAATCACGCTGAGCCAGGCTTTGCACTTGCGAAGCATTACGCTCAAAAGCAAAACGCTGAGCAGCTGGGCTGCTTGCCAGGTTATGCCTTACGCTTACTGTTGCTGCAAATTGCGGTGCGGCACAACCTGTCAGAAATACCGCCACCATGGCCATCAGCTTAAGCATCATTAAATCCTTTTTGCAGGAATACGTGGCGTATCTACTTTGACATCACCACACTGAGCACGGTGACGCAGAGCGTGATCAATCAGTACTAAAGCCAGCATGGCTTCAGCAATCGGCGTGGCCCGAATCCCCACACAGGGATCATGCCGCCCGGTTGTTGCCATTAGCACCGGATTACCTTCTTTATCAATAGAATGGCGCTCTTGTGCAATGCTGGAAGTTGGTTTGACCGCCAGATTCACCACAATATCCTGGCCGGTAGAAATGCCACCTAAAATACCGCCAGCGTGATTGCTCGCAAAGCCAGTTGGCGTAAGTTCATCGCAATGCACCGAGCCTTTTTGCGCAATACTTTCAAAGCCAGCGCCAATTTCAACGCCTTTTACTGCATTAATATTCATCATTGCGTAAGCAATTTCTGCATCTAATCGATCATACACAGGCTCGCCTAAGCCAACCGGTACATTTTCTGCCACCACGGTAATTTGCGCGCCAACCGAATCGCGCTCTTTACGAATCGCATCCATATAATCTTCAAGCTGCGGCACGATTTCGGCATTAGGCGCAAAAAATGCATTACCGCTGACTTCATCCCAGCTCTTAAATGGAATGGCGATTTCACCCAGCTGGCTCATATAGCCACGGATCTGAATCCCATATTTCTCACGTAACCATTTTTTAGCGATCGCTCCCGCCCCAACACGCACTGCTGTTTCACGCGCGGACGAGCGACCACCACCACGCGGATCGCGAATGCCATATTTATGCCAATAGGTGTAATCGGCGTGGCCAGGGCGAAATGTTTCAACAATCTTGCCATAATCCTGACTGCGCTGATCCTGATTACGAATCAACAGCGCAATCGGTGTGCCGGTGGTTTTACCTTCATAAATCCCCGACAAAATCTCTACTGTATCCGGTTCTTTGCGCTGGGTCACATGGCGGGAGGTGCCGGGTTTGCGACGATCTAACTCAGCCTGAATATCTTCAACACTCAAATCCATTCCGGGCGGGCAACCATCCACCACACACCCAATCCCTGCCCCATGGCTTTCGCCAAATGAAGTTACCGTAAACAATAAACCAAGCGTGTTTCCAGACATTCCAAATCCTCAGAGCCAGTGGCAGACAGATAGTCTGAATTCTAACATGGACAGCCATCTATCCAGGCTTACAAGTAAACATGAGGTCGTGTATTTTTTACTGCTATTAACTTATCCCTCTTGCAGGCTGGGATAGCAGCTTTATCGCGCAACCCAACAAGCAACCCCACTGGCAGTTGCTGCTCCATTTCTTCTGCGCAAAGCAAAACCCCCGCCTCTTTCGAGTACGGGGGTCTTGTTTACTGCTTTAGGGTGTCTGGCAATGACCTACTTTCACACAGGTAATCTGCACTATCATCGGCGCTAAGGTGTTTCACTGTCC
>NZ_JAAOLX010000021.1 GCF_011601265.1 Iodobacter violaceini
TGCGTGCACTGACCACGGATCAAACTGTTGCGCTGACCACGGATCAGGCCGCGACGCTGTCTTCATCACAAATTGCCGCGCTCTCCACTGGCAGTGTGGCGGCTCTTGAAACCCGTGATTTAGTGGTTCTTAAAACCAGCGGCATCGCAGCACTGAATACTGCGCAAGTGAATGTGCTGACCACGGCTCAGGTTGCCAAGCTGACAACCGATCAGGTCGTCGCATTAACATCGGCCAGCCTTGCTACCGGGTTTACTACTGATCAGATTGTGGCACTGACTGCGCTGCAAGCGGCGGTACTGAGCTCGAATCAAGTGGCGGCATTGTCTTCGACTAATATTGCCGCACTGGAAACAACTGATCTGGCGGCCTTAATCACCACATCCTTTGTTGGGCTTACTACAAAACAAATGGGGGCTTTAACAACGGCTCAGGCGGTTGCGCTGACTTCTGATCAGGCTTCGGTATTGAATTCTGCTCAGGTTGCTGCGCTTTCGACCAGTAGTGTGGCTGCTCTGGAAACCTCTGATCTGGTGGTGTTAAGCACCAGGGCAATTGCAGCGCTGACCACTCAGCAAATTATTGTGCTTGGCACGAACCAGATTCAGGCATTGACCACGAATCAGGTTGCTGCAATTACCACGACGCAAGTGATGCAAATGACTACGTCGCAGATTCAGGCCTTTACGACGGATCAGATTTCTCATCTGGCCCTGGGCAGCCCGCTGATTCTTGATTTGAACAAGAATGGGAAGGTGGATACCTTAAGCATTACGGATGGCGTGAAATTTGATTTGTATGCCTCCGGTGACAAAGTCAACACAGGCTGGGTAGGCAGCGGCGATGGCCTGCTGGTTATGGATCGCAATCACGATGGTGTGATTAACGATGGTAAAGAGCTGTTTGGTACATCTGCGGTACTGAGTTCAGGAGAAAAAGCCGCTGATGGTTATGCCGCACTGGCCGGACTGGATAGTAATCAGGATGGCACGGTAGATATTAAGGACGATGGCTTTAATGATCTGCGAGTCTGGCTGGATGAAAACGCGGATGGTATAAGCCAGGCATCTGAGCTGAAAACACTGGCGTCTCTTGATATTGCCAAGCTGAATCTGGATGTGAGCAAAACCGCAGAAAAAGATAACGGCAATTTTGTAGGGCTGAAATCCACGTATCAAAGCACCGATGGATCCAGCCATGCCGCTGCCGACGTCTGGTTTGTGGCGGATAACCCGGCCACTGCCGCTCCGGATATGCGCTCGAAAGTGGTTGATTTAGTGCAGGCCATTTCAGCCTTTGAAGAAGGAGAGAAACAAGCGGCAGCAGGTGTGGGTGCATTGAAAGATCAATTGCCTGCTGATACCAGCCTCACGCTGGTCTCTGCTGATCATGTAGGGCAAATGACTGATCTGCTGAAGCAATTTGATGCCAACGGCAAATTGATTGAATCTGCTGGTGATTCTCTGGTTTCTGCCGAGCAAAAACTTCACTTAAATGGCCTTGGCCGTGCTGGAGATGCGGGTATTCTGGCTGTGAAGTAAACATTGCCAGTGGCTTACATCAGGCAAAGTGAACGGGTAGGGCGAAACCGCCTTACCCGTTTTTTTGCCCGCTTTTTTGCAGATGACTCGCTGATCTCGTATTAAACGCTGGCTTGGTAAGCAGTAAGCGTATTGAATAACTGGAAAGAATTCTGCTCCAGTTATTTAAGCAGCGCACAGAATGATCAGAATTCTTCATATCTTTGCTGTGCGCAAAAAAGGGCGATCTGGCTTAGCGGGATTTACTGGCAGGGGCGCTTATTTAATCAAAGGCTCTCTGATGTGTTGTTAAATATTTAATCCATTCAAAAATTAATCGCGTATTACATCTGCTGCGTTATACTCAATAAAAATAGTTAAATGATAAAAACCATTGTTTATTTTATCCCCTCCTTATATAAAGACTATTTTTTATAATGTTGGATAAACCACTGCATACTGTTATTCAGTGCCTGGCTGCGATTGCCCAGCACCATGGTTTACAGATCAATCCGGAGCGCCTGATTGATGAATATGCTTTGGGAAATGAAGAGCCGGCTAATTCCGTACTTCTGCGTATTGCCAATGATATCGGCTTAAAAGCCAGGAGCGATAAGCTGACCTGGGCGGGCTTAATTGCTCAGGTTGGGGTTTTTCCTCTGATTGCGCGCACCAGCTTTGATCATGCGGTGATTGTGGTGGGCGTTCGCCCCGATGGTGAAGGGGGGAATAAAATTGCACTGATTGATCCTGCCGCCAGCCAGTCTGAAGTATTGCTGGAGGATCAGGCAACCTTTTGCAGCCGCTGGGCTGGTGAGGTGTTTTTTGCCAAGCGCGAGCATAAGCTGGCAGACCCGAATCAGCCCTTTGGATTAACCTGGTTTCTGCCTGAAATTGCCAAGCAAAAAAACGCTTTTCGCGATATTTTTATTGCCGCCGTGGTAATGCAATTATTATCCCTGGCTTCTCCTGTTTTTTTTCAGCTTGTTATTGATAAAGTATTAACACACCAAAGTGTTTCTACCCTTTGGGTGCTTGCAGCCGGAATTGTGCTGGCGCTGTTATTTGATACGACTTTTGGTTTTTTACGTCAGATTCTCACCCTGGCCGCCACAAATAAAATTGATATGCGCCTTACCCGGCGGGTGTTCGGGCACTTACTCTCTTTGCCGATTGATTATTTTGAGAGTAATTCGGCGGGTGTGGTTTCCCGGCATATGCAGCAATTAGAAAAAATTCGTAGTTTTCTGACTGGCAGATTGTTTTTTACCGGGCTTGATTTAATTTCACTGCTTATTTTTCTGCCTGTTTTATTTTCTTATTCAAGCAAACTATCCATGATTGTGCTGTTATTTACCGCCATGATTGCCAGTATTGTTGCGGCGATGGTGCCTACATATCAGCGGCGTTTAAATAATCTTTATTCGGCCGAAGGCCAGCGGCAAGCCATGATGGTGGAAACCATACATGGTATGCGCACAGTAAAAGCGCTGGCGATTGAGCCCAAGCAGCGCCGCACTTGGGATCAGCTATCGGCTGAAGCCATTACCCTGCATTTTAAAGTGGGGCAGATATCGATTATTGGTAATGCATTTACTGACTTTTTAGGCAAATTACTGCCTGTGGTGGTGATTGTGATCGGCGCACAGGATGTGTTTGATCAAACCTTAACGGTGGGGGCGCTGATTGCATTTCAAATGATGTCCAGCCGTGTTGTTCAGCCCCTGATTGCCATTGTGGGCCTTGTGAATGAATACCAGGAAACCGCTTTATCAGTAAGGATGATGGGTGAAGTTATGAATCGCCCGCCCGAAGGCCGGGTAGGCGCGGGTGGCTTGCGGCCACAATTGGTTGGTGAAATTGTGTTTGATGAAGTGAGCTTTCGCTACCCTGGTGCAACCGCTACTGCACTCAATAGCGCCAGCTTTACGATTCCCTCTGGTGCGGTGGTGGGCATTGTCGGGCGCAGCGGCTCTGGCAAAACCACCGTCACCAAGCTGATTCAAGGGCTTTATGCCTTGCAGGGAGGGATTATCCGTTTTGATGGTATGGATGCGCGTGAAATAGAGCTATCTCATTTACGGCGGCAGATTGGTGTGGTTTTGCAGGAAAACTTTCTGTTTCGCGGTACTGTCCGGCAAAACCTGGTGGTGACCAAGCCCGATGCCTCGCTTGAAGAAATTGTGGCCGCAGCAGAGGCCGCAGGGGCCGATGAATTTATCGAGCGTATGCCGCAGGGCTACGACACCATGCTGGAAGAAAACGCCTCTAATTTATCCGGCGGGCAAAAGCAGCGTTTATCCATTGCCCGCTCGTTGCTGGCCAAGCCCCGTGTTTTGATTCTGGATGAAGCGGCCAGCGCATTAGACCCGGAAAGTGAGGCTATTTTTATCCGCAATTTATCTAAGATAGCCGTGGGCCGCACGGTGATTATGATTTCCCACCGTCTGTCCACGCTGGTGAATGCGCACACTATACTGGTGATGCAGCAGGGCCAGCTGATGGATAGCGGCCGCCACGAAGAACTCTTAACCCGCTGTGAGACATACCAACATCTATGGCATCAGCAAACAAGCCACCTGTAGAGAAAAAAGGCAAAAAGGAATCGGCCGCGGTCGATTTTCTGCCTGATGCCGATGAAATCGAGCAGCGGCAGCTGCCGTTTTATGTGCGCAGCACCATGCTGGTTTTATTGATTACCTTTATCAGTTTTTTGCTTTGGGCGAACTTTTCTGAAGTAGAGCAAGTGGTGGTGGCACAGGGGCGCTTGGTAAATCCCTCTCCTAATATTGTGGTTCAGCCCTTTGAAACATCGATTATTCAGCGCATTGAAGTGCGCGTTGGGCAGGTGGTGCGTAAGGGCCAGCTTTTAGCCACGCTCGATCCCACTTTTGCGCAAGCTGACGATGCCCAGCTGCGGGCACGCTTACAAAGCCTGGAAACACAGATTGCCAGCTTGCAGGCCGAGCTGACGGGTAAATCCAAAAGCAACACCAGCACCGATGCCGATACTGTTTTGCAGTCTCAGATTCTGAATGAGCGGCAAGCAAATTTCAGAGCGCAATCGGCCAAAATTGAGCAAAACCTTGCCCGGCTGGGGGCCTCGCTGCAGTCTAACCGTCATGATTTTCAGGTTTTATCCAAACGGCTGAAATCAATGGTAGAAATCGAAGCTATGCAGGAAAAAGCCGCCGCACAGCAATACGATTCAAAGCTGCGTTTGCTTGAAGTCCGGGACCGGCGCTTAGAAATCGAACGGGATTTAGGCCTGGTGCAAAATAAAGAGCTGGAGTTGCTTAAAGAGCAGGGTGCTTTGCAGGCTGAAAAAATGGCTTTTGCCAATGGCTGGCGGCAAAAAGTAATGGAAGACATGCTGGCTGCCACGCGTGAGCGCGATACCCTGAATGAGCAATTACAAAAGTCTGATCGCAGGCGGCAAATGGTTTCGCTGGTTTCCCCTGTGGATGCCGTAGTGCTCGATATTGCCAAGCTGTCTCAGGGCTCTGTTTTGAAAGAAGCAGAGCAGATGTTTACTCTGGTTCCATTGGGGGCGGTGCTGGAAGTTGAAGCCAAAATTGATTCGCTGGATATTGGCTATATTAAAGAAGGTGATCCGGTGCATATGAAACTGGATGCTTTTCCTTTTCAAAAGCACGGCATGTTAGAGGGAAAGGTACGCACCATTAGCGAAGATTCTTTTCGCAATGAAACGGCCCCGCGTGGCGCAGATGCTTTTTATATCAGCCATATTAATTTAGGGCCAAATAAGCTAAAAATGATGACAGGCAAATCACGCTTATTACCCGGTATGACGCTTTCTGCTGAAATAGTCGTGGGTAAGCGCTCGGTGATTTCCTATTTAATCTGGCCGCTGACCAAGGCAATGGGCGAGGCAATCAGAGAGCCTTAATCATCAGCCTTGCGTTTTATTTATTCGTATTCATTTGCTAAAAAGAGCATAACAATGCCTGCTGCTGACAAACTGATCCAAGCCATTGAATTACAAAATAAGGGAGAGATTGCTGCTGCAGGTAAGGTTTTTATTGAGATTCTGGATGAAGATCCAAATAATGCCGCAGCACTTTATTCCTTAGGGCTTATTGCGCTTAATTCGGGTGATTCTTCTTTGGCATTGCAGCTTTGCGAGCGTGGAGTGAGTGCAGCGCCGCAATTTGCACCCTTAAGATATTTACACGGCTCTATCCTGCAAGGCATGGGGGACAGGGAAGGGGCGCTTAAAAGCTTTGATCTGGCTTTGGAAATTCAGCCCGATGATGTCAGCGTATTACTAAATAGCGGCGTATTGCTCAGAAGCATGTACCGGCACCTGGAAGCACTGGAAAGATTTCAGCAGATATTAAGAATCAACCCTGATCATGTGGCAGCGCTGGGCAATAGCGGTATTTTGCTGACTGAGTTTAAGCAAAGCGAGCAAGCCATTGCGATATTTCAACGCCTGATACAAATTGACCCCTCCTACAATTATGGTTTAGGGCTGTTATTTTACGAGCGCATGCATATTTGCGACTGGGCAGATTTTAATTTGCTCACGCAACAGATTGTCGATGGTATTCGTAAAGGCGAGCGTACGTGTAAATCACTGGCCTTTATGTCGGCCTCTGATAATGCGGCAGATCATTTACTGGCCGCTAAAATATTTGCCGATCAGTATTGCCCTAAAAATGCAAAGTCCCTCTGGCAAGGGGAACGATACCGGCATAAAAAAATAAAATTAGTCTATTTATCCCCTGATTTACGCGAGCACCCGGTGGGCCATTTAATGGCAGGCGTGTTTGAACACCATGATAAATCGCGTTTTGAAACAATCGCAATTTCACTGGGGATTGATGATCAGAGCCGCTTACGCGCACGAATGATTAAAGCATTTGATCAGTTTATTGATGTGCGGGAAATGGGATCGGAGCAGGTTGCCCAAATGCTGCGCGATATGGAAGCCGATATTATTGTGGATTTGGGCGGGTATACCTCGGATACCCGCACCGATATTCTGGCCTTCAGACCGGCGCCTGTTCAGGTGAATTACCTTGGCTATCCGGGCACAATGGGCGCTGATTATATTGATTATATTATTGCCGACCGGTTTATTATTCCGCCGGAGCAGCAGCAGTTTTACACCGAAAAAGTAGTGTATCTGCCCGATACCTATTTACCAACCGACAGCAGCGTTCAAATTGCCGATCGCACCCCCACGCGCAGCGAATGTGGCTTGCCCGATAACGGCATTGTGTTTTGTTCCTTTAGCCATGATTACAAAATTTCACCCGCAGTATTTGATGTCTGGATGCGGCTGCTTACAAAAGTGCCGGGCAGCGTACTGTGGTTGATGTCACGCGGGGAGGCATCCCAGCGTAATTTGCGCAAAGAGGCCGGTGCAAGAGGCGTTGATCCAGACCGGCTGGTATTCGCCAGCCGGGTGCCGCTGGTAGAAGACCATCTGGCACGCTATCGCCAGGCCGATATTTTCTTAGATACCCATCCCTACAATGCCCACACCACCGCCGCCGATGCCCTGATGGCCGGCTTGCCCGTAGTCACTTATATGGGGAATTCCTTTCCCTCCCGGGTGGCCGGCAGCCTGCTCAATGCGATTGGCCTGCCAGAATTGATTACCCATTCATTAGCAGAATACGAGGCAAAAATTCTGGCGCTGGCTTTGGATACCAGGCAATTACATGCCCTGAAACAGAAATTAAAAGAGCACAAGGCAAGCTTTGCCCTGTTTGATACTGAAGGGCTTTGTAAAAACTTAGAAAACAACTATATCGCTATGTGGCGGGCTCAGCAGCTGGGTGAATTTAAAGATGAATTAAGCTGATGAGCACTATAGTGAAAGCATAAACAAAAGGGGATGGTATGACACGAAGCTTGGATATTGGTTGCGGGCCCAGCCCCAAAAACCCATTTAATGCCGATGAAGTGTTTGGCATTGATGTCAGGGAAGATTTGGATGCAAATATCAAATGTGCTGATTTAGTGCTTGACCCTATTCCTTTTGAAGATGGGTATTTTGATTTTGTCACAGCTCACGATTTTTTAGAGCATGTTCCCCGTGTGATTTATGTGCCCAATCGCAGAAATGCGTTTGTTGAAGTCATGAATGAAGTTTATCGGGTATTAAAAGTGGGCGGGCAATTTCTGTCTTTTACGCCCGCTTACCCTCACCCGGAAGCGTTTCGCGATCCGACTCACGTTAATATTATTACCGATCAAACTTTCCAGGCTTATTTTGATAATGTAAATCGCTGGGCTGCCGCCTATGGGTTTAACGGTGCATTTGAAATTAAATTGCAAGAGTGGCGCGGCCCGCATTTGCTTACGGTGATGCAAAAAGTAGAAATTCCAGGGTAATTTAATCGCTGCATTTTAATTTGATGATGAGATAAAAGGCTGCTGCTATGTCGATGAATGAGATCCATGAAAAGCATTGGGCTGAATTTATGACCGATGCGCATCACCGTACCTTATACGATTCATGGTGGACATCAAGCAGTGTGGGCTATTGGCGGCAAACCCGTTTATATGCCGCGGTATTTGAAGTATTAGGTGGCTTAAAAGATTTTTCATGGCTGACCGTGGGCGATGGTGCAGGCTACGATGCATGGCGTTTATTGCAGGCAGGCTTTCGCGAAGTATTAGCAACTGATTTGGATGACGCTGTACTGGCAGAAACCAAAGCGGCCGGTTTTATTCAGAATATATCAATTGAAAATGCAGAAGCACTTAGTTTTGCTGATAATTCATTTGATTTTATTTTATGCAAAGAAGCATTGCATCATATGAGCAGGCCCTATGCGGCAATTTATGAAATGTTTCGCGTGGCGCGCTACGGCGTGGTGGTAATCGAGCCACAAGACCCTTGGGTAGATTACCCCTGCCGCGTGGATCAGAGCCAGCCTCATTATGAATCGGTTGGCAATTATGTTTATCAGTATTCCACGCGTGAATTAGAAAAAATTGCCTATGGTTTAAATATAAGAGGCATTGCCAGTAAAAAAATGATGGATGTCTATACTCCGGGCTGCGAATTTGCCATGTGTAATGATGGCGATCCCATATGGGAATCCACCCGCACACGCACCGAGCAATTAACCACGGCCATGCATGCGGGTGAGGTAGTGGCCAGCTATGTGCAGGCGGTATTTTTTAAAAATACAGTGACGCCGGAGCTGTTTGATATGCTGGCTCAGCAAAATCCTGAATGGCGTTTTTTAAGAACAGATACAAACCCGTTTCTGAATGGAAAAAACGCCTTTTAACAGATGTGGATAAAGAACTCGCTCATCATGGTTCGGGAGGGCTTATGAATGAAATTTACCAACTGATTGAAAAGCTGGCTGCAACATCAGGACAATTTGCAAGCCTTTTGCAAGACCCTTTGCTGGACTCTCTGTTGTTTAATAAAAAAAATGACTTAATTAAAAAATTAACGGCCACTGATTTTTCAAAAATAAGCACGGTGTATTTAGGTGCTCATCTTGTGCATGCCAGATCAATGAGCGAAGATGTGCATTTTGTTCATCTGGCCAGCGATTTTTTACATAAGCCGCCTGCGAATATCCCCAAAGGCGCAGTGTTTATTTTACTAAATAACGATATAGGCAAAGATTTACCCGCGTACATTGATTTTTATAATAAAAATCCACAGGCCCTTTTTGTAATATGGGATTGGGACTCCCAGCATTGGCTGCAAATGAGTGCTTTGTGTGCCATTCATTGTGATGTTTATATATCAGCATCATCAGAAACCGTTTTTGCTTTATCGCATTTTAACCCCTGCGTAATCGGCCCCGTTTTTGCCTGTGTTCATCAATGGTCCAGAACCTTTGTGTTAAATAATCTGGAACTATTATTATCTGAAAGAGCCGACGGGCCTTTTGGTATGCATGTGCACTATGAAAAGTATGCCAGGCGTAATCGCGCAATTGCTTCGGTGATGCAGCATTTTCCAACTGTTGCATTTGCCAATAATGATTTTAAAGGACGTTCTGATTTAGAAAATTTGAAAGAATGGGGGGCATATAAAACGCACTGGATTATGCCTGTCTTAGGGGGGGTTCCTATTCGCGTATATAACGCCCTGCTGACGGGGGGTATTCCTATTTTACCTGCTTTCTATCAAAATATGCCTGAAGTGGCTTATTTAGGTACTTCGCCATTATATTACGATTTAAATGGTCTTGTAGAGCCTCATGAAATTGCAAAATCAGCCATCAGTGTATTTAATGAAAATGGTGAAAACGGTTTAATTCAAAGAGTGCTTGATGGTTTGGCAAGACATCATGCAGATACACGTTGTAATGATATTTTATTACGTGTGCAGCGTGCTGTAGATGGTATTTTAAGAAATGATTATGCATTTCACGACTCTTATCTGAGTACTTATCATGCCTAGTGCGATTTTGTAGTTTGCCAGTTGGTTTTTGCTGATTATTTTACTTATGCGGATCCGGTGTTTTTTGATGCAGAGGTTATTATGCAAATTAAATTTATTCAACTACAAAAGCACGGGGATGATAGGGGCTCATTGGTTTCGCTTGAAGAGCAAAAAAACATCCCTTTTCCAATTAAGCGTGTTTACTATTTGTTTGGCACAAAAGAAGGCGTTCGCCGCGGGTTTCATGCTCACAAGACATTGAAGCAGGTAGCGATTTCATTGAGGGGATCTTGCCGTTTTTTGCTGGATGATGGTAAGGAAAAAATTGAGCTTTTATTAGACAATCCGGCACAAGGCTTATTAATTGAGTCGATGATTTGGCGGGAAATGTATGATTTTAGTGATGACTGTGTTTTATTGGTATTAACCGATGATTATTACGATGAGTCAGACTATATTCGTAGCTATGAAGAATTTACTAATCAAGCCGTGAGTGCCATATCATGATTCATCCTTCTGCTGTTATTTCAGAAAAAGCAAAATTAGGGGCTAATGTCACAGTCATGCCTTTTGCTGTGATAGGTGAGTGTGTGATTGGCGATGATAGTGTGATTCATCCCCATGTGGTTATTGCTGATGGGGTAAGTATAGGGCGTGCTGTAGAGGTGTTTCCGGGGGCCTTTATTGGCAAAGAGCCTAAGGGGGCAGGCGCTTTGGCACGTATGCCGGAGTTTGATAAAGTGGTCCAAATTGGAGACGAGTGTTCAATTGGCCCCAATTCGGTTATTTTTTATGATGTGATTATCGGCAATAATACTCTGTTGGGTGACGGAGCTTCAATCAGAGAGAAATGCAGTGTGGGCAGTTTTTGTATTTTAAGCCGGTATGTGACGGTGAATTACAATACTAAAATTGGCAGCCGCACTAAAATAATGGATTGCAGCCATATCACCGGGAATGCGGTTATTGGTGATGATGTATTTATCAGCCTGCATGTAGGCACAACGAATGATAATGCGGTAAGAGAAGGATATTCATCGCATGTGGTTGGCCCCACAATTGAAGATCATGTGGTCATTGGTGTGGGCGCATCATTATTGCCGGCTATTCGGGTTGGGCAAGGCGCTACGGTAGGCGCTGGTTCGGTTGTGACTAAAGATGTAAAAGAAAAAACATTAGTAGCAGGCGTGCCTGCCCGTTTTGTAAAAACACTTGAATAATGAAAAATAATATTCCTTTTCTGGATTTGAAATCGATTAATGCACTGCATCGTGCTGAATTAATTCAGGCATTTGAGCGGGTGTTGGATTCAGGCCGCTATATTCTGGGAGAAGAATTAAATCTCTTTGAAAAATCTTTCGCCAGCTATTGTGAAACAAAGCATTGCGCCGGGGTGAGCAACGGCCTTGATGCTCTGCATTTAATTTTACGTGCTTATGGAATTGGAGCGGGTGATGAGGTGATTGTGCCCTCTAATACCTATATTGCCACATGGCTGGCGGTGACTTATGCCGGGGCTGTGCCCGTGCCGGTTGAGCCGCTTGAATCCACTTATAATCTTGACCCGGCTTTAATTGAAGCGGCCATTACGCCGCGAACCAAAGCGATTATCGCCGCGCATCTGTATGGGCAGCCTGCTGATATGGATGCAATTATGGCTGTTGCCAATCAGTACAATTTAAAAGTAATTGAAGATGCGGCCCAGGCGCATGGTGCTTTATATAAAGGCAGAAAAGTGGGGGGGCTTGGCCATGCTGCAGGATTTAGTTTTTACCCGGGAAAAAATTTAGGTGCATTGGGCGATGCCGGGGCGGTTACCAGCAATGATGATTTGCTGACAGAAAATGTGCGCATGCTTTTAAATTATGGCTCAAAAGTAAAATATTATAATGAAGAGCAGGGCTTTAATTGCCGGCTGGATGAATTGCAAGCGGCTCTGCTTAGTGTAAAGCTGCCTCATTTAGATGCAGAAACTCAGCAGCGTTGCCGGATTGCGCAGCAATATACTGAAGGCTTGCAAGGCCTGCCATTGCATTTGCCCTCTGTGCCTGAGGGAGTATCTCCCGTATGGCATTTATATGTACTGCGTTCTGCAAAAAGAGATGAATTACAAAATAAGCTGGCAGAGCGGGGTATTGCTACTCTGATTCATTACCCGGTTGCACCTCATCAGCAGGGGGCTTATAAATCATTTAATCAATTATCCCTGCCTGTAGCAGAAAAAATACATCAGCAGGTGCTCAGCCTGCCCATTAGTCCTGTGATGAGTCAGAGCGATGCAGAGCAGGTGATTGCCGCTGTCAGAGCATGTGCCGCGTAGCCTTTAACAGATCAAGCTGATTACAAGGTTTTTATGCCAGAACAAGTTATTGTGCTTATTCCGCTCTATAAGCCAGCGCTTACTGAAATAGAGCGATATTCTCTGGATGTTTCTTTGCAAGCTCTGGCCGGACGAAAAGCACAATTTATTGCGCCAGAAAGTATTGATCGTGCTTATTATCAGGCCAATTATCCTGATATCTCTTTTGTGTGTTTTGAAGATCATTATTTTGCAAGTGTTGAAGGCTATAACCGCCTGCTTTTGGCTGATTCTTTTTATCAGCGCTTTGATGCATATGAATTTATATTGATCTTGCAAACAGATGCCATTGTTTTGCGTGATGATCTGGATGTATGGATCAATAAACCCTTTGACTATATTGGCGCGCCCTGGCCCGATGGTAATGAGTTATTTGTGAATCTTGGCTTGTTTGAAGGCGAATATGGCAAGGTGATTAAAGTCTTTGTGGGCAATGGCGGATTCAGTTTACGCAGAACCAAAAAATGCATCAGTTTGCTTGAGGAGTTCCCTGTAGCTCTCGCGGTTTTTCTTGCTGCAGGCTCCAGTGAAGATTTGTTTTTTTCTTATATGGGCGCTTTATCTGCTGATTTTATTATTCCAAATGAAATAACCGCTTCTTTATTTTCTTTGGAATTAAAGCCCGCTTATTACTATAAGGTGAATGGGGGCAGGGTGCCGATGGGGGGGCATGCATGGTGGAAATACGATGCTGCATTTTGGAAGCCCTTTTTACCACCCTCGGCGCTTTTAAATGATTTTTAATTAATTAAATAAGGTGTTGTTGCAAAAACGCCTGCGTTACTGCCGCCGCATCCAGTGTCATCCTGGGCAGGATTGATCGGATCTGATCAAAACCAAGGTGCTGAAAGCCTGCCACTTCGCCATCGGTATTTATGGGCACAAAATCTTCAGGCAGCAGTAAATCATAGGTGCAGATGATTTCGTCGTGCCAGCCATCGGCCTCTGCCCTCGTGGTACGCAGGCTGCCGCTGGTGACGGCCTGACTGGCTAATTGGGCAGGGATGCCGGCTTCTTCTGCCAGCTCTCTGATTACACAATCCCATGCTTTTTCCCCTGCGGATATACCGCCCGCCGCAAGATTGTCCAGCTTATCTGGATCGATGGCTTTGCTGCTTGCACGCTGGGCAATCCACAGCCCGGCGCTGTTGTAGCCATTGATATGCACCGCACGGCTGGTCAGGCCAAAGCGGCGAAAGGCGGCGCGTTCCAGCTCGAACAATGGCCGGGCTAAATCCAGTCCCCCGGCCTGATCGCTGGCAAACACCGTGTAGCGTTCATTGCGCCAGCCCTTAATCCACCCGGCATCGCGCATTTGCAATGCGGCTTGCGCCAGCGCACTTTCCAGCGCGCTGGCGCTGAGGCTAGGGTCTGCGCAGATTGCATCATCACTGATTTGCACTGCTGCCGCCCCTAGTGCGGCTTGCAAAAAGGGCAGGCTGGCGTCTTCTATCCAGCCCAGTGGCTGATTCATTGCAATAAACCGGCGTAAGTTTTGTGGGGTAGTGATCTCTGGCATGGCTTAAAATGTTTCGGCTTCTAAGTAAATTTGTACGGCATCGCCAGTGAAATGCGTAATGCCATATTCAATAATCTGGCTGTTTGCATCACTGTAAACACTTTCTACACAAAGAAGCGGCTGAAATTTAGTTTGTGATAAAAGTTGTGCCTGGCCGCTTTCAGGCAGGCGTGCACTGATGCGGGATGATTTGCGCTGGCATTGTTCAATACCAAAGGCTTTAAGCGCCAGATTAGTATTGGGCTGACTGGTGTAAAACGCCTCAAAGCCCTGAAAGCGCGGCAGGGGGAAATATTGATGGCATACGCCCACAACGCGCTCATCCACAATATCCAGCGCCTCGATATGTAAAACATGGCTTTCTGTGGCAATGGCGAGGTGCTGACAAATTTCCGGGTTGGCGGCTTCGGCTTTTACGTTTAATACATGGCTTTGCCCGGCAAGGCGTTGCTTTTGTAAGCTATGCGAAAAACGTGTGCGGCGGCCCAGCTGATAATCAATCATTTCTTCTTGCACAAAAGTGCCACGGCCTTGCTCTATTCTGACTAAGCCACGCGCTTCAAGTGCCTGCAGAGCCCGCCGTATGGTATGGCGGTTGACGGCAAATTGCGTGGCCAGCTCGGTTTCATTCGGCATGCGATCCCGCAGCAGCTTGTTGCCGATATCGCGTGCCAGAGAATCTTCAATTTGTCGCCAGAGGGCAACGCCAGAGTGACGATCAAGCATGATTATGGTCTGTAGTGTAAGTGTAATAAAAGCTATTGTAATTGAATTACATTGCAACTAGATGATATTGATCTAAACGTTGAGCTGGCTGTTAGCGCTAATATTTTCTGACCCGCGCTTGCGCTACAATTGCGTCATCCTGTAAAACCACTGGGACCAGAAGATGACAACAATCCGTCAGCAAGACGTAATCGATAGCATTAGCGACAGCCTGCAATACATCAGCTACTACCACCCTAAGGATTACATCCAGGCTTTGGGTGTGGCTTATGAAAAAGAAGAATCCCCAGCCGCAAAAGATGCGATTGCACAAATCCTGACCAATAGCCGCATGTGCGCCGAAGGCCACCGCCCTATTTGCCAGGATACCGGCATCGTCACCTGTTTTGTACGCGTCGGCATGAATGTGCAGTGGGCCGACGCCACCATGAGCCTCACTGATATGATTAATGAAGGCGTGCGCCGCGCCTATCTGCACCCGGATAACAAACTGCGTGCGTCCATCTTGCAAGACCCCGCTGGCAAGCGCCAGAACACCAAAGACAATACCCCCGCCGTGATTCACTTTGAAGTAGTGGAAGGTAATACGGTAGAAATTGATATCGCAGCCAAAGGCGGCGGCTCCGAGAATAAATCTAAATTCGCCATGCTCAACCCATCCGATTCGATTGTGGATTGGGTGCTTAAAACTGTGCCCCTGATGGGCGCAGGCTGGTGCCCGCCGGGTATGCTGGGCATCGGGATTGGCGGCACGGCAGAAAAAGCCATGGTCATGGCCAAAGAAGCGCTGATGGAAGAAATCGATATCCATGAGCTGATCGAACGCGGCGCACAAACCCGCGCTGAAGAGCTGCGTATCGAGCTGTACGAAAAAGTAAACGCGCTGGGCATCGGTGCGCAGGGTCTGGGTGGCCTCGCCACCGTGCTGGATGTCAAAATTAAAGACTATCCTACCCACGCGGCCAGCCTGCCGATCGCCATGATTCCAAACTGCGCGGCCACCCGTCACGTGCATTTCACTTTGGATGGCAGTGGTCCGGCGGTATTGGAAGCGCCTAAATTGGAAGACTGGCCTGATGTCACCTGGACTCCTTCAGCAGCCGCTACCCGTGTTGATCTGAATACAGTAACGCGTGAAGATGTGGCCAGCTGGCAGCCAGGCCAAACCCTGTTGTTAAACGGCAAAATGCTTACCGGCCGCGATGCCGCGCATAAGCGCATGGTGGATATGCTCAATAAAGGCGAAAAACTGCCGGTAGATTTTGCAGGCCGCTTTATTTACTACGTTGGCCCGGTAGACCCGGTGCGTGATGAAATCGTGGGCCCTGCAGGCCCGACCACCGCAACGCGCATGGATAAATTTACCGAGCAGGTGCTGGCCGAAACGGGCCTCTTGGGCATGATCGGTAAGGCAGAGCGCGGCCCGGCTGGCCTCGATGCTATCAAAAAGCACAAGTCTGTTTATCTAATGGCCGTAGGCGGCGCCGCCTACTTGGTTTCCAAAGCCATCAAAGCCAGTCGCGTGGTTGGTTTTGCTGATCTGGGCATGGAGGCGATCTACGAGTTCGATGTGGTGGATATGCCGGTTACCGTGGCGGTGGATTCGCAAGGTATCTCTGTACACGCCACTGCGCCAAAAATTTGGCAGGCTAAGATCGGTAAAATCCCGGTTGTGGGTTAAAGCTGATCTCAGGCAGTAAGCACCGACAAAACCCACCTTGCGTGGGTTTTGTTTTATCAGGGAAGTCAAAACCAATTTTATCCAGCTTGAGTGGCGTGTTTTTTGTTGGGCGGCGATAAGCCAATTCACTGCTGCAAATCCTTAGGCCGGCAGGCCAGGGGCGCAGCCTACCAATCAGATGGAATTTCAAAGTGGCGTATAGCCGGGCTGAGCTAACAGGATGGATATCTTGCAGTACAAAGGGTGCCGCACAGGCAGGCACGCGCTTCCTAAGCAAGCTGTGCCCATTATTTTAAGCGGATAGGGCGATGATAAGGTTTTTAGTGATTCATTTGCTGCGACTGATTAGCGCCATATATGCCAATTGAATTATTCGGGTGCGCTGATGCAGGCAAATCTCTTTTACATTTGCCTGTTTTTTTTAAATGAGTAAATTATAGCTAATTGCCTGATATATATAATAAATATCCATTTTTATTAAGTAAAATGGGCCAGGGGCGCAGAAAAATTGTAAAGAAAATGAAAAATAATCGCAGAAAGGGCTTGCGCACCACCGGTAACTTGATTATTATTCGGCCTCTTCTCGCGGAGAGATGGATGAGTGGCTTAAGTCGCACGCCTGGAAAGCGTGTATAGGTTAATAGCCTATCGGGGGTTCGAATCCCCCTCTCTCCGCCAGGAAGCCCAATGAAACCCTGACTTGTCAGGGTTTTTTTGTGCCTGCTATTTCTTGATCCCTTTCAGATATCCGCAGTATTACTGTGCCCCGGCGCTTGCCAGATTAAATTCTTTCTTATTAATTACAAAATATTTCTATAGTCTGTGTTTTTTATCTTTGGCGAAGGTAAACTAAGGGCGGTTTGATTTTATTTAAAGTGCCTTCTTATAGTTTAATTCCCGGGGATTTAATGTATACCAGACTCTCTAAAATTGCCCTTGTCTGGGCGGTAGCATTGTTTGTTTCTTTAGTGGCTATTAATAATCTGATGGATTATGAATCTAATTATCGATTTGTGAACCATGTCTTAAAAATGGATACCACGTTTCCTGATAATGCGGTGATGTGGCGATCTATTGGCTCGCCATTCATTCATCATGCGGCATATCATTTTTTAATTGGCTTTGAGTTGTTAATTGCTGTTTTGTGCTGGCTGGGTGGCTATAGATTATTGAAGGCAATAAAAGATGCTTCAGCATTTAATGAGGCTAAGGGCATTGCCATTTCAGGGCTTACCCTGGGGATTATCTTGTGGTTTACAGGATTTATTACCATTGGTGGGGAGTGGTTTTTAATGTGGCAATCCACGATTTGGAATGGGCAGGAAGCTGCTTTTCGTGTGGTGGTGATTATTGGTTTTACGCTTTTATATCTGGTTAAAGCAGATGAGGATCAGCAGGCCTGATGTGCTGCTCTTTTTAGGCCCTTGGAAGTTTCAGTAGTTTTATTGAGTTGTTTGTAAGTTATTGGAAGGATTTTAGTGGGCTATCTAACGTTGGTGTGGGGCCTATTCATAAAAAGTGAGTGCCACTTCGATGATAGGGGGAGTGATGGCCACTATATAACTGGCTGTGGGTGGGGCAGTGTTTTAACTTTATAGGCCAGTTTGTAGCGGGAGATCGCTGTAGACTGGCTTTTATCTTTATTATCTATGCATATTTTGATGTAAAGCATGGATGATTAGTTCATCAGCATATACTTACAAAACATTATTTGAGATAATTCAAGTCTTACACATAATTATCTTGATGAACGGTCAAAATGAAAAAAACTCCTTATAGTGCTATGGCGCTTGCCGTTTCTGCTGCGCTTGTATTGGTGGCTTGTGGTGGCAGTGGCGATGATGCAAGCAGCACAACTTCGACGCCTGTTGTGTCGGTTGACCCGGCAAAAGAAACCTTAGGCCAATGTATTGCTTCTTTGCCGGCGGATTTAAAAGCGAGTGATACCAGTGAAAGCGATTTGGCTGTATTTACTTGGGATGGGCTCAAAAAAATTGATTGGTCTGGTAAGGGTAATTTCAAAGAAGGCTGGACTGGTGGCAGTTTTAAGCATGATTATGATGTGAGTGCCAAGCCGGTTAATATTGAGGGTGAGTCGGTATTACAAACAACCAGCGAATACGTCATCAATGAAGATTTAACGGATACTTATTCAAAAACAAAATACCCTTTAACGGTAGCTGCAGAGGAATATCGTTCGCCTGATGGTAAAAAAATGCTTGGTTGGGGCGAGGTGGCAACTGAGCAAAATGGCGAAGTAAACTATTGGCAAAAACGACGTGTGGCTGCGAATGCAACGACTGAGTTTTCTATTAATGATCTGGTCAAAGATCAGCCTAAAAATATTGAATACACACGGAAAGTAACGATTAGTTGGTTAAAAGGTACGGGCACCGATAGCATCAAATCAGAGTATCGGTTCTTAGGCCGTGAGAAAATTGAAACGAAATTGGGCGTATTGGAAGCTTGTGTTAGCCAGGAAAAAACAAATGTAGTTTATAAAGACGACAAAGACAGTTCTGTTTCAAGCTGGACAGAAAAACGCTGGCATATTCCCAAGCTGGGTTATGTTAAGCGTGAGACCATTGATCAAACATTTGATCCGAATAGCAAAGCGCTGACTTTTGAAGAAAAGCGGACTTACGATATTGTTGGCGCGCGTAAAAGTGGTAAACGCTATGGCAGCTACGATATGTGGACTGGGGTATTAACTGGGCAGCAAAGTAATGCAGTGCCTGAGTTTAGCAGGTGCAATTATAGTGTGGCGGGTTCAACAACAGGCTTTCTTTGGTTGTTTAAGCCAGAAGCCAATGGTAAAGGTACTTACCGGGTTTGGGATGGCAGCAAGATTGCCGATATCGCAGTTAATTACCCGGGGAAAATTGCGCTGAATAACTTTAAGTCAGAGCAATTTAATAATGACAGTGGCACGGGTTTGATTACCTGGTCACAGGATCTTACCCTGGATATAAGCAGCAAATTATTATCAGGCACTTATACCCGTACTGAAAAGCGTAATGGCCCTCCGGAGTGCACGGGCGTATATCCTTATAGTGCCAAAGGTACAAAAGTATTTTAATGGTTTGATTGTTTGAAGTGGAAACGCGATGTGGCTTTGGCGGCATCGCGTTTTTTTATTGCAAATAAATTTTACGTAATTGATGTGGCTTAAGCCGGGCAGATCATTGCTGATGATGTGGTTTGCCGGTAAACAGAGTAATTACTCACGTCAGCCTCTCTGTGCATCGCTTGCTTTGTTATAGTTAGGCCTATGAAGCCAGCCCGAATTCTGACTGCGCCTTGGCGCGCGGTAAAAAATCCTCTGTTTCTTTATCAGCATCATCGCCAGATCCATGCTTTGCGGGTGGCTTTGGCGTTTTTGTTTGGCCTGATGATTAATCTTAGTTTTCCGATTCAGCATGGCAGCTGGATGCTGGTGACCATTGTGGTGATGCTCGGTAATGTGCCGCATTTGGGCGCTGTGGCGCAAAAGACGCGGCAGCGCACGGTGGGGACCACGGTGGGGGCGCTGGCGGGTTTGCTGGCTTTGGCCCTCTATGGGGTATCGCCGCTGCTGTCTTTTGCCTGGATGGTGCTGGTGATTTTATTAAGCGCTTATCATGCAATTGGTAAGGCGGGTTATACGGCGCTGACGGTAGGGATTACGCTGGTGATTGTGGCCGGTGTGGGCGATGGCACGGTGGATGAGTCGCTGTGGCGTACGGCGAATGTGGCTTTGGGCTCTTTGATTTCGATGCTGGCCGCGTCTTTGTTTCCGCAGCGGGCACTTGATCACTGGCGCTTTTTGCTTTCGGATAATTTGCGGGAATCGGCGCTGATTTATAGCCATATTGCGCGGCGTGTGCCACTGGATACCGAGGCGGCGCTGGGGCGTTTTAATACGCGGCTGGTAGCGATGCGGGGCTTGATATCGGCAGCGGCAAGCGAGTGTGAGCAAAGTACGGTGAGCTTTGAATCAATTCAGCGCGGGCAGCGCACTTTATATAGCTTGTTTGACCGGATGGATGATATTGCTGAGAAAACCGCCGTGCTGGCAGATGGCGGGCGGCAGCGGCAGGCGATTGTAAAAGCGCTGTTTCGTGCCGCCCACGGCATCCGTTTTTTGCATGCAGATTTATTGCTGAATGCGCTGCCAGAGCCACAGCTAAAAGAGCGCACGCCAGGCGCTTGCGATTGGCTGAGCGCTGAGCTCAGCCAGACTACCCGCCGCCTGTGCGATGAATTATTGCTGCTGATGCCCGCTATTTTGGCCACGCAGCAAACGCTTTTGCCCTTATCAAAGGAAGAGGCGCTGCGCCGCCTGGAGGATTAGCCTGACTGGCTTAGCTAAGGGGTGTTTGGCCTATTTCCTGCACAAGATTGTTAAGGGTGAGGTGCTCCAGTTTTTCTGAGGGCAGGCTGACCAGCAAATCAATTCTGCGTTTGATTTGTGCAAATATTTTGCAATATGAGGCGTGTTTTTCTTCTTCTGTTTCCCCGCTTGGATCTTCATAAGCCCAATGCGCGCTGATAGGGTGGCCTGGCCAGCTTGGGCATACTTCACCTCGGGCATCATCACATACCGTAATTACGATATCCATGTGTGGCGCATTGCGTCCTTCAAATTCTTGCCATGATTTGGAATGCAAATGACTGGTGTCATAGCCTATGGATTGCAGCAGCTCGATTGTATAGCGGTTGATTTCGCCGCTGGGATGTGTTCCTGCGCTGTAAGCGTTAAACCGGCCATGCCCCAGAATATTTAGCAGTCCTTCCGACATAATGCTGCGTGCTGAGTTGGCGGTGCATAAAAATAATACATTGAATACGCGGTTAAATGCGGGTTGAGTCATGCGATGGTTCTCGTTATTAGCCGTATTTTTCAGCCCGTTCAGAGTACGTTTGGGGGGCTGTTGCGACTTTAAATTAAAGTAAATTTCTCTTTTTATTGCGCTGGCGCTAATGTGGTTTACAGATCAGGGATGAGATCTTAACTTACTTAAATGAAACAAAAGCTTCATATTACTTACATTTATTATTTAATTTTGTCAGTTTTGTGCGGCGTATGTGTGCTGTGGTTTTTGCGGTGGTGACGCATAAAAAAACGGCTCCCTCTGGAGCCGTTTGCTTTGCTTTTTTTAAAGCTTAATCTACGATCAGCTTATTGTTTTGCAACAGATTTTTCAGAATGTCAGCATCAGTTGCGCCAGTCAGATCAACCCCTTGCAGAATAATGGTTTGGTCTTCTTTGCCAGCGTTGTAGCCAGCATTAAATTCCCCTGCTGTGCTGACGTGAATCACCGTGCTGCCACCGGTTTTTTCAACGTGCAGATAATTAAGCAGATTGCCAATATCGTTGCTGCCATGCGTTTCACCAATCAGCAGATCACGCATGTCGAGCTTGTCGTTATTGCCTGAAGTGGTGTTCTGATTGAAATCCATCACCACGTCGGTGGCGGTTTTCACCACGTTTACATTGGCACCAATACCAAACTCGTTGCCTGTGCCTGCTGCTGTAGCGCCGCGTGCAACAGCCTGATCGCCCGGCATCCAAAGGAAGACATCGTCACCTGCATCACCTCTGAGTACGTCGTTACCCGAGCCGCCGCGTAATACATCATGGCCAAGCCCGCCACGCAAGGCATCGTTATCGCTGCCACCATCAAGGTAATCGTTGCCGGTATGGCCATACAGCAGATCCACACCTGACTGACCAAAGATGGCATCGTGCCCGCTGCCACCGTTAACTACGTCTGCCTTAGGATTGCTTACGCCAACTGCGGCACTGAACAGCTGGGTGCTGGAGTCTACTAAAGAGCCTAAATCCAGCGTCATCAGCTTATGGCCCAAAATATCTGCAAATTTGTAACCTGCAGAGTCGCTGTCCCCGGCATAAATCACATCATCGCCACGGCCTGATTCAACATAGTCGTTGCCGCCACCTGCATCGATTACCTGATCCACCGATTGGGTGTACTGGAAGCGCTGGCCAGGGTTTGGGTTTGGTGCACCTGCAACCGCGCCACCGCCCAGTTGCAGATCAATCACCGTGCCTTCGGTTTTTTCACCCGTCCACAGATTGTTGGATTCGCCATACATATCGCCAATCTGATCATTAAAGCTGGAGCCCATAATCACAACCGGATCGGTATGGCCCTGGATATTGATCGTGAGTGTGGCGGTGGATGTGCCGCCTTTGCCATCGGATGCGGTGTAGGTGAATTTCTCGCTTAAGGTGTCTCTGTCGTTAAGTGCATTTACACGCGGGTTGCTGTTATCCAGCGTGTA
The DNA here is from genome assembly GCF_011601265.1 of Iodobacter violaceini. Taxonomy (GTDB): domain Bacteria; phylum Pseudomonadota; class Gammaproteobacteria; order Burkholderiales; family Chitinibacteraceae; genus Iodobacter; species Iodobacter violaceini. The sequence goes on from NZ_JAAOLX010000021.1 coordinate 22,489, forward strand.
GCTATAGCTGCCATCCTGGTTGATTGTGAGCTGGCCAAACTGACCGCTGATCGCCTTACCCACATTGGCGGCATTGTTGTTAATGGCCTGAACTACCAGCTTATCGCCATCCACATCGATATCGTTGCTGAGCACATTGCCGGTAACCGGATTGGGTGAGCTGTCTTCGCGGATGCTTGCGCTGTCGTCGCTGGTGTTAGGCGCATCGTTGCTATTGGCTACCTGAATAGCGACAAAGGCATTGTTGGTGGCGGTTTCACCTGTGCTGTTTTCTACGCTGACTGCTTGCAGGCCGACTTTATATTCACCAAAGAAATTAAGCGGCGGTCTGATTTGCAGATTGTTTAAATCCCAGCCTTTCAGGTTGAGCGCCGAACCATCGGCAGGCACGTTATAGGTATGTACACCATCAAACACGGTGCTGCCAGCTTTCAGCTCAGTCAGTGAAAGGCTTTGCAGGCTTTCAGAGCCATCGGTGTCGCTCAGTTTTGCTGCTAAGCCAAACAGCTTGATAAAGCTGTCTTCCTGCCCGCTGATACCCTGCGGGTAGTAGCCGCCATCGCCAGTTGCCACCAGATTGCTGTGCAAGCCGCCGCTGTTTTCAAGCTGAGTCAGGTTGCTGTAGAGCTGGAAGTTGCTGGTGTTAAAGTCGACGGCTTTTCCGCCATTGACGCTGACATTCAGATCCATCGCGCCTACGTTGGATGCGTTGTAGACGATCATTTCAACGGTGTAGTAGCCCGATTTACCTGGCACAAATGGCGTGGCTGTAAATGTGCCATAGCCATCATAAGGGCGGTTCATCAGCTCTACGCCGCCAATTTTCAGCAGGGAAGTATCGTCAACATAGCCGCTGAAGGTGTAGTTTTTGCCTTCTTCAAGGTAAACCAGCCCGCTTACTCTGTAGGCAGAATCGGTTGCAATGCCGCTTGGCGCATCAGAGCCATTAGATACATAAACATCCGGTGATGTAACCACGGTGGTGCTGGTTGGCACTTTGCCTTCCAGCTCTGCTTCGATGCGCGTTGGTGTTCTGGCCGTGGTGGTGTTCAGATTGTCGCTGGCATCTGGTGCATAGTATTGCTGAGTTAAACCATTGCCTTTCGGTGGTGTGACCGTGGTTGTGGAGCCATTCACCAGGCTAATCCCGCCAATGCTGATTACTGGCATATCGGCTACCGGTTTGATATCAACCACCATACTGACCTTGTCGCTGCTGGCGCTGCCATCATTGACCTGATAATCAAATTTGGCATAGTCAGATTTTTGATCGCCTGTACCGGCCGTGGTAAAGCTATTGTTCCCCGATTCATTTGCATCAGGCACAAAGGTCAGCTTGCCCGCATCAATATCAGCTTTAGTAATTGTGAGCTGGGCCGGATTGGTAATGGCAACGCCATTAAATTGCAATACCCCATCAGCAGGAAGCGAGCTTAATCTGATCGACAGGCCGCTTGCGGCAGTATCGCTGTCGGCGGCATTAAAGTCGTTCCATTTAAAGGTATAAGCCGTATCTTCTGTGCCGGAGACCGCGCCACCTGTGCTGGCTGGCGCATCGTTTGTGCCGATTACGGTAATGCTGACCTTGCCTGCCGTGCCATCCAGGCTTGTCACTGGCAGATCAAACTTAGCCTGCTCGCCTTCTTTCAGTGCCTGAACTGTGGCGCTGCTGTTGTCGATATCGAACTTCCAGTCGCCATTCGCTTGCAGCGTGAAGGTGCCATAAGCATTCTTCACTGTTTGCGGTGTGAAGCTGGCTTCACCAGCGTCTTTGTCGGTGATCGTTAAATGACCGTTTGCGGTAGTTTGCGCTGGCGTGTCTTCTTTAACGGTACCTGTGCCGATGTCGCCTTGGCCTTGACCAATGATGGCGGCGTCATTCGTGCCGATCACGGTGATGCTGACCTTGCCGGCCGTGCCATCCAGACTCGTTACCGGCAGATCAAACTTGATCTGCTGGCCTTCTCGCAATGCCTGAACCGTGGCGCTGCTGTTGTCGATATCAAACTTCCAGTCGCCATTCGCTTGCAGTGTGAAGGTGCCGTAAGCGTTCTTCACTGTTTGTGGCGTGAAGCTGGCTTGGCCCGCGTCAGGGTCGGTTATGCTCAGGTGGCCTGTGGCAGTTGTTTGCGCTGCGGTGTCTTCTTTCACTGTGCCTGCGCCGATGTCGCCTTGGCCTTGACCGATCACGGCCTTGTCGTCCAGACCTTGCACATCGATGGTGATGGTGGTTTTGGTGCCGTCGCTCAGTGTTACATTGAAGGATTCGGTTTTTGTTTCGCCGGTTTTAAGGGCTTGCACATTATCCGCATCGTTGTTCAGCGTATAAGTCCACTTGCCATCGCTGCCCAGCGTTAACTTGCCGTAAGTGCCTGCGGCATCGGTTTGCGGCACAAAGGTTGCGCCGCCGGTAGCGGTCAGCGTGCCGCTGCTGCTTTGCACGGTGTCTTCCTGCACTGCGCCGTGGCCGACAGTGGCGGTTTCATTGCTGCCGTTCACGGTCACGGTGATGGTGCTTTCCGTGCCATCGGCGGATTTAACGGTGAAGGTTTCAGTCTTCACATCGCCGTCTTTTAAGGCCTGAACAACTGGATCGTTATTATTCAGCGTGTAAGTCCACTTACCATCCGAACCAATGCTGAACTTGCCGTAAGTACCATCGGTATCCGTCTGCGCCTGGAAGCTGGATTGACCTGCATCTTTATCGTTCACCAGCAAGGTTCCGCTGGTCGTCAGTGTTGTATCTTCTTTGACAGAGCCAGCATCGTCACCCGGTTTGCCTGGGGTGATCACAGCCTTGTCATCCAGACCTTGCACGTCGATGGTGATGGTGGTTTTGGTGCCGTCGCTCAGTACAACATCGAAGGATTCGGTTTTTGTTTCGCCGGTTTTAAGAGCTTGCACATTATCCGCATCGTTGTTCAGCGTGTAAGTCCACTTGCCATCGCTGCCCAGCGTTAACTTACCGTAAGTGCCTGCTGCATCGGTTTGCGGCACAAAGGTTGCGCCGCCGGTGGCGGTCAGTGTGCCGCTGCTGCTTTGAACGGTATCTTCCTGCACTGCGCCGTGGCCGACGGTGGCGGTTTCATTAGTGCCGTTCACAGTCACGGTGATGGTGCTTTCCGTGCCATCGGCGGATTTAACGGTGAAGGTTTCGGTCTTCACATCGCCGTCTTTTAAGGCCTGAACAACTGGATCGTTATTGTTCAGCGTGTAAGTCCACTTACCATCCGTGCCAATGCTGAACTTACCG
>NZ_JAAOLX010000022.1 GCF_011601265.1 Iodobacter violaceini
CTCAGCCTCAGCCTCAGCCTCAGCCTCAGCCTCAGCCTCAGCCTCAGCCTCAGCCTCAGCCTCAGCCTCAGCCTCAGCCTCAGCCTCAGCCTCAGCCTCAGCCTCAGCCTCAGCCTCAGCCTCAGCCAGCAGAGCATGCCCGGCCCAAACGTATCGTGCCAACCCCTCCTGCTACAGAGCCTGCTGCTGATTTTGCGGCAATGGGCTTAGCCGTAAAAAGTAATTCGGGGCCTGCCGAAGAGCCTTTCGCGCCTACAGAATTTCTGATCGAAGCAGAGCCAGAGCCTGAAAATAAGGCAGAACACCCGGCAGAGTCAGACACACATCACAACTACCGGCCGATTTACACCGAAGTTGATGAAACGCTGCTAGACCCGCCTCCCGCCCGTTCACGCTGGCAGGGTGTGTGGATTGCGGCCTGCCTGATTCTGATTTGCAGCTTTGCGGCACAACTTGCTTACCAGCAGCGCACAAATATATCGATGGAATTCCCATGGATGCGCCCTAAGCTGATTGCGGCCTGCCATGCCTTAGGCTGCAGCATGCCCTTGCCTGAAAACGCAGAAATGCTGCGTTCCGAATGGTCTGAGCTCAGCTATGTGCCTGAGTTTCCAAACATCATTCAGCTTAATGCTACTTTGCGTAATCTCGCTCAGTACGAGCAGGCTTTGCCCATGCTTGAAGTGACGCTGACCGACGATCAGGAAAAAATCGTCCTTAAGAAAGTATTTAAGCCCGCCGAATATCTGAGCAGCCATGATAAAAACAGGCTGAAATTTGATGCACAAGATGATTTACGGGCTTTCCTGCAAATCGATTTAGGCGAGTTGCACTCAACGGCTTACTCCATATATTGGTTTTATCCCTAGCTTTGTCTTGAATCGATAGCGGGACATTGCATTTAAAACTAATCTGTAAAATTCAATAAAACAGGCGGGATCGGTCATGGCCACTGTTTACTTAAACCATACTGAAATTAATGTCGGGGGCCAGTTCCCAGTTGTTGGCGAATATGCTCACAGCTTTTTATTAGTTGATTCCGGCATGATCGACGTGCCGCTCTCTCGTTTTGCCGGCAAACCTAAAATTATTGCCGTCATCCCCAGTATTGACAGCGAAATTGGCCTGATCATTGCCCGCCAGCTGGATCGTTTATCTGCGGAATGGCCAGACTGTGTCATCCTGGTGATCTCTGTGGATACGCCTTACGCCTTAAGCCGCGTGATGGAACAAGAACACTTTCGCCGTGTGCAGCTGCTCTGCACCCTGCGTGGCCGGGACTTTCACAAAGACTACGGCGTAATGATCACAGATATCCCGCTGTCCGGCTTCATGGCCACGGCGCTGATCGGCTTAAATGCTTATGATATTGTGATGTATAGCGAGCTGGTGCCTGATTTAAGCTTCGAGCCCGATTACGGCGCAATGGCAGAATGCTTATTCCCGCCTGTTGAAGAAGAATCAGACCCCATCATTGACGACGCAGAGCAGATTGCAAAACTTGAGCGCTACGTACCCAACAGCTGATCATCGAAAACCCTGCATCAATTTATTGCAAAAAAAAATGGAACCTTCCTTTCCCGGAGCGCTCAAACAGATCACCCGCTTGCTTTACGCTTGCCTTCAGGCGTCGCAATAATAGATAATTATTATCGTACTTAAAAAATCAATAGCCACATAATGGAGATTATATATGTCTGCAGTAACTCTGGGCGGCAACGCCATCGAAATTAAAGGTACTTTCCCTAAAGCAGGCGACAAAGCCCAGGACTTTAGCCTTGTTGCAAAAGATTTATCCGATGCCACACTGGCCACTTTTGCGGGCAAAAGAAAAATCCTCAATATTTTTCCAAGCGTTGATACCGGCGTATGTGCTGCATCTGTCCGTCGTTTTAACGAAACTGCTTCAGGCTTAGAAAATGCAGTTGTACTGTGTATTTCAGCTGATTTGCCATTTGCGCAAAGCCGTTTCTGCGGCGCCGAAGGCTTGGACAACGTAGTCAGCTTATCTACCATGCGTGGCCGTGAATTCTTAAGCCACTACGGCGTTGAAATTATCAGCGGCCCATTAGCTGGCGTATCTGCCCGTGCCGTTGTAGTGCTTGATGAAAACAATCAGGTATTGCACGCAGAATTAGTTTCTGAAATTAAAGAAGAACCCAACTACGCTGCTGCGCTGGCTGTTTTATAAGCCTCAATCAGATAAGTGCCAATAATTAAGCAGCGCATTAGCCAGACTTTGCCTGCTAAAAAACACAAAGCCGCTTTATGCGGCTTTGTGTTTTAATCAATGCCAATCCAGCACGATAAAAACACGCGGTTTAACATTCAGCTAAAAAAGCCCTCCTGTCGGTGTACTTTTCCCATACCTGCTCTGGCTATTCTGATTTAATCATCAATAATCTCATTAGCTTAATTTAACGCCGGCTGTTCAGTGCCGATACATATTTTTTATTTCTAATTATTTAAATTTTAATTATCCATAAATAATTCAAACTAAAAATAATCTGACAAAATATGATAGATGCGTGTGCATCACAAAGATGAGATATAAACTCAGGTAAAAAAGACCACCCCCTTTTTTTTAAATACGTCACCTGAATCAGCCATCTGTGCTTATAATCCCCTCATTTTCTGCAACAATACGCAATGACTTCTACTTGGCCACTTTCTTTTTTTGATCAGCAAGCGCCCTTTTCTCCCTTACTTAAGCAGATCAGGCAATTTAAACACTTTCCAAGCCATGCAGACTGGGATGCTACGGGTTCGCCTGCCTGTAATCAGCAAGGCATGCCTATTCGCTTTGTAGCGCCAGAAGCCATCAGTGATTATTACGAAGTAGAAATCGCAAAAAATGGCTGTGTGGCGACCCGTGCCAACAACTGGCATGATTGCTTCAATGCGCTGGTCTGGGGGGTCTTTCCCCAAAGCAAAGCAGCCATTACAGCACTGCATATGCGACATTTCAGCCCGGATGGCCCACGCGGCGCAATTCGCGATGCGGCCACTTTGTTTGACGAATGCGGGCTGATCCTGCCCTATTGCGACGATGCACTGTTACAACTATTAATTGATCATCAATGGCACACTTTATTTCACACGCACCGTGCAGAATGGGGCGTAACAATAAATGCAATTTGCTTTGGCCATGCCAATTATGAAAACCTGCTCAATCCTTTTTTAGGATTAACCGGAAAATGCTGGCCAATTAAAGTGAGTGCTGACTTCTTTGAAAAAGAAATCACAGAGCAATGTGCATGGCTGGATAAAAAACTGGCACAATTTCTTGACAGTGCACAATTAAAAAAACCCCGCCAGCTTCCCCCTCTCCCATACTTGGGAATTCCGCATTGGTGGCCAGTGCAGGATGAAATATTTTATACAAATACAACTTATTTCAGGCCAGCACGAAAAACCATTACAAAAAAATAAAATCCAGAAATGTTAAACACAATGTGTATTCAAAATAAAAATTTGGCATTTTTCCAGCAGGCATTTGCACAACATATTTATTTAATCATGGATGTTTTCATTAAAGTTTAATCAAACTCTGCCAGATTCGCACAAGGCCAAAGCCACAATCAGGCTGATCCAATTAAATTTCTAAAGCAAATATTAGAAAACCATTACATACATCTTTAAAAACATAACTGCAACATCTTTTAAGCAAGATTTATTGTAATAGCCAGGATCAGGGTATGATCCCTGGCCACCCGATAAATAAGCATTTATAACAAATTTAATTCATGGTCTTTCAGAAAAAACGCTGCCACAAAAAAAATAAAAGACCAGATTTCATTCATATTTTACATCCATGCCCACTACGCTGTTTTAACACCGGAGAATGCCCGCAATGCGCTCATTTTTTTTTGCCTCAGCCCTTTTGCTCACGCTTTCCTTTGGGGCACAAGCCAATACAATTGACTTTGATACGGGCAGCGCAGATGAGCTTGTTGACTCATTTTATTCAGGGTTAAGATTCTCTGAGGCCCGCTTTGCAGAAAATTACGGGCAACCGGGCTCTTCTGGCACTCTGGGTATAATCAGCAACCAGGGCTATCAGTGGGATGCCAATAATCCAATCTCTGTTTACTTTAAATATGGAATATCCGATTTCAGTATTGGTGTTTTAGATTTGGGCGAAAACGGCTTTACCATCAACGCTTATGATGAGAACAAGCACTTACTTGGCAGTGAAACCAGGTATGGTACGGGAACAGGCGAAGATTTTTACGATATCGTTTCTGTTTCCTATTCGGATATCACGAGCATAGAGATGTATCAGGCAGGCAGTACTTTTGGCGATGGCATTATTTTAGACAATATGAGCTATATACCTGAGCCGATTCCTGAACCTGAAACCTACGCACTGATGGGGCTTGGTTTAGCGGCGTTGCTTGCACGGCGCCATTATCAGCTTAAAAAATAATCCGCCTCACAATAAAAAAAGCCAGGCTTAAAGCCTGGCTTTTTTTGTTATTACTTATTCATTACTTGGCAGCAAGCAATTGCTCAATCTGCTCTTTAGGAATAGCACCCGATACAATCTGGCCTGATTTAAAAATCAAAGCGGGTGTACCACTGATTCCAAGGCTTTCTGCCAGTTTCATATTCTTTTCAACCGGGTTTTCGCAATCACCAGTGCCTTCGGCCATTTGATCTTTAAGCATAAAATTGCTCCAGGCAGCTTGCTTATCGGCAGCACACCAGATCACTTTAGATTTACGTTCTGCATCAGGGTGAATGCTTAAAGGCATAAGGAAAGTATAAATAGTGACGTTGGTGATGCCATTTAAACTTTCACGCTCTAAGCGCTTGCAAAATGGGCAATCCGGATCAGAAAACACGGCAAGTACACGCGAGCCATTACCACGTACTTCTTTAAATGCCTGCTCCAGCGGTAATTTGCTGAAATCTGTTTTTTGTAACTCAGCAGAGCGCTGTTCGGTCAGGCTGGATTTTTTAGCCAGATCAATCATATCACCCGCCAAAATGTATTCACCTTTAGCATCGGTATACACAATTTGGCGCTTGCCAATTACCACTTCATAAATGCCTTTCATAGGCGTGGTATTAATTGAGGTAATTTCACGGCCTGGTAATTGCTTGGCCAGTTTCTGTTTAAGCTGATTAGTTGAATTATCAGCAGATGCAGAACACGCGGTCAGCGCGATAAAACCAGCGGCAATCAAAATACGGGAAATCGATTTCATAATCATAACAACCTCAGGCGTCCATGGCATGGCGGATTAATTGTCTTTTAAGCCATGGTAATTGATTAGTGGCCCCCAAGCCGAGATTTCTCAAGTTTTTTAACAGGGGGTTTGAATTATTAAATAATTTTTGCAAGCCATGGCACACGCCTTGCATGGTATAAACCGCTTCACGCCGGCTGCGCTCATAACGACGTAAGAGTAAATAATCGCCAATTTGGTTCAATGGCGCACTGGCTAATAATGCAGCCAGTTCAATCACATCACCAAAGCCTAAATTCACACCCTGCCCTGCTAAAGGATGAACAGTATGCGCAGCATCGCCAATCAGCACGACTTTATCTTTTACTGTTTCGGGTAAGTGATTTAATCGCAAAGGAAATGCAGCGGGTGACGTAATCAGCTGCAAAGCACCTGATTGATGCCCGCCAGCAGCGGCAACGTGCTCACACAATTGCTCTGGTGAAAACGCCATCAGCTCTGCACGTTTTTCTTCATTGCAAGACCACACCATCGACATGCGGCTACCCGCCAGCGGCAGCCAGGCCAAAATGCCATCCGGCATAAACCATTGCTTTGCCACGCCCAGATGCGGTTTTTCAATTTCAAAATTGGCAACCACACCAAACTGCTGATAAGGCATGACTTGCGGCTCAATAGCCAGCTGGCTGCGCACCCATGAATTTGCGCCATCTGCGCCCACCACTAAGCGCGCGCGCAATGCCCGGCCATCGGCAAGCTGCAGTGTTGCGCCAAACTGATCGGTCGAGAGCCTGACAGGGCTGGCAGGAGACAAAATCTGAATCTGCGGCTCTTCTTGTAAACCACGCCACAACGCTTTTTGCAGCTCACGATTTTCCAGCATAAAAGCCAGCTCATCGACGCCTGCTTCAAGTGCATTAAATTGCAGTGCCGCGCCATGGGCATCACCAAAAATCTTCATAGCGGATGTGGCCTGCAGGCGGTATGCATCCATACGCTGCCATGCGCCGATACGCTGCAACATTTTCCGGCTGGCACGGCTGATGGCGTAAATACGCTGATCCCAAGAATCTTGCGGCCATTCAAACACAGGCTGGCGGCCTTCGATCAATAAAACCGAAAGGCTTGTTTCTTTCAGCGCCAAAGCTAAAGCGCTCCCTACCAAACCGCCACCGACGATGATGACATCTGCGTCAAAATTTTCCATGGGGGGGAGTTTATCAGGCCGCTTTACGCTTTGGGAACCCGCAAAACGCTCTATAGACCCTTTAGTGTCAAACTACCTTCGGCCACCAAAGGCTTCGAGAAGCATGTCCTCCTGCGGCAAGACCAGTTTTTCTGCCAAGGCTCCCTGCTCCCACTCCTTCATGGCCGGGTGCTTCAGCATCACATCACGGTAACTTGCCGCATCATCAGGCAGAGCTACGTTATAACAATGCAATCGCCAGACCACCGGAGCATACATTGCATCTGCAACAGAAAATGCACCAAATAAATATGGCCCCATCTCTGCCAGCTGACGGGCTTCCCGCCAAATACTGCAAATGCGCTCAATATCCCGTTTTACGCTAAGAACTAAATCCCCACCCTGAGCGCGCAATTTAATATTCATGGGCATCACGCAGCGTAAATTTGAAAATCCCGAATGCATTTCTGCCGAAATACAGCGTGCACGCGCCCTTGCTTTAGGGTTTTGCGGCCACATTTCCGGATATTTTTCTGCAAGGTATTCAGCGATCGCCAGGCTATCCCAGACATTAAACCCATCATCGTACAGGCAGGGCAGTAAGCCGTTTTCCACATACTCCCGATAAGCTTGTTCGCCATTCAGAGGCGCATTTTTTTCTAAAAATTCAATCTTAAAATGCTTCATTAATATCCATGGACGCAATGACCATGAAGAATAATTTTTACTTCCAATATGCAATTGATACATACCAGCACTCCTCTGTTCTGGCTGCAGCGCAGCTCTCTCAACCAGACTATGTCATTGACCTCTCTATTTCCAGACTGACTTTGCCGGCTTTATCAAACAAGCCTCGCTGCTTATAGGCAGGAATGCCTGTATTAAGCCAAAGATAAAACATCAGCTGCTAAGCTGATTTATGCTGACTTCCTACCTGCTTTTGATTACTGGCTTTATATGTGGTGTGTGCTTTTTGCAAAGCCAGCCCGCATTGCCCCTGCTTTGGCCCGCAATTTGCGTATCTTTATTTTGTTTTATCCTGAGCCAGTGGCGTTTCAAACTGGCTTTTTTGATTTTAGCGGCATTTGCAACCGGCTTTTCCTGGGCAAACTGGCGGGCGCATATTCGTATGGCAGACCGGCTGACTCCGGCTCTGGAACAGCGGCTTATCGAAATCACTGGCCTGATTACAGATTTGCCTCAGACCACACGCTTTGGCACGCGCTTTTTGTTTATTCCGGAGCAAACGCCCCAAACACGTTTGCCCGGCAAAATTCAATTGCAGTGGTATGGTGGCCAGCCCGACCGGGTTAAAGCGGGCGAGCGCTGGCACTTTTTAGTAAAACTCAAACAAATTCACGGCCAGAGCAACCCGGGAAGTTTTGATTCAGAAAGCTGGTTTTTGCAGCAGGGCACAGGCGCAACCGGTACGGTTAAATCGGGAGAACGGCTCAGCGGCGATGGCGCATGGCTGCATCAGATTCGCGCCAGTTTGCGTTTACGTATATTAAAAGCCCTGCCGGATGCACCATATCGCGGGGTAATGATTGCACTCACGGTGGGGGACCAAGGGGCGATTCCCCAGGAGCAATGGCAACGCTTTGCGGCCACGGGTATTACGCATTTAATCAGCATTTCCGGCCTGCACATTACCCTGCTGGCAGCCATTGCTGCGGCGATCAGCAGCTGGATCTGGCGGCGTATTCCCTGGCTGGCCGCCCGCTTTGCCGCTCAGCGCGCGGCTTTAATTGCCGGTGTGATTACCGCGTTTTGCTATTGCCTCCTGGCAGGCATGGCGGTACCCACCCAGCGCACTCTCTTTATGCTGGCCATTGCTGCAGCGTGCCTCTGGCGCACCCAGCCCAGCAGCAATAGTGCCATCTGGGCTGCAGCCCTTCTTGTCACGGTCATCATTGATCCCTTTGCCGTTCTGTCTATTGGCTTTTGGTTGTCTTATCTCTCTGTTGGGGCACTGCTCTGGGCTGGCAGTAATCAGCTTGGTGAAGGAGCTAAATGGAAAACCTGGATCAGTACGCAAGCAGCGGCCACGCTGGCTTCTGCGCCGATTCTATTGGTGGTATTCGGCCAGTTGCCGCTGGTTTCTCCGCTGGCCAATGCCTTTGCAATTCCAATTGTAAGTATCCTGATTACCCCTCTCGCCCTTGCAGGCTTACTGGATCCCGTAGGCTATTTACTCTTAGGTGCAGAACGTTTATTTGCACTGACAGACTATTTGCTGCAATGGTGCACCACCATGCCCGGCCCTGCTTTCAATATGCCCGGCGCGCTCACGCTTGTACCCGCTGCATTTGGCGTTATGCTTTTACTTCTTCCCCGTGGTCTGCCTGCAAGACATTTGGGTGTCATCTGCTGCCTGCCGCTGTTTACCAACAGCTCAGACAGCCTCCAGCCAGGCCAGTACCGGGCAAGTGTGCTGGATGTGGGCCAGGGGCTGGCCGTCATAGTGCAAACCGCGCAGCACCAGCTGCTGTTTGATACTGGCCAGCTGCCCAATGGTGAACGCGTTCTGCTGCCAGCCTTACGCAGTATGCAGATCCGCCAGCTGGATGCGCTGATTTTGTCACACAACGATCAGGACCATATCGGCGCAGCCATCCCCTTACTTCACAAGGTGCCCACAAAAACAATCTGGCACAGCCTGCCTGATCAGCACCCGCTCTGGCTGGAGTACCCTGGCAGCAGACAAAACTGCCAGGCGGGTAAAACATGGCTTTGGGATAAGGTACGCTTTACCCTGCTCTGGCCCGATGCCCGGTTTATTGCCAGCTCAGACAACGCCATGGGCTGCGTATTACGGGTTGATAATGGCCGGCACACACTGCTTATCCCTGCCGATATAGGCATCCATGAAGAAGCCCGCTTAATCGAACAAGGCTTGGGAAAATCCGACATTCTGCTGGTACCGCACCACGGCAGTAAATCATCATCATCCTTGCCGTTTGTAAGTCAGAGTGCGCCGCAATACGCCATTTACTCCGTAGGCTATTTAAATCGCTTTGGACACCCCAAAGCTGAAATCGTCGCACGCTACCGTGATAGCCAGTCACAAAACTTACGCACAGACCAGACAGGTGCATTAATTTTTGACGTGGGCCAGGAGATCAAAGTAACAAGCTGGCGGCAAGCGCATCCGCATTATTGGTCTGCAAACACAATAGTAAGATGACAAAAATTAAATCAGGCCAGGCCCTGGCAGCCGATTAACCATCCGCATTTAAGTATTTATCTTCCCGCATAAAGCCACCACCCCCAGCCCGGCAAGTAAGGTAACCTCTATTGTTTGTTAACTTATATTCAGTTAACGTAAGCAATTTTACAGGGTTCACACCATGCCAATCCGGCTCACAGGGCTTTACCGCTACCCGCTTAAATCCAGCAAGGGGCAGCGCCTGCAGCAAAGCGAAGTATTGAGCAGTGGCTTACCTTTTGATCGCATGTGGATGATTGCAAGGCCCAACGGGCTGCTGGTTACCGGGCGTGATTTTCCCAAATTAGTGCTGCTATCGGCCGAGCCCAGTGATGAAGGGCTGACGCTGAGCGCACCTGGCATGCCCACGCTTTTTATTGCCACCTCGCGCTTTAATCAAATCCACCCGGCCAGCGTATGGCAAAGCGACTTCACCGCCCGCCACGGTGCAAGCGATGCCGATGCATGGTGCTCTGCCTATCTGGGAGAGCAAGTCGTACTGCTTTGGGCTGGCTTTGAGCTGAACCGGCACAGCAGCACCGAAGTGCCCATCGCCTTTGTGGACGGCCATCCCTTGCTCCTGATTGGCGAAGCTTCTCTGGGAGATCTGAGCGAGCGTGTTGGCCGCAGCTTATCCATGCAGCGCTTTCGCCCAAATTTAATCGTACGTGGCGCGGAAGCCTTTGCAGAAGACAGCTGGAAAAAAATCCGCATTGGGGAGGTGATTTTTAATTTCGTCAAACCCTGCGAGCGTTGTGTCTTTACCACGATAGACCCGGAAACCGGCGAAAAATCGAAAGATCAGGAGCCTTTGCGCACCATGGCCAGATATCGTAAAAGCGCAGCGGGCGTACTGTTTGGCCAAAACATTAATGTAGAGAAAGGAGGAATCATCCTCGAAGGAATGGCCGTAGAAATACTTGAGTAATCCCCTGAAAAACATAATGGAGATATAAAAGTGGTAAAAAAACTTTTCTGGCCCCTGATTTTGCTGTCGCTCTTACTCTCATTTGCTATTGCCTCTTTTGCGCCTGTTTCTGCCAATGCAGCTGCCAGAGCCTCGGCCGTCATCAGCCCTGCCAGTGAAGCATGGCGGGCCGCTTTACCTGCCGACCCAATGGCTGCCACAGAAGCCTATATGCAGCGGATTTCTCCTATTAATAAAGCCCGCTCCGATGCTTATTTTGAAGGTGGCTACTGGCTGCTGCTGGCTAATACCCTGCTTGGTATCGGTGCCTGCTGGATTATTCTTAAATCGGGAATATTAATTCGCATCAGAATGAAAGCAGAAAAAATAACGCGTTTTAAATTTCTGCATACATTATCAGTCAGTGCCAGCTTTGTATTTTTCTTAACTTTATTATCATTTCCGCTCACGACGTACCAAAGTTTTTTTCGGGAACATCAATACGGCCTGTCAAATCTGAGCTTTTCGGCCTGGCTGACAGAGCAAACCATCAGCACCACCATTTCAGTACTCAGCATGGGCTTTTTTCTTAGCCTTATTTATTTGCTTATTCAAAAAATGCCCCGCTTATGGTGGGCATTTGGTGCCATATTAAGTATTGGCCTTCTTTCAGTTATGATGTTACTGGGCCCAGTCTATATTGATCCAATATTTAATAAATACCAAGCACTCAGTGATCAGAAAATTAAAGAGCCCATTTTATCTATTGCCCGCGCCAATGGAATCCCTGCAGATAATGTGTATCAGTTTGATGCATCCAAACAAAGTAACCGAATCAGCGCCAATGTAAGCGGCATATTCGGCAGTGCCGCAATTCGTTTAAACGATAATTTATTGCACCGCTGCAGCCCTTCAGAAATTGAGGCCGTCATGGGGCATGAAATTGGCCATTATGTTTTAAATCATGTTTATACAATACTTTTAAATTTTGGACTGATTTTATTATTTGGCTTTATTTTTATTCATAAAAGCATGACTTTTTCAGTAAAGCGCTGGGGTCAGAAACATAATATCAGCCATCATAGTGATCCCGTCAGCCTGCCATTTTTTATGGCGTTTTTATCTGCCTATTTTTTCTTTATAACGCCGGTACAAAACACGATTATTCGCACCATTGAAACTGAAGCAGACGCCTTTGGGATTAACGCAGCAAGGCAAGCAGATGGGATGGCAGAAGCCAATTTAAAACTCACCGAATACAGAAAATCTGATCCGGGTGATTTAGAGGAATTATTCTTTTTTGATCACCCCAGCCCTAAAAAACGCATCTACGCCGCGATGCGCTGGAAAGCAGAGCATTTGAAATAGAGGCACAACAAATGAATAAAGCCGGCATTGCACCGGCTTTATTTTTTGCACCTTATTCAGCCGGAGCGGGCCTTACCCTTGCAATGACCTGATTGCCACAGCCTTTGTATTCCACAGACTGAAACGATAGCATCCGCGCCATCGAAATCCCCCGGCCATGCGGATCAAATGCACGCTCTGGCGACATTTCTAAAAAAGGCTGCCATTCAAAGCCCTTGCCTTCATCGGTGATGGTGAAAATGATGTCTTCTTCCTCACGGTAAAAAGCCACTTTCACTTTACGCTTTTCATATTCAGGCAGGCTTAAACGGGCTTCAACCTCATCTTGCCAGCACCCATGTTGTAACAGCCGTGTTTTTTCAGCATAGCTGATCGCCAAATTACCATGCTCAACAGCATTGACCAATAATTCTGACAAGCCTAATGCAACCCTTTGAGGTTCCGGGCAGGCATTAGACAGCAGTAATGTAAGATGACGCGCTTCTTCCAGCGTTTGGAAATGAAACTCACCTTTCATTAATAAATGATAGGAGCTGGCCTGCGCCGCAAGTTGTGCATCAAGCTGGCTTTTTTCCCGATGAAAATTAACCGCAGCTGCCACAATGGCCAACAGCATATCGCGCTGAAATGGCTTAATCAGGTAGTAATATGCGCCAGCGGCAAGTCCTTCACGCACATTCTCAGCCGCGCCCACTGCCGTTTGCATAATGACCGGTAAATGTTCAAATTCCGGCTGCTGCCTCAGACGCGCAAGCAAGGCCATTCCGTCCATACGCGGCATCATGCGGTCCAGCAAAACCGTATCAAACGCCCGGTCTTGCGACAAAATCTGCCAGGCTACTTCGCCATCTTCGGCCACAACCACTTCATAGCCTGCATCGCTCAGATGCTCAGACAATATTTCCAGATTAAATGGTTCATCATCAACGATGAGTACCCTGGCCCGCTCTTGCATGACGTCTCCTTTCTATCGGCGCATGAAGTATTTATTCAATCTTTCTTGCTCAATAATCAGTGTAATTTTTTTAATTAAGTGAAAGCTGGCTTTGATGATAAACAGCCTGCTCTGTTTCTTACTCGCCGTTTTAATACTAGAGAAGCAAGCGCAAGCAGGCATGAAGATTACGTTAATTTGCCCGCCTGACGTTAATTCAGAAGGGCGTATAGTGCACTAAACTGCTGCGATAATTTATGGTTAGGATCAAGCAACAGCAAGGGTATCGCCCTTTCATGCGATTCTCTTACCTTTACCGATGCCCCCAGGAAAACATCCAGCACCGGCAAGCCCTGCACCTGCAGCTCTGTAACCATACGCGCAGGCAAGCTTGCACGCGCCTGATACTGGTTCACAATGATTCCTTCTACAGCCAGATCAGCATTATGATCATTGCGTATCTCTGCCACCCTGTCGATCAGGCCCAAAAGAGCATGACGGGAAAACTCATCACAATCAAAAGGAATTAAACAGCCCTGAGCAGCTATCAGGGCTGAAAGCGTAAAGAAATTTAATGCCGGAGGTGTATCCAGCCAGACTTCATCAAAATCACCGGCTAATTCATTGAGCGCTTCACGCAGCTTATAAATTTTATGCCGGGATTCTAACTTTGATTCTAATTCAGCAATTGAAGGATGCGAGGGCATAATTGAAAACCGCTCAAAAGGCGTGCGGTGAACAAATGCCGCAGGCGCTTTGGCATACATACTAAAATTGAGCACCTGATCAAAAAAATCAAATAAACCAGGTTTAGCCAAATCAAGCCCGGCGCCCAACAGATAATGACTTGAATTACCCTGAGGATCGAGATCAACCACCAGCACACGCTGGCCGGCTTTAGCTGCTGCAGCGGCCAGATTAACTGTAATTGTCGATTTACCGACGCCGCCTTTCTGATTAAAAACCACTCTGATTTTCATTTTGCCGTCTCATCACCACATCATTGTTCAATAGATGTTAGCAGCTCTGATTCAACTTGTATTGCATCGCACAATAGATGTGGC
This sequence comes from Iodobacter violaceini, assembly GCF_011601265.1. Lineage (GTDB taxonomy): Bacteria > Pseudomonadota > Gammaproteobacteria > Burkholderiales > Chitinibacteraceae > Iodobacter > Iodobacter violaceini. Next base: position 13,863 of record NZ_JAAOLX010000022.1, read on the forward strand.
AATTATGTTCATCACTAATCAGAGACAGAATGACTGCACGGACATACCCGCATTTTATTAATCACTCAATTGGCAAAGGCTGCCAGCGGCCATTGAATAATCCCTCAATCGGCTTATAGCGTGCTTTGTAAGCCATTTTACGGCATTGATCAATCCAGTACCCCAGATACACATAGGAAAGCTGCATTTCTCCGGCCAGCGAAATTTGCCAAAGAATATTAAATACACCAAAGCTGCTATTAGGTATATCCGGATTATAAAAGGTATAAACAGAAGAAATACCGTCATCTAACTGATCAATCAGGCTCACCATCTGAACTTCATTATTGATACTAAATTCAGCCAGAAAACTGCTGACATTACTTTTTAAAATAAAATTCTGATATTGCTCACGATTATCCTGATCCATCCCCCCGCCGGCATGACGGGCAACCTGGTAACGCTGATAGAGCAAATAATGTGATTCTAAATATTCCAGGCCCATTACCCGCACTTGCAAATCTGCATGCCGCTTCAGCGCACGGCGCTGAGTACGGTCTGGTTTAAACTGGGCAACGGGAAGCCTTACAGGCACGCATGCCTTGCAATGATCACACCATGGCCGATAAACAAATAAGCCACTGCGCCGAAACCCATGCTGCACTAGCTGGCTATAGGCGTGCCCGTCAATCAGTTCGGCAGGTACGGCGACCTGTGATCTGGCTACCTGATGATCCAGGTAGCTGCACTCATACGTTGCTGTTGTATAAAATTGCAGCTGAGTGGTGCGCGTTCGTAAGGAATCATTCATCCTTCTACCCTGTATTGATAAGTCCAAGGCCCGGCAAGATGCGCTTTGGAAGTAAGCCGCTTCAGCCGTTCTATAAATTCATCACGCAAAATCTCCCGCGCACCAAAACGAGCCAGATGATCGGTGCGCATCTGACAATCAATCAGCTCAAAGCCCTGCTGTCGCAAATACCGCACTAAATGTACAAAAGCAATTTTGGAAGCATCCGGTTTTCTGGCAAACATAGATTCACCGTAGAACATTTTGCCAATAGCGATTCCATACAGCCCTCCCGCAAGCTTGCCATCTATCCAGCACTCTGCTGAATGGGCCCAACCAGCACGGTGCAAAGCCCCGTAGCTGGCACAGATCTCATCGCTGATCCAGGTAGCAGGCTCACCATCCCGCGGCGCAGCACAGCCCTGCATCACCTGATCAAATGCAGTATCGAAGCGTACTTCACAGGGACGATTACGCAAAACCTTGCCGAGAGACTTAGGAATATGCAGCTCTTCTGGAAAGAGCACCATGCGTGGGTCTGGGCTCCACCAAAGAATGGGTTCACCCGGCATAAACCAGGGGAAAATCCCCTCCGCATAAGCCGCAAGCACACGCCGGGGCGATAAATCGCCTCCAGCCGCCAGCAGACCATTTGGCTCTCGCAGCGCCTGGGAAAGCGCAGGGAATTGCAAAGTATTATCCAGCCATGGAATCACAAATTACACGGCCTTACATTTTGCACAAATGCCATACAAATACATTTCATGGTCCTGAATTTCAAAATTATGCTTTTTCGCAATTTCATCCTGACGTTTTTCAATTTCCGAATCATAAAATTCTTCAACCTGACCACACTTCACGCAAACAAGGTGATCGTGATGCCCGCCTGCACTCAATTCAAAAACAGATTTACCTGTTTCAAAATGATGGCGTACTAATATTCCTGCCTGCTCAAATTGAGTAAGCACCCGGTAGACTGTTGCCAGACCAATATCCAAATTGTCAGCAAGTAACAGACGGTAGACATCTTCCGCAGTCATATGGCGCTGATCACCTGTCTCAAATAAGTTCAGAATCTTCAGGCGGGGCCCTGTTGCTTTCAAACCCATTTCTTTTAATTCGTTCGCTTTACTCATGTCTTATCTCCCTGATTTAGGCTATGTGCTTCGGCATGTGGCCAGATCAGGTTATGATATAGCGTTTAAGTTGGTCACTCCAACCCGCTCTGGAAGAATATCGCTCATGTTGAAGGCAAAAGTACTCATTTTGTTGCTCCCTATCGCGCTGATGACCTCAGCGTGCAGTGTTGCTAATTTTATTACACCTTATAAGCTCGATATCCCACAGGGAAACGAGATTACCGCCGATCAGGTTGCTAAGCTCAAAACAGGAATGACGCGCTCGCAAGTCCGCTTTCTTTTAGGCACGCCATTACTGAACGACCCCTTTCACGCCAATCGCTGGGATTACCTTTACAGCGATGCACGGGCGGGTGAGCTAAAAGAAAAAAAGAGCTTTGTCCTTGTATTTGAAGGAGATAGTCTGATCCGTTTCAGCGGCGAAACATTACCCGCCCCCGCAAAATTCAAATCAGCAGACCTGCCAGCGGCCACAACGCCAGCAAGCGGCGTAACGGCTGCACCAGCCAGCAAGGAATAATCTATGAGCATAAAAATTGCCATAACCGGCAGCAGTGGCCGCATGGGCCGTATGCTCATCGAGGCCGTTCTTTCTCAGAGTGATTGCCAGCTTTTTGCGGCTCTTGATCGTGAAAACAGCCCCGCTGTCGGGCAGGATGCTTCCGCTTTTCTTGGTAAAAATTGTGGTGTAAACATTAGCTCCAATTTTGAAAATTTAGCAGGTGCCGATGTTTTAATCGACTTCACCCGTCCTGAAGGCACACTGCAACACTTAGTTGCCTGCCAGCAACACGGTGTGAATATGATTATTGGCACCACTGGCTTTGATGAAGCTGGAAAAGCAGCCATTCAGGCTGCGGCAGATAAAATTGCGATTGTGCATGCCTACAATATGAGTGCAGGCGTCAATTTGCTGGTTAAATTGCTCGAAGTCGCCGCAAAAACGCTTAACACCGGCTATGACATTGAAATTTTAGAAATGCATCACCGCATGAAGGTTGATGCTCCTTCCGGCACGGCTTTAATGCTGGGCGAAGCTGTTGCTGATGCATTAGGCCGTAATCTTGCAGATTGTGCCGTTTATGACAGACAAGGCATTACCGGCGAGCGTGATCCTTCAAGCATCGGCTTTGCCACACTGCGTGGCGGAGATGTAATTGGTGATCACACCGTGATTTTTGCTGGAATGGGCGAACGGATCGAAATTTCCCATAAAGCTTCTAACCGCAACATCTACGCACAAGGCTCTATCCGGGCCGCCCGCTTTTTATCAGACCAAACAACTGGCCTGTTTAATATGCAGGATGTGCTTGGCCTGAGCTAAACCACGAAGACCGGAGAATGCTATGCGCTGGCAAGATTTAAGACGAAGCGATAATGTCGAAGATCACCGGAATGATGAAACCAGCAACGGCACTTCTTCAGGCGGCTTGCCACTGGGTCAGCTGGGTATTGGGGGTGTACTGGTGGTTGGTGTCATCAGCTTGCTTTTGGGGCAAAACCCCTTGCAAGTATTGGGGCTGATCGCAAATCACACGCCTCCCGCCCCAGTGACCCGGCATGTGCCCGCACAACATCCGGCGAAAGACCCGGCCAGTGAATTTGCCCGCAGCATTTTAGCGTCCACAGAAGACGTGTGGAACAAAGCCTATCCTGAAGCATTTGGCTCAGCCTATATCCGTCCCAAGCTGTATCTGTTCAGAAATGCAGTTGAATCCGCCTGTGGCAGCGCATCTTCTGCGATGGGGCCTTTTTATTGCCCTGCCGACAAAAAAGTTTATATCGATCTTAGCTTTTATGATGAGCTGGCCAAACGGTATGGGGCTCCTGGTGACTTTGCCAATGCTTATGTGTTAGCCCACGAAATTGGTCATCATGTGCAAAATTTATCGGGTATTTCTGGCAAAGTGCATCAAAAACAGCAGCAACTATCTAAGAAGCAAGCTAACGCTTTATCTGTAAAGCTTGAGTTGCAGGCAGATTGTTTAGCTGGCGTATGGGGCTATTATGCGGCTCAAAATAAGCGGTTAGAACCCGGGGACATTGAGGCAGGGCTCGCTGCGGCAAACGCGATTGGCGACGATACGCTGCAACGCAGTGCGGGCCGCGCTGTCACTCCGGACGCATTCACGCATGGCAGCTCGGCACAGCGGATGTACTGGTTTAAACAGGGGCTGGAAAGTGGCGCGGTAAACAGCTGCAATACATTTTCAGCCAAATAAAGCAGGATTGGGTATCAGCCCAGAAACGCAACTACTGACAAGTTTTGTGCCCTATCAAGCAAATTAGTGATTAACAAGCAGAAACGACAACGGGACGCGAATGCGCCCCGTTGCTTCTTGCGGTAAAACAGATGAAATGCACACTGAAGGTTAATGTTAATAAAAACAACTTTCACTTCAACAGCAGCTACAGGAAAAACACGTACAAAAAATACTACGGTACGGCCACATCTACAGCTACAACCTTAACAGTTCATACATTAAACACACTTACATCTAATACACGCAAAGAGCAGTTACTACGACACCTGATGGCTTTCACGTGATGGCTTGGTTCTGTGCCTTCACTGCACTACAGGCATCCAGCAAAACGACACATTAGCCGCGTCGCAACGGGGGTAAACTTCACCTCCGAAAACAGCACACCTTGGAAACTATTCATTCGATCTCCTTTTGCTGTCGCTGGAGATTTAGTTATACACCTAACAATTTAATCCTGCAACATATCCGGATGACCAAGCCCATTGAAAGTTGTATCCGCCCAGCCAGCCGGTCACATCAACCACTTCACCAACAAAAAATAAACCCGCAACCTGGCGCGATTCCATCGTTTTAGAAGACAGCGCCTGTGTATCCACCCCGCCCCGTGTTACCTCTGCTTTTTTATATCCAACCGAGCCCGAAGGAATAATCCGCCAGCAATGGAAGCTATCTGCTATTGCAGCACGCTCTTTGGGGGAATATTGTTTCAGCGGTCTGATCTCACCCCATGCAGCCAGCCATGCCTGAACCAGTCGTTTTGGTAAAATTTCAGCAAGCGCAGTAGTGATAAGCGCCTCCCGATTAGCGGCAGCCCAAAACGCATCAAAATCGACATCTGGCGCCAGATCGATCTCTAATGCATCACCAGAGCGCCAGTAACTTGATATTTGTAAAATCGCGGGCCCTGAGACGCCTTTATGCGTCAGTAAAATGGCCTCTCTGAATTCTGTATTACCACATTTAACGATGGTGTCTTCAATAGCTACACCCGCTAAATCCGCCCAAAGATCCTGCGGCTGAAATGTGAGCGGCACTAAAGCAGGCGCAAGTGGTACAAGAGGAATATCAAATTGTTTGGCAATTTCAAAGCCCAGCCCTGTCGCCCCAATCGGAGGGATAGATAGGCCTCCGCAAGCGACTACCAGCGAGCTGCACAGCCAGGTTTCCCTGCTGGTGACCACCTCAAAACCCGCTTCAGTTTTTTGAACAGAGATTATTGCGGTATCCATACGCCAAATTGCACCGCCTAGATCGACTTCAGCTTTAAGCATGTCAATAATTGCCTGCGATCCCTGATCGCAAAAAAGCTGACCCAGCGTTTTTTCGTGGTACCCGAGGCCATGTGACTCAACCATTTTGATAAAATCAAACTGGCTGTATTGTTTAAGCGCTGATTTAACAAAGTGAGGGTTTTCTGATTGATAACAACCAGCCAGTGTATTCAGATTAGTGAAGTTACAGCGCCCGCCTCCGGAGATGCGAATCTTCTCAGCAAGCTTGGTGGCGTGGTCGATCAAAACAACACTGCGCCCTTTCTGGCCAGCCGTAGCGGCGCACATCATTCCCGCCGCGCCTGCCCCAATAATGACCACATCAACTACATTTTGCATAACGCTCCACAAACAAGCCGGGCTAAAACCGCGTATTGTAACCCACTATCGAAATGACTTACGGAGCAACAATGAATCCTGAAGATGTACTCTCTTTCTGGTTTGGCGGGCAACTTGAAGTTCGAGCCGAATGGTTTCGCAAAAATGCTGAATTTGACGCACAAATCAAAGCGCAATTTCTACCCACAATCCTTGCTGCAGAAAAAGGTGAGCTAAATCACTGGCTGAACGCCCCTCACTCTTGCCTGGCTTTTATTATTTTATTGGATCAGTTTCCGCGCAATATTTTTAGGAATGATGCACGCTCTTTTGCTTATGACCACCTTGCCCTGCAAACCGCTAAAGAGGCAATCAAAGCCAAATATCATGAGCAGCTTCAAGCGCTGGAGCAGCTTTTTCTTTATTTGCCTTTTGAGCACTCAGAAATTCTTAGCGATCAGGAAGAAATACTCATACTGATGAAAGACTGGCAATCACACGAGCAACTCAAAGGTTTCTATGACTATGCAGTTAAACACCACGCCGTCATCCGGCAATTTGGCCGTTTTCCCCACCGGAACCATCTGCTGAGCAGAAACTCCACTTCAGCAGAGCAAACATATCTGGCATCACCGGACGCGGGTTTTTAATTAGTTTTAATTGGCATTTTTACAAGCGCAATGCAGGCTACATAGAAGATAAAATCAATGCTCTCAGAATCAACCGGATTGCCCACAATGTATCAGCTTATCGCCTCCGATCTTGATGGCACTTTGCTCAACAACGAACACATGGTGGATGCCTACACTGCAGAAACGCTTCAGGCGCTCGAAAAAAAAGGCATCCAATTTGTCATTGCTACTGGCCGCCATTATCTGGATGTAATGGGGATTCGTGATGTGCTCGGTGTGCGTGCGCACTTAATTACCTCAAATGGCGCGCGAATTCACAGCCCGGAAAACCAACTGATTCATGAAGAAAATATCAACCCTGGTGTCGTGCAAGCGCTGGCTCAGTCCGAGTTTGCGGCGGCCACACTGCTCAATTTTTACTTAGACGATGCCTGGCTGATTGACCAGCACAGCCAGTATTTACTTGATATGCACCAGGATTCAGGCTTCACCTATCAAATTAGTGACCTGGCCCGGCATCATGGCCAGGGCGTGGCAAAAGTACTTTATATCGGTGATCATGCACATCTTCTTACCGTAGAACACAAGCTGCGTGAACGCTTTGGCAATACCTTGTATATCACCTTCTCTATGCCGGACTGCCTCGAAGTCATGGCGGCCAGCGTATCCAAAGGGCACGCGCTGCAGGTTGTATTAGAGCGCCTGAAAATGTCTGCCACTCAGTGTATTGCCTTTGGTGACGGGCAGAATGATCTGGAGCTTCTCCAGACAGCAGGCCATCCGCGCCTGATGAGTAATGCCAATCCACGCCTCGTAGCCGCTCTTCCTGATGTTTTAAAAATTGGTAGTAATGAAGAATCTGGCGTAGCAAAGCATTTGCGCACGCTCTTTCAAATAGCACATTAATCAATTTTAATCCTCCGGGGGAAGTAAGCGGCCCCCGGCTTCCGGCCACCAAACCCTGATATTTGCACGTTTTTTTGCAACCCTCGCCTAAGCTCTTGCCTTAACATAAAACAATAATATTTAAAAACTCATCTATCCTAGTCCTTAGCTTAGTGTTCAACCTGTCTTGCAGCATTTTTTTTGTTCTGATATAAATAGTACTAACACGAACAATTAAAGCCCCAACTCATGGAAAATTTCCAAATTACGATCCGTGAACTGGTGCGTTGTTATCAGGCATTTGAGCAACTGTCCAACAGGCATATCCGTGCAATGGATTTAACACCTGCTCAGTTTGACATCATCGCTACCCTCGGTAATACACAAGGCATGAGCTGCCGTGAATTGGGCGAAAAGACCCTCATTACCAAAGGCACGCTCACGGGTGTACTCGATCGTTTAGAGGCACGGGGAATCATCAACCGGGAAACCATTAACGAAGACAGGCGAAGTTTCCGTGTTTATTTAAGTGCAGAAGGTGAAGCTGTTTTTCACCGCACATTCAAACAGCACCTTGAATATATACAGCCATTTTTTTCAGAGTTCACTGAACAAAAACTGTCAGAAATCACTTGTACACTCGCTGAACTTCGTAGCAAGTTTCAAGACTAAGTACTGCGACCTCACGACCTTAATCATTTTCTAATAGTGAAAAAAATGAGCAAACAAAATTACGATAGCATTCAAGTTTTATTACACTGGCTTGTCGCAATCCTCATCTTTGCAGCTTTTGGCCTTGCATGGACAATGGATGATATGCCGCTCTCGCCCGCAAAATTCAAAATTATTTCATGGCACAAATGGGCAGGTATTACCGTACTGGGTTTGGTTGCTATCCGGCTTATCTGGTTAAAACTCAAAGGCGCGCCCCCGGCAGACCCTGGCTTGCCTGCCTGGCAAAGCAAACTATCAGCAGGTGTCCACCATCTGCTTTATCTGCTGATGTTCGCAATGCCGCTTTCCGGCTGGCTGATGAGCTCTGCTAAAGGCTTTCCGGTTGTCTACCTTGGCTTATGGAAATTACCTGATCTTGTTGCCAAAAATGAAGGGCTGAGCGACACGCTAAAAAACAGCCACGAACTATTTGCAACCGCTTTATTAATTTTGATTGGCCTGCATATTGCTGCGGCACTAAAGCATCACTTTATTGATAAAGACACTATTCTTGCCAGAATGATTCCTTTTTTACGCAAAAAATAAATCAGGTATGGTTATCAGCCATTTAATACCTGCACCAATGGAGCATCAAATGATTCGTCATATCCTTAGCGCCACATTACTTACAGCACTTAGTTTTTCGGCAAATGCAGCACAAACACTGGTAACACAAAAAAGTAAAATCGATTTTAGCTTTAAGCAAATGGGTGTAACTGTTGATGGCGGGTTTAAAAATTTCTCTGCCAAAGTAGATTTTGATCCAGGCAAACCAGAAAAAACACAAGCTGAAATTAGTGTTGATCTCGCCAGCATTGATGTTGGCGGCAGTGATGGCAATACTGAAGCCAAGAAAAAACCTTGGTTCGATGTTGCCAGTTTCCCTAAAGCCACTTTTGTAGCCAGCAGCATTAAAGCACTGGGCAATAATAAATTTGAAGCCAAAGGGAAATTAACAATTAAAGGCATCAGCCGTGATGTAAGTACTCAACTCACAGCAAAGCCAGAAGCAGGCAATCTGATAGTAGAAGGCAATTTACCTATTCTGCGTTTGCAATATAAATTAGGTGAAGGCGTTTGGGCTGATACCGAAACTGTTGCAGACCAGGTCATCATCAAATTTAAAATTGCACTTGCAGGTACTGCAGGAAAATAAAGTTTACCACCCACTGGAGTCATAAGATGAAGCGTTTTATCGCCACAGCATTATTAGCCGGTTTAACTGGCACCGCATTTGCAGCACCTGTTGTATATCAATTAGATCCATCACATACATATCCTAGTTTTGAATTAAGCCATATGGGCTTCTCAATTCAAAATGGTCGCTTTGATAAATCCAGCGGCACGATCACACTGGATGCAGAAAAGAAAACAGGCAGCGTAGATATCAGCATTGACACCCGCAGCCTGAATAGCGGCTGGGAAAAACGCGATGCACACGTAAAAGGCCCTGATTTCTTTAATAGCGACAAATTCCCGACAATGACTTTTAAATCCAATAAATTGGTATTTGAAGGTGAGAAACTTGTTGCAGTAGATGGTAATTTCACCCTGTTAGGTGTAACCAAACCACTCACATTAGCAGTTAGTAACTTCAAATGTGATATGCATCCAATGATGAAAAAGCTGGCTTGCGGCGCAAATGCAAGTGCAACGATCAAACGCAGTGAGTTTGGCATGAGTGCATACGTACCAAATATTGGTGACGATGTTAAGCTGAATATTGCTGTAGAAGCTGTACAGAAATAAGCTTTAATATATTTAATAAAAATAGCTTTCAGAAATGGAAGCTATTTTTTTATCTGAATATTTGATAATTTTATGAATCTTTACAGTCGGAACTATGCTCCGTCAGTGTATTAACATCACTTATATCACCTCACTAAATGCGCCAAATCTGCACATGCTTTATGGATTTCCGCCTCATTGAAAGAATAAACCATTCTAAATGACAAAATTTACGAGAGCCGCAATGCTGCTTAGATCGGGACAGCTGCGTGCACGGCTTATTTAATTCCAGCGCAGCATTAAAATCATTACTCGCGTGGGCAGGCCACCAGGTCGCAGCAGTCGTCAACCACCAACAGCTGCTGGAGCAAGAAATAGACCGCCTGAGCGATGCCCTGGAGCAAGCCATAGACTGGGAAAAAGCCAAACAAGCAGGCCTTAAATAACTCTTACATAGCTTTTGTAGGTTGGGTTAGCAACGCTTTATCGCATAACCCAACATCCAAACCACTGGTGGTTGCTTGCTACGCGATAGCTCCATTTCTTCTGCGCAAAGCAAAACCCCCGCCTCTTTCGAGTACGGGGGTCTTGTTACGGCTTAGGGTGTCTGGCAATGACCTACTTTCACACAGGTAATCTGCACTATCATCGGCGCTAAGGTGTTTCACTGTCCTG
>NZ_JAAOLX010000023.1 GCF_011601265.1 Iodobacter violaceini
AATTCAGCTACAGCCTACGCTTCCCCGGCCAGTATTTTGATAAAGAAACCGGCAAGCACTACAACTACTTCCGGGATTACGACCCGGCTACCGGCAGGTATATTCAATCAGACCCGATTGGTTTGGCGGGCGGGATTAATACTTATGCCTATGTGGGCGGCAATCCGCTGTCGTACTCTGATCCAAGTGGTTTATTTGTTCCTGCTTTAGCCATACCTGTATGTGCTGCTGGTGGTTGTGAGGCCGCTGTGACAGCGATAATAACTGTTGGTGGGGCAATACTTAGCGAAATAGCGTTACAGAGTATTAAGCCACCACGTGTTAATGATCCAGAAGCAGCTGCCGAGCATGATGCATATAAACAACCGCCCCCTCCGGATTTAGATCCTTGTGAAAAGCTAAAATGGCAGTTAGCACGCGAGAAGGCATTATTAGCTGCACGCATAGCTTGGGATGCAAAATGGGGAGCACACCATGAAGCCGCTAATATTCAGTCGCTAAATGCGATTAAAAATTTAGAAACGAAGATTAAAAATACAAAAGGGTGTACATGTCCATGAAACTAAGCGATGAAGTAATCAAGACATTACAAGAAAAATACGACTATTTGATTAACTATGACTCGAGCGATCCAACTGATCCTATTGACCCGCTTACTTATGTAGATTCTAACGGCGACAATCTTATGCACATAGCTGCTCAACTTGGAGATGAGAAAACAATCGCTTTATTGGTTGATGCCAAGATGGACATAAATCAAAAAGGTGATATGGGCTCTACAGTATTGCACTATGCGTACAATGGAAAGCACTTACACCTAGTTGAGTTTTTGCTTGCTCATGGTGCTTCTGCCGAAATTGAAAATGAATTTGGGAAACTACCAGGGCAGTAATAGCTGGCTATTTTTTTACCGCGTACGCTGCAATGGTTTTGTTAGGGCGTCGATAAGCGCAGCGCATTGCGCCGCGTGCCTAAATATTGCGTTCCTGCCGCGCTTCGCTTGTCGGCCAGCTCAATGGCAGCACACTAAACACCGTGTGCCGCCATTGAGCTGGCTTTGTCTTTTGTGCTGAATAAATCACGCTTTGCGGCTTGGCTTCTCCTCGCCCAGCTCGGTAGGTTGGGCTAAAGCTTTATCAGCCCAACATTTGCATCATGGAATTGTTGGGCTGATCGGTCACCAGCCCAAGCTGCAGAGCTTTTAACTATTATTACGATTTAAGCGGCAACCGTACCGACCAAACCGTTGGGGTGGGGACTACAAATTATAAGCACGCTAACAATAGCAACCGCCTGCTTTCATCCAGCGGGGCGAACAAAGCCACTTATACTTACGACGCGGCAGGTAATCGCGCTAATGATAATGGTTGGGTACTGACGTACAACAACGCTGGCCGCTTAGTTAAATCCAGCAAAGGCACGGTGGCGGTCAGCTATAGCTATAACGCGCTTGGGCAAAGGGTACAAAAAACCTCAGCAACCGGCACTACCTTGTTTGTTTATGATACTCAGGGGCATTTGCTGGGTGAGTATCAAGCCGATGGCAAGCCGGTGCAGGAAACAATTTGGCTGGGCGATACGCCGGTGGCAGTGCTTAGCACAACGGGCGCAAGCACTAACATCAGCTATATTTGGGCCGATCACCTGGGCACGCCTCGCCAAATTACTGATCCAGCCAGCAAACAAATCCTCTGGCGCTGGGATGGCGAGCCATTTGGCAATAGCCTGGCGGACGAAGACCCAAGTAAAACGGGTAAAAAATTCAGCTACAACCTGCGCTTCCCTGGCCAGTATTTTGATAAAGAAACCGGCAAGCACTACAACTACTTCCGGGATTACGATCCGGCTACCGGCCGATATATTGAATCTGATCCGATTGGGTTGGCGGGGGGGATTAATACTTATGGGTATGTGGGCGGGAATCCGGTTAGCTTTATGGATCCGCCGGGATTAGCCAGGCAAGGAGGGAAGACTGGCCAGTGGTGGGAGTATGCTGATAGGAATTTTCAGCGTTGGTTTCATCAATGTGTAAAACAACCAGGCGATTCAGACGCTACCAGAGCAGATTTGGCTGATGCTTACTCACAGTGGGAGCAATATGGCAAACCAGATGGAAAAAATGGTTGCGGCGGACCGCCACCACCACCAGCGGAGACTTGTGGAGATGCTTGCCAAAAGACGGCAACCGTTGTGGTCGTTGGTGGCACCTCTTATGTCGTTTATCGGTGCTTGCGGATGTTGCCTTCTTTGCAGCCTCCGCTTTGGCCAACCATCCCAGCTAATGTGGTAATTCCATGACTCAACAAAAAAATGCAGCAGGTCATTTGTACACGATAGAGCTACGCTTCTCTGGTGACTACTTGGTGCCATCTGAAGTTTCATCTCGATTGAATTTGCAGCCAAGTCGCGAATTTAGTTTATCGCAAAATCAGCAGATTCTGAAAACGAGACGACCATATTGGGCATACAACGGACAAGGGGAAATTGGATTTCAGTCTGAGTGGATCAGCTTAGAGGATGGTTTAGAATTCCTTCTCATAGCGTTGAGACCCAGAAAAGCAGAGGTCATTGCTCTTGCACATCAATTCGATGGTCTTTGGTGGTGCGGTCATTTTCAAGCTAGTTTTGATGGTGGTCCCACTCTGTCACCGAAGTTGTTAACTGAACTGGGTAGCTACGAAATCTCACTTAGTATTGACAACTATTTCAATGATGAGTGATCTCCTTTGTCTCGGGCATTGGCGCCAGTTTTGTAAGGTGGGGTGGTTTTATCAACCCGCGCTGACGTTCATCAAATAGGCAGTCAGCTCGGTAGGTTGGGCTAAAGCTTTATCAGCCCAACATTTGCATCATGGAATTGTTGGGCTGATCGGTCACCAGCCCAAGCTGCAGAGCTTTTAACTATTATTACGATTTAAGCGGCAACCGTACCGACCAAACCGTTGGGGCGGGGACTACAAATTATAAGCACGCTGACAATAGCAACCGCCTGCTTTCATCCAGCGGGGCGAACAAAGCCACTTATACTTACGACGCGGCAGGGAATCGCGCTAACGATAATGGTTGGGTACTGACGTACAACAACGCTGGCCGCTTAGTTAAATCCAGCAAAGGCACGGTGGCGGTCAGCTATAGCTACAATGCGCTCGGGCAAAGAGTACAAAAAACCTCAGCAACCGGCACTACCCTGTTTGCCTATGATGCGCAGGGGCATTTACTGGGTGAATATCAAGCCGATGGCAAGCCTGTGCAAGAAACTGTTTGGCTGGGCGATATGCCGGTAGCTGTGCTTAGCACAACGGACGCAAGCGCTAACATCAGCTATATCTGGGCCGATCACCTCGGCACACCTCGCCAAATTACTGATCCAGCCAGTAAACAAATCCTCTGGCGCTGGGATGGCGAGCCATTTGGCAATAGCCTGGCTGACGAAGACCCAAGTAAAACAGGTAAAACGTTCAGCTACAACCTGCGCTTCCCCGGCCAGTATTTTGATAAAGAAACCGGCAAACACTACAACAACTTCCGGGTTTACGATCCGGCTACCGGCAGGTATATTCAATCAGACCCGATTGGGTTGGCGGGAGGGATTAATACTTATGGCTACGCAGATGCCTTACCTACGACGAAAACTGATCAGCTCGGATTGGCTACATATATCTGTAAGCGTCCATTTGGGGGCAAGCCCGGTTCGTATGCGCCGCCACTTTTTAACCACACCTATGTATGCGTTGGAAGTGGAGCAAATATGAAATGTGGAAGCACAACGGCTTCGAGCGGTGGTGCATTTAGTAATATTTTTGGTGGTAGTCTTGGCAAGCCCACAACACCAGTTACGGACTACTACAAATCTGAAGCATGTGAGAAACGCCAAGCTGATAACAGTTGCATAGAAACGTGTATTTCAAATAAGTTAAATATTCCAACTCGTCCAAAATATGGAGTTGGTCCGTCAGGCGATGACTGCCAAGAGTACACTGAGGACATTGTCAGTACTTGTGAGAAGATCTGCAAGGGGCGATCATGATGACAAGGCGAGCTATCTTCTTGATCCTCTGGCTGGTGGTCGTGGTCTCGATATTCGTGTGGACTATGGTCAGCTATAACTCACAGGTTGTCCCTGAGCTTAAGAACGAGATACTTCTTCGGCATGGACTCTTAATGCTTGTACTGACACTGCCAAGTGGGTGGGTTGCGACTGCTTTGGTCGGCTCTATTGTGAGTCTTATCGGAATTGATTTGGTTGGCATCGCTGATGCGCTACTTGTGTCATTAACTTACGCCGTTGTCGGGTATCTTCAATGGTTCATGTTGCTGCCGTGGCTATGGCGCAAGTGGAAGGGAAGGCGGGCGGGCAGCGCTACTCCATCTGTCTAAGCGTCAATTTTGCGTCATACTTATGGCTGATCAGCACTGTAAGGCGGGTTGATGTTCATCAAATAGGCTGTTTGTATTAACCACCTCTCAGACTGCAAAAATAGTGGCGGGTTAGGCTTAGGGCTAACCCGCCATACACCTGAATAACTGGGGTCAGAGTAAAGTTAAATCTAATTTCTTGGCTCTGAGAATGTTAAACAAAGTAATTAAACTTTTTCTGATCCAAGTTATACGCTGAGTTAGTCCTGCTTTGTGTATCAATGATACTCAGGGCCATTTACTGGGTGAATATCAGGCAGATGACAAGCCGGTGCAGGAAACAATTTGGCTGGGCGATACGCCGGTAGCCGTGGTCAGTACAACGGGCGCAAGCGCTAACATCCGCTATATCTGGGCCGATCACCTCGGCACGCCCCGCCAGATTACTGACCCAGCCAGCAAACAAATCCTCTGGCGCTGGGATGGCGAGCCATTTGGCAATAGCTTGGCTGACGAAGACCCAAGTAAAACAGGTAAAACGTTCAGCTACAACCTGCGTTTCCCCGGTCAGTATTTTGATAAAGAAACTGGCAAACACTACAACTATTTCCGGGATTACGATCCAGCGACAGGGCGGTATATTGAATCTGATCCGATTGGGTTGGCGGGGGGGATTAATACTTATGGGTATGTAAAGGCAAATCCATTGAGATTTACAGATCCGCAAGGGCTGTTTGTCCCATTGATAATACCTGGAGTATGTGCAGCAGGTGGGTGTGAAGCTGCTGGTGTTGTGTTGGTTGCCGCGGCAGCATGGTGGAAGGCTCAACCTCCAGTTGCTATGCCATTTTCTACGGACAAGTTTGGCAACTTTATATTTGCTAAACCTAAGCCTGGCTCAAAGCCTAAAGGGTGCCCTTCAGGAACCAAGCCGATTGACCAAGTTCCAGGGCTTGATAAGGATGATGTTCATGGAATTAAAGATGGAGTCGGTGCTGGGCCGCGGGATTGGACTGGTATTACTCCGAATGGCCATGTCATTACAGGCGATTCAAATGGGGATGCTGTGGATCATGGCCCTTACGATGTGTACTTACCATAGGAGTTAGCTATGCATGCATTCCAGTTTTCTGTGTCTTTGCGTTTTTTTAGCTTGATTATTACGCCTTCAGAAATAAGCGAGCACCTTGGTTTAAAGCCAAAATGGGCTCATGAGAAGGGTGCACCGAGAACAACTCCAAAAGGAGTGATTCTTGGTGGGGTTTATGATCGCAGTTATTGCTCTTTTAGCTTAATTCGGCAAGGCGATGAGGAGTTACACGAGATGTTGAGCAGAGTTGCCGATGAGTTTTTTCAGAAGAAAGATTTTTTTCATCAAGTTCGGAAAGGTAATGGGCGCTCTGAATTGTTTATTGGCTGGTATTCCTCCGGCAACACGGGTGATTGCTTTAATCATGTCTTATTGAGCAAGCTTGGAGAACTAGGTATTGATTTAGCACTTGATGTCTATGGGCAAGGAGAGGCAATGCAAGTGGAGAATGAGTAGCTCGGTAGGTTGGGCTAAAGCTTTATCAGCCCAACATTTGCATCATGGAATTGTTGGGCTGATCGGTCACCAGCCCAATCTGCAGAGCTTTTAACTATTATTACGATTTAAGCGGCAACCGTACCGACCAAACCGTTGGGGCGGGGACTACAAATTATAAGCACGCTGACAATAGCAACCGCCTGCTTTCATCCAGCGGGGCGAACAAAGCCACTTATACTTACGACGCGGCAGGTAATCGCGCTAACGATAATGGTTGGGTACTGACGTACAACAACGCTGGCCGCTTAGTTAAATCCAGCAAAGGCACGGTGGCGGTCAGCTATAGCTACAATGCGCTCGGGCAAAGAGTACAAAAAACCTCAGCAACCGGCACTAGCCTGTTTGTTTATGATACTCAGGGGCATTTGCTGGGTGAGTATCAAGCCGATGGCAAGCCGGTGCAGGAAACAATTTGGCTGGGCGATACGCCGGTGGCAGTGCTTAGCACAACGGGCGCAAGCGCTAACATCAGTTATATCTGGGCCGACCACCTTGGCACGCCTCGCCAAATTACTGATCCAGCCAGCAAGCAAATCCTCTGGCGCTGGGATGGCGAGCCATTTGGCAATAGCCTGGCGGACGAAGACCCAAGTAAAACGGGCAAAAAGTTCAGCTACAACCTGCGCTTCCCCGGCCAGTATTTTGATAAAGAAACCGGCAAACACTACAACTATTTCCGTGATTATGATCCGGCGACAGGTCGGTATATAGAATCTGACCCGATTGGTTTGGCGGGCGGGATTAATACTTATGGCTATGTGGGTGGGAATTCGGTTGGCGATACAGATCCATATGGTTTGTTTGGTGTGGCTGATATGCCAGTTCTTCCGCAAGGAGGAGTGGATTTTAGTGCTGGACTTGGTGATGCACTGTTGTTTGGGTCTGGCAAATATCTTAGAGATATGGCGGGGGCAGGTAATGTAGTAAATCAATGCAGTAATGCTTATCAAGCAGGTGGTTGGATTTCTTTTGGACTAGGTATGGGTAGGTTGGCATATGCTGGAGTTGCAAAAACTGGCTCAATACTTGCATCTTCAGGCGCTGAAGCATCAGCATTTAGGCAGGGCTTAAAAGGAGCATTTCGTTTTGGCGCAGCAAAAAGTTGGCGCCCCCCTGATTTAAGTAAATACCCAACAGATAATGCTCTACGAGCGGCGGCAGGAAGAACAAACCTAGGAATGAATGGTTATGGTGCTGGTGTAGCTGCTGCAGGCTCAGCAGGTTCGATGTGCGGATGCTCCGATTAGATAAATGGGATATTTTCATGAAAACTTACCCTGTCTTTACTGAGGACCACCTGCGATGTTTTGCTTTCGAAATTGAAAATATTTATGTTTCACCTGCAATAGTAGCAAAGCTATTAGCGACAGCAGAGGAAGCTAGTGATATACAGTTGCGCAAAATGTTTTCGAACTCTAATGAGGTTCATATAAATTTTATGTACCGATTGCAACCATATGTAGTGTGGGAGCCTTTTGGTGATAATAGTAGATATTGGATTGGGCCAAAGGAAGGCATGAATAGTGTGGAGGATATCTCAGCGCTTGAAACGATATTCAAAAACTACACCCCACCGTTTTATCGCTCGTTGTTGGGTGAAGCTCTAACATTTCGGTTTATTACGCGATTTTTTTCGTGGGGGCGATCGACCTAGCCCTGTAGCACGGTAGGTTGGCGTTGAGCGAAGCGAAGCCCAACGTTTGCGGTAAGTCGTATCAATGACTGGAGGATTACCGCGGCAAGGCCATGACCCGCAATGAATTTTTAGGGCGATAATAAGTCTGGTGGTTATTTCAGACGCATTATGCCGTATAAGTTAAATCGAAAAGCCGATGCTGGATTATTCTGCATCGGCTTTTATTGTCCATACCGAGCACCGCAGGCAGCGCGGTAGTTTGGGCTAAAGTTTTATCCGCGGGCTGATAAGTAGCTAGCCCAAGCTACCGTGCTAATAACTGGGGTCAGAGTAAAGTTAAATCTAATTTCTTTGGCTCTGAGAATGTTAAATAAAGGAATTAAACTTTTTCTGATCCAAGTTATACGCTGAGTTAGTCCTGCTTTGTGTATCAATGATACTCAGGGCCATTTACTGGGTGAATATCAGGCAGATGGCAAGCCGGTGCAGGAAACAATTTGGCTGGGCGATACGCCGGTGGCAGTGCTTAGCACAACGGGCGCAAGCACTAACATCAGCTATATTTGGGCCGATCACCTCGGCACGCCCCGCCAGATTACTGATCCAGCCAGTAAACAAATCCTCTGGCGCTGGGATGGCGAGCCATTCGGCAACAGCCTGGCTGACGAAGACCCAAGTAAGACAGGTAAAAAGTTCAGCTACAACCAGCGCTTCCCCGGCCAGTATTTTGATAAAGAAACCGGCAAGCACTACAACTACTTCCGGGATTACGACCCTGCAACAGGCCGATATATTGAATCTGACCCGATTGGTTTGGCTGGCGGGATTAATACTTGTGGGTATGTGGGTGGGAATCCAATAGGACGGATTGATCCGATGGGTCTTGCCACCCTGGCTTTAACAGGAGGGGCAGCCTTGTTGTTGTCGGTGGAGGGGAAGGCAGTATAGGGGTTTATACAAGTAACAATCCGGTTGACTTTGGTATCGTTATTTCAGGAGGAGCTGGAGGCGGTGGGAATGTCGGGTTGAGCGGCCAAGTGGGATATATACCCGGCCCGCTATCTAATGTTAGTGGAACAACCAAAAATACAAACATGTCATGCGTAATCGGAAGCGGCACACTAATGTGTGATCCAATAACCGGGAAAGTTGTTGGGGGATCTATTGGCTTAGCAGGACGCCTTGGACTCTCAGAAACAGTTTCTAAAACGGGAACTTATGGTCTTCGTGGTTTATTTGATCACATATTTAGCAAATTCCTGCCATAGAGAGTTTTTATGAAAATGTCTCCGAGAGCTAAATTCTATTTAGGAACGTCAGTCTTTATCTTGTTTGGGCTGGTGTTAATTAGCCGTGTTGTCGATACACAAGAATATTGGTGGGGTATTGCATTCTTTTCGTGGATTGCAATTGGGTCTTTAGCATTGGCGCAAATACGATGTCCTCATTGTGGGACATCGGTTGCATACCAAGGCAAGCTTGGGCAGCTATCAATTTATGCTGGCTTAGTAAGGACAAACTGTCAAAACTGTGGCTATGATCTAACCAAGAAATAATAGGTTGTACTACTGACGCACTACGCGTGTCGGCCCACTGATTCTCCCGTGTGTGAAATAACTGGGGTCAGAGTAAAGTTAAATCTAATTTCTTTGGCTCTAAGAATGTTAAACAAAGGAATTAAACTTTTTCTGATCCAAGTTATACGCTGAGTTAGTCCTGCTTTGTGTATCAATGATACTCAGGGCCATTTACTGGGTGAATATCAAGCCGATGGCAAGCCGGTGCAGGAAACCATTTGGCTGGGCGATACGCCGGTAGCCGTGGTCAGTACAACGGGTGCAAGCACTAACATCAGCTATATCTGGGCCGATCACTTGGGCACGCCTCGCCAGATTACTGATCCAGCTAGCAAACAAATCCTCTGGCGCTGGGATGGCGAGCCATTTGGCAACAGCCTGGCTGACGAAGAATGATATGAAGAATGATTTAAAGTTAAACTCAAGAAGCGATATATTTTCAGATAAGGATGGAAATATGTATTCTGGCCCACGAAAAGGGACGGGGATTCCAAAGTATTTAAATATGAATGTAAATGGTTG
>NZ_JAAOLX010000024.1 GCF_011601265.1 Iodobacter violaceini
TTGATCTTTAAAAAAATAGAAGAAGTAATACTCAAATTTAGAAATAAATAAGGGTAGATTGTATCAAAACTTAAATCTCGAAGTCAGAACTGAGGTTTAAGTGTCGCAAACAAAGCGAAATCAGATAAGACTTGAATGGTGTTCACTTTGTTGAATACGTGTTTGAGGTTATAGGATCAAGCGACTAAGTGCATCTGGTGGATGCCTTGGCGATGATAGGCGAAGAAGGACGCGTTAGCCTGCGAAAAGCGGTGGGGAGCTGGCAAATAAGCTTTGATCCACCGATATCCGAATGGGGAAACCCGGCCCTTTTGGGTCACGGCAGACTGAATACATAGGTCTGTACGAGCGAACTCGGCGAACTGAAACATCTAAGTAGCCGAAGGAAAAGAAATCAACCGAGATTCCCAAAGTAGTGGCGAGCGAAATGGGAAGAGCCTGCATGTGATAAATCAAACTTTAGTGGAACAGTCTGGAAAGTCTGGCGACAGTGGGTGATAGCCCCGTACACGAAAGAGATTGGTTGGTACTAAGCATGCGAGAAGTAGGGCGGGACACGAGAAATCCTGTTTGAAGATGGGGGGACCATCCTCCAAGGCTAAATACTCATCATCGACCGATAGTGAACCAGTACCGTGAGGGAAAGGCGAAAAGAACCCCGGGAGGGGAGTGAAATAGAACCTGAAACCGGATGCATACAAACAGTGGGAGCCCTTGCAAAATGGGGTGACTGCGTACCTTTTGTATAATGGGTCAGCGACTTACGTTCAGTAGCAAGCTTAACCGAGTAGGGGAGGCGTAGGGAAACCGAGTCCGAATAGGGCGCATAGTTGCTGGGCGTAGACCCGAAACCAAGTGATCTATCCATGGCCAGGATGAAGGTGCGGTAACACGCACTGGAGGTCCGAACCCACTAACGTTGCAAAGTTAGGGGATGAGCTGTGGATAGGGGTGAAAGGCTAAACAAACTTGGAAATAGCTGGTTCTCCTCGAAAACTATTTAGGTAGTGCCTCATGTATCACTGACGGGGGTAAAGCACTGTTATGGCTAGGGGGTCATCGCGACTTACCAAACCATGGCAAACTCTGAATACCGTCAAGTGCGAGCATGGGAGACAGACTGTGGGTGCTAACGTCCATGGTCAAGAGGGAAACAACCCAGATCGCCGTCTAAGGTCCCAAATAATCAGTTAAGTGGAAAACGAGGTGGGAAGGCATAGACAGCCAGGATGTTGGCTTAGAAGCAGCCATCATTTAAAGAAAGCGTAATAGCTCACTGGTCGAGTCGTCCTGCGCGGAAGATGTAACGGGGCTCAAACTGATAACCGAAGACGCGAATATGCACGATGTGCATATGGTAGAGGAGCGTTCCGTAGGCCTGCGAAGGTGTCTTGAGAAGGATGCTGGAGGTATCGGAAGTGCGAATGCTGACATGAGTAGCGATAATGCGGGTGAAAAGCCCGCACACCGAAAACCCAAGGTTTCCTGCGCAACGTTCATCGGCGCAGGGTGAGTCGGCCCCTAAGGCGAGGCAGAAATGCGTAGTCGATGGACAACGGGTTAATATTCCCGTACCGATATAAAGTGCGATGGGGGGACGGAGAAAGGTAGGTCAGCCCACTGTTGGAATAGTGGGTTTAAGCGAGTAGGCGTGTGGCTTAGGCAAATCCGGGCTGCTTTAACGCTGAGACGTGACGACGAAGTCTTCGGACTGAAGTGATTGATCCTATGCTTCCAAGAAAAGCCTCTAAGCTTCAGCTTTATATTGACCGTACCGCAAACCGACACAGGTGGGTAGGAAGAGAATTCTAAGGTGCTTGAGAGAACTCAGGAGAAGGAACTCGGCAAATTATCACCGTAACTTCGGGAGAAGGTGAGCCCAGAGTATGTGAAGTTCTTCGCGAATGGAGCAGAAATGGGTCGCAGAGAAATGGGGGCTGCGACTGTTTATCAAAAACACAGCACTCTGCAAAGTCGAAAGACGACGTATAGGGTGTGACGCCTGCCCGGTGCTGGAAGATTAAATGATGGGGTGCAAGCTCTTGACTGAAGTCCCAGTAAACGGCGGCCGTAACTATAACGGTCCTAAGGTAGCGAAATTCCTTGTCGGGTAAGTTCCGACCCGCACGAATGGCGTAACGATGGCCCTACTGTCTCCTCCTGAGACTCAGCGAAGTTGAAATGTTTGTGAAGATGCAATCTCCCCGCTGCTAGACGGAAAGACCCCGTGAACCTTTACTGTAGCTTTGCATTGGACTTTGAAGTGGTTTGTGTAGGATAGGTGGGAGGCATTGAAGCGTGGACGCTAGTCTGCGTGGAGCCGTCCTTGAAATACCACCCTGACCCCTTTGAGGTTCTAACCTTGGTCCGTTATCCGGATCGGGGACCGTGCATGGTAGGCAGTTTGACTGGGGCGGTCTCCTCCCAAATTGTAACGGAGGAGCTCGAAGGTCGCCTAGGTACGGTCGGACATCGTACTGATAGTGTAATGGCATAAGGCGGCTTAACTGCGAGACAGACAAGTCGAGCAGGTGCGAAAGCAGGACATAGTGATCCGGTGGTTCTGAATGGAAGGGCCATCGCTCAACGGATAAAAGGTACTCCGGGGATAACAGGCTGATTCCGCCCAAGAGTTCACATCGACGGCGGAGTTTGGCACCTCGATGTCGGCTCATCACATCCTGGGGCTGTAGCCGGTCCCAAGGGTATGGCTGTTCGCCATTTAAAGTGGTACGTGAGCTGGGTTCAAAACGTCGTGAGACAGTTTGGTCCCTATCTGCAGTGGGCGTTGGAAATTTGAGGGGGGCTGCTCCTAGTACGAGAGGACCGGAGTGGACAGATCTCTGGTGTACCGGTTGTCACGCCAGTGGCATCGCCGGGTAGCTAAATCTGGAAGAGATAAGCGCTGAAAGCATCTAAGCGCGAAACTCGCCTCAAGATGAGATTTCCCCAAGGCTTTAAGCCTTTTAAAGGGTCGTTCGAGACCAGGACGTTGATAGGTCGGGTGTGGAAGCGCAGTAATGCGTTAAGCTAACCGATACTAATTGCCCGTAAGGCTTGATCCTATAACCTGAAGCGCGTGTGTGCGACGGTATAATCTACCCAGATTAATGAATTTGAGAAACAAGCAGTAAATTACTTCTTCTATTGAACTGAACGCGTTGTGGAGCAATACACACAACGAGTTAACCCGTTAAAGTCTGGCGACCATAGCGAGGTGGTCCCACTCCTTCCCATCCCGAACAGGACAGTGAAACACCTTAGCGCCGATGATAGTGCAGATTACCTGTGTGAAAGTAGGTCATTGCCAGACACCCTAA
>NZ_JAAOLX010000025.1 GCF_011601265.1 Iodobacter violaceini
TGTCAATCAGCGTCCAATACTTTCCACCCGTCAGCGTCCAAAAGTTTCCAGTTTGTCAGCCCGTTTTCTGCCCCTTTTTACGCTGTTTAAACCTGAACGAATCATTGCCTGTTTCCAGAATTTCACAGTGATGCGTGATTCGGTCCAGCAGTGCTGTCGTCATTTTTGCGTCACCAAATACCGTGACCCATTCGCCAAATGACAGGTTGGTCGTGATGATCAGGCTCGTTTTTTCATACAGCTGGCTGAGCAAATGAAACAATAAAGCGCCACCCGAAGCAGGAAAGGGCAGATAGCCCAGCTCGTCCAGAATCAGCGCATCAATCTGGCTGAGCTGTCGCGCCAGATGGCCGCTTTTGCCCAGCGCCTTTTCTTTCTCCAGCAAATTCACCAGATCCACTGCATTGAAGAATCTCACCCGTTTCCCTTTGTGAATCGCAGCAACGCCCAGTGCTGTGGCAAGGTGGGTTTTGCCCGTGCCGGTGCCGCCAACCAAAATCAGGTTGTGCGCATGCTCCATAAACGCAGCGGTGGCCAGCTGCTCAATCTGTGATGCGGCCAGCGGGCTTTCTGCCCAGTCAAAGCCCAGCAAATCCCGGTGAATCGGGAAGCGGGCTGCTTTGAGCTGATAGCGCAAACTGCGCACTTCCCGATCTGCCGCTTCCGCGGCAATCAAATAATCCAGCCAGGCTTCTATCGTGGCGGGTTTGCGGATTTTTTCGGCCTGCCATTCCGTCCAGGCCGCAGCCATGCCATAGAGCTGTAATTGCTTTAACTGCAAACTACGATCAGTGCAGGACATGTTGGGCTCCTCGCAGATCGTCATAACGGGCGCAGTTGGCCTGCGGGGCATGCTTCAGTTGCAGCTGATCCGGTAAATTCAGTACCGCCGGCTGGGCGGGTGCAATCAGCCTGCGCATTTCATTCAAGACCACCGCTGCGGTCACCACGCCATGTTCCAGTGCACATTCACACGCCACTTGCAAGACATCCAGCCCCGCTGTGCGGGCCATTTGCAGTAGTTCAACAAAGGCCCGGTCCCCCTTCGCTTGTTTGAGAATCCGATCCCGTACCTGCTGTATCGCTGGCGGCAATTCCCATTGCACAAAGGGCGCGCCATGCCGCAAAGCACCCGGCTTTTTTTCCAGAATGGGCAAATAATGCCAGGGATCACAAATCAGCTGGTCCCGGCCAAAGCAACGCGCATGCTGAGCAACCTGGATAGAGTTCGCCACCATCTCAATGTGCGTGGCCCGGATCCGCACCGATACCGCTTTGCCTGCATAAATGGCGGGAACGCTGTAACGATTCCGGTCCACACACACCAGGCAAGTGCTGGAAACACGCAACATGGCTTCGACATAACCATCAAACACCGCCGACATGGGGCGCAAAGCAGTGCGTTCGGACGCCCAATGGCTGGCAATGGAGCCCTCGTAAACCGGATGCTGGCGCGCGCCCAACTCCCGGCAGCGCTGGCTGAGCCAGGTATTCAGTGCTGCAAAGCTGGCAAACCGGGCCAGCGGCGTAAATAACCATTCGCGGATATTGCCCACCTGATTCTCAACCTGGCCCTTCTCCCAACCTGATGCGGGTGTGCAGGCCACCGGCTCAAACAGGTAATGATTGGCCAGTACCATAAACCGCCGGTTGAATTGCCGCTCTTTGCCAACCAGAATCGCATCGACAACCGCCTTCAGGTTGTCATACACCATCCGCAATGGCACGCCACCGAAGAAGGCAAAGGCCCGGTCATGCGCATCGAAGACCATTTCCTGGGTTTCCCGGGGATAGGCCACTACAAAACACTGCCGGCTATAGGTCAGGCGGAAATGCGCCACTTTAATGGTCTGAAAGACGCCATTGATTTCGACCTGTTCATGGCTCCAGTCAAACTGGCACACCTCGCCCGGCGCAAAGACCAAGGGCACAAAGGCCTGCTTGCTGCCGGGCGCGGCGGCGCTGGACTTCCACTGTTTGACGAAACGCTGAATGCTGTCGTAGGCCCCGGTATAACCCTCGGCTTGCAAGCCTTCAAAGAGTCGTTGAGCGGTTCTGCGCTGCGCTTTGGGCAGGTGCCGTTCAGTTTCCAGCCATTGCTCAAGGATGGATTGAAACCGGCCAAGTTTGGGCTGGGGTTGCCGGGCACGCTGGTAGGAGGGAGATGCGGTGGTTTTAAGGTGCTTGCGCACCGTAGGACGGGAGAGTTTAAGGTCACGGGCAATGGCGCTGATACTTTCGTGACTAATGAGATGGCGACGCCGGATTTCGGCAATGATGTCCATGGATAACACCCCAGGTTTCTCCGGCGAAATACCGGATGGTTACACAACCGGGGTGGAAACTATTGGACGCTGTTTACCCCGGGAACCTGGAAAGTTTTGCACGCTGATTTACA
>NZ_JAAOLX010000027.1 GCF_011601265.1 Iodobacter violaceini
GCACATTGCTGGTGAATGATAAGGACGCAGGCCAATCCAGCTTCCAGGCTCAGACTGACACTGACGGCACTTACGGTAAGTTCAGCATTGGCACCGATGGAAAGTGGACTTATGTTCTGAACAACGCGGCGGCCAATGTTCAAGCTCTGGCTGAAGGCGAAACCAAGACCGAGACCTTTACCGTTAAATCTGCGGATGGCACGACTTCCAATGTTGTTGTGACGGTTGTCGGCACAAATGATGCGGCAGTGATCACACCTAATAAGCCAGGTGACGATGCAGGCCAGGTGAAAGAAGATACAACGCTGACGACCAGCGGCACCCTGCTGGTTAACGATAAAGATGCTGGTCAATCCAGCTTCCAGGCGCAAACCAATACCGATGGCACTTACGGTAAATTCAGCATTGGCACCGATGGTAAGTGGACTTATGTTCTGAACAACGCTGCGGCCAATGTTCAGGCTCTGGCTGAGGGCGAAACTAAGACTGAAACCTTTACCGTTAAGTCTGCCGATGGCACGACTTCGAGCGTGGTGGTGACGGTTGTCGGAACGAACGATGCGGCTGTGATCACCCCAAGCAAACCGGGTGACGATGCTGGCTCTGTCAAAGAAGATACAACGCTGACTACCAGCGGAACCTTGCTGGTTAATGACAAAGATGCTGGTCAATCCAGCTTCCAGGCGCAGACTGACACCAACGGCACATACGGTAAGTTCAGCATTGGCACGGATGGCAAGTGGACTTACACGCTGAATAATAACGATCCAATCGTTCAAGCCCTGAAAGACGGCGATGTGAAGACTGAAACCTTCACCGTTAAATCCGCCGATGGCACAACAAGCACCATCACCGTCACCGTAAACGGCACAAATGAAACCGCCACCGTCGGCCACGGCGCAGTACAAGAAGACACCGTTCAAAGCAGCACCGGCACGCTCACCGCCACCGGCGGCGCGACCTTTGTGCCGCAAACCGATGCAGCAGGCACTTACGGTAAGTTAACGCTGGGCAGCGATGGCAAGTGGACTTACACACTGAACAACGATGCGGATAATGTGCAAGCCCTTAAAACCGGCGAAACCAAAACCGAATCCTTCGATGTAACACTGAGCGACGGCACAAAAACCACCATCACCATCGATGTGCAAGGTCTGGACGACAAGGCCGTGATCACCCCAGGCAAACCGGGTGACGATGCTGGCCAAGTTAAAGAAGACTCCGTACTGACTACCAGCGGCACGCTGCTGGTGAATGACAAAGATGCTGGCCAATCCAGCTTCCAGGCGCAGACGGATACCGATGGCACGTACGGTAAGTTCAGCATTGGTACGGATGGCAAGTGGACTTACGTGCTGAACAACGCAGCAGCTAATGTTCAGGCCTTGGCTGAAGGCGAAACCAAGACTGAAACCTTTACCGTTAAATCTGCGGATGGCACGACTTCCAATGTTGTTGTGACTGTTGTCGGCACGAATGATGCGGCAGTGATCACACCGAATAAGCCAGGCGA
>NZ_JAAOLX010000028.1 GCF_011601265.1 Iodobacter violaceini
TCATCCACCGTTGGCAGGGTAACGGCGAAGTTGGTCACGCCAGCAGGCACGGTGATCAGGCCGGTGGTTGCGTTGTAAGTGACGCCATTGCTGAAGGTGGCGGTGCCGTAATCGGCTGCACTCGCTGATCCGCCGCCCAGGTTAAAGGCATAGGTTTCTGCTTTGGTGGTGGCGGTGCTCAGTGAGACATTGAAGACAAGGTTATTACCTTCCACCACATTGTCATCGGCCACACCCGGATTGCCGACTTCGATGCCGGTAATGGCCGGGCTGTCGTTGTCCAGAATCCCGCCGGTGGCGCTCACGCCGCCAATGGTCAGAGGAACGGTTTCCGGGGTGATTTCAACCAGCGCGTCATCCACCGTTGGCAGAGTGACGGCGAAGTTGGTCACGCCTGCAGGCACGGTGATCAGGCCGGTGGTTGCGTTGTAAGTGACGCCATTGCTGAAGGTGGCGGTGCCGTAATCGGCTGCACTCGCTGATCCGCCGCCCAGGTTAAAGGCATAGGTTTCTGCTTTGGTGGTGGCGGTGCTCAGTGAGACATTGAAGACAAGGTTATTACCTTCCACCACATTGTCATCGGCCACACCCGGATTGCCGACTTCGATGCCGGTAATGGCCGGGCTGTCGTTGTCCAGAATCCCGCCGGTGGCGCTCACGCCGCCAATGGTCAGAGGAACGGTTTCCGGGGTGATTTCAACCAGCGCGTCATCCACCGTTGGCAGGGTAACGGCGAAGTTGGTCACGCCTGCAGGCACGGTGATCAGGCCGGTGGTTGCGTTGTAAGTGACGCCATTGCTGAAGGTGGCGGTGCCGTAATCGGCTGCACTCGCTGATCCGCCGCCCAGGTTAAAGGCATAGGTTTCTGCTTTGGTGGTGGCGGTGCTCAGTGAGACATTGAAGACAAGGTTATTACCTTCCACCACATTGTCATCCGCCACACCCGGATTGCCGACTTCGATGCCGGTAATGGCCGGGCTGTCGTTGTCCAGAATCCCGCCGGTGGCGCTCACGCCGCCAATGGTCAGAGGAACGGTTTCCGGAGTGATTTCAACCAGTGCGTCATCCACCGTTGGCAGGGTAACGGCGAAGTTGGTCACGCCAGCAGGCACGGTGATCAGGCCGGTGGTTGCGTTGTAAGTGACGCCATTGCTGAAGGTGGCTGTGCCGTAATCGGCTGCACT
>NZ_JAAOLX010000029.1 GCF_011601265.1 Iodobacter violaceini
TGTTAGCGCCGATTGAAATTTGACCCACCCTGCCGATCCAATTTTGACCCAGGCCGGGGCGTTGCTTTTTCATCGAGCAACTGTGGATAAGTCTAGCAAATAGCGAACGGCCCGCCCGCTATTTTTCATCATCTTCGCTTTAGAATTGCTCAGGTTCCGTTGTTAGTTCGTCCTTCCTGCTTTGCTCCCGTTGTTTGATTTTCGTTTTCGCCATCATATTGCTGTGCTGGAAGCGGTAAGACTCATTGCCCGTCTCTACAATGTGGCAATGATGGGTCAGTCGATCCAAGAGCGCGGTCGTCATCTTGGCATCGCCAAACACACTCGACCATTCCGAGAAATTCAGATTGGTCGTGATGATCACGCTTGTGTGTTCGTATAGCTTACTGAGCAAATGAAACAGCAAAGCACCCCCAGCTTGGCTGAATGGTAGGTAGCCCAGCTCGTCCAGTATCACCACGTCAACCCGCATCAAACTCAGCGCAATCCGTCCTGCTTTGCCCTCACGCTTTTCCTTTTCAAGCAAATTGACCAAGTCCACTGTCGAGTAGAAACGCGCTCGTTTACCATGACGCGTGATGCCTGCAATCGTGATCGCCGTCGCCAGATGCGTTTTCCCTGTGCCTGGACCGCCAATAAAGACGGCGTTCTGTGCGGTTTCAGTGAAGGCCAGCGTCGCTAATTGCCCAACTAATGCTTGATCCAATTTGGTGGCGCTGAAGTCAAACCCAGCCAAATCCCGATGCACAGGGAACTTGGCCGCACTCATCTGATGCTGGATCGAACGCATACCTCGGTCAGTGTTTTCGGCTTGCAGCAAATGCTCGATCAACCAGCTAGAGGTATCAATACCTAAACCACCTTGGGCTTTCAAATCCACCCAGGCGCCCGCCATACCATGCAGCCGCAAGGCTTTGAGTTCTGCAGTAATATCACGCATGATGAGCTCCTTCATGTGTCACTGTGTCAGTGCTGGTTGAGGTTGACTCATCCGTCTCGCGCAGTTGGTCATAACGCTCGGT
>NZ_JAAOLX010000002.1 GCF_011601265.1 Iodobacter violaceini
GCAATGATGTCCATGGATAACACCCCAGGTTTCTCCGGCGAAATACCGGATGGTTACACAACCGGGGTGGAAACTATTGGACGCTGTTTACCCCGGGAACCTGGAAAGTTTTGCACGCTGATTTACACACAAAGGCTAAAGATGAGAAAGCCCCCTGTTCCGAATAGCAAACGATGACTTTGTGTTGGAACAGGGGGCTTTTAAATATTACTTAGCGCTGCAGCTGCCTAGCAGCGTCCATACATTGCTGTAAACATCAGGACGTGCGGCATTTGACCACCAGCTTGCCTGATACTTATTGCCCATAAAGCTGACCATATCCATGACTTTATAGGTAACGCTTGCGCTCCACGCCGTAATATTGCCGCAGCCGCTGTCACCGCCTATTTTGACTAATTGCGACATGCTGTTACTTTGTCCTGCCGTATCGGTTACGGTGAGGCTGACATTGTAAGTGCCTGCGCTGGCATAGCTGTGGTTTGGAGACTGCTGCGTTGAGCTTGAATTGTCACCAAAGCTCCATGCCCAATTGCTGATGCCTTTGTCGTCAGATGATGTGTCTTTAAAGCTGGCATTCATACCGACAATATTGCTGCTGAACGAGGCAACAGGTTTTTGATCGCCACCTCCGGTCTCATCGGGAGTAATGCCGGTTTTTTGTGCAATCCACGGCAGATAGCTGGAGGTACGGGTGAATGCCGTGGCGCCGACGCATGAATTGCCCCAGCTAACAATGCCGATGCTATAGAAATTGCCGTTTTGGGCCGCAACAAATGGCCCGCCACTATCACCATTGCAGGCCGAAACACCTCCCGCACCCCCGCCGCAAATCACCGATGCGGGCAGGTTAAAATTCAGCTCGCTGCTACAGACCTGATTGCTTAATACCGGTAAATTCACTTCACGCAGCACATCACTCGGGCTGCCTTGATTTCTTGTCAGGCCCCAGCCTGATACGGTCACGCTTTTACCAATACCAGCAATTTGGTTTTCAATGGCAACGGTAGGTAGTTTGGCTGGTTTAATGCTTGCACTGGCAGGGCTTGCAAGTTTTAGCACTGTAATATCCCAGCCTGAACGTATCCCCTGTGCGCCACTCCAGTTTTCATGGGTAATGATTTGGCTGACTCGAATATTTTGCCCGTCATGACGGCTCATGCTGTGAGCGCCCACCTGTACCGTCAGTGAGCTGGTCGATGCGCCATCCACGCAATGGGCTGCTGTTAAAACCCAGTTGGGGCTGATTAAGGTGCCACCGCAGCCCTGGCGGCCATTCATGAGTAAGGCAACCTGGTAAGGCCTGGAATTAGGTGTTGTTTCAATCCCCCCTACAATGGTGGGTTTGACGGGCGTGCTGTTGGCAGCCATGCTGGTGAATGGCAGTACACATAATGTGCTGAGAACGCTTACAGCTAATCTGAAGTGTTTTTTCATGGTTGTCTCTTCTTTGGTTTTATAAGAGGAAAGGTATAAGCAGGCGCAGGCCTGTTCTACCCCATTTACTGCACCCTCGTTGAGGGGTACTGCATCGTGGCCAACGATGCATGTACTCGTTTAGTGCTCAATACAAATCAGAGGCAAAGCCGTGCCCTGCTTGGCATGTAATAAGCAAGCTTGAAAGGTAATTGAAAGAATTTTTATTTTTATGTCAGACCATTTAAATATGTCAATGGTATTGACCGATGCTCGCCTTACTATAGAAAACATAAAGAAATTGTCAAATAAATGGCGGTTAAAGCATGAAAATCAGATTTTTTCAGCTTAAAAGCTATTTATTCATTTTGCTTTATTGGCTTTTTTGCCAGCGGACAGGCATTAAATGCCATGTGGCCACGGGAAGGTGTATTGATGGTGCGCAGCCATAAACTAAACGAGAAAAGGCCGCAGGAGGGGGGCTTTCAGTTTGCTTTTGTTAAAGACAAAATAAACTGAGCCAGCGAGGATGCTGGTTCGGCATATGCAGGTAGATTGAAGGGGCAATTTTGTGTATGAAACGCTTGATGCTTTCTATCTTGAGCAAGGATTAAATAGCGTGTACACAGCGGCACAATGTCTTGCCATTGCTCTGTTTGAAGTTGGGCTAGTTTCAGCAAATCTGCTTTGGGTGAAGGTTTGCCGTCAGGGAAAATGATTTTCCAGCTTTCCAGAAGCGGCTTCATCAGGATGAGTTGCAATAAGGCTAAGAAACTGGCTGCACCGGGGCCGCCAGCGTGCAGCCAGCTGTTGCGGCCAGCTGGGGCCAGTGCGTCAAGCAGCGGCGCAGCAAGGCTCAGTGCCTGATGCGTGCCGCCCGCTGCCAGCATCCAGCCAAATTGCGCTGCGCATTGGGGCTCGCCGGTAAGGGCCAGATCGACATGCTGCCATTGCTGAGCCTGAGCCCATTGGGCACTCAGCAGATAATCATCCAGGCAGGTATGCCCCGCGCTGATTAATAATCCTCCCGGGGGCAGGGCAGGAATCTGGGTCTGCATATCCAAGGGGAGCAGCATCAGTTGCGAAAGCTGAAGGGGATTAAGCCGGGATTGCAATGACTCTAAAATGGCCGCAGGGGCAAGAAACAGAACCGGGCCATTTAACAGAGTCATAGGGTTTATTGCTGGCAGTTGTTGATAAGTTGCTTCAGTGCATCGGGATTGATGATTTCAATCAGACGGTTTTGTACTTTAATTAAACCGTTTTCCTGGAACTTAGAAAGTGAGCGGCTGACTGTTTCCAGCTTGAGCCCCAGGTAGCTGCCGATTTCTTCACGCGTCATGCGTAAATGAAAGCTGCTGGCCGAATAGCCACGAATGGCAAAGCGCTGAGACAGGTTCAGCAGAAAGGCGGCAATACGTTCTTCTGCCTTCATATTGCCCAGTAAGAGCATTACGCCATGGTCACGAACAATTTCCCGGCTCATCAGCTTATAAAAGTGATGTTGCAAAATAGGGATACGGCGGCTTAATTCTTCCATATCGGTAAAGGGCAGCTCGCAAACTTCGCTGTCTTCCAGTGCAATGGCATCGCAAGTGTGCAGATCAGAGCTTACGGCATCCATGCCCATCAGCTCGCCAGTCATATGAAAGCCTGTAACCTGTTCGCGGCCGTCTTCTGAAATAACACTGGCTTTGAAAAAGCCAAGCCGGATAGCGAACAGTGAGCGGAAAGGTTCTCCGGCACGGTAGAGCGCTTCGCCCCGCTTAATGGGCTTGGCCTGGGTGATGAGGGTATCCAGTTCGCGCATTTCTTCCGCAGAAAGACCGATAGGCAGGCAAAGCTCACGCAAGCTGCAATTGACACAGCTTTGGCGAAGATGCTTAAGGCTGAGGTCACGTACTGGGATGTGAGGTGTCGTTGTCATGGGGCGTTTCAATTCGTGTTCTCGATATCACTTAGTATGCACGATTTCCCGTGCAGATTTTGATATCGATCAAGGTTATGAAAAATGAATCTGGGCAAGCTGCACCGATACGATAAAAGGATGAAACAGAATGCTCCAAGATAATGTTGCTGTATTACAGCCACTTGATTTTGATCGAAATTTAATTAGCCAACACAATGGGAAAGGCCCAAGGTATACATCCTACCCCACTGCGGATCGATTTGCTGCAATGGATGCACATACTTATGAGCAAAGTGTATTGCAACAACAGCCCGGCACCCGTATTAAGCCATTATCCTTGTATTTTCACCTGCCATTCTGCAATACCATTTGTTATTACTGCGCCTGTAACAAAGTCATTACCAAGGATCAGAGCAAAGCAGACCAATATCTTAATTATCTCCTTAAAGAGGTAAAATTACAGTCGGCATTATTAACAAAGCGTGGCACAGTTTCTCAGTTGCATTTTGGCGGTGGTACACCTACTTTTTTGACTAATGATCAATTAAGCAGACTGATGGATGGGATTCGTACCCATTTTGATTTAAAGCCTGATGGCGAGTTTTCGATTGAAATTGATCCGCGCAAGGTCAGTGCCGCAACAGTGGCGCATTTAGGCGCGATTGGTTTTAACCGGATGAGTGTGGGTATTCAGGATTTTAATCCGGAAGTTCAGCAGGCGGTTAACCGCGTGCAAAGTGAAGAAGAAACACGCATCGTCATCGATGCAGCAAGAGCAAATGGCTTTAAATCAGTCAGCATTGATCTGATCTATGGTTTGCCGCACCAAAGTCAGGCCAGTATGTATCACACCATCGAAAAAGTGATTACTTTGCGCCCCGACCGGCTGGCATTATACAGCTACGCTCATTTACCTGAGCGATTTATGCCGCAAAGACGCATTGATGCTGGGCATTTACCCACTACAGAGGGTAAACTCGACATCTTACAAAGTAGTGTGAATCAGTTACTTGCGGCCGGTTATGTTTATATCGGTATGGATCATTTTTCCTTGCCGGATGATGCTTTGGCTATTGCCCAAAGGCGTGGTCAATTACACCGTAATTTCCAGGGTTATTCTACCCATGCAGATTGCGATTTGATGGCTTTTGGGGTGTCTGCAATTGGCAAAGTGGCCAATTGTTTTGCTCAGAACGTAAAAGATTTAGACGCTTACTATCAGGCTTTAGATGCAGATCGCCTGCCTGTTGAGCGGGGCTTATTAATTAATCATGATGATTTTTTGCGTGGCTCAGTGATTCAGTCACTGATGTGTCAGTTTGAGCTTAGTTTTCAGCCTGTTGAATTGTCTTATTTGATTGATTTTAATAGTTATTTTGCAGAAGAATTGAAACTGCTTGCGCCATATGAGCTGGATGGTTTACTTGTGTTGAAAAATGATTCAATCACAATCACAGCCAAGGGGCGTTTCCTCGTTCGTTCTATTGCGATGGTTTTTGACCGGTATTTACGCCATGCCGCACCAGCGGGGCGCTATTCAAAGTTGATATAAATGAATGCTTGAATTTGATCTTTTCGCATTGTTTCTTGCCGGCCTCTTAGGGGGCGGGCATTGTGCAGGAATGTGCGGCGGCGTGGTCGCCGCTTTTAGTTTGCAGCTTCCAAATGGCCCCCGCTGGCATTATCACCTTGGTTTCAATTTCGGGCGCTTGCTCGGTTATTGCCTGATTGGTATGCTTGCGGGCTTGCTGGGTTCCTTGTCAGCATTGCTTTCACTGCAAGGCGTTAAAGGGGGCCTGTATATCTTTGCCAATTTACTGCTGGTTTTATTAGGCAGTTATATGGCTGGGTGGTCTTCATTAATTATGTTTCTGGAAAAAGCAGGGCGCCCTTTATGGGGTAAAATTCAGCCGTATATGCGGTTGTTTTTACCCATTAAGCGCTGGCCGGATACCCTGATTGTTGGCGCACTTTGGGGATGGCTTCCCTGTGGCCTCGTCTATACCGCATCATTAAATGCTCTGGCAAGTGCCAGCCCGTGGCACGGTGCTTTAATTATGTTGTCTTTTGGTTTGGGTACACTCCCTAATTTATTATTGATGTCTGCGTTTTCTGAGCAGCTTAGGTATTTATTTAAAAACAAATATTTACGCTGGCTGATTGGGGGTAGCCTGATGGCTTTGGGGACATACAGATTGATTCAGTATATTTTTTAAGCAAAAAGACGGAGTTTCATTCTCTTTGCGTGCATGAAAAAAATCAAAGTAACTGATATTTATATAAATAATAATATTTATTGCGTTTTAGTGTAGTGCCTGTTTATAAAAAAGGATTTTCTAAAATAATGCCTACCCCCATTTTGGTTGTTGATGATTCTGCTATGGCCAGAAAAATGCTGATCAGAGCATTGCCTGTTAATTGGGATGTTGAAATTACACATGCATGCAATGGTATCGAAGCACTGGCTGCTTATCGCGCGGGCAAAGCAGATGTAATGTTTTTAGATTTAACCATGCCGCTTCTGGATGGTTATTCTGTACTTGAGACCATGCAAAAAGAGGGGCTGAATAGCTATGTAGTGGTTGTTTCGGCAGATATTCAGCCTCTGGCACGTGAGCGTGTACGACAATTGGGGGCTGCGGCCTTTGTTCAAAAACCAGTGAAAGCTTCTGATATTGAGATTATTTTGCGCGAATATGGAATCGCTTTATGAATGAAGAATTGTTTTTGACTGAAGAGCAAACGGATGCATTGCAAGAGATTACTAATATTGCAATGGGCCGTGCAGGTGCGCAGCTGGCTCAGATTTTAGATACCTTTATTAAGCTGTCCGTTCCCCGTATTAATATTATTCAATCCTCTTCTGTATCCCGCAATATTTTGAATATGATTGGCTCTAAAAGTGCCGCTACTGCAATTCGCCAATCATTTAACGGCTCTTTATCGGGCGAAGCCATGGTGGTTTATGACCAGCATGGGTGCAGAAATCTTGCTGACCTGATGGGCTACGATGGCGTGATTGACCGCACTTCTGAGCGCGAGCTGCTATTGGACGTGGGCAATGTTTTAGTGGGCGCTTGTTTAAACGGGGTGGCTGATTTATTAGGTGCATCGCTGGTTTATTCCGCGCCTACCATTATGGCCGAAAATGTTGAAGTCGATAAGCTGATCAATATTAAGCAAATAACCTGGAATTACGCCCTGCTTGTAGAGGTTCATTTTACTTTAGAGATTCGTGATTTCACCTGCCATTTGCTCACTCTTATGCCGGAAGAATCAATTTTACGATTGCAGCTGGCGATTGATGCGTTTATGGAAAAGATCTGATGCAACAAAGACTTTGTGATTTTATTGTGAATGAAGTGGGTGTTGGTGTTTTTTCACTTGATAAAAACCATCATATTTTACTGTGGAATCGTTTTATGGCTCAGCATAGCGGCATCAGTGCAGAGCAGGCAATTGGGGCCAATTTATTTGAATTATTCCCCGAATTGCCTCAAAAATGGCTGAGTAAAAAAATTGAAAGTGTTTTTGTGCTGAAGAATTTCGCTTTTACTTCTTGGGAGCAAAGGCCTTATTTATTTAAGTTTTCACATAATCGCCCCATTACCGGCGGTATGGATTTTATGCAACAAAACACCACGTTTATGCCGGTGCGCAATGAATCTGGTGAAGTGGATGCGGTGACGGTGAATCTGTTTGATGTTACCGATAATGCGATTGCACAAAATCTATTGCAGGAAGCGATGGGAAAACTGGAAGAGTTTTCTAATCGTGATGGTTTAACCGGTATCTATAACCGCCGTTATCTGGATATGCGCTTCACTCAGGAGCTGGAGCGGATGTCTCGTTATCAGGCGGCGTTTTTTACGGTGATTCTGTTTGACCTTGATCGCTTTAAGCAAGTGAATGATCAGTACGGGCATATTGCAGGTGATGAAGTGCTGAGGGTGGTTGCCTCACGCGTGCTGACTACTTTGCGTGATACTGATGTGTTTGGCCGCTATGGTGGTGAGGAGTTTTTACTTTTGCTGCCTCAGACTGATTTGACCGGAGCAGAAATCGCTGCAGAGCGCATTCGTGAAATCTTATGCTCATCTCCGGTACAGGTTGGGGAAACCAATATTCAAATTTCTGCCAGCTTGGGGTTATCTGCTTGTCATTCTGGCTGCAGCAATCCGCACAGCGTGATTGAAGAGGCTGATTTGGCACTTTATGCATCCAAGCAAAACGGACGTAATCGCGTAACGGTTTTCTCTGCGGATTTGCGTGAATCCTGATTCTCAACCCGTATTAAACGGAGCCCTTAGGGGCTCTTTTTTTTGGGCCTTTTTTGCAGAAATAATGTGCAACTTAAATTTATCAGCAATGTGCACGTAATTTTTTGAAATAATCAACTTTACTATGTCTATAAAGAGTGCAGAGGTGCAGCAATCGCCGCGCCACTCGAATGACATACACGGTGAGGAGAGGCGTCATGGATGTCTTTAATAATTTTGCTGCACGTTATGAGCGCACACGCGAAGAAGAAATGTCTCTGCGGGACTATCTTGAGTTGTGCAAACATGATCAGGTTGCTTATGCCACTGCGGCAGAACGCATGCTGATGGCGATTGGTGAGCCTGAATTAATTGATACCCGGCTGGATTCAAGCTTGTCGCGTATTTTCCAGAATAAAGTGATCCGTATCTATCCGGCCTTTCGTGAGTTTTATGGCATGGAAGAAGTGATTGAGCAGGTCGTTGCTTATTTCCGCCATGCTGCTCAGGGGCTTGAAGAAAAGAAACAAATTTTATATTTACTGGGGCCGGTGGGTGGCGGGAAAAGCTCTATTGCCGAAAAACTAAAAGAATTAATGGAGTGTGTTCCTTTTTATTGCATTAAAGGCTCACCAGTGAATGAATCTCCTTTGGGCTTGTTTAATGCCGAAGAAGATGGTGCTTTATTGCAGGAGCAATTTGGAATTGAAGGGCGCTATTTAAAAACCATTCCAAGCCCCTGGGCCGTTAAGCGGCTTCATGAATTTAATGGTGATATCAACCAGTTCAGAGTGGTTAAGCGCCACCCTTCTGTATTGCGTCAGGTGGCGATTGCTAAAACTGAGCCTGGCGATGAAAACAATCAGGATATCTCTGCGCTGGTGGGTAAAGTTGATATTCGTAAATTAGAAAAATATGCGCAGGATGACCCGGATGCCTATAGCTATTCCGGCGGGCTTTGCCTTGCCAATCAGGGCTTGCTTGAATTCGTAGAAATGTTTAAAGCACCCATTAAAGTATTACACCCTTTACTGACGGCAACACAGGAAGGTAATTTCAAGGGTACTGAGGGTTTTGGTGCAATTCCTTTTGATGGCGTTGTACTTGCGCACTCAAATGAATCGGAATGGAAGCAATTTAAAAACAATAAGAATAACGAAGCGTTTTTAGACCGTATTTATATTGTAAAAGTGCCTTACTGCCTGAGGGTTAGTGAGGAAGTGAAAATTTATGAGAAATTGGTGCTTAATTCCTCTCTGTCAAAAGCACCATGCGCACCTGGCACTTTAAAAATGATGGCGCAGTTTGCCATTTTATCCCGGCTGCGTGAGCCGGAAAATTCCAGCATTTTTTCAAAAATGCTGGTTTACGATGGTGAAAATTTAAAAGATGTTGATCCAAAGGCAAAATCGATTCAGGAATATCGTGATTTTGCTGGCGTTGATGAGGGTATGAATGGGTTGTCTACCCGGTTTGCTTTTAAAATTTTATCAAAAGTTTTTAATTTTGATCATGCCGAAGTGGCGGCAAATCCGGTTCATTTACTGTATTTGCTGGAGCAGCAGGTAGAGCGTGAGCAGTTTTCTGCCGAGCTTGAGCAAAAATATATCTCATATATCAAAGAATTTATGGCTTTGAAATATGTTGATTTTATTGGTAAGGAAATTCAAACCGCTTACCTTGAAAGCTATTCGGAATACGGTCAGAACATTTTTGACCGCTATGTCACGCTGGCTGATTACTGGATTCAGGATCAGGAGTATCGCGATGCTGATACAGGCGAATCATTTGACCGCACCAGTTTAAATAATGAGCTGGAAAAAATTGAAAAACCGGCAGGCATTTCTAATCCAAAAGATTTCAGAAATGAAATTGTCAATTTTGTATTACGCGCCCGTGCTAACAATGGCGGCAATAATCCTGCATGGACTTCTTATGAAAAATTGCGCTCTGTAATAGAGAAAAAAATGTTCTCTAATACCGAAGAATTGTTGCCGGTGATTTCATTTAATGCCAAAGCAAGCCATGACGATGCGCGTAAACATGAAGATTTTGTAAACAGAATGGTCAGTAAGGGCTATACGCCCAAGCAGGTCAGACTGTTATGCGAATGGTATTTAAGAGTGCGTAAATCATCGTAATCCAGTGAGGGGGAGGAGTGGTATCGAGGGTGGCTCGGGATCGCTCCTTGCGTCTCACTCCTCACTGGAGTTGCAAAATGATCCATATGATTGATCGGCGTTTGAATGGTAAAAATAAGTCGGCGATAAATCGGGAGCGATTTCTTCGTCGTTTTAAGGGGCAAATTAAAGAGGCGGTGACACGTGCCGTAAATGGCAGATCAATTACCGATATAGAGCGTGGTGAAAAAGTATCTATTCCGGTCAAAGATATTAATGAGCCGGGTTTTGCCCATGCCCCAGGTGGTATTTGGGAGCGCGTCTTTCCCGGTAATGATCGTTATAGCCGGGGAGATGAAATCGATCGTCCTGATGGCGGCGGGGGCAGCGGGGGTAATGGCGGCGCCGGGAATGGCGGCGATGGCGAGGATGACTTTGTTTTTGAATTAAGCAAAGAAGAGTTTTTAGAATTTTTCTTTGATG
The DNA here is from genome assembly GCF_011601265.1 of Iodobacter violaceini. Classification (GTDB taxonomy): domain Bacteria; phylum Pseudomonadota; class Gammaproteobacteria; order Burkholderiales; family Chitinibacteraceae; genus Iodobacter; species Iodobacter violaceini. The sequence continues at coordinate 10,185 of NZ_JAAOLX010000002.1, forward strand.
ATCTTGAATTGCCCAATTTAGTTAAAACGCAATTAAAACAAAGCATGGTGATGAAGCCCGTCAGGGCCGGGTTTACCTCTGATGGTACGCCCACCAATATCCATGTATTGCGCAGCTTGCGTGCGGCATTAGGGCGGCGCATTGCTTTATCTGCAGGCCCGCTGGAGGAGCTTAATACCCTGCAGGAGCAACTGGATGAATTGCTTGAAACGCAAGGGGAGCGCTCGCAGGAAGTGCAAACCCTGCAGGCTATTATTCGTGAATTAAAAGCAAAATTGGTTTGCATTCCCTACATTGATCCGTTTGATCTGAAATATACCAATCGTGTTCGGGTGCCTAAGCCAACAACCCAGGCGGTGATGTTTTGTGTAATGGATGTTTCCGGCTCGATGGATGAGGCAAAGAAAGATATTGCAAAGCGATTCTTTATTTTGCTTTATTTATTTCTTGTGCGCGCATATGAAAAAATTGAGGTGGTCTTTATACGGCACCATACTCAGGCTACCGAAGTCAATGAGCACGATTTTTTTCATGCAAGGGATACGGGGGGGACCGTTGTTTCATCGGCAATCAAGCTCACCAAGAAAATAATTGATGAACGCTACCCGGATGCCGATTGGAATATTTATGTGGCACAAGCCAGTGATGGGGATAACTGGGATTCCGATTCGCCTCAGTGCCGGCAATTATTAAGCGCCGAAATTATGCCGCTGCTGCAATATTATGCTTATGTGGAAATCACCGAGGGGGAACCGCAAAATCTTTGGTTTGAATATGAAAAAGTGGCCGAACAGCATGCTCACTTTACGATGCGGCGCATTCGTAATCCCGCAGAAATTTGGCCGATATTTAAGGAGCTGTTTAAAAAAGTGAGCGCAAGGGGGGGGGCATGAGCACAAATACACGCCAAAAAAAATCGCGCGCAAAAAAGCTTTTATCAACGGGCTCGGAATGGTCATTTGATTTGATTGATGATTATTATCGGGAAATTGCGCGCGTAGCAAAGCAGTTTGGCCTCGATACATATCCTAATCAATTGGAGGTGATTTCAGCCGAACAAATGATGGATGCCTATGCCTCAGTAGGTATGCCGGTAATGTATAACCATTGGAGTTATGGCAAGCATTTTTTGTCAACGCAAAAATCGTATCAGCGCGGGGCAATGGGGCTTGCCTATGAGATTGTGATTAACTCCAGCCCTTGTATTGCCTATTTGATGGAAGAAAACACCATGACCATGCAGGCGTTAGTTATTGCGCATGCAGCCTTTGGCCATAATTCTTTTTTTAAGGGTAATTATTTATTCAGAAGCTGGACGGATGCAACTGCCATTATTGATTACCTGGTCTTTGCGAAAAATTATATTGCTCAGTGTGAGCAAAGATATGGAGAAGATAAGGTAGAAGAGTTACTTGATTCTTGCCATGCGCTGATGAATTATGGTGTTGATCGCTATAAGCGGCCGCAAAAATTATCACTCTCTTTAGAATTGGCTAAGCAATCAGAGCGGGAGAATTATCAGCAATCGCAAATAAATGAATTATGGCGAACTATTCCTAAGCGTACAGAGGAAGAGAAAGCACATGAGGAAAGCCGTTTTCCTTCTGAGCCGCAAGAAAATTTACTGTATTTTATTGAGAAATACGCGCCTTTATTAGCGCCGTGGCAAAGAGAAATTGTGCGGATTATTCGCAAAATTGCTCAATATTTTTATCCGCAGCGGCAAACCCAGGTGATGAATGAGGGGTGGGCAACATTCTGGCATTACACATTGTTAAATCAATTGTATGACGAAGGCCTGGTTGATGATGCTTTTATGCTGGAGTTTTTGCACAGCCACACCAATGTGGTATTTCAGCAGCCTGTAACCAGCAAATGGTTTAACGGGATTAATCCTTATGCCCTGGGTTTTGCTATGTTTCGTGATCTGCGGCGGATTTGTGAGGAGCCTACCGAGGAAGATAAAGCTTGGTTTCCGGATTTGGTGAATACAGACTGGAAAAAAACACTGGATTTTGCAATGCGTAACTTTAAGGATGAAAGTTTTATTTTGCAGTATCTTTCGCCTAAATTAATGCGTGAATTCCGCTTGTTCGCTATTTTGGATGATGACTATTTGCCTAAATTAAAAGTGGCGGCCATTCATGATGATGCAGGCTACCTGGATATCAGGCAAAAGCTGGCTGATCAGTATAATTTAGCGGGGCGTGAGCCTAATATTCAGGTGTATGAGGCTAATACCCAAGGGGATCGTTCATTAACTTTAAGGCATTACCAATATCAGCGCAGGCCTTTAGGAAATAGTGTGCATGAGGTGCTGAAGCATATTTCACGGCTGTGGGGGTTTTCGGTAAAGCTGGAGAGTGTTGATGAAAAGGGAAGGGTTTTGCTTAGTTACGAATGTAAGCTTGAGAAAAGAGGCAATTGATATAAAAAAACGGCAATCAGAAGATTGCCGTTTTCATATGTGAAGCTATTAATTAATCGTAAAGATTAGTTAATACCAACAACAGTTACTTTCACTGCAGCAACGATTTCGTGGTGCAGAGCAAGTTCAACTTCGTATTCGCCGATTTGCTTGAAAGGACCATCAGGCAGACGAACTTCAGATTTAGCCACTTCAAAGCCAGCAGCAACGAATGCTTCGGCGATGTCTTGTGTGCTAACTGAACCGAACAGGCGGCCATCAACACCAGCTTTTTGTTCGATTGTTACTGCAGAGCCTTCCAGCTTAGCAGCGCGAGCTGTAGCAGCAGCAATGATTTCAGCCTGACGTGCTTCGAGCTCTACACGACGAGCTTCGAATTGTGCCAGGTTAGCTGCAGTTGCGCGCTTTGCTTTACCTTGTGGTACCAAGAAGTTACGTGCGTAACCATCTTTAACGGTAACAACATCACCAAGACCACCTAAGTTTGCTACTTTTTCGAGCAGAATGATTTGCATTTTTATTCTTCTCTCTTAGTGTTGGTCGGTGTATGGCAGAAGCGCAAGCAGACGAGCTACTTTGATTGCTTCAGACAGCTGGCGTTGGAACTTAGCTTTAGTACCAGTGATACGAGCTGGGATAATCTTACCGTTTTCAGAGATAAAGTCTTTTAACAGAGCAATATCTTTGTAATCCACGTGGGCAATGCCTTCGGCGGTAAAGCGGCAGAATTTTTTCCGCTTGAACAGATGACGCGACATGATAAACCTCAATTCAACAATTCAAATTCTTCGAGATGCAACACAAGCTCATGGCGGTAACGATTACTTTTTGCGGCAATAAAACCTTTGCTGGCAAGTCTTTGTCCGATTTGAATCGGAGCAAGTCTTGCTGCAATGTCACCGAGTGCCATCATGGCCACTTCACACTCCACCTTGCGGTGTTTACCTGCTTCGGTCTGTTCTGAAAGGTGAGTGATCACAATTTCTAAAACAGGGGTCCCCGCAGGGGTGTAACGTATATCGCTTCGTTTTATAACGGTACCGTCAATAAGTACCCGGTTGCGTTTGTCCAATTTAGTAGTCCATAGCAAGCAGGGCGAAAGTTTCGCAGTGCTTACTGTTTACCTTAGGCAGCAGGAACGCCTTCGGCGGCTGGTGTCAGGGACTTGGACTTCTCTTCCTTCATCATTGGGGAAGCTTCAACAACAGCATGTTCTGTGCGCAGAGTGATGTGGCGCAGAACGGCGTCATTGAATTTGAAGGCGTGTTCTAGTTCATCCAAAATCAATTGGCTGATTTCGACGTTCATCATGACGTAGTGAGCTTTGTGGATCTTTTGGATCGGGTAAGCTAACTGACGACGGCCCCAGTCTTCAAGGCGGTGAATAGCACCACCACCGTTTGTGATCAGGGTCTTGTAGCGATCAATCATCGCTGGAACCTGTTCGCTTTGATCCGGATGCACGATAAATACGATTTCGTAATGTCGCATGACATCTCCTTATGGATGTTAAGCCTGCCGCGTGCGACTACGGTCAGGCAAGGGTTGTTAAGAGGGGCGGATCATACCGGAGAATTGATCCGGACTCAAGGGATATAAAACGCGGGTAATTAACGTTCGATCTGATCAATCTTGCCGCTGACCGCAGCCCATGTTTCGTGATCAGGAAGCGGATCTTTCTTTTCTACAATGGCATGCCAGATTTTAGACATTTCAGCGTTGAGTTCAATGTAGTCCTGCATGTCGGCCGGAACGTCGTCTTCTGCATAAATCGCTTCAACGGGGCATTCGGCTACGCAGAGTGTGCAATCGATACATTCATCAGGATCAATCACTAAAAAATTTGGCCCTTCACGAAAACAGTCTACCGGGCATACATCGACGCAATCCGTGTATTTGCATTTCACACAGGCGTCGGTCACTACGTACGTCATGATTGAATCCTTATATATATTGGGCACTGGTCCTTGAGCCGCACAAAATTTGGGCAGATCGTCCCTGATTTTAGCAGAGCCCCGTGCTTTAGAAGCAATAAGCTGGTTATTTATAAATAATTAGTGGTGATAATCAGCAGGGCGTGTTTGTGATTTGTGCTGCGCTGGCACCACACATGCGGGCCGGTCTATTCTGCTATTGGGGATGGGTTTTATCTGTGATTTTATGTTAAGTGGATAGTGGCAGCGGGGTGTTTTTCATTAATAGGGATGATTTAATTGATTTGTCTGTTGTCGTTTCCGCTCGGGTATTCACCTTATTGTTGCACCAGGGCTTGAATGAGGATTTTGGTGTAATAGCAATGGGCGTTATAATTGCCCGGCTCAGATATTTTGTGTTTACCCCCGCCGGCTAATGGATTGATTTTTTTTATCCTGACTTTGGAATTATAAATTTCTGAGGTGACTTTGATTAAATCGGGGTCGGCAAAGTTGGCTTAAGTAAAATCAATGACTTAAGGGCGGATTGTCCGGGGTTTTATGATTTTTTACATGCAGCACCAGGAGGAAAACGTGGCATTTAAGTTGAATTTTTGATTTGTGTAGATAACTATTGGAATAGTGCTATATTATTTGCTATATGATTTAAGTGTATTTTTTATTAGCAAATTGATGTATTGCCAGTTTTGCTCTCCTGTTTTTTTGCAGACTTTCTGTCCTGACCGGATATTGAGATGCCACAAAAAAAAGCAGATTTGCCAGCGTGGCGGTATGTGTAAATTAAGTGCATGACTTGCGTCAGGCTTGGCGCAAATGTTATGTTCGTCGGGCTGTAAGCGCTGGGTTTTATATCATACCTGGTTAAAAATAAAGTGAAGTGCTGGGGGAATTGTGCCAATCAAACCGAAACTCAAGGCGTGTGTCCTTGCTCTTATATTGACTTTGCCACCCTCTGCTGGTGCAGTGGGCTTGGGGAGGTTAAACGTGCTTTCCGGGCTTGGTCAGCCATTTCGGGCTGAAATTGATCTGGTTTCAGTTCAGCCAGGGGAATCCGAAAGCTTGCTTGTCCGGCTTGCGTCACCAGAGGCATTTGCCCAGGCTCAGGTGGCTTATCCGCCTGCGTCGCTTGGCTTGCGTCTGGTCATAGAAAAACGCGCGAATGGGCAGCAGTATGTATTAATTAGTTCTGCACAATCAGTTTCAGAGCCTTTTCTGGATCTGCTGGTTGATTTGAACTGGTCTGGCGGCAAAATTCAGCGGGACTATACCGCTTTGATTGATCCGCCGGGTTATCAGAACTCGCGCTCCTCTGCGGGCGCTGAGGCAAAGGCAAACGAGCAGTTTGCGCCATCTGCCTTGCCGGGTACCCGTCGCAAGGGTGCAGTTGCTGGGGCGGGTAAAAAAACCTCAGCAACAGCAAGCCAGGCAGAAAAAGCCACCGGTGATCAGCAATATAAAGTACAGGCGGGAGACACCTTATCGAGTGTTGCGCGCCAGACTGCTGCTGAGGGCGTTACACTCGAGCAGATGCTGGTTGGGCTTTACCGGCAAAATCCCGATGCTTTTGATGGCAATATGAACCGTTTGCGCCGGGGTAAGATTTTAAATATTCCAGCCAAAGAAAATTTGCAGGCTGTACCCGCAAAGGAGGCCGGGCAGGAAGTGCGTTTGCAGTCTAAAGACTGGCAGGCGTATCGCAATAAAGTGGCGGAATCGGTACAAAAACGCGCTGCGGTTGCAGGGAATGAATCTGCAAGTGCTGGCCGCATCAGCCCGAAAGTTGAAGAAAAAGTAAAATCAGGCAATGCCAATCAGGATGTGCTGAAGCTTTCTAAGGGCGAAGCGCCTGGTAAGGCGAAGGCTGATCAGCAGGGCGAGCAGGCGCGGATTCGTGCTCTGGAAGAAGAAGTAACCGCACGGCAAAAGGGTTTGGATGAAGCAAATCAGCGCGTCGCAGCACTGCAAAAAAATGTTCAGGATATGGAAAAGCTGCTGGCACTTAAAAGCCGTGCAGGTGTTGAGTTAGCAAGTAAACCAACTGATGCGCCTGCCGTGGCCCCTGTTGCCACCGCGGTACCTGCAGTAGCATCAGCACCTGCCGCTGAGCATGCTTCTGAGGCTGCGGCTGTTGCTGGAAGTGCTCCTGCTGTGCAGCCCGTTCAGGACGTTGCCAGCCAGCCTAAAAAACGCCGCGTCATTGTTCCGCCTCCGGCGCCCGTGCCAGAGCCTAGTCTGATGGATGTTGTTGCTGATAATGCACTGCCGGTTGGTGGCGGCCTGGCGGCGCTTTTATTAGGTGGGGCTGGCCTTTGGTGGGCTCGTCGTCGTAAGCAGGGCTCTGCATTTGCAGACAGCGTTTTGACTGGTGGCGATTTAAAGTCCAACACTCTGCTGGGTAATACCGGTGGTGCAGTCATCAGCACTCAGCCCACGGAAAACTCTTTCCTTACTGATTTCAGCCGTCAGGGCTTAGGGACGATTGATACGGATGAGGTTGATCCGATTGCCGAAGCCGAAGTTTATATGGCTTACGATCGTAATGAGCAGGCAGAAGAAATTCTGCGGGATGCTCTGCTTAAAGATCCTGCGCGTCATGAAATCCGCATGAAGTTGCTGGAAATATTTGCAGCGAAGAAAGACCCGACATCATATGAAGAAATTGCGGCTGATTTATTCGCCATGACCGGGGGTAAGGGCGCGCAATGGGAGCAGGCGGCTTATCAGGGCAGCGTGCTCGATCCTGAAAATCCTTTGTACAAACGCATTGAGCCAGCAGTTGCACCTGTTGTGGCTGCGGTAGCCGCTGCTGCAGCTGCGCCGCTTGTAAGCCAGGCGCTTGCACCTGAGGCCGATGATTTTGATTTGTCTTTTGATGATCCTGCGGCAACTGCACCTTCTGCGGGTGTGAGTGATTTTGATGCTTTGATGAGCGAAGAAATCCCGGATGCGCCGCAGAATAATATACAAAATGATCTGGCAGATTTAGATTTGTCGCTTGATTTTGACGTGGGCACCGCGCCTGAGCCTGTGCAGGAGCTTAATCCTTTTGTGGATACTCCTCCTTCGCAGCCGGAGGCTTTATCTTCGCTTGATTTTGATTTGCCTGAAGTTGCACCGGCCCCTGCAGTTAGTGCGCCAGCCCCTGATGATTTTGCCATGGGGATTGATTTTGGCCTGGATGATTTTTTGGTTCCGGAAGAGCCCGCACAGGCCGCGGCACCTGCCAGTGCACCTGAATCAGAAAATATGTTGTCCCTGGATATGCCGGTCGATTTTGGAAGCGCTCTGGAAGCAAGCGCCCCGGCAGATGAGGCGTTTGATCTGAATTTTGATGGTCTTGACAACATGCCGGAAGCAGCGGCAGCACCTGCTGATTTCTCTGCTGAATTGCCTGATCTGGATTTGGGCGTGCTTTCTGCGCCGGAAGCGCCAGCTGCACCGCCAGCAAAGGTTCAGCCTGTGGCTGAGGATGTGCTGGAGGCAACAAGTGCCGATGATGGTTTAGGCCTGGATTTTGATTTCTCACTGGATACGCATCTTGAGGCTTCCGTGCCAGCGGCGTCTGGCGCAGAAGAATCGATTGATCTGGCTGAAATGAATCTGGATTTTGCTGCAGATTCAGGTGCGTCTTCTGATTCATTGCTGGAATTTGCCGGTGATGATCCGGTGCAAACCAAAATTGATCTTGCAAAAGCTTATGTTGATATGGGAGACACCGAAGGGGCCAGAGAGATCTTGCAAGAGGCCATAGGTGAAGGTAATCCTGAGCAGCAAAAGCAAGCACAGGCTTTGTTGGGTAATCTTTGATTAGAATTCATTCTGCGAATCAAATTGCAGTCTGGCTTTGGGTGGCGTGCATCCTGCAAATTTTGCAGGGTGCGCCACTCATTGTTTTTTCTGCCGTATGCATTTTGCTGGCCTTTTATTATTGCCCCGGGCGCTGCTGGCGCACTTTAAAACGGATACGTTTTCTGCTCCTGGCTATTACACTGGTCTACGGCTGGTCTGTGCCAGGGCAGTATTTGTGGCCCGGGCGATGGTCTCCCACAGAAGAGGGGCTCTGCTGGGGCTTGCTGCAGCTGGTGCGCCTTCTGGGTGTGCTGGCGGCTTTGCAGCTGTTGTTGTGGCGCTTAAGTGCTGCCCGTATGTTTTCGGGGCTCTATGTACTCCTCGCTCCTTTTGCATTTATTGGGTTTAATCGTGAGCGCTGGGCCCTGCGCTTAAGCCTGACGATGACTTTTTCGGGTGATCTGCTTCTGCAACAAGATGCTTTAAACCGGGAGGGATTTTTGATGCAATTGGCCGGGGCTGAGCAGCCTTGCGAGTTGCAGGAAGTCTCTATTCTGGTAGAGTCGCTGTCTTTTTTTGATTTGGCGCTGCTTTGGGTCTTGTTTGCCGCAGTGCTGTTCACTTTATTGATGATGGTGTAATGAAATACGCGCTCGCAGTGGAATACGATGGCCGGGCCTTTTATGGCTGGCAAATTCAAAAAGACTTACCTACTGTGCAGGCCGCTTTAGAGGCTGCGCTCAGTCAAATGGCGGGAGAGCCTGTTCAGGTTCATGCCGCCGGCCGTACCGATGCAGGAGTGCACGGTGCCAGACAAATCGTTCATTTTGAAACGGATGTTAATCGCCCTTTAACCGCATGGGTGAGGGGGGTAAACAGCTTTCTGCCTGATACAGTGGCCGTGCTGTGGGCTGCGCCCGTGCCGGATGCCTTTCATGCGCGCTTTTCTGCCTTTGCCCGTCACTATCGTTATCTGCTGCTCAATCACCCTGTGCGCCCGGCATTATGGTCTGGCCGCATGGGCTGGGCTTTTAATGATCTGGATTTTGATGCAATGCAGGCTGCGGCAGTACATCTTTTGGGGCAGCATGATTTTTCAAGCTTCAGAGCGGCGGAATGCCAGGCTAAAACGCCCGTTAAAACCATGACCCGGGCCCATATTCAGAAAGAAGGCAGTTTGCTTATCTGTGATTTCTCTGCAGACGCCTTCCTGCACCATATGGTGCGCAATATTATGGGGGCCTTGCTGCATATCGGAAAAGGTCATGAATCCCCTGAATGGATGGAAGATTTAATCCTGGCCCGTGACAGAACGAGTGCTCCCCCCACCTTTATGCCAGACGGACTCTATCTTGCTGGTGTAAGCTACCCCCCTGAGTTTGGTCTGGCCAGCGAGCCGGTTTCGCGTCATGGTTTGATTTAAAGGGGGAGGCGAATGAATCCACGTATCAAAATTTGCGGTTTGCTTGATCCGGAAATGGCAAGGCTTACGGCTGAGGCAGGGGCTGATGCAATTGGCCTGGTGTTTTACCCGCCCAGCCCGCGTCATGTAGAGATTGCAGTTGCGGCGCAAATTGTTGCCGCTTTGCCTGCTTTTGTAAGTAGTGTGGGTTTATTTGTTAATGCTGAGGCGGCCTTTGTACGCAGCGTGCTCGCCAGTGTGCCGCTGGATATATTGCAGTTTCATGGTGATGAAACACCTGAGTATTGCCGTCAGTTTGGACGCCCTTATTTAAAAGCACTAAGGGTAACACCTGACATAAATTTGGTAGAATATGCACAGCGTTTTGTGGACGCGCTTTGCAAAGGGATTTTAGTTGATGCTTTTGTAGAAGGGGTGCCAGGTGGTACGGGTGAGGCTTTTGATTGGGATCTTTTGCCCAAAAATTTGCCTTTGCCACTGGTTTTGTCGGGTGGATTGCATCCGGATAATGTCTATGAAGCGATTTGTAAGGTTAGGCCTTGGGCCGTGGATGTATCCAGCGGCGTAGAAAGCAGCAAGGGAATCAAAGATGCAGCAAAAATTGCTGCCTTTATTAATCAAGCAGAGAGAAAAGCGCATGACTGAGACTAAACACGAGCAGCAGCCCTATCAGCAACCTGATTCCCTCGGCCATTTTGGCCAATTTGGTGGCATTTTTGTGGCTGAAACACTGATCCCTGCCTTGGATGAGTTACGTATTGAGTTCGAAAAAGCCCTGCAAGACCCTGACTTTGTTGCTGAGTATCACAGCGAGCTTAAGCACTATGTTGGCCGCCCAAGCCCTGTTTATCATGCAAAACGCTGGTCTGAAGCCCTGGGTGGCGCACAAATCTATTTAAAGCGCGAAGATCTGAACCACACCGGTGCGCATAAAGTGAACAATACCATCGGCCAGGCGCTGCTTGCCCGCCGCATGGGTAAAAAACGGGTGATTGCCGAAACAGGCGCAGGCCAGCACGGCGTTGCATCCGCTACCGTGGCGGCACGCTATGGCCTTGAATGTATCGTTTATATGGGGGCCGAAGATGTGAAACGCCAGGCGCCCAATGTATTCCGGATGAAATTACTGGGCGCTAAAGTTGTCGCTGTAGAATCCGGTACAAAAACCCTGAAAGACGCGATGAATGAAGCGATGCGTGATTGGGTGACCAATGTGGATTCCACTTACTACATCATTGGCACATGTGCTGGCCCGCATCCTTATCCGCAGCTGGTACGCGATTTTCAGCGCGTGATTGGTGATGAATGTAAGGTGCAGATGCCAGAAATGATTGGCCGTCAGCCTGATGCGGTTGTGGCATGTGTGGGTGGTGGCTCGAATGCGATCGGGATTTTCTATCCTTATGTCGATGATTTATCAGTGCGTTTGATTGGTGTGGAGGCGGGTGGTGATGGCGTAGAAACCGGCCGCCATGCTGCGCCGCTTACATCTGACGCTAAAGTAGGTATCCTGCACGGCAACCGTACCTTCCTGATGCAGGATGAAGACGGGCAGATTGCGGAGACACATTCGATTTCTGCCGGGCTGGATTATCCGGGTGTAGGACCAGAGCACAGCTACCTGAAAGACATCGGTCGCGCGGAGTATGTAGCGATTAATGATGACGAAGCGATTGCAGCTTTTCACGATCTTTGTCATTTTGAGGGTATCATTCCGGCCCTTGAGTCGAGTCATGCACTGGCCCATGCAGCAAAAATGGCGAAAACGATGTCTGAAGATCAGGTAATTCTGGTGAATTTATCCGGTCGTGGTGATAAAGATATTCCTACTTTGGCCCGCCTTTCCGGCATCGAACTTGGAAACTAATGCTATGTCCAGAATTCAACAGACATTCTCGCGCTTACAAAGCCAAAATCGCCAGGCCCTGATTCCTTTTATCACGGCAGGTGACCCGCATCCCCGTGTGACGGTGGATGTCATGCATGCACTGGTTGCTGGCGGTGCGGATATTTTAGAGCTGGGCGTGCCTTTTTCTGACCCGATGGCCGATGGCCCGGTGATTCAGCGCGCATCAGAGCGAGCACTCCTGCATGGCGTGAGTTTACGCAATGTGCTTGGTATGGTGGCTGAATTTCGCCAGAAAAACACAGACACACCGGTTGTGCTGATGGGCTATGCGAACCCGATGGAAGCAATGGGTTACGATGTGTTTTCAAAAGCAGCAGTACAAGCGGGTGTGGATGGTGTGCTCACCGTTGATTTACCGCCGGAAGAAGCTAAAGAACGTGTGGCTGTTTTAAAAGCCCACGGTATTGATCCGATCTTTTTGCTGGCACCAACAACGCACGCATCCAGAATTAAAGCAGTTGCCGAGCTGGCATCGGGCTATGTGTACTATGTTTCCCTGAAAGGGGTAACAGGCTCAGCCAATCTGGATATTGCTGATGTAACAGAAAAATTGAGTGTATTAAAAGAATATCTCACCATCCCGATTGGTGTTGGTTTTGGGATTAGTGATGCAGCTGCTGCAAAAGCGGTGGCTGCCGTGGCCGATGCAGTTGTGATCGGTTCACGTTTGGTAAAAGAAGCAGAGGCCGGAGAAGAAGGCCTTGCTGATCGATTAACTGATTTTCTTACCGGCATTCGTGCCGCGATGGACACCGCTCGCGTTTAAGCGTGTTTTAAAACCCCGTCATCTGCAAAGATGGCGGGGTTTTAATGCCCCTTAGAGCGGTGCTGATGGAGGAATACAATGAGCTGGCTGCAAAAACTGCTTCCGCCAAAGATTAAGATCCGTACCACGGTGAGTAAGTCCGGTGTACCGGAAGGCCTCTGGCACAAGTGCCCGGCCTGCAGCGCGGTTTTATACCGCACTGATCTGGAAAACAATTTAGAAGTCTGCCCTAAGTGTGACTTTCACAATGCTGTTTCCGCTCGTCGCCGTCTGGATATCCTGCTGGATCAGGAAGGGCGGTTTGAGATTGGCGCAGAAGTTAAACCGCTGGATGTGCTGAAGTTTAAAGACAGCAAGAAATACAGCGAGAGGCTGAGCGCGGCTCAGGCAGCAACAGGCGAAGAAGACGCACTGGTGGTCATGCAGGGCGCGATTCAGAATGTGCCTGTAGTTATGGCTGCATTTGAGTTTAAATTTATTGGCGGCTCAATGGGCTCGGTTGTGGGCGAGCGTTTTGCGCGCGGCGTACTGACTGCGATTGAAAACAATGTACCTTTTATTTGCGTTTCCGCTTCAGGTGGCGCACGTATGCAGGAAGGTTTGAATTCGCTGATGCAAATGACTAAAACCAGCGCCATTCTGACTAAGCTTGCAGATAAGAAACTGCCGTTTATTTCTATTCTGACCGATCCGACAATGGGCGGTGTATCTGCTTCATTTGCCTTCCTGGGCGATATCGTCATGGCGGAGCCAGGTGCCCTGATCGGCTTTGCTGGCCAGCGAGTGATTGAGCAGACCGTGCGCGAAACGCTGCCGGAAGGTTTTCAGCGTGCTGAATTCCTGCTGGAAAAAGGGGCTTTGGATATGGTGGTTGACCGCCGTGAGATGCGCCAGAAATTAGCGCAATTAATGACCCTTCTTTCTAAACAGCCAGCCCTTAACTGATGTCTATGCCGTTTGATTCCCTCTCCCTTGATGCGTGGTTATCCCATTTAGAGCAACTTCACCCAAGCGCCATTGATATGGGTTTGGAGCGCGTTGTTCGCGTGCGGGATGCCTTAGGTTTAAAACCTGATTTTCCTGTGCTGCTGGTGGGAGGGACAAACGGCAAAGGCTCTGTTTGTACCATGCTGTCCAGTATTTTGTGTGCAGCTGGATATAAAGTCGGCACTTATACCTCACCTCATTTACTGCATTATCAGGAAAGGGTGGCGATTAATCTTCGCCCCGCTTCTGATGCTGATATTGTCGCCAGCTTTCAAACCATTGAAACTGCCCGTGGCGACACTTCCCTTACTTATTTCGAATTTGGCACCTTAGCCGCGATGCAGCAGTTTATGGCTGCAGGCGTTGATGTGGCCGTGATGGAGGTTGGTTTAGGCGGCCGTCTGGATGCCGTGAATGCCTTTGAGCCTGTTGCCTCTGCCGTGGTTAATGTGGGGCTGGATCATCAGTCATTTTTGGGTGATACCCGCGAAGCCATCGGGCATGAAAAAGCCGGCATCTACCGGCAGGGCAAAATTGCGCTTTGCGCAGACCCTGAGCCACCTGCCACACTGATTGCCGAAGCGCAGCGTATTGGTGCGCATCTGCAACTGATCGGTCAGGATTTTGGCTTTGAAAAACAGGCAGAAGGGCAGCAGTGGACATGGTGGAATAAAGCAGGCGTGCGCCGCCATGCGCTGCCGTTTCCTGCTCTGCGCGGCCAGTACCAGTTAGGTAATGCTGCCGTTGTGCTGGCGCTGCTCGATGCGGTAAAAGATGTACTGCCGGTTGGGATTGGCGATATCAAACGTGGCCTGCTGGAAGTCGAGCTGGCTGCGCGTTTTCAGGTTTTACCCGGCCGTCCTGCTGTTGTGCTGGACGTGGGGCATAATCCGCATGCGGCAAAAGTCTTACGTGCCAATTTAGATAGTATGGGTTTTTATTCAAGTACCCATGCAGTGCTGGGAATGATGGCGGATAAAGATATTGCTGGTGTGGTGGCTTTATTGGCAGATCGTATAGATGTCTGGCATTTAGCCGCACCGCAACTGCCACGAGCAGCAACACCGGCGCAACTTGCTGAAATTGTCGGCAAGCTTGCACCGCTGGCGAAAATAAATATTTATGAGAATGTAGCGCTTGCTTTCGCTTCGGCCTGTAAGCTTGCGGATGAAAGTGATAGAATTCTCGCCTTTGGATCCTTTTACACAGTTGCTGAAGTCATGGCGACGCGTGAGCGCTGAATATGATCAACCGAAATGTCAGCGATGATTTGCTGCAGCTTAAAAAACGTGCCCGCCGCCGTCTTGTGGGTGCGATTGCACTGGTGCTGTTTGCTCTGATCGTTTTATGGACTGCACTGGATAGTGCGCCGCCAGCCGTTATTGCCGGGGGGAATAATATTGAAATTATTTCCAGCTCGCCGGCATTACAACAGCCATCGCCCGAGCCTGTCGTTGTGGCGCAGGCCTCTGCCACAGAGCAGGCCGGTGCCGCACTGATTACCCCGGTGCCAGAAGAAATTCAGCCTCCTGTTGCAACACCCGAACCTGCTTATCGCGTAGCAAGCTCAGCACAAAACGTGCTGCCGGGTAAGCTGGTTAATCACCAGAAAAAAGTGGTGATTCCTACCGCAACACCTTCCCCTAAACCCGCTCCTGCAGCCAAACCTGCGCCCACTCCCAAGCCTGCCGTTGATCCGCAGCGCATTCTGGAAGGGCTGGATGTGGCTCCTGCAGCAAAACCCGCAGTGACTGCTGATCCAAAGCGTTATTACATTCAAATTGGTGCTTATGCCGATGCGGATAAAGCGGCACAGGTTGTCAGTAAGTTACAAGGCGCGGGGATTCCTGCTTATTCCGAAAAAACAGTTACAGATAAAGGCGCTTTAACCCGGGTACGTGTTGGCCCTGTCAACGATGAAGCAAAGGCGCAGAGTTACCTTAAAAAAATGGGAGTGCTTGGATTTAGCGGGCACCTGTCTGGCAAATAGGTTAAAGCATGACTGGCTTTGATTACACGGTTTTAGGCATCATGGGGCTTTCCATGCTGCTCTCAGTGATGCGGGGCCTTGTGCAGGAAGCGCTGGCACTGGCGGCATGGGTTTTGGCGTTCTGGCTGGCCAGCCATTACTCAAGTCAGGTGTCTGTATGGATGCCCAAAAATCTGCCTAATGAAGAGCTGCGCTATCTGGCCGCTTTTGTGGCGATTTTTTTTGTGACCTGGGTGGCCTCGGCTATGTTGAGGGTAACGCTGAATCAATTTATGCAGGCCACCGGCCTGAAACCTGCTGACCGGCTTTTTGGCGCAGGCTTTGGTCTGGTTCGAGGTTTTTTACTGAGTTTAACGCTGGTCTTGCTGGCGGGGTTTACCAGTCTGCCCAAGCAAACAATATGGCGAAATGCCATGTTCAGCCCCTTATTTGAAGAAGCGGCCGTGATGGCTAAAATTTGGCTGCCAGAAGCGCTGGCAGCCCGCATTCATTATGATTAACCGCCTTGCAGATGGCGGATTGATTTGGATGAGTTTTTCGTCCCTTGTTTTTAGCAGTTGCCGTTCAGGCCAAAATTAACTGCCAGACTGACTGGCAGTACGCATTTGTTACGATTAAGAACTCAAAGGGGCATTTCTGATGTGTGGCATTGTAGGTATCGTCGCCAAGACACCCGTTAATCAGCTGTTGTACGATGGCTTGTTGGTTTTACAGCATCGTGGGCAAGATGCAGCAGGGATTGTAACGGCAGAGGGGCTGACGCTCCATATGCACAAAGGGCAGGGCTTAGTGAGTGATGTGTTCCGCACTCGCAATATGCGCTCTTTGATGGGCAATGCCGGCATTGGGCATGTGCGTTACCCAACCGCAGGATCTGCATCCAGCCTGGCTGAATCTCAGCCTTTTTATGTCAACAGCCCGTTTGGTATCGTGCTGGCGCATAACGGCAACTTAACTAACGATAAGCAGCTGAAAGACGATATGTACCGCACTGACCTGCGCCATATCAACACCAATTCTGATTCTGAAGCGCTGCTGAACGTTTTTGCTCACGAATTATCCCGCCGCGTAAAAGGCCCTGAGCTGAATGCGGAGACCATTTTTGATGCAATTACTGCGGTGCATGCCCGGGTTAAAGGGGCTTACGCTGTTGTTGCCATGATTGCTGGCTTTGGTCTGGTGGCATTCCGTGATCCATATGGTATTCGCCCGCTTTGCCTTGGTACACATGAAACACCGGAAGGCCTGGAATATATCGTGGCCTCTGAGTCGGTGGCACATGATGTATTAGGCTTTAAATTTGAGCGTGATATTGCGCCGGGTGAAGCGGTATTTGTGACTTTTGAAGGTGAATTCCAAAGCAAGCAATGCCACGCTAACCCTGTACTGGTGCCTTGTATTTTCGAGCATGTTTACTTTGCCCGCCCGGATACCGTGATTGATGGTATCTCGGTACACGAAGCGCGCTTGAATATGGGTGAAAATCTGGCGGATAAAGTGGCTGCCGTGATTCCAAAGCTTGATATTGACGTGGTGATTCCTATCCCGGATACCAGCCGTGATTCCGCTTTGCAATTGGCCAATAAATTAGGTTTGCCATATCGCGAAGGCTTTATGAAAAACCGCTATATTGGCCGCACCTTTATTATGCCGGGCCAGGCAAGCCGTAAAAAATCAGTTCGCCAAAAGCTGAACCCAATTGCTGTTGAATTTCGCGGTAAAAATGTATTGCTGGTGGATGATTCGATTGTGCGTGGCACAACCAGCCGCCAGATCGTGCAAATGGTTCGCGACTGTGGTGCAACTAAAGTCTATCTGGCATCCGCTGCGCCACCTGTGATGTATCCGCATGTTTACGGTATTGATATGCCAACCCGTGCCGAGCTGATTGCAACAGGGCGCACTGATCAGCAAATTGCCGATGAAATTGGTGTGGATGCCATTATTTATCAGGAATTAGACGCTCTGATTGATGCGTGCAGCAAAGCCAGCGGTGGTGCAATTACTTCTTTTGAAACATCCTGCTTTGATGGGCAATACATTACAGGTGATATTACGCCTGCCTATCTGGATGAATTAGAAGCAAAGCGTTTGTCACCCTTATCAGCTAAAGCCGGTGATGTGGCAGAAAGCCGCTTATTAGATATGAATATTGGAGTAGGCGAGCAGAATTTGCTTTAAGCCTGTTCAAGATTAAAACGCCAGCCTGAGGGTTGGCGTTTTTTTTGCCTGAGATTTTGATTTGTTGCGTTGCTAATTGCTTGCGGCGGCACATCAGCTGGGGCAGGGCGCGGGTTAAAAAGAGCACGGGGTTTTTAAGATATGCGTATGTTTACAAAAACATTCTGTTTGCTGGTATTTCCTTACGCTGGTTTTTTGCTTATCTGCCCAAAGGTGAACAGTAGTCTTGTTGCTGCTATGGATTGAATCTATTGTTTAAGTAATCAAGTTTATTTTTTGCTTAATCTGGCCTTGTATTTTTATGGCGCTTCTAAATCATCAGCAGGTTTTGTATGCAAAATGCGATACCCCAATTTTTAGAGCTGGGCCCTTCAGCCAAAAACATGACTGAAAGTGTGGAGACCATTCATAAAGTCATTTCGTCCCGCTATCCCGGCGTAGACAGGGTGGCTATGGCGATTTATGACGCGGCCAGCGACACGCTGAAAACCTTTGTGAGCAGCAATCACGATGGTGTGGCGCTGGCTGCTTATGAAGCAAAATTGCAGGACGTGCCATCCTTAAAAGCACTGGCCAGTGCCCGTCAGTCGCGGGTTGTGCAGGATATCAGCAACAGCTTTCCAGTATGTACAGAACATACAGACTGGCTGAAAGGCATGGGTTATTTATCCAGCTATACCGTGCCTGTTTATCAAAGAGACGAGCTGGCAGGGTTTATCTTTTTTGATTCAAAATCGGATCGTTTTTTTACCGAAGAATCAGCCCGGTTTTTAGATATTTTCACGGGCTTAATTGCCCAGCTTTATTTATTGCAGCTCACCGCCGTGCGCAGCCTGATTGGCACGGTTCATATTGCCAGTGATTTAGCCAAAGTCCGTGATTTGGAAACCGGCAACCACCTGGAGCGTATGGCCAGTTATTCGCGCATTATTGCTAAAGAATTGGCGCATTCTCATTCTTTGCCTGATGAATTTGTTGAATATGTCTATTTATTTGCGCCTTTGCACGATATCGGCAAGGTGGGCATACCAGACCGGATTTTATTTAAGCCCGGCCAGTTAAATGATGAAGAATGGCTGATTATGCGCAGGCATGTAGAAATGGGTGAAAATCTGATTGATCAGATTATTTCAGCCTTGGGCATGGCAGAAAACATGTCGACCAGCGTGATGCGTAATATGGTGGCGGCTCATCATGAGCGGGGCGATGGCTCTGGCTATCCGCGTGGCCTGCTGATGGCCGATATTCCGCTGGAGGCGCGCATTGTAGCCGTGGCCGATGTGTTTGATGCCCTGACCAATGTACGGCCTTATAAGCTGTCTTGGTCTGAAGAGCGGGTATGGGCAGAGCTGGAGCACGAAGCAGCGCTTGGGCGGCTGGATGCTGAATGCGTGAATGCCCTGCGTGGCGCAGAGCAGGAACGGCGGCATATACAGGATCGTTTTGCAGACGAGTAATTGCATTACATGGAGCTGGTTAAGGAAAAAGGCCTGAATAAGCGGGGAAAGAGGCGGCGCGCTGTAATGCTTACGTTATAATAAGCGCCAAAAGCGGATGTTGCTGCCTTGAATGAATGCCCTTCCTTAGCCCGTGATCAAGTAGAGAAAGCCATGTTTGAAGATGAATTCCTGCACCCCGATACTTTAGCCGTCAGAGCGGGCACAACCCGCAGTCAGTTTGGCGAGCACTCTGATGCGATGTATCTGACATCCAGCTTTGTGGTTGGCAGCGCTGAAGAAGCTTCATTAAAATTTACCGGCCAGATGCCCGGCTTTATTTACTCCCGCTTTACCAACCCCACCGTAACCGCCTTTGAAGAACGCCTTGCCGCCCTGGAAGGCGCAGAGCGCGCTGTGGCCACTGCATCGGGTATGAGTGCCATCTTGTCATTGTTTATGGCGCATTTAAAATCGGGCGATCATGTGGTGGCCTCGGCCAGCCTGTTTGGCTCCACCATTCAGCTGCTTAATGTTTATCTCAGCAAGTTTGGCGTAGACGTTAGCTATGTGTCCGCTACAGACACCACCGAATGGGCCGATGCCTGCCAGCCGAATACCAAATTGCTGTTCCTGGAAACGCCATCCAACCCGCTGACTGAAATCAGCGATATTCGCAAAATTGCCGAAATCGCCCACGCACGGGGCGCTTTGCTGGTGGTGGATAACTGCTTTTGCACCCCCATCCTGCAAAAACCACTCGCACTGGGGGCCGATCTGGTGGTGCATTCGGCCACCAAATATATTGACGGCCAAGGCCGCGTGTTGGGCGGCGCGGTCGTGGGCTCATCTGCTCTGGTTGACCCTGTGTATTTATTCTTGCGTACCGCTGGCCCAAGCTTGTCGGCCTTTAATGCATGGGTTTTACTCAAGGGCTTGGAAACCTTGCCTATCCGCATGCGCGCCCATTCAGAAACCGCCTTAAAGCTGGCCACTTATCTGGAAGCGCACCCCGCCGTAGAGCAAGTCTACTACCCCGGCCTGCCTTCGCACCCGCAGCATGCGCTGGCCATGACCCAGCAAAACGCCGGTGGCGGCATGGTGTCTTTTGTGGTGAAAGGCGGCCGTGAGCAGGCCTGGAAAATCGTCGATGCCGTGCAGCTGATCAGCCGCACCGCCAACCTGGGCGACACCCGCAGCACCATCACCCACCCTGCCAGCACCACCCACGGCCGCATCACCCCCGCCGCGCGCGAGGCAGCAGGCATCACCGAAGGCCTGATCCGTATTTCGGTAGGGCTGGAATATATTGATGATTTGATTGCGGATCTGGAGCAGGGCTTGGCTTGATATTTTTTTTGAATAATTAAAGCCCAGCTTGCTTAGCTGGGCTTTTTGTATGTCAGAGCTTCATCAGGATCGTTTCACCAAACTAGAAAACAATATACAGGCAAGTTGTAATCAATTTTTGGCTTTTGATAAGGGCGCAGCACATGGTAGAGACAGCATTAGTGAAAGTGGGCATCCTTTTTGGTGGTAAGTCGGTTGAGCATGAAGTCTCATTGCTGTCTGCGAAAAATGTGATGGATGCACTCGATTCAGACAGATTCGAGCTTGTCCCGATTTTTGTTGATAAAGCCGGGCGATGGTTGCTGGTGGACTCTCTGGATTTTTTGCTCGGGGGGGCGGCAGCAGAGTCAGACGGGGTCGCAATAAGCCCCGGCCTGTTGGTTTCGTTTGTTCCTGGTGGCAAGGGGAGGTTGGTGCATCTTTCTGACATGGCGAGCAGCACGTTTGTTGACGTTGTGTTTCCTGTATTGCACGGCTCATGTGGCGAGGATGGCAGCATTCAGGGCTTATTGAAACTAGCTGGCGTTCCCTGTGTTGGATCGGAAATTATTGGATCTGCCATTGGCATGGACAAGGATGTAAGCAAGCGATTATTGCGCGAGGCGGGTATTCCAGTTGCTCCCTTTTATGCGTTCAGGCGGGGCGACGCGATCGACTGCCGTAAAGTGCTGGAAGAGCTTGGATTGCCCGTGTTTGTTAAGCCCGCGAGCCTTGGATCATCTGTTGGCGTAGCAAAAGCGGAGGATGCGTCTGAGTTGCAAGCGGCAATAGACGCCGCCTTTAAATTTGATACCAAGGTTTTGGTGGAAAAGTTTGTTGAAGGGCGAGAAATCGAGTGTGCTGTGTTAGGGAACGGCAACCCAGTTACTTCTGTTGTTGGCGAAATAAGTAGCAGTCATGATTTCTATTCGTATGAGGCGAAGTATATCGATAAGAAGGCTGCGAAATTGACGGTACCCGCAAATATAGACCCGACGATGACTGATCGGGTCAGAGCATTGAGTTTGCAGTCTTTTCATGTGCTGTGTTGCACGGGCATGGCCCGGGTGGATTTCTTTTTGAGCAAGGATGGCAGCCTCCTTGTAAATGAAATCAATACGATTCCGGGGTTTACCAGTATGAGTATGTATCCTCTTATGTGGCAGGCCAGCGGCTTGGCGTATAGAGAACTCATCACTCAATTGATTGAGCTGGCCATGCAGCGTTTTGCACTGAATGAAGAATTAAAAACGTCTGTTTGATGCCGCGACTTGCACACTATATAAAAGCGTAAGTATCCACACACTGTAATGTTTCAACTATTAATGCAGGCAGAGCCTTTTTCAAAGGGGGAATAAGTACATCAAACTTGTGCAGATACTTATGCCCCTTCCTGCGTTTTTAATCCAAATACTGTGCCGCGCGCCCGCTCATTTGGGCGGTGATGGCTTCTTTGATATCGGCAGAGAGCAGCATGCCGCCGTTCCAGGTGGCGACGTATTCCAGGCCGTCGGCCACGCTGTGATCGCGGCTGTAGTTCAGCACCTGTTTGCTGCCGCGCACAGCAAGTGGCGATTGCGCTGCGATGACGCTGGCGGTGTGCATGGCGGCGGCCAGGCATTCTTCCGGGCTGGCCAGCACCTTGTTTACTAGGCGCACATTGAGTGCCTCGCTGGCGGGCATATCCATTGCGGTGAAGGTCATTTCCCGGGCGATGCCTTCGCCCACTACGCGGCCAAGGCGCTGCAGGCTGCCTACATCGGCCACCAGCCCCATGGCTACTTCGCGCACGCTAAAGCTGGCGTCTGTGCTGGCGTATCTGAAGTCTGCGGCCAGCACCAGATCCAGCCCGCCGCCTACGCAGGCACCATGAATGGCCGCAATGACGGGCTTGCGGCAGTGCTCCAGGCTGCTGACGCAGGATTGTAAATTCAGAATCAGGCTGCGGATGGTTTCGCGATTACGCGCTTCGCATTCGCTGGTCAGGCTGGTCTGGATTTCGGCCAGCATCATTAAATCAATCCCTGCACAGAAATTTCGCCCGGCACCATTAAGCACCACGGCGCGTACTTCGGCGCTTTGATCACACCAGTTCAGCGCTGCTTTAATTTCCTGCCACATCAGGGCGTTGAGCGAATTGGCTTTTTTAGGGCGATTCAGTGTGACAAGGGCGATGGCATTGCTGACCTTTACTTCAATCGTTTCGTATTGCATGGGGCATCCTTGGTGAGCAGAAGCTTGTGGTGGTGTTGATGTGAAAGGCTTAGTCGCGCTTTTTAGGCAGCCATGCCCAGACCATTTCGCACTGAATGGGCGCTTCGCCAGATTCATCGCTGATCTCTACATTGACCGCGAAGTTACCTTTGTCTGTGCTGTGTAATAGCTCGATTTGCTCATCGCTTAAGGTGGCCACGGCCCGCATATCGCCCTGCGAGCGTTTCTGGTAATCCACATGCATGGACTTAAGCAGCAGCAGTTTATCGTCCGGCACATTCATGCCCATCACAAAGCCGGTGCTGGTTTCGGCCAGCAGCGCCATCGCCGCAGCGTGCACGCCTTTGATATGGTTTTGCACCTTGCGGCGGTTTTTAATGGAGACAACCAGCCGCGCCGCGCCGACTTCTTCAAACTGCACTGAAGCCGTGGCTAAAAACGGCACGATACGGCCAAACAGGCGGGTGAGGATAAAGCTGCGTAAGCCTTGTGGCAGATTGGCCGTTTTGGCGGCAATACGGCTCATTTTATTGAGTGGGCGGGTCATCTGGGTGGCCTTATCTGGCTGGAGTAGAAGATAAAATAGCAAGAAACCGCGCCGCTTGTGACCGGAATATCCCGCCTTTACAAACGATCGTTTTAATGTTGTGTTTTGTCGCAGAGCTTACGGTGGTGTTTTAAACGCAATAAGCCGGGCAGGGTATGGCGAAGCAAGGCAGGGCCGCTCCGTTACATTACGCTTGCCCGGAGTTGTAAGGGTTTGACTCCAAAGTACTGGTAAAAGCGACTGCTAAAGCGGGAGGCAGAGGCATAGCCGCATTGGCTCGCTATTTGTCCAATCGGCTGTTTGCTGGTTTGAATCATGCCCAGTGCGGTATTTAATCTGACTTGCTCAAGTATTTTGCGAAACGAGCTGCCTTCCTGCCCAAGCTGGCGGCGCAGCGTGGATGGCCCCATTTGCAAATGCTGTGCCATCTCTTCCACCGTCCATTCTTTGCCTGGCTGAAATAAAACCAGTTGCTGAACCCGTGTGACAACGGGGGAGTGACGGTCAATAAACAGCGCGCCGCCCAATCCTGCAAGCACCAGCCCCAGCAATAAACCCAGGGCCCGATGTTCTAGCAGCTCGGTCACTTCGCCCTTCTGGCTGGCGGTAAAAAGCTCATCCCATAGTTGGGCAATGACGGGGGTGAGCTTGGCGCATAGCGCCGTGGATTGCAGAGCTTGGACAGCCTCAGGATAGGCGCTGCGGCAAGCTTGCATGACCTTTGGGTCTAGTTGCAGCACTTCGCAAACATAGCCATGCGCATCGGGCTGATTGGACAGGCTCATTTCCATACCTGCGGGCACAATGACGATGTCTCCGCTGCGGGCAATCTGCGTTTGCTCGTTCAAGTAAATATGCTTGGCGCCATGGCGCACCCGCATCAGCGTAAATTGCAGAAAGCCCACTTTTCGTAAGGACTGCGTGGTTTTGGCCTGAACAACGCACTGCTGAATACTACGGCTTGTAAGCTGGCTCATTCAGGCTTCCGTTTGATTAATTGAGGATCGTTTGGTTAAGCGCGGAGCCAGCCAGCGATCTTATTTTTTTCGCTGATACGTGGTGATCAGTTGAGCAGTGCCTAGCTTGTGTTGGTTCAGCATATAGCCAACTAAAGCACCGCTGGCTTGGGCATCAAGGGGCAGCTGTTCAATATCCAAAGCCCAGATGGTATGGATATAACGGTGAGCGGGGTCTCCGGCGGGCGGGCATGCACCACCAAAACCTGCTGAGCCATAGTCGGTGCGTGTTTCCAGTGCGCCCTTAGGGACGCTGCCGGCGGCTACAGAAGTCGTACTAGCCGGGATGTTAATCACATTCCAGTGCCACCAACCGCTGCCCGTTGGTGCGTCTGGATCAAATACCGTAATGGCAAAACTTTTGGTTCCTGCTGGCGCATTTTGCCATTGTAGCTGGGGGGAGAGGTTTGCTCCGCTGCAGCCAAAGCCATTAAATTCTTGCTGGGCCGACATTGGTGTGCCGGCCTTGATATCTGAGCTATGAACACTAAAATCAGCGGCAAAAACAGTTTGGCTAATCAGTAAGGCGGTTAATAGCATGGCTTTCATGGTGAGGCTCCTTAATCAGAGCCCTCATCATATAAAATCTTGTGTGTTCATTTTATCCTTAAACGCTCTATTTTTAGCTGATTTCGCTCTGATCGTGCCATTTTCGAATAAAAGCAGGTTCGATTGCCGATTCGGCTTTGGGCAAAAGCGGCTCACTTTGCATCAAGTTTACAAAGCATTCAAATACAGTGAAGCCTCTTGCGAAGGCAAGGCGCGGCGGCCAAATGCGAGCACGGCATCGCTGATACGCTTGGCTTCCTGCGTTTGTTTTTGCCAGTGATGCCAATACAGCGGGATATGAATACGCTCGCTGCTGGCCAGCTCAATAATTTTGCCTGATGCAATGGCAGGCTTGGCCTGTGCGTAAGGAATTGCTGCGTAAGCCAGGCCAAAGCATACCGCATCAAACAGCGCATGGCTTTCAGGAATCTGATGGCAGGGGAAGTGATCATCCATAATGCCGTAACGCTCGCCTAACCAGCGTTTGTGCAGGGAATCACGGTTGCCAAAAATAGCCGTTGGCGCATGCATCAGCGCGGTTTGGGTAAACCCCTGGGCGAAATGGCGCTCTGCAAAAGCAGGCGTTGCCACAAACACATAGGGCATGCTGCCCAGGCTTTGTACGGCGCAGCCGGTTACCGCGCTGGGCTGGGTGCTGATGCAGCCGGCCACATCGCCAGCACGGAGCAAATCCAGCGTATAGCCTTCATCATCGATTACGCATTCCAGCAATAAGCGCTCGCTTTCTAACAGCGGGGCCAGCGCATCCAGTAAACCAATCGCCAGGCTGTCAGCATTTACGCCAAGGCGCACGCTCTGCCAATCCTGCTCTTTAAAATCGATTTGCTCGGCAAGGGCTGCCTCTAATTGGCGCACCTGGCGAAAATGCACAATCAGCTTTTCACCTGCGCGCGTGGCGTGTACCGGGCTTTCACGCACCACCAATACTTTGCCAAGTTTTTCTTCCAGCGATTTAATGCGCTGCGACACGGCTGACTGCGTTAAAAACAGGCGCTTGGCAGCCCGCTCAAAACTGCTTTCACGCACCACCATGTCCAGCGCTTCAAGTAATTTGTAGTCAAGCATCAGTTTGGCTTATGCAACATAAGAATTGCTTGTTTTACCATAAATCAAGCATGTGTTTGAATGCTAAATAACAAGGGAATACAAAACAGTTGTTCACTAAAGAATAAACCGCTGCTTAATGATTTATCCGGATGATGAGAAAATGAATACCCTATTAAATGATGGAACAACACTAACCATACGCCAGGCTGATTTAAATGACTTGCACGAAATCTGGCGTTTATGGGGCGCATGGGCCTTGTTTGATGAATATCGCCAGCATTTTAATCAAAAGGCAGATTTAGAAGCAGGGCATCAATATTTGGTAGAGCGCTTAAAAGCAGGCGATTCCGTATTGTTTACCGCATGTGAAGGCACAAAAACCGTTGGTTTTGCCCAGCTATATTGGAATTTATCTTCATTGCGTATGCAGAAAACATTGCTGCTTAATGATTTATTTGTAACCAAAGATGCCCGTGGCCGTGGCGTTGGCCGTGCATTAATCAAAGCCGCAGAAGACTTCGCCGCCACTCATAATGTGGGCTATATGGAAATGGAATCTGAAGCGAGTGAAGCCAAAGCATTAACGCTTTATCAGGATGCTGGCTGGAAACCTAATCGTAATTATGTGGTTTATGAGCGCCAGTTGCGGGCGGCATAAGAAAGAGTTGTTTTAAAGCGTAATAATATAAAAAAAGCCACGAATTAATTCGTGGCTTTTTTTGTTGCTGATTCATTATTTACCGCTTTCAAGATAATCCAGTTCTTTCTCTGCCTTGGCTGCTGCGCGATCTGCAAGCTCGTTACGTATCTGACGCCTTACTTCAAACTGTGCACGATGAAGTCCCATTACCACAATTTCCATATTTCTTTGCGATTGTTCCAGCTGACGGCGCTGGCGGGGGGTTTTAAACGTAGTCGACAGAGTCATGGGAATACCTTTTTTGAGGGTTACCGTTTGATCACTGAGGTTTCAGGTTATGAAACCGAGCACATTGCCACACTAGCATCGCTGTTACAGATTACAGTTTAAAGATACTACGCCAAATAGTTTGTGTATGTAATATTACAACCAAGGTTTTTTGTGTTGGCAAAGCAAGTAAGTGATTGATCACACACGCTTTGCCAGATTAGTTTAGCGCAAATTTATTGCGTTGCAACATCTTTTACTGCGTATTTTGGCGTGTTTTCATTTGGTTTCCGCAAGTAGCTCCTTACGCATTTCTTCTGGGATATTGGATAAAACCAGGGTGTCATTTTCCGGGTTGTAATGCACAGCGCCGCTGCGTAAGCTGCTGCGGTCAAATTCCAGCTTCCAGTGGGGGGCTTTGGTTTTAAAGGTGCGCAGTGGCTTGATGGCACGGCGGTCTGGTACAAAACCATCGTTTAACGCCAGATCCTGATGGTCCAGCACATTTTGTAATTGCATGGGGGCATCCGGCCACACTTGCTCTGCCACCTGCTCCAGCGTGACGGCGCAGCTGGCGTTGCCCAGCTCGTCCAGGTATTCGTGGGCGCGTTCAAACAACTGATCGCGCTCTGCAGGCTGTAAATGCTGCTCTTCGGCAAACTGGCTGAGGCCGTGTACCAGTTTTTGTGTTTCTTTCAGCGCCACTACAATATCGTTGCAGCCTAAAAATGATTTGAAATAAGCGGCTACATCGCCGCGCCCGCGCAAAAAGCTGATATAGCGCTCAGCGCCGTTTTGCCATGCTTGTAAATCAATTTTGCCTGCGACTTTTAAATTGCTGGTGTCCAGGTAGATGCTGTCGGCCACATTCAGCTCTTCATCCAGCATGGTGCCCATAATTTCAGACAAAATAGTGAACAGGATAAAATCTGTGCCATCGCCTTTGATGCGGGCAATCAGCACATGGCCGCCGCTGGCTAAGGGCTCTTGCTCTAAGCGCAGCAGCAGGTGCTGCATCATTTGTTTAGAGCTGCTTAAAAAATCTGCGCCTTCCATAAGCTGACGAATCAGCCCTTGCATGGGAAAGGCTTCCTGATCTTCTTCAAAGCTGCCAAAGCCTTTGCCCAGCTTTTGGGTGTAGAGCTTACAAAGCTGATCGATCAGTCTTTGTGCGGCAGGGGTGTGGGTAATTTCTTTATCGCTTAAGCGTAAGCTTACCGGCCCGTGGGCTTCTTTATTGATTTGATGGCTGATCAGGTTGCTGATGGTATGGGTGGTCATGGTGTTTCTCTGTGAGGGCTTTGGGGCGCAGTTTACTATCCATCTGCGTGATCCTGGCGAAGATAGCTTGTGATTTGTTGCGCAAAGTTTTGAAGCTGCTGCCAGTCTGTGTATTCAACACAGCAGGTGCCATCGCTGGGGCCGCCGGAGATGCGCATAATTAAACGAATAATCTGCGTATCCAGCCAGCCGTAGCGGGGGTAATCGAGCTTGCCCGCGATAGAGAGCGCGGCAAAGGGGCTGAGCTGAAACTGCTGAAGCAGCTTTTTTAAATAGCCATTTGGCGAGCCATCACCTTTGCGGGCGCTTAAGCTGACAGAGGTAATGGCCAGGGGAAGCTGTGATATTTGCGCTGTATGGCGCTTAAAAAACTGTATGGCTTCGGGCAGGTGCCGCCCATAGCGTACAGAAGCAACCACAATGAGCGCCTTGCAAGCAACAATTTGCGCGGAGGGTGTTTTTAAATCGGCCAGCTGCACCGGGTAAGCATCAAGATGCAGGGCTAGTTTTTGCGCAATACGCATGGCCTGGCCATCACGGCTGGCATAAAGAATGAGGATAGGTTTCATTGTTTTAGCGTATCACCGTGATGATTAATCTGTGTTGAGCGTGGTCAGCGTTATTCCGTGATTAACAACTTGGCAGGGCGGCTGCGGTAAGCGCAATAGCCAGGGCGCGGGCCAATCCTTGGATGGTTGCGGCAGGTGTTAGGACGGTTTTCATAAATAGTGCAAAGGCGCGTTTTTAAATCTAAATAACGGCAATCCCCGTTTGCCTTACGCTTGAGGGTGTAAATACTGTTTTTAAAATTAAAGTGATCAATAATGCCCGCTTTTGTTAAGCGCTTGGCAATTTGCTTAGGCGGCTCGCCTTCTGCTTCAAAAGCATCCACCAGATTCATGCGGACTAAATCGCTGAGCTTTACTTCAACCGGCATGGTGCAACAGGAAGACTGGCAGTTTTTGCATAAATCATCGCGAAACTTGATCCATGTCGCCGGATTGTCGGGATGAGCGTGATAAATTAAAGGGTTTGTCATGAAAACGGCTTGACTGTCTTTGAGGGGGCGTATTTTGCCTGTTTTTTGCATCACAAGGCAGATAAATCGATGTCTGGCGGGGAGGTGGCTTCACTTCTGCCTTGCGCAGTTGACTAAAACACCGCATCCTTCGCCCTTGGATTTTTTAGCTGTACATCGCCGCCTGCGGGCCTGGCAATGATGGCTACAGATTGAATGGGGAATAGAGTATGGCAAGTAAGTTTCAGTTATATAAATTAGACGGCTTTAAATCCGACGAACAAAATAAAAAAGAACGTACTCCGGGACGTTTTGGGCAAGAGGCTGCAAAAGTAATGGATAAGCGCGAGCAACGTAAGGCCGATCAGGCCGCAGGTTTGGTTCCTTTTGCAGTAAAGCTGAATGGCGATTTGATTAAAGAGCTGCATGCTGCTGCCGCAACGCGGGAAGTGACCATGGCAGAATTAGTGACTGAGCTGTTAAAGAAAGGTTTACAAGCTTAATCAGGCAGGAAAGCATTCATTTAAAAGGGCAGCAATCGCTGCCCTTTTTTTATGCTAAAGTCTGTAAACGCAAAATTCAGGATTTGAGATAATGGCCAAGCCAAGAGTAGAAAGAGCACCAAAATTTGATTTGGTTAATGTTGATTTTCCTATGCTGCAAAAGTATCTGCCTTTATATGATTTAACAGACAGCAAGGGCCGCTACCTGCATTGGGATAAGCTTAAATGGCGGGTGCCCAGGGCCGAGGCGCAAAATATCTGGTTTGCGATTAAATTCCAGCGCTTTATTCAGATGAAAGAAGTCGATCTGTTTGATGTGAATGGCGAATCTTTTAGCTACTGCATTCCCAACTCGATGGAAGCCAAGCTGCATCAGGTCATAAAAACCGCAGGCGGCAGCGTGGCCGTGGTTGCAGGTATGGCGGCAACCATGCAGATTCAGGCCAAGTTTTTGGTGTCTTCCCTGATTATGGAAGAAGCCATCAGCAGCGCCCAGCTGGAAGGCGCAGCCACAACGCGCGAAGTGGCCAAAAAAATGCTGGAAGACGAAAGAGCACCGCTTAATGAAGACGAGCGGATGATTCTGAATAATTTCTTTTTGCTGAAAAAAGCCGAAAAAAGCTGTAATGAAGAATTAAGCGTTGATTTGATTTTAGATTTTCACCATGTTGCTACGCAGGGCACAACAGGCAATAGTGTGGTGCCCGGCCAATTCAGGGGGGGCGACGATATTTATGTGGAAGATGGCGATGGTGGTATTGCCCACCAGCCGCCCCCGCACGAGCTGATCCAGGACCGGCTGCAGGCACTCTGTGCCTTTGCCAATACCAATCATTCCGGGCTGGATGGCCGCGAATTTATTGCCCCCGTAGTTAAAGCGATAATTCTGCATTTTATGCTGGGCTACGAGCACCCGTTTCGGGATGGCAATGGCAGAACCGCAAGGGCTTTGTTTTACTGGTATATGTTAAAAAGCGAATACGATTTATTTAAATATATTTCGATCAGTAAATTATTGAAAGACAGCCCAAAAGACTACGGCTTATCTTATCTTTACACCGAAACAGATCAGAATGACCTGACGTATTTTATTGATTATCAGCTGGATATCATTATCAGAGCATTTGATGAGCTTAAGAAATATCTGGAAGAAAAAACACAAGAATTCAATCAGGTGGTTGCCTTGCTGGAAAAATCAAAATTTGGCCAGTCTTTAAATTTTGTACAAAAAGATATAATTAAAAAAGCAACAAAATCACCTGGCAGGTATTTCTCAGTTAAAGAAATTGTGAGCGATTACGGCATTGCAGATAACTCAGCCAGAAGCTATTTAAACAAACTGGCTGAATATCGTTTATTGCTGCCAAGCAAAGATGGCAGAAGCACTTTATATATCGCTCCCTCGGATTTACTGCAAAGGCTGGTGTAAAAGCAATAGGCTGAGTTTAATTGTTTTCAGACTTGATGGCAAAAAGATGCAAGTTAGGCTAACGATTGTGTAGTGGTTTTATATTTATTTAATAAATAAAATGGCAATGAAAATAATATTCCCTGAAGTAGGTATAAAACAAATGAATGCATTGTTGGATGATTTGCGTGATTTTTGTGAAGGTAATTCATCTTTTGATGAGTGTAATTATATTTTTTTGTTTAATAATTAGTATTTTATTTAAGTGTTTGTGAGGTGTAGGTGTTGAAATGAGATACATAGCTGATGATTTTATTGCTGAAGCAAAAAAGCAAAATATTTATTGTGTAGAAATGGCAATACTGGACGCTGCTTCCTTTCGCCGCTCATGCGAGGGAAAGTTTTTTTTAAGCGGTGAGACCCCTTTGTGGAGCAGAGCATCGTCATTGGATAGCTCGTTACATTTACCTGGTGAAAGATGTATTTTTTCTGATTTTATCAGCAAGGGCATTGTCGTTTTTTTTTGAGCAGGAAGTAGATCCTGCAATTTTTTTACTAAACAATTTTAAAGACCTTTCATCGATTATTGAAGAATTATTTGGCTTTGTTTTTTATGTATCAAACCTAGAAATGGATTTCGTTGTTTGCTGGAACGACCATGAATATATGATTGGAATGGGTGAGGCAAAAGTGTGGGCCGACAATTTGATATATGATCGGTCGTTTGATTAGAAAATATACAGTTTTGAAAAATACTGGGCTAGGCTTTTAATTTTAAATAAGTTAATTAATTTAATCGCATTTGCAAATTTCTGTAAATTTTTTTCAAGTGAAATATAAGTCCTGACTTCATGCTTCGAAAAGGTTGGTGCAATTCCCCCTTTTTTTTAGGTAGATAAAATTGATGAGACCATTGTTAGTTCATTTGAATATGCTAAAAATAGAGTTAATAAAATTAGATCATACTCAGTTGGTTTTGTTTTCAACTTTGTGTTGTGAAAGAGGTTTTTTAGCTTATAAGAGATCGTCTTTAAATATAGATAGGTCGGGGGATGAAATTATTCGCTTGTGTTTGGATAAAGTATGGGATTGGTTGGAGGGGGCATGCGGGGTGCCTGTTTTTAATTTTGAAAATATATTGCCAGAGGAAGCTTTTGATAGTAGCTCTGCTACTGCTATTGATGTGGTGGATGCTCTGAGTTGTTTATCGAGACTTTTAGGGGGGAGTGATAAAAATGAATCATTATATATTTCTGAGCTTTGTTTGAACATTGTGGACGGGCTCGCTTATGATAATGTCGATCTCCCCGTGAATTCGACTAATGATCTGGCTATTGATGAGCATGAGTTAATAAAAAAAGAAATTTCTCGGCAAACCAGGGATTTTTACGAAATAAAAAATGATATTACTGGGCCAGTTTTTATTAAAAGATTAAAAAATAGGGCTGTTGAAGACATAACTTTGGGGTATTGGTTTGAAGATAGTCAATGAAATATTAATAGTAAAATTAATAGAACAAAAGTAAAGCTGGGGATAGGTTATGGTTCAAATATACAATGAAGAAAATTAATCATGGTCTGTCCCAGGTTTTACTATTATTAAGTACTGTTATGGTAAGCCTTGTTAAGGGGGGGTTATGTTTTTTAATCCAGAGAAATCGAGGGTTAATGGTTATAATGTTGAAATGCTCAATTTTTATCTTAAAGATAAAGCGGAGGAGTATGATCCGATTGGTAACTTTGCATGTGGTGATATGTATACGTATATATATGCATGCCTCATTGGATTACATAAGGAGCTGCTTCCTCTTATACCTAGGGCGATTAATCACCTTAATGCTGCCATTTTAAACCATGAAGAAAAATGGTTTGGCGCTTCTCCGGCGTCACATGCAATGGATATGCATATTGGGCTGGCTGTGGCTTTATGGATAAACAATGAGATTAATTCATTAAGTAGCTGGAATGAAGCCAGAATAGCTTATGAGATAGCTGTTTATAACGACGATTATTGCACTAAAGCAATGATGGCTAAAGAGTGTTTGGATGATTATATGGCACTGTGTTTTCAGGCTGAGCAATATGAGTTGGGCATTGCCGAGTTTGAGAAATATCATGGTGTTAAAAAAATATCATTAAAGCGTAAATTACCACCGCGTGATTTTGGATATGCTTTATGTCTTCATTATTCTCGGGGTGATTTTGATGCAGATGAGCTCTTTGCTGCGGGCAGGAAGATGCTACAGAGTAAAATAGAGGATGATTGGTTGGGATATGGTCAATCAATACGTGCGGCAATTTGGCTTAAGATCGTTTATTGGCATCGTGAGACCACGCTCACTCCATTGGAAGTCATATTAAAAGCTTATGAGAATATGCCAAATGTTCCTCGGCCTGATTTTGTTTAAATTAAA
This sequence comes from Iodobacter violaceini, assembly GCF_011601265.1. Classification (GTDB taxonomy): domain Bacteria; phylum Pseudomonadota; class Gammaproteobacteria; order Burkholderiales; family Chitinibacteraceae; genus Iodobacter; species Iodobacter violaceini. The sequence continues at coordinate 43,282 of NZ_JAAOLX010000002.1, forward strand.
TAGAGAAATGTGAGAGGTTAAATATTTCAACATTGTATGTTTGGTCTTGCCTTGCTGCAGGCCTGCAAAAAATAGCATCGATGCTGCCAAGACCGCCGCTGCAGATCCTAAATCGGTTACTTATGGCGAGTCGAAATCGGATGGCGATATCAACTTGCAATCGGCGCTGGATGAGAGCGAGCAGCACAGCAAAAATAGCAGCTCCAGCTGGGGCGCTGGGGTGGCTATTACGATGGCCAAGGCAGCGCCAGCTATGGCTTTACGGCCAACGGCAGCCTGAGCCGAGGCCATGCCGACGGCAAAGATACTGCTCAGCAAAACAGCCATATCAACGCTGGTAAAACCCTGACGCTGGACTCCGGCAACGACACCCGCGTAGAAGGGGCTGTAGTCAGCGGCAATAAAATCATTGCCGACATCGGCGGCGATTTAAAACTCGCCAGCCGCCAGGATACCTGCCAGTTTGACAGCAAGCAGACCAGTGCAAGCGCGAGCGTTACGGCGAGGGTAGGCGTATCGGGCAGCGCCAGCTTTAGCCAAGATAAAACCAAATCTGATTATGCGGCTGTGCAAGAACAAAGCGGCTTGTTTGCAGGCAAAGATGGCTTTGAGATCAAGGTTAAAAAGAATACCGACCTGAACGGCGCGGTGATCGCCAGCAAATCGGCGGACAACACCCTGAGCACCGGCACGCTCACGCAAAAAGACATCAACAACCACGCCGAATACAGCGCCAGCAGTATCGGCATTGGTGGTGGCTTTAGCATGGGCGGTACGGATAAAAAGGCCGATGATGGCAGTGCCCCAAGTAGCGATCAAGCCGCAAGCACTTCGGGCAATAAGCTTTACAATGCAGGCCCAAGTGGCGTGACGGCCACTGCGCCTGTCGCCCTTAGCGCTGGAGACAATGGCACGAGCACCACCAAAAGCGCCATCGCCACCGCCAAAATCACCATCACCGACGAAGCCAAACAAAAAGAGCTGACCGGTAAAACTGCCGCCGAAACCATCGCCAGCCTGAGCCGCGACACCGATGGCGCGCAGCAGCAACTCGCTAACGATTTTAAATCGGAAAAAATCAACGAGCTATTCAGCGCCACCAAAACCTTCCTGCAAGAAGGCAACACCTTTATGGCCAACCGCACGGCTGAGGCGGATGCGGCGAAGAAAGCACTGGACGGCACAACGGCCAGCTTAAAAGCAGAACAAGCCAAGCCACAAGATCAGCAAAATCAGGCGCTGATCCGCCAGCTGGATGCTCAAATAACGAGTCTGGGCGAGCAAAAAACCGAAGCAGATAGATGGACACCCGGAGGAGACTACGGCCGCGCCATGACCGCACTGCAAGCCGCAGTGGGCGGTAATGTCAGCGGCGGCGTAACGGGTTTGGTGCAAAACGCCTCTGTGGCTTACCTGCAAAGTATCGGCGCTGAAAAGATCAAAGACATCGCCGACAGCTTCCAGACGAAGAAGGGAGAAGAAAACCAAACCAGCCAAAACGTCCGCGCCGCCCTGCACGCCATCGCCTCCTGCGCCGGAGCGGCAGTCTCAGCCAGCAACTGCAGCAGCGCCGCCGTGGGCGCGGCATCGAGTGTTGTCATCAACAACGTCTTATCAGAAATTGAAAACACCAATGCAGATAAGATGAAGGCCAGCGAGAAGGAGAAACGTAAGAATCTGGTTGGCTCCATCATCACCGGCATTGCTGTGGCCACGGATGGCAATGCAGCAGCGGCGAATAATGCGGCGCAGATTGAGATGGAGAATAATTTTTTAAGTCGTAGCGAAAAGAAAGAGCTTATTGCTGCAGAAAAAGCATGCAATGTCACAAATAGTGGCAGTTGTAAAAAAGCTGAAGAGCTCAAGACTACCGATAAAAAGCGTGATCTCTCTTTAAAAGCAGCAATTGATAGCTGTAATATACAAGGAGCATGCCAAGAAATCGCTGCGGTAACGAAAGCCGTATTAATTGATCAGCAGAATCAACTGGCTGAATTAATTAAAGCGGGTACAGGTGGTTGCTCTGTTGTAGTACAGAACTGCACACCTGAAAAATATCAAGATATTATTGATACTAAGAAAGCATTGATTGCTAAGGCCGAGCAGGAGGTCGCTACAATCAATCAACTAGGTATAAGCTCTATTCGGTACTCAAAAGTAGGCGAGCCTGCATTAGATCCGGTTATTGTTGAAGATGTTCTCATCCCATTATTTAAGGTTGGTGGCACGCTTACGAAAGCCGCAGTGGGTAATTTAGTTGCTAAAAATATAGAAGCAAAAGCATTAGCAAAATTAGAAGCTGAAACGATTGCAAAGACCAGAGTTGAGCTTAATTCTGGCCGGGATGCCGAGAATTTTTTGGTGAATAAATGGTTTGATTTGCAAGGTAAAGCAGCGCAAGTTCGTTTGGATGCAAACCTGAATGTTTTGAATGAGAAAGGACATTTGCCAGGTAATTTAGCGACGGCGACAATACGTGTTGATGGGAAAATGCCCGTTGAAGTTAAGGCGTATTCTGGTTTTGGGAACGATGCAAATAGCGTGGTTAATGGCTTTGCTACTCTTCCTGCGGAGAGTAAGCGAATTCTGAAGCCGTTAGTTGTTTTTGAGTCGAAAATTGATCGTGCTGTTGATACGGAGTATAAAATATTAGAGAATTTTTCTCAGCAATATAAAATGAATAATAAAGTAAGTGCTACAGTAGATTTGTTTACTGAGCGTTCACCATGCGTGGGCTGTACGGATGTAATTTCTAGACAATTTTTAGAATTATTCCCAAATGTTGAGGTGCGCGTTTATCATAATAATGGGAAAATTATTGCTTATAAATAAGGGCGAGTCATTAGTGTCCAAGCACCAGTTCCGAAAAAGGCTCCTATATGGCCTTCTTTGCCTGAAAAACAAAATTACTTAATTAATAAATGAGGTTGTATGTTTCCTTGTTCAAGTATTGATGATTTAACGTCTGATGATGTTTATTTATTTAATAGCTGTAACCCTGTCTATTTGGAATTATTGAAATGTTATTCATCCATTTTTGACTATGATGTAATGAATGAACTTGTTGATGAAGAGGTCTTTAACTATGGGTATCTATTTTGGTGGGTAATAAATGAAACTTGGGAGTTGTATGGGAAAATAAACCCTGCAATTCCGATGAGATGGTTGGCTATATCTAAACGAGCTTTGCAATGGGATTATATGCCAGGTAATTTTCACCCATGGGCATTAGCTATTTTAGAATCTTTTGATTTGCCGCGTTATCAAGCGGCTTATCATTTACCTTTGGATGAGTTTACTGCTATTGAGCAAGATTTACCGGTTGTGCTGGAGGGTTTACGTAACTACCCAAAAGAAAACCTGGCTGAACCAATGGATGAAGATAATTGGGGTTTGGTTGATCAATGAAAAAAAGCAGGGTCAGATACCGTCTTGCAAGCCAAGGTTTTCAACCCCGAAATGGGCATCAAACGGTACGCCTGATTTCACAATTCCATAAATCAAATGCACTGGTTTGCGCATGGCCGCCCCGACGACTGTTTTGAGCAGGTACTGCATTGCAGAAATTTAGTTAATTTTTTTGTTGTATTGCAAGACTTGACCCCCATTTTTTCTTTATTCATTTTATGAAGAATCTTTCTTTAACTCAAAAAGAGAAATTTTAATAGTGAGATAGACAAATGGGAATGACTTATATTATAGGTATAAATTCAGATAATTCTGATGAATTATTAAGCGTTGACGTCAATTCGGCCACTGATAGTTGTATTTCTGAGCTGCTATCATTTGCTCTTGAAAAAAAACACTCAGAGATTTTCGATAAAATAACAGAACAAATAATTTTTGTGAGATTTGATGAGTTAACAGAAGAAGAGTTTCGTGTCGTTAAGAAAGAAATAGATAGTGTTATATTAAGGCCTGATTTGCCTGAAAATTTTAAATTAGGTGTGCATTGGTGGCTGGAACTAATCAAACCTATTATGGGCTTGGATAGTAGGAATATAGACGTGGGTTAGGTTCAGGGGCCGGGGTTTATCACAACAATGGGAAAGTGATTGCAGATAAAGATGGCCGCCTTGTTTCTTTTTAAGCACCATTATCTAATCCTAAAATCAACATTATAGCCAACCCTACCGTGGCAATAAGCAGAGTTATAGAGGCACATATGATTAAAAATATTCAAGTGCAAGCATTGATTCATAATGAGATGTATCAGTTCGAAACATGCACTCCTGTGTATTTAGATTTACTCTTATATTATGCAGAACTGTATGATTCTGGTTCGTACGAAAAGCGTATTGAAGTGCAAGAGCACCACTGGTTATTGGCTAGGCAAGATATATATTCTGCAAGTTTCTGGTGGAGTATGAATGAAGGTTTGGAATCATTTTTTAAGCCTAACCCTGAATTGCCGATTCATTGGTTGGCTCACTCGAAACGAGCTTTGCAATGGGATTATATGCCAAGTAATTTTCACTCATGGGCATTAGCTATTTTAGAGTCTTTTGATTTGCCTCGTTATCAAGCGGCTTATCATTTGCCCTTGGATGAGTTGACTGCTATTGAGCAGGATTTGTCGGTTGTGCTGGAGGGTTTACGTAACTACCCAAAAGAAAACCTGGCTGAACCAATGGATGAAGATAATTGGGGATTGGTTGATCAATGAAAAAAAGCGAGGGTCAGATACCGTCTTGCAAGTCAAGGTTTTCAATCCCGAAATGGGCATCAAACGGTATGCCTGATTTCACAATTCCATAAATCAAATGCACTGGTTTGCGCATGGCCGCCCCGACGACTGTTTTGAGCAGGGAGGGGCAGGTATTGCATTGCAAAAATTTAGTTAATTTTTTGTTGTATTGCAAGACCTGGCCCTTGCTTCGCAACCGGTGTTTAACCGCAACGCACTGCCTGCAAAGCAGTCAGAAGCGGTGATCAGGTATGCCGCAGTTGCGGATGCTGCCCCATGAAACCCATGCGGGGCCGCGGCAGAAGGAGCAATAGATTTCGTTGTAGTGATAGCCTGCGTTAATCAGTTGGAAAATCAGGCGGCTGAGTGTCATTTCGCGGCTCCACCAGCGGTTTCTGATGGTGATCACGTCTACGTTTACAGTTGGGTCTTGCACCAGTGTTTCAAGATTGTCGTAAGAAAGGCCGCGCTGGCCGTCGTAGCAGCAGTCTATGATTTTATCCAGCGTGGCAATGCCAGTTACGCCATCGCAGTGATAGCCTTCAAATTTAGTCAGGTTGTAATCGTAGCACTCTGCTCCCGCCGCGATTCTTTCTACTACGCCTGCTGGCCGGTTTGCACCACGGCCACAGTTGTAGAAAGTGGTGGTGAGGGTGCTCCCATGCGGTGCAAAGAAAGAAATTGCGGTGCCAGCGGGCACGGTGAATGTTCTGCTGAAAGTGTTGCCAAACAGCAGCTGCTCACCATGCGCCGTAATCATGGCATCGTTGTGATGCCGGTTGCCGTTGTTATCAGAGAAAACATACAGCTGATCATTTAAAGCTCTTTTTCCTGCAGGCATGGTGCACTCCGGCCAAGGTGGGGAATGGGCTATGGATTGTTGATCACAATATGGCTAAGCCCAACTTTTAATGGTGTACTGCAGCGGCTCCAGAATGTAGGAGGAGTGTAGTTGGCGTGCAGGGCGGGGAAATCAGAAACCAGCTGACGTGACATCATAAAATCTCTGCCGCATTGCACGCGCATGGTCCATGCGCCTGCGCCCACATGCCCGGCAACAGCACCTGCATCTGGCTCGTGCCCGTGCACCTGCCACTGCACTCCATTTGTATCTGTCCATGTAAATTTGAAGCCATGCTGTGATCTGGGCTCAAATTCAAAAATATTCTGCAGCCCGGCAGGGATGGCTGCCAGGATATTGGCGCAGGTTCCACCGCCATCAATCACGCCAGGCGTTAAGGGGTTTACATGCGCTTGTACCAGCAGCTCAAAATCGTATTTTGTTTGTGCGGTGGTTTTAACCGCCCCTGTGGGAACCCATTGGTCTGATCCAAACAGATCGGCTAAGCCTTCAGGCATTTTATTGTTCCTGCATTGAATGCCAGTACCGATATTATCTGCAATGGCGTGTAAGTGGATGATGTGTATTTATTAAGTTTGATTAATTATATTAGTCACAAAATATAATATTAGAGTAATCATTTGTGGTGAGTCAGGCAGAATGATGGGCTTACTGATTTGCTGAAGCAGATCCATTATTTATGAATGAAGATATGCGGGCATGTAGTGCAGATGGCGGAGGCATTGCAGAAGTTTTTGGCCGCAGCAGATAAGCCGGTAGGCGTTTGAAATGCTGTTGACGTTGAATCGGTGCAATAAAAAACGGGAAGCCATGGCTTCCCGTTTTAGCTTTTTTAGCGGCTGATTGGCTTGTAACGAATGCGTTTTGGTTTAGCGCCTTCTTCACCCAAACGTTTTTTCTTGTCGGCTTCGTATTCCTGATAGTTGCCGTCAAAGAATTGCCATTTGGAATCGCCTTCACATGCCAGGATGTGTGTAGCAATCCGATCCAGGAACCAGCGATCGTGCGAGATCACCATTACACAACCGGCGAATTCCAACAGCGCGTCTTCCAGCGCGCGCAGGGTTTCGATATCCAGATCGTTGGATGGCTCATCCAGCAGCAAGACATTGCCACCGGCAATCAGTGTTTTGGCCAGATGCAGGCGGCCGCGCTCGCCGCCGGATAATTGGCTGACAATCTTTTGCTGATCCGCACCTTTAAAGTTAAACCGGCCGATATAGGCGCGGCTGGATGTTTCGTAGCGGCCCACAGTCAGAATATCGTGGCCGCCGGAAATTACTTCAAAGACGGATTTATTGCCATCGCCCAAGGCTTCACGGTTTTGATCCACATAGGCCATTTTGGTGGTCGTGCCGATTTTAACCGTGCCGCTGTCGGGTTGCTCAAGGCCTGCCAGCATTTTAAAGAGGGTGGATTTACCCGCGCCGTTTGGCCCGATAATCCCCACAATTGCGCCAGGTGGTACTTTAAAGCTGAGGTCATCAATCAATAAGCGATCGCCAAAGGCTTTGCTGACGTTTTCGAATTCCACCACTTCATTACCCAGGCGCTCGGCCACAGGAATAAAGATTTCCTGAGTTTCATTACGCTTTTGATAATCCTGGCTATTGAGCTCTTCAAAGCGGGCAATCCGTGATTTGGATTTGGCCTGACGCGCTTTAGGATTTTGGCGAACCCATTCCAATTCTTTCTTAATGGTTTTTTGGCGGGCAGATTCTTGCGATTCTTCCACTTTCAGGCGGTCTTGCTTTTGATCCAGCCAGCTGGAGTAATTGCCTTTCCATGGAATACCGTGGCCGCGATCAAGCTCTAAAATCCATTCGGCGGCGTTATCCAGGAAGTAGCGATCGTGCGTTACGGCCACAACAGTGCCCGGGAAGCGGCAGAGGAATTGCTCGAGCCATTCTACGGATTCTGCATCCAGGTGATTGGTTGGCTCGTCCAGCAGCAACATATCCGGCTTGGATAGCAACAGCTTGCAAAGCGCTACACGGCGCTTTTCACCACCAGACAGATTGCCAATGATGGCATCCCATGCCGGCAGGCGCAGCGCATCTGCGGCGATTTCTAACTGCAGCTCGGCATTGTCGCCGGATCCGGCAGAAATAATGGCTTCCAGGCGGGCTTGCTCTTCGGCCAATGCATCAAAATCAGCGTCCGGATCGGCATAGGCTACATACACGGCTTCCAGCTTGGCTTGTGCTTCAAATACTTCACCAAGGCCGGATTCCACTTCTTCACGCACTGTTTTAAGCGGATCAAGCTGTGGCTCTTGTGGCAGATAGCCAATATTCAGGCCCGGCATTGGCGTGGCCTCGCCAATAATATCTTTATCAATACCGGCCATAATTTTAAGCACGGTCGATTTACCCGAGCCATTTAAACCTAAAACGCCAATTTTTGCGCCAGGGAAAAAGCTCAGTGAGATATCTTTTAAAATTTGGCGCTTAGGCGGGACAATTTTCCCAACGCGATTCATGCTGAAAACATATTGAGCCATTTGTTTTCCTTTTATAAGAGGGTAAATAGGGTGTGGGCAGCGAGGTATTTTCTGCCAATGGGCATAAGCATATCATTCATGCCCAATAAACACTGCTTTGGCAGGTGTTTGGGGATAAAAATAGAGCCGCGCAGCGGGTATGAATGCTTTATTCAATGCTGTTGAAATGCATAACATCAACCCACAGCCGCTTTATGGCGGGCGAATAAATAATCTTCTCATCAGTGTATAACCAAGCCCTCATCCGAAGCGCCCTATTTACATTTGTGAGGATTGCTGCGATTTTGCGGCTGCGCAGCACTGCAATGCCAAATCCTTGTGGATGTTTGCCTGGCCAGATGCCTGCTGCGTTACAGACGACATAAGCATCCATGCAGTAGTACAAAGTGAAACAGCGTGCAGTCGCGTGGCCTAAGACAAGATCAAAGTCAGGGCATGGTGTAAGCTGAGCAGTTGGGCTCTGGCTTATTTGCAATATAAGCGCGGGCGGCCGGGTCGAAGCGGTACAACCTCTGGTAGCTGCACTGGGGATCGGTGACGGTATGGATGTCGCGCTTGCGAAGAGGCCGCCCAGACAGCGAATCTTTGGATCGCGATACAGGCCCCGGAAAAGAGGTTGCTTTACTGCGATAGCGCAGCACCGGCAGGCCTGCAGCGTATGTTCCCGTAATTGTCAGGCTGGCCTTAAAATCATACAAATCGTGGCAGACCCCGGCACGCTGCCTCATGTTTTGCTCGCTAAAGCATGCCCTGATCAACACGCTGGCGCTCTGCGGCACACTGAGCACCTCAAACGGCGCCTGACCTGGCAAAAAGGCGATGAGGTGCAGGGTGGTTGAGCTCGCTCCGCCGCCAGAATACGCGCCACGCAGTTCTGTCTCTGCGCCAGCCAGAATGCCATCCCCAAAGCGGATCAGCTTTGGCCACAGCTGCAGAGAAGCATCTGCATTTTGGGATACCAGCTCTGCTAATCGGTAGCGCGAGTACAACGGATTGCGCTGGCCGCCAGTAAGGCTTAATACCTTGCCACCGGCCTCGCCACTGGCGCACGCTTCACCTTCGCAGCCGGGTACGATTTCAACACAGAGCTCGTCCTGCGTACACGCCCGCATTACTGCCGCTTCAGGCTGGCTGACCTTCAGCGAACTCATGAGTGGCGACGCGGCAAAGGCCGTGGATACTGACAAGAGCAGCAGTGTTATCAGGGGTATAAATTTAAACATGATCAAAACCAGGAGGGGATGGCGTTTGAAGTGGGGCCATGTAACACATCTCTTCATGGATAGGGCAGGCGTACTCATCACTGACAACTTCCATATCTGACGGCTCAAGCGCGGACAACAAAAAGCAAGGCATTTTGTTGGTCCGCTGGAACGCGTGCTTAAATCATCTTTGCGCCCGATACTAAGGCAGAACCACACCTGTTTTGCTGCGGGATACTGCCGAAGCCTGGTTCAGGCCGATGGTGCAGCCGAAAGGATCAATCAGCAGCGCAATCTTTGCACCAAAGTCCGTTTCGCCAGGGCCGCGGTATACCCTGGCGCCGAGCCTGACCAGGTTTTCGATCGCGTGCGTGATATCTGAAACTTCCCAATACGCAGAGGTGCCACCTATACCACCAGGGCACTTTTCATCAGCGGGATGAAACCCAATGACAATGCCGGGGGCGCGAATAAAGGCGAACTGCGGATTTTCGTGCTGCACCTCAGCGCCAAAAATTGATGCATACCAAGCCGCGGCGGCCTCAATATCAGCTACGAACAGAAGGATGGATTCGATGCGTTTGAGTTCAATATTCAAGTTGTTTTCCCCTGTTGCTATATATGACTTAATGATTAAATGATCTGGATTTTGGCCAGTCATGCTTGCATGACGGGTGAGAACGGGCCTGAATGGTGTGCGTAATATTTAAAATACCGGCTTTAGTTATTTGTTTTTTGTTTTCTGATTTCAGCAAAGCGGACAATCACGAAGGCCATTAATGCAAAAACAAAGAAAACAAGCAAAAGCCAGGCAATGCCCTGCAAGCTTTCAATGATGGTGCGATAAATCTCTAAAACCCAACGCTCCTAGGTTAGCTCAATGATCTGTGAATCTTTATCCCAACGCGCTGGCGTGATGTATTTCTCCAGCTCATAAATACGCACTCCGGCAGAAACGCCAACCACAAAGATTGCAAATTTCAGATATTTTAACCATGCGCTGCTGATTTCATCAGCAATGATTCTTTTTAAAATTTGATCTATTGGCGTTGAAAAAATACGTACCACAATGGCGGATACTGAAAAAGACAACACAAAAGTAACGAGTAGTAATGTGAAAAACATTTCCCCTCCCAGGGCCTGATGTCAAATGCGGTAAATTGTCTGCGCTGCAATTGAATAAAAAAGCCGCACGTTGCAGCCAGCCTGTTTGAATGCCATGTTAGCAGTATTGCTGCTGAAATTAATTCGAGCCTGGCCTATTTAATTAATTCAGACTGGCTCACCGTCTTCATCCTGGACAGTAGCTCCGAGCTTCGCCGCAAGTTCCTTGGCTTTGGAAAGTATTTCTTCGTTGTACCTAGTTGCGATTTTTCCGCTCCGATACTCAAATGCGAAATTCTTGCTAACGACAGGGTGATTGAAGAATGCGTACCTTGGGCTTTTGATCTTGATTTCCTCGCCCGTCTCCGGGTTAGTTACACTAAGTTCACCTTGAACGCGTAAAGAAGGATCGCTTTTACATAGATTGAGCCATTCACTTAACGTGATTGGGTTTTCTGAGGCTAACCAATATTGAGTTTTTGCAATGAAGAATTCGGTAGCCATGGGATATGGGGAGTCCTAACGTAGAGTTAATCGGCGCGCGTCAGCGCGTCCGGCGGAACGAAGTGTAGCGCACTTGAATGTCGTGTCAGGAGCAGAGACACCTTGGACACAGCGCGGGCGCTCATAGGAGCCCGAAATTTGGATCACAAAATGATGTGGAATCTGACGCAGATGGGGCGCAGCATCGCCCGGCATGAAGGTATCTATCTTGAAATAATATCTGTCCGAGATATCAATTCTAGTGCACAGAAGATGAAGTAAGCCTTGCCCTGAATCATTTGTGATCTTGCAACAAAACTACTCAAGTAACTCGCGCTCACGGTCGAGTAAATCCGAACGCAAGATGACGCTGAACTGCTGAGATGGCTCGGACATGAAGTTCCTAACGTTTGAGGTAAGAGGCGCGGAGCCGGCTTGCCGGCGGAGCGTCCCCCTAGACGGAAAAGTTAAAGATCATTGGCAAGAACTGAATCAACAACCATTTCTCGCCACTTGAGGGCAACGACCCATATTCCTGGCGGTTCAGCAGAGGGCATCAGTTGATTAAGGGCTAATGCAAGTTTCTTTATCGTGAGGTGCTGCACATTGATTTGCCATGGTTAAAAGAGGTGGTCAGCGCCAGCCTGCTGGTGGTATTAACGCTGAAAGAGGTTCAGCAGATTCTGGCAAAGCTGAATGGGGTGTGGTCTATGCTGGGGCGGCTTTATATGGCACGGGTTTGCGGCCATTAGAGGGCTTACGTTTACGCGTAAAGGATGTTGATTTTGCCCGGCATGAAATTGTGGTGCGCTCGGGCAAGGGCGATAAAGACCGCGTGACCATGCTGCCCGCGAATATCGTCACTGCATTGCAAGTGCAAATGGCATATGCAAAAGCGCTGCATGAGGCCGATTTAGCGCAAGGCTGGGGCGAGGTTTATCTGCCATTTGCCCTTGCGCAAAAATATCCGAATGCTAATCGGGAATGGCCCTGGCAATATATTTTCCCTTCTGCTCAGCGCAGTGCTGATCCGCGCTCGGGGCGGATGCGGCGGCATCATCTGGATGAAAAGGGCATGCAGCGGGCCATGAAGCAGGCGCTGCAGGCAACAGGCATCCCAAAGCTGGCTACGCCACATGCATTGCGCCATTCTTTTGCTACCCATTTATTAGAGGCGGGCTACGATATTCGTACTGTGCAGGAGCTGCTGGGGCACAACGATGTGCGCACTACTATGATTTACACGCATGTTTTAAATCGGGGTGGCATGGGGGTGCAAAGCCCGCTGGATAGGTACGGCGTTTCTTAAGTGGCATTCTTAAATTAAAGGACGTCTTTCAATCCGGTTAAATAAGAGTTTGCAGCTCGTTAATGAGCAAGATTCAGAAGGTGCTTTAACGAATAAGGTTTCGTGTTGAAGGCGATGGTGCAGGGTTTGGCAGGCAAGAAAAAAGGCAGGTTAATGATAAGAAGGTGTGGCCTCAATATCATTAACCCGCCTTGCCGCTATCGGCGGATAAGGTTTTATTTCATCAGCAGGTGTGCTGGCCACCATTGATGGCGATGTTGGCGCCAGTCATAAAGCCGGATAAGTCAGAAGCAAGGTAGCTGACTAAGCCTGCAATTTCTTCCGGTGTACCAAGACGATTGACAGGAATGCCGGCAATAATCTTGTTGCGTACGTCTTCAGGAACAGCCATGACCATGTCGGTAGCGATATAGCCCGGTGAGATGGTATTCACTGTAACGCCTTTTTTTGCAACTTCTTGCGCTAAAGCCATACTAAAACCATGTACACCAGCTTTGGCAGCGGAGTAGTTGGTTTGGCCAAACTGGCCTTTCTGACCATTAATGGAAGAGATATTAATAACACGGCCCCAGTTGCGCTCTACCATGGCATCAATAAATTGCTTGGATACATTAAACAGCGAGTTAAGATTCGTGCTGATCACGCTGTCCCAATCCAGCTTGCCCATGCGTTTGAACGTAGCGTCACGGGTAATGCCTGCGTTGTTTACTAATACATCAACAGGGCCGATTTCTTCATTGATTTTTTCAGCCATGCGAACGCAGGCGTCATAATCAGTAACATCACACTCATATGCGCTAAAAAGATAGCCCGATGCTTTCATGTCTGCCAGCCATTGCAGCTCTCTGCCTGCCTTAGAGTAAGTCGCTACAACATTAAAGCCGCTATCTGCGAGTGCCTTGCAAATAGCAGAACCGATACCACCCATGCCACCAGTGACGAGTGCGATTTTTTTCATAGACTCTCCCTTTCTTTGCTTGTGTGAATGTTTGTATAGAAACCGTTAAAAATCTTACATTGTTTGTATGCATAAGCATAGTATGTTTTTGTGTAAGGTACGTGTGAATTTTATTACTAGTTTTTTCTAGTCATAAAAACAAGTTTGTGTTGCATAAGTATTTGTATTTTATGAAATTTGTATTAAGCATTGCTGGTGATGATTTTTCTTTGGATGTTTAGCTTTATTTTAATCGCTTAATGCATTTGCAAGTTTAATTGTTGGTTGTTGAAAATTATTGGCGCAATATTGCGCGGCTCAAACAAAAAGGATGGCTGCTGTGGCGGTTGGCGTGATCTTAATTACGGGATGTTCAAGTGGAATTGGCTATGTAACGGCCCATGGGCTAAAAGCCAGTGGGTGGCGTGTTTTTGCAACAGCCCGGGCTGATGCAGATGTGGAACAGCTCAAGGCCGAGGGCTTTGAGGCTTTGCAACTTGATGTTGCCGATTCGGCTTCAATACAAAATGCTGTGGCGGCACTGCTTAAAAAAACTGGCGGGCGTATTGATGCATTATTTAATAATGCGGGTTTTGGTGTGCCGGGTGCGGTGGAAGACCTTAGCCGGGAGGCGATGCGTCATCAGTTTGAAACCAATGTATTTGGTGCAATAGAGCTGACAAATGCCGTTTTGCCGGTGATGCGCCAGCAGGGGCACGGGCGCATTATTTTTAATGGATCAGTGCTCGGTTTTGCTGCCATGCCTTACCGTGGTGCTTATAACGCGAGCAAATTTGCATTAGAAGGGTTTGCAGATACGCTGCGGCAAGAAATGATGGGCAGTCATATCCATACTGTACTTTTGCAGCCCGGGCCGATTACCAGCCGCTTCAGGGCCAATGCGCAGCAGCAATTTATGCGCTGGATTAGTGCGGATAAAAGCTTTCATAAGCCTTCATATCTGGCCATGCAGGCGCGGCTGGCGAAAGTGGGGCCTGCCGCTCCGTTTACTTTGCCAGCCGAAGCGGTGCTGGCTGTTGTGTTAAAGGCACTGAGTGCCCGCCGCCCGTCTGCCCGCTATCAAATAACTACGCCAACAAAAGTGTTCTGGCTGCTTAAAAAAATCTTACCGGGGCGTTTACTGGATTATATTTTATTAAAAGCATCGGGTGACGAGCCAGGATGCAGTTATGGCCGCTCTTAAATGCCGTGTGATTTCTGCACTTGATTTTTAATTTTTAGCGCCAAAAAGCTTGTTTTGAGCGCAGAAGCGGCGTTTTTGCTTGGTTTAACGACGAGTCAACCCTGTTTGGAGAAAATAATGGGTCTTTTTTTTGGTGGACGCACAAAGTCAGGCTCTTGTCGAGAATTGAGCCGCTTCTCCCTATCGGGTAAAATAGCGAATTCCAACCTGCTATTCATGCCATGACCAAGTTTATTTTCGTAACCGGTGGTGTTGTTTCCTCACTGGGCAAGGGCATCGCCGCTGCGTCGCTGGCTGCTATTCTTGAATCACGTGGCCTTAAAGTCACGATGATGAAGCTCGATCCGTATATCAACGTTGATCCGGGCACAATGAGCCCATTTCAGCACGGCGAAGTTTTCGTAACCGAAGACGGCGCTGAAACCGATCTGGATCTCGGCCACTATGAGCGTTTTATTCGCTCTAAGATGCGTAAATCTAATAATTTCACGACCGGACAAATCTATGAATCCGTGATCACAAAGGAGCGCCGTGGCGATTACCTGGGTGGCACGGTGCAAGTAATTCCGCATATCACCGATGAAATTAAAATGAAGGTGAAAGAAGGTGCGGGCGAAGTTGATGTAGCGATTGTAGAAATCGGCGGTACTGTTGGTGATATCGAATCACTGCCGTTTCTTGAAGCGATTCGTCAGATGCGCTCTAACCTTGGCCGCAAAAACACACTCTACGTTCATTTGTCGTATGTGCCTTACCTGGCCACTGCTGGCGAAATCAAGACTAAGCCAACTCAGCACAGCGTAAGAGAATTGCGTCAGATCGGTATTCAGCCTGATATCTTGCTGTGCCGTATGGACAGAGAGCTGCCAGATGATGAGCGCCGTAAGCTGGCGCTGTTCTGTAATGTTGAAGAAAACGCCGTGATTGCCTGCTACGACGCAGGCAGCATTTATCAGGTGCCGGGCATGCTGCATGCCCAGGGCATTGATGATATTGCGTGCGAATTGCTGCAAATTGATGCGCCTAAGGCTGATTTGTCGGCCTGGGATAAGATTGTTTACGGCTTAAACAACCCTACACGCACTGTTAATATTGCGATGGTAGGTAAGTATGTTGATCTGACAGAATCTTACAAATCCTTGTCTGAAGCGCTGATTCATGCCGGTGTGCACACCACAAGTAAAGTTCAGATCCATTATATGGATTCTGAAGAGCTTGAAAAAAATGGTACAGACAGCCTGAAAGATATGGATGCCATTCTGGTGCCGGGCGGCTTTGGTAAGCGCGGTGTGGAAGGCAAGATTCTGGCTGTGAAATATGCACGTGAAAACAATGTGCCTTACCTCGGTATTTGCCTGGGTATGCAAATTGCGCTGATCGAATACGCACGTGATGTAGCCGGTATGAAAGGCGCTAACTCAACTGAATTCGATTTAGATACTGAATTCCCTGTTGTTGCGCTGATTAATGAGTGGGTAAACCACGACGGCAAGATTGAAACGCGCGATGCGAACTCTAATCTGGGCGGCACGATGCGTCTGGGTGCACAAGAGTGCCGTCTGGGTGAAGATTCATTGGCTGCACGTGTATATGGTGCATCAACGATTACCGAGCGCCATCGTCACCGTTATGAAGTAAACAACTATTACCTGCCACGCTTAGAAGCGGCTGGTCTGACTATCAGTGGCAAATCAACAGGCACAGAGCAATTGGTTGAAACCATTGAATTAAATGGTCATCGCTGGTTCTTTGCTTGTCAGTTCCACCCTGAATTCACGTCAACACCGCGTGATGGTCATCCGCTGTTTACTTCCTATATCGAAGCGGCATTATCGTACGCCAAAGAGCAGGGGCGTGAAGGTCTGAGCTGCTAAAACCGTGAGGGGTAGGTGTGAGGGGCCAGGAGGAACTCCCTCTCACCTTACACCTTACTCCTCACTCCTCACGGAGCGAAAAATGAAATTATGTGGCTTTGAAGTCGGTATCGATCAACCTTTCTTTTTGATCGCCGGCACCTGTGTGATTGAAAGCGAGCAAATGGCGCTGGATACAGCAGGTCAATTAAAAGAAATGACCGATGCGCTGGGCATTCCTTTTATCTATAAATCGAGTTTTGATAAAGCAAATCGCAGCTCTGGCAAATCATTCCGTGGTTTGGGAATCGATGAAGGCCTGCGTATTTTGTCTGAAGTTAAAAAACAGATTGGCGTTCCGGTGATTACCGATGTGCATACTGAAGCCGAAGCACCCATTGTGGCCAGCGTAGTTGATGTATTGCAAACCCCTGCCTTTTTAGCGCGTCAGACTGATTTTATTCACGCAGTGTGCGCTACTGGCAAGCCGGTTAATATCAAAAAAGGCCAGTTTATGGCCCCCGGTGATATGGTAAATGTGATTAATAAGGCGCGCGATGCAAACGGCGGGCTGGATAATCTGATGGTATGCGAGCGTGGAGCATCTTTTGGCTATAACACGCTGGTCAGTGATATGCGTGGCTTAGCTATTATGCGTGAAACCGGCTGCCCGATTGTTTTTGATGCAACGCACTCGGTACAACAACCGGGCGGGCAGGGCGATCGCTCTGGTGGCCAGCGTGAATTCGTGCCGGTATTGGCGCGTGCTGCGGTTGCTGCGGGGATTTCCGGGTTATTTATGGAAACCCATCCGGATCCGTCAAAAGCATTGTCAGACGGCCCTAACGCCTGGCCTTTGGCCCGAATGAAAGAATTGCTGATGGTGTTAAAAGATATTGATCGCGCAGTAAAGGGTCATTCTTTTATTGAACACAGTTTGTAAAATAGTTTGCAAGTGGCCAGATAGTCTGGCCATTTGCATCTATGAAAGAATATTTCATGGTATTTGTAGGATTTGTGGCTTATTGGCACGCAAAAACGCGTGTCGTCCTTGTTGAAATTGCTGTTTATGTAGTAAAAGTACATTTTGTGATCAGATATGGCCTGCCATCTTAGGTATTGATGGCGTGTTAGCGATGAGAATCACAGATTTGCTGATCGTACTCAAAGACACTGACTGTGCTGTTAAGGCACACTTATTTATTGAACACTCGCTGTCATAAATAGTGTGTATTTTTAGTGCCGGACTATTCCGGCAAGCTAGTCTTCAGACCAACCCTCCATATAGGTGTTTGAAATATGAGCGCAATTGTAGAAGTAATCGCCCGCGAAATTCTTGATTCACGCGGTAATCCAACTGTAGAAGCCGATGTATTGCTGGAATCCGGCGTGATGGGCCGTGCTGCAGTGCCGTCTGGCGCATCCACAGGTGAGCGCGAAGCGCTTGAGCTGCGTGATGGCGATAAAGCCCGTTACCTGGGTAAGGGTGTACTGAAGGCTGTTGAAAATATCAACACCGAAATCTGTGAAGCCATTATTGGTCTGGATGCAGCAGATCAGGCGTTTATCGACAAAACCATGATCGATTTAGATGGTACTGACGACAAACGTAACTTGGGTGCAAATGCAATTCTGGCTGTATCGATGGCTGTTGCTAAAGCTGCTGCTGAAGAAGCAGGCCTGCCACTTTACCGTTACATCGGTGGTTCAGGCCCGATGAGCTTGCCAGTACCCATGATGAATGTGGTAAACGGTGGTGAGCACGCATCTAACAGCCTGGATTTCCAGGAATTGATGATTGTTCCGGTTGGCGCGCCAACTTTCCGTGAAGCACTGCGTTACGGTGCAGAAGTATTCCACAACCTGAAAAAAATCCTGCACGACAAGGGTATGCCTACCCAGGTTGGCGATGAGGGTGGTTTTGCTCCGGACGTAGCCAATGCAGAAGAAGCACTGGAAATGATCATGTCTGCTATTGAAAAAGCAGGCTACAAAGCCGGTACAGATTTCTGCATCGCTCTGGATTGCGCAGCTTCTGAGTTCTTTGATAAAGAAACTGGTAAGTATGTTTACAAGAAGAGCGATAAGCGCGAGCTGACTTCAGAAGAGCAAGTAGATTACCTTGAAAGCCTGGTCAATAAATTCCCGATTATCTCGATTGAAGATGGTATGGGCGAGCGTGACTGGGCGGGCTGGAAAGTGCTGACTGATCGCCTTGGTAAGCGCGTGCAGATCGTGGGTGATGATTTGTTTGTTACCAACACTAAGATTCTGGCTGAAGGGATTCGCTTAGGCGTTTGTAACTCCATCCTGATCAAGGTAAACCAAATTGGCTCGCTGTCTGAAACACTGGCTGCAGTTGATCTGGCTAAACGCAATGGCTACACATCTGTAATGAGCCATCGTTCAGGTGAAACCGAAGATGCAACGATTGCCGATCTGGCTGTTGCAACGAACTGCATGCAAATCAAAACGGGCTCATTAAGCCGTTCTGATCGTATTGCTAAATACAATCAGCTGATTCGTATTGAAGAAGAATTGGGTGAAGCTGCAGTTTACCCAGGTAAAGATGCTTTTTACCAAATCAATAAGTAATTGCAAAAGATAGAGTAATATACCGAACCGGAGCCATAAGGCTCCGGTTTTCTTCTATACAGAATGAACTATGCGCCTTCTTGCTATTATCTTTTCTATTATGATTGCAGCCTTGCAATGGCCTCTTTGGGTCGGCAAGGGCAGCTGGTTGCGCGTATGGCAACTGGATCATCAGTTGGTAGAAAAAAAACTTCATAATGAAAAATTAAAAGAGCGCAATGATGCCCTGGATGCGGATGTGCGCGATTTAAAAACCGGATCAGATGCGATTGAAGAGCGGGGCCGCAATGAGCTGGGCATGATTCGGCAGGACGAAGTGTTTTTTCAGGTATTAGATAAAGATCACCCCGCCTTAACGGCAACAACTCCCCCTCCCGTCACTCAGTAATCCCTCCGTTACACTTTCTTTTTTTATGGTTAAATTTTTAACTGTAATGGCCTCACTCAGGTATAGTGAAGCAAAAAGGGGGTGTATATGACAGAGGTTCCCGTTGCAAGGCGCAAGGCAGACACATTGTATTTTCAATTGGCGGGCGAAATTGCCCATGCAATTGCTACAGGTGTTTTGCAGGCCGGGGAGAAGCTCCCTTCTATCCGCAAATTGTCATCGCAAAGACAGGTTAGCCTGTCCACCGTGATGGAAGCCTATCGGGAGCTGGAAGATCGCGCTCTGATTGAGGTGCGGCCTCAATCCGGCTTTTACGTTCGCAGTAAACCCACCGCTTTGTTTTCCCCTGAGCTGACTCAGCCTCCTCAGTCCCCAAGTGATGTGGTGATTGATCCTATGTGGCTGCCGGCCACTTTAGCGCGCCTGCACGATATTAAAATTGATTTTGGTTTCGCCATTTTAGCCCCTGCATTATTTCCTAATCAGCAATTGCAGCGCTTGCTGGCGCAAGTCACCCGGCAAGATCCTGATTTAATTGCGGATTACGGCCGCCCGGCAGGCGATGTGGAATTGCGCCGCCAGATTGCGCGCCGCTCTTTAAATTGGGGTGGGCAATTTGAGGCGGATGAAATACTGATTACTCAAGGCGCAATTGAAGCGCTTAATTTATGTTTAAGAGCCGTGACCCAGCCAGGCGATGTAGTCGCCATTGAATCACCTGCTTATTTCGGTTTATTGCAAATATTAGAAAGTTTTCAGCTTAAAGCGCTGGAAATACCCACTCATCCGCAAACGGGTATATCAATTGAAGCGCTGGAATTTGCCACGCGCAATGGCGAAGTAAAAGCTTGCGTATTACTGCCTAATTTTTCTAATCCATTAGGCAGCTTAATGCCGGATGAAAATAAAAAACGGCTGGTTGAATTGCTGGCAGAGCGGCATATCCCACTTATTGAAGATGATTTATACGGCGAATTCTATTACAAAGGTGAGCGCCCGCGGCCAGCAAAAGCCTTTGATAAAGAAGGCAATGTCATGCTGATTTCGTCTTTTACTAAAACAGTTGCGCCAGGATTCAGAATTGGCTGGGTGGTGGCTGGAAAACACCATCAGAAAATAGAGCAGCTGAAGTTTATCAATACTTTTTCCAATGCCATGCCACTGCAAAGAACGATAGCCCGGTTTTTAGAAAGCGGGGGTTACGATCATCATTTACGCCGCTTGCGCAGGGCATGTCATGAGCAGGTGGGGCATGCGGTTACGGCCATTGAACGTTCATTTCCTGCAGATACACGGCTCTACGTGCCACAAGGCGGCTATGTGTTTTGGGTGGAGCTAAATGCTGCGGTGAATACGCTGCTGCTTTTACAGCAGGCACTGAAAGAGGGGATTAGCTTTACTCCAGGTTCTTTGTTTTCCCCAAGCCACAGTTACGGGCATTGCTTAAGGATTTGCTGCAACGAAACCTGGAGTGACCGGCATGAGCGGGCAATTGAGCGGCTGGGTGAGCTGATACAGCAGCAAATTGGCAGGGCCCTACCATGAGACGCTCACCACCTTCCCATCTGTGGCTTTGTCTTCCTGATCTCTGAGCACAACCTGGCAGCTTTGGGGGGAATCAGGCTGTGTTTCTTCGCAGCCCTCAGAATAGCTTAAGATGCAAGGCGGATTGCTATGTGATTCATCGACTAAAATCACATTCATTTTTGCGCCGCAAAAAGCGTTGATGGCCTGTTGCAAGCCAAGAATATCGTTGATATCGGCAAGTGCAAAAGGGTGGATAAGGCTTAAGCCAAGCAGTGCTGAATAAAAATGTTTGCGCATGATCAAACTCCTACTCTGTATTTGCAGAATAGAGCGCAAAGCTGACGTGTAAGGGCTGAATGGGCCTAAATCCGCCGAACGGATACATTCGGTAATGTTTGATAACAATCGGCAAAAATTTGAGTGTTTTTGTCTTCTTTCGTCAGACAACTTGTTTGTTATTGCTTGCTCTGGCGGTATTTTCGTAATATAAACCGCGCCGGATCAATGGCTTGTTGTAAGTCTGTCTCGATGGGGGCCGGGTCATGATGAAGCTGACAAGCTAGTGTTTCTGCCGCAATCAGCGCCCAGCTCAGCCCCCTTGAGCCGAGGCCTAACAAGCAATATGCGCTATTTAATCTGGGGATTTGATGAAGCTGGTGTATGGCCCCGCGAATACTCTGCGGATCTGGCAGGGCACCGGCAAGCGGCAGGCGATCCAGGCTGTTTGGGCGGTAGCAGGCGCGGCTGCCCGCACTCTGGCCGGATGTAAAGGCAGGCAGCAAGGATTGCAGCTCAGACAGATTGCATAGCTCTGCAGTGGCTAAATCATCGTTTTTAACTTCTGCGGCGCCAATGCAGCGATAGCCCTGAAAAGCGGGAGTAATGTAGCCTGAGCCAGTCAGACTGTGCCGGGGCGTTGCAGATGCGGGAATCAGCGTCGTGCTGCGCAATGTTTTACTCAGCGGTAATTCAAGCTCCGGAAGCAGCTTAAGGGCTTCGGTGGCGTTGGCGATAATCAAAACCGGAGCCGCTGCCAGAACGCCGCCATGCTGATCCAAAGCCTGCCACCCTTCGGTTGTGTGTATCAGCTGTTCCACATGGCTGTTGCAGCGCAGCTGTATCTGCGCTGGCCACTGTGCCAGATTGGCGCGGCATACGCTGGCAGGATTGGCCCAGCCACCCTTGGGGAACCACCAGCCACCGTGATTTGGGCACTCGCCCAGCAGGGCGGCTGCGTCGTCTTGTGTTATCCAGCTTAATACTTCTGCAGGTAAGCCACTGGCTATTTCCTGCATCAGCAAGGCTTGCGTATCGTCTTTGGCAATTTGCAAAATACCATCGATGCCAAAGAAAATATCCAGCCCTGCGTTTTTTAATTGCGTGAGATGTTCTTGGGTTTCTGCACAGCCTGCACGGCTTAAGCGTGCGGGGATATTGTCATCCCGGCTGGCACTGGGATGAAATAAACCCGCGTGGTTGCCCGATGATTGTGTGGCGATTTCGCCTTGTGCTTCCAGGATGTCGATTTTCCAGCCACGAACCGCCAGCCGCGCAGCAATGCTGGTTCCGGCAAGACCTGCGCCAATAATCATGGCGTGATGAGGGGGCGTCGGTGATTTATCAAAGGGCGGGCGCGTGCACAGCCCCGTTTGAAAATCGCCCCAATCCTGCAGCAGATAGCCTGCGCTTTTTAAATGTGCCTCTCCGGATTTTTCATGCGTGACCACGCGTGTATCCGCGCCAGACAAGCGCCAAAGGGCTTTGTAGTGTGCGGCACTCAGATCAGGCGTGTTGATGTCGGCCGCATCCAGGGTGGCATTCAGGCTGCGAAGCTGGGCCAGTGGCTCGCCCCACATCAGCGTAAGAATCAGCGCGCCGTCTTCTAAATGAATGCGCTGAAAGCCACGCGGTAATGCGGGCCATTTACTGGCTAATTCATCATGTAAAGCCGCCAGCTCCGGCAGCGGGCAAGTCGCCATGCTGGCTGCATTTATCATGGCAAAGTAATAAAAGCGCTGGCTGCGCTCCGGATCTTGCCGCCACGCCTGCCATGCCTGCAAAAAGCCAGCACCATCTGCAAAATCAAATTGCAGCATGATAAAGCGGTCTTTATTCTGCCAGCGGACTGGTAATTGATGACGGGCTAAAAAAGGGGTGGGTACATGCATCAGGCTTTACACGCCTCAATGCGCTGATGTTTGTCCATAAAACGTTTGAGTGCGACCACAAACACCGCACCTACCATCAGCAGGGCGGTGGCAAAAAAGCGGTTACCTGCCAGTAAATGTCCTGCCTTGATGCCTTCAATGCCCAGCGAGTAAACGCCCATGGTGATCATGCCAAATGCTGCGGCGACCGTACCCTTGCTGACACTACTGGAAAAAAGCACCAGCCTGAATAAGCCGGCGTTCACAAGCCCGCAGCCAAAAGCATAGAAGCTGATGCCAATCACCAGTGAAGTATAGTGACCAGGGGCGATAATCATACTGACAAAGCAAAATCCCAGCCCAAAAAGCTGTGGAATCAAACCCAGGCCAATCATGCGACGCACGGGTAAATAATTGCTTAATTTAGCCAGCGTGAAATTACCAATAATCAGCGCACCAAACACAGGCATTTGCCAGTAGCCAAATTCAATAGGGGAAAGGCCCGCGTCTTTAATCAGGATAACGGGCGAAATACCAATCCAGGTCAGCAGGGGAACGCTGCATAGGCCCATCGCGAATGCGCCGGTTAAAAAATGCGTATTGCCAAAAACTTTTCTGTAATCCTGCCAGACTGCATTCAAAGTGAACGGTGTATTGGCCTTGGCAGGTGTCACCGTTGGCATGGCGTGCCAGAGGCCAACAAAAGCAACAAAAGACACTGCCGCAATTAAAACAAAAATCATTCGCCAAGGCGCAAATTCAATCATGATTGCGCCCGCAAGAGGGCCAAGCAAAGGGGCGATCATTGCTACATTGGCCATCAGCGCTGTTACTTTAATGGCGGTTTTTTCGTCGAAGGATTCCTGCACCAGTGCATAGCCCACTGCACCAATAAAACACATGCCTACACCCTGAAAAACCCGCAATACAATAAATTGCTCAATCGTACTGGTCAGCAGGGTGAGTAAGCACATACAAATAAAAAACATCACCCCTGTCAGCATCACCGGCCTGCGGCCTATCCGGTCGGACAGCGGGCCCAGCAGCCATTGCAATGAGGCTCCGCCCACCAGATAAGCGGTCATTGAGGTGGGTATCCACTGAGGCCCCGCGTTAAATTCGTGCGTGACCGCGAGCATGCCCGGCAAAATCATATCGTTAGCGATATAGGTAGAGAATTCAAATAATACTAATGCCAGCGGCAAAAGCAGGGTACGCCAGGTGAGTTGCGTAATGAGGGCTGGGGAAGCGGGCATGAATGTAAGCAGGGCGATGATTAACCAGGCATTTTGTCGTGTTTGGCATAATTTAGATAGAGAAGGATTGCCACCCGCTTAATTATTTTCTGCTGCTGAGGCTTGTTCTGCCGCTTGTTTCAGTACGACGCCTTCAACTTGTCTGGCTTTTTCTAAGGCTTCACGCTGCGGCTCAGCAATTTTTTGCGGCGCAGGGCTGGGCCCGCAGGCGCTCAGGGCAATGAAAAAAGGGATGATGAAAAGTGATTTCATGTCAGGCCTGTGTTGTAAGGGAATTTCGAAGTAAGCCCAAATCCCGTGCCGAAGAGAACACGGAGTTTTACGGAGAAAGCCTTATTTTGCTGTGCTTCCCCCGCGTGCTTTCGTGTTCTCCGGGGTTTTAGGTTTGAGTTTGCCTTGCGTAATATCAGTTGTTAATCGTAAGCCTTCTGAATGCACTGCAGGTATTCGCTTACCGTTTGTGTATATCCCAGCTCCAGCGCATCGGCAATAAAGGCGTGGCCGATAGAGACTTCCTGCACGCCGGGTACGGCACGTAAAAAGCGGGTTAAATTGTCACGATTTAAATCGTGGCCGGCGTTGATGCCCAGCCCTAAGCCCAGTGCGGCCTTTGCAGTGGCCGTAAAACCTGCCAAAACCTGCTCTTCTTTGTCTGTGCCGTAAGCATTGGCGTAGGTTTCGGTATAAAGCTCGATACGATCAGCACCCAGCCCGGCCACAAAGGGCATCGCTGCAGGGTTTGGGTCCATAAAGAGGCTGACGCGCACGCCCAGCGCTTTACATTCTGCGATCAGCGGGCGTAAACGATCCATATCGGCGGGCAAATTCCAGCCCACATTTGAGGTGAATTGCTCTTCGCTGTCGGGCACAAAGGTGGCCTGATGGGGGCGGTACTCACGGATAAAATCCATCAGGTTCTGGGTGGGGTTGCCTTCAATATTGTATTCGGCCTGCGGCCAGATTTTAAGTAAGGCGGCCAGATCACTGACATCATTGCTGCGGATATGACGCGCATCGGGGCGGGGGTGGACGGTAATGCCCTGTGCACCGGCAGCAAGACAAATCTGCGCAGCTTTTACGACACTGGGGATACCCAAATGGCGGGTATTACGCAACAGCGCTACTTTATTAACGTTTACGGAGAGGGCGCATGGGTGAGTTGGCGTTGTCATGGTGGTGTGTTTTCTTTTAATAAGACAGCAAGTGGTGCATGGCGTTAGAAAGAGGGCTGAACAATCATGTCATGGCGGATCAAAAGCCCAAGCTCTTTCGTTTTTGTAAGGATGCAAGAGGGGGATTCTGCCTCAAGCTCGCTTAAAGAGCCATAGCCCCAGAGTACACCACAGGCATTTAAACCATTGATATGCGCGGCTTGCAAATCAACAGCACGATCGCCAATCATCAGGCTTTGCAGGCTGATCGCCTGGCTGGCGAGCAAAGATTCAATCTGCTGCCATTTATGAATGCCAATATCACCGCCGCTGATAAAATCAAAGTAATCGCTGATGCCAAATAGTTTTAAAATTTTATCGGCAAAATCGGCGCGTTTAGAGGTGCAAATACCCATGCGGATATTCTGTGTTGCCAGCGTTTGTAGTGCTTCCGGGATGCCGGGGTAGAGTGTGTTTTCAGAATACCCCACCTCAGCATAGCGTTCGCGGTATTTGGCGACCAGTGCAGCAATCTCTGCATCATCATTTACACCCGTAATGAGCTTAAAGGAGGCATCCAGAGGCGGGCCAATATACTGCGCCAGCGATGGCTCGGCTTGCCGTGGATAGCCTCGTGATTCAAGGGCGTAATTAATCGAGCGGGAAATCCCGGTAAATGGATCACTGATTGTGCCGTCTAAATCAAATAAAAGCTGAGCCATGCGTATCCATGATGTTATTTAAAGGGGGGGAGCCATAAAGACCAGCTCCCAAATATGCCCGTCTAAATCCTGAAAGCCATGTGCGTACATAAATCCATGATCTTGCGGATCGTTATAAGTGTGGCCCCCTGCTGCGACTGCTTTGGCTACTATGTCATCGACTTCATTGTGGCTGTCGCACGACAGGCAAAGCAGCATCTCGGTGTGGGTGTGCGCATTACAAAGGGGCTTGGGCGTAAAGGTTTGAAATCTGGTTTCGTTTAACAGCATGACAAAAATATCATCTGAAACAATCATACAGCTGGCACTGCTGTCAGAATACTGAGGGTTAAAACTAAAGCCCAGCGACTGAAAAAAGCCCAAAGATGCTTCGAGGTTTTTTACTGGTAAATTAACAAAAATCTTACGGCTCATAGCAACACCCTCAGAATAGGATTTCAGCGTGGCAGATTCCTTGCGCTGTTGATTAAGACGCCAAAGCGCCCAATCCAGTGTAGTGAGCGCCGTGCTAAATCGCTACTGATCCGTGTTTGTTTGTTAATTTTAAGGTAAGAATAAGTAAGCGAACTGGGCGCTTGCCTATTTTTTAAGTGGCTCGCACCAGCAATCGCCACTTTTGGCAGAACAAACACGAATCTCATTTGCGCAAGGCAGCGGGCTTTCTATCCAGGTTTCTGGCTTTTTAGTCTTACTGCTGAGCAAGCCTTTAATGATTTCCTCATCTACTGCGGCCCCTGCCTGCATCAGCGGCTCTTGGTAGAGCGGCGTATTGCGATGGTCATCCAGTTGCTTGCCCGCAACCGCACCCAATAGCGTGCAGCCACAAAGCGGGGCAATCAAAAACAGACTGCACAGAAATTGATTCGGCATGGATATTCGCGGGAATAGTAATACAGCTATCTTACGCCACCTAAAAGAAATATGCCGTTGCAATAATTGCGGATTGTTATTTGTTTGTAACTGAAATCCAGATTTCAACCTCGCCCGAACCTGCATTCCAGTCAAACGTGGCATCATAAATTTCAAAATCTGGCTTATGCGCGGATTGATAAGCAGAGTGCGGCAGCCATTCATTACAAATGGCCCCCCATAATGCGCCCAACTGAGCAAGGGGGCCGCTGTGTTTAAAGACGGCATATTGCTGGCTGGCAATCCGCATCCTGCCCATGTCAGCGGGTAAGTCCTGTAACGATGCGACTTCAACTCCACACATATATTCAAAGCCATGTGCCGGATCATGCCCACACATCACGCCGTAAACACTTGACCCTTGCTGGCCCGGCAGTGGCAGAAGCAAATGAAATTGCCGCCACTGCGCAGGCTGGCTTTGGATGGATTCTGTAAATCCATGTTGCTGTCTTAAGCCACCCAGCAACATGGGGCGGCCTTGTTCAAACCGTAAGGGGTGCAATGAGCTCAATTTGTGATCCTGAAAAAATGATAAGCAGGGCAGGTAAATCGATGGCCTATGTAAACCACTGATGTAATTTTTGTGCCGCCTGCTCTTTAACCTCGGCACTGATATACATCGATACCATGCCAATTGCAGCGGCGAGTGCGCCCAAATCATCGCTGTAGCCCGCAACGGGAATCACATCAGGAATAGCGTCCAGAGGCAAAATAAAATAGGCGAGTGCGCCAAAAATAATGGTCTTGGCCCATGCGGGGGTTTCAGGACGCTGCGCTGCGTAATAAAGCCAGAGTGCTTTTTCGATGACTTCTTTGCCAGCCTTAAGGGCGAATGATTTGAGCTTTTGCCAGAAGCCGTCATCAGAATAGTTGCCTGCTGAGGTCATGATATTGGCCTGTAAGTGGTGTAAGAGTGTAGCTTTGCCATTTTTCAATGGCGTCTGAAAAACGGGCAAAGCCAATTTCGCAAATAAAATCTTTGCCAGCACGTATGGCTTGATTATGGACCTTATCCAGCATCCATAATTCGCAAAAATGCACAATTAAATCAATGTCGGCCTGTACAATAACCGCCATATCCAGATTGATAAGGCGCTTAAATTGCTCCTCGTCAAAGCCATCTGGAAGCGTCCAACCATCCTCACTATTGCCATTGGCTTGAATTAAAGGATTTAATCGAATGAGGCCAGAGTCGATAACAGGGCATTCATCCATCGCTAAAGGTAAACGCCCGCCTATTAATAAATGCGCCAGAAAAGTGTGTGAATCAGGCGGATCGGCCAAAATAGTGGCAGCTACTTTTTTTATATCATTCTGAATGGAGGATATTTGCTGGTTTTTAAATAAAAAACCAGGCTCATTATGTGTCCGGTTATTTAAAAGCGGTAACATGGTACTGCCAGTGCCGATGCTTAAAATGGCAATTTGCTCTTTTTTCCAGCTTGCGGCAATGGCTTCTGTTGCAGCAGCTAATACGGGGTTGTTATAACCTGTTAAGCCACCATCCCAGTATTGCCCGCCAGCTATTTGAGCAGGCTGATCAAAAAACTGAATGGGCGCATTGCTGGATGCATGTACAGCATCGATCAGCGATATATCGGCATAGGGCGAGGTCACTGCACCGGCAAGGCTTGGCCAGGAGCGAAAAAATTTTGCGCGATCCCTGTCATAGTCGTAGCTTACAAACATAAACAAAATGGGCTGATTGTTTTTGCCCATGATTTGAATATCCCGCATCCATTCAGGGCCATATTGTTTAAATACAGCAATTAATGCCTGGAGTTTCTTTTCTGTAGAAAATCGTGGCAAAGGCAAGAATAAATTCAAAGGGTTGAATTTATTATACCAGGGTAATTCGCTAAATATGGCCCGCCGCTGTGACTCGCTCGTAAAAAAGGCGAGAATCTCTGCCAGTGTGAAATTTTCAATCAGTGCTGCCACTACAATACTGCCGCCTGAATTGGCGGCGACTAAATCAAAATGTTTCAAAACGTCGTGCCCACGGGCATTAGCGCCATAAAGCCTGATGAGTGTTTTAACCTGAATGAGCGCCCATGCGCCCCCGCCATCTAAAGATAAAATATGATATTTCATGGTGCGCACCATTCCAGATGGCTATCGTTTTTATTGCCGCCGCCAGCGGGACTTTTTTTGCAGGGTATTCGCTGATTTTTGTTTACGCCTCGGCCAGTCACAGCCATTGCAGCAGTTCAGGCAATCACACACATCATCAAAGCTGATATCACCTGGGAGATCGCAATCACAATCTCCTCTTTGAGCGATGGCCGGGCGGCGCTGCAAAGGGGTGTGCAGGTGATAAATCTGCCCGCATCGAATCATGCGCTGCCTGAGAATAACGATTCCTGCCCATGCACCATGCCTGCGAATGGCGCGAAAACCCAGCGTGGAGCAACTGGCTCTGCCGGTGTGAAAATGATAGGCGCAGCAAAAACCTTTGTAGGGCGAAATGTATTTTTTATAAAACCGGATGAATAGCAGCAGTATATTGCGCAAGGCAAATTAACCTTTAATTGCGTAACAAATGAGTTAAGAAGGCCTGAATGCGTTTATTCTTAAATACTGTTTTGATAAGCCTCTGACAGATACGCCTTTAAATGTTTTGCTTCGATATCGCCCGCTTCTTGTATTTTGATATGGCGGCGGATTTTTCCTTTGCCTTCCAGTACCTGATGGGGGTCTTGCAGATCACAGCCCCGGCTAAATTCAAGGCTGATATGGCTGGTATATGCAAATATGCCGCAAAACGGAGTGGTGTCTGCAAAAATTAATCCGCCATACATCACGCGCTCGCTGGCGTGGGGAATCAGCGAATAAATCAGCGCCCTAATGGATTGCACTATTGCATGTAATTCCGGATTATTTAAGCAAATATCACGCAGTAATTGCTCTGTTTTTTCATCGCTCATGCGGGTGTGCCTCAGGTGAAAATAATGAATAAACAGAGTGGCTTGCTTTATTTAATACAAAAAACCACGCCATCTGCCTGATGTTGCCATGTCAACTTGCTTTCATCAAGATTAATTTTTAAGTGAGCATATCGGGCTGTTTCTGGCCCTGTTTGTTATGATGCGACAGATTGCGTTTATAATTCCGGGATGGCTGACCAATAAGAGCGTAATGATGAGCAATGAACTAATCGTTGAAGATATTCAGCTGGGTGATGGCAAAGAAGCCGTAAGAGGCGCTTTGATTACCACTCAATATCGTGGTTTTTTAGAAGACGGCACGCAGTTTGATTCTTCTTATGACCGTGGTGTGCCGTTTAAATGCGTGATTGGCACGGGGCGCGTGATTAAGGGCTGGGATCAGGGCTTGATGGGCATGAAGGTAGGCGGCAAGCGTAAGCTTTGGGTGCCCGCGCATCTGGCCTATGGCGAGCGGCAAATCGGCGGGCATATCAAGCCTAATTCTAATTTGATTTTTGAATTGGAATTACTGGAAGTGCTGACGCGTGATGAATAGCACAAAGCCCCGCATGCGGCGGGGCTGGTTTTATAAGGATTTGCCGTCGTAGTGATGTACAGGAATGGCGGCAAGGTCGATGTCTTCCAGGCAGCGCAAATTCACCGCCACCACTGTATTGCCTTGCGGGTCTTTGCCTTCCCCATAGGGGTGGATGCCGCAGTTAGGGCAAAAATGGTGATTGATCAAATGCTTGTTGAATGTGTAAGTGCTGACCGCTTCTTTGGGCGTATGGAGGGTGAACTGATCGCCTGGCACAAACCATAATAAAGAGCCTTTGCGTGAGCAGATCGAGCAATTGCAAGCAAGAGCGCTGCCAATTTCACCTTCCGCACTGAACGCAATCTTGCCACAGTGACAACTGCCTTTATAAACCATGAAATTTCTCCTTTAGGTCTTTGGGTATAACGCTGGGGAAAATGAATTCAAAATAGCATGTGTTTTATAGATTGCCGATCTGTGCAATATTGCCTGCCTGATAATTCTATTAAAGCGCCTAAATCTACTCCATCAGCGCGACGGATTTTATCTGCGCCCATACCTGCAGGCCGGGGCAGATGTTGAGCATGGCGGCTGATTTTTTGGTCAGTCTTGCCAGAATCATGGCATCACCCACTTTTACCCTGACCAGCACAAGGCCGGGGTGCTCGTCGCCGGCAAGGGCATCAACACAGCCAGGTAAAACATTCTGGATACTGCTTTTTCCCGGCGGTTCAATGGCCAGGCTGACATCTCTGGCGAGTACCCGCACCCGCAGTTTGCGGCCCATTGGCAGGCCCTGATCTCTGGTCCACAGACTGCCGCCTGAAAAAGTAACTCTGGCTAAGTGCCATTCGGCATCCAGCTCTGCCACGCAGACATCCAGAATGGCACCGGCCTCTTCACCCTGGCGAACCGGCAGATCGAGCCGGGTCAGCGTATCGGCCAGCGGGCCGGTTGTCAGTACGCTGCCGTTTTCCATCAGCACTAAATAATCGGCAAGCCTGGCAACCTCATCAGGGGCGTGGCTGATATACAGCACGGGGATGCGCAATTCTTCGTGCAGACGCTCCAGATAGGGCAGGATTTCTTGCTTGCGTTTTATATCAAGCGCGGCCAGTGGCTCGTCCATCAGCAAAATATCAGGGCTGAGTGCCAGGGCGCGCGCTATGCCAACCCGGCTGCGCTCGCCGCCAGACAGCCGCTCGGGTTTGCGCTCCAGCAGATGAGCAATACCCAGCAGCTCAATGGCTTGCTCTAAGCTGACCTGCTGCCTGGCAGGGGCACGCTTTAGCCCATAGCGCAAATTGCCTGATACGCTGAGGTGCGCAAATAAGCTGGCTTCCTGAAACACATAACCCAGCGCGCGTTTGTGTGTGGCTAAAAAATGGTGTTCATCCTGCCAGACTTCACCCTTTACGATCAACCGGCCCTTGGCGCGCTCCAGCCCTGCAATACAGCGCAGCAGTGTGGTTTTGCCAGAGCCGGAAGACCCGAACAGGGCGGTGATGCCATGGCTGGGCAAGTTTAAATCCACATCAAGCTGAAAGCCGGGCCAGTCCAGTTGAAAGCGTGCCTGAATGCCTGTCATTTTGTGCTCCTGCCGGGCCGCCACAGATACATGGCCAGCAGCACAATAAAGGAGAACGCCAGCATCACGGCAGAAAGGCGGTGCGCCTGCAGATAGTCCATCGCTTCTACATGATCATAAATCTGCACCGAAACCACGCGGCTGACGCCAGGGATATTGCCCCCTATCATCAGTACAACACCAAACTCACCCACTGTATGGGCAAAAGTCAGGATCGATGCCGTAATAAAGCCGGGCAGGGATAAGGGCACGGCAACGGTAAAGAAAGCATCCAGCGGAGAAGCGCGTAAAGTCGCTGCGACTTCCATCGGGCGCTCTCCCACTGCTTCAAAAGCGGTTTGCAGCGGCTGCACCATAAATGGCAGTGAGTAAAACACCGAAGCAATGACCAGCCCCCAGAAGGTGAAAGGCAGCAGCCCAAGCCCCAGCGCCTGAGTCAGCTGCCCGACAGGCCCCTGTGGCCCCATCGCCAGCAGCAAATAAAAGCCCAGCACCGATGGCGGCAAAACCAGCGGCAGCGCCACCACGGCAGCCACCGGCCCTTTCCACCATTTCTTGCTGCGCGCCAGCCACCATGCGATGGGCGTGCCAACAATCAGCAGAATGAGGGTCACGATGCTTGCCAGCTTCAGCGTCAGCCAGATGGCTTGCAAATCATTCTCAGCTAAAAGCATTCATCTTTTCTCAATCTGCTTAGGGATGGTTGTCGCAGGGCAGGTGATGCCGGGCGGAATAAGGCTGAATATCAAATCGTATATCCAGAAGCATTAATGATTGCTTTTGCCGGGGCGGATTGTAAAAATTTAAGCAGTGCATCAGCCGCAGGCTTGCCTTTTCCCTTGTTTAGTAAGACCGCATCTTGCCGAATTTCTGAGTATAAAGATGGTGGCACGATCCATGCCGATCCACTTTTAAGCTTGCCTGCTTCAAACGCTTGTGACATTGCAATAAAGCCCAGCTCTGCATTGCCAGTAGCAATAAACTGATGGGTTTGAGCAATGTTTTCGCCCGTTACCAATTTAGGTGTTAAAAGTTCTAACAGACCGAGCGCTTTTAAGGTTTCGCTCGCGGCTAATCCATAGGGGGCAAGCTTGGGGTTGGCAATGGCGAGGTGAGCAAAACTGCCTTTTTTCAGAACCTCGCCCTTATCGTCAACATAATTGGCTTTTTCGCTCCACAGCACTAATTTGCCGATGGCGTAGGTGAAACGGCTCGTGGCTAAGCCTTCTTTTTCCAGTCTGGCTGGGGTTTCATCATCAGCAGCCAGCAGAATCTCAAAAGGCGCACCATTTTTGATCTGCGCATAAAATTTGCCCGTTGCCCCGCTGGAAAGCAGCAGTTTGTGGCCGCTGCTTTGCTCAAACAGCGCGGCAATTTTTTGCATTGGCCCTGCAAAATTAGCCGCAACCGCTACTTGAACTTCATCGGCACAAGCCGGGATAGAAATGCAGATCATGGCGGCTGCAATAAAGTGTTTGGCAGTCATTGATGCTCCAATTAAATAAGTTGACCAATTCGGAGGGGTAAGCTGAGCTTGCTGACGGATAGCTTAAAGCTTTTCGCGGCGGGAGTGTTGGTGCGAAAGGGGTAGGCCGCGTAAAGGCTTACTCTTCTGTAATAAAATCTCTTATTCTTGCAAACGCTGCCTCCGGATTATCCCGCCATACGCCGTGGCCACAGCCTGCAAATTGCGTAAATTGCATCCACTTCTCAGGCAGTGCCCGGGCAATATCTTTCGCGTCTTCCAGAGGGCAGACAGGATCCAGCTCTCCGGCCAGGACGAGTACCGGGCATTGTGCTTTTGCAAGACCTGGTAATAAGTTCATGGTTTGCTGCTCCGTGCCTGCCCAGGTAAGTAAAATCTCGTGATTGGGAAGCCTGCGGCCTGAAGTTGCTTTTTTTGTGGAATACAGTGGTTTGCAGATTTGCTGGTAGGGCCGCAGTGTCGCTTTGCAAGGGTTGCTCCAAAATTGCAAAGCGGCCTCTCTTGCCGCCGGGCCACCTAATTGGGCAAACATGGCAAGTTTACGCTCCAGATTAAGCGCGGCCGAGGTGCTGGATAAAATCACTTTACCGGGGTGCTCCGGGTATCTCGCTAAATAATGCTGAGCCACAAAGCCACCAAAAGATTGCCCAAGCACGATGGGTTTGCTAATGCCCAGTGCGGCGCAGAGCGCGACCAAATCATCTGCAAAGTGATCCAGCGTCAGCTCTGCCACCGGGCGCGGATTGCTGCGTCCATGGCCGCGGTGGTCGTAAT
Source organism: Iodobacter violaceini (assembly GCF_011601265.1). Classification (GTDB taxonomy): domain Bacteria; phylum Pseudomonadota; class Gammaproteobacteria; order Burkholderiales; family Chitinibacteraceae; genus Iodobacter; species Iodobacter violaceini. The sequence continues at coordinate 77,434 of NZ_JAAOLX010000002.1, forward strand.
AAATAATCTGTGCAATATCGCTAAGCTGGCTGAATGCTGGCTTAAAGCCGGTGTGATCATAGCCGGGGCCGCCATGCAGCAGGATCAGCGTTGGTTTTTCGCACATTTGCATGCCATCAGCAACCAGGCTTAAGCCCTCGGTATCTACAAATAATTGCACATCGTGGCTGAGGGCTATTTTCATTGGGGGCCTAATTTAAGGCGGTTATGCCAATCGCTGACTAAAAGACCATACAAGGCCGTATCGGATACCACGCCATCTACAATCCAGCGTTCACGCAAATAGCCTTCGCGGCTAAAGCCAAGGCGCTCCAGGCATTTTGCTGAAGCAATATTCCTGGGGTCGATATCTGCTTCTGCGCGGTTTAAATTTAACTGAGTAAAGCCAAAATCAAGCAATGCACTCAGCGCTTCATGCATATAGCCCTTACCCCATGCTGAATGGGCCATGCCATAGCCAATTTCTGCACGGCGGCATTGCTTATCCAGATCAAACAGCGTGCAGTTACCCATTAAAACACGGTCTTCTTTGCGCTCAATTCCCAGACGAATATAGTCTCCCGCGGCCATGGCTTTTAAATCGCGGGCAATCAGCGCTTCTGCAATTTCAATAGAATCCCATGGGGGTGTGCTCCAGTATTGCATTACTTTTTCATCAGAAAAAATAGCCAGCAATGCAGCCGCATCCGTTTCTTGCAGTGGCCGCAATATTAAGCGGCTGGTCTGCAATTTAACTTTTTCAAACGTGGTCATTTGTGCAATCTTTAAAAAGGGTAAAGGTCTGACAGATGCGAAATATCCCCAACAACTTGCAATGATGGACATAAACTGCGCTGCAGAAATTCAGCGTTTAATTGCCAGCACTAACACACCAGCAGCAACCAAAGTGATGCCCAGCCACTCTCTTGGGGAAGGGCGCTCGCCTAAAAATGCAAATGCAAAAACGGCAACTAAAACAAGGCTGAATTTATCAACAGGAGCCACTTTTGATGCGTCGCCAATTTGTAAAGCCCTGAAATAGCAAAGCCAGGATATACCTGTGGCCAATGCAGAGAGTGTTAGAAATAACCAGGTTTTAGCCGTCAGAGCTAATGGATTGCTCCATTTTCCTGTAAATCCAATAAATCCCGTGAGTACAAAGACAATAATCACCGTTCGCAACAGGGTGGCAAAATCAGAATCGACACCTTTAATACCTATTTTTGCAAAGATGGCCGTCAGTGCCGCAAAAATAGCCGACAGTATTGCCCAAAAAAACCACGGATTACTCATTGGCGATTACACCTTAAAACAGGTGATACAAACAGATTTAAAGGCATGCCTGCATGAATGAAAGCTTATTCCAATTTTATGGTGGGAATGCCTTTTGGACTAAAAATTTATTCTGCCTTTTGCGCGCAGGCAGGTATCTTATCATTGGCTGTTAAAGCATTCAGCTGCTTCCAGCTGGCTCTTGGGCAAGCTGCTGGTTTTTTATCGGGCATGCACAAAATGTAATAGCTTTCGACTGCCTTATCTTTTAAGCATTTTTTAAAGTCTTTAATTTCAAGATACTTCGGTGGCAGAGCGGCAGCGCTGTTTACTGCAGTGCCAGCCGTTGTTGCAAGCAAAATAATTGTACTGATCTTACAGATATTTTTTCGCATATCATGGCCTTTATAAAATGAACAATGATGTTGTAATTTATAAACGAACTGCGGAGCATATATAGGGTACAGGCAAACAAACAGAGTGGCGTACTCAAAAGGGTTTGATTCGTTTATTTTGCATTTAAATGATTTGCCTTCGGCAGATTGCTTTGAAGCAGAGGATGTCACATATGTCCAGCGCATTACCGCCATGATGATCTGAGTCTGCCTTGAATAGCCATGGTAAAAGTATCCGCTGCTTAATCCATCATCAACTTGCCTTTTGCATACCCGGTGGAGTTATAGTTTATTTTCAAATCATTCAGAAGAAAATCGATTGAGTTAAAAAGCCCCATTTTTATGGCTGCGGGCGTTTGGGCTTCTTTTATGGTCAATATAGTTTTTTTACTCCAGCGCTCAAGCATATTATTGATGGATGCACCTTGCCTTACGGATAGCTCAATGCTCAATACATTGCTTTTTTTACTTCTTATATCGATTCTCAGTGCATCTTCTGAGCCTTCATACACAGCGCCAGGGTTGATTGCCTGAATGGTATATTTCTTCAGCGCGCTGTTTGAGTATTCTTCCAGTACTTTTTCAGTTATTTCGTGTTTTTTTAACAGTTTTTGTGCCGATGGGGATGTGTAAGAATAAGCTAAAAGCGCTTTATTTGTTGTTTCAGCATAAATTGAGCATGAAAACATAAACGCTATAAGACAGATCAAAATCTTCAAGGCAGTTTCCTTTATTTTAAATATTACAGGGCTTATGAATGGCGAACAGATCCGTACTATTTCCCTCGTCCATCAGTAATATGCCATGCAAAGCAGCGCGCTAATTTTTGGGGTATACCCGGCGCATCTTCTTTCAGCCATTTTTCAACGGCAGGTCCTTCGCCATCGGCGGCCGATCCGGCCCAATCAGTCAGGTACCCGCTGCTTTTATCAGGTGCAGCGTTATAAACCAAATAGAGCTCATCGGTGATGCGGGTGCTGATATAAATAATGTACCATTGCTTATAATGAATCACTTCAAAAATATCAGTGCTATCTGTAATTAAGGTCTGATTAAGTGATGGCCCCAATTGCTTGTTGAGGTGCACATTAATGGCTTTGGCAAATAGGGTTTTCTGTTTTTCTGAAACAGGCCGTATCATTTTTTCGCAAGGGTTTGCAAATGCAGAAAAAGAAACGCAGTAAAAAATGGTGGCGATGAAGCATATTCTCAAATATTTTACTTTGCCAGCCATTGCCGCTGTAGAGTATTCAGGCATGGGCAAGCTCTTTATTCCGCCAGTCATTTTTATTTATGGCCAGTACAATAGTATTCCATGAGGCTCCTTTGAAAAACTGATCATTGATGCGCTCGGCTTCAATATGCATTCCCAGTGACTTACAAAGATTGACTGCGGCTTTATTGCCTGCGATTGTTTCGGCATAAATACGCTGAACTTTTAATACGCTGAATCCAAATTCAATGATCGCCTGCGCTGCCTGTCTGGCTGCACCTGTGCCGTGCCAGCGCCTTCCTAATTCGCAGCCAACAGAGGCATTGGCGGTATCTTCAAGACGAATACCACAAGAGCCCATTAATTCGCCAGCGAGGGAAACAACAGCCAGTTGAAACTTTCGCCTTGGCTGCTCTTTTGATTGCTGAATAAATAAATCCAGCAAAAATTCGGACTTTTCAGCTGAGGAATCTTCCTCGCTATAAAAACGCTGAAATTTTTCATCATTACGCAGTTTTTTATATTCATTTAAGTCTGCGGGCGTGAAATCTCTCAGTAATAGCATTGGGGTTGAAATGGGCTGCATGACTTAATTCCATTCGTAAAAAAATACGTAATAAGCCGAATTTTAAAGCAATGTTTCAGTATAAAGGCTCAGCCTGAATAGCAATGCCTCCTGATTACCCGCTTCCGGGCCCGCATTAAATTGCCGCAAAAGAATAGCCCCCGCTTTTTCTGCAGAGCGGCGCGAAGCGATATGATCAATACCCATGGCGATATCTATCCAGCTCAAACCGTGGTTTTGTGCCAAAGGGCAAAGTTGCATAATGGCTTGCGCAGCGTAGTTTTTTCCGCGCTTCCACGGAACCACCGCATAGCCAAGGTGCCCCAAGCAATAAGCAGGCAATTCTGAAGTCCCTTTTTGCCAACGCAGGCTTATATCGCCTGCAAACTCGCCATCGGAAATCCAATACCTGGCTCTGGGCAGCCGCGGCACTGTGCTGCCGTCATTTTAAACCACCGGCGGGCCGCTCCCCTCCAAATCTGTTAAAGAAGCCAGAAACTTGTCAGCATTTTGCGCAATGCGGGCCAGTTGGGCTGACGCACCTTCGGGATCTTGATCGCTGTCTCTGGTCCAGCTTCGTTCCAGCGCTGCGATATAGCCGGGCAAAAGAGCCAGGTTGGGTAAGGTGAGTGTGATGGGCATATATTAATCTGGCCTTGGTGATAAACTTGCTATTCGGGGTGGTGTATAGTTTATTTATTCATCCGGAAGGCCATCCCATCCTCTGCGATCCCACGCGGCAGTGACTCTGGACCATATTTCATCAGGGGTTGATCCTTGCCAGACGCCTCCTAATAAACTGGCAAATAGAGGATTTGTTTTTGCTTCCTGCTCTATTTTTTCAATCATCGATTCGCCAAAATTTTCGATTAAATCCTCAAGCGGGCCCGCAGATAAATTCGCCATAATCTTATTGCTGCTGTCTTCCCTTAAAGTGGCGAGAATAAAAGCAAAAGTGTGTTCTGGATTTTTCTGGGAAAAGAAAAACACCTCTTCCCATGCCCACCATAACTGATCTGCAATCTCTGATTCTGCACCCGCATGCTGTATTTTTATCCAGGCAGAAATTAATTCGGGTGAAATCACAGGGGACTGATTCATAGTGCCAACTTTTAAAAGGGGTGCTCATCATAAAGCAATAGTGCGATTTGCTTGTAGTCTGATAGATTTGCTATTGCCGCAAATAATGTAAAACATTGTAATGCAACCGAGGGCAATTAATGATTCTTTATGCTAAAGACTGGCATGAGTGTTGCTGATAAAGTATATGTAAACTTTTTAAAAAGTTGTATTCTGATTTATTTAAGGACTATTCATGCGCCAACGCCTTAACCTGATTTTGCTTGGGGTAAACGATATTGAAAAAGCCACGGCTTTTTACGAAGCACTGGGCTGGCCTAAAGCAGCATCGAGCCATGCCGGATTTGTGAAATTTGATTTGGGCGGCATTGTGATGGCGATTCAATCCCGTGAGGCATTTGCCAAAGATGCCAACTTTGCTGCGGCAGAAGGGAGTGGTTTTTCAGGTATAGCATTAGCCTATATCGCCCGCAGCCCGGAAGAAGTGCCGAGAATTTTAGATAAAGCGGCCAGCTTGGGTGCAACAATCACAAAAACCGCCACAAAAAACGCATGGGGCATCGCAGGCTATTTCCGTGATTCGGATGGTCATTTGTTTGAAGTGATTTATGAAGACGGCTGGGTTTTTGATGAGTTTGATGACTTGGTCGTTTGATAAAAAGTATTGATCTTTGAAATAAGATTTGTTTCTGTAATTATTTAGCCTCTCCCTTCGCCGCCAACAACAAGAGCAATATAAAGGGAACAAGTACATGCAATTCATCGTGCTTGAAAAGGTGGATTGGGTGCATAACTGTAATTCAAGGCAATAAGCATGAGTGATCATGGCTAAAAGAATAAGCCCAAGCGTTAAGCCGAATGCGATAACAGCAGCGGCCAGCAGGAGAACAAAAAATGATTGAAAATCCTTATTGCGTAAGGAGTACCAGCTAAGGGGGATTCCAATTATAGGAATAAACCAAGCAATAATAATTTCCATTTAATTCTCTGTGATTGTAAATGCTTGCTGCATCAATTGTTTAGTGTATATCTAAAACAAAACCCCGCATAAGCTATTAACTTATGCGGGGTTTTGTTTGTTCGGGCAAATGACTAAAGCTTACTCAGGGCGCATTTGCGGGAAGAGGATAACGTCGCGAATACTTGGTGAGTCTGTCAGCAGCATTACTAAGCGATCGATACCAATACCGCAGCCGCCGGTTGGTGGCATGCCGGATTCCAGTGTGCGGATGTAGTCTGCATCGAAATGCATGGCTTCATCGTCACCTGCGTCTTTTTGCTCTACCTGCGCCATAAAGCGTTCGGCCTGATCTTCAGGGTCGTTCAGCTCGGAGTAACCATTGGCGTGTTCACGGCCAACCATAAACAGCTCGAAGCGTTCGGTAATACCTGGCTTGCTGTCGTTGGCGCGGGCCAGCGGAGAGACTTCGGCCGGGTAGTCGATGATGAAGGTCGGCTCCCACAACTTGGCTTCGGTGTTTTCTTCAAACAGCGCCAGTTGTAATGCGCCAACGCCTGCGTTTGGCATTGGTTTGCCGCCTAAACGCACCACTTCTGCAGCCAGGAAGGCTTGATCGTTCAGTTGCTCGTCGGTGTATTCCGGGTTGTAAGCTTTGATCGAGCCTGCGATGGTGTAACGGGCAAAAGGCTTGGACAAATCGACTTCTTTGCCTTGATAGGTAATAACGGTGCTGCCCGTAGCCAGCAGGGCACAAGCGCGGATAATGCCTTCGGACATTTCCATCATGCGCTGGTAATCGGCATACGCTTCGTAGAATTCGATCATGGTGAATTCTGGATTGTGGCGTGTGCTCATGCCTTCGTTGCGGAAGGAGCGGTTAATTTCAAATACGCGCTCAAGGCCGCCAACGATCAGGCGTTTGAGGTAAAGCTCAGGCGCGATGCGCAGGTAAAGTGGCATATCCAGCGCATTGTGGTGCGTTACAAATGGTTTGGCTGTTGCGCCGCCAGGGATGCCGTGCATCATTGGGGTTTCAACTTCCAGGTAGTTTTCGCCAACCATGTAATCGCGGATGCACTGTACGATTTTAGAGCGCTTAACAAACGTGGCGCGGCTTAAATCATTGGTGATTAAGTCCAGATGGCGCTGACGGTAAATTTGTTCCTGATCTGCAAGGCCATGGTGTTTATCCGGAAGAGGGCGCAGGGATTTAGTCAGTAAACGCAATTCTGTGACTTGGATCGAAAGTTCGCCAGTATTGGTTTTCATCAGCAGGCCACGGGCAGCAATGATATCGCCCATATCCCATGACTTGAAGCTGTCGTAAACGTCTTCGCCCACTTTGTCTTTGCTGATGAAAAACTGAATACGGCCGGAGGAGTCTTGCACAGTGGCAAAGCTGGCCTTGCCCATTACACGTTTAAGCATCATGCGGCCAGCAACGGCTACGCTGACCTGCGCGGCTTCCATATCGGCTTTTTCAAACTCGCCATACTTGGCTTGCAAATCGCCAGCCATGTTTTCCCGTTTAAAATCATTCGGGTAAGCCACGCCGGCAGCGCGCAGGGCAGTCAGCTTAGCGCGGCGTTCTGCGATAATCTGGTTTTCATCTTGCGGGATAATTTGTTCTTCAGCCATTTTTTAGCGCCCTAAATCTTGAACCACAGAGAACACAGAGAACACAGAGTTTCACAGAGGTTTAACTAACCAATCTACGAATACCGTTCTTGAGCAATGCAGTATTAAAGTTAATCAATAAACCGGTTTTAAGGCCGGTTAGTTTTAAATAGGTAAGTAGCTGCGACGGGTGAACAGGCAACAATTTTTCACAGCTTTTTAATTCAATAATGAACCTGTTTTCGATCAGTAAATCGACTAAAAGGCGTGCTCAGCGGCCAGGCCTTTATAGTAAATGGGCATATAAACCTGTAGTTGCGTAGTGACAATTTATGCAGCAAGCATTGCCCATGCGCAGTGCCCTCAGTGTTCTCTGTGGTTCAGGAATTTTCAGTCCGCAGCAAAATAAGCTCTCTGTACGGACTGAACCCCTCAAACCCCGTGCTTCAGGCTGGCGGCAATGAAGCCTTCCAGGTCGCCGTCCATTACGCCCTTGATATTGCCAACTTCATAGCTGGTACGCAGGTCTTTGATGCGGCTTTGGTCGAACACATAAGAGCGAATCTGATGACCCCAGCCGATATCGGATTTGGTAGCTTCTAAAGACTGCTGTGCTTCCATGCGTTTACGCAATTCCAGCTCATACAATTTGGCGCGCAGCATTTTCCATGCTTCATCACGGTTTTTGTGCTGGGAGCGATCGTTCTGGCATTGCACCACGGTATTGGTCGGGATGTGTGTCAGGCGAACCGCAGAGTCGGTTTTATTAATGTGCTGACCACCCGCGCCAGAAGCACGGTAAGTATCGGTACGCACATCAGCCGGATTAATTTCAATTTCGAAACTATCATCCACTTCCGGGTAAACAAAGACTGAAGCAAACGAGGTATGGCGGCGATTGTTGGAGTCGTATGGCGAGCAGCGAACCAGGCGATGCACGCCGGTTTCAGTGCGCAAAAAGCCGTAAGCGTAGTCGCCGGTCAGTTTGATCGTTGCCTGACTGATACCCACGATATCGCCGTCTGATTGCTCCATGACTTCAACGGTAAAGCCTTTACGCTCACCGTAGCGCACGTACATACGCAGCAACATGCCTGCCCAGTCTTGCGCCTCTGTGCCGCCTGCGCCCGATTGAATATCAATAAAGCAGGGCATAGGGTCCATCGGGTGATTAAACATCCGGCGGAATTCAAGCTCTTCAACACGGGCAGAAATGGCATCCACATCGTCCGATACGGCTTGCAGAGTGTCGAAGTCGCCTTCTTCCTTGCCCATGTCGAATAAATCTTTGGCGTCGCCAAGGCCTGCCAGAACTTCATCCAGCACCACAACCACGCCTTCAAGCGCTTTTCGTTCGCGGCCTAATTCCTGCGCTTTTTTCTGATCGTTCCAGATATCCGGGTCTTCCATCAGGCGCACAACTTCTTCAAGCCGATCGCTTTTGCCGGGATAATCTAAGTATTTGCGTAGTTCTTCGCTGCGAGAAACCAGGTCTGCAACCCGGTTCTCGATCTGATTAAGCTGTTCTGCTTCCATGCCTGTGGCTTTGTCCCATTAAGACGGCTTGCAGCCTGTCGGTCTTATGCCAGACAGGCTGCAAGCACTAAAGCGCGAAATTATACCGTGAGAGTGGCTATCAGTGGGAGTATCAGATTGAAAATTGCTAAAAGTACATTTCCCGGCCCGGCTGCAGCGCGTTGTTTTGGGGCTAAGCCTGCGCAGAAAATTGCGGCATGCTTACTTGAATGGCGGTGGTGTTGCCACTGGCAGAGTAAATCATTGGCGCGTTTGCCGCTTTGGCTGCTTGTTCTAAAGCGGCGGTGGCTTTTTGCAGCGAGGTATCCATGGTTTTAATCGCATCCTGATAAAGCGATTTATCCGTTTTGGATTCTCTTTTGCTTTTCTGGATTTCCAAAGCCAGAAGCAGCTTGGCTTTTTGCATGATTTTTTTTGCGTCTTCCAGAAAAGCTTTATCCTCAGCACTCATGCCCTTATTGGATGGCGACGCCATTTCATTATTTGATTTTTCAGCTTTCTCTTCTTTTTCAGTTTTTTCAGTCGCTTCGGCTTTTTCTGCCTTCTCTGCAATTTGCAATGCTTGCTCTGCGGCTTGCCCCGCTGCTGCCCCGGCATTTTCTGTGCTGCCAGCTGCAGGTGCTGTTTGCGGGGCCGCTGCAGCCGGGCTGCCTCCTGAAATGAGCGGCGTTTGCACAGCGCTGCCGCCACTTACGCCTGCATATTCTGCAACAGCGGCCGCAATTTGCTTGGCCAGCCTGGCTGCTGCCGCGACATTGCTTTTGCCCACCCCTGCAAATTTCAACATGCCATCCAGCTGGCGTTTGAGCATATCCAGCCGTGCTTTGGCTGCACTTTTTCTGCTTGAAACCGGATCCCATTTTGGGATTTTAAAAGAGAAGCTGCTTTCTTGCGCCTGGCTGCCTTCGTTTTTTTCGCTGCGCGGACGCGCATTTAAGGGCTGGAGGAGTGTTTGGATGGAGTCGGCAGCAATTTTCATATAAAACCCTGATGTGAAAGCAAGTAGTCAGTCTTGTGCCTATATATCGAATAAAAACCGTCAATCTTTAATGTAATTTGTAAAGAATGCCTGATGGCTTGCGATGCAAATAGAGCTGGCTTGGAGCAAGCTTGCCACAATTGTATTTGTTGTAAATATTTTTGATATTTTTTGTCAGTAAAAAAACAAACAAAATCATGAAAATCTTTCGTTGAGAAACAATAATAAGTAAGTGCTCTGCTACCCAGAGGAACTTGCTCATGTTATTTCTTCACCGCCTTAGTGTGCGTACCAAATTGGTGTGCCTGTTTTTATGCTTAAACTTGCTCACGGTACTGTCGTTTTCCATTCATACCTACCTTCAAAGCTCTGAACAAGCTGTGGCATTGATTGACAGTCGGCTGAATGCCGCTGCGCGCGCTGTGCCAGCCTTACTGGGCGAAGCCTTTTTTTCCTCAATGTTTACCGAGGGCAGTGTAAGCAAAGCGCAAATGGCCGCAAATGCGCTTAAGCTGGATCATTACGCCAAGCCACTGGGGGTGAAATACCTCTACCTTTTATGGCAGAAGAATGATGGCGTTTATTATCTGGCTGATGGCGCAGGGGAGCAGGAGGTGGCGGCGGGTAAATTCAGCCAGCACCTGGAAAAATACAATCCCAGCGAGGGTGTTTTACGGGCGTTCAGCCGCAACAGCGTTGAATACGACGAATACACTGATAAATACGGCACCTTTCGCTCGGTGTTTATCCCGCTGGAGCATAAAGGGCAGCATATTTTGCTGGCTGCGGATGTGCCGTTGCAGGCCGCTATGCAAAGCCGTAATGATGCACTAAAAGAAACGCTGCTGATTGGCGTGGCGTCCTTGCTTGTTGGCGCGATTATTTCCTGGTTTTTAGCTAATTTGCTGGGGCGCTCTATTTTAGGGATTGCCAATCATATTTCCCGTCAGGCTCAGGACCATAATCTGGCTACTGAACTGAAGCCACGCGGGCAGGATGAAGTGGCCACCATTGCCCGCAGCTTTAATCATCTTTGCTCGGCATTCAGCAGCACTTTAAGAGAAGTCGCTGATAATGCGCTTGATACTGTTAAAAGTGCAGAAAGCGTGCGGCAAAGTGCTTTGTTTGTGCGGGATGCAGCCAGTAAGGGCCAGCACTATCTGGCCGATATCGCACACCGCTCCGGCCATATCGGGCAATTGTCTGCGGGCAGCCGGGAAATGCTGGGCCAGGTACAGCTGCAATTAAGCGGTGTAGATCAGGAGCTGGCAGGCTCTGGCACTGCGGTTAAAGAAATGACATCGGGCATGGCCGATCATGTGGCCGCCAACCGTCAGCTGGCGCAGCGTTTTAAAGCGCTTTCTACCGACGTGCAAAGCATTACCGTGATTTTGCAGCGCATTTCAGGTATTTCTGAGCAAACCAATTTACTGGCACTTAACGCCGCAATTGAAGCGGCCAGAGCCGGTGAGGCAGGGCGCGGCTTTGCCGTGGTGGCGGATGAAGTCAGAAAACTGGCGGGGCAAACGCAGGCAACGCTTTCAGAAACTGATCTTTTTGTGGGCACGCTCACCCATTCCATTCATGAAACAGCCAGCATCATTACGCAGCATGCCGATGAGGCCGACCGGCTTTCCGGCGCATCGGATCTGGTAGAAAGCGCGCTGGAAAAAACCCGTGGCCTGCTCAGCCAGTTGCGCCATGCTTTTGCCCAAAGCGTCAGCCAGAGTGAATCCATCAGCGATTCGGTGGGCGATATGCATACCGATCTGAAAGAGCTGGAAATCAATGTGCGCCAAAACACCGAAGAAGCCGACCGACTTTCTGCCGAAGCGGTCAGCCTGGAAAACACTTCGCGGCTGTTAAACCAATCTCTGGTGAGTTTTAAGTTGGGTTAGTTTGTAGGGGGGGGCCTTGATGTTGAAATGTGGAAGGCGTGGAGTTTTACAGGGAGTGATTAGTGGGATTGGGCTTTCATTGTTACTTAGTTGCGTGTGAGGTAGGTTTTTCAAGCTATTTTTAATAAAAAAGGGGATGACCCATAAAAAAATAAAGGAGTTGGTTGTTCTTAGGAAATTATAGAAACATTTTTTGCTTTTGGTCCTTTGGGGCTTATTGGGTCGTAAAGCTCAAAAGAGACAATGCATCCAATCATGGCTGAGGCATCTGTGTTTTTATCAGTAAAGTCTTCGTAATATACAAAAACATCTCGTCCTTGCTCTCTGCTTATGAAGCCAAAGCCCTTTATTGCATCATAAACCTTCAATGTACCAGTGTATTTTTTTTCACTCATAAAATGCCTTTTTTGTGGAGGTGGGGCGATTTAAATTTAATTTTTCTTGTATTCTTTTTGCTAGTGCAGGATCGGTTCGTTTGATTATCGATGCTCGATATTGAAATTGATAAAATTTTTTTAAATAGCCAATTGTTTCTTTTGATGTTTTCTTGTTAAGAAAGCGAAATGCTAGCTTATTTATTTTGCATTTATCATAGTCGTTATAGGTTGGTTGTATTTCGTTTAAAATAGCGCGAAGACGTCTTGCTTCTGTGTGCTTGAATCTTTGAAGTAATGCAACCTTTCCAGATGCGGCGTTGAATTTCTCATGGTACGAGGCATCACTTGTCCCTGTGCTCGAGGTTGCTAACTTGGCGATAGCTATAACGTCATTTGATATTTGAAGTCTGCGTGATTTTTCAATACGTGGCATGCCGCGATTTAACCAAAGGCCAGTGATTACCATTAATTTTTCAGGATTGCTGCGTGAGTAAATGTGAACCTTTTCTGGGTGTAATTCAAAATTGTAATGTGTAAGCATGCCTGCAATATTGGTAATTATTTGAGTTATCTTCTTCTCTGGTAGTTCTTTTTTTGAGCTAATGGTAATGTCATCAATTAGTCTTGTATAAATAAATCCTTGGCTCTCTAATTTGGCAGCTATTCTGTATTCTTTTTCGGTTAGTATCAGATTTGAAATATAAGAGCTTGTGGGTGCGCCTTGAGGAATACAGTTATTAAGGGTGGTTAATTTTGACATTACGCTTGAAACGTTAGGGGGGAATTTAAAAAGATGTAAAAATAAATTCTCCACCTGATCCGCTTTAATTGATGGAAAAAAATTTTTGATATCTAGTGTTATGGCGGTTTCTGCTCCTGAGTGAGCCTTCGCGTTGGAGTGAAAATCACGAGGATCAAGTGCTTTTATCCCTCCGTGAAGATAATGGGGGAATTTTATGTGATTAAAAATCCTAGAAACAATTCGTTTTTGAATTAATTTCAACTCAGGATTTGGTTCGGATAGTTCTCGATTTTTATTCTTTACTGTTTTCAGGAAGGTTGTATAAAAAAAACTAGGATCAGTGCTAATCTTAATTAGTCTAGCTTCTGTGCAGCTTAAGGTTTTTGCTAACGTTTTAATTGACCCGATAGGTAGGCCATCATAATAAATCTTATGCTTACTTGCCATTTGGAGATTTCCAGTTGCGCATGGAAAATCAGTGGAAGGTCGTTAGATAATTAAATCCGGAAAAAACAAAGCAAGTCCGTACTTAACTACTAACGCAAAAAAACCAGATGTTAATATTCTTAAAATCCAGTCTTTAGGGGTGCCAGCGCTGGCGGGTTTGTCATTGCATTTAACATCCACGTTAAATACAACCAAGTTCACAACAACATTTGCATCAGGTTTTGAATTTTCATTCATTTGATATACCTCTTATCGTAGTTTGAGCATCAGTTTTCTCTGACACTAAGCACCAAAATGGTACTCGCCTAACTTTAAATAAAAAGCAATCGAAGGCAAAAACCTGCGCTAGCAACACCCTTCCACATCTTTACGCCTAACTAGGGTACACCTGGTAGGGCAGATAGATTTGGTCCATATCACTCTAGGAGCGATACGCCCAGATCCCGGTCAAGATCTAATCTATGAACAGAGATTAAGATCGTCAAGTATCAATGCACAAACTGATAAATTGACTTGGATCCTTCGAGTACAAGATGCAAATGCACTAAGAACACCCTCAGACATCCGTCTGATCTTCATGGATTGTAGTCTTTCACTTACGGGAATGCTACGTTTTTGTATTGAATTTTAAGTTTTTATTTGTTTGTGTCGTAAATATTTCTCTAATAAAAACGCGGGAAAGCGTAAGGTTTGATGGTGCCCTACAATTTTTAAAGTTTCAATATGAGTTTTGAGCAATAAAAATGCGGCCCCTCACAGGGCCGCATTTTTTACACAGAGAGCCTGAGCTCTGCTTTCTTTATACCGCCAGGCGATGACGGATTTCGCGTAATGCTGCAGACATCATGGCGAGATCTGGCGCGAGTGTTTTCATTTCTTCAAACATTCTGCGGCAGTGGGCGATGGCTGTTTCCTGGCTTTGCAACCATGATTCAACCCGCACAGCAGGCGCAGCACCAGGGCTGAGCTCCAGCGCGGCGCTGGTCAGCGCGATATGGGCGCGTTGCAGATCATCGCGGCAAGCCAGGCGGGCCAGTGTTTGCCAGTGGTTGGTGCGTGGCAATTGCTCAATCAGGCTGTGCAGCCAGTCCAGCTCCAGCGCGTCACCCAAGGCAAAGTGAATGGTGGCTACGGCATCCACATCAGCGGCTTGTTTTTTGGTGAGCAGCGCGATATTAAGCAGCTGCGTTGCACCATCAAGGCAAGCGCTTTGTTTGGCCAGTGCAGCAGGTACGCCTGCAGCCAGCCAGCTTTGGGTGATTTCCACTTGCTTGGCCGAGCCCGCATACCACTCAGGCAATTGCGGCAACAGCGCCGGAATGGTGCCTTTCAGCTCGCGGATCAGCTCTGCGTAATCCGGCAGGGTGTCCTGATTTTGCACCAGCCAGCGTGTTGCATGCTCCAGCTGACGGCGCTCGCGCAGCAGCATAGCGTATTGCATGGATGCCGGAATGCTGTTGTCCAGCGATTCGATGGCAACAAAGCGGGCTTCGCTGTCCAGCAGCTCGGTGGCGTCGTACCATGCACGCACAATCGTGGCCGGGGAAAGCTCGGTTTCCTCAGAAAGACGGAAGACAAAGCTGATGCCCATGCGGTTGATGGTGCGGTTGGTCAGCTCATTGGCCACAATTTCACGGCGCAATGGGTGCTCGCCCAGGCGATCACCAAAGCGATCCACCAGCGGTTTAGGGAAGTAAGCCGCCAGCAGATTGTCCCAATCCGGGCTGTCTGGCAAATCACTTGCCAGCAAGTCCTGGAACAATGCCATTTTTGCGTAGGCCAGCAATACGGCCAGTTCCGGACGCTCTAAGCCCTTGCCTTCCTGCTGACGCACGGCGATTTGTGTGTCGGTTGGCAAGAATTCAATGCGGCGGGACAGGCGGCCGTTTTTCTCCAGTGCCTGCATAAAGCGCTGATGCACAGGCAATAGGGATGCTGTTTGCTGGTATTCCAGGCTGATGGCTTCGGTTTGCAGATAGTTATCACGCAGAACCAGCTCGCCCACTTCATCGGTCATCGAGGCCAGCAGATCGTTACGTTGCTTCATGGTCAGATCGCCACCGGCCATAATGCGGCCCAGCAGAATCTTGATATTCACTTCGTGATCGGAGCAATCCACACCGGCCGAGTTATCAATTGCATCGGTATGCACGCGGCCACCGTGAGCAGCGTATTCCACGCGGCCCAGCTGGGTGAAGCCTAAGTTACCGCCTTCGGCGATCACTTTGCAGCGGAATTCTTTACCGTCGATACGCACCGCATCGGTGCCGCGATCGTTGGCTTCAGCTGGTGTTTGAGTCGATGCCTTGCCATATGTACCAATCCCGCCGTTGTAGAACAAATCAACCGGCGCTTTCAGCATGGCGCGGATCAGCTCGCTTGGCTCCAGCTCGTCAGCTTCGATATCCAGAATGGCTTTAACTTCGGCCGACAGCGGAATGGTTTTGGCATTGCGCGGCCAGACACCGCCACCTGCAGAAATCAGCTCTGCGTTGTAATCCGCCCATGAAGAGCGGGGCAAATTAAACAAGCGTTCGCGTTCTTTAAACGACACGGCAGGATCCGGATTTGGATCCAGGAAAATATGGCGGTGATCGAACGCCCCCAGAAGCTTGGTGTGTTCGCTGCGCAGCAGGCCGTTACCAAATACGTCGCCGGACATATCGCCCACGCCGATGACGGTAAATTCATCAGTACGGGTGTTAATGCCCAACTCACGGAACTGGCGCTCTACCGAAACCCATGCACCCTTGGCGGTAATGCCCATTTTCTTGTGGTCATAGCCTACCGAGCCGCCCGAAGCAAACGCATCATCCAGCCAGAAGCCATAATCGCGTGAAATACCGTTAGCGATATCAGAGAATGTAGCCGTGCCCTTATCTGCAGCCACCACCAGGTAAGGATCATCCTCATCCAGGCGGCGTACTTGCGGTGGATGAACCACCTGACCGGCGACTAAGTTGTCGGTTAAATCCAGCAGACCACGGATAAAGTTTTTATAGCATTCAATGCCGCGGGTCATCAGCGTTTCGCGATCGCTTGGCGGGTTTTTCACCACAAAGCCACCTTTGGAGCCCACCGGCACAATGACGGTGTTTTTCACCATCTGTGCTTTTACAAGGCCCAGCACTTCGGTACGGAAGTCTTCGCGGCGATCAGACCAGCGCAAGCCACCACGGGCAACCTTGCCGCCGCGTAAATGCACGCCTTCCATTTCTGGAGAGTAAACAAAGATCTCAAACAGTGGCACTGGCTGCGGCATGTTCGGAATGCGCGCCGATTCAATCTTGAATGAGGTATAAGATTTGCTCTTGCCCTCAGCATCCAGCTGGAAGAAGTTGGTACGTACAGTAGCCAGAATAGCGGCCAGCAGGCTGGAGAGGATGCGCTCTTCATCCACGCTGGATTGATTGGCGCAAGCCAGGCGAATTTCTTCGGTCAGAATATCCGCCACGCCAGGTGCACTGGTAGCCGGATCATGCGACATTACAAACAGCGCTGCCAATTGGCCACTCAGCTTGCCGTGGCGCAGCAGGCAATCGGCAATGATTTCAATGCCGTATTTCAGATTAACCTGACGCATATAGCATGAATAAGCACGCAGAATCAGTACTTCACGCCATGCGAGGCCAGCGCCCAGAATCAGGCGGTTAAAGCTGTCGTTCTCGCACGCGCCTTCAAAAATAGCGGTAAAGGCGGCAATCAGGCGCTCGCGGTCAATGCTGTTTTCCAGCGACGTGCAGGCAGGCAGACGCAAACCGATATCAATAATCCATGCATGCTCGGTTTGATCGAAAGTCAGCGCATAAGGGCGCTCGTCCAGCACCCGCACGCCCAGGTTTTCCAGAAGCGGCAGGCAATCGGACAATTCAATCGGTTTGCCACGGTAAAGCTTCAGACGCCACAGCGTTGGATCAACCACGCTGCCCGGTGAAAGGGTGATGGCGATTTTGTCATTCTTTAAGCTGGTTTCCAGTGCTTCAATATCGTAAACCGCGACACGACCGGAGAAATCTGAGCAATAAGCCGGGGAGAAAGCACGCTGATAGCGCTGATACAGCGCCGCACCCGCTTCTTCGCCACGCACATGAGTCAGCTGGTTGCGTAAATCATCCTGCCAGCGCTGGGCGGCCCGGGCGATTTCGTCTTCAATTTCTTTAACGTTGTAAATAATACGTTCGCCCACCGGCAGATGAATCAGGAAGTGGATGCGGGCTAATGGGCTGTCGGCCAGCAGAACATTAAATTCTGCTTCGTAGCCACCCAGGCGTTCCATCAGGATTTTCTCAACCTTCACGCGTACTTCAGTGGTGTAGTTATCTCGTGGTACAAACAGCATCACGGATACGTAGCGGCGGTAGAGGTCTTCACGGAAGAAAGTGCGCACACGGCTGCGCTCGTGCAAACTGACGACGCCCTGAGCGATACGGGCCAAATCGTCAATGCCGATTTCCAGCAGCTCATCGCGCGGATAAGTGTCGATCACATTCAGTAAAGCTTTGCCGCGATAGCCGCCTACATCGGCATTGCTCGCCAGCAGGACCGCATTAATTTTTTTACGCAGCAGTGGGATATTGCGTGGCGGTGTGGTGTACGCGCTGGCGGTGTAAAGACCAAGAATACGTAGCTCACCAATGACTTTGCCATTGGCATCCACTTCGCGCAGGCTGACCATATCGAGGTAAACCGGGCGATGGATCAGGGAGCGGGTATCGGCCTTAGTCATTAGGATCAGCGGATCAGCTGAATAGGCGCGCTCTCTTAAATCAACAGGTAAGGCAGCCCATGTGTGCGACAGGCCGGAATCGCCGGAGTCGCGCAGCAGGCCATGACCAGAGCCACCTACAAAATGCAGGTTGCCGTCTTCCGCAAAGCGATAATCACGCACGCCAAGGAAAATAAAGTGGCCGGCCAGCATCCATTCTAAAAATGCACTGGTTTCACGTACCAGCACCATATCCAGCGGAGGCGGGCGATGACGCAGGCCTTCCAGTGCTGCCGTTACACGGTCTGCCATGGATGGCCAGTCAGTTACGCATGCGTCCAGCATGTCCAGCGCGTTGTTCAGGTCGTTTTCCAGCTGGGTAATGGCTTCACTGGCTGTGATGCGATCAATTTCAATATGCATCCATGATTCGGCCGTGCCTTGTTCGCCCATACCTTGCCAGTCGCCGTTTTCCTGACGGCTTACTTGCAGTACGGGGTGAACAACCTGGTGTACGCCGTAGCCCAGCCGTGCAACGGACATGCCGATGGTATCAACAAGGAAAGGACGATCCGATTGAACAATCTCAATGACGGTGTGGCTGCTTTGCCAGCCATGATCAGGCACGCTTGGATTATAAATACGGATTTTGCGCGTATTCGCCACCCGGGTGCGAGCCATACGCCAATGCGCAAGCACCGCTCCAAACCAATCTTCCGGCGTTTTTTCTATTAAATCGTCTTCAGAAATGTGGGCGAAGTAAGCAGAGAGAAAATCTTGGGTGATTGGCTGGTCACTCGCTGCAGCAAGTTCGCCAAGTGCTTTGAGTGTGGACAAAACGGTCATAACAGAAGCTCCGGTTCAGTGTGCCCTGACTCTATACCCACCTTTCAGGCATTGCCAGCTTTGGCGCATCATGATTTTCACTAATAGCAGGAATACAATAGTAAGGATATTGCCGCCAAGTTGTTGTTGTTAATGAATAAGCCTGACAGCATGTTATTTTTAACAATAGGGTAAATTGCAAATTTCAAGAATTTTTAATTTGTCACCACATTAGTAATCTGCTGTTTTAAAATTTAATCAAGAACATATTGGTAGGTGAAATCACCTACGTTCTTGGTTTTTGCTAAGAATAAAGCCGCTTGCAATGCCCATGCTATAGGCGCTTTATGACCGTTTATATTTATAAATAGTAAACGACTGTTTTAAAATAATCGGCCGGGTGTCGTTTGCTAATGCCCTGCAGAAAAATAAACAATTACGCAATACATGCAGTGCTGATATTGATTGGCTGATAAATAAACAAGAAAATCCAATTTGAGCAGAAATGGAAAACACTTGTAAGTTTTCGTTCTTTTTCCAGCCTGCAGCA
This sequence comes from Iodobacter violaceini, assembly GCF_011601265.1. Classification (GTDB taxonomy): domain Bacteria; phylum Pseudomonadota; class Gammaproteobacteria; order Burkholderiales; family Chitinibacteraceae; genus Iodobacter; species Iodobacter violaceini. The sequence goes on from NZ_JAAOLX010000002.1 coordinate 96,575, forward strand.
TCCACCTTGGCCATAGAGGTTTCTCACTTGTCCAGAGCAGAAAGATTACTGAGTTTAATGCAGCAATTACGCCTGAATCACTATCCTGTAAGCGGTGCCGTGCTGGCAGAAACGCTGGGCGTCAGTCTGCGTACGCTTTACCGCGATATTGCAAGCTTACAGGCGCAGGGTGCAAAAATTGAAGGAGAAGCCGGGCTGGGGTTTGTATTGCGGCCGGGCTTTACGCTGCCCCCTTTGATGTTTACGGTGGAAGAAATCGAAGCGCTGGCACTGGGGGCAAAATGGGTGGCTAATCGCGCAGATTCAGGGCTGGGGGACGCCGCAACCCACGCTTTAAGCAAAATTGCGGCCGTGTTGCCTGCAGAGCTGCGCTTTGAGCTTGACAGCGCTGCCTTATTAATTGGCCCCAGCATGCACCCGGGTGATTCGGATGAAACGCTTTATCTGATCAGAGCCGCTATCCGCCATGAGATGAAGCTGGATTTGCTTTACATCGATGCAAAACAACAGGCATCCCACCGTCTGATCTGGCCCTGTGCGCTGGCTTTTTTTGATCAGGTGCGGGTTGTTGTGGCCTGGTGTGAAGCAAGGCAGGCTTTCCGCCATTTTCGGGTGGATCGTATTCAGTCAGTGATCAGTCTGGAAGAACGCTATCCAAAGCGGCGCCAGGCTTTGCTTAAAGCCTGGCGGGAGGCTGAGGGTATTCCTGCAGGGGGCCGGGGTGCTTAGGCTGCTTCATGGGCGCGGTCGAGTTTCTGAACTTTGCGCCATACTGAGGGAGAAAGCGTTTCAGCCTGCCGCCATGCGGCTCTGAATGCCTGAGGGCTGGCAAATCCGCAGTGCTCGATAATGCCTTCAATAGAGCGGTGGCTGTCTTTAAGCATGCGGCGGGCCAGATCCAGCTTCAGTTTTTGCTGGTATTGCTTCAGCGTAATGCCGCAGGCCTGTTGAAATAAGCGGGCCAGATGCCGGTAGCTGAGCGAAAACTGCTCAGCCAGCTCGTCGTACGTACCTGAATCGCAAGGGTGATGTGTCATATAGTCCTGTACCAGGTGGATGACAGGGTCATTATGATTGCGGTAGCAAAGCGGCGCACTCAGTTCCGGGTCGTGCTCCAGACGCCGGAACTGCACCAGGTTTTCCCTCGCTACTCGCAGCGCAATGGCACTGCCAAAGTATTGCCCCACCAGGTGCAAGGCAAGATCGATACCGGCTGAAACACCCGCTGAGGTATAAATGGGGCCGTCCTGCACCATCAGTCGTTTGCTCAGCACGCGGGAGGCTGGAGCTGCTTTTTGTAAGCGCTCCAGATAATCGTGATGCGTAGTGCAATATCGTCCGTCCAGTAAGCCTGCTTCGGCCAGAAAAAGCGCGCCGGTGCAGACGCTGGCAATGATGACGCCCTCCGGTATGTTTTTGCTTAAGGCGCTGAGCCAGTCCACCACTTTTAACTGATGAGGCGTGTATGGCTGATCGGTTTGAATTTTGCTGCCCACCATCACCACCACATCACCCTTGGTTAATTTTGTGGGCAGCGGTGCAATATCCATCAGGCTGACCCCCTGAAAGCTGTTGAGCTCGGCATGGGGGCCAACACAGTGAATACTGAGTTCTGCAAGGCCCAGCTCAGGCAGCGTGGCCAGAATTTGCATCGGCCCGCCCAAGTCAAGGATATGTACATTGGGCAGCAGTACAAAGAAAATACGTTTCATGGCGTAATGGCAAAGCGTTCGTTAAAAAAACTTACAACCCGGCGGCGTGCATCCTCACGCGCTTCAGGATTGGGGGCTGAAATGCTTTCTCCTCCCTTGCCGCGATGCGAGTAAGGGTCCTGATAGTGATTTTCTTTTTCCAGCATATCGAAGCCATGCTCTGCATTGGGGTAGACCTGCACGCTTAGCTGATTGCGATATTCAGGCTCCAGCGACTGAACCAGCTCAGGGCAGGCTTGCTCATTATCGTCGTACCGATCTTTTGCCCCTGCCAGAATCAAGACTTTGGTGGCTCTCAGTGCCTGGAAGCGATAGCCGGGCACTTTGTTATAAGCCCAGCACACAGGGTAGAGCGCAATATTTCCTTGTAAAGGCGGAACGCCCGCCGGCGGGCCGTTTTCTGCGGTGGCCGACAACATCGCCATCACACCTCCCCATGAAAACCCCATCACACCGATGCGTTTTGCGTCTATTTTTTCCTGATTCGCCAGCCATACTTCCGCGCCCCATAAATCGGGCAGGGTGTCGTGTACTTTGTCCGGGCGGCCTTTTGCGCCGCCACTCAGGCCACGCGCCCCCCACATATCCAGCTCCAGGCTGGCGATGCCTGCTTTAGCCAGGTTCTGAGCATGCATGGCGCCACGAGAATCGATACCTGCGGAGCCATGCAAAATAATCACGACAGGAAATTTCCCTGTGCCCTGTGGCGTGCGAAACACGCCCATGACATCCAGCGGCGTTTTACCGCCAAAAGCAGGAAAGTGAACCAGCCGGGAATTCAGCGCGGTGGCTTCAGGCTCGCTGGCAACCACGGCAGACAAAAGCCCGCAGCAAAGCAGGGTGGTGAGGCATTTAACAGCAAAATTTTTCATGAGCGTGCGCGGCCTGTGAATTTGCAATTGCGCCCATTCTAAATGCAATTTCATGAAAATTGCATTAAAAATTTGATGTCCTTATTTTTGCTTTATTTGTCCTGTTTTTCGCTTATCCATTTGGAATTAACCAGGTAAGATCGATAAAACACCTGAATTAATAAGCATATAAGGGGCGTGGCGTGTCAAAACTTGAATTGCACTGGAATCCTGATTTTTCTGCAGAATATGGCAGAAATATTGTTGATTTGATAAATGCTACGGTGGCTGATGGCGGTACGCTCGGTTTTATTGAGCCGCTGGATGCAGATAAAGCCCGGCAATTTTTAAGCGCGCTGATTCAAAAAATAGCCAAGGGGGAGACGCACGCGCTTTACGGCTCTGAAAATGGCGAGCCGGTTTTTTTTGTTTTAATGAATCTCAGTGGCATGCCTAATTGCCGCCATAGCGCTGAGCTGGCGAAAGGCGTGGTTTCTCCGCGCTTCAGGGGGCAGGGGCTGGTGCAGGCGGCTTTTAAGGCTCTGATCAGCAAGGCGCGCGCTTTGCAGATTGAGCAGTTTGTGCTGGATGTACGGGCCAATTCACGGGCGCATCAGGTGTGGCAATACTTTGGCTTTAAAACATGGGGCGTATTAGAAGACTACGCCAGAATGAACGGCCAAAAGCATGCCGGGCACTATATGGTGCAATCGGTTGAATCGCTGGCGGAACGAATTGCTTACAAAGAGGAGGAATCAGCATGTTAATGACAAAATCAGAATTTAAAACCACCCTGGAAAAAACCTTACATAAGCATTTAACGCTTTCTCATCCGATTTTTTTGCACTTACTGGATGAGAAAAATCCCAATAAAGAATTGCTTAAACAAGTTGTATTGCAGGGCTATCAGCTCACTAAGCATTTTCTGGATTATGTGGAGCATCTCTTTTTTTATTGCCCGCATCCCAAGTTTAAAAAAGCGCTGTTGATTAATGTGTACGAGGAAGAAACAGGCCAGTTATCCCGTACCGATAACCATGTTGTGCTGATGCAAAACTTTATCCGGGCATTGGGCATCAGCGATCAGGAACGTGATGCTGCTTTGGCGCTGCCCGCCACCCAGCGCCTGATTGATTACCGGCTGAATGCGGTACGTAATCCTGATCAATACCATATTGGCGCAGCGGCAGTCATGATTGCCAGTGAAGGGCAAAACCTGGAAACCAAGGCGGGTGAAGCCAGGCATACGCTGCTGGGCGGGGTTTATGGTCTGAACGAGCACGATCTGCTGTTTTTTTCTGTGCATCAAAAAGAAGACGTTGGCCATGTGCAACAGGGCTTGAATCTGGTGAGCACACTATGTGATACCCGGCAAAAACAGCAGGAAGCCCTGTTTGCCGTAGAGCATACCTGCGAGCTGTTTTGGGGCATGTACGAGAACCTTTACCAAGAATATTGCCAGCAAAGTGAGCCTTGCCTGAGTAACTGACGGGAGCCCCTGATGAGTAAAGCCAGAATCACCTGGACCCTGGTTGGGCTGGGGTTTTTTACAATGTTTTTATCCAGTGCACTTAAAGGGGTTTTTCAAGTGTACTTCAGTGATCTGGCCCAGTCTTTTGGGCGTGGCCGCGCAGATTTTGGCTTTGCAGGGGGCTTATTTTTGCTGGTGTCCGGGCTGGCTTCACCGCTGGTGGGCGCTTTGTCTGACCGTGCCGGGCCCATCAAAACGGTGATGCTGGGCAGCTTAACAGGCGGAATTGCATTTGTGCTGCTGGCCTGGTTTTCTGGTCAGTACTGGTTGTTTGTAGCTTTGTATGGCCTGGTTGCTGCATTTGCACTGGCCGCCATGAGCTATGTGCCAATGGGGGTGCTGGTTGATCGTCTGTTTGAGCAAAAAAAGAAGAGCTTTGCCTACGCCGTGATCAGCAATGGCACGTCGGTGGGGTTTATTGTGCTGTCGCCTTTATGGCTATGGCTGCAGCCGCAATTTAGCTGGCAACAGATTTTTATGGTGATCGGCGCATTATTCGCTGGACCAGTCACATTGCTGCTGTGGTGGGCAAGCCGTATTCCCATGCCTGAAAAACCAGTTGCAGAACATAAGCAAGAGGGTAACTGGCGCAGCGTACTGAGCGATCAGGGCTTTTATGTGTTAGCGCTCGGGTTTATTGGCTGCGGTGCCACGATGGCCTTTATTGATATTCACCTGGTGCCGCTTTGGCAGGATGGCGGAGCCAGCCGCGCCGGCATGGGGTTCAGCTTAAGTTTGCTGGGTATTCTTGAATTAATCAGTGGTCTGGCTGCTGGCTGGCTGGCTACGCGCTATGCACAGCAAAATCTGCTTGGTTTGTTTTATTTAATGCGCTGCCTCGCCATGGCGCTGCTGCTTGTGCAAAACAGCCTTGTTACGACCTATCTTTTTGCGGCCATTTTTGGGGCCAGCTACCTGGGGACGGTTGTGCTCACTTCGGCAATATGCCTGGAGCGCTATGGCAATCAGGTAAAAGGGCAGGTATTTGGGGTCTTATTTTTACTGCATCAGGCAGGGGGCTTTGCATCGGCCCAGCTGGGGGCTTATGGCTACGATCTTTACCATAGCTACCGCCCAACTATTATTGTGCTGACCCTGATCACGGCCATAGCCGGGCTGGCATGTTTTCTCTTTTTTACCGAATCAAAACACCAGCCTGCAGCAGAGCCGGCGTAAATAATTGAGGCCATGATGTTTGATATTCAATCCGACAGCCAAGTCTTGCGCCAGGGGCAGTTTGCCGATTATTCAGATAGTTTTTGCGAGCCGATTGCCATGACATCGGCCTACCGCTTTCAATCTGCAGAGCAGGCGGCAGCCCGCTTCAGCGGCGCAGAGCCGGGCCATGTTTACAGCCGGTTTACTAATCCGAGCGTACACGTGTTTGAAGAGCGCGTGGCCTTACTGGAAGCCGCAGAAGGCGCGGTGGCCTTTGCATCAGGCATGGCCGCGCTGACAGCAGTGATGATGGCGTTTGCCGAAAGTGGCAGCAATATTGTCTGCTCACGGGATGTGTTTGGCACTACGCTGGTGGCTTTACGCAGCTACTTTGCCCGGTTTGGAGTTGAAGTGCGGGTGGTGGGCCTGATGGATTATGCGGCATGGGAGCAAGCGATTGATCAGCAAACCCGCCTGGTCTTTGTTGAAACGCCCTCCAACCCCATGCAGGATATAGTCAATATTGCTGTGCTGGCACGGATGGCCCATGCAATGAATGCCTTGCTGGTCGTGGATAACACCTTACTCACGCCCATTATGCAGCAGCCTTTATTACTGGGCGCTGATCTGGTTTTGCATTCAGCCGGTAAATATATGGATGGACAGGGGCGCTGCGTTGCGGGTGTTGTTTGCGGCCCTTTGCCACTGATCACACCATTGCGCGGCGTGCTGCGCACCTTGGGGTTTTCTTTGAGCCCGATGAATGCATGGCTGTTGTTAAAAAGCCTGGAAATGTTATCGCTGCGTATGGTGCAGATTAATCAAAGTGCTTTGCAACTGGCCTCCTGGCTGGAGCATCAGCAAGATGTACAGGCTGTTTATTATTCCGGCCTTGAGAGCCACCCCTGCCATACGCTTGCTTGCCAGCAGCAGGCCGGTTTTGGTGGTGTGTTCAGCTTTAAAGCGGGCACTGACCGCCACGACGCCTGGGTCTTTATTAATGCCTTGCGGCTGATTTCTATTGCCACCAATATTGGCGATACACGCAGCATGGTGACGCATCCTGCTTCAACCACGCATGGCCGCCTTTCAGCAGAAGAGCGTCAGCAATCGGGCATTAGTGAAAATCTGGTCCGGCTGTCCATTGGTCTGGAAACAAGTGAAGATCTGATCCGGGATCTTGCTCAGGCTTTAATGCAGATGCGCAGCGCGCGTTTACCGCGATCCTTCACTTTGCAACAATCCGGCGCTTTGGTCTAGCGGCTATGTTAAGTGCGCTGTTGTTGATTGCTTTTGTATTACAGGCGCTGGCCTTGTCCCCCTCTTTGCGGCGGGCCTGGCCAGGCGTCTTGCTGGCTGGCATTCTGGCGCTTAGCCTCGATGCCGGCCGGGCAGGCTTTGCCAGAGTGGATGCCAAACTATTTGGTGCAATGTGCAGCAGCACAATCCCGTTTAAATCCTCCGTAAACACTACTGACAAAAACTGACACAGCATCCCCTTAGGATGAAAACACTTTCAACCACATCTGAGGTTTAACGTGTTTAATCCTGACTTTGTATTGCTTTATGTGAACAGCCCTGAAGCCAGTGCGGTGTTTTATCAGAAAATCCTTGGCATTGCCCCTGTTGAGCTTTCTGCCACATTTGCACTTTTTAAATCGGAGTCTGGCTTAAAGCTTGGCCTGTGGGCAAAAAACACGGTAGAGCCTGCCGCGCTGGCCTGCGGTGGCGGCGCTGAGCTGGCTTTTGCTTTAAATGACGTGGCAGCCGTTGACGATCTTTATGCCCGGTGGTCTGTGCTGACCATCATACAAAAGCCTGTGCAGATGGATTTTGGCTATACCTTTGTGGCCACAGACCCTGATCAGCATCGTTTACGGGTGTACGCACTCAATGCCGGATAGCAAAAACGTATGAACAATTGGATTGCGGTGGCCTGCGCCACTCATGTGGCGCGAGGCCTGGAGGGCGGTTTTATGCAGGTTTGCCATGGAAAGGCAGACCCGCTGAAACGTATTCAGGCTGGCGACAGGGTGGTGTATTACTCCCCGGCAACGGAAATGGGCGGCAAAGATAAATTGCAGTCTTTTACCGCCATGGGTGTGGTCAGGGCAGGGGAGCCATACCCCTTTAATATGGGAGGCGGTTTCATTCCTTACCGTAAAGATGTAGATTGGTGGCCCGCACAGCAAGCTGCCATACAGCCTTTATTAGAACTACTGGAGTTTTCTAAAGGGGTGCGTCAGTGGGGCGCGCCATTCCGCTTTGGCCTGTTTACAATCAGTGCGCATGATATGCAGATGATTGCACGGGCAATGGGAGCCACCCCGGGTGGTCCGGAACCGGCCCGCAGCCCCAGTCAGACTGAGTTTCCATTTTAAATTCACATAAAGCATAAAAAATGAACCCAAAGCATCTTGAAATCAGTGGCTTTACAGTTGCAGGTATCTCAGTCAGAACTCAAAACAGTGATGAATTCAACCCCGCAACGGCCAGAATTGCCGGGCTCTGGAGGCAGTTTTTTACCGAAAACTTAATCGATAAAATCCCGGACCGCCTTGAAAATTCACCTGTTTACGGCGTGTACTCAGGGTTTGAAAGCGATGCAAGTGGTTTTTATGATTTAACGGCAGGGGTCTCTGTTCATCAGGGCAGTGAGCAATTCACGCATATCGCCATTGAGCCTGGGCATTATTTAGTATTTGAAGGCGTGGGCCCCATGCCAGGCGCTGTGATACAGGCATGGGGCCAAGTCTGGGCTTATTTTGAACAAAATCCGCACATTAAACGCAGCTATCAGAGTGATTTTGAATCCTATATTGGCCCGGCCGAAGTGCATATTTACATCGGTGTAGCCGCTGAATAAAGTGCTGTTCCTGTAAAGTCTGGCGGGGCTGCATAATCATTGCGGCCACACCAGAGATACTTATCCCAACAGGAAAACTTATGCGCAGAGTGCTCGTTCTTCTTTTTATTTCTTTATGCCAGATGCTTGCCGCGTGCGCCCAGGTGCCCGTTCCGGCAGCGATACAGTCTGAGCAAACGCCACCAATTAAATCCTTAATCAGCTTAATGACACAGCGCCTCGAAGTTGCGCCTTTGGTGGCACAAAGCAAATGGAATAGCGGCGCTGCGATTAATGATCCGGCCCGCGAGCAGGCGATTCTGGCTGATGTGGAAAAACAAGCACGGACAATTGATCTTGATCCCCGCTTTGCTGCGGCGTTTTTTCAGGCTCAGTTTGATGCAGGTAAGCTGATCCAAAGCCAGCTTCATCAAAAATGGCAAAAGCAAAAACAAGCACCGTTTTCCCCAGCGCCAGATCTGGCAAAAGAGGTGCGTCCTGTGCTGGACCAGCTTACCCCCCAATTGCTAATGGTGCTAAAAACGATACAGCCTGATTTATGTAATACCGGGGTGAAGCAATCATTACAAACCGCAACTTTTGGCCAGACGGATGACGAAGTTAGCAAAATGGCCGTCAGCACATTGCAATGCCCCTGAAGCCTGGCCGCAGCCGCCGCTGAAAAACGCGTTTAAAAAAGCGCAGATTTGATAAAACAAGGGGGCAGGGGGCTTATTACTTAGCAAACAGCGGCGAAGAAAGTGAGTCACTCTGTTAGAATCCTGCCCCATGATACGACTTAAATCCCTCACCCTAAGACGCGGCACCAAGGTGCTGCTTAATTCTGCAGACCTTCTCTTACAGCCCGGCAGCAAAACCGGCGTAGTAGGGGCCAATGGTGCAGGTAAATCCAGCTTCTTTGCGCTGATGCGCGGCGAATTACACCCGGATGGCGGCGATATTGAAATGCCGCCCCGTATTACTATCAGCCATGTGGCTCAGGAAACGCCGGCACTTGATTGCTCGGCGCTTGATTATGTACTGGATGGCGATCGCGAATTACGCCGTTTAGAACACGAATTAGAAAACGTTTCGCACGATGATGGCATCCGCCATGGCGAGCTGCTGGGCGAGTTTGACGCCATTGATGGCTATACCGCAGCATCACGCGGGGCAAAACTGCTGGCGGGCCTGGGGTTCTCTACCGAAGAGCTTTCTAATCCTGTATCCAGTTTTTCTGGCGGCTGGCGTATGCGCCTGAATCTGGCCCAGGCGCTGATGTGCCGCTCAGATTTGCTGCTGCTGGATGAGCCAACCAATCACTTGGATCTGGAAACAGTGGTTTGGCTTGAGCAATGGCTCAAAACTTACCAGGGCATGTTGCTGGTGATTTCGCATGACCGGGATTTCCTTGACAACACCATCAAGCAAATTCTGCATGTGGAAGGCGGCGCACTGACGCTTTACACCGGTACCTATGAAGACTTTGAAAACCAGCGCGCCGAGCGTTTATCGCTGCAGCAGCTGGCTTTTGATAAGCAACAGCGCACAATCAATCACTTAGAATCCTTTATTAACCGCTTTAAAGCTAAAGCAAGTAAGGCGCGCCAGGCGCAAAGCCGGGTTAAAGCACTGGAAAAAATGGAGCGCATTTCTGCAGCGCACGTGGATTCGCCATTTACTTTTGCATTTCGCGAGCCTGAAAACAGCCCTAATCCATTGGTTAAACTGGAAAACGGCCAGGCTGGCTACGATATTAATCGCCCCATCTTAAAAAACCTGACGCTGAGCCTGGAAAACGAAGCGCGTCTTGGTTTGTTAGGTGTGAATGGCGCGGGTAAATCAACTTTCATCAAGGCTTTAGCTGGCGAAAATCCATTGTTATTGGGTGAGCGCGAAGAAGGCAAGGGCTTGAAGATTGGTTACTTTGCCCAGCATCAGCTCGAGCATTTGCGCCTTGATGAATCGCCACTCTGGCATATGCAAAAGATTGATCCGCAAACACGCGAGCAAGAGCATCGCAATTTCTTAGGTGGCTTTGATTTTAACGGCACCATGGCTACCAGCAAGATTGAGCCATTCTCTGGCGGCGAAAAAGCGCGTCTGGCTTTGGCTCTGTTGATTTGGCAAAAACCTAATTTATTGCTGCTGGATGAGCCAACCAATCACTTAGATATCGAAATGCGCCAGGCGCTGACGATGGCGCTGCAAGATTTCGAAGGGGCCATTATTGTGGTCTCGCACGACAGGCACTTGCTGCGCGCTACGGTGGATGATTTCTGGCTGATTGAAGATGGCACAGTACGGCCATTTGATGGTGATCTGGATGAATACACCAAATACAGCCAGCAGAAACGCAGCGAAGAAAACAGCGCGCTGCGCAATTCAAGCAGCGCCATTGATCGCAAAGCACAGAAAAAACTGGAAGCCGACGCTCGCCAGCGTAATGCTGTACTGCGTAAGCCTGTAGAGAAAAAGCTCGCCAAGGTTGAAAAAGACATGGCTGTGCTAACGGCAGAAATGCAGAAAGTGGTGGCTTTGCTGGCCGAAGAAAGCCTGTATTTGCCTGCAAGAGCCGCAGAATTAAAAACAGCGCGCGAAAAAGAAACCGAGCTTAAAAATAAGATCGATCCACTTGAAGCGCTCTGGTTAGAAATCTCGGACGAGCTGGAAGCTATGCGCTAAACACAGCTGATAAGCCGTCACAAACGCATGGACAATCGGGGGGCTTTCACAAGCCTTCTGATTGCCATGCGTTTTTCTTTGTAAATTGCCGGTGATATCTCTGCAATATTGACTATTTATTCTCTTTGCGTATAGTTCGCCGCAAGGAGAATGTAAACAATGCCCTATATTTTTATCTGCCTCATCTTCGTTTCTTTTTCAGCATCCGCTGAAATGTTCAAATGTTTTGACGGCGTTCGCCCCAAATACACCTATCAAAATAAGCCTTGCGAAGAAGCGGGTTTAAAAACAGCAAAAATGATTACGGATAAAGATGCCCTGATTGGCAGCGCTGATTTCTCTGGCTACAAGCGGGAAGCCAAAGAAAGAGCAGCTTTGGCTGATTTATCAGAGCAAGGCAATGATGAGCGCCGCAAAGCAGAATATACCCGCTCTTGGACAAGTCAGAGGCAGGATACGGCTGATGAATGCGCTGCCTTGCTGTCAGAGAAACGGCATATCTTATCGATGCAGCGGCAAAACTCAACCGCATGGCTGCATGAGCGTTATGCGGTAAATCGTAAAAGAATGCAGGCGATTGATTGCCAGGGCGTCTGATGTGATCGGTGCTATATATCGGCGCAAAAAAGGCCCGGCATGACCACAAACGGGTGCTTAAAACAGCCCATGCCGGCTGCCTGCTCAAAAACACTCAGCCTTCCTCTTTTCGTTTCCTCAATCAATCAACAAACAGTTTGTAAGTTTTCTCCTGTTTTATGCATTAGCTTTACATAATATACAATATACGAATATGATAAATTACACGCTGTAATGTACATTACAGTGTGTAATTATTTTATTTAACCATGAAAGATTGTTTTCAATTTCTTACTGTTTTTTTCTTACGAATTCAGCCTGCTTGCGATTGAAAAATAAACGGGCGATTAAGAAATATGTCATGCAAGCCGATTTAATGCTAATAAATAGGGCATATAACCGACAGGAGGTTATCGTTCCCCCTATGAAATGAACTATAGAGAGGAGGGGGTGTTTCTATGGATAGCCCCTATGAACCGTAAGCAAAAAGCTGACAAAATATCATTAAGTTTTTAACTTTTGTAAAAGCATAAAGGCTGCGACCATGGTGGAGAAATCCCTGCAGGCGATACTGATCGTGGATGATGAGCCACGCAATCGCCGCTTGCTGGATGCTTTTCTGTCTGCGGAAGGCTATGTCGCAATCCATGCCAGCAATGGACAGGAAGCGTTGGCGCTGGCCATCGAAAAGCAACCCGGTGCGCTGCTGCTGGATTTGATGATGCCTGATATGGATGGCTTCCAGGTTCTGCAAAAATTAAAAGATAACCCTGCAACTCAAGCCATCCCGGTCATGATTGTCAGTGCACTGGATGATCTTGCCGCTCGCCAGCGTGTGCTTGCCTCTGGTGCCGACGATTTTCTGGGTAAACCAGTTGATCGCTGGGAGCTGTCACTACGGCTGCAACGTTTGCTGCACAAAGGTGAGGCCGGGGGTGCGCATGACAACTGAACTCGGCCGGCTGCGGCGGCTTAATCATATGTACCGGGTGCTGAGCCGGATCAATCAGGCCATCGTACGCGCGGAGAGCCCGGATAGCTTATACCAGGAAAGTTGCCGTATTGCTGTGGAATCGGGCTTGTTTTCCATGGTCTGGATTGGCCAGCTGGATCATGTGCACGCCCGCCTTCGCCCGCTGGCTCATTGCGGACAAGTAAGCGGCTTAATTGAGCAGACTTGCCACAACCGGGCATCGCCTGCATGGGGTGTGCTGCACGAAAGTCATCTTGTGGTGTGCAACAACCTGGCTGATCAGCCCCAAAAATACGCAGGCGAGCTTGCAGCAGGTTTGCACTCACTTGCCTGCATCCCTCTGCATGAAGCTGGCGAGGTTATCGGGCTGTTAGCGTGGTACGCAGACCGGCCTGACCAGTTTGATGAAGATGTGGTCGGGCTTATTACAGAAGTAGCTGACGATATTTCCTTTGCCCTGGAGCACTTATTACAAGAGCAGCAGCGGCTGGTGGCCGAAACCCGGCTGCGTTATCTGGCCTACTATGATCCGCAAACGGGCTTACCCAACCGCGCCTTGCTGGAGCAACGCTTATTGCAACTGGCCGATTCAGGCGAGCCGCTGGCGCTGCTGGATATAAAGCTGCAAAGACTGGAGCCTATTGCCCGCGTATTTGGTGACCAGGTGGTGGATGTCTTATTACGCACCCTTGCGCAACGATTAGAAGGCCGCATCACTGGCGGTGTACTGGCACAGCTGGCTCCGGATGAGTTTGCCCTGGTTTTGCCTGGGCTTGATGAGCACGCGGCCATAGAGGCCTTCGCACAAAATGTGCTTGCATCCATAAGACAAGCCCTGCCCGCTGGCAGCGGTGAAGTCTTCGTAGGCGCTGGCATTGGTGTGGCCATTTATCCAAGTGTTGAAACGCAGATCCTTCAGCTGGTGCCCCGGGCCCGGCTGGCGGCCATCGGCGCAGTACTCAATAATGAAGTGTGCTTTTATCAGGACGGACAAGACCGTGACTCTGCGGGACGGCTTGCCTTAGAGGGTGAATTACACCGGGCGCTGGAGCGTGGCGAATTTGAGCTGCACTACCAGCCACAGCTGAATATGAAAACGGGGCTGATGATCGGTGTGGAAGCGCTGATACGCTGGCAACATCCCGCCAAGGGGCTGATTGGCCCTGCCTTGTTTATCCCTGTTTTAGAAAATTGCGGCCTGATGGAGCTGATAGGGGAATGGGTATTACGACAGGCCTGCGCTCAGCAACGGGAATGGTTAAATTGTGGTTTGCCCCCGCTGCGCATGGCTGTAAATCTGTCTGCCCAGCAGTTTCGTCAGCCGGGCCTCGTGGAGTTGGTACGCGAAGTGCTGTGTGATAGCGGCATGGATCCGGGCTGGCTTGAGCTTGAGCTTACTGAAGCCTGATTCTGGAAGACGCCGAACGTACTATTCAAACAATGCACGACCTGAAAAAACTGGGCGTACGGCTGTCGCTGGATGACTTTGGCACGGGTTATTCTTCCCTTAGTTATTTACGACGTTTTCCAGTAGACAGCATCAAGATTGATCAGAGCTTCGTTCGTGATATTGCAACCCAGGCCAGTGCGGGCGCGCTGGCTCGTGCCATTTTGGGAATGGGCCATAATCTGGGCCTCGATACCATTGCTGAAGGTGTGGAAGACGCCAGTCAGCTGGGTTATCTGCGCAAACAAGGCTGTCATGAAATGCAGGGATTTCTGTTCAGCCATGCTGTGACGGCGCAGGAGCTGGCCTTATTTCTGCTTGAAGAGCGCCGTCTGCCTCCTGCCGGTGGTTGTACAGCTGCCAGCGCAACCGTACTCGTGGTTGATGATGAGCTGAATATCTTAACTGCTATTAAACGCCTGCTGCGCCAGGATGGAATCACCGTGCTGACCGCAAGCAATGCCGCAGAAGGTTTTGCCCACTTAGCGACGACCGAAGTGGGCGTTATTCTGGCGGACCAGCGCATGCCCGGCCTGAGCGGAGCCGTTTTTCTCGATCAGGTAAAGGGGCTTTATCCAGACAGCATCCGCATTCTGCTGACAGGGTATACCGAGCTGGCTGCGGTAATCGATGCCGTTAACCGCGGAGCCCTGTACAAATTACTTACCAAACCATGGGAGGATGATGTGCTGAGGGAAAACGTACGCGAAGCGTTGCAGCACTATGAAACAGTGCAGGAAAACCGGCGTTTGCTGCAAAGCCTGAACCATCGCATGCCTGGCAACACCAATGCCAGACAAAATTAGCTCCCACGTTGAGCGTAAGGCATTAGCGGGCTTTATTGCCACGATGGCCGTACTGTTGTTGCTGGGCGGTTTAAGTTACCAGACCGCTCGCATGGCGCTGGGCACGGCAGACTGGGTTACGCATACCTATAAAGTGCTGACTGCGCTGGAGTCTTTTGAGGGCGGGCTGTTTCAGGCCGAAAGCGGCCAGCGCGGATATTTTATTTCTGGCCAGCCTGAGATGCTGGATCAGCGTCGTGCAGGGCTGGAAAAAGCCGGTGCGGCTATTGCACGCCTGAGGGAGCTGACGGCCGATAATACAGTTCAGCAAACGCGCGCCAACATGTTGCAACAGCGTATGGCTCAGCGCCTTGCTGCATTTGACGCTTCAACCAGGCTCTATCTGAGCCACGGGCATGATGGCATACGGCAGCAATATATCAGCACGGCCGGGCCCAAAGGGCCGCAGCTGACAGAGGATATTCGCCATATTGTGGCCAGTATGGCGCAAGAAGAAAACCGGCTGCTGGCTGTGCGTCTCCAGGAAGAAAACAGCAAATGGGGCCGTAGTCAGTTTATCTTTGCAGCTGTTCTGATCTTACTGACGGGCTTTCTTGCCGGTTTGTTTTGGCGTATCCGCTGCGAAATGAGGGAGCGGCTGCAGAGTGAACAGGCTCTTAAGCAAAGTGAAGCTTCACTGCAACAGATCCTCGATGTGCTGCCTGTTGGCGTATGGCTGGCCGATGCCAGTGGACAGCTGCGCTATCACAACCATGCAGGTCAGCTCATCTGGGCTGGCGCTCATATGACAGGTATTGAGCAATATAACCAGTACAAGGGCTGGTGGCTGCATAATGGTCAGCCGCTGAAAGCAGAAGAATGGGGAATGGCGCGGGCGATACGCCAGAGAGAAACCTCAGTAGGGGAAGAAGTCGAAATTGAGTGTTTCGACGGCAGCCGTAAGATCATCCTTAACTCTGCCACGCCGCTGAACGATACAACAGGCACGCTGACCGGCGCGGTTTCTGTTAACCAGGATATTACCGGGCTTAAGCGTGTTGAACAGGCACTCAAAGAAACGGCCCGCTTTGATTTCAGCCATGGTGCAGCGCTCACCTTGTTTAATGCGACATTGGCGCGCCAGCCGCTGCTGGATGGATTGTTAAAGCTGCTGGCAGATAACCACCCCTTTCCACTGGCCGCTTTTTACCATCACGATGAGCAGAGCGGGCAATTCGTACTCCTTGCCAGCAGAGGCTGCTCTGCCGGCATCAGCCAGCGCTTCAGCCCCGGGGAAGGTTTGGCCGGGCTGGTGGCACAAACCGGCGAAAGACTATCGCAGCACTGCCCGCCGGAACTGCCGGGCATGCAGATTGATGCCGGGTTGTTGCAATTTGCCCCTTTCGAGCTGTTACTAAGCCCGGTCAGCTACCAGGAACACCGCCATGGTGTCTTGGTACTGGCCAGCGACCGGGCGCTGAGTGAGGGAGAAAAAGCCTTTATTGACAGGCTGAGTGCGCAGTTGGCTGTGGCACTGCACAACCTGAAGCAATTTGATGACGTGAAGGCGCTGGCAGCCAAGCTGCATGTCAGTCTGGATGATATTGCCCGTAAAAATGCACAACTGGAAACCGCCTCAAAACTAAAATCCGAGTTTCTTGCGAACATGTCGCATGAGCTGCGTACGCCCTTAAACGCCATTATTGGGTTTTCTGAGGTATTGAAAGACGGCATTGCCGGGGATTTGAATGCAGAACAATTAGCTTACACCATGGATATCTTCGACAGTGGGCAGCACCTGCTGTCCTTGATTAACGATATTCTTGATTTATCAAAAATTGAGGCGGGTCAGGCAACATTCGAGCCCGAGATGCTGGATATAAGTACCTTGCTCCGCAACTGCCTGACCATTGTTAAGGAGAGTGCGGCCAGACACGAGATCCGCCTCAGTTTGCAAATGGATGGCGTTGAGGGGGAGTTACTTGCTGATCTGCGAAAACTAAAGCAGATCATTTATAACTTGTTATCCAATGCGGTTAAATTCAGCCCGGACGGCGGTGAGGTGCGGCTGGCCGCCCGCCGGGTGAAGCGCCATGAAGTGCGTCTGGAGAATACAGGCCCGCAAATTATGCGTTTACTGCCTTTACCCTCCGGCGATTGTGATGATTTTCTTGAGGTCAGTGTGAGCGATGCGGGCATTGGTATTGCCGAAGCAGATCTGGGTCGCTTATTCCAGCCTTTTCAGCAACTGGATACATCACTGGCGCGTACTTTTGAAGGAACCGGCCTTGGGCTGGCTCTTGTGCGTAATATGGTTACGCTGCATGGTGGCACAGCAGGCGTAGTCAGTGCACCGGAACAAGGCTCGCGATTTGTTTTCTGGCTGCCATGGCTTGAGGCGCAAACTGTTTCATCTCAAACCGTTGTGCCTGTCACTGCGCCTCTTCCGCATCGCGCAGGCGGCCACACAATACTCATCATTGAAGACGACGAGCAGGCCGCCATGTTGCTGCGCCTGCAGCTTGAGCGTGCTGGTTTCAGGGTTGAGCGTGCGTCCAATGCCGAAAGCGGGCTGGTGATGGCGGCACAGCTGCAACCTGCACTCATTACACTGGATCTATTACTGCCGGGCTTAAGTGGCTGGGATGCGCTTGAGCAGCTGAAGGCCAATCCGCAGCTGGCAGGGATTCCCGTGGTAATTGTATCCATCGTGACCGACCGGCAGCGAGGCTATGCACTGGGCGCATACCAGGTATTGCAAAAGCCAATTCAGCAGGGCGAGCTGTTAGCTGTTTTGAATGGGTTGGGCTTGGGAGATAAGGGGCAGCCATGCACTATCTTGCTGGTCGATGATGACCCCAAGGCTGTAAAACTGCTGAGCGCACACTTTAAAGACAGTAATTTCCAGCTGGAACATGCTTATGGCGGCCGGGAAGCCATTGAGAAGGTGCGGCTTTGCCCGCCTGATTTATTGATTCTTGATCTGATGATGCCGGAAGTCGACGGCTTTGCTGTCGTTGAGGCATTAAAATCACAAGCACAAACCGCACAACTTCCCATCCTGATCCTGACAGCCAAGCATGTCAGTGCAGAGGACCGGCAACGGCTGAATGGCTTTGTTATCGATATCATGGAAAAAAGTTCATTCGATGCCAGCCAGCTGTTGCTTGAGGTGGAACGCGCACTGGGCAAACGCGGTGGCTAATATTGCCATTAACTGGATGTCGGCCACGCAAAAGCAGTGGTGCTATTTGGGACAAAAATGGCCAGGATACTGATCGTAGAAGACACCCCTGCTAATATGCGCCTGCTGGTCGCGATACTGGAAAAAGCAGGTCACGGCTTGTTGCTGGCCCCGGCAGCAAGCGAAGGGATGCTGATTGCTCAGCAGGAACAGCCCGACCTCATCCTGATGGATGTGCAGTTACCAGGCATGAACGGGCTGGAGGCAACCCGCTTGCTTAAGGCTGATCCGGTTACTCAGGGTATTCCGGTCATTGCAATCACCGCTTTTGCTATGAGTGGTGATAAAGAGTATTTCATCAACGCAGGCTGTGACAGCTACCTGGCCAAGCCAATCCGCTATAAAGAGCTGTTAGTTGCGGTTGAAAATGCGCTAAAAAAGTAAAACAAACAGGCAAGCCCGGATCGATAAAGGGCCTGGTTTTAGGATGCCGCGCCCGGCAACAACGAGTTTTTTAGTGGGCAGATGCTTACGCTGAAATTAGTAAAATTTACACATCACCCGCACCGGGTAGACGTTTTAGCGCCGAAGGCGTATGGTTCACCCGTCAATATTTTACGGAGGTCCCTCGTGGACAGTTCTGGTAGTCGATCTTATATCGATCGCTAGCGGCAAGGTTGCAGGGGTCTTTTCTTCTGCCGTTACCTTGCCGCTCTGGCGGGTAACGGTGTCTGTCATGCATCCAAATCCGGATTGCTTGCGTACGCCATTCCCATTTTTTTGCGCTTAGCACGACGCCCACCGGGTGTCTGTGATGCTATGCACTGCTGATGCTCGTCTCACAGGCCAGCTCCGCGAGGAGCGGGCTGAACGTCGATTTTTGATGGTGTGAAACCAACATCAACAGTGCGTCATTGCTGCTTGCGTAATGGATTTGTCCTGAACGTCGCTATTTTTTCGCGACGAAGGAATGCATATGCGCCTGTTTAAAAATCGCTTATTGAATTTCATTCAAAAAGGGCTTTCTGCCCGTCAATTCCGCCGTATTGCCAGCCTGGAGCAGCTTCGCGGTATGAGAAATGGCCGGGAGATGAGTCAATCTCTTGCCCGGCGTTTACTCAGCATGTCCAGGCTGGAAATCAGCACGGCTTTGCACCGGCTGGGTTCTTGTGCAGAAGGCTTAAGCCATTCTGAGGCGGATAACAAACGCCTGCAGACCGGCCCCAATGAAATCGGGCACGAAAAACCAATATCATGGGCAGAGCATCTTTGGCTTTGTTACCGCAATCCTTTCAATATTTTGCTCACACTGCTGGCGGTGATTTCCTTTGTTACCGAGGATGCAACTGCCGCAGCCATTATTTCCGCCATGGTGGTGATCTCTGCTTTTTTGCGCTTTGTGCAAGAGAAACGCTCGAATACGGCAGCAGACCGGCTCAAAGCAATGGTCAGTAATACAGCAACCGTTTTACGGCGGGATCCGGCCAAAGTTGCAGCCGCTGAAGCTGAAAAATACTTTGGTGTTCAGCTTCACCCCAAGCCTGCAAAGCAAATGGAGCTGCCGATCAGGGAGCTGGTGCCGGGCGATATTGTGGTGCTTTCCGCTGGCGACATGATTCCGGCTGACTTACGGCTTTTTACCGCTAAAGATTTATTTATCAGCCAAGCTGCACTGACTGGCGAATCCATGCCCGCAGAGAAATTTGCCGTGCATAAAGATGCATCTGTCAGCAATCCATTAGAGCGTGATAATTTGTGCTTTATGGGCACAAATGTGGTGAGTGGTGCTGCAACTGCAGTGGTAATTGGCACCGGCAATCAAACATATTTTGGCTCTTTGGCTGAGCGCGTAAGTGCCAGCGACAAAACGCTGACGCAATTTCAGCTGGGCGTAAATAAAATCAGCTGGCTGTTGATCCGCTTTATGTTTGTGATGGCGCCCCTTGTATTGTTTATTAATGGCTTTACCAAGGGAGACTGGCCGGAAGCAGCGCTGTTTGCATTATCCATTGCAGTTGGCCTTACGCCAGAAATGCTGCCTATGATTGTGACTGCCGCGCTGGCCAAAGGCGCAGTGATTCTGAGTCGCAAAAAAGTGGTGGTCAAACGCCTCGATGCCATTCAGAACTTTGGTGCGATGGATATTCTGTGCACAGATAAAACCGGCACGCTGACGCAGGATAAAATCACGCTGGAGCGCCACACCGATGTATTTGGCTGCGGCAGCGATGAAGTTTTAGCGATGGCATATTTAAACAGCTACTATCAAACCGGCCTTAAAAACCTGCTCGATGTGGCCGTACTGGAACACGCCCATTTAAATACCGAGCTGGGCGTGACGCAAAACTACCGCAAAGTGGATGAAATTCCCTTTGATTTTAACCGCCGCCGGATGTCGGTTGTGGTGAGTGAGCAGGAAGACCATCACGAGCTGATTTGCAAAGGCGCTTTAGAAGAGGTGCTGGCGGCTTGCAGCCACGTTCGCCACGGCACACAGATCGAGCCATTAAGCGCCAGGCTGCTGCAGGATATTCGCAATATCACTGCCACACTGAATCAGGATGGTTTGCGCGTGGTGGCGGTTGCCAGCAAAGAAATGCCGGCTGATCGCGAAGCTTATGGGGTCAGCGACGAGTGCGATCTGGTACTGGTGGGCTATATCGCGTTTCTAGATCCGCCCAAAGAAAGCACTGCACCGGCACTCAAAGCCCTCAGGGCCAATGGCGTTTCTGTAAAAGTGCTGACGGGCGATAACGATCTGGTGACGCTGAAAATCTGTAAAGAAGTGGATCTGCAGGTGGATGGCGTACTGCTTGGCTCGCACATTGAGGCCATGAGCGATCAGCAACTCGCCGAAAAAGCTGAAACAACCACGGTATTTGCAAAGCTCACCCCACTGCATAAAGAACGCATTGTGCGTTTGCTTCGCAGCAATGGCCATGTAGTTGGGTTTATGGGGGATGGCATCAATGATGCACCGGCTTTGCGGGCAGCTGATATCGGTATATCGGTTGATTCGGCCGTTGATATTGCAAAAGAAGCAGCCGATATTATTTTGCTGGAAAAAAGCTTAATGGTATTGGAAGAAGGCGTAATTGAAGGCCGTAAAACTTTTGCCAATATGCTGAAATATATCAAAATGACGGCCAGCTCTAATTTTGGCAATGTATTTTCGGTATTGATCGCCTCGGCATTTATTCCGTTTATGCCGATGCTGCCACTGCATTTGTTGATTCAAAACTTGCTTTACGATATCTCGCAAACCACTATTCCTTTTGATTATGTGGATAAAGAATCGCTGATCCAGCCCCAAAAATGGAATCCGGATGAATTAGGCCGCTTTATGATTTTCTTTGGCCCCATCAGCTCGATCTTTGATATCACGACTTTTGCTGTGCTGTGGTATGTTTTTAAGACCAATACCGAATCAGCTCAGTCTTTATTTCAGTCGGGCTGGTTTATTGAAGGCTTATTGTCTCAAACATTAGTGGTGCACTTATTACGCACACGTAAATTGCCATTTATTCAAAGCAGTGCCGCCTGGCCTTTACTGGTCATGACTGCACTAATTATGGCAATTGGTATTTTGCTGCCTATGGGCCCTTGGGCGCATTACTTCAGGCTGCAGGCATTACCTTTGGCCTATTTTCCTTGTTTGATTACTATTTTGCTGGGCTATATCACGCTCATGCAAGTCATGAAGGGTATTTACGCAAGGCGTTATGGCTGGCAGTAATTCTTAAATGAAATAAGGGCAAGATTCATTCTTGCCCTTATTGATTCGCTAAAAGGAGCTGCGCATGCATTTTTCGCAGAGTTTTGATCTCAACCTGTTGTTTAATTCTTTTTTAAATCTGAGTGTCGCGTTTATTCTGGGTTCAATTATCGGCTATGAGCGGCAGTACCGGCAGCGCACTGCCGGTTTGCGCACCAATACTCTGGTGTCGCTGGCTGCTGCCGTGTTCGTGGGGCTGGCTTACCGTTTAAACGGGCCAGGCAGCGCCTCACATGTTGCCGCCTACGTGGTTTCTGGAGTTGGTTTTCTGGGGGCGGGTACCATTATGAAAGAGGGGCTGAATGTGCGCGGGCTGAATACCGCCGCCACCTTGTGGGGCTCTGCAGCCGTTGGCGCCTGCGCAGGGGCTGGCATGATTGCAGACGCGCTGATGGCTGCAGTATTTGTGCTGGCAGCCAATACTTTATTACGCCCCGTAGTGAATGCCATTAACCGCACGCCGGTTAACGATCAGACTGGTGAGGTGAGTTACCAGATTTGTATGATTGTGGATGGCGACAGGCAAAAACATGCTTTAAGTGCGCTGGAGTCTCTGCTGGAACAGGCTCAGTACCCCCTGGGGGATCTGGATGTGGAGCCATTTGGCGATGATGATGTCGAAATCACGGCAACGTTGCTTTCCACTTCGGTGGATTCGGGCAAGCTGGATACCCTGATCGCACAAATGACCAAACGCCCGTATATCAAGCAAGTCTTCTGGAATTTGTCTGCGGCAGAATAAAGCGCAAAAAAAACCCCGCAATAGCGGGGTTTTTTATCAGCGCAGTGCTTATTATTTAGCAGCTTGCTCTTCACGCAGATGGTTTTCTACAAAAGCGTTACCATAATAGCTGTCCAGCAAGAGTTGTTTCAGCTCTGAAATCAATGGGTAACGTGGGTTAGCACCGGTACATTGATCGTCAAACGCTTCTTCAGCCAATTGATCCACTTTAGAAAGGAACAGCGCTTCAGGTACGCCTGCTTCTTTAATCGAAGCAGGAATTTGAATTGTTGCTTTCAGCTCTTCCACCCAAGCAATCAGGTTCGCTACTTTTTGCTCATCATTCTTGCCGCCAAGGCCAAGGTGTTCAGCAATATCAGCATAACGGCAACGCGCTTGCGGACGATCATACTGGCTGAATGCCGTTTGCTTGGTTGGAATATCTGCCGAATTGAAACGAATCACGTTAGAAATCAGCAGGGCATTGGCCAGGCCGTGTGCCAGATGGAACTCAGCACCCAGCTTATGCGCCATGGAGTGACAAACCCCCAGGAACGCATTGGCAAACGCAATACCGGCGATTGTTGAAGCATTGTGCACCAGCTCGCGTGCTTTAGGATCTTTTGCGCCGTTAATATAAGACGATGGTAAGTTTTCTTTCAGCAGTTTCAGTGATTGCAGTGCCTGCGGATCAGAATATTCATTGGCCAATACGGATACATAAGCTTCTAAAGCGTGTGTTACCGCATCAATCCCACCAAAGGCGGTCAGGCTTTTTGGCATATTCATCACTAAATCGGCATCGATAATCGCCATGTTCGGTGTAAGCTCATAATCGGCAATCGGGTATTTCATGCCGGTTTTTTCATCTGTAACCACAGCAAACGGGGTCACTTCTGAGCCAGTACCTGAGGTGGTTGGAATCGCAACCAATTCAGCTTTGATGCCCATTTTAGGGAACTTATAAATACGCTTAGTGATATCCATAAAGCGCAGGGCAAGGTCTTCAAAGTGAACTTCAGGATGCTCGTACATCACCCACATAATTTTTGCCGCATCCATTGGCGAGCCGCCACCCAGCGCAATAATTACGTCAGGTTTAAACATGTTCAACGAATGCACGCCTTTACGAACCACTTCTAATGTCGGATCGGCTTCAACTTCGTGGAAAACCTCAACTTCCATGCCCATTTGCTTCAGCACTTTGATGGTTTCATCGCAGTAGCCATTGGCAAACAGGTAAGGGCCGGTCACAACAGTTGCACGTTTCTTGCCAGTCAGATCGGCAAGGGCAAATGGCAGACAACCACGACGGAAGTAGATGTTTTTAGGAAGTTTGTGCCACAACATATTTTCGGCCCGTTTAGCGACAGTTTTGGTGTTGATCAGGTGTTTTGGACCCACGTTTTCAGAGATCGAATTACCACCCCATGAACCACAACCCAGCGTTAACGACGGAGCCAGCTTAAAGTTGTACAAGTCGCCAATCCCGCCTTGCGAAGCAGGGGAGTTGATCAGAATACGGGCCGTTTTCATTTTGTCGCCAAAATAAGCGATGCGTTCGTGCTGCTGATCCTGATCGGTATAAAGCGCGGAGGTATGGCCAATCCCGCCCAAAGCAACCAATGCTTCAGCCTTGGATACGGCTTCGTAAAAGTCTTTAGCGCGGTACATCGCTAAAGTTGGTGATAGTTTTTCGTGCGCGAAAGCTTCTTCTTCGCCGGTTGATGTTACTTCAGCAATCAGAATCTTTGTGTAACTAGGCACTTTAATGCCTGCCATTTCTGCAATCTTAACTGCAGCCTGACCCACAACACCTGCATTCAGGTTGCCATCAATCAAAATGACTTTACGAACGGCTTCAGCTTCTTTCTTGCTTAAGATATGGCCGCCGCTTTGCGCAAAACGGGCCTTCATTGCTTCATAAACACTGTCAACCACAATGACAGATTGCTCAGATGCACACACAACGCCGTTATCAAAGGTCTTGGACATCAGGATAGAAGCAACGGCACGTTTGATATCTGCAGTTTCATCAATCACAACCGGTGTATTGCCAGCACCCACACCAATGGCTGGTTTGCCGGATGAGTAGGCCGCACGAACCATGCCCGGGCCACCTGTGGCCAGAATAAGGTTGATGTCTTTGTGTTTCATCAGCTGGTTAGACAGCTCAACAGTTGGCTGGTCAATCCAGCCGATAATATCGCGTGGCGCACCAGCTGCTACGGCAGCATCAAGCACAATTCGTGCAGCTTCACAGGTTGAGCCTTTTGCACGCGGGTGTGGGCTGAAAACAATACCATTACGGGTTTTAAGTGCAATCAGCGCTTTAAAAATGGCGGTAGAAGTAGGGTTGGTTGTTGGCACGATCCCGCAAATGATCCCGATAGGCTCTGCGATAGTGATAATGCCGTACGCGTCATCCTGAGACAAAATGCCGCAGGTTTTTTCATCTTTGTACGCGTTATAAATATATTCAGAAGCAAAGTGATTTTTAATTACTTTATCTTCAAGCACGCCCATGCCAGTTTCTGCAACGGCAAGCTTGGCCAGAGGCAAACGCGCATCTGCGGCAGCCAGTGCAGCGGCACGGAAAATCTTGTCAACTTGTTCTTGTGAGTATGTAGCAAAAAGCTGCTGCGCTTTTTTAACCCGCGCCATCAGTGCATCGAGTTCTTGAATGTTAGAAACAGTCATTTTTCATCTCCAGAGAAACTTTATAAACGGCTTTAAAATCACTAATCAATTGGGACCTGCGAACTTGCTGCTGGTTCACATGGGTAAAGCGAACATCTACAGAATATACCGGGCAGCCCAAGACTACTTGATAAATATCAAACTGCATTTGATCATTTTATTTTTGTTCACATAATGTATATTATGTAAAGTTACGAAACAGAAAACGAAGTCAAAGAAGTCGCGCCAAAACAACAAAAAACATCAGCCTGACAAACTGGTGTTTTTTTATGTGATTTTGATATGCGAATGTATCCCCGCGCCGGTTTTCAACCCCAGCCGGCCACAGAGACTCTTTTAACGGCCCTTCTCGCGCTCCCTGCTTCAGATATGTGCGATGCGCTCGGAATATCGCTAAAAACGCACCTAGGCTATTTAAGCGGACAAATCCCCGTGCCTAAAATCGTATTTCTATTCGCCCAGGTTATCGCTGGCCAAGAACTTGGAAAAGGCTGGGGGAAATTCTCAGGGATGCGTATTGACGGTGAATGGCTCGTTCTACCGGGGTATGACAAAAAAGAAGGAATTAGGTACGAAGAGCTTAAAAATCTTTGGCATATGCGCCAAACCCTTGCGCTAGCCAGCGGCTACACAAGAACAATTGAAAAACTGATGGTTGAGCGCGACTTTTATAAACGCCAATGCCTGAAAGAAGCAAAATACGGAATGATGCTCAACCAAATCATTCCTTAAGCGCCCTGCTGCGTGCTGCCGGTGTAAAAGCCGGCTTTAGGGGGTGATTCGTTGGCCCTTTTTACGCATCCCCGGGGAGCCTCACGCGGGGCCGCGCTCAGCACGACAAATAGCACTTCGTGGCAACAATTTTGCAGCTTGATTTGATGTGCAGTAATCCTTAATTAGTGACTTGACGCTGACCCCAGCGATCTGAATTCCAAAAGTCAATAAAGTGCGCTCGCCGGTCTGGCGTATTCGCGCACCCCGAAAGAAATAATATCAGCAACATATACAAAAATTTAAGTTTCATTTCTTAAGCTGTTTTCATTTGACTGATTGCCATTTTGCAAAAATGGAATAAATACGCCATTTTTTACAATATTTTCACACATGCTTTGCGGTACATCCAACGGCGTAGCCTGGTTGGTATAACACTTGCACCCTTTTGACGCAGTTTGCATACACACTTGCGGAGCTGGGACAGAAACAGGTTCGGTTAATTTGTCATATACCGGCGCGGTATACGCTAATGTAGGAATTCGCGGGGTTTGTTGTTCAATCCACTGCTCACGCGTTAAATGGTCTTTAGAGGTACTTGGCAAACCTGGTGAATTAGTCGAACGATATTCAACCGGCGCAGAAGCTGCCGCATTAGCAGCCTCGATTTTCTTTTTCCCAGCAATAATATTGTACGAATAATAAATACAAAAAATAAGAAGACCTATTAAAACGGGGATAAACAAAATCTTTGCCGGAATGCTTCTTTTAACCGTGTGCAATTCTGCGCTTTTGTAATAATCGTAAATCTCTTTAGGATACGCCCACATATGCTTGATAGAGTCTTTTCGTGACTTATCACAATTTTCACGCACACCCTGAAATTCATGTACAGTCGCCTTTTTTAAACCGAATGGGCGCATTACATGGAAATGCTTCCCTACTAAACGCCGTACATTGCCATCAATCAGCATCGGGTGCTGGGTAATTAAAAAAATGTCATGCCCTTTATGCCTATGCGTTTCCAGCTCTGATACATGCTTCGGCACCGCTGAGCCACTCGCCCGCGTTCTAAATACACGCTGACATTCATCAATCACAATAATTGCACCCTTCGGGCATTCCGGCCATTTCTCAGGCTCAATTTCAACCCATGGTAGCTTTAAATCAGTAATACCGGAATAAAAAACTTGCCTATCGTCCTTTTCAGACAATAATTTTACATCCTGCAAAGTGCGTAATGTTTTCCCCGCGCCTGGCATGCCAGTAATTAAATGAATTGTCATTTAGCCACCCACTTTCTCATTCCTGACGCGGTTAAACCAGAAATAACTAATTTTGCAGTGAAAGCAGAAAGCAAAATAGAAATACAAACATCAATTTTCAGCAGACCCATTACCTGAACGATTTCAATCGGAATATCTTTAAGATTCTGAATAATATCAAGCTTAATATTATCTAAAAGCTTACTAATTCCAGAATACGAAACAACGCCAACACCAAACGCAATTAACGCACGGCCAAAAAACGTAGCAGCAGCAGAAACTAATCCACCGATTAATGCAGCTATCCATGGAGCAGCAAACATAATTAATTAACCCCTTACGCTAATGAAGTAGAAATAATTCTGGCGGCAGCTAGCATCGTAAAAGCAACCGCTATATTTCCCATTGCCTCCAGTATTTTGTTTAATCTGGATATCGGAATAGAAACGGTATGCCCCATTAATACAACATTAAAATC
Organism: Iodobacter violaceini; assembly: GCF_011601265.1. GTDB lineage: Bacteria > Pseudomonadota > Gammaproteobacteria > Burkholderiales > Chitinibacteraceae > Iodobacter > Iodobacter violaceini. The sequence continues at coordinate 123,972 of NZ_JAAOLX010000002.1, forward strand.
TATCAAACCGCCTGACGTTAAAAACCGAGTTTTTTTAATGACATCTTCTAAATCAACCGGCTTACCCGAAAAGCCCAATGCCTCCCTGATAGATGCAGTACCTGACGCATCCATTGCAGCAACGCCCGACTTATAGAGAGCGCTATCAAGCAATTCTTTACGATCTTTTTCTTCCAAGCATTTCTCATGCCACGCCAGCCGCGCAATCTCGCATGTAGCAGGATCGGAATTTACACATTTAAAAGCCTCACAAGACGCACTTAAACTTGCGGCACTACTTGCTGATGATGCAGACGTACCACTAGCAGGCAAACGGGTGCCCGTGCCAGTTCCAGTGCCTGTTCCAGACGGGCCAGAAGGATCTTTAGGATCAGTAGGCTTAGGGTCCTTAGGATCTTCTGGCTTAGGGTCCCACTTGTCACAGTTGCCGATGCACGCATCAGGCTTGGGCGATCCATCAGGATTAGGCGGGGACGGTGCTCCAGTTTTTAAACAGCGTTTAACCTCGCCGCCGCCATCACCCCAAGATATCGTTCCAAAAGAAGTGCCTTCTGGACAGTCTTGAGGGCCGTTAGGCTCCTTTGGTTTGGGTGCGTCCGTCGGAAACGGTGCGCCATTCGGTTTGGGTGCCCCCTCCTTCGCTGTACACTCTGAGCCTGAAAACTTCATCTGCATCCGCATATAAGCATTGCCAGCTGTATCCCCAACAACATTACCCCCCGCGGAATTTTTAATAGGCGGACCATTTGCTACAGTTTCGCAACTCTCAATACATGTCGGAAACCCTGATTTAGAAAATGAATTAAACGAACCTGAATCAAATAAAACAGCCGCCCCACCTGTTGACGGCATTTTAACGCCTGGAATTGGGATGTTATAAATACCCGCGCTTTGATTTCTTTTATCATCACAAGTAGATTTAGTTTTACAAACAAGTCCTTCTTTTCGAATAAGCCCAGGCGGTGCTCCAGCATAATTGCAATGAAATGAATAATTCCTAACTAAAACCCATTCTTTATAATCAGGATGATAGTAGTCACACGCGTAATATTCCATATCAGGCGTTGAACTTGCAAAAATAAAACGAGTTTTATAACCTGGCTTTTGAGCCGTGCAAAAAGGTACAATTTCTTCGTATGACAACGGTCCAGCACGCTCAGTATTTTTAGCAGGATAATCAGCAAAAGCTAATCCGCAGAGAAAATAAGCCAAAAGGCCAATAAACAAACGACTAAAAAAAGTAATCCTTCCATTCATATCAACCCCTGATCATTTTGTCTGAGCGCCCGTGCGCCGCAAGCGTCGCCCAGTCGCTCATACAAAATTTAGGCGAAAAAAGAGCGGCAAAAAGCCGCCCATTAATGCAAAAAAATTACAAGGCTTTTTGTGCCCACTTAAACACTTTAATACCCACTGCAATAGAAAGAGCGGCAATACCAATTAAACCAACGGCCTTTTGAGCTTCGCCCAATTCAGCAATGGCAGCAGTAATATCAACAGCCGCAAATGCAGGCGCTGTTACTACAGTACCAGCAACAACTAAAACAACACGGGAAGCACGTTTGAAAAAGTTATTCATTTAAATCTCCACTTTGGTTAACTGTCTTAATCAAGACACGAAAAAAGTAGGCAATTGCCCACAATAGCGCAACAGCCGCAACAACCGGCTTTGCATCCTCAATAGTCCAATCCATTACTGAACCAGACGTAATTACATATTGGCAACTGGTCGCCACATTAGACGCAATTTGCAACAATCCATCGGTGCGAATTGAAACGCATTGTTGAATCATTTTAAATGCAACGCTTTAGAAAGCTCAGAAATAGCATTTTCCATATCCTCAATCTCACGCTTAAAACCAGCGGATAAAGCAATGCCATCTTCATCAGTTCTATCGACATAACGCGAAAAACGTTCACGATAATCTGCAATAGCCATATGTCACCCATTAACCAATTTGAGAACCTTCACATCATTAGCCGCAAATTGAGTCATGCGGGTTTGATGATCCCAATACCATGCTGGAGGCTCATTAATTGCCTGTATATCAATTACTTTAATTACAGCAGTAAACGTTTCAGAACCTTTTAAAGGCTCAGATATATCAATTCCATACTCGCGCAAAACTTTGGCATATCTAAAAAAAGTAGCTCTGGATAAATGTGTACGGACATCTTCACCGCGCAAATACGCGAGAGCCGCCATTTTTGGCCCTGATGCAATATCTAATGTATCGAAATCAATTCGTGTAATGTCGTCACGGACACGCCCAAGAATTGGCATTACATGCTCATCAAATAAATCATTTAATTTTTGCATCGTGATATCACCCATAAAGCGGAGTTGTGAGTCCCGAAGTAATAAACGCCCTGCCTCAAGCTCAAAACGGATCACACCATTTTTTAAGCAATACTGATAAACAGGATCATTTATTACTTCTTCGCGTGTGCGGCCATGAGTTCGAGCGTGATCAAGCATTTCTTGAGCTTTAATGTATGCCTTTAAATAGACACGGCCGCCCTTTCTGCCCCATGACATAGTTGATTCACCAGAGCGCGAGCGCTTCACGTGAGATTTTGATTGTGTTGCAAGCCAGTCAATTGCCGCCTGTGCATTTGCTGCCGAGCCAGTATTGTAATTTTTCGTTAAATGCAACATTGAAACCGTTGCACCGCTCCACTGATCCAATAGGCCATTATCAATATCGTATTGCGACGGGTTTGGATTTACTGCGTAATCCCCAGCATGAAATGCTGGCAAACCGTATAAAGCTAAAAACTCATTCGCCTTACGAATTGTTTCTTCAAAATTGTAATTAAATAAATTGTCAGGACGATCAAAACGGCCAACATTGCCTGAAAACTCAACACGACTACCATCACAACGCAACATCAAGCCGGATGAGAACGAGCCCTCATGATGAACACGAGAGTGCGAATACCACTCCTCTTCATCATCAATTTTCATTGTTGCAAGGTCGCGGCCGTACTTCACAACAAAGCCAGAATCAACATAAGGCAGTGAAAAATCACTATTGGCCGGTAAATTTTCGTTGTCACGCAATACAGAAAAAGGCCCTAAAAACTCTACATTTTTAGAGAAATCTGACTGTGAAAGTGTGATCCAATCGATAAAAACACCAGACATTTGTCACCTCAAAACCAGCACTGAAAATTGCAAAAAAGTCTCAACTTGAGACAAAAGACGGGTATTACTAGCAACCCGTCTCTCAACCCGACGCGCTAAGCGCTCTTCAAAACCGGCTCAGACACACCCACAACAATCGGGACCAACCGGCCAGCAAACTGGGTCATATCTGTGACTAGTTCCACATGTGCCGGAAACCGAATATTTGCAAACTGAGAAATGCAATCCGCAGTCGCACCAATCTGAACAATCTCAAAACCAAAACCGCGCTTGGAAAATGCGTCACTTGATACGTTTTCAACCGGCACAAGCGTGTTGATATTGCACATCGCGTATGGTTTGCCCGTTTTCTTTGCAATGCCTTTCATTTCAGAAATGCCGACGACGAATGCTTTCATGGTTTATTTCCTGTTGGTTTTGGTCGAAAGTGGTAGGAATCAATTCGGGATTTCGTGGAATACCCAGTAAAATAGAATTCATCCAATCACCTGTTCTCAACCGAGAACAGACGGAACGAATTGTTGTTCTCAGTAAAGAACATTGTCAATAGGAAAAATGATGAAGCTTGTAATTGACTACGCGGATGACGCGAAAGAAAAGCTAGGAATGACGACAGATTCAGACCTAAGCAAACACCTAGGCGGCAGTCGTGGCTTGGTTACACAGTGGAGAACAGAAGGGAAAGTGCCGGATGATTACTATTGCATCCGAATTGGACAAATACTTGGAATTGATCCGCTAATTGTGATCAGTGCCGCCAATTTTCAGCGTGAAAAGTCAGTTGATCGCAAGGCGTTTTGGGAAAATTTCAATTCGGGCCGTACTGGAAAGGTACTAGGAACGGCCCTGATAGTGGGGATGATTGCAACGCTCTCCCCTGAAGGAGTGCAAGCTAAAACTAGGCATAACTTACATCAAACTGAACACAATAGTGTATATTATGTAAAGTTAAATACGTCCTAACTACAAGCAGCACTCTCCATGTCAATCCATGCCTCAACTCTTTAGACACAAGGCTTAAATGGCGAGACTTTGATGGTTGCGCAAGTCAATCTTTTCACTACAGTTGCGTAAACCCTGCATATTGAGCTCAATCTGTTTCTCTTTTAATCGATAAGCGCTGTTAGTTTAAATTCGCTCGCCTGTGTTTTTATGCTGAATTTTTCTATAAATAAGGGGTGTCAGGCGTTTGTTTTTTATGTTTTATTGAGCCTTTTTCAGTGCGCTGTAAAAATTACTCAGACTTAAATGCCCCGCCATGCCTTTGTTCTATTGGGGTTTGTAGTTGTCAATGCATGACCCAGGGTAAAAGCCACACATTCAAAACGTGACAACTGACACATTCAGTCACTAAAATGGCGTCCGCCTTAAATGATCACAAAGTAATATGCGTCAGATCGAAGATACTAAAACTGCTGAGTTACCCGGCATGCCGACGGCCAAGAGACGTGGACGCCCTCCTCTTGGGGAGCGCGCCATGACAGCTGCTGAGCGCCAGAGAGCAAGCAGAAAAGCCCGTTTTCAGGCGGGTTTAAAAAATATGAGTTTAACAACGCCCGTGCAATTTAATGCAATGGTGGATATTGCAACGCGTGAAAAGCTAAAGCGTGTTGCTGCAGAACAGGGTTTAACGATGGGGCAATTGCTGGATCGTCTGATTGAACAACTCTGATCAATCTTTTAGCCATAAAAAAAGACACCTTGCGGTGTCTTTTTTTATTTAAAACGGATTGGTTATGCGGATGCTTTTGTAGCAACAACTTTTGCGCCCGCTTCAGCTGCATTTACAGTTGCGCTGACTAATTCGGATGCAATTTTTTGGCTTGTTTTAGAAACGGCGTCATAGGTATTGCTGGCTGTTTCAACAACATTACGCAGTGCATTAACTGCCACACCTGAGCCTGCTGGTGCGTTTTCAGTAGCTTTATCTAAAGTAGCCAGCAAGTTTTTGTTGAATTCTAAAACTTGTTCTTCGATCAGGCTGTTTAATTCTTGCTGTGTAGCGCTTGCAGCGTCAAATACATTGCGTGCAACTGCCAGGCTTTTTTCAACAGAAGGCTGTGCAAGCTGGCGCTGGAAAGCGACCAAACCTTGAACATCTTTTACAGCAGACAATGTTTTAGTGGTTTCTGCATTTTCAGCGATTAAATCGCGGGTAATGCCAATTTGCAGGTTAACTAAACGTTCTACACTGCTCAGTGCGATATTTGTAAGGCGCAGGGATTTTTCCAGATTAGCCTGGCCAAAATCAGCAAATTGCTTAGGGTTGAATTGTGGGGCTTTAAACAGGTCTTTGAACATGGTGGTTTCTCCGGTTGTGCAGTGCAACAATGCAATTCATTATGGAGGCATTACCCGCCCGGAGTCAAACCATTTTGTGCAGTGCAGCAAAATATACGGAATGCCCTGCAAAAAATACACTAAGCCTTTGTATCTAAAAGGCTTCCAAGCCCGGAAGGATTGTTGTATTTTGGCGCTTCAGGTACAGCGCTGAGTAAACTTAAGGCAGATTGCGCCTGTATATCCATCGATTTTTTAGCCATCATCAGTGCCGCTGTATTTTGCACTGTGGCGCTGCTTGCAGAAACTTCCATAAAACACCTCACAGCAAGGATTTAGTGGCCTTATTCTAGCACTCAGAGGGGCGATATGCTGTGTGAAATGATCTGTGCGATGTTTCCCGTGGCTCAAAGCGCGATGAGTGATAAAATGCCGCGATGAATTCGCCCTCCTTTATCCATTTACGCCTCCATTCCGAGTTTTCAGTCACCGACGGCATCGTGCGTCTGGATGATGCGGTTAAAGCCGCAAAATCCGGCGGTATGCCCGCGCTTGGTGTTTCTGATTTAATGAATCTCTTTGGAATGGTGAAGCATTACAAAGCCTGCCGTGAAGCGGGGATTAAACCCATTGTTGGGATTGATGCATGGGTTGAAAACCCGGAAGACCGGGACGTCCCCTTCCGCATTCTGCTTATTTGCAAAAGTCGCGCAGGATACGGGCGGCTTTGCGACTTATTATCGAATGCATTTCGGAACAACCAGTATCGTGGCCGGGCCGAGATTAAAAAAGAGTGGCTCGCCGAAGGGGATAATAGCGAGCTGATTTGCCTCTCAGGCGCAAGTCTGGGGGAAATTGGCCAGCTTCTGATTGGCGGGCAGTACGATGCAGCCCTCGCAGCCACCCGCTGGTGGGCGGACACTTTTCCTGATCGCTTTTACCTGGAGTTGCAACGCAGGGGTTTTCCTGGCTGCGAGCCCAGCGTGCAAGGCCATCTGGATTTGGCCTCTGATCTCGATTTGCCCGTGGTCGCCACTCATCCCGTGCAATTTATGGACAGGGATGACTTTAAGGCGCACGAAGCCCGTGTCTGTATTGCAGAAGGCAATATGGTGTCGGATAAGCGCCGCCCCCGTCTGTTTACTGAAGAGCAATATTTCAAATCGGCCAGCGAAATGGCCGAATTATTTGCAGACGTGCCTGAAGCACTTGCCAACAGCATTGCCATTGCCGAGCGCTGTAATTTATCAGTGACGCTTGGCAAAAACTATTTGCCAGATTTTCCGACTCCGGATGGCATGACGCTGGATGATTTTCTGGTATTTGAAGCAAAACGGGGCCTGGAAACCCGTCTGCAGCTGCTTTATCCGGATGAAGCCAAACGGGATGCCGAGCGCCCGCGTTATTTAGACCGGCTGAAATTTGAAACCGATACCATTGTGCAAATGGGCTTCCCCGGCTACTTCCTGATCGTTGCCGATTTTATTATCTGGGCCAAACACAATGGCTGCCCTGTGGGGCCAGGCCGTGGTTCGGGTGCGGGATCTTTGGTGGCGTACAGCCTTGGCATTACCGATATTGACCCTACTGCTTACGCCCTGCTCTTCGAGCGCTTTCTGAACCCGGAACGCGTCTCCATGCCCGACTTCGATATCGACTTTTGTCAGGAAAACCGCTGGCGCGTGATCGAGTATGTGCGTGAAAAATATGGCGTAGAAGCGGTCAGCCAGATTGCTACCTTCGGTACCATGGCCGCCAAAGCCGTAGTGCGGGATGTGGGCCGCGTGCTTGATTTGCCTTATATGTTTTGTGATGGCTTATCCAAGCTGATTCCTGCTGCGCCGGGCAAGCAGTACAGCCTCGATGATGCGCTGGAAATGGAGCCCATTTTAAAGCAGCGGGTTGAAACAGAAGACGAAGTTAAAGAGCTTTGGGTGCTGGCCAAAAAGCTGGAAGGTCTGACACGTAATATTGGTATGCATGCCGGGGGCGTTTTGATTGCGCCGGGCAAAATTACTGACTTCTGCCCTATTTATCTGGCCTCTGGCGCGGATTCTTCGCCTGTTTCCATGCTGGATAAAGACGACGTTGAAAAAATCGGTCTGGTGAAGTTCGACTTTTTGGGTTTACGCAACTTAACCATTATCGAGCTGGCACTCAGCTATATCCGCGATATGGAAGGCAGTGCACCTGATTTAATGCTGCTGGGCTTTGAAGACCAGGCCGCGTATAAGATTTTCCGCGACGCCAATACCACGGCCGTGTTTCAGGTGGAATCGGACGGGATGAAGCGCTTGCTGGCCAAGCTGAAGCCAGACCGCTTTGAAGATATTATTGCGGTATTGGCGCTTTACCGCCCTGGCCCATTGGGCTCCGGGATGGTAGACACCTTTATTAATCGTAAAAATAAACTGGAAGAAGTGGATTACTTCCACCCAGACCTGACGGCTTGTCTCGACCCTACCTATGGCGTGATCGTGTATCAAGAGCAGGTGATGCAGATCTCCCAGATTATCGGTGGCTATACTCTGGGTGGCGCGGATATGCTGCGCCGGGCTATGGGTAAGAAAAAACCGGAAGAAATGGCCGAGCACCGGGAAAAAATTGCCCAGGGTGCTGCGCTCAAAGGATACGACCCGAAGCTTGCCGAGCAGCTGTTTGACTTAATGGCGAAGTTTGCCGAATACGGTTTTAATAAATCACATACGGCCGCCTATGCCGTGGTTTCCTATCATACGGCATGGCTGAAAGCGCACCACTGTGCCGCTTTTATGGCCGCCACGATGAGCTCGGAGCTGGATAACACCGATCAGCTGAAAGTGTTCTACGACGACAGTGTTGAAACGAACAAACTTATTTTACTGCCGCCCGATGTCAATCAAAGCTTTCACAAGTTTGTGCCGGTTTCCCGCAAGGAAATCCGCTATGCATTGGGTGCCATTAAAGGTGTGGGCGAATCTGCCGTACAAATGATTGTTCGTGAACGGGAAGCCAACGGCCCCTTTACTGATTTATACGATTTTTGCCGCCGCACCGAAAAGCGCGAGGTGAATAAGCGCACCCTCGAAGCTTTAATTCGTGCGGGTGCATTTGATCAGCTGGACCCGCACCGTGCGCGGCTTCTGGCCAATGTAGAGCAGGCGATGGCGCTGGCTGAGAGCGAAGCGGCCAATAAAAATCAATCCAGCCTGTTTGATATGCTTGAGGCTGTTGATGTGCCCCAAGTTGCCATGATTGAAGTGCCGGAGTGGGATGAGCGCATTAAGCTGGCCGAAGAGAAAAATGCCGTTGGGTTTTATATCTCCGGCCACCCTTTTGATGCCCATGCAAAAGGGATTCGTCAGTTTATTAAATCCTCTCTTGAACGGCTGGAGCCAAGCCGCACACCGCAAATGATTACCGGTATTGTGAGCGGCTTACGCATTAAAAACGGGGACCGTGGCCGGATGGCTTTTGTCACGCTGGATGATGGCAAATCTCGCCGGGATGTCACCGTTTATTCAGAAGTATTTGAAGCCAACCGGAACAAAATCAAAGAAGACACGCTCTTAGTGATAGAGGGTAAGGTTTCTGAGGATAGGTTTTCAGGGGGCTTACGTATTATTGCTGATACTATTTATGATATTGCAGAGGCACGCAGCCGTTTTGCGCGCAGTATGACTTTGGGCATGCGCCAGGGGATGGATGCTCAAAGGCTAAAAAGCTTGCTTTCACTCCATCGCGGCGGCGAGTGCCCTGTTGAGGTGGATTATCAAAATACCGAAGCCGCATGCACCCTTTCTCTTGGCGAAAGCTGGAGAATTACATTGCATGACGAGTTGCTGGCAGAGTTAAAAAGTTGGTTAGGAAGTGAAAGTGTTTCAGTGAAGTATTAGTAAAATTTTCAACAACTACTGAAACACCTGATTACAAGCGCTTTAAAGAAAGCACAGCATCTATATAAGCTCATAAGCTTTTGACAAGGGATACAAATATGGACGAAGAAATTCGCAAGAAAGCCCTCGAATATCACCGCTTTCCAAAGCCGGGTAAGATTCAGGTCTCGCCTACAAAGGCTTTATCCAGCCAGCGCGATTTAGCACTGGCCTACTCTCCTGGTGTTGCGGCTGCATGCGATGCCATCGTTGAAGATCCTAACGAAGCGCGTAATCTTACAGCGCGTGGCAATTTAGTCGCGGTCATCACCAATGGCACTGCAGTACTCGGTTTGGGCGATATTGGCCCATTGGCGAGCAAGCCTGTTATGGAAGGGAAAGGCGTACTCTTTAAAAAGTTTGCCGGCATTGATGTATTCGATATTGAAATCGAAGAAAAAGACCCGGAAAAACTCGTTGAAATTATTGCTTCGCTGGAGCCTACTTTCGGCGGTATCAACTTAGAAGACATCAAAGCGCCAGAATGTTTCTATGTTGAAAAGATGCTGCGTGAGCGGATGAAAATCCCGGTTTTCCATGATGACCAGCACGGCACGGCGATTATTGTTGGTGCGGCGGTAATCAATGGCTTGCGCCTGATCGGCAAAAAAATTAATGAAGTAAAGCTGGTTGCATCCGGAGCCGGTGCGGCTGCTATTGCATGCCTTGATTTGCTTGTTTCTTTGGGCGTAAAACGTGAAAACGTGACCGTTTGCGACTCCAAAGGCGTTATTTATACAGGCCGTGGCCCGCTGGATGAAACCAAGCAACGCTACGCACAAAATACTGAATCCCGTACGCTGAAAGATGCGCTTGTGGGGGCAGATATTTTCCTGGGCTTATCTGGCGCAGGATTGGTAACGGGCGACATGATTCAGCTGATGTCGGCTACCCCGCTGATTCTGGCGCTGGCTAATCCGGATCCGGAAATCACGCCGCCGGATGCGCGTGCTGCACGCAGCGATGCCATTGTTTGCACTGGCCGTTCAGATTATCCAAATCAGGTAAACAACGTTCTTTGCTTCCCCTTTATTTTCCGCGGAGCGCTGGATGTTGGCGCAACCACGATTAATGAAGCCATGAAGCATGCGGCAGTTAACGCCATTGCAGAGCTGGCACATGCCGAGCAATCTGATGTGGTGGCTGATGCCTACAGCGGCCAGAACTTAAGCTTTGGCCCTGATTACCTGATTCCAAAACCATTTGATCCGCGTCTGATCATTAAAATTGCACCTGCAGTTGCACGCGCAGCAATGGAATCCGGCGTAGCAACCCGCCCGATTGAAGATTGGGGCGTGTATATCGAAGAGCTGACGCAATTCGTTTACAAATCCAATTTATTTATGCGCCCGGTATTTACCGCTGCGAAAAAAGCCAATAAACGGGTTATTTTCTGCGAAGGTGAAGATGAGCGCGTCCTGCATGCTGTGCAGGAAGTCGTGGATATGGGGGTTTGCCAGCCTATTATCATTGGCCGCCCTGCTATTATCGAAAAACGCATCGAAAAGCTGGGCTTACGCATCAAAGCGGGCGTTGATTTTCAGTTATGCAACCAGGAAGACGATCCGCGCTATCGCGAATACTGGATGGAATACCACGATATTATGAAGCGTCGTGGTGTGGCAGAAGAGCTGGCTAAAGCAGAAGTTCGCCGCAAAACCACTCTGATCGGTGCTTTGATGCTGAAGCGTGGCGAAGCCGATGCCATGATTTGTGGTACTTACGGCCAGTACCAGCGCCATCACTGGTATGTCAGCAATGTATTAGGCTTACGCAAAGATGCCAAAGTAACGGCGGCGATGAATGCACTGCTCTTGCCTACAGGTAATGTATTTATCACTGATACTTACGTTAACCAGGATCCAAACCCGGAAGAGCTGGCTGAAATCACCATTATGGCGGCAGATACCGTACGCAAGTTTGGTATTCAGCCTAAAGTGGCCCTGCTCAGCCATTCTAATTTTGGCAGCATGGATACGCCTTCTGCACGAAAAATGCGCGCTACCTTGGCCATTTTGCGTGAGCGGGCGCCTGATCTTGAAGTCGATGGTGAAATGCATGGCGATGCGGCTTTATCTGCAGCCGTGCGTCAGCAGGTATTCCCAACATCCACACTGAAAGGTGAAGCCAATCTGTTGATTATGCCAAACCTGGATTCCGCAAATATTTCTTTCAATTTATTGAAAATGACTTGCGGTGACGGCGTAACCATTGGCCCGATGTTAATGGGTTTAGCAGCACCTGTGCATATTCTGACGCCTACAGCATCAGTACGCCGTATTGTAAATATGGCGGCATTAGCTGCTGTTGAAGCAGCAGCACGCGACTAAGCAGCGATATAAGCCCGGCCCCCTGATTCATGATTATTTGACTGAATCAGGGGCTTGGGCTTTTTTTATTTTTCAACAAGGGGAACAATATGAGTGAATACAATCCTAATGATCCATTCGGCTTATTTTCCCAATTTTTCAAGCCAGCAGCGGGCAATCCCTTTACGCCGCCCATGACGATTGAAGAAATAGACCGAAAAATTGCAGAATGCCGCACTGTTGAACAGTGGCTTTCTATGCAGGTTGGTATGCTGCAAATGACCATTAAAACCCTTGAAATGCAAAAAGCAGGGATTGCTGCCTTTAAGCAAGGACTTGATCCAAAGGAACCATGATTTATATTCGCTCAGCCCGTACCCTCAGCCTCGCCGCCATCGCTGCGGGGCTTTTTACTGCCTGTGCTACTGCACCAGTCCCTTTGCCACCCAAGCCATCCACACCACCGGTCACAGACCCCCAAACGGCTTTACCTTATCAGCAGAGTAGCTGGCAAAATCTGCCCAACTGGCCCGGAGATGATCTGGCCTCAAGCTTTGCCACATGGAAAAAATCCTGCGCCAAACTGCGCCAGGAGCCTTGGCTGGCGCTATGCAGAAAAGCCAGCAACATTGGCGTGCAAGATGCGCGTCAGTTTATTGAATCTAACTTTACCCCCTATCAGCTGACCAATCCTGATGGCAGCCAGACCGGACTCATCACCGGTTACTACGAGCCTGTGTATCCGGGAAGCACTCAAAAAACCAATCGCGCAATTTATCCTGTCTATGCGCCGCCTAAAGATATGATTACCGTAGAGCTGGCAGAGCTTTATCCTGAGCTAAAAGGAAAGCGCGTGCGCGGGCGTCTGGCTGGTAATAAATTACTGCCCTACTTCAGCCGCAGCGATATTGTTAAGAAAAACATTGATGCGCCTGTGCTGGCATGGCTGGAAAGCCCAATGGATGTACAGTTTTTGCAAATTCAAGGATCCGGGCGTGTTCGTCTGCATGAGGGTAACGAGCTTCGTCTGGGATACGCCGACCAAAATGGTCACCCCTATAAACCAGTGGGACGCTGGCTGGTGGAGCAAGGCGAGCTGAAAGCAGCAGATGTTTCGATGCAGTCCATCAGAAGCTGGGCAGATGCACATCCCGATCGCATTGAAAACTTGCTGGACAGCAACCCAAGCTATGTCTTTTTTCGCACCCTGCCCCCTTCTAATGATGGGCCCGTTGGCGCACAAAATATCCCCCTGACTGCTGGCTTCAGCATTGCCGTGGATAAAAACGTGATTCCATTGGGAAGTATGAGTTTTATTGCGACGGATCGCCCGGATAATGGCGGAGGTATTCACAGGCTGGTGGCCGCACAAGATACCGGCGGCGCCATACGCGGCACAATACGGGCTGATTTCTTTTGGGGAACGGGCGATGCGGCAGGTGAGCTGGCTGGGAAAATGAAGCAAAGCGGCCAGCTGTGGCTGATTTGGCCTAAAAATCTGGCATTGCCTGATTAAAAATTAAATTGGCTACTGCGTTACGCAGTAGCCAATAAAAATGATTTCTGCTGTTTAGAACAATTCAATATAAAAACAAGCGCTATAAAAAACATCCAATTAATCAGGCTGACTTTAAAAGTGATAACCAACACCTAACAGCCATGTTGTTACTTTCGCTTTATTAAAATACTGACCTTCAAACTTCATAGACCAATTTTTCCCCAGCCTCATTCGGGTGCCTGCGCCAAAATTAGTATCTGTCTCAGAGTAATCGGCATATTTTTTTTGGCTGCTGGAAAACAGGGTCCGCCCCACACCCAGCTTTGCATATAAATCAAAGCGCTCATTCAAAGGCAAATTGCCAACAAGAGAAATACCGTAATAACTCTCAGGGGTATATTTGACTTTTTCCTCAAACCAGCCAGCGAATATTGGCGTTACCAAACCTAAACCGACAAACTGCCCTTCAATCGCTAAATTAGCATTAATCTGATAAGCCAGCTGAGCAGAAAATGCAACGTCAAGTTCAGACTCACCGGTATATTGAGATCTGCCAACAGAGAAATCAGTCATAAAGCCCGGTCTAATTTTTGCATTGGCAGAAGAGGCCATTAATATAAATCCAAGCGCAACAAGTAAACGCATAAACACCCCTGATAACTTTATTTCTATTGTTTTTTGAAGGAGAGGTGATTATGCCATTTAACTATTACAAAAAACAGCAATGCTTTCAATAATATTTCAAACCCCAACAAAGGCAGTAATTGACTTTATTGGGGGATTTATTTCAGCGCAAAGCAGACCCTAATTCCCGCCTTAAAAATGCATGAAAATGACGCATGCCATCTTCCATCGGGCTTTGGTACGGGCCAACTTCATTGCGCCCTGCAGCATACAGCGCACTTCGCCCGGCTTCCATTCTGCGAATAATGTCCTGATCTTCTACAGCCGTTTCCGCATATGCCGCCTGCTCGGCCGCTAATAATTCCGGCTCAAACCACGCAATATCTTCAGGGTAATAAAATTCCACCACATTTTTATAGCTGCGTGTCCCTGTTGGGATAATTGTTGAAATGACTAAAGTATGGGGATACCACTCCACCATAATATTGGGATAATAAGTCAGCCAAATTGCCCCGTGCTTTGGTGCTTTGCCCTGGCCATAGCGCATGAGCTCGGCATGCCAGTCTGCATAGACTTCAGAGCCGGGTTTCGCTAAAGCATTATGAACGCCAACCGTCTGCACCGAATACCAATCGCCAAATTCCCATGCCAGATCAGCGCACTCTACAAAGCGGCCTAAGCCCGGATGGTATGGATCTACATGATAATCTTCTAAATAAACTTCAATAAAGGTTTTCCAATTACCTTCATATTCATCTACCACTACGCTATGAAAAACGTATTTAGAAAAATCTAAATCTTTTGCAACGCCCAAGTTTTTTAAATCGCCTTCAATATCGCGGCCGGATTCAAACAATAAGCCATTCCATGCTTGCAATGGTGTATTGGGCAAATGCAGGCAAGGATTTTTTTTAAAATGAGGCGCGCCAAGCAGCTCGCCCTTAGCGTCGTATGTCCAGCGATGGATCGGGCAAACGGTATGCGTCTGATTGCCACGCCCTTCAAGCATCAGCGCCTGGCGGTGGCGGCAAATATTAGAAAGAAGGCTTACGCCATCCTGATTGCGCTTTAAATATCGTGCGGCATGATCTGCTTCTAAAACATGATAATCACCCACTTCGGGCACCATCAGCTCATGGCCGATATAGCGCGGACCTTTCGCAAATAAAAGGGCTTGTTCTACTTGATAAAGCTGCTCATCAAAATAAGCGCTTACTGGTAATTGTGAATCGATTGTGTCTTGCACAACGGCAATGTTTGCCAGATTAGACATATCCCACACCCCCGAAAAGAGAAGGTTGGTCTTGCCACTGCCGCTGTATCCACAGCGAACATCAGATGGGTGGGCAAGCCATCAATAAAAAAGCCGGGCATGGCGCCCGACTCGCAAAGGATCGTGATTTTCGCCGAAACAAGCCACTTTAGGCAAGTTATCTTGCGAAATCATCTTAAAAGCCACCACTTCATATGGTAAGTGGCGGCTTCATTTATATTACATCACTACAATTACTTCACTTCTGCTGCAATATCGCTATAACTCTTGATTTGATCAAAATTTAAGTAGCGGTACACTTCAGACGATTTTTTCTCAAGAATACCGATGTTTGCCAGGTATTCTGCATGCGTTGGAATCTTGCCCAGCATTGCGCAAACCGAAGCCAGCTCAGCTGAACCCAGATAAACACGGGTATCAATCCCCAGGCGGTTCGGGAAGTTACGTGTTGAGGTGGAGAACGCAGTCGAGCCCTTACGCACTTGCGCCTGATTACCCATGCACAATGAACAACCCGGCATTTCCATGCGCGCGCCCGTGCGGCCCAATACACCGTAATGGCCTTCTTCGGTCAGCTGTTGTGCATCCATCTTGGTCGGTGGGGCAATCCATAAACGAACCGGAATATCGCTTTTACCTTCAAGCAGCTTGGAAGCAGCACGGAAGTGACCGATATTGGTCATGCAAGAGCCAATAAACACTTCATCAATGGTGTCGCCAGCTACTTCAGACAAGAACTTCACGTCATCCGGGTCGTTCGGGCAAGCCACGATAGGCTCTTTGATATCCGCCAGATCAATTTCGATAATCGTCGCGTATTCCGCATCTGCATCGGGTTGCATCAATACCGGATTTGCCAGCCATTCTTCCATCGCGGCAATACGGCGTGCCAGAGTGCGGGCATCTGCATAGCCTTCAGCAATCATCCACTTCATCAGTGTGATGTTGGAGGTGAGGTATTCAGCGATCGGCTCTTTGTCCAGTTGTACCGAACACCCTGCCGCAGAACGCTCAGCGGAAGCATCAGACAATTCAAAGGCTTGCTCAACTTTCAGCTTAGGCAGGCCTTCGATTTCCAGAATGCGGCCGGAGAAAATATTTTTCTTACCTTTTTTCTCTACCGTGAGCATGCCTTGCTTGATAGCGTACAGCGGAATGGCATTGACTAAGTCACGCAGGGTAATGCCGGGCTGCATTTCACCTTTAAAGCGCACCAGCACCGATTCAGGCATATCCAGTGGCATCACACCTGTTGCTGCAGCAAAAGCCACAAGACCAGATCCCGCAGGGAAGGAAATACCAATCGGGAAGCGGGTGTGGCTGTCGCCACCAGTGCCGACGGTATCAGGTAACAGCAGGCGGTTCAGCCATGAGTGAATCACGCCATCACCCGGACGCAGCGATACACCACCACGGGTCGAAATGAATTCTGGTAATTCGTGGTGCATTTTAACGTCAACAGGCTTTGGATAAGCTGCGGTATGGCAGAACGATTGCATCACCAGATCAGCAGAGAAGCCAAGGCAAGCCAGGTCTTTCAGCTCATCACGGGTCATCGGGCCAGTGGTGTCTTGCGAGCCCACCGAAGTCATACGTGGCTCGCAATACGTGCCCGGACGAACGCCGGTCACGCCACAGGCTTTGCCGACCATCTTCTGCGCCAGGCTAAAGCCTTTACCAGAATCTGCAGGTGCAACCGGGCGTTTGAATACAGCAGATGGCACCAGACCCAGGGCTTCACGTGCTTTATCCGTTAAGCCACGACCAATAATCAATGGAATACGGCCACCAGCGCGTACTTCATCCAGCAGTACATCGGTTTTCAGGCTGAAGGTTGAAACAACCGCGCCGTTTTTCTCGATTTTGCCTTCCAGTGGGTAAACATCGATCACATCACCCGTTTCAAGCGTAGAAACGTCCACTTCAATCGGCAAAGCACCTGCGTCTTCCATGGTATTAAAGAAGATAGGGGCAATCTTTGTACCTAAGCAGAAACCACCAAAGCGCTTGTTTGGCACATAAGGAATGTCGTCGCCGGTAAACCACAGTACTGAGTTGGTTGCCGATTTACGTGAAGAACCTGTTCCAACCACATCGCCAACGTAAGCAATTTTGTGGCCTTTGGCTTTGAGCGCATCCAGTTGTTTGATCGGGCCAACGCTGCCTGGCTGATCAGCTTCAATACCCGGGCGTGGGTTTTTGAGCATGGCAAGCGCGTGCAATGGGATATCCGGGCGTGACCAGGCATCCGGTGCTGGCGACAAATCATCGGTATTGGTTTCGCCAGACACTTTAAATACAGTCAGTGTTACTTTTTCTGGCACAGCCGGGCGGCTTGTAAACCATTCCGCATCGGCCCATGATTGTAAAACTTGCTTAGCAAAGGCGTTGCCTGCATCCGCTTTGGTTTTAACATCATGGAATGCATCAAACATCAATAATGTTTTAGATAAAGCAGCAGCGGCAATCGCAGCAACGGCTTCGTCATCCAATAAATCAACCAGCGGAGCAATATTAAAGCCGCCTAACATCGTGCCCAGCAGTTCAGTCGCCTGAGCACGGCTGATTAAACTGCAGACTTCCGTGCCGTGTGCAACCGCAGCCAAATAGGATGCTTTCACTTTTGCTGCGTTATCCACTCCGGCAGGAACGCGGTAAGTAATCAGGTCGACAAGAAAGGCCTCTTCCCCTTTGGGTGGGTTTTTCAACAACTCGATGAGATCGGTTGTTTGCGACACATTCAGTGGAAGCGCTGGGATACCCTGTGCTGCGCGCTCTGCAACATGCTGACGATAGACTTCTAGCACGGTTGGACCTTTCAAGTGATGATGGGAGAATGTCTGTTAAAACTCAGACTAGTGACATTTTACCTGTCTGGCTTTTAGATGTGAATCAAAGTGTAACTACTTTTACCACACTACAATGAATAAGGAGCGGCGGAGCGCCGCCATCTGACGGGTCATGCTGCAGGCTGCTTCGATTTAGCTTGCAATTTTGTTTGTCTATCGGTATGATCCGCAACCTTCTTTGTGCTTTAGCACAAATCCCCATCGTACCCTGACCTTCCCCCGCCTGTGCTGTATGAGATGCGGATTGACCGGTTAGCGTCGATGTAACGCTGACGGCCGATTTCCGTATTTAATTCCGGAATGCGCCCGTCTTCCCGCTCGCCGGGATATATTCAAAGGAATATTCATGCCACATCGCGATACTCATTCTGAAACCGCTGTTAACGCTTTTGCCGAAATGGGCCTTGCCACCGAACTGGTGCAAGAATTAGCTAAACTCGGTATCACTGCCCCAACCCCAGTGCAAGCCGCTGCTATTCCACAATTGATGGCTGGCCATGATGTGATGGCTTCTGCACAAACGGGTACAGGTAAGACTGCAGCATTCTTGCTGCCAGCGCTGCATAAATTATTTAAACCAGCTAAGCACAATGCACGCGGCCCACGCGTTCTTGTACTTACTCCAACTCGTGAACTTGCTGAGCAAGTTGCTAAAGTTGCGACAGATTACTGCAAACTGATCCCACGTTGCAAGGTTGCTTGCGTAGTGGGTGGCGTTCCTTACCCAGTTCAGAACCGTATGTTGGCACAACCTTACGAAGTGTTGGTTGCAACACCAGGCCGTTTATCAGACCTGATGCGCGGTGGCCGTATTGATTTCGGCCGTCTGGACATGCTGGTGCTGGACGAAGCTGACCGCATGCTGGACATGGGCTTTATTGACGAAGTTGAAGCCATTGTTTCTGCAATGCCTAAAGATCGCCAGACTGCCCTGTTCTCAGCCACATTATCAGAAACTGTTCAGCGCTTTGCCGGCCCAATGTTGCGTGACCCGCGTCTGGTTGAAATGGAAGTCACCATTAATGCTCAGCCACAAATCGAGCAAGCCGTTCATTACGCCGACGGTTACGAGCACAAACAAAAATTGGTTGCTGCCCTGCTGAAAGATGCGAGCGAAACACAATCGATCGTATTTACCGCAACAAAAGCAGATGCAGACGGCCTTGCCGAATGGCTGAAGCTGGAAGGCTTCCGTGCTGCAGCAATGCACGGTGACCTGGCTCAGCGCGATCGTCGCCGTACTTTAGATCGTTTACGCCGCGCAGAGATCGACATTCTGGTAGCAACTGATGTTGCCGCACGTGGTATTGACGTTGCCGGTATTGGCCTGGTTCTGAATTTCGACCTGCCACGTTTTGCTGAAGATTACATTCACCGTGTAGGTCGTACTGGTCGTGCCGGTCGTACTGGTAAAGCCATCTCCCTAGTGACTAAAAACGATTTCATGTTGCTGACACGCATTCGTCGTCGTTACAACATCGATTTCGGCACTGTTTCTTTACCAGGTCTTGAAGCTCGCTTCAAGCCAGGTCAGGGAGGTAATGGCGGTGGTTACGGCGATCGTAAACCATCCGGCGGCTATAAAGGCAAGCGCCCTCATGGCGGTGGTGGTTACGCTGGTGCCAGCACTGGTGGCTACGCAGGCAATGGCGGCGGCTACGGCGACAAACGTCGCAACGACTCCCGTGGAGATACACGTGGTGCAGGCAGTGAATCCCGTGAATCCCGCGGCAGCTTCGGCGGCGGCGCGCACAACCCGAACAGCAATCCGGGCAGCTTCCGCAGCGGCAGCCGTGATGGCGGCGCTCCGCGCGCTGAACGTCCGGCCGGCAATGGCGAAACACGCCAACGCCGCGCCAGCTGGTAATTGAGTAATCTGATTATCTTCTGGCCCGTTTACAGAGGCATCTAAGCCAGTGCTTTTAGATTAAATCAACAGCCCATTCCTTACAGATGGGCTGTTTTTACTTTTGAGCCCGCCTTGAAAATTAAGCAAAGCGTACAAATCCGCCCTCTTAGTCCTTCAGATATCCAGGCGATAATGAGCATTCAAAGTGCCTGCTATCCAAGCGCACTCCTGGAAGATGCTGCACATTTAGTTTGCAAACAACAACAATCCCCTTCCAGCTGCTGGGTTGCCACAAAAGAGCATCAAGTGGTCGCTTATTTATTCAGCCACCCTTGGTGTGGCGATACCCCGCCCGATTTAAATTCCGCACTGCCACCCGCAAATACCCACCAACCCATCTATTTCCTTCATGATCTTGCTGTACATCCGCAAGCACGGGGACTGGGACTGGCTCAGCAGCTGATAGACACAGCTTTCTCCTGGGCAAAACAATATGCTTTTACACAAATCAGACTGATTGCCATCGCGGGTGCTGCGCCATTCTGGCTAAAGCAAGGATTTAGGCCTGTTTTTCCGCTTAACGAGCAAATACTGAATAAGCTTTCCGATTACGGGCCAGACACGCACTATCTTGAAGTGATGATCTGACTGATCTGCGCCCTGCATAATAAAATGATCAACTCATAAAATAAGACGAGACAATGATTAAACGCCCCCGCACCGTTCGCCGCAGCCGTGGTGCTGCTGAAGCAGATGAATTAATCCATATCGCAAGCAGTCTTTCGATATCTTGCACCTTAGCGGAAGATCGTTTCTGGCAAGACAAACTGACGCAGCTGGTTGAAGAAATCCTGATCGATGAAGACGAGGACACATTAAACAGTGCCCTTGATACACTTTCAAAAACAGATCCGCAGGCCTGGAATGAGCTGGCAGATATTGTTGAGGCGTGCACAGAAACACATCATGTGATGATTGACCAGCAAGATGGCCAGAGCGTCATGTTTGCCATCCCCCTTTTGGCGTGGTCTCGTTTCAACATCCCTTCGGGGCCACTTGGCGCAGAAAGAATAGAAAGTTTGCGCAAGCATTTAGCAGAGCAGGTGTTTGCCAGGGGCACGCTTTTTTCCCTGGCAGATTTTTTATTCAGCCCGGATCAACTGCCCCAGGGTTATTGCAATACGGCAAAACTAAGCAAAATGCTGGCAACGCTCAGCACAGAAAACGGCACCCTGGTCTGCGAGCAGGCAAGCAGCGCTGAACCAGCCACTTTTTTAACCGATACCCGCTACCTGCTGGGCGCGGTAACCGCCCCGGTTGGCCATGCTTTATTTCGCTGGCAGGAAGAAGATGGCGTGCGCAAAGACATCCTCTGCCAATGGCAAAAGCAAGGTGTTCAATCCCTGCAATCTTTATTTGCCGGCTGCGCTATGGAATCACTCACACCGCTTTCTTATTTTGCAGCCTGGCGCGAATCAGACCGCGCATCAAGAGGCTACTCATTAAAGGCGACCATTTCATTTTTGCAGCTGCTGCTCAATATTGAAGCACGCCAGCTCACCTGCGTGATTGCGGCATGCCACGGACGCCGTCTGGAAGAATACAGAATTGGCTTTATCCGCCGCAATGAAGAACCAATGCTGCATGGCGTAGTCTGGCCACTACTGGATGGCGAAGATGAACACACAGACTGCATTGCTGATATAGAATCCATTCTGCGTGAGGCTGGCATCAATGATATTGTGATTCATGAGCACACCTTTCCAATGGATCAGTGCGATGACTGCGGAAATCCGCTATTCCCTGATTTAGATGGCGATTTGTTGCATATAGAAACACCTGAAAGCAGCGACACGCCATCACCGCACTTGCATTAAACCCATGGCAGTGGCGGCTCCCTGGCCGCCACTGCAACGCAAGCCACATGACTGATTTCAATCGACTATAATCACCACGCCTCCAACTGAAATGACCTGCCATGCGAAAGCTCAGTAATCCCACCGATATTGCTCGTGAAACACTTAAGCAGCTGACTATGCGCAGGGTCCCCCCGACGCCTGATCATTACGAGTCAATTTATCATGAAATTGCGGGCACAGCAGACAACGACAAACTTCACCCTGTGATCAAAGATTTGATTGTCAGCATGGGAAGTTTCCCAAGACAAACCCCGGAACTACAGCGCAATATTGAGCAGCTTTATAAGCAGGCTGGCCAGTCCAACTGGGCCAATATGCCTGCACTCATTATCCGCAGCATAGAGACTCAGGGCGGGCAAACTGAGCTTAGCCGAAGCTGGGCTGATTTAATTCGTGATTTAATCCGTCAGTGGGAATTACGCAACCCCGTTTACACCCCCAGCCGCAAACAAGAGTCACTTGAAAAAGTACTGATTAATTTTGGCAGCGACGCCAATTCACTCAATGAAAAACTAGGCGCTTTGATCAAAGCATGGGCCGGGGCCAGTGTAGAAAGTGGCGAAAGCCCGGAAGTGTTATCCGACCCCACTGATTTCAACAGCCCGGGCAATGGCGCAACGAACAGCACATCAGACCAGGATAATGGCGACTGGCGTGATTGGCGTGACGCTCTGATATCCGCACTGAGTGTGGGGATTGAAGGGAGGCTTTCGCACAATACAGATCTGCAGGCTGAAGCAGCCAGCCTCGCCGTTGAAGTGGCCTCAGTAAGTAATAATGCGGGCACGCAAAAGCTAATGCCAAGGCTGAGAAAATTCTGGCTGCGTTTAGAATTGCAAAACGATCAGGAAATCCGGCTCTGTGATGGCTTAATGGGCCTGCTGCGCCTGCTCACCGATAATATGGCGGAAGTCGTTATTGAAGATGAATGGGTCAGAGGCCAGGTGGCTGTGGTGCAGGCCATCATGGCACAGCCCCTGGACATGAGGGTGATCTATGACGCAGAAGCCGGACTCAAGGAAGTCCTGTTTAAGCAAGGCCAGATCAAACATAGCCTTGTAGAAACCCAGACTGTTCTTAAGAACATGATTGCCACCTTTATTGATCGCCTGAGCGTCATGTCAGACAGCACAGATCAATACCACAGCAAAATCAGCGATTACACCGAGCAAATTCAGCAGGCCAATGATTTAAACAGCATTAAAGACGTTTTAGAGTCCTTGCTTGGCGATACCCGCAGCATGCAATTGGATGTACGCCGTTCACGTGATGATTTAATCGAAGCACGGGCGCAAGCCGATGATGCTCAGCGCCGCATTATCGAGCTGGAAAAAGAGCTGACCCATGTCAGCCAGAAAGTTCGCACCGATCAGCTTACCGGAGCACTTAACCGCAGAGGGCTGGAAGAAATCTTTGATGTTGAGCTTGCCAGAGCGTTGCGAAGTGAAAGCCCTCTGAGTGTTGGCCTGCTGGATATTGATAATTTTAAAAAATTAAACGACAGCCAGGGCCATGCTGCAGGTGATGCAGCGCTGGTGCATCTGGTCTCGGTGGTAAAAGATTTATTACGCCCAAGTGATTCTGTTGCACGTTACGGCGGTGAAGAGTTTGTGCTCGTTTTACCTGAAACTGATATTAATGAGGCGGTAAGCGTTGTGCAGCGCTTACAAAGAGAGCTGACCAAGCGGTTCTTTTTAAATAACAACGAAAAACTGCTGATCACCTTCAGTGCAGGCGTTGCACTTGTCCTGCCTGGCGAAGCCAGGGACCAAGTGATTGAACGGGCCGATCAGGCGATGTATCAGGCAAAAAAACTAGGGAAAAATCGCGTAGAAATCGCTGAAACCCCAACGGGAGTTGCTTTGAGATAATAAAAAACGCCGCTGTAATTTAGCGGCGTTTTTTTGGAGTCAGGAATATTCAGGCGAATAGCTCATCCGGATGGACAACGGCAGTCCCTAGTTTTGCAACCACAACTCCCGCGGCACGATTAGACCAATCCATCGCTTCAGGCATTTCCAGCCCGGCAGCCAGCATAAGGCCCAAAGTGGCAATAACGGTGTCACCCGCACCAGAAACATCAAAAACCTCATGAGCGTGGGTTGGCTTATGAACAACACCCTGCTTACGAAACAAGGTCATCCCTTCTTCGCTGCGCGTCACGAGGAGCGCATCCAAATCCAGCGATGCACGCAAAGACTCTGCTTTCTGTGCAAGCTCGCTGTCGTTTATCCATTTCCCTGCAACCTGCTTAAACTCGCTGCGATTTGGAGTAAGCAATGTAGCACCACGATAACGTTCGTACTCGTCACCCTTAGGATCAACCAGTACCGTTTTGCCTGCTTCACGGGCGATTTCAATCATCATCTGTACATGGCGCAAGCCACCTTTACCATAATCAGACAAGATGACGACATCTACATTGGGCAAAAGTGCCCTGAAGTCATCCAGCTTAGCGGCCAGCACTTCATGGCTTGGCTCACTTTCAAAATCAATACGCAGCAATTGCTGCTGTCTGGCTAAAACACGCAGCTTTACCGTTGTATCAATATTTGAATCACGATGAAAATAAATATTTACCTTATCCGCCAGCAGCAAGTTTTCTAAACTGCGCCCTGCCTCGTCGTCACCAACAACCGCCAGTAAATATGCCTGCCCACCCAGGGCTGCAATATTTCTGGCCACATTGGCCGCGCCACCTGCACGCTCTTCGGTACGGCGAATTCGCGCCACTGGCACGGGCGCTTCAGGAGAAATGCGCTCCACATCACCAAACCAATAACGATCCAGCATCACATCGCCCACAACCATAACCCGTGCTTTAGCAACGGCGCGTTGCAGCATTTTTTTACCTTCAGGAGACAACATAACTACCCCGCTAAACTGGCGTTAATTTCAGCCAGCGTGGCCGCAGGATCATCGCTTTGAGTAATTGGCCGCCCGATGACCAGGTAATCAGCACCCGCATCAATGGCCGCTACCGGCGTCATAATACGAGACTGATCATTTGCAGCACTATTGGCAGGGCGAATACCTGGTGTAACCAGCTTAAACTCAGGGCTGCTTAAAGCACGTACCAAACCCGCCTCATGCGCAGAGCAAACCACACCATCAAGGCCACTGCTATAAGTTAAACGAGCCAGCATCTCAACCTGCTTAGCAGGCTCAGGCAAACTCAGCTCAGCCAGATCTTCTGCATTCATACTGGTCAACACCGTAACAGCAATCAGCAAAGGACGCTGCGGCAGTGCCTCTAAAGCATTGCGAGTGGTTTCCATCATACGGCGCCCCCCGCTTGCATGGACATTAACCATCCAGACACCCAGCTCTGCTGCAGCTTTACAAGCTTGCGCGACCGTATTAGGGATATCGTGAAACTTCAGATCCAGGAAAACATCAAAACCCCGTGCAACGAGCTGCTCCACTAACGGAGGGCCACAGCGGGTGAATAATTCTTTTCCAACTTTCAGACGGCAGAGCGCCGGATTAACCCGGCTGGCAAACGCCAGAGCCTCGGCCGCATTGGTATAGTCAAGGGCAACGATCACTTTGGATGAAGAAGACATACAAGATCCTGTATCTATATTTTTAAGTTATTTTTATGTTTTATGAGCAAGGCAAAGGCGCACAGATTAAGTGTTTTTTTGCGCCCCACGCACTGGAGGAAACGTTTCCCATTCAGTACATGCAGGGCAGTGCCAGAAATATTGCTTTGCTTTAAAGCCACAATGAGTACAGCGGTACATTGTTTGCTCACGCGTTGCGTCGTGGATAAGTTTCACAATGACTTCAAGCTCTACCTTCTGATCATCAGGGGCAACTAATAGATGCGCTTCCAGTACCTTGCGCAAACTTGGCATGGTTGGATGAGCTTTAAGCCGCTCACGAACAAACTCATGTGTTGCCAGCAATCCCTGCTCGGTTAATAAGCGCTCATAAGCCAGATCCAGTACATCTAATTCCGGATACTGACGCAACAAGCCAAGCAGCAACTTTGTACCCTCCTCTGTACGCCCCTGAGCATCATAAGCCGCCAGCAAACCCCTTGCGGCCAGCGCAATATAGAGCGGTTCCTGCGATTCAATTCTGAGCCACGCCTCAATGGCTGCATCAATATTGCCGGCAGTCATTTCCAGCTCGGCCAGAATGATATTTGCGCGTGCACATTTGCGATGTTCAGCCAGCGCTTTTTGCAAATAAACCCTTGCTGCCGCAGGCTCGGAGCGCAAGGCACCCTGAGATGCCAGTTCACAATAAAACTGAGCAATTTCATGCTGATAAGTATGGCGCTCATCCCGCAATTGCTGCGCGGTTTCAATTGCTTTGGCCCATGCTTTCTCCTGCTGATAAACACCCAGCAATTCAATTCGGGCCTGGCGTGCATAATCTGTATCGGCCAGCTCTGTTAACAGGCTTTCTGCACGATCAAATAAACCGGCCTGCATAAAATCAAGCGCAAGCTCAAATTGCGCCGTTTGTTTTTGCGCAATTGTTAATTCACGGCGTACCAAAAGCTTTTGATGCATACGAATAGCCCGCTCTAATTCACCTCTGCGGCGAAACAAATGGCCAAGCGTAAATTGCAATTCAATCGTTTCAGCATGGTGGCGTGCAATATCAACATAAACATCAACTGCACGATTAGTCTCACCGTTTAAGAGGTAATTCAGGCCTTTAAAATACGCCACAGGTAAAGAGCGGGTTTCAGATAAGACATGTTTAATATCTACACGCGCAGCCAGCCAGCCCAGCGCAAAAAAAACCGGCAGGGCAATGAGCCACCAATATTCAATTTCAAGCATAAAGGGATTTACAACGCATCACGAGGTTGTTCAACAAGA
This sequence comes from Iodobacter violaceini, assembly GCF_011601265.1. Taxonomy (GTDB): domain Bacteria; phylum Pseudomonadota; class Gammaproteobacteria; order Burkholderiales; family Chitinibacteraceae; genus Iodobacter; species Iodobacter violaceini. The sequence continues at coordinate 150,476 of NZ_JAAOLX010000002.1, forward strand.
AGATCAGGTGGGAAGTCTGCTACGGTTTGCCGGGCACGCAATTCTTTTTTCAGCCCGACCACTTCACGACGCAAACGAATAATCTTAGAAAATGCAGCCAGCAAGCCAAAAACAGCGCCAACTACAAAAAATACTAATAATAATAAGGCCAGAGGAGCCTGCCAGAAATAGCCTAAAAAGAATTTAAGCACCACAGGTTCGGCATTATGCATGGCAAAGCCAAACAAAATGACAAATAGAAAAAATTTGATAAGCCAGAACAAATAGCGCATTGATCTAAACCATAGAAATAAGCTAGCTCACATTGTAACCGATTAAACCCAATCTACACGATCAGGAATCATCTGGTATTAAGTAAGAATCAAGAATAGGCCATTTTTATGCAAAAAGGCGACACCCGAAGGTGTCGCCTGAAAGCAGAACATCAAATCAGGGCATCAACCCTTTCTCTTAGCTCTTTACCCGCTTTAAAGTGGGGAACAAATTTTTCCGGAACCGATACTTTTGTACCAGATTTCGGATTACGCCCCACTCGTGGCGGACGATAATTCAGATCAAAACTGCCAAATCCACGAATCTCGATACGCTGGCCCTGAGACAAGCTCTTGGCCATTGCATCTAAGATGGTTTTCACAGCCAGCTCTGCATCCTTCGCAACCAGCTGCGGATAACGCTGGGCGAGCTTTGCAATAAGCTCGGACTTGGTCATCCCACCTTGATCCATATTACTCAGCGCCGGACATCTTAGCTTTCAGCAGTGCGCCAAGGCTAGTTGTACCCGCAGTACCTGTGCTTTCGGTAGACAGTTTGCTCATTACTTCTGTTTCATCAGCGGAATCTTTCGCTTTGATCGACAGATTGATCGAACGGTTCTTACGATCAACGTTGATGATCATGGCTTCAACTTCGTCGCCTTCTTTCAGCACAGTACGGATGTCTTCAACGCGATCGCGTGAAACTTCTGTAGAGCGCAGATAGCCTTCGATTTCTTCAGACAGAGCAATGATTGCGCCCTTAGCGTCCAGAGATTTTACAGTACCCTTAACAAGGGAACCTTTATCGAATGTAGAAACGTAGTTGTTGAAAGGATCGCCTTCCATTTGCTTGATACCAAGGCTGATGCGTTCTTTTTCTGTGTCGATAGACAGAACCATCGCTTCAACTTCGTCGCCTTTCTTGTAGTTGCGAACAGCTTCTTCGCCAGCCACATTCCATGAAAGATCAGACAAGTGAACCAGACCGTCGATACCGCCAGCCAGACCAACGAACACACCGAAGTCAGTAATAGACTTGATGGCACCCTTGATCTTGTCACCCTTCTTGAAGTTTTCTGCGAAATCATCCCATGGGTTAGCCATGCACTGTTTCATGCCCAGTGAGATACGACGTTTTTCTTCGTCGATATCCAGAATCATTACTTCTACTTCATCGCCAAGCTGAACAACCTTGGATGGATGAACGTTCTTGTTAGTCCAATCCATTTCTGAAACGTGAACCAGACCTTCGATGCCTTGTTCGATTTCAACGAATGCGCCGTAGTCTGTAAGGTTAGTAACCTTACCGAACATACGTGTACCCGATGGGTAACGACGTGACAAACCAACCCAAGGATCTTCGCCCAATTGCTTCAGACCCAGAGATACACGGTTCTTCTCTTGATCGAACTTCAGAACCTTAGCTTCAACTTCATCGCCAACAGCCAGAACTTCGGATGGGTGTTTCACACGACGCCAAGCCAGGTCAGTGATGTGCAACAGACCGTCAATACCACCCAGATCAACGAACGCGCCGTAGTCTGTAATGTTTTTAACAATACCCTTGATGATTGCGCCTTCCTTGAGTGTTTCAAGGAGTTTTTGACGCTCTTCGCCCAGGGATTCTTCAAGCACGGCACGGCGTGAAACAACAACGTTGTTACGCTTACGGTCAAGCTTGATCACCTTGAATTCGATTTGCTTGCCTTCGAATGGAGTGGTGTCTTTAACCGGACGAATATCAACCAAAGAACCTGGCAGGAATGCGCGCAGACCGTTAACCATAACAGTCAGACCACCCTTAACCTTACCGGAAATAACACCGGTCATTACCATGGCTTTTTCGAGGCAGTCTTCAAGCTCAATCCACGCAGCCAGACGTTTAGCTTTTTCGCGGGAGAGTTTAGTTTCGCCGTAGCCGTTTTCAAGGCTGTCAATCGCAACAGGAACGAAATCGCCAACCTTAACATCAAGGTCACCGTTGTCGTTTTTGAATTCTTCGAGCGGGATGAGCGACTCGGACTTCAGGCCGGCGTTCACAGTCACGAAGTTATGGTCGATAGCAACCACTTCAGCAGTGATCACTTCACCAGCGCGCATTTCCTGACGCGTTAGGCTTTCTTCGAACAGAGCGGCAAAGCTTTCCATGGAGCCGGACAGAGTAGCAGTAGTCATATAAATGGAAATTTCCAAGCATTTCTGGCGGAATGCCAAAAATAAGTTAGTTAAACAAATGTGACAGAGCTTTGCGCCCCGCCAACACGACAAACGCCCCAGAAGGGCAAAAGCCATGACCAATGGCCACGGCTTAGTGGGGCGATTGTAAAGATTTCTCTGTTATAGTTCAAGCACTTGGAGACAAAAGGTGTGATTTATAACAAGAAAAACCACATTTACTACGTTTCTGTGCGTGTTTTCCACCAGGATAAAACACATTCAACCACCTGATCCAGGCTTAATTGCGACGTTTCAAGCAATAAAGCATCGCCCCACTGCCGAAGTGGCGCTTCTTTTCTAGCGGCATCACGCTCATCTCTCGACTGCAAATCGCGTGTAATGGCGGCCAGATCAGCGGACTCCCCGCGCGCAATTAATTGCTGAAAACGGCGCTCTGCCCGCACTTCTGCCGTTGCAGTAAGGAAAATTTTCAACTGCGCATCAGGAAAAACCACCGACCCCATATCCCGCCCATCCGCAACCAGACCAGGCACAACCGCAAAATCTCTCTGCCTTGCCAACAATGCTTGTCTGACGTCAGCAAACGCTGCCACTTGCGAAGCACCCACCCCAATGTTTTCACTGCGGATCAAGGTACTCACATCCTGCCCCGCCAAAAAAGTGAGGCCTTTTTCAAAACGCACATCCAAAGACAGCGCGACTTTCGCCACGCCATCCTCATCACTCCAATCAACACCTGTCTGCTGAGCCGCCAATGCGGTCAGGCGGTATAAGGCGCCTGAATCTAAATACGCAAAGCCCAGCGCTTCTGCAACCCGCTGCGCCACTGAACCTTTACCTGAAGCAGATGGCCCATCAATGGCCAAAATAGCAATACCCGACATATTTTCCTTTCTGGCGGCTAACACGCACCGCTACCTTTTTAAAATTAATTCAATCGCATGCAATTCAGCCGCATCGAAGGCCAAATTTTGCACAGCCAAAATATTTTCCTGAATTTGAGCAACCTGGCTGGCACCAATAATCACCGATGTCACCCTGAGCAGCGCCCATGCCAAAGCCATTTGTGCCAAGGCTTGCCCGCGGGATTGTGCAATATTATTTAACGCCTTAATCTGAGCAATACGTAATTCCACCTTATCTGCCGTCAAAAAAGGATTGTCCGTTGCTGCAGCACGCGAGCCAGCCGGAATACCATTTAAGTAACGCGATGTAAGCAGGCCCTGAGCCAAAGGGCAAAAAGCAATCGAGCCAATCCCCTCTTCGGCCAATACATCACACAAGCCATCCTCAATCCAGCGATCAAACATCGAAAAGGATGGCTGGTGAATCAGACAAGGAGTACCCAGCTCTTTCAGGATACGGCTCGCTTCCTTTGTCTGCTCTGCAGAATAAGATGAAATCCCCACATACAGGGCCTTCCCCTGGCGCACCATCGCATCCAGCGCCGACATGGTTTCTTCAAGCGGAGTATCCGGATCAGGACGGTGCGAGTAGAAAATATCTACATAATCCAAGCCCATACGCTGCAAACTTTGATCAAGACTCGCCATTAAATATTTACGACCACCCCATTCGCCATAAGGGCCGGGCCACATTTCCCAGCCTGCCTTACTGGAGATAATCATTTCATCACGATAAGACTTGAGATCTTTAGCCAGAACACGGCCAAAAGTTGATTCAGCCGCGCCCGGCGGCGGGCCATAATTATTGGCTAAATCAAAATGAGTGATGCCCGCATCAAAGGCAGAGAGAACCATGCTGCGGCTGACATCATAAGCGCGGTTTTCACCAAAGTTATGCCACAAACCCAAGGAAATAGCGGGCAACTTTAAACCACTGCGCCCCACACGGCGGTAAGGCATATTCTGATAACGCGTTTCACTGGCTAAATAATTCATCTCTATCCCTTTAGTGCTGAGGCAATAAATATGCAGAAGAGAACTCACTCAAATAAGTCAACTGACCCGATCACGACCGGGACTGACGTCCCCATTGACTGCGTGCCGTACTGGCACGAACAATCCGCTCATTCAAGCCAGAAGCATCGTGGTTTTCAATGCAGTCTATCAATGCCAGCAATTGTGCGGCATTGGCTTTTAAATCCAGTAAAATGGCGTCTTTATTGGCCAGCGTAATATCCCGCCACATTTCAGGGTGAGACGCGGCAATGCGGGTAAAATCCCGAAACCCCGTGGCCGCAAAATCAAAGCAAAGCCCAGCATTATGGCGATCAAGCACTGCATTCATATAGCTGAACGCCAGCAAATGCGGCACATGGCTCACCGCCGAAAAAACACCATCGTGCTCTGCCGCGCTCATTTCAAAGACCTGTGCGCCGCAGGCTTGCCATAAGGCTCGCAAGAATTCGACTGATTCCGCTGCACTTTCGGCCAGTGGCGTCAACACCACCCGTCTCCCCTCATACAAACCATATTGTGCAGCGGCGGCACCCGACAATTCAGAACCCGCAATAGGATGCCCAGGCACGCAACGGCTTAAATGATGCGGCAGGTATTTTTGATAGAGTGTGCACACATCCTGCTTTGTAGAGCCCGCATCGCTCACAATACAATGCGCAGGCAGTTGCGGTGCAATTTGCTGCAAAAGCACAGCCATCTGACCAACGGGTGCGCTCAGCAAGACTAAATCAGCATCTGTTACCGCCGAAGCCGCATCCTGACTGGCCTCATCAATGACCTTCAGCTCAAGCGCGCGTGAAAGATTATCCGGGTTGCGACCCACGCCCACCACATGTTCAACACACCTGGCCCGCTTGAGCGCCAAAGAAAACGAGCCTCCAATCAGGCCCGTTCCCAGCAAAACCAGCTTTTTAAGCTTGCGCATTAGTCACCCAAAACTTCGAGTAATACATATTTAAACGCGGAAGCATCCGCAGGCGGATTAGCCACTTTTTCACGACGAACTTTAATCTTGTAGCTTTTGCCCGCCACAAAATCAAAGCCCTCAATGTGATTATAAAAAAGCGACCATTCGGCAGAAGGTGTTTCACGCGTTTGCAGGCAATCCATTTGGGCCACGCCTGCAGAGCAGGACTTTGTTTCCGGCGCAATATAGAGCACCTGCTCAATGGCATCAGGCTGGCGGACAAAAGTTAAACGCTCACCCTTAGCGCCGCTGAATTCCAGACGATCAGGCCGTTTAAATTTAAAGCGCTTTGCGCCCCCGAACACAGCCAGCACGGCTGATTCGTTGCGCTGTGCTTCATCCCCCAGGCATGCCATGCGGGTTGTGGCAAGCGGCCCCACTTTAAGTTTAGGCAGCGTATTGATTGAACCAGAGTAACGATTACACCCGGCAAATCCGCTTATACGATCACCCTGAATCGTCAGGGTTGGCGCTTTCTCACCCGGGCGAAATGACGCCCCTGCGTGTCGCCATTCATTCAGAACATAATCTCCGTCCAGCAAAGACTGCGCCTCTGCAAACACAGATAAAGAAAGCAAAGCGGCCAGTAGTGTCATTTTTTTCAGCATATTCATTACCTCTGTACAAGCTCATTACAAAGAACGCCCAAGCGCTGCAGCAAGCGGTTGAAGCCCCGCAATTAATTGCGCCAGATCCAGCGGAGCCAGCGCCTGATCGGCGGCGTAAAGGGCTTCGGCCGGATTGGGGTGCACATCCAGCAACACCCCGTCCGCACCGGCAGCAATCGCAGCTTTTGTTAAAGCGGGCACCATCCATGATTTACCGCAGGCATCACTTGGATCAACCATCACCGGCAAATGGGTTTCTTGCTTTAATACTGCAATTGCACTGACATCCAGCACATTGCGGTAAGCATTTTCAAAAGTACGAATACCGTGTTCGCAAAAAATAATATTATGGTTACCGCCAGCGGCAATCGATTCTGCCGCCATCAGCCATTCAACTATCGTTGCGGATACGCCGCGCTTTAGAATAATCGGCTTGTTAATCCGCCCCACTTCCCTGAGTAAATCCAGATTTTGCATATTGCGCTCACCAATCTGAATCATTTCAATATCGTATTCCATAAAGGCATCGAGCATACGCACATCGGGCAATTCGGCCATCACAGGTAATTGATGCCGGGCGGCGGCGTCTTTCAGCCAGGCCAGCGCCTCGCGCTCTTTTCGTGGTGCGGTATAGGGCTGAGCATGAAAAGCCCCACAACGCATCAGGCGACAGGATGCTGCGGCCAGCGCGTCGGCCGTTAAATTCATTTGTTGCGCGGATTCAGCGGCATAAGGCCCGGCGATGATTTGAATTTGTGTCCCGCCAAATTCAATGCCGCGTACTTTAATCGTTGTGCCCTGAGGGTGTGTACTGCGGGAAACAATTTTATATTGTTTGGCAACGCGATTTACCCGGTCAACCCCTGGTAAAATCGCAAAACGGGAAGGATCCAGCCGCTCTTCATCGCCAATGACCCCAATGATTGTGAGCTCTGCGCCGCGGGATAAATGCTCTTTTAGCCCGGACTGATGAATTTTATGCACGACCGCTTCGACCTGCGCCTCATCAGCGCCATATTTCATCACAATAATCATACAGTTGCCTTTTATATACAGGCCCATAAAAAACCTGCAGGTTTTGATTGCTGCAGGTTTTTTATGGAAAGATCACAGCACCAATTCCATCATGCTTCTTTAAATTGCTTTGCAGCCAGCTTCAAATAATAAAACATGGAAATAATCGTTAAGATACCCGCAACATACAACGCCAGCTCACCTACAAACTGAGTAGAAACACCGGGTATTAAAGGGCCAGACCACAACAATAATAAAATAGCGACCATTTGTGCGCCGGTTTTTAATTTACCAATATAAGCCACTGCCGTGTTTTTGGATTTACCCAGCTGAGCCATCCATTCGCGCAGTGCAGAAATGGTAATTTCCCGGCCAATAATAATCACCGCCAGCCATGCTGGTGCGCGTGCCAGCTCGACCAATAAAATAAGCGCCGCAGCAACCATCAATTTATCGGCAACAGGATCTAAAAACGCACCAAAACTGGAAGTCTGATTCCAGCGGCGGGCTAAATAGCCATCAAACCAATCGGTAATGGCTGCCAGAAAAAATAAAGAGCCCCCTACCATATTTTGCATTGTCACCGGCATCACGGTGGCTGGCAGGTAAAAAACACCCACAAAAATAGGGATCAGCGCCACGCGCAACCAAGTCAGAAAAATCGGCAAATTAAAAGGCATGCGAATACGGAACCCAATGGCAAATATTGCAAGAAAACCGCATTCTACCAGCATGCGCCAGCATATTAGCTGTCAATGGTATTTTATTGCGCGCATTCGTAAAGAATCTGCAACAGGGATTAAAAAACCGCAAAAAACAGGGCGCGCCAGGATCACGCATGTAAAACCGCATAGATTTTTTCTGCCAAGGCAGAATTAATTCCTTCAACTTGCTTTAACTCATCCAATGTCGCCGCTTTTACACCCTGCAAACCACCAAAACTGGCCAATAATTTCTGACGGCGCTTAGGCCCGATTCCTTCCACATCTTCCAATGAAGAAGTCACCCTAGCCTTTGCCCGCCGTGCGCGGTGACCGGTAATGGCAAAGCGATGCGCTTCATCACGAATTTGCTGGATCAGATGCAAGGCGGGATGATCGCGCTTAAGCAGAATGGGGGCAGGCCTGTCATTTAAAATCAATTGTTCCAAGCCTGCTTTGCGTGTTTCGCCTTTGGCAACGCCCAGCAATATAGGACTGCTCATCCCAACTTCTGCCATCGCTTCGGTTGCCATCGAGAGTTGCCCCTTGCCTCCGTCAATTAAAACCACATCAGGCACAACGCCCTCGCCTGCAGCAATTTTACCGTAGCGGCGAATCAAAGCCTGGCGCATCGCCGCATAATCGTCACCTGGCGTAATGCCTTCAATATTGTAACGGCGGTACTCTTTAGGCTGCATATCATAGCGGTCATACACCACACATGAGGCAACAGTTGCCTCGCCCATGGTGTGCGAGATATCAAAACACTCGATACGCGCAACGGTATCGGGCCAATTCATGGCTTCTGTCAAAGAGCCCAGACGAGCATGTTGCGTGGCGGTTTGGCTGCTGCGTTGCAAAATCGCCAATTCGGCATTTTTAATCGCCATCTCCAGCCAAACCCGCCGTTCGCCATTGGGATTGCTATTCAGGACCACCTTATGTTCAGCCTGCTGACTCAGCAAATCGGCCAGTACTGCCGCATTTTCCGGCTCTGGCTGGCAAAAAATAACTGATGGCGCATTGCGGTCTAAATAATGCTGAGCCAGAAACGCCTCAAGGGCGGCAGGCGCATCATAGCCATCAGCATGCGATGGAAATAAATTCTTATCCCCCACATGCCGGCCACCACGCACCATGGCCAGATTTACGCAAATCATGCCGCTGCTAATCACACAAACCACAATATCGGCATCCACCTCGCTGCTGTTGCTTGATACAAATTGCTTATCCTGGATTCGTGATAAAGCACTGATCTGATCGCGAAGCGCTGCAGCCTCTTCAAACAGCCAGGCATCGGATGCAGTTTGCATACGAATCTCAAGCTCGCCTAATACTTCGCTGGCTTTGCCATTTAAAAAGCGCACTGCATTATTCACGTCGCTGCGATAATCATCAGCGCTAATTAAATCCACACAAGGGGCAGAGCAGCGCTTGATTTGGTGCAATAAACAGGGGCGGGAACGATTAGAAAATACGGTATCTTCGCAGGTACGTAATTTGAATACCTTTTGCAGAAGCTGAATACTTTCTTTAACCACATAGCCATTTGGGAAAGGGCCGAAATACTGATGGCGCTTATCTAAAGCACCACGGTAATAAGCCAGCCTGGGGGAGGCATGGCCGGTAATCACCACATAGGGATAGCTTTTATCATCACGAAATAAAATGTTATAGCGCGGGCTTAATGCCTTAATCAGATTATTTTCTAATACCAGCGCCTCGCCTTCAGAGCGAACCACGGTTGTTTCTAAACTGAGCACTTGCGCCAGCATTAGGCGAATGCGCGGGCTGTGATCATTTTTCTGAAAATAAGAACCAACACGTTTCTTAAGGCTAATGGCCTTGCCCACATACAGCACCGTGCCATCTGCCGCGATAAAACGATAGACCCCTGGCTGATTTGGCAAGCTCTTAACGTGTGCCAATAAGGCTTCCTGCGGATTCAGCGGGGCTGATGCAACAGGTGTTGCGGGCAAAGATTGTTCAGGCATGGCTCAGATAAAGGTCAGCAAAGAGAATGCAATTCTACCCCGAAGCCATGCCGGATTACGGCAAATATAACGCCAACCAACATCAACTGATTTATTTCCTGCTTGCCAGCACAGTTAAACCTGCCTTAACGCATGCCATAGTCATTTGAGCAAAAAAAGCGGCATTGAGACAGGCTGACAATCACATTCAACAAATATATTTTTTATGGACGCTATTAATGATGGTTTATTTACCCCACTCCAGGTTTAAGCCAATCTCCCATTGTTTTGGGATGATTCTGCAGGCACGATCAGAGAGACCTGTGCATCTTTGATGCTTTCCTCGTGGGCATTCACAATAATGAGATACAACGTGATATGCACAAAAGCCACAAAGAAAAGAACCAGTAAGTGAGAAGTGGTTTTCATGATAGAGCTCCATTCAGTGCGATTGATAAGTTCACTGTAATGGGTCGAATGTCTGGCAGACAGGTGTAAGCGATAGACTGCTAAAAGTGATGCATGGGCTGCAAAAAATGCCGGCTGACCTGCTATAAAGAAAGGGATGCGTCAAAAAGCCGGGCTTCGTACCCGGCTTTTATTTTTTACTTGCTTAGCAATGCCTGAATATAACGGCGAACGCCCTCTTCGACAGTCAGGAAATCTTCGTCATACCCTGATTCACGCAGCAAAGTGGTATCGGCCTCGGTAAAACTTTGATATTTTCCTTTAAGCGAATCAGGGAAATCAATGTATTCCAAAACACCCTGAGCAATCATCTCATCCAAAGTCAGTGCAGCTTTGCCTTCGTGCTCACGGCAGGTATTTACCACAGCCAGCGCAACATCATTAAATGGCTGTGATTTTCCTGTACCCAGATTATAAATCCCACATACATCGGGATTATCCAGAAACCATAAATTGGCTTTGACTACGTCTTCTACAGAAATAAAATCGCGCGTATGGCCGCCATTAGCGTAGCCGCCATATTCGCCAAATAATTTTACTTTGCCGTGTTCCCGGTATTGATTGAAATGATGGAACGCCACCGAAGCCATGCGGCCTTTATGCTGCTCACGCGGGCCATAAACATTGAAGTACCGGAAACCCACAACCTGCGCGGTAATTTCATTCATGCGCTGGCGCAGCACCTGATCAAATAAAAGCTTGGAGTAGCCATATACATTTAATGGCGCTTCGCAATCCGGGCTTTCAATAAAGCCATTATCGCCATTGCCATAGGTTGCCGCGCTGGATGCATATAAAAACTGCACTTCTTCAGCCTGGCACCAATCAAACAGCGCCAGCGTATATTGATAGTTGTTATCCATCATATATTTACCGTTATGCTCCATCGTATCGGAACACGCGCCTTCGTGAAAAATGGCGGTAATTTCACCGTCATAATGCCCTGCACTTAAATCGGCAATAAAGTCTTCTTTATCTGCGTAATGGCTAATCTGGCAATCGACTAAATTTTTAAACTGATCTGGCAGGGCCAAATCATCCACCGCAATAATATCGGTTTCGCCGCGAGCATTCAGGCCCTTTATAATATTTGAGCCAATAAAGCCGGCTGCTCCGGTCACTACTATTGCCATTTTGTATTCCTTTAAAATTCTTGCTATTTACGTGCGGGCAGGCGCTCTGCCCACCCTATATTAATTTTTACCAATTCTGGTGCTCAGCGCCAGGAAGAGCCAAGCGCCATGCGGCATCCATTGCTCTGTCCAGCGCCAGCTATTGGCCATTGTGGCTATTTCAGACTTTTTAAAATCGATATCGTTCTCGTCATTTAAGCCGCTGGTAATACCATTGCACACCCCGCCTGGTGCATTATAAAAACCAACCTCATAGCGTGGGTTGTTGCGCCCCCAGCCTTGCAGCATGCAGGCGTCAAATGGATTTGCGCCCAGCAGCCAGTTCAGCGCGGCCTGCTCGTACCTTGCCAATTGTGTGACTAGAGACAATTCATCAGCGAACAGCACCTGAGCGCGTGAGCTGGCTGCGGCAATCGAGCCTAAACGTGCATTTTCGCCCTGCCACCAGTAGCCCGTACCATTGTCGTGAGGAATAAAGAATTGCTCACGCCCGGCTTCGCCTGCTTGTTTTACAAACTGACGCGGATAGCCAAAAGGGTTATTTACGCTGGCAAAAGTAATTTTGAATTCGTATTCAAAAGCACAGCGCAGCACTTCACGAATCCGCCCAACCAAAGGTGAGCCGGGCACAACTTCGATAAAGCGCATCAGTGCGATATAAGGCAAACCTGCGTCGCTTGCATGGAAAAAACTACGCTCGCCCACAGCATCAGCCTTAAACCAGCCATCTGCCGTTTGTCGCTCCAATAAATTTAAAACACGCCGTGCAGCAGCATCAGCGTAAATTCCCTCGCCGCAGACTGCCAGTAATTCGCAAGCCGCCAGCAAGGCGCAGTAATCATCGATAATGTTTTCAACGCCATTATCCAGGTATTCCAGATTATGTTGCTCAAGGTGAGCAAAGCCACGCTGTGCGGCTTGCAAATATTGAACCCGGCTAAATTCGCCATCACGCTGCAATGCCGATGCACGCGCTAAAGCGGCTATTGCTATACCCCCACCCTGGCGGTAGCCAGCCTGATATGTGGCAAATTTCTCGCCTTTTTGCGTTTCATAAGCGCAGATATCACGGCGGTTTTCATCTTTAGACCATTGATCAAATACCGTGATATAGAAGTAGCCTGCCGGATCCTGCATACGCAACAGATAATCTGCACCGTGTAAGGCTTCGTCGACGATTCTTTCATTAAACCACTTGGATTGCGCTGGCAATTGCGCCAGGCCGTCGAGCAAATTCCACACCACTTGCGGTGTTTGCTGCGGGTTCATAAAGTTGGCAAACGATAAATGACTCAGATACTTAGAGCAATCCCCCGAAGCATCGTACCAACCACCATGCACATCGCGGCGCTCTTCACTACCCCATTTAGGGCGGCTGCGATCTGCCTGGTCGTACAGGCCGGTACAACGCTGGCCTTTAATGTAGTGCACGATATCTGACAGGATTTGCTCAGAAAATAGTTTTTTCGCAATATTGAAAGTATGCGAGGCCAGAGGGGGATTGATGCCATCCACGACCAGAAAATACTCACCCTCAGCATCCAGCGCAGAGAAATCAGCCGTCCAGTAATGCCACTGACCAGCGCCCCAATGATCTACACCACCGCTTTGTTTGATCTCACCAGCAAAGGCCAGCTCGCGGCTCTCTGCGTGATACACACTAAAACGACGCGCTGCAAAATCAGCAGGTGCATCGATAATTGCAGTTTTTTGTCCTGCCAGTTCGAAACCAAGGTGATTCAGTAATATTTTCATTTATGCGCCCCTGTGTGTGATCAGCCAGTTACGTACAGCCCCCAGCATGCCGGCATGATTGCCTGCGGTTGCGAGGGCCAGTTCGGTCATTTTTTTAAAATCAGGTAAAAGTTGTTGTGCGACGGTTTGTCGAATGGCATTTAAAAAGACCTCGCCCCGCCCGGCAATACCGCCGCCCAGTACGATTTTTTCGGGATTAAAGGCGTAAATTAAATTTACGATGCCTGTGGCAAGCAAATCCAGCCACTCCGCGACCACTTTTTGCATTTGGGCGTCACCTGCATCAACGCGGGCAAAAATCACTTTGCCATTTAATCCGGCCTCTCCTGTTGCTGCCTCGGCCCTGCGTACCAAGCCCGACATCGAAGCTTGCGACTCCCATATCTGCCCGCCAATATTCATATAGCCCCATTCACCCGCTGCTGCGCGATGCCCACGATGTAAGCGCCCGCCCAAAACAATGCCGCCTCCAATGCCCGTGCCAATTGCAATGGCCAGATAATCGGCCACACCTTTGGCGGCACCGGTCCATCCTTCGGCCAACGCCACGCAGTTCACGTCATTTTCTGCCGTGACAGGCAAGTCAAATTCATTTTCAAAGGCGGGGATCAGCGCGATACCGGGGTAATCAGGTACGGCTTCGGCAGCGCCAAGCACTGTGCCGCGAACAGGTTCGATCAGGCCCAGGCTGCTAATCGCAATGCCTGCAGGCTGATATTGGGTAATGAAGGGGTGAGCTAAAACCAGTAATTTATTCAATAAAGCGGGCCCGCCGTCTGCCGCACAGGTATTTTGAACTTCAGCGTGGAGCACCTCACCCGTATCACTGACGATGCCATATTTAATTTGCGTACCACCAACATCAAAAGCTAAGAGCTTACTCACGCACGGACTCCACGATTAATAAATGCAAAGAGCGTAATCACACGCAGACTCCGCAATAAACAATGACTAAAAGAGCGCTCACTCGCTGATTTCCCAACGAATGGCCTCTTTACCCTGGCCAAGCAAATAACGGTTTGCTGCAGAAAAATGCCCATTACCAATAAAACCGCGATAAACCGAAAGTGGCGAAGGATGAGCCGAGCACAAAATACAATGCCGGCCGGCATCAATCAAAGCTTGCTTCTTTTGCGCATAAACGCCCCAAAGCATAAATACAATATGGCTTTGCTGCTCTGCCAGCGATTTAATCAACGCATCGGTCAGCACTTCCCAACCTTGCCTCGCGTGCGATGCGGCCTTATCGGCTTCAACCGTTAAAACACAATTAAGAAGCAGAACACCCTGTTCGGCCCAGGATTGAAGATTGCCATGTTGTGGCGGGGTATGACCCAGATCCCGCGCAACTTCTTTAAAGATATTCACTAAGGAAGGTGGTGGTTTAACACCAAAAGGCACAGAAAAACTGAGTCCATGCGCCTGCCCCGCGCCATGATAGGGATCCTGGCCAAGCACCACCACTTTGACCTGCTCAGGTTTCATATATTCAAGCGCTGCAAACCATTGTGATGGCTGGGGAAAGACGGGTTTTCCCGCAGCAAGCTCAGCCTCTAAAAATGCGTTAAGTTGCTGCCATTTTGCACTTTGTAAAACATCGCTCACTAAAGGCTGCCATGCAGCAGGCAGTGTCATCATGCTTGCGCCCCGCGCCCGGCATGCACAAGGCGGCGGTGATTTCTGAAAACTGTGCGTTCAAACCAGTCACGCAAGGCTTCTTCCTGCAATAATAAGCGTGCAGTGAGCACATACCCTTGCTCCGACACGACGCATGAAATAATTTCGGCAGGCAATTGCAAGGAAAAAGGGAGTATGTGTGAAAGGCTAAGCGCCAGCGCACCATGCGCCCCTAAGGGCAATGCCGCGGAATCACGCCAGACAATGGTTTCCAAACCAATCATAACTTCTTTAGCTGCAGGCAAGGTATGGCTGGCATTTTTTGCTGTCCATAACAGCATTAAATCCAGCTTGGCGTGCAAAGCATCCTGCGCATGGCTGCGCTCATCACTGATCGATTCAAACTCTGCCAGTACGGCAAGGTATCGCGTCGCTTCAAAAGTGCTTTGCTGCAGCACGCCATGCCATGCAAGTGGCAAATGGGCAGAGAAATGCACGCCATCAGGAACTGGAAGTGTATTCATCGGTTTGAACCTTGGTTGTTTTACAAATTATAACGCGGCAACGTTGTCTTTTTGCTGATCACAGCTAAGCTTTCAAAAAGACACACAGAACTTACCTAAACGGAATACATACTATGCGCTACTCCGCACTGATGATGTGCCTGACTGTTGCTTTTACTTTTGCAGCCGAACCCGGCCATAAAGCAGCCGCCCCGGAGCCTGCCCATAAAACCGAAAAACCTGCCGCAGAAACTGCACCAGCCAGTCATGATGCGCCTCCTGAAACAATCCCAGTACCTCATTCCGCCCCGGTTGGCAAATACGGCATCCCAAGCCCAGGGCCGGGCCACCGCAGCAATAATTCTCATGCTGCAGCAAAAAAACACAAAGCACCCTCCGCTCACGCTCCGGCTGCAGCACACGGCGACGGGCATGGCGCACCTCACGCAGGAGGACACTGGGGCTACGAAGAAGGAAGTACCGGCCCCAACCGCTGGGGCAGCATGAGCCCCTCATTTGCGCTTTGCGCTGAAGGAAAAGAACAATCTCCCATCAATATCACAACCAGTTATGCGCAGGAAATGGAGAAAATCAAATTCAGTTACGGCATGACCCGAATTATTGTGGTCAATAACGGGCACACTATTCAGCTTAATATCGACCCTGGCAGCTATATTGAGGCCTTAGGCAGCAAGTACCAGCTTTTGCAGTTTCACTTTCATACCCCAAGCGAAGAAGCCATCGGCGGCATTCGCTACCCGATGGTGGCGCATTTAGTCCATAAAAGTGAAGAAGGTAAACTTGCGGTAGTGGCCGCGCTGATTCAGCAAGGCGCGCAGGATAATCCGCTGATAGAAGCGCTCTGGGACAAAATGCCTGACGAACACAATGAATCGAGAACCTTTGATAAGCTGACCTACAGCCCCGCGGCCTTGCTTCCGCTGGACCAGTCTTTTTATACATTTATGGGGTCACTCACCACCCCCCCTTGTTCTGAAGGTGTGCGCTGGCTGGTAATGAAAAACCCCCTAAGTATTTCAGCCCGGCAAATTGCACGTTTTCGTAAGATATTCCCCATGAATGCCCGGCCTGTCCAATCAATCAATGCAAGAAATGTAATGGAAGGAATGTAGCAAAATCATATCTGCTAACTAAGGGCGCTGACTTGCCTTTGCCGCTCGTAACAAAGAATCGCGGCAGCAGCGGCCACGTTTAAAGACTCAACCTGCCCTTGCATAGGAATAGTCAGCCGCAAGCTGGCTAAATCCTGCATCGCCTGCGAAACGCCTGATCCTTCAGAACCCAGTACTAAAGCCAGATCGTGCGCTAAATTGGCCGCATAGGGCGGCACCGCCTGCTCAAGTACCGTAACAGCGACTGCACCGGAGAACTGGCTGGCAAAGGCAGGCAAATTGATATGCTCCAGCATATCCAGGACAAAATGAGCTCCCATCCCTGCCCGCAATACCTTGGGCGACCAGACATCCGCACACTCATCTGCGAGCAATACCTGATCCACACCAAACGCCGCGGCTGAGCGCAAAATCGTGCCCACATTACCGGGGTCCTGCACGCCATCCAGCAACAGGCAAAAACCACGCTCACGCGCTGGCGCGGCAGTCGGAATGGTGTAGAGCCCCATAATGCCCGTGGTGCTGGGTAAATCGCTGAGCTCGGCAAACAAAGCTTCGTCCAGGATGATTTGAGCTGCAGTAAAACGCTGTAAAAGGGCCAGCACTTCCGTGTTTTCAAGCGCAGCCGGTGTTAAAACAATTTTCTCCGGAGCACCACCGGCATCCGCCAGCGCCAGCAGCAGATGCGTGCCATCGAGCAGGGTTTGTCCGGCTTTGCGCCGTTCACGGCGGCTGCCTGAAAGCTTTAATAAGGATTTAAAAAACGGATTCTGACGGGAAGAAATAACAAGCATAAAGAACCTAAAACAATCAGCGATGCTGAGCGGGATGATGAGATAAAGCACGGCTGGTCAGTAAGCCTATCTGCTTAAAGTGCTGATAATGCGTATCGGCAAGGAGATCCCCCCCCTGCCGGTCGGCATAGATAATACCGACAGCCTTGTCCCCAACAAAAATAGACATGGCACAAAATTCTTCTTTACCCACCTGATCACGAAATCCCGCAGGCAGCATGGGCTCCAGGCTTTCGGCATTGCCTGAATTTAACCAAATGCTTTGCTGCTTGAGCATCAGCCGCGTCAGCAAGTGGGGCTCATCCAGCTTAATATGCAGTTGACGGGCCGGATCAGACGGCTCTATTCCATGGGCAAAGCGCGCTTTAACCGCATTTTCACCCGCAACCAGCAGGGCAAAAAGAATACGCCGCATACCCAGCCCTTCTGCCAGTGCGCGTACCGCCAGAGTCATAATCTGATTAGCCGGCGCACCCTGTGTGCCGGCCAGATGCAGCGCCTGCATTCTTTCAGCCAGAATGTCTTTTGTGATCAGAGCAGGAGCAGGCACAGGGGCGGCCTGTGCAGGAGCAGGAGCAGGAGCAGGAGCAGGTGGCACGGGCCATTCACCCGGCAACATAGGCAACCAGCGTGCGGCAGGCCAGCCTTGCTTCTGAGGCTCGTTACGTGCGTATTGCAGCATTAAACGGTTGGTTCGCTGCCAGACATCATCCACGGAGGTATTTAAGATTTCAGCCATGGCGTGCAATGCCTCAGCCACACCAGGCTGCCACCAGCCACGATCCAGCAAATGAGCCAGCTGTAAGGTGGCGTGCTGCAAGGATTGCCTTGGCAGCATATTTTCTGTTTCCTGAGACAATAATGCGCTTAATGACTGCGGCAAAGACCAAGCTGCCAGTAAGGCATGAGCATGATCTCTGCCATGAGGCGCGGTGGGGTCACTTTCATGCGCCAGCAGCTCCAGCACCTCGGGCATCCGGCTGAGTAAGGCAGAAATAAAAATCTCGTCCAGATGCGCATCATAGCGCTCCCCCGCAAACTCCCTTGCCATCTTGGCGGTAAAGCGCGTATCGGCAATACATTTATGAATACGGGCAATCGTTCTGGGGTGCCCTTGCAAAACGTCTTCCAAAACAGGCAGACGGGTAAAATGCTCAATAAAAGGAGCAACCCCCATCAGCATCACAATGCCATTGATGGTTGTAATATCGGCAGCCAGACTGCTTTTTTGCCGCTGATTAATATAACGCAGCGCCTGAGCCGTCAGCAGCGGGTCTTTTAAAACAATATCGGCTAAATCAGAGGGGCTGACGCGATCAGCACGGCGCAAAGCCAAAAGCAACTGCTCACGACTGGATTGTAAAACAGGCAGGCCACGGCGTGCCCAGTAGGCAAGCCAGGCAACATTACTCGTGGCGGCGGGGTGAGCTAGATTGTCCATACTAAAAGTCTGCTGCCTTTCCAGTCTCCAATATCACAGATGCGGGCAGGAGGCGCATTGGGAATATCAAAGCTATTACTAATTAATAAGCTGCCGGGGCGCATTTCTTTTTGCGCTTTTTCCCAGAGCAAGCTCATTGGCTCGGGTGATAAATAAGCGTAAACCACATCATAATCAGTCAGATCAGCGGCGAATGCATCACCGTGATGCCAGCCTGCATTGCTCCGGGCTAAGCGTAAGCGGCCAAACAACCAGGGAAGCCAGGAAAACTCGATACCATCAGCTTGCACATCCGGCCGGTGGCGGACAAACCAAGCCAGTACCGTGCCAGTGCCTGCACCCAAATCCAGTAAACGCGCCCCTGCAGGCACTTGCTTTGCCAGCTGTTCCAAAGCCTGAGTGTTACTTAAATACAAAGGCACTCTGTTGCGTAAGACGCCACCAAACACCATCCAGCTAACCAGCAGCGCCACCAGATACCAGCGGGGATCAACAGGAATCAGGAGCGCCAGCGAAACAGCAAATGGAAAAACCAAGTGGATGTATCGCCACCACGTGCCATCATGCCAGCGTAAAGCAGCTGAAAAAGAAAGGCCTGCTGTAAGCAAGGCCCAGATGATTGCCGGCCATGCCATCAGGCCCGCAACAAGCGCCGCAACAGCCATGGCACAAAACTGAATAAGCACAAAGCGCAGGGCTTGCGTCATTTATCCGTCTTTTTTACAGCCGCTGGGGGCGGCGCTTCATCCTGGCTTTTCCCCGCCTGCTGGCGAATATTGTCTTCGGCCTCATGATTCAATACCACGATG
The DNA here is from genome assembly GCF_011601265.1 of Iodobacter violaceini. Classification (GTDB taxonomy): domain Bacteria; phylum Pseudomonadota; class Gammaproteobacteria; order Burkholderiales; family Chitinibacteraceae; genus Iodobacter; species Iodobacter violaceini. The sequence goes on from NZ_JAAOLX010000002.1 coordinate 169,746, forward strand.
CTGATCCGGCGGTTTACCGGGTTATAAATATTGCCTGTATCCAGGGGAATAACATCACCAAAGCCGTTAACACGTAATATTTTTTTATCGGATAAGCCACCCGCAACCAGTTCGCGGCGGGATGCATTAGCACGATCAGCCGACAGCTCCCAATTGCTGTAGCCCTCATCGCCACCCGCAAAACGGGATGAATCGGTATGGCCGGATAAAGAAACCGCATTAGGGACTTCATTTAAAAATTCAGCGATTTCACGCAGCATATCCCGGCTGAAAGATTCAAGATCTGAGCTGCCCGATTTAAACATGGGGCGATTTTGCTCATCCACAATCTGAATTCTTAAGCCTTCTGCCACCATATCTAATTTAAGCTGGTTTTTAAATTGCGCTAATTTGGAATTTTCTTTGATTTTATTATCCATCAAAGCTTCAAATTTTTGCTTCAGCTCCGAAAGACGTTTTTTATCTTTGGCAGCAACCGAAACAACATCGCCATTTTTAACCTGGCCCGCCTGCTTGGTTAAATCATTCCCGCCGCCCTTAATTAAGGATGTGGCATCCCCTGCGCCATCCCCGCCGGACATAGATACTTTAAGCGGATTAGCAAAATAGCTGGTAATCCCTTTCATGGTCCCTTTTGATACCGACCCCAGCAACCACATCAGCAAGAAGAAAGCCATCATCGCGGTAACGAAGTCGGCATAGGCAATTTTCCATGCCCCTCCGTGATGCCCGTGGCCGCCTTTCTTAATCCGTTTTACAACTATGGGGCGTTGTGAATCATCGCTCATTTTGCGCTACCTTAAAAACTATGTGGTTTTACTTACCCTTAGCACTCTTCACATGATCTTCTAATTCTTTAAAGCTTGGGCGATCACTGCCGCTCAATGCTTTGCGGCCAAATTCAACAGCAACTTGCGGCGCATAGCCATTCAGGCTGGCCAGCAAAGTGACTTTCACAGCCTGAAACGCAATACTGGTTGCTGCGCCCTGTTTCTCCAGCACCGTTGCCAATGGCCCCACAAAACCATAAGCCAGCCAAATCCCCATAAAAGTACCTACCAGCGCCGCACCAATCAGCTCGCCCAGTGCAGGTGGCGGCAGATGCAAAGAACCCATAACGTGAACCACGCCCATTACCGCCGCCACAATACCAAAAGCAGGCAGGCCATCGGCCAGCTTGGTAATTGCATCGACCGCAACGTGGGCATCTGCATGGTGCGCTTCTAATTCCACATCCATCAGATTTTCAATTTCCATTGAATTTAAATTACCCCCGACCATGAGGCGCAGATAATCACAAAGGAATTCAGTTAAATGATGATCATGAGCAACGGAGGCATATTTGGAAATAATAGGGCTGGAATGCGGGTCTTCAATATCTGTTTCAATCGACATCAAACCTTCTTTCCGTACTTTGGAAAGAATTTCAAACATCATGGCAAATAAATCCATGAAAAAAGGTTTGTTATAGGGGGTGCTTTTAAACATAAGAGGAAGAGCCGCGACCGTTTGCTTCATCCCTTTCGCGCCTTGGGCAGCGATCATCCCGCCAATTGCACCACCGAAAATAATAACGAGTTCGGATGGCTGCCAGAACGTGCCTAAATGCCCGCCGTGTACAGCGTAAGCGCCCAGAATACAAACGCACATAAAAACATAGCCAATAATGACGAACATGCGTCAGCTTCCCTGTAATGACTTAATAAAATAACTTACTTAGGCTGCATATTAGAAGATTGAATACAGCACGACAACCAATCAAGGAGAATTAAAGCGAAATGAATTGCGCTTTGAGATGTATTACCAGAGAGACGCCTGCGCATTTACTCTTATGACAGGGCCAAAACTTTTTCTGTGTACAGGGCAAGGGCCAAGCCGCTTTAATGCTTCTAAATGCTGCGCTGTCGGATAGCCCTTATGCTGCGTAAAACCATAGCCGGGATAAAGCGCATCAAAACCGTCAACTTCACGATCACGGCTGACCTTGGCCAGAATGGAGGCCGCAGAAATGCAGCTTTCAAGCGCATCACCACCCACAATCGCCCTGGCAGGAACGATTAAACCTTTTGGAATCCGGTTACCATCAATTAATGCTTCGGCGGGCTGCACATCAAGGCCGGCAACAGCACGCTGCATGGCCAGCATCGTGGCATGCAGGATATTCAGCTCGTCAATTTCCTCAATTGAAGCCGAGGCCACCGACCAGGACACTGCGCAGGATTTAATTAAATCAAATAAAACATCACGGCGGCGGGCCGTTAATTTTTTTGAATCATTTAAGCCAGGTAAATCATAGCGGGCAGGCAAAATAACCGCAGCGGCAAACACTGCTCCGGCCAATGGGCCTCTGCCCGCCTCGTCAACACCACAAATTAAACTCACGCCTTTACCCCTAGCACCGAGCAAACCGCATCTGCTGCGCGCTCTGCTGCACCGCAGCGCAGGCTAAGGTGCAGATCTGCAAAGCGGTGACTCAGAGCCGTGGCAAGACGTTTGTCATCGTATAAATTACTGATGGCCTGAAGCAAATTATCCGATGTTGCATCGTCCTGCAAAAGCTCAGGCACTACAAACTTGCCCGCCAGCACATTGGGCAGGCTGACATAAGGCAGCCTGAGCTTTCTTTTAACCATACGGTAAGTCAGCGAAGACAAGCGGTAAGTCACCACCATGGGCTGGCGCGACATCATTGCTTCTAAGGTTGCCGTACCTGACGCCAGCAGAATCACATCAGCAGCCTGCATCGCTTCGTGTGCATGACCAAACATCAGACGAAACGGCAGCTCCTGAGCGCCCTGCTTCCAGATTTCCTGCTCAAACAACAAGCGCGTTTCACGCGTCACAAACGGCACCAGAAATAAGGCATTGGGATATCGGTCCAGCAGCTTTCTGGCGGTTTCAACAAACAAAGCCGCCAGCATTTCAACTTCGCTTTGGCGGCTGCCAGGCAGTAAGGTAAACACAGCTTTTTGCGGCGGGATTTCCAGCACTTCACGCACAGCCAGCTGATCTGGCACTTCAGGAAAAATCTCAGCTAAAGGGTGGCCAACATAACTGGCAGGAATATTTGCATCCCGATATATTTTTTCTTCGAAAGGAAACAGCAACAGCATATGCGACACGCACTGGCCAATTTTTTTAAGCCGCTCCGAGCGCCACGCCCAAACAGAAGGACCAACATAATGAATGGTTGGCACACCCGCCTGTTTAAGTGTTTTTTCTAATCCGAAATTAAAATCAGGGGCATCAATACCAATAAATAAATCCGGCTTATCTGCCAGCAATTGCCGTTTTAACTGGCGGCGGATACGCAGTAATTCGGGCAAATGACGAATCACTTCCAGATAACCACGCACAGCCAGTTTTTCCATAGGCACAACAGAGGTGCAGCCTGCGGCCTGCATTTTAGGGCCTGCAATACCGAAAAAATCAGCATGTGGCAGGCGTTTCTTCAGAGCCAGAATAAGCTGGCTCCCTAATAAATCGCCCGAAGATTCACCGGCCACCACTGCTATACGCAGGCGGCCTTGAGTATTTAATATGCGCTGCATATCAGCGGATAATCCCACGAGTGGATTGTGCAAAGAAATCAAGGAAGGCCTGAAGTTCCGGCTGATCAGTGACTTGTGTTTCTATAGCCGCTTTAGCCTCTGCAAAAGGTAAGCCCTGACGGTAAAGCATTTTATATGCGCGCTTAATATGGGTAATTTGCTCGCTGCTGAAACCCCGGCGCTTTAAGCCTTCGCTGTTAATTCCGTTTGGCACAGCCCGATTACCCGCGGCCATAACAAAAGGCGGCACATCCTGAGCTACCGCTGCAGTAAACGCGGTCATGGCATGCGGGGCAATTTTGCAGAACTGGTGCACGGTGGTAAAGCCACCCAAAATCACCCAGTCACCAATATGCACATGGCCCGCGAGGGTGGTGTTATTGGCAAAAATAGTATGGCTGCCAATTTTGCAATCATGGGCAATATGCACATAGGCCATAATCCAGTTGTCGTCCCCTATCATAGTGACGCCATCGTCCTGCGCCGTGCCGGTAGAAATCGTAACATTCTGGAAAATCGTATTGCCATCGCCAATCACAAGGCGTGTTGGTTCCCCCGCATATTTTTTATCCTGAGGCGCACAGCCTATGCTGGAGAAAGAATAAATACGGTTGTTTTTGCCAATTTGCGTATGCCCGTCTACGACCACATGGGCCTCAAGACGAGTACCAGCGCCGATACTGACATGCTCACCAATCACACAAAAAGGGCCGATCTCTACGTCAGAGGCAAGCTCGGCTCCGTCATGAATAATGGCTGAAGCGTGAATTTTCGACATATTTTACTCTGACTGAATTAGCGTTGAACTTCGCGTTGCGCGCACATTAAATCAGCTTCGGCAGCTAATTCTGTACCGACAAAAGCCTGTGCTTTGTATTTCCAGATGCCACGCTTATTAGCAGTGATCTGCACGCATAAAGTCAGCTGATCACCCGGCACAACCTGGCGTTTAAACCGGGCATTATCAATACCTGCAAAGAAATATAAAGAATCTTCCGAAGGCGCAACTTCAAGGCTTTTGTACGACAATACGCCGGCAGCCTGGGCAAGCGCTTCCATAATCAACACACCCGGCATGACCGGATAGGTTGGAAAATGGCCCTGGAAGAAAGGCTCATTAATGGTGACATTTTTAATTGCTTTAATTGAAACGCCAGGCTCAATTTCTAAAACGCGATCAATTAATAAAAAAGGATAGCGATGTGGCAAGCATTTTGTAATTTCTAAAACATCCATGGTCTGACTCATTACACTTATTCTCCAACCGGCGACTGACTGCCGTGATCTCTTGCTTAAAGCCTGTTAATTAAAATGAATTTCGTTGCCTTCTATTCTGCAGGCAATGTCAATACAGCAATTTCTTTTTCAAGCTGCCTGATGCGTTTTGCCAATTCATCCAGATGACGTAAATGAGCGGCATTATGCCGCCAGTCATCATAGGTTTGCATTGGATAAGAGCCTGAATACACGCCTGCTTCACGAATCGTTTTCGCCACCAAAGTACCGCCCATGACTGTCACACCGTCACAGATTTCCAGGTGACCTGAAATCATCACCGCGCCACCAATCTGGCAGCGCGCGCCAATTTTTGTAGAGCCGGCTATTCCCACACAGGCAGCCATGGCCGTATGTTCACCGATTTCCACGTTATGGGCGACCTGAATCAGGTTATCAATCCTCGCGCCGTTACCAATAATGGTATCGTTTAAAGCGCCCCGGTCTACCGTGGTGCAAGAACCAATTTCAACATCATTGCCAATAAGAACCCGGCCAAGCTGAGGGATTTTCTCCCAATGATCTGTGGCCCATGCATTGCCAAAACCATCACCTGCAATCACCGCATTGCTGTGTAAAATCACCCGGTCACCGATAAATGCACCGCTGTGTACGCTGGTATTGGGGTGAATAAGGCAATCATCACCCACTTCAACACGCTCACCAAGATATGCATTGGCTTTCACGATTGTGCGCTCACCCACTACCGCACCGGCTTCAATCACAACGCCAGGACCAATTTGAGCACTGGCCGCTACTTTAGCAAGCGGGTCAACAACTGCACGGGGATGAATTCCCGCCACAGCCAGCGGACGCGGATGCAGCAGCTGCGCCACTTGCGCAAAATACAGTTGCGGGTCACGCGTTACGATATGCGGATGTTTTAAGCTGGCACTTTCAGCGGGGCGGACAATAAAGGCCGCAGCACGGCTGGTTTGCAATTGCGCGCGCAGGCGGGGGTTTGCCAAAAAAGCCAGCTCACCCTCCCCTGCTTTTTCTAAAGAAGACACCCCGGTAATCAGCACATCATCGCCATGACGCTCGCCACCGAGTAATTCAACAAGTCCCGATAATCTGAAAGAAAGCAACATGCGTTTATTTGTCCATTAAAAGCTTTAATACTTTGTCTGTAATATCAATACGAGGGCTGCGCCATGCAACTTCCTGCAAAATTAAATCGTATTTTTCGCTGGTCGCTATTTGCGCAATAGCGGTATTTACCCGCTCCTGCAAACCGGATAATTCCTCATTGCGGCGCACATTCATATCTTCATTGAATTCACGCTGCATACGCTGAAAATCCTGATTCATTTTAACGAGCTCACGCTCTTTAATTCTGCGATCCGTTTCTGCAAGTGTTCCTCTGTCCAGCAACTGCTGCAAAGCCTTACCCTGAGCCGAAATCTTTTGCAAATCAGCTTTACGGGCATCAAATTCACGCTCTATCTTTTTGGCCGCCCTCACTGCCGGGGATGCCTCACGCAAGATTCGCTCGGTATCCACAAAACCAATCCGCATATCTGCCGCAAATGCACTGGAAGTCAATACAACACCCATTGCCAGTAATACAGCACGTGGCCATTTCAACATAGATAGTGGCTCCTTAAAATCAGAATACTTGACCCAACTGGAACTGGAGTCCGCGTTCAACACGGTCATTTGGCTGAGCATTATATGGCGCTGCCCAGCTTAATTTAATTGGCCCTACTGGCGAAACCCAGGTAAATGCCACACCCGCTGAATAACGAAGTTCGCTAAAGCTTGGCTTATCGCCTGCCCCCCAAACCGCACCGGAATCCGCGAACACACTTAAACGTGTAGAGCGGTCATTTTTCAAACCTGGAATCGGGAAGAAGAATTCAAAGTTATTAATCAGTCGTTTATCCCCCCCCATACCATCGCCACGGCTGTCAACAGGCCCCACCGATCCGGATCTGAAACCACGGATTGAGCCTACACCACCGGCATAGAAGTTTTTATAGAAAGGATAAATATTATCGCCATAAGCATGGCCATACCCCCCTTCCACATTCCACATCAGGCTCATTTCTTTACCAAATGGAATAAAGTACTGGCTGCGGGTTGATAGCTTGTAATAATCAATGTCTGAGAACGGGGCAGTCACCTCACCATTCAGGCTAAGTAACCAGCCTGATGTAGGGTAAGAGCCACTATTACGCGTATCACGTCCCCAATTTACAGAAACAGGGAATGTTTTATTTCTGGAGCCTTGGGTGCTTACAAAATCTAATACGTGCTGAGGCGCAGAAGCATCGGCCTGAATAGCCAGACTTTCATAGCCCAAACCAAAACCAACCCGATTTGTTTCTGTTAAAGGCAGGCTGAAATTCGAGTTAAAGCCATAAGATGAAGTCGTATACTGACCCAAATCTACGCGTGAAGGATCTGTATCACGGCGATAGATATTCCAACCCACTGAAACACCATCTGGTGTTGCATACGGATTGGTTACACCAAGGGAATATACTTTGTTGGATGAACTTGAATTCACTTCAACCGCAAATTGCTTACCACTACCCAAAAAGTTATTCTGAGAAAGAGATAAGACCAAAACAACGCCTTCACTTTGCCCATAACCGGCACCAATATTAAAGTTGCCTGATTTCTTTTCAGTCACGGTGACATTCATATCCACCTGATCGGCTGTATCAGGTACCAGAGGCGTATCAACAACAATTTCACCGAAGTAATCGAGCTGCTCCAGGCGCTGCTTGGAGCGTTTAATTTTAGCGCCATCATAGGCCGCTGATTCTAACTGACGTAATTCACGGCGAATAACCACATCACGGGTTTGGGAATTGCCGCTTACATTAATCCGTCTTACATAGGTTTTTTTGCCCGGATCAACATAAAGAGTAAATGCCACTTTATTATTTTTCTGATCAATTTCCGGCACAGCATTTACATTGGCAAAAGCATAACCCACTTCGCCCAAAGCTTCAGTAATTGCGGCTGTTGACCGGTTCAGGCTTTCACGCGAAAACACTTCGCCCGTATTTAAAGTAATCAGTTTCTTTAAAATAGCAGGGTCGATAATTGTGTCGCCCAGCAATTTGACGTCGCTCACTTCAAACTGCTTACCTTCTGAGATATTCAAGGTCAGGAAAATACCTTCACGATCTTCAGAAATAGCAACCTGAGTAGACTCAACATTAAATTCGATATAACCACGATCCATATACCAGGAGCGTAGTTTTTCCAGATCGGCAGATAGTTTTTGCTTGGAATATTGGTCGGCTTTGGTGTACCAGGTGAGCCAGCCACCCGTAGTTTGACTCAGCATATCAAGCAAATCATCTTCTGAAAACGCTTTGTTTCCAATGATATTAATCTGCTGAATACGTGCCACTTCACCTTCAGAAATATCCAACTGAACGCCAACACGGTTGCGCTCTAATTTAGTGACTTCTGATTTCACCACAACGGAATAACGGCCGCGTGAATAATATTGCTGTTTGATTTCCTGAACGGCAGCATCCAGCACGCTTTGATCAAAAATACGCCCTTCAGCAAAGCTCTGACTTTTCAGGGCGCTTTTAATTTGATCCTTTTCCAGCATTTTAGAGCCATTAACATTGATTTGCGCAATGGTAGGACGCTCATCCACCGTAACAATCAGGACCTGCCCATTGGATTCAACCCGCACATCATTGAAAAACCCAGTTGCAAACAAGGCTTTGATCGCCTCTTGTGCGCGATCATCATCAAAGCGATCACCCACTTTTACTGGCAAATAATTAAAAATCGTTCCAGCGTCAGTTCGTTGCAGCCCCTCAACACGAATATCGCGGATCACAAATGGCTCAACCGCCCAAGTAGGAAAAGCAACACTGCTCAGGGCAGCTGCTAACAACAAGTTTATCGATTTTAATTTCATTATTATGAAGAGTCACTAATGAGTTAGCAGGCATAAACTGCCCACACTGCGTTAAAAAACGGCCGAAAACCCTTAATTACTGCTGTAAACCCTGGCCTTGAAATATGCGGCTAAACAAGCAAAGTGGTTTAACCAGGAAAAAGCCGATGGATGTCGTTGTAAAGCGCAAGAGACATCAAGCCCAACAACAACACAATACCAATGCGCTGACCAAATGCTTCAGCCTCAAGCGGCAGACGCCGCCCAGTCAAAAATTCTACCGTATGATACATCAAATGCCCGCCATCCAGCACCGGCAAGGGTAGCAGGTTTAAAACCCCCAAACTAATACTAATTACACAAAGATACTCAAGAAAAGCATTTAAGCCCATGCGGGCACTTTCCCCTGCGAATGTTGCAATCGTAATCGGGCCGCTAACCTGCTTCACGGACACCTGCCCTGTGAGCATTTTCCAAAACATCACCAGAGTCAGCCGGCTGCCCTGCCAGGTTTTATTCAGTGCATATTGCAAGCCCTCAACCGGGCCAAAATCCCGGGTAAACCGCTGCTGCTGCCAGGTAGTTGCATCCACTTCAGGAGCAAGACCTAACTTGCCTGTTTTCTGCCCGTTTTCTACAACGGCGTCAGGAATAACTGTGCGTTCAATGACTTGCCCATTGTGCTTCCAGCTTATAAGGAGTGGCTGAGCTGCAGAAGACGCTACAGCAGCCTGCACGTCACGCCAGCCATGCAATGGGGAGCCATTGATCGTCACCAGCTGATCGCCCGCTTTGATACCAGCCTTTGCCGCAGCACTTTGGGGTGCAAGCTGAGCAATACGTAAGCTGAGGGGCACAGGAGACATCCCAAGACGGGAAAGAAGCTGCTGATCGATTTCATCCCGGGTGAGATGACTGAGATCCAGCATCACAGAGCGCTCTGAACCAGCATTTGACCGAAGCTGCAAGGGTACTGTTACCGCGCCACCACTCTGCTCCAGCAGGCCAAACTGCAGCTCATCCCAGCTGGAAACCGGCATGCCTGACACAGAAAGCACTTCATCGCCCTGAAGAAGCCCCGCTTTTTCTGCCGCAGAACCTGCGCTGATAAATGAAACAACCGGCCTCAGCGACTCAACCCCAGCAAGTGACAAGCCCCAGTACAGCAAAATTGCGAGTAAAAAATTAGCCAGCGGCCCCGCTGCAACAATGGCCATTTTGGCCAGAGGGGGACGACGATTAAAAGCACGCGGCAAATCAGCAGCAGCAATTGGCTCACCTTCCCGTTCATCAAGCATGCTGACATAACCGCCAAGCGGAATCGCACCAATTTGCCAGAGGGTTTCCCCCTTGCGCCACTGCCAGAGCGGTTTACCAAAACCAATGGAGAAAACCAGCACCTTTACCCCGCAGCGCTTTGCCACGTAGTAATGCCCGTACTCGTGGATCGAAACAAGCAGGCCGATGGCAACAATAAACGCCAGCAGTGACGTCAGCATAAGGGGTGACTCTGCAACCACTGACGCGCAACAGTACGCGCCATCTCATCCGCACTAAGCAAGGCTTCTAATGATTCAGCCGATGCCCGATGCGTACACTGCCCCAACACCGCTTCGATAAGCCGGGGAATGTCTGTAAAGCGTAAAGCCTTATTTAAAAAGCCTTCAACGGCCACTTCATTGGCCGCATTTAAAATGGCGGGGGCGGCGCTGCCAGCAGCAAGGGCATCAAAAGCCAGTTGCAAGCAAGGAAAGCGCTGTAAATCCGGCGCTTCAAAATCCAGACGGCCCACGCTAAAGAAATCGAGCGACTTCACGCCCGCATCAATTCGCTCCGGGTAAGCCATGCCGTAGGCAATGGGGGTGCGCATATCAGGATTGCCCAGCTGAGCCAGCACTGAGCCATCCATATACTCCACCATTGAATGCACAACGCTTTGCGGATGCACGACCACCGAAATATCGTTTTTTTCCGGCGCATTGAATAACCAGCGCGCCTCAATGACTTCCAGCCCCTTATTCATTAATGAGGCCGAATCCACTGAAATCTTGCGGCCCATAGACCAGTTAGGATGCTTACAGGCCTGCTCTGGCGAAACATGATGCAATGCTTCATGCGCCATGGTGCGAAATGGTCCGCCCGATGCCGTCAGCAAAATGCGCTTTACCCCTGCATCCTGCAAGCAAGCCGCATAAGGATTTTCACGATAAGCGCCAGGCAGTACCTGAAAAATAGCGTTATGTTCGCTATCAATCGGCAACAGCGCAGCACCGGATTCGCGCACCGCATCCATAAATAAAGAACCGGCCAGCACCAGCGTTTCTTTATTTGCCAGCAAAATGCGTTTGCCCGCACGCGCGGCATCCAGCGTGGGCTGCATTCCTGCGGCCCCTACAATCGCCGCCATCACGGCATCGACGTCTGCTGCCGTTGCAACATCGCTCAATGCAGACACGCCCCACAGCACTTCAGTAGCAGAGCCTTGCTCTTTTAATAGCGCGGCTAATGTCTGAGCCGAAACAGCATCCAAAACAACAGCAAAACGAGGCTTAAACTGCACGCATTGCTGAGCCAGTTTTTCCAGCTGACTGGCCCCTGTGAGTGCAAACACTTGATAGCGCTCTGGATATCGGGCAATCACATCAAGTGTATTGACGCCAATACTGCCAGTTGAACCCAAAATGGTGATTTTTTGCATAGAGGACATGATGATATGGCCTTGCGCTTTAATCTGCCCGAAAAAGACCTGTGCCATATATTAAAACAGCAATAAAACCAATACGTTTTTTCTTTGGAAAAAACATCTGCTGTATTGGTTTTATTGCCAGTGTTTTAATTTCAGCAATAAGATCTTGTGACAAGCACATGATTTACGCAGTTTGAATTTAGAATAATAAGAAGCTGAGGTAAATTGCACAGGCTACCGGCAGGATGGCTAATAAGCTATCAACCCTGTCGAGCACTCCGCCGTGCCCCGGTAATAAATTGCTGCTGTCTTTCATTCCGATCTGACGCTTAAACAGGGATTCTAATAAGTCCCCCATTACACTAACCGCCGTTAAGATCACCGCAATAGCCAGCCATGCCGCAAGCGACAATAGTTCGCCATGAAAAAACAAGTGTTTAGGCAAAAAGAACGTGTAAATCAATACGCCCAGCAAACCGCCAGCAGCACCTTCCCAGCTTTTGCCGGGGCTAATCAATGGTGCAAGCTTGTGCTTACCAAAAGCTTTACCAAAGAAATAAGCCGCTGAATCGGCAACCCATGCAATCGCCAATACAGCAAGTAACGCCCATGGCCCCGCTGTGCGCAGCACAATTAATGCAAGCCCTGCAGGCAGCAGCAAGGCCCAGCCTAATAAAATATTTAAATTTGCGGCATTTGCCAGCTTCCATTTTTTAGAAAGCCAGCATGGCGTAACAAATAACCAAAACACGCTCGCCCCAAACATCAGCCCCAATAGCATTGAAGGCGTATAAATAAGCTGACTGAGTAAAGCAAATACAACTGCGGTTAATAAAGGATAAACTTTAGCAATAAAGCCTTGCATGCCGGATAAACGCTGCCACTCCCAGGACGCGGCAACCATAATCAATCCACAAAATGAAATCCATGCAAGGGAGCCGGTTGTCCCTAATTGAGGTAAATAAAAGATTGCCGCAAGCAGCAGCGGCAGTAAGAAGAGGGCCGTTAGAACACGAGTTTTTAGCATGGGGTCTGAAGTTGCTCACTAATACGGCCAAAACGTCGTTCCCGGCTGTGATACCAGTCAATCGCAGTTTCCAGTGCCTGACGGTCAAAATCAGGCCAAAGCATATCGCTGAAATAAAGCTCGGTATAGGCAAGTTGCCATAGCAGGAAATTACTGATGCGCTGCTCCCCTCCTGTCCTGATAAATAAATCAGGCTCTGGCGCATAGGCCATCGCAAGGTAGGGAGATAAATCATCTTCTGTGAAAGCAGTGCTTAATTCCGGGTGATCTGCCAGCATTTTATGTGTGGCATTAATGACATCCCAACGGCCGCCATAATCTGCAGCAATAGAAAGTGTTAAACCTGTATTGTTTGCCGTTTTTTCTTCAGCAGCATCAATCAGCTCTACCAGCTCCGGGCCAAAATGCTCGCGATTGCCAACAATTTTTAAACGAATATTTTTTTCGTGCATGCGGTTAATTTCACCACTCAGCACTTTCAGAAAGAGGCCCATTAAAAATGAGACTTCATCTTGCGGGCGACGCCAGTTTTCATTACTAAAAGCAAAAACAGTTAAATAACCCACGCCAAGTGCATCACAAGCGCGCACCGTATCACGTAAAGCCTCTACACCACGCTTATGGCCAAATATACGTGGCATCATGCGTTTTTTTGCCCAACGGCCATTGCCATCCATAATCACGGCAATGTGACGGGGAACAGCTGCAATGTCCTGCGGTATTTCTTTAGTTGAGCTACTGAATATGGCCACACCAAACCCCTTACGTTTACTGGCCGGTACAATTGCACCGGCCAGTAAATAATTACATTGTCATTAATTCTTTTTCTTTTTCTGCCAACAACTTATCAATTTCAATTACATATTTATCTGTCAGCTTCTGAACATCATCTGCTGCACGACGCTCATCATCTTCAGAAATATCTTTATCTTTAACTAAGCGTTTTAATTGCTCATTGGCATCACGGCGAATATTACGCACGGCTACCTTAGCATCATCTGCCTCGTTGCGAACAACCTTTGTTAAATCTTTACGGCGCTCTTCGGTCAGTGCCGGCATTGGCACACGAATCACATCACCATTAGTTGATGGATTCAAGCCCAGATCGCCATCACGAATTGCTTTTTCAATCTTGGAAATCATTGTTTTTTCCCAAGCCTGAACACCAATTGTGCGTGAATCAATCAAAGTTACATTCGCAACCTGATTAATTGCTGTTGGTGCACCGTAATAATCCACATTGATATGATCCAACAAACCAACGTGCGCGCGACCAGTACGTACTTTGGCTAAATTAACGCGCAAAGCTTCAACTGATTTTTGCATTTTTGTAACGGTATTGCTTTTAATTTCTGCAATCATAATGCATTCCCTTATTTACTCGTTTCTAATGAGTAATCGTTCATTTGTACTATGGCCCACTAACAGTGCACAGAGTAAATAATCCGTGCCTCTGTTCAGAAAGTTTAGCAGTGTACCAGCGTCCCTTCATCTTCCCCAAGAACTACGCGCTTTAATGCGCCTGCTTTGAAGATACTAAAGACACTTAAATTCATATTTTGATCACGACAGAGCGCGAATGCAGTGGCATCCATCACTTTCAGATTACGGCCAATGGCCTCATCGAAAGTCAGGGTTTGATAACGTACAGCATCTGGATTGTTCTTTGGATCATCGGTGTAAACACCATCAACTTTGGTGGCTTTAAGAACAATGTCGGCGCCCATTTCCATGCCGCGCAAAGCAGCAGCGGTATCTGTTGTAAAGAAAGGGTTACCCGTTCCTGCACCAAAAATCACCACTTTATTTTCTTCAAGGTAACGGATTGCTTTGCCGCGCACATAGGGCTCAGCCACTTGCTGAATCGTCAGCGCAGATTGAACACGGCTTACAATACCCGCGCGTTTCATCGCATCCTGCAAGGCCAGCGCATTCATTACCGTTGCCAGCATACCCATATAATCTGCTGTTGCGCGATCCATTCCCGCAGCGGCAGGCGCTACACCCCGAAAAATATTACCACCACCGATCACAACACCAACTTGTACGCCAAGATCTAATACAGCCTTGATTTCACCAACAATACGGTCAATTGTGACACGATTGATGCCATAGCTATCCTCACCCATGAGGGCTTCGCCGGAGAGTTTCAGCAAAATGCGTTTATATTTGGGTGCTTGGCTCATTTGAAGCTTCCTTATCCATGGAGGGGCAAATTGTGGAAACGCCGCACGTTACCGTGCGGCGCATAAAGCAAATATCCAGTGCTCAGCCTGCCTGAAGATTGCTCTTCCGGCGGGCTAAGTTTAATACAAACAATTAAATCTTTGCAGCAGCAGCCACTTCAGCAGCGTAATCAACCACTGCTTTTTCAATGCCTTCACCTACAACAAACAGGTTGAATGCATTAACAGTTGCAGAGTTGGTTTTCAGCAATTGCTCAATTGTTACTTTGTCATCCATTACAAATGGCTGGCTCAGCAATACAACATCTTTCAGGTACTTTTGTACTGTACCTTCAACGATTTTTTCCAGCATTGCTTCTGGCTTGCCTGCTTCTTTAGCACGCTCAGTAGCAACACGACGCTCTGTTTCGATCAGGTCAGCAGGTACACCACTTGCATCGAGAGACTTAGGCTTAGTTGCCGCAATGTGCATTGCAATTTGCTTAGCCAGTTGCTCATCACCACCCACGATATCCAGCAGAACGCCCAGCTTGTTGCCGTGCAGGTAAGCTGCAACCTGGCCAGTTGTTTCAAAGCGCGCAAAGCGGCGCAGAGTCACGTTTTCGCCTAATTTGGCAACAGCTTCTTTACGAATTTCTTCAACTGTTTTGCCATCAACAACAACTTGCGCCAGCGCTTCAACATCAGCCGGGTTTGCATCAGCAACAGCCTGAGCTGCCAGCTTGGCAAACGCGATAAAGCCTTCGTCTTTTGCTAAGAAGTCTGTTTCACAGTTCACTTCCAGTACAGCGCCAATTTTTTTATCTTCAGAGATAAATGCAGCGATAATCCCTTCAGCAGCAGTACGGCCAGCCAGCTTGGACGCTTTGTTGCCTGATTTGATTCGCATTACTTCTTCAGCTTTTTTGATATCGCCATCGGCTTCAACCAAAGCTTTTTTACATTCCATCATGCCAAGGCCAGTCAGCTCGCGCAGCTGGGCAACCATTTTCGCGGTAATTTCCGCCATGATTATTTCTCCTGAAACTGGGTAAGGAGTAGAGCATCGCTTATCCGGATTATTTAATAATAAAAACCGGACAGATGCAGAGCTACTTATCTGTTATTTACAAAAAAGGGGCGAAACGCCCCTTTTTCGCATATTAACTTTACGATATTACTGTGCAGCGGCTACAGCAGCTGCTTCGACAAGTTCTTGTGCTGATTGGTTTTTACCTTCAAGCACGGCGTCAGCCATACCTTGAGCGTACAAACGAATTGCGCGGCTTGAATCATCGTTACCAGGGATAACGAAATCAATACCTTCCGGGTTGTTGTTGGTATCAACTACGCCGATAACCGGGATGCCCAGTTTCTTAGCTTCAACCAAAGTACCCTTTTGGTAACCAGTGTCGATCACGAAAATCGCGTCTGGCAGACCCTTCATATCCTTGATACCGCCCAGGCTACGATTGAGTTTTTCAACTTCACGATTCATGTCCAGCAATTCTTTCTTACCGTAGCCGCTGTTTTCATTAGCAACGATAACTTGTAACTCTTCCAGACGTTTGATCGACTGCTTAACTGTTTTGTAGTTAGTCAGCATACCGCCTAACCAGCGGTGATCAACGAAAGGCATGCCGCAACGCGCTGCTTCTTCAGCAACGATTTCACGAGCCTGGCGCTTAGTACCTACGAACAGAACAGTACCTTTGTTTGCAGCAATACGACGAGCGTATTTAACCGCTTCTTCAAACAATGGCAAAGTTTTTTCGAGGTTGATAATATGAATCTTGTTACGTGCGCCAAAAATATATTGACCCATTTTTGGGTGCCAGTAACGAGTTTGGTGACCGAAGTGGACACCGGCTTCAAGCATATCGCGCATGCTAACGGACATAGTAAAACTCCAAGCTAAGGGTTACATCCAGCACTCACACGACACCCAAAATCACAGACTTTGAGCACCCTTAACGGGGTGAGCACCAAAATTATCTGCAGGCACCATGCCCACAGAGCACAGGATTATAGACCTTTACGCCAAGGCCAGTCCAGCTTAATCAGGCATTCATGAACTGCATCTATTATCATGAAACACGAAAACATCCATCAACCTTCCCATATTTACCCGCTTATTGCCCGCCGTAACGCGCCCGCCGCTGATACGCTATTCCTGACACAGGCCCATGGCAAACCCCACTCATCACAGCCCGATACACCTATTTTCATCGGCATGACCAGTCAGAAAAAATATGCCGCACCTGCAATGCTGACCATTCAAAATTAGGTAATTAATGAGCCCCATAGGCATTTTCGATTAGAAAGCCAGGCTTGAAAGACGTAAACTGTGAGCAAATAATCAATATGCCTTTCAATAAGGCTCCGGCACACTTTCCCCTCTCTCAGAAAAGGAAGCTGATTTATGGCTACGCAACACGCTCGTTTACTTATTTTAGGCTCAGGCCCTGCTGGCTACACTGCTGCCGTTTATGCTGCCCGTGCCAACCTTAATCCGGTAATGGTAACGGGCCTTGCTCAGGGCGGGCAGCTGATGACAACAACAGATGTAGACAACTGGCCAGCCGATGCGGATGGCGTACAAGGCCCGGAGCTGATGGCCCGCTTTCAAAAGCATGCCGAGCGTTTTGGCACAGAAATGATCTTTGATCATATTCACACCACGCATTTAAATGAAAAACCAATCCGTCTGGTGGGCGACTCCGGCGAATACACTTGCGATGCCCTGATTATTGCAACGGGCGCATCGGCCCAGTATATCGGCCTGCCAAGCGAAGAAACCTTTGCCGGCCGCGGCGTATCTGCTTGTGCGACCTGCGATGGTTTTTTCTACCGCAATCAGCAGGTTGCCGTAGTGGGCGGCGGCAATACAGCCGTTGAAGAGGCGCTATATCTGTCTAATATTGCTGCGCATGTCACTTTGATTCACCGCCGCGATACTTTCCGTTCAGAAAAAATCCTGATCAACCATTTAATGGAGAAAGTAGAAGCAGGCAAAATCACCCTGGCCATCAACAGCACACTGGATGAAGTTCTGGGCGATGCCACTGGCGTAACGGGGGCCCGTCTTAAATCAACCGTAGATGGCAGCACACGTGATCTTGAGTTAACCGGGGTATTTATTGCCATTGGCCACAAGCCAAACACAGATATCTTTAAAGGCCAGCTGGAAATGGATGCAACCGGCTATATCGTAACCAAGGGCGGCCGTGATGGTGGCGCAACGGGCACCAGTATTCCAGGCGTATTTGCCGCAGGCGATGTGCAGGATCATATCTACCGCCAGGCAGTGACTTCCGCTGCATCGGGTTGCCAGGCCGCGCTGGATGCAGATAAATATTTGGATTCACTACGTTAATTCATAATTTAAGATGACCCAAGGGGCGCTCAGCGCCCCTTTTGCATTGGATTGACATGGATAACCCCAAGCTGCGCCAGCTTAGAAAAGCTTTACGCGCCAAGCCGCAGATTGCTGCAAAACCCAAAAGTAAACCCGTAGAAACACTGGATGATCACACCCTGTTTATGCGCTCGGTGCAGGGCGTTAAGCCGCTTAAAAACACCCAATATCAGCACCCAAAGCCAGAAGTCAGCCCCTGGCCGCGCAAACAACACGCCGAGCACCTCAGCCCGCTGGATGATATGACCGATTTTTGGCCATGGGATGAGCTGGCACCGGGCGAAGAGCTGCTCTACAGCAAGCCAGGCCAGAAGCTCGACACGCTGAAGCGTCTGAGGAAGGGTCAGTGGCCAACCAGCGGGCATCTGGATTTGCACGGTTTAAGTAGTGATGAAGCCAGAATCAGCGTGACGCGTTTTTTACAAAGCGCCAATGCAGCAGGCCTGCGCTGTGTACGCATTGTACATGGCAAAGGCATGGGTTCTAAAAACGGCGAGCCCATTCTTAAACAAAAGCTTAAAAACTGGCTGGCACAAAGAGATGAAGTGCTCGCCTTTTGCCAGGCCCCGCAACACGAGGGTGGCGGCGGTGCCGTTTTGGTTTTAATTCGTACCCGCAGAGATTAAGGCCGCTTACAAATTCTATACACCGCAGCGTTTCACGCATTCATGTGGCTTAAGGTACAATGCCACACTGCTCAATCCCAATGAAAATCCATGAATAGTCTGATTAACCGCCCCGCCGCCAAGTGGCTGGTGCTTCTCCTTTTGGCCGTCCTCTGGTTTGGCACACTGGGTTATCGCAAGCTGATTACACCTGATGAAGGCCGCTATGCAGAAATAGCCCGTGAAATGGTCGTCAGTGGCGATTGGAATACACCGCGCCTGAATGGCATTAAATACTTTGAAAAACCTGCATTGCAATACTGGGCCACTGCGGCCAGCTTTGAGGTACTGGGCGAATCAGATTTTGCAGCAAGGCTATGGCCTGCGCTGACTGGCTTTTTAGGATTGCTGGCGGTATTTTTTACCAGCCGCAAACTCTGGGGCGAAGCCACCGCCTGGCTTGCCAGCGGCATTTTAGCCAGCAGCGCCTGGTGGATAGGCAATGGCCACTTTCTTACACTGGATATGGGTGTAAGCGCCTTCCTCACCTTTAGTCTGTGTGGCTTCTTGCTGGCACAAAGAGACGGCGCCAGCACCAAAGAAAACCGCAATGGCATGCTTGTGGCCTGGGGTGCAATTGGCCTGGCCGTTTTATCTAAAGGCCTGATCGGTCTGGTGCTGCCGGGCATTGCAATTGTCGCCTATTCGATTATTTGCCGGGATCTTAAGCTTTGGACCAGGCTGCATTTATTCAAAGGCCTGGCGCTGGCCTTACTGATTACCGTGCCTTGGTTTTTAACCGTATCGAAAGCCAATCCTGAATTCGCGCAGTTTTTCTTTATTCACGAGCACTTTGAGCGTTTTCTGAGCACCGAGCATCGCCGTGAAGGCCCGCTCTGGTATTTCTTCCCGATTCTTGCCGTAGGCTTATTGCCTTGGACCAGCCTGTTGCCGCAGGCATTAAAGAAAAACTGGCAGAGCAATGAGCAATTTAAAACCAACCGTTTTCTATTGATCTGGTCAGTGTTTATTTTTGCTTTCTTTTCTAAATCAGGCTCCAAGCTACCTTCTTATATTTTGCCGATTTTCCCTGCGCTGGCCATGCTGATGGCTCAAACGCTGATGGATATCAGTGGTAAAGCCCTGCGCTGGCATTTTGCGTGGATTGCCATACCTGGCCTTGTGCTGGTTGGCGCTTACCCCTATGTCAGCAACATGACAAGCGAGCACACGCCACAAATTTATAACGCAGCCTATGCAGCCTGGCTGGTGGCAGCTGGCCTGGTGTTAGCAGGCGGAGCCATCGCCAGCTTTATCCTGGCTGGCAAAGGCAAAAAAGAAGCGGCGATCGCCACCATGGCGCTGGCAGGATTGGTGGGCGGGCAATTGCCCATGGTTGGGCACGAGTCTTACGCTTATACGAACTCCAGCTACCATTTGGTTGAAGCCATCAAGCCTCAGCTCACGCCACAAAGCACACTCTATGCGGTACGTTATTACGACCAGTCTCTGCCCTTTTATTTAAAACGAACCCTGCAATTTGTTGAATATATTGATGAATTTGAAATGGGTCAGAAATCAGAACCTGATAAACGAATTTCACTGGATGATTTTATTGCCCGCTGGAATAGCGATACTCAGCCTGTCG
Source organism: Iodobacter violaceini (assembly GCF_011601265.1). Classification (GTDB taxonomy): domain Bacteria; phylum Pseudomonadota; class Gammaproteobacteria; order Burkholderiales; family Chitinibacteraceae; genus Iodobacter; species Iodobacter violaceini. The sequence goes on from NZ_JAAOLX010000002.1 coordinate 189,998, forward strand.
CTATTTTGCAAACAGATACGTTCAATGAATTACAAACACGCGGCCTGAAAATGAAAACCATCGCCAAAGATGCGCGCAGATTAGTGATTGCCAAACCATGAAAGCACTTGAATTTGGATTGATTTTATTTGGCGTATTACTCAATGCTGGTGCTCAGCTTTTATTAAAAGCGGGCACCCGCACCATTGGGCAATTCGATTTCTCCATGGCTAACGCCTGGCCAATCGGGCTGAAAGTCGCCAGCAATCCCCATATTATTGGCGGGCTATCTTGCTATGTCATCAGCGTGGTGGTGTGGATTCTGGCGTTGTCACGCGTAGAAGTCAGCATTGCCTACCCCATGTTATCAATAGGCTATGTAGTGAATGCGGGCTTAGCCTGGTGGTTATTTGGTGAAGCAGTTACACCGATGCGTCTCGTGGGGATCGCCATCATTATGCTGGGCGTCTTACTGGTGGCAAAGAGCTGATGGCAAGGATTGCCTTTGAAAGGCTGGCATGGGTCTATGTGGCTTTTATATGGGTAATGTCTTTGATTCCGCTCACCATGCCAGCCATACCAAACAGCGATAAAATGGGTCATTTTCTGGCCTATGGCTTGCTTGCACTTTGGTTTGGCCTTGCCCGCCAGAGAAAGCTGCCCCTTATCTGGCTGCTGGCCAGCTTAATGGGCGTTGCAATTGAGTTTGCACAGGCACTTACGCCTTACCGCAGTTTTGACACGCACGACATGCTGGCAAATGCTGCTGGTGCACTGACCGGCACCGGCATCGCCGCAATCTTGCTTCAATTTTTGCCACATCCTTTAAAAATACAAACGGATCATTCATGAGCGATTTTCTCCCCTTTACCCGCCCAAGCATTGACGAAGAAACCATTAATGATGTGGCCAGTGTATTGCGCTCGGGCTGGATTACCAGCGGCCCTAAAGTAAAAGCCTTTGAAGCCGCACTGTCTGCCTATTTTGGCGGCCGCCCTGTGCGCGTAGTCAATTCAGCAACCGGCGGGCAGGAAATTGCGCTGCGATTAATTGATCTGCAGCCCGGCGATGAAGTCATCACCACGCCGATGACCTGGGTATCGACCACCAATGTAATTTTAAATACCGGCGGCAAGCTGGTGCTGGTGGATGTTGATCCTGTCACCCGTAATATTGATCTAGATTTAGTCGAGGCTGCAATTACGCCGCGCACCAAAGCGATTATCCCGATTGATCTGGCGGGTTTGCCGGTAGATCGTGATCGCCTCTATGCCATAGCCAATAAACACGGCCTGCGCGTGATTGAAGACGCAGCACAGGCACAGGGCGCAACATGGAACGGCAAAAAAGTCGGCAGTTTTGGCGATTTGTGCTCGATTTCATTTCACGCCAATAAAAACATGACCACCACCGAAGGCGGCGCCCTGGTGATGAATAATGAAGCCGAAGCGGCCCTGTTTGAAAAATGGCGCCTGCAAGGCGTCACCCGCTTCCCTGATGGCAGCATGGATGTGGATTTACCCGGCGGTAAATTCAATATGACCGATGTGGCTGCGGCTATTGGACTTGGGCAGCTTAAGCAGCTCGATGGCTTTAACAGCAAGCGAAAAGCGCTTGCCCAAGCTTATTTTGATTTGCTGGATGCCGATTTAGGCTTAGAATTGCCGCCCGCTGATTTTACAAACAGCAACTGGCATATGTTTCAGCCGCTCTTACCGCTGGCAAAAATGAAAATCAGCCGCGGCGAGTTTATTGCGCAAATGAAAGAAAAAGGCATTGGTGTTGGTGTTCACTACCCCGCGCTGCATTTATTTAGCTACTACCGCAATCTGGGCTACACCGAAGGCATGTACCCGCACGCAGAGCATATTGGCGCAAGCACCATTACTCTGCCGCTGTTCCCTGCCATGGAAGTGGCAGATGTGCAGCGTGTTTGCACCGCTTTAAGTGAAGTGCTGTCCGCCAGCCTTAAATAATGAGAAGGGGCTGGCCCCCTTCTTGCAGCACTTATGTATCAGGTTTTAAAAAGAGATATTAATGAAGCCCATCGTTTCTGTTGTCGTACCGGTTTATAACGAAGAAGACGGCCTGCAGGCCCTGTTTGACCGTCTTTATCCTGCGCTTGACGCCCTGAATACGCCGTATGAAATTTTATTTATCAATGACGGCAGCCATGACCGCTCGGCAGGCTTGTTAAGCGCCCAGTACGAAAAGCGCCCGGATGTCACCCGGGTGATTTTATTCAACGGCAACTTTGGCCAGCACCGGGCCATTCTGGCAGGATTTGAGCACTCCAAAGGCTCGCGCATTGTGACGCTTGATGCCGATTTACAAAACCCGCCGGAAGACATTGGCACATTGCTGGCTGAAATGGATAAGGGTCACGATTATGTGGGCTCGATTCGCCGACAGCGCAATGACAGCTGGTGGCGGCATGTGGCCAGCCGCAGCATGAATAATCTGCGCGAAAAACTCACCAAAATCAAAATGACCGATCAGGGCTGCATGCTGCGCGCCTACAGCCGCCGCATTATCGACACCATTAATCAGTGTCAGGAAATGCACACCTTTATTCCGGCACTGGCGTATTCTTTTTCACAAAATCCAACCGAAGTGGTGGTTGGCCATGAAGAGCGTTTTGCAGGCGAATCCAAGTATTCGCTCTATAGCCTGATCCGTCTTAATTTTGATTTAATGACCGGTTTTTCAATTCTGCCTTTGCAATTATTTTCTATGCTGGGGATTTTTGTCTCGTTAGGCTCTGGCGCTTTATTCTTATTGCTGGTTCTGCGCCGTATCTTTATGGGGCCGGAAGTCGGCGGGCTGTTTACCTTATTTGCAATCGTCTTCTTCCTGATTGGCATTGCACTATTTGGTATTGGCCTCTTAGGCGAATATATCGGCCGTATTTATCATGAAGTACGCCAGCGCCCGCGTTATTTAATTGCCAGTATTTTACAGGCCGACCCGGATCAACATAAAAAGGATGGCGCGTGAAATCAGCCGTTGTTTTTGCCTACCATAATGTAGGCGTGCGATGTATTAAAGCGCTGCTGGCCGCTGGCATTGAGATCAGGCTGATTGTGACGCACGAAGACAATCCAAATGAGAACATCTGGTTTGGCTCGGTTGCTCAATTGGCTGCTGATTACGAAATCCCGTTTATTACGCCAGAAAACCCAAATACACCAGAAATTGAAGCGCAGATTGCTGCGCTGAATGTGGATTTTTTATTCTCGTTTTATTATCGCAATATGCTGAAAGCGCCTTTATTAAGTGCGCCAAAGCAGGGAGCGTTTAATATGCATGGCTCCCTGCTGCCGCAATACCGTGGCCGCGTGCCGATTAACTGGGCCATTATTAATGGTGAAACCGAAACCGGCGCCACCTTGCATGTCATGAATATCAAGCCGGATAATGGCCCGATTGTGGCTCAGCAAGCCGTGCCTGTTTTTCCTGACGACACCGCTCAGGAAGTATTTGAAAAAGTCACCGTAGCAGCGGAGCTTTGCTTAAGTGCGGCATTACCGCGATTAATTGCAGGAAAAACTGATTTTACGCAGCAAGACTTAAGCCAGGGCGCTTATTATGGCGGCCGTACAGCCAAAGATGGGCAGATAAACTGGCAAAAAAGCGCTAAAGACATCCATAATTTGGTACGCGCTGTAACCGTGCCTTATCCTGGCGCATTTAGTGACATCAATGGCAAGCGCCTGATTATCTGGCGCACACGGCAAATATTCACAGCAGATACAACAGCCATCGAACCCATTACCCCGCTGATGTATGCTGACGGCAATAGAATTATCTTACTTTGCAGTGATGGTGCAGCACTTTTAGTACTGCATGCAGAATTCGATGGGGAAACACTGAATGGCAGTGATTTTATTCGCCATTTTGGCGCATCCTCAATAGATTTACATTAATTAGTACCTTCGGGAAAACACAATGAAAAAAGTCCTTATCCTTGGCGTTAATGGTTTTATTGGCCATCACCTGTCTAAATACATCCTCGAAAATACCGACTGGGAAATTTTCGGTATGGATATGTTTACCGATAAAGTTTCTGAATTTATGGATAACAAACGCTTTCACTTCTTTGAAGGCGATATCACCATTAACCAGGAATGGATTGAATATCACGTTAAGAAATGCGATGTGGTATTGCCATTAGTTGCTATCGCAACACCGGCCACTTATGTACAGGCACCGCTGCGCGTATTCGAACTTGATTTTGAAGCGAATCTGCCCATTATCAAATGGTGTGTTAAATACAAAAAACGCGTGATTTTCCCTTCTACATCCGAAGTTTATGGCATGTGTGAAGACGAAGCCTTTGATCCTGAAAACTCCAATATGGTTTACGGCCCGATCAGCAAACCACGCTGGATCTACGCCTGCTCCAAGCAACTGATGGATCGCGTGATTGCGGCTTACGGCCAGCAAGAAGGCCTGGATTACACCCTGTTCCGTCCGTTTAACTGGATTGGTGCGGGCCTGGATAATATCCACACACCTAAAGAAGGCTCCAGCCGTGTGATTACCCAGTTCCTGGGCCATATCGTTCGTGGCGAGCCAATCAAGCTGGTTGATGGCGGCGCGCAAAAACGTGCATTCACTTACATCACCGACGGTATCGAAGCACTGGTTAAGATTATCGACAATAAAGACGGCAAAGCCACACGCCAGATTTATAACATTGGTAATCCAGTGAACAACTACTCGGTGCGTGAGCTTTCCACCATGATGCTGGATCTGGCTAAAACCTATCCTGAATACGCAGAAATGGCTGCCAAAGTAACCGTTCTGGAAACCACTTCCGGCGAGTACTATGGCAAGGGCTACCAGGACGTGCAAAACCGCGTGCCAAAAATCGACAACACCAAGGCCGATCTGAACTGGGCACCAAGCACCACTATGGAAGACTCACTGCGCGGCATCTTTGATGCTTATAAAGATCAGGTTGCTGCAGCGCGCGAACTGGTTGATTAATTAAACCAGGCCGCAAAGCTTCACAAAAAAACCACGCCATGCGTGGTTTTTTTGCATCAGGGTAAGGTCATTATCCGCGGCAAACCCGCATGTGGCTGTCAGTCAAAATAAATAGTTTAAACTGGCTAGGCAATCCCTGTGTCATAAACGAGTAAGCTGATAATATCGTTCCCCGCCCCCTGATCAGCCACTGCCATGCCCTCTTCTATTCGCAACAAATGGCAAGGCTTAGGCCACGCTTTTCCTTTTCTGCTTTTATGCGATTTTCTGGCTGTACTCTCACTAACAACCGGCAGTGTGGCAATTAGCTGGTGGATTGTTACCCATGGCGGTGCAGCCGATTTATCTATATTTGGCATCACGGCAGCACTGACAATGCTGATTGCTTTGCCGCTGCTTTCCGCGCAGGGCGATCGGCTCGCTAAATCCAGAGTCATGGCATGGGGGTTGCTTACCGCGGTAATTACCGCGCTGGGGCTGGCCCTGATGGCCAGTTTGGGCTTTTATCATATCGGGCTGATTATTCTGATCTACGCCTTCGATGTGATTGCTTTTTCTATGGTCTTGCCCGCTGTATCCAGCATTGCGGCAGATCTGGTCAGCCCAAATCACCTTGCCGATGCACTGAGCCTGCAAAAAAGTGCGCAATCTCTTGGAAGGCTTGCCGGGCCGGTTGCCGGCGGGGCAATAATTGCATTAAGCAGTATTTCTGCCGCTTTATGGGTGTACACCGTGATTCTGCTGATTGCCGCGCTCTCTGCCTTTGCCATCCCCGTTATCCGCCCCGCCCCGGCATTAAATAAAAGCCACTGGCGCGCCGAAGTGCGTGCAGGTCTGTACGCAAAGTGGAATATCCCCATCGATCGCAACTGGACCCTGTTCAGTTTTTTTATCATGCTATTTTTCTCCCCGGCGATTGGCATGTTACTGCCGCTTAAAATCCACTTTTTAAACCTGGGCGCACAGTGGCTGGGAGCCACCGAAGCCGCTGTGGGTATGGGCATGTTAACCGGCGCTTTATGGGGAGCGGGCAAAGTCATTCTGTGGCAGGGGCGATTTAATGCAGCCCGCAACGCAACGCTCACCCTGGCGCTGGGCATCTGTGCTACGGCTTTTAGCGATAAGGGCTGGATGCTGGTGATTAGCTTTGCCCTGATTGGATTCGCCCTGTCAGTCAGCCAGCTGATTGGCCAGACCCACCGCCAGCTGGCTGTACCCGACCATTTTCGTGCCCGGTTTTCTTCGGTCAATTTTATGGTCATGACTTTATCCGGCATTTTAGGCCCCGCCCTGGCAGGCATAGCCCTTGGAATACTTGATATTAATACGGTATATGCGGCATTTGGCTCAGGCCTTTTTCTAGTGGCGATGACCTTTTCCCGCATTCCGGACATTCGTACTTTTTTAGCCTTAGATCATCATGAAGTAAAAAACTGGTATGCCATACAAAGCCCCAGGCTCTTTTTATAAAATGACATACGCCAAGGCGCACCGGCATCAGCTGGTAAATGCACCTTACCGCCCATACACCGCTTACACGAGATCACAATGTCCACACCTTTTACTCATAAATGGCAGGGTTTGGGTTCTGCATTTCCTTTCTTACTTTTACACGATGTACTGGCCGTGCTGTCGCTCAGCGCTGGCAGCGTTGCCATCAGCTGGTGGATAGCCACGCATGGGGGCGCGGCCGATTTATCCATTTTTGGGATTTCGTCAGCCGCAACCATGCTGATTGCCCTGCCTTTACTTTCTGCGCTGGGCGATCGCCACCCCAAATCCCGTTTAATGGCATGGGGCCTGCTTGCGGCAGTAGCAACAGCGCTGGGCCTGGCAACCATGGCCAGCCTTGGCATCTACAATATTTTGCTCATCGTGCTTATCTATATTGTTGAAGTCATTGCTTTTGCAATCGTACGCCCTGCCGCCTCCAGCATTGCCGCCGATTTAGTACCGCCAGAGCGTCTTGCAGATGCGCTGAGCTTACAAAAAAGCGCTCAGTCTGTGGGCCAGTTAGCCGGGCCGGTCGCTGGCGGAGCCATCGTTGCCTTGAGCAGTATTCCCATCGCACTCTGGATTTACACTGCCGTGCTGATGATTGCCGCCCTGTCCGCATTTGCCATTCCCCCCGTCAAACCTGCCTGCCGGGCACAGGATGGGTGGCTTACTGAAGTACGGGCGGGCTTACGCGCTAAGTGGCATATCCCGATTGATCGCAGCTGGACGGTGTACGCCTTTTTTTGCATGATGTTTTTCTCACCCGCTGTAGGGATGTTGCTGCCTTTAAAAATTCATTCGCTCAGGCTGAATGCCAGCTGGCTGGGTGCAACCGAAGCCGCCTTAGGCATGGGGATGCTGATTGGCGCGCTTTGGGGCGCAAAAAAAGTGATTCATGCTTTTGGGCGTTTTAAAGCCTGTACGGGTGCATTGATGGTTTCGGCTGTGACGATTATTGGTGTCGCACTAAGTGCGCAAGGCTGGCTGCTGGTGCTGGGGTTTGCCATAGCCGGGTTTTCGATGTCAGTCAGCCAGCTGGTCGGCCAGACACACCGCCAGCTGGCGGTTCCCGATCACTTTCGCGGCCGTTTTTCCTCAGTCAATATGATGGTGATGCAGGTTTCCGGCATATTAGGACCCGCCGTAGCAGGACTGACCCTTGGATTTCTGGATATCAGTGCCGTGTATGCCTGCTTTGGCCTTTGTCTGCTGCTGATCACCATGCTTTTTCCTCTTGTTCCTGGCATTCAGCATTTTCTGGCGCTGGATCACACTGAAGTAAAAGGCTGGTATGGCAAGCAGCATCCGGAATTATTCAGTCAGTAATGTAAGCCGCTTTCCGCTTAACAAGTAAGAAAAGGCCGCAATTACAGAGGCCAATGCCTGCCTGCACAGCGTACAAGATGCGGTTTGCCACGCATCTCTGTACATATTGAACATGCACCAGCCTTTTTGCTGATTGGCGTTCTTCCTAAGGAAGCGGATAATGCGGGTCTGCCTATTTCTGCTGTCCTGGATTTGTAAAAACATGTCAATTCGATTCATTTCCCGAATCAATCACTTATTGCAAACGGCCCGTTTAGCCTGGCTTTGTCCTGCATTTATTTTGATCGTGCTGTTAGGTTTTAACCGGCATGTGGCTCTGGCTGCCTGGCTTTGTGCTTTTTTTGCATTAGAGCGGGTATGGAAGCAGCAGAAACTTTCCGCTCTGGAATATCTGGGATTTGTTATTTCGCTTTGCACACTGGCTGCAGGGCAAAGTTTACTAAGCTATTCGGTCATTTTATCTGCCCTGTTATTCTCTGTCGGGCTGGGCATTGGCGTTCCGCTCTGGCGCAACAAACCATGGAGCCTGATCCTGGAAGAAACAGGCATCGCCATAGAAACTGGTATCGCAGCCATCAGCGACAGCATTAAAGCGCAATTTGATCCCAGCGATAGCGACGAAGCCGAAGAGGCCGAAGAGGCCGAAGAAGAGCATGAAGAAGAAATCATAGAAGAGAGCGAGCCTGCTCCGATAGCGGCAGCCACTGCCGCAGCCACACCACGCCAGCGCATCTATCAGCCCCCTGTCCCTGCATCCGGCGCACCGGCGGCTCCCCATTCTGAAGCGGCCCGCCCTTCAGTCAGTCTGGTAAAGGCTGCGGATAAGCCAGAGCCTGCCAAAGCCATTCAGAGAGATGAGTTATTCCAGCAGCTAAAACAACAAAGTGCAGCACCTGCGCCTTCGGCCAGCACTTTGCCGCTGATTGATCTTTCTCAGATCAGGCAGCACTTACAAAATGATCACAGGGTAAAGCGCCATGCTGAGCGCCCGCGCCCGGCGGCCCCCGCTGAATTGCCACTGATTGCCAGCGAAGAAATTCATCAGCGCTTGTCACGGATTCATGGCAAAGCACCAGAACCTGCGCCCATTCCTGCCCGCAGCCCTAAGGCACCGGGCACCCCCAGCGCGCCGATTAAAGCCAGCCCCCGCTTATTTCAGCTGGAGCCCAAACCTCATCCTGCGCCGCGTATCGAGCCGACTTTAAGCGCAGCGGATCTCCCCATCATCAGTACACCCCCGGCAGAAATTCCACCTGCTGTAAGTGCAGCAGACATTGTGATTCCTGACTGGGTGCCCTGCGAGACCATTACCCTGGAAGCGGTCATTGAAAAAGACACCCCGGAGACTGCAGCAGAGCCTTTGCCGCGCTTGCCCGATCCCCGTATTGAGCTTCCTCCTGCCACCATTGCCTCTTATCTGAGCGAGCCGCCACCTGCTGCCTTTATCAGCCCCGCTGTGCCTGCTCAATCTGCGCCCGTCATCCCGGCTGCGCCAGCGTATCGGGAAGAACCCGCCCCAGAAGCGCCGGTGCTGACCTGGTCTAAACCGCCAGTACCTGCGCCACTGCCGCATGCTGAGCCTGTGCACTATAGCGCCGACTTTATGCCATCACTCGGCCTGCTGCACCCGCCAGACCCGGAAATCGAAACAATCAGCCAGGATGATTTATTAGACCGCGGCATTTTAATTGAAGAAAAACTGGCCGAGTTTAGGGTAAAAGCATCCGTACTGGATGCCTGCGCCGGCCCCGTGATTACCCGCTATGAAATCGAACCCGCAATCGGCGTGCGCGGTGCGCAAATTGTAAATCTGATGAAAGATTTGGCCCGTGCTCTGGGCCTGGTATCAATTCGAGTCGTAGAAACCATTCCGGGCAAAACCTGCATGGGGCTGGAATTACCCAATCCCTCCCGACAAATGATTCGCCTCTCTGAGATTTTGTCCTCAGATGTTTACCAGCAAAACCAGAGCAAGCTGACCATTGCGCTGGGCAAAGATATTACCGGCTCGCCCATCGTGACCGATCTGGCTAAAGCGCCGCATATGCTGGTAGCCGGCACCACCGGCTCGGGTAAATCAGTCGGTGTGAACGCGATGATTTTATCGCTGCTGTATAAAGCCACGCCTGAAGAAGTGCGCTTTATTATGGTGGACCCGAAGATGCTGGAATTATCCGTCTATGACGGCATCCCGCACCTGCTGGCACCAGTTGTGACCGATATGAAACTGGCCGCCAATGCCTTGAACTGGTGCGTGGCGGAGATGGAAAAACGCTACCGCCTGATGAGCACCTTTGGCGTGCGTAATTTAGCCGGGTTTAACCAGAAAGTACGTGAAGCCGAACAGCGCGGCGAGCGGCTGACCAACCCGTTCACACTCACACCGGATGATCCGGAAGCGCTGGAACATCTGCCCTTTATTGTGGTGGTGGTCGATGAATTTGCCGACCTGATGATGGTGGCAGGCAAAAAAATTGAGGAGCTGATCGCCCGCCTGGCTCAAAAAGCCCGCGCGGCGGGGATTCACCTGATTCTGGCCACACAGCGCCCATCAGTGGATGTGATTACCGGCCTGATTAAAGCCAATATCCCAACGCGCCTTGCCTTCCAGGTTTCCAGCAAGATCGACAGCCGTACTATTTTAGACCAGATGGGAGCAGAAGCCCTGCTTGGGCAAGGCGATATGCTGTTCCTGCCGCCAGGTACCGGCTATCCGCAGCGTATTCATGGTGCGTTTGTTGACGATAATGAAGTGCACCGGGTGGTGGAGCACCTCAAGCAATTTGGCGAGCCACGCTATATTGATGGCGTGTTAAATGGTGGCTTTGATGCCGAGGCCAGTGCCTCCAATATCAATAACAATAATGAAGGCAGCGAGAGCGATCCACTCTACGACGAAGCCGTGGCCTTGGTGCTGAAAAGCCGCCGCGCCTCAATTTCGGCGGTGCAACGCCAACTAAGAATCGGCTATAACCGCGCAGCCCGGTTAATCGATCAGATGGAAAACGCTGGCATCGTCAGCCAGATGGAAAGTAATGGCAACCGCACCGTATTAGCCCCGCCAGCGATGGAATCATGATGCACCATCTTACGAGCAGCCACATATGCTGACCATCCGTTTTAATATCCCCGAAACTGAAATGGAATTCTCCGCCATTCGAGCCCAGGGCGCGGGCGGACAGAATGTCAACAAGGTATCCAGTGCGGTGCATTTACGTTTTGATATTGCCGCCTCTTCCCTACCTCTGCCACTCAAAGAGCGGCTATTGGCGCTTGGCGATCAGCGAATTAACAAAGAAGGCGTGGTGGTGATAAAGGCGCAGCAGTATCGCAGCCAGGAACAAAACCGCGCCGATGGTATTTTACGTTTATTTGAACTGGTAGAAAGCGTCGCCACCGTTGCCACGCCGCGCAAAGCCACCCGTCCTACGAAGGGATCACAAACGAGGCGGCTGGATAGTAAAAATAAGCGCGGGAGTATTAAGGCCTTGCGGGGCAAGGTAAGCGATTAAACTTAATTGAAAAAAAACAGCCTGGAAAACCCTGTGAAAATTGAAACCATCCACGCCGATGACAGCAAGCCCCTTTTATTTTTGATGACTTCAACCATCGGGGCATTGGATTTCTCGCCTGAGATGCAGCAAGAGCTCATTGAAAATACGACAGACAATTTGCACTGGTGGTACACCAACCCTGATCAGGGCTGCCACTTAAAGTGCACCCTTGATGGCCGCATTGTTGGCGTCATTCTGGTCAAAAAATTCTGGAATCTATGCAGCCTGTTTGTCGCCCCCGGGTACCAGGGCCAGGGCTTGGGCCGGGCTTTAATGCTGGCTGCTATCGATCAATGCAAAGGTAAAAGTGAAAAGCAGGCGATCTGGCTTAATGCGGCCCCGAATGCAATTCCCTTTTATCAGGCTATGGGCTGCATCAGCCGCAGCAGCAGCAAGCAAGCACTGCCCCAGGGATTCAGTGCAATGCAATTTTTACTCTGAAGACTCCGGCAACAAAACCCGGGCAGGGCCTTGCCAAAAAGAGTCATCCAGCAGCCATTGCTTCTGCACAATTGCCTGCTCTGGGTTCGCCATGCGAACAGACAATTGTGCCGGACCAGCCACTGGCGTGGCTATTTGCCAGCTGGACAATGTATGTACTTTGCCGCTGCGCCACAAACTGAGATCCGGCCCTGCCTGTTGATCCTGACTATATGCGGCAAAATCACTCAGGCTGTATGGACCACCCGCCAGCATGGTTCGAATTCTTTCCAGCCTTACCCTGCTACTTTTCCCAATTTTTTGATTGCAAGCGGCTAATTCATCACTCAGATAGTGATTGGTATGCGCCAGCACACCCTCTTTTTGCTTTTGCAGCGTATAGCGGCCATCCTTGCCAACTTCCACCTCTAAAAGCTTCTGATGATCACTAATGAGCAAAAACATGGGTGAGCTGTGGCTAAAGCGTTGCGTGGCTTTAACCACAACATCGTCAATGCTGTGATCCTCGCGCAGAATGAGCAACATTGCTCCATGTACGTCGGGCGAATCCCAATACTGCCTTGCCAAACTACTTGCCGATGCACTCACCACCGATAAGCCATATTCATTCACCCCAGCCTTTAAGCCGGGAGCAATGCCGTTATCTGCGAAGAGCCCTACATAAGATGCGCCACGCTTGGGGTGAATCAGACGGATTGATTGCACATGATCTGGCCGCCAGTCGCGGTTTTTAGCCAGCAACGTGCCTCCGCCAGCAGCCATGCCTGCTGCTCCCCATAGTGTGCAGGCTCCGGCAGGCACGCTCAGCATCAGGGAAAACAAAGCAATCAGGCGTATGCGCATTACCCACCTCAAAAATATAATTGATTTAAACCGATCACTCCGCGCTGGAAGCAGAGGGCGCTGCAGCAGGTTTGGCCAAGTGCTTCAGTACCTGCGCCGCCGCCACAAAACCAAAGCAGCCCGTTACCGCCACAGAAGCACCAAAACCTCCTTCACACCCCAGGCCCGGCGCTGCTTCACCGCTATCGGGCTTTTGACCACACACGCTACCATCAGGTTGGGGATAGACCAGCTGCTCGGTGGAATAAACACACTCCACACCCATTTTTTTGCCCTGCTGAGCAAAGCCATATTCGCGGCGCAAGATGGATCGCACTTTAGACGCCAGCGGATCATTAATGGTTTTGGATAAATCAACCACAGCAATTTGCGTCGGATCAGTCTGCCCGCCTGCGCCACCCGTTGTCACAAGGCGAATTTTGCGGCGCTTACACCATGCAATCATCGCCGCCTTGGTTTTTACCGAATCAATCGCATCGATAATTGCGTCGTACCCCCGCCCCAGCGTTTCTTCAAAATTATCAATACTCACAAAATCTTCAACAACATCAACCACACACTCAGGATTGATCGCCTTAATACGCTCTGCCAGAGCAACTACTTTCATTTTTCCGTAGTTTCCTTCTAAAGCAGGCAATTGGCGATTTGTATTTGAGACACAAATATCATCCAAATCAATCAGCGTAATATGGCCAACAGCAGAGCGGGCAAGTGCTTCAGCCGCCCATGAGCCCACTCCTCCCACGCCAACCACACAAACATGAGCCTGCCGAAAGCGCGCTAATGCAGGCATACCATATAAACGGGCAATACCACCAAAACGACGTTCAAAAGATGTTTCCAAAATTCAGCCTTTTACAAAAATTCTGCTTTTTACAAATCGATGGCCATTTTACCTTAGCCCAATGCAAAAACGCCCCAAAGGGCGCTTTATAATCTGACTTATCCGCTAAAAAAGATTAGCTTTTAGCCGCACGGCGACGTGGAGCTGGTTTAACAGGCTCTGCAGGCACGTCATCTGCTGCAGCTTTAGATGCTGGCGGAGTGGTGGGTTTTAATTCATCCTCTGACAAAATCGCCCCGTCTTTTCCGTAGCCTGGCATCCCCATTCCGGTAAACAAATGCCGGGCGCGATCTTGCAACTGTTGCTGCATATCCACAAACATTGAGGTGCTGCTTTCAAGATAATTATTCATCATGCTTTGCATGCCCGGGCCCTGGAACTTCATAAAATCGCCCCAAAGATTAGCATTTGAAAGCATCGGGTTTTCACCCGTGATCACAGATTTAGCCTGTGTCTGTAAGCGACCTTGCATTTCTGCAAAGAGTTGCATGTTTTTTTCCAGGTAATTCCCCATCACACCTTGCATGGCATTCCCATAGAACCGAATGATTTGCGTCAGCACATCATAAGAAAACATAGGCATTCCGCCAGCTTCTTCTTCCATGATCACTTGTAGCAGCACGCTGCGGGTGATGTCTTCCCCCCCCTTAGCATCCACAATCTGGATATCAATATTATCCAGAACCAACTGTTTTACATCGACCAGAGTGATATAACAGCTGGTCGCCGTGTCATACAGGCGGCGGTTTGGATACTTCTTGATCACGCGTTTTTCCACGCTCATAGCTGCTGCCTCGTGTGTGTATATATTGTTGTGAGATGAGGATAGTCCTGACTATCTTTTCATGCAACATGTTGCGGCGCACAATTTATTTGACAAGTACTTCATCCTCTTCCAGAATAAGTCCTGATTGTGCACTGCATCATGATTAAAGCGGCGTACAACTCGCAAGTCAAAACTCTAATTCACTGACCAAATAGAAAGGATCCTTGAAAATGACTACTGCACAACAACAATTCTCCGCGTTCGCTACCGAGCAAGTTGAAGTGGCATTGCGTTTCGCACGCATTTCCATTGATTCTGCCGAACGGATCATCAAGCTGCAAGTTGAAGTTGCAAAAAACAATTTAGAAACCAGCGCTAAAAATGCAAATGCACTGGTTGCTGTAAAAGACGCACAAGAAGCACTGACATTACGTCAAAAATTAACTGAATCATCCATTGAACAAGCCACTAATTATTCACGCAGCCTGTACGAAATCGCTTCACAAGCACAAGCTGAAGTATCGCAATTGGTTGAAGAACGCACGACTGCTTTCAATAAACACGTTGTATCTGGTTTAGACCAATTCGTTAAATCAGCACCAGCAGGTACTGATGTTGCTGTTGCTGCGGTTAAATCCACATTGCAAGCCACTGCAGCTGCAGTAGACAGCCTGACAAAAGCAGCTAAGCAAGTTGCTGATTTTGCAGACGCTTCTGTAAAAGCCGCTGGCACAGCAACTGCTGATGCAGTAAAAACAGCCGCTAAGAAAACAAACGGTGCAAGTGCTGCAGCCGTTTAATTAATGAGCGGTTAAGCATTTAAATGCTGACCTAAAGCCACGGCGCTGCCGTGGCTTTTTTATGTTCATCACCAGGGTATACAACCCCCTGATGAATCATCAGCACAAGTCATTACAGGGCATTTTGCCCTTTCTTATCAGCCCGGCAAAGCTGGTATTCCCTTATTTCTGATTCTTAAGTAATAAATTACAAAAAACTTTCTAATTATTTATTTTGATTACAAAACAATTACCACAAAGAAAGTGGGTTTTTTGCTTCAGTCAAGCCCTGCAACTGATGTATTTTTGGTTTTTTTACCAGGAATGCCACAGAGTTGATGCAGTAAATGAAAGAGCCTTATACAATCTCGCCTGATTCAGCCATGGCAGCCTCAGGTTTAGAATCTGCTGTTCAAGCCAGAACAATATGCCCATACTGAGTCAGATCAAAAGCCCCCAATGAAGCTCAAGTTTCACACACAAAGCTTAATCAACTTTTTGATCAATTCTTGTTAAAAAAAATTCCAAAATGAGCACTTAGCGCTTATATATAAATGAATCACCCGCAGCGCCTCAGAGACTCGCTGAGTAATCAGCCCGCGCATTACGCTATTTGCCCGCTGCAATATTTTTAATTCGCCATTACAAGAAACCCTAAGATCAAAAAACTGCTTTAAATACGATCTTTTGCCCGAAGCTTCTAAAGCCGGTCTTCTCGTTATGGCATTATCAAAGGCACTATGTAATTTGAAAGACTTAAATCAAAAGAAAGTTCTTCCTCACCCATCTGTACTTTTTTACAGCCCTGATGAAGTGCGACCTGAACCTGAAACCTGGCATGTTATGCGCCAGACGGATGAAACCACACTGGCCAAAAAGCTGGCCCGACAGCAGCTAAGACGCGAAGTGTGGGAAAAAATCAGAAGCCGGGCCGTACAGCTCTCGCTTGATGCAGATGATTTATATGAGTGGGTAGTAGAACAAGCGGCACTTAAAGCACAAACCAAGCAATTTCCATGGAATGCATTTTAAGCGCCACATTATTTAATTATTTATTTTCTTCATCGCCCTGCTGCAGCTGCCACATATGTGCATAATGCGCGCCCAGATCCAAAAGATCACGGTGCCGCCCCCGTTCAATGATGACGCCTTGCTCCATCACAAGGATTTCATCTGCATCGGCCACAGTAGATAATCGATGCGCCACAATTAAAGTTGTACGATTGGCTGATATTTCTTTTAATTCAGCCTGTATTGCTTTTTCTGTGCGTGAATCCAGCGCTGAAGTTGCTTCATCAAAAATTAAAATGGGTGGATTTTTAAGAATCGTGCGCGCAATAGCGACACGCTGCTTTTCTCCGCCCGATAATTTAAGACCGCGTTCCCCAACCAAGGTATCAAAACCTTCAGGCAGGGATAAAATAAAATCATAAATATGCGCCGACTTTGCAGCCTGAATCACCTCATCACGGCTGGCACCAGGCTGCCCATAGGCAATATTGTAATAAATGCTATCGTTAAACAATACCGTGTCTTGCGGCACAATTCCGATATGTGCACGTAAACTCACTTGATTCAATTGACGTAAATCGACACCATTAATACTGATACTCCCCTGGCTCACATCATAAAAACGATACAGCAAGCGGGATAATGTCGATTTACCTGCTCCGGAGCTACCCACTACGGCAACCGTTTTTCCTGCCGGAATATCAAAACTCACAGCATGCAATATCTTGCGGTTTGCTTCGTATGAAAAATCAACCTGATCAAAACGAATAGCAGCAGATGTGGTTGCCAGCAATTGTGCATTTTTAATATCTGTTACTTCCGCATTCTGCCCCATCAAAGTAAACATTTTCTCCATATCAGCTAAAGAATGTTTTATTTCACGATAAACAAAACCCAGAAAATTCAGTGGTGCATAAAGCTGTAATAAGAATGCATTAACTAAAACCAAATCTCCCAATGTCATTGTGCCTTTCACAACACCGTCAGCAGCCAGCCCGACCAATAAAGTAACGCCAAAAGCAATAATAATGGCCTGCCCCGCATTTAAAAATGAAAGGGACACCTGATTTTTAACTGCGGCCGTTTCCCATATTTTAAGGCTGGTATCATAACGCTCCGCTTCCCAGCGCTCATTATTAAAATATTTAACCGTTTCATAATTTAAAAGACTGTCCACCGCACGGGTATTAGCTTTTGAATCCATATCATTCATGGTGCGGCGAAAGCTCATTCGCCATTCGGTAATGCCCAGCGTAAACACAATATATAAAACAATAGTGCCGAAAGTAATCACCGAAAACCAAATATCGTATTTTTTCAGCAAGATACCGGCGACCAATAAAATCTCGACCAGAGTAGGCAAAATATTAAACAGGGTAAAATTCAGTAAAAATGAAATCCCCTTTGTGCCACGGTCAATATCCCGGCTCATCCCCCCGGTTTGCCGCTCCAGATGGAAACGCAAACTCAGGCGGTGCAAATGCTCAAAGACCTGCATCGCCACTTTACGAATCGCCCCCTGCGTAACCTTGGCGAAAACAGCATCGCGCATTTCACCAAAAACCGAGGCACAGAGGCGCAGAGCGCCATAACCCAGTACAAGGCTCAGCGGCAGCACTAAAGGCCCGTGCTTTGGATCCAGCCCATCAACAATGCTCTTTAACACTAGAGGCACTGATACATTGGCAAACTTTGCCAGAATAAGCAGTGACAAGGCCAGAATCACGCGATTTTTATACTGCCAGAGATAAGGCAGCAGGGTCGATAACGTCTGCCAGTCGTTGCGGCGTGTTTGGCTCATAAAAATCCAAAATTAATTGAACAAAAAAAGGGCGTTAATCAACGCCCTGCTTTACGCTTACAGCAAATTCAGACTATCAGTGCAAGATACGCGGCATTGCCAAAACAAACGAGGGAATTTCTGCATCAAACTGGCTGCCATCAGCAGCTTGCATCCGGTAGTTTCCTTGCATAGAGCCAACAGGCGTTGCAATGCTGGCGCTGCTCATATATTCAAAATGCTGACCAGGCTCTAACACGGGCTGCTCGCCAACGACACCATCACCTTGTACTTCCTGCACACGATCTTCCATATCCCGGATCACCCAGTGCCTGCTCAAAAGCTGAGCCGCTGCCGTGCCGGTATTGGTGATGGTGATACGGTAAGCAAACGCATAGCGATCAGCTACTTCATCAGATTGCTCTGGCAGATAAAAGGCTTCGGCGTGAACAAGCACGCTATAAACAGGGGAGTCACTCATTCTTTGCGGTTCTTTTGGTCATTGATGGAGACAATATTACCAAGCCAGAGGCTATAGAGGTAAGGTATCCGTTAAAATGAGTCATAAACCCTGACCCCGGAGGCTGTTGTGTCAAATTTTCGTATTGCACCAAGCATTCTTGCCGCTGACTTTGCCCGTTTGGGCGAAGAAGTTAAAAACGTCATTGCCGCTGGCGCAGACATCATTCATTTTGATGTAATGGATAACCATTATGTGCCCAATCTCACCATGGGCCCGATGTTTTGTGAGGCCATCCGCCCTTATACCACCGCACCAATTGATGTGCATTTAATGGTCAAGCCGGTAGATCGCATCATCCCCGATTTTGCAAAGGCCGGTGCCAACATCATTACCTTTCACCCTGAAGCATCTGAGCATATTGACCGCTCCCTCGGGCTGATTAAAGAGCATGGCTGTAAAGCTGGCCTCGTGTTTAATCCTGCCACACCTCTACATTATTTAGATTATGTCATGGATAAAATCGACATGATTTTGCTGATGTCGGTAAACCCGGGCTACGGCGGGCAAAGTTTTATTCCCGGCGTATTAGCAAAAGCCAAAGAGGCACGTACCCGTATTGATGCTTATACAGCACGTACAGGTCGTGAAATCTGGCTGGAAATTGATGGTGGCGTCAACGCGGGCAATATCGCTGAAATTGCTGCGGCCGGTGTAGACACCTTTGTGGCGGGCTCAGCCATTTTTGGCAAACCAGACTACAAAACAGTAATTGATCAGATGCGCCTTGAGCTGACCAGGGTTAAGGCATGAAGCTGCTGCATAACCCACGCTGCTCTAAAAGCCGCGAAGCCCTTGCGGCGCTTACAACCAGAGGCCTGTCGCCAGAAATCATTAATTACCTTACTCAACCACTTAATGAAGCGGCCATTCGCACCCTGATCGCTCAGCTGGGCATTGCGCCCCTGGCGCTCGTGCGCACTAAAGAAGCACTATGGCAGGAGCAATTTGCCCAAGCCGCTTTAGACGACGATGCCATCATTGCCGCTTTAACAGCGCACCCCAGGCTGATTGAGCGTCCGATTTTGATTTACCAAAATCGCGCCGCCATTGGCAGGCCGCTTGAAAATATTTTCACCTTACTGGATACACCCGCATGAGTATCAAAGCCTTTGCTTTTGATTTAGATGGCACCCTTGCCGATTCAATCCCTGATTTAGCCCATGCAGCCAATGCTGCCCGCCGTGATGCAGGCCTTGCCCAGCTTGAAGAAGCGCTGATTGAAAGCTTTGTAGGCGATGGCACCGAAAGCCTGGTTGCCCGCGCAATGGCCGCTGATATGGCCGCCAGCTTTACCGGCACAGCGGCACAGACAGAAGCGCTTGGCCGCTTTGATCAGCATTACCTTGAAGGCCTTACGCTTAAAACCAAGCTTTATCATGGCGTCGCCATTACGCTGAATGAATTGCATGATTGCGGCTATCGTCTGGCTATTGTCACCAATAAGCCAGAACGCTTTACCCTGCCACTGTTAAAAGAACTGGGTATTGGCAATGTATTTGATGTGATTGTCAGTGGCGATACACTGCCAAGCCGCAAACCCAATGCTGAGCCATTGCATTATGTAATGGAAAAGCTGGCCGTAAGCGCGGATGAGTTGCTGATGGTGGGCGATTCAAAGAACGATATTCTTGCGGCCCGCGCAGCAGGCTGTAAAGTGGCCCATGTAAGCTATGGCTACGGCGCAGCAGAAAGCACCCCCGAAGCAGATGTCACACTGGCACGCTTTGAGGAGCTGATGAACTGGCTGGAAGCTCAGGATTAAACCCGTTCGCAGCCAATAAAAAACCCGCAGCTTTTTAAGCAGCGGGTTTTTTATTGGGCAGAAAATCAGATCCGCCGGTATTCAACATAAGCGAATTCAATCCCGCTGGCGCTTAGCTGAGGTGCTCTTGCCGCCTCCTGCCATTCAGCGCGGTCAAATGCCGGGAAATAAGCGTCACCTGCCGGGCTTAAACCTACCTCAGTTAAATAAAGCGTATTCACTAAAGGAAGCGACCGGGTGTAGATTTCGCCACCTCCAATAATAAATAACTTTTCAAGGCCCGCCTTAGCCGCAGCATCTAATGCCGCTTCTACACTTAAAAACGCTGTTGCACCTGCTGCATGCCAGTCAGCATTGCGCGTAATCACCCAATGCGGGCGGCCCGGCAATAAACCCGGTAAGGATTCAAAAGTTTTGCGCCCCATCAGCATGGGCGAGCCCATGGTAAGGGCTTTAAAGTTTTTTAAATCTTCAGGCAAAGACCAAGGCAAGCGGTTTTCTATGCCGATCACGCCGTTTTGCCCGACGGCCGCAATAATTGCAATATCCATTTTGTATCCCGTTAAACCGCAATCGGCGCTTTAATCCCCGGATAAGGGTCGTACGCTTCCAGGGTAAAGTCTTCATACTCAAAATCAAAAATATCTTTTTTAAGCGGATTAAGCTTTAGCACCGGCAGAGCACGTGGCGAGCGGGATAATTGCTCGTGCACCTGATCGAGGTGATTGCTGTAAATGTGGCAATCACCCCCTGTCCAGACAAAATCGCCCAATTGCAAATCGCAAACCTGAGCCAGCATCATCACCAGCATGGCGTAAGAAGCAATATTAAAAGGCACCCCCAGGAAGATATCCGCGCTGCGCTGATAAAGCTGGCAGGAAAGCTTGCCACGCTGATCAGCATCGCCAGCTGCTGCCGGAGCTACATAAAACTGAAAGAACGCATGGCAAGGCGGCAGAGCCATATTTTCGATTTCACCCACATTCCATGCCGAAACAATAATGCGCCGGGAATCAGGGTTGTTTTTTAACTGCTGAACCACCTGGCTGATCTGATCAATATGGTGGCCATCCTTCGTTGGCCAGCTGCGCCATTGCGAGCCATAGACAGGGCCCAGCTCGCCATCAGCAGCTGCCCACTCGTTCCAGATTTTAACCCCCCGCTCCTGCAGCCACTTCACATTGGTTTCGCCACGCAAAAACCACAGCAGCTCGTAAGCAATCGATTTCAGATGTGTTTTCTTAGTAGTGACCAAAGGAAAACCATCGGCCAGATTAAAACGCATCTGATGCCCGAACACGCTGAGCGTGCCCGTGCCAGTACGGTCTTCTTTCCTGACTCCGTGGTCTAAAACATGCTGAAGAAGATCAAGATATTGACGCATAAGAGGGAACCAGAATGATTTTAAACAGGGAGCGAAGTTTATCAGATCAGCGCGCCAAAGGCAGTTCCACAACAAAGGTTGCCCCGCTGCCAAACTGGCTTTGGCAATAAACACGGCCATGCATCACTTCCACCAGGCGCTTTACAATCGACAAACCAAGGCCGGTTGTGTGCTCCCCTCCGGTTGGAAGCGCAGAAAGCCGGCTGAATTTCAAAAACAATTTTGGAATTTCATGTGGCGCAACACCCGGGCCCTGATCGGCCACAAGCACACGAACAAACTGACCATCAAGCTGGCTGCTTAAATGAATGGTACTTCCCTGAGGCGCATATTTAGAGGCATTAGAAAGCAAATTATCCAGCACCTGCCATAATGCCTGCCGGTCTGCCAGCACAGGATATTCCCCCAAGCCCAGAACGCAATTTTGCTGTTTGATTGCCAGCCGCTCTTCCCAGCTTGACAATAATTCGGTTAATAACTGGCGTAAACAAAGCGGCTCGATATTCACTTGAACCGAGCCACTTTCCAAAGCTTCATGATCAAGCAGATTACTTAAAATACATTGGGTGCGATCAGCCAGCAAACCAATACCGGATAATCTGTCAAGGATTTTTTCTTTGGACCATTCATTTAAGCGTAAAGCAATCAGCTGGGCCATACCCTGAATACTGGCTACAGGGTTTTTTAAATCATGGGCGGCAATAGCGAGTAATTCATTTTTTTCTGTATTTAAATGAGTTAATGAATCATTCAGCACTTCTAATTGCTGATTCCGCGTTGCAAGCTCAGCCGTTCTTTCTTCAACCAGTGTTTCCAAATGCTGCCTGTGCAGGCTGACAGTTTGCGACATTTCTGCAAAATTGCGGGCCAGATCACCCAATTCATCATCACGCTCTAAATCCAGCTCCTCGCTTGATTTTCCTGCTGCAGCGGCATGAATTGCATTTTTTAAACGCTTTAAAGGCAGAGCAACATCTTTCTTTAATACCCATGCCATTAAAGCCAGCTCTAGTAAAAGAGCCAGCATACCCAGAAAAAGAACCACACTCGTGGTTTTTGCTGCTTTTTCCTGCAATAGTTTTTTAGGGTAAACAGTCACAAACAACCAGTTTGCACCCTCAATCGGCGCCACTCCCAGCCAGTTCAGGCCATCCGGTGTTTCTACAAAACGTTCCCCCTGCCTGGCACTGAGCGTAGCCTCAAAAATACCTTTTAATACGGGATCCTGCTGAACAGTATAACGACCTTTACTGGCATGGATTTTATCCATTTTATCAGGATGGGCAATTAATAAACCCTGGCGGGTCATCGTAATATTATATGTACCCGGAATATTTATTTTATTATTACGATCAATTAACTGATCCAATAAAACATCCTGGCCTATTCCGCCAATATATCGCCCCAGATAATCAAGCGGCGTAACCACGGACACCATCCAGCGCAGGGCCTGCCGGTCAAAATAAATACCCGTCCAGAAGGTTTTTCTTTCAGGATTCATTGCGGGTGTAGCACCCAGCTCCGTATCAAGATCAATTGAAAAATCAGCGACTGATCCATTACGGGCGTAATTTAAATCCGGCAGATACATTAAACTGCCATTAGAAACATTTAAATCAATAAAGGTATCGTAATAGCGATTTCTAAATGCTGGCCCATATTGTGATAAAACATCATAAGCCAATAAAACTTGCTGCATAAAAGCAGGGGTTTGCCTGGCATCAGGCAATATAGCGATCGTGGCTTTGCGCTCAAAATCGTCTTTTTGTACCTTAACCCTCCACATTCCATCCTTATCCTGAGCAATCAGCGAATGAAAAGCCGGGCGGGGATCTTCGCTGCCCAGCAACACATAGCGGCGCAAAAACTCATCCCGAACAATTTTCGTGTTCGCCTCGGCCTGAATAAATAGTTCGCTTTCCAGCTGGCTGCGGGCAGTGATGTACTGGGAAAGATTGGAGAGGGCTTCTTCCTGGAAATTAACGTAACTCCAGTAATAACTCAATGCAGAAAGCAGCACGCCTGCGACGGCAATACGCATGACCATATTGCGAAAAACGCGGCGAAAAAGACTATCACGGGATTGACGTAAGGTATCCATAGTAAACAAGATACCGCAAGCAGATGAATGTGCAAAGTACCAATTCAGCGACTTACTTAAAAGCTGGATTGCTCGGTTTCTAAAGCCTGATAAACAACGTCAGTAATTTCAAGCTCTTCTATACCGGCAGGAGTGCGCAAGACCACCACGTCCCCTTCTCTGGCCTTAATCAGCGCCCGGGCCACTGGCGATGTCCAGCTGATGTAATGGCGTTTCATATCGGTTTCATCGACACCGACGATAGAAACAGTTTCGCTGCGGCCATCTTCGCGTAAGTAAGTCACTGTTGCACTAAAGAAAATTTGATCCGTGGCTTCGCGTAATTCCGGATCAATTACTTCAGCCAATTCAAGGCGTTTAGTCAAAAAACGAATGCGCCGGTCGATCTCGCGCAAACGTCTTTTGCCATAAATATAATCACCATTTTCTGAGCGATCGCCATTGGAGGCCGCCCAGTTAATGAGTTGCGTCAGTTCGGGGCGCTCTTTTTGCACCAGTTGGGCGAATTCTGCCTTCATTTTCCGCCAGCCGCCCGGAGTCATATAATTTTTACTTCCTGCCGGAACACGCAGCTCAGCAGGAATTTCATCATCATCGGCTTCAGATTCACGAACAAACGCTTTACTCATTACTTACAACCTATTCGTCTGCCTGACGACCATTAATTTTCAGACCTGCCCAACGCATAATGCCCAGGATTTCCAGCTCGGTCAGCTCGTGGAACTGCCCACGGCGCAAGCGGCCCGGCAGCGTCATCGAGCCAAAACGAACACGGATAAGACGGCTGACAATCAGGCCAAAATGCTCAAACATCCGGCGCACTTCACGATTACGGCCTTCTTTCAGCACAACGTGGTACCAATGGTTAAAACCCTCGCCACCGCGTTTTTCAAGACGGGCAAAGTGCGCCGTGCCGTCTTCCAGCTCAATGCCTTTAAGCATTTCGTTGATTTGTTCCTGAGTCAGCTCGCCGAACACACGCACCGCATATTCGCGCTCAACTTCAAAACTTGGGTGCATCATGCGATTGGCCAGCTCGCCCGATGTAGTGAACAGCAGCAAGCCACTGGTGTTGTAATCCAAGCGTCCTACCGCCACCCATTTACTGGACTTCAGGCGTGGCAAACGATCAAATACAGTCACACGGCCTTCCGGATCATCACGACTGACCAACTCGCCCTCTTGTTTGTGATACATCACAATACGCGGCAGGCGGTCCGGCCATTTCAGCACGACTTTTTTGCCATCAAAACGAACTTCGTCACCCAGGCTGACCTTGCTGCCTAAGGCCGCAATCTTACCGTTAACCGATACCTTACCTGCGGCAATCGCGTCTTCCATTGCCCGGCGTGAGCCATACCCTGTAAAGGCAAGGGCTTTTTGCAAGCGCTCGGCCGGGATTTCCGTGGTTGCTACGCGGCGCTCACGCAATTCTTTCTGCATTTGCAATTCGCGTACCGATCCCTGGCGCAGTTGCATACGACGCGCACGGCTTACGGTTTTGTATTTGGTTTTATTACGTACTTCACCTTCAGGCGCCATGCCGGCACTTGCAGCAGCAACCGCTTTATACGCCTCAAATGTCGGGCGCTCTGCCTTACCACCCAGAGGATTTGGCCTGGAGCGTGGTGCACGGGGCATGCGTGATTCCGGAGCGGCCGGGCTTG
Organism: Iodobacter violaceini; assembly: GCF_011601265.1. GTDB lineage: Bacteria > Pseudomonadota > Gammaproteobacteria > Burkholderiales > Chitinibacteraceae > Iodobacter > Iodobacter violaceini. Next base: position 215,247 of record NZ_JAAOLX010000002.1, read on the forward strand.
GTGCGCCTCGTCCACTGCGTCCACCCCGGCTTTGCTCTGGCATTGCTTCAGCAAAACCACTTGCCGCATTTCGGCCACGGGGCTTCGCACCTGTTACAGCAGATTTACCATAGGCAGGATTGCGACCCGCTTCACCAGCAGGTTTGCCACCGCGAGAATTTGCACCCGTCGCAGCGGGTTTGGCATAAGCAGGATTACGGGTAGAGAATTCTTCACCAGTGGCTTTGCCACCCGTACGTTTGCCTGCACCAGCAGCCTGCGCGCTGCGCTCGCTCGCCTTACGTTCTGCTATAGCGGGCTGGGGGCGACGTGATCGGGTGGTTTTCATGTGCGTTTCTTTCCAAAAAAACAGAGGATTATAACCTGAATACGCGCCTTACACTGCATTCATACCTCACAATAGCAAACCGCCGATAAAATTATCGGCGGCCGCTAACTCAACTTCATCGTTCTGGCACAACAAATATAAGACTTAACAACAAGCAACCAGCTGATTTTAAAATGCTTTACTCAAAAAAATCTGCCCGGCTTCCTGATTACAATCTACAGCACTGAAAAAAATGCAACGCACCCCAAACTGGTTAAACCTAAATTAAACACCTGCCCTTCCAGTGTTTGCCCGTGGTCTAATTCTGTGCTTCGCAAGATTTCATGCATCACTTCAACTTCTTTGTACCACTTCAAAAGACGCGTGTTATTGTTCAGAAAGTTTTCAATTTCCGCTTTTAAAGCATGTTCTCCGATCACATAAACTGCGCCCTTATTATCCCCCCGCAGTTGCAAGGCAGGAGGAACCGTCACCCCAATCAGTGCAAGATGAGACTGTAAATCATCACCAAAACGCTTAAGCTCGGAAGCCGCTTTTGCGTTTAATTCTGTTAAAGAAAAACCCTCTTCTGGCGAACCATCAGATAATAACGAAGCAATCTCAAGCAAAGTACTGCCTTGTTGATCACTACTCACTGCAGCAGACTCCGACACCGTATTCACAGCTACTCCCTATTGGAAAAGCATTTATGCTTAGCAATTAATATTAGCAAACAGCATCACATGCTAGCCGGTAAAATTTACATTCTTACTATGTTTTTGGATCATGCTTAGTTAAAAACATAAAACTCTAATAAATCTCCGGCAGCTCATTAGCTCACACCCAGAATACAGCGCATATAATAAGGTAAATTGATTATAGGAACCCATAGCAAAAAACAAAGTTTTTTTGCATCTCGTTCTCATTTCAACATCAAATGCTACGAAACGCCTTCTCGTGCAATTCTAAAGCAAAGCACACAGGCGATAGAGCAGATCATGCGCCTCGCGTGCGGTCAGCTCATCCGGATCAATTCCAGCCAGGGCATCCTGAAGCGGATGTGGCTCAGGCTCAATTTGCATAATACTGGCCGTGGCAAATAAATCGCCCTGCATTCCCCCCTGCACACTATTTGACTCCAGCTCGAGCAATTTTTTCCTGGCTTGGCGCACAACATCTTTTGGAACCCCTGCCAGCTGAGCCACTGCCACACCATAACTTTGCGAAGCAGGGCCTTCCTGTACCGCATGCAAAAACACAATGCGGTCTTTATGCTCAACGGCATCCAGATGCACATTGGCAACAACAGGATAATCCTGCGCCAGACGAGTCAGCTCAAAATAATGCGTTGCAAACAAAGTATAAGCACGGTTTTTCTCAATCAACGCTTTCGCAATCGACCAAGCCAGCGCCAAACCATCAAAAGTAGACGTGCCGCGCCCTACTTCGTCCATCAGGACCAAAGAATTTTCTGAAGCATTATTCAGAATATTGGCCGTTTCGGTCATTTCCACCATAAAGGTAGATCGCCCGCCCGCCAGATCGTCCGATGCCCCGATACGGGTAAAGATGCGGTCGAGCTTACCGATGGTGGCACTCTGCGCAGGCACAAAACTCCCCACATGCGCCAGCAACACAATCAAGGCCACTTGCCGCATATAAGTCGATTTACCGCCCATATTGGGGCCGGTAATCAAGAGCAGCTTGCGCGCCACAGAGAAATCCACACTATTGGGGATAAAGTCATCGATCTGCGCCTCGACGACCGGATGACGGCCCGCCTCGATATGCAATAGCTGGCCTTCCACAAATTGTGGCGCAATATAATTACCACGCTCGGCGCGATCAGCAAGGCTGGCCAGTACATCGGCTGTTGCCAGTGCTTGTGCCGCCAAACGTAAAGCCCCCAGATAGGGCTGCAAACGCTGCAGCAAATCATCATAAAGCGCTTTTTCCAAGACCAATGACCGCTCTTTCGCGCTTAAAGCCTTGTCTTCAAACAATTTCAGCTCGGGCGTAATATAACGCTCAGCGTTTTTCATGGTTTGACGGCGGCGGTAATCGTCCGGCACGGCCCCTGCGTAGGAATTAGTAATCTCAATAAAATAACCCGCAACGCGGTTGTACTCGACCCGCAGCGTTGGAATACCCGTGCGCTCACGCTCGCGCGCTTCCAGCTCCAACAAGAATTCACCGCCATGAGTCTGGATAGTGCGCAGCTCATCCAGCTCGCTGCTATAGCCATCGGCAATCACACCACCTTCGCGCAGCACCACAGATGGCTCGGACTGAATAGCGGCACTCAGCAAGCTCAAAATCTGCGCATCGGGCGATAAGGCTTTACCCAGAGATACAAAGAAATCATCCTGCGGCAATACCGAAATCAAGGCAGGCAATGCAGCGAGGCTATCCCTCAGGCTGGATAAATCACGCGGCCTTGCGCTGGACAAGGCAATTCGGGCGGTAATCCGCTCCACATCCGCCACACAATCCAAAGCCGAATGGATTGGAGCGAACGAGGCCGTTGCCAGCAGCGCCGCAATCGCATTTTGCCGCTGCATAATTTTGGCACTGGATCTGAGCGGGTGATGCAGCCAATGACGCAGCAAACGTGAGCCCATGCCGGTAGCACACTGATCGAGCAGAGAGAATAAAGTTGGCGAGCTTTCACCACGAATCGTTTCGGTGATTTCCAGATTACGGCGCGTGGCCGCATCCAGCTCAATATACTGGCTTTGCGATTCACAACGCAGCCCGGCCAATACCGGCAATGCACCACCTTGCGTGCTGCGAACGTACTCCAGCAAAGCCCCTGCCGGGCCAAGTGCCAGCATGCCTTCACTCACGCCAAAGCCGGCTAAATCGTGCGTTTCAAAATGGCGGGATAAATTGCGCACAGCGGCGGCCGCTTCAAACTGCCAGGGCGGCAATTTACGCACTACGGCGGTGGCCTGCTCAAACAAAGCCAGGCCTGCATCGTCGGCCACCAGGATTTCAGCGGGGCGCAGGCGTTCTAATTCAGAAGCCAGCTTATCAGCCGTCGTATCCATCAGGGCAAAATCACCCGAGGCAAGCGACAGCCAGGCCATCCCCATCTTGCCGCGCGAGAAACTCAGCGCCAGTAATCTGTTTTCGGTTTTTACATCGAGTAAAGCCGTATCAGTCAGGGTACCCGGCGTGACCACACGCATCACTTTGCGCTCTACCGGCCCCTTGCCGGTAACTTCGCCAACCTGCTCGCAAATCGCTACCGACTCACCCATCTTGACGAGGCGTGCCAGATATTGCTCGGCGGCGTGATAAGGCACACCCGCCATGCGAATCGGCTCACCCGCCGTCTGACCACGGGTGGTCAGTGTGATATCAAGTAATTTGGCTGCACGTACCGCATCGTCAAAAAACAATTCGTAGAAATCCCCCATGCGATAAAACAATAATTTATCAGGGTGATCACTTTTTAAACGCAGGTATTGCTGCATAAATGGCGTGTGCGTTGGTTTGGCGCTAGCGCTTGGTTTTTTTTCCGCCATTTTTGTATTCCCTTGCTGAAATATCAATTCAAAAAAACATTTCTGGATATGGCCGCCATTATCCAATCAGGGCAGCGGCAAGTCCACGAACGGTGAGCGGCAAAAAGCCCGTCAACCATAAAAAAAGCGCCACCTGAGATGACGCTTTTTTTTAAAAACGCTAAGAAATACGCATTAATTATTTATTGTGCTGACGAATTACCGACAACATCTGGCCGAATACACGCGGTGTACCACACAGAATATCGCCAGATTGCAAGAAGCCTTCTTCGCCATTTAAATCAGTCACCAAACCACCCGCCTCTTGCACCAGCAAGGAGCCTGCAGCGATATCGACTGTTTTAAGATCAAATTCAAAGAAACCATCGTAACGGCCGCAAGCCACATAGGCCAGATCCAGGGCGGCAGCGCCCGGACGACGCAAGCCAGCCGACTTTTGTGTCATATCACGGAAAATATTGATGTAGTTTTCAAGATTATCAAAGCGGGTGTACGGAAAACCAGTGGCGATCAAACCATCGGTTAATTCACGCACTTTAGAAACGCGGATACGACGATCATTCAGGTAAGCGCCTACACCACGCGTTGCGGTAAACAAATCATTGCGGCAAGGATCATAAACAACGGCCTGGGTAATCACGCCTTTATGTTCCAGTGCAATCGATACTGCGTACTGAGGAACGCCATGCAAGAAATTGGTGGTGCCATCCAATGGATCAATAATCCATGTGTATTCTGACTGACCGCGGTTACCCGACTCTTCGGCCATAATAGCGTGCGTTGGATACGCTTCGAGGATGGTATCAATAATCGCTTGTTCGGCGGCACGGTCTACTTCGGAAACAAAGTCGTTATGACCTTTTTTCTCAACGGCTAAATGATCCAGATTACTGGAAGCACGTTGAATGATAGAAGCAGCGCGGCGCGCAGCGCGCACAGCGGTATTGAGCATTGGATGCATGGCTATTCCTGATTAAAAGTAAAAGATCGACCAACGGGGCAGCGCAGCTTAAAAAACGCGACACAGCATGAATCACAGTATATATTCGTGCGGATCAAAATCGCATTCCAACCCATTTCGGGCTACCCGATATAAGATTGGCCGCTATTCTACCTGTGCTCTCACAATGAATAAACAAGTGTTCTTAAAATGACTCAAGAAACTATCAGTAATACCTCTGCCGAATGCCTCTCCCGCATCCGGGTTGTGCTCTCCCACACCTCCCACCCCGGCAACATCGGCTCCACCGCCCGTGCCATGAAAACTATGGGAATCAACAAGCTTTACCTGATCAACCCCAAGGAATTTCCATCGGACACGGCCACCGCTCTGGCCAGCAATGCGGATGATGTGCTTAATACCGCTGTCGTTGTCAGCAGCATGGAAGAAGCCCTGGCAGGCACCACTTTGCAAATTGCCCTGACCGCACGCCGCAGAGAACTCGCACACCCGCTGCAAACGCCAAGACAGCTTGCGCCAGAAATTATTCAGACCATCCAGGCAGGTCAGGATATTGCGCTGGTGTTTGGCACGGAAATGTCTGGCCTGACGATTGATGAAGTGCTGCTTTGCAACCGCATGGCCACCATCCCCACCAATCCGGATTACTCCAGCCTGAATCTGGCACAAGCCGTGCAAGTATTCGCCTACGAAATCTTCGCCACCCTTGCTGACGACGTATCCTATCTTGCCGAAAGCCGTGACAGCGCCACGCACGATGCAATGGAGCATTTCTTTACCCATCTGGAAAAAACGCTGAGTACGATTGGTTTTCTTAAGCCCGACGCCCCAAAGCGCCTGATGCCCAGAATGCGCCGCATGTTTACCCGCGCCAATCTGGAGCGGGAAGAAGTCGATATTTTGCGTGGCTGGCTACGCGCTACCACAACTACTGAAAGATGGCCCAAACTACCCAAATAGCTTTGGCAGTTAGGCACCTTAAATAAAAACGGCTTTGAACTATCCAAGTTTAAAGCCGTTTTTCATATCAACCATCACCATAGCTCCCCTCATGTACGCCGCTCAATTACTGGAATTTCAAGGCACTGATAAAGTGGAGATTTATATATGATGACCCGACTGTACGACGTTTCCAACGCCGCAGCATGACTAGGCCAAACCAGCTCTTGATCTTGTGCAGGATCCATAAAGTCCACCACCAAAAGCAACCAATAACTGTCACAGTGTTCATACCCAGAAAGTTTCTGCTCCTTCTTCGCAACAACTTTCTTGACCCTTACGACAGAGAGGTTCCTCCCTTTAAAACGCTGGGAAACCTGCCATTGAACATTGGAATACTTATTAGAGTTGCAATAAATAAAATCCAACTCAGGAACATGAGCAAAAAATCGTGGGGGCACGCTACCCGTTTCATGATATTCAAGCACCTTTGCTATATCAGCCAAAGAAGCAGCAAGGGCTTTAACATCATTAATTGGGCAATTTAAATTGAAGGACACATGAAGCTCTATACTTTTCCGAGAGTCTGAAAAATATATTGACTGAGCCTGACTAACAACATCTGCCATTCCCCGGTATTGAGCCTGCTGGCTCCTTGGCCCATCTTCCTCATCAAAATACAATTGTGTAATTTCAATTCCAAGCGTTTGTTTACCAATGATAATAACGTCTGGCTTATCTCTATAAACAACTTCACCATCAGGCAAAGAACAGTGCTTACGAAACTGCTCAAAATAATATTTTTCAATATTTTGATTTGTAAATTCACCCATGCTCTGCCCCATGCCTAAAAAATAACTTAGTAGCTAAGACTAGTTTACGAATAAATTATTACGAGCCACTCACACCCCTTTCCCCGCCAAACTCCTCATAAGCCTGCAAAGCCTCCGCCCCCGTCATCACACTGGGGCCGCCGCCCATATAGATGGCGACTTGCAGCATTTCCATAAACTCCGCACGGCTCACGCCCATACTGACACACGCTTTAGCGTGAAAACCTAAACAGCCCTGGCAACGGGCGGCAATACCAATGGCCATTGCGATCAATTCTTTGGTTTTTTTATCCAGCGCACCATCGCTGTGAGTGGCTTTGGCCATTTGACCAAAACCTGCCATGGTTGCCGGAATCGCTTTATTCATTTGGGCAAGCTGAGCACTGATATCACTCACGACTTCTTTATAGCTGTGACTCATTTTTTCTTCCTTTATTAAAATACTTAAACACATAATATATTTTTATATATAAAATAGCAAGAAAAAACCCGCTGGTTTTTCTACCAAGCGGGCTGTTTGCCAACTTACCTTGCGTCAAAGATTACGCAAGGTATCTAACAACGGGCCTTGCCGCGTCCGCGCACCATTCACTCCATGAACCTGCATAGAGCCTTGCGCCACTCAGGCCCGCCACTTCCAGTGCCAGCAGATTATGACAGGCCGTTACACCCGAGCCGCATTGTTGCACGGTATGAGCGGCATCCAGACCGGCCAGCAACAGCTGCCACTCGGCCTTCAGCACACCCGCAGGTTTAAAGCGGCCATCCTCCTGCAAATTATTTTGAAAAAAACGATTGATTGCACTAGGGATATGCCCGCCCACCGGATCCAGTGTTTCGCCCTCCCCCATAAAACGGGAAGGAGAACGAGCGTCCACAACGGTAAAAACGGCACTATGGATATTTTCCAGCACCTCTTTTACCTCCACCTTTAATTCAGGACGCAGTTCCGCAACAAATTTGGCAGCGACTGGCACGGGCAAGTCTTTAACCACCCCGCCCTGCCAGGCCGGCATCCCACCGTCCAAAACCTGCACCTGATCGTGCCCCAGCCAGCGCAGCAGCCACCACAATCTGGCCGCGTACATTCCACCCTGCGCGTCGTAAGCCACCACATGGCGATTGCTGCTTACCCCAAGGCTTGCCAGCTTATCCGCCAAAACTTGCGGATCAGGCAAAGGATGGCGGCCATTCGTCCCTGTTTTAATCCCGGAAAGATCGTCGTCCAGATGCAGGAAATGCGCACCCGGCAAATGGCCTTCTGCATAAGCCAATCGCCCCGCCTGCGGATTAGCCAGATCATGACGGCAATCAATCAGCAGCACATCGGCCAGTTGCTCTTGTAATTGCGAAGCGGAAATCAGCGGGGTCATCGGCAATCCTTGCAGTATTGATCAAAAAACAGGCCCGTACGGATACGGGCCTGCGGGAAAGAAGGGTAAAACTCAGGTCTTAGGCAGCGTTACGCCACTTTGGCCCTGATACTTACCACCGCGATCGCGGTAAGAAGTTTCACAAACATCGTCTTCATCGGCCTCAAAGAACAAGACCTGCGCTACGCCTTCGTTGGCGTAAATCTTGGCGGGCAGCGGCGTGGTGTTAGAGAACTCCAGCGTTACATAACCTTCCCACTCCGGCTCAAACGGAGTGACATTCACAATAATGCCGCAACGCGCGTAAGTGGACTTACCCAGGCACACCGTCAGGGCATTACGCGGAATACGGAAATATTCCACAGTACGTGCCAGCGCGAAAGAATTTGGCGGGATAATGCAATAACCCTTACCAGAAACATTCACAAAGCTGCCTTCATCAAAGTTTTTTGGATCAACAATGGTCGAGTTAATATTGGTAAAAACTTTAAACTCATCGGCACAGCGAATATCGTAGCCGTAGCTGGAAGTACCATAAGAAACAATACGTTCGCCGTTTACTTCCTTCACCTGGCCTGGCACAAACGGCTCGATCATGCCGTGCTCGCTGGCCATACGACGAATCCACTTATCTGATTTGATACTCATTACTGTCACATCCCCATTACATATTTGCGGCTATTGTAGCTGCGGAGCATCTGCCACGCATCTATAATCATCACAACTAAGGAGATTCTCTTGATGCCCAACAAGCTTTGTCCAGAATTAAAACTCGCCACCACATCCAATCTGCACTTCGATACCACCGCACTGAAAGGCCAGGCCTTTGTGCTCTATTTCTACCCCAAGGACAGCACCCCGGGCTGCACCACCGAAGGCGGTGATTTTCGCGATCATCATGCCGAATTTCTCGCTGCCCAATGCCTTGTTTTTGGCATTTCCAGAGACAGCCTTAAAAGCCACGAAAACTTCAAAGCCAAACAAGAATATCCTTTCGAGCTAGTTTCTGACCCGGATGAGACAGCTTGCCTGGCTTTTGATGTCATGAAGCAAAAGAAGATGTATGGTAAGGATGTAAGGGGAATTGAGCGCAGCACCTTTGTGATCAACAAAGAAGGAGAAATCGCTAAAGAATGGCGTGGCGTGAAAGTGCCGGGTCATGTAACAGAAGTACTGGAGTTTGTAAAAACGCTTTAAGTTGCATTGCAGGGTGAGGCCGCACAAGGCTCAGGTTTTGTCCACTCACCCCAGCCCACCTTTTTCCGTTCCAGGAGTTCATCATGGCAACCCGCAAGCGCAAAGCACCGAGTGTCACCAAGCTCTTCGTTCTGGATACCAATGTTTTAATGCACGACCCCACCTCGCTCTTCCGCTTTGAGGAGCACGATCTCTTTCTGCCGATGATGACTTTAGAAGAGCTCGACAACAACAAAAAAGGCACATCCGAAGTCGCCCGTAATGCCCGGCAAGCCAGCCGTTTTCTGGAAGAGCTGATTTCCGGCAAAGAATCCGATCTGCATAACGGCGTACTGCTTGATACCGCCAGCAAAGGCCAGGCGCTGGGCCGGCTGTTTATGCAAACCGAAGCCATTACCAGCGTACTGCCCGCCCAGCTCCCTATGGGCAAAGCCGACAACCAGATTCTGGGCGTGGTACACCATCTGCAGCAAATGCACACCCAGCGCCAGGTGATTCTGGTTTCCAAAGACATCAATATGCGCATCAAAGCGCGGGCGATGGGTTTGGCGGCAGAAGATTACTTTAACGATAAGGTATTAGAAGACACCGATCTGCTTTACACCGGCATGCGCGAAATTAACCAAAAATTTTGGGAGCGCAACGGCAAAGATCTGCAAAGCTGGCAGGAAGGCGGCCGCAGCTACTGGAAAATAAAAGGCCCGGACTGTGCCGAGCTGTACGTTAACCAGCTGCTTTATCAGGCAGGCGACACGCCTTTATCTGCCCGCGTTATCAACGTAGAAGGCAAAACGGCGCTGATTGAAAGTCTGAAAGACTACAGTCATAACAAAAATGCCATCTGGGGCATTGTCGCCCGCAATCGCGAGCAAAATTTCGCACTTAATCTGCTGATGAATCCCGATGTTGATTTTGTCTCCCTGCTGGGCCAGGCAGGCACAGGCAAAACCCTGCTCACGCTTGCGGCCAGCCTTGCGCAAACGTTGGAATCCAAGATTTACAGCGAAATCATCATGACCCGCGTTACCGTGCCGGTTGGGGAAGACATCGGCTTTTTACCCGGCACCGAAGAAGAAAAAATGATGCCGTGGATGGGGGCGCTGGAAGACAACCTCGATGTGCTCAACCAATCTGACGCCGAAGCCGGCGACTGGGGGCGTGCAGCCACGCGCGATTTAATCCGCTCACGCATTAAAGTGAAATCGCTCAACTTTATGCGCGGCCGCACCTTCCTCAAGAAATTCCTGATTATCGACGAGGCGCAAAACTTAACGCCCAAACAAATGAAAACCCTCATCACCCGCGCCGGCCCCGGCACTAAGGTAGTGTGCCTGGGTAATATCAGCCAGATCGACACCCCCTACCTGACGGAGGGCAGCTCAGGGCTGACTTACGTAGTCGATCGCTTTAAAACATGGGAGCACTCCGGCCACATCACCCTCACTCGTGGCGAGCGCTCCAGGTTGGCGGATTATGCGGCAGAGGCTTTGTAAGTTTTAAGCGGCAAAAAAGGGTCATCTGGCAGGCCCTTTTTTTATTCCCACCTGCACCGTGTACTACGCTGCGCTTTAGTGCAGTCTATAAATGGACTGCGTGCGTCCCCTCTCCTCTCTTATTTACTTTTGTGGCTTGTGATGGAAAACATGGCATTATTCTTTGCGCAGTGGTTATACGCCAAGATTTAACGTCAGCCACTTAGCACATCAATCATTGAAAGAGGTTCGCGTCATGTCCGTCAAATTATCGAAGAGCGATGCTATTGCAAGACTTTACCGTGAACAGCCCAATGTCAACCTCGACTCCAATGCAACTCACTTTGCAAATATCAATGCAAGCAAAGCTGTATGGTGGTATGACATTCCCCGCAAAAAAGTGACATCTGGAAGTCATGAAGTCCTGCACATTTTGGCTCATGATTTCTCAAACAACGAACTGCATTATCTTGTTGTGCCAACGAAGTATCTATGTAACAACTTGGGCAAGTTGGTTATTCGCAAAGATAAAGACTCCATAAGTCTCGAGCTTTCAGCAAGACCGTCAAATTTCATGCAAGATATTCGTCCAAGTGGAGGGCACATTCACTTTTCCCAGTTCCGGCAGTGCCAGTAAAGAAAGGGGAACCTATGAGACCTGGACCTGTATTTGACGTAAGTTAAGTAAATTCAATTTCCCGTAAAAGTATTTTTTTAGACCTTCAAAAATACAAATCAAAATCCTATTCACTTCGACACCAAACTCAATACACATGAGTACGTGCGCCTACCCGCGAGCTTTCTTCGCACCTATCTGCCACGCTCATAGAACTGGGGCTTTAAATCCCGTTTAAGCACACCGAGCACGAAGGGAGACGAACAGGTTTATCGTTTGGCTCACGCCACGCGAGGGAACCGCGGAGCGGGGTGCGCTTCGGGTCGCCTTTCTTTGCTTACTTTCTTTGGCGAAGCAAAGAAAGTGAGTCCCCGTCGCGGACTGCGACTGTAAATTCACGTGCCGCAGGCACTAAATAAAATCAAAAAATTAAACGACAGCAATATTAGGCTTTTACTTGACAGCATGTAAGCATGTTTACACGAAATTTTCTTAAAATTTTCAAATTTAACATGAAAAAAACAAGCCGATGCTCCCGCACCGGCTTATTTTTTCTGCAAAAGAGCACACCAAACTGCGCTTTAAGCACACCCCAGCAAAAACATAAACCTCACTGAAACGCCACCTCAGCAAAACTTCTCAGCTTACGGCTATGCAACTGCCCCTCGCCCTGATCGCGCAACAGCTCCATGGCCCGAATACCAATTCGCAAGTGCTGATCAACCCGCTCGCGGTAGAAGTGATTAGCCATACCAGGTAGTTTGATTTCGCCGTGCAGCGGTTTATCGCTCACACAAAGCAGCGTTCCGTAAGGCACGCGGAATCTGAAGCCGTTGGCGGCGATGGTGGCGCTTTCCATATCCAGCGCAATGGCGCGGCTTTGGCTAAAGCGGCGCTGCGGGCGGTTGTCGGGGAGTAATTCCCAATTGCGGTTATCGGTGCTGGCCACGGTGCCGGTACGCATAATGCTTTTTAGCTCGGCGCCTTTCATTTCGGTGATTTGTGAAACAGCCGCTTCTAAGGCCAGCTGAATTTCAGCCAGGGCAGGCACCGGCACCCAAAGTGGCAAATCTTCATCCAGCACATGATCTTCACGCACATAGCCGTGCGCCAGCACGTAATCGCCCATTTGCTGCGAATTTCGCAGGCCCGCGCAATGGCCCAGCATGACCCACGCATGGGGGCGCAATACGGCGATATGGTCGGTAATGGTTTTGGCATTGGCGGGGCCAACGCCGATATTCACCATACTAATCCCAGTGTTATCTGCACGGATCAAATGGTAAGCAGGCATTTGCGGCAGGCGCGGTGGTGCTGCGCCCAGCGCATCAATGGCTTCGGCATCAAGGCCAATGCGGCGGGTGATCACATTGCCCGGCTCTACAAAGGCAATGTATTCACTATCCGGGTCTTGCATGCATTCATGCCCAAGCCGCACGAACTCATCAATGTAAAACTGGTAATTGGTAAACAGTACAAAATTCTGAAAATGCTCGGGCACCGTGCCCGTGTAATGACGCAAGCGGTGCAGGGAGTAATCAACCCGCGCTGCTGTAAACAAAGACAGCGGCTCCGGCTCGCCCGGCTTAGGCTCGTAAGTGCCGTTGGCAATGCCATCATCCATGGCAGATAAATCTGGCAGATCAAACATATCGCGCATCAGCTGGCGGCGCTCTGCTGTGAGCGTGCCTTCAATATGATCGTGCTCGGCAAAAGAGAAATGCACCGGCATGGGCTGGGTGCTTACGCCAACTTCTAATTCATTCTGATGGCTTTGCAAGAGCAGCGTAAATTGCTCCAGATAATATCTGTCGTAAAGATCCGGGCGGGTTAAAGTGGTTTCAAAGCTGCCCGGCCCCGCTACAAAGCCATAGCTTAAATGCGCACTCTCATTGGTGAGCCTTGCAACGGTATCGGTTTGAATTCTTACAAAAGGATAGTAAGCCCGAACATGGCCTGGCAAGGCTTCGCCGGCCACAAAACGCTGCATGGCATCGCGCAAATGCGCCACACTGCTTTCATAAATCAAACGCACCTGCGCAAGGGCCTCAAGCGGATCTGCATGGCGGGTTGGTGCAATAAACTCGGGCAAATAAGGCATACGTCGACGGCTCATTGGGGCGTCTCCATTTTTTTCATTGGAATTACACAGAACAAATCTTTCTACCGGACCCATTCTACTTTTAAACAGATTACGATTATCTTATTTTATTGAAATTCCGAATCAGACTTAAGCCAGTGCAAGCGGTTCAATTTAATCGGGATAAATATGTGCGCAACTTTTTACAATATAAACACGGGCAATAGCTAAAACTATCCAGTCAGACAGCCACTCTCAAAACAACATTCACTCAGCAAATAAAACAGCATCACACCTGGCAACAGCAGGTTCAGGCATAAAAAAACCGGGCACAAGGCCCGGTTTTTATCTCTGGCAAATTGATTACGCCGCCAGGTTTTGCGCCTGAATGGCAGTCAGGGCAATGGTAAACACAATATCATCGACCAATGCGCCGCGTGACAAATCATTGACTGGCTTACGCAAACCTTGCAACATTGGACCAACACTCACCACATGGGCGCTGCGTTGTACGGCCTTATACGTGGTGTTACCTGTATTCAGATCAGGGAATACAAACACGGTTGCCTTGCCTGCCACAGCGCTGCTTGGCGCTTTTTGCGCCGCCACTTCAGATACCGATGCTGCGTCGTATTGCAGCGGGCCATCCAGCACCAGATCAGGGTAGCTGCTGCGGGCCAGCTCAGTGGCTTCGCGTACTTTATCCACATCGGCCCCCGCACCGGATTTGCCGGTGCTGTAGCTGATCATGGCTACTTTAGGGTCCACACCAAATGCGCGGGCACTATCAGCACTTTGCTTCGCAATCTCGGCCAATTGCACTGCATTCGGGTTAGGATTAATCGCGCAATCGCCATAAACCAGCACCTGCTCCGGCATCAGCATAAAGAACACCGAAGAAACAATCGACGAGCCAGGCGCAGTTTTGATCAGCTGCAACGCAGGGCGCACCGTACTTGCTGTGGTGTGGATCGCGCCGGACACCAGGCCATCCACCTTGTTCACAGCCAGCATCATGGTGCCCAGCACAACGGTATCTTCAAGCTGTTGCAATGCCTGACCAGGGGTAAGGCCCTTGCTCTTACGCAGCTCAACCATCGGATCTACATACTCAGCGCGGATCACATCCGGATCCAGAATCTCAAGGCTTTCTGGCAACATCACACCCTGCGCAGCGGCAATGGCTTCGATGGTGGCGCGTTTACCCAGCAAGACGCAGTGGGCAATGCCTTTTTCTTCACAAATAATGGCGGCACGAATAGTGCGTGGCTCTTCGCCCTCAGGCAAGACCACGGTTTTACGCACTGAGCGCGCTTTCTGGATAAGCTGATAACGGAAAGCCGGTGGTGACATGCGTGACGATGGCGGCACTTGCACCGCATTCATCAGCATGGCCATATCGATTTGCTCGGATACGGCATCCAGCACCAGATTCATGCGCTCGCTGTCGTCGGTGGCTACCGCCGGCGGCAATTGGGTAATACGAATCGCGGTATTAAAGCTGTCGCTGTCTGTGCGCATCACCGGAATGCCGCTGGTTAAGGCCTGGCGTGATAACTCCAGAATACGGCTGTCCGGCTGGCTGGAATGCGTCAGCAGCAACCCGGCCAGCTGCACACCCTGGCTGGCGGCCAGAGCGGTTGCCAGCATCACATCATCTCTGTCCCCGGCGCTGACCACTAAAGCACCTGCTTTCAGACGCTCAATCACTTCAGGAACAGAGCGGGCTGCCACCACGGTTTCCAGCACGCGGCGGTTTGCAATATCGCCTTCAATCAGGATTTCTGCATTCAAATGACGGGCAATATCTAAAGTGCGCGGCGCAAGCAAAGCCGGATCAAACTTAATAAAGCCCCACAACGGAATACCATCCAGCTCGTATTGCACAGAAGCTGCGTCAAACTGCGCGGTGGCTTTATTGAAAATCACACCGGCTACTTTGCAGCCTTCATTTTTCAGCTGACTGGCCGCAAGGCGGGATTCTGCCACCGCCCCTGTTGCGCGCGCATTGGCCACTAAAATCACTTCTGCCTGCAAGCTGCGGGCCACTTCATTATTTAATCTGGCGGTAAATGCATTGCTTGGATCCAAATGCATGCCTTCAACCACTAATACATCCACGCCATGCGCCGCGCCCATACACAGGCTGACAATATCTTCCAATAACTCATCATTCTGCCCTGCAGATACGCGGGCAATAACCTGCGCAATCGATAAAGACTGCGGACATTCAATCTGGCAAATTTGTGAGGCAAAATGCGTAGAGCGCTCAATACCCTGCGGCTCTTGAGAAACCGGCTTTACAAATCCCACTTTCAGACCCTGGTGTTGCAAAGCGCGAACCACACCTAAAGAAACCGAAGTAAGGCCGACATTTTGTCGGGTTGGAGCCACAAAAAAGGTTTGCATATATCATCCTCAGCACGTAACAAACTTTGCTACTAAAAAACACATCAAATAAGGGGTGTAAGGCTGGCGGGCATGCATCTGAAAAAACAGGATGCCCGCGAAGGCCGTCAATGTAGAACAAAGCGCCGCATTTAGGTCGGCAACTTTCACACCTTGAGCACGATCTTTGTTCCATGTCATAAAAAAATGCTGCATCGCACACTAAATCGGCTAAATTCAAACCCGGCGCGGATGTTTTAATGAGTTTAGCAGCCTTGCCTGCAAAAAAAGGGCCGTTTGCCCGCCGGCTTTCAAGCACCAGAAACCTTAGTATTTGCTTAAGTAGTCCTGTCACCCTGCTTTAAAACAGCGTTTCGAGTTAGAATCGCACAGCAACTCTGAGCAAGCCCCTGCCTGTGTACAGACAGGCTTGCCCACCACTCCATTCATCACCGCGGTGAGATTTATGACGGTTATTGTCGTTTTCAATCAAAAAGGTGGCGTAGGTAAAACCACCGTCAGCGCCAACCTGGCCGCCGCCATCGCCAAAAATGGCGTAGAGCCGCTGGTGATTGATTTAGACCCGCAAGCTCACCTCACCTCGCTCTACGGCATAAAACCTAAAAGCAGCCAAAGCATTTATCGCTTCTTTCAGGGGGCAAGCACACTATCTGATCTAATTATTACAAGAGATGACGGCATTAACTTTGTGCCATCTCATTTAGAGCTGGGAAAAGTAGACGCGCAGCTTACCCGCCACAAAGATCATGTATGGCGACTGAAGCTGGCACTGACAGCAGAAATGCTTTCGGGCTTTGGCCTGCCCATTATCATTGACTGCACGCCAACACTGGGTGTGTTGTCGTTTTCGGCCATGTTTGCCGCCGACATCATTCTGGCCCCCGTTGCCGCCGAATACTTGGCCCTGAACGGCGCGGTACAGCTGGCGCAAACACTGAAAGGACTTGAGAAGTTTCAGGCCAGAAAACCAAGGCGCTTTCTGATCAACCGCTACACGCCGGGGCAAATCACATCAGAAACCGTGGCTGGCCAGCTGATCAAACACTTCCCCGGAGAAGTGCTTAAAACCCGCATCAGAGAGCAAGAAGCGCTATCAGCGGCGGTAGGCAGCGGTGCAAACATCTTCGACTTCGCCCCCACCTCAGGCGCAGCAGCAGACTTTACTTTCTTGCTGGACGAGCTGATCGAATCCAGCCTGATCTCGCTGTCACTGGATTTACCGTTTGAGTGATGCTTTTTTGATGAGCGCCAAAAAAGAAAGATCTGCAGACACGGCGCTTAAAAGCAGAACACGGTAAAGACCTTAAGAGAAATACAGATCAATGATCGTCTTACCTTAGATTTCTCAACACTTCCTCTGTGTGTCCTGTGTCCTCTCCGATCCCTGCGCCTAAATTGCTTTTTAACCTTTCTCCCCAGTACCACCACTAATACTCCACCGGCACCGGATCAAGGCTGCGCCAAAGATACCATGTAGCAACGGTGCGCCAGGGCTGCCATTTCTGCGCCAAGTCACATATAATATTTCGCGGGAGTCGTTCATTGTTGTGGTAAAGCAGCGCAATCGCCTTGAGCAGGCCGATATCGTCCAATGGCAGCACATTGGGGCGGAGCAGGTAAAAGATTAAAAACATTTCGGCGGTCCAGCGGCCTATGCCGCGGATATCGACCAGCTTGCCAATCACAGCCTCGTCATCCAGATCATGCCAAAGCGCCACATCCAGGAGGCCCGCCTGCTGATGCCTGGCTAAATCACAAAGATATTCCACTTTGCGGGCGGATAAGCCACAAGCGCGTAAATCCTCCACACTGCTTTCCAGTACACGCGCAGCTTCAATTTTTTGCACATGAGCCGCAAAACGCGCCCAGACCGAATCCGCCGCCTTAACAGAAATTTGCTGGCCGACAATGGCACGGGCCAGGGTATGAAACACTTCGCCGCGCCCTTCCAGACTGATACCGGGATAGCGGGCAATCAGCTCCGCCATCACAGGGTCAACTGCAGCCAGTGCCGCAGTGGCCTCATCCCAATAGGCAGGCTTGCCGTAAATAGCGCTCATTTGATCCCCCTGAGGCAGTGGCGTTGCAAAGCTAAAACCCGTCTGACGGGCAAAAAAATGGCGGAACAAGGGGTGAAGCTTGCCCCCCCCTTTCCGCCTTGTTCCAGCAAATTACTCGCCAGCAACCGTCATTTTACTTACTAAAATCGAGCCCACCTTGCGGCTGGACCATGGCTGGCTGTCATCACCAATCCCAACAATATTTTTAAAGATGTCACGCAAATTACCGGCGATAGTGATTTCTTCAACCGCGTATTGAATCACACCGTTTTCTACCCAAAAACCCGCGGCACCACGGGAATAATCGCCCGTCACCATATTGGTGCCGTGGCCAAGCAGCTCGGTCACAAACAAGCCCGTACCCATCCCGGCCAGCAATTGAGCAAAGGTATGCGTAGGCGCAACAATCAGATTATGCGAGCCGCCCGCATTGCCGGTGGTGCTCATGCCTAATTTACGTGCGGAATAACTGGATAAGAAATAGCCATTTAACACGCCCTGACTGACCACTTCACGCGCCACGGTAGCCACGCCTTCAGCATCAAATGCGCCGCTGCTCATGCCTTTTTTAAGGAAGGGGTCTTCTTTAATGCTGACACAAGGCGCAAAAACAGTCTGCCCCAGGCTGTCTGGCAAAAAGCTTGATTTGCGGTAAAGGCTGCTGCCACTGACAGCCTGCACAAAAGTACCAATCAAGCCGGAAGCTACCGGCGCTTCAAACAGCACCGGATATTCGCCCGTTTTTACGCGGCGGGCACCAAGGCGGCGTAAAGAGCGCTCGCCTGCCCGCTTTCCTACAGCAACAGCCGAATCCAGGTCTTCTGGTGATCTGGCCGAGCTATACCAGTAATCGCGCTGCATACCCGATTCATCTTCGGCAATCACCGCCGCAGAAAGGCTGTAGCGCGAGCTGCGCTCCGTCCCCATAAAACCTAAGGAATTGGCATACACAAAACGGCTTGCCCCGGTGGAAACCGATGCACCTTCCGAATTACTGATGCGCGCATCCACACCACGCGCCGCGTCTTCACACTCGGTTGCCAGCGCAATGGCACCTTCTACCGATAAATCCCATGGATGGTATAAATCAAAATCCGGAAAAGACGTTGCCAGCCGGTCTGCATCCGGCAGGCCGGCAAATGAATCAGCGGCGGTAAAGCGGGCAATGGCCAGCGCCGCCCGGACTGTTTCTTTAATGGCATCCGCTGAGAAATCACTGCTGCTGGCATGGCCTTTTTGCTGACCCAGATAAACGGTGACGCCTACCCCTTTATCGCGGTTGTATTCGATGGTTTCTACTTCACCCAGGCGCACCGATACATTTTGCCCATAGCCTTCAGACACATCCACATCGCAGGCTGTTGCGCCTTGATTTTTCGCCTGCTCAAGCACCATGGAGGCTAAATCACATAATTCTTGCTGATCAAAACTAAATTCGGACACAGTTCATTTCCTGTTTAGCGGTTCGTTGTTATTAAACACTTTTGCGATATATAAGGCGCTTTGACGGCCGGAACAAACTGTCAAAGCGCTCATTTTTAATCAAAACCCTGAGCCTCTGTTCTTTTTTCTATGCACTCTATGCCAGAGAAAGAGGCAGTCTTTGGTATCATACCGGTTTTGCAAGCAAGTAACCCTATCATGGCAACACCAAAACACGACCTTCCTGACGACGATATCGAGTACGTCAGCAAAACAGAAATGAAGCGCGAGATGACTGCGCTGCAACAACTCGGCGAAAAACTGATTCCGCTGGATAAAAAACAACTGGCTACGCTAAAGCTGCCGGAACGCCTGTTTGACGCCATTTTAGCGGCAAAAAAAATCACCGCTAACGGGGCAACGGCAAGACAAAAGCAGTTTATTGGCAAGCTGATGCGCGATGTGGATCCGGAGCCGATTAATGAGCTGCTGAATAAGCTGGCCGGTTTGTCTGATCGCCACAGTGCATGGCTGCACCGGCTGGAACGCCTGCGCGAAGGCATGCTGGCTGACCCGAAAGTGGTTGAAAATTTCGTCAATGAACACCCGACAGTAGAAATTCAGCAGCTGCGTCAGCTGGTTCGCAATGCTTTAAAAGAGCGCGAGCTGCAAAAACCAGCCAAAGCGTTCCGCGAATTATTTAAATTAATCAAACAGTACATTCCGGAGCCAGCCTTACCCGGCCTTGAAGTATCTGCCCCTGAAGAAGAAGACGAGGAATAAATGACCTGGCAAATCGAATGTGCTGCACTGCTGTTCGACATGGACGGCACCTTAGTCGATTCAACTCCTTGTATTGAAGGGTTGTGGCGGCGATGGGCTGTTCGCCAGCGTTTAGATCCGGATTTTGTCATGCAGCATGTGCATGGACGACGCGGCATTGAAACCATTGCCCTTGTCGCACCGCATCTTGATGCCGCAGCCGAAGTGGCTGTTTTATTGCAAGAAGAAGCGCGTACCTTAGATGGCACAGTGGCCATTGATGGCGCGGCGGATTTTCTGGCACAGCTTCGCCCGGATCAATGGGCTGTTGTGACCTCCGCCCCGCGCAACATTGCCTTAGCTAAATTAGCGCATGCGGGCCTGCCTGCACCAGCAAGGCTGATTTCGGCAGACGATGTTACACATGGCAAACCGCATCCCGAGGCCTTTTTAAAAGGCGCGGCACTATTTGGCTTAGATCCGCAGCAATGCGTGGCTTTTGAAGACGCGCTGAGCGGCGTGCAATCGGCACAAGCGGCGGGCATCCCGGTGATTGCACTTACCTCATCGCACACGGCCCAGGAACTCAGCCACGCCGAACACATCATTACCAATTACCACTCGCTTACCCTTACTGCCGGGGACCGAATGGTAATTTCAGGATTTAACCCGCAATGAACACGCTAAAAATTGGCCTTGTTTCTGTTTCTGATCGTGCCTCAAGCGGCGTGTACCAGGATCTTGGCATCCCCGCCTTAGAAGAATGGCTGGGATGCGCGCTCAGCAGCCCGCATCACACCATCAGCCGTTTAATTGCCGACGAACAAGACCTGATCGAAGCCACGCTTAAAGACCTGGCGGATACAGAAGGTTGCCACCTGATACTCACCACTGGCGGCACCGGCCCTGCGCTGCGCGATGTGACGCCTGACGCTACGCTGGCGATTGCAGATCGCGTCATGCCGGGCTTTGGCGAGCAAATGCGCCAGATCAGCCTGCATTATGTGCCCACGGCCATACTTAGCCGCCAGGTGGGCGTGATTCGCAAACAGTGTTTGATTTTAAATCTGCCTGGCCAGCCTAAATCGATCAAAGAAACGCTGGAAGGCGTAAAAGATGAAAATGGCAAAGTCTTAGTCAACGGCATCTTTGCCGCCGTTCCCTACTGCATTCAGCTGTTAGATGGCCCCTATATCGAAACCCATGCAACCATCGTTGCCAGTTTCAGACCCAAATCCGCCATTAAAGCCCAATAAACAGCTGTTCATATTATGAAAGCGCAGCCGGCTAGCCATCGCGCGCTGATCATCTGCGGGATAACAAAAAGGAATCAAGCATGAGTACTGCTGAATTACTGCATTGTGTAGAAATTGAAACAGCCAGCCAGCCCACCGCCAGCGTGATCTGGCTGCATGGCCTTGGCGCGGACGGTAATGATTTTGCGGGCATTGTGCCTGATTTGCAGCTGCCGGCTGATTTAGCCGTACGATTTGTGTTTCCGCACGCCCCCTATATGCCGATCAGCTGCAACAACGGCTATGTGATGCGGGCCTGGTACGATATTTTGCATTTTGATCAAATCAGCCGTCAGGCTGATGTGGCTGGCGTAAAGGCTTCGGTAGAAATGATCCGTGCCCTGATTGCGCGTGAAAATCAGCGCGGCGTGCCGAGCGAGCGCATTATTCTGGCGGGTTTTTCACAAGGCGGCGCAATTGCCTATACGGCAGGCACACTACATCCGGAAAAGCTGGCCGGTATTGTGGCGCTATCCACATACCTGCCTGCGCCTGAGCTGATCCAAGCCGGGCTGAGCAACCAGGACACCCCTATCTTTGCCGCACACGGCAGCGCCGACCCTGTGGTTGGCCTCGCTCTTGGCGTGGCAGCGAAAGACACGCTCAGCGGGCTGGGCTTTACCATCAGTTGGCAAACATGGCCGATGCAGCATTCAGTCTGCATGCCGGAAATCCAGGCAATCGGGCAGTTTATTCGTCAGCGTTTAACCTGATCCGTAAGAGCAGAAAACAGTTTTAAAATTGTTTTCTGCTTTATCATTCCCCGGCACATCGCCACGCCACCGGCAGCAAACCCTGCTTTTAGCTGAAAAGTGATTATTTCATTTGGCATAAGCCTTGGTCTGAGGCATTATCCGCCACCTTGCCGCGCGCGTTTTTTGTAAGTCAGAAAATAAAATGAAGATTGGAATTATTGGTGCAATGGAGCCCGAAGTGGCCCATCTTATTGCTTCGCTTGAAAACAGCAGCAAAGAAACTGTAGCCGGGATCGATTTTTACAGCGGCACGCTGGCAGATCATCAAGTGATCGTCACCCGCTCTGGCATTGGCAAAGTCGCCGCCAGCATCGCCACCACGCTGTTGATCGCCAAGTATCAGCCTGAAGCCATTATTAACACCGGCTCTGCGGGTGGCTTTGTGGATCATTTATCGATTGGCGATATCGTCATCTCATCCGAAGTACGTCACCACGATGTGGATGTTACGGCATTTGGTTATGAAATCGGCCAGATGGCTCAGCAGCCCGCCGCCTTTACGCCGGATGCAGATTTAGTTGCTGCAGCGCACCGTGCCGTAGCCAGCCTTGGCCAGGTACAGGCGATTGATGGCTTGATTTGTACAGGCGACAGTTTTATTTGCGACAGCACCCGCACAGCGCAAATGCTCAAAAACTTCCCAACCATGGCCGCATGCGAAATGGAAGCGGCCGCAATTGCTCAGGTTTGCTATCAGCACGAAGTGCCTTTTGTGATTATCAGATCGCTATCTGATAACGCCAATAACGATTCACCTGTCGATTTTGACCAATACATCATCAAAGCGGGCCACCATTCCGCACTGATGGTGATTGCGCTTTTAGAAGAGCTGGATGCAATGGGCGGATCGTTCCAGCCCATGCATAAAAAACAAAATACACAGTCTCTGCACTAAGCAGAACTCTGAATGCGTTACAGGCCACGCGCCTGTAACGCCCTTCCAGCCTTTCAATTCCAATATCCCCGCAGTGAATCGATTCACCCTCTTTTATTTTCATTCAATACCAGTTCAGACAATTCCCCCGCACACAAGCATGACAAAGCAATATCAAAGCAGCTCTCCAGCCCTGTTCATGGCAACAAAATAACAATTCACAAGTATCAGCCGCAATAAAAAAGCTACTTTTTACCACCACACCCAACCCAAAACCCATGCGCATAATTGCTGCAATTCACCTTAATACCAAATAAATTTAAGACAAAAAAATTGAATTGATCGCACATTTAATCAGGGCGGAAAATCACACTCATCAGGCAGGCATTACTGCTTCAGGAGTGAGAAATGAAGTACTTATGGGCAGGAATATATATTGCATTCAGTGTGCAAATCGCCAGCCACTCTCACGCAAGCGTGCTTGAAATAAAGCCAGACACCGAATTAAATACAATGGGTGAAGTGAATCACTTTATTGAAGCACCAACAAAAAAAACAAATGACATAAACAAAGCAATTCCGGAATGGAAGCAATTAAGAATTGCCGATATGGCCAGGCATTCCACCTCACCCGCGCAAACCAATGCCATGATGACCGCACCACATAAAACGATTCCAGAGCCAGAAACATATTTACTGATCAGCCTTGGCGTGATCGCCTTAATCAGCAAGGGGCTGCATAGAAACAGATAAGCAAAAAGAGCTTAAGCAGTGCTTAAGCTCTTTCTCTGAAATCCCCTCTCTTACGCTAAAGAATAAAAATGCTGGATCAGCAGCAAAGCCAAAACGGCGTAAGCACCAGCAAGAATATCGTCGATCATCACCCCAATCCCACCGGGCACCCGCAAATCAAACCAACAAATAGGCCAGGGTTTTAAAATATCAAACACCCGGAACAAGGCAAATGCCAGCGCCCAGCCCGGCAGCGTTACCGGCACAAAAAGCAGCACCAGCCACATGGCGACAATTTCATCGATCACAATGCCGCCATAATCATGCACCCCCAGCGTTTTACCCGTCACCTCGCTCGCCCAGCATCCAATCACAAACACCGGCAGACAAAACCACGCGATCGCCTGCGGAGAAAGCCATTGCATTAAAAGAGCAAACAAGGGCAAAGCAGCGATCGTACCGAAAGTGCCGGGTGCTTTTTTCGCCAGGCCACTGCCAAAACCAAAAGCAATAAAATGGGCTGGGTGAACAAACAGAAAGCGCCATGTCGGGCGCACCAGAGGGGCTTGTTTATGACTCATAGGCGAAGTGATCAAATCCATGAAAGATAATCGGCAGGGGCTGGCGGGAGGCATCAAGAAGATGCACGGTGTCGCCCTGAGTAATTTTACCCACAAGAGTAAGCCCTAATTCAAGCTCCTCGGCCAGGGCAATAATAGCCTTATGCTGATCGGGTGCTGCCGTAAAACACAGCTCATAATCATCTCCGCCAGCCAAAAAAGCCTCCTGCCGTAAAAGCTCAGGTAAGGCATGCAGGTCTTGCGCAAAGGGAACGGCATCCAGCCAGACTTCTGCACCACAAGCCGATTGCTCACAAATATGCCGCAGATCGGCCAGCAAGCCATCTGAAATATCCAAAGCGGCACTGGCGATGCCCCGCAAGCGCAAACCCAGCTCAATACGCGGCACGGGTATATCAAGACGCAGATCGCAGCGCTCAGCCACATCATAAGGCAGCTCCACCCGCCCCGTGCGGTGCATAACGGCCGCTGCAGCCGCCCCCAGCGGCCCGGACACCCACACTTCGTCACCTGGCCTGGCCCCGCTTCTCAAAAGCGCCTTACCGCGCGGCAGGCTGCCTGCAATCTGAATAGCTATCGTTAAAGGGCCGCATGTGGTATCGCCCCCGATCAGCGAAATATCGTGCTCACCGGCCATGGCAAACAAGCCCCGGCTGAATGCCTCCAGCCAGGGCTCATCCATTTTGGGCAGCGCCAAAGAAAGCGTAAACCAGTCTGGTTTTGCGCCCATGGCAGCAAGATCAGATAAATTAACGGCCAGCACTTTGCGCCCCAGGCGCTCCGGATCCGCTCCCGGAAAAAAATGCCGCCCTTCAACCAGCATATCTGCAGAGATGGCCAGCTGATGCCCGGCGGCAACAGACACTAATGCCGCATCATCACCAATCCCTAAATCTGCATTTTTGGCAGGGCGCTTGAAATAATGAGCGATCAGATCGAATTCGTTCAAAGCGTTTTCAAATCCACAAAGAATAAAAGGCAACAAACACGTGTTTTATGCAAATTGTAAGCAAAAAAAGACGGGCCATGCCCGTCTTTTTATCAAACTAAACCTCATTAACCATGACGTTTAGCGCGTCCTGCACTCACTTCCTCGCTGCGTACCACCGCCGCCAGTTTATCCAGCACACCATTAACAAACTTATGCCCGTCCAAACCGCCAAATGTTTTGGCCAGCTCGATAGCTTCGTTGATAATGACGGGGTACGGTGTTTCCGGCATGGAGATAATCTCATACGCGGCCACGCACAATACAGCGGCTTCTACCATGCTGACTTCATCCATAGGACGATCAACATGAGGCGCAATCGCGTCCTGCAAGGATTTCATATCCTTGATGGCACCAAACAGGATGGAGCGAAATAATTTTTCGTCTGCACGGGCAAAGCTGGTATTGCTCTCACGCAAGAAGGCTTCGATATTGCCAACGTTATCGCCAGCCAGCAGCCATTGATAGATACCCTGCACGGCAAATTCGCGTGAGCGGCGGCGGGCTGATTTTGGTTTTGCTACTTCTTCGGTCATGCTTGTAATGCCTTTAATAAATTCGCTGTTTCTACGGCGACACGCGCAGCATCTGTGCCTTTTTCCAGCACACGCACTTCTGCCTGTTCGTCGTTTTCAGTGGTTAATATGGCGTTTGCCACGACAATACCGTAATCGAGTCCAATACGGCTTACACCGGCGCCTGATTCATTGGCAACCAGCTCAAAATGATAGGTTTCGCCCCGAATGACTGCGCCCAAAGCGATCAGTGCATCAAAACGATCTGATTCGGCCATCGCAGCCAGCACCAGCGGGATTTCCAAAGCGCCTGGCACGGTAGTAATCAGCATATCCTGCTCTGCCACGCCCAAGGCTTTAAGTTCTGCAACGCAAGCATCGCGTAAACCCTCACAAACCGGCGTATTAAAACGGCTCATTACAATACCGATACGTAAACCATTGCCAGCCAGATTAGGTGCAATAAAAGGAATATTTGCAGCGATGCTCATTATTTTTTTCCTTGAGATAGTTCAAAGCCAGTAATTTCCAAACCAAAGCCCGTCATACTCGGAATGCGGCGCTCTGGCGACAACAGGCGCATTTTACCCACACCTAAGTCTTTTAGCATTTGTGCACCAATACCATAGGTGCGCAAATCCCATTTCTTGTTTTCATTTAAGCCTAATTCCGGCAAGGCGCGAGCTAATAAATCGTTACCATCTTCAGCGCGATGTAAAAGCACCATCACGCCACAGCCGGCTTTTGCAATGGCCTCTAAGGAAGACTTCACATCCCATGAATGCCCGGTCTGGCCTAAATCCATCCAGTCGATCACCGACAAAGGCTCGTGCACCCGTACCAATGTTTCAGTCTCTGCACTTGGCTGACCTTTAATCAGCGCCAGATGGCTGGCTGAAGTGAGCTTATCGCGGTAAACCGCCAGCTCAAATTCACCTGCAAACGTTGTAATCATGCGGCGCCCGGCGCACTCCACCAGCGTTTCGGTACGGCTGCGATAATGAATCAGGTCGGCGATAGTACCAATTTTTAGCTGATGCTGTTCAGCAAATACTAAAAGTTCAGGTAAACGGGCCATAGTACCGTCGTCATTCATGATCTCGCAGATTACGCTGGCTGGTGTTGCGCCAGCTAATGCGGCCAGATCACAGCCCGCTTCAGTATGCCCTGCTCTGACCAATACCCCGCCTGGCTGCGCCATAATCGGGAACACATGGCCAGGTTGCACGATATCGCTGGCTTTTGCATCAAAGGCAATTGCTTTTTTAATGGTTAAAGCGCGATCATGTGCAGAAATACCCGTAGTCACACCTTCAGCCGCTTCAATCGAAGCCGTAAAATTAGTTCCAAAACTCGATCCATTAGCACGCACCATAGGTGCCAGGCCCAAATGAGCACAGCGCTCGGCATTCAGCGTGAGGCAAATCAGGCCACGGCCATGTTTGGCCATAAAATTAATCGCTTCTGGCGTGACAAAATCTGCCGCCAGCACCAGATCCCCCTCGTTTTCCCTGTCTTCTTCGTCTACCAGTACAACCATACGCCCGGCACGCAATTCTTCGATAATTTCCTGGACTGGGGAGATATTGACACTCATAGCAGTACCTTTATTTTTTAAGATCACTTAAAGCAAATAAATTCGGCCTTACCCGCCACAACATCATTTCACACGTCTAACCCTGATTGCAGCAGGCAATAAGCGGCTATTGTCCCAGATCAGCGGGCGATAGACCATAAGCAAGCCACTTTTCCCGCATGCTTATCTGAAAAAACAACCTCAGAGCCATTAAAACGGATATGACATCGGGGCAAAGTGCTTTCTTTCAACTGACGCCTCTGCTATTCTCGCGAACTTCGAAGCATTTGCTGGCAAAATGAACGGGCGCTGATAAAAAAATTAAATCGCACACTCGCTCAAAAAACTATTCAGATAAGTAATCAGCCAGATAATCAATGATTCAATTTCAAATATCAAAATGGGCAGCCTGGGCTCCGGGCTTGAGTGAGCAATCGTCATGGTTGACTTATTTGGCTGCGCCCCATATCCCTGCCGGAGATGAAAGCCCCGCATTAAGCGAAATGCCGCCCATGCTGCGCCGCCGCGTAGGCCACTTGGGTAAAATGGCCTTGCAGGTGGCTTATCGGGCCAGTGAAGAAGACGCGCAATGCCCGGTCATTTTTGCTTCCCGTTATGGCGACATGGTGCAATCGGTAGAGCAACTCAGTCAATTAGCGCTCAGCAACGCCGTTTCCCCGACTGCTTTCAGCATGTCAGTGCATAACGCTATTTCAGCCTTATTTTCTATTGCCCGAAAAGATACGGGCAGCTATACCGCCATAGCCGCAGGCCAGGAAACCACAGAAGCCGCATTCACAGAAGCTTTGGCACTACTGGCCGATGGCGCGGCCAGCGTGCTGCTGGTTTATTACGAAGAGCCCCTGCCGCAACCTCATCATATTTTTGCCGACACGCCTGAGTTTCCACATGCCTTTGCCTTCCAGCTGGTCAAAGCAGAGCAAGGCATCAGCCTGAGCAGCAAAGCCTGCGGGCAAAACCAGGCAAATGACGACCTGCCGGGCAGCATCGCTGTGCTGCGTTTTTTACTTTCCGATCAGCCCGAATATCAGCATACCGTTGGCACACGAACCTGGGTATGGCAGAGACATGTTTAAAGCACTGGAAAGAAGCTGGCGGATTTTTGCGACTGCGCTCGCTTTTTCTGCCTTTGGCCTGGGTGGTCTGGTGCTGGGGCTGGCTTTTTTTCCGCTATTGCATTTATGCGTGCGCCAAAGCGCACACAAAACCCGCATGGCACGCTTAACAATTCACTACGCATTTAAGCTTTTTATTGAATTAATGCGTGTATTGGGCATTTTGCGCTACAGCATCCGGGGCCTTGAAAAGCTGCACCGCCCCGGACGATTAATTCTTGCAAATCACCCCACACTGATCGATGTGGTCTTTTTAATTTCCTTAGTTAAAAACGCAGATTGCGTCGTCAAAGCAGGATTAGCCCGAAATCCTTTTACCCGTGGCCCCATAAAAGGGACGGCTTATATTTGCAATAATTCCGGCGCACAGCTTATCGACGACTGTATTGCTTCTGTGCAAGCAGGCAATGATTTAATTATTTTCCCAGAAGGGACGCGCACGGCGACAGACGGATCAATGAAACTTCAGCGCGGTGCAGCCAATATTGCCTTGCGCGGCCAGTGCGATATCACCCCGGTCACTATACGCTGCCAGCCACTCAGCCTCACCAAGGGTTTACCATGGTGGAAAGTGCCCGCCAGCCGTATGATTTTTACCCTAGACATCGGGGACGATATTGCTGTTGCCCCTTTTTTAGAACAGGCAGGCGGCGAAACAACCCTTGCAGCCCGTCAGCTCACTCAATATCTTCACGACTATTTTTTACCGGAGAACACTGCCCATGCAGGCGCTTGAACAAGAAATCAAACAACTCATTATCTCGTCCCTCAACCTTGAAGACCTGAGCCCGGAAGATATAAGCTCCAGCGCCCCGCTGTTTGTGGACGGCTTAGGCCTGGATTCCATTGATGCACTGGAACTGGGCCTGGTGCTGCAGAAATCCTATGGAGTCAGCCTGTCAGCAGATTCAGAAGAAACCCGCGCGCATTTTGCCAGCGTGCAAGCATTAGCAACCTTTATTGCATCAGCACGCAGTAACTGACAAGTACACCCGTGTGTAGCAAGGAATACCCATGACCAAGCAAGAAATGTTTGAACGCCTCAGCGCTATTTTGCAAGAAACTTTTGATACTGAAGCCAGCAAAATCACCCCTGAAGCACGCCTTTACGAAGATCTGGATATCGACAGCATTGATGCGGTTGATCTTATCGTTAAACTTAAACCTATTGCGGGCAAACGCCTGCACCCCGATGCGTTTAAAGCCGTGCGTACCTTACAAGATGTTGTCGATGCACTCTATGAGCTGATGCAAGAAAAATCTGCAGCTTAAAATGCGTACCCTCGTTTTAGGCATCATCACCCTCGCTTACCCTGTACTGATTTATCTTGGTTTGGGCCATTTCGAGCCAAAGTGGCTGGCACTATTGCTGGTGGCCATGGCCCTGACACGTGCCTTGCTGACGAAAGAAAAAATCTGGCTGATTGCTGCGGCGGGCGCGGCCTTGCTGGCCATGGTGAGTTTTACAAGTAACCAGCTTTTGCCTCTCAAGCTTTACCCCGTTCTGGTTAATGGGGTGCTTTGTGCCGCTTTTGCACTGTCGCTGGCGTATCCGCCCAGCGCCATAGAGCGCCTGGCAAGGCTGAGCGAGCCCGATCTGCCAGAGAGTGGCGTGCGGTATACACGCCGGGTAACGCAAGTTTGGTGTGGTTTTTTTATTTTTAACGGCTGCGCGGCCTTGATCACCGCGTTTTGGTCGGATGCTGCCTGGGCCTTATACAACGGATTGATTGCCTACATTCTGATAGGTGCACTCTTTCTGGGGGAATGGATCATCAGGCGGCGAGTCAGGGCTGCTTATGGCTAACTTTATTTCACTGGAGCGCCTGCTGTTTACGGGCAGGGAATCCACCTTCCGCGTGGCAAAAAACGCCGGGCAAAGCATGGATTACGACAACTTCATTAAAGAAGTTGCCCGCTGGTACCATGCATTCAGCCTGCACAGCGGCCACCGCTTTGCACTGTATTTCAATGACAGCGCAACTTTTGCCGCCGCGCTTTTAGGCGCATGGCACGCGGGTAAATGCGTGTACCTGCCCAGCGACACCCTGCCAGCCACTTTGCAAAAACTGCAGGAAAGCACGGATGGCTTTGCCGGTGATGTTCCGGCAGCGCTCTCGCCCATTGCTGCGGCAAATGAATCTGTAAGCAACTGGCAAGTATTGGATTTAAACTCCGTCATGCTGGTGGTCTTTACATCGGGCAGCAGCGGCGAGCCCTGTGCCATCCCTAAAAAGCTTTCGCAACTAGTTAGTGAAGTTGCTGCACTTGAAGCCTGCTTTGGCAAGCAAAGCGCCGGGGCCACCGTGCTGGCCACCGTCTCGCATCAGCATATTTACGGGCTATTGTTCCGCATTCTGTGGCCGCTGTCGGCCGGGCGTATTTTTGATACGGAACGGCTGGTTTACCCTGAAGACATTGCCGCAGCGATCAGCAATGCCTCGCCTGAAGCAACGATTCTGGTAGCCAGCCCCGCCCATTTAAAACGCCTGCCTGAGCAGCTGGACTGGCTGGCCCAATCCTTACGCGCGATATTTTCTTCCGGCGGGCCTTTGCCTGCGGAAGCCCTGCCCGCCTGCCGCAATTTACTGGGCAGCGCCCCGTTTGAAATCTACGGCAGCTCTGAAACCGGCGGTATTGCCTGGCGGCAACGCCAGCAGGATCATCAAACCGTATGGCGAACGCTGCCAGGCATTGCGATTCGGGTAGAAAACGAGACGCTCTTTTTGCGCTCGCCTCATCTGAGTAATAACGACTGGCAAGCCAGCAATGATCGCGTCACGCTTACCCCAAATGGCTTTGAGCTGCTTGGGCGCAGCGACCGTATTATCAAGATCGAAGAAAAACGCATTTCGCTCAGCGCAATGGAGCAGGCTCTGCTGGCCACAGAGCTGCTGGACGACGTACGCCTGATTACCCTGCCCGGCCCGCGGCTTTCTCTGGGTTTAATCGCCTGCCCCAATGAAGCGGGCTGGTGCTTAATTGATAAGCAAGGTAAAAAGGCGCTGAATCAGGCCTTACGCCATGCGCTGGCAGATTCAAGCGAAGCCAGTGCCCTGCCGCGCCGCTTTCGCTATACATGGGCTTTACCCAGCAATACCCAGAGCAAAACCACCCACGCTGCACTGCTCGCGCTGTTCGATCCGCGCCGCCCCGAAGCCCGCCTGATTGAACGCAGCAAAGACGCCGCATTGCTGGAGATTGATGTAAACGCCGGCTCGCCCTTTTTTGACGGCCACTTTACTACTGCCCCCATTTTGCCGGGCGTGGCACAGGTAGAGTGGGCGCTTTGCCTTGCACGTGAGCTGTTTGAGCTGCCCGCTGCGTTTTTGCGCATGGAAGTACTGAAGTTTCAACAGGTAATCCGCCCCCGCAGCCAGATTCAGCTGGAGCTGAAAACACTCAGCAAAGACTCTGAAACCATGCTGACATTTAAATTTGTTTCTGCAGCAGGCACACACGCCAGCGGCCGGATTGTTTTAGGAAATCCAGCATGAAAATATGCGCCGTGATTCCTGTTTATAACCATGGCGAAGCCATCAGTGCGGTTGTACATGCCGTACGCAGCCATGATCTGCACTGCATACTGGTCGATGATGGCAGCCATGCCCGTTGCGCGGCCGTATTAGATCAGCTGGATAAAGAGCTGGCGCAAAATGTAACCCTCGTGCGGCTGGCGAAAAACCAGGGTAAGGGCGGCGCGATGGTGGCGGGCCTGCGCTGCGCGCTTGATCTGGGCTACAGCCATGCCTTACAAATTGATGCGGATGGCCAGCACGATACCGCCGATATTCCCGCTTTTATTGCTCTGGCAAAACAAAACACCCGTGCCCTGATTTGCGGCTGCCCGGTTTACGATGAAAGCGTGCCCAAAGTACGCCTGTATGGCCGTTATGCCACCCATATCTGGGTGTGGATTAACACCCTGTCGCTGGCGATTAAAGACTCAATGTGCGGCTTTCGCATCTACCCGCTTGCGCCCACTATTGCGCTGTTTAACAGCCGCAATATCGGTAAACGCATGGATTTTGATATTGATATTGCGGTGCGTTTGTACTGGCGCGGCATGCCGGTCATTAACCTGCCTACAAAAGTGACCTACCCCAGTGACGGTGTATCTCACTTTAAAGCCCTGCTGGATAATGTACTGATCTCACGCATGCACGCACGGCTGTTTGCAGGCATGTTGCTGCGCTCTCCGTTGCTCATCTGGAGAAAGCTGTCCACGTGAGCTCATCCCCACAAAACAAGGAAAAACCCCAGCAGCACTGGGCAGATATCAGTGAGAACACCTTTATCGCAGGCATCTGGCTGCTTTTTTGGGTGCATAAACTCCTGGGCCGCTGGCCTTTCCGGCTGTGTCTTTATCCGGTCATTACCCTGCAATGGTTAAGCCGCCCGGCCCTGCGCCACGCATCGATGCAATATTTGCAACGTCTGGAGGCCACTACAGACGCGCTGGGCCATGCTGCAAACTGGCGGGACAGCCTGAAACATCTCGCGCTTTTTGCTGAAACCATGCTGGATAAGCTGCTGGCCGTTTCTGGCCGCTATCAGTTCAGCAATGTCAGGACAGAAGGCCGTGAAGCGTTTTACGCCACTGCAGAGCAGGGATCGGGTGGCGTCATTATCACCGCCCACCTGGGATGCCTTGAGATTTGTCGCGCCATGGCCGAAGACACAGGCAAAATTCGCCTCAATATCCTGGTACACACACATCACGCAAAGCAATTTAACCAGCTCTTAAAGCGGCTTAATCCTGCTAACGACTTGCAACTGATCGAAGTATCGGAAGTCGGCCCTGCAACCGCCGTCTTGCTGGCCGAAAAAATAGCTGCCGGTGAATATATTGTCATTGCTGGTGACCGGATTCCCGTCTTTGCCAGCCAAACTGTCCAAGCTGATTTTTTAGGCCACAGCGCGCCTTTTCCGGCAGGCCCTTACGTCTTAGCCAGCCTCTTAAAATGCCCGCTTTATTTACTGGGCTGCATCCACGAAGGGCGTGGCTATCGCATTCATTTTGAAACACTGGCAAGCCGGGTGATTTTGCCACGTGGACAGCGCAATGAAGCAATAGCGGGCTATGCCACACAATATGCACAAGCCATCACCGCGCTGCTCAAACGTTCGCCCTACGACTGGTTTAACTTTTTTTCCTTTTGGGATCAGACACATGACAAACACTAAGCCTGCCATCACTATTGATGGCACACGATTAAGCATCGAAGACATTGTTGCGATCTCCCTGAAAAAATCATCTGCGGCACTGTCGGGCGAGCCGGAATTTCGCCAGCGGATTCAAAAAGGCGCTGATTTTTTAGACCGCCTGCTGCGTGAAGACGGTGTTATTTATGGTGTTACCACCGGTTATGGCGATTCTTGCACCGTAACGATTCCACCCGAGCTGATCAGCGAGCTGCCGCATCATCTTTACACCTATCACGGCTGCGGTGCCGGGCGCTTTTTAACGCAGGAAGAAACCCGTGCCGTACTGGCTACGCGGCTGGCTTCTTTATCGCAAGGAATGTCGGGCGTCAGCATTGCCCTGCTTGATCAGCTGGAAACCCTGCTTAAACACGATATCCTGCCGCTGATTCCGGCCGAAGGCTCGGTCGGGGCCAGTGGCGATTTAACCCCCCTGTCTTATGTGGCAGCCGTACTCTGCGGCGAGCGGGAAGTGATGTATCGCAATGAACGCCGCAATGCCCGTGATGTACTGGCAGAGCTGAATATCCAGCCGCTGCGACTACGCCCCAAAGAAGGGCTTGCCATGATGAATGGCACTGCGGTGATGACGGCACTGGCCTGCCTTGCCTGGCAGCGTGCTGATTACCTGTGCAAGCTTACGGCCAGACTCACCGCCATGAATGTAGTGGCCAGCGCGGGCAATGCCAATCACTTTGATGAAACGCTGTTTGCCGTTAAACCCCACGCCGGCCAGCAAGCCGTGGCGGCCCGCATCCGCAATGATCTGGCCAGCCCGCGGCCCAGCCGTAATGACGAGCGGCTGCAGGATCGCTACTCGCTGCGCTGCGCCCCGCATGTGATTGGCGTGCTGGAAGACGCACTGCCATTTTTCAGAACCCTGATCGAAAACGAGCTGAACAGCGCCAACGATAACCCGATTATCGATGCCGAAAACGAGCGCGTTTTACACGGCGGCCACTTCTATGGCGGCCATATTGCTTTTGCCATGGACAGCCTGAAAAACACCGTGGCAAATCTGGCTGATTTACTCGACCGCCAGCTGGCGCTGCTCGTTGATACCCGTTTTAACCACGGCCTGCCATCTAATCTGTCTGGCTGCACCGGCCCGCGTGCGGCAATTAATCATGGCTTAAAAGCACTGCAAATCAGTGTATCTGCCTGGACCGCCGAAGCACTGAAGCAAACCATGCCGGCATCGGTCTTCAGCCGCTCTACCGAATGCCACAATCAGGATAAAGTCAGCATGGGCACGATTGCAGCACGCGATGCCTTACGCGTGCTGGAGCTAACCGAGCAAGTAGTCGCTGCCATGCTGATCGCAGCGCGCCAGGGTATTGCGCTGCGCCGCCGTATTGATCCGACACTGCAGCTGCCGGATGCACTTGCTGCCATGCAGGCGGATCTGGAAGACCGCATTCCGCTCTTGGTAGAAGACCGCGCTTTAGATAAAGAACTGCAAGCTTTGATTTTGGATATTCGTGCAGAAACCTGGATGCTCTATGCCGATTAATCAAAACCATCCGGCCCATCCCCGCCTCAGTATCGAGATTGCACTCAGCCCGGCTTTTCACGATCTTGATCCAATGGATATCGTCTGGCACGGCAATTATCCCAAATACCTGGAAATTGCCCGCTGCGCCCTGCTCAGCCAGTTTAATTACGATTATCCGCAAATGAAAGCATCCGGCTATGCATGGCCGATTGTGGATATGCGGCTGAAATATGTTAAACCGGCCCGTTTTGAGCAAAAGCTGATCGTGCGCGCCGAAATTGTGGAGTGGGAAAGCCGCTTAAAAATTAATTACCTGATTAAAGATGCAGTCAGTGGCCAAAAAATCAATCAGGCCCATACCATTCAGGTGGCTGTCGATATGAGTACGGGTGAGATGCAATATGTTTGCCCGGCCATTCTTTGGGAGCGGCTAGGCGTGGAGGAGCCGCAGTGAAAATCAATTTCAAGCACTCACTTGCCATCGTTTTGCTCAGCCTCTTCACCTTCAGCAGCCATGCCGCAGATTTAACCGCCAGCGTGAAAGAGCGCCTGGCTCAGCCTGGCGTGCTGCGCGGCGATTTTGAGCAAAACAAACAGGTGAGCGGTTTTAAAAAACCGCTGGTATCACGTGGCGATTTTTTAGTTGCGCGGGATTTGGGTGTGCTTTGGCGCACCAAAACGCCTTTTGCCAGCACCCTTAAGCTAAGCCGTGATGAAATAGTTGCCACACAGGATGGTGCCGTGGCTTTTCGCCTGAGCGCCAGCAAAGAGCCCTCGGTACGGATGATTAACGGCCTGCTGTTTTCTTTAATGAATGGCGATGTCAGCAGTCTGGGCGAGCTGTTTAAGATTGAAGGCGGCGTCAACGGCAAGGCATGGCAGCTTACACTGACCCCCAGACAAGCGGCTCTGGGCAAGATCATGCGCAAGATTGAGCTCTCCGGGGACCAATTTGTGCGCCGTATTTTGCTGGATGAAGCCAATGGTGACCAAACCGCGATACACCTGAGCGCACAAAACACCGAGCCTGCCAAACTCAGCAGCGAGGAGCACACTCGTTTTGAGTAATCAGGCAACCATCCGGCTGCTGGCTAAAATCTGGCTGCTGATCGTGCTCACCTTTACCGCCCACAATATTTATCTGTGGTCCGGCCATTTGCAGCTGGATACCGATATTCTCGCCATGCTGCCGCAGGATGAGCGCGACCCGACAGTGCAAAACGCCACGCGGCAACTCAGCGATGCGGCGGCTAAACGGGTTGTTATCCTGATTGGCGGCCAGGATTGGGAAAGGACGCGCATGGCTGCTGACGCTTATGCTGCCAGCCTGGAAAACAGCGGACTGCCCCTCAATTTACGTTACAAAATGGACGATGAAAGTGCATGGCTCAGCTTTTTCGTCCCTCATCGCAATCAGCTGCTGAGTGCCACACAACGCCAGCAACTGGAAAACAGCAGCAGCGATGAGCTGGCCCGGCGCGCCATTGCCGCGCTGTATCAGCCCGGCATCGGCATGCCCCGCCTTGGCGAATGGCAGGATGACCCGCTGAACTTACTTGGCGAATGGCTGGGGGAGCGGGCTGCCGAAAGCAAAGTCCGTATCCGTGACGGGCGCTTATCGCTGATCTCTTCGTCCGCATCCGGCGAGGCTTTCTATATTTTGCTGACGCTGGAGCAACAAGATTCAGCGTTTTCAATCAGGGCGCAGCAAGCACTGATTCCGGTACTGGATGCGGCCAAAGCAGCTGCACTCAAAACTCAGCCTGAAGCAGAAGTATTCAGCGTTGGCGTGCCCTTGCACGCAGCTGCTGCGGCCAGCCAGGCAGAGCGCGAAGTCCACACCATAGGGATCGGATCAATGATCGGCATTGTGCTGCTCACTGTGTTTGCCTTCAGTGCCATCCGCCCGCGTATTTTGGTCACCCTCTCGATTGCCATTGGCCTGCTTGCTGCAATTTCGGTCTGCACCTTAATCTTTGGCCGCCTGCATTTAATCACGCTGGTATTTGGGGCCAGCTTAGTCGGTGTGGCCGAAAACTACGGCAGCAATTATTTCAGCAGCCGCCAGGGCCGCCCCGCAGCGGAGCGCTGGGCCATGCTCAAAGCTCAGTCGCCAGTGATGTGGCTGGCGATGCTCACCACCGCCATTGGTTATTTACTGCTGGCACTCACCCCATTTCCTGGTTTGCGGCAAATTGCCGTTTTCTCAGCCACAGGCCTCTTGGCCGCTTTTGTAACTGTGCTGTGGTGGTTCCCGCTGTTTGATAAAGGGGAGATGAAACACACCCGATTGTCACTCTGGATAGGCTCACGCCGTGCACTCTGGCCAGGCCTGGGGCACAATCGTTTAACGCTGATATTTAGCTTAATCGTGGCAATCACCTTGCTTTGGGGCGGCTTATCCATCACAGGCAATGACGATGTGCGGCTCTTGCAAAGCTCGCCTCCCGCACTGATTACCCAGCAAATTAAAGTCAGTAAGCTGCTTGATTTACCCAGCCCGGCGCAATTTTATTTGATTCGCGGTGCAAGCACCGAGGCAGTACTGCAGCAGGAAGAAGCGCTCAAAACCCGGCTTGCGCCTCTGATTGCCAGGGGCAGTATCAGCGGCTATCAGGCCATCAGCGATTGGGTTCCCTCCTTAGCACAGCAGGCAGCAAACCAGACACTGATCGAACGCGTGGTATTTGGCGGGCAAGGTGTGCTGGCCAGAGCCAGCCTGGCGCTGGGCGAAACGCTGACGCCAGCTTTCAAACCCGCCGCGCCGCTTATAATTGCAGACTGGCTGGCAGCGCCCGTTTCAGAACCGCTGCGCCATCAGTGGCTGGGGAAGTTTGAAAACGGCTACGCCAGCGTGATACTGCTGCGTGGCGTAAGCAAACCAGCGCAGCTTGCAGAGCTGGCGGCCATTGCCCCCAGCGTGGCCGGTGTGCGCTGGGTAGATAAAGTAGCTGAAGTCTCCGCCGTTATGGGCCGCTACCGTGTGCTGATGGCTTGGGTGATTGCACTCAGCTATCTGCTGGTTTTTGCCGCGCTCAGCTACCGCTTTGGCAAGCAGGCATGGCGGGCGCTGCTGCCCACCCTGCTCGCCAGTGGTCTGGCCCTGGCCATTCTGGCGCTGCTGGGCCAGCCCCTGCAGTTATTTAATATTCTGGCGCTGCTGCTGATTTTAGGCATGGGCGTGGATTATGGGATTTTCCTGCTGGAAAACCCCGAACGCCATGCAACAAGGCCTTTTTTATCAGTGACACTGGCGGCTGCATCCACCCTGCTGGCCTTTGGCCTGCTGGCCCTGTCTGCAACCCCCGCCCTGCACGCTTTTGGTCTGACCATGCTGCTGGGCATCGGATTATCCTGGTTCTTAACCCCGGCATTTATGCCACCAACCAAGTCATAACAATGATTTCAATCAGCAATCAATTTATTTTCAAACACCTGCGTACCATAGAGATGATCGGGGTGCTGATGCGTATCTTCAGCTTCAGCCTTGTCAGCTGGCTGGGCCCGGCCAGCCCGTTTATGTTTGTCTGGAGCCTGAACACCATCGACGCCATTATGCTGGCCTGGTGCTCGGCGTTAAAACGCGACTCCGCTTACACACTATTGAATGGCTTTTGGATTATTGTTGGCCTGATCGGCATTTTAAGAGCAGGGCAGTTTATTCATTGATTAGCCCGGCCGCCCCCTGGGCCGCAGAGCAGAACAACAAAACCGAAAATACAGAAGAGAAATGAAATGCGTATTGAACACACAGAAATACTGATTATCGGCGCAGGCCCTTCCGGCTCTGTGGCGGCAGGCTTATTGCGTAAGCAAGGGCGTCAGGTGCTGATTATTGAGAAAGAAGTCTTCCCACGTTTTTCGATTGGCGAAAGCCTCTTGCCGCAAAGTATGGAATACATTGAAGCGGCAGGTTTTTTACAGGATGTGATTGAGGCAGGTTTTCAGTATAAAAACGGTGCGGCATTTGTGCGTGGGGAGCAAACCACCGCTTTTGATTTCAGAGATAAATTTTCAAGCGGCTGGGGCACGACATACCAAGTGCAGCGCGGTCACTTTGACCATGTGCTGGCAAAGGGTGCAGAAAAAGCAGGCGCGGTGATTCGCTACCAGGAGCAAGTCACCGCCATCGGCATGGATGGCGATCAGCCTTTAATTACCGTGCAGTCGGCCACAGAAACCTATCAAATCAGCGCTCGCTTTTTACTGGATGCCAGTGGCTTTGGCCGGATTCTGCCTCGCTTACTCAAGCTGGAAACGCCATCTGATTTCCCTGTGCGCGGCGCTTACTTTACCCATATTGAAGATCGCATTTCAAAAGAAGGCTTTGATCGCAATAAGATTCTGGTCAGCGTGCACCCGGATCATCACGATGTATGGTTCTGGACGATTCCTTTTTCCAATGGCCGCTGCTCACAAGGTGTGGTCGCCAGGCCGGAATTTTTAGAACAATATCAGGGCAGCGAAACCGAGCGTTTACAGGCCATTATTGCCGAAGTGCCTACCCTGTCAGCCGTACTTAAAAACGCCGTTTGGGATACACCGGCCCGCCAGCTGATTGGTTATTCTGCCAATGTCAGCAGCTTACACGGCAAAGGCTATGCCCTGCTGGGCAATGCGGGCGAGTTTCTGGACCCGGTATTCTCCAGTGGCGTAACCATCGCGGTGAAATCTGCAGCCCTTGCCGCCGCCGCGATTGAGCGCGAGTTTGCGGGTGAAGCAGTGAACTGGCAGAGCGATTATGCAGATCCGCTCAAAGCTGGCGTCGATGCATTCAGAGCCTTTGTGAGCAGCTGGTATGAAGGTGGCTTTCAGGATGTGATTTTCCACAAGGATCAGTCTGCGGACGTGCGCCGGATGATCTCCGCTATTCTGGCGGGCTACGCATGGGATTTAAACAATCCCTATGTGGCGCAGCCTAAGCGCTTAAAAACGCTGGAGCAATTGTGCGTGGCTTAATGGTTTTGATGCTCGCACTGCTCAGCGCCTGTACAAGCCAGGAGCCTGCAATCAGCCTGCCCCTGCTGCGCCTTGCTCCTGCTGCTTTTGCTACAGCGATGCCGCTTAGCCTGAGCCAGAGGCTGACGGTAACCCCCCTGCCAGCCAGCCGGGGTGAAACAAATTCGCCAGCCAAAAACCTGGATGCCTTACTGGAAATCAATCCTGATCAGGTACAGCTGGCAGGCTTTGCACTGGGGCAGCGTATTTTAACGGTAGGCTGGGACGGGCAATCGCTGACAAGCAGCCGCCACGCCCTGCTGCCCAAAGAGGTAGATGAGCAGCGCGTATTGCGTGATGTGCAGCTGGTGTACTGGCCGCTCGCCACCATTCAGGCGG
This sequence comes from Iodobacter violaceini, assembly GCF_011601265.1. Classification (GTDB taxonomy): domain Bacteria; phylum Pseudomonadota; class Gammaproteobacteria; order Burkholderiales; family Chitinibacteraceae; genus Iodobacter; species Iodobacter violaceini. Next base: position 255,697 of record NZ_JAAOLX010000002.1, read on the forward strand.
CTTTACCTGCGGGCTGGGCGCTCAGTGAAGAAAGCGGCGTCAGAACACTGACGCAAGGACCACACACCATCATCACCATCCGCTACCACGCCGAGCCTCGCTGGGCAGGGCAAACTGAATTAGAAAACACCCTTGAGCACTACCGGCTGGTGATTGATTCAAAAGAAACACAATGACCCCGATGATCTGCAGATACAGAAAAAGGTGAGAACACAAAGCACACAGAGCCCCCAAAAAAAGGTTTTCTCCGTGAGCTGTTTTCAAACGCTGTACTCTCTGTGTCTGCAGACCTGAGGTTTCTGACAGGAATAAGCATTTTTACTTCATAGCCAAACACAATGAGTATTTATTTAAATCAACTGGGCATTATTTGCGCGCTGGGTAATGGCGTTGCTGACGTGCGCCAGGCGTTATTTGCAGATGCGCCAGGCGGTGTTGCGCCTGCGGCATGCCTGGGTAAAACCCTGTATCTGGGCGCGGTGAACAGCGGGCTTGCCTCGCAAGACGCATTGCCAGCTAAGTTACACAGCCGCAATAACGCATTGCTGCTAACCGCGCTGGAACAAATTCGCCCTGCGGTGGACGCGGCCATTGCCCGCTTTGGTACGGAGCGGATTGGCTTGGTTTTAGGCACCAGCACCTCCGGCATTGGCGAAGCGCAAGCAGCCATTGCCGGGTATCAGGCCACAGGCCAGCTTGCAGCTGGCTTTCACATGGCGCAGCAAGAGTTAGGCTCCCCCGCAGCCGCACTCAGCACCCTTCTGGGTCTTGCAGGCCCGGTGATGGTGATCTCCACCGCATGTTCTTCCAGCGCCAAAGCGATGGCGAGTGCAGCAAAGCTGCTCAATGCAGGAATGTGCGATGTGGTGATTTGCGGCGGTGTGGATTCGCTGTGCGATTTCACTGTTGCTGGTTTTTCGGCGCTGGAATCGGTCAGTGCTGAGCGCTGCCTGCCCATGAGCATTCATCGCAGCGGCATTAATATTGGCGAAGGCGCGGCCTTATTCTTAATGAGTAAAGAGCCTGGCCCCGTCGCATTATTAGGCTGGGGAGAAAGTTCGGACGCGCATCATATTTCAGCACCCGCACCAGACGGCAAAGGGGCCAGTACCGCCATGCAGGAAGCGCTGCAGCGGGCCGCTCTGCAACCGGCAGACATTGGCTATATTAATCTGCACGGCACGGCCACATCGCAAAATGATGCGATGGAAAGCCTCGCCGTTGGCCAGCTGTTTGGCAGCCAAACGCCATGCAGCTCGACCAAACCTTTAACCGGCCATACGCTGGGCGCGGCAGGAGCCATTGAAGCGGCCATCTGCTGGCTTACCCTCAGCGGCAATCCCACAGGGCAACTTCCCCCTCACTGGTGGGATGGCGCAAGCGACCCGGCAATTACCCCTCTGGCGCTGGTTAAACCCGGGCAATGCACAGACACGCCACTGCAATATGCATTAAGTAATTCCTTTGCATTTGGCGGCAGTAATGCTGTCCTTATTTTTGGAAAAAACCATGCAGCCGATTGAATACCCCATCAGCGAGATCGTGCCGCACTCAGGCAGGATGCTTTTGCTCGATCGCGCCATCGCCGGAGACGAAACGCATTTTGAATGCGAAGTGACCATCGCCGCAGACAATCTGTTTTTTACCGGCACAGGCGTGGGTGCATGGACAGGGATTGAATTCATGGCACAAACCGTTGCTGCATGGGCTGGCTGGCAAGCAAGATTAGCAGGGCAAGTGCCTAAAATCGGCTTTTTACTGGGCAGCCGGCGCTATAGCTGCAGTGTGAGCGAATTTACCCTGGGCCAGGTGCTCAGCATCAGGATCAGCAGAGCCTTTCAGGCCGATAATGGCCTGGGGCAGTTTGATTGCCAGATTATGATTGAGCAGCAGGAAATTGCTCAGGCCCCGCTCACTGTATTTGAGCCACTGGATGCCGCAGCGTTTTTAGCGGAGCATGCGGAAAATCAAAGTGGAACAACAATATGAGAAAATCGTTTTAAGCAAGAAAAATGGCAAGTATAAGAGCGCTAAATTTTGAACCCAAGATGGCACAGAGACCGTGCAGTTTCACAGAGAAAATCACAAAGATAAACCGATTTCTCTGTGTTATCTGTGTCCCCGTTTTACTCTGTGGTTCAAGGTTCAGCACCTTGTGCAGACCCAAATAATTAAAAATACACAATGAGACGCAAGCAATGAGTAACAAAACAATTCTGGTCACAGGCTCCAGCCGGGGTATTGGGCGCGCTATTGCCATGCGGCTGGCAAAAGATGGCTTTGATATCGTGCTGCATTGCAAAAGCCGCATCGATGCCGCCGAAGCCATCGCAGCCGAAATCACCACTCTGGGCCAAAACAGCCGTATTTTGCAATTTGATGTATCCAATCGCGCCCAGGCCGCAGAAGTTTTACTCGCCGATATCGAAGCGCACGGCTGCTACTACGGCGTAGTCTGCAATGCGGGCATTGCGCTGGACAACGCCTTCCCCGCCATGCCTGCTGAAGACTGGGATGCGGTCATTCATACCAATTTAGACAGCTTTTACAATGTGCTGCACCCACTCACCATGCCGATGGTCAGACAACGTAAGCCAGGCCGCATTGTCACTTTATCTTCCGTTTCCGGCCTCATTGGCAATCGCGGCCAGGTGAATTACAGCGCGGCCAAAGCAGGCATTATTGGCGCAAGCAAAGCACTGGCGGTGGAGCTGGCCAGCCGTGCCATCACCGTAAACTGCGTGGCGCCCGGCCTGATCGACACCGAAATGGTGGATGAGCGCGTATTAGAAGAAGCGCTGAAAATCATTCCGGCCAGGCGCATGGGAAAACCTGAAGAAGTCGCCGCAGCCGTCAGCTTTTTAATGTCAGAAGATGCCGCCTATATCACACGTCAGGTGATTTCAGTGAATGGAGGCTTGGTAGGATGAAACGCGTTGTCATTACCGGCATCGGTGCCATCAGCCCGCTTGGCCACGACTGGAAAACCGTAGAACCGGCACTTAAGGCAGGTAAAAATGCCATTCAGGTCATGCCTGAGTGGCAGGTTTTTGAAGGGCTGAATACCCAGCTTGGTGCACCCGCAGCGCCCTTTGATCTGCCCGCGCATTACAACCGGAAAAGTACCCGCAGCATGGGCCGCGTCGCACTCATGGCGACGCGTGCCAGTGAATTGGCGCTGATCGACGCAGGTCTTCTGAATGATCCTCTGGTCACAAGCGGCCAGATGGGCATCTCTTATGGCTCGTCCGCTGGCACGCCCAAAGCCATTGGTGACTTTGGCCGCATGATGGCGGAAAAATCCACTGAAGGCATTAACGCCACCACCTATATCAAAATGATGTCGCACACCGCGGCCGTGAATATCGGCGTATTTTTTGGCATTAGCGGCCGCATCATCACCACCTCCAGTGCCTGTACCTCCGGCAGCCAGGGTATAGGTTATGCCTATGAGGCCATCAAATTTGGCAAACAAATTGCCATGCTGGCCGGTGGCGCTGAAGAGCTGGATGCCACCGAAGCCGCTGTTTTTGACACCCTGTTTGCCACCAGCGTACAAAACGCTACGCCCGAAGCCACCCCACGCCCTTTTGATGCCAAACGCGACGGCCTTGTGATTGGCGAAGGCGCGGGTACGCTGGTGCTGGAAGAGCTGGAACACGCACTGGCGCGCGGCGCGCATATCTATGCAGAAATCATTGGTTTTGGCAGCAACAGCGATGGCACGCATGTGACACATCCTAACGCGGCCACTATGGCCCAGGCCATCCGCCTGAGTCTTGAAGACGCCGCGCTGCAGCCCGGAGATATTGGCTATATCAATGCCCACGGCACCGCCACCGACCATGGCGATATCGCCGAATCCCACGCTACGCTGGCGGTGTTTGGTGCACACACGCCCATTAGCTCGCTCAAAAGCTATATGGGCCACACCCTTGGCGCTTGTGGTGCATTAGAAGCGTGGATCAGCATTGAAATGATGAACAGCGGCTGGTTTGCCCCTACCATCAATCTGACTGAGCCAGATGAACGCTGCGCCCCCCTGGATTACATTACCGGCTCAGGGCGGGCCATTGAATGCGATATTGTCATGAGCAATAACTTTGCTTTTGGCGGAATTAATACATCGCTGATTTTTAAGCGCTGGAGTTAAAGTACTTAAAGCGGAAACTTTGAAAGTTCTGCAGACACAGAGCTCAATAAGTACACAGAAACAACCTTAAAGAATTTTTATCGGGGATACTGTACAAATACCGCATCCCCAACAGCAACATCTTTAATTCAATACATGATCAATGCATACCAAGGAATAAAAATGAAAAAATTAGCTGCATTATTAATCGCCGGACTTTTATCCACTTCAGCCTTTGCCCGCGATACCGTATTGCACATCCCACTGGCTGATGTCCTGGCCATGCCGGAAGCGCAGGGTAAATTAGATGGTTCGGTTAAATTTTATTTAGCAGGCCAGAAAACACCCGCCATTAGCGAGAAATTATCTGAAGATGTTTCAAATCAAAAAACCAATGGCGTGGGCAAAAGCGATGAATTTGGCTGCAAATGGGCCGCACTATCAGCCTTAATTGCCTTTCAAAATTCCGCCAAAAAGAATGGTGCAAATGCCGTGGTCGATTTGGTGAGCTATTACAAAAGAAATGAAACAAAAAATGACACCACCATCGAATGCCATGCAGGTGGATTTGTGATTGGCGTGGCCTTAAAAGGCAGCTATGCCAAAGTGGCTCAGTAATATGCAAGGCGTGGGCACCGCTATATTGTGCCCGCGCATGCCAATCGCAAACGAGTGGGCGTTCGAGCTTGCCCACTCTGTTTAATTCAAAAATATCTGCTGCCTGCTTAAGGCTTTTTCAAAGCCACAGGTTCGGCCAGCGCGTAAACATCCACACCCTGCTGGGCCAGCAGGGCTTCCAGTGCGGGCATGAGTGCGCCAAGTTTTTCTTCTAAGGCATCGCGTACTGTATCGACGACCACCTGTGTGGCGCGCTCGATTTCTACATTGAATACGCTGCCCACACGCTTCCCTTCGAAAATGGTCATGCGGCGGGTTTCAGGGATCAGCCATACTTCAAACCAGCATTCGGCTTTATTGGTTTCGGATACGGTCAGGCTGGCACCATCCAGGGCGATATAGCCTTTGGCAAAAATATATTTCATCCCCTCTTTAGGCACGCCAATTCTAAAGCAGCAGTTTTCCTGATCTTTACGAATTTCTAAAAGCGTTGCTGTAAAATCCACATGACCTGAGAGCGGATGGCCGCCGATTTCGGCACCATCTTTGGCGGCGCGCTCGGCATTCACCTGGCTGCCCGGCTGCAGCTGCCCCAGCGAGGTGATGCGCAAGCTTTGCAGCATGACATCAAAACTGGCTTGGTCATTGGCAAAAATCTCGGTCACCGTCAGGCAAACACCATCGATTGCCACACTGGCACCCAGCTGAATATCTTTACAAAAGCCAGCCGGAAAAGCGATGCGAAATGTACGCATGCCTTTCCTGTCATCAATCGCTTCAATCTTTGCAACGCCTTGCACAATCCCCGTAAACATTTATTCAGCTTCCTTAAAGAGTTCTGGATTTGCTTCGCGCACGCGCTTCGAAGACTTAAGTAAATTGCAGTGATCACAAAAATAACTAATTGAGCCACAGGCCGCGACCACATCCAGCGGCCGCTTGCAATCTGGGCAAATTGGAAGCGATTTTTGTTCGCCCGACAGTTCATCCGACATAGAATTCTCCCGCATCAGTAAAGCGCAGTGTAAGACGCAAATCGTCTCCAACAAGGCGGCGCTCTACTACCTTAGCTTGTAGCTTGTGGTTCAGGTCATTTAAATCAAGCATGGCCATGCCTTTGGCCATATCGCCAATAATCACCGGGGCCTGATAAAGCAGCATTTCATCCACCAAAGCCGCTTCAAACAGAGCGCCAACCAAAACTCCGCCCGCCTCTGCCGTAACTTGATTGCAGCCCCTGCGGCCTAATTCATTCAGTAAGGCGGCTAAATCTACCCGCCCATGCGCATCGGCCAGAATCAACACTTCTGCCCCTGCGGATTCTAAAGCCTGACGCTTTGCTGCGTTTTCCTGAGCGCCCACAATCAACACCCCCGCCTGATTAAATAACTTTGCACCGGGAGGGGTTCTCAGCAGGCTGTCTACCACCACGCGCAGTGGCTGACGCTCGACCGCGAATTCGCGTACTGTCAGTTGCGGATCATCCGCCAGCACGGTGCCCACGCCAGTGAGCATGGCGCAGGATCGGGCGCGTAGTTTTTGTACATCAGACCTTGCCGCAGGGCCGGTAATCCACTGCGATTGCCCGTTAGCCAGCGCCGTACGGCCATCCAGACTGGCCCCCATTTTTACCGTCAGCCAAGGGCGGGCTCGCACCATACGGCTGATAAAGCCTTTGTGATGCTCAAGCGCTACTGCGTGCAACAGACCCGAACTCACTTCAAGTCCTGCCGCAGCCAAGCGCGCCAACCCTTGCCCCGCGACCAGCGGATTTGGATCAGTCAGTGCCGCGACAACGCGCACTACACCCGCTTTCAGCAGGGCATCGGCACAAGGCGGTGTACGGCCATGGTGGCTGCAAGGCTCCAGCGTCACGTAAGCGGTCGCGCCGCGGGCCAGATCACCTGCCACACTCAGGGCCATCACCTCGGCATGGGCACCAGGCGCGCCTTTTACCACACCGCCGCCCGCAGGCTGGCTAAACCCTGCTCCCACCACATGCCCGTTTTTCACCAACACACAGCCCACCGAAGGATTAGGCGCTGCACTGTTCTGCCCTAAAGCCGCCTGACGCAAAGCCAGCTGCATAAATTGATGATCGATCGCGTTCATGGGTTTACCTGAAATATGGCGGGGAAAAACCAAAGATCTGCAGACACAAGACTAAATAAGGACTCAGAGAACACAGAGAAAAACTGAAGGTTTTGATGCTCAGGCCAAGGCGGGGCTAATTACCCTAAAGCATATTTAACCTGAACAGGTATGTTTTCTTTTCTCTGTGTGCACTGTGTTCTCATCGTCCCTGTATCAGCAGACCTTTTAAAATATCGGGCTACTCCTTACTCACTTCCCGAATCACATCGCGAAAATCGTCGACATCCTGGAAGGAGCGGTATACGGAGGCAAAGCGGATATAGGCCACTTTATCAAGCTTGGCGAGCTCAGACATCACCATTTCGCCGATCTGGCGGCTCATGATTTCTCTGTCGCCCAGCGATAAGGCTTTTTGAATAATTCGAAGAATAGCGTCGTCCACCAGGGGCGTAGGCACCGGACGTTTATGCAGAGCGCGCTCAAAGCTGGTACGGATTTTTTCCCGATCAAAACCAGCACGCTGACCATTTTGTTTCACGACCTGCGGCAAGCGAACTTCGGCCGTTTCAAATGTGGTAAAGCGTTTATCACAAACAGGACAACGACGGCGACGGCGAACCAGATCGCCATCATCAGATACACGCGAGTCAGCAACCAGCGTATCAGGAGAACCACAGAAGGGGCACTTCATCACAACCCCGCAAAGAACAAGATGAATTCTAAAAAAACGTTAACCTTAAAAAGATCTGCAGGCACAAAGAGTAAAAAGAACACAAAGCACACGGAGAAAAACATAAAAAAGGATTTCTCTGTGTGCTTCATTTACTCTGAGTGCTCTGTGCCTGCAGAGCTTTTATTTCATCGGCTTATTAAGCGCCGTAAACCGGGAAGCGTGCTGTCAGTTCTTTTACTTTTACTGCAACAGCTGCAATGTTGGCTTCGTCATGCGGATTATCCAGCACATCTGCAATCAGATGAGCAACCTGCACCGCTTCTGCTTCTTTGAAACCACGGGTCGTGATCGCTGGGGAGCCGATACGGATACCGGAAGTCACAAACGGGCTTTCCGGATCATTTGGAATGGCGTTTTTGTTAACAGTGATGTGCGCAAGACCAAGCAGTGCATCTGCAGCCTTACCGGTTAAGCCTTTAGAGCGCAGATCCACCAGGAATACATGCGATTCGGTACGGCCGGAGATCACACGCAGACCACGTTCGATCAGGGCAGCAGCCATGGCTTGTGCGTTTTTCAGCACTTGCTCCTGGTAAGTTTTGAATTTTGGTGTTGCTGCTTCTTTAAATGCCACAGCCTTAGCTGCAATCACGTGCATTAAAGGGCCGCCTTGCAGCGTTGGGAACACATTCGAATTGATCGATTTTTCGAATTCGGCCTTAGCCAGAATCAGACCACCACGCGGGCCGCGCAGTGTTTTATGCGTTGTGGATGTTACGAAGTGAGCATGCGGCACTGGGTTTGGATACACACCTGCGGCGATCAGGCCGGCGTAATGCGCCATATCCACCATAAAGTAAGCGCCAACCTTGTCGGCGATTTCACGCATACGTGCCCAGTCAAAGCGCAGCGCATAGGCTGAAGCACCACCGATCAGAAGCTTAGGCTTGGTTTCAAGCGCAACGCGTTCCATATCATCGTAATCAATTTCTTCGTTTTCATTCAGGCCGTAAGCCACGATATTGAAAAGCTTACCGGAAAGATTAGCAGGCGAGCCATGTGTCAGGTGACCACCGTGACCCAGATTCATACCCATTACGGTATCGCCCGGCTTCAGGATGGAGAAATACACGGCCTGGTTAGCTTGCGAGCCGGAATGCGGCTGCACATTGGCATACTCTGCGCCAAACAGTGCTTTCACGCGATCAATCGCCAACTGTTCAACGGTATCAACAAATTCACAGCCGCCATAAAAACGCTTGCCAGGATAACCTTCGGCGTATTTATTGGTCAGTTGCGAGCCCTGAGCTTCCATCACCGCTGGGCTGGTGTAGTTTTCTGACGCGATCAGCTCGATATGCTCATGCTGGCGAACAACTTCACCTGCAATGGCAGCGGCTAAATCAGGATCGTATTGGGCGATAGTGGCGGACTTGGAGAACATAGAGTTGGCGCTTCCGTAAGTCGGTTGGGAATAGGGAATGCGCAGGATTCTACCACGGACGAGGCCTTTTCCAATTGAGGAATTCGTGATTAATCATGATCCACTTTCATAGCTTATTCCTGGCTTGCCTTTTTTTACGCCAGCTCGCTTTAATCGTTTTGAATTTATCAGACAAACCCATGCGGTCATCTGACATAAAATCTAAAAACTCCGAAAGCATTCTTGACTTCATCAGTGAATACATCGTCAGCGCTGAAATAGGGATAAATGTGGCGAAAAAATAAAGCAGCCTCAGCCACGTTGCATCGTGCGATAAATCAAACAGATTCATCCCTAAAAACCCCGTCACGGTCGTGCCAACCAGCCCCAGAATGGTCACCACCGTCAGGCGCACCACGGTATCAGCCTGACGGCGCAAATCGTCGTTTTCCAGATATTGGCTCATACTGTGGATAGACTCCCTTACTTCTGCAAACAGAGTATCTGTACCCAAATGGCGGCGTGCCATATGAAAAATCTGATCGGCCACTACCTGATTAGATATCTCGCAAAACCAGTAACGCTGGGTAAAGCGTAAAAAAACCTCCTGCAAAACGCGTATCCCGCGCTTAAACCGCCGTGCCGAGCTGACATCGCCAATTTGCAGCCGCGACAGCGCTACCGCCAGCCGGTCAGAAAAAATCAGCAGCGCAGCTTTATGAAAATGCGCAATCATCATCAGCAAGAAATACTGATGCCTGAACTGCCCTAATGCGCCTGTATAGGGATCACTAAAAAAACCATGCCCGTATTTACCCACCAGCACAAAAGCATGACCATCGCACATCATGCGGGTAGACGATGCATCGTGGCGGCGCTCTGGCACCCAGAAGCGGTCATAACAACAGCTCGCTTCAAATTCCTGAAACACCTTGGGCGTGTAAGGTAAATCGCCTCCTTGAGAAGGCCGTATCACCATGCCAAGGCGGTAAAAATCTTCATCCCTTAAATCAAACGGATCATCAAAAGCCAGATAGGCCATTAAAGGCATACGGTGATATTCAATTTGCCGGTAGCGCAGCTCGCCCAATTCAGTGGAATGGTGCAAAACCAAAGGGCGCAACAGCGCATCCCAGTGGTTGGCCATCGGTGCGGCCCTGAACTCGCCAACATGGGATAAAAATTTGGATTTATGGTCGTAATCAGACGCCGCAATCACACCGCCCTTCACATCCAGCCATTTCACCTGCTGCAGGCAGCTGGCCGCGGTTTTGTCTTCGTCCCATTGCGCAGGAAAAGCGCGGCCAAAACGAAACAAGGTGTCCTGAGCCCGTTGCAAGGGCACATTATCGGCAAGGATTTCAAACGCCAGAATAACAATATCGATATCGTAAAAAAAATACAGATCGATATGCGCTACTTTAAAATCCTGGCGTGTGCCATCTTTGTAATGCATACGCACCGTGCAGATATCGTGCCGCCTGAACACATGCAGCGGTGAGCCGCCATAGCCATCTGCGCCGTCCCCCGCCTCTGCCGCTCCTTCACCATATAAGAAACGCTGCACATAAGGCAGAAAGGTGACAAATTCGCGGTAATGGCGCTCCTGAAATGCCAGCGGATCCATATCAAACACAGAAGGCCGCATCTGCCATGGCGAATTTTCTGCCACCAGCTCTTTCATCAGCTCCCAATGCCGCCCCATGACTGCGCCACTGCCCACAGGCTGCTCCAATGGCATTAACTGCAAGGGCCAGATCAGAATTTGCCTGAAATGACGAACCATGGTTTCTGCAGCATCCGCCATCTTGACCTCCTTATTCTTCATTACGTCAGAATAGATCAAAGCCAGAAAATAATGAGCCGCAAAAGTGTAAGTAAAAAAAAGCCCTTGTTTACATCAAGTAAGCAAGGGCTTTGGTATAAATCTCACCAGAATTACATTCTACATACCATGAACAGCGTAAATCGCCAGCGTATTGCGCCAGTAGCCCTGGTAATCCATACCACAGCCAAACAGGAAGCGATCTTCTACTTGCAGACCAACATAATCAGCAGTGACACCCACCGCCTTACGATCATGTTTTTTATCAATCAGCACGGCAACGCGCACTTCTTTTGCGCCCTGCTCACGACAGTATTCCAGGATGGCAGCCAGTGTATGGCCTTCATCCAGGATGTCATCCACGATAACGACAACGCGGCCCTTCATGCTTTCTTGCGGCTTTACTTTCCAATCCAGCACACCACCGCTGGTTTCTTTACGATAACGCGTGGCGTGCATATAGGACACTTCGAGCGGAAAGCGTAAGCGTGGCAATAAGTGCCCTGACACAATCAAGCCACCATTCATAACGGTGTAAACAATCGGATTGGCATATTGCAAATCAGCCGTCATCGCCACAGCCATGCGATCCAGCGCAGCCAGTACTTCTGCCTCGCTGTGCAGACAATCCGAGTTATCAATAATGGTTTGGGCTTCAGGGAGTTCTAGGGTCACGATAGCGTACCTTTTCTTCAAGTCATTCAAATAAAAACGAGGGGGCCACTACGCTGGCAGCGGCCTCCACTACACATCTTTAATGCCCGGCGTAATCGCACACGGTAAACAGAGGAATACCCTGCTCACGCACGATTTTTGATCCGCCCAGCTCTGGTAAATCAACAATGGCAGCAGCCTCTACAATGGTTGCGCCAAGGCGGTTTAACAGCTTAGCTGCCGCCACCATGGTGCCGCCAGTTGCCACCAGATCATCAATTAACAATACGCGATCGCCCTTTTTGCAGGCATCGGTATGAATCTCTACCGTGGCCGAGCCGTATTCCAGCTCGTATTCTTCTGCCACCGTTAAAAAGGGCAATTTGCCTTTTTTACGCACCGGCACAAAACCGAGGTTTAATTCATAAGCCACCACTGCACCCAGAATAAAACCACGCGCATCCACGCCTGCCACCATGTCTAAATCCATATCCATATAACGATGGACAAAAATATCAACCAGAACACGGAAGGTTTTTTTATCTTGCAATAAAGGCGTGATATCACGGAACTGCACACCCGCCTGCGGCCAGTCTGGCACGGTGCGGATGCGATCGCGGATATAATCTGCGTAAGGTGGTTCTGCCTGCAATAAGCTCATCAAATCTCTTCCTTAACCAAACGCAGCAAATTTAACCAGCCACAGCGCGGTGATAATCAATACAGCAGGGCTTAAATCTTTATAGCGCCCGGCCAGCACTTTAATTGCGGCATAGCTGATAAAACCAAAGGCAATTCCATCTGCAATCGAGTAGGTAAATGGCATACCAACGGCAGTAATCACGGCAGGTGCAGCTTCGGTAATATCATCCCAATCGATTTCTGCCAGGCCACGGGCCATCAGCACGGCCACATAGCAAAGCGCTGGCGCGGTTGCATAGGCTGGCACAGTACCTGCCAAAGGTGCCACAAACAGCGCTGCCAGAAACAAAGCGGCAACCACAAGGCTGGTTAAACCAGTACGGCCGCCTGCAGCCACACCCGCTGCTGATTCAACATAGGCTGTAACACTTGAAGTACCCAAGGCCGCCCCTACCATAATGGCAGAAGAATCGGCGAACAGCGCTTTCTTTAAGCGTGGCAATTTGCCATCTTTATCCAGCAAACCCGAACGATGGGATACGCCGACTAAAGTACCTGTGGTATCAAACAAATCCACAAAGAAGAAAATAAACACGACACCCAAGAGGCCCGCATTCAGCGCGCCTTTAATATCCATTTGCATAAAGGTTGGTGCAATCGATGGTGGCGGTGAAAACACGCCTTTGAATTCGGTTAAACCGAATAAAATCGATAGCAGCGTGACACCCAATACGCCAATAATGATTGCACCTTTTACCTTGCGGTATTCAAGCGCCACAATTAAAAAGAAGCCAAATACAGCCAATAATGTGCTTGGCGCATGAATATCACCCAATTGCACCATGGTCACTGGCGAAGCGGTAATCAGGCCAGCACTTTTCAAACCAATAATGGCCAGAAACAGACCCACACCAGCAGAAATAGCCAGTTTTAATGAATGCGGAATCGCATTCACCAGCACTTCACGCAATTTAAACGAGGAAACCAGCACAAAAATCACGCCAGAAACAAACACCGCACCCAATGCAGTTTGCCATGGCACGCCCATACCCTTAACGACTGCAAAGGTAAAATAGGCATTCAAACCCATACCTGGCGCAAGCGCAATCGGGTAATTAGCCAGCAGCGCCATCACCGCTGTACCAAATGCTGCGGCCAGACACGTCGCCACAAATACGGCATTAAAGTCCATGCCGGTTTGCGCCAGAATGGCCGGATTGACAAAAATAATATAGGCCATGGTTAAAAACGTAGTAAAACCTGCAATCACTTCGGTTTTAACGCTGGTACCGTGTTCTTTTAGTTTGAACAATGCTTCGAGCATGAGCCCATTTCCCCGTTAGAAAAAACAAATAAGCCGGAGCCTGTTGTCATCTGATAGAAAACAACAAACGCCGACTTTTACACGTTAAAAAAATTAACCACCAACACCCAATAAAGCCAATACACCTAATAAGGCAAATACAGCTGCAGCTACAAAACGAACATAGCGCAAAATATGCATGCGGGCTGCAATCCACTTACCGACAAACACAGCAGGCACATCAGCAATCATCATGCCCAGTGTGGTGCCCGCGATAACCGCCCACAGCGGCTGATATTTCAGCGCCAGCGCCACGGTAACAACCTGAGTTTTATCGCCGATTTCGGCCAGAAAGAAGGCGACGGCGGTCGCTAAAAAGGCCCCGTAAGGCTTGATTTGTGCTTCTTCTTCGCCCATTTCATCGGGCACCAGCGCCCAGGCTGCGATGGCCAAAAAGCCCAGGCCAATAATCCAGCGCAAAATAAGGGGGGAAATCATGCCTGCTACCTGCTGGCCAATCCAGCCGGCGGCAAAGTGATTGAGTACAGTCGCAACAAAGATGCCCAGGATAATGGGCAGAGGACGTCGAAAACGTGCGGCAAGAATTAGCGCAAGTAATTGCGTTTTATCGCCGATTTCGGCAACGGCGACAACGCCGGTAGAAATGAGAAAGGTATCAATCATCGAGTCGTGTTTCCGGGGCGGGCAGGATAGAGGTCGCGCAGCATTGCCCACCCCGGGAAATGCTGAACGAACCTCAGGTCTTGTCAAGTTGGCCTCTGCTCTGCTTACAGAACACCGCTCCAACCGAATACGCCATGAATCTGTGGATTCAAGTATGTTGACGTATTCCCCGTAAAAGCTTCAAAAAGCCACTACAGGCGACTACTCCCCCGAAGACCAAAGCGCGGATTTTAACCACCCCTTATGCATGCTGCAATCCCAGATTACAAAAACCGTACCTGCACGATACTATTTACCAACCCTAAATCTGCGTTTTGATCTGTTTCAGCAGGGCTGCACAGCCTGCCTCACACTGATCCAGAACGGTCTCAAACCCAGCAGCACCGCCATAGTAAGGATCTGATACTTCTGTTTCTGCGCCTTCTGGCAAAACAGATAAAAATAATTTTACACGGGACATCAATTCAGGCGGACAAAGCGACTGCAAAGCCCTTAAATGCCCCTTGTCCATTGCCAAAATCAAATCAAACTCTGCAAAATCACTTTGATTTACCACTCTGGCGCGTAAAAAAGATAAATCATAGCCCCGCTTTTTTGCATGCTTTTGCGCCCTGCCATCCGGCGCTTCGCCAATGTGATAACTCTGCGTACCTGCCGAATCGGCCTCAACAGCGTGCTCCAGTCTCTCATCAGCCAGCATCCGGCGCATCACGCCATCAGCGCTTGGGCTTCTGCAAATATTGCCTGTGCATACAAAAAGCACTTTGAATTTTTTCATCATTTACCTTTATCAATTTGCGGCCGCCATCCATGACACGGCCATAGACGATTGCGACACGGTTTTTATTAAATATTTACGACGTGCAACACTTTCAAATGCAACACAGTTACAATTGAAAAAAATTTCACCAACGAGGACCTGACGTGATCCATCGCCTGCTCGCTATTTTACTGACTACGCTTATCAGCCATTCACTCTTTGCCGCCGATGCCCGCCCGATCAAATGGAGCGATCTTCAGCCCGATTCGGCCAGCTTACGTGCAGCAGTGGGCAATTTAAGCCCGGAACAAAAAACAAGACTTACGCGTGCTTTTCAGCAGCGCCAGCAAAAAGCCATTGTGGCCGCAGGCAAATTTAAACCTTCCGACCTCAGCGCGGATGTCAATGCGCTGCTGAATGAAGACTTTAATGATATGGAGCCTTTAGTCGAAAAAATCAGCGCTTATGAGAAAAGACGCACCAGCGAAATGCAAACCGCGCTCAACAATCAAACGGTTAAGCTCGATGGTTATTTACTCCCTCTGAAACAGAACAATAAAAAAGTAACCGAATTCATTCTGGTTCCCGTTATTGGCGCTTGTATTCATGTACCTGCCCCGCCCCCAAATCAAATGGTGGTTGTGCAGTACCCCAAAGGCTTTCCCGCTGGCAACTTATTCGCCCCCATTACCGTAAGCGGCAAGCTGCAGATTAAATCATCCAAATCTGATTTAGCGCTTGCTGACGGCAGCAGCAAAGTGGATGTGGGTTATGCCATGACCGCCAGTGAAGTACGTGAATACCAAGCCCCTAAATAATCACCAGGACAAAATCATGAACAAAATCCTTATCAGCGCATTACTTACTTTATCTTTCAGTGGGCTGGCCTCTGCACATGGTGCACATGTGCATGGTGTTGCAGAAATGGATGTGGCCATCGAAGGCAACAAATTAGTGATCACGCTTGAAAGCCCTGCCGACAATTTGCTTGGCTTTGAACACAAACCTAAGAATGACACCGAAAAAGCCAAGCTTAAAGCGGTAACCGAACAATTACAAAATGCGGGCAGTCTGTTTGCAATAGACGCATCCGCGCAGTGTAAAGCCGCGGCACCCAGCGTAAAAATGCCCGACTTTGCCAAGGGCGGGCACAGCGATATTGAAGCCGAATATCACTTTGAATGCGCCACCACACCAGGCACCATCGCGCTCCCACTTTGGAAAAACTTCCCGGGTTTTAAGAAAATCACAGCCAACCTGGCCAATGCCAACGGGCAAAAGCAAATCACGCTTAAATCAGGCCAGCTGCTGAATTTGAAGTAAGTAAGCGGCGGCAAGAGATGCTTGCAGGAGCAGCCTTAGCCGCTTCTGCAGCACTCCCCGTAAATAAGACTGGTACATCATTAAGCCCCTGCGGCCTGTAAAACAATGGGCAATGCACGTAATAAAGGTAAGCCGTGATTCAGATCGAAAACCTGCAGTTCACCTGGCCGGGCAGCGCACGCCCGACGCTCAGCATCCCGGAGTTTAAGCTTTCTAAAGCAGAGCATCTGTTTTTGCACGGCCCCAGCGGCAGCGGCAAAAGCACCCTGCTTTCTTTGCTCACGGGCATTCATTTGCCACAAAGCGGCCAGATCAACATACTGGGGCAAGATTTATCCAGGCTGTCCGGGCCAGAGCGGGATCGCTTCAGAGCGGATCATTTGGGCTATGTGTTCCAGCAGTTCAACTTACTGCCATATTTATCGGTGCTCGACAATGTGCTGCTGCCCTGCCAGTTTTCCAAACTGCGCCTGCAGCGTGCAGGCGACGCCAAAGCACAGGCTCTGCATTTGCTTGAGCGACTTGATTTACATACACATTTACACCAGTCAGTCAGTGCGTTGTCGGTTGGCCAGCAGCAACGCGTGGCCCTGGCCCGTGCACTGATAGGCGCGCCCGAAATTCTGATTGCAGACGAGCCGACTTCAGCTCTGGATGCCGAACGGCGCGGCGCATTTATCGAGCTTTTATTTGAATGCGCCAAAGTGCATCAGACCGCCATCCTGCTGGTCAGCCACGACCCACAGCTTGCCATGCATTTTGACCGCAGTGTCAGCCTGCCCGCCATCAATAGGGTGGAGACCACCGATGTTTAAAATTGCATTTAAAAGCTTACTCAGCCGCAGGCTCACCGTCGCCCTTTCTGTACTCACCGTGGCTTTATCCGTATTACTGCTGATCGGTGTAGAAAGGCTGCGCACAGAGGCCAGAAATAGTTTTTCCAGCACTGTAAGCGGCACCGATCTGATTGTGGGCGCGCGAACAGGATCTGTGCAGCTTTTGCTGTACAGCGTTTTTCGCGTTGGCAATGCCACCAATAATATTGGCTGGGACAGCTATCAAAAGCTCGCCAAAGACGAGCGTGTGGCATGGACCATTCCCGTGTCGCTGGGTGACAGCCACAAAGGCTTTTCAGTATTAGGCACCAGCCGTGACTACTTTAAATACCTGCAATTTGGCGACAATCAGCACCTGCAACTGACCCAGGGCAAGATATTTTCCCACACACATGATGCGGTGCTTGGCGCCAATGTTGCCAAAAAGCTCGGCTATCAGCCGGGCGGGAAAATCGTTCTGACCCATGGCAGCGGTGAAGGCGCGATGTCAGAGCACAGCGATCAGCCCTTTAACATCACCGGCATTCTGGCCCCCACTGGCACCCCGGTTGACGACACCGTTCATGTTTCGCTGGATGGCTTAACCGCCATTCACGAAGGCTGGGAATCGGGCAGTGCCTCGCTGCTGTCTTCAATGGGCGTACTTGCCGCAAATGAAAACCGCAGCATTGCACCGCCGGTTACGATTACCGCTTTTTATGTCGGGCTAAAATCACGCACCTCGCTGTTTAGCTATCAGCGCGCCGTTAATCAGTTTTCTGATGAAACACTGATGGCGATTATGCCAGGTGTGGCACTTTCCGAGCTTTGGCAGCTGATGAAAATCGCCGAACAGGCCTTATTGGTGGTATCAGGCTTTGTGATGGTGATTGGCTTACTAGGCATGCTCACCGCCTTACTGACCGGGCTGAACGAGCGCCGCCGCGAAATGGCGATTCTGCGCTCGGTAGGTGCAAGAGCATGGCAGATTTTTGTGCTGGTGATGGGCGAAACGCTGCTGCTGGTGAGCACCGGCACGGCCGCAGGCGTTGGCTTACTCTACCTGATCATCATCGCCTGCCGCCCGCTGCTGCGCGAATTTTATGGCCTGAGCCTTGCCATCAATCCCCCCACACAAACTGAGTTTTTAATGCTGGGGGCCACCTTAGCGGCAGGCGCGCTGATTGGCGCCATTCCTGCATGGCGGGCTTACAGAATGTCTTTAAGTGATGGATTAAGCCAGCAAAGCTAACTGCCACGGGGCTAAAGGCGGCATGCATCGGTATGCCGCCTTTCTTTCGCAGGGCGGGTAAAGCCCAATCCTATCGGCATAAGGTGAATTCGTAAGTTGGGTAAGCCGCTTTATCCGCCAATAAACCTGCTAACCCAACCTGAAAAAACATTATTTCCCGCTGCTTGTTTAATTGAACAGGATTGGGTAAACCCGGCCGTTTTTTATGTTTCAGCAAAGCTCGGCGGGTTTTGTCCGCCCTAAGCTGATTCAAACACGGGCAATGATTCCGTCGCCATACCAAAACAGATGCCCCCATCATAAACAACCACCAATGGAACATGTCATGAGTACCGAATCAGCGATTATCCTAAAAATCATCCTTACCGGCCTTGGTGCCACCTTGCTCATGGACCTGTGGGCCTTGCTATTAAAGCGTTTTTTAAATATTCAATCGCTGGATTGGGCAATGGCGGGCCGCTGGATCGGCCATATGCGGAGCGGGCACTTTAGACATGACAGCATTGCCAAGGCTTCGCCCATTAAGTGGGAATTACAGATTGGCTGGCTGGCCCACTACGCAACCGGTGTTTTCTTTGCGGCTTTGCTCACTACCATCGCCGGGCCAGAATGGCTGACTCAGCCTGTAGCGCTGACTACTATTCTATTCGGCATAGCAACCGTGGTATTTCCATTTTTTATGATGCAACCCGGTATGGGTGCAGGGCTGGCGGCCTCTAAAACCCCAAACCCTAAGCAAGCCCGACTGCGCAGCCTGATAACCCATACCGTTTTTGGCGTGGGCTTGTATGGAGCGGCCTTGGGTTTAAGTTTTTTGCGGGCCTGACTGATACATCTCCAAACTCGTACCTTCTGCTTTGCACACATTAATCAGTGACTGGCGCTTAGCTAATTGGCAAAGGTAAGGACCTAAGTTTGAAAATGTTAAGGGCGGTTTTTTAAAATCACCCGCCCAGTGCGACAACATAAATAAATAATAATCACACACCGTAATATGCTCACCCACTAAAAACGTCTTGCCCTCTAATTCCGTATTTAAAAGACTAAACATTTCAGTAATACGGTTTTCCTGAGCCTCAGCAATAGCTGCAGTGCTGTTCTGCGCCGTTGTGTGTTGGGCTGGGTAAAAATAAAGCATTAACTCTGGCTGCAGGCTTGCATTCAAATAAAAAAGCCACTGATAAAACCTGGCTCGCTGCGGGTCTGTCACAGCAGGAATTAAACCAGCCTGCGGGTTTTGCTCGCATAAATAAAGGCAAATGGCCGCGCTTTCAAAAACCACAACGTCTTTATGCACTAAAACCGGAATACGCCCGGCAGGATTTAAGCGCATATATTCCGCTGATTTTTGCGCCTCAGATTTTCGATCAACCAGCACCAGCTCGTAATCCATACCCATTTCTTCAAGAAGAAGATGGGGAACTCAGCTGGCATTCCGAGGATAATAATAAAGTTTATACACCCCTGAAAATCCCCGTTTCTGTAAATTTTTTATTTCACGCATAATCTGTAAATAAATATAAATACGCCGATTAATTCAGCACATTTCCAAGCCATATAAGCGCGGCAGGTTATTCAACAAAAACAGCATTTTGACGCATATCTGCAGGCAGCTGAATTTTCCAGCGCGCCAGCTCATGGCGGCTAAAAACAAAAGCGCCTTCCTGCAAAAACACAGGCCAGTATGAACCAGGTAAACGATCCGGGTTTTGTAATATTTTTTCAGCCATATCTGCAGCGGCTTTACCCTGTGTCGCCCCCTGCAGCACAAAGCCCCCTACTGACTTACCTTTGCCTACAGCAAAATCCCAGAATGCAAACAAGGGCTTATCCGCATGACTATTAGTCCATGCAAGCACTTCTTCCGCATCGGCATTCAGCCCTTTTTCATTTTTCAGACTTTGATAAAGACCAATCACTACTGCATCATAATGATTACTTTCAGCCCCTTCAATTTCCGTCTTCCATTCTTCCAGTGTTTTGCAAAGTTTCACATCAAATATAACATTATTTAGGACCAGCGAAGGACGCCCCATAAATGAATCATTAAAAACAATATTTGATGTCCGGTCGCCATCAAAAAGAATCAGTACCTTTTTTGCCTTTGGCAGAAGCGCTTTAATAAAATAGGAAGAACGCTGAAACAGAGGGCGTTCCAGTATCCCGCTAACATACTTGGGGTCTTTTTTAAAATAAGAGCGGGGATTTTTATTGATCCCTAAATATACAGCAGGGATGGCCCTTTCTTCTATTTTCTCTCCCAAAAACTCCAGCGCAGCATCATCCCCCAGGATGACTAAAGCAGGTTTAACTTCATCAATCAGCTTCAGTGCTTTTTCAGCCATCCCTGCCACATTTTCCGGCTGCAGCCTTTTTGTATTCATCTCAAAAAATGTTAATTGATATTTTTGCCCCAATTTATCAATAATTTTTTTTCTGTATTCTGCATCCCATTTATATTCTTTGTGATAGCTTTCTACGACAACAATTTGCTTGCCGGCCGCAAACACGTTAGAAAAAGACAGCAGTATAAAAATAAAGAAAACTTTCAAAGCAAAGCTCCTTGCTCACAGAAACTTTCAGCTGACGGGCATAAACAGCGTCTGTTTCATCATAGCAGAAGCATTGGAAATCATTTTTATCAGATATTCAGCAGGGAGTTGAATCAACTTACAAAATAACTGCGAATTTCAACCATGAAAGACCTTACTTATTGACTGGCCCAGCCTGCTTATTCATATCAAAGACCTATTCAATACATTCAGCCCATATTATAAAAAACGATCAGCAAAATGAAATACAAGCCGGGCACAAAACATTACCTACAATCCAGAGCTACCACCATGCCTGGAAATGATGAACGGGCCCTATCCCATGGCCGACTTCCAATTGATCAGCTGCCGCAATTGCAGCCAGCAAATAATGCTTTGCCGCCTGTACCGTACTCACCCAATCGGAGTGCCGGGGACGTAAAGCGGCCAATGCAGATGACAAGGTACAACCTGTGCCGTGGGTGTGCTTTGTAGCGATTCGTGCAGCAGCAAAGCGGGTGGCGCAGGCTGGCGTAATCAGCCAGTCCGGGCTTTCTTCCCCTCCCAAATGCCCGCCTTTCATCAGCACCGCCTTAGCCCCCATTTCCAACAGCGCATGCCCCTGCGCTTGCATTTCCTCTTCATTGCGCGCTTCTGCCACACCCAGCAAAGCAGCAGCTTCGGGCAGGTTTGGAGTAATTAAATCGGCCAGCGGCAGAAGCTGATCGCGAATTCCTGCAATCGCTTCGGGCAACAGCAGCGGATGGCCGCCTTTGGCAATCATCACGGTATCCAGCACCACACAAGCAGGTTGGTGCTGGCGTAAGCCCTGAGCCACGGCGCTGATGATTCCGGCATTGGCCAGCATGCCGATTTTGACGCTATCAACACGAATATCAGCCAGCACAGCGTTCAGCTGTGCCAGTACAAAATCAGGCGGCACAGGGTGAACAGCATGAACCCCCTGTGTATTTTGGGCGGTAAGCGCGGTAATCACGCTCATGCCATAAGCACCCAGCGCCGAAAAAGTTTTTAAATCAGCCTGAATACCAGCGCCACCGCCAGAATCCGAGCCTGCGATTGTGAGTGCATTAATCATCATGAATCCATAGAAGTACGCGGAGGGGTTTCATCACATACGCGTTAAGCAAAGTCAAAAAGATAGTGCCTTCGGCACATTGATTTTGGAGCGGTTGCCACCGCAGGGGCCTTCCTTTCTTGAACGGCCAAGAAACAACGCCAAAGAAGGCCGCCGCACGAAACACGAAGGCCCCTCCGCTGCGGACAGTCGGCGGCGGGCGGGATGGGCTCGTTCATCGCACCCAAGCGATTCCTCGCTCCGGCGTGTTTAAAGGGTATTTTTAAAAGCCTCATGCAAAGAGCGTGGTTGTTAAGCTTTTCGCTGTTTGCTCATAAGAAAAGATGTGCTGTACACGCATGGAGTTTTACGCGCTCTAAGGTTAAACATCAGCGACTTCTAACCTTAATGCCTGCGCCGCTTGCTGCGGATCAGCCTGCCCGCAAACAGCGGAGACTACCGCCACGCCGTCGGCCCCTGCCGCGCGTAAGGCGGCCACGCGGCCAAGGCCAATTCCGCCAATCGCTACGGCAGGAATCGTCTTAGCCTGCATCAAGTTCGCAAATTCTTCTAAGCCAATCACAGGGGAAGCATCCAGCTTGGTGCCTGTCGCAAAGACCGGCCCCACGCCGATGTAATCGACAATATCCAGCGGCACGGCGGCCATTTGCCCGGCATTGGATGTTGATAAACCTAAAATTTTATTCGGGCCAATCAGCTGGCGGGCCATTTCCGGGGCAATATCCTGCTGGCCCACATGCACGCCCGCCGCATCCGCCAGCAGCGCCACATCGATATGATCATTAATGATTAAGGGAATATTGAGCGGATCTAGCGCGGCTTTCAGGGCAAAAGCAGCAGAAACCCACTGGCGTTTTTTCCATTTTGGCGCGCGTAATTGCACAATGGTTACGCCCCCAGCCACCGCAGCCAGGGCAGTGGCCACAATACCCTCTTCACCGCCACAGAGATCAGGGTCAAGCACTAAATAAAGTGAAAGATTAAAAGACGGTTTCATTCATCCACCGCCTTAAGCATGGCAGGCTGCATAATATAAAGTGCGTCTAAAAAGGCAGGCAAAAAAGTACCAGGGCCGTCGCAGGCAGATTCGGCGCGCTCACCGGCAATGGACATCACCGCACATGCCGCTGCCACTGCCGCCAGGCGATCTGTAGCCCCTGCTACAAATGCAGCCGTTACCGCCGACAAGGCACAACCCGTACCAACAACGCGTGTCATGAGTGCATGGCCCCATGGCACAGCCCATGTCACCTCACCATCGCTGACATAATCTACCTCGCCCGTTACCGCCACAATGGCTCCGGTTTGCCGGGCAAGCCGCTGGGCAGCGGCAATGGCCAATGCAGAATGCGCCGTGCTGTCTACCCCCTTGCCACTTGCATCTTCTCCGGCCAGGCACATGATTTCTGAAGCATTGCCACGAATCACGGCTGGCCTTTGCTTAAGCAAATCATGTAAAGCATCAGTGCGGTAAGACAATACCCCCGCCGCCACAGGATCAAGCGCCCATGGCGTGCCCGCAGCATTGGCCGCGGCAACTGCTTTTTTCATCGCGGCAAGGCGGGCCGGATAGAGCGTACCTACATTAATCAGCAGTGCATCGGCCATGGCGGCAAACTCGGCGACTTCTTCTTCGGCCACAATCATGGCGGGGGATGCACCCAGCGCCAGCAATACGTTGGCAGTCACCGACTGCACAACTTCATTACTCAGGCAATGAACAAGAGGCGCAGCAGCACGCAGGCGGGCTAATTCTTCGCCCGCGCGATGCAAAGGAAACTGAGGAATAAGCGCAATGGTGTGTAAATCAGACATTTGAGTTCCTTGAGCAGAAAGCCTGCGCCAAGGAGCGCCGACTTCCCTACGCTGGCATGATCCAGATCAGGTCACGGGTATATCTCAGCCGCTGGTTATCAGCGGCACCCCGAGTCAGGCAGACATTTTGCGGACAATCAGCCGGGCAGACAAGCGTAAAAGATCAAATTTTGCGCATAAAAAACGCAAAAAACATGAATTTCACCCTGGCGCATGCAAAGCCAGCTGTGCCTTTACCCGGCTGAGCAATAAAGGCAGACAAAGCGGCTTTGCCATATAGTCGGCGGCTCCCAGCTCCATTCCGCGCATTTCATCATCCGCATCAGACCTGGCCGACATAAAAATCACGGGGATATTCGCCATTCGCTCATCAGCTTTTAATCGGCGGCATACTTCATAGCCATCCATTTCCGGCATCAGAATATCCAGCAAAATCAAACGGGGCAAAGGATCTTGCACCAGCATCTCCAGCGCTTGTGCACCATGATGCGCAACGCGGATATTGAACTCCTTACCCAGCATTCGCTCAATCAACAATAAATTCATGGGTGTATCATCCACAGCCAGAATGGTTATATCCGGCGCTTGGGCCGGCACTGCGGGCTCGCTGGCATCCGCCACATGGTTCATCCCATCAAGCGCCACAATCAAATCAACTAAAAACCCCAGCAAATTACTTGAGAAAGCCTCCAGCATCGGTTTTAACATTGCATCGCCAGGATGATGTCTAACCAATGACTCAAGCTCAGCCGCCAAATCAGCCAGATCAACCGCACCAATACTTGCCGCAACCGATTTACTGCTGTGCAGCAAACGCTCTGCAGTCAGCACATCTTTTTCTTCCAGCGCCACATTAATTTCTGTAATGACAGCGGATTGCCCGTGAATAAATTTTCTGAGCATTTCCAAATAAAGCGCTTCTTTACCCAGCACCCGCCGTAAGCCAGCAGCCACATCCAGCCCCGCAACATCCAAGGCCTCCAGTTTACTTTTCAATACCAGATCACTGCTTTTACCCGGCAAAGGCAAAACACCGCCCTGAAGATTAAAGGGCCGGGGCGGAATCCAGCGCAGCAGCGCCATCCATAAATCATGCGGCTCTATGGGTTTAGCTACATGCCCGTTCATCCCTGCTGCCGCACATCGCTCCTGATCGGCCTGCATGGCATTGGCTGTCATCGCCACAATGGGCAGAGACGCAAAATCCGGCCATTCCCTGATTTTTTGCGTTGCAGCGATGCCATCCATCACAGGCATTTGCATATCCATCAGCACCAGATCATAAGAAACCTGTTGCACCTTATTAAGTGCCTGCTGGCCGTTTTCAGCCAGATCAACAATAAAACCTGCATCCTGCAATAAATCCATCCCAACCTGCTGGTTTAAATCATTATCTTCAACCAATAAAATCCTGGCCCCCAAAATACCCGACAAATCCACCTCATGGTATTCGCGTACTAATTCATGCACCTCTTTTGCATCCAAAACACGCATGGTGGTATCAAATAATTGCGAGGCATTCACGGGCTTGATCAGAATCTCATCTACAGCCGCAGGGTTGACTTCACTTAAAACTTCTTCCCGCCCATACGCTGTCACCACAATCAGCCGCGGCATCACAGGCAAGGCCATTTCCTGAATCGCCAGCGCCGTTTCCTTACCCCCCATCTGCGGCATGCGCCAATCCAGGAAAACCACTTTAAAGGGATCGCCTGCAGCCGATGCCTGCGCCAGAGCCGCAATCGCCGCCATGCCTGATAAGGTCACCACGGGGCGAAAAGTCATCGAGACCAGCAGATCCGCCAGCACCCGGGCCGAATCAGAATTATCATCCACCACCAGCACCGCCTGATGGCGCAGATCAAGGCTGGGCAGCAGCTCTCTCTGAGCCTGCTGGCTGATGGCCACCCTGGAAGTAAACCAGAACGTACTGCCCTGCCCTACAACGCTCTGCACCCCCACTTCACCCCCCATCAGCTGAGCCAGCTGTTTAGAAATGGCCAAGCCAAGGCCCGTGCCGCCGTAACGCCGGGTTGTGGAGGTATCGGCCTGCTGAAATGATTGAAATAAACGCGCCAGCTGCTCTGCAGAGATGCCAATCCCTGTATCGCTCACTTCCCAATACAACAGTACTCCGGCTTCATCCTGCTCTTGTACCCTGCAAACTAATTTAATCACACCTTCGTCGGTGAATTTAATGGCGTTATTGGCATAATTAATTAATATTTGCTCCAGTCTTAATGCATCGCCACAGAGGGTGCGCGGTACATCGCTGGAAATATCAAACACCAGCTCCAGCCCCTTTGCATTTACCTTTTCAAGTAATAAATCCGCCAGATCTTCAAGCAATTTATCGATATTAAAATCAAGCATTTCAATTTTTAAATGCCCTGATTCAATTTTAGAAAAATCCAGAATGTCATTGATAATCCCTAAAAGATGCTGGCCTGATTTTTGGATTTTTTCAATATAATCTCTTTGCTTAAAAGTCAGATTTGATTTAAGCACCAGATAAGACATACCAATCACGGCATTCATTGGCGTGCGGATTTCATGGCTCATATTGGCTAAAAAATCTGATTTCATCCGGGAAGCCTGATCCGATTGAATCCGCGCTTTTTCCAGCTCTATTTTTTGCACCTGCAAAGAATGATTCAGCAGCGCCAGCGCCTGAGTGCGCTCTGATACACGGCCCTCTAAGACTTCTTCATTTCGCTTTAACACCTCAACCAGCTCTTTCTGGCTGCTTAAAGCTTCTGCCTGCGCCGCAGCACGCTGTTTGTCCTGCCTGAGCATGGCCAAAGCCAGAAGCAGCGTCAACAAGCACTGAAACCCAGTCAGCGCACTGGCTACCAGCACCTGATGTGTGACTTCAGAGCGGCGCGCATCGGCCAGCTCTGCTGCGGCAATAGAGGCCTTAACACCCAGCTCTCTGATCTGCCACTCCAGAGCAAATAACTTTTTATACAGAATCTGCTTACTACCCGCATCTAAAACACGATCCGGCGCAGCGCCGAGGTAATGATCCGCCTCTGCGGTAAATGCATTTAAAGCCTTCATCGTATTGATATAAACAGGCTGTTTATTCATCAATACTTTGGACTGGCCCGCCTGGCAGCTGATAATACGGCTTACAAATAATTCATAGCGAAATGCCAGATCATCAATACTGACTTTCTCTTCGTTCATCAGATGAATATCAAATGCAGAATAAAGGCGCTGATAATCCACATTTAATTGAATCAACGCCCACATTGCGTTGTCATTTGCCCGGCCAATTGAATTATTTAAACTTTGAAACTGCGCAAACTGAACAGCAGCAATCGCCGCATAAACCGCAATCAAGCTGCTTACAATAAAAAAAAGCAGCCGTTTGCTCCGCTTCATGCCGGCCCCTTACTGGACGATGATTTTAGAAAGCTGCCAAACCGACCGGGTGTAATAAACATCCTGATGCAATTCTTTATACTGATCAAAAGGATAAACAATAAACAATGGCCCCTTATCCCGCACCGCCATCGGTTTATCATCTAAAAGCCGGGCAATAATAATGGGATATTTAATGGCATCCTCAAAAGGAATTTCAACGCGGTAATCATCAAGGGCAAGCGCTGAAATCTGCACCCCTTTGGCTCCGGCCGCCGCCAGTACATCCCTTAAAAGTGGCCCGGTAAATTTAACCGGCTTTTCATACCATGGTGTTTTGCTGACAAAACTATGCTGTGGAAGCTTTGTCAGCATATCCATACTAAATTCTGCATTTTTACCACTATTTTGCTGACTCAATGCGCCAGAAACAGCAAGCACAACCTTGCCCTTCGGTGCATCCAGAGCAAAGCAGGACAAAGAAAACAAGCTAAGAACCAGAAAGAAAGCCAGTTTCATGCTGATTTACTCCACAGACGTTTATGCAAAAAAACATTCATCCCATTACACACTAGTATTGAATGCCGTTTCTTGCTTCCTGTGCAGCACAATCCTGCCGACCACCTCACTAAAAAGCACTTAGCCTGCTTACTGGAAACCTACTTAATCAACGAACCAAGCAATGCAATACCTTGCTGAATCTGCTCAAAGCTTGAATGGCTGAAGTTCAGCCTGATTGTGCTTGATGGATGGGGAACAGGATCAAAAGCTGAGCCAGGCATAATGGCAAGGCCAGCAGTCAGAGCCTCTTGCATCAGTTGCATTACATCCTGCTCGTTTTTGAGCGTCAGCCAAAAAAACAACCCGCCTGATGGCAGCCCCCAGCTGGCTTTATCGCTCAAATGCTGCAGCAGCGCGGCCTGCATCACATCTCTTTTTTCGCGGTAGAGCGGCAGAATATTTGCCACATGCTGATCCAGCGAACCATCCTGCAGCAGCTGCGTCACAATCGCCTGGCTTAAACGATTACTGTGTAAATCTGCCGCTTGTTTTAAACGGGTCATCGCCTGAATCAAATCAGGATGCACAATCAGATACCCAAGGCGTAAACCTGGTGCCAGCGTCTTAGAAAAAGACCCCTGATAAATCCAGCGTGCCTGTTTTAAATGAGAAATAATAGGTGAAGGTGCAGGGCCATCAAAAGAAAGATCACGGTAAGGATCATCTTCAAAGACCACCATAGATTGCGCATCAAAGGCCCCAGCCAGCGCCTTGCGCCTTGCCTGCGAATAACACAAGCCGGTTGGGTTCTGAAAAGTAGGCACAAGGTATGCCAGACGTGCATCCGCCTCGGCCACAGACTGCGGCAGCAGCCCTTCTTCGTCTTGCGCTGCGGTCACAAAATGAGCGCCCATCAGCCGGAAAACCTGCAGCGCTGCCAGATAAGTCGGCGATTCGGTCAGCACGCGAGTGCCTTCCTCCACCATTAATTTACTGACTAAATCGATACCCTGTTGCGAGCCATTGACAATCAAAACCTGCCCGGCCTTACAGTCTATGCCCAACGCTCTGGCCCGGATCGCCACTTGCTCCCGAAGTGCAGGCTCGCCCTCTGTTTGCCCGTACTGCCAGATATCGTCAGGCAATTGCCCCAGCACCTGAGGTGAAGCCCTGAATAAAACTTCGCTGGCAGGTAAGCCCCCCGCAAAAGAAATCACACCTGGCCGTGATGCGGCAGCTAAAATGTCTCTGACCAGAGAAGAAGTAAGACGGTCAATACGCGCAGCAAACATATAACTCACCAAACAGGTCAATAGACATGACCTATTTATGCCGCATGCACCGCCACCCTGTCAATAAAAAGTGGTGCAAATGACAACAAACTCTTTTTTACGACACACCATCATGGACCAAGCCGACACACTCAATGCTGATTTGGAAAGCCTGTTTTACGGCTACCGCACCTTTACATCCCTGCCGGACGAAATGCTCGCCCCTTTGCAGCTGGCAAGAGTGCACCACCGAATTTTATATTTTGTGGCCAGAGATCAGGGGCTGTCGGTGAATACACTGCTGGCACGGCTGGGCATTTCCAAGCAGGCACTGAACCGGCCACTCAGAGAATTGCAAACCAAAGGTCTGGTCATTGCCAGTACGGCCCGCCATGACGCCCGGGTAAAGAGCCTTGCCCTGAGTGAGTCGGGCCAGGTATTAGAAGAGCAGCTTTCCAGCAGCCAGCGCGACTTATTGCAGCAGGCCTTCGCCCAAAGCCCGGAATCTGAAGCGGGCTGGAGAAAAATCATGTCTATCCTTGCCAGCAATCAGCGCGCATTCAGGCCCCCGGCATGAAACTGAGCATTGTTATCCCGTTTATGAATCCAAATACACAGCATTTTTCTGACATGCTGAATGGGATTGTGGCGGCTGATTTTTCATGCTTTGCTGATAGTGAAGTGATCTTAATTAACGATGGCAGCCAGCATGATTATCAGGAAGAAATCAGCCTGTTTGCCAAGGCAGCCCCATGGTTACGCATTCACATCATCACATTAGCGCTTAATCACGGCGTATCCTGTGCCCGCAATCTGGGCATGGCCGCAGCGCGGGGGGATTACATTGCCCTGCATGATGCAGACGATATCAGCCTGCCGGAACGCTTTGCCCTCTCTGCCCGTTTTCTGGCCGGGCACCCGGATGTGATCGCCGTCAGCGGGGATATGCTGGTTTTTAATGAAGAGCGCACAGAAGAATCGCTGCGCCTTTTTCCGCTGTATCACCATGATATCTGCGTGGATAATTTGTTTTATTGCGCCATGGCCCAGCCCGCAATGATGATTAACCGTGCGCTATGGCTTAAAAGTAATATTCAGTACACAGAAAAAATGGATATGGCACAGGACTGGGATTTAGTAATTCGTCTCAGCCAGCATGGGCAGCTTGCCAATATGGGCATTCCTTTAGTGCGTTACCGCCAGCATTTAAAACAGCGCAGCGCCGGAATCAGCAGCGAATTTGCCAATATCCATGTGCAGGGCATCTGGAAAAAACAGCTGGAGCAATTGGGAGCGAATATTCATCCAGGGCTGTTACACGTACACGGCCATTTGTCGCCCTACTGGCTTTGGCAGCTTTCTGATATTCATCAGGCATGGGCATTACACCCTGAGGATGTCAGTGCATGGGCGCAGGAAATGCTAAGCAAAAATAAAATCAGCCAGTATGTAAGCGAGCCCATTCTCGCGCAAAAAGTATACCGCCTGCAGCGCCAATGGCATGCGTGGAAAGCCAGTGGCAATCCGGCAACACAGATTCAGTCTTTATTATAAATACCCGGCAAATTGCGATTTAATACATCACGCTAAAGGAGGCTTTATGAAAACCAAACAAACCCATGCTATTCCTGTTGTTTTCACCAGCAAACAACTTTGCCTTGCTGATGTTGGCGCTTTTGCCACTGAACAAACGCCTTTACTGATTGCCGAAATTGAACGCAATCAGCTGGGTTTTAATGGCCCGTGTATTTTTGTGTATTACCAGGTGCCGCAGGATGCGCGCAGCTTATTTACACTGGATATTTGTTTTCCGGTTTGCCGCCCGCAGGCTTATGCAGGGGATTTTGCCTGCAAAACTTTAGCCCCAATTGATTGCGCCGTCCGCCACTATCAGGGGCCGCTGGCTGATTTATTTAATGAGGGCTATGCGCCTTTAATTGCTGAAATCAAGCAATCCGGCCGTGCTTTCAGCGGCGAAAGCCGTGAGGTTTATCATTTATGGGAATCGCCGCAATCAAACCAGAACCAAATTGAAATTCAATTTGGCCTTCTCCCCAACTCAGCATTCCATTGATATGGAGCCCCGCCATGCATCAGCACCATAAAATTAATTATATTGAAATGCCTTCCAAAGATTTAAACAAAAGCAAAGCATTTTTCAGCGCGGTGTTTGGCTGGGCATTTACAGATTACGGCCCGGAGTATTGCGCTTTTTCTAATGAAGGGATTGATGGTGGTTTTTATCTGGCTGATTTAAGTATTTCCAGCCAGACTGGCGCGCCTTTAATTGTCTTATACAGCAGCAATCTGGAAGCAAGCCAGGCTGCCGTGCTGGCGGCCGGTGGCCACATTATTAAACCGATATTTTCCTTCCCTGGCGGCAGGCGTTTCCAGTTTAGGGATCCAAACGGCAGCGAATTTGCAGTGTGGTCACAATGACGCCCCATGCGGCATTGTTGCCCCATATGCCGCAAGCAGAGTGCGAAGCGCTGACAGCCGCACTGACAAGCACCCAAAGCTATGTGGAATATGGCATGGGCGGCAGCACGGTACTGGCAGCGCAGCTGGGTGTGCCGCGCATTGTGGCCATTGATTCAAGCGAAGAATGGCTGGCAAAGGTCAGGGAGCAAATCGCCCCGCTGCAGTCCCCCAGCCAGATTAAGCTGCTGCACGCGCCCATTGGCGAAACCATGGATTGGGGCTTTCCTGAAAATACGCAAATGCAAAGCCAGTGGCCCGATTACTACAGCCAGCCTTGGCGTTTTGCCCTTGATGTTGATCTGGTTCTGATTGACGGACGCTTCAGAGTACCGTGTTTTTTGTACTCGCTGCTTCAGCTTCAGCCTGGTGCAATCATCCTGTGGGATGACTACGCGGAGCGCTGCGAATACCACTTGGTTGAGCAGCAGCTTGTGCCTGAAGCCTGTTTTGGCAAGATGGCAAAGTTTATTGTTCCTTGTCACAAAAACACAGAAAAAATAGTAAACGCATTGTTTCAGCATCTTTACGCAGTAGCTTAATGCCACACCCAAGGAATACCTGATGGATCAGCGCCTTAGCCTCTACGCACTGGCAGCCAAATACCAGCTGGATGCCGCTGCCACACAACAATTACAGCAATTAGCCGCCCCTGATCCGGCGGCAATCACCAGCCGCCTGCCAAAAATCATAGCAGTGACAGCTGCGGCGCTGTTTGGGCTGGGGCTGGTTTTCTGGATTGCCGCCAATTGGGATACGCTGGGGCGGCTGGGGCATTTTGTGCTGCTGCAGGCGCTGTGCGTTTTACTTTGCACCGCCGCCATTGTGTTGGCCAAAGCCCGTATTCCCCTTTGCCTGTTGGCGCTCCTGTCTGTTGGCGGTCTTTTTGCTTACTTTGGGCAGACTTATCAAACTGGCGCAGACCCGTGGCAGCTGTTTGCAATCTGGGCAGCCCTCACCCTGCCGCTGTGCCTGAGTGCCCAAAGCGATGTGCTGTGGGCGCCCTGGGCGCTGATCGTCAGCACGGGGATTTCATTGTGGATACACGCGCATACCGGCCACCGCTGGCGGCTTGAGCAGGCTGACACCCAGGTTTTCTTGCTGGGCTGGAGTGCGGCCCTGCTGATGACGCTGCTGCTCAGCCCAAAACTGCCTTACTTAAAAGGCACCGGCCACTGGGCGTTTCGCACCTCCATGACCCTGTGCAGTATCATGATCTGCAGCAGCGCCTTCACCGCACTGCTCGCTCAGGATGTTTTGCTGCTTTACTTTTTAGGACTGATGCTTTTTGCTTTGGCGGCGGCGGCCATGGCTCAGCCTGCCACTTTCGATATTTACGGCTTAAGCATTATCGGCCTGTGCCTGAATATTTTGCTGATCTCCGGCCTGGCCCGCTTGCTGTTTAACGGGCATATCAACGACAACTTTATCGGCCAGATTCTACTGATCGGCCTTGCCGCAGCAGGCTTACTCGCCTTCACCGTCAGCAGCTTACTGCGCCTTTCCAGACACCAGGCCAAAACATTATGAGCCATCCCCTCTTAGAAAAAGCCATCGCCGCTGGCCTTGTGCCTGGTGATGCCCACGTTGAAACACCAGAGAGCAGGCCATGGCCTGTGGTGCTGCTCACGGCACTGGGTGCATGGCTGGCCGCCATTCCTTTGCTGATTGTGATTGGCCTGATGCTGGGCGACACCATTATTCACAGCGTGGCGGGTCCTTATTTTGTGGGGGTACTGGTTTTGGCAGCAGCCATCCTGCTGCTGCGCGGCCAGGATATTCCATTATTTGTTGAGCAACTGGCTATCCCTGCCCTGATGGTGGGGCCTGCCCTCATTGCTTATGGTCTGTTCACCCATTTACCCAGTGCACTGGCCTGCACCCTGCTGGCCTTACTGGCAGGCGGGCTGACATGGGCCATCCCCAGACCCTGGCTGCGTGTCTTGCTGGGTGCAGCCTCTGCCGCGCTCACCGGCTGCTCCATCCTGATCTGGATTAAAAATGGCCATAGCGATACTCATTCCGAGCTTTGGCTGGCGCTGCACACCCTGTTTTTGCTATGGCTGCTTGCCTGCGCCGTGCAATACAAAATACTCAACAACGGCGCAAAAGCACTGATCGCAGCGGCATTTGAGTCCTTCTTTACCGGCTGGCTGCTGGTGATTCTTGCCGGGCTGGCCTTTAGCTCAGGCATGACTTTTCTTGCCGGGGCCAGCCTGAGTAATAGCGTTTTTGCTGAAATCATGCATGAAGCAGCACCACAGTCTGCAACAAGCCACAGCTTGTTCGCGCTTAGCTCAACCCTGCTTGCTCTGGCAGCCGCGCTGTTAATGGGGCGCAGCTGGCCAGCACTTCGCAGCTACGCTTTCGCTGCGGTGATTTTAGCGGCGCTGGCCTGGCTGATGCCTGCACTGGGCGCGGTATTACTGGCCCTATCCATCAGCCTGATGGCCGGGCGCTGGCGCACTGCCAGCAGCGCAGGCCTGGCTTGTGCATGGATGATTGGCGCGTTTTACTACCAGCTGGATTGGACACTGGCCAACAAAGCGCTTTTGTTTATGCTGGCAGGCAGCCTTCTGGGGGCGATTGCATGGCGGGCCTTGGCCCCACCTGCAGCAGCCAGCACCAGGACCATGATTAGCCCTCAGCAAAAATGGGGTATCGCACTGACCGCTGCATGTGTGTTGCTGGCCGCCAATATTGGCATCTGGCAAAAAGAAAACCTGATCGCCCGCGGCCAGCCGCTGTATATCTCACTCGCCCCGGCCGACCCGCGCTCCCTGATGCAGGGCGATTTTATGCAGCTTAATTTTCAAATCCCCTTTGATACACCGGCAGTTGGCGATATAAGCAATCCATCCCGCCCTTTTCTCGTTATGAAAAGAGACAAGCAAAACATCGGCAGCGCCCAGCGTATCGATCATGGCGAGCCACTGGCGGCGGACGAATTTAAAATCGAACTCAGCCCCAAAAACGGCCGCTGGGTACTCGTTACCGACGCATGGTTTTTTAAAGAAGGCGAAGCCAGCCGCTGGGCGCAAGCCAGATATGGGGAATTCAGAGTCATGCCGGATGGGAAAGCGTTACTGGTGGGGCTGAGGGGCGATGGATTGAAGGGGCTGTAATCTAAACTTTAAAACATATATCCACGTTCAATATTCCACGTTCTGCCTTGCTAAACAGAGATTAAATCCAGCCATAAACCAGCCATAAACCAGCCACACACAGTGGCTGCGGGCAGTTGTAAAGCATCTGCAGGTATATTGCGTGTGCTTAATCAATATCTGATCACAAGCCGCTAAACAGCTTGTGCGCCTGCTTAAATCCTCTGTCTTTGTCTTTTATGAAATATCCCTCCTCATCATGATCATCATGTGCAGCGAATCCAAATCAGCTTAAGTTTTACAGCCCGATATAGCTCCAGCCACGCATCAATCACACCGGCCTTACTGATTGAGTGAATAAAGTGGCAGCAGCCCTGAACAAACGACATACCCCCTGCATTAGATATTTACGCATGACCTTCATGGTATCTGCGGCATTTTTGTCAGGATGTTGATTACACATCAGACTACCGTACGCCTCCCACCCTGCTTGGCCCGCCTTCAAAAAACCCGCCCCGCCCTCCAGCACATTCTTGCCCCGTAACAAAATCCATTTGTTTTCACATTAAGCCATTCCGCACCGTCCTCTTACCTAAACCTGTCTCAAATCTTAGCAAAAACCAATAAACGAGACAGGAAAACCATCAACACACACCACAGAGGCGCAATATGGGGACAAAACTGAGCCAACAACAGCAACGCTGGGGCAATGCATCCGAGCAAGAGCTGATTATTGCACTTGCCAGTCACAATGAAGGTGCATTTGAAGAGTTTATTACCCGCTACCACCATTTTCTTCAGTATTTGTGCAATCGTTTTTGCTCAGGCAATTCGGAAAACAGCAAAGATTTGTACAGCCTTGTCCTGCTTCATATTTATACAGAATCTCCATTTAAATTATCGCAAATCCGCCACCTTGGAGGCTGGCTGCGTCAGGTAACCAAAAGCAAGTTTATTGATCAGCAGCGCTGGCTGAATGCAGAAAACCTGAGGCTTCAATTGCATCATGAAGAAACAGACCATCACAGACCTGTTTCTCCTGAATATCAGGCTCTTGGAGACGAACTACTCAAACAAATACAAGAAGTATTCCAAACCTTGCCTGAAAATTTACATGACGTAGCCTATTACCGTTTTGTAGAAGAAATGCCTTTCAGAGAAATAGCTCAGCTACTGAAAATTAGTGAGGAACTGGCACGTAAACGCGCTCAGCTGGCTCGTAATTTATTAAAACCCGCACTTTGGACTTATGTAAATATCGCCATTCAAAGTGATCATGCCGGCAATAAAGGCGCTCACGGTGCAGAACAATTCGAGCACGAAGCACACACCTCCGCATTTTTTGATCTGCCCGACTAAATTCATTCTGCGCTCAATTGGCTTACACATTATTAAACGCATTCAAAAATCATGCTGACTCGCTGATCAATACAGAGGAATTAATAATGACTGAGTTGCGGATTAATTACGAGTCACTGAGCGAAGCACTCATTGAGCTGAAACACTTAAAAGCAAAAGGCTGGACATTATATTTCAGCAACGATGGCTTAGAGATCATTGCAAGAAAGCGATTTTTATTTCACGGCCAGCAATAAATACACAACCAAAGCAAGGCATATATTTTAACAACAGCGCACGACTCACACTCTGTTTACGTATCTTAAAAAACAAGTCTGAAATTAATTCACAAAAAAACATTCTGCATCGTCTTATTTACAACAGGGCAATACAAAAATGAACCCAATAAAATCAGCACGCAACAAAATACGGCACGGGTTCAAAGTCACTCTCATATCAAAAAACATTCAATCAGATAAAAAAGTAAAAGAATTTGCAGATGAAATAAACAACAACCCCCGTTTATTTACCAGTGAATTTAAAAAGAAAATGCGTGAGGCACATACCAATATTATATGCACCGCAAACGACAATTACATTATGCTAAGCACAAAAAAAGAATCCGCATACATCAGCGTTAACAAGGCAAAAACATATTCATCCGACAACAAAGGCTATTCAGGCACTTTTTTTACAAACCTGCTGATCAGAACACAGAACAATCAGCCTGTCTGTCAATTTATACCCGCAATAAGCTGGACATACAATGAATGCGCAATAAAAAGAAAACTCAGAGTTGCCAACACAACACCAACACCTGAATATGGCCAAAATATTGAAATACCAATGGATAACTATTAACAACCATTACAAATATCATCACAAATAAAATATTTTTATGATCAATTTCAAAACTAAGGAGAACTAAAGAATCAGACACAAAAACACAATACCCAAATTTAATTTATTCAACCCCTGAGGATCACAACATGACTGCTTATACACTTTCGTTTCAAAATAATTCCAGCAACTCTGCCACCGCTTGCGTTTACACCACAGCGCCTGATATTGGCGTGCCTAATGTAATGTCTTTGGCATGGCTGACTAAATCATCTCACCCTACAACCCGATTAAATTTTGACTGGAATATTGATTACAGCCTTGTTTGGTCAGAAAACGGTACTCTTAAACCTGGTGCCACATTTGAAGCATCCCAAACATGGGCGATTGATCCACACGGGGAAAATGCAGTATTGCTGACTTATGACGAGCACGGCTATACCTTTACCAATAAATCAAGCGCAGCTCCGGCAGGCTCACTTATCGTGAAGCAAAGCTCGAGCGTGCCATTACGCAAAGCATCGGTTGGGGTAGGTATCTCTGGCCAGCCCGCTCTGGCTGTAGAAGCACAACCCAATATTCTCCTTGCATTTACACCCCATCCTAAGTACTGGATCACCTTTGGCAGTTATGAAGTGGGTGAAGTGCTGGATCTGGAAGAAATCTCAGATTCATTTGAAATTGATTATCCAGCCAATATTTATTCAGCCGTAGTTACTCTGGATATTAACAACCAATGGAGCGTGGTTTACAAATAAGCCACAGCAATAAAAAGAAGGCAGTAAATACATTACTGCCTTCTTAATGGCCACACCCCATATAGATGGAAAATCCGGCGGCACAGCTGACGAATTAAAGAACTCCTTATAGAAAAGCCTCCATATCTATATACATACTCAAAACAAAGGAATTAACCATGCCTGATAAAAAAGTATTTATTAACAGCAAAAAAAAACCTGAAGTTGCTGAAAAGACAGCCGTAGTCATTAAAAATGACTCCGATTTTACCAATAAAATGGCCAAGGAAATTAACAACAATAAAGCACTGAAAGTTCGCGCCACATCAAAGAATGGCGTACTGTTTCTGTCCGCACTAAATTCCGATCAGGCTTTAACATCAGAAACCGCTGATAGTGAATATGAAGCCAGCGGGGTTAACTCTGCAGTAGTGGCCTTTTTAGTCAGCGTTGCCAGCGGTGTGGTTGCCAATCTTATTTATGATGCCATTAAATATGGCTTCAACCGTCTCCGTCCAAATCAGCAGCAAGCCCAGGACGTCTCATCACAAGGGGAAGAGCTGCAAGTTATTCTGATTAACCAATAAAACCCCGCTTTATTAACCGAATAATGCCCCGAATAAATGGCGTCATTATTTTTACGACATAAACAATAAAAATGGTGAGTCATTTTTATTACTCACCATTTTATCTTCTGCCCCATCTTTTTAATCTTCCACTCAATACGTACGGCATTCTCCCCTGCCCCAACTGACGCCCGGCAAACGGACTGCGTTTCAAGGAGTAACAAACATGGAAACCACAGCAAAACAAGCAACAGAGTTAACTCAGACAACTGACAGTGCTTTAATTTATCCATCCGACCCCGGTACCCTTGTCGGCGGGCAGATTTTAGGGCAGGGGGCGGCAGAGAAAACCTATGCGGTCAATCATTTTAACCCCAGTATGGAAGACAGCAACTTTTCATACACGCCGGGCCGCGTGGTTAAAAATGTGTTCAATAAATATCAGAACAATGAGTTTCAAGTTGCCTGCTATTACACAGATTGGTCGCAGTATGATTCGCGTTATGAAACGAGCAGCGACTTTAAAGAAGGAGGTCGTGGTACCGACCTGATGCGCTTACAAGATGCCGGCCCTTTTGACAAAATCGTTATTGGTTTTGCTGGCATTATTGGCGACACGGGCGAAAAAGCTGACGCAATCAATAAAGCAGCACTGGCTTTCAGTATTGCCAGCAGCGAAAGCGATTTACCCAATCAAAAAGGCAAGGCCACCTTTACCGATCCATGGGGTGATGTGCAGTCATACATCAATTGTGGCTTTCCAGGCTACAAAGATGGGACGCCTGCACAGCTCTTTAACCCTGCCACTGCACAAGGCGTACTGGGCTGCTTAGTCCGGCTCAAGCAGAGCAAGCCCGATTTGCGCGTATCGCTCAGCCTGGGTGGCTGGACGATGAGTCAGGCGTTTCACTTTATCGCGGCAAATACCGCGTTAAGCGCACGCCTGGTACAGAGCCTGAAGCATATCGTCGACACCTTCCCGATGTTTACCGATCTGGATCTTGATTGGGAATTTCCAGGCTGCTCAGGCAATGGCAATTGCTTTGGGCCGGAAGATGCTCTCAATTTTGCCCTTCTGATTCGCGACATCAAGGTGGCGATACCCAACATTCATATCAGCATTGCCGTGAATGCTGCGCCTGAAAAAATGCAGCACGCCAATATTCCTCAACTGATTGCCGCCGGGGCAGATGGGCTGAATGTGATGAGCTATGACTTCTTTGGCACCCCTTGGGCCGAAGGCTTAGGCCATCAGACCAATCTGCAAAGCGAAGACCCTACTCAGAACTCTGCTGCACGCGCAGCCGAATACCTGCTGGGTTTAGGCGTTGACCCCAAAAAAATCCACCTGGGTTATGCCGCCTATACCCGCAATGCCAAAGGGGCGCGGATCACCTCGGTATCCCCCCTGCAGGGCAGTTACGATAATCAAAGCACAAACAACACAGTGGGCAGCTTTGAATCTGGTGTCACAGAGTGGCCGGACATTGTGCGCAACTATATCGACTTTGAGCAGCAAAGCGGCCGCAATGGCTTTCAGCTGTATACCGATACAATCGCAGATGCGGATTTTCTCTATAACAGCAGCAGTCAGGTATTTATGTCGCTGGATACGCCACGTTCAGTGCGGGCCAAAGCGCAGTATGTGCGTGAGCAGGGTTTGGGTGGCCTCTTTGTATGGACCGGCGATGGCGATAATGGCCTGCTGACCAATGCCGCCCGAGAAGGGCTGGGATGCAAAATACAGCAACAAATCATCGACATGACTTCATTCTACTTCCCTGGCATTACCCAGAAATAAATATGGGCGGCCATATCAAATAAACCGCCCCGGCTATTCACATGACCTCAGGCGGTTTATTTTTTACGAAATGATACTGGCCGTTTTTTGCGCTGCCTTTAATAATCCGGCTGCATCGCTGTTTTCTTAATCCACATCATCCCTGGCGCAGTTCTCTCCGGGGCACCAGTGGTTTAAGATCTTTACTGCGTAAAATCTGCAATCAAACAGACAGGATTACTCTGAATGCCCACCCTCTACATCATCCACGGCTATGATGCCGCGCCTTCTCACCACTGGTTTCCCTGGCTGCAGGACCAGCTGGCTACGCTTGGAGTGCCTTGCCATATTCTAGAGATGCCCAACTCCGGCCAGCCAGATTTAAATGCCTGGCTGACTAAAATTGAGCAAAGCGTGGCAGTGCATAACGAGGATGTTTATTTTGTGGGGCACAGCCTTGGCTGCATTACGGTGCTGCGGCATTTAGAGCGAATTAATCAAGCCATTGGCGGCGTAGTGCTGGTGGCGGGCTTTGCCGGGGCCGTGCCGCTTTTGCCCCAGCTGGATGAGTTTACAGCGCAGCCTTTAAATACTACACATCTGCGCCAGCTGATTAGGCAGCGCTCTGTGATCGCGGCGGATAACGATGCCACTATTCCTTTTGCCCTGACTAAGGCACTTGGCCAGCAATTAGATGCGCAGTTTTTAATTGTAAAAAATGGCGGGCATTTTTTACTGGGCGAGGGTTTTGATACCCTGCCCGTGGTACTGGATGAATTACGCCGGATGTTTGAGCTGGCCAACGCTGAAACATCCGGCAACAAGGTTTAAAAAAACAGCTGCAGCCCTCGGCTTCGGCAGGAATCCAGCGTTTGCGCTGGCCATCCGATAAATGTATGCGGGGATAACAAGCTACATTCAGATGACGATTTAAGGCAATTTCACCCGCATCAGTTTACTTTTACTCTTTTTGGATTGAGCCGAAGGATTGCTGGCTTCTCCGAATAAGAATGAATAATCACTGGCCAGCGTCTGCCCCTGCCCGGCTATCGTTGCACCAGTATGGCAGGACAGGCAGCTCAGGTTCTGATGGTAGGTTTCCAATACCGTATTAGCCACAGGCTGCTGCGCCACCGGAGGCTGGGCATTGCCATCTGGCAGTGGCGCTGTTGCACCGGGGTAGATGGGGGTGTTGCTGTTTGGCCAGAGCACATTTACCAGCTGGTAATTCAGAAATACCGAGTTAGGATTGGCCGCTTTAATCGTGGCCCAGGTATTGGTATTGAGCGCGGCGATATTATTGGCGGTGGTGCTGCTGATCGGCGTGGTTCGCACCACTTGCACCGGCGCATTGTAAGGATCTGTCCCCACCACCGGCATTTTATTCTGCACACATTTGTAGTAATCCGTTGCCGGATCACAGTTCAGATTGAAATAGGTGTACCAGGGCAGGGGCGGCGCGCTCAGCTCGGTTTTGCTTGGCGCGTTATAAACATGCTCAAATGTGCTCCACATAAACTGCTGGGCATTGGGTGTTTTACGAATAATATGCAAAGCCACCAGCCCTACCGTCACCTGTTTTGGCGTCGTACTGCCGCCCCCTGTAATCGGATAACTCACCCATGCTTTAGATGTTTTAAACATCGGCCACAGCGTGGGGTCATCCAGCTCAATCCATGCCGCCTTGATTTCAATCGCCCCCACCGTGCCATACGTTGAGAACGTCGCCGAGCCATCGGGCAAATTCAGCCCCTGTGTGGTGGCAAATGAGGGCTGCTTATTGGCGATATACAGCTGGTTCTGGTTGATATAGTTGTATTCATCCTGATTAAGCCGCTTTTCAAACAGGGTGACGTAGTTATTCATTTTGGGCTGCGCGGTGAGCCATGCCCCATTGGTGCCCGCCTCGGCAATGTCTTTTAATGCAGCCGGCGAGGTATCCGTAAATTTAGACGTGTGGTAAAGACTCTTGATGCCCAGCGCCGAGGTGGCCTGCAGGGTTTTCGTTTTCATTAAAGACCGCATCGCCAGCGGAATAGCCT
The DNA here is from genome assembly GCF_011601265.1 of Iodobacter violaceini. Taxonomy (GTDB): domain Bacteria; phylum Pseudomonadota; class Gammaproteobacteria; order Burkholderiales; family Chitinibacteraceae; genus Iodobacter; species Iodobacter violaceini. The sequence continues at coordinate 297,363 of NZ_JAAOLX010000002.1, forward strand.
GCTTATTGGCCCATGGCAAAGGAGGCGCGCCATTGGGGCGGAACACCTCGGAAGATTCTTTATAACTTTCCCAAACCACCGGGCTGCTCGTGCCTGCCACCCCGAAAGAGGAAGCAGGCACGCTGGTATCGGGCTGCCCCGGTAAATTGGGGTCAGCCGCCCAGTTAAGGGTAATAAACTGCTGCCATGCCAGATTATTAAATGCGTTTTGATTGGTCCCAAGCGAATCGCAAGGAATAACCGGCTGCATCACCGGCACACCATTCCATGTGGGGCAAGCGGCATGGGCGAATGCCCCCGCCAAGCCCGCCCCAAGCCCAAGATAAGCGGATAGCTGCAAACGATTCAATATACGCATGGCAAACCCCTTTAACTCTTCACAATCAAGCCGGAATAATATTCAGCAGCGCAGACATAGGCGCCTGCACCTCGTCCCCATAGTTTGTCAGCGCCAGGCCACGTAAACCCAAAGCAGCATTTGCGCCCACACTGACATTTAAATTAAGCGAAGCGCACTGGGATGGATAAGAATTACCTGGCACAGCGTAATTAACGTTGTCGTTAAAGCCACTGACCACCACCGTCACATCCGGCCCAAAGTCCACCGCTGGCAGCTGCCCCTGTGGCCCAAGCTGCGTAGTAGTGCAGGTCAGCACCATAGGGATATTGCTTTGCCCAAGCCGCACAATCGGAGCAATCAGGGTGGAATTACTGGCCAGCGAAATCGGTGTATTCATTGGATTGCTGACTTCGGTATTAAAGTAGGCATTCCAAATAGCCGAGTGAAACAGCTGTAAGGGCTGGGCGTAATCAGGCGGCACAGGGCTGGCAGGCGGGGTAACACCCGTTGGTGGCGGTAAAACGCAAGCTTCATTGGCAGGGGCTGCCGAAACCTGAATCGGGCGCGCCCACAGGCCAATCGACATCTGTTGCGTGACTTGCCCGCCCCACTGAATCAGCTCGCCGCTTGCATCGGTGATATCGCCTATCGTAAACGACACACCCGCATCCACCCACGATTGTGGCAATTGAAACACCGCATGCAGCACAAAATTACCGCCATTTTGTGGCGATGCTGCTGTGGCACCAAACAACATTCCGGTAACAGGATCAGTTAATTCTGCCGACCCGCGCACAATCTGCCAGCAATCCTGGGCTGATGCTCCCGCGGGCAATTTTGGATCTGCAGGCAGGGTAAAGCCGCTTAAATCCGGCACCTGGATATACAAGCCGGTTGGATTTGCCAGTGCAGCCTTGCAGGGAAAACCGGTAAGCTGCCCGCCAATCGCCTGATTCACCGATTGCCCGATATGCGGATCGCTATTGCGGTAAGCCTGCCCGTATTGCGCGCAGCAAATCAGTGTTTGCGGCACGCTGTTGCCGCAATTGCGCTGTATCGTCGCGCCGCCCGCCAGGGCCATTTCTGTTTGCAGCGTATTTGGGGTGCTGGTCAGATGCATCGCACCACCATAATTATTGCTGCTGCCACGCACGGCAACGGGGCCGCTGTTCCATTTATTCAGCGGGTTATAAGCCGGGCGGCCGGTTGACGGATCAATCACCACGGCTTTAGTCACCGGATCTTGCAAGTATAAATCGCTGACTGGCACCACCACCTGCGCCGAAGCTGGCGCACCAAAGCTCAGCGTAGATGTATACACATCGGCCACTTTTTGCGGATCAATCATCCACAGCGTGTTCCAGTATTCCGGGTTTTCGCAGGTCATATCAATGCGGGTGATTTTATTGCTTTGCGGATCGCGCACTACGCTCCACTCGCAATACTCATCCTGCCAGCCGCGCGGGCCATAGGGGCCGTACATATGCAGCTCGCTATTCCATGTAGCCTGCGGGCAAAGTTGGGTGGGGATATTCTGGAAAGCGGGCACAGGCACTTCAGTTGTGCCGTATTGATCAGCAATCGCAAACAATTGCGCAGGCAAATAGTTGTAAGGATTGGCAGGGTATGCGCCCTTACCCAGATATTGGCTCAGGCGGTTTGGAAACGCCGTCCATTGAATTAAGGCCGCCGTTGCGGTGCTGGGAATGGTGGTGAACTGGGTATCAAAATAAGAGGTTTGATTGCTGGCATAAAGCAGATTCCACGGGTCGCCCATGATGGCCTGCGCGGTAAAGCCACTGATATTGGTGTTCCATTGCAGGCAAACGGCATCGTTTTGTGCTGAATTGACCGGAAAATCATTAATAAATGCTGGCGTATTAAACACAACTTTCTGATACGAATCGCATTGCGGTGCGCTGCCATACCATGGCTGGCCGGAGAAAAACGCAGCATCCCCCGGGCTGAAACTGCGGCCATTGGTCAGTACCATATTCTGACGGCAATAAAAAAAGAAGCTGATTTCAGCATTTTGCGCGGCATAAGCCTGAGCGGCCTCCACGCTGCCGCATGCTTTTGTGCCTATCCAGTTGGCCCAGTTGGCCTCTTGATACTGAGCGACATTATTCGTTTTGATCCATGTGTTTTGCATCTTTTGCTCCAATTAAACAGACCAACAAGGGATGCCTTTCTCTTGCGCCTGATAAGAGATGGCATAAAGGCGCTCCGCACCCATAGCAAACTGCGTCAGCGCACCGTCAGCACAGAACATCACCCAGCCCATCCTGCCCAAGGCAATACCCAGCCAGACAAGTGAAACCAATATAGTTTGAGCCCCTTATTACGCCATGGAATATTTAATTATAAGAAAGAATGAAAAAATAAATTTGTAAGCATATTGAATACAAAAGCAAGGATAGTAATGAGATCAACAATTAATCTTACAAAAATAGAGCGCAAAAAAAACCCGCCTGTACGATGTACGGCGGGCTTTAACTGTGCAGAAATTCAGCTTAAATATTGGCAGCCTTATAAATGCTGAGCAGATCATTCACATTTAACGAGGCCCCGCCAACTAATCCACCGTCAATATCAGGCATGGCAAACAACGATGCGGCGTTGTCAGCCTTCACACTTCCGCCATATAAAATCGTGACAGATCCGGCCCATGCGGGTGAAAACAGCGCCAGCTGCCGGCGTAAGAATGCATGTACGTCCTGTGCCATTTCTGGCGTAGCGGCAAGGCCGGTACCAATCGCCCAGACCGGCTCGTAAGCAAGTACAAACATGGCATTTTTTTTCATCAGCTGCAAAATAGCCCTCAGCTGCTCTGCCAGAACCACCTCAGTCTGCCCTGATTCCCGGTCACTCATGGTTTCACCCACGCACACAATCGGGATCACCCCTGCTGCAATACACATGGCGGCTTTTACCGCCACGGTTTGATTACATTCGCGGTGGCGATCCCGCCGCTCAGAATGCCCAACAATGGCGTAGCGGCAACCTAACTCTGCCAGCATATCAGCCGACCATTCGCCCGTGCGTGCACCATGCGTAACCTCAGCCACATCTTGCGCGCCATAGTGCACGCCAGAGCTGCTGGCCAAGCGCCCTACTTCGCCCAGATAAGGCGCAGGCGGGCAGACAACCAGCTCGACACTCTCCATAGCTGCCGCAGCCAGACGCGGCAGGCTTTCACGGCACAGTGCCAGATTGCCAAACATTTTCCAATTGGCCACCACCATTCTGGCGCGTGGCGCAGCTAAATTAACCGGGCAGCTGATGGTTGCATCCAGGCGATCTAATGTGATTTGCATCATGGTGTCCTTTTATGAAACAAGCGCTGTATCAGTTGAACGCACCGCCGTTTTTGCCAGCCACTGGCTCAAAATTTCATCTGCATTGGCAGGTAAATGCAGGCGAAGCTTGGTTCTGCGCCAAAGAATATCTTCAGCGCTTTTTGCCCATTCAAATTGCATTAAATAGCGCACTTCTGCGGCGTAAAGCGCAGGCAGAATTTCCTCGCCCAGATCGGCCACACATCGGGCGCCTTTAAGCAAAACAGCCGTTCTTGATCCATAGGTACGTGCATATCGCTGCAATAAATCACCCGGCATCCATGCAAAATCTTTTGCCAGCTTTTGCATAAATTGCTCAAAACTGCCGTGCAAATCGCCGCCAGGCAGGGCTTTAGTTGCACTCCAAATTGCGTGATGATTACCCAAATGCGGCGCAAGCAAATCAACGGCCTGCTCGGCCAGCTTGCGATAGGTGGTGATCTTGCCGCCAAACACAGACAGCAGGCCCTCAGCAGGATCAAACTCCAGTGAGTAATCACGGGTTACGCTGGCCGCATTGCCGGAAGCATCATCCAGCAGCGGGCGAACGCCTGAAAAGGTCGCCACCACGTCATTTGGGCTGATCTGCTGCTCAAAATAGCGATTGCTCATCTGGCAGAGGTAGCTAATTTCGTCATGATCAATGCTGACTCGGGCAGGGTCTGCATGGTATTCCACATCGGTGGTGCCAATCAGCGTGAAGTCTTTTTCATAGGGAATCGCAAAAATAATGCGTTTATCCGGGTTTTGGAAAATATAAGCATCTGGGTGATCAAACAGCTTTTTCACCACAATATGGCTGCCTTTTACCAGCCGCAGCGCGTGGGCTGATTTTTGCCCCACTACATTTTTAAGCACCGATTCCACCCATGCACCGGCCGCATTCACCACCGTGCGCGCTTTGACCTGCTGCACCCCATTTGCGCCCTGCAGAGTACAATGCCAAACGCCATTTTCACGCTTAGCCGCCACGCAGGCCGTTTGGGTATGCACCACCGCACCGCGCTCTGCCGCATCCATCACATTCAGTACCACTAAACGGGCGTCTTGTACCCAGCCATCTGAATAAGCAAAACCATGGCTGTAACCGGCCTTGAGCGGTTGCCCCGATGCATGGCTGTCAAAACGGATAGATTCTGTGCCGCGTAAAACTTTGCGGCTGGCTAAGTGATCGTAAAGAAATAAACCGGTACGGATCAGCCACTTAGGGCGGCCAGTGGGATCGTGCGGCATCACAAAACGCAGTGGCCAGATAATATGCGGGGCTAAATCGAGCAGCACTTCACGCTCTTGCAGCGCTTTGCGCACCAGACCAAATTCGTAATATTCCAGATAGCGCAAGCCGCCATGAATCAGCTTAGAGCTGGCCGATGAGGTGTGCTGCGCCAGATCATCTTTTTCACACAGGCAGACAGAAAGGCCACGGCCGGCCGCGTCACGCGCGATCCCTGCCCCGTTAATGCCCCCGCCTACGACCAGTACATCGTAAATTTTATCTTCCACGCTTTTCTGCCCCAGATGCGATGCAATTATTCATTATTGATTCTATTTGTACACAAACAAATATAAAACAACAAAATACTAACATTATATTTTCGCAAATGTTTGCTATGGAAAACCCCTATACCCTTTTTTGCATCTTGTAAGCTTCCCCCATCGCATTGTCCACAATGGCTTGTTAAACTCTGTACAACTCTTTTCAGCCAACGAGACGCAGCATGATTTTGAATCTACGCCAGCAGGAACTTTTAAAATGGGTGCAAAGAGAGGCTTATGTCAGCGTTGAAAAGCTGGCAGAACACTTTGATGTTACGCAGCAAACCATACGCCGCGATATTCACCAGCTGGTTGAAAACAAGCTGGTGCAAAAACTGCATGGGGGGGTCAGCACCTTATCCAGCGTAGAAAACGTGGCCTATGCAGCCAGGCAAGTGTTGCTGATCGAAGAAAAACAAAGAATCGCTGAGTTGGTTGCAGCGCATATTCCCAATAATGCGTCTTTATTTATTAACCTTGGCACCACCACTGAAGAAGTGGCCAAAGCACTGCGCCATCATCGCGGCCTGCATGTGATTACCAATAATCTGAATGTCGCCGCCATCATGTGCACATACCATGAGTGCGAAGTGATTATTGCGGGGGGCATGGTGCGCGGCAGAGACCGGGGCATTACCGGCGAGGCCACCATCGACTTTATTAATCAGTTTAAAGTGGATTACGGCATTATCGGCATTTCCAGCATCGAAGCCGACGGCACGCTGCGTGATTTTGATTTCAGGGAAGTGCGTACTGCCGAAGCAATTATCAAACAATCAAGGCATGTTTTTTTAGTGGCAGACCACTCCAAATTTGGCCGCCCCGCCCTCGCCCGCCAGGGCCATTTATCGCAAATCACCGCGTTATTTACTGATCAGCCGGTTGATGCTTCCATGGATGCAGTGATTAAAGAATCAAAAACCCAGCTCTATATTGCAGAAACGCCTCAATAAGGGATTGATGCCGGGTTTCGCAGAGCGGTTGAAACCCGCGTATTTATTCAGGAGTGCTCGCGGGCTTCAGCCCTTTTGCGCTAAGCAGTTTGGTTCTTCGCAGCAAAAAAGACCAAAGAGGGTGACTACACTCTTGATACGGGGCTTAAATCTCCCATTGAAACACGCCAGAGCGATGCAGCGAGCCAATCCCGCCCGCCGCCGGCTCGATTGGACCGCAGCAGGGGCCTTCGTGTTTTGTAGCTTGGCTTCGTTTCTTGGCCACGCAAGAAAAGAAGGTCCAGCGGGATGGCCGCACCTGAATCAACGCGCCAAAGGCACTAAAAAAATCTTTGTGACTTTGCTTCGCGCACTCAGCCCTCCAACAATCGCCAACTGACTTCCCCACTGAAACAAGAATATTTGATCTCTAACGCCCCTCATGCAGAGAAAAACACTTTTTTTCAATCAAAAACGATAAACCACCTGCAAAAAAAATCCGTACATTTACTTGAGTTGAACTATTTTTTTCTCATTTCGCATAAAAATGCAACAAATCTAAAAAAACATTTACCCCGCTGCACACCGCGTAAAACCTCACCTTTTCGCTTTTGTAGTCATTTTTTTTCGATTACAAGTTGCGGTATCCCCTGATATAAAACAAGTTTGCAACGATTAAAATCAGAAACGATCAGAAAAGAACATTACACAAACAACAAGCCTTTTCTGCACTCAATTGCTTGCCTCATACAGCCTGTGAGGCCGACAATTCACCCATAAAAACACACTCAATAACACATCGCTTGCCAGCTAAAGCAAAGGGGATAGAAGTGGAAAACAAATACATTTTGGCGCTTGACCAGGGCACAACCAGCTCACGCGCAATTTTGTTTAATCAGGCAGGCGACATCATTTCGATGGCGCAAAAAGAATTCAAACAGATTTATCCTCAGCCGGGCTGGGTAGAACACGACGCGCTGGAAATCTGGGTTGGGCAATCCACCGTAGCGCACGAAGCCATTACCCGCGCCAATATTGACAGCACCCAAATCGCCGGCATCGGCATTACCAATCAGCGCGAAACCACCGTGGTGTGGAACCGTGAAACCGGCCTGCCGGTTTATAACGCCATCGTCTGGCAAGACCGCCGCACCGCGCAGTATTGCGATGAAATCAAAGCCCTGGGCCTTGAAGCATCGATTCGCAGCAAGACCGGCCTGCCCGTTGATGCGTATTTCTCCGGCAGCAAGATCAAGTGGATTTTAGATAATGTAGAAGGCGCACGTGAGCTGGCTAATGCAGGCAAGCTGGCATTTGGCACAATAGACAGCTGGCTGATCTGGAACTACACCCACGGCGAAGTGCATGTGACTGATGTATCGAATGCATCCCGCACCATGCTGTTTAATATTCAAACACTGACTTGGGATAAAGACCTGCTGGAGCTGATGGATATTCCTGCCAGCATCCTGCCGGAAGTACGCTCATCCAGCGAAATCTACGGCTACACCCATGAATCGATGCTGGGCAGCCGCGTGCCTTTATCCGGCATCGCAGGCGATCAGCAAGCGGCCCTTTTTGGCCAGCAATGCACCCGCCCCGGCATGGTGAAGAACACCTACGGCACGGGCTGCTTTATGATGATGAACACGGGCGTTACCCCTATCATCTCTAAAAACAATCTGCTCACCACCATCGCATGGCAAATTGGCGACCGGGTTGAATACGCGCTGGAAGGCAGTATTTTTATCGGCGGCGCAGTGGTGCAATGGCTGCGTGATGGCTTGGGCATGATCAGCAAGTCTTCCGAAGTCAATGAATTAGCGGGCCAGGTTAAAGACAGCGATGGCGTGTATCTGGTACCCGCCTTTGCCGGCCTTGGCGCACCGCACTGGAATCAGGACGCCCGTGGCTCGCTGTTTGGCGCAACGCTGGGCACAAAATCAGCGCATATCGCCCGCGCTGCGCTCGACAGCATCGCTTACCAGACCGCCGATGTATTAAAAGCAATGGAAGCCGATGCAGGCATCAGTATTCCTGAGCTGCGTGTGGACGGTGGTGCAAGTGTTAATCCATTACTGATGCAATTTCAGGCCGATATCCTGGGCACCGATGTGATCCGCCCAAAAATCACCGAAACCACCGCTCTGGGCGCGGCTTACCTGGCTGGCCTTGCCGTGGGTTACTGGAAGAGCATTGAAGACGTGCAAAGCCAGTGGCAGCTGGATAAGCGCTTCAGCAGCCAGATGAGCGCAGAAGGCTCGGGTAAATTACTGAAAGGCTGGCACCGCGCAGTAGAAGCCACCAAAACCTGGGCCAATCACGAAGCGGATTAAGAGGACTGCAGAGCGCAACCGAAGCGCTGCGGGCGACAGTGATGAGTCGCTCAGCGCCGCTTCGGGCACGCTTTATCAGCAGACTTAATTCGGGATTTATTCCGATCAAAATCCTGAAGTACAAAAACAAACTACCCCCTCATTATCCGGGCCTCTGCCCGCTTCAAACTGGAATTCAAATGACTCCATTATTTGCCGAGTTTATTGGCACCGCTTTATTGGTTCTTTTAGGTAATGGCGTTGTCGCCAATGTATTACTCAATAAAACCAAGGGCCAGAACAGCGGCCTGATTGTGATTGCCTTTGGCTGGGCCATGGCCGTATTTGTAGGTGTATTCAGCGTGGCCGCCATTAGTGGCGCCCACCTCAACCCGGCCGTCACCATTGCTTTGGCAGTTGCCGGTAAATTTGCATGGAGCGATGTGGCTGGCTATATCATCGCGCAAATGCTGGGTGGTATGGCAGGCGCTTTTGTGATGTGGCTGATTTATCACAAGCACTTTGAAAGCACCGAATGCGGTGACACCAAGCTCGCCGTATTTTGCACCGGCCCGGCAATTCGCCATGTAGCGGGCAATCTGGTTTCAGAAATTGTCGCCACCTTTGTATTGGTATTTGCGATTTTAAGTATGGTTGCGCCAAAAATGTCTTTAGGGGCCATTGACGCCCTGCCGGTAGCCCTGCTGGTACTGGGGATTGGTGTTTCTTTAGGCGGCACAACAGGTTATGCCATGAACCCTGCCCGTGACTTAGGCCCGCGCCTGATGCACGCCATTCTGCCAATCTCCGGCAAGCGCAACAGCGATTGGGGCTATGCCTGGATTCCTGTAGCAGGCTCGATTATTGGTGCCGCGCTCGCAGCTCTTGCCCACGGCATTCATTAAACTTCACCCGCCCGGAAAAATACGATTTTTATCCGCTGGCCAGCTGCTTGCCAGCGTTTTCCTGAGGCTTGTTTCCAATGCAGGCATCCTGTTCCAATGCCTGCACACAGGGATTTTTCATGTTTAAATTTTTACAACCTGCCAGCCATCTCACACGCATGGATGAGCAGAAAATTGACAGCACTTATAAACGTTTACGCTGGCAAATTTTCCTGGGTATTTTCCTGGGTTACGCGGGCTACTATTTAGTCCGCAAAAACTTCTCACTTGCCATGCCCTATTTAGTTGAGCAGGGCTATTCGCGTGGCGATTTAGGCTTTGCCATGTCGGGTGTGGCGATTGCTTATGGTGTATCTAAATTTTTAATGGGCGCGGTATCAGACCGCTCTAATCCAAGGGTATTTTTAAGCCTTGGGCTGGTGCTTTCCGCGGCTATTTTCCTGTTTATGGGCTTTGTGCCATGGGCCACATCCAGCGTCACCATTATGTTTGTACTGCTGTTTTTAAACGGCTGGGTACAGGGTATGGGCTGGCCGCCATGCGGCCGTACCATGGTGCACTGGTGGAGCCAGAAAGAGCGCGGCTCGGTGGTTTCGGTATGGAACTGCGCTCACAATGTGGGCGGCGGCATGATAGGCCCGCTGTTTATCTTAGGCATGGGCTGGTTTAACGATTGGCGCTCGGCCTTCTATGTGCCAGCTGCGGCTGCCATTGCCATTGCTGTGCTGGCCTTTGTGGTCATGCGCGACACCCCGCAATCCTGCGGCCTGCCTGCTGTCGAAGAATATAAAAACGATTACCCGAAAGATTACAACGAGGCGCACGAAGTAGAGCTGAGCGCCAAAGAAATCTTTAAAAAATACATCCTGCCCAATAAGCTGCTCTGGTGTATTGCCTTTGCCAACGTGTTTGTTTATCTGCTGCGTTACGGCGTACTGGATTGGGCCCCTACCTATTTAAAAGAAGTGAAGCACTTTACGGTTGATAAATCGTCGTGGGCTTACTTTTTGTTTGAATGGGCAGGCATTCCGGGCACGCTGCTGTGCGGCTGGATGTCGGATAAAGTCTTTAAAGGCAATCGCGGCGCAACGGGCTTGTTCTTTATGGGCCTTGTTACCATCGCAACCATTGTTTACTGGCTGAACCCGGCAGGCAATCCTACTGTAGACATGCTTTCTCTGATCGCCATTGGCTTCTTTATTTATGGCCCGGTGATGCTGATTGGCCTGCATGCACTTGAGCTGGCGCCGAAAAAAGCCGCAGGAACAGCGGCAGGCTTTACCGGCCTCTTTGGTTACCTTGGCGGATCGGTTGCCGCCAGTGCGGTGGTGGGTTATACCGTGGATCATTTTGGCTGGGATGGCGGCTTTATGCTGCTGATCGGCTCTTGTATCGCCGCAATGATTTTACTGGCCCTGACAATGTTTCATGACACGCCAGCCAATAAAACCAAACGTGAGGAAAAAATGCTGAACCCCACACTGGCCAAAGCCGCAGGTTAAATCTGAAATAAACACGCAATGCCGCTCAAATTTGAGCGGCATTTTTTTATTACCCAAACCGTATTCTCTTACAAAACAAACTCTTTCATTTTCAGCATTAGCCATAACAGAAAATGTGGAAAATCAAGCCCTATTGAGTCCATAAAGCAACTAATCGCCGCTCATTACTATGGAGCAGATCACAGCACTATCGTATAAAACCACAAAAACAAGCCATGAGCGCTGTTGTATTTTCATCCAAACACCAAACCGTATATTTATTATTTTAATTTAAAATACAGAAAATCAGCAATTGATACTTACAATTAAACCTTTTTACACCAAAAAAACCATTTAATTATCACTCAATCCGTAAGAAACAATAACAATACATTAAAACAACTACATATGCTTAATTAGATAATTCTTATAATTAAACCCAATTGAATTTAATAAAGAAAAAAATAATAAATAGAATATAATTTGATCATTCAATTACAAACACAGGTTATTTCTATGAAATCTTACATTGCGGTTCTTTTAAGCTCGCTGATTATTTCTGCTCCGGCACAGGCAATCAGCGTTAAAGTATTTACTGATAAAGCAGAATGGACAAAAGCCCTTAAAAACATTATTTCTGGTGAAGATTTTGCTGATGGCACATTTATAAAAGGCCTTTCGATCAAAGCAAACTCCACAGACCCTGCTGATTTTTCCCACAGCTACACAGTTACAGGCGGAAAATTAGTTGACCGGCTTACCGAAAAACACAGCACCAGCATCAATTACACATCCAAATTACTTGGAATTGGCGGCGATTTTGACCTCTCCCTCAATGAGCCAGGCATGGGTATCAAGCTGGTACTCAGTGGCGATACTTTCAGTAATTATCTGATCCCTAAGGAAATCAGCAAATACGCCACCGGCGGCTTTTTTGGCCTGGTTTCTGACACCGCCTTCACATCACTAAAACTGATGGCCGGCACACAAGGCACTGCATTAGTAAACGGGGAACAATACAGCCTGGATAATTTATCTCTTGCTACCGCCACAGCCCCCATTCCAGAGCCTGAAACCTACGCATTAATGGGTATGGGCATCATTGGATTATTCGCGGCACGCCGCCGTAAAACTAAATAAATGCTGATTGATTAAACACAAGGCCGGGCAATGCCCGGCTTTTTTTATGAAGCTAAAACAGTTAGGCATCATTTATTTGTAAGAACTGCTACTGATCGCCCATCTGCCTGCGGTCTACAATCTGAACATCAGATTATAGACCCGCACACAGGATGACTATGAATCACGCTTACCTTTCACACCTTAATGCCACCCTCGAACAAATCCACAACGATGGCTTTGCCAAGCCAGAACGTGTGATTGCCAGCAAGCAGCGTGCAGATATCACCCTGCAAAGCGGCCAGGAAGTACTCAATTTTTGCGCCAATAATTATCTGGGCCTGGCCGATGATGCACGTCTGATTGAAGCTGCCAAACAGGGCATGGACGATTACGGCTATGGCTGCGCTTCGGTGCGCTTTATTTGCGGCACACAGCAAATCCATAAAGACCTCGAGCAGGCGATTTCTGGCTTTCTGAAAACAGATGACACCATTTTGTATTCCAGCTGTTTTGACGCCAATGGCGGCGTATTTGAAACATTACTGGGCGAAGAAGACGCAGTGATCTCGGACGAGCTGAACCACGCCTCTATCATTGATGGTGTTCGTCTGTGCAAAGCCAAGCGTTTCCGCTACAAAAACAACGACATGCAAGATCTGGAAGCACAGCTGATTGCTGCCGATGCAGCGGGTGCGCGCTACAAACTGATTGTGACCGACGGCGTGTTCTCCATGGACGGCATTATCGCCAACCTGAAAGACCTCTGCGATGTGGCCGAGCGCTATAACGCCATTGTGATGGTGGACGATTCACATGCCGTGGGCTTTATTGGCGAAAACGGCGCGGGCACACCAGAATTGTGCGGCGTACAGGATCGCATTGATCTTTACACCGGCACCCTGGGTAAAGCTTTGGGCGGCGCATCAGGCGGCTATGTTTCCGGCCGCAAGCCGATGATTGATTTACTGCGCCAACGCTCACGCCCATATTTGTTCTCCAATACCCTCGCCCCCGCCATTGCTGCCGCCAGCCTGAAGGTTTTGGAAATTCTGTCCAGTGATGAAGGCGCTGCACTGCGCAGCAATTTAAAACGCAACGCAGAGTACTTCCGTAAAGCCATGAGCGAAGCTGGCTTTACCTTGGTGCCGGGCGAACACCCGATTATCCCCGTGATGCTGGGCGATGCCCGCCTTGCTGGCGAAGTATCCGCAGCGCTGCTTAAAGAAGGCGTCTACGTGGTCGGCTTCTCTTTCCCTGTTGTCCCTAAAGGCAAAGCCCGCATCCGCACGCAAATGTCGGCAGGCCACAACTTAGAGCAAATCCAAAAAACAGTAGACGCCTTTATCAAAGTCGGCCGTGAACTGAAAGTGATTGCATAATGAATAAGAAATGAAAGTTCTGCAGACACAGAGCTAAATGAGAACACAGAGCGTATAGAGAAAAATCAAGCTTTACCCCAAAAGCATTACTCTGTGTTCAGCATTGAATCTCTGGCACTCTGTGCCTGCAGGCCTTTGGTTTTGCCGCCTTAAATCAATAATGGAAATACCAGATGAAAGCCTTATCAAAATTAGAAGCAGCACCCGGCCTGACGATGAATCAAGTCGAAAAACCTGCCATTGGCCATAACGACCTGCTGATCAAAATTAAAAAAACCGCCATCTGCGGCACCGATATTCATATCTGGAAATGGGATGACTGGGCGCAAAAAACCATCCCGGTGCCTATGCACGTTGGCCATGAATATGTTGGCACCGTGGTAGAAATTGGCTCTGAAGTGCAAGGCTTTAAGATTGGTGATCGCGTATCCGGCGAAGGCCACATCACCTGCGGCCATTGCCGTAATTGCCGCGCAGGCCGCCGCCATCTTTGCCGCAACACCATCGGCGTGGGCGTTAATCGCCCCGGCGCTTTTGCCGAATACCTCGTGCTGCCTGCCTTTAACGCCTTCCCTATTCCGGATGATATTTCTGACGATTTAGCTGCGATTTTCGATCCATTCGGCAATGCCGTACATACCGCCCTGTCGTTCAATATGGTTGGTGAAGATGTATTGATTACCGGCGCTGGCCCGATCGGCATTATGGCGGTAGCGATTGCCAAACACGTAGGCGCGCGCCATGTGGTGATCACCGACGTCAATGAATACCGCCTCGACCTGGCCCGCAAAATGGGCGCAACCCGCGCCGTCAATGTCTTAAAAGAAGATTTAAAAGACGTGATGGCGGATTTAAAAATGACCGAAGGCTTTGATGTGGGTCTGGAAATGTCCGGCAACCCGCAAGCTTTCCGCACCATGCTGGAAACCATGCAGCATGGCGGCAAAGTAGCGCTCTTGGGCATCCCCCCAGCAGATACCGCCATCGACTGGAATCAGGTCATTTTTAAAGGTCTGGAAATCAAAGGCATTTACGGCCGCGAAATGTTCGAGACCTGGTACAAAATGGTCGCCCTCATCCAATCCGGCCTCGACATCACCCCGATTATCACTCACCACTTTCATGTGGATAAATTTGAGCAGGGCTTTGAGGCCATGTTGTCGGGGCAAAGTGGTAAGGTTATTTTGAGCTGGGAATAATGCATAAAAAACCCACGATGCAGATCGTGGGTTTTTTATGCCAGCTCAGATATCGCTTAATAATATTCCATATATCTTGCCTGGCACTTTTTCTCTTTCGTCCTCTATTTGCCCCCCCACAAATACCATTTCCCTGAAAACACTGAACTCCCCCTATCGCCTTAAGTCCGAGGAATATCTTCTTCATTAAGCGATTTATATGAGTAGCCATTTAAAACTACGCCCACTGGAACGATCCGATTTACGTTTTGCCCACGAGCTGAACAATAACGCCAAAATTATGCGTTATTGGTTTGAAGAACCTTATGAGACTTTTTCTGAGCTTACCCAGCTTTACGATCAGCATGTGCACGATGTGCGCGAGCGCCGTTTTGTGGCTATTGACGGCAATAATGAAATGGCAGGCTTTGTTGAATTAATTGAGCTGGATTATATTCACCGCCGTGGTGAATTCCAGATCATGATTGCCCCCGATAAGCAGGGTAAAGGCTACGCCACAGAAGCTACACTGCTGGCGGCTAATTATGCTTTTTCAGTTCTGAACTTACGCAAACTTTATTTAGTTGTGGATGTTTCTAATTTAGCCGCAGTGCATATTTATGAGAAATGCGGCTTTATTAAAGAAGCCGAATTAGTTGAAGAATATTTCTGCAACGGCAGTTATCACAATGTATTCAGAATGCGGCTATTTCAGCATGAATTTTTTGCGAAAGCGATGCAAGACAATATTCAGAAATAAAACAAGCAAAAAAATGCCCGTGCTTTAATCAAAAGCATGGGCAGGGGCTAAAAAAACGATTTTTGTTACAACATTCAGAGCTAATACCGCACCTGGATTCCCAGCATGGCGATCTGCTTTCAGGACAAAACAGGCGGTAATTGCCCCGTTAAAGCCTGCTTCTCTTTGCTTGCCGCCCCCAATAATGCAAAACCCAGCAACTGCCCCTGTGCATCAACAAAACGGGCATCAATGCCGCCTTCAATCTCCGACACTTGCCATTCCCCCTGTGCACCAATGGCAGGCGGTGCGACGACGGTTGGGCAGGCAGGTGTTTTAACCACTACCGGCATGGCAGGGTATTTAACCGGGGTGGGTGTTCCGGCCAGAGTGGCAGCCAGGGCGCGGGCGCAGTGCATAATGGGCATTACGAAAGGCAGATTTAAGCCCATCACTTCGGCGCAATCGCCCAGTGCGTAGATATGTGGCTGCGAGGTTTGCAGAGTTTGATCAACCACAATGCCGCGATTCACTTTTATGCCCGCACTCGTCGCTAAATGAGTACGTGGCCGCAGACCAACAGCAGAAAACAACATGCCCACTTCGATAATCGATCCATCGTTTAAGCCCAATAAATAGCGCCCTTCCATATGGTCATAATTTTTTGCCGAGAATCCAAAATGAAACTCTGCGCCAGCGCTGGTTAGCTGCTCTGCCAAATAGCGGCCAGCGGCTTCGGGCAATAAACGGGATAATGGCCAGCCTGCCGGGTCAAACACAATCGGCTTAATTCCAAGCGCTAATAAATCGTTGGCAAATTCGCAGCCAATTAAGCCGGCGCCAAGAATACCTACGGTTTTTAATTCAGGCAGTTTTGCGGCAAATTCTGTGTAATCCTGCAGATTATTCACAGAAAGCACGTCGTCGCCTGCATTGCCACCCAGGGGTAAATAAACCGGATCTGCACCCAGCGCCAGAATTAAATCCCGATAAACCAGCGCTTGCCCGTCAATCAATAAAACCTGTTGATTTACAGTATCAATTCCCACTACTTCGGTAAAGGGTAAAATAGCTGCGCTTAATTCTTCGGCCATTTTGCTGGCGGATTTGATAATTAAAGAAGCGGGCGTTTTTTTGCCCGCTAAGGCATTAGATAACATGGGCTTAGAATAAAAATCCGCAGCGTCTTCAGTGATAATCGTTAAAGGCGTGGTTTGATCTGACTTTCGGAATTCTCGTGCTAAGTTATAGGCGGCAAGGCCCGAACCGATGATGATTATAGGATGACTCATTGTCTTTTCCTGTGTGATGCACTTGTAGATCAAAAAAAACCAGCGCCTTTGGTCCTGCTGACCTTGGATTGGCAAAGATCAGCAAACCCCCGGTGCAGCATGCTGTTTATTCATACACACCGCGCCGGGCCCTACTTTTGCTGCAAAAACAAAACCCTGCTAATGCACCGGCTCATCAGGTAATATTTGCACGGATGACAAGCGGGTATTCAACACAGCCTGGCGCACCGCTTCTATGGCTGCAGCGCGTGGAAAATTACGCCGCCAAGCCAGAATCACCCGCCGGCTTGGGACAGGCTCTTTAAATGGCCGGATCGTCAGCAAAGCATCATCTGCAGCGCTGACAGAAGACGCAGGCAAAACAGTGACCCCTATTCCGCCCGCCACCATATGCCGGATTGTGGTCAGCGAGCTGCCTTGCAAGGTGCGCTGCAAACTTCCAGCAGGCAGGCTTTCGCGGTTCAGATCCGGGCAGGCTTGTAAGACATGATCTCTGAAACAGTTACCTGAAGAGAGCAGTAAAACATTCTCATCGGCCAAAACGGATGAATCGATTTCCGTTTCCTTTTCCCATGGATGGCCCTTAGGCGTAGCCACTACAAAGGGCTCGTCGTAAACGGCCTGCGTGGCAAGGCCTGCTTCAAAAAATGGCTCGGCCACAATCGCCACATCAATTTCGCCCTGCTTAAGCATCTCCACCAAACGTGCGGTGTAGTTTTCTTCCAGCAAAATCTGCATTTGTGGCGCAGCGATACGCAGCTGCGGGATTAAATGCGGCAATAAATAGGGGCTGATGGTGTAGATAATCCCCAGACGCAAAGCGCCAGCCAGCGGGTCTTTGCCCTGTTCGGCCAGCTGTTTAATCAGCTGCACTTCTTCTAATACCCGTTGCGCCTGCTCAACCAGGCGGCCACCAATCGGCGTAAGGGTGACATCGCTGGCAGAGCGCTCAAACAATGCCACGCCCAGCTCTTCTTCCAGCTTTTTCACCGCCACCGATAATGTAGGCTGTGATACAAAGCAGCTGGCAGCCGCCCGGCCAAAATGGCGCTCCCGCGCCACGGCCACGATGTACCTTAATTCTGTCAGCGTCATGCTTTTGCCTGCCAGAAACGAATACCCCAGGTCGCTGCGATCAGGCCGCTGAATCCCAATAAAGCCAATACAGGTAAAGACATTCCAAATAAGCTCCAATCGATTACACCGCATTCGCCATGCCCGGTCAGCACACCTTTGAAAACCTGCAGCCACGGCTGCGTTTCCATCAGGTAATTCAGCCCTGGCCCGCAGGAAGGCAATTTACTTGGATCGATAAAATACTGAATCGCCACATGTCTTGCGGCAACACCCGCCCCGGCAAGGCCCACAAGGGTAAGCACAATGGGCCAGAAGCGGCTCATTTTAGGCAGGGGAATCGCAGCGGCGCAGAAAGACAGCAGACCAAAGGTAATAAAACCCACACGCTGAAAAATACACAACGGGCATGGGCTTAAAAATTGGGTTTTTTCCAGATAGAGCGCAAAGGCAATGGTGCCTGCACAAAAAAGAGACAGGGCCAAATGGCCCAGACGCCAGCGCAACATGTGTACTCCGATAGCCAGTCAATAGATACAGACTATTCTATCAGCCAACTCGATCAAGAGGGAGTTGATATCAGGCAAGAATTGCCAATACCTACACTGCACTGACTGTAATATTGCTTATTCTGACGTTTTAATCGATAAAAAATCACGCAACTCTTGCTCTTTAGCCATGGCATCCCGGTAGCCCAGCTCGATTAATTTGCGTGAATAGCCACTGCAAAACAATAAGTAACTGGCCACAACCGAGCCCTGATGGCGAAATGCGCCCATCCCTCCCAGCAAAAAACGCATTCCCACAGGAAACTCTGATTTAAAAGCCACTGCCAGCCGCTCCAGTGGCTGTGAAGGCGAAATCGCCAGCACTTTAATCGGCCTCAAGCCGAGGGGAAGCTGCCGCGCCAAATCAGCAGGCACAGCCGCCAGCGTGCGGTTGATTCGGGTTAAGCGCTCTAAATCGGTATCGAGCCCATCCAGAAAAATACTATTCATTAAATGCCCCATTACCTGGGCCAGCGTGGGGTAGCGGGTGTGTTTTTCTCTGGCGGACGGATCCGCCACCTGTGGTGCCACCCCAATCACTAAAATACGCTCTGCGCCTAAATGAATAGCGGGGCTGATGGGGGCAATTTGCCGCACCGATCCATCCCCGAAGTATTCGCGGTGTAAGCGCACCGCAGGAAACAATAAAGGAATCGCGGCCGAGGCCATCAGATGATCCACAGAAATACTGGCCTTTACCCCTACTCTGGAAGCGCGGTGCCAGATATCCAAATCTGCAGCGCCTTGAAAAAAAGACACCGATTGCCCCGATGTATAGCCAGAAGCCGAGATCGATAAAGCACGCAAAGCCCCCGCTTCTATGCTTTGCTGAATCCCGGAGAAATCGACCCTGTCCACCAGCAAATCACGCAGCGGTGCATTGTTTAAAAAAGCACGCGGATTATATTTACCCATGCCCCCTAAAAACAAAGACAGTAACCAGTGCCCAGCTGTCGCCAATAATTGCGCAAGCGATGCCTGATAAATCATTTCCGGGCTTAAGCCCTGCCAGAGCCTTGCCAGCTCAAACACAGAGCGGCGAAAATGATCTGCCCCGGCTGCAATCGCCACCGCATTAATACCACCAGCCGAAGTGCCACAAATAATAGGAAAAGGATTGGCTGCGCCCTTGGGCAATAATTTTGCAATGGCCAGCAACACGCCCACCTGATAAGCCGCTCTTGCACCGCCACCAGACAAAATTAAAGCCGTGCTGGAGGGATGCGTCTGCATTCGTTTGATCCCCATCTTGCGCCTCTTGTTTCTTTTTTATTTTTAAACAGGCATGACAAACCAGCCACTCTCTTACGCTAGTTCTTAGCCGGCAAGGCTGCAAGATTGTCTGGAAAATAGCTGGGTTCACTTGCGGATTTCATGCTCAGGCACCAAAAGATCACAGAAATGGCCACAACCAGTTTTCTTAAATAAAGTGCAAAATTGCAGATTATTGAAAACTGTACTAACAGAGATTGGTCTTATTACGCACAGTTCGGTATAATGCCGTTTTGGCGACTAAGGATTCTGCACCATGCGCGTGATTCAGAAGGCCCTCACCTTTGACGATGTACTTCTCGTCCCGGCCCATTCCAACATCCTCCCGCGTGATGTCGATTTATCGACACAATTCACC
Source organism: Iodobacter violaceini (assembly GCF_011601265.1). GTDB lineage: Bacteria > Pseudomonadota > Gammaproteobacteria > Burkholderiales > Chitinibacteraceae > Iodobacter > Iodobacter violaceini. The sequence goes on from NZ_JAAOLX010000002.1 coordinate 317,172, forward strand.
CGCAACATTCGCCTGAATCTGCCGCTGGTTTCTGCAGCGATGGATACAGTGACCGAGGCCCGCCTCGCCATTGCTATTGCCCAGGAAGGCGGCATGGGGATTATTCATAAGAATATGACCCCTGCAATGCAAGCGAAAGAAGTATCCAAAGTAAAACGTTACGAATCAGGCATTGTTAAGGATCCGATTACCGTATCCCCGGATATGCTTGTACGCGACGTACATGAGCTGACCCGTCAGCACAAAATCTCCGGCTTGCCTGTGATTGATAAATCCGGCCAATTGGTCGGTATTGTCACCAACCGCGATTTACGCTTTGAAACACGCCTTGACGTGGCTGTCAGCAGCATCATGACGCCTAAAGAGCGTCTGATTACGGTCAACGAAGGCGATTCAATTGAAACCGCCCGCGTGCTGATGCACCAGCACCGCCTGGAGCGCGTGCTGGTGATCGACGAAAACTTCAAGCTGAAAGGCCTGATTACCGTTAAAGACCTGATCAAAACCTCCGAACACCCAAATGCCGCAAAAGACGACCAGGGTCGCCTGCGTTGTGGCGCGGCAGTTGGCGTTGGCGCTGGCACCGAAGAGCGCGTTAAGCTGCTTTCCGAAGCCGGTGTGGATGTGATCGTGGTTGATACCGCCCACGGCCACAGCCAGGGTGTAATTGATCGCGTACGCTGGGTTAAGCAAAACTTCCCGCATATTCAGGTCATTGGCGGCAATATCGCTACTGCTGCAGCTGCTTTAGCACTGGCCGAAGCCGGTGCCGACGCGGTTAAAGTGGGGATTGGCCCAGGCTCAATCTGCACCACACGTATTGTGGCCGGTGTAGGTGTGCCGCAAATTACTGCGGTGGCCAATGTGGCTGATGCGCTGGCTGGCACCGGTATTCCTCTGATTGCTGACGGTGGTATCCGCTATTCAGGCGATATCTCTAAAGCCATCGCTGCGGGCGCAAGCTCAGTGATGCTGGGCGGTTTATTTGGCGGTACAGACGAAGCACCGGGTGAAGTAGAGCTGTACCAGGGCCGTACTTACAAGAGCTACCGCGGCATGGGTTCTTTAGGTGCAATGGCTGGCAGCAATGGCTCGTCCGACCGCTACTTCCAGGACAATGTAAACAACGCTGACAAGCTGGTTCCTGAAGGCATTGAAGGCCGTGTTGCTTACAAAGGCCCGATTACCGCCATCATCCATCAATTGATGGGTGGCCTGCGTTCTTCCATGGGCTATCTGGGCTGCAAAACCATCACAGAGATCCACGAAAAAGCCGAATTTGTGCAAATCACCGCCGCAGGTATTCGTGAATCGCATGTGCATGATGTGCAAATCACCAAAGAAGCACCGAATTACCATACCGATTAATCACTCTGATTACCCGTTATGCAAAAAGGCCGGAATGATTCCGGCCTTTTTTTATTTGAAAAAACAAACGCATCCAATCTTGATACTTTGCTATTCGTCTTTGTGCTGAGCACCAGGAAACCATTCAACGTGGCAATCGCCATTACGACCTAAATAGCTGACCCGCTTGCCACGCAAAAATACATAGTAAGCTTGAACTCCGGCTTCCATCGCCCGCTCAGAGAAGCGGAAAAATGGCTGACTGTTTTGCTGGCTGTCCAGAATAGCAGCACGCAGCTGCGGCCCATCCAGCTGACTAGCCACCTCCGGCAGGCCTTCAATGGTAAGCGGCGCCACAACAACGCCACCATCAGCACCATAAAAAGCAAACTGCAGCCGTACATAATCAACGTGATAGTACTCAACCCCTTCTGCAATAAGACGCCCGACAATTTCAGGAAAAGGCAGCCCTCCAGAAATTGTAAGCCTTGCCAGCTCACAAATTGTGTTTGCGTTCATTTTATTCCTTTAATTTCAGCACAAAGAATCACTGTACTCATTACCGCCACCACAAAGCAAACACCCCAAAAACTATGGAGAAATAGTCAGCACTACGTAATCCTCATAATTCCCCGCATCGACCTGCTGCATAGGGGGGATGACGCCGCAAAAATAGATGGGCGTTACAACGCCTGCCGACACTGCAACGCTTAAAGCATCTTTACCCGTGCCCAGCTCAGGCGCTTTGCATGTTGATTTATACAGGTGATAGCGAAGCTGGCTGCCGCCGCCGCTTATATTGCGCATTTTTCTGTCATTAATGGTACCGGAAACCTGGCTGGGGCCAAACGAGATAGACAGTTTTCCAGCTTGTGTGCAGCTTGCTGTAATAAGCTCCTGCCTGATAGTTTCGGTGCTTAAGTTTGGGGCGTATTGCCCAAAAGCCACTTCCTGCACCGATCCAAAAGAGCACGCCCCTGCTGTGGAATACGCAGGCAGCAAGGCCGCTGCGATACCGATGATTTTTTTAATTAGCATAAGCTACTCCCTGCTGCAGATTAAATCACCCAGGTCCAGCACATCACCCGCAGCATCAGGCACTTCAATCCAGGCCGGGCAAGGCAATCCATTGTTTTGTATTTCAAGTGCGTATTTTCCAGGCGCGATGTCTTCCATGTAGATTTTTCCATTGATATCCGTCATGGCGGATAAATCACCTTCAGGCAATTTTAAGCTCAGGGTGGTGTTGACCAAAGCATGCTGCTGAGCATCTACAATTCGCGCTTCAAAAGCCCGTAATTTTTTCGCCGCAAAAACAAGGTGCCGCCCCATGTTTTGCCCCGGCATCACATCAAGGCGCAGCTTCGGCAGGGTATATTCAATAGGAATATCATCCTGTACCAGCGCAATTTGCTGTTGCCCGTAATTGCTTAATTCGGGCACCCATAAATACCCTTCTTCATCGGTATGACCAATCACCCGGCTGTTTTGCGTCACCCCCACTCCGGACAAACCTTCACTTTGCACCAGAGCAAAGCTTTGGTTTACAGGCCGGCTTACGCCCCAATGGCCATCCACATACGCCACAGCCCCTTCAGCAGCCACCCTGTAGCTGCTGCGGCCATCGTACTGCCTTGCACTGGCGGTGAGCTGAGACTGCGCAAAACGCCCCTGCACATAGGCATCCTGCGCTACACCCACCCGGTCATGCTCTGCATTAAACCGATAAGACCAACCCTCACCTGCGGGCGTCGTTTTGGCGTAATAGGCATTGATTCTTTGCTGATTCAAGTCATCACGCTGGAAGCTTGTACCGGCCGACTGATTGCCATCGAACAGCCAGGTTAAGTTAACAAACCCCTGGGTGCCATTATTTCGGATTGAGAGCGATGTTGACACCGAGAAATCCCGCGCCGGGCTTGCAGAAAAACTAAGTCTCAGCGCATTTTCTGTTTCTGCCGTGCCTCCCGTCTGACGCATAAAATCCACCCCCCAGTTGCCCATGCTCTGATTGCCAAAACCAAAGCCCACACTGCCATTCCATGCAGGTAAAGGCCAATCAGACATCGAAGACAAATAGTATGCACTTTGCTGCTGCAGCATGGCGCGCACATTAAAAGCCTGCTCCTCGTAACGATAGTTAAACAAGCTGGCCTGGCCCTGCTCTTCGCCATTTTTAGCCCATGATGCCGCCACACCCAGCACGCCGTAATCGCCAAGGCGAATATTGGCTAATGCACCTGCGCTCTGATGCTCCGGGGTGCGTTCTGCACGTAAACCCACGGTCAGATAATCATTCACGCCGTAACGGTGCAGGCCTGAAAATGCAAGGCCCTGATAGTGATCAAAGCCCTCTTTTCGCTCAACCCCCAGGTTGTAATTAAACTCGTGCAAACCGGATTTCAGCAGGGAATCATCAAAATAATAGGGCAGGTTATAAACCTGACGATTGCCGTACTGGTCTTTCACCACCACCGATATATCCTGAAACCCGGAAAAATAGCTTAAGTCCTGAAACTGATAAATCCCCGGCTGCAGATCAACATTTTTAACAATCACACCATTGATATAGATTTCGGCAGTGGATGGGCTGGTGATGGCTGCACCGCCATTCAGGCCCGGCTTTGTTTCAAAATAAGGCTGCATGGAGAACACACGGCTCACCCCTATCCCTGCCATCGGCACGCCACGCCCTAATGCCCCTGCCGTGGAGGAAATATCACCCAGCGTAATGCGCATCATCTGATCCGGGCTGTCGTAGCTCAGTGTACTGTCCAGCCGCAGCCAGCCCTGGCCATGGCTTTGGTAATCGTGGCGGCTGCGCAGGTTCCAGCCATCAGAAGCGATATTTAAGGTGGGCGCAAAGCCCATTCCCGCTTGCCCGCTGGTATCCCGGCCTGCCGACACAGCGTAGTTTACATAAGCCGATGTACCGCCCTGCCAGGGGCGGATATGATTTTGCTGCGAAAAATCCGAAATTTGTAAGGGCAATAAAGCCGGATCGGCCTGAAGACTGGCTTGCAGTAAATCCAGATTAAGACTGGCTTTTACGCCGCTGATCTGATCCATCCGTACGAAACGTCGCCCGGAAAAAAGCTGGCTGCTGCCTTTAACCTCACTCAACCCCATGCCTTTTAAAGCATCCGCATCGAGCCAGTAAATATCAGCATCGATTCTGGCTTCAAGATCGCCCTTTGCCATGCCATTGAGCATGATATTAAGAATCAGCGGCTCGGCAGCGGCACTTGCAAAACGGCAGCAACATAAGAGCAAGACCCATAAGGCCATTTTACCCGCCATTATTTACAAGCCGTTGCTGCAATATTGAAGGGCACACTCAGGCTGTGACGGTCAAAAGCCACATAAATGAGATGCTGTCCCGGTGTGCAGTGTGCCAAAGGGAAATGATATTCGCGCTCTGAGCCCGCCAGTAAATACCATGCACTGAATTCCTGCTGATCAAGCTTTAGCGTTTCGCTTTTGAGCGAAGACAATCTTAAAGTGGCATTGCCTGTGTTTTTAAGCGTAAAACTTAAATCCCCTTTTTGCAGTTTGATATTTTCCATAGTGGCGGCAGCCCTATTCAAAGCTGCAGGTTGCACAAAAATGGGCACGCCAAAACTCAGCACCATTGACAGCTGAGAGCTGCCCGCCTCGCTTTTAAGCGGCGGCTGCTCATTGACATACAAGCGGTAAGCCAGCTCATCAGCGGCTCTGGGCACGCGTAAACCAATACGCACAACACGCTGGCTGTGCGGGGCAATTTCTGCCTGCTTTGGAAAAAACAGCAGATCGCTGGTCTCGCTGTAAAGATCTTCGCCAGCAGCACCCTGCTCCCAGCGTTTAGCATCCAGCGCCACCCGCAGCGGAGTATCACCGACATTGGCAATAGTAATAGAGGAGGTTTTATCTTTAGCCGTAAAATCCAGCCGTACAGGCGACACAGAAAATTGTGCTGCAAACACGGGTGCACACAACAGGCTGATCCAGCCCGCCAATAAGAGCATCAAGAGCTTTTGCATATCAGGCCCTTTATTTTAAAGTAAATTTTGATCGCAACAGCCTGCAGCTCTGAATTGAGCACAGCAAGAGCATGGCGCAGAGAAAGACACGAAACAACCCTGCCACGCATGCAGCAAAGAGGCCGGTATCTTCAGGGAAACGCGGATTGAATTTTTGATCAGGGGTCAGTGTAATAAACGGATGCCCCTTGCCCGGAAAAAGGGAATCAGGGAAAAACCGATTTACCCCCCCCCAATCTCTTTTAAAAATCCAGCGTGCACACCGGATTTTTAAAAGCTGGAGCAATACAAGGGAGCAGAGCGTTTAAGGTGCTACGGTCAGCACTACCGTGTCAGCGTAATCACCCGCCCTGGCGTTTTGATAGGCTGCACCTTCAACAATGGCGGTCAGCAATACTTTATTTTCTGTTAAGCCGCCCTCACCCACACCAGATGTTTTGTCTGCAGACAGATTATATTCAATTAGATCACTGGCATCGCCGTCGCTTAATTTAATATTTTTTTTACCTGCAGCACCATTTAAACCATCATTCATTGAGACGGTATAGCTTGTACCCTTAGAACACCAAAAACTGATATCCGCAGTTGTTTGTTTTTGTGCATCAACACCAGGTGTCATATCCGGAATTGTCATCGTGACATCGGAAGGATTTACAAAAGTACAAACAGGTAATACTTTGCCTGATACATGGACATTTACATTAGCAGCAAAGGCAGGAAAAGCAGCCGAAGCAAATAAAGAAGCCAAAATCATTCTTTTCATTGTATCCCTCTTTTATTTAAATGGAGTCAGTCACAGGGAAAACAATTTTATAAGAAATTTCCTGCCGCAATAAGCTAAATACTTTACAAAAAAAAGGTGATCTGTATCATTCAAATGAATATTTAGGGGTACTTTTACATTGCATTAGAAACAACTAATACAGAGATAAAAAATTATCACAGGGATAATAAATTAGGGATTTATCTTTAAAACAACCAAATCAGAATAATGACCGGCTTTAATTGCAAGATAATCAGCGCCGCGCACGCTGGCACTTAATTTCAATGGAATAAGCACGGCCTCACCCGCACCGGTGCCGCTGCTCAGGCTGCTTTGCAAGTTATACGGCAGATAATCGCCCCCTTTGATGCTGCCCATTTTCCTGCCCTGACCCTGCCCCTGATTAAAGTAGCGGCCATTATCAAGCTCCACCTTGTAGCGCGTGCCTTTAGAGCAGGAAAAACTCACTTCACCTGCCACCTTGCGATCCCCCTGCCCGGGGGTTAAACCACCAAAATCAAGCACCACATCATCAGGCCGGGCAAAAACACAGCTCCCTGCAACTTCGGCACTCACACGCTGAGATTCTGCAGACACAGAAAAAGAAAGTGCAGCAAAAAACAAACAAAAAACAAACCGGCATATATTACTATTCATTTAAAACTCCATCACAACCCGCTCTACGGCCGATGCACCGCTATTTTCAGTACGCTTGAATGTGCGCACAAAATTTAAAGACCGCGAACAAATTGAAGCAGCTGTCGTTAATACAGCTGCTTTATCAGAAACGGTGCAACGGGGCAGCACCCTGGATTGCACTTTGATATTAATCGCCAATGCTGATTGGGTAAACAAACAGCATAATAAACAGCAGCTAACAGATCGCATCATATTCTCTGGAAAAAACATATCGCAAGGTAATTAGTCTGAATAAACAGCCGGGCCATTTATTCAGACATGGTTAATTACTGAAAACAAAAATCAACATCTGGCTTTTTACCGGAAATTAAATCGGCAATAGCCAGTGCCGAGCCACAACATTCTGTCCAGCCCAGGGTGCCATGCCCGGTATTGAGCCACAAACTCGGATAGCACGTACGGCCAATATAAGGCAAATTGCCAGGTGTTGCCGGGCGTAAACCGGTCCAGAACTCGGCCGCAGCATAATCAGCACCATCAGGGAAAATATCCCTCACCCGGTCAATAATCGCCTTACAGCGCACCGCATTCAGATCCAGATTATATCCATCAAATTCTGCAGTACCGGCTACGCGCAGATAATCCCCCAGTCTGGAGAAAACCAGCTTATGCCCGTCATCTGTCAGGCTGACTGTTGGTGCACAATGACCATCACGCACCGGAATCGTGGCTGAATAGCCCTTGGCCGGATAAATATCCAAATTAATCCCAAGGGGGCGCAAATGCAGCGGGCTGTAACTGCCCAGACTTACCACAAAAGCATCTGCACTGAGGGATTCTGCCCCCTCATCACCCTCTGTCCGCACCGCCACCACATCCCCGCCTGCACAATCAAAACCGGCGATTTCGCAATCATAGCGAAATTTCACCCCGGCTTGCTCGCAGAGAGCCGCCAGTTCATTGGTAAATAAGCGCGCATCGCCCGATTCATCACTGGGCGTATAGGTGCCCCCCACAATGGGCCGCATCGAATTGCGCAAAGCAGGTTCTATCAATAAGCACTCAGCGGCAGATTTTACCTGCCGGTCAAGGCCCAGCTCCCCCATCAGCTTTGCTGCAGGGATAGCCGATTCAAACTCGGCCTGCTCAGTGTAGTAATGCAATATCCCTTCGGTGCGCTGATGGTATTCGATACCGGTAGCCGCCCGTAAGGATTGCAGGGTATCGCGGCTGTACAAACCAAGGCGCACCAGGTTTTGCAGGTTATAGCGCGCCTTTTCCCGGGTGCACTGTTGTAAAAAACGCAAACCCCAGCGCCATTGATGCCAGTCGGGCTTAAAGCGAAACAAGAGCGGCGCATCTTCCTCACCCAGCCACTGCAATGCTTTCCAGGGGGCCTTGGGATTAGCCCATGGCTCCGCATGGCACACCGATATTTGCCCGCCATTGGCATAGCTGGTTTCCCTTGCTGCCTCTGGCGCACGCTCGATCACCGTTACCTCATGCCCTGCCTGGCTCAAAAACCATGCCGAAGTAATCCCAATTACGCCCGCCCCCAGTACAATCACCTTCATATTTTTCCCTTATGAATCAATTTCAAATCGAATACGTTTTCAAGCTAAAACCGGGCAAAAAATATCGCAGCCACTCATCATTTTTTTATACGGCCGCAAAAAAATGAATTGATACTCACAAATCAAAGAAAACAATATGTCTTGTATTAGAAAATATACCAGCCCCGGCAAACAGATTGATTCAAGCCAAGCCACAGGCTCTGTACTAAATGATTTTTTACAAAAAGATTAACAAATGCGATTCATAATACTTGATTAAGAATCATGAAATGATGATACGTTTTACTAGAAAGCCGATACTTGATCTAAACTAACATCTGAAACTCTCCACTTACGAAAAACCAAGCCCCGCCACGCTATGAATCTGTCGCTTCGAACTGCAATTATTTTTGCCACTCTTTTGGGCTTATTACTGCCCTCTGGTGTAAATGGCTATATCAGCCTGACCCGCCAGCTGGACAACGCCCAGCGCCAGATCAGCCTGGATCACCAGCGTATTGCCGATATTCTGGTTCTGGGCATGCAAGAGCCACTCTGGAATCTGTCTCCGGATGCCGGCAAACCCCTGCTGGAATCGGTCATCAGCGATGAGCGCATTGTGCGCATTACCGTCAACGACTCAACACTGGGCCTGTTTATTGAGGCCAACAAACCAGAGCGCCGCCGCGGGCATTTGCACTCACTCACCCGTGTGGTGAGCAAGCAGGGCAGCAATATTGGCACCATTACGATTGAGCTGGATGATGGCAATGCCACCACCCGCATCCGCAGCGAACAGCGCCTTTATCTGGCCGCAGTGCTGCTGCAGATTGTGCTTAGCCTCGGGCTGATTTTATTACTGCTTGAATCCAGGATTATCCGCCCGCTCGCCGAGCTGTCACGCCAGGCTATTCAGCTGGCACGCCGTGAGCTGGATGAAGCCTTTGTCTGGCGGCGCAGCGATGAAATCGGCACCTTAGGGCAAAACCTGGAAACCACGCGAAAATCACTGAAAGACCTGATTTTGACGCTGGAACAAAAAAATCTGCAGCTGGAAACCGACATTCTGGGCCGCAGGCAAATTGAGCTGGCCCTGCGCGCCAGCCAGGATCGCTACCGCAGACTGGTTGAATCAACGCATATCATCCCATGGGATGCCAACCCGGACGAGTGGCGGCTTACCTATGTCGGCCCGCAGGCCGAAGCACTGCTGGGCTATCCGCTGGCCCAATGGTACCAGGAAGGCTTTTTATCCAGCTATCTGCACCCGGACGACCGGCATCATGCTTATCGCCTGTTCAGCGAAACCAGCAAAACTGGCGTTTCTGAATTTGAATGCCGCTTTTTAAGCAGCAGCGGCGAAGAAAAATGGGTACTGCTTACTGCCTCCGCACAATGCGATGCCGATAACAAACGCACTTTGCAGGGCTTTATTATTGATATCAGCGAGCGCAAACAAGCCGAGCTGGATATGGAGCGCTACCGCAACCACCTTGAAGAAGTCGTAGAAGCCCGTACCCGCGCACTGGCCTCAGCCAATCATGAGCTGGAAGCATTTTCTTACTCGGTATCGCACGATCTGCGCATTCCGCTTCGCACCATAGAAGGCTTCAGTCAGGTGCTGCTGGAAGACTATATCGGCTCGCTGGATGTGAATGCCCGCAACTATTTAGCGCGCATCCGCAGTACTACGCACAATATGACCAGCCTGATTGATGATTTACTCAATCTGTCCAAGCTGACTCGCATTGAGGTGCGCTGCCAGACCATTAATCTGAGCGCCTTAAGCGAAGAAATTGTGGATGAATTCCGCAGCCTGCAACCGCAGCGGCAAATTGACATCCAGATTGAAGAAAATCTCAGGGCTCATGCTGACCCTAAACTCATGCTGATTGCACTCAGACATTTACTTGATAATGCATGGAAATTTACCGAGCGCACCCAGAATGCAAAAATCAGCATTGGTGCAAATGATATCAATGGCCAGACTGTTTTCTATATTCAGGACAACGGAATCGGCTTTGACATGGCCCATGCCAATAAAATATTTTCACCCTTCCAGCGCCTGCACTCGCACACCGAGCTTACTGGCAATGGCATTGGCCTTGCCATCGTTCAGCGGATTATTCACCGCCACGACGGGCGTATCTGGGCCAAATCTCAGGCAGACAACCAGACAATTTTCTACTTCACCCTGCCCAATAAACCTCAGGCAGATCACCGTTTGCCACATTGACTCAAAGTGGCAAGATCCACAAAATCTGTAAATCTCTTTTCATTTACAGAACGATTGTTCTATAATCACTCATCTATTTAAACAGCGCTCGGGACACACACATGGACGACAACAAGAGCAAGGCACTCGCCGCGGCACTCGCGCAAATCGAACGTCAGTTCGGCAAAGGCGCCATCATGAAAATGGGCGAAAATCAGATTCAGGGTGATCTGCAAGTGGTTTCCACCGGCTCCCTTGGCTTAGATCTGGGCCTTGGTGTTGGCGGCTTACCCCGCGGGCGCGTTGTTGAAATTTTCGGGCCAGAATCTTCTGGTAAAACCACACTCTGTCTGCACGTTGTAGCCGAAGTGCAAAAGCTTGGCGGTGTGGCCGCTTATATCGACGCTGAAAACGCGCTTGATCCTGTTTACGCCAGCAAACTCGGTGTAAACGTATCCGAAATGCTGATCTCTCAGCCCGACACCGGCGAGCAAGGACTGGAAATCGCCGATATGCTGGTCCGCTCCGGCGGCGTGGATATCATCGTGGTTGACTCGGTTGCAGCCCTTACACCCAAAGCCGAAATCGAAGGCGAAATGGGCGATGTGCACGTGGGCCTGCAAGCGCGCTTAATGAGCCAGGCACTGCGTAAGCTGACTGGTAATATCAAGCGCACCAATACACTGGTGATCTTTATTAACCAGCTGCGAATGAAGATTGGCAATATGATGCCAGGCCAAAGCCCTGAAACCACCACTGGTGGTAATGCACTGAAGTTCTATGCATCGGTTCGTCTTGATATCCGCCGTATTGGCGCGGTTAAAAAGGGCGACGAGATCATTGGTAACCAAACCAAAGTGAAGATCGCCAAAAACAAAGTGGCTCCGCCTTTCCGCATTGTGACCTTTGATATTCTTTACGGCGAAGGGATCAGCCATGAAGGCGAAATCATCGAATACGGCGTAACGCATAAAATCGTTGAAAAAGCCGGTGCATGGTACAGCTACAACGGCAATAAGATTGGCCAGGGGATGGAAAACTCCCGTCAATACCTGAAAGATAATCCTGAAGTTGCAGCTGAAATTGAACAGAAAATTCGTGCAAAATTAGGCGCGGGTGGCTTGCTGCCAATCGATCCGGCCGCTTTACTTGATGATGGCAAAGAAGAAGAGCTGGATGCTTAAGTAGTTCGACCCGGCCCCTCCTTGCCGGAGGGGCCGGCTATCGGTTCACCCATACGAACCGGTGCAATAAACAGAGTTATAAATGACGACCGTTCTGCGTAACAAAGCCCTGCAACACCTTGCCCGCCGGGATCATTCGCGCGGTGAGCTGCGACTTAAACTCCTTCCTTTTGCAGATGACCCCAGTGAAGTTGATGCAGTACTCGACGATTTCATCGAGCGCGGCTGGCAATCTGATACCCGCTTTGCCGAACAATGGGTGTTCTACCGCTCCCAGCGCTATGGCCCGCAACGCTTGCGCGCCGAACTGCAGCAAAAAGGCGTTTCCAGCGACATTATTTCCAGCGTAATGGAAGAACACGGCGACACCGAGCTGGAACAGGCCCGTGTGCTGTGGCGAAGAAAATTTGGCAACCCGCCCCAGGACCCCAAGGAAAAAAACAAACAGCTGCGCTTTCTTATCAGCCGTGGTTTTTCTGTGTCTGTCATTTACAAGGTAGTGGGCGGGGAGGATGAGGATTATTGAGGGCTTCAAACCCACGATTGAACCACGAAAGGCACAAGCAGCAGGATTTCTGGCCGTTCAAAATCAAATGCTTCGCGGGTATGCCACAGCAAAATCAGCACACCGAAAACAAAGATCGTTGCATCGCATTTGTGAAGCCCCTACAAAACCGGCCGCATCTGCGCCTTACTGATGTAATGCTGCTTCATCTTGTGCTGCGCATAGGGGTAAAGCTTCATCACTCTGGCCACGTAGTCCCGTGTTTCTGGGTATGGCGGCACCCCACGATAGCGGTCTACTGCCTTTTCTCCCGCGTTATAGCTAGCCGCTACCAGCACCACATTGCCCCGATAGCGATCAAGCAGCCAGCGTAAATAGCGCACCCCGCCCCTGATATTCTGGCTGGCATCAAAGGTATCGCGCACATTAAAGCGTTCTGCCGTTTCCGGAATTAGCTGCATCACCCCCTGCGCTGATTTAAGCGATAAAGCCTGCGGATTAAGCTGAGACTCCACCCTTGCAATGCTCAAAGCAAACTGCGGATCAACATCGTGCCATAAAGCGATTTGCTGCACGATGCGGGCAATTTTCTGCTGACTGGCATTCAGCACAGGTAAAACTGGCGCAGCCAGCTCGGGCAATTTTTCTGGCTTAACCTCAGACATGATGCAAGGTGGCAGCACACTTGCACCAAGCCTGATTGTTTCCAGCATGGCTTGTGCACGCACATGCCCCTGCCCTGCCGCACTGGAAAACAAAGTGGCCGCCATTTTTCTGTTTTCCGGTACGCCTTCGCCAAAGGCATACAACATACCCAAACGATACTGCGCCTCAATCGAGCCCTTTCTTGCCGCCGCACAATAAAGAACCGCAGCCCCCCAGGCATCCTGCGACTCCAGCTTTGCCGCGGCCAGTAAACTTTCCTGCAGCAAAGGCGCCTCCCCGGCATCAGGAGCGGGGACAAGCACCAGTGCCGCGCTAAAGATCCAACTCAGTACCATCACCGCCTCCTGCGCAAACTCTGCAGACAGCTTATTCCAGCCATATCAAAGGTATTGCAATAGCAGACCAGAGGATAAAACAAACCAGCACGGCCCTATCCTGTCATCGGCCTTGAGCGCATAAAATCAAGCAGAATTCTGACTTTGGCAGGCAGATAACGGGCACTCGGATAAACGGCGTAGATGCCGCCTGCTGGCATAGTCCATTCGGGCAATAAATGCACCAGACGCCCGGCAGCCAGGTCTTCTGCCACCATAAAATCGGGCAAGACCGACAAACCCGCCCCGCTCCTGACCAGCGCCAGCACAGAAGACGGCGCACTGGCCCGCATCACCGAACGCATTCTGACGGTGCACGATTCTTCACCATGATTAAATTTCCAGGTCAGTGGCGCATGCAAGCGGGTCATCGCCACCCAGGGCAGCGCAGCTAAATCCTGAGGATGCCTGAGCCCGGGGCACTTTGCCAAACAACCAGGCGAAGCCACCACGCATTCGGCAAACTGCGCCAGCTTAACCGCATGCAGGGCAGAATCCCGTAATCGTCCCAAACGAAACGCCACATCAATCCGCTCTGCCAGCAGATCCAGTACCTCATCTGTGGCGAGTAATTCAATCTCCAGCTGAGGATGCAATACAGCAAATTCAGCTAAAAGCGGAGCCAGCACGGCACCTGCATAATCCACCGGCACAGTAATACGCAGCAGCCCCGATGCCTTCACCTGCCCCAGCCGGTCAAGCGCTTCATTCGCAGCAGACAGCAGCGGGGCAATATCGGCATAAAGCTGCTCACCAATTTCGGTGAGCAGCACTTTGCGCGTACTGCGCGTCAGCAGCGCCACCCCAAGCTGAGATTCCAGCTTGCTGATTTGCTGGCTCACCAGTGATTTAGCCATCCCCAGCCTGTCACCAGCCGCCGTAAACCCTCCCGACTCCACCACTGCCACAAAAGTGGCGAGACGATTTAAATCCAACATAAGACTATTCCGTTTATTGGTTTATGAAACAGGGCATTGGTCCCGTATGAACTAACCAAGCTAAAACACAATGATTACGCTCTCTGCATGGGGCTTTTATCCTCCCCTTGAAGCACGCCGAAGCGAGGAACAAGCGGGCGGGGTTTCTTTGATGCCTGTCTGAGCGAAGCGAGTTCCGCAGCCGCCGCTCGATTGTCCACAGCGAGGGGTTTCGTGCTGGCCGGGGCGGCCTTCTTTGCGTACTAGGATTTCTGGCCGTTCAGAAATTAAATACTTCGCGGGGATCCCGCACCTAAATTAACGTACCGAAGGTACTAAAAAGATCTTTTTGAATTTGCTTAGCACTCCAAAGCCCCTATCCTACATTGTTCCATATTTATAAACATTCAATTCTTAATTGGCGTATTTATCTAATCAATCAACACAGGCAAGATAGCAGCATATTTTTCAGGACACACAATATGCTGCATCTCTTATTTGATCCCCTCTGTGGCTGGTGTTACGGCGCAGCGCCGGCACTTTCTGCATTAAAAGCACACAGCCCGCTGCAATGGCAGCTGCACCCAACGGGGCTGTTTTCCCATCCGCAGGCAATGAACGCAGAGATGGCAAGCTACTTCTGGAGCAACGATCAGCGCATCGCCCAAATGACAGGGCAGCAATTCAGCCAGGCTTATAAAGAACAAATTTTAGCCGACCTGGATACACCATTTGATTCAAGCGCATCCACACTGGCTTACTACCTGATCAGTCAGGCCGTACCGGATCAATCGCTGGATGTGCTGCACCGGGTGCAGCAACTACGCTATGCAAAAGGCACACAAGAAGAAGCGGCCTTTATTGAGCTGGCGGCCGGGTTTGGTCTGGATGCCGGGCAATTTGCCAAAGACTTTGCCGCAGGCTGGCCCAAAGAATTACGCGCTATAACACAGAAGGCTCAGTCTTTAATGCAAGAAAACGGCTTACGTGGTGTACCCACACTGCTATTACAAAAGGGCGGCCAACTGTCTGTTGTTCCCAGCTCTCTGATGTACCAGAACCCGCAAGATTTAATTGACTTTGTAGCAAAGCAGCACCCGCTTCACTCTTAACTTACATTCAAACAAGGAATCACCATGAAAATCGCAATCATCGGCGCAACAGGCTATGTTGGCTCTAAACTCTTGAACGAAGCGCTTGAGCGCGGCCATCAGGTCAGTGCCCTGGTACAAAACATCAGCAAACTGCCCACACATGCAGCCCTGACCGCAGTTAAAACAGATGTAAACGATGAAGCTGCACTGACAGCTCAATTAGCAGGCCATGACTTAGTAATCAGCGCATTCAGCGGCCATGCGGCAGGTGATGTTTACCAGTATTTTGTAGATGGCTTTCAGCACATTCTGAACAGCGTAAAAGCATCTGCTGTTCCCCGCTTTTTAGTTGTGGGCGGCGCAGGCAGCTTAGAAGTAGCACCTGGCGTGCAAGTGGTTGACACCCCAAGTTTTCCAGCCGAATGGAAAGGCTCGGCACTGGGCGCCCGCACAGCGCTGGAATTACTGCGCAAAGAAAGCGCACTGGATTGGACTCTGCTCAGCCCGTCCGCTCATTTAGAGCCAGGCGCACGCACAGGTCAGTTCCGTTTGGGCGGCGATCAATTGCTGCTTGATGCTCAGGGCGAAAGCCGCATCTCGGTAGAAGACTTTGCTGTAGCCATGCTGAATGAAGCAGAAAACGCTCAGCACAGCCGTCAGCGCTTTACCGTGGGCTATTAATTAATACACAGGCTTTAGCATAAAGCCCCCAAAAGCGCCCCACAATCCGCATCAGGAGAATGGGGCGCTTATTAATACTGATAACGCAATTTGCTGCCACAGATTTGAAACATACCGCATAAAAGCGCAAGTCACTTCGATCTGTCCTTATTAAACACCATAACAATAGAATGCTGCGCTATTTGTACCCTGCTTAGTCAGCGTACAATTAAGCACCTTACCTCATTTCAAAAAAAGCAAAACTGCATGCGCTATTTCCCGCCTTGGCTGCTCTTACTGGGTGCGCTTACCGCACTTGGCCCACTTTCCATTGATATGTATTTACCCAGCTTCCCTGCTATTTCACATAGCCTGGATGCCTCGCCAGGCTCGGTGCAGCTCACACTGGCCAGCTTTTTCATTGGTCTGGCTATTGGCCAGGCAATTTATGGCCCGTTCAGCGATCGCTTTGGCCGTAAGCCACCGCTCTACTTTGGACTTGTGATTTATATTCTGGCCACCGCAGGCTGCATCTTTGTCACGCATATTGATCAGCTTATTGCTTTACGCTTTTTACAAGCCTTAGGCGGTTGCGCCGGTATGGTGGTTTCCAGAGCCGTAGTCAGGGATCGCTGCAATGTGCAGGAAATGGCGAAAGCGTTTTCTACCCTGATGCTGATTATGGGGCTTGCCCCAATCCTGGCGCCGATTGTGGGCGGCTGGGTGGTCACCACACTGGGCTGGCGGGCTATTTTTGCTTTCCAGATGCTGTTTGCGCTGGCGTGTTTAATTAATGTGCATTTCTTTTTTAAAGAAACACACAATACCCAGCACAGCCCGGCACTTGAATTGGGCAAAGTATTAAAAGGCTACGCCGCGCTGATCCGTGATAAAGGCTTTATGCGCCATACCCTGACAGGCTCGCTTGTCATGGGTGGTTTCTTTGGCTATATCGCTGGCTCACCTTATATTATTATCGAATTATTCGGCGTACCGGCCGAGCACTTTGGCTGGATTTTTGGCAGCAATGCAGCGGGTTTTATTATCAGCAGCCAATTTAACGCCCGCGCACTTAAAAACCACAGCACGGCTCATTTGCTCAGACGCGCACTCTATTTACCTGCTATTTCCGGGCTTAGTCTGTTTTTACTGCAAATTTTTGGCCTGCTCAATTTCCCGCTCTTGCTGCTGGGGCTGTTTGTTTTTATCACCAGCATGGGTTTTATCACCCCCAATACCTCGGCAATGGCTTTGCAGCACCAAAGCAAACAAGCCGGGCTGGCTTCTGCCCTGCTTGGCACCCTGCAATTTGGCTGCGCCACACTGGCCGGTTTATTAATTGGCCTGTGGCATGACAACAGCGCACTCCCCTTGCTGACTCTGCTCGCCACATGCGGCACAGGCGCGTGGTTTCTGAATCGCAGCGGAACCGCTGCAAAGGCTTAAATCACATTCAAAGTGTCGCGCTTCGGGGCGACACACCTAGGAACCACGCCCGCCATACACAGCGGCTCAAGCAATGAATAGCTGTTTGTGTGGCGGATAAACCCGTAAAACAAAGTAAAATCTGTCGCTCCGCCATGACCATGGCATTAAAAATGCGCCAGCAAGCCGTCAGATTCCTCCTCCTGCCTGAAAGCTCTACCCCTTATTAACAGGGCGCTACCCTGATGAAGGGCTTTCATTTAGAATCGGTGCTTTCGTATTCACCGAATACCGACCCTACACACTATGAAATCAAACGAAATCCGCCAGAAATTCCTCGACTTCTTTGCCTCCAAAGGCCATCAGGTCGTTAATTCCAGTCCGCTTGTGCCAGGCAACGATCCAACAATCATGTTTACCGTGGCCGGCATGGTGCAATTTAAAGATGTGTTTCTGGGCTTTGATAAGCGCAATTACACCCGAGCCACCACCAGCCAAAAATGCTTGCGTGCTGGCGGCAAGCACAATGATTTGGAAAATGTTGGCTACACTGCACGCCACCACACTTTCTTTGAAATGCTGGGCAACTTCAGCTTTGGCGATTATTTCAAGCGTGATGCCATCCATTACGCATGGGAATTTCTGACTGGTCCTCAGTGGCTGGCTATCCCCAAGGAAAAATTATTGGTGACAGTCTATGCCTCTGATGACGAAGCATTTGAGATCTGGAATCAGCAAGTTGGTGTTCCCGCAGATAAAATCATCCGCATTGGCGACAATAAAGGCGGTGCTTATGCTTCGGATAATTTCTGGGCCATGGGCGATACCGGTCCTTGTGGCCCTTGTACGGAGATTTTCTACGACCATGGCGATCACATCTGGGGCGGCCCTCCGGGCAGCCCGGAAGAAGACGGCGATCGCTTTGTAGAAATCTGGAATAACGTCTTTATGCAGTTCAACCGTGATGCAGAAGGTGTAATGCACCCGCTGCCTAAGCCATCGGTTGATACCGGCATGGGGCTGGAACGCCTGTCTGCCGTGCTGCAAAAAGTACATACCAATTACGAAACTGATTCCTTTGTTGCCCTATTGCAAGCTGCAGCGGCCGCAACAGGCGTGCCTTACAATCAGGAAACACCTTCGCTTAAAGTGATTGCCGATCATATCCGCGCGTGTTCCTTCCTGATTGCTGATGGCGTATTGCCAAGTAATGAAGGCCGTGGCTATGTATTGCGCCGCATCATCCGCCGCGCTGTACGTCATGGCTATAAACTGGGCCAGAAGAAATCCTTCTTCTTTACCCTGGTTGCAGCGCTCGTAGCAGAAATGGGGCAGGCTTACCCGGAACTGGTACAAAAACAAACGCTGATCGAAGAAACACTGAAGTACGAAGAAGAGCTGTTCGCCAAAACGCTGGAAAACGGCATGGCCCTGCTCGACACCGCTCTGGCGGGTGGCAAAACCGTGCTGGATGGCGCAACGGCTTTCAAACTCTCTGACACCTATGGCTTCCCAATCGACTTAACTGCTGACGTATGCCGCGAGCGCAATGTCAGTGTGGACATGGAAGGCTTTGAAGTGGCGCTGAACACCCAGCGTGCGCAATCCAAAGCAGCCGGTCAGTTTAAAGCCGTAACCGGCCTCGTGTACGACGGGGAAGCAAGCTGTTTCCATGGCTACACCGAAAGCAGCCATGCCGCCAAAGTATTGGCGCTCTACCGTGGCAGCGAGCCGGTTGAAGTGCTGAACGCAGGTGAAACAGGCGTGGTTGTGCTGGATCACACCCCGTTTTACGCCGAATCAGGCGGCCAGGCCGGTGACGTGGGCAGCATTCGTGCTGCGGGCGGTATCCTGTTTGACGTCACTGACACCCAAAAAGTGAAGTCCGATGTATTTGGCCATCAGGGCACGGTCAGCAACGGCAATCTGAAAGTAGGCGATGCCGTCACTGCCAGCATTGATCTGGCCAAACGCCAGGCCAGCCAGCGCAACCACAGCGCCACGCACCTGTTGCACGCTGCACTGCGCACCGTACTCGGCACGCATGTAGAGCAAAAAGGCTCACTGGTGACATTTGAGCGCACACGTTTTGACTTTAGCCAGCCTAAACCTGTCACACCTGCTGAAATCGCTCAGATCGAAGCGCTGGTGAACGAAGAAATCATGCGCAATGACGCTGTTTCCGCGGCCCAGATGAGCTTTGACGACGCGATTGCCGCCGGTGCCATGGCGCTGTTTGGCGAAAAATACGGTGACGATGTACGCGTATTAAAAATGGGCGAATTCTCTACCGAGCTATGCGGTGGTACCCACGTTGGCCGCACGGGCGATATCGGCCTCTTCAAAATCGTTGCCGAAAGCGGTATTGCAGCGGGGATTCGCCGTATTGAAGCCATCACCGGCGATGCGGCACTCGCCCTGGTGCAAGCACAGGACAGCGAAATCAAAGCCCTTGCCGCGATGACACAATCCAAGCCTGGCGAGCTAGTCGCTAAACTGGAAAAACTGCAAGCCGAGCTGAAGCTGGCCCAGAAAGAAGTACAAAACCTGAAAGGCCAGATGGCCTTTGCCCAGCTGGACAGCCTGATTGGTGGCGGTCTGCGCAGTATCAACGGCATCAAGTGCATGGCTGCCGTGGTAGAAGGTGCAGAAGGCGCGGTCTTACGTGAAATGAGCGACAAGCTGATGGACCGCCTGCAAAGTGGTATTGCCCTGCTCGCCAGCGTGAGTGAAGGCAAAGTCAGCCTGATCGCCCGTGTCAGCAAAGACCTGACCGGCAAAGTCAAAGCCGGTGAACTGGTCAACTTTGTGGCCCAGCAAGTGGGTGGCAAAGGCGGCGGCAAACCGGATATGGCCCAGGCCGGCGGTAGCGAGCCAGAAAACCTGACTGGTGCATTAGAAAGCGTTCCGGCCTGGCTGGAAGGCAAACTCTAAGCCTGCATTGCTTTACTAAAAAGGGCCGCTGTGCGGCCCTTTTTTTATCCCGGATCGGAACAAATAATCATTTTCCAATGCTCTTTATGAATAAATCAGTCATCTGCTTCAAAATCAAACCCGGTAAGGGCTAAATCAGTCATCTGCTTCAAAATCAAACCCGGTAAGGGCTAATCAACACCCACTTCATATGCGCCAGTAATATTCACGACAAATGCAACTGACTTGCACAAAGAGGCAATAAATTGCTATTGTAAAAAAGGAAAATAAAAACAAGTAAAAAAGGATAAGGCTGTGAAAGGTTTATTTGAAATGGCAGCATGGCAGCGGGTGCTGTGTGTGCTGCCTTTATTATTACTGCTTTGGGCGCTGACAGACTGGGCTTTGCAAGCATGATGGAAGTCCACCACCTTACCCTGTGCTATCGCGACCGGGCTGCGGTCCATACCCTCTCTGGCCGCTTCGAAACGGGCAGCCACACTGCGATTGTCGGCCCCAATGGCGCGGGCAAATCGACACTGCTTTCTGCCCTGGCTGGCATCAAAACGCCGGACGAAGGGCATATCCATGCCCACGGCAAAGTGGCATACCTGGCGCAGCTTTCAACGCTGGATAAACAATTCCCCCTTATGGTCAGAGAGCTGGCCTTAGCGGGTGCATGGTCGAGGCGTGGCCCGTGGCGCGGCTTATCTAAGCAAGATCGTGAACAAGCCGACAGCGCCTTAGAGCAAGTGGGTTTGAGTGACTTTGCCAGTGCACCTGTCAGCAATCTATCGGGCGGGCAGCTGCAACGCGCCCGTTTTGCCCGGCTGATTGTGGAAGACGCCGATGTGCTGCTGCTGGATGAGCCCTTTGCAAATGTAGACAGCAACACCATAGACAAGCTTCTGGAAGTACAGCATCAGTGGCATCGCATGGGTAAAACACAGATCACCGTTTTGCACGATATTTCGCTAGTGCGGGCGCATTACCCGCAAACGCTGCTGCTGGCCCAATCGGCCATAGCATGGGGCAACACAGCCGATGTGCTGACTGAGCCGCTGCTGGCCGAGGCCAACCGCCGCGCTCAGCACTGGCGCAATGATGCGGCCTGGTGCGAGGTGTGCGAATAATGGCTCAATTTGAAATCATCAGCGCAATCAGCGAATTTGCCTTTATGCGCCGAGCGCTGGTTGGCAGCATGGCGCTGGCCATGGGCTGCGCCCCTGTTGGCGTTTTATTACTACTGCGCCGCATGTCCTTATTTGGTGATGCGCTGTCGCACGCCGTTTTACCTGGTGCTGCGATTGGCTTTTTACTTGGCGGCCTGACTCTGCCCTGGCTGGCCGGAGGCGGCCTGATCGCTGGCCTGCTGGTGGCCCTTGCCGCCAGCGTGGCAGCGCGAAAATCGCGCCTCAATGAAGACGCCAGCTTTGCAGGCTTTTATTTACTGGCACTGGCCATTGGCGTGCTGATTGTTTCCAAATGGGGCAGCAGCGTTGATCTGATTCACCTTTTATTTGGCTCGGTGCTCGCCATTGACGACCCATCGCTGCTTATCGTGAGCGGAGTGGCCAGCATCACCCTGCTTTGGCTGGCCATTGAATACCGTGGCATTGTGCTGGAATGCGCCGATTCTGGCTTTATCGCCGCCACCAGCGGCAATGGCATGCGCTTTCATATCGGCTTTATGGTGATTGCCGTGCTCAACTTTGTGGCCGCATTTCAGGCCATGGGCACGCTGATGGCCGTGGGGCTGATGATGCTCCCCGCCGCCACCGCCCGGCTGTGGGTAGAACGCTTATCAATGCTGTTTGCCGTATCCTGGCTGATCGCCCTCTTTGCTTGTGTAGCGGGCCTGATCGCATCTTACCAATGGGATTTACCCTCAGGCCCCGCCATTGTGCTGATCGCTGGCGTTCTGTACTGCCTCTCACTCCTCTTCGCCCCCTTCGGCTTATTTATCCGCCGAAAAGCAAGGCACCATGCGGTTTAAGGCGAACAAGCAAAAATCAAATACTCCGCGGGAATCCCGCAGCAAAATCAGCGTGCCGAAGACTCTTAAAATAACAATCAACACACAAAAAAAGGACACTCCCCATGCATAAACACTTACTCGCCCTGCTGCTGGCTGCCAGCAGCTTCGCCCATGCCGCCCCGCTTAAAGTAGCGGCCAGCTTTAGCGTACTCTCTAATTTGGTTCAGGAAGTAGGTGGCCAGCGGGTGGAGGTCAGCAGCCTCGTGGGCATGGATGAGGATGCCCATGTGTGGCAAGCCAGGCCTGCAGACCTGAAAAAACTCTCAGCAACATCACTATTTTTTGTGAATGGCTTGGGCTTTGAGGGCTGGTTAAAGCGGGTTGAGCAAGCTTCTGCCTATAAAGGTCAAGTGATTACCGTCAGCAAAAACATCAAGCCTCGCGCAATGGCGGATGATCACGGGCATGAAGGCCATCAGCATGACCACACCGATCCGCATGCCTGGCATGATCCACGCGCAGTGGTATCGATGGTCGAAGAAATCAAGCAGGCATTAAGCAAGGCAGACCCGGCAGGCGCTAAAGAATATGCCCAAAATGCCGCGCGTTTTACCACGCAAATCACCCAGCTTGATCAAAAAGTCAGCGCTGCTTTTGCAGCGATTCCGGCCGCAAAGCGCAAAGTGGTGACTTCTCACGATGCACTGGGCTACTTGGGTGCGCGTTATCAGCTGCAATTGCTGCCTTTGCAAAGCATTTCTACCGAAGCCGAGCCCAGCGCCCGCCAGATGGCTGCTTTAATTCGTGAAATCCGCAAAAATAATATCCGCGCCGTATTTGCCGAAAACATCAGCAACCCCAAACTGATCGAGCAAATCGCCCGCGAGACTCAAGCCAAAGTCGGTCCGGCGCTTTATACCGATGCCTTATCTAAAAACGCCCCCAGCTGGCTGGCGATGTTCAGCCATAATACGCAGGCAATTTTGGATGTTTTAAAATAAGCCAACCCCATTCAACTTACATGATGATAAAGATGCATCAGCTTTAAGCGGATGGAGCAAAACCTCGAATCACAGAGAGCACAGAGAAAATGATAGATCCGATGCTTTTCACTGTGGCCTCTGTATTCTCGTTTTACTCTGTGGTTTAAGGTTTGGCTTTCTGTAAAGGCCAGCTGAAGTCACTTTATAATCAGCCCAAACAAGCCCCCCCCCCCAAGTATGCACAAACTCATCCTTACTCTTAGTCTGCTCGCCTTAGCGGGCCTGCTCGCATCTTTGGCTTTTAATGCCGAAGACAATCTGGTGAGCTGGTCACTTTTAGCCAAAGTTGAAATCAGGCAGGGATTATTCGGGGATAAAGAAACCATCTTTGACCCGGCCATCAAATCGCTGGAGCAAAAAGACATCAGGCTGGCCGGGTTTATGTTTCCACTGCAATCCGGGGAGAAAGTGCGGCGCTTTATTTTGTCTGCGAAGCAGCCCACTTGTGCCACCTGTATGCCCGGCGGCGCAGAAGAAATGGTGCTGGTGAACAGTCAGCAGCCAGTCAAAGTGAGCACTGACAGAATGCAAGTAAAGGGGAGATTTAAAATTGCCCAGGAGATGGGCTTACTGTACCGGCTGGACAGCAATACTCAGCACTGATACAGGGAAGTTTACAACGGGGATGGCGGCAAAATTCGTTTTCGCAGCAAGGCATTTTCAATCCACTGCCCGCGCACTTCAGTTGAAAGTGTATGGTCTAAAGTAAAGCCATGCGCCAGAAAAAAAGGCTGGGCGCTGATGCTGATAAAGCTGGATACCTCTGGCAGATTCTTTTCAAACGCCCTGTCTTCCAAATGCCTGAGCAGGCGCTTGCCTATGCCCTTGCCCTGCCAGTCGCCATGCACAAAAAAGTGGCTGATCAGCCCGTCTTTTTGCAAATCTGCATAAGCCACCAACTGGCCTTTGCACTCCACCACCCTTGGCATCAGCCCCTCAAGAATTTTCCCCCAGCACACAGGATCAAACGTCTTTGGCGCCCAGCCATCCAACTGCGCCGGGGTGTAATCATTCCGGCAGAACTGATGAATACTGGTGTAATAGACATGATGCAATTGTGAGGCGTCTTCGGGACGATAGCTGCGAATATGCAAATAAGACATGGCTTCCTCCAGGCTAAATTCAGTATATGCAAACCTCTCGCTCCATGCCCACAGCCTGAGCATGAAAAGCAGCCTCTGCATGCAAATTACATATCGATATATAAATCAAATTTAATAGTCTAAATAGAACTATAAAGAACTGCTACGCTGACTGCATACCTTTCGAATAAAGGGCAAATATGCAAGCATATATTGTAGGTGCCGATCACCTTGGCCATATTCCAAAATTACTTGCCTTGTATGGTATTACGATAGGCGAGCACATTACCGGCAGAAATCCAGCGCATCAGCGCAAGCCCGGCTGTTTAAAAGACATGGATATCATGATTTTATTTACCGACTTTTTAGGTCATAACGTCATGAAAAACTACCGCGCCGCAGCCGCCGCAAATCGTATGCATATTGTGGCCTGCCGCAGATCACAAACGGCACTGCAGCAATCCTTACAAAATTGCCCGGCATTCAGCCAGATGACTCTGCCTGCCTGCGCATAAAAAACAACAGCCCTCAGTAATCACTGAGGGCTGTTGCTGGCAAACTGGCGATTACTCCAAATCGGAGTGGCTTTGAATGACGCGTGAAACAAGGCCGTATTCAATCGCTTCTTCCGGATTCATCCAGTAATCGCGCTCAATATCGTTGAGCACTTTTTCCAAGCTCTGGCCGGTTTCTTTCGCGATCACCGCAGCAATTCGCTCACGCATGCGGATGATTTCTTTGACTTGAATCTCTACATCAGAGGCAGATCCGCCCATGCCGCCGCTGGGCTGATGAATCAAAAAGCGCGTATTGGGCAGGCACACCCTTCGCTCTTTAGGCACAGAAAGGAAGATGTGTGCCCCAGCACTGGCCACCCAGCCGCTGCCTATCATATTCACCGGCGCACGAATAAATTTGATAATGTCATGAATCACATCACCCGATTCCACATGGCCGCCAGGCGATGAAATCAGCACATTAATGGGCTTGGCCGATTCGGTAGCCAAAGCAATCAGGCGCCGTGCCGTATCTTTTGCCAATACGTCGTTAATGCTGCCAATAATAAAAACAAAACGGGATTCGAATGCTTTTTCTTCCAGAAAAGCATCTTGCGAGCCTCCTGCTACCGCTGCTTCTTCAGCCATCTTATGCCCCTAAGTGAATAAACTTACAAAGACCAACAGTTATCATAATGGAAACCGCAAACATTGGGCGATTTATCCCCAAGCCTGATGCACACATGCAAATCTGCCGCAACAGACACACTTGACCCTGAGCAATACGCAAACTCACAGAGAGCATAAGCTGGTCCTTACCTACGTAAGGATAAAAATAATGCGTTTTAAACCACTTCAGATTTCAGGCCACAGCCTCTTACCCATTGTTCAGGGCGGCATGGGCGTAGGTATTTCGGCTCATAAACTCGCCGGAGCCGTTGCAAAAGAAAACGCCATTGGCACCATTGCCAGTGTGGATTTACGCCAGCACCACCCCGATTTAATGGCCCAAACACATCGCTGCCTTGATGCGGATCTGATCAACAAAACCAATTTAACCGCCCTGGACAGGGAAATTCGCGCCGCTAAAGAGATTGCCAATGGCTGCGGCATGATTGCCGTGAATGTCATGAAAGCCGTTCGGGATCATGTTGCCCTTGTAAAACAAGCTTGTGAAAGCGGTGCAGACGCCATTGTGATGGGCGCGGGCCTGCCGGTTGATTTACCCGAAATGACGAGCGATCACCCCAAAGTGGCACTTATCCCGATTTTGTCAGATGCGCGTGGCGTGGCGATTATTTTAAAGAAGTGGCTTAAAAAAGGCCGCAAGGCCGATGCCATTGTGATTGAGCACCCTGGTCATGCCGGCGGCCATTTAGGCGCGGCCCGTATCAGCGATGTACATGATGTACGCTTTGATTTTGCCAGGGTGCTGGCCGATTGCCATGCCCTTTTTGCCGAGCTGGGTCTGGGCCGTGACGCCCCCCGGCTGATTGTGGCAGGCGGCATAGACAGCCACGATAAAGTCAGCCACTGGCTCAATCATGGTGCCGATGCGGTACAGCTGGGCACGGCTTTTGCCGTATGCGAGGAGGGTGATGCGCATATCAACTTTAAACAAACCCTGATCAATGCTAAAGCCAGCGATCTGGCCGAGTTTGTCAGCGTAGCCGGCCTGCCAGCCCGTGCTGTTGCCACCCCATGGCTGAAACAATATCTGCGTCGCGAAAGCCATTTGCAAGCCATTGCCAAAGCCGATCCGCGCCGCTGCACCCAGCGCATGGATTGCCTGAGCCACTGCGGCCTGAAGGATGGCCTTAGCAAAGTCGGCCAATTTTGCATCGACCTCAAACTCGCCTCTGCCATGAACGGCGAAGTCGATAAAGGCTTGTTTTTCAGAGGCAACGGCAGCCTCCCCTTCGGAGAAGCCATCCGCCCTGTGCGCGAGCTGATCGAATACTTAATGAGCGGCAGAATGGCCGCGGCATAAACCCGGCCTTGCCATTGAAGGAGTGCAGGAAAAACAACTTGCACTCCTTTCAAGCACCAGACCCAGCCATCATCCCCCTTCTTATCAGTAAGATTCTCGCACCCCTAACTTACAAATCGATAGCCAAATAGAATATCTCCGGCGTACAATCTTGAATTGATAATTATTCGTATTCCACAATGAAACTGCGTCACCTCGCTACCCTCCTTTGTTCTCTCTCCCTTTTTACCGCCTGCAGCAGCGATTCTTCGCCAGAAATCAAAACAGGCCGCTTACAGAATATCTCCGGCCTTGATTACGATACGCCCAGCCAGCATGGCCGCACGACGGCCAATGGCGAGTATCAGTATCTTGAAGGCGAAAACGTTACGTTTCGTATAGGCGCGCTGGAGCTGGGCAAGGTGGCCGCGGGTGCCGCCATCACACCGCTGACGCTGGCCGGCAGCGAAGTGGGTGCACACAAAATCATGCAGCTTTTGCTGACGCTGGATGAAGACGACAACGGCAACAATGGCATTCAGATTGCCGCCAGCGATGCGGCACGCTTTGTTAAAGCGCAGGCCATTCAGTCTGCTGACATTTCAGAATTAATCGATGCCAGCGGCGTGGCACATACGCTGGTCAGCGCTGAATATGCGCGTCAGTTTTATAATTTAAGCATGCAGGCCATCAGCGGCGTGAAGCCCGCCCAGCGCTATACCCGCAAAGATGAAGCAAGCGGTGCAACACTCAGTGATGAAGCCACCCGCGCTGGCTGTGTGGCAGACAGCCAGACAGGCTTAAGCTGGGAGGTTAAAACCACTGATGGCTTACGTGCTGCCAGGCACCGCTACCTGCCCGCTATGGTGCGCGGAGCAACAAATGCAGGTCAGTGCGATTCAAGCTTAGAAGTCTGCACTGCAGGGGACTACAGCGAAAAAGTAAACGAAGCCAGACTATGCGGCTTTGAAGACTGGCGCACCCCAACCGAAGCCGAGCTAAAAACCCTGCTTGATCCTTCGCAGTATGATGCGGCTAAGCAGCTGGCCGCCATTGACCGCCGTGCCTTCCCCGATGCCGAGCCTATTTTCTACTGGAGCGATACGCTCAGAAAAGTGCAGGGCTTTTTAGCGGTATGGTTTAACGACACGCATAAAACACTCGATTCTACTTTGCTGGCCAAAGAGCGTTACGGCGCACTGCGCCTGGTGCGCGGCCCGATGATCCCTGATGCACCAAGTAAAGAGGATCAGGAAGACCCGAACTATATTCCGCTGACCAATGAAGGAAAATTGCCAAAAATTGGCCAGCCTTACGCCTGCGTGGATATCAACGACCGGGCTTTGCTGAGCAATAAGCAAAAAGCAGAAATGCGCCTGCTAACTCCTTCAGATAAAAACGCGCCCGCTAATCAAAGCCTCAGCCCGGAGCAGGTTAAAACATTGCTGGCCACCAGCAATGCAGGGGCGTGTGGCGTAAGCAACTGGCGTTTACCCACCACTGCCGAAATGAGCAAAATCCTCACCATGGCACTGGATGCAGAAAACACCGAGCTGCGCCAAACCATGCCTTTTCTGGATAGCAAGGCGAACTACTGGGCAGGCACCGCAGACAAACTCAGCAGCATTTCAGCCAATTCACCCAACGCGCAGAATCCAGCCGCTGCGCGTGTGGTGCTGATTTCACAAACCGCCCGTCCTTTCTTTGAGCGAGTACCCACCGGCCCGAACACTCGCCCAGGCGATGCGGAACTTGCCAGCTGGCGCGATCAATATTCACGCTATCAGCCAGGCAGCAGCAC
The DNA here is from genome assembly GCF_011601265.1 of Iodobacter violaceini. Classification (GTDB taxonomy): domain Bacteria; phylum Pseudomonadota; class Gammaproteobacteria; order Burkholderiales; family Chitinibacteraceae; genus Iodobacter; species Iodobacter violaceini. The sequence continues at coordinate 345,819 of NZ_JAAOLX010000002.1, forward strand.
CCAGCCCAACTGGCCTGCGCCCACGCTGGATGCCAGTACCAGAGAAGGCTTTGCCGATTTAGGCCTGCTGCCCGCCCCGGCTTTCCCCGCGAATAACCCCTACTCGCCAGAAAAAGTAGCACTGGGTGAAAAGCTGTTTGCTGATCCTCGGCTTTCACGCAATAACTTAATCTCTTGCGCCAGCTGCCATGATCCTAAAAATGGCTGGAGCGACCCGAAAGAATTATCCGAAGGCCACGTGGGCCAGCTGGGCAGCCGTAATGCGATGACCATTATCAACACCGCTTACGTTAAAGAATTATTCTGGGATGGCCGCGCCAAATCGCTGGAAGAACAAGCCACCGGCCCGATCAGCAATCCGCTGGAAATGCACCAGAGCCTGAGCCAGACAGCTTACAAAATTGCCGCAGCCCCGGAATACGCCGCGCTGTTTACCGCAGCCTTTGGCGATCAAACCATTAATGCTGAGCGCATTGCTAAAGCTATCGCCACTTTTGAGCGCACCATTACCAGCCAGGAAAGTGATTTCGATCGTTTCTTAAAAGGCGATCGCAAGGCGCTGAGCAATGACGCGCTATGGGGCCTGCAATTATTCCGCACCAAAGCGCGCTGCATTAATTGCCACAACACGCCTTTAATGTCGGATAACCAGTATCACAGCAATGGCCTGCATTATTACGGCCGTGAATTAGAAGATTTGGGCCGCTATAACGTCACGAAAAACCCGGCCGATATCGGAAAATTCCGCACGCCAATGCTGCGCGATATTATTTACAGCGGCAATTATATGCATAATGGCTTGTTTTCTATGGGCAATGGCGTGGGCGTTTTAGCCATGTATAACGCAGGCATGGTACAAACATTGCCAACAGGATTAGATAAATTCGATCCAAACTTCCCAAAAACTTCGCCGGAAATTAAATCACTCGGGCTAAGCAAAAACGAAATCAACGCCCTGTTTGAATTTATGAAAGCCATCTCGGCCCAGCCAAGAACGCGCCCGGCTGCGGAAAAGGAATTATTTCAAAAATAAAGCCATGATTTAAAAGATTAAAAGGCATGTCAAAATGGCATGCCTTTTTTATTTATCCATTTTATAAGTTCTGTTTCACCCAGCGTTTTATTCACCACCGGCAATCTTTTTATGGCCCGATTCTGCCTGCTTAAGAACCAGGTATAACAATTGAGCGTAATAATGCAGCCAGGCCAATGAAAGCAAAAATAGTGGCACTCCCCGCAACTTCAGATTGATATTGCCTCAACCCCGATCAGCAGGCCCGGAAAAATGCGCTGATTTGGCGATTATTCTTAAACAAACAGTCCACTCACCAACAATACAATGAATATCTTATTGCCATAACGCTGCAAATACCGGGCGTAAGCCTGCTTGAAATAGTGCATAAAAACAGTTGCATAGACAATAATTTACATTCAAACTAGATAAAAACATACACAAAACTTACAAAAACACAATGCGTGTTTTATCTATTCAGCACTCAATAAACCGAGCCTCACTGCACTCAAATGCCCAGCATCTATCAATTAAAATCCCGGTTTCAATCTCTGCTCAGGCCGCTGTGCACCCTGATCGCCCGCCTGGGTATCAGCGCCAATCAAGTCACCTTATTTGCCATGACGGCCTCCATGCTGATGGGGCTTTGGCTGAGCCTGCAATCTGATTCCCGCCTGCCCTGGCTGATCCTGCCCTTATTTTTGCTGCTGCGGATGGCGCTTAATGCAATAGACGGGATGTTGGCGCGCGAATTCAATCAGCAATCGGCCTTGGGCGGCATTTTGAATGAAGTGGGCGATGTGGTTTCTGATATCGCGCTTTACCTGCCTTTTTGTCTGATCAGTAATCAGCCTGCATGGATTATTGTGGCCGTTTTTCTGGCATTTTTAACCGAGTTTATTGGCGTGCTGGGCCCCTCAATGGGCGCAACCAGGCGCTACGACGGGCCCATGGGTAAAAGCGACCGGGCCTTTGTTTACGGAGGCTTTGCGCTCTTCTTTGGATTTTTTCCTGCGCTTGCTGCATGGACCAGCGCGCTCTTTGCAGTGACTGCGGTGCTGATGCTGTGGACCTGTGTAAACCGCGCCAAAGGAATATTAGCGAGATCATGATGATTAATCTGCTGTTACCCCCTGCGCTCATTACCGCACTGGAAGGCGTATTTGCCCTGCTGATTACAGCCAGTCTTACCCTGTTTGTTTTAGGTAAGCGCTACCCACAAAAAAACTGGCTGGAGCTAAAGCTGCGTATCCGCACCTGGTGGTGGATTGTGGCGTGCTTTTCTTTAACGCTGCTGGGCAATATGCCCATTGCCCTGGTGGTGCTTGGGCTGGTCAGCTTCCTCGCACTGAAGGAATATCTGACGCTTTGCTCTACCCGTACCGCCGACCATGTGGTGCTGTTCTGGGCGTATTTATGTATTCCGCTGCAATATTACTGGCTGGGTATTCACTGGTACGGGATGTTTATTATTTTTATTCCCGTTTATGTCTTTTTATTTGTGCCGATGCGTATGGTTTTAGTCGGCGAAACACAGGGCTTTCTGAAAGCCGCCGCCTCCTTGCAATGGGGGCTGATGATCTGCGTATTTTGCTTAAGCCATATGGGCGCCGTGCTTGCCCTGCCCCTTTTAACCGGCATCGGCAAGGCAGAGCATGGCCCTATGCTGCTGTTTTACTTAGTGGCGCTCACTCAGCTTAATGATGTGGCCCAATATCTGTGGGGAAAATCATTGGGCAAGCACAAGGTGTCGCCCAAAGTCAGCCCCAATAAAACACTGGAAGGCTTTCTGGGCGGCGCACTCACCACCTGCCTGCTGGGCTGGCTGCTTGGGCCTTTACTCACGCCCTTTTCCCCGCTGCACGCGGCATTAGCCGGTTTACTGATTGGTGTAATGGGCTTTATTGGCGACATTGTGATTTCTGCCGTCAAGCGTGATATCGGGGTAAAGGATTCCGGCCGCTTATTGCCAGGGCACGGCGGCATTTTAGACCGGCTGGATTCTCTGACCTATACCGCGCCCCTGTTTTTTCATTACACCCATTACTTATATTACTAAGCCTATGAAGCGTTTTTTAAGAATCCTGTTTGTATTATTACTGGCAAGGCCTCTTGTCAGGCTGTGGTTTGGTGTCACCGTACGGCATCAGGAGCGTCTGCCTTTAAAAGGGCCGGCTATTGTGCTGGCCAATCACAATAGCCATCTTGATATTCTGGCTTTATACAGCTTGTTTCCCCTGGCGCTTATTTCGAATGTGCAGCCTGCCGCCGCCGCCGATTACTTTTTAAAAAACCGCTTATTTGCCTGGTTTGCCACCGAGGTTGTGGGCATTATCCCCGTGGTCCGGGGTGGCGCTGCTGCAGGGTTTGATCCGCTTTCAGGCTGTAAAGAAGCACTCAGTCAGGGGCGTATTCTGATTTTGTTTCCTGAAGGCACACGCGGCGAGCCAGAGATGCTTTCCGAAATCAAATCCGGCATTTGGTATTTATATCGTGATTTTCCGCAGATACCGGTTGTGCCGGTTTATTTAAACGGGCTGGGCCGCGCGATGGGCAAAGGGCAATGGTTCCCTATTCCTTTTTTTGTAGATATCGCCATAGGCCGCGCCCTGCCCTGGCTGCCCGAAAAAGCGCTGTTCCGGGCCTCCATCAAAGATGCCCTGCTTAATTTAAAGCAAAAAACCATGCTCTCCGCCCCCGGCCCTCAATAGCGCCAGGCACGCACTGCCCAATTCAATAAACAGGACTCCTTTATGCGCACGCCTCAGGAAAAAACATTTAACAGCTTTGATCAAAGCTCGCTTTTTTACCGGCACTGGCCAGCCACCAGTACCGCAGCACGCCGCGCCATTGTGCTGCTGCACCGAGGGCATGAGCATTCTGGCCGGCTGCAGCATATTGTGGATGAGCTGGGCATGACAGACACGCCCTTTTTTGCATGGGATGCCCGCGGACACGGCCAGAACAGCGGGCCGCGCGGCTACAGCCCCAGTCTTGGCACCACCGTGCGCGATCTGGATACGTTTATTCACTATCTTTGCCAGACTTATGGCTACGCCATGGAAGAAATCATCGTCATCGCGCAAAGCGTGGGCGCGGTACTGGCATCAACCTGGGTACACGATTACGCACCCAAAATCCGCGCACTGATCCTGGCGTCCCCGGCTTTTAAAGTGAAGCTTTACGTGCCTCTGGCCCGCCCCGGCCTGCGGCTGATGGAAAAACTGTGCGGCAATTTTTATGTTAATTCTTATGTAAAAGCCAGGTTTCTGACGCATGACCCGGAGCGCATTGCCTCCTACAATACTGATCCGCTGATTGCCCGGCCTATTTCAGTCAATATCCTGCTGGGCCTTTACGATACAGCCGGGCGGATTATTGCCGATGCAGGTGCGATCCAAACCCCAACCCAGCTTTTGATTTCAGGTGCTGATTTTGTAGTGCATCAGGCACCGCAGCGTACATTCTTTGAACGCTTAGGCAGCCCGTGCAAAGAAATACATACGCTTGAGGGTTTTTATCACGATACCCTGGGCGAAAAAGACCGCGCCCAGGCTTTTACGCTAATCCGCAGCTTTATTCATAAAGTGGAAGCGGGCGTCGCCAAAGTGGATTTAAGCCATGCAGACACAAGCGGCTATACCGCCAGTGAATATCAACAGCTGCAGCAAAGTGGCTCGCCCCTTACCCTGAAACACTGGCACTTTGCACTCACCCGCTTATCGCTCTCTACCGTGGGCAAATTATCAGACGGCATCCGACTGGGTTGGGAAACTGGTTTTGATTCGGGCAGTACCTTAGATTATGTCTATAAAAACAAAACTTCAGGACGCACCCCGCTGGGCCGCTTTGGCGATCGCACTTATCTGGACAGCGTAGGCTGGAAAGGCATACGCCAGCGCAAAGTCAACCTGGAAGAACTCATTGGCCTTGCGATTAAATCGCTGACAGAGGATAAGCAAAGCGTCAGGATTGTGGATATCGCCGCAGGGCATGGCCGCTATATTCTGGACGCCATTGCCGGCCATAAAATCGACCGTGTTTTATTGCGGGATTACAGCCCGATTAATGTAGAAGCAGGCAAAGAGCTGATCAAAGAAAAAGGTTTAACGCATCTGGCCGATTTTCAGCAGGGCGATGCGTTTGATCAGGCCAGTTTAGCCAGCCTCTCTCCTGCGCCCACGCTGGCCGTAGTTTCAGGCCTTTACGAATTATTCCCAGAAAACGCACCGATTAAAGCCTCGCTGGCGGGGCTTGCTGAGGCCGTGCCCGATGGCGGTTTTCTGGTTTACACCAATCAGCCATGGCATCCGCAGCTGGAGCTGATTGCCCGCACCCTGAGCAGCCACAGGGGCGGAGCAGACTGGATTATGCGCCGCCGCACCCAATACGAGATGGATCAGCTGGTTGAGCAGGCAGGCTTTGAAAAAATCACCCAGCGCATTGATGAATGGGGCATCTTTACTGTCAGCCTTGCACGCCGGGTTAAAAATAAATGAGTTCAGCTTTAAACAGCGAGGTAAAAGAGCCGCGCCCGTGGCGGCTCGCCCTTTTGTGGCTGCTGGTACTGGGGCCGGGTTTCTTTATTTTTTACGGGGCGGCCAATCATTACACCGCCTCCCTGCCCCCGGCCGAGGTAGGCAGCATTGCGATGAGCTGGGAGCGGCATATCCCGCTCTGGCCCTGGACCATCGTGCCTTACTGGAGCATTGATCTGCTCTATGGCATTTCTCTGTTTATATGCACCAGCCGTAGCGAGCTTAATACCCACGCCAGGCGCCTTTTAGCCACATCGCTGCTCTCTTGCTTATTTTTTGTATTGTTTCCGCTGCGTTTCAGCTTTGAGCGCCCGGAGCTGGACGGCTTTTTTGGCCAGCTGTTTACACTCTTAATGGGCTTTGACAAGCCCTTTAATCAGGCTCCCTCGCTGCATATCGGCCTGCTTACCGTGCTCTGGCTGCGCTATGCCGTTCATATCCCTGCACGCTGGCGGCCTTTGCTGCACATCTGGTTTGCCCTCATCGGCCTATCGGTATTAACCACATGGCAACATCATTTCTGGGATATACCCAGCGGGTTTTTGCTGGGCTTTATCGTTTGCTATTTATTGCCCAGCCCCGGCGTGCGCCTGTTTGCAGCAAAGCCCCGGCAATACTCGCCAAGGCTCGCCCTGCGCTATTTTGCCGGAGCACTGCTCTTATCCATGGCCATTGCCTGCCTGCAGGGCTGGGCCTGGCTGCTGCTCTGGCCGGTCACTTCTTTGCTGATTCTCACCGCGGCCTATCTTGGGCTGGGGCCGGAAGTAATGCAAAAAGATCATGGGCAAAGACGTTTTTCAGCACAGGTTTTGCTCTGGCCTTACGCTATTGTCACGCAGCAGGTGCACCGTTATTTATTAAAATCGCTGCCTGCTGCCGAAGAAATCAGCCAGGGCGTCTGGCTGGGCCCCATCAGCGCAGCTGCCAATCCACACTTTAAATCCGTTCTGGATCTGGCCGCCGAATACGACAAGCAGGCACCGGCTGGGGCAATTTATCATTCCTGCCCGCTGCTGGATTTACAACTGCCCGATCAGCAAACCCTAAGCGACTGCGTGCACATGCTGCAATCCATGCCTCAGCCCGTACTCGTTCACTGCGCCCTTGGTATGACCCGAAGCGCTGCGGTCGTGCTGGCATGGCTGGTAATCAGCCGGCAAGCCAAAGATATTGATGAGGCCGTGGCCTTTTTACAAACAAAACGCAGCCGGTTTGTATTAAATAACGCCCAATTAAATCAATTAGCCCGGCTTTGTGATGGTATGCAATGAATACTGAAGAATCACTTATTTTTAAATTAAGCGCAGCAGTGCTCTCTTCCTGCAAAAACCTGATCTGGCCCACGCCATTTTTATTTTTAATCAGCTATTGGCTGGCTGCCAGCCATATTCTCAGCAAAGCAGAAACAGGGCTGCTGATCGCAGGCAGCCTTGGCGCTGCAATTCAGTATTATTTTTACTGGCGCATCACCTTAGATGAAAAACTGTTTAATCAGCTGCAAAGCGAAGCAGATCTGCAGCCGCTGGATAAAGCATTAAACAACCTCTTTGGCATAAACACCCCGCCGCGTGCTTTAACATTACGCATGGCAGGCATTCAAAAACTGATTCGTTATTTTTTAATCAGCACATTTTGCTCTTGGATCGCATGGCTGATGGCATTGGGATTATTCATCAGCTAATTTTGTGCAACAGATTCAGGCCGGAATAGTGCCGCAATAAAGCGAATTGCCCCCTGCGTGTTAAGGTATTGGCATAACAGCAAGCAGGGGGTTAAAAACAATGACGGATGTTTTTCCAGCCTCATTAACAGATGGCCATAATGAGCGGCAATTAGCATTGCAATCTTTATTTCGCACTTTAGAAGACAATTCTGAAGGCACGGTGATTGTGGATGAGCAATGCAAAATCGTCTGGATTAATGCCCGCTATGCCGATCGGTTTGGCTTTAAAGACCCGGCCACTGCAATGGGCAAGGCCGTAGAAGAAGTGATTCCGCAAAGCCAGCTCAGAGAAGTGCTCAGAACCGGCCAGCCTATCTTATTAGATTTAATGGAGGCCCCTGACAGAACGCTGGTGGTTACCCGCTTGCCGCTGAAAGATCCGCAAGGCAAGCTGATTGGCGCCATTGGCTTTGCCTTATTTGATGAAATTCAATCGCTTGCACCCTTAGTCGCTAAATTTTCCAGCCTGCAAAAAGAGCTGGCCGTGGCGCATGAATCGCTCGCCCAGGCACGGCGCGCTAAATATTCTTTGGGCCACTTTATTGGAGAATGCGATGCGGTGCAGGAATTAAAACGCCAGGCCCTGCGGGCAGCCCAAAGAGATGCACCCATTTTATTACTTGGCGAAACCGGCACAGGCAAAGAAGTGCTGGCACACGCCATTCATGCCGCCTCGCCCCGTGCTCACAAGCCGCTGGTTACACTCAATATGGCGGCCATCCCTGAAACCCTGCTCGAGGCCGAGCTGTTTGGCGCAAGCGCGGGCGCTTACACCGGCGCGGATAAAAAAGGCCGTATTGGGAAGTTTCAACTCGCCCACGGCGGCACGCTGTTTCTTGATGAAATTGGCGATATGCCGCCCGCGCTGCAAGTTAAATTATTGCGGGTTTTGCAGGACAAGGAATTTGAAGCTCTGGGCTCTAATCAGATACAACGCTCCGATGTACGCATTATCGCCGCCACCTCCGCTCCGCTGGCCAGGCTCATCGCTGAAGGGCAATTCAGGGCTGATTTATTCTACCGCCTGAATGTACTGACCATCGAGCTGCCGCCACTGCGAGCCCGGCTGGCTGATCTGACCCTGCTGGCCGATTCCATGATGAATAAACTGGCTGCCAGCGGCCTTGGCCAGCATCGTCTGGCCCCCTCTGCCATTGCCCTGCTGACCCAATACTCCTGGCCCGGCAATGTGCGGGAGCTGCACAACATCCTGGAACGCGCGCTCATGCTGTGCGACAAGGCCATTTTAGAAGCCGAAGACCTGACCCCGCTGCTCTACCCCGGCACCCAGCCCAGCCACAGCAGCGCAAAAACCCATGCCGAATCCATGCAGGCTTTTGAACAACAGCTCATCAGCGACGCCATCAAAAACTGTAATGGGCACATCCCCACCGCCGCCAGGCAACTGGGCCTTGCGCGTGCCACGCTTTATAAAAAGATTGCAGGGTTTAAACCGGACAAATAATCACCGGCTTACCTTCATTGCACCAGGCCCTTAAATATCCTTCTTTGCAGCCAGTACCCGATTACAAAACTGACTTTCTACGAAATGAGATTACAGTCTCATTTTATAGACTCCCTCTCTTATGATGGTTTTTATCACTTTATTTTCATTTCACCGCACCATCTTCGATTTTTTGTCTCGTTTTGTAGACTAAGAATCCTTCAATACACTCACCATACCGCATATTTGCTTGTTTCTTAAAGCTGGCACACATTCTGCTTACTATATAACTACAGCTTTACTACAAATAAAATAATATTAATACGCCCTTCAGAAAAGCTGACCACATAAAAAATATAAGTAGTGCGCCCTGCATTTCAGCACAAGGATAAACACAATGTCAGATCCTATTTTGCAAACGCGCGGCCTTTGTAAAGAATTTAAAGGCTTTGCGGCAGTCAGTGATATTCATCTTGAAGTGGAGCATGGCAGCATCCATGCCTTGATTGGCCCTAATGGCGCAGGCAAAACAACCGTTTTTAATTTACTGACTAAATTTCTGGCCCCCACTTCCGGGCAGGTTATTTTTGATGGCACTGATATCACGGCAGCCCAGCCTGCCGAAGTGGCCAGCAAGGGGCTGATTCGCTCTTTCCAGATCTCTGCCGTGTTTCCCAATATGAGCGCGCTTGACAATATCCGTGTGGCACTGCTGCGCATACATGGCGGCGCACATCGCTTTTGGCGCTCTAAGCAAGAGCTGAACGCTTTCACTGATACGGCGATGGATTTACTGGAGGAAGTAGGTCTTGCCGAGTTTTCGCATGTTTTAGCTGGCGAGCTGGCTTACGGCAGAAAGCGCGCATTAGAAATCGCCACCACTTTGGCACTTAAACCCAAATTAATGCTGCTGGATGAACCCACACAGGGCATGGGCATCGAGGATGTAGAGCGCGTGACCGCGCTGATCCGCCGCGCATCCGTCGGGCGCACCATTTTGATGGTAGAGCACAACCTGAAAGTGGTTTCTACCCTGGCGGACAAAATCACCGTATTAGCCCGTGGCCAGCATTTATCTGAAGGCGATTACGCCACCGTGTCGGCCGACCCGCGCGTGATGGAAGCTTATCTGGGCATCAGCCCTGCGATCCCCGCCAGCCCACAGGAAACACTCCATGCTTAACAGCCAGGACCACAGCGGTGAAATGTTGCGTGTAAGCGGCTTACACGCTTTTTACGGCGAATCACATATTTTGCACGGCATTGATTTTGGTGTGCGCCGTGGCGAGCTGATTACGCTGCTGGGCCGAAACGGCGCAGGCCGCAGCACCACACTAAAAGCCATTCTGGGCCTCACCGGCCAGCGCGCAGGATCGATCATGGTGAATGGCCGCGAAGTGATCAGCATGGCCACACACAAAATAGCCCACCTTGGCGTGGGCTGGTGCCCCGAAGAGCGGGCGATTTTTTCCAGCCTGAATGTGGAAGAAAACCTCAACCTGCCACCCAAAGTGCGCAGCGATGGCATGAGTTTAGAAGAGATTTACACGCTGTTTCCCAACCTCTGGGAGCGCCGCAAAAGCCAGGGCACACGATTATCCGGCGGCGAGCAGCAAATGCTGGCCATGGCACGCATCTTACGCACCGGCGCACGCCTTCTGCTGCTGGATGAGATCACTGAAGGCTTAGCGCCTGTGATTGTTAAAAAGCTGGGCGAAACAGTAGAGCTGCTTAAAGAGCGCGGCTACACCATTGTGCTGGTCGAACAAAATTTTCACTTCGCTGCAGGCATCGCCGACCGGCATTACGTGATTGAACACGGCCAGGTAGTGGATTCAGTCAGCGCAGACGAGCTGTCTGCCAGCGCGGGCAGGCTGAATCATTACCTTGGGGTTTGAGTACAGCCCCCAATTTACGCCAACGACATACAAAAGCGCTGGGACAACCCGCATATTTATCCAACATCGCTTGCGGATTGCATCCAATGTGCGCCAAGCCGTTTGGTTATTAGCAGCAAACAAAGGCAACAGATGATGGCTACGCTCCCGACACGGGCTTAAACCTCCCCTTGAAACACGCCGTAGCGGGAAACGAGCCCCCCGCCCGACTGGACCGCAGCGGGGGTCTTCGTGCATTGCTGTTGTCGCCTGGCTTCCTTTCTTGGCGAAGCAAGAAAGGAAGGCCCCGCAGGCTCCTGAATCAAGGCGCCGAAGGCACTAAAAAGGTCTTTTACTGAGCATTTGAAATATTTCACACAGGAGCCCCCTGCGAAAACCATTTTGATGATTAAAACAACAAGCTTCCCGCAGTCCCCGCAAGACCGACCTCTAACGGAGATACACCCCATGCAAAGCTGTAAACCACTTGTTCTTGCTTTAGCACTTGCCTTGCCTGCTGCCGCATTTGCCGGTCCTTTATCTGGCGACATGGTCAAGATTGGTATTCTCACTGATATGTCTGGCGTTTATGCCAGCGTGGGCGGCAAAGGCTCGGTGATTGCGGCGCAAATGGCAATCGCGGATTTTGGCGGCAAGGTACTGGATAAACCGATCGAGCTGGTCAGTGCCGATCACCAGAACAAAGCCGACATTGGTGCTGGCAAAGCACGCGAATGGTTTGATACCCAGGGCGTGGATATGGTGAACGACTTGCTGAATTCTGGCGTGGGCATTGCCGTGCAAAAACTGGGGGCAGAGAAAAAACGCATCACCATTAATAACGGTGCAGGCTCTACCGCGCTGACAGGCAAGGAATGCAGCCCTTACGGCGTGCATTACGCTTTTGACACCTACGCCCTTGCTAAAGGCACAGCCACCGCACTAATGAAGCAAGGCTTAGACAGCTGGTATTTCCTGCAGGCTGACTACGCCTTTGGCGCAGCGCTGCAAAGCGACGCCAGCAAAATTGTGGCGGCCACAGGCGGTAAAGTGCTGGGCACGGTAAAACATCCGCTTTCCTCTACCGATTTCTCTTCCTATCTGATTCAGGCGCAAGACTCCAAGGCCAAAGTGGTCGGGCTTGCCAATGCCGGAGCCGATTTTGTAAACGCGGTAAAGCAAGCTAAGGAATTTGGCCTGAAACAAACCATCGCGGGGCTCTTGGTATTTGATAGCGATATCAAAGCGCTGGGCCTGAATGCCGCACAAGGCATGAAATTTACCACGGCCTACTCATGGGAGTTGAGCCCTGAAATGGAAGCCTTTGGTAAGAAATTCTTCGCCAAGGCGGGCTTTATGCCAACGATGGATCACGCAGGTATTTACTCCAGCACCCTGCATTATTTAAATGCGGTGAAAGCAGCAGGCACCGATGATGCCGATGCCGTGATGAAGAAAATGCGTGAAACCAAAGTAAATGACTTTTTTGCTAAAAACGGCGTGATCCGTGAAGACGGCCGCATGGTGCACGATATGTATCTGGTGGAAGTGCTTAAACCCAGCGAATCCAAAGGCGCGTGGGACCAGCTCAAGCTGGTTGCCACCATCCCCGGTGATGTCGCCTTCAAGCCGCTGGCTGGCAGCGAATGTCATTTGATTAAAAAGTAAGCGCCTTGCGCAGGATGAGTGGAGCAAAGCGATAACCATCAACATTACCAGGCACGATGGGTACGCCGTATCGCTGAGCGAGGTCAACCTCACACACAGAACGGCTCCACCCATCCTGCGAACCTTCTTTTATTATTTCTGAGGTAGAGCATGGACATTCCCTTGCAAGCCATCATGTCGCAAGCCTTACTCGGCTTAAACAATGGTGCTTTTTATGCCTTACTCAGCCTTGGCCTTGCCGTGATTTTTGGCATGCTCAATGTGGTTAACTTTGCTCACGGCGCTTTTTATATGCTGGGCGCTTTTGTGGCGCTGTTGGGCTACGACCAGCTGGGGCGGATTCTGGGTGATGAAAGCATCCGGATGTCGTTCTGGACAGCGCTGATTGTGGGGCCGGCTGTAGTGGGTTTGCTCGGTGTATTAATCGAAAAAACCATGCTCAGCCGTCTGTATAAAGTCGATCATCTTTACGGGCTTTTGCTTACTTTCGGGCTGGCGCTGATCTTTGAAGGCGTGCTGACCAATTACTTTAATGTGGCCGGTGAGCCTTACAACGCAAAACCGGAAATTCTGGAAGGCGCGGTTAACCTGGGCTTTATGGTGTTTCCTAAATACCGGCTATTTTCGATTATTTTATCGCTGACGGTCTGTTTTGCAGTCTGGTACTTAATCGAAAAAACCAAGTTTGGCTCCCACCTGCGGGCAGGCACAGAAAACCCGGATGTCACCCGCGCCTTTGGCATTGATGTGCCGTCATTACGCACGCTGACCTATTTTCTGGGTGTGGCTTTGGCCGGGCTGGCAGGCGTGGTGGCCGCGCCAATTTACTCAGTCAGCCCCAGGATGGGGTCAGACTTAATCATTATCGTATTTGCCGTAGTGGTGATAGGCGGCATGGGCTCAATTATGGGCGCGATTCTTACCGGCATTGCACTGGGGCTGTTGGAAGGGCTGGTGAAAGTGTTCTACCCGCCTTTGGCCAACACCGTGATTTTTATTGTGATGGCGCTGGTTTTACTCTGGCGCCCGTCTGGCCTCTTTGGTAAGGAAGCATGATGAACGCACCGATAGTTCAACTCGTCCCGGCAGCCGTCTTGTCCAGAAAAAAAACCAGCTTCACACCGTGGATTGCGGCCCTCGTTTTTGCTTCCATTGCGCCCTTTGTGGTCTACCCCATTTTTGCCATGGAGCTGATGTGTTTTGCGTTATTTGCCTGTGCTTTTAATCTGCTTTTAGGTTTTGGTGGCTTACTCAGCTTTGGCCACGCCGCATTTTTTGGCAGCGCGGCCTATCTGTGCGGCCATGCGATTAAAAACTGGGGGCTAAGCCCGGAGCTGGGCATTTTATTTGCCACCTGCGGCGCAGCACTGCTGGGGCTGGCCATCGGCAGCATCGCCATTCGCCGCCAGGGCATTTACTTTGCCATGGTTACTCTGGCACTCGCGCAGATTGTGTTTTTCTTATGCTTGCAAATGCCTTTTACCGGCGGTGAAGATGGCTTACAAGGCATACCCAAAGGCCATTTATTTGGCTTAATCGATTTATCCGCCACCGTCAGCGTGAGCCAGCAGCAATTACCGCTGGCGCTGTATTTCTTTGTGCTGGCCATTACCTTTGGCGGCTACTGGCTGATCTGGCGCACCGTGCATTCGCCTTTTGGCATGGTGCTTAAAGCCATTAAAGAAAACGAGCCGCGCGCCTTGTCATTAGGCTATCAAGTCAATCGCTACAAGCTTGCTACCTTTGTACTCTCTGCCGCCTTAGCTGGCCTCGCTGGCGCAACAAAAGCGCTGGTGGTTGGCCTGGCTTCGCTCAGTGATGTGTCCTGGCATATGTCCGGCGAGGTTGTACTGATGACTTTGCTCGGCGGTATGGGAACGCTGCTTGGGCCGGTAGCAGGTGCGGTTACGGTGGGCACGCTGCATCACGAGCTGGCCTCGTTCGGATCATGGGTCACTGTCACCATCGGCGTGGTGTTTGTGGTGTGCGTGATGGCATTCAGGCGCGGCATTGTGGGTGAGATTGCTTATCGCCTGAAGCGGGATTTGTAAGATGAGTAATCACCTAAGTGCGCTAAGCAAAGTCAAAAAAACCTTTTTAGTGCATTTGGCACGTTGATTTTGGTGCGGGCATCCCGCTGGACCTTCCTTGTGTGGCCAAGAAACGAAGCCAAGCCACACACTCAAAACACGAAGGCTCCTGCTGCGGTCCAATCGGGCCGGCGGCGGGCGGGATTGGCTCGCTGCCTCGCTCCCAAGCGATCCCCCGCCCCGCTTGCTCCTTGCTCCGGCGTGTTTCAAGGGTGCTTTAAAAAGCCTTATGCAATGAGCGCGGTTATTACGTTTTTTTAATTGTTTGCTGAGATAAAACCAAATTACTTAGCGCACATAAAACTTCACCCACACTGCGTCTCCAAAAACCACACCATCATTGGCAAAGAGGTAGGAAATGCGATTACTCCTGACTGGCATGGTCGTTTTATTATCGGCCTGCAATAGCAATGATTATTTTGACAACAATATCCGCCCATCCTGGCTGGGCAATGTCAGCCAGAATAGTTTTGATGGCGTGAGCAATGATTTACTGACCGCAGGCTTAGGCAAAAGCGGCCTGGCACTCCCCCTGCCCGCCTTTGCTGATCCGGCGAGGCCCTCCCCGGCCGAGCTGCGCCGGGCGGCTGTTTATAATAATTACCGCGCCCTTGTTGATATCAGCAGCGGCGGCGGCTATGGCAGGCTGTACGGCCCTAATATTGATATCAGCGGCAACGATACTTTGGGCGAGGGCAAAATAGCAGGGGAGGAATACCTCGCCTACAGCGACGATGGATCGGGCAGACAAAATGTAACGCTGATGGTGCAAATCCCCGCCCGCTTTAATCAAAGCAAACCCTGCGTGGTCACCGCAACTTCATCCGGATCACGCGGAGTATATGGCGCGGTTTCAGCGGCGGGCGAATGGGGGCTGAAACATGGCTGTGCGGTGGCTTATACCGACAAAGGCAGTGGCACGGGTATTCATGATTTAAGCAGCGATACAGTTAATTTAATCGACGGCACACGTGCCAACCGCAGCTTTGGCGGCGGTAATTTTGATGCGGGCTTATCAGGCAGTGAGCTGGCCAGCTTTAACACGCAATTTCCTTATCGCATCGCATCCAAACACGCCCACTCGCAGCAAAACCCCGAAAAAGACTGGGGCAGAGATACCTTGCGGGCGGTGGAATTTGCTTTCTGGCTGCTGAACGAAAAATACGCCACTGTTCAGGCTGGTCTGCGTAAAGCAGATTACGCCACGCCTTCCACCGTCACCGTGATTGCCGCCAGCGCATCCAATGGGGGCGGCGCTGCGTTAGCCGCCGCCGAGCAGGATACAAAAGGCTTAATCGATGGCGTGGCGGTGAGCGAGCCACAGGTGCAGCCCGCCTCAGCAGCGGGCCTCAGTATTTTGCAAGGCAGCAATAAAATGCCCGCCATCGGCTTGCCGCTGCTTGATTACTTCACCCTCGCCAATCTTTACCAGCCCTGCGCGGTGCAATCGGCACGTTTAAGCGGTGCAAACTCGGCTTGGGGTACGGCAGTTTCCCCGCAACTGGGCAGCGCCCGTTGCGCGTCACTGGCGGCCAAAGGTTTTTTAAATGGCAGCACGCTCGAAGCGCAAGCCAGCGAAGCCTATAACAAGCTGATTGCTGCCGGCTGGCTGGCAGAGGCCGATGCTTTACACGCCAGCCATTACGGGCTGAACGCCACACTGGGCGTGGCGCTGACTTACGTTAATGCCTATGGGCGCTTTTCGGTTAAAGACAATATCTGCGGCTACAGCTACGCCTTCACCAATACCACAGGCGATGTAATTGCACCGCTTGCCAACAGTCTGGCGGGTATTTTTGGCAGCGGCAACGGCGTACCCCCTACGGCGGGGATATCCATCATTAATAATTTATCCGTGGGTGGCGCTAAAGCCGATGCCATGTCGGTTTCTGCCTCAACGAATACTGCTGACTACAATCTGGACGGTGCAATCTGCCTGCGTAAACTCGCCACAGGACTGAATCCCCTTACCGGCGCAGCGCTGACCGGCAATGAAAAACTGCTGGCCGACCGCGTGGCTATTGGCATCAAAGAAGCGCAACGCACTGCAAAACTTAATGGCAAACCCACCATTATTGTGGCGGGGCGCTCTGATGCACTGATCCCTGTAAACCACGCTGCCCGCGCCTATTACGCGCTCAACCAGGCTCAGGAAGGCAGCGGCTCTAAGCTGCGCTATATCGAAGTCACCAACGGCCAGCATTTTGATTCCTTCCTTGCCCTGAGCGGCTTTCCAACCCGCTTTATCCCGCTGCATGTATATGCAGGCCGCGCGCTGGATGCCATGTGGGCGCACCTGAACAGCGGTACGGCATTGCCTGACAGCCAGGTGGTGCGCACAACGCCGCGTGCATCTGCAAACGACAACTTAAATGCCAGCGCCCTGCCTGCTTTTGCTGCAATACCGGGCAACGATGCAATTCGTTTTAGCAATACCACACTGACTATCCCTCAATAAGCAGCGCCTCTGCGGGCGGGGGCATCTCCCCGCCTGCAAGCAGCCCCCAAAAGGAAATGGCGGTTATGAAAACCTTATCAGGAAAAAGCGCCTTAATTACCGGATCCACCAGCGGTATTGGGCTGGGCATTGCCCGTGCACTCTCTGACGCAGGTGCAAATGTCGTACTGAACGGCTTTGGCGATGTTTTGGCGGCAAGAGAATTCGTCGAGCAGGCTGGCGGCAAAGTGATCTATCACGGCGCAGATTTAAGCCACCCTGATCAGATTGCCGATTTAATGCGCTATGCCGAAAAAGAATTCGGCAGCATTGATATCTTAGTCAACAACGCGGGCATTCAGCATTTAGCCCCCGTAGAGGATTTTTCTACTGAGCGCTGGAACAGCATTATTGCGCTGAATTTATCTGCGGGCTTTCACACCACCCGCCTTGCGGTACCCGGCATGAAAAAAAATAATTGGGGACGAATTATTAATATCGTTTCTGTACACGGTTTGGTAGCATCAACTCATAAATCTGCCTATGTGGCCGCCAAACACGGCATGATAGGGCTGACGAAAGGGGTTGCCTTAGAGCTGGCCCAAACGGGCATTACTTGTAATGCCATATGCCCGGGCTGGGTGCTCACCCCGCTGGTAGAGCAGCAAATCACCAGCAAGGCGGCCCGGCAGGGCATCAGCTATGCCGAGGCTCAGTCTCAGCTTTTACTGGAAAAACAACCCTCGGGCGTATTTGTAACGCCAGAGCAAATTGGCGCACTACTGTTGTTTTTATGCAGCGATGCTGCAGCAGAAGTACGCGGTGCAGCGTGGAATATTGATGGCGGCTGGATAGCGCAATAAGCGCCTGCAGCCTGCCAGTGACCAGCCTCTTACAAACTGACCGAGATAAGCAATGCGACAACTCAGCCCCAAAATCAGCCCATGGCTTACTACTTTCAATCAGCAGCTCAGCAAGCTGCAGGCTAATGGCTATAAGCCTACATGCACCAATATTCGTGAAGGGCTGGCTTATTTAACGGCTGTTTTTGTCACAGACATCCCCCCCATCCCCTGGGTACAGGATGACCTGGTGCCCTCGTCCCGCTATAAAGTGCCGGTGCGGATTTACAACCCCAACCCCAGCCGCGCACTGCCTGTATTGGTTTATTTTCATGGTGGCGGGCATATGGCGGGCGGCATTACGGTGTACGACGCCATTTGCCGTAAAATCGCCATCGCAGCGCAGCATATTGTGGTGTCGGTTGATTACCGGCTGGCCCCGGAATGCCCTTATCCGGCAGGTGCAGACGATGCTTTTTCAGTGGTTAAACATATTTGGGAAGTGCTGGATCAGCGCAAGCTGCAATACAAACGGCAGCTTTCCATTGGCGGCGATTCTGCCGGTGGTGCACTGTCTGCCACCATTGCCAGCATCGCGCAATTTGATCCGTCGATTCGTATCCACGCTCAGCTCTTGATTTACCCCAGCCTGGATTACACACTCAGCGCCCCTTCGCTGGACGAAAATGGCACTGGCTATTTAGTCACCAAAGAAAAAGTGACTTGGTACTTTAATAACTATTTTCAGCATAACGAAGACAGAAAAGCGGCATCGCCACTCTTTGCAGAATTCAGCGCCAATCTTCCCCCCACGCTGGTGATCAGCGCAGAATTTTGCCCGCTCAGGGACGAAGGCATTGCCTATCTGGCCCGGCTGAAAAAAGCCGGTGTGGCATCAGACCATCTGCACTTTGCCGACCTGCCCCATGCATTTTTAAATTTAGAAAATCTGGTCAAAGAAGAATGCCAGCGCGCATATCAAAGTATGGGTGCGTGGCTAAATATTAAGAAAAACAATGCGGAAAATGAATCACAGAAATAATGCAGGCAAATGCAAATATTGAATTTTGGCGCTTTACTAAGCAAACAGCGCTATAAAAAATGGCCCGGCATTCAGCCGGGCCATTTTTTATGCTTTACGCAAAGTACGGATTACTTCAATGGCTGCGCAGCCAAAGGATTGCCGCCTAATGCATTGGAGATATCTGCAATCGCTTTTTGAGCACGTACGCTATTGCCTGCACCATCCAAAGGAGGTGAAATTACAGCAATACCGAACTTACCCGGTGAAACCGCGATAATCCCGCCACCTACGCCGCTCTTAGCTGGCAGGCCGGTTTTGTACAGCCATTTACCGGAATCATCATAAAGGCCGGCAGTGGCCATCACAGCCAGCACTTCAGGTACGTTTTCTGTTTTTAATGCCTGCTTGCCGGTAACCGGATTTTTACCGCCATTAGCCAGCGTTGCGGCCATCATTGCAAGGTCTTTGGCATTCACGCCTACCGAGCACTGACGGGTATAGATATCTGTTGCGCGATCCGGATCGGCTTTAATCTTACCGTAGGCATACATCAAGCGGCCAATCGCCTGATTGCGCTGATTGCTGGCGGCTTCAGACTGATACACTTCATCCAGAACAGTCAGATGGCGGCCCGCGAAATCGTTGTAATAACCTAAAATCTTGCTCCAGATTTCATCGTAATTTGCGCCCTTTACCATACTGGTGGCGGCAATCGCGCCCGGGTTCACCATGGCATTCATTTCCGCGCCACGGTTTTGCTCAATCGCAACAATAGAGTTAAATGCCTGGCCAGTGGCATCTACGCCCTGGTTATTCAGAATAGAGTCAGTACCAGACTCATCAATCACCTTGGCCATAGTAAAGACCTTAGAGATAGACTGAATCGAAACTTCCGTCGTCACATCACCCTTGGTGTAAACCTTGCCATCTGCCGTCACCAGCACAATCCCGAATACTTTTGGATCGACCTTTGCCAGCGCGGGGATGTAATCGGCGTTTTTGCCTTCCTGCAAGCCTTTGTAATTATCGTAAGCGGCCGTCAGTGCAGCCTCTACTTCGCTCTTTTTAAATAAGTCTTTTGCTTGTGCGGCACCACTTAAAGCCAGTACCAATACAACAGCTAACATGCTGCGTTGTTTCATTGTAAAGCTCCTCGTTAACGCGCCTTGGGTCGGAGCGCGCTGTAAGAAAATATACCAAATAAAAACGGAGGAGAAGTTGTACAAAGTCAGTTGCATATTCATCACAAGAGGGGCATGAAAACTGCAATGACGGCATAATTTGCAGCGCTGAATAACACAATTTTTTACTCTTTGTTTCCCGTATTAATACCGAAAAACCCTTAGTGAATATCAAACCAATTCAACAGCAGCCGCGCCGAAAATAAAAAAAGCACCCAATAAAGAGTGCTTTTTCTAAATCAAAACTGACCATCAGGCATCTAATGTAATCACCGGCCTGAGCGCAGCCCTAATTGCGGCTTCATCAGGCAAGTTTTTCACCTGCCAGCGAATGACAGAAATCCCTGCCGAGCTTAAGGCTTTGTCTTTCTTTGCATCAGCCAGCTGGCGATCCTGCCGCTGATGGCTGGCATCATCCAGCTCAATCACCGCCACGATGCTGGAATCCTTATTGCACACCACAAAATCGGCGCTCATGCGGTTAATCCGGTTTAACCACGCGCGATAGTTATTCCCTTTTTTAATCCCCAGCAAGCTGGATAGCTGCACCTGCGCCAGCACAATATGCTCTGGCATCGCTTTTAGCAGCCGGAAATACAGCACCTGCTCTGGCGTGGTGAGCGGATTTTTAGCATAAAACGGCCATACCCCTGCCGTATCAGCCCCCTGTGCCTTGGCTTTTAAGATGGAAATAAACATAAAAACAGCGCCAATCAACAACAAGAGCACAAGAAATTTCATTTTATTTCCATAAAAAAGGAATGAGTAAGGCGCAAGAATTAAACCCAATGGGCCTAAGTAAGCTCTGGCTAAGGGCTCAATGCCCCGGTTGCTGCAACACGGCGAGCTTTAACCCGCCATGCACAATCAGCCACGGCGCCAGGTTGTGCCCTGAGCGCTGTCTTCCAGCACAATGCCAGCGGCAATCAGCTCGTCTCTGATCCGATCTGACTCGGCAAAGTTTTTAGCGGCGCGGGCGGCTTTGCGCCCTTCAATCAACGCTTCAATCGCTGCCGCACTGTACTCGCCCTCTGCTTCGCCAATACTGGCTTGCAAGTAAGCTTGCGGCTCGCGCTGCAAGAGACCCAGGATCGCACCCAGGGCTTTTAACTGCCCGGCCAATTCTCCCGATTGCTGTTTATTGACTTCCAGCGCCAGCTCAAACAACACCGCTACTGCCTCAACGGTATTGAAATCATCATCCATGGCTGCTTTAAAGCGCAGAGCGTAGCTGCTGGTCCAGTCGATTTCTGACTCAATAGCAGGCACATTTTTCAGTGTGGTGTAAAAGCGGCTTAATGCGCCTTTCGCATCATCCAGATGAGCATCGCTGTAATTCAGCTGGCTGCGGTAATGGGCGCGCAAGATAAAGAAGCGTACTACTTCAGCATCGTATTTTTCCAGCACTTCGCGAATGGTGAAAAAATTGCCCAGGCTCTTGGACATTTTTTCGTTATCCACACGAATAAAGCCGTTATGCATCCAGTAATTCACATAAGCATGGCCGTGTGCGCCTTCGGATTGGGCAATTTCATTTTCGTGATGCGGAAACTGCAAGTCTGAGCCACCCGCATGAATATCAAAATGGCTGCCCAAGTGATGGCAGCTCATGGCCGAACATTCGATATGCCAGCCAGGACGCCCTTCACCCCAAGGGGAAGCCCATTTTGCATCTTGCGGTTCTTCGGCTTTAGCGGCTTTCCAGAGCACAAAATCCAGCGGATCTTGTTTATTCACGTCCACATCAACCCGCTCGCCTGCACGCAAATCATCCAGCGATTTGCCGGATAATTTGCCGTAGCCTTCAAACTTACGCACGGCATAATAAACATCGCCATTAGGCGCAGGATAAGCCAGGCCATTGGCAATCAGCTTGGCGATTAAATCATGCATGCCTTGCACGTGTTCAGTCGCGCGTGGCTCGTAATCCGGGCGAATTACGCCAAGCGCATCAAAATCTTCATTCATTGCAGCAATAAATCGGCTGGTCAGCGTATTAATCGCTTCACCGTTTTCTAAAGCACGTTTAATGATTTTGTCGTCAATATCAGTGATATTGCGTACATGGGTAAGCTGATAGCCCGATGCCCTCAGCCAGCGTGACACCATATCAAACACCACCACCATGCGGGCGTGTCCCAGATGACAGTAGTCATATACGGTCATGCCGCAGACATACATATTCACCTTGCCGTCTGTAATCGGCTGAAAATGCTGTTTTTCGCGGGCCAGTGTGTTGTAGATATTTAACATGAGTGCTGTTTCGTTGGCGTAAAAGAGCGATTCTACCAAAGCTGCCCACTACGTGCTTCATCAGCGAACGCTCAGAAACAGAAAGAAGTGATTTTCACTTAAAGCCTGCCGTACCCACTTACCCCTGTTGACAGAAAAACATTGTCACATTATAAGAATACCTCTCGATATGACAAACAGGTAATTCCGTGCGTAAACAAAACATCGCAATCATTGCCTTAAGCTTACTCGCCAGCGCATGCAGCAGTGTTCCGGCAGAAAATAAGCAATATGCCGAGATGGATGAAAAGGAATATGTAACCGGCAGCAATATTCCACGCAAAGATCGCAGCAGCGTTAAGGTGTATGACAAAGAATTATTGCGTGATTTACAAGACCGCCCCACCGTTTCGCCAAATATGAATTAAATCAACCCTCATTGCATATCAGGGCCGCAACACCCAAATCATAAAAACCTGATATGCAATGATTCTGCATAAATACGGCCTGTTTTAAACATTGCGGCACGCACAGGGATGCACTTTATTGGCCCGGCAACAACCATCCGTTTTTTGAGCTTGCCCTCTCTTGTTAAAAAAAATGAAGATGCTCCCTTATCACTGCATCAAAAAGCCCATCCCTCAGATTTGCGCTAAAGCCCCGGCATTCAGTATTTACAAATAAACATTCCAGCCAGACAAAATACCTGTCATTAAATAGCAAAAAAATGTAAGCAAGTTTGAAATACAAACACATACTGGCTTAAGTATAGATGACTGACGGGTAAATAATCCCAATCCACTGGCCCCTTAAATTCGGCACTTAATCCTCTCTGACGGCTTTCTGTCGCAAACACAAAAAACTTCACCCAGGCTCATTAAGATAGCTAGCGTAAACCGCCTACTACCTAAGCCAGATCTTCAGGAGCCCCAATGCTTAAATCATCACTGCTCACACTTTTACTTGCAACGATTGGTTTTGCCCATGCAGGCACCAATGTTGACATGACCATTACTCCGCTTGGCACGCCCAAGTTTGATTTTGATGATGGTGGTCAGGCCAGGCTGGAAAGCCTGCAAGCAAACTTTGGCATCAATCACGATATTAACCAGCGGCACAATATTGGGGTTAATCTTCAATTGGCCCGTGAAACATGGCACTTTGACCAAAACCCATGGAAAGTCAGCGAGCCCTGGAAGCAGTTAGAAAGAGTTACTTTTTCTGTGCCCTATCGCTATAGCTCCCAAAATGCCTGGTTTTACTCTGCGACCTTTGACGCCAGCAATAGCAAAGAAAAAAATGCTGACACCAAAGAAAGCTGGATTTACGGCATGAATGCCTCTGTGGCACACGCTTTTTCACCTACTTTAGTATTGGGCGTGGGCGCGGGGGTGTACCGTCAGTTAGAAAAAACTCAGGGCTTTCCTTTCTTGATTATCGACTGGAAAATCACCCCCAGCCTGACACTGGCCAATCCCTTTACCGTTGGGCCCGTCGGCCCTGCCGGGCTGGAGCTCAGCTGGGCACTTACGCCTCAATTTGAGGTTGGAGCCGGTGCGGCCATGCGTCAGTTTCAGTATCGCTTAGCCAAAAATAACCCCTTGGCACCGGATGGTGTATTAGAAGAGCAATATGCCCCGGTCTTTTTACACGCGGCTTATAAAATACAACCCAACTGGCGGTTCGATGCTTACACCGGTGTGGCTGCGGGCGGCAAGTTCACCATTCTGGATAGCAATGGCAACGAGCTGAATAATGAAAAAGCTAAGAAAATCCCTTTCTTTGGCTTTGCTATTAATGGCCGGTTTTAAGCCCTGCCCACAAACGATGGCTTAAAAATAAGGAGAGCGGATAAATTCCGCCTCCTTATTCCCACTCAGCCCCTATACCATATGCATGGTTAATGCTTGTGTAAGTAATTCAAAGAAGAGATACTTGGATATACTTACAAACACAAGTAATTAAAATGCAATACCCCAGCATTTTCAGGCGTTATACCGCATCCTTGATTGATTTTTTAGTGGTTTTACTGATCCTGTGGGCAACTTCCAACTCACCGCTGGAGCCTCTCTTTCACGAATCAGCATTCGGGCTGTTTATCGTGCTGCTGCTTTGCTATGAGCCCATTGCTACCGTGCTCGCCTGCAGCCTTGGCCAGTATCTGATGCGTTTCAGGGTCAGAAACCATTCTGATCTAAGCAGAATAAGCGGGCCTCAAGCCTATGGCCGCTTTTTTATAAAATGCAGCTTAGGCATCGTATCCCTGCTCCTTATTCCCGCACGCAAAGACCGCCGGGCCATTCATGATGTGGCCGCGAAAACCATTGTGATTGAAGCGAAAAGCCCCCTCTTATTGCCTGAAAATAATCAGATTTAAATCAGGGGATGCAGAGTATGTAATCCAATTGGTCAGAGTATTTTTTAGCACTAAAGGGCATGAAATACATCGAATATTGCCCGTTCCGGATCATTAAAAATAAAAAAATGAAAAAATTTAATACTCCTCATTTATTTAGCAACACCCCTTTCCGTATAGTTTTACTATTTTCAGCAGCCTTATCTTTCATATTTGGAATAGTCTCGATTATATTTTTTTCAGTAGCACACGCATTACAGAGCAATTTAATCCAGCAACTTATTTCAAGCATTTTTCTATTTACCAGCATATTTCTTCTGCTGCACTTATATATTTTAAAGAATGAGTTTTTAAGCTGGCGCGAATTACTCGGCAAACCACCTGAAGGTTGGTGGTGGGTTTTACTTGCCATTCCCTTAATAGCACTCACACTGACTTGTACCTACGCTGTTTTTTATCCAATATCTGTCTATTTTCCTGACCATGTACGCAGCTGGCTCAGCAATGATTCTTCTGTCAAAATGCTAAAAGGAGAGGTACTTTATAATTTTTTAATCTTCATCCTCATCACTATCATTGGCCCTGTTCTTGAAGAGTTTATATTCAGAGGCTATTTACTCAACCGCTGGGCCAATCGCTTTGGGGTGTACTGGGGAATAATCTTAAGCTCGGCGCTATTTGCCAGCTTGCACACTGAGTTATTAGGTCACTTTCTTTCCGCCATCGCATTCAGCCTGATTTACTTCAAAACCCGCAGCCTGTGGCTGCCCATTGCTATTCATATGCTGAATAATTTTATTTCCTGCATCTGGGAATGGGTATCGCTGACAGATAACGCCTCAATTCATCCACAAGATGCATTAAGCCAGTTTCAAAGTGAATGGTGGCTCGCCCTGCCAGGGCTATTCGCCATCCCAGTTTTATATATATTCTGGCTTCGGCATATCCGGGGCTTATTTTCTGCACCCGGCGCTCAGCACGATTAAAAAATCAAATCATTACTAACTATATATATGAAACAAAATAACTTAAAAGCAGCGCAAGCCTGCATCGCACACACAGATAAAACCTAATGAACACCTCCCTGTCCGAGCAATTTTTAATTGATTTTCATAATCAGCAGCCCGGTATTACGTCCCATTCTTTTCAATCGCTGAGCGCGGCTATGGGCGGGCGGCTCTATGCTTCATCTTACGAATGCCTTGCAAAAGACGTGGCAAGTGATGCCACCGTACTGGATTTGGCCTGTGGCGATGGCTTTTTGCTCTCTCTTTTGCCTGCCCGCACCCTTATCGGTGTTGATATGAGCACTGGCGAGCTGGCAGCGGCGCGGCACAGGCTGGGCGATCGCGCCACTTTGCACCAGGGCAAGGCACAATCCTTACCTGTAGAAAACCAGCGCTGCGATATCGTGCTTTGCCATATGGCCCTGATGCTGATGGATCAGCTGGATGTGGTTCTGGGCGAAATTCATCGCGTGCTCCGGCCCAATGGGCGCTTCTCTTTTATCATTGGCACGGCAGCACCGGCCAGTGCGGTGATGGATGCCTATGTAAGGCGGCTTCGGGCGCTTTACCAGCACGAAAGCGCAAAAGCGCTGCGTTTTGGCGACCAACGCCTTACTGAAGAAGAAAGCATCATCAGCGCACTGACACCTTTTTTCACGCAAATTAAAATTGAAAAAATCACGATCAGCCGCCGCTACACGCCGGATGAAGTTTGGGCATGGTTTGAAGGCTGTTATGACCTGGCATTTTTAGCCGCAGAGCCACGCCAGCAGTTTCATACGGCCTATCTGCAGGAGCTGGCAGCGCTATGTGAAGACGATGGAAAAGTTGCTTTTGCAGATTGCCTGCTGAAAGTATCGGCGATTGCTGCGTAGCTTAAACACAGAACTCTGAAATGAAGAGGCTTTGTGATGGCGTTATTCAGTGATGATCTCAAAAAAGAATTTTTAGCATGGCTGGCCACAAACAAATACTTTCTTGAAACTAACGTTTATATTTTTATATTTGTAAATATTGACAAAGCTCAATAACCTCATGCAAACGTCATTGTATTGTAAGCATAAGATGGTAGCCGGGCAGCAGATGCCTTGCTAAACACAACAAAGCTCTTTTGCTAAGAGCGCAGCGCCATCTTGTGTTATTCACTTTATAAGGCCATGCACATGCTCAAGACCATTTCTGCCACTCTTTTTACTCTCATATTATCCGCGGCGCCCGCCAATGCCGTCACCATTACACCCCCTGGCCCGGGAGGCGCAGCACTGCCTTTTTCTGCCGTGGGCACAGCCACGGTGGGCAAGCTGGGGATTGATTTTAATTGCAACACGGTATTCAGCGGCACGGTGGATGGCTACGGCAATATTCGTATCACCAACGCAACCTTCAAAGGTGCCACCCTGTGTAAGCTGATCAAAGCCAATGCCAGTGCGCTTGCGCCATGGACCGGCCATGTGGATACAGCCACTCAGTTCACACTGGATAATGTGGCCGTCACGATTAATTCTCCACTGGGTGGCGGTGTTTGTGGCCCCAACAAGGTTGTTGCCACTATTAATGACAATGGCAGCGAGACCATCCTTGGCCTGAATGCCCAGCTCTCTGGCGGATGCTCCATTAATGGAGTACTGAATACTTCTCCCTATTTGCAGGTAAAACCTTAAATCCCCCTGCCCAATGCAATACAAGTTACAAAGGTATTGCATTGGGGATTGAAACAATCCGCCCCATAACAAAATGCCATTTCTTACACTTCCACAGAAAATCAAGCCGCTGAGCCAGCGTTGTGTGGAGAAATAGCGGTGTAATCCTTAGCAATCCTCACGCCAATCTTGCTTATGTCATAAACGTCCTTTACCCTCTGTGTACTTACATATACAGCAAGACGACTAATGACTTTTGATGATTTTATTACAACAGCATGGGCAGATCATGGCGATCAGCCCTTAGCTGTTGCAGAACGGCTGAGCCACTCGCCCCAACTGGCGCAAACAGCCAGCCAGATTCAGGCTTTTACCCGCTTAATTACCCATGTGTATGGCGAGCATCTGGCGGATTGGGATGCGGGCATTGCCCTGCTGCAATCGCTCCCCCGTTTAACAAGCGAGCCAGCCGCAGTCAGCGCCATTGCAGCGGGCACCGCCACCCTCAAATATGGCCGGGGCGATCAGGATGCGCTGGCTTCGCTTACGCCGCTTGAGCAGACCATTACACTTGCAACGGCAAGCAGCCTGTTTGCTGCACAGCAAAAACTGGCTATGGCCATAGACAGCTATTCACAAGCGCTGATGACCTGTACGCAACATATCGCCCTGCCTGACCAGCCCCCTGCTCATCGCGCGCTTGCAGTGGGTGGCAATAATCTTGCCGGCGTACTGGAAGAAAAACCCCTTCGCAGCGACGCCGAAACAGCCGCCATGCTGCTGGCAGCGCAAAGCGCTCTTAAGTACTGGAAGCTGGCAGGCACCTGGCTGGAAACCGAGCGCGCCGAATATCGCCTCTGCCGCAGCAACTTGCAAGCCGGGCTTAAAGAAGAAGCGGTGCAAGCGGCCCGGCGCTGCTTAGAGATCTGCACGCAAAATAATGCGCCCGCCTTCGAGCTGTTTTTCGCCCATGCCGTACTGGCCATCGCTCAAAAAGACCAGAACGATGCGTTTGAACTACACCGCGCTGCGGCCATCGCCTGTCTTGAGCAAGTGCCCGCTGATGAACAGCACTGGTGTGAGGCAGAGTTAAAAGAGTTGAATCAGTAAAAAGAGGCAAGGGGGCAGGCCAAGCAATGGGCTGAGCACTGCTGTATCCTGGCCGCAATCCACCCTGCAAATACACACGGCAAATCATAAGCCCCATACAGGAAACCCTATGCGCCTTGCCCTTGTTTCAGATATTCACGGTAATTTACCCGCCTTAGAAGCCGTGGTTAAAGATATTGCCCGCCGTGGCGCGGATGCGGTGGTCAATCTGGGAGACAGCCTTTCCGGCCCCTTAATGCCGCTTGAAACAGCGCAGTTTTTAATGGCGCAAGACTGGGTGCATCTGGCGGGCAATCATGAGCGCCAGCTTTTGGCAGCAAAGGATATGAATGCATCCGATGCATTTGCGCACAGCCAGCTGGGGGCTAAAGAATGGGCATGGCTGGCTGCATTGCGCAGCTGTGCGCCGCTTAATTCTGATGTATTGCTATGCCACGGCACGCCGCGCAGCGATGTTGAATACTTTATGGAAACAATAGAGCCAGCGCGGCTGCGCCTGGCTACTCAGGCAGAAATCCAGCAACGCCTGGGCGATGTGCGGGCAGGCTTAGTTGCCTGTGGCCATACGCATATTCCACGAATGATGCGCAGCAGCTTAGGCCAGCTGATAATCAATCCCGGCAGCGTGGGCCTGCCCGCTTACGACGATATTCACCCCTATCCGCATAAGGTAGAAAACGGCAGCCCCGACGCCCGTTACGCCATTGTGGAGCAAGGCAAAGGCAGCTGGTCCGGCAGCTTAATCGCCGTTCCTTACAAATATAAAGCCATGGCCAAACTCGCGCAGGCAAGGCAGCGGCCGGAATGGGCTAAGGCTTTATTAACCGGATATATTTAATCGCTCATGATCAAACATATTACTTAGAGCCAGCCCGAAGCTCTGCTGACTCTTTCATACCTGCTGTCCAAAGCGCAGGCACTCAGTGCGAGTCATTGTTTTGTCTGATCAGTACTGCCCTGAACTGAAGCCCTCAGCCATACTGCCCCCTGCGGGCATTTATGCAGACAGAGTGCAAGAGCTGCATATCAAGGTTTTGCATATCCTGATTAAGCTGGCCGGGCGGTATTTCTTCCCACAAAAAGACAGGGGTTAACCATGCACCATATGCCAAACAAACAAACGCCCCAAACCATCCTCATTCGCCCAGCTCAAGCCGCTGATGCCTTGTCCATCGCCTAAATTCGCGTTGCCGCATGGCAAGCCGCTTATATGCCGTTTATGCCAGAGGATTTTTTAAAAGCACTGGACCCAGCCGCCCATCTTGAATCACTGCAAACCAGGCTAGCCGCACCATCGCGGGATTTTTATCTGGCGATGGCCGATCAGCAGAATCAATCTTTGGGTTTTTATGTACTGGGCAAGCCTCGTTTTGAAAGCAGTGCCCACAGCGCCGAACTCTGGGCGCTTAACGTTGCACCACGTGCATGGCGCAGCGGGCTTGGGTTTAAATTGATGCAAGACGCCATCACCATGGCAACGCACTTTGCTTATCAGCGCATCCTGTTGTGGTGCATTACAGAAAATCACCCGGCAAGGGGGCTTTATGAGCGTTGCGGTTTTAAAAATACGGGTGAAACACGCAGCACTACCGCACTCACAGGCCATCCATTACATGAAGTGTGTTATGAATTGCGTCTAAGTTAAATAAAAGCGTTCTCCCCTTACGATAGGAAATGGATTGCCATGCTCATCACCACCACTACCGATATCGAACAAGCCCTATTGATTGCCACCCAGGCAATAGGCTCAATGGATAGCCTTAGCCAGGCAGAATGCAATGAATTAATACCCCATATCGCAGCCAATTACTCGCTTTGGCAATCAACATTTATTTTTGCAATGTGTGCATCAAGAACGTGTTATAGGCACCATTTTAGTAAAACACTTTTGGAACTTAGCCGAGCTATATGTATTACCCGAATTCCATGGCCAAGGCGCAGGAAAAAACCTATTAAAAACAGCATTGGAAATTTGCCAGATTCAATCACCCCGTGGCCATTTGCGTGTTAATTCATCGCCCAATGCAGTTGGCTTTTATACTCAGGCCGGATTTGATACTTTCGATTCAGCCGCACCATTACCCTATGGTTGCGTGCCACTGATCTATTATTTCTCACCCAATAAAACCACTCATATTAATTAAAGTGAAAACATGCTCCACCATTTATCATTTGGCGTCACAGACATCCAGCGCTCATCCGTTTTTTATGACGCCGTATTAGCCCCGCTTGGCTATATACGGGTATGGGAAGATTTAGAAGATGATGATGCGGCAGTGGGCTATGGCATTCAAGGCGGAGGCGACAAATTTGCAATCAAATTATGCAAATACGTTGCCATAGGGCAAGGATTTCATTTAGCCTTCTCAGCTAAGAATCAGGCAGAAGTTGAAGCATTTTATACAGCAGCCATGGCAAATGGCGGCAAGGATAATGGCCCGGCCGGATTACGGCCAGATTATGGCGGGCACTATTACGCGGCTTTTGTGATTGACCCAGATGGTTACCGGATTGAGGCGGTGATCAATACACCTCCACAACAAAACTAAAAAATCAACCCTGCAACAAAGCCTGTGCTGCCCCATCGCCCACACCAATTTCACCTAATTCAAAAGGGTTTACTCCGGCAATGCAGGCCACATTAAAACCAAATTGCGATGGATTACTGCGACGCTGGTGATGGGTATAAATGCCACAGACTTTGCAAAAATAATGCTTTGCAATTTTGGTATTCCATTGATAAATGGAGAGCATATTCTCCCCTTTAATCACCCGTAAACCTTCAACCGGCACACTGGCAATAATCGCCCCCTTGCGGCTGCATAAGGAGCAATTGCAGCGGCGTAAATTCTCGAAGCCCTGCGCTAAATCCACCTCAAACACCACAGTTCCGCAATGGCAGCTTCCTTGTTTTGTTTCCATGTTTTCCCCTTATAAAAACTACTGTTTGCAGATTATGGTTTGGCAATAGCAATCATTGCTACAGGATATAACACACCATTTACATGTTTTAAACGCAGCCTTAAAGTTTGGCCAATTTGTTTTTTACTTAACGCTGAGATTTCATTACCTTTAGCCCCTGCAATAACATGACCTTCTAACTCAAGCACCTGGTCACCCTCTAATATTCCTGCTTTGGCAGCGGGTGATGCAGGTGCTATTTTTGTAATAGTGACTGACTGCAAAGTTGGGTCCCAAAAAAATCCATCTGCTTCTATTGAATATCCATAGCCAAAATATCCACGGGCAGCATCAGCCCATGCTATCCCCGATATGAAAAAAAACAATACATGCACTAAAATTTTCTTCATGAGTCACCCCTAAATTTTACGCAAACGCACGCAACCCAAATAGCATATTCAACCAAAGAGAATACACACCACAATCAATCACAACAATCATTATATTTTTAGTACCACGTTTATATCTGAACTGCTCTGCATATTTAGAAAAAACAACAAAGCCACAATCAGGTACAAATATAATGGCCGCACAACACATCAAGAATTAAAAAACCAAAAAATATCAAACAGCAACTGCAAACACCCGGCTAAATACAAAAAAGATTGGAATATTAAAAAAATTTTTTAATTAAACAGCCTGTTTTATTTTTCAAAAAATCTGCAACGCACGATTTTATTCAATCATTTTGTGCTTACACAAGCGCCCGTCGCCTGCTAGACTTGCTGCCATTCTTGCAGCGTGCGATATAGGAAAAAGTGATGAGTTTGCGTGTTCTTACCGGTATTACCACTTCAGGTACGCCCCACTTGGGCAATTATGTAGGGGCGATTCGCCCGGCAATTGTTGCCAGCCAAAGCCCGGATAGTGACTGTTTCTTTTTTATGGCCGATTATCATGCGCTGATTAAATGCGATGACCCCGCCCGGATCGAGCGCTCGCGTCTGGAGATTGCCGCTACCTGGCTGGCTGCGGGGCTGGACCCGGAACGCGTAACTTTTTACCGCCAGAGCGATGTACCTGAAGTCACTGAGCTGAACTGGCTGCTGACCTGTGTAACCGCCAAGGGCCAGATGAACCGCGCCCATGCTTACAAAGCCAGCACAGATGCCAACGAGGCCGCAGGTGAAGACCCTGACGCAGGCATTACCATGGGCCTGTTTTGCTACCCTATTTTAATGGCTGCCGACATTCTGCTGTTTAACCCGCACAAAGTGCCGGTGGGCCGCGATCAGATTCAGCATATTGAAATGGCGCGCGATGTAGCAGCCCGCTTTAACCATTTATTTGGTCAGGGCAGCGATTTATTTGTATTGCCAGAGGCGCATATTGAAGAGCACGTTGCCACACTGCCGGGCCTTGATGGCCGCAAAATGAGCAAAAGCTACGACAACACCATTCCGCTGTTTGAAGGTGGCCAGAAAGCGATGAAAGAAGCCATCGCCAAAATCGTGACCAACAGCCTCTTGCCAGGTGAAGCAAAAGACCCGGACAACTCGCACCTTGTTACGATTTTTGAAGCCTTTGCCTCACAGGAAGAAACCCGGCAATTTAAAGACGAGCTGCGTACGGGTCTTGGCTGGGGCGATGCTAAAAAACGCCTGCTGGATTTAATCGAGCGCGATATTGCACCGATGCGTGAACGCTACAACGCCCTGATGGCTCACCCGGAAGAAATTGAAGCGCTGCTGCAGGCTGGCGCTGCCAAAGCGCGAGCCACGGCTGCGCCATTATTAAAGAAAGTACGCGAATCGCTGGGCCTGCGTGCCATGCAAGCCATTGCCGCCCCTGCCGCCAAAGCGGAGAAAAAAGCCGCGCTGCCGCTGTTTAAACAATTCCGGCTGGAAGATGGCCTGTTTTACTTTAACTTCAGCGCCGCCGATGGGCGCCTGCTGCTGCAAAGCACTGGCTTTGCCCAAGGCAAGGAAGCCGGGCAATGGATCGCCAAACTTAAAAAAGAAGGTGTGGCCACCATTACAGCTGATGCGCCAGTCAGCCTGAGCGAAGGCGTTGCACCTGATGACGTGAGCGCGGCTTTAGCGCTGCTGTTGGCGGAATAACAACGCACCCGCTTTGTATGCTTTGGTCTGCGGGTTTATTCACCCATTCAAGGCCGATAAGTCAGCGTAATCCAATATTTGGCGCAAAATTATATTGGATTACGCGATAGAACCACTGCCCCATGAATTCTGCTTAAATGGCCAGAGTTGATTTTCACCTGCCCTGCAAGGCTCAAGAAAAAGCCACTCGTCAATGAGTGGCTTTTTTTTCCTCTAAAACAACGATGCTAAGTCATGAATTTCCTCATTCCCCGGCATGCCCTTAATCAGCAAAGGACACTTGACCAGCCATCAGCACGCCGTTTGTCAGCACGCCTTTCACGTTGACGACACGGCCATTTGCCAAACTTGCGCTTTTTCCATCCTTAATTTCAGCCTTGCTGGCATCAACCTTTTGACCCGCCACTTTAAAATTACTCAGCGAAACAAAATCACCCACAGCGCCTTTTACTTCCAGAGTGCTTGCAACACGGCCTTTGATTTCAATTTGCTGCGCTTGTAATTTATCGCCATTTTTAAGCACGGTCACACTGATGTTGACCCCGTTCACCACATCAGCCGTTTTCCCACCATCCACAGGCGTTGTTGCGCTCCAAAGTATCGTCACGCCATTCAGTTTGAACTGGCTGGCCGTCACGCTGCTGATCACCCCGCCCAATTTTACGGGTGGCTCAACTTTAGGCTGGAAGCGCACTTCCTTAACCATCAATACATCCGCCTGCATTTCACCACGGACCAGCACCTTAGCCCCATTGATCAAGTCGTTCTTACTGGTGACCACATCCGAGCCTACCGTGCCGAATTCCGTTTTATCATTGATTTGCAAGCTGAGCTTCACCCCGCTCAGGGTGAACTTACCCGTTTTACTGTCGTAATCCTTCACCTCACCGGTAATCGTCCGTACAGCCACACTGGCTGTCTGGCTGGCATTGGGCGGTGGAGTGGTTGCAACAGGCGTATCAATTTTCACTGTTTTAGCCTGCACCGTGCCATTACTGACACTCCCCTCTATTTTCACCTGCACGCCATTGGCCAGATTGCTTGCCGCACCGCCATCAAATGTCGCCGCGCTGCCATCGACTAAAGCACCACGTACTTTAAAGCTGGCCAAAGAAATATAATCTGTGACTACGCCACTGAGCGACACTTTGGCGTCAGTACTGTCTTTTACAAATTTCACACCTGAGGCCACCAGCTTATCGGTCTGCCACACACCGCCCACCCGCACCGGCTTGCCATTAGCCAGATCGGTCACTACGCCCCCCTCAAACTTGGCCTTGCTGGCATCAACGACTACTTCGCCTAATTTAAAACTCACCACCTTGGTATCCAAACTGGCAATCAAGCCACCAATCTGCATTTTCAACCCGTCACCGGCCTGAGGCTTTTTGACTTTCAGCGCTTTGGCTGTCATCACACTGGCGGCGCTAATCGCCTGATCGCTCCATGCTGCGACCAGCTGACCATTTTCCAGTACCACGCCATCCGGGCGAAGTTTTGCGCCGCTAAAGTTCACCGTTAAGCCACTCACCACCAGCGTTTTAGCCGTGTTGTCCAAGGCGCTGACCACGCCGACTACACGCACCATTACCGCGCTGGCCGGGTCTTTACGCTCGATGCGGGTGGCCACAATCACACCTGTGGCATCGCGGCTGCCGTGTACTTCTACAATATCGCCGACCAGCAAATCAGCCAGCACGCTGGCGCCTTCAAATACCGTGGGAGCGGCTGCATCGGTAGAAACTCTGATGGTTTGCCCCGCCAGCTTAAAGCCAGAACCTGTAACTAATTCTGAGATTTTCCCGTAAACCTCAGGTAAGGCCGTTAGTGTTTTGATTTTGTCATCGCTGCCCTGA
The DNA here is from genome assembly GCF_011601265.1 of Iodobacter violaceini. Classification (GTDB taxonomy): domain Bacteria; phylum Pseudomonadota; class Gammaproteobacteria; order Burkholderiales; family Chitinibacteraceae; genus Iodobacter; species Iodobacter violaceini. The sequence continues at coordinate 380,877 of NZ_JAAOLX010000002.1, forward strand.
TCGGATTCCACCTTCATGCCCAGCTTGATGTCATTACTGGTGCCGGTGCTGCTGGCCGAGGGATCCTGCTCAACCTGAAAGCTGGCACTGCTGTCATCCAGCGTAACGCCATCCACAATCACACTGCCAAAGCCGGTAACCGTGCCCTGGGCATATGCGCCACCATTGGGGGCAGGCGTTGGCGTTGGAACGGCTGTGGGCACCGTAGTGGGCACGGAAGTCGGATTCGCGGCCACTGGCGCAGTGCCAGACGATGAGCCGCTGCTTCCGCCACCACAGGCATAAAGCCCCACACTCGCCACCAAGGCTAAGGCCAAAATTTTTAAGCGCTGATCCATCGTCCGTCCTCCATAAATATCATGCAGCAATAAGCTTTATGGATTGTGGCGGGCAAACGCTGGCTGACAATAAGCCTTACCGTTTTTTCAGCGATAAGCGGCATTTCAGCCAGCAAGCTGACATCAGACAGTAGCCTGTCATTTGCAAAACCCCCGCCTCTGCCCCGCAAAATGCAATTTTTACTTTTCAACCCCCTCTTAAATAGGTAAATTATATGCACATTTAAAAAAGAACGGAGATACCATGCTTAATCATGCTCAACGCGACTTAGTCCGCGCCACCGCCCCTGTCCTCAAACAACACGGTATTGCGCTCACCACGCATTTTTATGCACGGATGTTTCAGCACAATCCGGAGCTGAAACAAATTTTCAACGAAGGCAATCAGCAGTCAGGCGCCCAGCAGCAGGCTCTCGCCATGGCGGTAGCGGCCTACGCTGAACATATCGACAACCCTGGCGTGCTCGCCCCGGTGCTCACCCATATCGCAAACAAACACATCAGCCTTGGCATCCGCCCGGAGCACTACCCGATTGTGGGCCACCATTTGCTGGCATCTGTCCGTGAAGTATTGGGGGCTGCCGCTACTGATGAATTAATCGCCGCATGGGCTGCCGCATACGGGCAACTGGCGGATGTCTTGATTGCCGAAGAAGCGCAGCTTTATGCTGCAGCCGCTTTAAAACAAGGGGGCTGGACTGGCTGGCGTGGTTTTGTGGTAGCCAAAAAAGAGCAGGAAAGCAGCGAAATCACCTCATTCTATTTACGCCCTGCTGATGGTGGCTGCGTGCCCGATTACACACCAGGACAATATATTTCGGTAAGGATGTTTGTGCCGGAATGGAATCTGATGCAGCCGCGCCAATACAGCTTGTCTGATGCGCCGGGCAACGACTACCTGCGTATATCCGTCAAACGTGAGCAAACCGGCAATCTCATTGGCCAGGTGTCTAATCTGCTTCACAACAGGGTAAAAGTTGGCGATGTGATCGATCTGGCCCCGCCAGCGGGTGATTTTGTACTGCATCAGGATCGCACAAGCCCGGTGGTGTTAATCAGCGGCGGCGTGGGCATTACCCCAATGATGGCTATGCTGAAACACTTGGTTAAAACCGGCAGCGACAGAGCGATACGCTTTGTACACGGCTGCCGCAATGGTGACGTACATGCGTTTAAACAGGTGGTAAATCAGCTGGCAGCGCAAGAATCCAGCATTGAAAAAACGGTGTTTTATGACGAAGCCTGCCCGAAGCACAGCCACGATCACCTGGGCCATGTGGATCTGGCTAGAATCGCAGAAAAGGTGATTTTGCCCGACGCCGATTACTACCTCTGCGGCCCGCTGGCCTTTATGCAAGCCCAGATCAAATCATTGCAAACCATGGGGGTAAGTACGGAGCGGATTCATGCGGAAGCATTTGGGACTGGGGGTGTTGCAGCTTAGGGCGGGTGCAACCCCGGCTCTATCAACTTACGGAGAGCTTGTAGCTTAGGTTAGCAGCCTGCGTGCGAGGTTTGCCTCGCTCAGCGATCTATCGCGTAACCCAACATTCTTTTGCCTATAAATGTTGGGTTACGCTGGCTTGTCCGCCCTTAAACAGGCGAATAAACCAGCTAACCCAACCTACAAAAACGTTATCTCCCGCAGGTTTTGCTTAAGTTGACAGGATTGGGTGCAACCCACCCTGCAAAAGATGCATACCAAACTTTAGGATGGCTCGGTTTTACAGGGTAAACAACGAGCGAGTGGCTGCCCACTCTGCTCACCACTTATTCAAGATCACTCGACCAGCCATCCGGGCGAACCAAGGCGTTTTCGAAGCGGGAATGCTGGCCCACAAACACCAGCGGAATCTTGCCCACGGGGCCGTTACGGTGTTTACCGATAATACATTCGGCAAGGCCTTTAAACTGACTGTCCGGGTTGTAGTATTCATCGCGGTACATAAATAAAATCAAATCCGCATCCTGCTCAATCGCGCCCGATTCACGCAAGTCAGACATCATCGGGCGCTTATCGGTACGCTGCTCCACAGAACGGGAAAGCTGCGAGAGCGCAATAATCGGCACTTTCAGCTCTTTAGCCAGTGATTTCAAGCCACGGGAAATTTCACCCAGCTCGGTCGCGCGGTTCTGGTCTTTTGCGCCTGCCCGCCCTGCCATCAATTGTAAGTAATCGATCACGATCAGGCCCAGCTGGCCGCCGCATTGCCGTGCTAAGCGCCGCGCCTTGGTGCGGATATCCAGAGCAGTTAATGAGCCGGTTTCTTCAATAAAAATCGGCGCTTCATTCATACGGCCCACCGCGTGAGTCAGACGCACCCAATCTTCATCTTCAAAGCGGCCGGTTTTTAGCTTATGCAGATCGATGCGCCCAATCGAACCCACCATACGCATACCCAGCTGAGTTGCGCCCATTTCCATGGAGAAAATCGCCACCGGCAGCTTCAGCTCAATCCCAACGTGCTCGGCAATATTCACCGAAAACGCCGTTTTACCCATGGAAGGACGGCCTGCCACAATAATTAAATCGCCAGCCTGCATGCCCGAAGTCATCCGATCCAGATCCAAAAACCCAGTTGCCACACCAGTGACTTCAGATGGATTATCTTGCTGGAACAGATGATCGATGCGCTCAACAATTTCTTTTAAAATCGGCGGCATGCCGATAAAGCCTTTCTGGCCGCGGGACGATTGCTCGGCAATCTGAAACACGGCCGATTCGGCCTGATCGAGCAGCTCGGAAGCTTCACGCCCGCTGGGGCTGTAAGCAGCATCGGCAATATCGGTGGCCACAGATGCAAGCTGGCGCATCACTGATTTTTCGCGGACAATCTCACCATATCGGCGGATATTGGCCGCTGAAGGCGTGTTTTGCACCAAAGAGCCCAAATAAGCCAGGCCCCCTACGTAAGATAACTCTTCATGAGTATCGAGCGCTTCGGCCACGGTAATTACGTCGGCGGGCCGGCCTAATTCAACCAGCTTAGCGATTACGGCAAAGATACGGCGGTGATCATCACGGTAGAAATCGGCTTCAAATAAGGTATCCGCAATTTTGTCAAAAGAGCTGTTATCCAGCATCAGGCCACCAAGCACAGATTGCTCAGCCTCAACCGAATGCGGTGGCATGCGGATGTTTTCAAGTTGCGTCATGGAGTGGTCGGGGTTACGATGCTCGGTCATTTTTTTACATCTGGTGTGCTTGCTGGAAGTCCGGCATTTTACGCTACAAACTATCGATTGCGGCGGATAGAAATCAGTCCGGCCGCCCTATAAAGAAACCCTATGCAGTCTATTCGTAAAACCGTATTGGTGACGCACTCAGCAGATCAAATGTTTGATCTGGTTGATCGCGTTGAAAACTACCCGCAGTTTCTGCCATGGTGCGGCGGCATTGAGATACATGAGCGCAGCGAAACCATTTTAGATGTCACGGTAAAAATCGAGTTTCTGAAGGTAAAAACTTTTTTTCGCACCCGTGATATCAAATCAAAGCATCTGATCGATATGCAATTTGTGGATGGCCCGTTTAAGGCCCTGCATGGCGTGTGGCGTTTTATTCCGCTGATGGAAGACGCATGTAAAGTTGAATTTGAGCTGGATTACGAGTTTTCCAGCCGCAGCTTAGAAATGATTATTGGCCCGGTATTTAATAAAATCACCAGCACCTTTGTAGATGCTTTTATTAAACAAGCCGATAAAATTCATCCTTAAAAATTCTCTGAGCCACCATGAGTACATTAATCAATGTGGAAGTCGTTTATGCCACACCTGCACTGCAAAAGCTGATTGCTATTAAAGTGGCGGCCGGCACCACCGCTGAACAAGCCATTTTGCAATCAGGTATTTTAGATTTTTTCCCGGAAATTGATTTATCGGGCAATAAAATCGGCATTTTTTCCAAGGCTTGCAAAGCAGATACCGTTTTGCGCGAAAAAGACAGGGTTGAGATTTACCGCGCACTGCTGGCAGACCCTAAGGAAGTACGCAGGCAGCGCGCGCTGGAAGGTAAAGTAACAAAAAAGGGCGGCGCAGGATAAGCCGGCCGCCTGCTAGGACACCGCGATACTTGAGCTCATTCTTTGCAAGATAGGCAAAGCATCGCCAAAATTGAATTTCTCCAGCGCAATTCTAAATGCAGCAAACTCTGCCGGATCAAAGAAATCGGCCATCGCATCCCCATATTTGCCCATGACGGTAAGGGCTTCCGCGTCCATATCCATCAATAAACGCTCAAGCCAGGAAAGCAAATTTTGTAATTCTTTGGCGGGCATTCTGCCTGAGGGTGCGGGCGCATTGGCAAAGGGGTCTTCGCCATTAATATAATCATTGACCTCACGCATCAGCACGCTCAGATGTTTTTCGAGCAAGAGCAAATCTTCTCTCACCTCATTCAAGCCACCGCCGTGCGAAATAGCCGATTCAATCCGCCCTGCAATTTCTGAAACCCTGGTTCCGCCCAGTGTTGCACTAAGCCCTTTCAAGGTATGAGAAAAACGTAAAGCAGGCTCCAGCTCATTAGCAAGCAATGCGGCATGCGTTCTTTGCACACAATCGGCTTCACTACCGCAAAACTGCTTCAGCATCCGTAAATAAAGTGAAGGATTATTCAGCACATACCCCAGCCCTACTTTTACATCCAGCTCCTGCCTGCCAGCCGGGGTTGCAGGTGCTGGCGTGATGGCCGGAGCGACTGGTTGCGATAAGGGAGGTGGCGCAAACGCTGCAGGTGCAGGCACTGGCTCAGGTGCAGTCTGCAGAGGTGGCGTAATTTCTGCTGATGCGGCACTGGCCTTTACGGGCTTGGGCTTGCCATCAGGCCTTGTAACCCGCCAGTGTTTCAGGCATTCAAAAAACTGAATCGGGTCTATCGGTTTTGAAACATGGTCATTCATACCCAGATCAAGGCAGCGGGCGCGCTCTTCCACCATGGCATGGGCCGTCATGGCAATCAGCGGGATATGGCTGTAGCGGGCATCAGCACGAATATGCTTTGATGCTTCATAGCCATCCATTACCGGCATTTGCATATCCATTAAAATGGCATCGAAGTGTATGTCGCCCATAAACTCCAGCTTTTCCAGCGCTTCTTTACCATGGTTAGCCACCACCACATCCACGCCTACCGAGCTAAGCAATTCGGTAGCAATTTGCTGATTAATCGGGTTATCTTCGGTGAGTAATACCCTCATCCCTTTCAGCCCGGCTTCTTCCTCATCCTGCGGCGTAGTCTGTGCTTCAGATACGTCATCATTATCAAAAATAGAAACCAGACAATCCGTTAAAGAAGAGGCATTTACCGGCTTGGTTAAAATGGCACTGATATTTAAGCTTTGAGCCTGAATATATATATCTTCGCGATCAAATGCAGTCACGATCACCATCTTAGGCGTGTCATCGGGCAGCATCTCCTGAATTTTTTTGGCGGCCTGAGCGCCATCCATAATTGGCATTTGCCAATCCAGTAATACCAGACCAAACGGATCACCCCGCTGATGGGCTGCACTGCATAATTCCACCGCCCCCTGCCCTGAGCCCACATGCTCTATACGTACCGAAAACCGTTTTAAAACTTCAATAATCGCAAGCCGCGCGTGTTCATGATCATCCACCACCAGCACGCGCATATTATTGATTTCTGCAGGAATAGCGCGTGTTCTGATTTCTTTATGCTCTACACCAAACCAGGCAGTAAATACAAACTGACTGCCTGTACCACTCTCGCTCTCGGCCCAAATACGCCCGCCCATCAACTCAACCAGTCTTTTACTAATTGAAAGCCCCAGCCCTGTACCTCCAAATTTGCGGGTGGTACTGCTGTCGGCCTGGGTAAATGGCATAAATAATTTACCCAGCTGCTCCTGGGTCATACCAATACCGGTGTCTCTGACTCTGAATTCTAACTGCGTTTGCTCATGGTTTTTTTCCATGCAGCTAATGGTGATTTCAACTTCGCCTGTTTCAGTAAATTTCACCGCATTATTGACTAAATTAATCATAATCTGGCTTAGTCTTAATGAATCCCCCAGCAGGCAGGGCGGTACATCAACCGGATTATGAATAACGAATTCCAAACCTTTTTCAAATACTTTCTGAGTGGTTACTGTGCATACATTATTGAGCACCGTTTCTAAATCAAACGGGGCAATTTCAATATTTAATTTACCCGCTTCAATTTTAGAAAAATCGAGGATATCGTTAATAATCCCCAATAAAGATGTACCTGCATGATGTATTTTAGAAAGGTAATCACGCTGCTTCGGTGGCATTTCTGCTTTTAATGCCAGATGAGACAAACCAATCACCGCATTCATTGGCGTGCGAATTTCATGGCTCATATTAGCCAGAAAACTCGATTTAACATTGGCGGCTTCTTCTGCCTTGGTTTTAGCCAATTGCAGCTCTTGCTCCACAATTTTGCGCTGGCTGATATCCCGCGCAAACAAAGTACCACTGCAATGCCCGTCCATACTTAAAACGGTCATTCCCACTTCAATAGGCAGCAGGCTGCCCGAACGGTTTCTTGCGAGTAACTCCCAGAATCTTGCGGTGGTAATCCGGGAGGTAACTTCACTTAATCCCCGCTCCAGCACCAGGGGCAAATCACCATCCCCTTCAATATGAATCAGGCTTTGCAGCTTTAAACCCACCACTTCGGCAGCAGCAAAACCGAAAGTCAGCTCTGCGGCACGGTTCCAGTCTGTAACACAGCAATCCTTATCTAGCAAAATAACGGCAATCGGCGCACCTTCAATCACCGCCTTTGATTGCATCTCACTTTGCTGCAATGCCATGGCACGGCGGTCTACCTCCTGCTCCAGCCCCTGCTTATGTGCGGCCAGCTCAGCATTACTCACCGTGAGCACAGACATCAGCTCATCACGGGTTTGCTCATTAATAATGTTTTTAACCTGCAAGATCGCATCAGTATCCTGATGATCAATCCGGAAGGCCAGCTGTACAGCCCCATCCGATAAAGTATTCTGAACATCAAAAAAGGCAGAGAGCGAATGCTTCGCCCATCCGCCTTCAGACTGCACCAAAAAGCACAGTGCATCCCCATCCACCCCTACCGGCAAGAGGTGATTCAGGGTTGACTGCCGGACAAACTGACAAAGCGAGTAAAACCCCGTCAGCAGAAAATCGCTGCGCATCCGGTTAAGTTTTAAACACCCCAAAGCCCGGCGCAATTTATCGCGGGCAATAAAAACGCCTTCTTCGGATCGCAGATCCAACACGCCAAGTTCAGTCATAATGTGCACTTTATAGCCAGGCAAGTGGCATCGTCGTAAAGCTTTCCAAAACGGCTTAGCAAATTTGAAACCATTTGGTTCAGGGTATTTCTGCGCTCACGCAAAATATCATCCGCAGCAATATGCTCCTGTATGCCATCCGTCGCCAGAACAAAAACATCATCACTTTTAAAACTGAATGTCTCAATTCTTATACTGCGTAAAATAATACCCAAAGTGCCCGCCTGCGCCGGAAAAGTAAAACAATCTTTTCCCAACTTACGCATCACGGTATTGCCAATGGTAATGCACTGCGCATTGCCATCATCCCCCAAAAAAGCCATCGTAATGGCCGTACCGCGCGATCCCCGGATATGCTCATGCAAAGATTTAAGCATCCATTCGATATCTTCGCTGCTATTTTCTTCCAGCCACTGCTCGCAAAGCCTTGCCAGCTCATGCGCCTCAGGGCCATGCCCCAGCACATCCAGAATACCAACCAGTACGCCATGCTCCATTTGTTTAATAAAAGTGCCATCACCACACACTACTTCGCCATAGCAAGGACGCAAACAACGTGCATATTCAAAGTGCATGGCTTAGTTCTTCCATTTGCGAAACAGGACCCGGGTTCCTATTTCTGGCTCTGAGCTAATCTCAAACTCATCTGCTAAACGACGCGTTCCCGGCAAACCCAGCCCCAATGTGCCCTTGGTACTGTAGTGCTCAGACATGGCGAGCTCCAGGTCTTTTATACCAGGCCCCCGATCTTCGGCCTTCACCTCCAGCCCTTCATGATTTTTGATCACCACCCAAGAAAAAGACATCACCCCTTCGCCTGCATATTTCACAATATTAGTAGCCAGCTCAGATGCACCCGTTGTTATTTCTGTGATCGCCACAGGCGAAAAACCACATTGCTTGGCTAAAGAAAATGTGTACGCCACCAACATCGCCACATCAGCATCATTGCGGATTTTTCGCCAGACCGTTGCCATTTCCATGCTAGGTTTCATGAAGTAAGTCCAGTGCTTGCCTGATAGTCTGGCAGCCACGCAACGCTGATAAATCGCTGTCTAACGCTGCTAAACCGGCAATGACGCCAGGCCGGAAACCAATAAATACTGTTTTTGCCCCCATTATTTTCAGCATTTGCGTTAAATCCACCAAGGCTGCAAATCCGTCCACGTCCAGCGCGTCGACTTCGGATAAATCAAGCATGACCCCTTTTGCAGCCATTTTCGTGACCTGTTGCAATAATTTACTTTGCAGCGCGATCATCGTAGCGGGCCGCAAATCACTTTGCACGCAAGCAAGCAAAGCATCTTCAACAACAGAAATCGCAACTCCTCCCCCGGATTCACGCTCATCCATTACTGCCCCCTAAACCTCATCAAGTCTTTTCATTCTGATGCCCACGCTCTTGAAGGCTTGTTCAAGGGCATCCCGTAATGTGGCATGGGTAGTCATTCCTTCAATATCAATGCCAAGGTGCACAATGGTCTGGGCAATTGAAGGAGAGACACCTGATATCAGACTAGTACAGCCCATCAGGCGTGTTGCCTTAGTAATTTTAATTAAATGATTAGCCACGCCTGAATCCACAATCGCCACGCCGGAAATATCCATAATAAATACGCGTGAACGGGTTTCAGCAATTTTTAATAAAATGGCCGCCATAATGTCCTGCGCCCGTTTTGAATCAATAATTCCCACCACAGGCAGCATTAAAATATCCTGCCAGATCATCGTCACAGGCGTAGACATTTCCATTAATGCGCGGCTTTGCTCATTAATTCTTTCATTGATCAAACGGCTATAGGTTTCAACCACAATGGTGGTATCCAGATGCAATAGCTTGGTAATTGCCGCGACTGCTTTACCGTATTCCTCGCTAAATAAACCACCGTCGTATAATTTTTTTGTAAACAGGACAAATGAGTAATTCATTCCTGCAAAATAGCTGGGTAAAGACAAACCAATCCGTGCATGTGTTTCGCCCAAACGGCGGCGATCTTCCATATACGAATCATCCAAATGCCCCGCAAAGAATGTTTTCCAATAGGTAAGCTGGGCATTTTGTGCACGTTTCTTAACTTCATCATTCGCAAACAGCGTCTGATACTCTGGCAGCTCACGCATCCATTCATAAAAATGCGTAATGTACTCACCCATTCTGGGCACAACCAACGCGCCGTATTTACGAACCACTTCAAGATCAACTTCGTCAATATCATGCAAACGCATCACATCTTTAATCGATGTCTGGCTGGTATGTTCATGCATATTCATTCTCCTTCGCACCACTTAATACTGACAAAAAACCATGCTGGATAACAAAAACATGGCCAACTTTTCTCAAGGTGTTTTCTGAAATCAAAAAAAGATAAAACTGCTGTCTTTCTAGATAGGCAGACGAAAGGACTTTAGCAATACATAAACTCAAACTTTCCAGATCTGGTGAATAATTACAGAGCAACGAAAGTTAGAAGAAAGCAATCAAACAACAAATCAAGTGGATGTAAGATAAAGAACGCAGGCAAAAAAGCAGACCACAACAGACGAAAAAAAACCGCCTGAAGAGGCGGTTTTTGGGGGGGCTTACAGATTATGGGCAAAAGCGTTTGATATTTGCCTCTGTGCTTGCGGTTTCGGCTTTGCGCTGCGAGGCCTCCATAAACTCCAGCTTGCCTTTTTCATTCACACTGGAGAATTTTTTTGAACCTTGTAAATAACCCAACCTGGCCATGGCTTCTTTGCAGGCTTTTTCGTCTTTTTCACCTTTAGCAGCTGCTACCGGCGCGCTGGCCGGAGCGCTGGCTTTCACCGCCACGGTGCTTGCAGCAGAGGCTTCACGCTTCTGCTGGCCTGACATCGAGCTGACCGGCAAATCCTTAGTCTTTAGTACTTCTGCTTTATTGCCCTTAGGTGGCTGATCAGAGTAATGCATCATCCCATCAGCATCTTTCCATTTATAGATTTCGGCATGTGCGGTTGCTGTGATCAGCAAAGCCATCAAAATTAAGATTTTCATTGCATCAACTTCCTTGTTTTCTTGCAGCACGACAATAAGCCATATTGAAATAAGCGTAATCAATAAACGCCATCAATGCCATTGGCAATTCTAATTAGCTGATATGCTGCATACCCGATTAATTCAAAAATCCTTTAACACAGCCTGATACAAAGCACTCATTCTTTGATTTCCATCATATCCTGCTTTTCATACAATGAGTAAAACCCAATCAATCAGGCGGCATTAAATATTGGCACTATTAGCAGGCTTAGCTTTTAGCATTTAATGAAACTTTCTTCGCTAAGGCTCGTCCACCTTAAATCAACAGAAGGCAAACCCCTGGCAATATCCGTGCAGTGAGGGGTCTTGCCCCTCTTTTCATCTATACACACCCCTGCGCTTAATTACAATCAACAGCAGATGACAGAAAGTAAATTACCCATACAAACCAAGAAAATGTAATCAATACTAAGGGGTGGGCAGAGAGGCACTGCTGCAAAGTCAGAACCGCCCATGCTGCCCGGGCCTAAATTGATGCAAACGTTGTTTAAGAGGAAAACGCATGAGCGCCATATTTTTTTACGATGTACATCTGGCCTGTCACGGCGAGCGCCCACGCCAGGATGATCTGGCCCGCTGGCAAGAATCCGGCACTTTGGCCGACTGCAGCACCTTGTTAAATGCTTTAAACAGCGCATCAGCAGGCAGCTGCTTAATTGCCATGCACGGCGCTTATTTTCCGGCCACAGCGTGGCCTGCACTACTGCGGTTTCTAAAAAACGGCGGCAATTTACTCAGCATGGGCAATATGCCCTTCTCTGCCCCGACGACATTGTTCAGAGATTTAAACATTCACGAAATGCTGGCAATTGACTGCAGTGAAGCCGTTAGTCTTGAGCCCGCTGAAGAATATCCGCTACTGAGTGAGCACTGCAGCTTATTTGCACCGCAAGACGCCTGCTGCGGTTTTGTGCTGATGCCAACCAAGCATAAAGATCACCCTAAGGAATCCAGCTCCAACGGACCAATGGACGCGCGGATTTACCCTTTACTCACCGCCAAAGATGCCACAGGCCGCCCGATTGCCGCCCCTGTAGTACTTATCGAAAACCATCGCGGTGCATTTGCCGGCAGCCGCTGGCTGTTTGTCAACACCGACGCCACAGCTCTTTTTTGGGACCAGGGCGGGGGCGAAGCGCTGATCGCCTGGGCCAAATTTTGCGCCCGGGGTGTAACAGAGATCTGGATCAAACCTGATTTTGCCTGCTACTACCCCAGCGAAGTACCTACAATTAACTTACAAATCGAAGCCTTACGCAGCAATGCAGCCTGTCAGTGGCAGTTTGAAATCAAAATCATGCAAGCGGGCAAGATGCTGATTCAAGAGACAATGGCACTCACCACCACCGCGCACGGCCCCGTATTTCACCGCACCACGCTGCCTATGGTGGTGGTACACGGCTATTACGCTATCCACTGCCGTGCCATTTCAGCCTTTGGTGAAGTACGTGAATTGCAGCAGGGATTTTGGGGGCGGGATCACCGCTTGCTCGATGAAGGCCAGCCGCTTTGCGCAGGTCGTGATTACTTCACCCGTGGCGGCAAACCCGTGCCGATTATCGGCATGACCTATATGGCCAGCGATGTGCATCGCAAATTTTTACAACTCCCCAACCCTGCAGTATGGGACAGGGATATGGCCGAATTTGCCCGCATGGGCATCAACTATATCCGCACCGGCATCTGGACAGCATGGCGGCAAGTAATGTTTGCCGACGGCCACGCCCAGGAAGCCGCTTTACGTGCGATTGATGCCTTTTTACACTGCGCCAAACGCCATAATCTGGAAACCTGCTTTACCTTTTTTACCTTTACCCCGGAAACATGGGAAGGCCAGAACCCCTATCTGGACCCACGCGCCATCGCCGCACAAAAGCGGTTTATTTCCGCCATTGTCAGCCGTCACAAAGACAGCAGCCATGTGCATTGGGATTTAATCAACGAGCCTTCGATGTTTAACCCTGAGCAGATTTTCCTTGGGCCGCGCAGCGTGCAAGACCCGGTTGAAATCGCCGCATTCAGAGCCTGGCTGCAAGAGCAGGATGCAGATATTGCCAGCTGGCAACAGCGCTGGAACCGCAGCCCAGCCGATCTGCCCGGCTGGAGCGCCGTACTGCCGCCACTTGCGCAGGATGTGGCATTTAATAACACCGAGATTACGCCCAAGCAACACGGCATCTGGCTGGATTACAGCCTGTTTACCCAAGCCATGCTCAACCGCTGGGTGGCCGATTTAAGCGCCACCATCCGCGCCATTGCCCCAAACCGCCTCATTACCGTAGGTCAGGACGAGGCACTGGGCATGCAACGCCCATCGCCCATGTTTTTTGCCGGGGCGGTGGATTACACCAATGTGCACAGCTGGTGGCTGAATGATGATTTAGCATGGGATACCATTTTCAGCAAAACGCCCAATAAACCAAGCCTCGTGCAAGAAACCGGCATGATGCATATCGAAAGCCCAAATGGCCGCAGTAAGCGCAGCGAAACGGAACTCGCCCATATGTTAGAGCGCAAATATGCTTACGCCTTTATTAATGGCGGCGCGGGTGCAGTGCAGTGGTTGTGGAATATCAACTACCACATGGACAACATCAACGAATCACATATTGGCGCATGCCGGGCCGATGGCACACGCAAGCCTGAAGCTATGGTGAGCGAAGACTTCGGCAGCTTTTTTAAAGCCGTTGCCCCGATAATGCAAGGCAGGCAGCTGGAAGACGTAGCCGTGATTTACCCCTTCAGCAACGATTACGGCAACCGCCGCTTTGCGCTGGAAGCCACGCAGCGCCTGGTGCGCGTGATGCAATACGAGCTGAAAGTGCCGGTACGTGCCATCAGCGAATATCATCTTGCCGATCTGGACCACGCCCCCGCCAAACTGATCATTATCCCCAGCCCGCACGCCCTTTCGCAAACGGCCCGCGATTGGATCAGCCAGTGCAAAACGCCCATCCTGCTGACCGGCCCCTGCGATCTGGACGCTTACTGGCAGCCCTGCCATGCCCTGATGAGCGAATCAGACACGCGTAATCTGCAGCGCGAAGAATCCATCCATATTGGCAACCATAAATACCGTGCCAGCTTTGGCGGTGACAAAATCGCCAAGCTTAGCAAGGGCAATGCACTGGGCAGCTTACAAACCACGGGCAATATCCTTTGGTGCCCGCTGCCCTTAGAAATGAACGATCGCACCGAGCCACTGCTTGCGCTCTATCAGGCCGCATTGGATTGGGCCGGTCTAAGCGCCCCCTTAAACTGGCTGTCGGGCGGGCAGCCGGGCATATTCGCGCAGAAACTCAGCTTTGAGCAGGGTGCATTATGGATTTTGGTGAATGAATCAGGCCATGAAGAAGCCATCAGCTTTGAAGACAAAGCCAGCGGCTGCAGCTACTCGCTCACCATCGCCAGCGAGCGTGCTGTCTTATTTGCTACAGATAGCAATGGCAAGGTAACGGCAAGACTGAGGAAGCACAAGGTGAATCAGCTATAAGAAAAAAGGGAAGCCACCCAAGCATAAATACCTGCTTCAGGGCTGTAGCCTCCCCGTTTGTAAAAGGGAGATTTATCTTTGATTTTTTTGCTTATTTAAGCCCAACATCCACTGCAAATCCCCCCGAGCCCCCTTTTAACCGCTGAGATGATCCCTTGCAGCCACAAAAATTCCACAGCACAGCCGTTAACGACCATATCGAAAACATCTGCCAGCACATCTCTGATCCCGCCTTAGAGCGCCTATTCCGCCAGTGTTACCCCAATACACTCGACACCACCGTGGCATTTCAAATGGTGGATGGCCTGCCCGATACGTTTGTGATTACAGGCGATATCCATGCCATGTGGCTGCGGGACAGCGCGGCGCAGGTTTGGCCATATTTGGCGCATATCCAGGCAGACCCAATGCTTGCCGGCATGATTGCCGGGCTGATCCGCCGCCACAGCACCTGTATCATGACCGATCCTTACGCCAATGCCTTTAACGATGGGCCCGGCCATAGCCAATGGCAGAGTGACAACACCACCATGCTGCCCGAATTGCACGAGCGCAAATGGGAGCTGGATTCGCTGTGCTACGCCATTCGTCTGGCGCACGGCTACTGGCAGCGCAGCTCAGACCGCAGGCCTTTTGATCAGCAATGGCTGGCAGCCATGAAGCTGGCTGTAGCTACCATGCAAGCGCAGCAGCGCAAAGAGAATCGCGGGCCTTACTCCTTCACCCGCAGTGGCAGCTGGCAAGCGGACACCTTAGCTTGCGATGGCTGGGGCAACCCTGTCCGCCCGGTAGGGCTGATCGCCTCGATGTTCAGGCCATCGGACGACGCCACCGTTTTACCGTTTTTAGTGCCATCCAACTTTTTTGCTGTAGTCAGCCTGCGCCAGCTGGCCAGCATGGTGAGCGAGCTCTTTAATGAGATCGACTTTGCCGCCGAATGCACTACTCTGGCTGACGAAGTCGCCGCCGCACTGCAAACCCACGCCATTGTTCAGCATCCTGAACACGGCCTCATCTATGCCTATGAAGTGGACGGCTACGGCAGTGCCCTGCTGATGGATGATGCTAATATTCCCAGCCTGTTGTCCTTACCCTATCTGGGGGCAGTAGCGCAGAATGAAGAGGTCTGTCAAAACACCCGCCGCTTTGCGCTCTCCACAAACAACCCGTGGTTTTTTAAAGGGGACCAGTTTGAAGGCAATGGCAGCCCGCACACGCTGGCACCCATGATCTGGCCGATGTCCATCATCATGCGGGCCATGACCAGCGATCAGGACGAGGAAATCAGCCACTGCCTGCACATGCTAAAAAGCTGCCACGCCGAAACTTACTTTATGCACGAATCATTTCACGCCAGTCAGCCACAGCAATTTACCCGCAGCTGGTTTGCATGGGCCAACACACTGCTGGGTGAGCTGATCAGCAAAATCGCCCGGGAACGCCCCCATTTACTCTCTGCCAAGGATCGCCATGTTTCGCACTAGAGAATTTCTACTTCAGCATATTCGCCACACCATGGCGTTTTACGACCCGATATCGGTCGATCCGGCGGGTGGTTTTTATCATTACTACATGGATGACGGCAGCATTTACGATAAGCAAAGCCGCCACCTCGTCTCGTCCACCCGCTTTGTATTTAATAATGCGATGGCGTGGCTGGAGTTTGACGACAAGGAATATCAGGCGCGCGTCAGGCACGGCATCGATTTTATCCGCAAGGTGCATTTCAACCCGCTTTCCGGCGGCTACGCATGGGAAGTTAAAAACGGCGAAGTAACAGATGCCACCAACCAGTGCTACGGTCTCGCCTTTGTAATGCTGGCTTACGCCTGCGCCTATCGCAGCGGCATGGATGAAGCCAAAGTATGGCTGGATGAAACTTACGACACCATGGAGCAACATTTCTGGCTGCCCGAATACGGCGTTTACGCCAGCGAAGCCAGCAGCGATTGGGCGCTGGATGATTATCGCGGCCAAAACGACAATATGCATGGCTGCGAAGCCATGCTCGCCGCCTTTGAAGCCACCGGCGAAATCCGCTATTTAGACCGCGCCAAGCTACTGGCCGCCAACTTTACCCAGCGCCAGGCCGCCTTAACCGACGGGGCAATCTGGGAGCATTTCCGCACTGACTGGACGCCCAATTTGCAATACAACAAGGGCAACAAGACCAATATCTTCCGCCCTTGGGGCATCCAAACCGGCCATCAAACCGAATGGGCCAAACTACTGCTGATTTTAGACCGCCACGACCCGCAGCCCTGGCACCTGGCCCGCGCCCGCGAGCTGTTTGACGAAGCGATGTCATCCGGCTGGGACGAAGCACACGGCGGGCTGATCTACGGCTACGATCTGGACGGCGAGCCTTACGATCAGGATAAATACTTCTGGGTACAAGCCGAATCCCTCGCCGCCGCTGCCTTGCTGGCAGATCGCACTGGCGAAGAGAAATACTGGCAAGCCTACGACAAAATCTGGGCCTACAGCTGGGAGCACTTTGTGGACCACCAATATGGCGCCTGGTACCGCGTACTCAGCCCAGACAACCAGAAAATCGACCAACACAAATCCCCCGCAGGCAAAACCGACTACCACACCATGGGCGCGTGTTATGAAGTTTTGAGGGTGGTTGATTAAGAGGAGGAATAAACTTAGGGCGCAATCGCCGCTGGCATTGCGCCAAAAAGGCTCAGTTAATTAGAATGAAAGAAGTGCGCTATTCAATCTTTTATTGAGTTCAATCTATGAATATCAAATTCTATTATGCAGCCGGAGCAAACTGCTGTGAGCGCGTCAGATGGGCTTTGGATTTTAAATGCATAGCCTATGAATTGATTGATTTAGAACATGAATTTGATGAAGCACATTTTGCTGACATCAGCCCATTCGGGCGCTGCCCGATCATGGAAATTGATGGCCGGGCTCTCTCTGAATCGATGGCGATGGTTGAGTTTATTGAAGAAATATATCCATCCCCTCCTTTAAACTATTCAGATCCTTTTCTACGCGCTCAAGTCCGTGAAATATGCGAGGCAGTAAACTCATCGATTCACCCTGCACAAAACAGCAGCATTATTCAGCATTTCCGGCCTGATCTGAACAAAGAACAAATGAAACCAATCCGGGCGCATTGGATTGCCAGCAATCTGGCCAAACTGGAAGCCCAGCTTTGGAAAAACAGCTCATTTGCAATTGGCAGCCAATTTACACTTGCAGATATTTTTATTGCCGTTATTTATAGAAAAGGAATAAAACTGGGTAACTCACCCAAAGAGTCACCCTGTTTTGAAACCCATTGGCAGCACCTTTTATCCCAGCCAGGCATTAAAGAAAGCTGCCCAATTATTGAATAAAATTCACGAATGTCATTTATTTGGCCAAATTATTCACCCCGGGTTGAGAAACCTAAGGCGTTATGTAGGGCATGGTGAGGCGGCCTACGCCCCCAGCTCTGAATGACATAGATTTAATTTTACTCTGACCCCTGTTATTCTGGAGCGCTACTTTATGACTAAACCGATTTAAACCATCCGCAGCGGCCCGCAGAGGATGGGATGGTTTCTTAATAAAACCAGACTCACAGCTCGCACGTCAGCCCATGTTCGCGCATAAAAGCAGCAGCCTGTTCCGCAGGCTGCTGGGTGAGCAGCGCACAGGCGGTGAAGTTGCCAATGATTTTGCCGCCAACTTCATCGATATACATCCAGTCCACAATCTGAGCGCTAGAAAAACGGATCCGCTCCCCCAGCCTATGCTTCATCACCAGCCGCGGCTCATTATTCAGGCTGCCGATAAAAGCATCCCCCTGAGCGGCAAACTGGTCCACCCAGAAATTCTCGGTGTGCTTACCATCCGTAATAGCGACCTTCAGCATATAGCCCGAAGTGCCTAGCTTGGGTTTGGCGGCAAGCAATAGAAACTGCGGCAGCGACTCCGCTGCACGGGCATAAGCCTTACGCATAGCAGGCTCTTCGCGGCTGATGTGAATAACCTCGTCCTTGGCAGCAAGCTCAGAAATACTCTGGGCATTGGCTGTGGAGATGAAAAAAAACGCGAAGGCGGCAAGGAGTGGGCGCAAAGGCATAATGGTTTGTTTGTACTTAGGGTTAGGGCTAATTCTTGCAAAAAAATGATTCATACTTCTTTTGATCCCACACATTGGCAAGATGACTTAATTTGGAAACAGCTTTAGAAAAACCAAAACGCTCTGTTGCTGACGTAAACGCAATCGGCTTACCGTTTCTCAAAATCGCCACCGCATGGCCATCTTTCGACCATCTAAAAGAACAATCTTTTTCTAATGGATTAGCAATCACAGCATCAGAGCTGGCCATGCTTTGTTCAAGTAAAGGCGCGTCCCCGTATTGTTTAATCCTATCCCAATCGACTTTTGCTATGGGTGGAATACGTGAGTAGGCAATAGCATCCTTAACTGGCTTTTGACTTCCGGACTCAGTTAAATACATAAATGCAATTTTCTCATTATCTTCAAATATTGCGAACCTATTGGAAATAGCATTGTGAGAAGAAATGAAAATATCTTTAGCCATAAGCAGCTCCGGTGAAATCAACATTAGTACTAGTGAAAGTTTATTTAGCATATATGCTCATCAGAATGGCGAAGAAGGCCCCGTGCCAGTTTTTTAAATGCAATAATCTATTTTAAATAATTATTACTACAAAATCAGTCCACTTTCCAATATAAATATTGGACAATTTTTTAATGATTATATGCTGAAATTACCCTGCCAGCTGATTCTTGAAAAAACTGACAAGTTCATCCTCGTTTTGAACTCATGAGTCAAAAGCATTGCCTGCATTTGGACCACCAGCTCCTTGCCAGCATTCAAAAATCAAAAAGCTCCCTGTATTTTCTGAATCATCAGACACCTATACTCGGTGATCAATGTAGCAGCTGTTTAGTATTGTTCCGATGATTTCTAACGGTATTTCCATAATTACCCACTTGGAGGGGGCCGCAATTAGTGCTGGTTAATATTAAGTTTTTTGCAAGCAAATTTACCTCGTTCAGCAATCGAAGCAGATTTATCTGCAGCGAATCGATTTACAAGGCTGACTAATGCATGATCCAGGGCGTTATTTGTCATTTCACGAATTAAGTAATCCACCGCCACTTTCCTGACCACTGGAGAGGGATCAATAGACGCGATCTGCAAAATAGCTATTTTATTTTCAGCAGACCTTACAGGGCGGCTACCCAAAACCGGTTTATAATATCCTTTGCAATAACGAATATCCCTCCACTCCCACACCCTGGCACTCAACCAAGTCATTTTTCCATCCAACAAGGACTGATAGGCTCTAGCCCGAACCATGGGCTGGATTGCATGCTTAGCTATTTCATCCAGCCTGGAATCGAATATTTCATTTCTTGATAACTGTGAAAAAATCAAGCTCAATGGCCCTACAGAGGAGTGCACAATTCTGGAAACAATTTGGCCTTTCACATCTGGCGATGAGGCTATGCCAAGTATCAAGGTTTTCGAATCTTCATCCATTCGCGTCCATGAATTCCAGCATGGCAGCAATCTGAAAAGTGCGGTTACCACAATAGATGGATCTGTATTCTTAGCCATAGCCATGAAGTTTTCTTTTGCACACTCCCTGACCTGAGGCACCCAGTCATTTAATCGTCGAAACGTAACAATAAAGAAAAAAACATTGGGTGCCCCCACAATCATCGCTCTAAGCGCATGCTCACGTTTGAAACCATTTTCGCTGCATAAATCCACCCATGGAATAGACTCGGCCGGTTTTAACCAGAATCTCCATACTGCAGGTTTATAAATGCTTTTTGCCTGCCATAAGGCCCAGCGAATAAATCTTTCCCATTTATCATACTTTTGCGCAGGCAAATTAGATGTGACTGCAATAAGCTGTGACAAAGCATTATCCAACGAATGCCCACATGCATGAGATTTCGCCAAAGCATGAACCGCAAGCAGCAGCTGATCTTGGTATTGCTTATGAAGATCCACGCATACTCCAAAGAATTGAAAATAAAATGCAGGGCCAGATACGAGGCATTGTGTTGCAATAATTTTAATTAACTAAATCGATTTCTTGTTAAATGTGTTAATACAAGGCTTGGCCCCAGATTTACTCAATCTTATTCAAAATGGGGATGCGCTTCACGCAAAGATAAAACTCTCCATCCAGCAAGAGGCTTAATTTCGAAGTCCAGTGAAATTGCGATACGATCGCGTGCCCAAGCAACTTCAATTGGCGTATTTCCATTTATTGGGAACTCAAGCTCTGGAGGCTGTAATCCTTTTGCCTTAGCCAAGCCTAAAACGCCCCGCATAACAGGATCAGGCCCCGCATAACAGGATCAGCTATCTTAAGAACCGATTCCCAATTATTGAATAAAATTCACCAAGCCCTGTATCCCATTACACCACTCCGTTGAGCGCAATCACTCGTGCAGGCGACCTAATTGAAGGATAAGTTTTTATTTATAATAAGAATCTACGGGGTAGAGTTTCGTGCTTGATTTCATCTTTTTACCAACAAGTGATGAAGTGGTCACCTCTACATTCTTGCCATCGGAAGTAGCAGCCTCAACCAGCGAATAAACAACGTAAAGTCCCCTTCCGGGAGAAATCGCGTAATGCGTTGTCTGATGCCAGCAGCAGCCACTTTTCTCAAAAGTAATCAGCCGCTTGCGGGCTTTATCAACTGAAAACATGCCCAGCTTTGAGGTGGCTAATTCTGTCAGCTCATCGCTTAAAACAAACTTCCTTTTACTTATATTGTAAACATAAACATCATAGGAAGGGCCGCCATATGCGCTATTGTTGCCATTTCTGATTGCGATATCTGTGGAGCCATCAAAATTAAAATCATCCGCCACCACCGCGCTTTGATCGCTATAAAGCACAGTATGATTCGCCGGCAACTTTCCGTTTGCATTTAAATAAACAGCAAGATCAGGGGTCTTAAGGGTTTGAACCAGGCCAGCATTCTTTTTTGTAATATGAATTTCAGCGGGCCCTTCACATTGTTCACTATTACATTCGGCAATGACTTTTATTGTGTATTCATTCGCTACATCAGGAATAAGGAAGCTTGCCGCCTGTGCTGCGGCTGCAAAAAGACAAACGGACAAGGCAAATTGGGTTTGAATTAACAGCTTCATTTGATTGCCTAAAATTTCCAAAAAAGAAAGCACGCAAAATTTTTTAATACGTCCGCTTATTTAAGCATTATTTATCACAACATACTGCGATATGCACTCAAGCCAAAGGTGGTAACAACCGAACATGGCACTTACCAGAAAAACGAACAAGCTGCTCCCCGCATACTTTGAAATCAAGGGATTCAGCAAGCAATTAACAGCGCTTCCTTTTCACTAATGAATATCCTTTACCACTATACTCATAAAAGCTTTTTGAACATGAGCCTGCATTTCCTTCTAATGTACTGATTGTACGAAATCCATTTTTAATCTTGTCATTCAGCGTGATTGAAACCCCAAATCCATCAAGGACGATATCGGGAGCAACCCCAGCATCCTGAACAATCCAAACAGAGCCACCAGCCGATCCCCATCCACAGCCATCACGGGTTGCTACCACGTAAGCATCTTGCTTTTGCGGATCTTTAAGCCCAATAGCTACACCAACAACTTTGCACCCGGAATCTTTAAAAAACTCCGCATTTCCTTTTGAACCATACATTGCTTTCTCTATTCTAGCCGGCAGCTTTATAAACAGAGGATTTGCCTCTGTATCGTAGGTTTCAGCTGATGCTGCAGCAGAGGCTAAAAACAAAACTGCCATCCATACAAACTTCAAATCCATAATTTTTACCGCGATCGTTAATGATGTGGGCGAAATGGCCTTGCCAACAGGCGGCCTTTTAAAAAAGGATCAGACACTGGCATGCTTACACTCAAAATTACTTCTGTACTTAACGAAACCCCGTTTTGAAGAACCTGCAAAACCTGCCCGCTCAAAAAAACGGTGAGCATCAGTTCTTTGTGCGGAGCTTAGAAGCATGATCTTTGAACAATTTCTGCTTAAGCAAAACCCTTCAATATGCTGCAACAAAGCAGCCCCCAAACCACGGCCTCTGTATATTTGACTGACAACAATATTTTCAACGACTGCGAAGGGCTGAAAACCAAACATAACATCAGCACAAAGACATACCAACGCGGTTCCTTCAACCAAACCATTGTGCTCACAGACAAAAAGACCAGTTTTGTGGTCAGCTAAAATCTTCGCGATGCATTCGGGCAGAACATTAACTGCCGGATTCTCAACCAGCTGTGCGTAGAGTTCAGCAATGCGGTGGCTATCCGTTGGCGTTGCCATCCTTACATGATTCATCAATTTAATCCCGACCCCCGGCTTGGGGCAAGCTTAAAGCCAGGCAGCCAACAAAAGAAAATAATAGGCACTGGCAGCGTGCTGTTCAGTAATCAGCACGGGTAGCCTTAGGTAAACAGCATCAAGTATTTAGTTTAAAACACGAGCGCTGTCTGTGCTGCCCGTGCTGTCCGTTAGCCGGTATAACTCAATTTGCGCAATTTTCATTTCCAAAACTTCATTTGTTATTACACCCTGATCACACAACCATTTGAATTTTGACTTTTCTCTTTCAGGCTCATTATCAAAATCAATATTTCCATACCAAGCTAATAATTGCTTGTTTTTCCTGGTCATAATTTCTTCTATTATTTTGTCATGACTCTCTGTCTGAATAATAAACAAGCTGCCTTTTTCTGCCTGAAACACAGTATATTTAATTTTTGTAAAATAAAACCAGGCAAGACACATCGCACCAAGAAAGACCCAGGTTGCTTTAGCAATAGTAAAATAACCTTCGTATACAGCAAACCCTGCCTGAAACACGCCTAAGATCAGCCATAAACAACCAACATTTTTAAGCCAGTCATTTTGTTCAATACGAATACTCGACTTTTTAGGTATATCTGCATAATATAAGTCCACATCACCTGAACCATTTTTATCTTTATATGCAAAGTTGATCACATCATCCTTAAACAAAAATGTATGCTTATTCGAACCCTTTTTTTGAATTACTTCCACGAAAATACCTCAGATATATTTAAATAATTCCAAACTATAAACATACGCATTCTAAAATGTATATTTACTTATGCCAAAAACATAACAATTAATAAAAACCACGCTCTATGCATGTCCAATATATGGAATAAATTACGACCAGCGAAGCAAACGCAAAAATTCAGCATCACGATTGCCAGAAGCACCCTACACCAAGATTCGTGTAAGACTTTGCAGCCTAAAGACCAAGCAACCGTATGTCAACTGCGTACAGATATTTTTTCTCTCACCCCATACTTTCTCCCCCAAATATCCAACCACCACATAAATCATCAGCCCCACCAAGCCATCCACCAAAGTGCCGCTGACGCGGATATATTGCAGGTCGCTGCCGATGTTTAATTCGATGCGCTCAGCCATGTATTGCCCGTCCCAGGTTTTAACCTGATCTGAAATAAATACGCCGATTGTTTCGCGGCATTCTTCAATAATTATGGGAATGACACGCTCGCATTGAGTATTGATCCATTCTTGAAATAACTGAGGTCAGAACAACATTAAATCCTACAATGCTTAACACTCTCAGAGCCAAAGAAAGCGGATTTAACTTTACTCTGACCCCAGTTATTATGGCCTCGCTTGTGCGGCCTAACGTTTGAATTAAGGGGCGCGGTTTAGCGCGTCCCGCTTGAATGATGGGTTAGGTGATTTAGCCATTAAAGATAACATTGCCATTTGTGTCGTAAACGCTTTCATATGGCAAAAGTGATTCCACAAATTCTTTAAAGTTATTCGCTACCAGGAGGCTGTTACCTTCATCGGACTCTATGACTATTACCTTTGGGGCTGTACTAGACTCCCTATAATCTAGGGCTAACCATGTATGACCATCCCCTTCGATTAACAATAATTTTTTAGGTAATCCCCATTCCTCTATTAGGCTGGCACTGTCGAAGATAGAAGAGCCGTAAGGGTTAGGTTCGATGCCTGAAAATTCACCAATGGTATAAAACCCTTCTCCAAAATAGTACTGAGTTGAATCGTTGTAACACGATGGTAACTTCACCACTCTTGAGCCGTTAGTGCCAGCATACTGGGTGTATTCAGGAGGTAGTCTGACTCCATACTCGTCCTCAAACATCTTTATTCTTTCTTCCGTTGAATAGACTCGATAGTTCTCCACTTCGTGGAAATCACCACAACTAGAACATACGAAATATGCTGTGCCATCAATAATATCTGGCTCAGGATAGTCGCTTCGGCAACCTATACCGTTACACTTCATAGATTCACCTAACGTTCGACGTAAGGGGCAAAGTGCGGCTTGCCGCACTTTGCCCCTTGACGGAGGGGTTAGGCGTCGGGGCCGTTTGCTTGCGGGAATAGCTGAAAGACATTGGCTGCCGCCTCCCTACTTGCATCGTTTGCCATGCGATAGCTCCACTCGCGCTCCCATTTGCGACAGCCAAGCAGCTGTTGCAGCGCCTGATTGGCCGTCTCGGGATCGTGAACCTGAAAGAGCAACTCGCGTTGGACGTTCCAAGTGCTGCGAGCGAGAAAAAGAGCATTCTGTGAGCCATGCTCGGTCCTGCTGGTGAGGACGGTAGATTCGATCTCATCTCCAATCTGAAAGAGGATCGCGCTCTCCGTGGAGGAAGGCATCCCGTTCTCGACGGTGTCAGCCACTTCTAGAGTGACGACCAGATGCCAAGGAAAGATCTCCGCGAGGGGAAACGACAGAAGAGCATCGTTTACAACGATGACCTCAGGCTGACCGGAGCGAGTGGCATTGAAGAGCGTGTAGTGCGGCTCTGGAACCTCGATGGAGGTGCGATCGGGCATGATTTGACGCCTAACGTCAAAATTAAGCAGCTTGCCTACGCTGCAATTAGATAAAGAAGCCGCACGTTCCGGGCAGTCTGCTTGAATGCCATGTTAGGCATAACAGTTATATGAATGGAACCTTTGAACGAACACCCTTTTTTTCAATGTAGAGGGCAGCCGCGCTTGAGAGATCGTTGCCCAGTACTCGCTCATGGCGAATAAATTGAATAATTGTTGCCATCGCTAAAGATAAGTCATTTGCAGTAAGAAAAATGATTAGCAATGGATTTGTTTGATTGTCTTGATCTTCGTAGTCATAGCCGTCGTCATCGATGTTTCCTTTGGACTGAGCCTTCAATAGATCAGGGATTGCATAACGTAGATCAAGGTCCGGGTTTTTAAGTTTGTCTGGATCGAGTGTGAGTACCAGCGAATTCATGCAATGCCTAACGTCAAAATTAAGCAGCTGGCCTACGCTGCAATTGGATATAAAAGCCGCACGTTCCGGCCAGTTTGCTTGAATGCCATGTTAGGCGTATTGCCACTGTACAAAAAATAAATAAGCACGCCACGAAAACATTAATTAACCGTGATCTGCCCCCGGTTTCCTCTTTTCAAACAACCCCTTAAGCGATGCATTCTTTCCGTGGGAGATGACAGTTACGAAGTCTCTGATTGTCTTTTCCGAACCAATTTTGTGGTTCTGGTCTCCACCCACAGACAATAAATACTCAACCAAGGAGAAGTCTATTGGGTTACTTACCAACGCTTGGTGAAGCGGCGTGATGCCTTCGTTATTTGGAAGGTTCACATCTGAACCGGATTCAACCAGAATTTTTGCCGACTCAAGATCAGAATTTCGGACGACATAGTGAAGAGGCGTGTTCCCATACATATCGGTGCCAGTCGCATCAATGCCAGAAGAGATGAGAAATCTGAGCGATTCAGGTGGCACCTTTCTACTTACAGATAGAGATGCAGAGTGTATTAAACTCCAACCCTCCTCCTTCGATTTTTCTGTCAGAGAGACGCCAGACTCCATAAGCGCGGCCAATTTCTCGATCTCGCCTCGCATTACGGCTCTTAGTAAATCTCTGCTTGTGACTTCTGGCACGAAGCCTCCTTAGGTGCCTAACGTCAAAATTAAGCAGCTGACCTACGCTGCAATTGGATAAAAAAGCCGCACATTCCGGCCATTCTGCTTGAATGCCATGTTAGGCGCAGTAGTTTGAAAATGTCGAATCATCTGGATTGTAAACACTGACGAAAAAATATGGTGTCGTACGATAGTGCTTAAAAGCCCTTAGCACCTCAGGGCTTTTAACTACCTCTGCGGCGGCTATAAATAACTGAATGAGGTGCTGCTCAGGGTCTAATTCGTAGAACGAACGCATCCATTCGGCAAGGTGCTTCACTGCCGACCATTTTTCAATGTTTGTATCCGCGAAGTTATATAGCATCCAACTACCAATCTCTTTTAGCCCAACTGTATCTTGGGTTGTCAGAAATGAAGGCTCAATGTAGCCGTGCCAAGGGTGGATTCCTAAATCAAAGGACATCATCTCATACGCTGAGAAATTATCGGCTAGTGCGATTAGCACCTGTGCCAAGGCTTCTTTTAACTCTGCTTTGAAGGTGACTATATCCATCTTTGCCTAACGTGAAATATACACCTATGCAGGTGTATATTTAGTTTATCTGTGTGTATAACAAAACATACCATCAAGATTTTACATTGATCTTCAATCGCATGGCGGTTTCTATGCCAAATAGTACACCTTCCGAAGGGACTGCTGCGCCGCGTTTGCTGGATGTATTGCGCGATAAGATTCGCGTAAGGCATTACAGCCTAAGGACAGAGCAGCAGTATGTCAACTGGGTGCGGCGGTTTTTGCGTTTTCACCCTCAGCGGCATCCTCGTGAGATGGGTGCTGCCGAGGTAACGGCGTTTCTGACCAACCTAGCCGTGGCAGGTGGCGTGTCGGCTTCCACGCAAAATCAAGCACTGTCTGCGCTGCTATTCCTATACCGTGATGTGCTTGAAATCAACTTACCCTGGCTGGATGAAGTGGTGCGGGCCAAGCAGCCTGGCCGTTTGCCACTGGTATTAAGTAAAAGCGAAGTGGCGGCAGTTTTGAGATTGGCCAATGGCTTGTATGCATTGCAACTGCGGCTACTCTACGGCACGGGGATGCGTTTAATGGAATGCATGCGCTTGCGGGTGAAGGATGTCGATTTTGCCATGCAGGAAATCATTGTGCGGGATGGCAAGGGCGCCAAAGATCGCGTCACCATGCTGCCGCAGAGCGTGGTCGAGCCATTGCAGGCCCATCTACAGAGCCGGCGCGCCCTTTATGAAGCGGATCTGGCGGCAGGAATGGCGGATGTTTATCTGCCTGATGCGCTGGCACGAAAATACCCCAACGCAGCAAAGGAATGGGGCTGGCAGTATGTGTTTGTTACCACCGGCTATGTACGCGACCCAAGAAGCGGCGCGGTGCGCCGCCACCACCAGGATGAAAAACTGTTACAGCGGGCAATGAAACGGGCGGTACAGGCGGCGGGCCTTGCCAAACCGGCCACGCCGCACACCCTGCGCCACAGCTTTGCCACGCATCTCTTACAAGCGGGTTACGACATCCGCACCATCCAAGAATTACTCGGCCATAAGGATGTAGCCACCACCATGATTTATACCCATGTATTGAACAAAGGTGGCCGTGGTGTAAGCAGCCCGCTGGATGAACTGGTTCCCTAGGGGCTGTTGACGCTTCATTCACAATTACGCTGAGCCGAAAAATGGCCAGGCACAAGGCATGCGACGAAGGCAATAACTGGTTATTTCCGAGGAGCATAAGGCAGTGAATGGCTGTTTTCCGGCTCAGCCCCTAGCCCAACCACCCCGCCACTACATAAATCATCAGCCCCACCAAGCCGCCCACCAAAGTGCCGCTCACGCGGATATATTGCAAATCGGTGCCGATGTTTAATTCGATGCGCTCCACCATATATTGCTCGTCCCAGGTTTTAACCTGATCTGAAATAAATACGCCGATTGTTTCGCGGTATTCTTCAATAATTGGGGGAATGGCGCGCTCGCATTGGGTGTTAATCCATTCCTGCATTTCGGTATTTTCATTCAGCTTTTTGCCCATATCAGCAGCCAATAACATGATATTGGCGCGGATAGTGGAGTCCACACGGTGCAAATCGCTATGCAGCCAGCGTAATAATTGCGACCAGAGTGTTTCGATATATTCCCCTACCGCCGGATGGGCAAGCAATTCGTTTTTTAGCTTTTCGCCTCTTTGTTTGAATTCGGCATCGTGTTTTAATTTTTCAACAAAATCCGCAATATAGCGATCAAATTGCAGGCGTAAATGATGGTTTGGATTATCCTGCATGGCTTTTAATTCTTTTTGTACCGCACCCAGCATTTTTTCAGCGAGGTATTTACCGGCCACTTTATCCAGCACCATATATTTTAGAAATGATATTTCTTCGGCGGCCACCTGGGCCATGGCTTCTTGCGTTTCGGCGCGGCCAAGTATTTTTTGTAATTCGTGCAGTACTTCGCTTAATACATGGTGATGGCGGCCATTTTGCGTGAGCGATTCTAAAACATGGCCGCTAAAGCGGCTGATATCCACGCGCTGTAATTCGGCAATTAAGGTGCTTTTTAAAAAAGCCAGTAAGCGCCCATCATGCAGGGAATTAAGGCTGTAACTTAGCACCCTGATTAATAAATTAGAAAAAGGCCGTGCGTTTTGCGTGAGCCATGCGGCCATTTTAAGCGCAGGATTAAATTCGCGAATTTTGCCCACAATGCGCTCGGGCGATAAAAAATTGCTTTGAATAAAGCTGCCCATGCTATCGGCAATGCGTAATTTATTTCTGGGCACAATGGCGGTGTGCGGAATAGGCAGGCCTAAGGGGCGGCGAAATAAAGCCACCACGGCAAACCAATCCGCCAAAGCCCCTACCATGGCCGCCTCTGCAAACGCAGTAATATAGGCCAGCGCCGGATAGCGGGATTTATATATTGCGCTGATCACAAAAACCGCGGCAAAGAATAGCAATAATGCCAGTGGCAAAAGTTTGGCTTGCTTTAATTTTTGGCGTTTAAGCGCTATTTCGGCGCTTTCTATGGCCTGATAAAGATGATTGGATGAGGTCATTGGCATAATCAAAATTGAATCATGGACTAAGGGTATCACTGTCTTTGGGTGGATGTTACGTTTAGGCCCTTGCGCACCATGCAAAGTCAAAAACCTTGTTTTTTGTGCCTTCGGCACGTTGATTTTGGAGCGGTTGGCCACCGCGGGGGCCTTCCTTTCTTGAGCGGCCAAGAAAGGAAGCGAAAGAAGGCCGCCCCGAACAGCACGAAAGCCCCTTGCTGCGGACAATCGAGGTGGCGTCAATTCAACTCGCTTCGCTCAAACACGAATTGACGACGGCCCCACCCCGCTTGTTCCTCGCTTCGGCGTGCTTCAGGGGGATTTAAGCCCCATATCGAGAGCGTGGATATAGAGTTATTTCTATGTTTGCTAATACAAAACCATTAGGTTAGGGTGTTTTGGTTTCACCCGCCTTACGGTGTGTAAGCGTTTTTATCCCCGCATAGAGACTTGGGTTTAGCTGCATCAACACGCGCTATAATCCACCGCATTATATTCTGCACAGGTAAACGCCATGCAAATCTGGGTTGATGCCGATGCCTGCCCCAAGGTGATTAAAGAGATTCTGTTTCGCGCAGCCGAGCGCTGCAAGATCGTCTGCACTTTTGTGGCCAATCAGTATATTCAAACGCCAAATTCACCCTTTTTAAAATCGCTGGTGGTGGAGCAAGGCTTTGATGTAGCAGACCGGCGGATTGTGGAGCTATGCGCGGCAGGGGATTTGATTATTACCTCAGATATTCCGCTTGCATCAGACGTGATCGCCAAAGGCGGCTTGGTACTGGATTCACGCGGCGAACGTTTAAGTAAAGAGAATATCGGCGAGCGCCTGAATATGCGTGACTTTATGGATACCTTACGCGCCAGCGGCATAGACACCGGCGGCCCCAGTGCCATGAGCACTGCAGACAGGCAAAACTTTGCGCGGGCGCTGGATAGCATCCTAAACAAAATGAAACCCAAATCCTGAAATCATTCGTAATTTAAACCCCAAGTTTTTCACCACGGAGGGCACAGAGAACACGGCGTTTCACTGAGAAAACCCGCTGCCTGTTGTTTTTCTCCGTGGCACTCTGTGCCCTCCTTTTACCCGGGGTTAAAGATGAGGGTTTAAAAACTCAGCTAATCAATCGATAACCCACGCCGGTTTCGGTGACGATGTGTTGTGGTAAGGCAGGGTCTGTTTCCAGCTTTTGCCGCAGATGCCCCATATACACACGCAGATACTGGCTGCTTTCCGAGTGCGATGGCCCCCATACGGCTTTGAGCAGTTCCCGGTGCGTGAGCACTTTACCGGGGAAGCGTGTCAGTGTAGTGAGTAAGCGATATTCAATAGGTGTAAGGTGCACCGGCACATCGCTTTTATAAACCTGACGATTGACCAGATCGATTTTAATCTGACCAAACTCGACAGACTGCTGTGCGCCCTGCCCGCGCGCGTGGCGGCGCAGCAAAACGCGGATTCGCGCCAGGCATTCGGGCACGCCAAAGGGCTTGGTAAGAAAATCATCGGCTCCGGCATCCAGCGCCCTTACTTTTTCTGTTTCTTGCGTGCGGGCAGAGAGCACTAAAATAGGCAGCTCGCACCATTCGCGCAGACGTTCGATCACCGTAACGCCATCCATATCAGGCAGGCCCAAATCCAGGATAACCAGATCAGGCTTGCGGGTAGCGACTTCGATCTGGCCTTGCTTACCGGTTTCTGCCGTAAACACCTGCATGCCCACATCGAGCAGGGATTCGGACAAAAAATGCCGGATCGGCTTTTCGTCTTCGATGATCACAACGGTAATAGGGATATCTGTCATGCTTGCCTATTCTTTATATGGGGAAATACAAAACAATTAAAAATACTGCGTTCAACACGTACTGGGCTGCATTAATTGAATACCCCCTTTTTGCAAAAGGAGGGCAGTTAAGGTCAAAATCTTCAGCTATTTAGCACTTAGGGAAGCTAAAAACCGGTGCGCAAGTAAAGCAATTTGCACAGCCTGCGAAATCCATTCCCTGAGTTTTCTCCCCGGTCGGCCTTAACTCTCTGCGTGCTCAGTGTCTGCAGATTCAGGCTTTCAATCAGCGCTTAATTTGCCAGCACGGGTGGCGTGCCCAGTGGCAGGGTAAATTCAAATTCTGCGCCGTGCGGGTCTAAATTCCGGGCGCTGATTTGTCCGCCGTGGGCATTGATAATGCTGCGGCATATCGCAAGCCCCAGCCCCACACCAGGCGCGCCGGATTCGGTGGTGCCACGGGTAAATTTATCAAATAAGCGTGTACCTTCAGGCAGGCCGGGGCCGTCATCACTAACCGCTATGCGCGCCATATTGCCGTCTTTTTTTGCAGAAATCGTCATGGTACTGCCAGCGGGAGTATATTTAGCAGCGTTTTCTAATAAATTTACCAGCACGCGCTCCATCAGCACGGCGTCATATTCCAGCATGGGAAAATCAGCAGGCAGCTCCACCTTAATTTGATGCGCGGTGAGGCTGGCCCCTGCCACCCTCACCGCGCCGCCTACAGATTCCTCTAATAGCTGCCATTCTTTATTTGGCTTTACCCCCGATTGCAATCTGGCCATATCCAGCAAATTGCTGACCATATGATTCATGCGCATCGCTTCTTTTTGCAAGCTTTGTGAAACATGCCGCAATTCTGCAGGGATCTCATCTTTATCCAACAGGCTGGCAAGACCAACCAGCGTGGTCAGCGGCGTGCGTAAATCATGCGATACCGCAGATAAAACACCGTTTCTTAAGCGCTCTGATTCCATGGCAACAATGGCGTCTTGTGCAACCTCTACGTAATGCACGCGCTCCAGCGCCAGTGCAATCTGGCTGGCCGCGGTTTCCAGTAAGCGCTGTTGCTCTGGTAAAAACACATGCTGGCTGTCGCTGGGCAATACCGCCAGCACACCACGGGTGCGCATCGGGGCTTTCAAAGGAATATAGAGCAGCGGCGCGGCAGGCAGCGTATGCGTGCCAAGGCCCGCAGGCTGCTGATAATCATAAACCCACTGGGCAATACCTAAATCGGCGCTGGCATGCTCGTGCGATGCACGCACTTTTTCTTCGCTATCGGGGATAAACAGCAGTGTTTGCGATTGAAACAAGCCATCCAGATGGCGCACGCTCATTTCTACAATTTGGGTAGCCGTCAGCGCGCCAGACAGCTCGCGCCCCAGCTCGTACAAGGCCCGCGTGCGGCGCTCGCGGTAGGTGGCCACATTGGCCTCAAAGCGTAATCTGGAAGTCAGATGGCTGATAATCAGCGCTACCGATAACATCACCGCAAAGGTCAGCAAATACTGAGTATCTGACACCGTAAAAGACATGCGCGGCGCTACAAAAAAGAAATCAAATGCGGCCACCGACAATAAAGACGTCACGGCGCCTGCACCGCGCCCATAACGCACCGACACCAGCACCACCGCCAGCAAATACAACATCACCACATTGGCTAAATCAAAGAAGTGCAGCAAGCCTGCTGTCAGCAGCGTAGTTAAAGCGGCTGCGCCCAGCGCGGCAAAATAGCCATGGCGCTGAAGCTTGGGCGTTGCCTCGTCAAACAGCAGGCTATTGGGTTTTGTATCGCCGGGCAGCGGATCGCTTATATCGTGCGCCACCACGTAAACATCAACATCGCTGGCCTTATCGATCAGCAGCTCGGATAAAGGCCGCCGCAATAGCCGCGACCATGTACTGCGCTGTGATTTACCCACCACCATTTTGGATACATTACGACTGCGCGCAAAGGCCAGCAGGGTATCCACCAGATCCACCCCCGCCAGCACGCTGGTTTCCGCACCCAATTCCTGGGCCAGCTTCAGTGTTTTTAATACCTGATTACGCGTTGCCTCACCCTGCCGCTGCAGCTCCGGCGTTTCTACATAAACCACCAGGCATTCAGCATGCAAGCTGGCGGCCAGCCGGCATGCGCTGCGAATCAGCTTATCCCCGCCTGAATAGGGGCCAATGCTGATCAATAAACGCTCGTGTGCTTTCCATACAGGCTGAATAGACTGATCCGCGCGGTAAGCGCGCATCTGCGCATCCACCCGGTCGGCCGTGCGGCGCAAAGCCAGCTCGCGCAGCGCCAGCAGATTGCCTTTACGAAAGAAATTCTGGCTGGCCCGCGTGGCCTGCTCCGGCCGGTAAACCTTGCCCTCGGCCAGGCGCAGCAATAATTCATCAGGCGGCAAATCGACAAGGGTCACTTCATCTGCAGCATCAAACACGTGATCCGGCAGCGTTTCACGCACCACAATCCCTGTAATCTGCCCGACCACATCGTTTAAGCGCTCCAGATGCTGCACATTCAGCGAGGTGTAAACATTTATCCCTGCTGCCAGCAGCTCTTCCACATCCTGCCAGCGCTTTGGGTGACGTGATCCGGCCACATTAGAATGCGCCAGCTCGTCGATTAAAATCAGCGGTGGTTTGATCGCCAGCGCCGCATCCAGATCAAACTCGGGCAGAGTTTGCCCGCGATGCTCTATTTTTGCAGGCGGCAACACTTTTAAACCGATCAGCTGAGAGGCTGTTTCGCTGCGTCCGTGTGTTTCAACCACCCCAACAAGCACATCCACGCCCAAACGCTGCTGTACATGGCCAGCAGCCAGCATTGCGTAAGTTTTACCCACACCCGCACAAGCACCAAAAAAAATCTTCAAGCGCCCGCGGGCGGCTTGCTCGTCGGTTCGTTTGATTTTATCGAGCAGAGAATCGGGATCGGGGCGGGTATCGGTCATTGATGGGCTTGTGGCTAAGAGTTGGGGGTAAAAAGAACACAGGCATCAGCACAAGTCAGCGGTACTTGTTCCCCTTTTACAAGGGGGAAGCTAAAACCAGCAGAGCGTATTCAACGCGAAGCGGCAATGCGCCAATTTGCGGGGCGCATTGCCAAGGCAATTGCGCCCTGCGAATTTGACTACTTCGCTAATGGATATTGCTCATCCAGTGCAATATTCAGCTTCAGCACATTTACGCGCGGCTCGCCAAATACACCAAACTGACGGCCTTCTGTATTTTCTGCCAGCAGTTTACTCACTTTGTCGCCAGACAGCTTACGAGCAGCCGAAACACGCTCAAGCTGATACTGCGCAGCGGCGATACTGATATGCGGATCCAGACCACTGCCTGATGCCGTAACCAGATCAACCGGAATAGCGCCAGCCTGGTTTGGGTGGGCTTTTTTCAACGCTTCAACACGCCCTTTTACCGCATCCAGAAACGCCGGATTAGTCGGGCCCAAGTTTGAGCCGCTTGATCCGCCCGCATTGTAGCCCATAGGGCCTGTTGCAGACGGGCGGCCCCAGAAGTATTGTGGCTCGCTGAAATTTTGGCCAATCAGGCTTGAGCCTACGGCCTTACCCTGCAATTGCACCAGGCTGCCATTGGCCTGATCCGGCATGGTAGCCTGGGAAACGCCGGTTACCAGCAAAGGGTAAGCCAGGCCAGTGATCACAGAAAGTAGAGCAAAAATGACCAGAGCGGGTCTTAATTGAGCATTCATTTTAAATCCTTCATTGCGCTTGCCATAAGGCTTGCTTCAAGAGGTAAATCTATCCATAAGTGGCGGGCAATGGCACACCACATCAAATTTCGCTGCGCCACAGTACGGTTTTGCAGCAGCTGCACATCGTTTTAGAGCGCACGGCGTACAGATGATCACTGGTTAAAGGGTAAAATGCGCCGCAGCGATAGCAGCCCACCTCTCCTTCCCCCTTGCACGTGACATGCTTAGCCAGATACTCCTTAAGCGTGGGCGAGCGCCGCCAAAACCAAAGACTGCAGCACCTCATCCCATACGCCAACACCAGAATGAAAATAATCAGCAATAAGTTTCCAATCATATCCATACGCGTGCCCTCCAAATCATCCGGCACCGGCCGGATGACGCACCACTTAAACTAAGCCCATCGCACCCAATGCCATATCAATGATTTTAATCCCGGCAAAAGGCACTAATAAGCCACCCAAACCGTAAATCAATAAATTATTACGCAGTAATTGCGCGGCAGCCTGAGCGCGGTATTTCACGCCTTTTAATGCCAGTGGAATCAGGAACACAATAATTAAGGCATTAAAAATCACCGCTGACATCACCGCCGAATTAGGGCTGTTTAATCCCATTACATTTAATGCGCCCAATTGCGGGTAAGTCGATACAAAAGCGGCCGGGATAATGGCAAAGTATTTGGCCACATCATTGGCAATACTAAAGGTGGTGAGTGAGCCGCGTGTCATCAGCATCTGCTTGCCGATTTCCACAATCTCAATCAATTTGGTGGGGTTAGAATCCAGGTCCACCATATTGCCCGCTTCTTTAGCCGCTTGCGTACCGGTATTCATGGCCACGGCCACATCAGCCTGCGCCAGTGCAGGAGCATCATTGGTACCGTCACCGGTCATCGCGACCAGCTTACCTTCGGCCTGATACTGGCGGATCAATGCCAGCTTGGCTTCTGGTGTTGCTTCAGCCAGAAAATCATCCACACCGGCTTCGGCAGCAATGGCTGCAGCAGTCAGCGGATTGTCACCTGTGATCATGATGGTTTTAATCCCCATCTGACGCAGCTCGGCAAAACGCTCTTTAATGCCGCCCTTCACGATATCTTTCAGCTCAATCACGCCCATTACTTTAGGGCCATCACTGACCAACAATGGTGTAGAACCACGGCGGGCGATATCGTCTGCAATCTTGCCTACAGCATCAGGGAATACCCCCCCCATGGATGCAACATGTTTTTTAATCGCGTCGATAGCACCCTTGCGGATCAGACGCTCATCGTAATTAACACCACTCATACGGGTTTGTGCAGTAAACGCTACAAACTCTACCGCGTGGCTTAAAAGCTGGCGCTCGCGCAGATTAAATTTCTGCTTAGCCAATACCACAATACTGCGGCCTTCCGGGGTTTCATCAGCAAGGGATGCCAATTGTGCGGCATCAGCCAGCTCTTCCATCGTCACACCAGGAGCCGGTACAAAAGCGGAAGCCTGACGATTACCCAGTGTGATCGTGCCGGTTTTATCCAGCATCAGCACATCCACGTCACCTGCTGCTTCTACTGCGCGGCCTGATGTGGCAATCACATTGGCCTGCATCATACGGCTCATACCCGCCACACCAATGGCTGATAAAAGTGCACCAATAGTAGTTGGAATCAAACATACCAGTAAGGCAATCAGGGCCGTAATGGTAATTGGCGAGCCTGCTTTGCTGGCTTCCACACTAAACATAGAGAAAGGCAGCAGCGTTACCGTCACCACCATAAACACGATGGTTAAAGCCACCAGCAAAATCGTTAACGCGATTTCATTCGGTGTTTTCTGGCGCTTTGCGCCTTCCACCATGGCAATCATGCGGTCCAGAAAGGCTTCGCCCGGGTTCACACTCACCCGCACCACAATCCAGTCTGACAACACACGCGTACCGCCGGTTACTGCTGTAAAGTCGCCGCCCGATTCACGAATCACGGGTGCAGATTCACCGGTAATGGCCGATTCATCCACCGAAGCCACACCTTCGATTACTTCACCGTCCGCAGGCACCACATCACCGGCTTCCACCAGGATGTAATCACCCTTGCGAAGGCTGGCGCTGTCGGCAATGGATTTGCCAAATTTGCGGCCCGGGCCAGTCAGCTTTTTAGCAATGACGTTTTTCTTGGTATTACGTAATGATGCGGCCTGTGCCTTGCTGCGCCCCTCTGCCAGGCTTTCAGCAAAGTTAGCAAACAACACGGTAAACCACAGCCATGCAGTGATACCGGCAATAAAGCTCAGCGCTGCTTCACCGTGGCCGGCCAGGGCCTGAATCAGCAGCAAGGTGCTTAAAATACTGCCCACATACACCACAAACATCACTGGGTTTTTAAGCTGGGTCTTAGGTGCCAGCTTTTTAAACGAATCGACCACCGCTGGCCCAATCAGTTGCGGGTCGAGTAAAGAAAGTTTTTTGCCTGCTGCAGCAGGTACAGAGTGCGCAGCCACTGCGGCAGCAGCAACAGGCGCTGCGGCGGGCTTTGTACGATTCACGTCAGTAGTATTCATCGCTTTTTACCAAAAGGAGTTGCAATGGTTTGATTGCAAATTTACCGGGCGGGAAAAACCACAGGCCTTCCCGCCCAAGGCTGTTATTTAACAGGTGCAATCATTTGCAAATGTTCAACCACAGGGCCCAGTGCCAGAGCAGGTACGTAGTTCAATGCCCCCACCAAGAGCACGGTTCCAACCAAAAGCACTACAAATAAAGGCCCGTGCGTTGGCAGCGTTCCACCTGTTACGGCAAGGCGTTTTTTAGCAGCTAAAGAACCCGCCATTGCCAATACCGGAACAATAATCAGGAAGCGGCCCAGCCACATCGCAATACCCAGCATCACGTTATAAAACGGGGTATTTGCAGATAAACCAGCAAAAGCACTGCCGTTATTATTTGCAGCCGAGGTAAAGGCATAGAGCACTTCACTTAAGCCATGCGCTCCCGGGTTCAGAATCCCTGCCTTACCATCAGTCAACATCAAGGCAACCGCTGTACCCACCAGCACCAGAATCGGTGTCACCAGGATAGATAAAGCACTCATCTTCATTTCAAAGATTTCGATCTTTTTACCCAGGTATTCAGGTGTGCGGCCTACCATCAGCCCCGCAATAAACACCGCCAGAATCGCAAACACCAGCATGCCGTAAAGACCTGATCCCACACCACCAAACACCACCTCACCCAGCTGCATCAAAAGTATCGGGATCAAACCACCTAACGGTGTTAAGGAATCATGCATCGCATTCACTGCGCCACATGAAGCAGAGGTAGTAACCGCCACAAACAGTGATGTTGCCGTAATCCCAAAGCGTGTTTCTTTACCTTCCATATTGCCGCCAGCTTGCGTGCTGCTCAGCACCTGATCCACACCAAGCGGATTCAGACCGGCCGTACCTGTTTGCTCGGCCACCACCAGCACGGAATACATCGCCACAAAAATCACCGTCATGGCAGCAATAATCGCCCAGCCCTGACGTTTATCCCCAACCATGCGGCCAAAAACAAAACACAGCGCAGCAGGGATCAGGAAAATCGCCAGCATTTGTAAAAAGTTTGCAAATGGCGTTGGGTTTTCAAAAGGATGAGCCGAGTTCGAGTTAAAAAAACCACCACCATTTGTACCTAAAAGCTTAATTGCCTCTTGCGATGCAACCGGGCCCATAGCCAGAGTTTGTGTATGGCTGACCACGTCTTCCATAACAGGTGCGCCCTTGGCATCTTTCACCACATCACCGTGGCTGTCATGCTTTGGCTGCTGAAATGCATTAGCCTGGACTGTAGGCACTTCTTTATATGCGGACAGGTTTTGAATCATGCCCTGGCCCACAAACACCAAAGATAAAACCAGAGACAGCGGCAGCAAGATATATAAAGTGCTGCGGGTTAAATCCACCCAAAAGTTACCCACGGTACTGGCGCTGTGCCGGGCAAAACCACGGATCAGGGCAATCACTACCGCAATACCGGTGGCTGCAGAAACAAAGTTCTGCACTGTTAAACCCAGCATTTGTGTGAGGTAAGACATGGTGGATTCACCGCCGTAGCCTTGCCAGTTGGTATTGGTGACAAAGGAAATTGCGGTATTAAGCGCAGAATCCGGGCTGACCGCGCCAAACCCCTGAGGGTTAAACGGCAGGCCACCTTGCGCACGTTGCAAGAGATAAAGTGCCAATGCGCCAATTGCATTAAACAGCAACAAACTGATCGCATAGGATTTCCAGCCTGTTTCCTGGCTGGAATTAATACCTGCCAAACGATAGATCCCGTTTTCAAGCGGCTTTAAAACACGCAAAGGGCCTTGAATCTCACCCTGCATCACTTTGTTGATCACAATCGCCAGCGGCCATGACAACAGCAGCAAAACGAATAAAAACAGCCCCAGCTGGAGCAAAGCATCGGTAGTCATTTAAAAACGCTCCGGTTTAAACAGCGCGTAAAAAAGGTAAACAAATAAAATAACGGTAACCAGCGAAATCAGAACGATCATGATTCACCCCTAAGGTGGCTGCACAGCAGTAAAAGTAAGGCGGGGCATACCGCTATTACGCATAAAGCGCCTAAATAAATCACATCCATGGCTAACTCTTATTAAGAGGAATCGACCCGTATACTTTATGGAATACAGCGTAAAGACTGTGGTAAAAACGCAGGCCCTCGTATAAAGAAAGTATAAAAATTATAAAAATTTGTACTTAAAAGAGCCGTAATAACCAGACTCAGGTCTTGAGCGCAATCAAGACATGGAGCCTGCAGAAGGCCGGCAACATCAAGGTGCAGGTATAAATTTTTCTGCAAATGGCTTGCCTACCGGGCAGCACAGCAATGACGACCGTTTATACCTGATAGATTGCTTACACAATAAATGGCTCCATGTAATGAAAAATGGCTTTTTCTGTCTGCTCCCCTGCATATCGCCCGGGCCGATCTTTTATCAGCGCTCTTCCCTGCTCCTTGGGTGCATGTTTTATCAGGCTGCTCAGTGCAAAATAATCTGTGAAAAAATGGCTGAATCCATTACTGTCTTTTACTTTCCATTTCAGAAAGATATACAACAGGGTAAAATCAGCCATAAAACATGACCTTTACATCACCCGCTTTTTTAACTTTGGGGAAGCAAAATGACAGAAGATTTTTGGATGGTGCTGATGATCGTGGGGGGCCTTAGCTTTATGCTCTTGCAGCCATTGACTGATCGCTTAAGTCGGATTGAAGCCAAGCTTGACCGGCTGCTCGCCCTGCAGGGGATTGATGAAAACAAATGGCAGGAGCCATCCGCTGAAGTAATCAAATTAGCGAGGGCCGGGGAAAAAATCAGCGCACTCAGGTTTTATCGCAAGCAACAAGGTGCGGGGCTTAAAGAGGCAAAGGAAGCGATAGAAAAGTACATCAGCCCGAATACATAAAAAACAGCTCAGGCAAAACTAAAAAGCATTTATTCAGCAGATCATGCCCCCCAGCCCAGCCAATGCAGGAGATACACGATGACCCCCACCGAAATTCGCGCACGGATTGATCAGTACATCAATGCTTACAACCGCAAAGACGTAACAGCCATGCTGCTGACTGTGCACCATGATGTGGAATTCAAAAATATCGCTGGCGGGCATGTAAATACCCACACCACAGGCCGGGAAGAATTAAAAGTGCTGGCAGAGCAATCTGTCGCCATATTTTCAGAACGGCATCAGGAAATACTCAGCTTTGAAAGCAGTACCCACATGGCCAGCGCAACCATCGCCTTTCGTGCTGTCGTTGCCAATGATTTGCCCAATGGCTTAAAGAAAGGCCAGACGCTGGAATTATCCGGCCGGTCTGAATTTGAATTTAAAGACGGCTTGATTGCCAGGATTACAGATTTAAGCTAGCCCGCCATCATCTTGGCATGTAGCTCCATAAGCCTCCAATTTTACCCAGAGCACTTTCTATGGCCGATATCAGTTCACAAATTGTTTATGTTTTAACTAATCCAGCCATGCCCGGCCTCGTTAAGATCGGGAAAACATCGCAAACGGAAGTCGAAGAAAGAATGAAGCAATTATATGGAACAGGCGTGCCTGTGCCCTTTGATTGCGCTTTTGCCTGCCAGGTAAAAGATGCTGGCGAAGTTGAAAAAGCACTTCATTTCGCCTTTGGCAATCATAGGATCAACCCCAACCGGGAGTTTTTTAAAATTGAGGCTGAGCGGGTTATTTCTGTGCTCAGATTATTAAAAACAGAGGACATAACGCTTGAATTTGAAAAACAGTTAGATTCGGATATTGAAGATATCGATAAGCAATCTGCAGACCATTACAAAACAACCAAACGCCCCAGAATGAATTTCCATGAGCTGGGTATTCCGGACGGATCCATTTTAATTTCTAAAGATGGCAGCCAGCAGGCCATTGTGATTGAAGAAAAAAAAGTACGCTTCGCAGACGAAATCATCTCTTTAACTGAAGCAACCCGAAGATTACTGGGTTTAGCAGAAGGCACTCCCATTCAGCCTTCCCCTTACTGGACGTTTAATGGCGAAACCGTAAAAGAAATTTACGAGGCTTTTCACTCAGAGGGCGAAGAGGCGTGATTTTTAAGGTCTTAAAAAAACGCCCCCCCTCCGCTCTGCATCCCCCGCAATACCGTCCAGCCAGCGTATTGGTATGTACTACAACGCTATCCTATGGTGAACATCAGTAGTAAGGAAAGCATGCAGCCCGCTTAAGCAAGGCAGCTGCTGTTCACCCAAGGAGCCCATAATGAACGTTACTCAAAGATTATTAACGCTGGTTGGAACCGCCTTGCTGGGCGTTATTGCCGTTACCGGAGTGGGGCTTTATCAGATCGACAAAGTGTATAACAGCGCCAACTATGCCACGGTAAACAGCGTACCCAGCCTTGTAGTGCTCGACGCCGCTTTTGATCATTTTGTTCAGCTGGATAAACTGCTGAGCGAGCATGTATTAACCATGGATGCCGCAGCCAAAGCAGACATAGCGCAAAAAATGCCGCCCCTGCTTTCTGCCATTGAGGCCGAATTCAAGCGGTATGAACCCCTGCTGAGCAATGACAGCGACAGGCAGCTGCTGGCTGATGACCGGGCTGCAGTGGCAGGCTACGATGCCATCCGGCAACAAACCTTAACAGCTTCTGCAGGCAATCAGGCAGATGAGGCAAGAAGCTTATTAAACAACAGCGTCAGGTCTTTTGAGAAAGTACGCGCTTTAATCGAGGCTCACCGTGGCTTTAATGTTGCGCTGGCCAATCAGGGCGATAAAGATGCACAAAGTGCATTTGGGCTGGCCAGGCAATTATTTCTTGTTTGCGGTGTGCTGGCTGCCATTTTAAGTCTCATTCTGGGTATTATCACCGCGCGTGGCATTGTTGTGCCCTTACGGCGCACCATCGGTATTGCCAACCGCATTGCCTCTGGCGATCTGACCAATGACACCCGCAGCCAGGGCCACGATGAAACGTCACAGATGATGCACGCCTTAGGCGATATGCAAACTGCGCTGCGGCAAGCCATTTCTGCCATGCGCGCCCATGCCGATTCGCTGGCCACATCCGCCGCCGGAATGGTAGAGCATTCAGAACATGTATCGCTCAGTGCGGGCCTTCAGAGCGATGCCGCATCCAATATGGCTGCAACAGTTGAAGAAATGACTGTCAGCATCGGGCAAATCAGCAATAACGCAGGAGATGCTCAAAAGGCATCGCTGCAGGCCGAAACCAGATCCAATGAGGGCGCGGTGGTGATCCGGAATGTAGCGGATGAAATCCACAGCATTGCTGCTGAAATCACAGAAACGGCCACAAAAGTAGCAGCCCTGGGGGAGGAATCACAACGCATTTCCAGCATTGTGGCCGTGATCCGCGAAGTAGCCGAACAAACCAATTTGCTGGCGCTGAATGCGGCCATCGAAGCAGCACGGGCAGGTGAGCAAGGACGCGGCTTTGCCGTTGTTGCCGACGAAGTAAGAAAACTCGCCGAGCGCACCAGCGGAGCAACCAGAGAAATTGCCGATATGATCAAACTGATCCAGGACAGGGCCGACAGCTCGGTAGCAGGCATGAATCGCACAGTAGAAAAAGTAAGCAGTGGCGTGAGCCTGGCCAGCCTTGCCGCTGATGCCATAGGCAGCATTGCAGACAGCGCCAAAGTAGCCGAAGCCGCTATATCTGCCATCTCTTCTGCCCTGCTGGAGCAATCCACAGCCAGCGGGCAAATTGCAGGCAGCGTAGAGAGGATTGCACAAATGACAGCAGAAAGTAGTGTGGCCGCTAAAGGCAGCTCTTCATCAGCGGCAGCGCTCTCGGCCTTGGCACAGCAAATGCGCGGCGCCGTATTGCGCTTTAATCTGGAATAACAGGGGGCAAGCGGCGCTCTTAGTTTTTAATAAAAAGGCTGTGTGGCTGAACAGCTGGCAATATCCAATTAATTGCCACACAGCGCGTTGTTCCTGATTTATAAACAATAGAATTATATTTATTTTTCAGTAAAATGAGCTACGTTCCACAAAGATAACAAAGGAATTGAAGTGATACAAGAATTGCTACGCCTGCTTTCATGCAATGAATTTAGCGCAAACGAAATCATTGAAGCCGCCCAATATGTAGAAAATGCGCCGGATAATCCGGAGCTGGAATGGGCAGGCAGCGCCGCCTCAGCCATGACGTTCGCAATCTATGACAAACTGTATAGCTGGACAGTGGAAGGAGATAAAATAGATGAGATCCATGAACAATTGGAAGATATGTTTTCAGATCCTTTACCCGCATTCCCTTATGACGATATAGAAATCCAGAACAATTCCTTTGCCTATTTTCGCTGGATCAACTGTGTTTTAGCTGGGTATGCCATTAAAGAAGGCGGATATGAGCTCCTCTCTATTGACCCCGGCACTGACGATCAGCTTCGACTATTAATTGTTTATAAAAAAGACACGAGTAGAATATTGGAGCTGGCCCAAGCGCTATCACTCCGAATAACAAGGGAAGATGGCGCGGAACCTTATCCAGCGCCAATTCACCCTTAAACCTACCTTATCCCATCTCACAGATCACGAATTTACCGATTTTTTTGCCTGGCTCAAACGCGCTAATCCCGCCCGCCCTCAACGGCCGCAGGTGTCAGGCTTTTTGCCAGTTTAACCAATTGCAAAAATTCCCCACGATAGCCAAATACATCATCACCTCGGGCATTGCCCGCAATGGCAGCAACTTTTGCGTAGTTGAAGTCACTGATATACCGCCCATTACGCAGTAATTGCCCAAAACCCGCCACAGCAGTGGCAAAGCGGAATTCGTTACTGGCCTGATTAAAGCTGCTTAATACATCACGGCGCTGCAGCGGGATTTCGATCAGCTGGCTGTTTTTGCCATCGGGCGCTTTATAGCGCAGGCGTAAAAAGCCCAGCTCGTCGCTCTGCGCAGTTTTTTTAGCGGGTTTGGCTTCATAACGCAGTGGCTCCAGATACCCCGCTTTACCGGCAAAAGTCACTTCATAGAGGGCAGTCACGGTGTGGCCTGCGCCAATATCACCGGCATCCACCTTATCGTTATTAAAATCCTCACGCTTAAGCTGGCGGTTTTCATAGCCAATCAGGCGATACTCTTTGACCTGCTCCGGGTTGAATTCAACCTGGATTTTGACATCTTTGGCCACGGTGGCCAGCGTGGAGCTCATTTCATCCACCAGCACTTTTTGCCCCTCGTTCAGATTATCAATGTAGTGGTAATTGCCGTTGCCAATATCGGCCACCTGCTCCATCAGTGCGTCATTGTAATTTCCCATTCCAAAGCCCAAAGTGCTTAAAGAAACCCCTGCCTCACGCTCTTTTTCAACCATCTCTTTCAGCGCATCAATGCTGGTGACACCCACATTAAAATCACCATCGGTAGCCAGCAGGATGCGATTGATCCCGCCTTTAATAAAACCCTGCCGTGCCATCTGATAAGCCAGCTGAATACCTGCGGCGCCTGCTGTGCCGCCCCCGGCAACCA
The DNA here is from genome assembly GCF_011601265.1 of Iodobacter violaceini. Lineage (GTDB taxonomy): Bacteria > Pseudomonadota > Gammaproteobacteria > Burkholderiales > Chitinibacteraceae > Iodobacter > Iodobacter violaceini. The sequence goes on from NZ_JAAOLX010000002.1 coordinate 425,599, forward strand.
GCTGATCAATAGCCCGCTTGATTTGGTTTTTATCTGCACTGGGCTCCAGCACCACCTTCGTACCGGAGGCATAGGTCACTAAGGAAACATGGTCTCCTGCTTTAAGCTGATCCACCAATAATTTAAGCGAAGCTTGCAGCAGCGGCAATTTATTGGGCTCATTCATCGAGCCGGACACATCCACCAGAAACACTAAGTTTGCCGCAGGCAGCAGAGCTGCTTTGATGTCCTGTGCCTTGATGCCAATACGGATCAGATGCTTATCCACGCCCCATGGCGCGGGTGCTATTTCGGTGTACACGGCAAAGGGGCGGCTGCCGGCCTGATGGGGATAATTGTAAGGAAAATAATTAATCATCTCCTCTACCCGCACAGCGTCTTTAGGCGGCAACTGGCCCGCTTGCAAAAAACGACGCACATTGGTGTAGCTGGCGGTATCCACATCGATCGAAAAAGTGGAGACCGGCTCGGCAGACACCGCCTTCACTGACAGCTCTTCCAGCTTGCTATAGTTTTCGCGGCCGGGTTCGGCAGAGGCAAGCGGCGTATTGGCCTGTGTGCGCACGCCTGCATCGGCAATTGCTTGCATTTTGCCGGCGACAGGCGAAGGTGCGGCTACTTGCTCTGCAGGCAGGCTGTGCCGGGGAAGACTTGCATCGTACTTATTAAATGCCGTCCCTCCGCAGGCGCCAAGTAATACAACGCCGGATAAAACACTCAGGGACAGGGGAAGCTTAGTCATGGCATGAAGTCCTAAATAAAGGGGAACAAACAAGGAAACAAAGCGCGTTAGCAAGACGGATTAATTATTTTAGAAATATTTCTGTGAACTGCCACTTTAACGAGAGACTTCGTTTCTGCTCAAATGCTTTGCTCATGCTATTTGAGCAAACTTAAATCCCGCAGTAAATCCTTCTTGACTCAATTCTATATTTCCAAGATTATAGAAATATGAATACAAAAACTGCCGTAATACTCCTGGCCGCTCTCGCTCAGGACACTCGTTTAGCAATCTACCGGCTGCTGGTACAAGAAGGACCAGAAGGTTTGGCTGTGGGCCAAATCGGTGAGCGTCTGGAGGTTGCCAATGCCACCCTGTCCTTCCATCTGAAGGAGTTAACGCACGCTGGCCTGATCAACCGGCGGCAAGACGGGCGCTTTATCTATTACTCCGCAAACTACGAACAAATGAATAATTTGCTCGGTTTTATGACTGAAAACTGCTGCCAGGGCCAGGCTTGTGAGCCCTCTGATCATAAATCTTGCGACAACAGCTGTTGTTAACTTTTCTCTGACTGGGGTTAAAAAATGAAACGCTTTCATGTCCATATATCGGTACCGAAGCTGGACGACAGCATACGCTTCTACACTGCGCTGTTCGCGGCAGAGCCAACCGTACTCAAGCCTGACTACGCAAAGTGGATGCTCGACGATCCACGCATCAATTTCGCCATCTCGCAGCGAGGTGCACCGGCAGGCCTTGATCACCTCGGTTTTCAGGTCGACAGCGACGACGAGCTGACCGCCTTACAAAAGCAATTAGCCACTGCGGATATCTCGGTGCTCAGCGAGCCGGGTACAGCTTGTTGCTACGCCCAATCGGACAAGCACTGGGTTACAGATCCGGCGGGTATTGCATGGGAAAGCTATCGCACCCTTGGCAGCATCCCGACTTTCAGCGGCAACGAATCCACAACCAACACCTGCTGTGCGCCCAAAGCGGTCGAAGTAACGCCCCAACCCAAGAACAGCTGCGCCCCCGGCAGTAACTGCTGCTAAAACCCGTGTAAACACTGGAGATTCACGATGAGCAACAAAGTCTACAACGTCCTTTTCCTGTGCACCGCCAATTCGGCGCGCAGCGTCATGTCCGAAGGCTGGCTGAATATGCTGGGTGAGGGACGCTTTAAAGCATTCAGTGCGGGCAGCCACCCAAGCGGCCAAATCAACCCGCATGCGATCACCTTGCTGAATGGCATCGGCTACGACACCAGCGCACTGCGCTCGAAATCATGGGAAGAGTTTGAAGCCGCTGACGCACCGCACATGGATATTGTCATCACCGTTTGTGACAACGCCAAAGGCGAAGTCTGCCCAATCTGGCCAGGGCATCCGCTGACAGCACACTGGGGCTATGAAGACCCGCACGGAGAAACAGAGGAAGAAAAACTTGCTTCGTTCCGCAAAGTCTTTTTGCAGATTAAGCAGCGCATCTCGCTCCTTGTAAGCCTGCCTGACGAAAAGCTGGCCAGCTTAGCGCTGAAAGACGTGGTGCGTGATATAGGCGAAAGCAAGCCCGGCCAGCTAGCAGAGTGATAGCCCCGTGCTGCACGCGTTTGTCAGTACCGTGCAGCGTTCAAAAATTAAAAACTGGAGTCATGATGTCCGCACAATGTGAAGTTACCGGCAAACGTATCACTGCTGCACCCATGAGTTTTTTCGAGCGCTATCTCACCATTTGGGTGTTTTTATGCATTGTTGCCGGAATTATTGCAGGGCAGTTATTCCCCCGTGTATTTCAGACGATTGGCCGGCTTGAGGTTGCTCAGGTTAATCTGCCGGTGGGTATGCTGATCTGGGTCATGATTATTCCCATGCTAATCAAAGTTGATTTTACGGCTTTGCATGAAGTACGCCAGCATGTTCGCGGGATTGGCGTTACCTTGTTTGTGAACTGGCTGGTTAAACCATTCTCAATGGCATTATTGTCCTGGATCTTTATCCGGCAGCTGTTTGCTCCATATCTGCCCGCCGGTCAAATTGATAGTTATATCGCTGGCCTGATTCTGCTTGCAGCTGCACCTTGTACTGCAATGGTGTTTGTATGGAGCAAGCTGACTAATGGCGACCCGTTGTTTACCTTGTCTCAGGTGGCATTGAACGATGCGGTTATGGTTGTGGCCTTTGCGCCACTCGTGGCGTTTTTACTCGGCATGTCGGCCATTCATGTGCCCTGGGATACACTGATTATTTCAGTCGTGCTGTACATCGTTATTCCGGTGATCATTGCACAAATCATCCGAAAGCGTTTACTCAGTCAGGGCCAGGCCGCCTTTGATAACATAATGAACAAGATTGGCCCATGGTCAATTTCTGCTTTATTGGCCACTCTGATCTTGCTTTTTTCTTTTCAAGGCAAAGCAATATTGGATCAGCCACTGGTCATTGCCTTGCTGGCCATACCTATTTTGATCCAAGTATTTTTCAACTCAGGTTTAGCATATCTGCTGAACCGTATGGTAGGCGAAAAGCACAATATCGCCTGCCCGTCTGCCTTGATTGGGGCATCAAATTTCTTCGAGCTGGCCGTTGCGGCGGCAATTGCATTGTTTGGCTTTAATTCAGGCGCAGCGTTGGCAACGGTTGTTGGCGTTCTGATTGAAGTGCCGGTGATGCTGCTGGTAGTCAATATCGTGAATCGCACGAAACCCTGGTATGAACGCGCCTGACAGCGCGGGTGTAACTTAAATACAGCGCTGTTTCATGCCCGCATTTTAAAGTCATACTGGAGATTTTATTACGGCGGGCATACGGGATGCTGACTCTTTTTATGCACACCATCACACCGCAACATTGACCCTTCTGCCCGGCTCTGCAGCGGTTTGTTCGAGCACATCCAGAATATGCTGGTAGATTCCAACGCCCTGAGTGTCGTTTCTAAACTGACAGGCCAAAACGCTTTGTTTAGCGTAATCAATGAAATTCCATTTCTTTAAACGGCTGCTTTCATCTTCAGTGCGTGGCGATCCATCTTCATTGATATTCAGCCGGTGAGAAAGGGAGATCACCCCCAGCTCAAGAAAGCTGATTTTGCCGTCGTTGTACAGATCTGTGGCCAATTTTGCCGCTTCACCTGCCGTCATATTGGCCGGATCGTACAATCTGGAATCCCCCGCCGGGGCATCAGGCTGATAAGGAATCTTTGGCCGCAGATGCGCGGGCAAAATACTGAGTGGCGAGGCTGCTGAAACATTCATGGATCGCTTTCCGATAATTTATTAAGCAAACAGAAAGCAATAAATAAGCCAGAATTCAAAACAGCTTTAATAAAAACCAATCAAACTTACACAACAAATGGCAGGCGTACCATCGCCTTTAAACCACCTTCTTTCCGGTTAGTCAGCAAGATTTCCCCGCCATGGGTGCGGGCAATGGCGCGGGCGATAGCCAGGCCCAGGCCGCTGCCGCCGGTATGGCGCGATCTGGAAGTCTCCAGCCTGACATAGGGCTCAAACACCCGCTCCAGCTCGGCGTCTTCAATGCCTGCGCCCTGATCTTCTATCAAAATCTGCAGCGCGGCAGCGTCTTCCTGCACGGTAAGGGCAATCTGATTTCCCCCGTAACGGCGGGCATTATCGAGCAAATTACTCAGGCAGCGCCGCAACGCCTGGGGCCGGCCTGTGAACACCTGCCGGGCTTGGCCTCTTACGCTGATTTGTGCACCCAGCGCCTCGATGTCTTCCACAACGCCTTCAAGTAAATCCATAAAATTAAGTTTTACGCTGGCTTCTGCGCTATTGCCTGCGTGCAAAAAAGCCAGGGTATCAGCAATTAAGTTTTCCATTTCTTCTAAATCCCGCTCAATCGCCAGGTTTTGTGCGGGGTCTGCGCGCTTTTCCAGGCGCAAGCGTATGCGGGTGATGGGCAGGCGCAGATCATGCGAGATGCCTGCCAGCATTTGCGAGCGGGTACTTAAATACAATTTAATGGCGCATTGCATGCTGTTAAAGGCTCTGGCCAGATGACGCACTTCCTTGGGGCCGGTTTCGGGCAAAGGCGGCTGGTTAATATTCTGGGCAAGCCCCTCAGCCGCGGCGGAAAAAACCGAAAGCGGCTGCGTTAAGCGCCTCACCGCCCAAACAGATAACAGGGCTGCGGCCAGCGCCACTAAGGCCAGCCAGCCCACAATCCGCCATGGCTCCCGGATAAGAACATTACTCATTCGGGAAGAAGAAAACGTCACGACCGTGCCATCTTCCAGCTGCGCTTGTAAGGTGAGATTAATCAACACGCTTTCTGCAGCCTCCAGCCCGCCAGACACACTGCGCACAGATTCTGGCAAAGCACCGTAGCTCATCGAAACCACCTGCATACGCTCTTGCTTTTGCAATTGCTTTGACACCAGCTTTTCAAACTCCAGCACCTCTGCACCGGGCAGCCTTGCCTGTTGCCACGGTGTATCCAGGCTTACTTGCAAAGCCGGGCTGTTTAAGGCCCTTAGTAGCTGAGTACGAAAAGCTGCGGGAGTTTCGCCCAGCACATTAATCGAGCTGGCAATATGCTCTGCCACATATTCAACCCGCAATACGCGGGCCAGCCGGGCTCTGTCATTGATCACCAGCCAGACACCGGCCGCATTGGCTGTAAACAAGCCTGCCAGCATGACCAGCAAGATTTGCCCGAGTAAGGTTTTAGGCCAGTAACGCATAAATTGATTTACCTTTTAAGGGCGGATTCGGCCAGCGCCCGGCAGTGTCCAGGGGCTTAATTGAAGACACATATGCCGGCAACTACCTGGCCTCTACCTTGCAAACCAGCATATAGCCGCTGCTTCTGATGGTTTTGATCAATACTTGTTCACGGGCTTCATCGCCCAAGCGGCGGCGTAAACGCCCGATCATCACATCAATAGTGCGGTCAAACGGTGCCGCATCCTTGCCATTAATGGCATCCATCAGCTGATCTCTGGATAAAACACGGTTAGCGTTTTCAGCCAAGGCTTGCAGCAGGCGAAACTCGCCAGCAGATAATGAAGTCACCACGCCGTCGGCCCCCAGTAAATATTGCGCGGCCAAATCCAGCTCCCAGCCTGCAAAGCACAGGCGTGTGGCTTTGCTGCCCGTGGTGTGATCTGCGGCCCTGCGCAAAATACTTTTAATTCTGGCCAGCAGCTCTCTGGGATTAAAAGGCTTGGGCAAATAATCATCCGCGCCCATTTCAAGGCCAATAATCCGGTCCAGCTCATCGCCTCTGGCCGTCAGCATCAGCACGGGCAAATTAGAGCTGGCCCGCAAATTACGGCACAGCGTTAAGCCATCTTCACCTGGCAGCATTAAATCCAGAATCAGCAGGTCAAACTGCCCCTGCTCCATGGCCCGGTGCATGGCCATGCCATCGCCCACCGCTGTCACGGTGTAACCCTGCTCACCAAGGTAATCACTTAATAAAGCGCGTAAAACAGCGTCATCATCCACGAGGAGTATTAGCGCACCCATGCTCTGCCCATCCATTTTGTTTGTTACAGAATACCCCGCGCCCGCGCCGCTTACGACCATAAAGAGGCGCTGTTTACATTGCATTTACAAAATGCCTGTTTTCACCATCAAACGGTTTACATCCGGCCTGTTAAATAGCCCCTGTCAACCCGGCACTAAAAGGAAGTAAATCATGAAAAAGGCAGCCACACTGGCCCTGATAATCAGCGCAGCACTTAGCCTTCCTACATTAAGCCTTGCCGCTGCAACCCCTTTTGCTGAAGGCAGCCGCCCGGCGATGGATGACAATTCAACACTCGCTCCGGCATCCGCATCACAGAAAAAGATAAGGCCTTTCTCCCAGCGCAGCCGCCCTGCAATGAATCAATCTATTGCTGCACCCGCTGCGACCAATACGCAAGCACGCATCACCCCTTTTTCGCAGCGCGAACGCCCGGCCATGAATAATCAAAGCCAAAAAACTAAAAAGCCCCAGGTCACTGCATCCAACGATCAGGATTCCAGCAACTGGCATCCGGGCCGCCTTAAACACACGGTCTACCGCTAAAGCCTGTACCCCTGATTGCTTTAACTTAAGCCCCGGTTCGCGGGGTTTTTTATTTAATGGAAGAGCGCCAAGATGCAAATAAAATGGCTTTCCCTTTGTGCAGTGTCGCTGCTTGCCGCCTGCCAGGCTCCGCCCGCCGAAACCCGGGCCGCCCCCGTTGAAGTAAGTCAACTCGTCATTAAGCCTCATGATATTGCCCTGCAAAGCGAATTTACAGGCGAAACAGCAGGTGTTCGTGATGTTGAAGTACGCGCCCGGGTGGCGGGTATTTTATTAAAGCGTACCTATGCAGAAGGCCAGCCTGTCAGACAGGGGCAAGTGCTGTTTGAGATTGATCCTGAGCCTTACAAAGCCGCATTAAATCAGGCCAAAGGGGAGCTGGCACGGCAAGTGGCTATTTTTAATAAAACCCGCACCGATCAGGAACGCATCGCACCGCTGTTTAAAGAAAACGCCGTATCAAAAAAAGACTACGACGACAGCATCAGCGCTTTTGAAGCCGCGAAAGCCAGCGTAGAAGCGGCCCAGGCGCAGGTGCGTACCGCGCAGCTCAACTTAAGCTACACCAAAGTCACCGCGCCGATCTCCGGCATCAGCAGCAAGGAGGTGCAATCAGAAGGCAGCTTAATTAATAACAACAGCACGCTGCCGCTGACCACCATCTCGCAAATGTCACCGCTGTACGCCAACTTTTCGGTTTCCGAACAGGATTACCAGCACTTCAGCCCCGGCAAATCACTGCAGGCCGCGCTCAGGCTGGCCAATGGCGCAACGTACCCTATTCAGGGTACGGTAAATTTCCACGATAACCGCATTGATAACAACACCGGCACCATCAATATGCGGGCGCAATTTGATAACCCCAAAGGGGATTTGCTGCCGGGCCAGTTTGTACGCGTGCTGGTTAATCAGGGTATCCGCCAGCAGGCGATCACCATTCCGGAGCGCGCCATTGTGCAGCTGCAGGCCGAAAAACGCGTGCTGCTGCTCAGTGACAAAAACATTGTTGAATCACGCAAAGTAGAGCTGGGAGAAAGTATAGGGCACGAAGTCATTGTGCAATCCGGCCTGAAAGCGGGCGATCGCATTATTGTCGATGGCTTGGTTAAAGCGCACCCCGGCCAGCCAGTCACCATCAGAAAGGAGGGCTGAATGTTTTCTAAATTTTTTATCCACCGGCCCATTTTTGCCACGGTGATTTCAATTGTCATTGTGCTGGCGGGCTTAGCCGCCATGTTTACGCTGCCCATTCAGCAATACCCCAATATTGTGCCTGCTGTAGTTTCGGTGAGCGCCAACTACCCCGGCGCCACCGCTGAAACCATTGCGCAAACCGTGGCGTCCCCCCTGGAGCAGCAGATTAATGGCGTGGACCATATGCTCTATCTGCAATCCAAATCTGCAGCAAACGGGCAAATGAGCATGAACGTCTATTTTGCTGCAGGCACAGACCCGGATCAGGCAACGATTGACGTAAACAACCGCGTACAGGCGGCACTGGCCAAAATGCCGGATGAAGTCAAACGCCAAGGCGTATCAGTCAGAAAGAAATCCACCGAAGTATTGTCTGTGATTTCCTTAGGCTCGCCGACCGGCCAGTATGATCGCAACTTTATTGCCAACTACGCCCTGCTCAATATTCTGGACGATTTAAAACGCATACCTGGCGTGGGAGACGCCAGCATGATGGGCGGCACCGATTACGCCATGCGGATCTGGCTGAAGCCCGATCGCTTAGCCCAGCTGAAGCTCACCCCTGCCGATGTCGTTAAAGCCGTGCAGGAGCAAAACTCGCAATTTGCCGCAGGCAAGCTGGGGTCCGAGCCAGACAATGATCCGGTTGATTTCACCTATACCATTAACGCCAGGGGCCGCCTGGCAGACCCCAAAGAATTTGAAGCGATTATTGTGAAATCCATGCCCGATGGCGCAAAAATCAGGCTTAAAGACGTGGCCCGGGTAGAAATGGGCGGCAATGATTACGATATTTCCAGTATGCGTAATGGCAAGCCCTCGGTAGGGCTGGTCACTTACGCCCAGCCCGGCGCCAATGCGCTGGATGTATCCAAAGCCATTGCAGCCAAAATGCAGGAATTATCCACGCGGTTTCCGCAGGGCATGGATTTCACCATTCCCTTTGACACCACTCAATTTGTAAAAGCATCGATTGAAGAAGTCGTAGTCACCCTGCTCGAAGCGATGGTATTGGTGTTTTGTGTGGTGTATTTATTCCTGCAAAATTTCCGCGCCACGCTGATCCCCTGCATTGCCGTGCCGGTATCCCTGCTGGGCACTTTTGCGGGCTTGGCGATGTTTGGGTTTTCTATCAATCTGCTCACACTGTTTGGCATGGTGCTGGCCATCGGCATTGTAGTGGACGACGCCATTGTGGTGCTTGAAAACGTCGAGCGGATTATGCGTGAAACAGGCTGCTCAGCCAAAGAGGCCTCAATCCTGGCCATGCAGGAAGTATCCGGCCCGGTGGTGGCGATTGTGCTGGTGCTGTGCGCGGTGTTCCTGCCTGTAGCCTTTATGAGCGGCATGACGGGCGTGATGTATCAGCAGTTTGCCATCACGATTTCTATCTCGGTGATTATCTCCGGCATTGTGGCGCTGACCTTATCCCCTGCCCTGTGTGCGCTGTTACTCAAACCTGGCCACCACGAACCGGCACGTTTTTTTGCATGGTTCAACCGTTCTTTTGAAAGGATCACAGGCGGCTATATTGCAGGGGTTAAGTTTCTGAACCGCCGCGCAGGTGTGGCCTTTGTACTGTTTGCAGGGATTTTAGCCAGCACTGCAGCGCTGTATATCATGGTGCCCGGCTCCTTAGTGCCCGGCGAAGATCAAGGCTCGATGTTTGTCAGTGTGGCCCTGCCCGACGCCGCATCGCTGGCCCGTACCCGTCAGGTGAGCGCCGAATCAGATGCGGCGCTCAGCAAGCTTGCCGAAGTAGCAAATGTCACCACTTTTACCGGCTTTGATATTTTATCCGGCTCTAAGCTCACCAACTACGCAACCAGCTTTGTGACGCTCAGGCCCTGGGACGAACGCAAGGCGCCGGGGCAGGATTCATTTTCGCTGGCAGAAAAAGTAATGCATCAGGCCCGCACCATTCAGAATGGCCTGATCGCCGCCTTCACCCCGCCGCCGATTATGGGCATGTCGACCACCGGCGGCTTAGAAGGCTATCTGCAAGACCGTAATGGTGCAGGCGCTCAGGCGCTCAGTACGGCGGCACAAAAGCTGATTGAGGCTGCAAAAAAACGCCCGGAATTTGCCAAAATCACCACCACCTTCCGCGCCGGTGTGCCGCAATATTTTGTTGACCTGGATCGCGAAAAAGCCAAGGCGCTGGGCGTAAATATCAATGATGTATTCAGCACCATGCAAGCCACCCTGGGCCAGCTTTATATCAACGATTTCAACCGCTTTGGCCGTACTTACAAGGTGCAGCTGCAATCTGAAGCCCAATATCGCAAACGCCCCAAAGATCTGGCGAATATTTTTGTGCGCTCTGCCAAGGGCGACATGATTCCGCTCACCAGCCTCGTCACCATTAAAGACACCAGCGGGCCGGAGCTGGTAGAACGCTTTAATATTTTTGGCGCGGCCAAAATCATGATTCAGCCTGCAGCAGGGGTTAGCTCGGGAGAAGCCATCAAGGCCATGGAAAGCGTTACCGCCGCCGCACTCAGCAGCGATTACACCTTAGACTGGACAGGCAGCGCCTATCAGGAGAAAGAAGCCAGCGGCACAGCAGGCATTGCCTTTTTACTGGGTATTGTGATGGTGTTTTTAATTCTGGCCGCGCAATACGAAAGGTGGAGTTTGCCATTTGCCGTCATCACCGCCGTACCATTCGCGCTCTTTGGTGCACTGCTGGCAGCGTATCTGCGGGATATGAATAACGATGTGTATTTTCAGATCGGCATGGTGACGCTGATCGGTCTGGCCGCTAAAAACGCCATTCTGATTGTGGAGTTTGCCGTGATGAAATTCAAAGAAGGCATGAGTTTATCTGATGCGGCCATCGAGGCAGCAAGGTTGCGCTTCAGGCCTATTGTGATGACTTCGCTGGCCTTTATTTTAGGCTGCGTGCCGCTGATTACCTCCAGCGGCGCAGGGGCAAACAGCCGTCATTCGCTGGGCACACCGGTCATTGGCGGCATGCTGGCCGCTACCTTTATTGCCATTTTCTTTATTCCGCTGTTTTTCCGCCTGATTATGAGCTTCAGGAAAAACCAGTCCACAGGCCAATAAGCCCGCGCGCCTGCTGGCAACGGCAGGCGCACACTTTGAGATCTTCACGATGAAACCCTCTCTGATTGCCAGCCTGCTGGCCCTGCTTTGCACCGCATGCGCCATCAGTACTGTACAAACCCTGCCCAAGCTTGATCTGCCCCGGACGCAAAACCCGCTTTCTCTGGCAGATCCTGGCGAAGCCAGCTTTAACGACCCGGTGCTAAATGCGCTGATCAGCCAGGCTTTGCAGCACAATGCCAGCCTGGCCATCGCTGTAGCGAATATGGATGAAGTCTGCGCAATGGCCAGGCCTTGATTTACAAGCCGGTACGCAGCGTCAGCGCGATGATGTGCCCGCCCGGATTCATCTGGCTGGTGCAGCAAGCTGGGAGCTGGATTTATGGGGCCGGCTGGCCAATGAAACCGAGGCGGCAAGGCAACTGTTTTTATCCAGCCAGGCCGCACATACCGGCCTGCAGCTGGCGCTTACAGCAGACGTAGCCCAAAACTATATTAATTTGCGCGCCTCAGATGCGCAGCTGATCGTGGCAAAGCAAACCGCAGAAGCCCGCCAAAAAGCATTTACCCTGCAAACAACACGCTTTAAGGGCGGGCTGATCAGCGAGCTGGAAGAGCGTCAGGCAGAAAGTGATCTGGCCGCCGCACAAGCCATTGTGCCCCAGTACCAAAGCCAGATTGCCCAATTAGAAAGCGCCCTCTCAGTGCTGTGTGGCCTTTCCCCCAGAGCACTGATTGAAGCGGGTATTCCACGCGGCAAAAGCATCAGCGAAATCAACAGCAGCAGCTCCGGCGCAGCGGGCATTCCATCAGACCTCTTGCTGCGCCGGCCCGATATTGCCCAGGCAGAAGCCACGCTGCGTGCCAGCCATGCAGAAGTAGCCGCTGCCCGCGCGGCATGGTTTCCCCGTATTTCTTTATCCGGTCTGCTGGGTGTGGCCAGCCATCCTTTAACTGATTTATTTACAGCAGGCAGCAAAGCATGGCAATTTGCGGGCAATCTTTCCATGCCCCTCTTTGACGGAGGCCTCAGCGCAGCGCAAATTGATCAGGCCAGGGCAAAAGATAAAGCGACCGCAGCAGGCTACCAGCTTACCGTTCAAAATGCCTTTGCCGACACACTGGCCGCACTGAAAAGCCGTCAGTACAGCCAGGAAAAAACCCATGGGCAGCAGCGTCAGATTAAGGCTCTAGAGCGCCAGCTTAAACTCGCCATCATGCGTTACGACAATGGCTACAGCGATTATCTGACGGTGCTTGACAGTGAAAGAAACTTATTTAATGGCAGGCTGGAGCTGATTGCCGCAAAACGGGATCAGCTTCTGGCGCAAGTCGCCCTGTATAAGGCTTTGGGAGGAAAAAGCACCCCGCAATAAAACGCCCAAAATAAAGCCGGCTTAATACCGGCTTTATGAATGACCCTGAATGTATTTCACAGGCAGCCATTTTTCTATTTCTAATTGCAGCGCATCAATACTGATGGGCTTAGACAAAAAGCCATTCATGCCTGCATCAAGGCAACGCCGCATATCTTCTTTAAAGGCATTCGCGGTCAGGGCCAGAATGATTATATTTTTTTTATCATTTTCTAAATTGCGGATTGTGCGTGTTGCCTCAAAGCCATCCATTTCCGGCATCTGGCAATCCATCAGCACCAGATCATAATTTTGCTGCTCAACGGCTTTTACCGCAGCCACACCATCGCCCACCACATCAACCCGAAAACCCATTTTCTCCAGCATTAACACGGCAATTTTCTGATTTAATAAATTATCTTCTGCCAGTAATAAATAGGGCTTAATCACCGCCCTTTGCTCTTCAATCACGCCCAGAGTAAGTAATTCACGCTCTGGTGGCTTCACCACAGACAAACTAAAAACCACTTCAAGGCAACCGTATAATTGGGATGTACGAATTGGCTTACTTAAAAACGCGGTGAATCCTGCCTCCTGTGCCATACCCGTTTGCCCCACGCCACCAATCGAGCTTAATAACACCAGCGGCATATCGGCATGGGCAGGCATTGCATTAATGGATTTAGCCAGTGAAAAGCCATCCATATAGGGCATATGGCCATCCAGAAAGGCCACGCTGAAATCATTGCCTTCATTAAGCCTGAGTAAAGCCGCCACAGCCGAGCCAAATGCTTCAGTTTCTAAACCCATAGATTGCAATTGCAGCGAGAGTAATTCCCGGTTTGCCGCTAAATCATCCACAATTAAAACCCGTTTACCTTTTATGCTTAATGGCAAAGAAGGCGGCAATACATTAACTTTGGCGCGGTTTAAAATAATTTCAAACCAGAAGGTAGCGCCTTTATTGGGCTCGCTGATCACATCTATTGTTCCGCCCATCGCTTCAGCAAGGCGTTTGCAGATAGAAAGCCCCAGCCCGGTACCGCCAAAACGGCGCGTCGTTGAGGCATCGGCCTGAGAAAAAGGCTGAAATAAAATCGCTCTTATTTCCGGATCAATCCCAATGCCATGATCTTCTACTTCTATATGCAATTGATATTGATCGTGATATACAGCCTGCGCCCTGACCCGGATTAATACAGGGCCGGCAGAGCTGAATTTAATCGCATTATTAAGCAAGTTCAAAACGATCTGCCTGAGCCGTACCGGATCACCATTCAGCCGCCATGGAACCGAAGGATCAACCAGACCAACTAATTCCAGTCTTTTTTCAACCGCTTTAGCTGCAACCAGCTCCAGAGATTCTTCAACAGAGCGGCGCAAATCAAAATCAATATATTCCAGCTCTAATTTGCCCGCTTCAATTTTAGAGAAATCCAGCAAATCATTAATTTGTGATAATAAGGCATCGCCGCCGGTATTAATTGATTCTAAAAAATCCCTTTGCTGCGGGGTCAGCCCGGTATCCAGCAGTAAGGCAGAAAACCCCAGAATAGCATTCAGGGGGGTGCGTATTTCATGGCTCATATTGGCCAGAAAGTCACTTTTTGTCTGATTTGCCCTGTCTGCTGCCAGCTTTGCTTCTCTTAATGTTGTGGCCAGTTGACGGGTTGATTCTTCTACCCTTTTCCGGTCAGAGATATCATTTAATAAACCCTGCAGCATATCTTCTTCAATAGGGTTGAGTACAAGGCTCAGCCATTTATTTTCTTTCTCTTCAATAAAAGACACAAAGATATCTTCGCTAACCCCTCTGTTTTCTCTCAAAGATAATTCAATCAGCTCGCAGCATTTAGCCGAAGCTTCTCCCATATATTCCTGCAGCATTCTGACGGGGGAATGGGCCAGAGAGGGCTCTTTCAGCCCAAGCACACGGGCAAAGGCCCGATTATAAGAATATAAACGGCCAAAGCGATCTACCACAAAAATACCTGTTTCAGCATTTTCAAAAATCGCCCTGAATTTCTTTTCTTCAATTCCCCGCTGAATTCTCAAATTGCGCTCATCATCTAAAATCATCACAAGGCGGTTTAATAACGCATTAACGTCATCAACCAGCCGGCCAATTTCATCATGCTGATGGCCCGCAGGAATATTTAATTTTGCGCCTAATTCAGCGGATAAATGATGCAAACGATCAGAGATATTTTTAATTGGGCGGGTAATCAGTTTAAGAACAATCAGCACCACCGCGCAGGCAACAACAAAGGCCTGCATCAGCAATAAATAAACCACCAGCAGGGAGCGCTCGGCCACGCTTTGCTGAATCACATCCGGATTTAAATCCAGCATGATTTTACAAACAACTTCCTGGGAGTTAAATGGCGATGTGACTTGCCGTACTATTTGCCCGTCACCCAGTAATTGTAAACCTTCTTTAACCTCGCCCACCTGGGCCAGAATATGACTGTCATTCTGAATCATCACCTGACTGATAAAATGATTTTTAAGCAGGCCCCGCCCGACTTCTGCGGCCAGATTTTTATCATTTAAAAAACAGGCTATTTTTACGGTGTCTTCTACAGTACTGAGTAATTCATTCATGCGTATATGGTGCTGGGCACGTTCTTTTTTTGCCATTACCACATAAGTCATACCTGAGAAAACAGCACCGGCAAGTAAGGCGATACAAAGCACAATCGCTGCGCTGCGAAAAACCAGGCTGGTACTAAATACATTCAGCATACCAATCGCTTTGCGAGATTTGCAAAAAACAAAGGCATATCGCTTTCATCACCGGTTAAAATCAAAAACAACTTTCACTTTGTCGGTGACCTTACTCTTATCGCAATAGGCTATATAATTAATATTACTTGCCACCATTTGAATCACTGCATCACTGTTCTCTATGGGCAAGGGCGGGGCAATCTGCCCTGAAAACTTAAGCCGGGCCCAATAAGAATCGACCTCGGCTAATTCCTTATTTAATAGACCACGATAAAACTGCTCTCTTCCTGATACAGGGTGCAATACATCCAGAGGCATTGCGCTTTGCCCGGATGGAAATTTACGATAGCGGCCCATAAAGATATTAATAACTTCTGCTTTGCTCAATTGTGTAACGCCGCTATTCGGATGCACAATCACCACCCAATCGCCACCCCACGCTATATTTGCAAATAAAAGGCTGATAAAGAAAAAGAGGATTCTCATCAAGATCACCTTAGAAGATAAAATCTAAGGTCAAGCTGTAAATGGTTGCGCGCCCATCCCAGGCAGGCTGTTTATTAGCCCACTGAAATGAATCCCGGCCATCAACCTGGTCAACTTGAAATTTAAGATCTAAATTGCGCATTACATCGTAACGCACACCGAGAGAATAGGTAGACTGATCACTTAAAGGATAAGGCTGAATCAGCCTTGATAAACCATTAACCTGAGCAAATGCAGGTATATCTGGTAAACCCAGATCGTGTTTAATGATCTTAGGTTTGACGATAGAATAAGAAGCATATGGGGTAAACGGGCCGACGCGATAAGCAAGCATTAAATATCCGGCATCGTTATCCGGATAAGAAATGGTGGTAGCTAATAATCTGCGCAGCATCAGCTGTATTTGCAAAGGGCCATTGTCATAAACCATCCCGGCTGAAATAAATTCAACCGTTTTTCCTTTAATCATGGCATCGTCTGCAAATTGCGCAGGGCCAGGGAAAGACTGAAGCTGAGGCGAGCGCAATACATTCAGCAGGAGATCTAAATCTGGTAATTCGTTTTCCAGCGTTAATCGGGCATAGCCCACCCGGAATTGCCAGTTCTGTAATTGATAATCCAAATAGCCACCCCAGAGCGGAGAGCCATTTAAATCCAGTGAATTATCTGAACCCTGAACGGGAAGTTTTTCGCGGGCATAGCCCATGGCTAATTCAAGCCGCGCAATGCCCTCTCCGATGGGATGTTTTAAAACAAAATCCACACCATCCAGATAGCTGATAGGCAAGCCACCGTAATAATCCACCGGCGGGCGAACCGGCAAATAGGAATAGCCCACATTTCTGGAATCAGCCTGCATATACACATCAAAACCCAGGCGCCCGGCACGCGCTTGCACACTGTCATTTGGCGTGTATTTAACGAATCCCCAATTTAATTCAGGAGTATAGCTATTGTCATAGCGCCGATGGCTGAGAAGCTGAGCCGAGGCGGATATTTCAGAATTAATTTTTGCATCCAGCTGCAGGCCTATTAAGGAATCCACGCCAAAATCAAGCTGCCGTGTATAGCCTGCACCTTCCCTTTGAGATAAATCCCGTAAAAAATCGGCCTGATCGGTGCTGTTATAAACTGCACCCAAGGTGGCAAAGCCACTAAGCGAAAACAGATCTTGCTCAGCGTATTCCTCTGCCCGCCCCAAGCCGGGTAGCAGCATCAATAACATCAAAGGGTATCGAATCAAGTCTCTGAACATCTTCCTTTCCCGGCTACTGCTTCACCCAACTTTATACTGACACCTCCTTGAAGATAGCTAAGAAGCGCATAACATCAAGCTCTGGCTGCTTAATATGTTTTTTATAACAAGAAAACAATTAAAACTTTCCAAAAACTTTCAACAACAGGAAACAATGAAAGTTACAGGCAAAAAAAAACGCCTCAGGTGAGGCGTTTTAATTAATCCCATTTTTACGCAGCAACAAAAGCCGCCACAGCACGCTCAAAGCGTTGCATTCCCTCGCTGATATCCGCCTCTGTGATGACTAAAGAAGGCGCAAAGCGGATCACATTCGGGCCTGCCATTAAAATCATCAGGCCTTCTTTAACCGCCAGATTTAATAAATCTTTGGCCTTACCAGCAAAAGCAGGCTTCAGCTCTGCACCAATCAGCAGGCCCATGCCGCGTACTTCATCAAATACCGGATATTGCGCGTTGATTTTGGCAATGCCCGCCACAAACAACTCGCGCCTGGCTTTAACGCCTTCCAGCACGGCCGGTGTATTCACCACGTCCAGCAGGGCATTGCCCACTGCACAAGCCAGAGGATTACCGCCGTAGGTGGTGCCATGCGTACCCACAGCCAGATGTTTGGCGATGTCGGTAGTGGTAAGCATGCAGCCCAGTGGAAAACCACCGCCAATGCCCTTGGCACTGGTCAGAATATCCGGCACCACGCCGTATTCCTGGTAAGCATAAAGGCTGCCGGTACGGCCAGCGCCGCTTTGCACTTCATCAAAAATCAGAAATGCATGGTGCTTATCACACAGGGCACGCACGCCAGCAATAAACCCGGCCGTCGCAGGTACCACACCGCCCTCGCCCTGAATGGGCTCGATAATCACGCAGGCGGTTTCGTCATCAATCAGCGCTTCTAAAGCGGCCAGATTATTGTATTCAAAGTATTCAATACCGGCGGGCTTTGGGCCAAAACCATCGGAATACTTAGGCTGGCCGCCCACGCAAACGGTAAAAAAAGTACGGCCATGGAATGAATTCAGCGCTGACAATACTTTGTGCTTTTTATCACCAAAACGCTCAATTGCGGCGCGGCGGGCTAATTTAAGCGCGGCTTCATTGGCCTCTGCACCCGAGTTACAAAAGAACACGCGATCAGCAAAAGTGGCATCAACCAATTTTTGGGCCAGATCAAGCGCAGGCTCATTGGTAAAGGCGTTTGAGAGATGCCAGAGCTTGCTGCCCTGCTCGTTCAGCGCAGCCACCAGCGCCGGGTGACAGTGGCCGAGAGCATTCACAGCAATCCCGCCGGTTAAATCCACATACTCGCGATCAGCCTGATCCCAAACCCGGCTGCCCGCACCTCGCACCGGTACAAAGGCTGCAGGGGCGTAATTAGGGACCATATACTGGTCAAAATCGGCACGGGTGTGGGACATTCTTAACTCCTAATTTTAAATATAAAAACGGCGGGTCCGATTTTGTATCGTAACCCGCCGCTGCTATTTAATTCAATACCAAGGCCCATTAATTGCTGAGCAAAATCACAACCTTGCACTTGGTTTCTTTTTAAAAGAAACGCTAAGTTTATTAAATCAGAGACTTACTTTGCTGCAAGGCCCGCTAAATACAACCAGGTTTCTACCACGGTATCCGGGTTCAGAGAGATGGTTTCAATCCCTTCTTCTACCAGCCACTGTGCAAAATCGGCATGATCAGACGGGCCCTGGCCACAAATCCCCACGTATTTATTGGCTTTGCGGCAGGCTTTAATCGCCATCGACAGCATGGCTTTCACCGCATCATCGCGCTCATCAAACGAGGTAGAAACCGGGCCGCCTGAATCGCGGTCAATCCCCAGCGTCAGCTGAGTCATATCGTTAGAGCCAATCGAGAAGCCATCAAAGAAGTTGAGGAATTTATCTGCCAGCACCGCATTAGCAGGAATCTCGCACATCATGATCACACGCAAGCCGTTTTCGCCACGCTTCAGACCATTACGCTCCAGCAATTCGATCACGCATTCGGCTTCTTTCAGGGTGCGGACAAAGGGAATCATGACTTCCACATTGGTCAGCCCCATCACATCGCGCACTTTTTTCACTGCGCGGCATTCCAGCTCGAAGCAATCACGGAAGCTTTTGTCGACATAACGTGCTGCACCGCGAAAACCAATCATCGGGTTTTCTTCGTGCGGCTCGTATTCGGTGCCACCAATCAAATTAGCGTATTCGTTGGACTTAAAGTCAGATAAACGCACAATAACTTTCTTCGGTGAGTAAGCAGCAGCAAGGGTGGAAATCCCTTCAGCAAGCTTATCAACATAGAAATCAACCGCCGTGCGATAACCCGCAATACGTTCTTCAACCTGCGCTTTCAGCTCCGGCTGCAAGTGCGGATAAGCCAGCAATGCTTTCGGATGCACGCCGATCATACGGTTGATGATAAATTCCAGGCGCGCAAGGCCAACGCCTTCGTTAGGCAACTGGCAAAATTCAAACGCCAGCTCCGGGTTACCCACATTCATCATAATTTTGACGGGTGAAACAGGCATATGGCTGAGCGACGTATCCATGCGCTCAAACTTCAGAATACCCTCGTAAACATTGCCGGTATCACCTTCGGCACATGATACGGTCACCAGATCGCCTTCTTTTAAGACACGGGTTGCATCACCGCAACCTACCACCGCCGGAATACCCAACTCACGGGCAATAATTGCAGCATGACAAGTACGGCCACCACGGTTGGTTACAATGGCCGAAGCACGTTTCATTACCGGCTCCCAATCGGGATCGGTCATATCAGAAACCAGCACATCGCCCGCTTCAACCCGATCCATTTCAGACACATCACGGATCACGCGCACACGGCCCTGGCCAATTTTTTGCCCTACGGAGCGCCCTTCAGCCAGCACCTTGCCGCTTTCCAGCATGCGGAATTTAGTCAGCTTTTCGGCATTGCTTTCTTGTGATTTCACAGTTTCCGGGCGTGCTTGCAGAATGTAGAGCTTGCCATCAATCCCATCGCGGCCCCATTCCACATCCATGGCACGGCCATAGTGTTCTTCAATGGTCAGGGCGTAGCCTGCCAATTCTTCTACTTCTGCATCGCTGATCGAAAACTTACGACGCTCGGCCGGGTCAACATCAACGGTTTTAACTGATTTACCTGCAACCGCTTCAAGATCGAATTCCATCTTAATGGCTTTACCGCCCAGATGGCGGCGCACAATCGCCGGGCGGCCAGCGCGCAGCGTTGGCTTATGCACGTAAAACTCATCAGGATTAACCGCACCCTGCACTACGGTTTCGCCAAGACCATAAGAGGCCGTTACAAACACTACCTGATCGAAACCGGTTTCTGTATCAATAGTGAACAACACACCGGCTGCGCCCACATCCGAGCGAACCATGCGCTGAATACCCGCAGACAAGGCGACCAGTTTATGATCAAAGCCTTTGTGTACGCGGTAGGAAATAGCACGGTCGTTATACAGCGACGCAAACACTTCTTTCATCGCCACTAAGACATTTTCAAAGCCACGGATATTTAAGAAAGTTTCCTGCTGACCGGCAAATGACGCATCAGGCAAATCTTCAGCGGTAGCAGAAGATCGCACCGCAACAGTTACATCGTCGCCAAGCAGTTTATAATGCTCACGAATCTCGGCTTCTAGTTGTTCCGGGAAAGGGGTTTCCAGAATCCATGTACGGATTTGCTTACCTACAGAGGCAAGCGCACGGACATCATCCACATCCAGGGTATTCATGATCGCATCGATACGATCCGCAAGACCCTGGTGGGCCAGAAATTGCCGGTATGCTGCAGCGGTGGTCGCAAAACCACCGGGTACTCGAACGCCTTTTTCTGTAAGCTGAGAGATCATCTCACCGAGCGAGGCGTTTTTGCCGCCTACTTGTTCTACATCGTGCATGCGCAGATGAGCGAAATCGATCACATAGCGTTCGGACATGGTGCGGGCCTTATTGAAATGTTGCGTTGCGATAAACTGTGTGCATTTTAGGCTGAGAGCGCCCGGAGAAAACTCAGGATAAACCATTACAGGAAAATCCATTACTTGCAGACGGGCGGAATTATTCCCTGCCTGTGCAAAACACTTGCCTTACGACAGTTTTCTTGCATTTTTAGACGAAAAGCTTACTATCGGGATAAAAAGTGCGCGAAACATCGCAAAATTAAGCTTTTTCATCACAAAACATGCTTTTATGGACAGCCTGCCGAAAGCCAAACGGTAAGCTATTTATGCTTAAATATTTGGAGATTTACGATGCGTCGAACGGCTTTCTTTGTCTCCGACCGAACTGGTATTACTGCCGAAATGCTCGGCCACTCGCTGCTTACGCAATTTGAAGATGTAACTTTCCATCGCGTCACCCTTCCCTATGTGGACACCCCGGCCAAAGCCATGGAAGTCGCACTGGAAATCCGCAAGCATTCGGTGATTGATGGCTGCAGACCGCTGGTTTTCAGCACGGTAGTTGATCCAGTAATCCGCAAGCTGACCCATGTTCCTGAAGCACTGGTGATCGATTTCTTCGAAATGTTTATCGGCCCCTTAGAGGCCGAGCTTGGCCAGGATTCATCGCATACCGTCGGTAAATCGCATGCGATTGTTAATTTTGAAGAATACAAGAACCGAATCGACGCCGTTAATTTCACGCTCAACCACGACGATGGCGTGATGCCCAGAGATTTATCCGAGGCTGATTTAATTCTGGTTGGCGTTTCCAGATCAGGAAAAACACCAACCTGCCTCTATCTTGCACTGCAATTTGGGATTAAAGCCGCCAACTACCCGCTCACCCCGGAAGATTTTGGCAACCATACCATGCCAAAATTACTGCTCCCCTACAGAAATAAACTTTTTGGCTTAACCATTGAGCCTGAGCGCCTTGGCGAAATCCGCGAAGAACGAAAACCCGCCAGCAAATATTCATCAGTTGAAAACTGCCGGTTTGAAATTGCCGAAGCCGAAGCGCTGATGCGCCATGTGGGCGTACCCTATCTCAATACCACCAGAATGTCGATTGAAGAGCTGGCCACCACCATTATGCACAGAACGGGCCTTGTAAGACGCACGTATTAAAAGAGGCGGCAGCGGGCCTTGCCCCATGTGCGCTAACCAAAGTCAAAAGACCTTTTTTATTAGTGCCTTCGGCACGTTGATTTAGGTTCGGGCGTCCCGCTGGACCTTCCTTTCTTGCGCGACCAAGAAACGAAGCCAAGCCACAACCTCAAAGCACGAAATCCCCTCGCTGCGGACAGCGGCGTTGTGTCAACTCGCTTCGCTCAAACACGAATTGACGACACCCCCGCCCCGCTTGTTCCTCGTTCGGCGTGTTTTCAGGGAAGAGAAAAGCCCTATGCTGAGAGCGTGGTTATTGCATTTTTTTCTGTTTGTTAATAAAAAATAACTTGGTTAGCGCGTATGAGGACTTGCCCGCTGCATAAAATTTCGCAAACTGTGGATATGAAGCATCAGCCCCGGCCCCGTATATCATTCATTTGCGCTTACGCCATAACACAGCTTCCTTGACGTAGCGCTACACGGTAAACTCTCACACTTCACCGATCAAACGCTTACCTGGCTTACGCGCATGACAAATCCTGCTACTGACTTAGACAGCATTTTTGAATTTAAAAGCAGCAGCATTAAACTACTGTCTTTCGTCCCGGCCACACTTGACCCCGCAAAATTAGAAGCCGCTTTGTTTGAAAAACTGGGCGGACGCGAGCATTTCTTAGCGGGCGAACAACTGATTATTGATTTCACCAGCCTGCCCGAGCTGCCTTCCGCACTTGAAATAGGCACACTGGTACGGCTTCTGCAGCAATTCAGCCTGCTGCCTGTTGCCGTGCATGGTGGCAACAGTGATCAAAAGCTAGCCGCATCGGCCGCAGGATTGGTTGTTTTACAAGACGATTCGCTCTCTGCTCCCCTGCCCGCAGCCAATAAAGCGACGCCACCTCCACCGGCACTTGTTATTACCCGCCCGGTACGAACCGGGCAGCAGGTTTATGCCAAGGGTGGTGATTTAATTGTGCTGGCACTGGTGTCCGCAGGGGCCGAGGTCATTGCAGATGGCAACATTCACGTCTATGCACCTCTGCGCGGCCGTGCACTGGCGGGTGCAAAAGGCGATAATCAGGCCAGAATTTTCACCACCTGCATGGAAGCAGAGCTGGTTTCGATTGCCGGCATTTACCGCTCATTGCAAGAAGACCTGCCTGATTCGATCAGAACCAAACCGGCACAAATTTATCTCGATCAGGAAAAAATCGTGATCGAAGCTTTAAGCGAAACTAATTAAATAAAAAATTCAGGGGATTTACAGTGGCAAAAATCATCGTTATCACATCCGGCAAGGGGGGCGTGGGCAAAACCACTACCAGCGCGAGCTTCGCTTCCGGCCTGGCTTTACGCGGATTTAAAACCGCCGTCATTGATTTTGATGTGGGCCTGCGCAATCTCGATTTAATCATGGGCTGCGAACGCCGTGTTGTTTACGATTTTGTAAACGTCATTAAAGGTGAAGCCACGCTGAATCAGGCGCTGATTAAAGACAAAAATTGTGACAACCTTTACATCCTGCCTGCATCGCAAACCCGCGATAAAGACGAACTATCCAAAGAAGGCGTAGAGAAAGTTCTGAAAGAACTTGAGCAATCAGGCTTTGATTATATTATTTGCGACAGCCCTGCCGGCATCGAAACCGGCGCATTTATGGCGCTGTATTTTGCCGAAGAAGCCATTGTAGTCACCAACCCGGAAGTCTCTTCCGTACGCGACTCCGACCGTATCATTGGCATTTTGGATGCTAAATCCAAACGAGCCGAAGACGGTGGCACCGTAAAAACACACCTGCTGATTACCCGCTATAGTCCGAAGCGCGTTGATTCCGGCGAAATGTTATCGCTGGATGATGTACAACATCTGCTTCGTATTAAATTAATTGGTGTAATTCCAGAATCCGAAAGCGTCTTGCAAGCGTCTAACTCGGGCAGCCCGGCCATTCACCTGACAGGCAGCGATGTTTCTGAGGCTTACAAAGATGTGGTCGCCCGTTTCCTGGGTGAAGAGCGTCCATTGCGTTTTATCGAAACACCCAAGGCACCGTTCTGGAAACGGCTATTCGGGGGTTAATGCATGTCTATTCTTAGCTATTTCTTTGGTGAAAAGAAAAAAACGGCGTCGGTTGCCCGCGAGCGCCTGCAAATCATTCTGGCGCATGAAAGAAACGGTAGAAATACCCCGGATTACCTGCCCCAATTGCAAAAAGAGCTGATTGCCGTCATCTCTAAATACGTGGCAATCAATCCGGAAGACATCATTGTGCAGCTTGATCGCAAAGATGACTTTGAAGTATTAGAAGTAAACATTGTGCTGCCAGAAGCCAATAAGCGCTAAGGCACAAGAATTACTATCATTAAAGAGCACCCCGAAGAGAGGCCGGCACTGCCAGCACTCTCTTCGCTATTTTGAGGCCTACATCATGAGCATTGTTATTAAAAACGCCGACGACATCGCCAAGATGCGCGTTGCTGGCAAATTAGCCAGCGAAGTACTGGATTACATTACCCCATTTGTAAAAGTTGGCGTCACCACAGCTGAAATCGACCGGCTTTGCCACGAATATATGCGCGATGTGCAGGGCACCATTCCTGCACCGCTCAACTACTGCCCGCCTGGCTACACACCTTATCCTAAAGCGATCTGCACTTCGGTTAATCAGGTAGTTTGCCACGGTATTCCTGCTGATAAGCCACTCAAAAACGGCGATTGCGTGAATCTGGATATCACCGTAATCAAAGATGGCTACCACGGCGATAACAGCCGTATGTATCTGGTGGGCGATGTTTCTGCTCCTGCACGCCGCCTTGCTAAAGTCACTTATAACGCCATGTGGATCGGGATTGATCAGGTTAAGCCGGGCGCACGCTTTGGCGATATTGGTGCGGCCATCCAGAAATACGCCGAAGGCGCAGGTTACTCTGTGGTTCGTGAATTCTGCGGCCACGGCATTGGCACAAAATTTCACGAAGATCCGCAAGTTTTACACTATGGCAAAGCAGGCACCGGCCCGGAAATGAAGGCAGGGATGATCTTTACCATTGAGCCCATGATTAATGCGGGTAAGCGCGACATCAAAGGCATGAGCGATGGCTGGACCATTGTAACCAAAGACCGCAGCCTGTCCGCGCAATGGGAACACACCATTTTAGTCACCGAAACCGGTTATGAAATTCTGACCCAGTCGGAAGGCACGCCTGCCCGTCCGGACAGCTACGCCATCTGAAAAATGCAGGGCAGGCACATCTTTTATGCCTGCCCGCATCACGATTAAACTCAGGAACAAAACCGTGCTTCTTCTTACTTCACCCTGGCTGATTGGCCTGCTTGTGATTGTGTTTTCTATTGGCGTGGCACTGTGTTTTGTGGGCCTGATGGTGTCTTTAATGACCGCATTGGGGCATAAAAACTGGCTGTGGGCTGCAGGCATGCTGGCTGTTTTTCCGCTGGCGGCCGTTTATTGCCTGCGCCGCTGGCAAATTGCAGCATGGCCGGGAAAAATGCTTTTATCCGGCATGGGCCTGCTGGTTTTGCCTGTCAGCTATTTTTTAATCATGATTAAATAGTCTCTGCCCGCCAAACAAAGATAATGCCAGACACAGGGGCCAATCACTTGTTCCCCGTCTGGCATACTCAGCGCCTTTAACGCTCATCAGTAAGTGTAAGTATCGCAGTTTCCTTCATCGTCACAATAGACGCCCATGGCAGGCTGCACTTCTGAATCAAACCCACCCATTACCCCTGCGGAGCTGGTTGGCAACATCAGTGCGCCCAGCGCTGAAAGCTGATTTACCGCAGCAATGCATGCGCTCTGATTCACTGTTGGCTGATCGCAGCCCCTCTCCTTCAGTGCAATTGCAACCGAAGCCTGCTTACGCGAGGCCTCAATTGCGTGCTCCTTGCGCCGCTGATTATCTTCTTTTTTATATTGCCTTAATGCACTGGCCATGGCTGATTCTTTAAAAGCCCGCTTTTTCTCAGCACGCTTTGCTTTTGCATCCGGCAAAACATTCGCATCAGGGGCAACACTTAATTGCCTGAATAAACGCCGGTCAATCACCAGCGGCGCACTGTGCGCTGCGCTGGCAGCATGAAACAAAGGCTTCGCCAGAACGCGTTCTGCCTGGGCAGATGCAAGCGCCACCTTATTGCCCGCAGCAAACGCATGAATGTTAAAAAACAGCAGCAAAATGCCAGCCCAAACACCGGTCAGATTATTCAGTTTCAACTCAATCAAAAAAAAGCCCTCTCAGAATCAATAAGAAATGTGTGTCAGCAGCTCAGCACAGAGGCATTGCGTCATGCTTTTATACCCTGCTGTTTCTATTATGCCACCCATCTCCAAACACTTTGAACGAGAACTAATACCATTAATTGCCACCAATAAGAAGTAACCGCCCCTTGGAAAAAACCAAAAAAAGGGTTTGCCTCCATAAATACCTGACCACAAACAGAGCACTTTGATACACTCAGCTTACATACAAGCAGATATTAAAGAGACAGCCATGCACATCATCCGGCATAGTGAAAAAAAAGACATTGAGCAGATTCGCCAGCTCTACGCCGAACCCGGCAATTACTCAGCCACGCTGCAAGGTCCGTACCCGTCAGCAGAGCTGTGGGAAGCCCGGCTGGGGCAGAGCCACGCAGGCGCAATCAGCCTGGTCGCCGTTTCAGGTGAAGAAGTGCTTGGTCAGCTGGGCCTGCATATCGAACAAAACCCACGCCGCAAGCATGTGGCCCATATTGGCATGGCGGTAAAAACCAGTGCGCGCAGGCAAGGCGTGGCCGACGCTTTAATGCGGGCAGCGATAGAAATCGCCGAGCAATGGCAGGCTATCAGCCGCATCGAGCTTTCTGTGTACACTGACAACCTCGCCGCCCTCGCCCTTTATGAAAAGCACGGCTTTATCAAAGAAGGCCAGTGTAAAAACTATGCATTCAGAAATGGTCAGTTTGTTGATGTATATATCATGGCCCGGTGTAAACCTGCTTAAGCCACCAACCCAAAAAAGGTAAGCCAGAATGAAGATCACGCCCTTTACGCTGTATGCTGATTCGCTCTTCACCAGCCCCTATGCGATGTCAGTGTTTGTTGCGCTGCTTGAAAAAGACCTGCCTTTTGAAGTAAAAACGCTGGATCTGGATGCAGGGGAACAGCAGAAAAATACATATCGCCAGCAGTCCCTCACCAGCCGTGTGCCTGCGCTGGTGCATGGTGATTTCTCGCTCTCTGAATCGTCTGCCATTACCGAATACCTGGAGGAGCTATTCCCTGCGCCTGAGTACGCGGCACTTTATCCGGCTAACTTACAGCAGCGTGCCAAAGCACGACAAACTCAGGCATGGCTGCGCAGCGATCTGCTGGATTTGCGGATCGAACGTTCAACCAATGTGGTGTTTTTTGCGCCTGTTGATCAGGCCCTCAGCGCCAAAGGCCAGGCCGCCGCAGATAAGCTGATTGCCGCAGCCAGCCTGCTGATTGAGGATGGTCAGACCCATTTATTTGGCCAATGGTGCATTGCCGATACCGATCTGGCACTGATGCTGATGCGCCTGATTAAAAATGGCGATCCTGTGCCAGAAAAGTTGCTGAACTATGCCAATGCACAATGGCAAAGACCCAGCGTACAAAAATGGATTGCACAAAAGCGGGCTTAAGCCGAAAGCTGCGGGCTAAGCGGTGGGCTCCACCGCCAGCCCATCCGCTAATTCCTGAAGTTTTGTAAAATCCAAAAGATAAACAGCCTCTTTGATTTGCGAGGCCAGCCGGGCATGCTCTGCCGATTGTCCTGCTGTATCGGCCCATTCTTCCAGAGCCGTCACTTCGCCGCTGGCAATCCATTCACGCAGTTGCTGCACCACGGCCAATGGCAGCAGGCCACTCAGTTCAGGCTTTTGCTGTACAGGCAATGCACCTGCAGATTGCATGCGCACACTAAAATAAAACCGGCAACCCCGCTCCAGAGCACTTTCTACTTTTAGCTCGCCGCCCATGCTTTTAACCATTTGCGAGGCAATGGCAAGGCCCAGGCCGTGCCCTTCCTGCGCTTGAGCAGAATTAATCCGCTCAAATGGTAAGAATATCCTTGCCTGATCGGCCTGATTAATACCAAGCCCCGTATCATCCACCACAATTTTTAACACCCCGGACTGGCTGTCCAGCCACCGCCATTCTGTGCTCAGTGAAATCACACCATAGCGGGTAAATTTTGCAGAGTTGGAAAGTAAATTTTGCAATACCTGCCGCAAGCGCCTCCAGTCTGTCAAAGCAGCGGGAGGCGCATCACCCCTTTGCACAATAAGAAACCGATTCTGATATTGCCCCGCCAGCAGCGTTGCCTGATCACAAATATCAGCAATAAATTCTTCCAGGGAGGCAACGCTTAATTGCAAATTCTCATCTGCCATTTCGCCATGGGAAAACCGCAGCAATTCATCAATTAATTCCAACTGCTGTTTGGCTGCTCGCTCAATCTGCACGGCAAATACAGAACAGGATTCATCTTTACGCATTAGTTTTGCTGATGCAATCATGGCAGAAAGTGGTGCTCTTAAATCATGACTGATATAGGCCAATAATTTAGTTTTTAAACGATTGGCCGCCTGAGCCTCATCAGCAGCAATCGTTAATTCTGCGGTTCTGCCTGCCACCGTTTTTTCAAGAATTGATTGCTGCATATTCAAGGTATGAATTAATGTTTTCTGAACACTCTCTTTTTCCTGCCGGGCCAGCATTACACGGTCAATAATCGCCATTAAAAATGAAAGCATAGAAAAGACTATCACCATCAGCATATAATGCTCGCCCAGCACTTGATCGCTGGCTAAAATACCAAACAAATCCAAAGCCCTGAAGATATTACCCGTCATTAAAACCAGCACACCACCGGCAAAATAGCGGATGGCCAAACCACCTTTGCGGATTAACTGAATGCACATTGGCAAAATAACAGGCACGGTAATCAGAATAAGCGCCAGTCCCAGTTGGGTACCCCGCTGATAATCAAGGCATTGTGCCACAATCATCGCCAGTGAATTCCAGACCAGCATCAGCTTAAGAACGGTATCTCCCCATGGCAATAAAGCGGGCAGATTCAGAAAATTCCGCACAAACAATAAAAAAAACAAAGTACAGACTTGCCCGAAAAAAGACAAAGAATGAACCGACCAGATGGTACTTTCCGGCCACAGATATAAAGCGCCATAGCCCCGCATGCAGGTTTCATTTAATACAAAGAATAAAACGGCCAGTCCATGAAAAAGAAAAGCCGTATCGCGCATAAAAACAAATAAACAAAAACAACAAAGCGCAACAATCATCAATGCGCCAAGCAGCCCGCCTGCCCAAAGGCTGCTCACTATTTCTTTGTCTTTATAAGCCAGCGGATCCCATAAGCCGGGCAAAAAACGCATCGACGTTTTACTTTGCAGCCGGATTAAATACGTTGCACTTTGCTTTGCCGCTAAAGGCACCACAAATACAGCTTGTCTTGCCTTAACCGGATGCAAGGATAAAGGCGTATCCAAACCTGCATCTGCAATATATCGCCATTGCCCCTCTGCATGCTGATACAACGTCACTGATTGCCAGCGCGGCGCGCCTATATCCAGCCAGCGTATTAACGGCTGATCAGATGCATTATTTAATTTCAGCTTCAGCCAGAATACAGAATTGGAATACCCCAATTGCTGAGGCCCGTTCAAAACAGGAGCCTCAGGCAGCAGCGCATCTATTTGCGCCGGTGTGCGTAAACCGTCATCTTCAATCAGCTGATATTGCAAAGGAAAATAAGCCGCTGTGGGCTTAATATC
Source organism: Iodobacter violaceini (assembly GCF_011601265.1). GTDB lineage: Bacteria > Pseudomonadota > Gammaproteobacteria > Burkholderiales > Chitinibacteraceae > Iodobacter > Iodobacter violaceini. The sequence goes on from NZ_JAAOLX010000002.1 coordinate 455,336, forward strand.
CTGGCCGGCATATGCAAAAACCGAAAACAAGAAGTAAAACAAAAATCTCACGCATGCGCCCCGGCCAGTTTTACTGTTTGCCTGAATGCAGATGGCGTTTGCGAGAAATGCTCTTTAAATGCCGTTGTAAAATTGCATGCGCTTTGAAACCCAAGCTGCTCGGCAATATCAATCACACTCATCTGGGTTTTAGCCAGCAGCTGCCGGGCATTTTGCAGTTTTTGCTCCCGGATATATGTAAAAACGGTCATGCCCATATGCGTTTTAAATATTTTGCTGAGCTTTTTCTCATAAGTGCCAATCTGGCTGGCGATATCGGCCAGCGTTAATGGCCGGTAGAGCTGCTCACCAATGATTTGCACAGCTGCAGCCAGCAGGACTTCATCCTGCTCCGGTGTTTTCAATTCAGGCACGGGCTCTGCCGCATTGCTGCGACGCAGGGCCAATTCTAAATGCACCCCTACCCGCGCAATCACTTCTTCTGCAGCAAAAGGCTTGCAAATGAAATCAACCGCCCCGCTGCTAAAGCCCAGCAAGCGGTCATTCACCGTGTTGGAAGCAGATAAAAACAGCACAGGAATATGCATTAATTGCGGATTGGCCTTCAGCAAGCGGCAGCTGGCATAGCCATCCACCCTTGGCATATTAACATCCATCAGAATCAGATCAGGGGGGCTGGCCTGTGCACGCTGATAGCCCTGCTGCCCGTCAAACGCCACACTAAGCCGGTAATTCCGGCTGCGTAAGGCATCAAGCAGAAAACGCAATTCATCCACCGAATCATCAACAATCAGAATATGGGGTTTATCTGACAGAGGACCAAACACAGCGGGACGATCAGGCAGCATAAGTAACAGTGGGTATTGGCAAAAACGCAATCATAAACATCTATACAACGTAAGCATAAAAATTTTTTTTGACAAAAGCTTACAGATATATTTTCCACTTAATCGAACCACCCCTTTTTTAAGCAAAATTTATTCCATCCGGCAAAGCATTTGTCCGCTATGCCAAAAGCCCCCATAGCAAAGCTCATTCAGACTCAAGCACTTAGCAGCTAAACCGCCCTGCCATCTTGCTTTGGCTCAAATATTTCATTTTTAAAACAAGCTTACAAATGTTTTGTAAGTACGCGGCGTATTTGCTTGATTCTTTTTTGAAACTTCTTACAAAGACCACCATGAAACGCATCGAACTATCGCATCGCTTAACCAAATCCCAGGGTAAATTTATCTCTGTTGCCATTTGCGCCGTCACCGGCATGATGATTTTCGGCAGCGCAGCCGCCGCACCGAAGATGGTCGTCACCACTGAGCACACCGCTGCTGTGGACAGCAATAATGAAATTAATGGCAATGAAGGCGGCGGTTTTTTTGTTGAATCGGGCAAATTAAATATCTCAAACGCCACCGTCAAAAACTTCACCACCAAGGGTGGCGACGGCAGCGGTGGCGGTGCGGGTTTGGGCGGCGCTATTTTCATTAACAGCGGCGCAGAAGTCGTGCTGGATAATGTGAATTTCTCAGGCAATTCGGCCGTGGGCGGAGATGGTGGGAAAGGCACGGTTGGGGGCAGCTTAAATGGCCTCACCAAAAACCAGGCCAACACAAGTGGCGTCAACGGTGACGATGCGAAATCGGGCTCAGCCTATTTCAACGGCGGCAATGGACTCAATGGCTACAACGGTGACGATGGCAGCGAAGGCGGCACAGGTGGCTCGGGCGGATCTGGCTCCGACGGCTCTGCAGTCAGCGCTGACACCGTCAAAGCGGTTGCCGATCAAGTCTATAACATTGCTGTAGCCGTAAGAAATGCAGCGGCTGTAGGCGGACATACTGCAGCTGTTTCTGCCGCTACCGCTGGCCTCGTCACTGCGGGTTTAGCGCCAGGGCTGGGTACAGTACTTGCAGCAGACGTTGCACAAGTTATTGCCGATGGCGTAAAAGCAGGGGTTGATACGGCCTACCTGATTGCCAGCACGGTTGAAGTGTTAAAACACGGATCTGCGGGCCTTGGCGGCGCCGGAGGCAGCGGCGGAGATGGCGGTAAAGGCCTCGCATTCCTGGGCGGTGGCCAGGGCGGAAAAGGCGGAAAAGGTGGCGATGCGTACAACGACTCAAGAGCAGTCGGTGGCGCAGGCGGCAGCGGCGGTGCAGGCGGCACAGGCGGCTTTGGTGCGGGTGGCGGTCAAGGCGGCGATGGCGGCAGTGACGGTAGTGACGGCAATGATGCCACCCACGCCCACGACCCGGGTGATGGTGGCGACGGTGGTAAAGGCGGCTTTGCTGCGGGCAAAGGCGGCATGGGAGATGGCGGCAATGCAGGCAACCGTGAAGGTGGCGCAGGCGGCTCTGGCCTTGGCGGTTCAATTTTTGTCCGCGCAGGCGGCAAGCTCACCATCAAAGGCGATGCCACATTTGATCGCGGCAATGTAAGCGGCGGCAGCGGCGATAATAATGACGATCATCAGGGCGAGGCAGGCAAAGAGGCTGGCTCAGATCTCTTTATGATGAAAGGCTCAACCGTTGTTCTGGATGCAGGCAAGGGCAAAACCATTACCTTTAACGGCAGCATTGCCGACGACAGTAAGACAGGCTTAGATGGCTCTGGCATCGCCAGCGGCAACGGTGCAGATCTCACCGTTAAAAGCGGGCTGGTGGTATTTAACGGCGCAAACACCTACACCGGCCAGACCAAAATTGAAGGCGGTGCTTTACACGCCAAAGACGGCGAAGGCATCCACGAGCACAGCAATATCAACTTCACCGGCAATCATGATGGCGGTGTACTGGAAACCAGCGGTAAGTTTGACCGCTATACCGGCACAGCCAAAGACCGCGTGCAATGGACAGGCTCGGGTGGCTTTGCAGCAGCAGGCGGTGATTTAGAAGTCAGCCTGAACGGCGGCAGTGAACGCACATGGGGCCAGGAAGGCTTTGTGGGCGGCAATAATGCGCTGATTTTTGGCTCGGACACGTCCACCGACAATGTCACCTTTAAAAACGCCATTAATATCGCGGGTGGCACAGCCACCATTCTGGTTAACCCAGGTCAGGCAGACGGCAAACACGCACAAATGGATGGCGTGATTTCCAACGGCAGCCTGGTGGTGGGCGATGCCAGCCACAAGGGCGAGCTGATTCTGAATGCGCACAATACCTACGCAGGTGGCACCACCATCAAGGCAGGCAATCTGCAACTGACTGACAAAGCCTCGCTGAATAAAGATGGCGCGGTGGTCGTTGAAAAAGAGGCCCGGTTTGATCTGACCAAGACCGGCGACCAGGCCATTGGCACGCTGGCAGGCGCAGGTAAAGTGGCGCTGGCCGCGAATACCCTGACGCTCAATCAGGGCGGCGACACCACTTTTTCTGGCGTGATCAGCGGCGAAAAAGGGAATCTCATCAAGCAAGGTGCAGGCAATCTCACCCTGTCTGGCGACAACACGTATCAAGGCAACACCGGGATCAAAGCGGGCGTGGTTACACTGGATGGCAGCCTGGCCAGCCAGAGCGTGGATATTTCTGCTGGCGCGGTACTGACCGATAATCAGGGTGGCCTGCATCAGGATGCCAGACTGAATAACGACGGCACGCTCAATCTGAATGCAGATGACACCGTTGCCAGCCTCACCAACACCGGCACGATCAACGGTACTGGCAACACACTCACAGCTAAAACCTATGCGCTTAATGATGGCTCAACCATCAATGCCAACCTGGGTAAGGGTGAGCTGACCGCCAATGGCAACGTTGTACTCAATGGCAGCAGTGCCGCAGAAAAAGTCAATGTAGCCAGCGGCAAAATGATGCTGGGCAGCGGCGAGCGTCTGGACGACAACAGCGATGTAACCGTGGATGGCCAGCTGGTCCTGGGTGGCAATGAAACCATAGGCACGCTGGCAGGCAGCAAGGCAGATGGCGTACTGGAATTATCCGGCAGCCAGCTGACCCTGCAGCAAAACAAAGACACCTCCTTTGCAGGCCAGCTTAATGATGCGCAGGGCGATAAAGCCAGCGTATTAAAACAAGGTACAGGCACCCTCACCCTGACGGGCGACAGCGCTTACCTAGGCAAAACCACCATCGCCCAGGGCGGCATTACGCTGGAAGGCACACTGGCCAGCATTGATCTGGACGTGCAAAAAGACGGCACGCTGAGCAACAACCAAGGCGGCTTATCTGCACTGGCTAAGCTCAATAATGATGGCGTGCTGAATCAAAACCATAACGACACCATCAAAACCCTGGTGAACACGGGCACGATCAATGCAAGCAGCGATGGCAAAGCCACGCTGACTGCCGAAACCTATGCGCTGAACAATGGCTCGGTGATTAACGCCAATCTGGGCGCAGGCGAATTAAGCGCCCAAGGCAATGTGCTGCTCAACGGCACAAGTGCTGCCGGCGACGTTTTTGTTAAAAATGGCGTGATGACTTTAGGCAAGGCCGAGCGTTTACTGAACAGCAGCGATGTTGTCGTGGACGGCAAGCTGGTCATGGGCGGCGATGAAACGATCGGCACGCTGGCCGGTGCAGCCAGCGGAGTGGTGGAATTATCCGGTGGCAAGCTGGCACTGGTTCAAAATCACAACACCATCTTTGACGGCGTAATTCAGGATAAGGAAGGCGATAAAGGCAGCCTGGTCAAACAAGGCGCGGGCGAAATCACCCTCAATGGCGACCATACCTTCAGCGGCGACACCACCGTTGATGGCGGCAAGATGCAGCTGAACGGCACACTGGTCAGCCAGACTGTGCACGTTAAGCAAGGCACACTGACGCTGGGATCAGCCGAGCGCCTGCTTGATTCTGACGATGTAACTGTCGACGACCAGCTCATCATGGGTGGCAATGAAACCATTGGCACACTGGCGGGTGCAGCCAGCGGCGTGGTGGATTTAAACGGCGGCAAGCTGACACTGGTGCAAGAGAAAGACACGACGTTCTCTGGCCAGATTAACGACAGCCTTGGCAATCAGGCCAGCGTATTAAAACAAGGCAAAGGCACGCTGACGCTTAAAGGCGAAAGCCACTATCTGGGCGACACCACCATTGCAAATGGCGGCATTACGCTGGATGGCTCGCTGGCAAGCCTGAATCTGGATGTGCAAAAAAACGGCACGCTGAGCAATAACCAGGGTGGTTTGTCTGCGCTGGCTGCACTCAACAACGATGGCGTGATCAATCAAAACAGCGATGACACAATTAAAACGCTGGTCAATACCGGCACCATCAACAAAAGCGCCGATGGCAAAGCCACGCTGACAGCGGATACCTATGCGCTGAACCAAGGTTCTGTGGTTCACGCCAATCTGGGCACAGGGATTGTAACCTCCAATGGCCAGGTCGCACTGAACGGCACAAGCTCCGCCCAAACCGTAAATGTAGACAGCGGCGTGATGACACTGGGCGCAGCAGAGCGTTTACTGGACAGCAGCGATGTTACAGTCAACGGCAAGCTGGTCATGGGTGGCGATGAAACCATCGGCACACTAGCCGGTGCAGCCAGCGGCGTAGTGGAATTATCCGGCAGCAAGCTCACCCTGGAACAAAACCACAACACCGTGTTTGATGGCGTGATTCAGGATAAAGACGGCGATAAAGGCAGCCTGCTGAAACACGGCACAGGCGAAATCACCCTCAATGGTGATCACACGTTCAGTGGCGACACCACGGTTGATGGCGGTAAAGTGCAGCTGAACGGCACCCTGGTCAGCAAAACCGTGCACATTAAGCAAGGCACGATGACCCTTGGCGCTGCTGAACGCCTGCTGAACACCAGCGATGTAACCGTTGACGACACCCTGATCATGGGCGGCAATGAAACCATAGGCACACTGGCTGGTACCACAGCCAAGGCCATCGTTGATCTGAATGGCGGCAAGCTAACCTTACAGCAAGAAAAAGACACGCTCTATGCTGGCCAGATTGATGATGCAAGCGGCTCACAAGGCAGCGTGCTTAAGCAAGGGAAAGGCACGCTGGCGCTCACCGGCAACAATCATTACCTGGGCAACACCACCATCTCACAGGGTGGCATTAGCTTAGATGGCACGCTGGCCAGCCTGAACCTGGATGTGCAAAAAGATGGCACGCTTACCAACAACCAAGGCGGCCTTTCTGCACTGGCTGCGCTGAACAACGACGGCGTAGTCAATCAAAACAGCGATGACACCATTGCGGCGCTGATCAACACCGGCACCATCAATGCAAGCAGCGATGGCAAAGCCACCCTCACGGCTAAAACTTATGCCTTGAACGATGGCTCGGTGATTAACGCCAATCTGGGCACAGGCGTGGTGACATCCAATGGCAAGGTTGCACTGAACGGCACCAGCACGGCCCAAACCGTGAATGTGGCCAGTGGCACCCTGACTTTGGGCTCCGCAGAGCGTTTGCTGAATACGAGTGATGTCAGCGTCGATGGCAAACTCATCATGGGCGGCAATGAAACCATCGGCACGCTGGCAGGCCAGGCCAGTGGTCTTGTTGATCTGAATGGCGGCAAACTGACCCTGCTGCAAAATAAAGACACCCTGTTTGCGGGCCAGATTAATGACGCGCAAACCGGCAAGGGCAGCCTAGTCATACAAGGCACGGGCACCATCACCCTGACGGGCGCAAACCATTACATTGGCGATACCCGGATTGAGAATGGCGGAATCACGCTGGATGGTACGCTTGCCAGCCTGAATATCAGCGTGCAAAAGAACGGCACGCTGACGAATAATCAAGGCGGCCTTGCTGATCTTGCTCAGCTCAATAACGATGGCATCGTTAATTTAAACCAGAACGACACCATTGCCGCGCTGAGCAACACCGGCACCATCAACGCCAGCCTGGATGGCAAAGCTACCCTCACCGCTAAAACTTACGCGCTGAATAGTGGATCTGTCATCAACGCCAACCTTGGCTCAGGCAACCTGATTGCCAATGGCAATGTTGCGCTCAACGGCACTAGCGCCGCTGAATCGGTCAAAATTGATTCCGGCACCACCACCCTGGGCGCGGCAGATCGTTTATTGGATACCGCCAAAGTCAGCATTGCAGGCAAGCTGGTGCTGGGCGGCAATGAAACCATTGCTCAGCTTACGGGCGTTGGCGGGCTGGATTTGAACGCGGGCAAATTAACGCTGCAGCAAAACACCGACAGCCTGTTCAGTGGTCAGATCAGTGATGCATCCGGCAACAAGGGCAGCTTGGTTAAACAAGGCAGCGGCATGCTGAGCATGACGGGCGAAAGCAGCTATAAGGGCGCAACCCGCATTGAGCAAGGCGCAATCACGCTCAGCGGCAAGCTGGCCAGCCAGGATATTTACATCGCCCGCCCCGCCACACTGAATGACCAAAATGGCGGCTTATCGGCAACGGCTAAGCTTAGCAACGATGGCACGCTGAAAATCGATGCAAATCAAACGATTGCCAGCCTGAGCAACAGCGGCAATATCATTGGTAACGGCACCTTAAGCGCAAGCAACTATGCGCTGAACGATGGCTCGGTGGTGAATGCCAATCTGGGTGAAGGCACGCTGGAAACCCACGGCAAAGTCACGCTGAATGGCACAAGCGCGGCAGAAAACGTGCATATCTATGATCAAAGCGCGCTGACTTTAGGTGCAGCAGAGCGCCTGAATAAAAACGCCACGGTGCAAATTGATAAAACGGGCGAAATGATCCTGGCAGGCGGCGATCAAACGATCAAAACCCTGAACGGATCAGGCACGGTGAACTCCACCACCCATAAGCTGATCGTCACCAACGGCGGTATCTTTACCGGCAAGATTAACGCGGTAAAAACCGATTTAATCAGCAGCGGCGGTAAGCTGGATATCAGCGGCGGCAGCAATACCCAAACCGACAGCATCAATGTGCAAAACAACAGCCAGGTTTCAGTGGGCGACACCGCCGTAGTGACCACCGGCACGGCCACCGTAGATAAAGGCGGCGTACTGTCGCTGAACAATAGCGACAGCATTAAGTACGAAGTACTGACCGGGGGCGGCCTCGTGAACACCAGTACCGGCAGCTTTACCAATAGCAAAAAGGTGCAGGGCTTCTTAAGCTTTAACGGTGATTTACGCAACGAAGGCACGCTGGCTCCGGGCAACTCGCCAGGCATGATCACCGTGCTGGGCAACTACACCGAAGCGGCTACCTTGCAATCTGAGCTGCAAAACACCACAGCAGTAAGCGGCCACGATCAGATCCGTGTGGCAGGCAAAATCACGCTTGAGAAACAAAGCGAGCTGATTGTGCAAACCTACGGCGGCAGCGCCCCGCGCCTGGGTGAGGTCTACCAGATCATGGCAGACCTGGATGGTAAGGCCAAAAAAGTAAGCGGCCACTTTGCCACCGTAAAATTTGATCTGGATGGCACAGCCGGCAGCGGTGCTGCAGTCGTAAACGCCGCCGCCGTATTTGATGTGGCCACCGGTCAGGTGCTCACAACAGGGCTGAACTTAGCGCAAAGCACTTTCGCTGATTTGGGCAGCAACCCTAATCAGCGTGCCGCAGCAGCCGCACTGATGAATATCGCCACAAGCGATGTGGGCATCAACCAGATTGACACCAGCAGCGGCACAGGTAAAAACGCAGGAGAATTCCTGACCGCCAATGGTGCAACGGTCGCCGCCAATGCAGAGCGCCTCACGCCAGAATATTACGGCGCGATCAGCGATTACGCCCTGCTGGGCAAGCGCAGCATGCTGAACCTGCTGCAATCCAGAAGTAATCAGGAGCAAAATTCAGCTTACGCAGGCTATATGCGCAGCGGCGGCCAATCGGCAGGCAACTCGCATATCAGCCGCAATGATTACTACCTGGGCGCAGAATTCAGCGTGAACGATACGCTTAAACTCGGTAGCGTCTTAACCGTAAACAGCGGCAAACTGGAAGCGCGCTTTGGCTCCGGCAATGTAAATGGTCAGGCAGTCACAGCCTATCTTGCTTACCAGCCTTTAAGCGATCTGAACATCCTTGCCAGCGTGGCTTACGCCAAGTATTCCTACGATCTGGATCGCAGCGGCGTAACGGGCCAAATCACCGGCTCCACCTCTGCACGCGGCATCGATGCCAGCTTAGCCGCCAGCTACAAAGCCTATGCAGATCAGGACTTCACCGTACTGGCACGCAGCAGCCTCAGCCACGGCAAGGTCATGAGCGACGCCTTTGACGAGCAAGGCTCCAGCCACCGTCTGCAACTGGGCAGCGCTGACGCATCCCAGCTCACCGGGCAGCTGGGCGCATCCTTGATTTGGGGAGCCAAAGATCAGCCCCTGAAACTGGGCGCAGATCTGGGCATTGAACGCCACTTCAGCAATAAGCGTGACGATATGCAAAGCAAACTAGCGATTGATCAGCGCGTTAGCGCGCCGGTTCAATTTGTGAAAGACAGAGACATCACCGCCAATATCGGCTTTAACGCCAGCTACAAACTCAGCAAAGACATCACGCTGTTTGGCAAGGTGGAATACCTGAACGACAAGGAAAGCACTTATAGCGGGCAAACGGGCTTGAATTTTGGGTTTTAATTAAAGCCGCTGGCCGGCAATGCCGGCCAGCACAGCATAAACTATATGCTCCATGCCGCTCACTCAAGCCAAGTGAGCGGCATTTTTTTACTCATAAAAATAACACCCTCATTCTGCATGGCGGTTTTCTCATAGGCGGCGAGCAATCTAAAATAATTACCTGTAGAAGTTCAGACTTGATCTGACAGTAGGCCTTGCCAGTGGGTGGGGTTACCCGTTTTGATAGAGGTGCGAATCTTTATTCAAAACAGCGCGCAAGCGCAGGAGTAACCCCATGGCTAATTTAAACCAAAACTTCATCAAGCACAAAATCGGCTTGCTCAACCTCGCCACCGAACTGGGGAACGTATCCAAAGCCTGCAAAATGATGGGGCTGTCGCGCGATACCTTTTATCGCTATCAACATGCGGTTGAAGACGGAGGTGTCGAAGCACTCTTCGACTCCAATCGCCGCAAACCCAATCCCAAGAACCGAGTCGATGAGGCAATAGAATCCGCCGTCATTGCCTATGCCACTGAACAGCCCGCACATGGACAAGTACGCACCAGTAACGAACTGCGGCTGCGCGGTGTTTTTGTCTCTGCCTCTGGTGTGCGTTCAATCTGGCTCAGGCATGATTTGGCGTCATTCAAACAGCGTTTGCAGGCTCTGGAGAAGCAGGTTGCCGAACAGCAAATCATACTGAGTGAGGCTCAAGTTGCAGCTCTGGAGCGCAAGCAGGATGACGATGTCGCACATGGCGAAATTGAGACGGCTCACCCTGGTTATCTGGGTTCGCAAGACACGTTTTATGTCGGTACGATCAAAGGTGTGGGGCGCATTTACCAACAGACCTTTGTCGATACCTATAGCAAAGTGGCCTTTGCCAAGCTGTATAAGACTAAGACGCCCATCACAGCGGCAGATTTACTCAATGATCGGGTACTGCCGTTCTTTGCCGAGCAGGAAATGGGGATGCTGCGTATTCTGACCGACCGTGGTACGGAGTATTGTGGCAAAGCCGAAACGCATGATGACCAGCTGTATTTGGCGATCACTGAGATTGAGCACACCAAAACTAAAGTGCGACATCCACAAACGAACGGCATTTGCGAGCGCTTCCATAAAACTATTTTGCAAGAGTTTTACCAAGTGACCTTCAGGCGTAAGCTGTATCAGTCACTAGACGAACTGCAAATTGATCTGGATGCATGGCTGGACTACTACAACCGCCAGCGTACACATCAAGGGAAAATGTGCTGCGGCCGGACACCGCTGCAGACGTTATTAGAAGGAAAATCGCTCTGGAAGGAGAAGGTCGACAATCTAAACTAATCTGACAATCCGGCACCAATCAAAATGGGGGCTGTCAGATCAGGCCTGAACTTCTACACCTGATTCCACTTTCTTATTTTTGGGCCATATGGGCCAATACACCCCATGGATTGCCAATCGTAAAGAAACCAACAAAATCTGGTATGGCCTCATGCTTTAACATTTGATCCCAAGCTTTATCATGGTCACTTTTTGCCGCTTGTTTTTGTGCAAAATCAGGATCTTTAATCCCTACACCCAAGGAGTGAACCGTCGAGGGTAATTGCCCCAGCATCACTACTTTTGAAACATAAACAAATATTAAAGAATCCAAATCATATTCAACAATTACGGTAGGCCATGCATAAAATGGATTACGTTTTTTAAAGCTATTTCTAACGTACTCAATAAGACCAGGTAAATCTCTAAAAACACGGTAAACTTTTTTCTTTTTCCTATCAAAAAACAAGCTGTCGTTTTTAAGTGCAAACATATCGGCTCTAAGTTGATAAATGCCGAGATGAAATGAGAAAAATACACTTAAAATACAGATTATCAGCCCAAAACTCACCATTAGGAAAAGCACCACATCTAGATCAAAGATTGCTGCTGAAAACAACGATAGTCCAATATAAGTGCCATATAACATTACGGGAAAAAAACCAAAAATAACAAGCATTGCAAACATAGTTAAAAGGCCACGCTGATAATGAGTAGTATTGGCCAGCTCAATGGCAGCTGGATAGATCGTTTTAACTTCGCTCAGCGTACTGCCACTTTGCCGCGTGGTTGTTTTCTTATTCAGATATGTGACATTGCCCAAGCTGGATGCATTGATCAATGCTGGCGGGTATTCACCTTGCAGTACACGGTAAGCAGTGCTTGTTGCCGTTGGAGTCATGGGCTTTTATTTTTTAGATGGAATTGAATCGTTAAGCTAATTGCAGCGATTCTGCTTTATTTGCTGCTATCGCACAAGGCGATAGCAATGCAAAGGCTTATTTTTTGGGCAGTACTGGCTCTCCCCATTCGGCACGGATTTCTGGGGGAAATGGGGCTTCGAATGCGGTCTTATGCGAAAGCCAATTAAAGGTGCCCCAGAGTAAATACAAGGGGCCAAAGATAGGGAAAAACAAAAAGGAGATCACTACAAAAATAGGGTGGTCCTGATTCCATTTTTTTATTTTTGGGCCATATGGGCCAATACACCCCATAGATTGCCACCAACTATTAGGGGCAGCCTCGGCTAAAGACTCGCCAGCAGGCAAGGCTGGGCCGTTTTCTTCCATATAGGCATGCAGATAGGCCCATAATGCCTGCACGGAATATTCACTCATAACCAATGGGTTGCCAATGGTAAAGAAATCAACAAAGTCTGGTATTGTTTCGTGCTTTAGCATTTGATCCCAGGCTTTATCATGGTCACTTTTTGCCGCTTTTTTTTGTGCAAAATCAGGATCTTTAATCCCCACACCTAGGGAGTGAACCGTCGAAGGTAATTGCCCCAACATAACAACTTTTGAAACATAAACAAATATTAATGAATTCCAATCGTATTCAACAATCACGGTGTGCCAAGCATAAAATGGATTGCGTTTTTTAAAACTTTTTCTTATATAATCAATAAGCCCTGGTGTGTCACGAAAAACTCTATAAACTTTTTGCTTTTTCTTATCAAAAATCAAGCTATCGTTTTTAAGGGAAAACATATCAGCTCTAAGCTGATAAAGCCCAATATGAAGTGCATAAAACACACCTAAACCACTAAGAATAAGGAAAACAAATTTAAATAAAAAAGTAAATAGTCCTTCTATTTCCAATTCAAACAAGCAGACATACAAAGCGTATGACATAAGGGGTAAGCCCCCAAAAAAAACCAGTAGCGAAAATAAGGTGACCAAACCTCTTTGATAATGAGTTGTACTCGCCAGCTCAATGGCTTCTGGGTAAATCGTTTTAACGCCGTTCAAGCTGCTACCTTTGCACCGCTTAGTCGTTTCTTTGCTTAGGTATGCTGCAATACCAATGCTAGATACATCAATAATGCCGGGAGGGTATTCGCCCTTTAATAGGCGATAGGCTGTTGTTGAGTCAGTAGGTGTCATGGGCTTTAAGCTTTACGATATGAAATTGAATTATCTTCAATAAGGCGATCAGGTCTTGGCATAGCCTGAATTAATTCTTTATCCTTAGTTGGAGTACTAGGTACTAAAAGATTCATTAAGGCTTTTTCTTCATCCTGTGCCGTTTTAAACGCATTGTTTGAGCCAAAATAACAATCTCTAGCCCATTCTTGCAGTTTTTTTGGCGTTAACATTCCTGCACCAGAGTATGCAAGCACGCCCAGCCCCAGCAAAATCAAACCCCAGCCGGTTAAACTAATACCCAAAATTGCAATCACCCCTTCTTCGGCCACCACAGCTGCTGTAGAAACAATAACTCTTCTTGTCACCCATTTAATCACGACTTCAGTTGTTGCCCCTATACCTGCCAAACCACCTGCGCCGTATAAAAACCCTGTCGCAAACCAAGCATTAGCTGCAGCTTTGTTATGGCTAGCTTTTTGTTCACCATAAAAAACAAATGCCTGTGCGCTATCGACCAACAAAGCCCCCCAACCTGCTACACCACCTATGGTTTTCAGTACCATAGTAAGAGCACCATGCTTCGCAAATTGTGCGGCAGCAATACCTGCTATATCTCCTGTAGCCCCAACCACCCCCAAGCCATTACTGGCAATCCCAAACCAAGCATCGCGCAAAGCTTTTTGATCTTCGGGGCTGGCAGCAGCTAAAGATTTAAGGCTGCCATTTAAGCCCAGCATTTGCAGGGATAAAAAGCCGATGGCGATGCGGCCTTCTGCCTTAATAAATACTGCCTTACCGCCACGCCAGGTATTTTCTTTTGAGCTATATAAGGCTTCTTTAGCTTGCTCTGCCACATGGCTTTGCTGCGCAAACATTTTGCCAAAATCATCTGCCGATACCTTTTGTATCCCCGCTACGCCTTCTGCTGTTAAATTAAGCTTTGAGATATTCAAAGAGACTTTTTCAGCGTCTTTGAATGCAGTGGCGCTTTGTGTTGCCTGTTTCAGCTTATCGGTATCGGTGATCACATGCAGCTCAATCAGGCTTTGATTGCGCATTTTATTCATCAGTTTTTTACTTGGCGTATAACGCTTACTCACAAGTAATGCAATCGCCTCGTCAAAAGGCAAGAACACACTGACTAATAGGGGCCGAGGCTTGATCTTGGTTTTATTAAGCACTCCAGCCAGAATGTGCTCCATATTCTGGCCAAGCAAAGTCATGCCCAGTAGCTTACCTTCTATTATTTTAATGCTACTGTGCTCGCTCGCGTAGCCAACCGCCCCACCAATTAGCGCTGTAGAAACGCCCTGATGAAAGCCAAAGACCGCCTCATTCAGCCAGCTAAACTTAGGGCTAAGCTGTGGCATAAGTAAGTCTTTGAGCAAATTATAGGTTTTGGCCTGATTATCTTCGGCCACATATTCAAACAGCGATTTTTGATTAGAAAGCTGTGCACGCAGCATCACGGCATCCTGCTCACTAATTTTTTTGATTGCCTGTTTATATGCAAGCTCAGCGCTGCCAGGGCCCAAGCTGCCCCCGCCGTAAACATGAAAAGCCTCCTCGCTATAGCAAGCCCCCGCACTATGGTGGGTTTGCTTAGGATCGTTCGGGTCATTTTCATCAAAATGCAGGGCAAAACAATCAGTCACGTTTTTTTGAGATGCTGCGACGTAATCATCATCGTATGAGATGATGATCTGATCCATCTCAGCCATTTTTTTATCATACTCAAGCATAAACTGCGCACGTTTTGGCTCATCAAAATAAGTACTTAGTTTTGCCCAGTCTGTTTGGGTGCGCTCATTAGCCTTCGACTTACGAAGTTCATCATCTTCCAGCTGATAAACCTCTCCCATACTTGCTGGTGTAACAGGCTGCCCCGCATGAGTTGGCTTCCATACTGTGTCTTTTAGGCTAGGTCGAAAAGAGGGGTTAAGTTTGTTTTTGTCATATAGCGCTTTATTCATTGAGCCTATACGTCTTTGTGCCCCATCAAATAAGGTGGTTCCAGTCTTCTTATAATGATCATCACCGATGCATTTCTTTAAACCAATAAGTAAGCCTGAGCATAAGACACCCCGGCTGTAGGTGACTGCATATTCACTCTTCCTCACAAGCGCACGCATGCGCAAGTGATTGAGTTCGGCAGAAACCGCTACTGGGTCTGGCAGAGCAAACACAAGGCCTTTATCTTTGGTCTTGGGGTGCATATTGCCCAATTGCTGCATATGCCCATTCAGTTGATCCAGCGCGCCTGCTTCGCCTTTAAAGGGGAAGTAGGGATCCGCATCTTTGCCTGGGTTTACATTGCTCAGCGCATATTCAGCAACAAATTTCCCAGGGCTTTCTGCCTTGGCAACAAAGGCATTGTCTGGTGCTTTTCCACTATCTAAGTAGGCTTTAACATCAAGGCATTGCATGACTTTTGGATTGGCCTGATTCGCTTTTTTTAGCGTGTCATTCCATAAGTTGGCGCTATAAGCCAGCCATATTTTCCCCGTTTTATGCGCTTGGGGAATCGTCAGCAAACGCACTTTATGCAAATGGCCGGATTTCTTACAAGAAAAAGGCTCTGCTAAATAAAAGGAGGGATGTGAGGCAGAGTAAAGCGCCCCTTCTGGTGTAATACGATAGATATCCCAGCCATCTTTTTTGCCTGCTGGCGGTGTTTCATAAAACACGTATAAATAGCCCCGGCGCAGGGTTCGCAGTACATAACGCGATTGCTTGGGCGTAGCAAGCTGAGCCGCTTTTTGCGCAATGGCGTGCGAAAGCAGCTTTGCACTGCCGGGGGGTTGCAAATCTGCTTTGTTTGCAATTACAGAAGGGCGCACCAATAGAATAGGCAGGCCACTTTTTTCACATGCTCTACAGGTATCTGTCATTGGTTTTCTTTAGGTGGTAAGTGCAAAATGATCTGATCCCATTGGCCTGCTGTGATCTCAGCCAAGGCGGTATTTAAAGGCGTTTGAGTTTCTTTGGCGTTTTTAAAAATGGCGCCCATGGACGGGTGCTGCCAAAACTGCGGATATCGATCCGCATAGAGGGCAAAGGCCACTTGATCATCGATTTGCGGCCAGCCCGATTCCCTGGCCGTTTTAACCCATAGCCGTGCATTTAAAAACATCTGAGCATAGGGGGCTGATCGTGTGGCATACCATTGCGCTAAAGTACGGTTAATTGCCTCAGCATCGAGTATGGTTTCTGCTTCATGGGGTTTTAATGTCAGCGTTGCCTGGCTGCCCCCGGTGCTTTGTAGATGGGTGACTCTGCCGTCAACAGATAAAAAATACCAGTTGGAAACAGGCCCAAGCCACAGACTGATACGCTCTTCGCCCAGCAGCGCTAAAAGTAAGGGCAATGTTCGGGGGTCGCCTGCTCTTAAATAACACTTACCAGTTTGCCCCTTTATTCTTTGCTGCATCATTCTGGCCAGCCAAGCTGCCAGCTCTTCGCTACTCGCATGGCTTTGTAGCCAGGCGCATACAGGCAATCCGCCAAAGCCTCTCTCCAGCAGTACCAGATTATTTTCTAATGCAATCTGAATAGACTCAGCAAATAATGGGTCTTCTTTGCCCTGCAATTGCACTAAATAGGGTAATTGAGCATAGGGTAAAGGCGGCTCGTTAAAAGTCAGCATGGTGATGCTTCGCCCATCCCACGCTGCTGTGCGGGAGTCTTGCAGAGCAGGCGTGTTTTCTGGTGGCTCAGCATCTGGTCCGCCATCCAGGGGGCGTGGCTCGCCCAGCATGGGATCAATCAGCAGATAAAGAGCGCCGTCTTGTTTTGACGATCCAATTTGTGCTGCCAGCTGCGCAATATGAGTCGGTTCTATAGCCATTGGAGGCCATTGGTCAAAGAGTGCTGTGTTTTGCATTAATTTTGGCCTGTGTATCAAAGAACGGCTGCACCGCCCGCAGCGGCATCTTTCATTTTTTGTGAACAATCCTTAGCTTTAACAAAGGGTACAAATTGGGGCGTTAAGCTCGCTGGCCCGCTTATATCGTGATTAGCGCCTTTCACCGTGACCGTGCCTGGGCAGTGAATCTCGATATCGCCGCCTTTTAGCCGGATATACCCGCCACCCGCCGTAACTAAAATTTCATCTTTAGCTGAAATACTGAGCAGCCCTTTGCAAGCAGTCACTTTCAGGTCTTTATCACCCGTAATTTCAATATCATCGCTTTGCGCTTGTAACTGGATTTTGCCTTTGGCTGCGATCAGTTTTAAAGCAACTTTGTCTTTTACCCCTGCCACAAACAGGCTGATGTTCTGGCGGACGTTGTGAATCCAGCGGCGGCCAGAAGTTTGGTTGGTGTCTCTTTGGGCGACCAGATCTAAGTTAGTACCTGCGGTGAGGGTTTGGCTTTGTGGGCTGGTGATAGCCACGCCGTCGGTCCCGTGCAGCAGAATGATGTTCTGCTGGCCTGCTTGCTTTTCGGACTGGCTTTTACTGTCTTTATCCGTATTTGTGCCTGCTTCAAGGCTTTTACTGGCGTGGACGTGGTGATGTAGATGGCCTTGGTTGTTTTTGTCACCCGCGCTATTGTCCGGATTAATTGTATTGCCTTCGCCGGTTTCTATGCTGTCGGCAAGCTGGTTGGTGGCCGTTTCACCCAGGCTTTGGGCTAGTGAAAGGGCGGATTCAAGTTGGCTTTGGGCGGGGCTGCGGTCGAGTTGCTTGCCACTGGCGCCGCTTTTGGCTTCGGTACTGATCAGCAGACCGTTGGCGCGGATTGCACCTTGGTTATCGGTGCGTAATTCAAAGCCTTCACCGCGTGGCTCGCCCTTGCCGTCGGTTCTTGGGTGGATCAGATAACCCAGGTTGAGCTGGGTTTTGCCGTGTTCGCTGGATAATTTGGTACGGACTTCACCCTTTGTATCATCAAACAGCAGCTCGCCATACTGGCCACCTTCATGCTCTTTGGTTTTGATGCCAGACAGCGTTTTGTTGGCGGGCAATGCGCCTGCGCCGCTAAAACTAGGCGTTGCATGTGAGCCGTTGTAGACCACACCAGTGACTATAGGGCGGTCGATATCTCCCTCAATAAAGCTGATTGTCACTTCCTGGCCGATGCGCGGGATGAACTGATGCCCCCATCCTGCACCCGCCGATGGCGCGGCAACGCGTATCCAGCATGATGATTTGTCATCCAGGTTTGCGCCAAACTCGGGGTGCTCTTGAACGCGCTGCCAGTGCAGCTGAATTCTGATGCGCCCCAGCTCGTCGGTATGGACTTCTGATCCGGCAGGGCCCACTACCGTGGCAGTTTGCAGGCCAGGGCTGGTGGGCTTGGTAAATTCTTGCCCGCCCGAATGGCTGAGCACGGGCTGGCCGCGTCTTTGGGCGGTGAAATCGGCTTGGTAAGGCGGGTTATCTTTACCCGAAGTGGCAAGCAGGCCGGGTGCGACCATACCAAGTTGCCGGGTTAAATCAGGCGGTAAATTATTGTTTGCGGTGAATTTAAGCTCAGTGATAGCAAATTCGCGCTGCTCTGCGCTATCCCATTCGTGCGCGGGGTGATCTTCCAGGCGGAACCACTGCCCTGCCTGCAAGGCACGCAATGTGCCAGAGCCGGTAAACGATTTCTTTTGCCCGTCTAAAGCATCCTGACGCAGCCTGGCATCATTGCTGAGCTGCTCCGAATCGCTGGCGTAATAATGCGTTTGCGGGTCGTAATATTCGAGGCTGGATTGTATTTGCTGCCCGCCATCGCCCTGATCAATGGCGCTGTCGCTTAAGCTGTGGCTGGTATTGGCGGCTTTGTAATCAAAGCTGGCAAGGGCTACCGAGCTGCTGCCAATTTGCCGCTGGCTGTTCCACCCGGTGAGCGAATCGCTTTCTTCTGTGGCGTCCGCCCGGTGGAATCTCACCACCGGTTCTGCTGCTTCGGGCAGGCCAAAGGCATCATCAAATACAATAAGCTGAACCTGAGGTGTATCTCCGGCCAAATGCTCAAAGCGCCAGGCCAGGCTGCTTTCTTTCATTAAGCGGCACAGAAAGGCGTAGTCATCTTCGCGGTATTGCAGGCAGTAAGAGCGCGGCGGGTATTCTGCTGATAGTTTGAAATCCAGCGTTTGTACCGAGGCAAACACAGGGTTTTTGGCCTGATGCTCAGCCAAGACTTGTTTCACTATATCGGGGACGGATAAATCCTGGAATACGCGGGAAGTACGGCGGTATCTGAGCAGCGCGAATGGTGGCTCTGCGGTAATGGAGTATTTAGCGAAGCCGCCATCCGAGCCTAAAAGCTGCGCCTGCGAGATCACGCCACAGCGCTCGATTATATCGCCATTGGCATCGGCCACTGCCAGAACAACCGGCAGGCCAAGCAGCGATTTAAGCTCTAAGGCCGCATCGGATGAGAGGCAATCAATCAGATAGCGATAAGCCTGATTAATCCCCTCGCTGCCTATTACGCGCTGAGGTAAAAGCTACTCGCCCCACGCTGCGCCATCGCCCAGTTGCAAAGAGATTAAACGCTGGTTTTGAGAAAAAGCGGCGGCAAAGGAAGCAAGTAGCTGATCGGGGCCCACGGTAATTCCACTATTTTATCAATGCCGCAGATTACCCGATGATTTAGCGCCCCGTCGCAATAATTACAAAAGCTTGTGATTATTAACAATATTTCATACTAAATTAGTAAGTATTACTACTTAGTACTTGATTGTAAATAAGAAATTACCAAACCCGCCTGATGCCAGACCGCAAGTTAAATAACAGAGAGGCCAGCAACATACCGGCCCCCTGCTCTTTAGAAAATAAATAAATCAGCTTATGAGATCACACTCAATTCCTGCACCGGCTTAAGACGGCCAAACACCGCCATCATCAATAAAACGGCCGGAAAAGAAAAAATCAGCATGGCAGACACCAGGCCATATTGATCAGCGTAAAAACCTGGCGGCAAAGACATTAAAGCCAGAATCAGGGTAGTACTTTGGTAAGAAAATACCGATGCAGCGCCAATCTCATCTTCGGAAAAATAAGTCAGCATGGTGGAATAAGACACCGCGAATAAAATATTCGAAAAAATATGGGCCAGAATCACCGCCAGAATAAGCAAAGGTAAATAGCGGGTATAAAACGCAAATAAATACATCAGAAAAAAACCCAGGCCCAGTAAAGATTTACCCGGTGCAGAGTGAAATACGCGATCAATCATACTTTGGCTGGTCAGCAGCGGGCCAATCAACTGGCCAAGGCAGCGGGCAAAGAGCAGAATTAATACGGGATTAATAATCAGCCCCAGCACTTTAAAATCATTAAATTCCATGCCCTTTACCGGCAGCAGGGCCATGGCTGGTGCCGCAATCAAAGTCAGCATGGGCATGATCATTAAGATGGCTTTTTTATCTGGCCTCAAAGAGAAAAACCGCAGTTTCACAACTGTTTCCTGATCAATACGATCAAGCGCTGCATCCACAATTAAAGAGCGGGCAAAGAGCAAGCACACAAGCGATAATAAATAAGAGAGCGCATCAATTGCAAAATAGAGCTGGCTGCTGAGTAAAGGATAAAGCACCCCGCCGATACCCGTGCCCACAATGGCAATTGCAGAAAAAGTAATGGTTTCTATTCTGGCCAGATGCAAATAGTCTGCCTCGCCAAAGCCGCGCTTATTGATAAGGTGGTAAGCAGATACCGCCAGCCCGGTACACAGCCCCGGCAGGGCTAATGCCATGCTGAGCATCTGCACATTACCTGTTTCCAGCGCATAAAAAGGCAGTAATAAAGACAATGCACCGGCTATTTCGGCGGCAATCAGCACAGAAAAGGGCCTGTACCATTTGCCCAGATACTTGCCCATTTCAGAGCTGAATAGCGTGGGCACCACCGACATTGAAAAGGTAAGCGCAAAATCAGATGGATTTGCCGCCGTTTTGGATAAAGCCCCAAAGACCGCCACGGCGGTTAATCCGGAGCCAATACTGGTAATCAAGATGGAAAGGGTAAACCACAGATACCAGCGGGAAGACATTAATAATTTAATCATCATCATTCCAATACGCAGCCGCCAGCATTGCCGCATCGGTGGGCAATGGCAAACGAGCGGGGATAAGACCCAAACAGCAGGAAGCTCCGGGCGCACGCCGTGCCTGAGCAATGCGATTGCCTGAGCGATCACGACGGGGCGGGCAGGCTTAGCAGCGCGCAACACGCGCCACAGCACAAGCTGAGCCCTAAGAAACGCCAGCGGTTTGGATTGCAACAGATGGCCGCAAACGGCCCTGCCTGGTAAAGGCTAGTGGGGAGTCTTCACAGATGCATCAGCAGAGCAGGCTGCTAAATAAGGGGTCGCACGGAACATTCGTGGATATCTTGTTATCGGATGAATAGTGAATTTACCAGAGTGAAAGCATGCCGTAAACATATATCGGGCGTATCTTAATAAAGTACATGCTTTTGCAATATGCAAATGAAAAAAACGGGCATCCGCGGATGCCCGTTTTTACACACTAAACTCATGCCTTTAATTAAGAGTGCGGCGTGCTGCGCTTACTGCGTCCCTGCAATCTCTTCATCGCTGGCGTTTTCTGCCTTTACTGCGGGCTTAGGCGATGCGGGATGCATCACGTCTTTGCTTACACCCTTGCCATCGGGTCCTACGTTTTGATTAACGGCGGGCAAATGATGGGCGATGCCTTTATGGCAATCGATACAGGTCATGCCTTCGGATAAGCCTTTTTGGTGGGCATTAGCCGAGCGGGTGTTTTGCTCCATATAGTCAAAATATTCGTAGTTATGGCAGTTGCGGCAGGCTTTGGAATCGTTGGCTTTCATCCTGTCCCACTCGTGCTGCGCCAGCTCGATACGCTTATCTAAGAATTTCTCACGCGTATCAATAAAGCCGGTGAGCTTGCCCCACACTTCTTTGGAAGCCTCAAGCTTACGAATCATTTTTGGGCCCCATTCGTGCGGCACATGGCAATCCGGGCAGGTGGCACGCACGCCAGAGCGATTGGTGTAGTGCACGGTCTCCTGGTATTCCGGATACACATTGCTGGCCATTTCGTGGCAGCTTAAACAGAATTTCTCGGTATTGGTCATTTCCAGCGCAGTGTTAAAGCCCCCCCAGAAGATAATCCCCACAAAAAACGCCACAATCACGCCGATATAGCCAATACGCAGGCTGCGCAGCTTTTCTATTCGCGCACAAAGCCGCGCTTTGAATGAGGGCTTGCTTTCATCGCTCATTTTTTAGTCCTTTTACTTAACCATGCCGGTCGCGGGCTTAAAGGTATTGCCAACCAGAGGTTTGGCATCCGTTTGCGGTACATGGCATTGCTGGCAGAAATAACGGCGCGGCGAAATATTGGTCAGCTCGGTGCCGCCACGGGTTTTAAAGTGGGTAATCGATACCTTGGTGGCGCCCGTATCTGCCGTGCGGTCCCAGCTATGGCAATCAAGGCATTTATTAAACTCTTTGGTAATCAGATAGCCCTTGGTGGTGTGCGGGATCAGCGGCGGCTGCTGCACAAACTGCCTTGGCAAAGGCTTGCGGTCTTTTTCCCAGCGATAGTTTTCAGAAGGCGCGTCGCCTTTCACGGCCTCGCTGCCACGCAAGGATTTCATGGTTTCAGCCTGCGCCACGGGGGTGCAGAGCATACAGAAGCCCAGCAACATCGCCAGCATCGTCTTTAATTTTTTCATTTTTTTCTCCTTTGAGTCTGCGTGGCGCACTGCGCCCGTCTGGCGGCCAAAACTGCCGCTCGCCGGGCTTAGCGTGCGCCCTTCAATATCAGGCCTTCACCACTTTCACCGCGCATTTTTTAAAGTCGGTTTGTTTGGATATCGGGCAGGTGGCATCCAGCGTCAGCTTATTCACCAGGCGGCCTTCGTCAAAGAAAGGGATAAAAATCAGCCCCATTGGCGGTTTATTGCGGCCACGAGTTTCTAAGCGGGCTTGGATATCCCCGCGGCGGGATGAAACTTTCACCAGCATGCCGCGCTGTAAGCCGCGTTTTTTGGCGTCGTTCGGGTTCATGAACACCATCGCCTCTGGCACGGCTTTATGCAGCTCCGGCACGCGGCGCGTCATGGTGCCGGTATGCCAGTGCTCCAGCACACGGCCAGTACAAAGCCACATATCAAAGTTGGCATCCGGCATTTCCGGCGGGGCCTGATAAGGCAGGGCAATAATATTGGCGCGGCCATCTTTATTACCGTAGAAACGCACGCCCTCGCCTTTTTTCACGTAAGTATCGTAGCCCTCGCGATAGCGCCATTTGGTTTCTTTGCCATTCACCACCGGCCAGCGCAAACCACGCACCTGGTGATACAGATCAAACGGTGCTAAATCGTGGCCATGGCCGCGGCCAAACTGGGCGTACTCTTCAAACAAGCCTTTCTGGATATAAAACCCGGCCAGTTTGGCTTCCACGTTTTCAAAGCCTTTAAACTGGTCTGCCGCTTTAAATTTATCGACATTGCCATTTACATACAGCACGTCGTACAGGGTTTTGCCTTTTACTGCAGGCTGCTTGGCAATTAAGTCGGCGGGCCAAACGTCTTCTACCTTAAAGCGCTTGGCAAACTGCATCAGCTGCCACAAGTCAGACTTGGCGTCACCCGGCGCATCCACCTGCTGACGCCACAGCTGGGTACGGCGCTCGGCATTACCAAAGCCACCTTCTTTTTCTACCCACATTGCCGTTGGCAAGACCAGATCGGCAGCCAGTGTGGATGCGGTTGGATAAGGATCAGACACCACAATAAAGGTGTCTGGCCTGCGCCAGCCAGGATAGAGTTCTTCATTAATATTTGGGCCGGCCTGCATATTGTTATTACACATCTGCCAGTAGGCTTTTACCTTGCCATCTTTAATCGCCCGCGCCATGGCTACGGCGTGCAAACCAATTTTGCCAGGGATGGTGCCATCAGGAATGCGCCAGATTTCTTCGGCATGTTTGCGGTGCTCAGGATTCGTCACCACCATATCGGCAGGCAGACGGTGAGCAAAAGTGCCCACTTCACGCGCCGTACCACAGGCCGAAGGCTGGCCTGTTAAGGAAAACGGGCTATTGCCCGGCTCGGCAATCTTGCCGGTCAGCAAATGAATGTTGTAAATCATATTGTTCGCCCATGTGCCACGGGTGTGCTGATTAAAACCCATGGTCCAGAACGAGGTGACTTTGATTTTTGGATCGGCGTACAGCTCGGCCAGCGCAATCAGCCGGTCTTCGGGAATGCCGCAAAGCTTGCTGACTTTATCCACCGTGTAATCGGATACGAATTTGGAAAACTGCTCGAATGAGCCGTCTTTCATATCATTAGGGTTGGTTCTGGGTTTACCACTTGCATCCGGATAACCATTGGCTTTGGCATTGACTTCTAATGGATTTTTTGGGCGGAGGCCGTATCCGATATCGGTCTCACCAATTTTGAAATTACAGTGATCTTTTACAAACTTTTGATTAACGCGACCAGTTTTGATGATGTGGTGGCAGATAAAATTCATCATTGCCAGATCGGTTTGCGGAGTAAACACCAGGCCATAGCCAATATCGGCCAGCTCGAACGAGCGGTGCTCATAAGTCGATAACACAGCGACTTTTACTTTAGGGTTAGATAAACGCCGGTCGGTAATACGGCTCCATAAAATCGGGTGCATTTCTGCCATATTCGAGCCCCACAGCACAAAGGCATCTGCGGCCTCGATGTCGTCGTAACAGCCCATAGGCTCATCCATACCAAAGGTACGCATAAAGCCGGTTACCGCGCTGGCCATACAGTGACGAGCGTTGGGGTCAATATTATTGGATCTGAAGCCTGCCTTCATCAGCTTGGATGCGGCATAGCCCTCGTAAATGGTCCACTGCCCCGAGCCAAACATCGCTACTGATTCCGGCCCGCTGGTTTTAATCGCGTCTTTCCATTTAAGCTCCATAATGGCAAAGGCTTCATCCCAGCTTACGGGAGTGAATTCACCATCTTTGTGATACTGGCCGTTTTTCTTACGCAGCAAGGGCTGGGTTAAGCGGTCTTCGCCATACATAATTTTGGAAAGGAAATACCCTTTTACACAATTTAAACCCCGGTTTACTTCTGCATCAGGATCACCTTGTGTGGCCACTACACGGCCATTTTGGGTGCCCACGAGTACTGCACAGCCCGTACCGCAGAACCGACAGGGTGCTTTATCCCAGCGAATGGCGCTTTGACCATCGCCCGCCGTGGCCGGCATAGGCTTAGGCGCAGCGCCAGCCAGCGGGATACCCGCACTGGCTGCCGCAGCAGCTACGGCAGAAATTTTAATAAACTCACGGCGGTCCAAGCTCATGATGAGCGCTCCTCAGATTTTTTTGATTTCAATGAAGGGGGTGGTGGCATTTCTTCGTCGCAATACTCATAAGCCAGTGTGGCCGATGCAATATGGGGAATATCCTGAATTTTTTTGAGCAGATCAGAGGACCGGACACCGGGCACATCCTCGATAGTAATAATCAGCCGCCCTTCATGCTCTAGGTGTAACTCCACCCCTGGCACGGCAAGGACTGCAGCTTTGACGACTTCCAGATGATCGGGAACGGCCCGGATCACCATGCTGAAAATATTCATGCGATCAACTCCAACAAACGAATACTCTGGCTTGGGCAGGATGAAACACAGGCACCACAGCCGGTGCATTGCTCAGCACTCACAAGGGGATGGGCCACTTTGCCAACGGCCAGCTGAAAACGAATCGCCTGCTCATCACAGACCTCACCACAAATCCGGCATTCAACACCGCGATCGGCCAGGCAGCTGGCATTGATTTGTGCGTAGATTTTCCAGGGCGGGCTGATGCTTTGATCAAGCGCCAAAGGCGTACAGGCGCGCGCGCAATCGCCGCAAAAAGTGCATTCGGCCTGAGCAAAATCCACCACAGGGAAACCACCCTCACCTGTTTTGATAATTTGCTGCGGGCATGCGCGTATGCAATCGCCACAATGTGTGCAGCGATCAGCAAAAGACGTGCTTGCCCAGGGGGGGCGCGGCGCAGCGGGCGTTTGCGGGCGGCGGCCAAAAAGTAAATTACGGCGGGAAGGATCCACAACGGCAATTCATCCGGATGAGTAAGTTTTTAAGACTAGGCTGCAGCTGTAATACATACAATGCCTCTTTAGAGGTGTAAGGCGTAGTGCCCGCCACACCCCTACCCACTTAGGGGTAATCTCAACAAATCAAAGACTTGCCTCACTCAGAAAGCACATGGCGAAATGCAGGCAATTAAGCTATGTTTTGCTACCTTGCCCTATGCCAGCCCTTATCTGGCGGCATTTCAGGCAGCCGTCCCCAAAAAAACAGGTCTGGCAGGCCACATGCCTTTCAAGCTTAAAAATGAGCCCCCTGCCGCAGGTCGGCAGAAATGGAAATTTGGAGGTAGTGCGTATGCGTATTGGGGATTTTTTCCGCCAGGCGTCAATTTTGCAGTTTATTGCCCGTGCCTTATTACTGATGGTTTTGCCCGCGTTTCTGGCTTTCTTTATGAGCTGGAGCACTGTCGTGCGCTCCACGGGTGAAGGCGCGGCAATTAATCTGGCGGGCTCCTTACGTAAGCAGGTGTATTTAATTGTGGCCACCCACCAATCGCCGCCTGCCCCGGTACCCGGCAGCCGCCCCCTGCTGCAAGAAGTGGTCGATGAATTTGAACAACGCCTTTACCACCCCATTCTGCTGAATAACCTGCCTGATCAGGCGGA
This sequence comes from Iodobacter violaceini, assembly GCF_011601265.1. Lineage (GTDB taxonomy): Bacteria > Pseudomonadota > Gammaproteobacteria > Burkholderiales > Chitinibacteraceae > Iodobacter > Iodobacter violaceini. Next base: position 481,941 of record NZ_JAAOLX010000002.1, read on the forward strand.
TGATCCGGTACGCACCCACTACAACCGCATGGAAATGACCTGGCGTACCGAAGTCAAAAATGACTTATCCCAGCTCAACAGCCTGCCCGATGGCAGCCTGCTGCTCAGAGCCATTCGCTTTGTCTCTTTAATTGATGCCTATGTAGAGGCGATAGAGGCCAGGCACGAAGCGCGGCTGATCTGGCTGGGGCGCATTCAATGGATTAGCCTGGGCATTATGCTGATTGTGCTGATGGGCACTTTGCGCTGGCTTTCACAACGCGTTACCCGGCCGCTGATCGCCATGGCCCATACCGCCAGCAAAGTAAAAAATGGTGATTTAAGTGTGCGGGCTCCAGAAGACGGCGCGGGTGAAATCACCCAGCTTGGCCAGGCCATTAACCATATGGTGGCCGAACTGGCGCGTGGCATTGGCGAGCTGGAATCGCGAGTCAGCGAAAAAACCAAGGCCTTATCGCAAAACCAGCGCAGCCTGGAGCTTCTCTACCGTATTAAACAGCGCTTATCTGATCAGGAGCCGGATCAGACCACCTTTGATGAAGTATTAAGCGATATAGGCAGCGTGATCGGGCTGGAACACGCCGCCATTTGCATCACCGAAACAGAACAGGCCCCGCTGGCCTTTCGCCTTGCCGTGATCGCCAATCAGCCCAGCGCACATTGCGATCAAAGAGCCTGTGCCAGCTGCAGCGAAGCCACAGGCTCGCCCGCTCAATCCAGCAATTACCCTGTTTTTCAGCTGACTGACGGGCGAAAAAACTACGGCATTATGCCCATTCAACTTAAGCCCGGCCAAAAACTAGCCGATTGGCAACAGCAATTACTGGAAGCCGTGGCGCGACAAATTGGCACAGCGCTGGCCAATGCCAAACGCACGCAGGCACTGCACCGCCTGGCACTGCATGAAGAACGATCGGTGATTGCGCGCGAGCTGCATGATTCTTTAGCGCAATCTCTATCTTATTTAAAAATCCAGGTGGTGCGCCTGCAAACCGAATTCCCCGAAGCGGCCCGCAGCGCCACAGCAGAAGCCGTGCTCACAGAATTACGCCAGGGATTAAATGATGCTTACCGCCAGCTGCGCGAGCTGCTCAATACTTTTCGCCTGCAAATGCACGAGCGGGGGCTGGCCGAAGCGCTGGAGCAAACCGTGCAGGAATTCTCTGAGCGGGCAGCGCATCCGGTACTGCTGGACAATCAGCTGATGGGGGTTGAGCTGAGCGCCCATGAAGAAATCCACATTCTGCAAATAGTGCGTGAAGCACTCGCCAATATCGAACGCCACGCCCATGCTAAGCACGCATGGGTCACGCTGACCTGGCTGAACCACACCATTTTGGTCACCATCAGAGACGATGGCCTGGGCATCAAAGACCACCCGGATAAAAAACAGCACTATGGCTTAGGCATTATGCGCGACCGCGCCCACAGCCTGCACGGAGAGCTGGGCATCGCCCGCCAGCTTCCCAGTGGCACCCTGGTCTCCTTACAATTCACGCCGAATACCCTTGTGGCAAAAGGCAACTCACAATGATCCCCCGATATGCCGCAGCGGCAAAAGGAAGTGCAATATGAGCGACAAATATACCGTGGTGGTGATTGATGATCACCCCCTGTTTCGCAAAGGCGTGATCCAGCTTTTAGCCTTAGACAGCCGGTTTAACATCGTTGGCGAAGCCGCAAGCGGCTCAGAGGGCCTGCTTGTGGTGGAAGCCAATAATCCGGATCTGGTCATTCTGGATTTAAACATGAAAGAGATGGATGGCATTGCCACCTTGCGTGCCATTAAAGAGCTGGATCTGGATTCACGGGTGGTGATGCTCACCGTATCCGATCAATCATCCGATCTGGTTGCAGCAGTGCGGGCAGGTGCCGATGGCTATTTACTCAAAGATATGGAGCCGGAGGAAATCGTAGCCAGCCTGGCCGAGGCACTGGATGGCCAGATGGCCATCCCGGAGCGGCTTGGCCGCGTCCTGGCCTTAGCGATGCGTGAAGACGATGGCAGCGAGCGCAATGCCATGATGGCATCCCTCACTGAACGGGAACGGGAAATCCTGGGCTGTCTCGCCAATGGGTTATCCAACAAACTGGTCGGCAGAGAGCTGGGTATTGCGGAAGGCACGGTGAAAGTGCACGTCAAAAGCCTGCTCAGAAAACTAAACTTCCGCTCCCGATTGGAAGCGGCAATTTGGGCTGTGGAGCAAGGGATAAAGCTGGGGTAATAGCTATTTTAAAAAATCAGCCCCCCGTTTGGGACATAAAGCGGATGATTTTTCCGGGTTGCTCTTTAAACTCGTGGCGCTCTGGTTTTAGCTCGATGGCGGATTTGAGCGCGGCTAAGAGCTCTGCATCGCTTGCCCCGCCCCGCAGCAGCGGTGCAAATTCAAACTTTTCTTCCTGGCCCAGGCACATATATAAAGTGCCATCCACGGCCAGCCTGACCCGATTACAGGTGGCACAAAAGTGCTGCGAAATCGGCGTAATAAAGCCAACCCGCCCGCTGCCGTCGCAGGTTTGCCAGTAACGCGCAGGCCCGCCGCCCAACTCGGCCACTTCTGGAATCAGGCCAAACTCTGCAACCAGCTGTTCACGCACAGGGTTTAAATCTAAATACTGCGCATTGCGGCCAGTGCTGCCCATGGGCATGGCTTCGATCAGGCGCAAAATAAAATCATTCTCAAGGCAAAACGCCACCATGCGCTTGATTTCATGCTCGTTCACACCGCGCATCGCCACCATATTGAGCTTAATCGGGTCAAAGCCAGCGGCCTTGCCCGCCATAATCCCAGCCATAATGGCGTCGAAACTATCGCGGCCGGTAATCGTATTAATACAGCCTTTATCCAGCGAATCGAGGCTGACATTGATGCGCTTCACGCCAGCGGCTTTTAGCGCTGCGGCATGTTTGACCAGTTGCGTTGCATTAGTTGAGAGCGATAAATCTTCCACCCCTGGAAGCGCAGATAATCTGGCCGCCAGCTCAGGTAAGTTATGCCGCAGCAAAGGCTCGCCCCCGGTCAGGCGCACGCGCGAAACACCTGCTTGGGCAAAGATGCCCACCAGGCGAGTCATTTCATCAAAGCTCAGCCAGTTTGCAGGCTCTTCATAACCATTAAAGCCTTTAGGCAGGCAGTAATTACAGCGCAAATCACAGCGATCCGTTACCGATAAACGCAGGTAGCGTATGGCGCGGCCAAAGCGATCTTGTAAGGGAGCAATCGGTGAGGCAAACATCAGGCTTCCTTAAATCGGAGGAGAAAGCAGCTTTCAATGAAGCTCATCATTAGTCGCACTATATGGCGATTTATGACAGGTCAACAACGTATATTCTGACAATCTGCAGCAGGGAATTTATTGCAGATGACTGCGCAGGCACAAAAACGTACCCCACCCTGCCCATACATACACCCTTTAAACATTCCCAAATCGTCACCTCCCACTATAACGCCAAGCCTGTGAGTTAGCCTGTTGCATTTAGGACTACCTCTTCTGAGATAGGCCCAAATACCTGTCAGCAAAAAGCGCTACATCCCTATACTGGGATCTGTTGGCGTTTCATTCACCATTGCGCTGAGCCAGAAAACTTGCCAGGCAAAAAAACATCGATGTCTAAGCTGCTTTTTCCAACTTGACTGACTACTGACCCATGCTTTCTGTATCCAGACTTTCAGCAGAGCGCGCTGATCGCCCCCTTTTTACCGACCTGTCTTTTGCCCTGAATGCGGGGCAATGCCTGCACCTGCGCGGCGCGAACGGTGCGGGTAAAACGAGCTTGCTTAAAATGCTGGCGGGGCTGAGCACGGCGCAGGCTGGCGAAATCACCTGGCAGGGCAAGGCATTGGCAGCTTGGGGCGATGATTACTACGCCGCGCTGCATTACCTGGGCCACAAAGATGGCTTAAAAGATTTACTCAGCCCGCTGGCCAATTTAAAGCTTGCGGCCGATGTGTCAGGGCAGGCTTTAAGCGAAGCTTCTGCTCTTAAAACGCTGGCCCAGGCAGGCCTCATCCGGCAGAGCGACCTGGCTGTCCGCACCCTGTCGCAAGGGCAAAAAAAACGCGCTGCGCTGGCAAAACTACTCGCCATAAGCCGCCCGCTCTGGCTGCTGGACGAGCCTTTTGTGGCGCTCGATCAAGCCGCACAAAATCAGTTGGGTGAGTGGATAGCCCAGCATACCCGCTGCGGCGGCATGGTGATTCTGACCTCGCATCAGGCCCTGCCTGATGCCATTCAAAACATTATTGAGCTGGATTTAAGCCAGGACAGCGCAGCATGAGCAGCACGCGCTTCTTTTTCGCGATTGTTCGCCGCGATTTATTACTGGCCTGGCAGCAGCGCGGCGATTTGCTGGTGGGCGTGGTGTTTTTTGTTTTAGTCGCCTGTCTGTTTCCACTCGCCATCGGCCCCGAGCCTAAGCTGCTGGCCCGTATCGGCCCTGGCGTGCTGTGGGTGGCGGTCATCCTCGCCAATCTGCTTGCCCTGCCCCGGCTATTTAATAACGACTGGCAAGATGGCAGCCTGGAGCAGCTTTTAATCGCCCCAGCCCCAGCCAGTGTGATGGTGGCAGGCAAGCTGACCGCCCACTGGCTGACCACCGGCATCCCGCTCACCTTGATCGCCCCCCTTTTAGGCATTCAATACGGGCTGGAAAGCGACACCCTGCTGATGCTGATGGCCAGCTTACTGCTCGGCACACCTGCGCTCAGCGCATTAGGCAGCATAGGCGCAGCGCTGACTTTGGGCGTACGTCAGGGAGAGATGTTATTGGCGCTGTTGGTCTTGCCGCTTTATGCACCAGTACTGATTTTTGGCAGCGGCGCTGTCGCCGCGGTGGCTGGCGGCTTATCTGGCATGGCCGAGTTATCCTTGCTCGCCGCCATTCTTTGCGGAACGCTGTTTCTTGCACCCTGGCTGGCGGCGATGGCGGTGAGACTGGCGGTTGAATAGCCAGGCTTAATACTTGATGTTACACAACGAAAACCCAAATTTTGAACAACAAAACACACAGAGTTTCACAGAGAAAAACAAAATTTGAATGAAGCTATTTTGCAAGGGTCCGGCGGGACGCCCGCACCAAAAACAACGTGCCGAAAGCACTAAAAAGAAGATCGCTGAATATCATCAGTTAATACTATGACAAATGGACTAAAAGCTGATGCGCTATAGGCCAGGTGAAACCCACACAAGAAACATTCAGGGGAACAATGAAACCAAGCCATAACGGCCCGCGCTGGCTGAATTTATTTTCTTTTGCCTCCCCCATGCAGTTTTATCCGCTGGCAGGAAGGCTGATCCCGCTATTTATGGTTGCAGCCCTCTTATGCTGTGCTGTGGGGCTGTGGCTGGGCTTTGCTATTGCGCCGGGTGACGCGCAGCAGGGTGAAGGCTATCGGATTATTTTTCTGCATGTGCCCACCAGCTGGATGGCGATGTTTATTTATATCGTGATGGCGTTCTGGTCGGTGATGCATCTGGTTCTGCGCACCCGCTTATCCGCGATGATGGCGCAAGCTTTAGCCCCGACGGGTGCGCTGATGGCATTTTTATCGCTGTTCACCGGAGCACTGTGGGGCAAGCCGATGTGGGGAACCTGGTGGGTGTGGGATGCACGGCTTACCTCGATGTTGCTGCTGTTTTTTCTGTACCTGGGCTTTATCGCCCTCACCCGCAGCATTGATGAGCCAGATCGCGCCGACAAGGCCGGTTCAGTATTAGCCATCGTCGGCGTATTTAATGTGCCGGTGATTTATTTCTCAGTGAAATGGTGGAACACCCTGCACCAGGGCGCGTCTATCTCGATGGAGAACGGCAGCCGCATGGCCAGCACCATGCTGATTGCCATGCTGGTGATGTCACTGGCGGCATGGATGTACAGCATCGCTACCTGCTTATCCCGCGTTCGCACGCTGATTTTGCAGCGCGAAAGCCGCGCCCGCTGGGTAAAAGAGCGCATCGCCCAAGGAGAAAAATAATGTTCTCAATCCTCTACTGGGCCAGCTTCAGCGATTTTATCCATATGGGTGGATACGGCTTATATGTGTGGGGCTCTTTCATCGCCTGTGTTTTTGGGCTGGGCATGGAATGGCTATTAATCAGGCAGCAACGTAAGCAAGTGATTCAGCATTTAAGAAGAAGGGCTTTAGCACAAGAGATGGAGAATGAGGAATATGAGCATTCATCACTCTTGTAGGGCGGGTGAAGCCCCATATGCACTAACCAAATTGTTTTTTCATTAGCAAACAGCGAAAAAGCATAACAACCACGCTCTTTGCACAGGGCTTTTAAAGTCCCCTTGAAACACGCCGGAGCGAGGAACAAGCGGGGCGGGGTTTCGGCCAGGGAGCGAGGAACGAGCCAATCCCGCCTGCCGCCGACTCGATTGTCCGCAGCGCAGGGGCTTTCGTGTTTCGTGGGGTCGCCTTCTTTGCTTACTTTCTTGGCGAAGCAAGAAAGTGAGGCCCACGCGGGGGATTCCCGCACCTAAACACTGTGCCGAAGGCACTAAAAAGGTCTTTTTGACTTTGGTTAGCATTTATGGGGCAAAACCCGCGAGCGATACTGAAAAATACGCAGGTTTCACCCGTATTACAAAAACCCATCAAGAATCATCAAGGAGAAACCCATGTCCCCCAGACGTAAACGTATATTTTGGATTGTGGGTGCTTTAATCACTTTGGCTTTAGTCACTTTTTTTGTTGTGAATGCTTTTCGCCAGAACCTGGTGTTTTTCTACTCGCCAACGCAAATCATCAACGGTGAAGCGCCGCATGGCAGGGCCTTCAGGCTGGGCGGGATGGTGGTGGATAAAAGCCTGATCCGCGCCGCCGACGGCGTCAGTATTCGCTTTACTGTAACCGACACTGATAAAAACATCCCGGTGCAATTTCGAGGCTTATTGCCGGATTTATTTAAAGAAGGCAAAGGCGTAGTGGCCGAAGGACTTTGGGAAAACGGCATCTTCACCGCCACCGAAGTGCTCGCCAAACACGACGAAAACTACATGCCACCCGAAGCACAGGATGCAGTAAACAAAGCGCATCAGAAAGCGGCAGCAAACAAACCCAAACCTTGAACCAGGGAGCTAAGGGAAAGGCAGGAAGTTTCACAGAGGGGGCAAGTAAGTATTCGCCATGTGAGATGCCGTGCTCTCTGTGATGCAAGGTTTGAGTTTTAAAAGCGATATAAATCTCAGGAAAAACAATGATTGGTGAACTCGGTACTTTCACACTAATTCTGGCGCTGCTGGTGGCGCTGGTGCAGGGCACGCTGGGGATTTGGGGCGGGGTTAAGCAGTGGCTGCCCGCCATGCGCATCGCAAGACCTGCGGCGCTGTTGCAATTAGCACTCACCGCTGCGGCCTTTGCGCTGCTGGCCACGGCTTTTTTACAGGACGACTTTTCGATCCGCTATGTGGCGCGGCAATCTAACAGCCTGCTGCCGGTCTGGTTTAAATTTGCAGCTGTTTGGGGCGGGCATGAAGGCTCGCTCTTGCTTTGGGTGCTTATGCTCTCTGGCTGGGGCGCAGCGGTGGCGGTGTTTGCACGCAACCTGCCCCTCTCGGTGCAATCTTTAGTCAGCGGCGTATTGGCTTGGGTAGGCAGCGGCCTTTATCTGTTTATTTTACTGACCTCCAGCCCCTTTATCCGCCAGCTTCCCGCCCCCGGCAATGGCGCTGATTTAAACCCGCTGCTGCAGGACTTGGGGCTTATCCTTCATCCGCCACTGCTTTATATGGGTTACGTCGGCTTTTCTGTGGCCTTCGCTTTTGCTGTAGCCGCACTAATTTCTGGCCGCTTAGACGCCAGCTGGGCGCGCTGGAGCCGCCCCTGGACCGCCGCCGCATGGGTATCGCTCACGCTGGGCATTATGCTGGGCAGCGCGTGGGCATATTACGAATTGGGCTGGGGCGGCTGGTGGTTTTGGGATCCGGTTGAAAACGCCTCCTTTATGCCCTGGCTGGCCGGAACGGCGCTGATTCACTCGCTGGCCGTGGCCGAAAAACGCAATGCTTTTAAGCACTGGACAGTATTGCTGGCCATTGGCACCTTTTCGCTCTCACTCTTAGGAACATTTTTAGTGCGCTCTGGCGTACTGACTTCGGTGCACGCCTTTGCCACCGATCCGGCGCGCGGCTTATTTATTTTGATTTTTCTCTGCGTGGTGATCGGCGCATCGCTGGCGCTGTATGCCTGGCGTGCGCCCTTGCTGGAGGGCGGCGGCGCATTTAACTGGTGTTCACGCGAAGCACTGCTGCTTGCCAATAATGTGATTTTAGTTGTGGCCTGTGCCACGGTTTTCCTTGGCACGCTTTACCCGCTGCTGATTGACGCGCTCGGCCAGGGCAAGCTCTCTGTCGGCCCGCCTTATTTCAACAGCGTGTTTATTCCACTGATGATGCCCGCCCTGCTGCTGATGGGCTTAAGCGGCAGCGTGCGCTGGAAAAACCAGGATGGCCACAGCCTGTGGCTGGCTTATTACGGCCCGATGATTTTGGCGATTGTGGGCGGCATCTTGCTGCCGCTGTGTTGGGGATCTTGGAAATGGGGAGTGGCTGCCGCACTTGCCGTGGCACTTTGGGTGGCAATCACCTCGCTGCGTGACTGGAGCCGCCGCTTAATCAGCAACCGCCGCAATGGCATCACATGGTGGAAGGCACTGTGCAATGTGCCTGCGGCTTTTTCCGGCATGCATATCGCCCACTTTGGTATTGCCGTATTTGTAGCGGGCGTGACGGTAGTATCAAGCTACGAGCACGAAGATGATTTACGCATGGCCTTTGGCGACACGCACAAAATTGCGGGCTACACCCTCAGTTTTGACTCGGTAAAATCAACCCGAGCCAGCAATTACGCCGCGCTCACAGGGCAACTGACGCTCAGCCAAAACGGCAAGGCCATCAGCGTGATGCAACCCGAAAAACGCCAGTACTTCTCCAGCCAAATGCCTATGACCGAAGCGGCGATTCACCATACGGCAATCAAAGATATCTACGTCTCCCTTGGCGAACCACTGGGCGACAATCCATTTACCGGCGACTGGCTGGTGCGTGTGCATTACAAACCGCTGGTTGGCTGGATCTGGTACGGCTGCTTATTAATGGCGCTGGGCGGAGCCATCGCCTTGTCTGACCGCCGCTATCGCCAGAAGCGTGTAGCTAAAAAGCACACAGACGAATAAACCCTAAAATCTGCAGACACTGAGCTAAACGAGGACGCCGAAAACACGGAGAAAAAGATTCAAACACACACAAACTCAATGTTGCTTAAGGCATTGGTTTTCTCTGTGTTCCCTGTGCCCTCCGTGGTTCAATTTTTGAGTTTTTCAACATTTTTTCTCCCCGTTCTCTGTGTCTGCAGACCATTTATGCAGCTTAGGAAGTTTTAATGAAACGCTTTATTCCTTTAGTTATTTTTGCGGCACTGGCATTGCTGCTGGCGGTGGGTTTAACGCTTAATCCGCGAGAAATTCCTTCTGTGCTGATCGGCAAGCCTGCGCCGCAATTTAAGCTTGATCGCCTGGATGCCACAGGGCAGTTTTCGCCTGCCAGCCTCAAGGGCCAGGCGTGGCTGCTCAATGTGTGGGCCTCATGGTGCAGCGCCTGCATACAGGAGCACCCGGTACTCAACCAAATTGCCTCAGAGCACAAAGTCACCATCGTTGGTCTGGCTTATAAAGACTTGGATAAGGACGCCAGACAATGGCTGCAAAGCCGTGGCAATCCTTACAACGTAGTGGTGGCAGACAGGGATGGCAGAGTGGGCATTGATTACGGCGTATATGGTGTGCCCGAAACTTTTGTGATCGATAAAAATGGCAATATCGCTTACAAACACATCGGCGCGGTCACCCCCGACATCTTTAAAAACATCCTTCTGCCTGAGCTGCAAAAGGCACGATTATGAATAACCACCGCTTATTGGCATATTTTAAAACACAACATATTAAAACCCAGGCCAAGCACCACAGAGAACACGGCATTACACAAGCTTGGTATTCTCCGTGGCTCTCCGTGCCCGCCTTTTTCTCTGTGGTTCAAAGTTTGGGTTTTAGTACTCTGGCTATATGTGGATTATGGCTTGCACTGATGCTGCCCGCAGCAGCCAAGGTGGCTGCGCCAGCGGCCAGCGATGTGGCCGCGAATGCGCGGTTGGTCGAATTGTCTGCCGAGCTGCGCTGTCTGGTTTGCCAGAACGAAAGCCTTGCCAGCTCGCGTGCGCCACTGGCCGAAGACCTGCGCCGCGAAGTGCGTGAGCGCATTGCCGCAGGCGACAGCAACCCGCAAATCATCCGCCACCTCACCGATCGTTACGGTGACTTTGTCACTTACCGCCCGCCATTCAAGACCAGAACGCTGCTTTTATGGCTGTTACCACCGCTATTACTCCTGATTGGTTTGTTTCTGCTGCTGCGGCAAATCCGCCGCCGGAAGGCCGCCCCCGGCGAGGCCGATCCAGCCCGGCTGGCAGCTTTGCGAGCAGAGTTTGATGGCACCAACAATGGCAAGGACACGCAATGAACGCATCGCACTTTGGCTTATTTACCCTGATCTGCGCACTGATGGTAGTCATCACACTGGCCGCGCTGATCTGGCCGCTGCTTAAAGGACGCTCGCAAGCGGGCGATATTCGCCGCGCGCGCTATGCCCTGCACGACACCATTCTGGCCGAGCTGGATGAAGACTTACGCTATGGCCGATTAAGCGGGAGCGATCACATTATCGCCCGCCAGGAAGCTGAAAACCGCCTGATTAATGAAGTAGGCAACGCCAGCCCAACACTGAACGAGCAATCTGCACGTGGCCTGGTTATTACGATATTGCTATTACTGCCTCTGGCAGCAGGCGGCCTGTATTTCAAACTGGGCACGCCCACCGCGCTAGACCCAAGCACGCGCCAGCGCCCTGACATCGGCCCGAATGAAATCGCCGCCATGGTCAAAAAGCTTGAAGCACGGATGGTTTTAGAGCCAAACGATCAGCAAGGCTGGCTGATGCTGGCACGCAGCTACCGATCACAAGCCCGCTACGCGGAAGCAATCAGCGCTTACGAAAAAGCATGGCCAGCCATTGAAAAAGACGCAGGAGAAATCGCCCGCTTTGCAGGCGTACTCGCCATCGAGCAGAAAAGCTTCAAAGGACGTCCAACCGAGCTGCTCGTCAAATCGCTCTCCGTCAACGCCAGCGAGCCCGATGCCCTCATGCTGGCCGGCAGCGCCGCCGTAGAGCGTGGCGACAAGGCCGCCGCTAAAGAGTGGTGGAATAAATTGCTGATTTTGCTGGAAGTGGGCTCTGAGGATGAGCAATGGCTAAAAGAAGAAATCCGATTATTGGATAAGCCTAAGGATGCGGTGAAGTAAATGCTTTTTGAAACTGTGAAACAATATCTTCTGCCACATTCTCATCTATTTACAGAGGAAAATAAAGCACCACGATTTGTACTATAACTTGGCAAGCCTCAGCTATGGGGTCTCACCCGAAACAACCCACGAGGCCCTATATGCTGCACTCTCAAATTCGGCAATCCATGGAGTTACATCATTGGATTCAATGCCAATTAGACGGATTGGACATCCCGAACAACACAAAAACCACACTAGCAACAAGTTGCTTTGACGTCGCAATTGAATATTCAAATACCATAACAATTCTTGTGCAATCAAACCTCAATGGAACTTCATTTGCTCTATGGCGTCTTGTATTCGAAGCATATGTTCGCGGGGTATGGTTGCTAGACTGTGCGCACGAGTCAGATATCAGCAAATACATCGATGACACTCTTAATATACAATTTAATCAACTATTAGAGGCCATTGAGCAAAATGAAGCATACCAAGAGAAAACACTTTCCGATTTAAAAAATAAACATTACAAAACGATGTGTAGCTATACACACTGTGGAATTCAACAAGCAGGCAGGCGATTTACAGTCAGTGACGGTCAACCAGATTATCCCCCCGAAGATTTAATAAAAGTTATTTCACTAGCAAATATATTAGCGCTACTTGCCGCCCATAGAATAAGCACAATTGCAAATCGCTTAGATCTTGCAATAAAAATCCATGATAAATTTAAATAAATATAAAACTAGCCATATAAAATATATATTTCTTTATATCACCCTGCCATTTAGAGCAATGGATCTACCCCCAAATGATATTTCTTCACTTTGTCATACAGCGTTTTACGCGGTAGGCCGAGAGACAGGCTGGCGGCGGTAATTTGGCCTCCGGCGCGCAGCAGTGCATCTTCAATCAGATTTTTTTCGAAGCGCTCCACCAGCGAAGGTAAATCAAGCGCGGCTTCACTGGCGGGCATATCATCCAGCAGCGCCAGCACAAATCGATCGGCCACATTGCGCAGCTCGCGCACATTGCCTGGCCAGCTTTGCAGCATCAGCTCCCGCATCTGCCCTGGCGCGATAATCGGTGCAGGGCGGTGATAGCGCAGTGCAGCTTGCAGCACAAAATGCTCAAATAATAGCGGGATATCTTCGCGCCGCTCCCGCAGGGGCTGCAGATTCAGCGTGGCTACATTCAAGCGGTAGTAAAGATCCAGCCGAAACTGCTGCTGATCGCTCAACAGCTTTAAATCACTTTTGCTGGCGGCAATCACCCGGCAATTCACAGGGATGCTGACATTGCCACCAAGACGCTCCAACTGCCGCTCTTGCAAGACTCGCAGCAGTTTCACCTGCAGCATCAGCGGCATACTTTCCAGCTCGTCCAGAAACAGCGTGCCACCATTGGCGTATTCAATTTTGCCGATCCGCAGCTTGCTTGCGCCAGTAAACGCGCCCGCTTCATGGCCAAAGATTTCGCTTTCAAACAATTGCTCGGGCAGCGCGCCGCAATTTAGTGCTACAAAGGGATGCGCCGCCCGATGGCTGTGCTCATGCAGGCAACGCGCCACCAGCTCTTTACCCGTGCCGGTTTCGCCCATGATCAGCACATCGGCGTCGGTATCGGCGACATTCATAATGCGGCGGCGCAATTGCTCTATGCCTGCACCACGCCCCAACAAGCGCCCTTCTATGCCGGATCTGCGCTCCAGTTCACGCCGCAATTGGCGGTTTTCCAGTACCAGCTTGCGTTTTTCCTCTGCCCGCCGCACCACCTCAATTAATTGTTCAGATGCAAAAGGCTTTTCAATAAAATCATAAGCACCATCCCGCATCGCCTGCACCGCCATCGCCACATCGCCATGGCCGGTAATCAGCACCACGGGCAGCTCGGCATCCCGCTGCACACTTTTAGCCAAGAGCTGCAAACCATCCAATCCCGGCAAGCACACATCGCACACCACCACGCCAGCAAAATCGGTTTGCAAAAGCGGCAAGGCCGATTCGGCATCGGCAAAGGTTTCCACCGCAAAGCCTGCCAGCTCAAGTGTTTGGCTGCCAGCATGGCGGATCATTGCTTCATCGTCGATCAATAGCACTTTCATTGCAGCTCCTGTGGCGCTGGCAGCCTGCCGGGCTTAAGCGATCGTAACAAGGAAAAGACCGGTGATTTCCCGGATTTTTGAGGCGAACAGCCCGCTATTCAAAGAAAAAATACGTGAAATATGGCCAACGCAGCAGATCAGTCTTAAGCCCGACAGGCTGCAAGTAACTCCAGCTCAAAACAAGCCCCGCCTTCAGGGCGATTACTGGCCTGCAAATTGCCGCCAAAATCACGCACAATCGATAGCGAAATTGCCAGGCCCAAGCCCAGCCCTTCGGCGTCGCCCTTGGTGGTAAAAAAGGGGTCAAACACGCTGGATAACGGCTCTGCGGCAATGCCGGGGCCATTATCAAGTACGCTTATTTTTACTTTGTCCTCCGTCTGTTGCACCGCCAGCGTAATGCTGGCATCGGGCTGATTCCTTACCGCATCCAGCGCGTTTCTGAGCAAATTAATCAGTACTTGCTCCAGCCGCACCGCATTGCACAGTACCCAAAGCTGATCGGGCTGCTTGATATTTAACGCCACTCTTTGCTGGCGCAGGCGTTGCTCCAGCAACAGCAGCGCATTGGCAATGGATTGCTTCAGCAGTACCGGCTCGGCGCGATTATCGCTTTTTCGGGCAAAAGAGCGCAGCTGGCCGGTGATCTTGCCCATGCGCTCTGTCAGCTGGCTGATATGCAACAGATTGCCCGCTACCTCAGTGATATTTCCGCGCTCAAGGAACAACCTGGCGTTGTCGGCCAGGGCGCGCATGGCCGTCAGTGGCTGGTTAAGCTCATGCGTCACACCCGCTGCCATCTGCCCCAGCACGGCCATTTTGCCTGCTTGCACCAGCTCATTTTGCGCTGCACGCAGATCAAGCTCGGTACGTATACGCTCGGCTATTTCGCGTTGCAGCTGGGTATTTGCCCCCAGCAAATCATCGGTGCGGGCAGCCACTTTTTGTTCCAGCTGATCATGGGCTTGTTTGAGTGCCTGGCTGGCGCGCAGATTATCGCGGATGCGCCGCCGCCTTTGCCGCCAGAATAAATACCATGCCAGCAATGCCAATAAGCCCAGGCTGGTGCCCAGCAAAACACGGCTCACGCCCTGCCGGATGGGGGTGAGGTCCGTAAACAACACCATTTGCCAGCCCAGATCAGGCACTTTGGCGGTTTGCACCAGCACATCGGCCTGATCACGGCCTGCTTTAAAGCGCGCCAATTGAGTGTTGCTATCCAAGCGCTGCTGCTTCAGCAAACCCAGCTCGGGGAAAATATTGCGCCCATACTGGCGGCTCTCTTTAATGTATCGCAGCGTATAGCCGGGCAATGGGGCCAGCGTATGCCACTTCCAAGCCGGATCGGTGGCTAAAAAAGCAATACCATCTTTATCACTCACCAGCATGCGCTCGCCGGTTACGCGCCAATTACTTTCCAGCGCGTCGAGACTGACTTTGGCTACCACTACACCCAGCACCCGCTCACCATCTCTGATTGGATAAGATAAAAAATAACCGGGCTGTTGCGTAGTAAAGCCCACGCCATAAAAGCGCCCTGCATATCCCAGGCGGGCTTGCTGATAATAGGGGCGAAACGCATAGTTATTGCCGATATAGCTCTGCGGGGTGTCCCAATTACTGGAGGCCAGCGCCAAGCCTTCAGCATTTAAAACATAAATCGCCGATGCCTGAGCCGCATCGTTCACCGCCTTTAAATAGCGATTCACCCGCTCTAATTGCACCGCATCCTGCGGCGCGCGGAGTAAATCGGCCAAATCACGCTGGCTGGATAAAACAAAGGGCAGCCACGTATAACGCTCCACCGCATTACGCAAGCTGCCGGTGTAAACATCAAGGCGATGCTGACCAGCCGAGCGCAGTTGCGCCAGCGCGCTGCGCTCACTCCAGCTGGCAGCCAGCCACAACAGGCTGCCCGCCAGACAAAGTGTCGCCAATATCCAAAAGTATCGCGCTGGTTTAAGCATCTTTAATCAGAGCTCAAGCCGCACAGCTCGGCCTGCTGATGGCGCTGCTGCTCTTCCATCACCAGTGCACCAAGCTCACGTTTAAGCGCGTTAAATTCAGCCGAGCTGGGGTCGCGCGGCCTTGGAATATCCACCAGCACATCGCGCTTCACCGTGCCCGGGCGGTAAGTGAGAACAATGATGCGATCGGCCAGATAGATCGACTCCTCAATGCTGTGGGTGACAAACAGAATTGTTTTTTTATGCTCCTGCCAGATTTTAAGCAGCTCATCCTGCAGGCTGCGGCGGGTAAGCGCATCCAGTGCGCCAAAGGGCTCGTCCATCAGCATAATCGGCGAATTAAGCGCCAAAATACGCGCAATGGCCACACGCTGACGCATCCCGCCAGACAAATCCTTAGGAAAGCGCTTGCGAAACTCCATCAGCTTCAGTGTTTCCAGCAGCTCAGCCACTTTGCTATCAATCTGTTCCTGCGGCATTTTTTGGATGGCCAGGCCAAAGGCAATATTTTGCTCAACCGTCATCCATGGGAACAGCGCGTATTCCTGAAACACCATGCCGCGATCTGGCCCGGTGTCTTTAATCTGCGCGCCATCCACGGTGATGCTGCCGCTCGTTGGATGAGAAAACCCGGCCACCGCATTAAGCAGGGTTGATTTGCCACAGCCCGAAGGCCCCAGCAGGCAAACAAACTGCCCATTAGGGATCTCAAGACTGATATCCCGCAAAGCCACCACATCGTCACCTGGCGTTTTAAAAACTTTATTCACCCGCGCTATTTTGATTTGTGCTGTCATGATTAATGCTCCAGGCCGCGGTGCCAGCGCAACAAGTGGTTATTGAGTTTATTCATTGCCATATCAATTGCAAGGCCAAGTAAGCCGATCGTCAGCATACCCGCAATGATTTTGTCTGACCAAAAATACTCACGCGCTTCCAGAATTCTGAAGCCCAGCCCATTATTCACCGCAATCATTTCTGAAACGATCACCACAATAAACGCCGTACCCACCCCGATACGCGCACCGGCCAGAATATACGGCGTGGCCGCCGGTAAGATCACTTTCAGGAACAAGGTGCTTTGGCTCGCGCCTAAATTGCGCGCCGCACGCAGATAAATAGAATCCACCTGACGCACCCCGGCAATGGTATTCATCAATACAGGAAAAAACGCCCCAATCACAATCAGGAAAATCGCCGGTGCATTGCCCAAACCAAACCACAAAATAGAGAGCGGGATATAAGCAATCGGTGGAATTGGCCGCAAAACCTGAATCATCGGATTAAACCAGCCATACACCCGCGGGCTGGCCCCCATAAGCAGCCCCAGCGGCAAAGCCAGCGCCGCACCAATCGCAAAGCCCACAATTACCCGATACAGCGTGCCGATGGCATCGTGAATCATCTCGCCTGAAAACAACCAGGCGGCATAGCTGCTCTGGCTGGCGTCATAGGCCTCCATTGGCAATAAATACGCATACCAGCGCAGCACCACCTGCCATGGGGAAGGCAAAATCTGCGGGTTTAGCCAGCCTGCCATTGCTGCAGCCTGCCAAAGCGCAATCAGGGCCACGGGCAGCCAAAGCCCCGTTACGGCCCGGGTGAATAATGTTTTATTCATCGGATTGCCCTTATTTCACGTTTAAAGATTTCTTAGCCTGATCGAGCAGATCCAGCTTCACCCACTCTTTGGCCACTGGCGGCTTCACCATTTTGCCCACGCCATATTTGGCCATAAAATCGGTAGTGATCTGCATATGCTCAACGCTCAGATTGTAATAAAACGGCGAATTAGCGATGGCATCCTGATAATCATCCACCGTAATCTGGCCTTTAAACATATTGCTGCGTACATAGTTTTCGGCGAGTTTAGGATCATCCATAAAGGCTTTGGTGGCTTGCACAAAGCACTTCATAAACTTTTCAGCCAGCGGGCGATTCGTGTTGTAAAGCTTTTCGCTCATCACCAGCGTGCGAATCGGCTCGCCCATCGGCGTTTCATAAGGTTTGAGCAATTCCACGCCAAAGCCCTTATTAATCGCTTGCGAAGCCTGCGGCTCAGATTGCGACATGGCATCAATCTGCTTTTGCATCAGCGCCTGGTTTAAATCCGCAAACGGCAGGTAAACAATTTTGACATCCTTGCCCGGTTTTTCTGACCAGCTCAGATTCGCCTTGGCCAGCTCCGCCAACAGCGCCAGCTCTTGTGCCCCGCCGCGTGCCACCCCTACCGATTTGCCTTTAAAATCGGCCACGGTTTTAATGGCTGAGCCCGGCTGCACCACAATCCTGATGCCACCTTTAGCAAAGCCCGCCACCGCATACACCGGCACGCCGCCTGCCCGCCCGGCAATGGCCGCATCTGCCGCACTGGCCGCCACATCAATCTCGCCCGCAATAATGGCCGGCATAATATCCAGCCCCTTGGCAAACATCCTCTCCTCTACCTTAATCCCGCACTTAGGCGCGATTTCCTTGATATATGAGACCGCGCCGTAATGGGCGAATTTGAGATTACCCAGACGAATCACATCTTCTGCGGCATAGGCAGAAAAAGAAGTCATGGCCAGCGATGCGATCAAAGTAAGTTTCTTCATTGCAACTCCGTAGCTAAAGGTAAGGGCAGACAGCCTGACAGGCTTCCCTTAGCTATTTAGCAATTAGCTTGCCAGCAGGCTGACACAGGCCAACTACATTGCAAGCCCTTGCTTACAAAGAAAAAACGACGTGATACTGACTATTCCACTGACACCAATGATGGCGAAACTACAGAATCAGGCAATATTAAACGGCGGAAAACCGCCTGAATTCATTACGATTCAATGCATCGTACTGATCTGTTTAAATAAACTGACGGCGCAAAGACCTCTAAAGATGTAGCACCATAAAACTTACTTACGCACAACTACCCTATCCACCGCCACTCCCCGCCCCTTTCTCCTATAAACTACAGCACCACCTTATATTTGGCTGAGTTATGCGTCCTGTCAGTGCCATCCGGGCTTCTTATGCGGCTGATAAAGCTGCCTTACACCAACGCTTTGATACCCCAAGCGAAGCCTTGCCGATTCTGGCGGAGCTGACGCAGCTCACCGATCGCACTTTAAGCGAGCTGTGGGGCAGGCATCAGTTTATTGATGAGGTGCTGCTGGTGGCCGTTGGCGGCTATGGGCGCGGGGAGCTGTTTCCTTATTCTGATGTGGATTTATTGATTTTATTGCCCGATCTGCCCTCGCCAGCCCTTTTAGAAAAGCTGGAAGTTTTTGTGGGCGAGCTGTGGGATATTGGTCTGGAGGTGGGCCATTCGGTACGCACCACGGCCGATTGCATGCACGAGGCGGAAAAAGATATCACCGTGCAAACAGCTATTTTAGAAGCGCGGCTGTTGGTTGGAGATCCTGAGCGCTTTAAAGAATTTTATGACACAGTGCATCGCTATATTGATACCAAGGAGTTCTTTGAGGCCAAATTATTAGAGCAGCAGGCACGCTATGGCCGCTTTCAAAACGCGACCTACAATCTGGAGCCTAATATCAAAGAAGCGCCGGGTGGCTTGCGCGATTTACATTTAATTGGCTGGATTGCCGCCAGCCAGGGTTTAGGCCGCGACTGGCATGCCCTGGCGCAGCTTAAAATGCTGACCGATGAAGAAATTATTAAATTAGAAAACGCCGAGCGGGTATTACGCGCCTATCGCATTCAATTGCACTGGCGGGCAAAGCGCCGTGAGGATCGTATTTTATTTGATTACCAGCACACGCTCGCCAGCGATTTTAAATTTGCAGACAGTGAAAAAGGCTCGATCCGCCTGCGCGCCAGTGAAGCGCTGATGGCCACCTATTACCGCTCTGCCCGCATTATCAGCCAGCTTACGCCTTTATTATTAGCAGCCCTGAAAGCACGTATTTTTTCGCAGGTTGGGATAGAGACCCGACCGATTAATGAATCATTTCAATTACGTGGCTCAGCCATTGAAATCACCGCTCCCGATGTATTTGAACGCCAGCCTTCAGCCATTTTGGAATTATTCTGGCAACTGGAAAGCATCCGCGATGCAAAGGAAATCAGCCCTGCCACGCTCAGGGCACTTTGGCATGCCAGATCCAGTATTGATGATGATTTCCGGCGCAATCCAATTAATCAGCAGCGCTTTATTGATATTTTCCGCGAACCACGCGGCTTAACCCGTGTATTACGCCGCATGAATCAATACGGCGTATTAGGCCGGTTTATTCCGGAATTCGGGCAGATTGTTGGGCGTATGCAGCATGATTTATTTCATGTTTATACCGTGGATGAACACACCTTAATGGTATTGCGTAATGTACGGCGCTTTGCAGTCAATGCCTTTACCCATGAATACCCAATGTGTTCACGCCTATTGGCAGAATTTGATCGGCCAGAAGTTTTATATCTGGCGGCGCTGTTTCATGATATTGGCAAGGGGCGTGGCGGCGATCATTCCTTATTAGGCAAAGAGATTGCGGCTAAGTGGTGCGCCAGCATGCCGCTTTCTAATGAGGATGCCCAGTTGATCACCTGGCTGGTAGAGCATCACCTCACCATGTCGGCCGTGGCGCAAAAACAGGATGTATATGATCCCGAAACCATTCAGGCCTTTGCCACCTGGGTGGGGGATCAGCGCAAGCTCACCGCCATTTACCTGCTGACAGTAGCCGATATCCGCGGCACCAGCCCCAAGGTATGGAATGCATGGAAGGCCAAGCTGCTTGAAGATTTATTTAAAGCCACCCAGCGCCTGTTCAGCAGCCAGGACAGCAGCAGCCGCTCCTGGCTGGAAGAGCGCAAGGATGAGGCGCTGCGGCTGATCCGCCTGCATGGCCTGCGTCAGGAAGCACACGAAGAATTCTGGAAAGTGCTCGATACCGTGTATTTCTTACGCCACGATGCCAAAGAAATTGCATGGCATACCCGCATGCTGTTTTCCCGCATAAACACCCTTAAACCGGTGGTGCGAGCACGGCTTTCAGAATCAGGCGAAGGCTTGCAAGTCATGGTGTACAGCCAGGACAAAAATGATTTATTTGCACAAATCTGCAGTTTTTTTGAGCGCGCTGGCTATACCATTTTTGATGCGCATATCCACACCACGCAAAATGGCTATGCCTTAGATAGTTTCTATATTTATATCCCCGATAACCGGGTAGACAATTACCGTGATTTAATTGGCTATATCGAGTTTGAACTTAGCCAGCAATTAGAAAAAGGCCTGCCGCTGGCCACGGTGCAAAAATCGCGTATTTCCCGCCAGTTAAAGCATTTCCCCATTCAGCCCCATGTGATGATACGTGCAGATGAGCGCGGCAAATATCATGTGCTCTCCATTGCCGCAGGGGACAGAACCGGCCTGCTCTCTACCATTGCCCGCGTGCTGGCGAATAACCGGATTGAAATTCAATCGGCAAAAATTATGACTTTGGGCGAGCGGGCAGAAGATAATTTCTTAATCAGCGGTGAATTACTCAAAGATCAGCACGCATCCCGTGCATTAGAGGCGGAGCTGTTACAGGCAATTCATGCGCATTAGTGCATGCCCCTGTTGATGGCTTAAAATGGCCTGGCCAGGGATTGCGCCTCACTGTAATGACGATGATTATGCGGGGAATTTTGTGCTGAGCCCGGATTTCCCCTTCAGCAAAACAATTCAGTCAGCCTGCATTTTTATAGCGGCGGCCGGATCATCATTTAAATCAGCTTATTGGAATTCGCCGTATTTTTCTAAAAGTGTTTCACACTGTTTTTGCCCCCGCATAAAATCAAATGCCCCCATCGCCTCGTACAAGGCTTTAAGCTCGGGATCGGCTGTACGAGCGTATTTTTTTTGCAGCCGGGCATGCACATCAAAGGCTAATAAATCCGAACCTTTTAGCAGACTATGTAATTCTTTAATATCTGCCAGCAACTGCGAGGTATCCGGCACCCCCTCTGCTGGCATGGCCTGGGTATAGCTCAGAGCAAGCGGCTCAATCAGACGGATACTGGACAGCACGGCGTCCCTCAGTGCCTCACAAAGCGCATCGTGCTCCGCAGTCGCAGTTTTCAGTTCATCCTCTGTTTGTTGAGCAACCGCCGCTAAATAACCGGCCCCGGCTGTAGCGGCAAGCCCCTTTAAGGTATGCATTAAACGGCGGGCTTCTTCTCTTTTTCCTGCCCGTAAAAAAGCATCCAGCTGATCTGGCACTTCGCTGACTTCTGACAAAAAAGACTGTAAAACACGCCCATATAAGCCGCTGTTATTTCCCAGCCGCTCTAAAGCACCGGTGAGATCAAGCTCATCTTTGGCCGGAAATTTCGCGTCATCCGGCACGCTGATGACTTCGCTGCATAAAACTGGCTGATGCCGGGTTTGCCTGACCTGGCTTTGCACAATCTGAATAAGATGCATCAAATCAAAGGGCTTGCCAATATGATCATTCATCCCTGCAGCAAGGCAAGCCTCACGATCTGAATCCATGGCATTGGCCGTCATGGCAATCACGGGCAAGGTGGCCATACCCAAACCATGCCGGATAATGTGCGTAGCAGTATAGCCGTCCATCACGGGCATTTGCACATCCATCAGCACCGCATCAAAAGGGCGGGCGGCTTGAACAATCGCATCAATGCCCGCCTTCCCGTTTGCAGCCAGCTCTACATGCGCGCCTTCTGCGCTGAGCAGTTCTTGCGCCACCTGCTGATTCATTAAATTGTCTTCAACCACCAACAGATGCAGCCCGATCAGACGGCAAGGCTTTATTCCCGGCAGGCGGGGCCTGTTGCGCAGATTACCCAGGCCTGCCCGCGCATCGGCCACCGCATCAAACAGCATCGAAGCCGTCACAGGCTTCACCAAAAAGCTATTCAGGGCGGCCTGCTCTTCGCTGCTGCGCTGAGCCAGCAACTCCCGGCCATGCGTTGTCACCATCACAATGACAGGAGTATCCGTGGTCAGCAGGATTTTTCTGATCCGTAAAATGGTTTCCCAGCCATCCATATCCGGCATATGCCAATCCACAAAAATAGCCTGATAGCCCCCCTGAGCCAAAGTCTGGCACGCCTCCACTTTAGCAATCGCCTCTTGCCCGCTCCGGGCCACATCCACCTGCCAGCCCCAGGAGCGGGCCATATCCACCATCAGCCCGCAGGCGGTTTCATTATCATCCACCACCAAAACATGCAAATGATTAAGCCCCCCCACAAAACTTGAGCGGTCTGCCTCTTCTGCTAAAGCATCCACGGCAGGCAGTATGATTTCAAAGTAAAAGGTGCTGCCCTTCCCTGCCTCGCTTTCCAGCATCAGGCTGCCACCCATCATTTCAACCAATCGCCTGGAAATAGATAAACCCAGCCCCGTCCCGCCAAAGCGCCGCGTAGTAGATGATTCGGCCTGAGTAAATCCTTCAAAGATATGTCTTTGATTTTCGGCTGTAATGCCAATACCGCTATCTTTAACTGAAATACGCAAGGAGATTTGATCTTCAATCTGGCCAAGCAGTTTTATTTGAATAATGACTTCGCCCGTTTCAGTAAATTTAATGGCATTGCCCGCAAGATTAATCAGAATTTGCCGCAGCCTCAGCACATCACCAACCAGGGCTTTGGGCATGGATGAATCAATATCGAATAATACCTCAATGGGTTTTGCACCTGTATTGGCCGATAAAATAACGGATAAATCCCGCAGCAGCCTGTCTAAACGAAACGGCTGCGGATCCAGCTCCATTTTCCCGGCTTCCATTTTAGAAAAATCCAGAATATCATTCAGCAGCCCTAATAAAGACTGCGCCGCACCTTCGGTTTTAGTGGTGTAATCGAGCTGCCTGTCGCTTAATTCGGTATTTTGCAATAATTTAAGCATGCCCAGAATCGCATTCATTGGTGTGCGAATTTCATGGCTCATATTGGCTAAAAACTGGCTTTTTGCCACCGTTGCCGCCTCTGCCCTCGCTTTTGCAGCCTGCAAAGATAATTCATAATTTTTAATTTCAGTGATATCAGTACATATAGAAATATATTGCTCAGCTACTGCATTAATTCCCATCAGGGGCACAATGGTGGCATTTACCCAATAAAACTGCCCCAATTTGTTTTTATTTTTAATTTCACCATGCCAAACCTGCCCGCGGCTAATTGCAGACCAAAGCGAAGCAAAAAAAGCAGGCGGGTGAAATTCTGAATTAAGAATACGATGACTCTGCCCCAGTAATTCTTCCCTGGAATACACAGAAATCTCACAAAACAAATCGTTGGCATACACAATCAGGCCATTTAAATCCGTAATGCTGACAATAGCATGCTGATCAAGTGCAAATTTTTGGTGATTTAATTCGCTGTTTTGCGTTAATAAGCGCGCTGAAACATGATTAAGCGCCTCACCTAAAGCCTGGATTTCTGAAGACTCGCCTGATACCTGAAATTTGGCCCCAAGAGCATGATCCAGACCGGTGGCAAACCGGGTGGCCTGTTGTAAGGCCCGGATGGGCGGCCCAAGCAGGCATTTAAGTAAAACCAGCGTCACGGTGATCGCCAGCGCAATAATCAGCAGCGCCTGTGTCCATATGGCGATCACCTGCTGATTTAAACCATCGGTGCTATAGCTCACCCTGACCCAGCCCACATGGCTGCCCGCCATAACCGGGTGCCAGGCCGACATGGTTTGCTTGCTGGCCAAACGATGAAGGCTGAGCGCTGTATTCACCTCTTCAGACTGAGTAAAGGGCCGCACCTGCCGGGGAGGATGCAAACGCTCATGGCCAAAATAAGGCACGCTGCGCCCATGTTCAAACACCACTTCACTCAGCAGTTTTCCTTCCGGATTACTCACCTGCACCAAAAAAATACCGGGGGTTGTGGCGGTTTGCATCGAGATCGCTTCAATGCTCACCCAGTCTTCTACCAGCAAAAACTGAGCATCCACGGTGGCAAGATTCTGAGCCAAAGCGGCCATATTGTTCATTACGGTGGTGCGAAGCAAATGGGTTTGCCTGCTTGCCGTATAAGCCCCGTAACCCAGCAGCGATACCACAAGGCAAATCGAGGTAAGCAGCATAATCTGCCGTGAAAGGCTGCGCGGCAAAGCCCTGTATATGGCGTGCCACCATGTGTGCGACGAAGAAGGAATCAGGGGCGCATCCATCTAGTTTTTCTCTTCTGCATCATATTTCTGAAGCTTTAAAGCGTCTAAAGGCAAGTAGTCTTTTTCATAAAGAGCCTGCACTGGGTTAGAAAAACGAATTTCCTTCAGCAAAGCACGCCCTGCCTCATCCTGGGCCAAAGCCATAAAGGCCTGTGCAATGGCATTGCGATCTTTTAAAGGCACACGGGGGTGGGCCACAATCGGGTGCGAAGCGACTTCCGGCATCTGATAAATAATATGCAGCTGCCCGCGTATCTCAGGCCGCTCGTCATCAAACGCGGCGAGCACGCTTCCGCCAGCCGCCACCTCGTTTCGCGCCAGGTGCAAAAAAACATTGGAATGAGTGCCCAGATATCGCGGAGTAAATTGCAATCCCATACGCCCGCTTAAGTGAGCGCGAAGCAAAATAGAAGCGCCAAAGGCATTAGGCGCCGGAAAAGCAATGGTCTGACCGTTTAAATCTTTGGCAGACTTAAACCTGCTGTCTTTACGTGCAAGTAATATCCCGACTAAAGGCTTGCTGTCTTTTAACAGGGGGATATAACCCTGCCGGGGCCGGGCACGCAGCGCCTGGTAGGGATTAACATAGGCAAAGTCAGCACTGCCATTGTTTATAGCCGCATCAAACTGCGTATAGCCAGCGGCAAGCTTCAGCTCAAGCACTATGCCTGTATCGTGCGAAATACGCTGCAAGACAGGCTGCCATTCCTGATGTAAACGATCAGGGCCAAACTGAGGGACCACAGAAAAAGTATATCTGCCCGCAGCAAAGCTGCAATTGATAAGCATAAGCAGCCCGCACAGGGCCTTAAGCAAATACTTACACATACCCACTCCTAAGCCCGATAAGTACCACCGAGTGGTATTACATCTTGAATAAGAATAGTGTGCAATTTAGCCATTGCTTAGAAAGTATCTGATTATTTTCCGAAAGAAGGCAAGCCTGCACGCCTTGCGAGCTCTGGCCTTCTTTGAATGCAAACAACCAGATCGCTGATACCCAACCGAAAACGGATTGGCGTATACCTCTGGCCCCTCAGGGCCAGTTGATTCAAAAACAAGTAAATAAGCCCATAGAAAAACGAAACGTATTCCATTTAGACTAAGCGCCCCGGCAGCACCCTATCATGTGGCGACAGGACAGCATAAAATGCCCCCCGTTTTTATCTGCATCTCATGAAAAACCACACCCTGCCCATCGGCCTTGCATTGGCACTACTGATGCACCTTAGTGTTTATCTTTTTTATCAGGCCAAAAAACCGGCCAGTCAGACAAGACGCCCGGGCTTACAAATTTTCTTACCTGCTCATGAAATGCCCCGGACGCAGCCGGTAAGCCCGCCCCCGCCACCTGCGGCAGAGCATCAACAACAAACATCCAAGCAAAAAACAAGGCCCAAAACAGGGCCAGTTTCAACACATGAAACAAAGTCCAATATTTTGGAGATTCCTCCCATTACTGAGAGTGGTAACGCCATTCACCAAGCGATTACCCCCGCTGCCAGACTCGATTTATCCATTCCCAAAGAAAACAGCTCTGCCGCTAAAGCGCAATCCATTGTCCCCGGGCTAAAACCACAGGCAGAAACACCGCGCAGCGAGCTGGCCAAATCACTGGATAAAGCCAACCGGCCTGATTGTAAAAAAGCGTACTCAGGATTGGGTCTGCTCGCAATCGTGCCCTTAGTGGCCGATGCAGTAAGCGACAGCGGCTGCCAGTGGTAGATTTACATTTGCTTAAATAAATGCGTAAAGCTGCGGCTGACTTCCAGCTTTTCGCTCAGGCCGCTCACTTTCACCAGTAAGCGCCCGCGAATATCTTTAACCACGCCTTCAATCGCCTTACTGTTTACCAGCGTTGCGCGGTGAATTTGCCAAAAGAGATCAGGATTGAGCTCTTCTAATAAATCACGCACGGGCTTTCTGATTAAAGCCTCATAATTTTTTGTCTGCACCCGTGTGTATTTTTCATCGGATTGAAAAAACAAAACTTCTTCAACCGGAATCAAACGCAATTCCTGCCCCATTGATGCCTGTATCCATTGCAAATACGCGGGCTTTTGGGTGACTTGCTGAGCAATCCGGGCAATTAAGGCTTGCATATCATTGGGCGGGCTGGCGAGGCGTTTTTTTAAACGCTCTGCGGTTAAAGCCAAACGCTCCGGGTCCGCTGGCTTTAATACATAATCAATCGCACCGTGCTCAAATGCTTCTACCGCGTATTGATCGTAGGCGGTTACAAAAACAATATGGGTAAATTGAGAAATAGCCTGCGCCGCTTCTAAACCAGTAAGGCCAGGCATGCGGATATCTAAAAAAGCAAAATCCGGCCGGTGCGCTAATGTCTGGCTAATCGCTTCTTCGCCATTTTTAGCTTCGGCAATGATTTCTAATTCTGGCCAGACCTGAGAAAGACGTAACTTTAACTGATCACGCATTAAACGCTCGTCGTCAGCAATCAGTGCTGTAGGCATGGCAATCCTTTAAAAAATGGGCACATTTATATTGCCAGAGTATAAGGCACTTCAATCGTAATACACACGCCGGTTGGTTTATTTTCTGTAATTGAAAACAAG
The DNA here is from genome assembly GCF_011601265.1 of Iodobacter violaceini. Lineage (GTDB taxonomy): Bacteria > Pseudomonadota > Gammaproteobacteria > Burkholderiales > Chitinibacteraceae > Iodobacter > Iodobacter violaceini. The sequence continues at coordinate 509,064 of NZ_JAAOLX010000002.1, forward strand.
CTGTTCCCTTTATATAACAAAGCCAGCCGCTCACGAATATTCTGCAAACCCAAACCTGTGCCACTGCTTTTTGCCATACCGAAACCAAGGCCATTATCAATCACGCTGATTCTTAATTTCTGATGAGCAACTTCTGCATAAACACTCAGGCTGCCGCCTTCTGTTTTAGGCTCTAATCCATGTTTAATTGCATTTTCAACCAGCGTTTGCAAAATCATCGGCGGAAAAGCCGCTGAGCGTAAGCCTTCAGGAATATGAATATTAAATTCCAGGCGCTCTTCCATGCGCATTTTTAACAGCTCTAAATACGCAGCCACCATATCGGCCTCGCGGCCCAAATGATTACCAGAGGCATGATCCCTGATTTGCGGTAATACCTGACGTAAATACTGAATCAGGCTGCGCTGCATGGCGGAAGCACGCGGCGGATCCGTTTCAATTAAATATTCAACAGACGCCAGGGTATTAAATAAAAAGTGCGGCTCAATTTGCGCTTGCATCATTTGTATTTTGGCCTCGGCCACCTGCCTTAATAATGCCTCTCTTTCTGATTCTTTTTGTGCTTCTCTGGCCAGCGCTTCGGCACGTTTTTTACCGCCCATTAATACCTTGATGCCCAGCAGCATCATGATAAAAAGAAACACCCAGTTATTCAAAGAAATATTAGTCGATATCCTGGTAGAGGACGGTGAATTTTCTTCAAGAGTCAGCAAATACTCGCTCACCGCATTAATCAATTCATTCTTATCCTCTGAAGATAAGTCACTATCCTGAATCACATTCAATCCGGCAATTTTATCGTGCAATTTTTTCTTTATTTTCTCTTTATCGTGACCTGCTTTTTTTTCATCTGCCAGCTCTTTTTCTGCATCGGCTTTTTCTTGCTCTGCCTGCTGCTGGTCCGCATTTTTATTGGCGGGTGGTACAGGGGGAGGCGGCAAAGTAGCAGCATATTCTGCATTTCTTAAGCTATTAACCCCATCTTCAATCGCGCCGCCCATAATCAAAGACAAAATCATTAAAAAGATAAACTTACCCCAGCTCAGCTGAATCACCCACACAGCGAGCCGGTCAAAGATTTTTTTAAAAAAATCAAGCACTTCATAAAAACGTGCTTTGATTATTTGAATATTTTCTTCATTCATATGCTGCCTTTTTTATATAAGCCGATCATGCCCAAGACTTAATTTCAGCTAAATACCCATATCAATTAATTATATAACCATGCTCTGCCTGACTCATTTTCTGATTAGCTTAAGAAAACAGGGGTCACAAAAAACCTCAGATGGATTTACTTCATATGAGCAGTAACTTGCGTAGCAGAAAATATTTTTTACCATGCAAAATACTTTCCACAAAGGGATCTGGCTTTTACCCTGAACGCGGAATAATCATCCCATCGCTGCTATCTCTGTCGTCTTAGGCAAAAAAACCAACAACATATTACTCTGAATGGATAAATATCATCAGCAAGCAATTCTGATAAACAGGCCGCGTTAGCATTATCTGCTAATTCACAATATTGCACGCGGCTCCCAATCAATAGCAAATACTAATGAAGGTCTTTATTCTCATTATTCTCTGGCTCAGACAAAGGCATGCCAACCGAGCCTGCATAGGAAACAATCAGCTCAACAGGCTCTTTGCCCGTTATTCCGCGATGGTATTCACCGACCATTTCTGGCAATACCTGCCCGGATGTAATAATTTTCTTTTCACCGCCCACTTTCTTTTCAACCGTTAATGAGCCAGAAACAACATAGGCTACATTGGGCATGGAATGTTTGTGCCATGCCATCGTGGTATTGGGAGGGATTGTTATTTTCAAAACAGTCAGCTCAGGCGGGCCGGATGGATAAGAATCATATTTTTTTCCATCCCATGACTGGCTGCTTTTAAGCAAAGTGTCCATTTGAATGGCGGGTTTGTTTTCAGCATGAGCCACGTTCAATAACAACACAGCGGCCAGTGCAATAGAAAATATTATCTTCATAAACATGTATTCCTTCGTTTAAATAAATATTTTCATTATATTAGCATTTAAAGCGCGCTGATCTTTATTTACTTTATTTATTTTAAACACATTAATAAATCATCACTAAGGACTCAACCAGGGCAATCACTCTAAAAATCCATCATGGCGTATAAATCAGTCTGTCTGTTAAAGCGCATTAAACGCCATAAGGCATGAAGAGATTAATCTTTTTTACGATTGCCATAGACGGCATTACAGTATTGAAAAAAACCCCTTCGCCCTGCTCTGCAGCCACAATCATAGATGGCAATACCGGAGCGCGTTCCCGCTTTGCAAGCACTTCGATTCGCGGCAATTTAATAATCACGGCGTCTTTTGCACATTTTACATCTGATACCGCCAGTTTTACTGACGCTTTATGGATTACATCGCGGCGCTTTCCAATAACCTCTATTCTCGGCAATTTAATAATGACTGCATCGTTTGCAATTGACGCATCAAGTGCGGCCAGTTTGACTGGCGCTTTATTGATTACATCGTGGCGCTTCCCAACAACCTCTATTCTTGGCAATTTAATAATCACTGCATCTTTTGAAACAGGCGCAGCAAAAACAGGAGTAGAAATCATCAATGCGGTAGCAATTAACATTAAGGCTTTCATGACATTCTCTTGCAAAGTTGGAGTAATGTCACTTTAAACAAAGCCATTCCAAGGCGAAACAGCGCTGCGATCAATTGCAAAAAGCGAGGATCAGAATGCAAAAAAACAAGACCAGGATGCAAAGCGGCCCAAAGATTAACAGATTGGCCAGTCTCTTTGCGTGCATTAACCCGCCTTAAACCCCGTACCGCTCAGCCCTGCTCACCCAAGGGAAGAGAACCAATATAAAAACAATCATTTATGCGCTAAACGCACACACGGCCTGTACGGATAAAAGCGGATAACGCCTCATTTTGCTCTGTGATCTTCAGAGCGGCGTGATTCAATGTCTGGGTACTGCGGCAACATATCTTTATTTAAGCTCGGCCGCCGCTGACGCGCCTTCGTGCCGTTTGCGTGTTTTTTCCGCCGCCTGGTAGGCAATATAATAACGGCTCACTGCAGACACATAATCCACCATGCCTTTACTGACCGACTTTAAAGCTACTTTTTCTACATTCCCCAGCCAGCGGTTGCGATCCAGGCCCTGAGCCGCCGCCTGATTACGCAATTGCTGTACACGCCCTTCACCTGCGTTGTAGGCGGCAATCATAAAATAAAGCTGATCCTCGTCATTAATGCCAGGGTTATTAAAGAAATCACGCAAATGCCCCAGATAACGCGCGGCCGCCGTGACATTGCCTTCAGCATCATGGGGATTCGTCACCCCCATATTACGGGCGGTGCTGGGGTTAATTTGCATAATGCCGGTCGGGCCTTTTTTACGTATGACCGAATTCAAACCTGTTTCTTTCTGCCCGATAGCAGCAAGCAGCAGCCAGTCTAAATTATTGGCCGCGGCCACAATTTGAAAAACAGGTGCAAAAAAAGCCAGCTTATCCAAAGACCCCAGCTGACTGGCGCTTTGCACTTTGCCACTGATTTCCAGATAGCGCCGCGTAGCCGTCACAGCCCGCTCGGCAACGCCTGATTTCTCTGCAAAGCGATTTAAAGTGGCCAGCAAAGCACTGTCGTCTTTACGCACCGCCCACGCCACAGGGACTTTTTCTTCTGTACAGCTATGACTTTTTAGTTTGCTCAGCGTTTTACTCCATAAACCCAGAACAAAACTGCTGGCCATGGTGGTTTTATCTGCGTTTTTATTAATTTCAGCGAGCAGCATTTCACTGTTTACACCTGGCGCGGCGTTTTCTGCCTCAAACTCCGCACTTCCGGCCTTGCGTCTTGCCTCATTAAAATCACCTAAAAGCCGCTGGGCATAGCTGCTGGATGGAATCGTAAGACTGTGGCCCTCTTCTGCTGCCGACACCGTACACCAGCGATCTTGCAAATAAGGGGCAGAAAATGCGACTAATTGCTTTGCCCCTTCCGTCACCGGCATCAGCCCTGCAGCAATATCCCCTCGCCCGGCCCTGAGCGCGGGAATAAGCTCACCGGCATCAACAGGAATAAATTGCAAACGCAGCGGCGGCTGCCCCTTGCTCCGCCCCTGGTTCAGAAATTTTTCAAACTCGTTCAGCATGCTGTATTCCACACCATACTGACGGCCATTTTTAATAAAAAAAGTAGAAGGCCCCAGTGCCACCAAAACTCTCAGCCTTTCTGGCGGGTGTTCCGGGTCAAAATCAGCGCCGGTTGCAGCGAGCTGGGAGGGTTTACTTAATGCTGGGTGCGTGCTTTTTACACTCGCTACGGGCTTTGCCCAAACTGGGCCAGTCAAACACAAACAGAGCATCAAGAATCGTATCATTCGCGGTTTCCGAGTTTGCTTTATGACGCTTATTGCGGCTGAAACAGGATGGCAGCATCCCGTCATTTACGGCGCTGAGCCTGAGTGATCACGCTGCAGGCAGGGTAAATAAGCCACCTGGCCCACCCCATTCTAATGGTGGAAATCAATAGTTCCAACACTGCAGGTATCGGCTAAGGCCATCTGGCCGTATAATCGCCACTAAGATTTTTTGTTGGCAAATCAATGCACACTCTGCCTCAGCGCGTTCTGGCTAAAGGCAAAGGCGCACAATCTGCCCTCTATATTCAAACATTCAAATAAGCAAAACCCCTGCTTCAAGGTACCAAATGCCCATTTTAATTGTAGAAAACGCTCACCTCGCCTATGGCCACGTTCCGCTTTTAGACGGAGCCAGCTTTATTCTTGATGCTGGTGAACGCGTTGGTCTGATCGGCCGCAATGGTGCAGGTAAATCATCCCTTCTTAAAACCGTCGCAGGCGTCAACAAGCTGGACGACGGCGTTATCCGCCTGGAAACGGGCGCGAAGATGGCTTTTGTTTCGCAAGAGCCTGTATTTGATATGGAACACACCGTTTATGAAGCCGTGGCCGAAGGCCTGGGTGCGGTGCGCCAGACGCTGATTGACTATCACGCAGCACTGCAAACATTAGATGACAGCGAAGAAAGCTTAACCCATCTGATGGATTTACAGCACGATTTAGAAGCGCAGGATGGCTGGCGGCTTGATTCGCTGATTGCCTCGATTATGTCGCACCTTGATCTGCCTGCAGAAACAAAAATTGGCGCTTTATCAGGCGGCTGGAAAAAACGCGTGGCGCTGGCCCGTGCTTTGGTCTCTGAACCACAGCTTTTATTACTGGACGAGCCAACCAATCACCTGGATGTCAGCGCGATTGAATGGCTGGAAGAGCTGCTCAAAAACTTTGCGGGCAGCGTGTTGTTTATTACCCACGATCGCCGCTTCCTCGACAATATTGCCACCCGCATCATCGAACTTGATCGCGGCAATCTGACCAGCTTCCCGGGTAATTTCAAAACTTATGAAACAAAAAAACAAGAACTGATCGAGCAGGAAGAATTTACCAATAAGAAATTCGATAAAGTGCTCGCCCAGGAAGAAGTATGGATCCGCCAGGGGATTAAGGCGCGCCGCACCCGTAATGAAGGCCGAGTGCGCCGGCTGGAAGCCTTACGCATCGAGCGCAGCCAGCGCCGCGAACGCGTAGGCAATGTCAGCTTTAATGTGGATTCAGGCGATAAATCAGGCAAGCTGGTGGCCGAGCTGGAAAACGTCACCAAGGGTTATAACGGCAGAACACTTGTAGGCAACTACAGCACCCGTCTGATTCGTGGCGATCGTATCGGCTTGGTCGGGCCAAATGGCGCGGGTAAAACCACGCTGCTTAAAATGATTTTGGGTGAATTACAGCCTGACAGCGGTGAAGTTAAACTGGGCACCAACTTACAAGTAGCCTACTTTGATCAGTTCCGCGAACAGCTGGATGAAAACGCCACGGTGATCGATACCATCAGCCAGGGCAATGATTACATCGAAATTGGCAATCAGCGTAAACACGTTATCAGCTATCTGGAAGAGTTTTTGTTTGCGCCAGCACGCGCCCGCAGCCCGGTCAGCTCTTTATCCGGTGGTGAGCGTAACCGCCTGCTACTGGCCCGTTTGTTTACCCGCCCGGCCAATGTTCTGGTACTGGACGAGCCAACCAACGATCTGGATATCGACACCTTAGAGCTGCTGGAAGAACTGCTTTCTAATTATTCCGGCACGGTGTTCCTGGTCAGCCACGACCGGGCCTTCCTGGATAATGTGGTCACTCAGGTGATTGCCTTTGAAGGCAATGGTGTACTGATTGAAAACGCCGGCGGATACGCAGACTGGATGGAAGCCAAAGCACGGATGGCCAGCAATGCGCCTGTTGTTGCTGCCCCACCCAAAGCCAGCTCAGCACCACAAAGCAAAACGGCTGAGCCTGCCAAAGCGAAGAAAAAGCTTTCATTTAATGACGCCCGCCTTTTGGAGCAGCTGCCACTGCAAATTAATGCGCTTGAAGCCGAGAAACTGGATATCCAGCAGCAATTACTCGACGCCAGCATTTATCGCAACGGGCCCAAGCAGGCCCGAGAAATGCAATTGCGCATCGAAGAGCTGGACGGGCTAATTCTCGAAAAGATGACTAAATGGGAAGAGCTGGAAGCAAAAGCTTAAGTTGTCTTTTATAAATAGCGTATTGCTGCAGCGCAAAATGGCTGATGCAATACACTATAGTATGTCTGATTAAGTGATCAAAAAGGATAAGCCGGCTCAGCAACAGCCGGCTTATCCTTTGCCCGGCAATCCGCGCATTTTCTTTGCCAGGCCCAATTTCAATGCATCCATCCCAAACCACTGAACTATGAACCGGTTTTTCGCACGATCACTGCGCCCCACGGGCTCGGCTACATCCCTCAAGCTACTGCGTGGTGGCCTGATCCTGCTGTACGCCATTTTAGCCATTGTCACTACCGTTGCGCTGGTCATCATGTCCTTGCATGACTACCAGGCCACCATCAAAGAGGCAGAACGCAGCAGCCTGTCTCTGGCACGCTCACTGGATGAGCACGCCACACGCTCTTTTGTTTCGGTTGAGCAATCCATGCAAAATATCGTGGAAAATCTCAATCAGTATGGCGGAGTGGATCAAGCCAATGAGCTGCAAACCCATAAGGTATTACAAGATAAGGTAAAGCTTACCCCGCAGGTACGGGCCATCATCACCATCGACAGCAAGGGGCTGATCCAGAGCCACGGGCTGGAATACCCTACCCGGCATGTTAGTCTGGCGGACCGGAGTTATTTTCTCTATCACCGCCAGTTTCAGGACAGCCGGCCGCTCATTGGCAACCCAATCCTGAGCCGCACAGATGGAAAATGGCTGATCCCCGTGACACAGCGCATCAAAAAAAATAATAACGAGTTTGGTGGCGTAATTTTAGCGGGCGTAGAGCCTCAGTATTTTATTCAGTTTTATCAATCGCTCAAGTTAGCGCCAGGCAGCCATGTTCATTTACTGCGCAGCGATGGCGTGATTTTACTAAGCTACCCTTTTGATGAAGCCCAGATTGGCCGTAATTTAAGGGATATAGACCCGCTGCTGTTCGAGCAGCGCCGCCTGCAAGGCTCCAGCGTTTACCCAAGCACCCAGAACAACACCCAGCTGCTGACTGCGTTTCACACCAGCCAGAGTATTCTGCCACTGATTATTCTGATTTCCACCGACCGCAACACCCTGCTGGATCGCTTTATGAGCGATCTTATTACCCGTGCCCTGGCGGGTTTAAGCTTTGTGCTGATTATTTCCTGCCTGCTCTATTTGCTGTTAAAGCAAATCAGACGAGTGGAAAGCATCGAAGAAAGATTGCATCTCACCCAATTCACCGTGGATGAAGCCCCGGATATTATTCTCTGGGCCGATTATTCCGGCCAGATTTGCTATGCCAACCGTGCCACTTCAGCCAGTACCGGCTACAGTGAGGACGAGCTGCTCAAATTACGTTTCTTTGATATTTTCCCGCAAATCAATCAAGCCCAGTGGCAAGAATTCTGGAACACCCTTACAGTTGAAAAGCGCTTACTTTACACCACGCACCAGATCAACTTGCAACATACTCAGCTGCCGGTTGAAATCACCTTCAGCCAAATCACTTTTGCTGAAGTTGCCTATCTTTGCGCCACGGTGCGTGATATTTCCGAGCAACAAAACAGCGAACGCGAGCTGCGCCGGCACCGCGACCACCTGCAAGATTTAGTCTGGGAGCGCACCGCGGAAATCCGCTCCGTGCTGGATGCCAGCCCGCTGGCCATTATGCTCTCGGTAAAAGGCACGATACGGCTGGTCAACCCTGCTTTTGAGGCGCTGTTTGGCTACAGCACGGCAGAAATCACCGACATGCCAACAGATATACTGCACGCCTCAGCCCAGCACTTTACGGCTTATAACAAGCCCATCCGTGAAGCCATTAAGAGTAAAGGCACATTCAGGGGCGAGATGGAGCTCTACCGCAGAGACACCTCCAGCTTCTGGGCCATGGTCTACGCCAAAGAAATGGTGGCTGGTGACATCAGCAAGGGCTTGATTTGCGTGATTGAAGATGTCAGTGCATCCAGAATTGCAGCGCAGGCGCTCAGACAATCAGAACGACTTAAACGCACGATTATCGAGGGCACTGCCGACGGTTTTATTCTGATTGACAGCAAAAGCCGCATTGTTGATATCAACCAGGCCTTTTGCCAACAGCTGGGGCTAAATCGCAATACGCTGATTGGCAAACAACCTGAGCAGCTTTGGCCGGAACACGCCAATTCCATCTTCCCGGCTCATTTATCCAGCCAGCAGATGCAATCCAATCATGTGGAGGAAGTCAGCCTTCCTGCCGCAGATGGCAAACAGCGTCCGTTTTTAGTCAATTCTGCCTGTATTTATGATGAGCACCAGCATTTAGAATATGCTTTTGCTTTTCTCACTAATATTTCCAAACTCAAAGAAGTTGAAAGTAATCTCTTAGAAGCGAAAGAAGCGGCAAAAGCAGCCAATATGGCTAAATCTATTTTTCTGGCCAATATGTCGCACGAGCTTCGCACGCCCATGCATGCCATTCTGTCTTTTTCTGAAATTGGCCTGTCTAAAGTAGGTACAGCCGACAGCGCTAATTTAATCCGTTATTTTGAGCGCATTCATTCCAGCGGCAACCGCTTACTTATTTTACTGAATGATCTTTTAGATATGTCGCGGCTTGAAGCCAATAAAATGCGTTATTCAAAAATGAATTTCGATCTGAAAACAATTACAAAACACGCTTCAACCGAGCTGCTTACTTTGCTGGCCAGCAAGCATATTCAGCTTAATTTAGATGCCGGCAACCCGCCGCTGATGCTTTTCTTTGATAAAGCACGCATTACTCAGGTGATTATTAATTTACTTTCAAATGCCATTAAATTCAGCCCCAACCATACTGAAATAGATATTCATTTTATTGAAGATGCCCGCCTCAGTGACGGCAGAGCGGCCAGCGGCTTAAGTGTCAGAGATCACGGCCCCGGTATTCCTGAAGCAGAGCTCGATTTAATTTTTGATAAGTTTATTCAAAGCAGCCGCCTGAACAGCCACGCCAGTGGCACTGGCCTGGGGCTGGCCATCAGCCGCCAGATCATGACCGATCATGGAGGGGAAATTAATGCCCGCAATGCCGAAAGCGGCGGCGCAGTGATCAGTATTTTGCTGCCACTGGAGCCTCCTGATAAAACATAAAGCCGGAGCAAACCCTCCGGCCTGCCGGGGCTCTGCACAGTGATCCGTGCTTATCCCCCGTAATTAACGTAAAATCCCTCTTTTGCTTTTTTGTAGCCCTTTACATGACTGATTTAGCACGCGAAGTAGGCCGTCGCCGCACCTTCGCCATTATCTCCCACCCTGATGCGGGTAAAACGACGCTCACCGAAAAGCTGCTTTATTTCTCGGGTGCGATTCAGAACGCCGGTACGGTTAAAGGTAAAAAAGGCGGCAAGTTCGCCACGTCCGACTGGATGGATATCGAAAAGCAAAGGGGTATTTCGGTGGCCTCCAGCGTGATGCAGTTTGATTACCGCGATCATGTGGTCAATCTGCTCGACACCCCGGGCCACCAAGATTTCTCTGAAGACACTTACCGCGTACTTACCGCAGTAGACAGCGCCTTAATGGTGATTGATGCGGCCAAGGGCGTGGAAGCGCAAACCATCAAGCTTTTGAACGTCTGCCGCCTGCGTAATACGCCGATTATTACGCTGATGAATAAGCTCGACCGCGAAGTACGTGATTCGCTTGAGCTATTAGACGAAGTAGAAAGCGTGCTGGAAATCCGCTGCGCGCCGATTACCTGGCCGATCGGCATGGGTAAGACCTTCCGTGGTGTATACAGCATCCTCACCGATACCGTGCTGCTGTTCACCCCGGGCAAAGGCCCGCTGGATGAAGTGGAAATCATTGAAGGCCTGAATAACCCGCGCCTTGATGAACTCTTTCCGCTGGAAATCGAAAACACCCGTATGGAGCTGGAGCTGGTACGCGGCGCTTCGCATCCCTTTGTACTGGAAGAATTTTTATCGGGTGACTTAACCCCGGTTTTCTTTGGCTCGGCGATTAATAACTTCGGGATTCGTGAAATCTTAAACGCGCTGGTTGACTGGGCTCCCTCGCCAGGCGATGCCAATGCCACCGTGCGTACCATCAGCCCGACTGAAGAAAAGTTCTCGGCCTTTGTATTTAAGATTCAGGCCAATATGGATCCAAAACACCGCGACCGGATTGCTTTCCTGCGCGTTTGTTCGGGCGAATTTACCCGCGGCATGAAATTCAAGCATTTGCGGCTTAACCGTGAAATTGCGGCCAACTCGGTAGTGACCTTTATGGCGCAAGGCCGGGAACAAGTTGAAGAAGCCTACGCGGGCGATATTATCGGCCTTCCTAACCACGGCAATATTCAGATTGGTGATTCGTTCTCTGAGGGCGAATTACTGGCCTTTACCGGCATTCCATACTTTGCACCTGAAATGTTCCGTATTGTGCGCATCAAAAACCCGCTGAAAATTAAGCAGCTGCAAAAAGGCTTGCAACAGCTGGGTGAAGAAGGTGCGGTGCAGGTATTTAAACCGCTAAATGGCTCGGATCTGATTCTGGGCGCGGTGGGAGTGCTGCAATTTGAAGTGGTGGCCTCGCGCCTTGCCAATGAATACGGCGTAGAAGCTGTATTTGAATCCACCACCATTTACACGGCACGCTGGGTAAGCTGTGAAGACGCCAAAATGCTCGACGATTTTGAAGGACAGCTGGTAAATAACCTGGGACGCGATGCTGCAAACAGCCTTGCTTACCTCGCAACCAGCCGGGTGAACTTACAGCTCACTCAGGAGCGCTGGCCTAAAATTGTGTTTCATGCAACCCGTGAGCATGCCGTTACCTTGTAAATATTTAACTCAACAGCGCCGTAATTTGGCGCTGTTTTTTTTGGGTTTTTATGCTCTGTTTTCCCAAAGCAAAAGTAGTCAACTCTATACAAGCTACAAAACCAGGAAGTTGATTTATATTAAGTTTTTGCGTCAAAGATCGGACTAGGATGAACGTATTGAAACGCGGGTTGATCGCTTTTCAGACAGATCAAACTTAAAGCGTGCCCTTATAAGGCATGCATGGCAACAGGGTCTTGAGGCCTACAGGAGCATCAGCTATGAACGCACCAGAAAACCATCTGCAACTTGACGCTTGGCGCGGGTTTAAAACTGGCGAGTGGCAAGATAAAGTGGACACTCGTGGTTTTATCCAACTTAACTATACGCCTTACTTGGATGATGATAGCTTCCTTGCCGGCCCGACCGAACGCACCACTCAGCTCTGGACAGAATTATCTGTTCAGTTAAAAGAAGAGCGTAAACGTGGCGTATTGGAAGTATCCACCCACGTTGGTGCATCCATTACTGCGCACGGCCCTGGTTACATCAATAAAGATTTAGAAACCATCGTTGGTGTACAAACCGACAAACCACTGCGTCGCGCCATTATGCCGAACGGCGGTTTACGCATGGTTCAAAATGGCCTTGAAGCCTATCACTTTGAAATGAACCCACAAATTGTGGATATCTTTACCAAATACCGTAAAGATCACAATATGGGCGTGTTTGATGCTTACACCCCGGAAATCATGGCTTGCCGCAGCTCAGGCGTGATTACTGGTCTGCCCGATTCATACGGCCGCGGCCGTATTATTGGTGACTATCGTCGCGTCGCTTTATACGGCGTTGATTTCCTGATTAACGATAAAAAACGCGAAAAAACAGAACTGAACAATGTTCCGTTTACCGAATCTGTGATTCGTCTGCGTGAAGAATTGTCCGAGCAGATCAAAGCGCTGGGCGAACTTAAGCAAATGGCTAAGTCTTACGGCTTTGATATCTCCAAGCCTGCTGCCACCGCTCAGGAAGCCATCCAATGGCTGTACTTTGGCTATCTTGCCGCCACTAAAGAGCAAAATGGCGCGGCGATGTCGATTGGCCGTACTTCTACCTTCCTTGACGTGTATATCGAACGCGATCTGCAGGAAGGCCGTATTACCGAGTCACAAGCCCAGGAAATGATTGACCATATGGTCATGAAATTACGCATTATCCGCTTCCTGCGCACACCAGAATACGATGATCTGTTCTCAGGCGACCCAACATGGGTTACTGAGTCTATCGGTGGTACTGGCCTTGATGGCCGTACACTGGTTACTAAAACCAGCTTCCGTGTTCTGCATACACTGTACAACCTCGGACCGGCTCCTGAGCCTAATCTGACTGTATTGTGGTCGACTTCTTTCCCGCAAGGCTTTAAAGAATTCTGCGCGAAAGTATCGATTGATACCTCAGCCATCCAGTACGAAAACGATGATCTGATGAAACCTAAATGGGGTGACGATTATGCCATCGCATGTTGTGTTTCAGCCATGGCCGTGGGTAAGCAAATGCAATTCTTTGGCGCACGGGTTAACCTTGCCAAAGCCATGCTGTATGCAATCAACGGTGGTGTGGACGAAAAAACCGGTAAAGTGGTTGCTAATGGCTTTGAACCACTGAAAGGTGATGTGCTCGATTACGACGAAGTAATGGCTAAATACGATGTGATGCTGGATTGGCTGGCAAAAACATACGTAACCGCGCTGAACTCCATCCATTACATGCACGACAAGTATTCGTACGAACGCATTGAAATGGCGCTGCACGACCGCGACATTCTGCGCACCATGGCTTGTGGTATTGCCGGCTTGTCAGTGGCTGCAGATTCACTTTCTGCCATCAAACACGCAAAAGTAAGCGTTGTACGTAATGAAAAAGGCATTGCCGTTGATTACAAAATCGAAGGCGACTACCCAGCTTATGGCAACAACGATGATCGCGTAGATGATATTGCGGTATGGCTCACCGAATCCTTTATGAACAAGATCAAGGCTCAGCCAGTGTTCTATCGTGATTCAATGCCTACTCAATCGGTGCTGACCATTACTTCTAATGTGGTTTATGGCAAGAAAACAGGTAACACACCTGACGGCCGTCGTGCAGGCACACCGTTCTCACCAGGCGCAAACCCGATGAATGGCCGTGACACCAATGGCTTTATCGCTGCGGGCTTCTCAGTATCGAAGATCCCTTACGAAGCAGCCCTGGATGGTGTGTCATGGACAGCATCCATGACTCCGGATGCCCTGGGCCATAACGATGCAGACCGCGTTAAAACATTAGCGGCTTCGATTGACGGTTTGTTTGGGCCACACGGTGAAGAATGCTCCGCATGCCTCGATAAAGATGCAGTTGATCAAACCATGGATCAGCTCTTCCACCTGAACATGAATGTATTGAATCGTGACACCCTGCTGGATGCCATGGAGCACCCGGAAAACTACCCACAACTGACCGTGCGTGTTTCTGGTTATGCAGTGAACTTTGTGAAACTGACCCGCGAACAGCAAATGGACGTGATCAGCCGCACATTCCACGGCAAGTGCTAAGAAGTATTGCTTTGTAATCTGTCAGCCCTGAGGGGCTGGCAGATTAATCCGAACCAAAGACTGACGAGCACACACTCACCCAAGGAGCAGCCCATGGCACAACTATTTCACCTCAATATGAATGTGTTAAACAGGGATACCCTGGTTGATGCGATGGAAAACCCGGATAAATACCCACAACTCACCGTGCGTGTTTCCGGTTACGCCGTTAATTTCGTCAAGCTCACCCGTGAGCAGCAAATGGACGTCATCAGCCGTACATTCCACGAAAAAACGTAAGTGATGCTGCCTGGCAGCTCAAAAGCAAAGTAGATCTACCCAAAACGGATCATTAAGCACAGGCTTAATGATCCGTTTTAACGTACAACAATAAAATAAGCACCACTGGAAAAAACATGAAACCAAGCAAACCACCAGGGGAAATCATCCCGATCTCTTTTGATACCGAACATCACCAGCAGGGTTTTGTACACTCAATTGAAACCGGTGCGGCCGTCGACGGCCCCGGCATGCGCTTTGCCCTTTTTGTCAGTGGCTGCCAGTTCCGCTGCCTGTATTGCCACAACCCGGATACATGGAAGCTGCATAACGGCAAAAGCTATACCGTCGAAGCCGTCATGACCGAGCTGAGTAAATACGCCAGTTTTTTACGCATTGCTGGCGGTCTGACGATTTCCGGTGGCGAGCCTTTGATGCAGGCTCATTTTGTAGGCGAAATTTTCCGCCGCGCCAAACATGATCTCAAGCTGCACACCGCACTCGATACCCAAGGCTTTTTAGCCGCCCACCTTGATGATGCATGGTTTGATAATGTAGATTTAGTGCTGCTGGATATCAAACAAAGCGACCCGGTTAAATACGAAGCCCTGACGGGCAAACCGCTGCAGCCCACACTCGATTTTGCTGAACGCTTACAAAAAATGGGCAAACCGGTTTGGGTTCGCTACGTACTCATCCCCGGCATCAGCGACGATTTTGCAGATGTAGAAAAACTGGCAGATTATCTGCAGCCCATGAAAAACGTCGAACGTGTTGAAGTATTGCCCTTTCATAAAATGGGCGAAAACAAATGGGCAGAGCTGGGCATGAAGTACGAGCTGACCGACACCCCAAGCCCAACGATGGATCTGGTCGAACGGGTTCGTGATCAATTCCGCCAGCGCGGTTTGTTTACCTGTTAACAAGTCAGAATGCAGAGTGGGCAACGCTTTATGTCCACTCCTTTTTTTGCAAAAAACACGCACTGGCCACCCTATTTACTCCATCAGCAAGCAAGCTGAGTGATCGAAGCATGCTAAACTAGCCGCCTTTCCCGCCCTGTTAGATTCCCATGTATGAACTTCTGATCGGCCTGCGCTATACGCGTGCCAGCCGTCGTAATGGCTTTATCTCGTTTATTTCTCTGGTTTCCGTGATCGGTATTGCACTGGGTGTGGCCGCGCTCATTATTGTGCTCTCTGTCATGAATGGCTTTCAGGAAGAAGTGCGTAACCGCATTCTTGGTATGGCAGCGCATGTGCAGATCAGCGGCGTAGGCAACCAGCTGAATGACTGGCAATCGGCCGCCAGCACAGCAAAAAAGAATCCGCATGTACTTGCCGCCGCCCCCTATGTTTTAGGCCAGGGCTTGCTGACGAATGGTGGCGATCAGGTCAAAGGCGTACTCATCCGCGGCATTGATCCCAAGCTGGAAAGCTCCGTGAACGAGGTTTCTGGCAAACTGGTCAGCGGAACATTCCAATCTTTGGAGGCGGATAAATTCGGCGTCATACTGGGTATTTCTCTTGCCAGCGAGCTGGGCGTTCGCACGGGCGATCGCGTCACTCTGATTACCCCGCAAGGCCAGGTGACCATTGCTGGATTCACGCCAAGATATAAGCAATTTACCGTGACCGGCATATTTAAAGCCGATTACGCCCCCTACGATATGGGTGTGGCCATGATTCATATTGGCGACGCACAAAAACTATTTCGCACCGCAGATGCTGTTTCGGGCGTCAGACTTAAACTGGACGACCTTAATCTAGCCCGCCGCATTGCGCGCGAGCTCAATTACGAAATGCCTAATTTAATTGTGGCCGACTGGACACAGGAAAACCCCACCTATTTCCGCGCTGTTGAAATCGAAAAGCGCATGATGTTTATCATCCTGACGCTGATCGTAGCCGTTGCCGCGTTTAATCTGGTTTCTACCCTTGTGATGGTGGTGACCGACAAGCAAGCCGACATCGCCATTTTGCGCACGCTGGGCGCATCTCCTGGCTCCATTATGAAAATATTTGTAATCCAGGGCGCTTTATCCGGCCTGATTGGCACCGGCTCCGGCGTACTGGCGGGCGTGTTTATCTCCAAAAATCTGGATGTGATTGTGCCGTTTATTGAACGCATACTGGGCACAACAATTTTATCCCCGGATGTTTATCTGATTTCCGAGCTGCCATCGCGCGTGCTGTGGGGCGATGTCAGCAGTATTGGTGGTATTTCACTGGTCTTAGCGCTGGTTGCAACCCTCTATCCAAGCTGGCGCGCATCCCGCGTTAATCCTGCCGAGGCTTTACGTTATGAGTAATACCAGTCAAACGCCCGTACTGGCGGCACAAAATTTAAGCAAGAACTATAAAACCGGCAAACTGGAAACCCAGGTGCTGGTCCATATTGATTTTGAACTGCATCAGGGTGAAACCGTGGCCATTGTGGGGGCATCGGGCTCTGGCAAATCCACACTACTGCACTGTCTTGGGGCATTGGATGCACCAAGCAGCGGGCAAATTCAGCTGATGGGCAAAGACCCGCTGGCACTCAATGAAACCGAACGCGGCCTGATGCGCAATCAGCATCTGGGCTTTGTTTATCAATTTCATCATCTGTTACCCGAATTTACCGCAGCAGAAAACGTCGCCATGCCCCTGCTTATCCGCCGCATGGATAAGACTTCCGCCCTGAAAGAAGCCGAAGCCATCCTGGCACGGGTAGGCCTTGCCGATCGCAGCCACCACAAACCTGGCGAATTATCAGGCGGCGAGCGTCAGCGTACCGCCATTGCCCGTGCGCTGGTCACCCGCCCTGCATGTGTACTGGCCGACGAGCCCACCGGCAATCTGGATCGCGAAACCGCAGGCGGTGTGTTTGAATTAATGCTCGAATTAGCCAGGGAATCTGGCACAGGCTTTGTAATTGTGACGCATGATCCTGAGCTTGCTGCCAAATGCGGGCGCATGCTCAGACTATCAAAAACCGGGCTGACTGCAGGCTGAATACAGCAGCCATCCTCTGAACTTAATTCACCCGCCACCATCAATGGATGGGCTTAAGCGCAGAGGATGGATGCAATACCACTGCACCCGCTCAAACTAATGCCAGCCCAAAGCATGCTATACCGTAATGGATGATTTTAACTATCGGCGCAGCCAGGTAGTCCATGAAACGGCCAGCATTTTACCCTTACCCAGCCATTTATCTGCTCAGACAAGCCATTGCCCTGCTTGCTTTTTGCTGCGCCAGCACGCTGAGCCATGCGCTCACAATCTACACCGAGAACTGGCCGCCCGTTAATTATATGGCGGACAATAAAGTAGCAGGCATGGCAGTTGAAATCGTTCAGGCATTACAACACCGGCTGGGAAATAAAGACCCCATTCAGCTTGTGCCCTGGGTGCGGGGCTATAAAGCACTGCTTGAAGGCCCCAATGTGATGCTGTTCAGCTTAGGCCGCTCCAGCGAGCGTGAGCAGCTTATGGTGATGCTTGGTCCCATCGCCATCAGCAGCACCTGTGTGTACACCCGAAAAGGCAATGCAGAACGCCTGCTGGCCCTTGGCGACTCCATCTACAACCAGGCCATCGGCACCTACCGGGGCAGTATCTTTGTGGACACCGCGACCAAAAAAGGCTTCACCCGAATCGATCTGGCCGCCACTCCACAAATGACAGCAACCAAGCTGATGGGTAAACGCTTTGATCTTTGGATTGATGGCAGCGTAGCAGTTCCTTCTATTTTGAAAGAAATTGGCCACTCCGCCGATGAAATCGAAAAAGTCATGACACTGGATAGCTTAGAGCTCTATTTAGCGTTTTCTACCCAAACCCCCGCCCGTACGATAAAAGAATGGGAAGAAGCGCTGAGCTGGCTTAAAAAAGAAGGCCACTTTCAGAAAATACACCGAAAATGGCTCCCTAATGAAGTGCCACCACCGGAAGTCAATGTATTAAGACCTCAGCAGGATCGCCAGCCCTCATCTCCTTAGTGCCTGCCCTCAGCAGCTCTGCCCGCTTATAAAAACTTCAGAAAAGACAATAACACCCCGTAAAGAGCACTTCACACCGCTCTTTGCTACTGGCTCACTGGCACCAATACACTTCGAACATTCTTAATCACCGCTGCACAATTCTGGCACGAGGCCCAAACGACACCTGCACAGCTGTACGCCAATTTATTCGCAGCTACCAGAGAAAATCCTCATCCATGGCACCATCATCGGCGACTTAGCACACAAGCGATCAAAAAAAAGAATGGATACATACTCACCAGCTAAGCACCAATTCATCAATTGAAGACGGCTCAAGCCAATACGCCATGGGGTACAACGAAAGAACAAGGGATGGATTAAGAAGACCAAGCCCAGACGACACCCACTTAAAACATGCTATACCGTAATTGAAGATTTTAACTTCCGACACTCATCCATGTTGCGGCCAGCACATT
This sequence comes from Iodobacter violaceini, assembly GCF_011601265.1. Classification (GTDB taxonomy): domain Bacteria; phylum Pseudomonadota; class Gammaproteobacteria; order Burkholderiales; family Chitinibacteraceae; genus Iodobacter; species Iodobacter violaceini. The sequence goes on from NZ_JAAOLX010000002.1 coordinate 527,725, forward strand.
CTCCTTCTCTGTCAGCTTACACGCTCAGGCAAGCCATCACCCTGCTTGCCTTTTGCTTTGTAAGCGCCCCAAGCCATGCGCTCACGATTTATACCGAGAGCTGGCCCCCCATTAGTTATATGGCAGACAATAAGTTAACAGGAATGGGCGTTGAAATCGTACAAGCATTACAAAGCAGAATGGAAAACAAAGACCCGATTCAGCTCGTACCGTGGGTACGCGGCTACAAGGCACTGCTTGACGGGCCGGATGTCATGCTATTTAGCGTGGGGCGCTCCAGCGAGCGTGAGAAATTAATGATTTTGCTTGGCCCCATAGCCATCAGCAGCACCAGCGTTTACACCCGCAAAGGCAATGCTGAGCGTCTGTTGGCATTAGGTGATGGCATATACAAACAGGCCATTGGCGGTTACCGGGGCAGTATCTTTGCTGATACCGCCGCAAAGAAAGGCTTCAGCAACATTGACTTAGCCCCTACGCCGCAGATGACAGCCACAAAACTCATGGCCAAACGATTTGATTTGTGGGTTGATGGCAGCGTAGTGATTGCATCTGTTTTAAAAGAAATCGGCCACTCTGCTAATGAGGTCGAAAAAGTCATGACACTGGATAGCTTAGAGCTCTATTTAGCGTTTTCTGCCCAAACGTCTGCCCGCACGATAAAAGAATGGGAAGAAGCCCTGATCTGGCTTAAAAAAGAAGGCCACTTTCAGAAAATACACCGAAAATGGCTGCCCAATGATGTGCCACCGCCGGAAGTTAATGTATTAAGGCCTCAGTAAGACGGCCCCCTTCATCCCCTTAGCGCCTGCCCTCGCAGCTCAATCCCTGATAAAACCCTTCAGAAAAAGCGAAAACACCACCGGGAGGATCACTTCACATCGCTCTTTGCTAATGGCTTATTGGCACTCATACCCTTTAAAAACAATCTTAATACCCGCTGCTCAATTCTGGCACGATGCCCAAGCGGCACCGCAATTTGCAGCTGCAGGCCAATTTCCTCGTAGTGATCGAGAAAAATTCTTACCCTTGGCTCCATCATCGGCGATTCCAGTGCATACCGGCGCTCCAGCTCACGGGCATGGCGGGATAAATCTTGCGCATATTCGGCAGCAATCACATCCCCCGCCTCCATCAGCACCCGCTCTGCTCTTTCCCAGTCATCGTTGCGTAAAATAGCAACATGAATAGTCTGCAACACATAATCGCCCAGCATGCTTTCATTAAAGACCGGCTGGCTCAGCAGTAATGAATTGGGTACGGTTACACCTCGGCCAACGGTTCCCTGGCGATGGGAAGCATGGCTCGATTCCATCAGCGTGGTAGAAACCAGATTCATATCAATCACCTGGCCGCGTATCCCGCCTATTTCAACCCTGTCCCCCACGGCAAATGCATTGCTGCTGCTGCGAAAAATAGACCCCAGCATACAAAGAATCATTTCTTTGGTCGCCAGCACAATCGCCGCCGCAATCGCCACCAGCGATACGGCGAAAGTCTGAATCTCATGCCCCCAGATAAAAATCATCCCAAGCGCAAACACCGCCAAAGAGCAATTACGTAAATAAACCACCCAGCGGCGGCGAACCTCCGGCCCTAAATCATGCCTGCGTAAAATAGCGCGGCGGATCAGGGAGCGGCAAACCATCAGAGAAAAAATAAAAACAGCAGAAATAATCGCATCACGAATCAATGCCCTGTCTGCCAGCATCGGCAACAAAGCTGCCGCCAGTCTTTCGTAATACCCTTGCATATCCATCCTTAGAGGCTACTTTCCCAACAATACGGCAGCCACATCATCCGGCTCGGTTAATGTACGAACCTGTGCAAACAAGGCCTCGGCTTCCGGATAAGTACGGCGCAAATAAGTCAGCCACTGCTTCATCCGCCCTGCGCGGTGCTTAGGCATAATGTGCTGAGCCTGAATCAGCTGCCAGAAACAAATAAACAATGGCTGCAAATCTGCCCACGGCAATTGGGGCTGGCCATTTTTAGCCATCAGCGCCAAGCCTGGATTAGAAACAATCCCGCGCCCCAGCATAATCTGATCGCAACCCGAAACCGCCGCACAGCGGTGAAACTCTTCCACCGTCCATATTTCGCCATTGGCCACCACCGGCACGGCCAGGGCTTCACGCACGGCAGGAATAAGCTCCCAATAGGCAGGCGGCTTATAGCCATCCAGCTTGGTACGCGCATGCACAACCACCCGCGCGGCGCCCGCACTGGCCATCGCCTGAGCGCATTCAATCGTCTGGCTGTTATCGTTATAACCAAGGCGCATTTTGGCCGTCACCGGAATATGTGCAGGCACAGCCCGGCGCACAGCGCCCACAATCTCATGAATTAACTCTGGCTCCTGCAGCAGCACCGCACCTCCACGATGGCGATTCACGCTTTTGGCAGGGCAGCCAAAATTCAGATCAATCTCATAAGGCCCAAGCTCCGCCAGTCGCGCAGCGTTTTCAGCCATGCACACAGGATCAGACCCCAATAATTGCACGCTCACCGGCACACCCGCTACGGTTTTACTGCCATTAAGCAGCTCTGGTGCAATCCGCAAGAATGTTTTATTGGGCAATAAAGAGCCGCTCACGCGAATAAACTCAGTGACACACATATCAATGCCACCCACCCGCGTCAGCACATCACGCAGCACAAAATCAAGCAGCCCCTCCATAGGGGCAAGTAAAATCTTCAAGATATACAGCCAAAGCAATGCAGAAAGGCGCTTATTGTAAAACAGCCCGTGCCCGGGCGGGCGGTAAAAGTCCGGGCGGACACAAAAGATCAATTGCATACAGATACAACAGGCACGCGGCTCAGGCTTGACAGCAGAACGAACGTTCACTACGCTAGAGTAGAACGTTTGTTCTGCACAGGTCAAAACCCATGGCACACCCCAATCGCGACGCCGAATATCTTGGCAAGCTGCAAGACTATTACGCTGATTACCGCAATCTGCCGTCTTATTCGGTGATCGGAGATTTACTCGGGCTGGCTTCCAAATCCGCCGTATCAGCCCTTGTTAAACGCCTCATGCTCGCGGGTTATGTGGATACCACGCCAGACAAACGCCTCGCTCCCACCAAACGCTTTTTTGAGCGCGAGCTGGCAGATTTTCCTGTCCCTGCAGGGCTGCCTGCGGCCGCAAACGACGCCATGAGCGAAGCCATTAGTATCGATGATTACCTGATCGAGTGCCCCTCAGCATCGGTAATGGTGAGAGTCAAAGGGGATTCCATGATTGATGCCGGTATTCACGATGGCGATATCGCCGTAGTAGAGAAGCGTCATGGTGCTAAGTTAGGTGATGTAGTCGTGGCCATCGTAGATGGCGAATACACGCTTAAAACCCTGAGCCGCGATAAACAAGGCTATGTGCTGATGCCACACAACCCCGCTTATGAGCCCATCCGCCCTAAAGAAGGGCTGGAAATATTTGGCGTAATGGTTGGGCTGATCAGAAAGTACAAATAAGGCTTAAGCCCCGGTGCTTTACTCATTAAGTAAAACTGAACAAATAAAGCGGGTTTTCCTGGGGGTTTCATCAAATATCCGCTGCAGCAGAGGATGGCCGTTAAGGTCATATGGCAATAACGGCGCTTTCAGTACTGGGTATTTATAAGCCCCACGCCCTTATTTCCCCATTACCCCGCTTTTAAAAGATAAAATACGGCGTAAATGATCAGATGCTGCAGCTTAATTGCAGCAATCTGATTTAATCCACTAAAAGGAGCGCTCGTGAGCGACGTTGAACTCTCCCCACTGGGAAAAACAGTTAGTTATATCACCGAATACGAGCCCGGCCTGCTCTTCCCTATTTCGCGTACGGGCAAGCGCGAGGAAATTGGCGTGGGTGAAACCCTGCCATTTATGGGTATGGATATCTGGAATGGCTACGAGCTGTCCTGGCTCAATAGCCGTGGCAAGCCGCAGGTGGCCATTGCAATATTCAATATCCCCGCCAGCAGCCCGAATATCATCGAATCTAAATCATTTAAGCTTTATCTGAACAGCTTTAATCAGACCAAATTAGAAACACGCGAAGCTTTACAAAAGCTGCTGCAAACTGACTTATCCGCAGCTGCTGGTGCAAACGTTAGCGTACAGCTGGTTGGCCCGGAGCAATTTCATCAGCAACGCCTTGCAGAGCTCGATGGCTATTGCATCGATAACCTGGATATCGAAGTTAATCAGTATGCCCCTCAAGCCGGCTTATTAAAGTGTGACAACGGGGACACCACCATCACCGAGTCTTTAACATCCAATTTGCTCAAATCAAATTGCCTGGTGACCGGCCAGCCCGATTGGGCCAGCATTCAAATCAGCTATACCGGCAAGCCGATTAATCGTGAATCCCTGCTGCGCTATTTAATCTCATTTCGTAATCACAATGAATTTCATGAGCAATGCGCAGAGCGCATTTTTGTCGATATCATGCGTGATTGCGCGCCATTGAAGCTTGCCGTTTATGCCCGCTACACCCGCCGTGGCGGCCTGGATATTAATCCCTACCGCTGTAATTTCAGCGGCCCGCTCCCCGGTAATCTGCGCGGCGCGCGGCAATAAGCCATTAACCCGAACCATTAAACAGGTAAACGAATTATGAGCGAAATCGCAACCTTAGCCGGCGGCTGCTTCTGGTGTCTCGACGCCACTTTTGCCCGCCTGCGTGGTGTATCTCAAGTTGATTGTGGCTATATGGGCGGCCGTGTTGAAGCGCCCACTTACAAAGCAGTATGCACGGGCGACACCGGCCACGCCGAAGTGATTCAGCTGACTTTTGACCCGGCCATTATCAGCTACAGCACCCTGCTTAAATTATTTTTTGCCCTGCACAACCCCACCACACTGAATCGCCAGGGCGAGGATGTTGGCACGCAATACCGCTCCAGCCTGTTTTTCCATAACGAAGCGCAAGAGAGTGCAGCAAAAGCGATGATCAAAGAATTAGCTGATCAGTATGCAGATCCCATCGTCACAACCGTGACACCTGCTGTGACATTCTGGCCCGCTGAAACCTACCATCAGGATTACTTCGAACAAAACCCTGAGCAGCCTTATTGCTCGGCTGTGGTTGCGGGGAAAGTGCGTAAGCTGATGCAGGACTATGGCGATTTGCTTAAATAAGCAAGCCTCCAGGCAAAAGAAACTTAGTCACAAAAAGAAACGGAGTCGTATGGAGCCCAACAGGCTTACTTTGTTTTTCTCCATACCACTCTGTGATCTCGAAATCTTGTGGTTCAGGGCTGAAGCTAAGCCTGGCTGACAATCACTCACACAAGACCTGACGGCGCTCTGCCGCTATAATCGGGGTTTTCCCCAGTGCTTTCGGAACGCCATGACGCCGCAACTCTCCTTGCTTCAGCCCTATCCGTTTCAAAAACTTAAGCAGCTTTTTGCGGGTCTTAGCCCTAATCCGGCATTAGCACATATTAATTTATCCATTGGCGAGCCCAAACATGCCACGCCCAGGCTGGTTACCGAGGCTCTGATCGCACACTTTGATGGCCTGTCCGCCTATCCGGCCACGCTGGGATCAGATGAGCTGAGGCAAAGCATCAGCAACTGGTTAGCTAATCGCTACGGTATTACAGCCCCCAATCCGGCGACCGAAATCATTCCTGTGAATGGCAGCCGCGAAGCATTGTTTGCTTTTGCCCAAACTATCATTGACACCCGCCCTGAGCAGCAGCCCGTGGTGCTCTCGCCCAATCCCTTTTACCAGATTTATGAAGGCGCGGCCCTTTTAGCAGGGGCCGAGCCTTATTTTGTAAACTGCAATGCAGAAAACCGCTTTCAGCCTGATTGGGACGCCGTTCCAGATGCGGTCTGGCAACGCACTCAGCTGGTCTTTGCCTGCTCACCCGGCAACCCGACTGGCGCAGTCGCCTCACTGGCCGACTGGCAAAAACTATTTGCTCTGTCTGATCAGTACGGCTTTGTGATTGCATCTGATGAATGTTATTCAGAAATTTACTTTGGCGAAGATAAGCCACTGGGTGCACTCGAAGCGGCAGCTCAACTGGGGCGGGACTACCATAATCTGGTGATTTTCTCATCCCTGTCGAAGCGCTCCAATGTGCCCGGCTTACGCTCAGGCTTTGTAGCCGGGGACGCGAAACTTTTAGCGCAATTTCTGCTCTACCGTACTTATCATGGCTGCGCGATGAGCCCGATGGTGCAGGCCGCAAGTGCTGCAGCGTGGAATGATGAAGCGCATGTAGCCGAAAACCGCCTGCTCTACAGCCAAAAATTTGCTGCTGTTACCCCCTTGCTGCAAAGCGTTTTAAACGTCAGCATGCCCGATGCGGCTTTCTATCTGTGGGCAAAAATCAAAGGGGACGATGCCGCCTTTGCCCGGCAGCTGTTTGAAGAAGAACACGTCACCGTCCTGCCCGGCAGCTACCTCGCCCGCGGCGCCCACGGCGTCAACCCTGGTGAAGGCTACATCCGTATTGCCTTAGTTGCACCACTGAATGATTGCATTACTGCCGCAAAACGCATCGTTCACTTTTGCCAGCGCCATCCTGCTTTTTAAAATCCTGCAGTGCGGGTAAAAGCCGCAAGCATATACCGCACCACCACTTTGGCGGGTTTCACCCGCTCTACGAAGAACCTAACCGAGGAAGCACCATGAGCCAACTTCAGCAAATCATCGAAACTGCTTTTGAAAACCGTGCAGAAATCACCCCTGCCAATGTGCCATCCGAGCTGCGTGAAACGATTAATAGCGTGATTTTGGGTCTGGACAAGGGTGAATACCGCGTTGCAGAAAAAATTGATGGTCAGTGGCATACCCATCAATGGCTTAAAAAAGCCGTACTGCTGTCTTTCCGCATTAACGATAACGTGCCTATGGATGGCGGCTGCACACAGTATTTCGACAAAGTACCATCAAAATTTGCTGATTACAGCGAAAACGATTTCCGTGAAGGCGGTTTCCGTGTAGTGCCAAACGCCATGGCGCGTCGTGGCTCATTCATTGGTAAAAACGTGGTGTTAATGCCTTCTTACGTGAATATCGGCGCCTATGTAGACGAAGGCACCATGGTCGACACTTGGGCCACCGTGGGCAGCTGCGCGCAAATCGGTAAAAACGTGCATTTATCCGGCGGCGTTGGCATCGGCGGCGTACTGGAGCCACTGCAAGCCAACCCAACCATCATCGAAGACAACTGCTTTATCGGCGCGCGCTCTGAAGTTGTTGAAGGCGTGATTGTTGAAGAAGGCTCGGTGATTTCGATGGGTGTATACATCGGCCAAAGCACCAAGATTTACGACCGCGAAACCGGTGAAGTGACTTACGGCCGCATCCCGGCAGGCTCTGTCGTGGTGTCTGGCAATCTGCCATCGGCGGACGGCAAATACAGCTTGTACTGCGCGGTAATTGTTAAAAAAGTAGACGCAAAAACCCGTGCAAAAACCAGTATTAATGATTTGCTGCGCGGTATTTAATCTGAATTATTAAATTCAAAAAACCCGGTGTAAAATCATTTACCCGGGTTTTTATTTACTTAAAATCAATGTAAATATTTAAACAGCCGCCCTGCGCGCCCTGCCAGTTTATTCAATCAAATAAATCCCGCCAAATAGAAATAAATCAACTAAAGACATATAAATTTCGATATGCTGAGCAGCTATTTCAGCCCATATCAGGCAACAATCCCATGACCACTCTATTGCCAATGCGTACTGCGGTTTACGAGTCTTATCTTGAGTCTTCCATTCTTAGCTATGCCAAAGAGAATATTCAGTCCGGCCGCTGGCAGGAAGAAGATGCACTTGAACAATCCCGCAATGAATTTCACAAATTACTGCCACAGGGCACAGATACGCCCGATCAGTATTTATTTGAAATCATTGGCAGAGACAATCTAAGCACCGTTGGTTTTATCTGGTTTGCCGCTGTTTCAGATAAAGGCGTGCGGCTTGCCTTTGTTTATGATTTAGAGATCAAAGCCCCTTACCGGCGTCAGGGTTATGCAACGCAAGCATTTAAAGCCATTGAAACACTGGTGAGTGATCTTGGTCTGGCCAGTATTGGCCTGCATGTATTTGGCCATAACACCGGCGCGCTAGCTTTATACCGCCAGCTGGGTTACGAAGTAACGGGAATCAATATGCTTAAAAAGCTTTAGGAAAAAACCATGCAATTAGCGGAAAGCTCAGACAGCCATTCAATTGCCAGCCTCTATCTGGCTTCACGCAAAGCATATCTTCCCTACGCGCCATTAGCACATAGCGACGAAGCTATTTACAGCTGGGCAGCTGACGTGCTGATTAAAACAAACCGCATTATTGCTGCTTCAAAAGATGGCCAGATGTATGGCTTTATCGCCACAGCAGGCGATGAAGACAGGCATTGGATTAATCATCTCTATATCCACCCCCTGCACACCGGATCAGGCACAGGCTCAGCCTTGATTAAATATGCTTTAGCCCAAATACCCCGCCCTGTGTATCTCTATACCTTTCAGGCCAATACCGGTGCCAGGCGTTTTTATGAGCGATATGGATTTATTGCACTGGAATTCAGCGATGGCTCCGGCAATGAAGAAGGCTGCCCGGATGTGCTCTATGTACTCAACCAATCCCCCGGCTAAATGAACAGCGAAATAATGCCTCAGATCAACATACGCCCAATGATCACTCATGATGCTGCAGCGGTTTCTGCCCTGCTGCCCGCACTGGATTACACAGGCAGCCCTGGCGATGTGGAAAGGCGCTTTGCAGCGCTCTCAGCCCAACCAGATCACGTCGTTTTGCTGGCATTTTACAATGAGCAACTGGCAGGCCTTTGCCATATTCAGGGGGTGCGCTTAATTGCGAGTGATGGCTATGCAGAGATTAGTGCACTGGTCGTCCACACCGCTTTGCAACGCAGCGGAATTGGCAAAGCCTTGGTTACCCATGCAAACAGCTGGGCCCAGTCAAAAGGTTATGAACGCGTGCGCTTGCGATCCGGCCTGCACAGAGAAAACGCCCACCTTTTTTACGAAGCTATTGGCTTTAGTAAAAAAAGGGCCAGTTATGCCTTTGAAATACAGTTGTCTGACTCCAATCACCCACTTTAAGGATATAAAATGCTTCCATCTTCACTATGCATTCATTTTGTCGCTAAGGGCTGGTCCGAAATTGCCTTTCATGAGTCTGCAGGTGCAGGCAAGCTCAGCCGTGCCAGCATTGGCAATACACTAACAGGCGATCTGACCGGGGATGGCGTACTCGAATATTTATTGTCTTATCCCCGCAAAGCAGGCGGTGACGTTGCCTTTATGGGATATGAGCGCATTACTGGCAAAATTGCAGAATATGAAGGCAGCTTTGTACTCAGGCACGACGGATTGTTCTCCAGCACTGCAGGGGTCAGTGGCACATTAAGCATTGAACCGGATAGTGGCACTGGCGATTTCTCCGGCTGGTCTGGTAGCGGAAAAATACAAGCGAAGGCGGGTGAGCACGGTGGAATTTACGCCTTGCAGCTCTCACAAACACATACAGAATAAATCTTCACCCTGAGCAGCGATGTTGCTCGTTTGCACTCATTCACCCTGCTTTTTTTCGAAATAAGTAAAGGAATTATCAGCACATCGCTGGGCATTCCCCCTCTTTTTGAATAAGCTAAGCCCTTAAGATGGTGCTCAATATACCCGGAGCAGGGCCTGTAAATGCAAAAAACCAGTGGATCGCACTGGTTTTTTTATATGCAGAGCAAAGGCCCGATCAGAGCAAGACATCACTCGTTACGCCATAGCGACGTAAGATACGGCGTAGTTGTTCCAGTGCTTCAATTTGAATCTGGCGCACGCGCTCGCGGGTTAAATTCAAATTGGCGGCTAAGTCTTCGAGGGTACAGACTTCATAGCCGTTGAGGCCATAGCGGCGCTCAATCACAATACGTTGTTTTTCATTAAGCTGCTTCAGCCATTCACGCACATAGCGCTCTACTTCAGCATTTTGCAAAATGGCTTCAGGGCCATCGTGCTGGTCATCCGGAATTGACTCGCCAATGGTCAGCATCGGGTCAATATCCAGCGGCGCATCAAGTGATGCGACTCTTTCATTCAAGCTCATTACCCGGCGTACATCTTCCACAGATTTGCCCACCAAATGAGCAATATCTTCAATCACCGGCTCGTGCCCCAATTGGGCTTCCAAATGGCGCTGTGCACGTAAATACACGTTTAATTCTTTAATCACATGCACGGGCAAACGAATCGTGCGCGACTGGTTCATAATTGCGCGCTCTACGCTTTGCCGAATCCACCAAGTGGCATAAGTAGAAAAACGAAAACCCCGTTCGGGGTCAAATTTTTCTAATGCGTGCATTAAACCGATATTTCCTTCCTCAATTAAATCAAGAAGGGTCATCCCACGATTAATATAATGCTTGGCGATATTCACGACCAGGCGCAAATTGTGCTCAATCATTTTTTGCCGGGCATAAAAATCCCCCTGCACCACTTTACGTGACAGAGCACGCTCTTCATCAGGGGTCAGTAATTTACTCTGGCCAATTTCATTAAGGTAAATCTGCGTCACGTCGCCCGTACTTTCATGAACGTGGGCTTCCGCTTCATCCGCAGCAGGCTCGGCCTCAATCTCCGAACCATCTTCCTGCTCGGCCTTCTCGAGATCGTCGGCCTCCTCGAGTAATTCCTCTTCCAGAATATCAAGCTGATCGTTCATTTTTTTTCCGCTTGGATGTATTTTGCAGGGTCTACCGGCTTCCCAAATCTGCGCATTTCAAAGTGCAGTTTGACCTGATCACTATCGCTATTGCCCATCTCAGCAATTTTATCCCCCTTTCGGACTTCACCCCCTTCCTTGACAAACAGTTTACTGTTATTTGCATATGCCGTCAGGAATTCTTGGTTGTGCTTAAGGATAATCATCTTTCCGTAACCACGTAAGCCGGAGCCTGCGTAAACAACCTTACCATTAGCTGATGCAATTACAGACTGGCCTATTTTCCCTGAGATATCAATACCGCGATTTTCTTCAGAGAAAGCCTTCACTGTTTTACCTGCTGTCGGCCAAGCCCAATCTCCTGGCTTTTCATCGCTGTTAATGGGGGCAGAAGAGGCATTATTACTTGGTTTTTCGGCTGTTTTCACTGCGGAAGCTGCACGCACCTCAGAGGCTGTTTTGGCCACCGATCCGCCAGAAGCGGTGACAGACGGTAGTTTTGCGCTGTCAGATTGTGATTTAGACACAACAACCGGGCCTTCAGCAAGGGCCGCTACAGCGCTGGCAGACTGTGCGCCATAGGGCACTTTTACAGCTTTTGGATAGTTTTTAGTTTCTTGTTTCAGTTCAGATTTAGTGTCTGTTTTTTGCACTTCATCTGTTTTTAAAGGGCGAATTTCAACCGCGCCTTCAGGAGGTGTGAGCCGTAAGGTTTGATCCACCTTAATCCCATTCACATCCCCCAGATTATTCCATGCTGCCAAATCGCGATAGGCAAGACCATGATCCAAAGCAACCCGGTACAGTGTGTCGCCTTTCTTCACCGTGTAAGTTGCCGGACGGGGATCTGCGCCCGCTACAGGCGCGGCAGGTGTATTAACGCGAGGCGCTGGAGGAACAACGGCCTGAGCACTGCGATCTACAATCGGTGCAGGAGGTGTTGGCTGGCTGGCGCAAGCGCCAAGCATCAAGGCCAGAGGGGCACACAAGCGTTGCCAATTCACGGATTAATCTCCTTACTCATCAATATAAATAACGCAATCACGCAACAGGCACGAACCTGCCCGCAGTCGCATTACAAAACAACTTACACAACACCCGGTAACAGCGGCACAAAATTAACTTTTTCCAGCCGGGTTTCAATAAAGCCCCCGGCAGTACGCTCTATCTGTCGTAATTCCTGATCTGTTTCTCCCACAGGAAAAATCAGACGCCCGCCTAATTGCAGCTGCGGGAGCATATCTTCCGGCAAAATAGGCGCTGCCGCCGTGATAATAATGACATCGTAAGGGGCTGCTTCCGCAAGCCCCTTGCTGCCATCAGCATGGCGTAAGCGTGCATTATGTACACCGAGCACACTCAGACGATCCCGCGTGGCTTTATATAAGCCACCAATTCGCTCGACCGAATAAACCGTTTTAAACAACAGCGCTAATACTGTGGTCTGATAACCACAGCCTGTACCAATTTCCAGCACTTTGTCATGCCGGGCAGCGCCCATTGCCAGCTCGGTCATTCTTGCAACGATATAAGGCTGAGAAATGGTCTGACCAAAACCAATGGGCAAAGACACATCGTCATAAGCCTTATGCGCCAGCGCCTCATCCATAAAACCATGGCGGGGCACTTCGGCCATCGCGGCCAGAACGCCCGCATGGCTGATACCCTGCGTCTTTAAGCGCTCTACCAGCCTCGCCCGCGTTCTTGCGGACGTCATGCCTGCGCCGCCCAGGGCGGCAATATTTAATCGGATAGCCATGTTGAGACAAGATCAAGTTGAGATTTAGCGGTTAAATCCACCGATAGTGGTGTCACTGATACATAGCCATTTGCTACGGCATGAAAATCAGTCCCTTCTCCGGCATGAGAGACTTCCCCTACCGGCCCTACCCACCAGATGGTTTCACCGCGCGGATTTTTGGATTGAATCACGCCGGAAGATTTATGTCGACGCCCCAAACGCGTCATTAACACCCCTTTTATCTCGGCATAAGGTAAATCCGGTACGTTTACATTCAGCAATACAGGCGAGGCAAAAGGCTGGCGGATAAACCGCCGCACCAAATCTCTGGCCACCTGCGCTGCACTGTCAAAGTGCTGCGGGTTGCGTGAAGCCAGTGAAACAGCCATCGCCGGAACACCAAACAGATGCCCCTCAGTGGCGGCAGCCACCGTGCCCGAATAAATCGTGTCATCACCCATATTGGCACCATGATTAATGCCCGAAACAACCATATCCGGCAAGGAATCCATCAAACCTGTTGCGGCAAGGTGCACGCAATCGGTTGGGGTGCCATTTACATACATAAAGCCACTGGGAGCTTTGCGCACACTTAAAGGGCGATCCAGCGTCAGTGAATTACTGGCCCCGCTGCGATCCCGCTCCGGAGCACAGACCGTCACCTCTCCTTCTTCACGTAATGCTTCTGCTAAAGCCAAAATACCCGGGGCAAAATAACCATCATCATTTGACAATAAAAATCGCATCAATTTCTCCTCAAACTCAGCACATCATCACAGACGCCACCGGCCATTATTCATTTACAAGAAAACACAAAACATGAGCAAAGATGCAAAGCATCAGAGCCTAACACTTTTTTTAAATGCACTTGATAATATGCCACATGCCGCAATCAGAGCCATGGCGATATAACTTGGCCAGCTTAGCTGCTCATCCCAAAGCAGAGCGGCAAATACAGTAGCAAAGAGCACGGTTAAATAAGCCAGGCTGGCCACCGTCAATGTTTTACCCCTGCTGTATGCACGCGTCATTCCCAATTGTGCAATCGTTGCCGAAACACCCAAGCCTGCAACAATCCAAATATTATTTGGATTTAACAAGGTTAATGGCGCATCCTGCAGGCTCATTAATATGGCAGCCCCTGCTGTTGAAACAAGGGAGAAATAAAAAACAGTACGCCATTCGGGCTCACCAGCCTGACCTAATTTATTTACATTAAAATAGGCCACACCAGATAAAAGCCCGGAGCCAAGGCCCATTAAACCTGCCAGCCACTGCGAGCTTTCAAAGGTTGGTTTTAATAAAAGAACCACCCCCACAAAGCCAATCAGAATAGCCAGTGTCTGGCGTGGCTGAAGTCTATTCTTTAAATAAAAAATAGTAATCAGAGTTAAAAACAACGGCGAGGTATAACTGAGTGTAACGGCCGTAGGTAATGCAAGATGAGCAATCGCATAAAAATACAATAACAATGCAATAAAACCCGCCACACAACGTGACATATGTAATTTAAATATGGGCAAATTAACTTTCAGCGTTTTACCCTGCAATAAAACCACCACAAAAATGCCAGCCAGCCCAGCTATGCAGCGATAAAACACCAATTCAGCCACTGAAAATTGCTGGCTGCCTAACTTAACAAACACCCCCATAATTGCAAAACAAAAACAAGCCAGAATCATCCAAAAAGAACTCGATTGCTTAAGCCGCTCTAACATCTTCACTCCTGAATCAAATAGCAATAAGCCCCGTCAGAACGGGGCCTATTTCATGCAATACGGCAGCAGTTAACGCAATCTATAACCAGAAATGGTCTTCTTAACCGTTTCAATCAGTTGCTGCAGCTGGTCAGCCGACGCCGCAGAATGCACAGCGGCATCATTAGTTTGCTCCGACATATGGGCGATTTTCTCCACCTGCTGCGCCATTGCAGTGCTGGCACTGCTTTGCTCAACAAGCGCCTCGGAAATATCTACCACGTAATTCACCACCATGCCCGAAGCCACACGAATATTGGCAATCGCCGAGCCTGCATCACGCGCATGCGCCACACCATCTTCCACCTGCAATACCACCTGCCGCATCCGCGCCACCGCGCGGTCCGACCCCTCCTGTATCGCACTCACGGTATTGGCAATTTCTTGTGTAGAGCGGCTGGTACGCTCGGCAAGCTTACGTACTTCATCGGCCACAACCGCAAAACCACGCCCCAGCTCGCCCGCTCTGGCCGCTTCAATCGCGGCATTGAGCGCAAGTAAATTAGTCTGATCGGCGATCTCTTTAATCTCATTGACCACAGTGCGAATCTGGTTGCTTCTGGACTGCAAATCGCTCATTTCCGCCGAGGCTTCCCGCACCGTGCCGGCAATGGCGTCAATCTCGGTTACCGTTGCATTAATCACGCGCTCGCCATCGCTGGCAAGGCGCCCGGAATCCTGCGTATGTACTTTGGTATCCCGCGCGCGCTCTGCAACATGATTAATGCTGACCGTGACTTCTTCCACTGTTGCTGCCATATGTGCTGCTGATTCGCTCGATACGGCAGATATTTTTGAAAGCTGCTGAGTATTGGCAGAAACCTGCACGGCAGAGCCTGCCATTTGTGTAATCGACTGCTCAATACTGATAAAGCTGTTTTGTACAGTGCTTAAAATATGATTAACTGCTTTAACTAAATGACTGATTTCATCATTGCCCGTTACCGGAATACGGCCTGTAAAATCCAGATTTTTTTCAATATACGATAAAGCAGTCAGGCTGTCGGCCATTGGTTTTTTAATTGCACGATAAATCAATATACCAATAAATAATACAAGAGCAATACCCAGGACAGAAATCATCCAGAATAATGTAATAGATTTTGAATTTGCTTCATCTGCCTCAACAATAAGGCGCTTGGCATAATCATCATTAAATTTAACCAACCCATTAACAGGCTGAATGACCGCCATAAATTTGGCAAAACCAGTGGCATTTGCCAGCTCAAAGGCACCGGTAAAATCCCGGTCATCAGATAATTTAATTGCATCCATATACAAACGATCGTAATCATTATATGCAGCCTGCAGTTTTTTATATAACTCGCCGTCTTCCTGCCCTGCAACCAACTGGCTATACGCATTAATATTTTTCACCAGCGTATCGCGATTACCAGATGCAAATTTTATAATTTCTGCTTTTTCAGCATCTTTTGAAGACAAGATATGCACAAACAACACAATACGGTTTTGATTTAAATCATTAGCAATCCGATTCGCCAATAAAGTACTTTGCATTGAATGCTCAGAAATATATTTTAAACGCGAAGCCTGATCATTCAAGCGTGATACGCCCAGCAGCATCACAGACAATAAGGAAAGGAGTGCAACAGTAATTAACGCGGTGAGGCGTTGTGAAATATTCATTATCGAGCCCCTGGCAGCCTATCGGACTTAAGATTGTTTTACCAGACAAAACCCCAAAATCAGGATTTTACCCTTAAGCGTGCGGCACACTCCCACACGCTAGTAAAACATGCTTAATACTTTTTTCAGAGCTAAGATTCTATGCCAGAACGCCCCATCAGGGTACATAAGAATACGCTGTTGCGAAAAAATCATTTTTTATACAAATAAAAACATAATCTGCCACTTTAACAAATCCGCAGACCTGCTTTAACCTGCCCTGATCACAGGGCTAAAAAGCAAACATAAGAAGTAAAAACAATCCGCCTGCCATGAACCATTAAAAAATAATTCATATAAAACAAAACACTAAATCACGCTCTGCAAGCGTATTTAGATACCTTTCATCAAAACTACCGGCGCCTACATCTGCCTGAACTGCCCGGCAAAACTACGGCTCAGCGGTAATGTATGCGATGTATTTTTAATCTCGATACGCTGCCGCCCAAGAATATCCCGCTCGATGCGTGCCACCACATGCAAATTCACAATATAAGAGCGGTGTACCTGGGCAAAGCTTTTGGGGTGTAATTGCGGCAATAAATCTTTAAGCGAGGTGCGAATTAAATGCCGCTCGTGTGCAGTTACAACTTCGGTATATTTATCTGCCGACTGAAAAAACAAAACCTCATCCACCGCCACTAAGCGGGTAATATCGCCAAGGCCCACAGTAAGCCAGGCCAGTGGCGCAGCCTCTTTATGGATGCTGCTGAGCAAAGCATTAAAATCGAATTGTGGTTTACGCTCTCTTTGCAAACGCGTCACACATTGCAATAAGCGATCATCGCTGACCGGCTTTAATAAGTAATCGAGGGCCGCATTATCAAAAGCCGAAATGGCATACTCATCAAAAGCCGTCACAAACACCACACGGGTATCACGCAAGGTGCTGGCTACCTGCAGGCCACTTAAGCCGGGCATGCGAATATCTAAAAAAGCAAAATCTGGTGACAGGCGATTCAGCTCATTCACCGCTTCCAGCCCGTTTTTAACAACAGCTATAATATTTAAATCCGGCCAAAGAACTTGTAAGCGCTCAGCCAGACTGCTGGCCAGTAAAGGCTCATCATCGGCAATTAAGGCGGTAGGCATGGGTTTTCCTTTCCTCAGATTTTATTCAAAGGCAGTGTTAATTCGGCAATCACACCACAGGGCACATTGGGATAAAGCGCCAGGCGCCCTTCCTTGCCATACAGGTTTTCTAAACGCTTACGCACATTAGGCAGGCCCACGCCTTCTTCACCCGCACTTTGCAAACCCAAGCCACTGTCATAAACCCGCAAACGCAGCAGTTTTTCAACAACATCCGCCACAATATGCAGCTCGCCCCCGGCAATAGCCGGCTCAATGCCATGCTCTAAAGCGTTTTCTACCAGTGGCTGTAAAAGCAGCGGCGGCAACAGCGCGGCTTGTAAATCAGCCGGCACATCGATCCGATATTGCAAGCGATCGCCAAGGCGAATTTTACTGATCGCCAGAAGCGCAGTCACCAAATCCAGCTCTTCCGCCAAAGTAACCTGCTTTTTACGCGTGCGGCTTAAGCTGGCACGCAAATAATCATTTAAATGATCCAGCATTGTTTGCGCAAGCGGTGCATCACGGCTGATCAGGCTGCGCATATTGGCCAGCGTATTAAATAAAAAATGCGGCTCTATTTGCGCCTGCAGCATGGCCAGCTGGGCGGCAATTTCTGATTGCTGCACTTCGGCCAGACGTTGTTGCTCAACCGCCAGCTGCGCACGGTATGTTTGTGAGCGATAAAGGACATAAAAGAACCCTGTGGCCGCGACTGCCACCAAAAAAGCCAGCGCAATCCAGCGCCATTGATACTGCGGGTTAAGCCAGAAATAGCTGATCACATCCGGCGCGCCCAAAAAATAAGCCAGCTTAAAACCAAAGAAGAGCCCCAGCGGCAGCACCACAATTAAACGCCATAAACGCTGCCCCCCCATGCCGCTGCCCGAACAAAAAGCCAGCGTATTAAGCACGGAAATACTAAAGCCGATTGAATGCGAAATAAGCAAATTATCCCAAAAATATTCAGGCTTACTCGATAAAGTGCATAAAACAGCGATAAGGGTATTAACCAGCAATAGAATAGGAAAATCGCGCCGCCACCGGGCCAGAAACTCAGAAGTATTAATCATATGGCTCTTATTTAAACTGATTAAAAATAGTGCATGGCAAGCAGGATTAAATCATTTAACTTAAGGCAAATACACAAACCTGATCAGCCGTTTTAGCGGCAACACTCAGGCAGATTTTCTTAAGCAACAACTATTCAAAAACAAATCAAAAGAAATATTTTAACAACAGGGTGCTTGAGCGTTTTTCTGGCAAAGCGCCATATTGAGATAGTGCATCCCCGCGATTCAGCTGAAATTCCCATGCAATATCGACGGTTTTAAAGTGGTAACGCGCTTCAGCCCATGCCATATCACTACGATCGATTAAATCATGCCGCCACAGCGCAGTCAGCTCCAGCTGAGGAATTAAATCAGGCCAGCGCGCACTGACCATTGTGGCTTGCCGGGTCAGCAAAGCCTGGCGCGACTGCGCCTCTGTGCGATACCGCCAGTAATCCTGCACAGGCCCTTTTTGCAACGCTTCCCAATCTGTGGCATTTTTTGCTCCGCCATCGTACTGATATTCAAAGCTTAACGAAAGCTTGGATTCAGACGTCCATGTCAGCCCGCTGGCAAGCCGGTACACCCTGCCCCCTTCGCTGGCGGTACTGGCTTCGGCATGCAGCACGGTTGCATCATTGAGCAGGCCGGTTAAATTAAGCCCCAGTTGTACTTCTGCATCCATATCGCCAAACAATATAAATTGCGATGTAATTTCACCATTGCGGCTTAGTGCCAGCAAATAGCGATGACGCGGATTACTCGCCCCCCAATCCGGGCTAAACGCATCACTATCCGGGTAATTCGCCAGTTTGGGTGAATACAAAGCCGTCAGCGCACCACCAGACCAGAGCTTTTGCCCGCGCAGCATCACGCTGCCCTGACGATTTTCACGCAAGCTGGCAGGGGCAACCGAAACCACCGATCTGACCGCCCCTTCTTTAAAAAAATCACTCGGGTTATAGCCCAGCCCCACCCCAAAGCGGGTATTTATCCGGCCAAAATCAAACACCATATCGGCAGCAGGTTGCCAGCTTAAATAGGCTTCTTTTAAAGTATTAACTTTACTTTCCGGCTCTTGCCAGCCAGGGCCAAAACCATCCAGCCTGTCTGCCAGCACCACACGCCAATCCGCCGTCAGCGCGGTATCCAGACGAAAATCCAGCGAGCGGCGCTGGGTATTTTCGCTGCCCTTATCTGAATACGCTTTGCCCCATGCCCCCTCTACAGATAAATACCAATCACTGTTTACCACCGTTTCTGCCGAGGTTTGATCCGCCAGCAGGAGCGCATCCTGATCGCTGGCGATTGCTGCGGAGCTCAGCAAAGCGATAAGCCATTTCATCGCTTACTCCGGCTTAAAGCGGGGCAGATAATCCCTCTGCAGCCAGCTTTCAGGCACATCACGCCATGCGTAATCGCTGTTTTTAATCACCGTAACCCATGTTGGATCAAGGCCATCAATAATCACCGTTTCACTTGGTCGCTCCGCCCCAAGCAGGGTTTGATAATGGCGGAAGTACGCTGTTTTTAACAAACGGCCGCTTTCGGTATAAAACAAAGATTTAACCGGCTGTTTACTGCTGCTGTCGATCCAAAGCTCAATGCCGTGGTAGGTTACATCCGGCGAAACAGCCTTAAGAGTCAGCTTGTAACACACACGCTTTTTACGCTCGCCATCCTGGATTTCTTCTTCACCCGAAAATGCCGCACGGTAATCCAGCGCCAGATTCACCGTTAACACATCCCCATTAGCGGCCTGCCCCAGCAAGCGCTGCTGGGGTGAGATCCGCACGCTGGCCTTACTGGCCGGATCATAAAACCATAAATCATTGCCATCTTTGAGCAGCAATTTACCCGCATCGCGAATGGGCGCCACAAAGCGGATCAAATTACGAAAACGCCCGTTATCTGGCCGGGAATAAATCGCCAGCGTATTTCTGTCGCTCTCTTTGCCTTTGCGGTATTCGATCAGCGTTGAATTCAGACCAAACGATTTATCCGGATTACGAATAGCATCGCTGGCCGCCAGCAAAGCCTGTGCATCCACCGCAGCAAAACTGGCGCTGCTGAGTAACAGGCTCATCACAAACAGTAGTTTCATTACAATCTCCCCGTTCTCAGGCAAAGAAAAACGTGTGAAACAAGCGCCCGGGCAGCAGCGTTGCTGCGCCTGCCCCCAGCAAACCCAGATAACTCCCCAGGACAAAGCGCCGGTGCAGCTTAATTTGCCCGGCCCTGGCCGCACGAACCGCCACTACAATGCAAACCAGCACCCATACCGACAATAAATGAACAGGACTGAAACGATGGTCTTCCCACAAGCCCGACAGCCAAAAAGAGGAGATCGCCGTACCCGCCATTAAGACCATCCAGCCCCTGCCCATGAGCCGGTGCCGGGCCGATCCCTTAGCCAGGCATAACACCGCCCCACCCATTAATAAGGCGCTTATCGCAAAAACCAGATGCACATATAAGATTGAGACCATTTCTCGCTCCTGCTCAGGTATGCCGTAAGGCATCCACAATATTGAGCTGCGCAGCCCGCCTTGCCGGCCACCATGCCGACAATAAGGCCACGCCCACCAGCCCCAGTGCCGTCGTCAGCAGCATCCGGCTCTCGCCCCACACCCGTACAGTCAGCGGAATAGGATCAACGTTACCCGGCGGAGTCCAGGTCAGGCCGCTGTGATTCACAATCCACGCCAGAGCCAACGCCGTAAGCAGCCCTGCCACCGCACCCAATAAACCCAGCAGCACGCCTTCGCAGACAAATAAGCGGCGGATACCCGACTGGCGCAAGCCGATAGCGCGCAGGGTGCCGATTTCTACAGTTCGCTCTACCACGGCCATGCTCATGGTGTTGCTCACGGTAAACAGCACAATCGAGCCAATCAGTAAGGAAATAAACCCAAAGATGGCAGTAAACATGCCGGTGATTTGGCCGTATTGCGGATTAATCGTGGTGTAATCCAGCACTTCAAGCGGATGGTTTTTAAGTGGCCCGGCCAGCAATTCCGCCAGCCGCGCTCTGGCTGCGGCCATCTGGCTGCTGTGCTTCAGCTGCAGCACAATTGCCGTAACCTGCGGCGTGCCCGCACCATAAATCAGCTTTTGAGCCTGAGATAAATGCAGGCCCACAAACATATCATCCAGCTCTTTCACCCCAATGGTTTCAGCCTTCACCACCGTCAGGGCCGCCACATTAGGCGCACCATGCGAATTAGCCGCCAGCATTTCAATACGCCCAGTGTTTGCTGTGCCCGCCGTGCCTTCTGACAAGGCCAGTACATCGGCGGGCGCATCCGCACCACTGGCAGCTTCCACACTGGGCTGCGGGCAGTTCTTCACTTGCAAAACGCCGCACAAAGCCAAGACCCGAGCCACACCAGAGCCAATCACCACGGCATCTTCTGCTGTGCCTGTCAGCGCTGATTTTTTGGGCTTAATCGGAAAATCATAATCATTCCACTGCCGCAGCTTATTTTGGTCTTCCACTATTGAGCCACGCCCAAGCACCGTGCGGGATACGCCCGCCGAAAAATTCCCGGCAATGCCGCCAAGGCTCAGCGTGGGGGTAATAACATTCAGCATGGGGGCCAGCACAGGGTCTTTTTGCAAGACCTCCAGCAACTTGGGATAATCAGCGATACCGTAAGCGGCCGGATTCCCATTGCCGTATAAAAAATAATCTTTATGCTGAATTTGCAAATGACCACTGCTTTGCACAAAGCCGGTTTGCAGCCCTAAATTAAGATCCTGGCTGTAGCCGCCAAATAATAAGATGGTCACCGCCCCCACCAGCATCGCCAGTAAGGTAGCCAGAGAGCGGCGATAATTGCGCAAAAGATTACGCATGGCTAAAGAGAAGATTTTCATACCAGCACCTCCTGTTTTCTGGCTGCCGACCGGTCAAACTGCTCTACAGAGATCACCCGCCCGTCACGAATCATGATGGCATCATCGGCCTCGGCCAGCACCTGCGGATCATGGGAAGAGAACACAAAGCTCACCTGATGCTCCAGCTGCATACGGCGCATTAATTGCAAAATGGCCTTACCCGTCTGGCTGTCCAGATTGGCCGTTGGCTCATCGGCCAGCACCAATTGCGGCGCGGGGGCCAGTGCGCGGGCAATCGCCACCCGCTGTCTTTGCCCGCCGGATAATTGCCCCGGGCGATGCTGAGCTTTATCGGCCAGCCCTACTGCATCCAGCAAATCCATCACGCGGGCTTTACGTTTGGTGGCAGGCATATTCAGCATGCGCAGCGGGTATTCAATATTTTCAAAGGCTGACAATACGGGCAGCAAATTAAAATTCTGAAAAATAAACCCTAAATGCCGCGCTCTGAAATCGGCCAGCGCATTATCAGGCAGCTGCGCAATATATTGCCCCGCCACAATCACCTCACCCTCGTCGGCGCGGTCTATGCAACCGATTAAATTAAGCAAAGTGCTTTTACCGCTGCCCGACTGGCCGGCAATAACCGTAAAACGGTTGGGATAAATAACCAGATTGACTTCTTGCAAGGCGGGCACAACAACCGAGCCCATACGATAATGCTTGCTAACCTGTTTTAAGATAACGGGATACATTGAGCAGACCTCATCAGAAGAATGCATCCAATATATGCGGCCTTAACACAAGGTTCAGGAGGATGAGATAAAGCGCAACTCAGGCAGATAAGACGTATAAAAGCGCGACGAAATGCAGAGCAGGATGTAAAAAATACCATCCACCCAAAACAATCACACCACGACAGGCCAGCGATAGATTTATCGCCTAAATTATTAAAGTGGACGTAAGCCTGCGTCCCCAAACAAGTGCGAAGGGCGTATGAATTTTAAAACCACACTCAAATCGCTGATCAATGAAGTCGACGAGCTGGAATCATTCAGAAAGACAGACCGGCGTGAAATCTTATCTATTTTTTCCATGCTCCAAAAACACGGAGATGCCATTAATTTATTTCTGAACAACGGCGACGAGCTGATTCTCAGCCACCTTTTAGAAATAAACCAGGCCGACAATATCTGCTGCCTGTTCAACCCTCAGGCGGATATTCCTGTTTGCGAAGCAATCTGTATTGCAACACCTGGCGGTGGCTCTTTAGTTAAATTCAACTGCGATCTGAACCCATGGCGCTACCAGGGGCAGGCGGCATTTCGCACCTCCATACCCGATTCCATTATTAAGCTGCAGCGGCGGGAGCACTTTCGCACCAAAATTCCTGAGAATCAGCCCTTCTATTGCCAGTTTCAAAGCACCGGCAGCAAAGCCTCACGCTTTGTGATCTGTGATTTATCCATTGGCGGGCTCTCTTGCTGGGTTCCGGCAGATTTTGCACAAGTGCTACAAATAGCTCAGCAACATAAAATCATCATAGAACTTGGCCATACTGGCTCCGCCAGCACACTGATTGAGATTTGCAGCCTGCGCCAATTCCAGGAAATTTCAGCGCAGCACGACGTTTTACTGCTGGGCATGCACTTTATTGCACTGGATCATCAGCTCGAAGCCAAATTACAAAAACTGCTTTCCCAGCTCGAAATGGCGCAACGCACGGTGCGCTGAACGAAAGCACTGCGGCCACGGAGAAAACGGATATCAAAATACCTTTCAGACAGCACTCGCAAAGATATATTCCTCTGTAAAGCGAAGAAATCAGCAAAGCTGCCCCATTTGGCCCATCAAGAAGGTTGACCATCCTGACTAAGATCGGCAAAAATCGGGGTAGATCTCTCACCTCACGGAGCAATATGGGCTTTTACTCCAACCCACAGCGATGGCGTCGCTCTTAATTTGCACAGGCAGCATGTAAAGCTTGCTGCCCGCCCTTTTGCTTACAAATTTCTGCGTCATGTCACCGAAACCCAGTTTGGAGTCTATCCATGTTGTCGATCACCGAATTTAATGCACTTAAAGAGCAAGGCTACAACCGCATTCCGCTGGCATTAGAGCTGTTTGCCGATTTAGATACGCCTTTGTCTGTGTATCTGAAACTGGCAAATCAGCCTTACACCTATCTTTTAGAATCTGTTGTTGGTGGCGAGCGGTTTGGCCGCTATTCCTTTATTGGCCTGCCCGCCCGCACACGCTTAAAAGTGCGTGGCAATCTGACCGAAGTTATCTGTAATAACGAGGTGATTGAAACCCATCAGGGCAATCCGCTGGATTTTATTGAAAGCTTTCAACAGCGCTACCGTGCCCCGGCCAATAAAATGCTGCCGCGCTTTTTGGGCGGCTTAGTCGGCTACTTTGGCTATGAAACCATCGCTTACATCGAGAAAAAACTAGCCAATCATCCCAAGCCGGATGAAATTGGCGCGCCCGATATCCAGCTGTTGCTGTCTGAAGAATTGGTGGTGGTTGATAATCTGTCCGGCAAATTATTTTTAGTGGTTTACGCCAATACCGAACAAAATAACGCTTACCAGACCGCTGCCGACCGCATCCATACCCTGCGTATGGCCTTACGCGAGCCCGCCAAAATTCCACTACAAGGCCGGGCACCCAGCGTCAGCCAGATGACATCAGGCTTTGGCGAGGAAGCGTTTAAAGCTGCTGTACTTAAAGCCAAAGATTACATTATTGATGGCGACATCATGCAGGTGGTGCTTTCACAGCGCATGAGCCTGCCCTTTGAAGAATCGCCAATCTCGCTTTACCGCGCGCTGCGCTCCTTAAACCCATCGCCGTATATGTTTTTCTACCATTTTGGTGACTTTCATATTGTGGGTGCCTCGCCAGAGATTCTGGTACGGCTTGAAGACGATACCGTCACCGTGCGCCCGATTGCCGGCACACGGCCACGCGGCAAAACACGCATGGAAGACGAAGCACTCGCAGCCGAGCTTTTGGCCGATCCTAAAGAAATTGCCGAGCACATTATGCTGATGGATCTGGGCCGCAACGATGCAGGCCGAGTGGCGCAAACCGGCAGCGTAGCGGTAACCGATAAAATGGTGATCGAGCGTTATTCACACGTCATGCATATTGTGTCCAGCGTGGAGGCCAAACTAAAACCTGGCATGAGCAATATTGATGTGCTTAAAGCTACCTTCCCCGCCGGCACCGTTTCTGGCGCGCCTAAGGTGCGGGCCATGGAAATCATTGCCGAGCTGGAGCCGGTAAAGCGCGGCATTTACTCCGGCGCTGTTGGCTATCTGGGCTTTAATGGCGATATGGATGTCGCCATCGCCCTGCGTACTGCGGTTGTGAAAGACAAAGTACTGTATATGCAAGCCGGAGCCGGCATTGTGGCTGACTCGGTACCACAGAGCGAATGGCAGGAAACCTTAAACAAAGCGCGCGCAGTCTTACGTGCAGCAGAGTTAGTACAGGATGGCCTGGACGCCTGATCAAGCGCCCCGGAGCCTGGACACAGGCCCGGGGCATTATGGCGCATCCATTCCTCATCAAAACAAGCGAGCAATATGTACTTCCTCCTTTTTACCCTGAGCATTGCCCTGCTTTTAATGTGGCACCGCCTCAGAAAAACAGCCCGTGCGGATTATATTCGCAGCTATATGTTCCCGCCCGGCCTGCTTGATAAGCTGCACAAAGTCAGGCCAGAGCTTAACCTCAAAGACCGGCAGCTGGTGGCGCATGCCCTCAGGCAGTTTTTTCAGGTTTATCATCAAAGCGGCTATCGCCACATCGCCATGCCTTCACAAGTGGTGGATGATCTCTGGCATGAATTCATTCTTTACACCAAAAACTATCAGGCCTTTTGTAAGAAAGCCTTTGGCCGCTATCTGCATCACACCCCCGCCAGCGCGCTCAGCCCTGAGCTGCGAAATAACGATGGCTTACGCACCTGCTGGCGCTATGCCTGCCTTGAAGAAAACATCAACCCCAAACACCCAACCCGCCTGCCTTTGCTCTTTGCCTTAGATGCTAAATGGAACTTAGCCAATGGCTTTTATTACACCCCCGACTGCAGCCAGCTTGCGGCAAGCAGCAGCGGCACAGTGCATTGCGGCGCAGGATTTTATTCATCTGATCTCAGTAGTGAATTCACCAGCAGCAGCGATTTTGGCAGCAGCTCAGATTCTTCCGGCGGATCAGACAGCAGCGGGGATAGTGGCGGATGCAGCGGGGGCTGTAGCGGCGGATGCGGAGGCGGGGGCGGTGGTGATTAAGCGCAATCACTCCCCATATAAAACTGGCCGATATCAAAGAAAACATGAACTCAGCAACCCAGATTGTCATTACACAATCAGCCTGCAAGCTTGTTTTCACACCAAAACTTAAAAGCTTTTAAAACACAAACCCAATAAAATCGAAAGCCAGTGACAATATTACCGTTTTTCCTTCTGGAAAAAACACCTGATGTAGTTTATGAATAAGGACGCTCATTGCTCACAAGAGCATGTAATGCTACTGAAATATCAGGCATGCTGACATGAGCTAAATTGCAGCTTTAATCTACATCCAGACGTTTTCATCCAAGGAGCTCCATTTATGAAAAAGCTTATTATCGCAATTGCAGCATCGTGTATTGCTTTAACTTCTGTCGCCTCATTTGCTGAAGGGCTGATGAACAAAGACGGCATGACCTTACAAAAGAAAGAAACGAAAAAACATAAAGCACGGAAAGACGCTAAGAAACACGCCGCAGAAATGAAAAAAGATGCACCTAAAGAAGAAATGGCAAAATAATACCCGCTGTTTCTTTAATCAAAGGCAAGCACAGTGTGTTTGCCTTTTTTAATTCTACAGCCCGCTATTAAATGGCATATATCCGCCCGCCCCAATCCTCAAGTACAACCCAAACCGGCAAATAAAAAGAGTCTGCCTCCTTTGAACAGCCATCAAAATATAAGCTTTCCCTGATTTTTTATTTATTTTTCCAAATTCTGCTGTATGCACTCTCAAACCCCAACTCATTTTCGATACTGAGATTGCCTATTTTCTTAAGAAAATCACACGTTACTAAAATTGGCCTCGATATATAACCACTTGGCGGGCTGCCTGCAAAAGCCCGATTTAACTCATCCGCTAATTGATAGCCCTGCATTGTCAGCGGCTCGGCAATCGTTGCCGCTTGCTGAGAGCGGCATGAAGCGATCCGGCTTAGCGCCAGGGCAGAGCCATCGCCAGCAGCCACAAGCATCAACTCTTTAGCCCCTGCCTGAATCAGCGGATAACTCATACTGTCAAAATAAATATCATTAATGGCCAGACTATAAGTCCAGCTCTTTCCATAGCGCTTTAAAAGCTTTGGAACCAATTCTGGAATAAGAAGCGAAGAATCAGATATCTTCACATTTTCAATTGAAAGCACTCTGCAATCTTTGTAAGCGCTGCACAATTCAACAACATGTTTCATTTTATTTGTTTTATTATTGGCAATTGCAAATTGATTATCATTGAATATAATCACGCCCAGTGGGCGTTTATTTTTTATTGCATCAGCCAGCACAAAATGAGCAGCCATTTCGGCTACTTCAATCGCATCCGTTGCCACATTAACAAACAGATCAGGCGTCGCGCCTGGATTTTTTGCTGCATGCCAGCCAACCAGCTTTATTTTATTCAGTTTGGCTATTTTTAGTTGCTCCGGAAAATCATCCGGCTGAAAGCCCCCAAACACAATGCCATCAGCTTGCCGGGCAATACTCTGCACGAATAGCATTTGCAGTTTGTCATTTTTGCCCTCGCCATTCTGCAAGATAAGCCTCCATCCCAATTTTTGGCAGGCTTTTTCCAAACCGCGATACACATTGGCTACTCCGCCATTTTTAAGGTCTGAAGCAATAAAAACGACTGTCTTTCCGGTTTGAGCTGGCGGCCCGGTAATGGGGCCGCCCCATGGCTCAGCAGCAATGGCGAAAACAAACATCCATAAATTTAAAATTATTCCAATAAAAACATTGAACAGGCAGAATTTTTTTTGCATGCAATCCACCTTTATTTAAAATTTATCGATGAAAGCAAGGCTTATTCGAAAAAAACCATGCATGCCTTGTCAACAAACATAAAAACAGCCGGCTATGACCGCGTTAAGCCCCACATTGTTATGCATTCTAGTCAACGATCAGCGGAATAAACGCATTGTTCAGCTGCATAAAGTCTGATGAAACTTATCTTTTGACTCATTTTGTTTTTGGATAAATAAAGTAGCCGCCATTAAACAGAACTAAAGCTCAATATCTAGTGTAAATACCCATACATATTCTTTCATGCAAAACAACTCGCCAGGCTATTGAACAGCAAAAATCAATAACACCGCAGCGTTTCCGATTGCCCCTCCCGAACATAAGCTCGTCTTACCTTGCCACGGCAGGCATATTCAACCGTTGCCATTTTCTGATAACCATCAGAAGGATCGCCGCACCACTGATTACCTGATTTAAAGCGATAAGATGATTTATCGTTGGCAGATCGGGCCAGCCGCTGAGTAAAATCACACCGCCCTCTTGCTGAGCCATAAGTCGCATTCAAAATCTGAATTTTTCGCCTGTCGCTACTCTGACTTCCCTGATTGCCATTCATCATCCGCACCGCCTCGCGAAAGCCATCACGAAAGCCTTCCTGATATTGCTGATTTCTTCCCCGCAGCATTTCCTCAGGCAGATTAGCCTCACTGGCTATTACACCTGCTGACGCCAGCATAAGCAGGCAAAAGACTTTAAGTTTTATCACGCCGTATTCCTTTCTTCATAAATAAAAAAAACTTCTGTTATTTAAAGATCAGAGACAAGATACATAATTACAGCAGTGAAATTACACGCACATATTTCACCCGCGCATGGGAAAACAGAATATTAAACAGATGTTTTTCATTCAGTAAAAATGCATTAAACACCAATAAAATCAAAGGCGAAGCTCATCCTTAACGTAACACAGGCCAGGTAAAATCAATCATTAGTTTATAAGCCGGATAGCCTGCCGTTGTGTTAGGAAATTTACAAGGTGGCTTTGCTCATATCTGCGCTGGTCATGATTTAGAAATGGCCAGTAGCGGATACCTGACAGCCAGTACCAAGCAGTATTCCAAGATAAATGATCAGACCTGCCTGCTAATGCTTAGCAACTGACAAGCGAATTAATTCGGCCAGCAATTGAAAAGGGCCAGCCTTAGCAGCCCTCTTGCACCCCATGCGTGAGGGGTTTAAATCTAGTAAATATAATCAAATACTTAGAATTAAGTCACATTGAAGGGCATCACCACAAATCGCAACAGATAATCACCCTGCCCCGCAAAAATCCCGCAGCAGAAATAATTAAACAAAATAGTTATGACATCTATTTTCATGTCAAATTCATACCACCACCTTACGCTGAATTCCAAGTAATCAATCGATAACCTGACTCAAAAGCAAAGAAAAGATGGGAATCCCCACTCAGTCGGGTGTAGTATATCGGCATAAAAAAATTGGGGCCAAGTCTTTTGTTTTGATTTTATGCAAAATGTAAGGTCTGACCCCGTTGCTTTTGAAGAAATGTTAATGCAAGACGTGACCCCAAGGCCATTTCTCGCCATCCGTCCCCAACGCATGATTCCGCAGAGACATTAGATGAGAAAAAATGTTCTTGTTTTGCTCTTCTCGCTTGTAGCGGCAGCAGCCCAAGCGAACTGCGTCAAGAGTGCGGCAGGCGGTGATTGGGTTGATTGCGAAACAGGGAAACCGGCCCCTGCACCTGTTCCAAAGTCTGCTTCTGCAAGCTACAACCGCGTCCCCGCTTCCTTGCAAGCCATGGCCTGTTCAGCAGACCCAGAGCAGCAGGCTAGCTGCAAGATTTATTTCGCCGGGTTTGCGGACACTGTAGCCATGATGTACACCATGAACTCGAAGGGGAATGGCATATGTGGAGACACGGCAGACATCGTGCATGAGTTCATCCAAGAAGTTCATACAAACCCCAAAGCACGTGATGCGGAAACTCACGCAGTTCTATTCGCCCTACTTGCCAAGAATCACAGCTGCGGAAAGATCAAGGGGAAAGTTCATACCGGAATATCAGCCGACTATTTGGTGGACACATGCAAGATCGGAGATCTGGGGTTCAACCTGTGTTCGCAGTATGAAGCCGGGTTCATTAGCGCGCTGCTCTTCATATCAGAACAGACTGCTGTGCCAGTCGTATGCGGCGATCAGAGGCTTCTCAATAGCGTGAATCTGTCGAACATGCTTAACGATAGTCTGCAAAGCAATTTCAAACTTCGTCGTGATCCGGCGGTGGTAGTCATGCTCAATGCACTAATGACCAACATGCCATGCCAGAACAAGTAGCAGACTTCCAAGTGAGGCCCAACCCATCATTCCACCGGACCTGCTCGAAAAGCCGCGCAGGCCGGTGAATTCAAACGTTATGCAATACATTACCTAAAGGAAATTTTTTAATGAGTGACCAGCAGCATGGCAATAAAGCGGAAATCCATACTTTGCTTCAGCCAGAAAATCACAACAAAAAATATGAATCGCTCTTCGTAGAGATTGATTCAGGGCAAATAAAGTTGCCGATGTTTCAGCGTGAGTTTGTTTGGGAAAAGGAGCAGTCAGCGAAGTTAATTGACTCAATTTTGAAAGGATTTCCAATAGGGACATTTATTTTTTGGAAAACACGAGAGGAGCTAAGAAGCTATAAGGAGGTTGGTAATCATACTCTTCCAGAGACACCAAAGAATGATTATGTTCAATATATTTTAGATGGGCAACAGAGGATCACCTCGCTTTATGCAATTCGCAAAGGCATTCGAATTACTAAGGACGGAAAAGAAATAGATTACCAAGATATATTTATAAATCTTAATGGTAAATTAGATGATGATGAACCAATCGTCACAACTGAGATTCCTCAAGATGCCGAACAAGGCAGATATGTATCAGTACATAAATTGCTAACAAAAAATATTTCAGATTTTTTCGGCTCTATTCCAATTGAAGTAATTCCATTAATTGAATTCTATAAGGGACGCCTTGTAAATTACGATTTTTCTACAATAACTATAAAAGACTACCCAATAGAAATAGCTTGTGAAGTTTTTTCTAGGATTAACACGGGTGGTAAAGCATTAACTGTTTTCGAAATTATGGTTGCAAAAACCTATGATGAAGCTAAAGGATTTAATTTGGCAGATAAGTATGACGTTTTACGAGATGGGTCTGACGAAGACAAAAAATGCTTAGCATTGACAAAGTTCGAAACCATTCCAAATTCTCTAATAATGCAGTGTGTTGCAGCTATATGTAAAAGGGCTATTCGTGGTCGAGATATATTGAAAATTAAACGGGAGGATTTCATTGCTCATTGGGTGCCAATGACGGAATCTTTATTTTCAGCTATAGATTTTATTCGTTCAGAGCTTCGTGTCCCCGTTTCCCATTTGCTGCCATATCCAGCATTGTTAATACCAATTACGTACTTCTTTTATAAAACGAATAATAAGAAACAAACATTGAATCAAGGTAAACTTCTTGAGCAGTATTTTTATTGGGTTGGCTTGACAGAAAGATATCAATCATCCTCAGACTCTAAGATAATCGAAGATTTTAACAAAATGGATAAAATTGTAGAAGATCAGGCGCCTGAGTATACAATCAAAGAAATAAATTATGAAGAAATTAAATTAGTCCATTTCTCATCTGGAAATGCATTTTGCAAATCAATTTTATGCTTATTTGCATATAATCAACCAAAATCATTTGATACAAACGGAAGCGTAATACTTGATAACAGCAATTTGAAAATTGCAACCAGCAGAAACTATCATCATTTTTTCCCGAAGAAATATTTGAAAGACAATGTTAATGATGCCGAACCAAATTTAATTTCTAATATCACTCTAATCGATGGTTATTCAAACAAGCATATAATAGGGAAAAAGTCGCCCAAGGAATATATTGAAAAACTTTCAAGTAAAAATACTGAAATTGCGGAGTCCCTCAAAAGTCATTTAATTTCAAGCGTGGGTGGTTTTGGTATAGATGAAAATAATTATGAAAAATTCATTGATAGAAGATCAAAGGCAATCGCTGATGCTTTATGTAAGAAGCTATTAATAGCTACAGAAAAATAGTAATAAGGGTCATAACTGGGGTCAGAGTAAAGTTAAATCCGCTTTCTTTGGCTCCAAGAGCATTAAGCATTGTAGGATTTAATGTTGTTCTGACCCCAGTTATTTCAGATACCCAAAACAATATGGGATTTGATTCATTCATTAACATCGCCAGAAAAAGGAGTTTCTTTTTATGCAATAAAGCCTCAAATAAATGAAATTTTTTTGCTTGCACAACGCAATTTAGAAAAAATACAAAAAAATAACGAAGAATCTAGAAACTTTAAAGATTTTGATGACTTATTTTAACCAGAAATAATTAACAAAATTGAGGTTAGGTCTTGCAAACTAACAAATAGTTTTCTTAATTGTTGAATTGCAAAATTCTAACCACAGATTCCCAATAAAGAGAAATTTATGACATTTGATATGACTAAGGCATTCCTTAAGTCCTCTAAGGATTTCCTCGAGGCTTCATATAGAGCAAGTGAACTCCTCGTAAGTAATGGTAAATTAGTATCTGCTACTACCCCCTCTGTTGTATGCCTTTCTTTTTCTGTAGAACTAGGCCTGAAGGGATTGTATATACTCAATCACAAAAAAAATAAAAAAGGTCATGATCTCGATAGTTTGTATCAAGCTCTTGATATAGAAACACAAAATGAAATTGAAAATCGCATTACGTTACCTCAATACCCAAGATATGAGGACTGTGATACAAAGCAACTTAAATATTTCCTAGAATCTCACGCAAAAAGCTTTGAAGATTGGAGGTACTCCTGTGAACTTTCAAAGGACCTCACGGCTGATATTAGCTTTCTCCGAAATCTGGCAGAAACTATTCACAAAATTACAGAGGAAAAAATAGATAGAGTTGGATACTAATAAATGGGGAAAAAATTGGGGTCAGGTCTTGCATTAGCACATAGTAAAGTCAGCCTAGATTTGAAAATATGTTAATGCAAGACCTGACCCAATTGCTTTTTTTGTCGATACAATTTGTTATTTATAATTTAAAAAGGAACATACCATGAATCAAAAATCCAATCTGGAAGATGCATATAAAAAGCTAAAAGAATCTCCCCATTGGCGGGATGATTTTAAAATCGAAGAGGTAACAAATGCAGGTAGCATACCAGTTTACCGCATTAAAGCTGATGATCAAGAGCCAGCAACGGTTCTTGCAATCATCAAGCTAAATGAAGTTTTTCAAACACGCTAACATAGCGTTCAACCGAACAGTTTTAAGCGGGCCATTTTGTCCCGCTTAAAACTGTAGTACGCCCTAAAAATAATCGTAGCAAGAAATATAATTACACCCCTGATATGGCGTATTGCGTCTCTTGCAATAACAGGCAAGCAATACGCAAATTATGCAAGCTTTTATAGGCGCATTTTTTACCTCATAGGGCCATATCTGGCGCGGCCTAAGCCTTCACCATGCAGGTGCATAAAAAATAGTGTGTTAAGTGGGCAGGCGTGGCGGGGTCACGAGGGCGCGCGCTGGGGGCTTATAAGCAGAATTTGAATATTTTCATTTTTCCAATGAAAACATCATAGAATTAGTAGTCTTCTTGATCTATACAAAGAAGCATAGTTTTTATTTTTTCAACAAACGTTTACACAATACAAGTCGCATCTTCATACTAATTAAGGATTTTCCTAATGGAAACATCTACATTGTTAGGAGTCATTGTTGGTGGTCTATTAACTGGTATAGCCCCATGTCTTACAATTTATTATCAACATAGAAGGTTTGTCTATGATGCAAAAATCGCAAGATTAAACAGTAAAAAAGAAAAATATGAAATTTCGTATACAAAAATAATTAATCAGCTATCTGACGCAATAAATAATAACGAATACCCAGCGGAAATAATAAGCGACATATCTATTATATTCCCTAGAGAGGTCAGTGATATTTTCTTTGATTTTATGCAAGATAAAGAAAAAGATTCATTGAAAAGAAAAATTGCCTATTTAAATATTTCCCAAGCAATGAAAGAAGCCATAAAGGACATAGAAGATAGAATGGATAATACGAAAATTTAGACCATTGGCCACCACATGAAAACGAAAAAAACTCTACAATACATAATAATTTTATTGCTATTCACAGAAACTCTAACAGGGTGTACTTCTGTCAGATCGCATATTACTGAATGCCAGTATGAAGCCATAAAACTTCTCATTAATTATAATGAAGTTAGTACGGGAGGGTATCTTGTTAGAGAAGAAGAATTAATTAAAATTTGCATGAAAGCCAGAGGGTTTGAGTTTGACACCTCTCGTGCAGAAAGAAAAATGAAAGAAAAAGAAAACTATACGACAATAGACAGCATAGTGGATGCGGATAATTGGAAATACAGAATACCTCTAATACACAATTGAAAATATAAAATGTGGTTAAATAAGAAAGGCAAAGGTTTACTTTTATTAAATCAGCCCCACTTATTGGGGCTGAATTAATTTACTCTGCCATAACTGAATACGTCTTAAACCGGATCACTTCCACCCCCAGCCAGTCGTTCAGCTCCTTCATCCGCTCCTGCAAGGGTTCAATCTCGTTATAGGCAAACACGGTGGCCGCCTTTTCTACATCGCCCAGGCCGCCGGTGTTGTTGGGGATGATGCCCATCAGTTGTGCCGGTACACGGTGGGCGCTTAGTTGGTCATCCCGGGTTACGTTCTTGATGTTCCAGAAGTCGTCCTTAGCCGCCACTTCCGAGATAGGCAGGATCTGCATGCCGTCTTTCTTGCCGCCTGGCGCGTACACCTGTTAGCGCCGATTGAAATTTGACCCACCCTGCCGATCCAATTTTGACCCAGGCCGGGGCGTTGCTTTTTCATCGAGCAACTGTGGATAAGTCTAGCAAATAGCGAACGGCCCGCCCGCTATTTTTC
>NZ_JAAOLX010000030.1 GCF_011601265.1 Iodobacter violaceini
CATTGTGTATCCAGCGGCGGCCGGAGGTTTGGTTGGTGTCTCTTTGGGCGACCAGATCGAGGTTTGTGCCTGCGGCGATGGTCTGGCTTTGCGGGCTGGTGATCGCTACGCCGTCCTCGCCATGCAGCAGGATGATTTTTTGCTGGCCTGCCTGATCTTTGGATTTGCTCTTGCCGTCTTTGTCGGTATTTGACCCAGCTTCAAAGCTTTTGCTGGTGTGTACATGGTGGTGCAGATGGCCGGTGGTGGCTTTGTCGCCTGCGCTGTTGTCGGGCTTGACGGTTTTATCACCGTCGCCAGTTTCGATGGTGTCGGCGAGTTGGTTGGTGGCGGTTTCACCCAGGCTTTGGGCTAGCGCAAGAGCCGATTCCAGCTGGCTTTGCGCGGGGCTGCGGTCGAGTTGTTTGCCGCTGGCACCGCTTTTGGCTTCGGTACTAATCAGCAGGCCATTAGCGCGGATGGCGCCCTGATTATCCGTGCGTAATTCAAAGCCTTCGCCGCGTGGCTCACCCTTACCATCGGTTCTTGGGTGAATTAAATAGCCAAGGTTAAGCTGGGTTTTGCCGTGTTCGCTGGATAATTTGGTGCGAACTTCGCCCTTAGTATCATCAAACAGCAGCTCGCCATACTGGCCACCTTCATGTTCTTTGGTTTTGATGCCAGACAGGGTTTTATTGGCGGGCAGTGCGCCTGCGCCACTAAAAGTCGGCACGGGGTGGCTGCCGTTATAGACCACGCCGGTGATGATGGGGCGGTCGATGTCGCCTTCGATAAAATCGACTAAAACTTCCTGGCCGATGCGCGGGATAAACTGATGCCCAAAGCCTGCACCGGCCGATGGGTAGGCGACGCGGATCCAGCAGGAGGATTTATCATCCAGATTTGCGCCAAACTCCGGGTGCTCGGCAGCGCGCTGCCAGTGAAATTGCACCTTGATCCGCCCCTGCTCGTCGGTGTGGA
>NZ_JAAOLX010000031.1 GCF_011601265.1 Iodobacter violaceini
CCAAGGTGATCAGCCCAAATATAGCTGATGTTAGCGCTTGCGCCCGTTGTACTGACCACGGCTACCGGTGTATCGCCCAGCCAAATGATTTCCTGCACCGGCTTGTTATCTGCCTGATATTCACCCAGTAAATGACCCTGAGTATCATTGATACACAAAGCAGGACTAACTCAGCGTATAACTTGGATCAGAAAAAGTTTAATTCCTTTGTTTAACATTTTTAGAGCCAAAGAAATTAGATTTAACTTTACTCTGACCCCAGTTATTACCGAAGTGGTGGTTAATTAAGATAGCCTATTTAATGGTTGCCAGCGCGGGTTAATAAAACCAACCCGCCCCACATGGCCTACAATCCCAACATATTGCCCGACAAGATCAACATAGTTTAACTATTTTACGCACTCACGATTGCAGATGGTCTATATCGATCTCAGCATTGATGAACCCTGCAAATTCCGACATTGAAGAAGGTATTATTATGGAAGGAACCCTATGATGACTATTAATGATTATTGTCAATCGAGCAGAACCCGTCTCGGCAATTTCTTTAATTATCTCTCTTGAATTATTTAAAATCCCTTCCAAATTATGCCAATGATCAGCAACATCATCAGAATTTTCCTGAGACCTTATTGACCAAATATTCTGCCTGGGCAGATCGCGCTCTTTATTTCTTTCTCCTCGCATTAATTCAACATCTGGAACAATCTCTATTTTTTTGGAGATTTCCTTTGGCAGTACTCGTGTTCCCAAAAGTTGAAAATCGATTTGTACTATATTCTTCATGTTCATCACCAACCATTTACATTCATATTTAAATACTTTGGAATCCCCGTCCCTTTTCGTGGGCCAGAATACATATTTCCATCCTTATCTGAAAATATATCGCTTCTTGAGTTTAACTTTAAATCATTCTTCATAT
>NZ_JAAOLX010000032.1 GCF_011601265.1 Iodobacter violaceini
TCGCCTGGCTTATTCGGTGTGATCACTGCCGCATCATTCGTGCCGACAACAGTCACAACAACATTGGAAGTCGTGCCATCCGCAGATTTAACGGTAAAGGTTTCAGTCTTGGTTTCGCCTTCAGCCAGAGCTTGAACATTGGCCGCTGCGTTGTTCAGCACGTAAGTCCACTTACCATCCGTACCAATGCTGAACTTACCGTAAGTACCATCGGTATTCGTCTGCGCCTGGAAGCTGGATTGACCAGCGTCTTTGTCGTTAACCAGTAAGGTGCCGCTGGTAGTCAGCGTTGTATCTTCTTTGACCTGGCCTGCGTCATCGCCTGGTTGATTCGGTGTGATCACTGCAGCATCATTCGTGCCGACAACCGTCACAACAACATTGGAAGTCGTGCCATCTGCAGACTTAACGGTGAAGGTTTCAGTCTTGGTTTCGCCTTCAGCCAGAGCTTGAACATTGGCCGCTGCGTTGTTCAGCACATAAGTCCACTTACCATCCGTGCCAATGCTGAACTTACCGTAAGTACCATCGGTGTCAGTTTGTGCCTGGAAGCTGGATTGGCCAGCGTCTTTATCATTCACCAGCAGGGTGCCGCTGGTAGTCAGAACGGTATCTTCTTTAACCTGGCCAGCATCGTCACCCGGTTTGCTAGGGGTGATCACGGCCTTGTCGTCCAGACCTTGCACATCGATGGTGATGGTGGTTTTGGTGCCGTCGCTTAGTGTTACATCGAAGGATTCGGTTTTGGTTTCGCCGGTTTTAAGGGCTTGCACATTATCCGCATCGTTATTCAGCGTATAAGTCCACTTGCCATCGCTGCCCAGCGTCAATTTACCGTAAGTGCCTG
>NZ_JAAOLX010000033.1 GCF_011601265.1 Iodobacter violaceini
TGGCTGAAGGCGAAACCAAGACTGAAACCTTTACCGTTAAATCTGCGGATGGCACGACTTCCAATGTTGTTGTGACTGTTGTCGGCACGAATGATGCGGCAGTGATCACACCGAATAAGCCAGGCGATGACGCAGGGCAGGTCAAAGAAGATACAACGCTGACTACCAGCGGCACCTTACTGGTTAACGACAAAGACGCCGGTCAATCCAGCTTCCAGGCACAGACTGACACCGACGGTACTTATGGTAAGTTCAGCATTGGCACAGATGGTAAGTGGACTTATGTGCTGAACAACGCAGCGGCCAATGTTCAAGCTCTGGCTGAAGGCGAAACCAAGACCGAGACCTTTACCGTTAAATCTGCGGATGGCACGACTTCCAATGTTGTTGTGACGGTTGTCGGCACGAATGATGCGGCAGTGATCACACCGAATCAGCTAGGCGATGACGCAGGTTCTGTCAAAGAAGATACAACACTGACGACCAGCGGAACCTTGCTGGTGAATGACAAAGACGCTGGCCAATCCAGCTTCCAGGCACAGACGGATACCGATGGTACGTACGGTAAGTTCAGCATTGGCACGGATGGTAAGTGGACTTACACGCTGAACAATAACGATCCAGTTGTTCAGGCCTTAAAAGACGGCGATGTGAAGACCGAAACCTTCACCGTTAAATCCGCCGATGGCTCGGAAAGCACCATCACCGTGACTGTGAACGGCAGCAATGAAACCGCCACCGTCGGCCACGGCGCAGTACAGGAAGATACCGTTCAAAGCA
>NZ_JAAOLX010000034.1 GCF_011601265.1 Iodobacter violaceini
TATCTGATTTCGCTTTGTTTGCGACACTTAAACCTCAGTTCTGACTTCGAGATTTAAGTTTTGATACAATCTACCCTTATTTATTTCTAAATTTGAGTATTACTTCTTCTATTTTTTTAAAGATCAAAGATACGTCTTGCTGATTTTAGAAATCAGAAATAAACCATCGTCCCAAGCTTTGAATCTCTCTTGAGACAGTGTGTTATTTTTAGTTTCTGCCTTACTTCTTTCCACCACTCGAAGGGAATGGTGGAGGCTAACGGACTCGAACCGTTCACCCCCTGCTTGCAAAGCAGGTGCTCTACCAGATGAGCTAAGCCCCCAATTACCGCTTACTTTCTTGCAATCAAAACCAAACTGGCCGCTCTTTTGACAGAGCCTTCCAACCATTAAAATTAATGGTGGGTCAGACAGGAATCGAACCTGTGACCCCCGCCTTATCAAGACGGTGCTCTAACCGACTGAGCTACTGACCCAATCTGATTTTGTATCTTTGTTTTTTACAGTCGATGAGTGTGAGTACTCAATCCAAAAGTCTTTTCTCTTGAAAGGAGGTGATCCAGCCGCAGGTTCCCCTACGGCTACCTTGTTACGACTTCACCCCAGTCATGAATCCCACCGTGGTAAGCGGCCTCCTTACGGTTAGCCTACCTACTTCTGGTGAAA
>NZ_JAAOLX010000035.1 GCF_011601265.1 Iodobacter violaceini
TCACGGTGATGGTGCTTTCCGAGCCATCGGCGGATTTAACGGTGAAGGTTTCGGTCTTTACATCGCCGTCTTTTAAGGCCTGAACAACTGGATCGTTATTGTTCAGCGTGTAAGTCCACTTACCATCTGTACCAATGCTGAACTTACCGTAAGTACCGTTGGTTTCAGTCTGGGCCTGGAAGCTGGATTGACCGGCGTCTTTGTCGTTCACCAGCAGCGTGCCGCTGGTGCTCAGTGTTGTATCTTCTTTGACAGAGCCAGCATCGTCACCCGGTTTGCCTGGGGTGATCACGGCCTTGTCGTCCAGACCTTGCACATCGATGGTGATGGTGGTTTTGGTGCCGTCGCTTAGTGTTACATCGAAGGATTCGGTTTTTGTTTCGCCGGTTTTAAGGGCTTGCACATTATCCGCATCGTTGTTCAGCGTATAAGTCCACTTGCCATCGCTGCCCAGCGTTAACTTGCCATAAGTGCCTGCGGCATCGGTTTGCGGCACAAAGGTCGCGCCGCCGGTAGCGGTCAGCGTGCCGCTGCTGCTTTGAACGGTATCTTCCTGTACTGCGCCGTGGCCGACGGTGGCGGTTTCATTGCTGCCGTTCACAGTCACGGT
>NZ_JAAOLX010000036.1 GCF_011601265.1 Iodobacter violaceini
GGGTGGTCTTCCAGCCGGAACCACTGCCCTGCCTGCAAGGCACGCAAGGTGCCGGAGCCGCTAAAGGATTTCTTTTGCGCGTCTGCAGCCTGCTGACGCAATTGGGCGTAGTGGCTTAGGCCTTCTGAATCGCTGGCGTAATAGAGGGCCTGCGGGTCGTAATCTTCGAAGCTGGCCTGCAGCTGCTGGCCGCCATCGCCCTGGTCGATACGGCTTTCATCAAAGCTTTGGCTGGTGCTGGTGGCTTTGTAATCAAAGCTGGCGAGTGACACCGAGCTGCTGCCTACCTGGCGCTGACTGTTCCACTCGGTGAGCGCGTCAGATTCTTCCGTGGCATCGGCGCGGTGAAAGCGCACCTGCATTTCCTGGGCTTCTGGCAGTGCAAAGGCATCGTCAAAGATCACCAGCTGAACCTGTGGATTATCGCCCGGCAGATGTTCGAATCGCCACGCCAAGCCTTCCTCGGCTAATAATCGCGTCAGAAAATCGAAATCGGATTCACGGTATTGTAAGCAGTAAGAGCGCGGGCCATGCGTGCCGGAGAGTTTGAAATCCA
>NZ_JAAOLX010000037.1 GCF_011601265.1 Iodobacter violaceini
CACCTTAGCGCCGATGATAGTGCAGATTACCTGTGTGAAAGTAGGTCATTGCCAGACACCCTAAGCCGTAACAAGACCCCCGTACTCGAAAGAGGCGGGGGTTTTGCTTTGCGCGGAAGAAATGGAGTTGCGCCTCGCTATGTGTTTATTCACCGCTCAGTACTTGGGTTCGACTCTGGAGGGGGGGGGCTTCCATCATGCTTGCATGAGTTCAAGCTGATGTTTTTACCGGGCTGTAGGTTGAGTTGTTTTTGGATCGGCTTTTTGAGCCGCTTCTCAAGGATAAATATCACCGAAGAGTCCTTATTTGAAGGATCTTATGCCAATTGATGTGGTTGATACGGTACTCTGAAAATGATTTCTGTGCTAAAAAATAAAAATAGCTCCTTATAAAATCAATGGCTTACTAACTTGTTTGGTTTTGTTTTCGCAAAGGGGTTGACCGGTTTGAGTGTCGCCGGTATAGTTCGGCCTCTCGCTGCAGCACACACGGAAACGAAGTGATGCAGAAGCAGCGAAACGATCTTTAAAAAAATACAGTCGATGAGTGTGAGTG
>NZ_JAAOLX010000038.1 GCF_011601265.1 Iodobacter violaceini
AGCCTTCCTCGGCTAATAATCGCGTCAGAAAATCGAAATCGGATTCACGGTATTGTAAGCAGTAAGAGCGCGGGCCATGCGTGCCGGAGAGTTTGAAATCCAGCGTTTGCACGGCGGCAAAAACGGGATTTTTAGCCTGGTGCTCGGCTAAAACTTGTTTAACGATATCGGGTACGGATAAATCCTGGAATACGCGTGAAGTGCGGCGGTAGCGGAGTAAGGCAAACGGCGGTTCTGCCGTCAGCGCGTATTTGGCAAATCCCCCATCTGAACCCAGCAACTGTGCCTGCGAGATGACACCACAGCGCTCAACCGCATCACCATTGGCATCAGCCACCGATAAAACAATGGGTAAACCAAGTAAGGATTTAAGCGCTAAAGCGCCATCAGGCGATAAGCAATCAATCTGATAACGGTAAGCCTGGTTAATCCCTTCGCTGCCATCCACCCGCTGAGGTAAAAGCTGCTCACCCCATGCTGCGCCATCGCCAAGTTGCAGAGAAATAAGCCGCTGGTTTTGTGAGAAAGCAGCGGCGAAGGAGGCGAGCAAATCA
>NZ_JAAOLX010000039.1 GCF_011601265.1 Iodobacter violaceini
ACCGTACGTACCATCGGTATCCGTCTGTGCCTGGAAGCTGGATTGGCCAGCGTCTTTGTCATTCACCAGCAAGGTTCCGCTGGTCGTCAGTGTTGTATCTTCTTTGACAGAACCTGCGTCATCGCCTGGCTGATTCGGTGTGATCACTGCCGCATCATTCGTGCCGACAACCGTCACAACAACATTGGAAGTCGTGCCATCCGCAGATTTAACGGTAAAGGTCTCGGTCTTGGTTTCGCCTTCAGCCAAGGCCTGAACATTGGCCGCTGCGTTGTTCAGCACATAAGTCCACTTACCATCTGTGCCAATGCTGAATTTACCATAAGTACCGTCGGTGTCAGTCTGTGCCTGGAAGCTGGATTGACCAGCATCCTTGTCATTCACCAGCAGCGTGCCGCTGGTAGTCAGTACGGAGTCTTCTTTAACTTGGCCAGCATCGTCACCCGGTTTGCCTGGGGTGATCACGGCCTTGTCGTCCAGACCTTGCACATCGATGGTGA